>NZ_BCQS01000001.1 GCF_001552195.1 Actinomadura latina NBRC 106108
ACTGGCAACCATCCTGATCGGCAGCCGACTGCTCCAGCACCGCTACAAGCGCTGAACATCGCACCAAACCGCCACTATCGGGAAGCAGGTCGCTGGCCGCGTCGGGTTCTTCCTCCAAGTGGACGACTTCGACCTCGCCTACACACGCATGACGACCGCTGGCGTCGCCTTCGTTACGCAACCTCGCACTGAGCCCTACGGACGGGTCGCCGTGTTCCTCGACATCGCCGGCAACCGCTGGGATCTACTCGGTCCGGCCAACCGAGCGAACCCGTGAGGATGCCTCACAGCGTCGCCAGGAGAGGATCTTCAACCACGGCAAGGAAGCTTGCGCCCGTTCATTGATGACGTACCAACACCCCTGGGGTGTGCCGTTTCGCGGCACCGCATCTCAGCGGACTGCGGGCATGTCGAGAGGTCCAGGCGGGAGACGCAGCAGGTCGCGTTCTGGCCACCGGCGAAGCGCATGCAGGTCCGGCCCGTCATAGGAAGCGAACCGGACAAACGCAGTCCTTATGGGGGATGCGTGTCCGGATGTGGATGCTCACGGGGCGGTGACGTTTCGGGCGTGGAGGCGCATGCTCGTGGCAGCGCGGCCTTCGCCTCGCCCAAAGGAGCGTCGCCGTTCACACGTTCTCGTCCTACCGCGCTGACCGCTCCAGCTGGTTGTCCCGCCGACCCATCGGCGCGGATCTGTGGTTGGAATGCCTTTGGAGAAACTGTGGTCGAGGATATCGCAAGCCGCATCTCGCAAAATCAGGACTTCCAGCGGCTCGTGGCCGCGGCAATGGAGCTTGCCGCCGCTCAGGCCGGCACCGTCAGAAACATGGACGCAGCTCAGCGCCAAGAGTACGCCGACAAAGCCGCCGCGCTGCGAGCCAGGTTGACGCGCGACCCCGAGTCGCGGCAGGAGGCCCCTTTCGGGGAACTGGGCGAGCTTGTCGGCATCACCGGCGCTCGGACACAGGCCCTGGTACAAAAGGCCGAGGCCGCGGCCAGGGCGTTCGTTCCCGCCTTTCCTGAGCTCAGGTCCATGGACGAACGCACCAAGCTGGACACGCTGACCACAGCGATCAAAAGCGACCCGATCCTGGCCCGCACGGCGGAACAACTGGTGGCCACCCCAGCCGGCGCCGCAGAAGAGTCACCTGAGGCATGCCAGGCGATGTGCCTGGCGCTGCTCATCCTTTTCATGTCCGCCGCCACCGCCATGCTGGCAGTCGGGCTGCTCGGATGTGTCTGGCTGGGCTGGATCCCGCCTCTCATGGTGTTGTGCATCATGGGGGCGATCGCCGCCTACGCCGCGTTCATGGCGATCGTCTGGACCGTCTACAACGGCTGCATGGCCAACTGCGGGCAAGGCGACATCGCCCGGTGACCACCCGGCGGGCGCGGCCCGCCCTGACAGCGGATCGGTGATCACCTGCCGACCGGCACGACCGCCAACGGATCGCTGGAGGTGCCGAACTCGCGAACATCCGGGGCCAAAGCCACACCTTCGGCACGGCTGGTCGTTCTGGCACGCCACGCCCAGGCGTTGGCACTGGTTGGCAGAGAAATTCTAGGTCTTGCCCGGTAACGGGCTTGGCTTAGTGCAATTCGGCCGCCCAGCGGGCCTCATTTTCGGCGGTACCTGGCTATGAACGGTCCATCCCGGTTCTGGCTCGGCTGGCTGCGGGACTGGCTATTCTCAACCTGCCGATCAGAGCGAGATCGGGGTGTGATCAGCAGTATCAGCGGAGACCGGGGTGCATTCGCGGTCAGCCGGGCACCGGACGGATGATCAAGGCGCGCGGTTGACGCGGTGGCCGTATCCGGTATCGCGCGCTACCGGCGGGGCCGACCAAGAGTCCTATAGATGACTGCTTTCAGCCCTTTCCCGATCGGGGGAACGATGCGGCATTCATGCATCAGGTTCACTGTCAAGCTCCGTAAACTCGTGCCAGTGCCGACGTTGGCGCTGGTGTTGGCGTTCGTGGGAGCGGTACCGCCGGCGCGAGCCGCACAGCCGCAGCCCTGGCAGGTGGTGAAGACCTACGACCTCAACCAGTACGACAACATGTCGGCGGTCACGGCCACCAGCCCGCGCAACGCCTGGACGTTCGTTACCGGGGACCAGCACGAACGGATCATCGCGCAGCACTGGAACGGCAGGGCCTGGCGCGACGTGGCAGTGCCGGCCGGACTGCCCGGGGAAATCCGAGAGGCCAGTGCCACATCCACTTCCAACGTCTGGGCAGTCGGCGACAGCGACAGCGCTTCCAGGGGTTCGTACGCACTGCGCTGGAACGGCCGCAAATGGGTGGTCGCGCACCGATGGGCCACCGGCATCGTCAGCGGCGTGACCGCGGCGGGCCCCAACAAGGCATGGGTCTTCAGCGACAATCGCCGCGACGCCGGCGTGGGCACCTGGCATTTCGACGGCCACCGGTGGACCCAGGTCCAGTTGCCGTACAGCATCGAACGGGCCAGCGCGGTGTCAGCCCGCGACATCTGGGCGATCGGCAACGACTCCTCGGACAGCTTCAAGGTGATCGCGCATTACAACGGCACGGCCTGGACCCAGGTGCCGGTCGGTGACGCGTTGCCCGACGACATCCGGGGCGGCGAGGGAGAGCCCTCACAGCAAGTCTTCCTGTCGGACGTGGTCGCAGTGTCGGCCACGGAAGTCTGGGTGACGGGGATGGTCTCGCGTAGCGACGACCTTGGCTCAACGGAGTTTCCGGTGGCCGCACGCTGGGACGGCGACCGGTGGCAGAAGGTGGACGTGCCGGGGAGCTGGCGTCCGCGGGTCGCCGCGGCCGACGGCCGCGGCGGGCTGTGGATCTCCGGGGAAGGCGATAGGCGGGAGTCGGGCCGCGACGCCCCGGTGCTGATGCACCGCTCATCCGACGGCACGTGGTCAAGTTCGGCCGTCCAGGCGGGGGACCGTACGGCCTACGTCGACGGCCTGGCCCTGGTTCCCGGGACTACCAGCCTGTGGGGCGTGGGCCAGCTGCGGCCTGCGGATGAGTCCTCGTCTGACGGAGCCATCTTCCGCCAAGGATAAGAACCGCCAGCCCACATGGGACGCGTCGGGGCGATCACCCACGGGAGATCGCCCCGCGCCTGAAGGTGACCGTCACCGCCGGCGCCGACCTCACCGCCCCCGAGTCGCTGACCAGTGAGGTGGGGGCGGCAAGCAGCCGCCCCCGCCATGCAGGCCGCAAGGACGGCACCTGGCACAGGTGAACGCCTTCTTCTGGTATTCGGCATCGGCGGCCGCAGTCTCTCGGAATCGAGCGGATCAACCGTCGTCATCCG
Source organism: Actinomadura latina NBRC 106108 (assembly GCF_001552195.1). Lineage (GTDB taxonomy): Bacteria > Actinomycetota > Actinomycetes > Streptosporangiales > Streptosporangiaceae > Spirillospora > Spirillospora latina. The sequence goes on from NZ_BCQS01000001.1 coordinate 3,304, forward strand.
CCTCGGCGGCGAAGTTCGCCAACCGGGCGGGCAGCGGCCGCCGTCCTCGCTGGACGTCCGGACTTTGACCTTCTCCAGCCACAGGTTCGGGTGGTGGCCGGCCGCCGCCCGGAGTTCGTTCAGCATCCGCTCCCGGTGCCGCCACAGCGCGGCGTGGGCGGACGTCCGGCCCTTGAGGGTGACGCGGACGGCGGTCAGCCGTTCCTCCGGGATCTCCTGGAAGCGCTGCTGGACGCGGCTGAGCACCTGGTCGGTGTCGTCGAGACCGGTGACGTCGACGTCGAGGCGTGCCCAGCGGGCGGTGCTGTCCAGGTCATGGTGGTCGACCGACTGGACGCGCAGATCACCGTCGACGGTGACGACGATGCACCCCTTCGGGCCCGGTTCGCGGGCGTGGCGTCCCTGGATGTTGCCGGGGTAGACGATCCAGGGCTGCCGCCTCACGATCTGCTGGGTGTGGACGTGGCCGAGCGCCCAGTAGTCGTAGTCGCGGGCTTCGAGGTCCGCGATGGTGCAGGGCGCGTACCGCTTGTGCTCGTGGTGGCCGCCTTCGAGGCCCGTGTGGAGCAGGCCGACGTTGAACAGGCCGCCGTCTCGCGGCGGGTATCCGGCGGCGAGGTTGTCGGTGAGGTCCCATTCGGCGAATCCCTGGCCGTGGACGACGAGTCCGGCCTTCTCGTCCCGGACGGTCTCGGGCTCCCTCGTCGCGAAGACGTGCACGTTGTCGGGAAGCCTGAGCGAGCGCATCGTGCGGTTCTGCGCGTCGTGGTTCCCCGAGACCATGTAGACGGGGATGCCGGCTCGCCCGAGGCGGGCCATCTGGCGGCTGAAGTAGAGCCCGGTCTGGTAGTCCTTCCAGTCGCCGTCGTACACGTCGCCGGCGAGGAGGACGGCGTCCGCGGGCAGCTCGATCGCGAGCCGGACGAGGTTCTCCAGGGCTCTCCGAGTGGCCAGGCGCAGGTCCTCTTCGGGGGCGCCCTCGTAGAGCGAGAGTCCCCGTAACGGGCTGTCGATGTGAAGATCGGCGGCGTGCAGGATCTTCATGTTCTCCCTTTGCTCGGTGGATGCCGGTGCTTTGTGGCGACAGAGAGCGAATGTTGAGCGGCTCTCGCGTCGCCGGGGGCGCCTTCCCGGTCAGGAGGCGACCTGGGCGCGGGCGGCCTCGTCGAAGAGCGGGTTGGTCATCGCGACGACCTTGGGCCGGAAGTTGCCCTTCGCGCACACGAGGCCGGTGGCCTTCTCGCCCGGGGCGAGCTCCGTGGTGTCGATCTGCCCCTCGTACTCGCCGAGGGCGGAGGTGCTGTCGTGCTTGGTGTTCTTGGTGTCGGTGATGGAGAAGTAGAGCGGGTTGATCTCGAGCTGCTTCTTGGTCTGGTTGGTGACGGTGACCTTGACGCAGGACAGGGCGCCGCCGTCGCTCAGGACGCTCTTGCTCGCGTGCGCCCGCTTGGCGGTGAGCTTGATCGGGAAGGTCTTGCTCTTGGCCCCGCCGCTGCTCTTGCCCGCGGACTTGCCGGGGCCGGACGACTGGACGGCGACCGGGTCCTGTTCGAGGTTGCAGCCGGCGGTGAGGACGGCGACCGCGACGAGGCCGATGGTGATCTTTCGCATGGGTGCTCCTTGGTGCCGGGCGCGTCCTTCGTGACGCGCCGTCGAAGGGGGGAAGGGACGCCGCCGCCCGCCGGTGCTGGGCTGGGTCGAGCGGACGGCGGCGCGTATCGGAGGGGACGCGGAGGTCTGTGGACGTCCGCATGGACTGGTCAGCCCTCGGCCACCGCGAGGAGCTCGTAGAACTCCTCGTGGTCGATGACCGTGGTGTCGTGACCGGAGTCGCGGAGGCGTTCCGCCTTGGCGAGCTTGCCGGTCTTCTTCGCCCCTGGGGCGAGCTGGTGGGGTTCGATGCCGCCGACGACCAGCAGGTCGACGGACTTGGTGACGCTGTCGGCCGTCCAGGCTCCGAGGGCGGCGATCCGCTTGGCGGCCACCGCCCGCTTCATGTTGGGGAGTGATCCGGTGAAGCAGACGGTGCGGCCGTAGAAGGGGTTGTCCGGGTCGGCGTCGGGGTCGGCGTCCGGAGACGGCTCGCGCCGGGCGCATCCCCGGTACGCGCACCCCTGGCGGACACCGTCCCGATAGGAGCCCATCCGGATCCTGTGGACGGCGAGGAGGTCGGCGAGGGTGGCCGTCCCCTGCCGTTTCAGCGCGGCCAGCATCACGTGGGCCGCGGCCCGCGCGTCGTCGCCGGCGTCGTGGTGGCGCGGCAGGTCGATGCCGAGGGCGTCGGCGAGGACCGGGAGCTTGTAGGAGAGCAGACCGGTCCAGGTTCGCCTCGCGACCACGAGCGTACAGGCGAACCGGAGGTCCGGGGCGGGGCGGCCGATCGCCTCGCACGTGTCGGCGAGGACCCCGAGGTCGAAGGCCGCATTGTGCGCCACGAGCGGGGCGCCGCCGGTGAACCGGACGATGCGCTCCAGCGTCTCCGGCCAGCCGGGGGCGTCCCTGACGTCGTCCGCCGTGATGCCGTGGATGCCGACGTTGAAGGCGTCGAAGTGGTCGCGCCCGTCGGGGGGCCTGATCAGCGATGACCACTCTTCGACGATCCGCCCTCCCTTCACCTTGACCAGTCCGACCGAGCACGGGCTTCCCCGCAGGGCGTTCGCCGTCTCGAAGTCGATCGCCACCCAGCTCGTCATCTCTCACTCCTCGCGCCGCACCGTTGAAAGCACCATCATGAGAGCACGAAGTGAAAGCACTGTCAAACAGTTTTAATCCGATGGGTCGTGTACAGTGGCGTTGCTCCCGAAAGCTGATAAGGAAGTGCCGATGGCATCGCAGAGCGAGCAGCTGACCGCCGCCGAGATCTCCCGGCTCGCCGGCGTGACGCGGGCGACCGTGAGCAACTGGCGCCGGCGCCACCCCGACTTTCCGCAGCCCAGCGGCGGTACGGAGGCCAGCCCCAGCTACGACCGGCGGCGGGTCGAAGCGTGGCTCGACGCGCGGGGCCGCCTCCCCGCACGCTCCGCCAGGGACGACCTGCGAACCCAGCTACGCGGACGTCCCCCGCGCGACGTCGAGGCCGTGGCGCTGTTCACCGCGCACGCGGCCGGGCTGGACGAGAACGAACGAGGCAGAGTCGCGACGCTCGACGACGACGGGCTGAGCGAGTTGTACGCGGACGCGGTGTCGTCGTCTTCCGATTCCGTGAAGCCGGGCCATGGCGACGTGCCGGCCGCGCTGCTGCGGTCGGCGGCGAACGTGATGCTGCGGGAAGGGGGCCTCGCCGTCTTCGACGTGCTGGAAGAGCATTCCGAAGCACCGATCGGCATCCGCGGGACGCACCCGACGCCACCGGCGATCGCCGACCTGATCGCCGAGCTGGCGACGGCGGAGGGTCGGCGGGTCCGCAGCGTCCTCGACCCGGCGTGCGGAGGCGGACGCCTCCTCGCCGCGGCGGCCACCAGGCTCCAGCCGGGCGCGCACGTGCACGGCCAGGAGTACCGCGCCGTCGCCGCCGCCCAGGCCACGACCCGCGTCATCGACGAGGCGCCCAAGGTGTCCGTGGACGTCCGGACGGGAGACAGCCTCCGCGACGACGCCTTCCCCGACCTCCGCGTGGACGCCGTGGTGTGCAACCCGCCCTACGGCGACCGCGAGTGGGGCCACGACGAGTTGGCGTTCGACACGCGCTGGGCGTACGGCGTGCCACCGCGTTCGGAACCCGAACTGGCCTGGGTGCAGCACGCGCTGGCGCATCTCGGCGACGGCGGGCAGGCCGTCCTGCTGCTCCCGCCGGCCACCGCGTCACGGCCGTCCGGCCGCCGCATCCGCGCCGAACTGCTCCGGCAGGGGGCGCTGTGCGCGGTCATCGCGCTCCCGGCGGGCCTCGCGGTACCGCACCACATCGGGCTTCACCTGTGGATACTCCGCCGTCCCGACGCTGAGCGCCCCGGCCGCGACCTCGTCCTGCTGATGGACATGACCGACCAGTCCGCCACCGCGGCCCCGGCGCCCGGCCAGGGCAAGGCCGCGGAGCATGGCACGCTCCGGGAGACGATCTGCCGCACCTGGGAGGCGTTCACCGGCTCGGCCGATTTCACCGACGTCCCGGGGACCGCCCGTGCCGTGCCACCGATCGACCTCCTGGACGAACTCGTCGACCTCTCGCCGGCACGGCACGTCCGCTCCGCACCGGTGATCAGCCCTGCCGCGGCTCTCAGGGACGTCGCCGAACTCACCGAGCGTCTCAAGGCTCACGTGTCGGCGTTCGCCGAGGCGAGCACGGTCGGGCCGTGGGCATCGGCCGGCGAGACCAACCGCACCTGGCGCAGCGCCACCGTCGCCGACCTGGACCGTGGCGGGGCGCTCGCCGTCCATCGCGGCCTTCGGGCTTCATCCGCCGATGCCCTGCCCGCCGATCTGGCGGACCGTCCCGTCCTGCGGGCACGTGACCTGATCGGCGGGACGCCCGCCAGCGGCGACGCACGCGAACTGCACCTGACCGACCCCGTCACCATCGAGACGGGGGACGTCCTCCTCACGCAGGTCGTCGGCCCTCAGGGAGTCGCGACCCGCGTGGCCGGTGAGGACGACGCCGGATGCCTGCTCGGCAACGGCGTGTTCCTGCTGCGACCCGATCCCGGACGGCTCGACCCGTGGTTCCTCGCCGGTTTCGTCAGCGCGCCCGACAACGTCAGCCAGGCGACGACCGGCACGTCGACGCACCAGCTCGTGGCGTCCCGGCTGCGCGTCCCGCTGCTCGCGCTGGACGAGCAGACCGCTTATGGCCAGGCGTTCCGCAAGGTCCAGGACCTCAGGACCAGCGCGCGGACCGCCGCGAAGTGCGCCGACGAGATGGCCGACCTCCTAGCCACCACCCTGAGCGGCGGGGCACTGCTCCCCCACGAACCCGAGTTGCCGTGAGGACCGGCGCCGCCGATGAACGCACCCCCGAAATCGCCGACCTCCTCACCCGCATCCGCCAGTTCCAGCAGGCCCGGCCGGCCTCGTCAGCCCTGTCCGCCTCCTGGACTTCCCACCAGCGCTGCCTCTCGCCGCCGATCCCGGTCAGGTGACGCTCATCCCCTCGTCGCTGTGCAGAACCGAAGGCGTTACGAGTGTCAGCGCTCGCGGACGGCCTTGAGTTCAATGTCGAGAGCGAACGGCACGGTGGTGGTGATGTGGTCATGGTGGACGCCGGTTGCGACGTATGCGCAGGTGGCATCGTCCAACTCATAGGTGTAGATCGCGAACGCGGGTGCGGTCTGGTCAGTCTCCACCCGCCAGTAGTGCCGGATCTGCGCCTCCGCGTACAGGGCTGGCTGTATCCGCCGGTCCTGGCGCTTGGTGGACGGCGAAACCACCTCAACGACGAGAGCGACCAGACCTGCTGGGATGGGACGTTCGTAGACGTCATGCTCGGCCGAGTACACGACGATGTCGGGGGCGATCTCGACAGGCTCTGTCTCGTCGTCATCCAACAGGACGTCCACGTCAGTGTCGACCTGCCATGCATCAGGAGCGGCGTCTTCGATGCGAGTCGCCAAGCGCCGTGCGACGCGCTGGTGGATCGGCCGTGGCCGTGGATTCACGACAAGTTCTCCGTGGATGAGGCTCACGCGTACCGGGAGGTCTTCGGGCAGCGCCTCGTAGTCTGCCCGAGTCCAGGTGTCACCGGACGGCAATGGAAGAGTCAGCGCGTGCATGGCTCGTAGCGCCTCCGGTCGAGGTTGGTGCGGATACTCAGCAGGTTACCTTCAGCGCTCTTTTGGACCTCCTGCGGAATCACGATCTCCCGCCTCGGAGTGTTCAGCGGAGGGGCGGACGGGAGGGAACGCCCCTCCGCTGGTCTTCAGGTGCGGTCGATGACCGCGAAGACGACCTTGCCGACGTTGTCTGCCATCGCGCGGACGCCCCAGCAGCGGGCGTACTGGTCGACGATGAACAGGCCCCGTCCCGTCTCGCTGGACGTGTCGGCCGCCAGCATGTGCGGCAGGCCGCAGGCGGAGTCCTGGACCTCCATCCACAGCGCGTCGTCCTCGGTACGGCTCAACCGCAAGATCACGTCCTCGTCCGTCGTGGACGTCGCGTGCTGGAGGGCGTTGGTGACCAGCTCGCTGGCCACCAGGCACGGCACGAAATCGTCCATCCCGAACTCGCCGGTGACCAACCGCACGAACGCCCGCACCTCCGCGACCACCTTCAGGTCCCGCTTCACCACCATCTCGTTCTGCGTCGCCGCCTGCCCCATGACCTCTCCTCACTGTGTGTGTCGTACACCACACAGTGAGCCACTTTTCAGGCTAGAATGCGGTTGCCGCTGAAAGGTGGCAGACAAAGGAAGATCACTCTCCGTTTAGGCACCTTTCACTGAGAGGCAGGAGCCATGCCCCCGCGACGTCCTCGACGTCCCAGCGAATCCCCCGCCCTCATCGCCTTCGGCCGCCAGATGCGCCGACTGCGCGAAGCTAAGGGCATCAAGCAGGAGACCATCGCCCACCTGACGCAGGTCAGCGGCCCGCAGGTCAGCAAGATCGAGAACGGCAAGAAGCGCGCCACCCGCGCCTTCGTGGAGTTCGTAGACGAGTACCTGGAAGCCAATGGCTCCCTCATCAACCTCTGGGAGGACCTCAACAAGGACGGCCACCCCGTCCCGATCTGGTTCGACTGGCCCCAGATCGAAGCCGACGCGGTCATGTTGATCTGCTGGCAGCACTCCGTCATCCCAGGGTTGGCTCAGACCCCCGAGTACGCACTCGCCATCGTGCACGGCAACCAGGAGGCCGCAGACCTGAGGATCAACCGCCAATCCATCCTCACCAGGGACGACGAGCGCGGTCCGGCGATTGTCGTGTTCCTGATCGATGAGCAGGTGCTCACCCGCCAGGTCGGGACCGCCGAAACAATGAGAAAGCAGCTGGAGCACCTGATCGAGCTCAGCATGATGCCCAACATCACCGTTCAAGTAGTGTTGGGCAGCGGTGAGCACGACGGCAACATGGGCGCCTTTGTACTCGCGACCATGGAGGATCGGAGCGAGGTGGCGTATGCCGAAACGGCCATACGCTCGATCACGACGGATGACCCCGCCGACCTCTCCGTCATGGCTCGAACGCTGGTCGACCTCCGCTCACGTGCACTCACACAAGAGCAGTCACGCGAGCTGATCAGGAAGGTGGCTCAAGAAAGATGGACCTGACGAACACAAAGTGGCGCAAGAGCAGCTACAGCGGCTCTAACGCCGCCGAGTGCGTCGAGTTGGCGGGCGTGGCCGGTGCGGTGGTGGCGGTGCGGGACAGCAAGGACCCGGACGGCCCCGTACTCCTGCTGAGCCGCGCGGCCCTGCGGACGGCCGTCCAGTCCGCCACCGGCACGCACTGACCACCCAGCACGAACCATCCCCGGCGGCCCCGACCCGCCGAGTAGCGGCGAGTCGTCCCGTCCCCCGACCCGGACGACCCGCCGCACCCCAGTCTCCCCACGGGCGAGACCCAAGCCCGTCCACCTACCCCGCAGGCAACCCCAGCCAAGCGGGCAGGTCCGGCGACAAGCCCACCCGCGCACCCGACACTGGCCCCATGCCCCTGGAAAACCTCACCTGCCGCAGGGCAAGTCGAAGCCTCAGCAACGGCGGCGAGTGCGTCGAGCTGGCAAGCATCCCCGACGGCCCCGTCCTCCTCATCCCCCGCAGCGCACTCCGAACAGCCCTCACCCGCGCCACCTGACCGATCACCTCGCGTTCGGACGTCTCAGCGATAAGTCCAGGCTTGACCGGTACCCCGGTAGTCCTCGACGGGGATCGGGTGGACGCCCTCACGCATCCGGTCGGTGTAGAGCTGTCCATACAGGTGGTCGATCTCATGCCCGGCCAGACGCGCGAGTGCGGCATTCAGGACGGCTACTACCTGCCGTCCGTCCAGCCGAGTGTGGGCGACTTCCAACCTGAGCGGACGGGGCACCAGTCCGCGGACGTCGAAGAAGCTCAGGCAGCCTTCATACTGCTCGTCGGTTTCGGCTGATGCGCTGATCACGCGGGGGTTGAGCAGTACGAGCGGTTCGGCGTCCGGGTCGGGCGGGGCGATGACGGCGGCGGCGCGGTCAAGGCCGATTTGCGGGGCCGCCAAGCCCATGCCCTTGCCGAACACGTGGTGTTCGCGGACCCGCTGCATCGCGGCGAACAACTGGTCGACGACGTCGTTGGCCTCACCGGCCTCGGCGGGGAGATCGAACGGCCGCGCGATGGTGGCCAAGATCGGTTCGCCGCGCTGGACGATGCCGGCGGCCCTCATCCGGTCGCTGGCTGTGCGCAATTGGGGACGGTGCCGTTCGGCGGCGTCGTCGCGGGTCCGGAACCGCCATTCCAGCCGGTAGCGGGCGCCCATCGGCGGATCCTGGGTAGCCCAGGAGAACACCAGCCGGTCACCGTCCTCGGTGCGTGTGATGGGAGTGCGCAGCGGGACGGCCTCGGCGGTGGTGGAAGTCTCAGTGCCCCACACCACCGGATCCAGCCTGGCAGGGAACACCAGCTCGATCGACAGGCGCCGAGTCGGCAGACGCACCGCGCGTTGGAACCAGGGGCCCCATCGCCCGTCGTCGACCTGATAGCCGTACTCGATGGTCGAGTGCTGACCGGGGTAGAGGGGGAAGCGTCCGCGGTCGTTCTCCAGGCACAGCCACGCCTCTTTGAAGGAGTCGCGGTCTTGCTTGGGGCGCCAGCTCATGGGTTCACCGTCACAGGACGCGGTCAGCGCGAGTTCGTCCCAGGTGAGCGGCCGGGCCCGGTACAGCGCGTTGGACCGGTCGGGTCGGCCCGGGTAGCGGTCGACGCTGATGCGGATCAGGTAGCGGGTGACCGGTTCGGCGCCGCCGTTGAACAGACGGCGCCGCTGCATCGGCCGGTACGTCGTCCCGTCGTACTCCAGCCGGGCGTGGTCCTCCTCCACCACGAGGCCATCGGCGTCGCTCGCACCGGCGCCTGCGGCTCGGAGCGGCCCGTCGGCCCGCCACGCCTGCCACACTGCACCGCCGGCACTGAGCACGCTGTCGGCCTTGCGGGCGAAGTCCTCGCTGGCCGGGTGACGTCCCGCCTCCACGTGGCTGACGTATGAGGGGTCGAAGCCCATTTCGGCGGCCAGCTTCTTCTTCGACATCGTCCGCTGTTCGCGCCACCGAGTCAGGGCCGCGCCGAACGAGGTTCTTTGAGCGGACGGGGGCTCCGGCCTGTCGGCGGGCTGCTGGGAGGCCATAGCGCGATCCTCTCTCCATTCCAGGATGAGGGTGTGAATGAACCGTGAATGAGGTCCCGTCAGCGTGGCCTCACCGACTGTATCGGGGGTCTCCTCATCTGTGAGGACAACTTCGAGGAGGTGCAGCACCATGGGTAAGCACGAGGACCCCGCCGAGAAGAACGGCCACAAACCGGACAAGCCCGTTCCGCCGCCGAACAAGGACGACAAGGGCGACGGCAAGCGGGGGAAGTGATCGGGTGATGGGAGACGTCATGCAGCGCGTCGAGGCGCTGATCGAGCGGCTGGCCGCCGCCGGGTGGCTGACGCAGAACCGCGTCAGGGCGGCGCTGCGTGACGTCCCCCGGCATGAGTTCGCGCCGCCGGTGGCCTGGACCGGCGACGGCGACCGGGTGAGCAAGGAGGCCGCACCCGAAGGTTGGCTTGATCTGATCTACGGCGACGACGCGATCATCACCCAGCTCGACGACGGCACGACCGATCTCACGACCGGTGCGGGCCGCTTCACCTCGTCGCTGTCCGCGTCGAGCACCGTCGTGTCCCTTCTGGAGTTGCTGGACGTCGAGCCGGGGCACCGCGTGCTGGACGTGGGCACCGGTACCGGCTGGACGGCCGCGCTGCTGTCGCATCTGGTCGGCTCGGCGAATGTCACCAGCGTGGAGGTCGATACCGCTGTGTCGGCGCAGGCGTCCGTCAACCTCAAGAGAGCGGGCCACGCGCCTCGGCTGATCGTGGGGGACGGCGCTCACGGTTGGGCGCAGGGAGCACCCTACGACCGGGTGCACGCCACATGCGCTGTCGCCCGCGTGCCGTATGCGTGGGTGGAGCAGACCCGCCTTGGCGGGGTGATCGTGACGCCCTACGCTCCCGGGTTCGGGTCCAGCCACGAACTGCGGCTCGTGGTGATGCCGGACGGTACCGCCGTGGGCCGCTTCACCGGCTACGCCTCGTACATGATGATGCGGGCGCAGCGTCACCCCGAATGGGACGCCTCCGACCGGCACGGGGACCGATCCACGACCGACATCGACCCCCGGACCATCGGCTACGCTCCCGCGGGCGCCGACCTGGCGATGGGGGCTGCGCTACCGGGCGTGTGCGCCAGAGGTGCACACGACGGCGCCGCCTACACGCTGCACCTGTGGAGCGCGGACGCGTGGGCCGAAGCTCACTACGAGCCCGGCCGCGACTCCTTCGACGTCGAACAGGGCGGAGAACGGCCCCTGTGGGATCTGGCGGTGTCGGCCTACTTCGACTGGATCGCCCATCGCAGCCCCGGCCGCGACCGCTTCGGCCTGACCGTGTCACGTACCGGCGACCACGTCTGGCTAGACCATTCCGGCGACTTCGCCTGACCCCGGACCCGTGAGCAGTTCTTTCACGGACATGGCCAGTGCTTCGGTGGTGGCGGTGCGGGACAGCAAGGACCCGGACGGGCCCCGTCCTCCCGCCCCGGAACCATGGCCCTCGGTTTCACGAGAAACTTCCGGCCGCCCCGGCCCGCAGGTATCACCGCCGGGCCGACCGTCCGTCCGCCAGTCTCCTGACCCGCGCCCCTGGCACCGCCGATGCCGCTCGACGAGTCCGCTGGCCAGGCGCCGGGCGGAGGTAGTGTTCCCGGGCGCATTGCCCGTGGGCCTCCGGGAGGTGGGCGATACGAGCGCCGTCCCCGCTCGCCGGTGGCCTGATCAGGCCGCGCCTCAGTCTCCGGTAGGGCGGACGGCGACAGGGGGCACCGGTTCGCTGCCCTCATCCAGGTCTCCCGCCGTCCAGTAACGGAGTTTCTCGGGGTTGCGCACTACCCAGATGTGCTTGATCCGGTCGCCCGCGACCTCGAACGCGAAGACGCTCACGGGGACACCGTCCTGCTCGGCCACCAGACCGGGCTGACCGTTGACCGTGCGCTCCAGGATCGTCATGTTCCCGGGCCTCCGGTCGGCGATCTCGATCCAGGCGCGCGCGATCCGCTCGCCGCCTTCGATCGGGTGCAGGAAGGCGATGGCGTGGCCGCCGCTGTCGGCGATCGCCGTGGCGTCGGGGTCGAGCAGGCCGATCAGGGCGTCGATGTCCTTGGCCTCCCATGCCCGCTTGAAGTCCCGGATGATGCCGTCCTGCCGGGCCGTCGGACTCGCTGGGCCCCGCGACTCGCGGATGCGGCGGCGGGCCGAGGAGGCCAGTTGGCGGCATGCCGCCGGACTCCGGCCGACGATCCCGGCCACTTCGGCGAAGGAGTGGCAGAAGACATCGTGGAGGACGAACGCGACACGTTCGGCCGGGGTCATCGCTTCGAGCACGACCAGGAAGGCCATGCTGACCGACTCGTCCAGGGTGACCCGGTCGGCCGGGTCGACGGCCGCGCCGCCCCGCCGCCCGCTGATCCACTCCGTGCTCGCGGGCAGCGGCTCGGGGATCCACTCGCCCACATACCGCTCGCGCCTCGCGCGCGCCGAACCGAGCACGTCCAGGGAGATGCGGCCGGCGACCCTCGTCAGCCAGGCGCCGGGGGACTCGATGGCGTCCTGCTGCTGCCTGGACATGGCGTACCAGCGGGCGTAGGTCTCCTGCACGACGTCCTCGGCCTCGGCCAGGGAGCCTAGGAGCCGGTAGGCCAGATTGATCAGGTGGCGCCGCTCGCTCATGAGCGCACTCAGACCGGGATCGGGTCGGCCGTGTCCTGGCTCGGGTCGGGTGGTCATGGTGTCGACGGCTCCCTCGGTCGCGTCTGCCCTCACCTGTCCGACGAGATGGCGCGCGGAAGTGTGAGGTCGGCGCGTCGCCTGACATTCCGGCGGGTTGTGTCGTCGTACTGCCGAGACGGACACATCATCCAGCGAGCAGGAAGGTCAGAGACATCATGACCACCTCCATGCCGGCATCGTCCTTCGCCGGCCCGGCACCCGCGCAGCGCCTGGAGCGGACGGCTTCGGCGCTGTCGGAACATGGTTTCACCGTGGAGATCCTCGACGACGCCGCCGCCGCGCGCACCCGCGTCAGAGAGCTGATACCCGAGGGCGCCAGCGTGTTCACCGGGGCCAGTGAGACCCTCCGCCTGTCCGGCATTGAGGACGACATCAACACCAGCGGACGCTACGACGCCGTCAAGCCACGCGGCCTGGCCATGGACCGCGCCACCCAGTTGCGGGAGATCTGGCGGCTGATGTCCGCACCCGACGTCATCGTCGGGAGTGTCGCCGCGGTGACCGAAACCGGCTCCCTCGTGGTCGCCTCGGCCAGCGGAAGCCAGCTGCCCGGCTACGCCGGCGCCGCCGGCCACGCGATCTGGATCGTCGGGTCGCAGAAGGTGGTGCCCGACCTGCCCACCGCGCTGCGCCGCGTCGAAGACCACTGCCTTCCGCTGGAAAGCGACCGCACCATGAAGGTCTACGGCCAGCCCAGTGCCATCAACCGGCTTCTCATCCTCAACTCGGAACCCCACCCCGGGCGCGGCACTGTCCTGCTGCTCCGCGAAACCATCGGATTCTGAACCACCGGCGTCCCGGGTGGGGATCCCGTTCGTCGGCGCCCCGCTCGGCGGCGGTCCGCCGCCCGGGCTGCGGACATCCCCGCCCGGGAGCCGTCGCTAGACCCCACGGTGGACGTGTGACACGCCGGTAGCAGAACAGGGGCGCCACCGGCGACACCGCCGCCGAGCCCCCGGCCCGCGAAACCGGGGCCGGGGGCTCAACTGCGGCGGAGCCCGGACTTCGTCAGGGTTCGAGGTCGGTCACGCCCTTCCCGCTCGCGAAGTCGAACGGCACCGAGGCCTGATCGTGCGCTATCAACCAGTGGCCGTCGGTCTTCCGGAAGCAGAACGTGGCCCGGACCCAGATGCCGCGCGTCACCGTCCCGTCCTTCAGCGTGCCGCTGAGCCGGCCGAAACCGTGGCCGAACGCCACGGCATCGCCGACGGTGAGTGTCAGATCGCGAAGCTCGTAATCCACGTCCTCGAAGAGCGCGAACGCCCTCGTCCAGTTCTCCAGCTTCGCCGCTACCCCTACATGCTGCAGCGGCGGCTCGACGTCGAAGGAGACGACGTCCGTCGCGTAGAACCGCCTCAGGCCCTCCAGGTCCTTGGCGCGGATCCCTTCGACGACCTCCTCGACCTGCTGCCTGATCTCGGTTTCGGCTGCTTCGCGCTGCGCAGACATCACTACTCGTCTCTTCCTGTGGGATGGACTCTCGGCAATCACCAGTTCGACGACACAGCACCCCGGAATGTCAGGCGCGTCACGGCCCTGGAGGAGCACGATGCGGAGTTGCGGCAGCAGTCCGAGCAGACGAAGCAGCGGGTCGACTCCGGCCTGCCGCTCGGCGGCCTTCGGCACCCGGTTGATATACCGCGGGTAGGCGTTCCAGAGAGTCACATCGGGGGGCGGTGCCTGCCGCGTCGAAGGCCCGGCACTGTAGTTCGGCGGTCGGGTCGTCATTCTCCACGCACAGGAAGCCCGAGCCCGTTCCGTCCTGGGTCTTGGGGCCGGGATCGCGGTCGGCCATGCGCCGTACCAAGACCGGCCTCCACGCCCTACCGAGTCACCTTGGTCAAGTGAAGGAAGTCGGTGACCCCGAGGACGCCGAGGATCTGCCGCACACCGGGCGGCATCCCGCCCCGTTCCGGATCATGAACGATCTCCGGTGCACCGACCTGGATGAGCTTCCCGCGGATCTCCAGCTCGCAGCCCCCGGCCGCGATGACGTTCCTGACCCAGTCGCGGTCGGGACCATAGGTGAGCGCGGCGACGTACCCGTCGGGCCTCGGGAAGATGTTGACCGGAGTCCGGTAGGACCGTCCGGATTTGCGACCCTTGTGGTGCACGACCGCGAACCCGGGGAGGCGTCCCGCGAACGGCTTGGTCACGCGGTTGGTGACGGTCCGGTTGAAACGGGCAACGGCATCGGGAATCGGCATGGCGACTCTCCCTTCGAGCCTGGTCGGGTCCCGTGACGACGCGCCCGGAACCCGTTCCTCGTCCTCCGCCAGGGAGGCCGGGAGCTATCGACCCTACCCAGGAACCCCTGAAACCGCGGCACTCCGGCCGGTCCGGAGGCCGGGCCGCCTCGCCGGCGCCCCGGACGGGAGCGCCGTGCGCGAGGCGGCTCGGTCAGCGGACGTCCACGTAGTCGCCGGGGCCCGTGACGGGCAGGTAGGTGGCACTGCCCGGGTAGACGGCGCGCCAGGTGCCGTCCCGCTTGGCGGTGAAGGACTTGCGGAACACCCCGTTGGAGGCGCTGCGGGTGGTCCCGGCCAGCGCCCACGACGACGCCCCCGCCCGCCGGAAGTAGATCTTCACCGTCCCGCCCGACCCCGGCTTCCACCCGCCCACGTACCGGCTCAGCTTGCCCTGCACCGTCAGCGCCCGCCCCTTGCGGACCGGCTCCGGCGCGGCGTTGAAGGACGTGATGGCCGTCCGGTACCGCGCATCGACGAAATCGACGCCGCTCATCGCCGGACGGTAGGCGGACGACCCCGCGTAGCGCACCCGCCAGTACCCGTCGCGCGCGGCGGGCGCCCCCACCGAGAACGCGCCGGTCGAGCTGGTCGTCCCCTGGCCCGCACGCGTCCACCCGGACGTGCCGTTCGCGGAGAACTCGACGTCCACGGTGGCGCCCATCACAGCGGCGCCACCCGCCAGCAGCCGCCCTGACGTGGTGACCGTCCCGTTGAGCGCGACAGGCTCCGGCCCGGCGTTCGCCCCGCTGAACGCGGTGACGGCCCGCGCGGTCCCGACCTCCAGCGGCTGCCGGATCTCGCTCCGCGTGAACAGGCCGGTCGTGTTCGTCACGTACTGGACGAGCAGATCACCCGGGGTCGCCGCGAAGGTGAACTCGAACGAACCGCCGTCGCCGAGCTTCCCGACCTTCCCGAGGTAGCGTTCGCCGCCGTCGAACGGCATGATCCACGCCTCGACGTCCTCGCCCGACCCCAGGAACACCGGCCCGCCGGTCCCCGCGCGCACCAGCTCTCCGCGGACGGTGACCGTGCTGCCCGCCGGAACGGGGTTCGCGACGCTGATACGCGCCGAGATCGCCGTGGCGGTCTGCCGGACCGTGACCGGGACCGTCCCCCAGCCGGGGCACACCACGCCCTTCGCGTCGTTGGAAAGGTGAGGCCGCATCTCTGCATCCGCCCGCACGGTGAACCGGCCGTCGGCGCCGGTCTCGGTGGTCCCCGGGGTCCCCAGGAGCTTCACGGGCAGCCCGGCCGCGGGTTCCAGGGAGGCGTTCCTGGACGTTCGGTAGGAGATCCCGCCGGACGCCGTCACCGTCCGGTGGTCGGCGTCGATCACCGCCGGCGCCGCGGTGACACCGGAGTAGACCGGTGCGTAACACGCTTGGAAGACGTTGGCGCCTTGACCGAGCCGGTTGCCGTCCGCGTCCTTCACGTAGACGACGGCCCAGTGCTCCCCCGGGTGCTCCTCGACGGAGACGGGCAAGGTCCCCTGCCAGGTGCCGTCCTGCGCCGTCCCGCTGATCAGCCGGAGGTCCCCCAGTGCCGCCCAGGCGCCACCGAACTGCGAATCGGAGAGCCACCCCTTCACTTGCGCCACGCCCTCACCCCGGACCTTCACGGTGACAGTCACGGGATGTGCGGGATCGTCCTTATCCAGCACGGAGTTCACGTACACATAGGTCGACGCGGACGCGGGGGGCGCGGCGGCCACGACAACGGGCGCCGCCAGGAGAACGGCGGAAATCAGGGCGGAAAGGCGTCTTTGCACGGGATCCTCCGGGGGCTGCTCACCCCACAAGACGCCCGACCCCGCCCGTCTGATCACCTCAGAACGATCACGACTTGATCACCAGGCCTTCGGCCTCGCCGCCGGCTCGAGCTCGGCCATCGGCGGGGTGCCCCAGGGCGAAGCACATGCACGGTACGGATACCCTGGGGGGTATATTGAAGCAGTCAAGCCGCACACCCAGCGGTCCGGGCCGCAGGCCCGGGAGTCGATCCGACGTCGATCCGAAGGAGACAGCCCATGTGCCAGCGGGCCGTATGCCGTAAATGCCAGCGCTTCACCTACCGGGGCTGCGGCAGGCACGTCGACCAGGTGCTCGCCGGAGTTCCCCGGTCCCAACGCTGCGACTGCAAGGAGAAGGAAGCTCCCGCCGCCGGAAACGTCTGGACGCGCCTGTTCCGCCGGGGCTGACACGCGACTGGCGGGGGCCTTGCGCCTCTTCACCCCTCTGTGGATGATCGTTCCGGTTCGCCGCGATGGCCGAGGCGAGGAGAGGGCAGCGGTGGGGGACATCGGGTGGCTTGGCCGGACGGCCCTCATCGTGGTGGGCACCGTCGTCGCCGCCGGAGGCGTGACGGCGGCACTGCTGGCCACGACCCGCTCGTCCGGGCCGACGGAGGCGGTGCACGAGCGCCGGGCGGGCGCCAAGGTGCTGCCCAGTAACACTGCCGCGCAGCTTTCCCTCGTGCGCGCGTGCATGGTGGGCGATCCGCTCATCACCGTCCCGATCCCGGACGACCCCGTGAACATCGAGCGGCTGACCGGGCCGGGGACGATGGTGTCCGACTTCCGGGTGCTGGCCGAGTCCGTTCGCGACTCCCGCGGACGGACGGTCCTGCTGGGCAGCGGGACGGCGTTCCGGCTCTGCCGGCTCGACCGATCCGGCAGGCCGACGACGGACGATCGGGCTTTCCATCAAGCAGCCCACGCCTGGGGTGTTCCCCTGACGATCGTCCCCGACCACGTGATCTACGACCACACGGGCGGCGGGACTCTGCGTTTCGACACCCCCGGCTCCAAGGTGGGGTGGGAGCTCCACCTGGCCGGGCGCGTCATGCCGGGTGGCACCCGCATCACCTTCACAGCTACGGACGGCAGGTCGGCGGAGGCGCCCGTGAGCGGCCGGTTCTTCGTCCTCAGGAGAAGCGGCGGCGGCGCGGACGGCCCTGCCGTCGGCGGCCCGATGGCCTCGGTGACCATCCGGCTCTACAACGGCGACCAGGTCGTGAAGGAGTACTCCACAGAGGTGGACGCGGCCATCCTCGCGTAGCCGCATCGACGCGAGGCGATCGTCACCGCGGTCTGCCTCGCCCTCGGCGCCGGCGCCGGAGTGGTGGTCCTGCTCGTCCCCTCGGTGTGGCTGCCGGTCGGCGCCGGGAGCACGGTGACCGGGCTGGCGCTGGCATTCCACGCGCTGTGGCATGGAAGGCACTCCTGAAGTGTCGCGGCGGGAGCGGCGGGCGGCGCGCCGCGGCGCGCCGCCCGGCCGCAGTGCGGAGCGTCAGCGGAACAGGTGCCGGGTCATGACGTCCTCGATCGTGCCGCGCGGGTCGTCGGCGGGGCCCGCCGTCCGCCAGGCGATGACGCGGTCGGGCCGGACGATGACGGCTCCGCCGGGTCCGATGCCGTAAACGTCCGTGAAGCGGTCTTCCTTGTCGACGAGCGGGCCGGCGTCGGTGACGCTGTGGGCCTCCAGCGGGATGCCCCGGGACGCGGCCACCGAGGCGGCGGCATCGCACCAGGCCCGGCCTTCCGGGCCGGTGAGCAGGACGAAGCCGCCCCCGAAGAGGTCGAGCGTCGAGATCGGCGCGCCGTCCCGTTCGAGCGGGAGGTGCGGGGCTCGCACGCCGGGGCGTCCGGTGGGGTTCCGCGGGTCCTCAAGGGGCGGCTCCTCCACGGCCGCGGGAGGTCCGGCGAGCCCGGCCGACCGGTAGACGGAGCCCAACTCGATGGACGCGTCGTCGAGCGGTTCCATCAGGTCGTCTCTGGGGAGTGAGGAATCCACCCTCAGGACGTAGCGCGTGTACGCCTGCTCAGCGGTCAGGTGACCGACCGGTCGGCGTTCCGTGTCGTAGGTGTCCAGGAGCGGCGCACCCGCCGCGCCGCTGTGCACCATGGCCAGTTTCCAGGCGAGGTTGTGCGCGTCGGCGATCCCGGTGTTGCCGCCGAACCCACCGGTCGGCGGCATGACGTGCGCGGCGTCCCCGGCGAGGAAGACGCGCCCGTCGCGGAACCGTTCGGCGGCCGCGGCGGCCGCGCTCCACCGCTGCACATTGCCGATCTCGACGGGGAACTCCGGCCCGGCGCCGAGCGCGGTGCGTACGAGGTCCGCGCACCGGGCGGCGCTGGTGTTCTCCCCGACGTTCTTGTCGCGGGAGCCGTCCGGGCCGGTGGTGGCGAAGACGGCGAGGAACCCGGAATCCGCGGTGATCGAGAACCGGAAGAACCCCAGCAGTTCCGGATGGTTGACGTACACCACGCTGAGGTTGCGGTCTCCGAGCATGTCGCGGACGTCGGCCTTGAAGTAGATGGTGACGCAGTCGGCGAAGCCGCCGCGGCCGCGCATGTCGATTCCCAGCCGTTCGCGCACGGTGCTGTGCGCGCCGTCGGCCGCGATCAGGTATTTCGAGCGGACGGTCTGTTCCGCTCCACGGTCACGTGACCGTATGACGGACGTGACGCCGTCGTCGTCCTGCTCGAAGCCGACGAGTTCGGTTCCGAAGCGGTGTTCGGCGCCGAGGTCCCCGGCGCGCTCGCGCAGCAGCGGCTCCAGGCCGATCTGGGTGATGAACAGCCGCGAGGTCGGGCTGAGACCTTCGACCCCGTCGTTGTAGGAGCGGTAGAAGTACGTGAGTTCCTTGCCGCTCAGGCTCTCCACGGCGATGATCGCCCCGTTCTGGACGAACTCCCGCTCGGCGGCGGCATCGACGGCGTCCTGCATGCCGACGCTGCGGAAGACCTCCATCGTCCCCTGGTGGAACGAGGCCGCCCTGGGGTGGATCGCGGTACCCCGATGCTGCTCGACCAGCATGTGCGGAACCCCGCGCGCCGCGAGCAGTAGCGAGGTGGTCAGCCCGACAAGGCTGCCACCCGCGATGAGAACCGGAACCTCGTGATCGGTCATCGGACGCCATCCCTCCGTCGCCTCGTGGGAGCCCGTGCCGAGTCCTGCTCTCCCGGTGAGACCAGCCATCACTCCGCCGTTCACGCGACAGTGGGATCGTACACTTGTCCGTATGGCGGACACCAGGGTGAACCGGCCGGCAGCAAGGACCCGTCCGGTCCCGTCCTCCTGCTGACCCGCGCAGCCGTCCGCTCTCGCGATCCGGACGGTGCCGCCCCTTGGGCGATCAGTCGCTGACCCACTCGTCCGGCAAGGTGAGCAAGCGTGGTATTGGTCGACGGGGTCATCAGCGGCGTGCGAGGGCTCCTGCGGGCCCCCCGCCTGGTCGACTCCGGGTCAGTTCGGTTTCCGCACGGACCAGGTGCCGCGCTTGCCGAAGGGCAGTTGTTTCTGGGGCGCACCGTATATCTGCACCTGGAGGGCACCGCCGTTGTCGGCGACGACATCCAGGGATGGCTGAAAGAACCGCTTCGGCCCGTCGTCGGGTGACAGGATGCCGTTATAGATGACTTCGCCGGCCGTGTCGCGCACCCTGATGGCCACGGTCGTGGGAACGGTCGCGACGATCTCGAGGGACGGAACGGGACCGTGCCCGGGGGATGCCGACGCCGGATTCGACGACTTCGACGACTGGGGCTTCGATGACGGCGGCGGGTCGTGTAGATGATCCCAGGCGATCCAGCCGCCGCCGACCAGAAGAGCCAGACACGCGGCCGCGATGAGTCCGGTCAAGGAACTCCGCCGGAACAGGTGCGAGCGGCGGGAACCCTCCGGTTCGGGGGCGACCGGTGGCGCGTTCGTCGGATGCTCCGGTGGCGCCTTCCCAGCGTTCGGCATGGCGGTGTCCGGTCCGCGGTCACCGGACGCCGGGGGTGAGGCCGGCGGAGGTGCCGGGGCGGTGGCGGCGCCCGAGCCGGTTTCGATGGCCTGTCGCATCGCCGCGGCGTCCGGGTGGCGTTGTTCGGGCTCCTTGGCCAGCGCGGCCGCCAGGATCCGGTCCCAGAAAGGGGCCAGATCGGGGTTCAGTTGCGAAGGCGGCTGCGGGGCCCTGTGCAGGTGCCCGTAGAGGACGACGGCGGCCGAGTCACCGGTGAAGGGCGTTCGACCGGTGAGCAGTTCGTAAAGCACGCATCCGACCGAGTACAGGTCCGAGCGGGCGTCGGCGGGTCTGCCATCGGCCTGCTCTGGAGACATATAGGACGGCGTGCCGATGCGCGCTCCGGTAGCGGTCAGCCGGGTGACGGACTCCGACATGAACCTGGCGATCCCGAAATCCATCACCTTCACCCGCACCCGGCCGTCGGCGCGGTGGACCATGATGTTGGCGGGCTTGATATCGCGGTGTACCACTCCCCGCTCGTGGCTGTGTTCCAGAGCCTCCAAGACGGCCACCACGATCCGTCCCGCTTCGTCCGCGGTCGGCGGAGCTTCGCGCAGCAACTTGGCCAGAGTCGCTCCCTTCACCAGTTCCATCACCAGATACGGAACCGGCCCCGCGGCCCCGGAGTCCTCACCGATGTCGTGGACGACCGCGATGTTCGGATGTGTCAAGCCCGCCGCCGCGCGCGCCTCCCGCAGGAAACGGGCCCGAAGGTCCCCGTCGTGGAGCATCCCCGCAGGCAGCACCTTGACCGCCACGATCCGCTCTAACTGGCGGTCCCGCGCCCGATACACCACCCCCATACCGCCCCTCCCCAGCGGCTCCAGGAACTCATACCGGTCCGACAACAGCCTCGCCAAGGCCCCCGCCCTTCTGCTCATCCCCGTTTCCGCACCGATCATAATCAAGGCCGCCTTCGCGTTGAAGGCAAACGGGAATTCCGCTGGCAGGCCGCAGCCCGTCAAGCCCGACAGGCTGCGGCCCCGCTCGATGTATTCGATGTTGGGGGTTGTCACGCCGCTGGCTAATCGGGACCTGCGCCACTCACCTGAACCTCACTTGTCATCTGACGGCGAGGCGGTTTGTCGCCATAATGGCACCCCCGGGCCGGCGATAATTCATATCGCTCCAGGTGCGGGAAGCCACATCCTCACTGAGCGCCGGTAACCGCCCGGCCCAGGGCCGTCATTCGGTGCGGGGCGGTGTCTGATCTGGTGGATGAGGGTCATCGCGGCGCTGGCGAGGAGTGTGGTGTCGTTGGCGGCCACCACGAAGCCGAAGCCCTGGGCGATCGCGTCGGTCGCCGCGGCGGCGCTCCCCACCGCCGTGCCGCAGGGGCGGCCCGTCTCGATGGCCTGCGGCCACCAGCGTCTGGACGTCGGCGGGTAGCCGTCGGTAGACAGCATCGAAGCAGGACTCTTCGACCTTCGGGTAAGACCTCTCACGGCGTCGGTATCCTCGGAGCCGTGGCGGAAACACCAGGTGCGGCGGACGCGCCGTCGGAGCGTTCGGTCGCCGGCCTCGGTCCGATCAGCCATTCGATCTTTCGCGTCGCCCGGCTGCACAAGGCGTTCGCGGGCCAGTTGCTCCGCGACGTCGGCCTGTACCCCGGTCAGGAACTGCTGATGATCCAGCTGTGGGATCGCGGGCCGCAGCGCCAGGTCGACCTCGTCCGGATGTTGGAGACCGACGCGCCCGCGGTGGCACGTTCGGTCCGCCGCCTCGAAGCGGCGGGTTTCGTCCGGCGCACCCCCAGCCCCACCGACAAGCGGGCGACGATCGTCGAGGCCACCCGTGCCAGCCTCGCGCTGAAGCGGAGCGTGGAGCGGATCTGGGCCGAGTTGGAGTCGCTCACCGTCGGCGGGATGGGCGCAGCCGAGCGGGAGCGAGTGCTGCACGCGCTGCATGCCCTGGAAGACAACCTGGTCGCCGCCGAACAGCGGGAGCCGGGCCCGCCGGCCTGACGGCGGGCCCGGCTCCCGGTTCAGCGGGCGTCCTCGACAGTGCCGGGGACGTGCTCCGGCGCACGGCGGGTGAAGCGGATCACGGGCAGCGGCCGCGGCGCCTTGGCCTGGTAGGCCGCGAAGGCGGGTGCCATGTCGACGAAGCGCGCGAACGCGGCGTCGCGCTCCCTGCCGGTCAACTCGACGGCACGCACCGGAACGGTGGCGATGTCGCCGTCGATCACGGCCTCGATCTCGGTGTCGGGGTGGGCCCGCAGGTTGACCGTCCAGGCCGGGTCGCGCGGCGCACCCATCGCGGAACCCACGACCAGCCAGTCGCCACCGCTGCGCAGGGACATCGCGGGGTTCACCCGCTCGGTCCCGGTCCGTATCCCGCGGTGATGGATGAGGACCAGGTTGCTCCCCCAGGCGCCGACGCGGCCACGGCCCGCCCGGAACTCCGCGATGACACGGTCATTGAACTCGGTCATTATCGGTTCCTTCCGTTTCGCCGGGCCGCGCCCCGCGCCGGAGCGCGGCCCGCCGAGGTCAGTTCATGAACATGCCGCCGTCGACGTTCAACGTCTGGCCGGTCACGAAGTCGGCGTCCGGAGACGCCAAGAAGAAGATCGGCCCGACGAGGTCGCCGGCGTGCTGGTCCCGCTTGAGCGCGCGGCCCTCGCGCTGGGACGCGATGAGCTCCGGCGGGAAGTTCTCCAGCACGGGTCCGGTGAGGGTCAGGCCGGGGGTCAGCAGGTTGACGGTGATGCCGTCCGCACCGACCTCACGTGCGAGGCTGCGGGTGAACCCGAGCAGTCCGGACTTCGCCGTGACGTAGTGGACCTGCCCGGGGACGCCTGGGAACATCGACGCCGACCCGATGTTGACGATCCGGCCCCAGCCGCGGCCCCTCATCAGGGGCAGCAGGGCGTGGGTCACCAGGAAATACCCGGTCAGGTTGATGTCGATCACCGTCCGCCAGCGGTCGGGGCTGGTGTCCTCGAACATGTCGAACGGGAAGAACCCGGCCACGTTGAGGAGCACGTCGACCCCGCCCAGCCGGCGAGCGGCGTCGGCGATCGCCTGGACGTCGTCCTCGTCGGCGATGCTGCCGGCGACGGTCACCAGCGACTCGACCGCGCCCGGATCCGCGTCCAGATCCGCGCGGAGCTTGTCGAGGACGTCCGTGGACAGGTCCGTGGCGATCACCCGATCGCCGTTGCGCAGGAATCGGCCGACGAGAGCAGCCCCGACTCCCCCGGCCGCGCCCGTGATGACGACGACCCGTGCGGTGTCGTGGTCAGTGCGTGTGGTGGTCATGGCGGTGTTCCCTCCATTGGTGGCGGACGTCAGGCGGAAGTCCCGCCCGCCGGTGCGGGCCGCAGGGCCGGGTAGTCGGTGTAGCCCGCGGCGTCGCCGCCGTAGGCCCTGGCCAAGTCCGGTTCACGAAGCGGCCCGCCCGTCGCGAGCCGATGCGGCAGGTCGGGGTTGGCGATGAAGAGGCGGCCGAAGGAGAGCAGATCGGCGGCACCCTCCTCGATGAGCGAGAGGTGCTCCGGGCCGGTCTTCGATCCGGGGGTGGCCGGATTCAGCATGAACGGGCCGGACCAGCGCGCCCGCAGAGCGGAGGTGAGCCCGGGATCCGTGGACTCCAGCACGTGAAGGTAGGCCAGGCCGAGGTGGTCCAGTTCGTCGACGAGCAGCCGGTACGTCTCGGCATGGTCCCGCTCCTCGATGTCGTTCAACGGGTTCGCCGGGGAGATCCGCAGTGCGGTGCGCTCGGCGCCGATCTCCTCCGCCACCGCGCGGACGGCCTCCAGCGTCAGGCGGATCCGGTTCTCCGCCGGCCCGCCCCACTCGTCCTCGCGCCGGTTGGCGTTGGTGGACAGGAACTGGTGGAGCAGGTAGCCGTTGGCACCGTGCAGCTCGACGCCGTCGAAGCCCGCCGTGATCGCGTTGCGGGCGGCCGCCGCGAAGTCCGCGACCGTCTCCCAGATCTGCTCGCCCGTGAGCGGCACGGGCTCCACGAAGTCCCGCAGCCCGCCGGCGGTGAAGATCTGGCCACCGGCACGGACCGCCGACGGGCCGACCGGTATGGCGGGCTCGAAATAGTTGTCCGGATGGCCAATCCGGCCCGTGTGCATCAACTGCGCGACGATCCTCCCGCCGTTGCCGTGCACAGCGCCGGTCACCCGACGCCACGCCTCGACTTGGGCGCCGCTGTGCAGGCCGGGCGTATCGGGGTAGCCCTGGCCGATCCGGTTGGGCTGGACGCCCTCGGTGACGATCAGCCCCGCACCTGCCCGTTGTGCGTAGTATTCGGCCATCAGCCCGGTGGGACTCGCGTCCGGCCCGTACGCGCGGCTGCGCGTCATCGGGGCCATCACGACCCGGTTTCTGAGTGTCCCGAACCCGACCTCGAAGCGCTCGAACGGGCTCACCCGGGCCTGGTCATCGATGGAAGCCGTCATGCCGTCGTCCCCTTCCTTGCTCGAACCACTGATAGTTGGCCGAACAAGTACTTGGGCCGACTCATTCCCATCCGCGGGAAACTTCTCCGCTCCGCCAAGCCCGCACCGTTGGTGATGATCTTGAGCGGTGGGGCGGGAAACAGGCAGGGGCATCTCCAGCGCAGTGCGGGGTCGGTGTCGAAGCCACGCTTTCGCAGTGCCTCGGCCGCTCTACCGCCGGCCACGAACCCGTGCGTGCGCTCGAGATGCCCCTCTCCCGGTCCTCTGCGGCCGGGCCCGCACGGCCGTTTCCGCGGGTCAGGGACGGCGGGCGGGCAGGCCGTTCGGGTAGGCCCAGGCGAGGCGGGTCAGGACGAGCGCGGCCGCCATGAGGCCGAAGTCGCGGAGCGCGACGTCGCCGTACCCGCCGACGATGATGAGGTTGATGATGATGGTGCCGAGCCATGCGGCGACCAGCGGGGCACCCAGGCGCGGGATGACGAGGACGGCGAGGCCGGCGATGATTTCGACGACTCCGACGAGCTGCATGGCCGTTCCCGCGTCGCCGGGGACGACGTCGTTGAACACGGCGGCGAGGTAGCGGGTCCAGTCGTCGGTGAGAATCGTGGCGAACTTGTCGAGCCCGAACAGGACGGGCAGGACGGCGAAGCCGAGACGCAGCGCCAGGAACGCCTGGGCTCCCGGGTCGGCCAGTGAGGGCGTGTTCCGGTCCTGGTCCCGGTTCTGGTTCGTGATCATGTGGTGGTTCTCCTGTGTTCGCTTGTTTGCGGGTCGGTGTTCCGTGGTGCCGACGGGGATCGATCGGACGGATGGTCCGGGCGGACGGTGTGCGGACCGTCTCGCACGCTCACGCGCGTCGCCAGGGCGTCAGAACTTGTCGGGGAACTGCTCGATGAGGCCCTGGGAGAGCATGTCGGCCATGCCGTCCATGTGCGTCTGGGCCTTGTCGAACGTGGCGATGGCGGCTTTGAAGTCGCCGCCCAGGACAGAGCCGGCGTAGCCGAGGGTCTGGGTGATGTGCGTCCTCATCATGAGACGCATGTCGTGTCGCGACCAGTTGGGGTTGGCGTGAGCGAGGAAGTCTCCGATGTCCCGGGCGTTGGCGTACCACGCCCTGGTGGCCTTGTTCAGTGCCGCCTTGTCCCCGGCCTTGGCGGCGGTGAGGACGGGGACCGCCTCCTCGATGTGGGTGGTCAGCAGCTCGGTGAGCCGCTTCGCCGCGTCCTCGCCGTAGTAGGGCGCGACGGCGTTACCGATGTCGGCCTGGTTGCGCAGGAGGCGGTCGAGGGTGGGCTGGAGCGCGGGCGAGTCGGCGGCGAACGCGACCACGGTCGACCAGGTCCATTCCATGTGCTCGGCCCACAGGGTCCGCATCGTGGTGTAGAGCGCCACCTCGGCCGACACCTGCGCGGTCGGGTGGGCGGCCGGGTGGGCCTGGCCGTGCGCGGCGGCGGCGGTCGCAACATGGCCGCCGCCCGAGCCGCAGGCCGTCAGGAGGCCGCCCGACAGGGTCAGCGCCGCGATCAGCGATGCTGTGGAGGCGCGGTATCTGGTCTTGTGTCGGATGGACATGAAGGTCCCTTCGGTGGAATGCGGGTGTGCCTGCCAAGGCGGATCCGTCACGGAGAGCCGCCGTCCGCCTCGGTTGTTGGTTAGTGGGCGCCGGACGCGGTGGTCTTACCGGGGGCGAGCGAATTCGTGAGATCCCGGTAAGACGGGACGGGGCCGGCGGCACTCACCACGTATGACCGGTCCTGATATGAGGCATGGCATGACGAGGCATGGCCCGGCGGCGTACGGCATTCCGCCGTTGCCGCGGCCGCGGCCGCGAGGACGGGAAGTGAGATGGCGCCGCGAGCAGCTCATAGCCGCCGGATACGACGAACTGTCGGCGCACCGGATGGCGGCTGACGGCATGACCGACGTTCATGCCATGGTGGTAAGGAAAGAGCGGTGTCTGCGGCATGGCGCGGCCGCGGGTGAAGGGGCGGTTGTGAGGCGGGCGAGGTGAGGGAGGTGGGTGAGGCGCTAGTGACCCCGTACCGTGAGCAGCGTCGGCCACGGGCCGATGGGGTGCCGCCGGGTGAGGGGCCGCCGGGTGAGGGGCCGCCGGGTGACGACTGGGTCGCCCGCCTTTCGGCGGCCGGGCCGGTGCGTGACGACGCGGTGGCGCACCTGCACGGGTTGATGCTGCGCGCGGCCCGGTACCAGGTCGGCCGTATGGTCGAAGCCGCCGATCTCGGTGCCGCCCGCCGCGAGGAGATCGTGCAGGCGGCCGCGGACGAGGCGACGGTGTCGGTCCTTTCCCGCCTGCACACGTTCGAGGGCCGCAGCCGGTTCACGACCTGGGCCTACAAGTTCGGGATCCTGCACGCGGGCGTCGAGGTGCGGCGCGCCGCGTGGAGCGGCAGGGAGATCCGGCTGCACGAGGTGCCGGAACCCGGCGAGACGGCCGCCTCCTCCCCGGAGGCCTACGCCGAGGGCCGCGATCTGGCCCGGGCCGCGCGGGACGCGCTTTTCGCCGCGCTGACGCCGCACCAGCGGCGCATTGCCGTCGCGCTACTGGTCGACGAGGTGCCGATCGATGTGCTGGCCGAGCGGCTCGGCACCAACCGCAGCGCCCTGTACAAGACCTTGCACGACGCCCGCAAGCGTCTGCGAGCCCACCTGTCCGCCCAGGGCTACCTGCCCGTCCGGACCACCAAGGAGGTGAACCGGTGAGAGACCATGAGCCGTTGACGCCGGAGGCGATCGACCGCCTGACCACCAACACCGAACCGTGGCTCTCCTGTGACGACTGCTTCGAGCGGGTCGATGCCGCCATCGACGCGATCCTCGGTTCCGACGCCCCTCTGCCGGAAGACTTCCGGGTTCATCTGCTGGCGTGCGCGGTCTGTCGCGAGGAGGCGGATGCGCTGGCGGCACTGGCCGCCGACGGCACCGGGCTGTCCGCGGCGCAAGCCGTCGCGCGGCTCGAGGCCGCCGTCCTGGAGGCGGACGCCCGGCAGTGACGGCCGCGCCGTCCGATCCCGGACGGAACGCCGTGATCATGAGGACGCCCCAGGCGCGGTCCCGCCCCGCCGTGACGCCATGACCGCAGTGCGGGACGGCAAGGGTCCGGACGGCCCGCCGCCGCACCGCCGCCCCACGGAACCACGGCCTCGGCCCGTCCACGAGAAACCTCCGGCCGTCCCGGCCCGTACACCCTGACCGCCGTGTCGACCCTCCGTCCGCCGGTCTGCGCTCGGATCTCCGAGGACGTCCTCGGGCCGTTGGTCGGCCTGCCGGCCCACCCGCCAGAACGTCCGTCCGTTTGTTCGATCGCCGGCGTCCGGAACTTCATCAACACCGGATCACCGCAGCACCGCGGGCTCGGTCGCCCGATGCGCAGATCGCTTCGGTGGTCGCGGCGTCCAAGCCGTTCCGGTGGCCGTACCGGATCGCCAGTGGTGAGCGAGAGTATCCCGGCTTTCCCCTGCTGTCGGGCGCCGACATGAGAACGCCGTTCATCGGGTTCGGCACGACCGCGCCCGCCAACCCGATGCCTGCGACGGCCGGATACGGGCTCCAGTTCTGGGACCAGTGGGTCTAGTACTTCCTCACGAGGGATCCCGGTTCCAACTCCCTCGACGTCGACCCTCGGCGGCCCGGGAAGTGGCTTCCCCGGATCAGTTACCTGTCCGCCATCCAGGACCGCAACGACGCGGACCTCCGTCCCTTCATGCGCTCCGGCGGAAAGCTGCTCCTCCTGCATGGCTCCGCCGATGAACTCGTCTCCCACCGCTCGACGAGCGACTACTACCGGCGAGTGATCGCCACCGCGGGCATCGGGCAGACCCAGAACTCCCTGCGGTACTACCTCATCCCCGGCGTGAACCACGCCAACTTCGGCGACGTCGCCTTCGCCGGCACCTGGGATTCGCTGTCCGCCCTGGAACGGTGGGCCGAAGAGGGGCGTCCGCCCGTCAGGCCGGTGGCCACCGACGGCCGCGACGGCAGGACGCGCCCGCTCTGCGAGTACCCGCGCTGGCCGAAGCTTCGTGTGTGCGCGTTGACGTAGCCCTCCGTTCTCACGGCCCGGGACCTGATGCGGGAGTTCCGCGGGTCCCGGGCCGTGGTCTGTCAGTGCTCGTTGCCGGCGCGCAGCCAGGCGATGTAGTCGGCGACCGCGCGTTCGGTGTCGTATTCGGGCTTGAAGCCGGTGTCCTGCTGGAGCCGGGTGATGTCGAGGTAGCTCTGCCGCGCGTCCCCTCCGGTGGGCAGCTCGACCCGGGCGTCCGGCACCACCCGTTCGATCGCGGCGATGATCTCGGCGTTGGTCGTCGCGCGGCCGGACGCGACGTTGTAGGTGCGGTGGTCGAGCCGGTCCGCGAGCTGGAGGAGCGCGATCGCCCGGGCGGTGTCCTTCACGTAGCACAGGTCGAGCGAATCCTCCGCGTGCGCGGGACCGGGGAGCGCGGACAGATCCGGCTCGGTGCCGCGGACGGCGGCGTGGACGAGTTCCGGGGCCGCGAAGAACAGGGCGCCATGGGGGTCGCGCGGACCCCAGGTGCCGGAGATGCGGTAGTCGACGACATCGAGGCCGGCGGCGTCGGCCAGGTGACCGTTGAGCAGCTCACCGATCTTCTTGAAGGTCGGGATCAGGTGGCCCGAGGTCATCGGCAGCGGCATGTCCTCACGGAGCGGGCCCTCGTTCGCGACGCCGCCGTAGACGCCGATCGTGCTCGCGACACCCACCCGGTGCACGTTCCACTCGCGGGCGGCCTGCAGGACGTTGAACAGGCCGCCCAGGGCTTTCCGGGCGGCCTCGACGGGCTGCTCGGGATCGGGCGGCCAGGGCATCGAGCCCGCGAGGTGCAGGATGCCGGTGATCTCGTGGCGCTCACCGATGTCGAGCAACGCGCGCGGCTCGGTGATGTCGGCCCGCTCGGCCACTGCCCGCCCCTCTGCGAGATCGGCGGGCGGCTCGGCCGTCCGGCGCTGGACCAGGACGCAGCTCTCGCCGAGGTCCAGCAGTGCGCGCACGGTGTGGGAGCCGATGAACCCCAGACCTCCGGTAACCAAGATCATTTGCTTGGATCCTTTCTGTCGCTCTACTGATTATCAGTACTACTGACGATCAGTTTAGCGATAGAATTCTTCCGTGTCGAGCAGTGATGGGCCGGGCCCCGAGCTGAGCAGGAATCTCGTCTACCTGCTCAAGCGCGCGCACCTTCGGATGGCGGAGCTGGCCGCGGACGCGGTGGCGGCGCACGGCGTCGACGGACGGGAGCTGGGCGTCCTGCTCTCCCTGGCCGGCCGCGAACCGGCGTCCCAGCAGCAGGCGGCGCGGCGGCTGGGCATCGACCGCACCACGATGGTCGCGATGCTGGACGCCCTGGAGGGCAAGGGCCTGGTGTCACGCCACCCGCACGCGGAAGACCGCCGCCGCAACGTCGTCGAACTGACCCATGCCGGCCGCGAGACCCTCCGCCTGGCCGGCGACGCGAACGACGGAGCCGAGCGCGAGTTCCTGGCGTCCCTCACCCCGGAGGCCGCGGAGCACCTGCGAAGCTCCCTGCAGAAGCTCGTGCTGCCCTCGGACGATTAGCCCGCACTACCGGCTCTCTCCGCGCGGCAAGCCTCATGGCCTACCTGCGGTCCCTGACCGGATGATCCATCT
This sequence comes from Actinomadura latina NBRC 106108, assembly GCF_001552195.1. GTDB lineage: Bacteria > Actinomycetota > Actinomycetes > Streptosporangiales > Streptosporangiaceae > Spirillospora > Spirillospora latina. Next base: position 33,360 of record NZ_BCQS01000001.1, read on the forward strand.
CAGCGCAGCCTGCTGAAGAACTCCCGGACGCCGCCGACGAGCAGGCCGGGAGCCTCCATTCAAGTGCTCGCCGACCGGCGATGCCCTCAGGTCACCAGGCCGTTGCGGTACGCGTAGACGACCGCCTGGACGCGGTCGCGCAAGTCGAGTTTGGCGAGGATGCGCGACACGTACGTTTTGACGGTCTCCTGGCTGATCACCAGTTCCGCCGCGATCTCGCTGTTCGACAGGCCATTCGCGATGAGCCGCAGCACCTCCAGCTCGCGCGGCGTCAGCGCGGTCTCGGCCGGGGTGCTCTCCGTCGGGCGGATCCGGGCCGCGTACCGGCCGACGAGCTGCCGCGTCACCTCGGGGGCGAGCAGCGCGGCGCCGGCGGCGACGGTGCGGATGCCGTGCAGCAGCTGCGCCGGCGGGGCGTCCTTGAGCAGGAACCCGCTCGCGCCCGCGCGCAGCGCCTCGTACACGTACTCGTCCAGGTTGAACGTCGTCACCACGAGCACCTTGACGGGGTTCGGCACTCCGGCGCCGGCCAGCCGCCGGGTCGCCTCGATGCCGTCGAGCACCGGCATCCGGACGTCCATCACCACCATGTCCGGCTCCAGCCTGCGGGCGAGGTCGACGGCGGTGCGGCCGTCCCCGCACTCGCCGACGACCTCCAGGTCGGGCTGCGCGTCGATGATCGTCGCGAACCCGGTCCGGATCAGCGCCTGGTCGTCGCAGACCAGCACCCGGACCGGCACGGTCACGACGGGCTTCCCGCGGGGATGCGCGCCCGGACGACGAAGCCGCCGTCCGGCCGCCGGTCCGCGCTGAACCCGCCGCCCAGCGCGTCGACCCGGTCGCGGAGGCCGGTGAGGCCCCGTCCGCTCCCGCCGGGGGTCCCGGACCGCGAGCCGGAGCCGTCGTTGCCGACCTGCACGGTGATCTCCTTGTCGGCGTAGCGGACATGGACCTCGGTGCGGCTGCCGTGGGCGTACTTGAGGGCGTTCGTCAGCGCCTCTTGGACGACCCGGTATGCGACGAACTCGGCACTGCCCGCCGACTCCGCCCGCGTCCCCTCCTCGGTGAACTCCACCGGCTGTCCCGCCTTGCGCGTCTGCTCGACGAGGGACGCGAGATCGCCGACGGACAGCGTCGCGCGCTCGGCGTCGTGGTCGGGGTGCAGCACGTCGAGCAGATGCCGCAGGTCGCCGATGGCGCGGCGGCCGGTGTCGGAGACGGCGGTCAGGGTCTCGTCCAGCCGGTCCGGTGCGGCGGTCAGGTAGCGCGCCGCCTCCGCCTGGACGACCATCGCCGTCACGTGGTGGGTCACGACGTCGTGGAGTTCGCGGGCGATGCGGGTGCGTTCGGCGGCGCGGGTGGCCTCGGCGACGCGGCGGCGGCGCTCGGCCTCGGCGGCCCGGGTGGCGCGCAGCCAGGCCCCGATGCCCCACACGACGCCCATCGCCAGGTAGAACGTCACGAACCCGTCCGGCCGCTCGGTCGCGCCGGCCCGGTCGAGCGCGACCGCCAGCACCGCGTATCCCGCGGTGAGGACGACCATGGCGGTGCGCCGGAACCTGTCCAGATGGGCGCCCGCGCTCAGCACCGCGATGGCCAGCCCGGTGCCGGCGAACATGTGGTAGCCGCGGAGCTGGTCGAGGGCGAAGCCGGCCGACACCAGGGCGAGGCACGCGGCCGGCCACCGGCGGCGCACGATGAGCGGAAGGCTCTGCAGAGCGACCGCCAGGACCGCCAGTCCGTCGTAGGGACGGTCCGGAAGGCCGCCGACCTGCGTCCCGAGGCCATGGAAGGCGGGGACGAGCGACCCGGCCGCCAGCAGCAGCGCCAAGGGCAGATCCCGGACCATGACGCCGCACCGGCGCCACATGTCCGGGATCTGCCGAAAGTCGATCACTGGGAGAGGCTAGCGGTCGCGGCGGCGCGGTCGCGGCGCCTCGGGGGAACGATGGTGCCGCGCCGGTGGGCCAACCACAGGAACACGGCCGTCGCCGCCACGCCGAGCCCCACCGAGTACAGGCTCGCCTCCGGGCCGAACTCGCCGCCGGTGATCAGGGCCGGGCCCGATGTCACGCCGTCCAGCAGCCCGTCCGGGGTGTCGTTGCCGGAGACCGTGGTGCCGAAGATGCCGGCGCCCGCGATGTTCCAGGCGAAGTGCAGACCGATCGGCACCCACAAGTTCCGGGTCGCGGCATAGGCGGCGGCGAGCATGCCGCCCGCCTCGATCGCGATGGCGATGGCCCCCCACAGAGTGGCGTTCTCGTTGCCCAGGTGCATCAGGCCGAACACCACACCGGTCAGCGCCAGCGACCACCAGGTGCCGATGCGTCCCTCGACGATCCGGAACAGGATGCCGCGGAACACCAGTTCCTCCGTCACGGCAGCGGCGGCCATGACGCCGACCAGCGCGACCGGGCCGGCGACCGAGCCGAAGCCGTCGACCCGGTAGTCGCCGAGCAGGGCGAGGTTCGCGATGACGACGCCGAACAACCCGAAGCCGATCAGCGCGCCCCGGCCGAGAGCGGGGACCGCCCCGGCGCGGGCCAGCTCGTCCACCGGGCGGCGCTCCGTCCGCCCCACCACGAAGACGTAGACCAGCAGCGCCAGCACCGCTGACGCGAGGCCGAGGCCCAACGTGGGCAGCACGTCCCACTGCACCGCGGCGGTGGCGACGCCGCCGATGGCGGCGACCGCCACGACCGCCAAGAGCTGGATCAACAGCTTCATGATGACTCCCTCACCTTGTCCCCGCGGTTCTGGCGCCGCGGCCAGGAAGAACGCTAGGGATCATGCGATCGGGAATCGTCACCGCGCAGTGGACACTTGCCGGTAGCTCGCACGGGGGACAAGCCGGCCCCGCCGGGCCGGCACGCCGGCGGGCCTCGCGTCGCGGGGTGCGGGGTCAGCCGCCGATGTCGGAGTTCTCGGCGGCGGTGATGATCGCGGCCGCGTCCTCCGGCAGCAGGTAGCGGGCGTCCACCGACTGCCGCGCGGCCGCTCGCACCTTGCCCACGTAGTCCGCGTGCGTCGGGTAGAGGCTGCTCAGCACCGGTTCGGCGGTGCGGGGGAAGGACGGGTCGGACGGGTCGCCGGCGTCGTGCCGGTCCCACGGGTCGGCGTCGCCGTTCCACGGGTCGCGGGCGCCGTAGAGGCCGCAGAAGACGCCGCTGCCGCTGGTGTCGCGCTCGCCGGTGAGGGTCCGGGTCGGGACCGCGACGTCCGGCAGCCGGATGCCGCCGGTGGCCAGGCCGGTGCGCGGGTCGCGGATGACCGTGCTCAGCTCCGGTCCGCTCGGCGGCGCCGCCCCGCCCCGCGCCCAGCCGGCCAGCAGGCGCAGCGCGGCGTTCATCGAGTAGTGGCCGGGCCCGTCGTTGTACGGGGCCGACCCGGCGGCGCAGTCGGGCTGCGGCCCCGCGGAGCCGACCGACTTCTTCACGGTGGGACCGCCCAGGTCGAACGCCCACTGGTCGCCGTGGGCGGTGCCCGCCAGTTCCCAGTGGACGACCCGGCCGGTGTCCGGCTGCCGCGCGAGGAAGGCGCCCGGGACGTCGGTCTCGGTGAGCACGACGAACACCGGCACCGGCAGATCGGTCCTGATCCGGGACGGGTTCGGCATCCACAGGACATCGGTGAGCTCGCCGCTGATCGGGGCCGCGACGGCGCCGTTGCTGTGGATCATGAAGCCGTCGTAGACCTTCGAGACGGGCTGGACGGCGTTGGCGTACGTCGTCATGAGGCCGGCGGACTGCGATTCACCGTCGGCGAGGAGGGTCTTGACCTCCAGCCCGCCGAGCGGGTCGGGCCCGTCCGGGCTGCGCAGCGCCTGCCCGGCCTGGGAGAAGATGTCGTAGGAGTAGGCGTCCCCGGGGTGGACGAGGCTGCCGTACCGCGCCGGGTCCCAGCCCTTGAGGCCCTTGACCTCGCCGAGCCCGCCGTTGACGCCGACCGACTGCGCCGAGACCCCGACCCAGGCGTAGCCCTTGCGCAGCAGTTCGTCCCGCGTGAACCAGTAGTCGGGAGAGATCTCGATCTGGCCGCTGACGTTGAGCCACTCGACCACGATGGTGCCGTTGAACTTCGCCGGATCGGCGGGGCGGCGCACCAGGAGCCGGCTCTTGTACGCGGCGTGACCGGACTCGCGGACGTCCCACCGGCCGTTCGAGCCCCAGATGCCGGACTTGGCGTAGGACGCGGCGGTCCCGGAGATGAAGTACTCGCTCTCGGTGTAGCCGAACGAGCCGAGGTCCTCGGCGGCGGCCAGGAACGGGAAGCCGTGGTCGCCGGCGGGCGGGACGGTGACCACGGGATCGGCGGCGTCGGCACGGGCGGCCGACGGCGCGCAGAGCAGAGCGGCGGACAACGCCGCCGCCAGCGTCGCGGCGGCGGCCCGCCGTCCGGGACGCCGAAGGGGTGGGCGCATGGTTGCCTCCATGGGGCGGGGGTCGGGGAAGCACAGTGTCCGCCCGCCCCCGGCGGCCGGACATCGCGTGAATCACCGGTGTTCCGCGCTCGACCGGCGGCGGCCGGTGGATCGCCGCGTTCCCGCCCAGGAAGGGCGAATCAGGGGCTTTGCGGAGATCATGGCCTTAGGCTGTCCGCCGTGACCTCTGCGGGGATGGTGATCGACGGCCGTTTCGAGCTGCGGGCACGACTCGGCAGCGGCGGGTCGATCACCCCAATGTGGTGACCATTCATCACATCGTGGACTCGCCCGACATGCCGCACCCGTGGCTGGTGATGGAACTCGTCCGCGGGCAGTCCCTCCAGGAGCGGCTGGCGCGGGGGCCGCTGCCGCCCGCCGAGGGGGCCGCCGTCGGACGCGGGCTGCTCGCGGCGCTGCGCGCCGCCCACGAGGCCGGCGTCTGCCACCGCGACGTCAAGCCCGCGAACGTCCTGCTGCGGACGGACGGGACGCCGGTCCTCACCGATTTCGGCATCGCGGTGCTCCAGGAGGCGTCCCGCGTCACCGCCACCGGCGGGCTGGTCGGCTCGCCGGAGTACATGGCGCCGGAGCGGCTGCACGGGCACGAGGGCGACCCCGCTTCGGACCTGTGGTCGCTCGGGCTGCTGCTGTACGTGGCCGTCGAGGGGACCAATCCGCTGCGCCGGTCCACGACGGCCGCGACGCTCGGCGCCATCATGACGGCCGATGTCCCGCCGCCCCGCCGGGCCGGTCCCCTGACGCCCGTGCTGCGGGCGCTGCTGGTGCGGGAACCGGCCGCCCGGCCCGCGGCGGCCCAGCTGGACCACATGCTCGCCCAGGCCGCCGCCAGTGCGGCCGCAGCGCCGTCCATGGCCTCACCCCCGCCGATGCCTCCGCCTCCGCCCTTCGTCCCCATGCCGGGACCCGGGACGACTCCGCCACCGCTCTCGATGCGGACGACCGTCCCCGGGCGGCCGCGGAAACGCCGTTCCGGCATGATCGGGGCCATTGCCGCCGTGCTGGCCGGGGCGGTCGCGATCCTTCTCGCGGCGGCCCTCATCGTCCTTCCCGCGCTCATGGACGACGACGAACCGGACAACGGCGGTGAACCTTACGACGCGACATCGAGGAGCGCCGCCGCCCCGCAGGCGGGGAACGGCGGGGGCGGCGTCAAAGAGGTCAAGTCGCTGCTCACTCCGGACGACCCGGCGCCTTCGACAACTACACCTACGAGAAAGGCGCGGACGCGGCCGTACGCAGCCGTCCCAGCATCGCCATAACGACCGGTGACGCCACGGTGAATCTCCGCGCCTTCGAGTGGGACGCCCTGCCGCGACTGATGAGCCGCGCGGAGGGCGTCCTCAAGGTGCCGAAGCCGACCAGCCGGTACGTCATCGTGCAGGCGGCCTGGACGTTCAACGGCGACCGGCCGACCATGATGATCTACCTCTCCGACGAGTACGGCGGCGGCTACCTCGCGGTGAACCAGAAGGGCGAAGTCATCAAGACCGTCCCGTCCAGCTCCTGATGGAGCGCGTCTTCACCATGCGCGGCACCGACTGGCGCATGACCCGGACAACGGCGAACGCGCAACCGGCCGCCGTCGCCTACACCCGCACCGACGGCGCGTACCGGCTGCACACCCTGCAGGTCTTCACCGTGACCCCGAATGGCATCGCGCGCAACGTCGTCTTCCAGGACCCAAAGGTGTTCTCCGCGTTCGGCCTGCCTCCGATCCTCGAATGACGCCGAGGACGCTCCGCCGGCTCCGATCTCCCGGCCGGGCGGGGTTCGGCGGGGTCAGGCGGGGCTCAGTGCGCGTCCCGGGGCGGTCCCCGCGAGGGTGCCGCCGCTCAACACGACCGACCTCATCCCCCCAGAGCCCACGCAACGGACGTCCATGCCGGTAGTCCCGGAGGCTAGGCGCACGCGCGCGGCCGCACCAGGTTGGCGACGCATCGTTCCGCCCTCGCCGGCGCGGTGGGCTAGCGGCGGGGGTGGCGTAGGAGGTAGGGCTTCACGCGTCCCAGGCCCTGGAGGGGGCGGGGGCGCAGCGAGGAGATCTCGTAGGCGTCCTTGGGGAGGGCCGTGGCCAGGTCGGGGTCTGCCAGGACCGTTCCCGCGTACGCGATGGACGTCAGGCGGGCGGCCATGTTGACCGGGGTGCCGAAGACGTCGCCCAGGCGTTGGATGACCTCGCCGTAGGCCAGGCCGACGCGGACCTTGGGGGAGTCGGGGGCCTCGTTGAAGTGGTCCGCGATGCGGAGGCCGATGTCGGCCGCGGCGGACGGGGTCGGGGCGACGAAGAGGACCTCGTCGCCGAGGGTCTTCACGATGCGGCCACCGGCCTCGGCGACGATCTCGGCGGCGGTCGACTCGAAGAGCTCGATGAAGGCGCCCAGCGCGTCGCCGTCGAGGCGGCGGCTCAGCCGGGTGAACGACACGACGTCGGCGAAGCCGACCGCGAGGTGGGCGAGGCCGGCGGCCGGATCGGACTGGGCGGTGGCCGTGGTGGCGGCGGCGCGCATGCCGGCGGCGGTGAGCTGGCGGCGCCAGCCGTGCAGGAGGAGGCGCTCGAACGCCGGGCGCAGCTCCTCAGTGGCGGCGAGCGCGGCGGTGACCAGGTCGGACGTGAGGGGCTCCGCGGACGGGAGCTCGCCGAGCCGCTGCAGCCAGACGTCGCCGAGCCAGCTCGCGAGGCGGCCCATCGTCTGGCCCACGGCGCGCGCCAGCTGGAGGACCATGTCCTCGTCCACCATGTCGTGGGAGAGGAGGTCCTTGATCTCGCGCAGGGCCGCGACGTCGCCGTCGGTGAAGGCGGTCTCGTCGTCGGGCGGGGCCGGGAAGCCGAGGGCCTGCCAGATCCGGCGCGCGTAATCGTCCGTGACGCCCGAAAGGGCCTCGACCTCCTTGCGCGTGTAGCGCAGGGGGCCGCCGAGGAGGGTCTCCTCGATGTCGTCCGCCATGCGCGCAACCCTATGTGCCATCGAACGATGTAACAATGGGCCGGGAGTAAGATCACGGCAACATGGCCGAGTACCGAATCGACGAGCTGGCGCGGCTGGCCGGGACCACCGTGCGGAACATCCGCGCCTACCAGGACCGGGGGCTGCTGCCGCCGCCGCGGCTCGAGGGCCGGGTCGGCAAGTACGACGACTCGCATCTCGCCCGGCTCCGGCTCATCGGCCAGCTGCTCGGCCGCGGCTACACGTTCGCGATCATCAAGGACCTGCTGTCGGCCTGGGAGACGGGCAAGGACGTCGGCGAGGTGCTCGGGCTGGAGAAGGTCCTCACGGACCCCTGGTCGGACGAGATACCCGGCACGACCACCTACGAGGAGCTCATCGAGATCTTCGGCACCGGGCTGGACGACGACGAGATCGCCCGGATCACGCAGCGCACCGTCGAACTCGGCCTGATCGAGCGGGACGGCGAGAAGTTCCGGGTGCCGAGCCCGCGGCTGCTGCACGTCGGCGCCGAACTCGTCGCCGCCGGCATCCCGCTCGACTCGGTGCTCGACATCGCCGGGGAGATCCGCGACGACTGCGACGTGATCGCCGGACGGTTCGTCAACCTCGTCCAGGCGAACGTGTTCGACCGGCTCGAGGGCGAGCCCGTCCCGGACGGCGCCAAGGTGGCCGAGGTCGCCGCCGTGGTGCGGCGCATGCGGCCGCTGGTGAAGATGGTCGTGGAACCGTTCATCGCGCGGGCCATGGAGGCCCGCGTCCAGGCGGTCCTCGGCGACCGCCTCGAAACGATGAGGGACGCGCTGGAGGACCGGCCCGAGGGCTGATCCGTCACAGCAGCGTGGCGCCCCAGACGACCGTCACCTGGTGGGGCGCGCCCTCGGAGTCGGTGAACGTCAGCGTCCCCTGACCGGGCAGGCCGATGATCGCCGTGCGGAGGGTCAGCGTCAGGCTGGTCGTGTCGCCGTCGGACATGCCGCCCTGCATCTCCGACAGGATCAGCTGGCTCGTCGACGTCATCGCCGTCCACGACACCGATCCGCCGCTGGCGGCGAGGCTGACGTGCGCGGTCTTCGTGCCGTACATCTCGACCTTGCCGGGGCTCACGACGAGGACGCCGCGCCGCGCGGGCGGGTCGGTCGGCTGCGACGGCGGCGCCGACGGGTCCTGCGGGTGCTGCGGATCCTCGCCCTCCGCGGGCGCGCTCGCGGGCGGCTGGGCGGGACGGCCCTGCGCTCCCCCGCCCGGCGCCGCGGACGGCTGCCCGCCGCCGCGGGAGCCGGCCGGCGGGTGCACCTTGGTGATCGACGGCTGCGGCTGCGTGCGGAACGGCGGCCAGGACAGCGTGCCGCTGCCGATGCCGGGCCCCATCACGACCACCGCGACGAGCGCGGCGACCAGCGCGCCCGCCATGCCGCCCACGGTGAACAGCCACCGGCGGGTGAACGGCGACGGCACGTCCGGCTGGATCGGCAGGCCGGACGGGGTGAGCGCGCCGCCGCGCGCGGCGATGTCGGCCCGGTGGCCGGCCAGCTCGGGATCGGTGGCGGTGTGCATGACGCGGTGCCGCAGCGCGGCCGGCAGCACCGGCGCGGGCGCCCGGCGCAGCAGCGCGGCGGGCGACACCCGGCCCCGCCGCAGGCAGTCGAGGCAGTCGGCGACATGCCGCTCGGTCTCCGGGTCGGCGGGGGAGACGTCGCCCCGGCGGCGCAGCACCCGGGCCAGTCCCCTGGCCGGGCGCGGCGGGACGGCCGGCGCGGACTCCTCCTTCGGCGGCACGCGGGCCGCCAGCACGGCGACCGCTGTGGACACCGGCCCCTCCGCCGCCGGCCCGCCGGCGCACGCCCGCTCGGCGCGGCGGACCACCTCCTGGAGGGCGGCCTCCAGCTCGGCGCGCCCCCTGCGCACCCGCAGCGCGGCCCGCCGCGGCGACAGGCCGAGCGCGGCCCCGAGCCGCGCGGGACGCAGCCCGTGCCGGAACGCCAGGAACATGACCTCCTGGTCGACGGGCTCCAGCTGGGACAGGCAGCCGCGCAGCAGGCCGTGCAACTCGTCCGGGGGCGGCCAGTCGAGCCCCAGGTCGTCGTCATCGGCGCGGCTCGCGAACTGGGCGTCGCCGAACTCGCCGTCGCGGTCCCAGCAGAGCACCTTCGCGCGGCCCCGCCGGACGCAGCGGCGCCGGGCCGATCCGTACAGCCAGGAGCCCAGGTGCAGGTGGTCGCGCATCCGGGGCGCGCGGCGGCACGCGTCGATGAACGTGTCGTGCACGATGTCGGCGGCGACCTTCTCGTCCCCCGACATCGACAGAGCGTAGTCGTAGAGGCGCTCGGCGTACTCGTCGTAGAGCGCGGCGAGCGCCGCCTCGTCGCCTTCGTTCAGCCCCTTGACCAGTTCACGGTCGGCCGAGCGTGCGGAGGTGGACAACCTGGGCATTCACGCTCCCGGCAGCGGCATGAGGGGCCCGCCCCCACGGGGGGCATCCGGACAATCAGCCCACCTTGCATACACCCGCGGACCCTATCTGCACCACATCATCTCCCGAAATCCACCGTTAAGGTAACACCCGGGTGAGTTACTGCACCTCTCCGTGACCACGCGTGTCGTGACTCCGGGTCAGAACCGGGATCAGCCGACCTCCCGGACCTCCAGGTCACCGTCCGCGTAACGGCGCCGCAGCACCTTCTTGTCGAATTTCCCGACGGACGTCTTCGGGACCTCGGTGATGAACGACCAGCGTTCGGGGAGCTGCCACTTCGGAATCCGGTCGGAGAGGAACTCGCGCAGCCGCTCGGGGGTGACCTCGGCCCCGTCCCGCAGCACGACCGAGGCGAGCGGCCGCTCCTGCCACCGCTCGTCGGGGACGCCGACCACGGCCGCCTCCACGATGTCCGGGTGCGCCATCAGGTGGTTCTCCAGCTCCACCGAGGAGATCCACTCGCCGCCCGACTTGATGACGTCCTTCGCCCGGTCGGTGAGCACGAGGTAGCCGTCCGCCGTCAGCGTCCCCACGTCGCCGGTGCGCAGCCAGCCGTCGTCGAACTTTCCCGGGTCCTCGTCGAGGTAGTAGGCGCCGGTGATCCACGGGCCGCGGATCTCGACCTCCCCCACCGCCTCCCCGTCGTTCGGCAGGACCCGGTCGCCGTCCCCGACGATCCGCATCTCCAGCCCCGCGAGGACGCGCCCCTGGCTGATCCGCGCCCGCCAGGCGTCCTCGCCGGCGGCGTTCACCGGCGGGTGCGCGACAGACGCGACCGGCGACGTCTCAGTCATCCCCCATGCCTGGACGATGCGGACGCCGATCTCGTCGAAGCCCCGCATCAGCGCCTCCGGAACCGCCGACCCGCCGCACGGCACGAGCCGCAGCGAACTCAGGTCGGACCCGTGCTCCTTCGTGTAGCGCAGGACGTCCGACCAGATCGTCGGCACCGCCCCCGCGACCGTCGGGCGCTCGGCCTCGATCAGCCGGACGAGCGGCTCCGCCTGCAGGAACCGGTCCGGCATGATCAGCGACGCGCCCGCCATGACCGCCGCGTAGGGCAGGCCCCAGGCGTTCGCGTGGAACATCGGAACCACCGGCAGCACGACGTCGGACGCGCTCAGCCCGATCGCGTTGCCCGTGCACGTCGCCATCGAGTGCAGGTACGCCGACCGGTGCGAGTACACGACGCCCTTCGGGTTCCCCGTCGTGCCGCTCGTGTAGCACATCGCCGCGGCCGACCGCTCGTCGATCTCCGGCCAGTCGAACGTCGCCGGCGCCGCCGCCAGCAGCTCCTCGTACCGGTGCAGCTCCTTGCCCGCGCTCTCCAGCGGCACCGTGTCGCCGTCGCCCACCACGACCACGTGCTGGACGGTCTTCAGCTGCGCGAGCACCGGCGCCAGCAGCGGGATCAGCGACCCGTCGACGAGGACGACCCGGTCCTCGGCGTGGTTCGCGATGTAGACGAGCTGGTCGGGGAACAGCCGGAGGTTGAGCGTGTGCAGCACCGCGCCCATCGACGGAACCGCGAAGTAGGCCTCCAGATGCTCGGCGTTGTTCCACATGAACGTGGCGACGCGCTGGTCGCCGTCCACCCCGAGGCCGCGCAGCGCCCCGGCCAGCCGGGCGGCGCGCTCCCCGACCTCCGCGTAGCTCCGCCGCCGCGCGCCGTCCCCCGTCCAGGTGGAGACCTCGGCATCACCGAAGACCCCCGCGCCATAGCGCATGATCGTCGTAATCGTCAGCGGAAAGTCCTGCATGGTGCTGAACACGGCACGCCTCCTGCCAGAAACGGCTCCCCACAGCTTTCTACCCTGGGGAGGCGAACCCTTGGAAGCCCCGATGACAGCGCGGGGCATGCCCGTGACCGGTAGTTGAGCTTCAGTACAACTCCCTTAGGCGGGCCATGGCCCGGGAGACGGTGGATTTCACCGTGCCTACGCTGACGCCCAGTACTTCGGCCACTTCTCTCTCGGACATGTCCTCGTAGTAGCGGAGCATGACGGCCAGGCGCTGGCGCTCGGGGAGACGTTCGAGGGCGCGGCCCAGGGCGTCGTGCATCTCGCTGCGGCCGGTGTGGTCCTCGACGGGACGGTCGGGGAGGCGGTCGGTGGGGTAGACGTCGAGTTTGCGGCGGCGCCACCAGGAGATCTGCGTGTTGACCATGGCGCGGCGGACGTAGCCGTCCACGGCGGCGCGGTCCTCGATACGGTCCCAGGCGAGGTAGGTCTTGGCGAGGGCGGCCTGCAGCAGGTCCTCGGCCTCGGCGCGGTCGGCGGCCAGCCGGGTCGCCGTGCGCAGGAGGACGGGCCTGCGCTCCTCCACGTACGCGCGGAACTCCTCGTGCCGCGTCGCGTTCACATCACCACCGGGCCAAGGGGTTGGAGAGTCGGCGCCGGGCCGCTCCCGGGTATGGTCGACGATCGCAGGAAGATCGTAATTACGGGCCTACATAAATCACATATCCGGGTCAACCAGTTCATAATCTTCATCCCAGGTAGATCAGACGTCCACCGCTGGCTGACTTATCGCGACAAATTCATCGACAGGCGAGGTCACGGCACGTGAGCCTTGACGCACTGTCTTCCACCCCTTCGCCCAGAGTGATCACTGCCGGAGTGCCGCGATGCCGCCGAGCCCGTCCCGTGAAGCGCGCCGCCGCCGGCGCGCGGCCGTGTTCGGGGCGTCCCCCGCCCGTCCCGAGGCGGGCCTTCCGGAGGCCGGGCTTCCCGAGGCGGGCCTTCCGGAGGCCGGCCCGCCGCTGCGCGCGGTGTGCGGGATCGTCCTGGACGCCAGCCCGCACCTGCTGGTGCTGGCCGCGGGCGGCACGGAGGTCCGGCTCGCGATGAGCGGGGACACCGGGGTCTGGCACGGCGGGCGCGGGGGCCTCGCCGCGCTCCGGCCGGGCCGCCCGGTGATCGTCCGGCAGAGGGAGAGCGGCGTCACCGACCGCACCCTTCGAGGGGGGACGACCCCCCACGCCCCCCGGGGCGTCTTCGTCGCCGACCGGGTCTGGGTCGACATCCGGCGCGTCGCGGGCACGATCCTGGCGTGCGAGAAGGACACCGTGGAGGTGGACATGGGCCCCCACCGCGGGCGCGCCCATGTGGTGATCCCCCCGCACGCCCTCGAACGGGTGCTGGTGCGGCATCCGCGCCTGCAGCCCGGATACCTGATCGACGTGATCTGCGTCGGGTCCCCGGACGGGCCGCGGGCGGTGCGTCCCGGCACGTCGCAGCCCGGATACCGGGCGGACGATCTCGCCGCGCCGGAGCCGACCGCGCCCGTGCCCGGGGTGCTGCGCGGGACGGCGACCTGGTTCGGCGACGCCGGCGGTGCGGCGCCGGACGGGGCGGCCTACCCGGCGGTCGACTCCGAGGGGGCCGCCGGGGGATGCGCGGACGCCCCGCCCGGTTGCGTTCCGTTCCCGTACCTGTCGGTGGGGAGCGGGATCACCGTGCACAACGAGTGCCGCAGGAGGGCCGCGGCGGTGCCGGTGGTCGAGTGCGGCTGCACGGCGGCCCGGTTCTGCGACCGGTGCGTGGAGTGCGACGCGTCCCCGCGCGGCCGGATCGTCGAGCTGACGCCGGTCGCGTTCGCCGGGCTCGGCGGCGATCTCGACGCGGGCTGCTTCAACGCGTCCGTCCGCCCGGACCTGCCGCTGGAGGGGTCATGGTGACGGCGTTCCAGAACACCCAGGTGCTGCTGCTCGCGGCGGTGCTGCTGGCCGCGTGCGCGGCGAAGCTGACGGTCCGGGAGCGGGCGGCGGAGGCGCCCGACCACGTGCACGGCGTGCCGGTTCCGGCGGGGCTCGCCCGGCTGACGGCGGTGCGCCGCAGCCGCGGCATGACGGTCGGGCTCGGGCTCGGCGAGGGCCTCCTCGGGCTGGCGCTGCTGGTGACCTCGCACCTGTCGGTGCGGCTCGCGACGACGGTGGCGTTCGCGGCGGCGACGTGGGTGGTCGGGGAGCTGCGGGTCCACCGGCCGGACGCCGGGTGCGGCTGCTTCGGCGGCCTCAGCGCCAAGAGGGTCGGGCGGCGCAGCGTGCTGCGGGCCGTGCTGTTCACCGGTGCGGCGGTGGCGTCGCTCGGCGCGCCGCTCGCGGGCGTGGACGTGCTGCGGGACGTGCAGGTCCAGGTCGGGCTGGTGTTCGCGGTCGAGCTGGCGCTGTTCGCGCTCCTGTCGCCGGAGCTGGCGGAACTCGCGGAGCGGCGGGGGACGCCCGCCGATCCGCCGTGCGAGCGGCGGCGCAGCCCGATGGCGGAGACGTACGCGGCGCTCTTCGAGAGCGCGGCGTGGAGCAGGCACGAAAACGCGGTCGCGAGCGCGGTCCCGCTGGACGTATGGCGGGAGGGCTGCTGGCGGTTCGTGGCCTTCGCGGGCCGGGTGGACGACCGGGACGTGGAGATCGTGTTCGCCGTGTCCACCGCCGAAGGGGACCGGGACGTGCGGTCCGCCACCGTGATGCCCGAAATGTCGGCTGTCTAGCCCGGTACCGGGCACGTCCGAGAGGCTCCCCGAGGGCCGCGATTCCGTGGGACGCGGCCCTCACCCCGTGGACGGGTCACCAGTCGCCTTCCGTGCTCTCGTTCCCGAACTCGTTCTGGTGGGTTCCGTACTCGTCCTGCCCGTGGTAGCGGCGCCGTTCGGTCGTGTACCCGTCGTCGGCGCCCGGCATCCGGCCGCCCTGGTCCTGCGTCTCGTCGTAGCGGACGGCCTCGTCGTAGCCCATCGAGTCGTCGTAGCCCAAGGCGGAGGACGTGTCGTCCTGGCCGGAGTAGTCCTCCTGGCCGAATGCGTTGTCCGGGTCCTGACCGCGGAACCGAGCTCGGTCCGTCATGCTTCCCCCCGATATATAGAGCTTCTGCCCGTTGGATGGGCATTCGCCCGGGGTCCTACCCACCCGCCCCATGTGACAACACCGGGCCCGCCGCACGCCTCTGCATCTTTCTAGGGCATTCTACAAAAAGTCCTAGAGGATCCTAGACAAAGCCAGAGAATAGGGCGAGCAAAATCTATGGCTCTCTACTTTCAAAGCTAGAGAACCTCATACTCACCGGACGACACCGGCGCAAACAGGGCGCGAACGCGGCGCGATGCAGGCTTCTACCGCTCTCTAGCCTTTTCGCTAGAGAACTCGATAGAGCCGGATCGGTCAGGCGGGCTGGGAGCGGAGGAACGTGCCGAAGTGCGGCACAGTGAACGCGACCATGCCGCGCTCGGCGCTGTAGATGAGGCCCTTCTTGATGAGCCCGTCGCGGGCGGGCGACAGGCTGGACGGTTTGCGGCCCAGCTCGTCCGCGACCGACGCCGTGGGCACCGGGTCGTCGCCGAGCATGGCCATCGCGCGCATGTAGTCGCGCTCGGCGGGGGTGGCGCGCTCGTAGCGGCTGCCGAAGAAGCCCACCGCGAGCTCGCTCTCCGCCTCCGGGGCGGCGACCTTGATGTCGTCCGCCGTGATCGGGGTGCCGGGCGCCACGTCCCAGACGACCTTGGCGTACGCCTGGACGAAGTACGGGTAGCCGTCGGCCGCCCCGTACAGCGCGTCGAGGGCGTCCCTGGTGAAGGTGACGTCCTCGCGCTCGGCCGGCGCCATCAGCGCGAAATCGGCCGACTCCCTGTCGAGCCGGTCGATGCGCGCGTACCGGAAGAGCCGCTCGCTGTACGACTTGCTGGCCGACAGGACCGCCGGGAGGTGCGGCAGCCCCGCGCCCACCACGATCAGCGGCCCGCCGACCTGGGACAGCTCGTGGCACGCGGCGCACAGCGCGGAGACGTCGTCGGCGGGGACGTCCTGCATCTCGTCCACGAACAGGGCGATGCCGGCGCCGACGTCCGTCGCGACGGACGCGGCGTCCACGAACAGCTCGGTGAGGTCGATCTCCAGGTCGCCGGAGTCGGCGCGCCCGCGCGCGGCGGGCACGTCGATGCCGGGCTGCCAGCGGTGCGCCCGCGCCTTGCCCTTCCCGGACGGCTCGGGCTCGGACTGCGCGAACGCCTTGAGCACGCCGAGGAAGTCCTCGATGCGGTCGGGCGCGCGGTGCCGGGGCGCCAGCTCCCGGACGGCACGGTGCAGCGCGGAGGCGACCGGCCGGCGGATCGATTGGTCGGGCCGGGCCTCGATCTTGCCCGTCCCCCACAGCCGCTGGATCGCCTGCGACCGGAACGCGTTGAGCAGCACGGTCTTGCCCACGCCGCGCAGCCCGGTGATGATCATGCTGCGCTCGGGGCGCCCGCGGGCCACCCGTTCCAGCACGACCTCGAACTGCCGGAGCTCGCGATCGCGGCCGGCCAGCTCCGGGGGGCGCTGCCCGGCGCCCGGGGCGTAGGGATTGCGCACGGGGTCCACGCTGTCGGACTCTATGAGGCGATATAGCTGCGGCCGTAGATTTGCGTAGAAATCGCTGCGGCGTGTCGCGTGCTCCCGCCGCCGCCCGCAGCGCGCGGGGGCTTCCGCCCCTCTCGTGGCGATGGCCGCCATGTCGCCTCCCCGGGCGAGCACCTCCGAACAGGTCGAACTTCTGTTCGACTATTCGAACACACTAGCGCATGCGTCCGCCTCCGTCACGCGAACGCGGGAAGTGCCCCGGGAGCGGCCCTGCCCGGAGCGGGGTACCGGGCAGGACCGCTCCCGGGAGTCAGGCGAGGGACTCGTCGGCGTCCGACCGGTGCGGCACCTGCTCCGCCGGGACGGTGCCCATGCGTCCGGCCTGGAAGTCCTCGAAGGCCTGGACGATCTCCTCGCGGGTGTTCATCACGAACGGCCCGTACCGGGCGACCGGCTCGCGGATCGGCAGCCCGCCCAGAACCAGGATCTCCCACCCGTTCGCGCTGGCCAGCGGCTGGCTGTCGGCGGCGCGGACGACGAGCCCGTCCCCGTCGCCCTTGTGGTGGGAGCCGGCGAACACGGCGAGCTGCCCCTCGTCCAGCCCGACCTCCTCGGCGCCCGCCGTCCCGCGTCCGGACAGGACGTAGACGAGGGCGTTGAAGTCGCGCGGCCAGGGCAGCGCGAGCCGCGCGCCGGGCGCGACCGTCGCGTGCAGGTAGTTGATCGGCGTGTAGGTGACGCCAGGGCCGTCGTACCCGGCGAGCGACCCGGCGATGACGCGGACGAGCGACGACCCGTCGTCGGCGGCCAGCAGCTTGACGTCGCGGGCCTTGATGTCCTGGTAGCGCGGCGGCAGCCACTTCTGCTCGCGCGGCAGGTTCACCCAGAGCTGGATGCCGTGGAACAGCCCGCCCTTGGCGACCATCTCGGGCGGCGGCTGCTCGATGTGCTGGATCCCGGACGCCGCCGTCATCCACTGGGTGGCGCCGTCGGAGATCAGGCCGCCGCCGCCGGTCGTGTCCTGGTGCTGGAAGGCTCCGTCGATGATGTAGGTGACCGTCTCGAACCCGCGATGCGGATGCCAAGGGGTACCCTTCGCCTCGCCTGGCGCGTACTCGACGGCGCCCATGTGGTCGAGGAGCAGGAAGGGGTCGGCCAGGGCCAGGTCGATGCCCGGGAAGGGCCGCCTGACCTGGAATCCCTCGCCTTCGAGGTGACGCTTGGCGGTCACGACCTTCGCGACCCGGCGCCAGTCGGTCCCGGTCTCCGGCAGCAGCGGGAGGCGGGGCAGGGTCAGCGGGTCGGCCATCACGGCAGGCATGGGATCTCCCCTCATTCGGGTGCCCCGTCCCGGCCGGGCGGTGCACTGCCTCGTGCAACGTAGTTGATGTTTCAACTATTTCCGCGGACGGAGGCGGCGTCCCGTCCTGCTACCGTGAAGATAGCGCGCACTAGTTGAATATTCAACATATCGTTCTATACTTTCCGGTATGAGCGAACCTCGCTGGCTCGATGCCACCCAGCAGCGCGATTGGCGGGCATACGTGGACGGCAGCGTCCGGCTCACCGAGATCATGGACCGGGACCTCAAGACCAAGCACGGCCTGTCGGTGTCGGAGTACGAGATCCTCGTCCGGTTGTCGGAGGCGCCCGAGCGGCGGCTGCGGATGGCGGAGCTCGCCGAGAACGCCAGCCAGTCCCGCAGCCGGCTGTCGCACACCTGCTCCCGCCTGGAGACCAAGGGCCTGGTCAAGCGGGACAGCTGCCCCAACGACAAGCGCGGCGTCTTCGCGCACCTCACCGACGAGGGTTTCGCGGCGCTCGAACGCGCCGCCCGCGACCACGTCGAGACCGTCCGGACGTTCTTCATCGACGTGATCGAACCCGAGGACCTCGAAGCGATCGGGCGCGCGTTCGGCCTCGTCCTGAAGCGCGTCGGGCCCGCGACCTGATCACAGCGGGACGGTCACCCCGGTCAGGAACCCGACCGACACCAGGGTCAGGAACCCCCAGGCGAGCATCATGCCGATGCCGAACGTCCGCCACCGGCCGCCGACCTGCCAGACGAGCAGCCCGCCGAGCCCGAACGCCAGCAGCAGCAGCGTGATGAACTGCGGCAGCAGGCTCGGGCGGCGGCTCATCATCAGCGGCGCCCACATCATCACGAGATCGACGAACACGAACACGACGAAGCCCGCCGCCAGCGCCTTCACGTCCCGGCCGAGGAACGCCCGCGCGCGCTCGGCGAGCACCTGCGCCTTGTCCGTCGGCAATCGCGGCTCCGCAGCCGCCCCCTGCTCGACCTCCACATTGTGCGCCACGGCGAAGATCTCGTCTCCGAGGCTTGGGAGGTCGCTCTCCTGAGCTTCCGCCATCCCGGCTCCCTGGGACCGGACGTCACCGGACGACATGCCCGGCGGTCGAACGAAGGTCCACGCCGCCCCTATCCGGTGGGCGCACCCTCAAACGCACCGTAGCGAACTAACGGTGCCACGCGAGCACCTCCAGGCCTGCGTATGCTGCAAAGATGCCAGGTAGAGGGCCGATCTTCAGCGCGACTTTCCTCGGCGTCCTGCTCACGGCGGCGCTCGCGGCGGCCGGATGTGGCCGCGGCTCCGACGACTCGGGCGAGTCGCCGGCCGCGACCCCGCCCACCGCGTCCGGGACGGCCGCGTCGCCGTCGGCGTCCCCGTCGGAGCAGGGCTTCCGTGCCGACGTCAAGAAGGTGACCGCCGGCGACCTGAAGTCGTCCTGGCGGAAGGGCTGCCCCGTGGCGCCGTCCGGGCTCCGGATGATCGAGATGACCTACTGGGGCATGGACGACAAGCCGCACACCGGCGGACGGCTCGTCGTCAACGCCAAGGCGGCCGACGACCTCGTCTCCGTCTTCAAGAAGCTGTACAAGATGAAGTACCCGATCGAGCGCATGGAGCCGGTCGACAAGTACGGCGGCAGCGACTTCGACTCGATCGAGGCGAACAACACCTCCGCCTTCAACTGCCGCAACGCGACCGGGTCGAGTTCGTTCTCCCAGCACGCGTACGGCCTCGCCGTCGACATCAACCCCTGCCAGAACCCCTACGTCTACGCGGACGGGCGCATCGCCCACAAGTCCTGCACGAAGTACAAGAACCGCAAGCTCGACGCGCCCGGCCTGATCCACGCCGGCGACAAGGTCGTGAAGGCGTTCGCCTCGATCGGCTGGGGCTGGGGCGGCGCCTGGAGCGGCGCCAAGGACTACCAGCACTTCAGCGGCAGCGGCCGCTGAGCCCGGCGCCCTGGCCGGGCCCTCCGGCGTCCTAGCCGAGCGCCATGATCGCGACCGCCAGGACCGCGATGACCGCCACCACGGCGATCGCGCCGACGATCAGGCCGACGTTCGGCCCGGACTTCTGCGGCTGCGCCTGGCTGGCGAAGTTCTGGAACTGGTGCGTCGTACCCGCCGGATCATTCGGTGTCTGCGACATGCCGAAGAGGGTAACGGATGACTTATGCCAGAGTCGCCCACCTTGCGGCGGCCGGGGGTTCCAGGGGGTCGCCCCCGACTCCGGAGCGGAGAGTGTGGGATTCGAACCCACGAGGACTGTCCCCAGCCCTGGGCGCTTTCAAGGCGCCTGCACTAGTCCACTATGCGAACTCTCCCGGTGGCCGGCGGCTCCCGGCCACCGACCACGATAGCGGTCGCGGGGGGCTGCCTTCGACCGCGTATCGGGAGTTCAGCCGAGTGCGACGGCGGCGTGGACGTCGAGCCGCGGCCGGGTCTCCTACGGCTCCTCGGGGACGCGGTAGCCGGGAATGGACGGCCAGCGGACCGTCAGGACGACCGACTCCTCCTCGGCCTCCCACGAATGGTCGACGCCGCGTCCCCAGACCACGTAGTCGCCCTGCTCGGCGAGCACCACGTTCCGTCCGGGGAACTCCAGGCGGAACCGGCCGCTGATCAGGATGAGCAGGGCCGTGCGCTTCTCCCCGTCCGTCCACTGGGCGCGCCGCTCCCCCTTGGGGTGGACGCCCCACTTGATCTCGACCTCGTCGCTGTGCCGGAGATCGCCGGCGGGCTTGAAGTGCCCGAGCAGCCAGCCCCGGTCACCGGCCGCGTCCGGTCCGGCCTTGCCGACGTACAAGCCATCGCCGTCAGTCACGGAACGTGACCTTACCGTCCGTCCTCAGGACTGGGGCGGGCGCTGGAAGGCGAAGCCGTCGCCGACGACGGCGGCCAGGGTCAGGTACGCCTCGCGGGTGGCGGGGGCGAGCTGCTCCAGCTCGACCTCGGCGCCCTCCTCCAGGTGGTCGTCGTAGGGGATGCGGACGACGGCGCGGCAGCGGCTCTCGAAGTGCGCCTGCAGCTTGTCGAGGTCGACCTGGCTGCGGGTGCGGTTGCGGACCATCGACAGGACGACGACGCCGTTGCGGACGAGGTGCCCGTGGTCGTGCGCCTCCAGCCAGTCGAGGGTCGCGCTCGCGGACCGGGCGCCGTCCACCGACGGGGAGCTGACCAGGACGAGCTGGTCGGCGAGGGCCAGTACGCCCGACATGGCGGAGTGCAGCAGCCCGGTGCCGCAGTCGGTGATGCAGACCGAGTAGTACTGCTCCAGGACGACGGCGACGGCGGCGTAGTCCTCGGCGGAGAACGCCTCGCTGACCGCCGGGTCGCGGTCGGACGCGAGGATCTCCAGCCGCGCCTCGTTCTGCGACGTGAACGCGCGCACGTCGGCGTAGCGGCTGATCTGGTCGCGGTTGTTGAGCAGGTCGCGGACGGTCGCGGCCGTCTCCAGCCGGACCTTGTCCGAGAGCGTCCCGCGGTCGGGGTTGGCGTCGACCGCGATGACCCGGTCGCCGCGGAAGGAGCCGAGCATCGAGCCCAGGCCGGTCGTGGTGGTCGTCTTGCCGACGCCGCCCTTCAGCGACATGACCGCGACCCGGTGGTGGCCGCCGGCCACGGGGGTGCGGGCGCGCGCGATCAGGTCCTTGCGGCGCAGCTCGTACTGCGACTCGCCGGGGTGGATGCTGCCCGCGGTCGCCTTGTAGACGGCGCGCCGCCACCCCGAGGACGGCGCGATGCGGCGCTCGCCCAGGAGGTTCTCGGAGCTGAGGCTGTCGGAGTCCTGCGGCTGCTGCGGCGGGGCGGCGTGCCCCGGCGGGATCATCTGCCCCTGCTGCGGCCCGGCCGGGTAGCCGTACCCCTGGTAGGGCTGCCCCGTGTTCGGGTCGACGGGCATGTACGGCTGCCCGGTGTTGGGGTCGACCTGCAGGTAGGGCTGCGCGACGGCGTTGGGGTCCGGCGGGTACGGCTGGCCCGTGTTCGGGTCGACCTGCACGTACGGTTGCCCGGTGTTCGGGTCGACCGGCTGGTAGGACTGCCCCGTGTTCGGGTCGACCTGGGCGTACGGCTGACCCGTGGTCGGGTCGAACTGGGCATACGGCTGGCCGCTGGTCGGATCGGCCGGCGGGTACGGCTGGGCCGTGGTCGGATCGGCCGGCGGGTATTGCTGGCCGGTGGTGGGGTCGGCCGGCGGGTACTGCTGCGGCGGGTACTGCTGGACGTTCTGGTCGGGTGCGTAGGGCGGGGCCGCGTTCGGGTCCGCCGGGGGGAACTGCTGCTGGACGGTGCCGTTCACGTCCTGCGGGGGTCCGGCCTCGGGGGCGAGCGGGCGGCCCGTGTTCGGGTCGATCGGCACGTACGGCTGCCCGGAGGCGTCGGTGTCCTGCGGGTAGGGCTGCCCGGTGGCGGGGTCGATCGGCTGGTACTGCCCGCCGGCGTCCTGGCGCGCGAACTGCTCGGGCGGGTACGGCGGCAGCTGGTCGAGGGGCGGCGCGGCGTTGCCGTTGGCGTCGTACGGCGACTGCTGCGAAGGGGGCGACTGCTGTGAAGAGGGCGGGGCCTGGGACGGGTCGTAGGCCGGGGCCGGGTAGTACGGCGGCGGCAGCATCCCCCCGTCGAACGGCTGCGGCATGGGGGCGCCCTCGTAGGGCGGGGGCTGCGGGGGGCCGTAGCCCGTGTTCTCCGGGGCTCCCTGGAAGGCGGGCGGCGCGGCCAGCCACGGGTTGTCGTCCGGGGCGGGCGACGGAGGCGGCGGCGGAGGCGGCGGGGCGTTCTCCTGCTGGGCGGGGGCCGGTCGCGCCCCTTGCTCGCCCTGGGGGGACGGTTCCGCCGTGTCCTCGCTCATCGCGTCGAGAGAAGCGAGACGCTCCTCCAGGGAGCGCCCGTCGTGCTCGTTCCTCGCCACCGTTCTTCCCCCTCGGGCACGCCTCTGATGATCAACACGGTGCAGGTGGGCAAACCGATCCCCACGCAGGATACCCATGACCCACTAGCACGCATCCCCCGTGTAGATCGGGCTTGGGGCGGCAAAGCGGGGGTGCGGCGCCCGGTAGCGTGATCGGTATGCATGCCATCGTGATCCGCGAGCCGGGCGGCGCCGACGTCCTCGAATGGACGCGTGTCCCCGACCCGCGACCGGAGCCGGGCGAGGTGCTGATCGAGGTGGCGGCGAGCGCGGTCAACCGCGCCGACGTCATGCAGCGGCAGGGCTTCTACCCGCCGCCCGCGGGCGCGCCCCCGTACCCGGGCCTGGAGGTGTCCGGACGGGTCGCCGAACTGGGCGCGGACGTCACCGGGGTGAACACCGGCGACGAGGTGTGCGCGCTGCTGGCCGGGGGAGGGTACGCCGAACGGGTCGCGGTGCCCGCCGCGCAGGTGCTTCCGGTGCCGCGCGGGGTGGACGTCGCGGCGGCGGCCGGACTCCCGGAGGTCGCGTGCACGGTGTGGTCGAACGTTTTCCAGCTCGGCGGGCTGCGCGAAGGCGAGACGCTCCTCGTCCACGGCGGCGGCAGCGGCATCGGCACGTTCGCGATCCAGCTCGCGAAGGCGCGCGGCGCGCGGGTCGTGACGACCGTGGGCAGCGAGGAGAAGGCCGCCCGCTGCCGCGAACTCGGCGCGGACGTCACCGTGAACTACCGCGAGGACGACTTCGTCGGCAGCGGCCCGTACGACGTGATCCTCGACCTGATCGGCGCCAAGTACCTGGCGCGGAACGTGGAAGCGCTCGCCATCGGCGGACGGCTGATGGTGATCGGCCTGCAGGGCGGCGCGAAGGCGGAGCTGGACCTCGGCACGCTGCTGCGCAAGCGGGCGCTGGTGCACGCGACGACGCTGCGGGCCCGTCCCCCGGAGGAGAAGGCGGAGATCGTCGCCGGGGTCCGCGAGCACGTGTGGCCGCTGCTGGAGTCGGGGAAGGTCCGGCCCGTCATCGACCGGAGCTTCCCCATGGCGGACGCGGCGCGCGCGCACGAGCTGCTCGAAGAGAGCGGTCACGTCGGCAAGATCTTGTTGACCGTGTGAGGATGTGGAGTTTATGAGCGAGCCTTCGAAGAACCAGTCTGAACAGGAACCGCAGGTCCTCGTGGTCGGCCCGGGCGGCATCGCCATGGAGAGCGCCGGCGAGGGCGAGTCCGAGGGCAAGTCGGTCACCGAGATGGTCGAGCAGCCCGCGAAGGTGATGCGGATCGGCGGGATGATCCGCCAGCTTCTCGAAGAGGTCAAGGCCGCCCCGCTGGACGAGGCGAGCCGGGCCCGGCTGCGGGAGATCCACAAGTCGTCCGTCAAGGAGCTGGAGGACGGCCTGGCGCCCGAACTGGTCGCGGAGCTGGAGCGGCTGTCGCTGCCGTTCACCGAGGGGGCGGTGCCGAGCGAGGCGGAGCTGCGGATCGCGCAGGCGCAGCTCGTCGGCTGGCTGGAGGGCCTGTTCCACGGCATCCAGACGACGCTGTTCGCGCAGCAGATGGCGGCGCGGGCGCAGCTGGAGCAGATGCGGCGCGCCCTGCCCGCCGGGATGATGCAGCCCCCGGAGGATGAGCAGCAGCACCCCGGCCCGCGCTCGTCCGGCCCCTACCTGTAGGACCGCCACCTGTAGGACCGCGAACCGGCCGCACCCCCGCACGGGAGGGGTGCGGCCGTCGCTACGGGTAGAGCTGTTCCAGCACCTCGGCGACGCCGTCGTCGTCGTTCCGGGACGTCTTGTGCGTCACGGCCGCCAGCACCAGCGGATGCGCGTTCGCGACACCGTAGGACGTGCCCGCCCACGTGAGCATCGGCAGGTCGTTGGGCATGTCGCCGAACGCGGTGACGTCGTCCGACACGAGGCCGTGCTCGGTGCAGAGCGCGGCGAGCGCGCTCGCCTTGGTGACGCCCCGCGCGCTCATCTCCAGCAGCCCCCGCCCGGACGAGTGCGTCACCGTCACGAGGTCGCCCACCGCCTGGACGGCCTTCTCCGAGAGCGTGTCGGGGTCGGCGTCCGGGTGGAAGGCGAGCAGCTTGGTGCCGGGCCTGCTGACCAGCTCGTCGGCGTCCACGCGACGTCCGCCGAAGTCCTCGGCGTCCCAGCGGCCGAGGATGTAGCTGTTCTCGAAGTAGAACCCGGCCGGGTGCTCCACCGCGAACTGCAGCTCGGGCGAGATGCCGCGCAGCCGCCCGACCGCCTCCGCGATCACGTCCGGCCGGATCTCCCGCGTCTGCAGGACCGTCTCGGTGTGCAGGTCGTAGACGACGGCGCCGTTGGCGCAGATGGCGACGCCGTGGTGGTCGACGGCCGTGGCGACGTCCGTCATCCAGCGCGGCGGCCGGCCGGTGACCATGACGAGCATCGCCCCGGCCCGCTCGACCCGGGCCAGGGCGTCGACGGTCCGGGCGGAGATCGTGCCGTCGGAGCGCACGATCGTGCCGTCGAGGTCAGTGGCGATCACGCGCGGCGAAAGCTGGCTCATGTCACCTTCCTGGGCAGATGCCACAAACCATAAGCGACGCCGCCGACACCGGCGCCCCGGGGTCAGCGCTTGATCGGCTCCAGGACGTCCTGCCCCAGGAACTTCTGCAGCGCCTCCGGGACGCGCACCGAGCCGTCGGCCCGCTGGTGGTTCTCCAGGATCGACACCATCCAGCGGGTCGTCGCCAGCGTGCCGTTCAGCGTCGCGACCGGCTGGTTCCGGCCGTCCGCGTCCTTGGACCGCACCGCGAGCCGCCGCGCCTGGAACTCCGTGCAGTTGGACGTCGAGGTGACCTCGCGGTAGGTGTCCTGCGTCGGCACCCATGCCTCGCAGTCGTACTTGCGGGCCGCGCTGGAGCCGAGGTCGCCGGCCGCCACGTCGATCACCCGGTACGGGATCTCGACCTTGGCGAGCATCTCCTTCTCCCACTCCAGCAGCCGCAGGTGCTCGGCGTGCGAGTCGGCCGGGTCGCAGTAGGAGAACATCTCCACCTTGTCGAACTGGTGGACGCGGATGATGCCGCGCGTGTCCTTGCCGTAGGAGCCGGCCTCGCGGCGGAAGCACGACGACCACGCCACGTACCGCCGCGGCAGCTCGTCGATGATCTCGTTCATGTGGTACGCGGCGAGCGGCACCTCCGACGTCCCGACCAGGTACAGCTCGTCCGCCGGGAGCTGGTACACCTCGGCGGCGTGCGCGCCGAGGAACCCGGTGCCCTCCATCGCCTCCGGCTTCACCAGGACCGGCGGGTACATCGGGACGAACCCGTTCCCGATCGCCGTCTCCATGGCGAGGTTCAGCAGCGCGTACTGCAGCCGCGCGCCCACGCCCGTCAGGTAGTAGAACCGCGCGCCCGACACCTTCGCGCCGCGCTCCATGTCGATGGCGCCGAGGCCCTCGCCGAGTTCGAGGTGGTCCTTCGGCTCGAAGTCGAACGCGGTCGGCTCGCCGACGTGCTCCAGGACGACGAAGTCCTGCTCGCCGCCGGGCGGGGCGCCCTCCTCGATGAGGTTCGGGACGCCCTTCAGCACGGCGTCGAGTTCCTCGCCGAGCCGGCCGGCCTCCGCCTCCTGCTCCTTGACCTGCTGCGACAGCTCCTTCGCGCGGGCGAGCAGCGCGTCCCGCTCGTCGCCCTTAGCCTTGGAGACGGACTTGCCGAAACTCTTCTGCTCCGCCCTGAGCTGCTCGAACGACGTCAGCGCCGAGCGGCGCCGCCCGTCCAGGTCCAGCAGCCGGTCGACGACGGCGTCATCCTCACCGCGGGCGCGCTGCGACGCGCGCAGCCGCTCCGGATCCTCTCGAAGAGCTCGCAGGTCAATCACAGACCCGAGGCTACCGTTCCGGCCCCTCGCTCCGCGCGCGCATAACCGCGCTTCACCGGACGCCGCTCGCCAGCAGCGCGTGCGCGGGCAGCGCGACCTTGCCGCCGTCCACCCCGTAATCAGCGATGATCGTGTCGTAGGCGTCCTTGATCAGGGCGACGGTCTCCGCGTCCTGCCGCCCCACGATGACGCCGTTGGTGCCGACCCTGGACAGCGCGCCCGTCTCCCACCACTCCTCCGGGTCGACGACGTGCTCCCAGGTCACCTCCTCGACCTCGACCTCGGCCAGCCCGGCCTCCGCCACCAGCCGCCGGAACGCGACCGGCTCGCCGTACCGCAGGAACGGCGACTCGGGGATGTCGTCCGGCCACGGCACACCGGCCTGCTCGATCGCCTCCCGGACGATCGCGAGGGCGCCGCTGCCCGGCATCGCCCAGCAGGACAGCGCCAGCCGCCCGCCCGGCCGCAGCACCCGCCGCAGCTCGGTGACGGCCGCGCCGGGGTCGCCCACGTGGTTGATGACGCAGTTGCCGGCGACCCCGTCGAACGCCTCGTCCTCGAACGGCACCTCGGGCAGGACGGCGACGCGCACGTCCAGCCCCGGGACGTTCCGGGCGGCCGTGTCCGCCATGCTCTCCTCGGCGTCCATCGCCGACACCTGGGCGCCGCGCCGGACGGCCTCCCGCGAGACGAACCCCGGGCCCGTCCCGACGTCGAGGAACCGCGTCCCATCGGTCACCCCGGCCGCGTCCAGCAGCGGACCCACCAGGTAACGGGTGAGCCGGGCGAAGCCCCGCTCGTACGCGGCGGCCCGCCCGGCCCACAGTTCCCGCTCGTAAAGATCGAAGTCCATGCCCACCAGGGCACCCTACGTCAGCGCACGTCCACGTAGTCGTCCCTGTAGGTCTTGACGTAGTAGGACGTGGCGCTGGTGTAGGCGCGCCATGTGCCGTCCTTGGACGCCTTGAAACCCTTGCGGAAGCGGCCCAGCTTGTCGGTCTTCTGCGCCGACCGGCGCCGGTCAGGGCTTGTCGGGGACCGCGCAGGTGTCGTCGGTGCAGGTCCCGGCTTCTTCGCCGATGGTGGTGAGGGCCGGGTGGGCGTCCGTCCAAGCGCGGGTGAGGACGTCGGCGAACGTCTCGGTCGGCTGGGCGCCGGAGACGCCGTAGCGGCGGTCGACGACGAAGAACGGGACGCCGGTCGCGCCGATGTCGCGCGCCGCGCGATGCTCGGCGTCCACGTCCGAGGCGAACTGGCCGGACGTGAGCACGTCGCGCGCTTCGGACGCGTCCAGGCCCGCCTCCGCCACGACCTCCACCAGGGAGTCGTGGTCGAACACCGAGCGGCGGTCGGTGAAATGCGCCTTGAAGAGCGCCTCGACGACCTCGTCCTGCACGCCGTGCTTCGCCGCGAGGTGGATCAGCCGGTGCGCATCGGCGGTGTTGCCCGCCCGGCCGCCCTCCAGGTGGTACTCCAGCCCCACCCCGGCCGCGCGCTCCTCCATCTGCCGGTTCATCTCGACGGCGCGCTCGCGCGTCATGCCGTACTTCTCCGCCAGCATGTCGGCCACGTCGACGGTCTCCCCGTGCGGGAAGGACGGGTCGAGCTGGAAGGACCGGTGGACCACCTCCACCCGGTCGCGATGCTCGAAGCCCTCAAGGGCCTTCTCGAACTGCCGCTTCCCGATGTAGCACCACGGGCAGATGACATCGGACCAGATCTCGACACGCACGGGGGCACCCTTCTCTTCGGTATCACCGCGTGCAACACGTCCCGGCCCGGATCTGTTTCTCCCTGGACCGGAGGAGGCCGGCCGCCCCGCGCCGCGCGGCGGCGTACGGGACGGCCGGCCTGCTTCACCGGTCAGGCGGACGGTCGGTCCTGGACGGTGAACTCCGTCGTCACCGGAGCCGGGCCGAGCACCCAGTTCGCGGTCAGCTTCACCTTGGTCCCGACCGGGACCGAGTCGGCGACACTGATGCTGAACTGCGCGCCGTCCTTGTCGGCCGGGATGCTTCCGTCGGAAGGCACGTTGAGGGAGGTGGTGACGCCGGGCGTGTCACTGGTCAGGTTGATCCTGGCGCCGAACGGGTGCCAGATGTCCCCCAGGCCGACCACCCCGAAGTTCTCGGCATTGCCGGCCCGGTGCCGCACCGGGCCGAGAACGCCGATGGAGAACTTCTTCGGCACTCCGATGACGCCGGCGAACTGCCTGGCCGTGCCGAGCGCCGCCATCACCGTGGCGAAACGGGGCTTGTCGTAGGCATCGGAGTCCATGGTGAAGGTCGCGCTCGTCGCGCCGGCCGGGACCACCACGTAGTAGGGCATGCGGATGGCCCCACTCTCATAGGGGATCTTGCGCAGGTCCACGGCCAGGCCGCCGACCGGCGCCGGGGACTTGAGGCGCACCGTCCCGGTGAACTTCTTGCCCTCCACCACGATGCGCTTGTCGACGGTGAACGAGGTGACGTCCTGATACCGCCCGTCGATCTGGTCCACGGTGATCGACGTCTCCGCGACCGAACCGCCGACTCCGGCGGTCAGCCGGGTCACCGTCCCCTCGCTGATCGCGGACTGCACCCGGATGGCGAAGCTGACGCTGCGCTCCCCCTCGGGCACCGTGACCTTGTTCTTGGTGGCCTGGAAATAGGTCAGGTCCTTGTACTCGTTGCCGTCCAGGAGCTGCACGTTGACACCCCCCGCCGGGGCCGGCTCGGCCAGGGTGACCGTCTGGATCGCCTGCTCACCGGAGGTGATGCGGGACGGGGTGACCGTCGTGGACACGACCTGGACCTCGGCCGCGGAGGCCCGCAGCGGAACCAGGACGGCGGCGGACAGGGCGATCGGCAGGGCGGCGGTGAGGGTGCGGCGGCCGACCCTGCGCAGAATGGGGAGTGTGTGCATGCGTCCAGTCAATGATCTTCAAGGCCGGTCGTGCCAGACCTCGGGCGCATACGTTCGATCTTCGTAAGAACTGCGCCGCCCCATGAACGGGCAGGTCAGGGGTCAGGAGGAGCGGCCGGTGCGGATGCCGGTGAGCCAGGCGGCGGCCTTGGTGAAGTCGCTGTCGTGGGTGCCGCGGCGGATCTCGGGGCTGACCGCGTCGGCGCGGGCGTAGGAGCCGACGAAGCGGAGGTCGGCGCACACGCGGCGCAGGCCCATCAGGGCCTCGCCGACGCGGGCGTCGGAGACGTGGCCCTCGAAGTCCATCCAGAAGAGGTAGGAGCCGAGGCCGGCGCCGGTGGGCCGCGACTGGATCAGCGTCAGGTTGATGCCGCGCACGGAGAACTCGGTGAGGATCTCCAGCAGGGCGCCCGGGTGGTCCTCGCCGATGAACGCGACGACGGTCGTCTTGTCCGTGCCGGTGGGGGCGGGCGGCGTGCACGGGCGGTGCAGGACGACGAAGCGGGTGACCGCGTCGGCGACGTCGTGGATGTCCTCGGCGAGGATCGACAGGCCGTAGCGGGCGGCGGCGAACGAGCCGGCGAGCGCGGCGTCGTAATGGCCGTCGGCGACGTGCTGGGCGGCCTCGGCGTTGGACGTGGCGGCGCGCCATTCGGCGTGCGGGACGTTCTCCAGCAGCCAGCGGCGGCACTGCGGCTGCGCGATCGGGTGGGACGCGACGGTCTTGATGTCGTCCAGCGCCGTCCCCGGGCGAACCAGCAGCGCGAACGAGACCGGCAGGTGGATCTCACCGACGATCTGGAGTGGCTCGCCGGTGGCCAGCTCGTCCAGCGTGGTGGGGACCGAGCCCTCGACGGAGTTCTCCAGCGCGACGACGGCCGTGTCGGCCTCGCCGTTGCGGAGCGCCTCCAGGACGGCCGGGACGGTCGCGTACGGGACGTGCTCGGCGCCGGCGGCGCCCGGCAGCGTGAGCAGGGCCGCCTCGGTGAACGTGCCCTGCGGACCCAGGTAGGCGTAGCGCGCTTGCCTGCTGTCTGCGGTCACGGGGTCCCCCGGGGCGAGTGGTGTGGTCGAACACGCCGAGTTTACTTCCCGGCGGGTGAAGCCCGAGCCGCCGCTACGCCCGCGCGGACGTGCGGTCGCCGCTGCCGAAGTCGGCCAGCGGGTCGTCCATCGACACGACCGGGCCCTTGCCGAGCCGGGCCGCGCGCAGGGCGTGGCTCTCCTCGGGGGAGAGCGTCTCGACCGGGTGCCCGGCCTGGACGGCCTTGGCGTAGGTCCGCGTCTCGGTCCGCCCGTTGATGGAGCTGACGACGACCCCGTCCCCGACCGCGTTGATCAGGGCGAGGGAGAAGGACCGGTGCCCGGACATCTCCTTCAGGGCGTCGTAGTGGACGATGGCGAGGTCGCGCAGGGCGCGCTCGTCGACCGATCCGCTGGCGACCTGGAGCTGGCGCCTGAGCATTTCCCCGCACTCGTCGACGACCTGGTTGACCCGGTTGTGCGCGACCACCGCGATGGACAGCCCCGCAATACCGGCGACCAGGCCCGCTACGGCCACCGCGACTAGCATCACGGGGCGAGCGTACCCACCTGCGCCTTCGGTTGCGAAGGATCCCCCTGAACGGTGTCCGGTTTCACTCGTTTCACCAGCCAGGTGCCGAGGACGGCGATGGACGCCAGCGCGGCGATCCCGAACGAGTCGCGCAGGACCTGGCCCGCGAATTCCGCTATGGCGGAGTGCTCCGGGCCGATCCAGCCGCGTCCCCACCAGGGCAGCGGCCACAGGAACATGAACCACGCACCGAGCGCGAGGAGACATCTTCGCGTGTCCCGTCCGTCACCGGCCAAAGCCCCGACGACCGCGATCATCCAGACAAGGTGGTGGATCCACCCCACCGGGGACAGCACGACGGACAGCAGCCCGACGATCGCGACGCCGCCGAGCAGCAGGCTGGACGCGCCCGGCCCGGTCAGCTCGTCGGCGGCGAGGGTGGCGCGGCGGGCCCACCTGAAGCCGTAGTAGGCGACGACCAGCGCGAGGACGAGCCAGACGGCCGTCCGGACGGGCCCCTCGTCGAAGATCCGCGCGACGATGCCGTTGATCGCCTGGTTCGTGGTGCCGTCGACCGCGCCCGTCCGGTCGCCGCCCTGCAGCAGCGCGCCGAACCAGTAGGCGGACGAGTCGGCGGGCAGCAGCGCGAACCCGGCGAGCGTCGCGGCGGCGGCGGTGAGCACCGCGTTGGCCAGCGCGTCCCGCCGTCCGGTGAGCAGGAAGTAGATCAGGAAGACGCCCGGCACCAGCTTGATCGCGACGGCCAGGCCGACGAGGGCGCCGCGCGGCCAGCGGGGCGTGCGGGCGCAGCAGTCCGCGAGGCACATGGCGAGCAGGAACAGCCCGACCTGCCCGAACCGGACCTGGTCGCGGACGGGGTCGAGCCAGGCCATCGCGGCGAACAGCACGCCGGCGGTGAGCGGCGCCCAGCGGCCCGTCCGGCGGATGAGGTCGCGGAAGGCGTACCAGACCACGATCGCCAGCGACACGTAGATCAGCACGACCCAGGTCCACTGCGCGGCCCGCCAGGGCAGGAGCGTGAACGGGACGGCGAGCGCGGCGGCGATCGGCGGGTAGGTGAACGGCAGCAGCTGCGGCGGCTGCGTGAGGAAGTCGTACAGCGGCGCGCCGCGCAGCACGGCGAGCCCGCCCTCCCGGTAGACCTCCAGGTCGACGAGCCGCTGGTCGGGCTCGTTGCCGAGCCACCGGGAGACGATCGGGACGACCGCGAGCACGGCGACGGCGATACCGGCCAGGAGGAGGAGCCGGCGCAGCCGTCCGCCCCGGGCATCACCGGCCTGTCGCGCCATGGGATCGTCCACAGCCCGCAGGATATGGCCCCTGCACGGTAGTAACGCTCTTGTACCCTGAACGCCATGATGCGCCGGGGACCGAAGATCGCTGTGTTCCTCGCGACCCTCGCCACGGTGCTGACCGGGGTTCTCGGGTGGTTTCCCGCGCAGGCCGACGCCCGGGCCGCGACCGGACGGGTCGTGATCATCGGGGTGCCGGGGCTGATGTGGAGCGACATCACCCGGCAGAACACCCCCGCGCTGTGGGGGCTGACGGCGGAGGGCTCCGCGGCGGGCCTCAGCGTGCGGACGACCCGCGTCAACACCTGCCCCACGGACGGCTGGCTGACGGTGTCGGCGGGGCAGCGGTCCCGGCTGCCGCACGGCGACTGCGCGCTGCCGTCCGCGCCCATCCTCCCCGGCCAGGACTCCCCGACCGGCCCGGTGCCGAAGGACGGCGCGATCGCCGCCGGCTGGCCGGCCATCAAGAGCGACAACGCGGGCACCAACTACCACGCCGAGATCGGGCTGCTCGGCGACGCCGTCCACAACGCGGGCGGCTGCACGATGGCCGTCGGGCCGGGCGCGGTGTTCGGCGTCGGCAACGGCGGCGGCCGGGTGGACCGCTACGTCGCGTCCCCCGACAAGGTCACCGCCGCGGACTGGGTGCGATGCCCGCTCGCCGCGGTCGACGTCGACGAACTGTTCCGCGGCTACATCGACGCGGGCGTCGACCCGAAGGGCGACCAGATCCCGCTGTCGGAGGAGAAGCGCGCCGCCGCCGCGCGCGCCGCCGACCGCCGGGTCTCCCAGGTCGTCACCGGCGTCCCCCAGGGCACGACCATCCTGCTGGCGGGGCTGTCCGACATCGGCGTCGACCCGCATCTGCGCGTCGCCATCGCGAAGGGCGACGGGTACGAGCCCGGCTTCATGACGTCCAGCGCGACCCGGCAGGAGGGCCTGGCCACGCTCACCGACGTCACCGCGACGGCGATGAAGCTGCTCGGGCTGCGGCAGCCGAAGCAGGCCATCGGGTCGGTGTGGAAGTCGCAGCCGTCGAAGGCGTCCACGCAGGAGCGGGTCGACGCCCTCGTGGACGAGGACGTCGCCGCGCAGGCGATCCGCACCGTGCAGACGTCCTTCTACTGGGTGCTGTTCGCGACGCAGCTCGTCCTGTACGGGGTCGCGGTGCTCGCGCTGCGGCGCCTCGGCGGCGACCGCCGGTCGCGGGCGCGGATACTGGGCGGCACCCGCGTGATAGCGCTGCTGGGCGGGGCGGCGCCGGGCGCGTCGTTCCTCGCCGGGCTGCTGCCGTGGTGGCGGGCCGAGCATCCGACGCCGGTCCTGATCTGCACGGTGCTGGGCTTCGCCGGGCTGCTGACGGGCGTGGCGCTCGCCGGGCCGTGGCGCCGCTCCGTGGTCGTCCCCGGGCTGGTGATCACCGGGGTGACGGGCGTCGTCCTCGCGCTGGACGTGATGACGGGGTCGAACCTCCAGCTCAACACCCTCATGGGCTACACGGCGCTGGTCGCCGGCCGGTTCTACGGATTCGGCAACCAGGCGTTCTCGCTGTTCGCGGTCGCCGCGATCCTGACGGCGGCGTGGCTGACCGAGTACCCGCTGCGCCGGCGCCGCAAGGAGATCGCGGTCGGGATCGTCGCCGTGATCGGGGTGTTCGCCGTCCTGGTGGACGGGCTGCCCGCGTTCGGCAGCGACTTCGGCGGCGTGCTCGCGATCGTCCCGGCGTTCGCCATGCTCGGCCTGATGGTCGCCGGGCAGCGCGTCTCGGCGCTGAGGCTCGGGATCTTCTTCGCGGCCGGCGCGGTGATCGTGCTGTTCATCTCCTACCTGAACGCGCGGAGCGCCAACCCGACGCACCTCGGCCGGTTCTGGCAGGACCTCATGGACGGGGACGCCTGGAGCATCGTCACCCGCAAGTTCAACGCGATGCTGAACAGCCTCGGGTACTGGCCGTACACGCTCGCGGTCGCCGCCGCCGTCGTGTTCCTGTTCTTCGTCCTGGCGCGGCCCACCCGGTGGCGGGTCTCGCTGCTGCAGGGCGCCTACAAGCACAGCCTGTCGATGCGGCCGGCGCTGATCTGCGCGCTGGCCGTCGGCGTCATCGGCACGCTGGTGAACGACTCCGGCGTGGTGATCCTGTCGGTGGCGTTCAGCCTGGCGACCCCGCTGATGCTCGCGGCCGGGCTCCGGTCGCTGGAGATCGACCTGAGGAACGCAGACACGCCGCCACCAGCGCCGTCAGAATCGCCAGAAGAGTCCACGGAATCACGGTCGGCCTGACGACGGTGAACAGCCACTCCAGGTCGTCCGGCAGCCGGATGCGGGCGGGGGCGCGGGCCGGCAGGTAGGCGAGGCTGAGGGCCGCGGTGTGGGCGAGCAGGATCCAGTCGATGCGCGTCCAGGGGAGCAGTGCCAGCAGCGCCCAGCCGAAGCCGTCGTACCAGGGCAGCGCGTAGGGCGCGACGAGCAGCCAGGCGAGGACGAACGCGACGGCGAAGCGCTGGTGCTCCTCCGCGTCGACTCTGGGGAGCGCCCGGACGAGCAGCAGGAACAGTGCCAGCCCGAGCAGCATCGCGCCCATCTTGATGATGTCGCGCTGCGAGCCGCGTCCGAGCGACTCGTCCAGCAGATGCCAGGGAGTCGCGAACGACACCATGTTGCTCGCCTCGCGGACCTGGTCGAGCGCGTGCGGCCCGGCGAGGACGTAGGAGATCACCGTGACGGCCGCGCCGCCGGCGGCCAGCGCGGCCAGGCGGCCGAGCGACCGCCACCGCCGCTCGCGGAGCAGCGCCCAGGCGGGCCCGCCGGCGACGAGCGCGGCCGGAAGCTTGATCGCCGTGCCGACCCCGGCGAGGGCGCCGGCGGCCAGGGCGCGCACCCATCCGGCCCGCCGCCCGAACACGGCCAGGGCGGCGACCATCGGCGCGATCGCCAGGACGTCGTTGTGCGCGCCCGCGACCAGGTGGAACAGCACCAGCGGGTTGCACGTCCACAGCAGCGCGGTGCGGAGCCGCCGCTCCCCGGTCCTGGACGCCCGGTAGAGGATGAGCGCCGTCACCGCGAACGCGAGCACGTTCGCGACCGACATGACGAACACGGTCAGCCGGACGGAGCCGTCGCCGATCCACGCGGCCAGCGCCTGCTCGCCGGTCGCGAGCGGCCCGTAGACCGACGGCGTCGTCCGCCACTCCTCCGGCGCCCCGGCGACCGGGTCCCTCGACAGGTCGTCGGCGCTGGTCACGTACGGGTCGTGGCCCGTCGCCGCCATGCGCCCGTACGAGGCGTAGTTCAGGTGGTCGGTGGACCCGACCGGCGGCATGCACATGAACGCGACCGCCGCCAGCAGCCCGGCGATCACCAGCGGCAGCGCCGGGACGCGCCAGCCCTTCCGGACGGCGGCGAAGCACAGCCCGAGCCCCGCGGTGCTCGCGACGATCCCCGCGACGACCAGCCCGATCACCAGGTACGGCGACGGATGGACGACGAGCGAGTACGGCGGCTGGCCGCGCGAGCCCTCCAGATCCGGCTCGAACACCGACGGGCCCAGCAGGGCGGTGCCGAGGAAGCAGGCGATGCCGACCCCGATGCCCCACAGCCCGCCCGTCCCGAGACGACGGGTCACCGGCGGCTGCCGCGCAGCCGGCCCAGCCGCCGCGCCACCGCCGGCTCGCGGACGGCGAGCGCCCTCGCCACGTCCCGGAACTGCCGGCCGCGGTGCAGCTGGGCGCGCCAGTCGGTGCCGGTGGCGCGGTGCGCGAGCGGCACCTCGACCTCCCGCACCCGGAACCCCTGCCGCAGCAGGTCGATGGTGAGCGCCGTCTCGACGCCGAACCCGGCGGCGAGCGGCAGCGCCGCGTCGAACGCGGCCCGGGTCAGGCAGCGCTGCCCGTTGAGCGGCGCGTCCGGCTCCCAGCCGGTGGCGCGGCGGATCCCCTCGCGGGACAGCCGGACGACGAACCCGTGCCCGCCGAGCTTCACCGTCGTGGTGAACACCGCGATCGTCATGTCGGCGTCACCGGCCCGGACGGGTGCGACGAGCGGTGCGGCCTCGCGGGCGGTCTCGGCGAGGTCGGCGTCGAGGAAGAGCAGGTGGCGGGGCCGATCGCGGCCCTCGGCGTCCAGCCCGTCCAGGAGCCGGGCCGCCTCGGCGCCGGTCTCCATCGCGGCGCCCTTGCCGCGGTTGCGGCTGTGCCGCACGACCCGCGCCCCGGCCTCGCGGGCCGCCCGCCCGGTGCCGTCGGACGAGCCGTCGTCGACCACCACGACGAGGTCGGCGCCGGGAAGCTCCTGCGCGGCCTTGACCGTGGCCGCGATGCGGTCGGCTTCGTCCTTGGCCGGGATGATCACCGCTACGTCGTGCATATCCGCGATGGTAGTCCGGGACGGGCGTGCGGGGTGGAATGCCGCCGCGAACCGTTACCGGCGCGCCGACGCGGCGACCCCCGGGGTTCACCCGCAGGCCGCCGTCCGATCGGACGGTCCGGTCGCCGGCGGTTCAGCCAGCGTCCAGGACCGGTGCCTTCTCCGTGACGGTGAAGACGGTGTCGAGCCCGGTGACCTGCAGGATCCGCCGGACGGCCGGGCGCGGGGCGGCGAGCTCCAGCGAGCCGCCCTGCTCCTTGAGCCGCTTCATGGCCGACAGCAGCACGTTCATGCCCGTCGAGTCGCAGAACTCGACGCCGCTCAGGTCGACCACGATGAGGGTCGCCTGCTCGCGGAGCAGCCCCGCGAGGGCCGCCTGCAGCCTGGGCGCGGTGTACAGGTCCAGTTCGCCGGTCGCCGTAACGACGGCGTGACCTCCTTGAGACGCGGTCGAGACATTTAGCTCCACGTCCGGCACACTATCTCGCGAACGGCCCCGGGGCCAGGCTGTCCGCCAACTCCCCTGCGCCATGGGCGTTTCCGGGGCGTGTCGCCGCCTTGCCAGCCCCGTACGCTTTGATTACTACAGACGGTATTGTCCTGATTTCAGGTGCCGACGGCGTGTTCCCAGCCGGGTGTTCTCCACGGTTCGCGCCGCACGGGGGCCCGGAGTGAGAGAGGCTGAGCGGGTGCAACACATGGCCGATCCGAGAGAGACGCGGCTGCGCGAACGCCTGGAGACGATCCGGGCGCGCTCGGCGAAGTCCAGCTCGTGGCGGACGTCCACCCAGGTGCTGTCCCGCCTGGTCAACCGCAACGGCTTCATCCCCATCAGGACGCGCCTGTCCCGCGAGGACCTCGCCTTCCTCGCCGGTGCCCGGGAGGAGGTCATCGCCTTCGCCGACCTCGGCGCCCGGCTGCTCGACCTGCACCGCGCGCAGGAGTCCGGCGGCATCACCAGCGACCCGGACCGGCCCATCCGGCGCTGCCGGGCCTGCATGTCGCGCTGGCCCTGCCCCACCTTCCGGATGATCTCCGAATCCCTCGACCCCTAGCCTCTTCGGCGTCCAGCCGCCTCACCATGCCCGCCTCACCATGCCCGCACGCCCCGCCGCCGCACCCGCACGCCCGGCCCGCATGGGGGCGCTAGGCGGTGAGCGGGAGGCGGACCTCGAAGCGGCAGCCGGGGCCGTCGTTGGCGACGCCGATCCGCCCGGCGTGGGCCTCCACGATCCCCCGCGCGATGGCGAGGCCGAGGCCCGCGCCGCCGCCCGGAGTGCGGGCGGCCCCTCCGGCGGTGGCGCCGCGGAAGGCCACGTCGAACACGCGCGGCAGGTCGTCCTCGGGGATGCCGCCGCACCCGTCGGCCACCGTCACCCGCGCCTCCCCGCCGCTGACCTCGGCGATGATCTCGACGGCGCCGTCGCTCGGCGTGTGCCGGATCGCGTTGACCACCAGGTTGCGGAGCGCGCGGCCCAGCTCCCCCGCGTCGACCCGCACGGGCAGGCCCTCCCGGACGTCGCCGTGCAGCCGCACCCCCTTGGCCCGGGCGAGGGCCTCGGTGCCGGCGACCGCGTCCGCGACCAGGTCCGCGAGGCCGACGCGTGCACGGGACAGCCGCAGCGCGCCCGCGTGGATCCGGGACAGCTCGAACAGGTCGTCCACCATCTCCGTGAGCCGCTCGGCCTCGACCCGGATGCGGCCGTGGTAGCGCTGGACGGTGCCCTGATCGGCGACGACCTCGTCCTCCAGGGCCTCGGCCATCGCGCGCAGGCCGGCCAGCGGGGTGCGCAGGTCGTGGCTCACCCAGGCGACCAGCTCGCGGCGGCTCGCCTCAAGGGCCTGCTCGCGCGCGTGGGACGCGGCCAGCCGGTCGTAGGCGGCCTCCAGCTCCCGGGACAGCTCGGCCAGTTCGGCGGGCAGGCGCGCGGCGGGCGGCCGGAACCGGTCCGCGCGGACGGCCTCCACGAGCGTCCGGTTCGCGGCCACCAGGCGGCGGCCGAGCAGGACCGACACCGCCATCGCGACCACGCCGGCGGACGTCACCACCGCGAGCACGACCGCCCGGTCATGCTCGTTCAGCACCATCATGAACGAGATCACGAGGATGCCGGAGATCGTCGCCAGCACCGTCGCCACGCCCACGACGGTCAACTGGGTCGCGACCGAGCGTCCGCGCAGCCGGAACAGGGCGCCGAGCGCCACCGCCGCGACGGTGAACGCGGCGAGCACCGAGTAGAAGACGACCCACAGGAGGTCCTCGAAGGGGATCATCATGCTTCGTCCCGGATGGGCTCGTACCGGTAGCCGACGCCCCACACGGTGACGATGCGGCGCGGGGCGGTCGGGTCGTCCTCGATCTTCTCGCGCAGCCGCCGGACGTGGACGGTGACCGTGGACGAGTCGCCGAACGTCCAGTCCCAGACCCGTTCGAGCAGCTCGTCGCGGGTGAACGCGCGCCTCGGGTGGCGCATGAGGAACGCCAGCAGGTCGAACTCGCGGGACGTGAGCGCGAGCCGCTCGCCCTGCTGCCCGGGGCGGCGGCGATGCGCCTCGTGCGCGCTGACGTCCACCACCAGATCGCCGTCGCGCAGCGGCCCGGACGACCCGGTCGGGACGAGCGCGCCGCGCGCCCGGCGCAGCACCGACCGCACGCGAAGCGCCAGTTCGCGCGGGCTGAACGGCTTCGTCACGTAGTCGTCGGCGCCGGTCTCCAGCCCGACGAGCCGGTCGGTCTCCGCGCCGAGCGCCGTCAGCATGACGATCGGCACGGTCGAGGTCTCGCGCAGCCTCCGGCAGACCTCCAGGCCGTCCATGCCGGGCAGCATCAGGTCGAGGACGACGAGGTCGGGCGGCTGGTCGAGCGCCCTGCGCAGCGCGGTCGGGCCGTCGGCCACGCAGACCACCTCGTGCCCGTCGCGGGCCAGGTAGCGGGCGACGACCTCGGCCACCGTCGGATCGTCGTCGACCACCAGGACGCGTCCGGCGGGGGTCACGGAGTTCACCCCCACACGCTAAGCGGCTCCCGGCGCCGCCGCTCCCTCCCGTCACCACCCTGTAAGGAATGCGCCCCTGACCCGCACGACCTGCGAGCGGCTGATCGCCGATGCACCGTCCGGGCGGCCCTGGGGCGGCTCAGGGTCCGGGGCCGGGGGACGTCAGGGTCGGATCCGCCGTGCGGTGGGGGTCTGAGTCGTTCGGAAGGGTGATGTGCTTCGTGGGGAGGGCGCATACGGTGGGGGCATGGGTAAGACGATCCTGACCATCATCGGCGTGGTGCTCGCGGTGTGGCTCGCGATGACCGTCGTCGGCGCCATCATCTCGATGCTGAAGTTCTTCTTCTTCATCGGACTCGTCGCCGTCATCGTGGTACTCGCTGTGACCGCCGTGTCCAAGATGTCCAAAAGCCGGTAGGCAAGCAGCTCATCCCCCTTGCGGGGCGTCGCCGGTGACCGCATGATGCCGGATAACCAGGCGGTCATCGGCGAAGGGACAATAATCGTGCCGGGTCTGACAGAGGTGCTGCGCGATCGCGCACGCTCACATCCCGATCGCGTCGCGTACATCGCGGGCGACGCGGAGATCACTTTCCGTGACTTCGACCGGCGTGCCGACCAGGTCGCCAACGCCCTCGTGTCCGCGGGCGTGGGGCACGGCGACCGGGTCGCGATCCTCGACAAGAACTCCCTCGAATACGCCGAGCAGCTGTTCGGCGCGGCCCGCATCGGCGCCGTCCAGGTCCCGGTGAACTACCGGCTGGCCCCGGACGAGGTCGCCTACATCGTCAACAACGCGCAGGCGAAGGTCTTCATCGTCGGGCCCGAGTTCGTCCAGGTCCTGGACGCGATCGCCGGCAAGCTCGAACACACCACCCGCATGGTGGTCATCGACGGCTCGGACCACGCCTACGAGGACTACGCCGCGTGGATCGACGGGGCGTCCGACACCCCGCCCGACCACAAGCCCGACACCGGAGACGTGTTCGTCCAGCTCTACTCGTCCGGCACCACGGGCCTCCCCAAGGGCGTCATGCTGACGCACGACAACTTCCTCGCGGCGCTGGACGTGACCACCGACGTGTGGGACATCGACGAGTCGTCCGTCCTCATGGTCGCGATGCCGATGTACCACGTCGCGGGCAACATCCTCACCGTCTCCGCGGTCTACAACACGATCACGGGCGTCATCGCGCGCGAGCCCGACCCGACCCTGATCGCGCAGGCCATCGACCGGCGCCGCGTCACGCACATCTTCCTCGTCCCGGTGCTGCTGCAGTTCATGCAGCTGATCCCGGAGGTCGCCGAGTGCGACCTGTCGAGCCTCGAACTCGTCCTGTACGGCGCGTCCCCGATCAGCGAGGACGTGCTGCGCGGCGCCATACGGATGCTGCCGGGCACCGATTTCATGCAGGTCTACGGGCTGACGGAGGTCACCGGCGCGATCACGATGCTGCCTGCCGCCGACCACGACCCGGACAGCCCGCACACGCACCGGCTGCGCAGCGCCGGGCTCGCCAACGCCACCACCACCCTCAAGATCGTCGACCCGGCCACCGGCGAGGAGGTGCCCGCCGGCCAGGTCGGCGAGATCCTCTGCCAGACCCCGCAGAACATGAAGGGGTACTGGGGGATGCCGGACGCGACCGCCACCGCCCTCTCCGAGGACAACTGGTTCCGCACCGGCGACGTCGGCTACCTCGACGAGGACGGCTACCTCTACATCCACGACCGCGTCAAGGACATGATCATCTCGGGCGGGGAGAACATCTACCCGGCCGAGATCGAGAACGTGCTGATGGGGCACCCGGACGTCGCCGACTGCGCGGTCATCGGCGTCCCGTCCGAGCGCTGGGGCGAGACCCCGAAGGCGCTGGTCGTGCTCACGTCGGACGTCTCCGAGCAGGACCTCATCGACTACTGCCGCGAGCACCTGGCCCACTTCAAGTGCCCGAGCTCCGTCGAACGCCGCGACGAGATCCCCCGCAACCCCACCGGCAAGATCCTCAAGCGCGAGCTCCGCGCCCCGTACTGGCAGGACAAGGACCGGGGAGTGTCTTAGGCACTGCCGGGGTCGCCGCCGGCCGAGGTTCAGACGCCGGGGTCAGGGAGTTGCCTTGGCCCCGGCGGCGCGGTCACGGGAAGCGGATCTCGGCGGACATGGGGCGGTGGTCGGACGCCTTGGTGCGGGTGGCGGGGACGCTGCAGGAGACGGCGGCCGACTTGGTGATGAACAGGTAGTCGGTCTTCTCGACCGCGGTGCCCCGCCAGTCCTGCCGGGTCTTCGCGCCCGTCCGGGACGCCCCGGACTGGTCGCATTCGGCGTAGGCGCCGTAGAGCGGGTCGAGGGCCGGGCTCTCCGGCCCGGCGGCCAGGTCGCCGCCGATGAGAACGCGGCCGCTGCCCGCGAGGGTGGCGAGAGCGCGGGCCTCCTTCTGCCGCCACTCGTTCCCCTCGGCCGGGCTGAGCTGCGTGACGCACACCCGGGTCGTCCAGGACGGGACCTCGCCGCAGAGGGCGAGGCGCGCCCGGCCGGCCGGGGCCGGGAGCTTGACCTGGCGGGTCCCGGTGAGCGGGGCGTCGGTGCCGATGGCGACGCCGGCCCTGCCCTGGCCCTGCGCGCACGACGCGCCGCCGGGGGACGCGCCGAACGCCCACGTCCACGTGCCCATGGTCTTCTTGAAGGCGCGCACGTGCCCCTCGCACACCTCCTGCAGGAGGACGGCGTTGGTCCTGACCTTGCGTCCGCCGACCTCGGTGGCGCGCAGCCGCTGGACGACCTGCCGGGTGAGCTTCGCGGGCGCCGCGCCGGACGGGCAGCCGGGGCCGCCGCACACGTTCCAGGTGACCGCGTTGATCGTCACGGCGGCGGGGCGGGGCGCGGGCGCGTCGGCGTGGGCGGGGCCGCCAC
Organism: Actinomadura latina NBRC 106108; assembly: GCF_001552195.1. Taxonomy (GTDB): domain Bacteria; phylum Actinomycetota; class Actinomycetes; order Streptosporangiales; family Streptosporangiaceae; genus Spirillospora; species Spirillospora latina. The sequence continues at coordinate 75,679 of NZ_BCQS01000001.1, forward strand.
CGCCCGGCAGGCCCTCGATGCTGGCGCCGGTGGCGGCCGCGGCGACGACCGCGGCGGCGGCGCAGACCGAGAGCAGAGGAATCAGGGCGCGGGGGGATCGCACACATTCTCCAGAAGGGGGCTATCTGCGGGGGTGATGCCGGAATCTCACCACATCAAGATCGCATCCGCCAGCGGTTCACGCGACCGGGCGGTCACTCCTGGTGTGACGACTGTTCCGCACGCCCCAGACTAGGGGGGCCCGGCGGATACCTCCGCCGGACCCCCGCCCCCCGACTCGAGCGGCGCGCTAGTCGAGCAGCGCGCCGACCGTGCCGGCGCCGACCGTCCGGCCGCCCTCGCGGATCGCGAAGCCGAGCCCCTCGGTCATCGCCACCGGCTTGCCCAGCTCGACGACCATCTCGACGGTGTCGCCGGGCATGGCCATGCCGCCGTCGCCGCCGAGGTCGACGGCCCCGGCCACGTCCGTCGTGCGGAAGTGGAACTGCGGCCGGTAGCCGTGGAAGAACGGCCTGGACCGTCCGCCCTCGCCGGCGGTCAGCACCCGGACCCGCGCCCGGAACCGCAGGTGCGGCCGGATCGCGCCCGGCGCGCTGACCACCTGCCCGCGCCTGACCTGGTCCCGCTTGACGCCGCGCAGCAGCATCGCCGTGTTGTCGCCGGCCTCGGCCCGGTCCATCGCCTGCCCGAACGTCTCCAGCCCGGTCGCGACGGACCCGAACGACTCGCCGAGCCCGACGACCTCCACGGCGTCCCCGAGCCGTATCGCGCCCTGCGCCACGACCCCGGTCACGACCGTGCCGCGCCCGGTGATCGTCAGGACGTTCTCGACCGGCATGAGGAACGGCTTGTCCAGCACCCGCCGCGGGACGGGCACGTAGCCGTCGATCGCGTCGAGCAGGTCGCCGATCCGCGCCGTCCAGTACGGGTCGCCCTCCAGGGCGCGCAGCCCGGACACCCGCACGATCGGCACCTCGTCGCCGGGGAACCCGTACTCGGAGAGCAGCTCCCTGACCTCCAGCTCGACCAGGTCGAGCAGTTCGGCGTCCTCGACCATGTCGGCCTTGTTCAGCGCGACGACGATGTGCTCGACGCCGACCTGCCGCGCGAGGACGATGTGCTCGCGCGTCTGCGGCATGGCCCCGTCCTGCGCGGACACGACGAGAACGGCCCCGTCCACCTGCGCGGCACCGGAGATCATGTTCTTGACATAGTCGGCGTGCCCGGGCATGTCGACGTGGGCGTAGTGCCTGGTCGCGGTCGCGTACTGGACGTGCGCGACGTTGATCGTGATGCCGCGGTCGCGCTCCTCGGGGGCGCGGTCGATGCGGTCGAACGGCACCGCGGACGCCAGCCCGCGCTCGGCGAGCACCTTCGTGATCGCCGCGGTCAGCGTCGTCTTGCCGTGGTCGACGTGCCCCATCGTCCCGATGTTGAGGTGGGGCTTGTCGCGCTCGTATAGCTGCTTGGCCATCGGCCTTGTCCTCACTGGTGGATCCGGTGAGAACCCGTGCTTGCGACCACCCCCCTCCGCTGGTTCTCCGGAAGGGCGGGACGGAGAGGGGTCAGCTTCGCAGGCCGCCGGCGACGACCGCGGCGGCTGCGACTGCCGAGAAGGCAGCCGGCACCGCGCTCAGCGGGCTGGTGCCCGCGAGCGTCCTGGTGCCGGCTGCGAAGAACATGCCCCGCACACTACGGAGCGGTATGCGGGAAGTCGACCGGTTTTCACGCCGAGGTCGCGCGCAGCAGCACCAGCCCGGCGGCGGCGCCCGCGAACTGGAACGCGGCGATCGCCAGCACCAGCCCCACGGGCCCGATCGCGTCCGCGGCGGCGGCGGTCAGCGCGGCGCCCACCGCCGACGCGCCGATCTTGAGGCTGCCCGCCGTCGTGTTGACCTGGCCGAGCCGGTCGGGCGGCGACTCGCGCTGCCGGAGCATCAGCGTCGCCGCGAACACCGGCCCTTCCGCGATCCCGGCCGCGACGAACGCCGCCGTCGCCCACGGCATCGACGGGGTCACGGCGAGGGCCGCGAGCGCCGCGCCGAACGCGACCAGCCCGGCGAGCATGACCGGCTCCGCGTGCTTCGGCGTCAGCCACCGGCTGGACGCGAGCGACCCGATCAGCGACCCGACCGCGAGCGCGACGAGCAGCCGCCCGCCCGCGCTCGGCGGCGCCCCGATGTGCTCCGCGAGCAGCACCGCCGTGACCGCGACGCCGCCGAATCCCGTCCAGGCGAGCGTGGTGGCCACCGTCAGCGCCCGCAGCACCCGCCCTTCGGCCAGCACGACGAGCCCGCCCGTGATCACCGACGTCCAGCGCGGCCCGTCCGGCGAGGCCGTCTCCGTGCCACCCGCGGACTTCACGTCCGGCCCCGGGAAGGGAAGCAGCGGCAGCGTCAGCAGCCCCACGACCCCGACCGCGATCACAGCGGTCCCCGCGTACTGGCCTCCGGCGAGCGCGGCCAGGCCCGCCGCCAGGCCCGGTCCCGCGATACCGGCGAGGTTGTAGCTCGACGCCTCCAGCCCATAGGCACGCGAAAGCCGTCCAGCCGGGACGAACCGGGGCAGCAGACTGGTCAGCGCGACGACGATCGGCTCCGTGCACCCGATCACCGCCGCGACGCACAGCGCGAGGAGGAGCGGCGAACTCCCCGCCATCACCAGCAGCAGCGCGGTCGCGAAGGCGTAGCAGGCGGCCAGCACGACCGCCACGGAACGCGGCCTGCGCACCCGGTCCAGCGCGTTGCCGATGATCGGCCCGCTGAGCACGTACGGGAGCGTCATGGCGGTCTGCAGATACCCCGCGGTGGCGGCGTTCCCCGTCCGCGCCTCGACCGTCAGGACCAGCGCCGTCGCAACGCCTTCGGCCGACACCCGCAGCATCGTCGCGGACGTCAGGTGAAGCGGCAGCGCCGCGGTCCTTCCGATCACGCTCGCATGCTGGCACATACACTGCGAAGAGTGACGGCAGCCAAGACAGCGCACCAGCACCGGGTCACCAGCGAGGTCGGACGGCTGCGGACCGTCCTCCTGCATCGTCCCGGCGCGGAACTGAAACGCCTCACCCCGCGCAACAGCGACAAACTGCTGTTCGACGCGATCCCTTGGGCGGGCCGCGCCCAGGAGGAGCACGACGCGTTCGCGGAGGCCCTCCGCTCGCGCGGCGTCGAGGTCCTCTACCTGACCGAACTGCTGCAGGACGCCCTCGAATACGAGGCGGCCCGGGACCAGGCGATAGCCGACGCCGTCATCGACCTGCGCCTAGGCGATCAGCTCCGCCGCATAGTCGAGGACTACCTGCGCGACCTCGACCCGGAGAACCTCACCCAGACCCTGATCGGCGGCCTGGCCCACGAGGAGCTCAAGTTGGGGCACGGCCTGGTCTACCGCCTCATGGACACGCTCGACTTCATCATCGACCCGCTCCCCGGCCTGCTGTTCACCCGCGACAACAGCACCTGGATAGGCGACCGAGTGGCGGTGACGAGCCTGGCCATGGAAGCCCGCCGCCGCGAGTCGGCCCTGACCGCCCTGGTCTACGCCCACCACCCCCGCTTCGCGGGCGTCGAACCGGTCTACTCGCCATCCCTCGAACACGTCGAGGGAGGCGACGTCCTCCTCCTCTGCCCCGGCGTGATCGCAGTGGGAACCGGCGAACGCACAACCCCCGCCGGCGTAGAACGCCTGGCACGCCAGGTCTTCGACGCCGGCCTGGCGCACACCGTCCTAGCGGTGCCCATCGCCCAAGAACGAGCGACCATGCACCTCGACACGGTCTGCACCATGGTCGACGTGGACACCGTCGTCATGTACCCGCCGGTCGCCCATTCCCTGATGGCCCACAAGGTCACCCTCGCCAACGGCGACCTACGCGTCTCAGAACCGCGTCCTTTCCTCGAAGCCGCGGCCGAAGCAATGCGGCTGGACCGCCTCAAGGTGATCGACACCGGCCTGGACCCGGTAACCGCGGAACGCGAACAATGGGACGACGGCAACAACACTCTGGCCGTAGCGCCCCGCCTATGCGTCGCCTACGAACGCAACATAGAAACGAACGCCCAGCTAGAGGCATCGGGCATCGAAGTGATCCGGATCAGCGGCAGCGAGTTGGGCACCGGCCGGGGCGGCCCCCGGTGCATGTCCTGCCCGACCCTCCGCGACGAAGCGAGAACCTGATCGCGCTGCGAGCCGCTAGGCGAGTCGGAGTCGATGCCAGCGATCGCACTTTGTCGTTGAAGGAGGCCCCGGGCCGACGCCGAGAGCAAAGAAATAAAAACAGCTCGGGCGGTGTCGACGGGGGCACGACATCGCCCGAGCTTTGGGAGGACCATACAAGGTAGGGCGGGGTTCCTTCCAGGCGGGGTCCTCCTAAGCCGGATATGCCCTACTTGGGGCCGTTCCATTCCTCGTTCGGTGGCAAAGATCTTCGTCCGGCTCGTCCAGGAGGTCCGGGAAGTCGGCCAGATCGGGGACGGCATGCATCCCGACGGGGGCGGATCTTCCGTTCTCGGCGCCTGACCTGGGAGTGCGCAGGACGGCCCAGACCGTGGTGGAGCCGTCCTCGTGGCGCACTCCCCAGCCGTCCGACAGGGCCTCGACGATGCCGAGTCCGCGCCCGCCGAGCGAGGACAGCGTGCCCGGGCCGCGCCGGGGCTCGGTCATGGCGCCGCCGTCGCTGACCTCCAGTTCGAGGAGGTCGCCGCGGCGCAGCCAGCAGAGCTTGACCTGGCCGGACGGCAACGGGCGCGCGTGCCGGAGCGCGTTGCTGATGAGTTCGCTGACGATGACGCTCGCGTCGTCCACGACCGACTCGTAGACCCCCGAGCCGGCCAGCTCCGAGCTGAGGCGCCTGCGGGCGACCGCGACGCTGGACGGTGCGTGTGGCAGCAGTACGACGCTCGACGCCCTCACCTCCCCGTGGTTCCGCTTACTCGGACGAGTCCCGCCGTCGCTCTTCCGGTACGACCGAAATGCCCTGATGTCCAAGGCCGGAAACCCAGACGATCGAGTGCATCACCTGCACAACGAGTCACCGGTCGTTCGGTCACGGTGATCACCCCCGAACGGAATCTCGTCACCAACGGCAACCATCAAAGATCTATCCAGCCGACGGCGGACTCATGCCTACCGCGCTCGTTTCGTCCATCACACCCTGCGGTCACCGTACTTTCTCGCACCAGCCAAGGTTGCCACCCGTCGAGTCCGCTGAACGCCCAGGTCACAACGGTCTCACCGGCCACCGGGGAGGGAGTGTCCTCACGGTGAGTGGCCAACGGGCGGTCAGCCGGCGCCGCGCAGCACGAGGCGCATGCATGTTCCGTCGCCCGCACGCGCGCCACCTGCGGGTCCGCGGCCGTCCGCGGTCCGCAGGAGCGTGTGCGGAGGGTTTATGGTTCGTTCCATTTCGGCCGCTTCGGCGCGTATCGAGACTTTGCGTGATTCCATGTGATTTGTCTCACGTTCAGCCGGATGGGCTGAAATTCTCCCGCCCTGTGCCTCCGTCAGCCGTTTGACGATGTAGAGACCGAGTCCGATTCCGCCGAAACGGCGGCGGTCCCCCGACTCGCCCTGGACGAACCGCTCGAAGATGCGCTCATGGTCGCCGGCCGGGATGCCGATCCCCTCGTCCTCGACCGTCACGACGATGTCGGTGCCCTCACAGCGGGCGCGGACGCTGACCGTCCCGCCGTCCGGGGAGTACTTGAACGCGTTCTCCAGCAGCTGGCCGAGCACGATGTCGGTCGCCATCGCGTCCCCCCTGCAGGACGGCAGACCGGGCTCTATCTCCAGCTCGACGCGGTGCAGGGGCGACAGGGACCGGAAACCCGCGACGACGCCTTCCAGAACCCGGGTCAGGTTGAACGACTCGATCGTCACGGCCAGCTCGTCGGCGCCCGCGCGGGAGCCGAGGAGGAGGTGCTCGACCAGGCGGCCGAGCGACTGGGCGCGTTCGGCGATGGTGGCGACGGCGGTGCGGCGGTCGGCGTCGGCCATCTCGTCCCACCGGTTGACCAGCGTAGACGCGAACCCCTGCACGACCGTGATCGGGGTGCGCAGCTCGTGGCTGGTCGTGGCGAGGAACAGGTCCTTGGCCTCTTCGAGGGCCTTCGCCTCGGACACGTCGCGGAAGTCGACGACCAGCTCGCCGGTCTCCTCGATCTCGGCGGCCAGCACGTTCAGCCACGTCCCCGACTCCAGCCGGAACGTCAGCATCTCGCCCAGCCCCGGCATGGCGAACGGCAGCGGGCGGCCGATCGCGCCCTCCGGCGGGATGCCGGTGAGGACGTGCGCGGCCGGGTTCCACTGCCGGACGACGAGGTCGTGGTCGAGGACGGCGATGCCGTCGGCGCTGGAGTCGATCACCGCGCGCTCGTGCGCCCGCTGCCGGACGACCTCCGCGTAAGCGACGGCGTTGCCGACCGCGACGCCGGCGTGCCCGGCGAGGAGTTCCAGCAGCTCAAGCTCGGTGTGCCCGGCCTTGCTGCCGGAGAACAGCGCGTAGAGCGCCCCGTACGGCCGGTTCTGCAGGTACGACAGGCCGAGCGCGATCGTGTGCAGACCGGGCAGTTCAGACCAGATCAGGTCGCCGAGCCGCCGCTCACCGGTCGCGAGCTTGACCGTCTTCCCGGACCGCAGCAGCTCCCCGACGAGGCTCGTCCGCAGCTCCGCCGTCCGGCCCCGCATGTGCTCGGGCAGCCCGGACATGCTGACCAGCCGGAGGCTCTCGCCCTCGATCCGCACGAACCCGCCCGCGTCGGCGCCGGTCAGCTCGAGCAGCGCGGTGGTGATCCGGTCGAGGACGACGCCGAGGTCCAGTTCGGCGTTCAGGTCGGCGACGATGTCGTTCAGCCGACGGACGAGCCGGGCCCGCTCGGCCATGTGGTGCTGGACGATCTCGTCCTCCTCGACCGGGTGGTACACGCCCATCCAGCCGAGCATCGTCCCGCTCGGGTCCTTCAGCAGGCTCGTGTCGATGCGCACGTCGATGAGGCGGCCGTCCTGGTGGAACCGGCGGGTCGCGATCGAGATCTGCCCGTTCTCGCCCTCGCCGGCCGGCCGGGTGAGCAGCCGCTCCTGGACGGCGTTGTGCTCGGCCTTCAGCTCGTCCGGGACGATCGGCGGGACGCGCCCGATCATCTCCGCGGCGCTCCAGCCGAACATGCGCTCGGCGGCCGGGTTCCACACGGTCACCCGATGCCGCTGGTCGACGGCCACGATGGCGTCGGCGGCGCTCTCGATGACGGCCCGCGCGATCGGATCATGGACGTGCTGGTACACGTCAGTCATCGTGCCACCGGACTCCGGCACGCCGCCGGGTAACTTGCATCGTAAATTGCCACGTGCACCTTACCTTTTGGTAAGGCTACCGCCTAGTAACCCTGCCGATGAGGAGAGCGGCGACCCCGGCGACCAGGAACGACAGGAGTGAGGCGCTCATCCAGCTCTGCGGGACGAAGTGCAGCGCGGCCTGGACGTCCCGCCAGAACCCCGCCCAGTGCTCGACCGTGCCCGGGTTGATCAGCTGGTAGACGACGAAGCCGGCCGCCCACGCGCCGATCATCCCCCACCGCGACGGCGCCCGCCGCGAAACGTCCCACCCGTCCAGCGGCGCCGCGGCCGCCGCCTTGGACAACGCCCCGGCGCTCTCGGCAGGGGCGCCGGCGGGGGATGGCACGGCCCCCGCCTCAGCCGGCGCCGCGTCCGTGCCGGACGCCGCCGCTCCCTCGCCGCCTGGCGAGGCTTCCGCGCGCGGGTCGTGGCGGCGGCCGAGGAAGAAGTCGGCGGCGAGGACGCCCAGCATCGGGACGAAGACCGAGCCGATCAGGGTCAGGAAGCCCGCGTAGTCGCCGATGTCCAGGGCCAGCGCGAGGACGGTGATGCCCGCGCCGAGCAGCACGCTCAGCACCCGGCGGTCGGCGCGCGGGAAGAGGTTCTGGATCGAGACGGCGGTGGAGTAGGTGTCGGCGAACGACTGGTCCGCCTCCCGCAGCACGAAGATCGCGAAGAAGACCACGCCGAGCGTGGCGCCGAGGAACGGGTCGAAGATCCGGGTGCTGTCGCCCGCGACCAGCGCGAGCGCCAGCAGGCCGAGGACGTAGGCGATGATCTGCGTGACCGAGTAGCCGACGGACGCCGCGCCGAACGCCGCCCGTTCCGTCCGGGAATGCCGGGTGTAGTCGGCGGCGACCGGCACCCAGGAGATCGACACGGCCAGCGCCGCGTCCGCCCCGATCCAGAAGCCGCCCCACGAGCCCTGCGTGAGGTCGGGCAGCGGCTGCCGGACGAGTTCCACGTAGAAGTAGACGAGCGCGATCGCCACCGCGACCGTCACGTACCGGCGCAGCAGCCGCACCGAGCCGAGCGGCCAGACCGTCAGCACGGTGGTGATCGCTCCGGCGGCGATCACGTAGCCCCAGCGCGGCACCCCGTCCCACAGCTCACGGGCCGCGTCCGCGATGACGATCAGCTCGAACGTCCCCCAGCCGACGAGCTGCGCGATGTTCAGGATCGTCGGCGCGTACGACAGCCGCGCGCCGAACAGGCCGCGCAGCAGCACCATCGCGGGCTGCCCGGTGCGGGCGCCCGGGACCGCGGCGAGCCCGAGCATCAGCCCGCCGATGATCGTCCCGACGGCCATGGCGACGATGCCCGCCATGATGGAGATGGTCGGCCTGCCGTCGGCGTCCGGCGCGAGGACGGTGTAGGCACCGGAGAAGGCCAGGAGGCTGACGCCGAGGTTGGCCCAGAACGCGCTCTGGTCCCAGAACCCGAGGACCCGGGGGGCGGGTTCGTCGAGGGTGAAGGGGACCTCGTTGTTCGGCCGCTCGTCCCGAGGGCGCTTCTCGACATCGGACGTCACGGGGCACGCTCCCTACGCCGGCATTACCCGGACAGGTTCATGCGGTCGGCGGCGCCCTGCACGGCCGCCCTCTCAGCCCGGCTTGTGGCCCGAGCTCCCGCGGTTATCGGTCAGCCCCGATCGTACAACCGACCGTCAACCACCCAAAAGGGAGATCACGCCACATACGGCGGGCCGTCGCCGGCGCCCTCCATCGGGCGCCCGGCCTCCGCCCAGCCCTTCATCCCGCCGTCGACGTTCTTCGCCAGCCAGCCCGCCTGGTTCAGCGCCACCGTCACCTGCGCGGACCGCTGCCCGGACCGGCAGATCACGAAGACATCCTGGTCGCGGGGGATCTCCCCGGCGCGATCGCCGAGCTGCCGCATGGGGATGTGGACGGCCTCGGGCGCGTGACCCGCATCCCATTCGTCCTGCTCCCGGACGTCCAGCAGGTAGCCGTCCTGCGGAACGTCGGCCGCGCCCACGGCCGGCACGTCTTCCCCGAAATTCATTGGATACCTACAGCGTGGAGACCCCGTCCTTGAGGGCGGGGAGGAAACGCGGAACACGTCGGCACTTTGGCCTCCTGGTTTGTCGGTCCGGGTTTTGTCGGTCCGGGTTTTGTCGGTGGCGGTCGGTAGGTTGCGGGGCGTGTCGCGGTACCGGCTGTGTCCCACCCCTGCCCAGGAGGCGGGGCTGCTGGAGCATTGCTCGCACGCCCGGTACGTCTGGAACCTGGCTGTTGAACAGCACGCCTGGTGGATGGCCGCGCGGGGAGGCACGCCGTCGGGCGGGCCGATGAACCGCGAACCTCAACCCACTCTCCTCTCCGTATAGGGGACGGTTGGAATCCCCGGCCTTCAGGGAGGACGTCAACACACCCCCATGGAACCCCGCGCACCCGCCCTGCGTCGAATCACGCATGCGGTATCGGACGCTTCTCTTCGCAGCGCCTGGGCTGGCCATGCTCCTGACCTTGGCCGCCTGCGGCGATGAACAGGCCAACGGAAACCCCGCCGAAGCGCCGTCCGGCACGATGTCCGTGCAGCCCTCCGGCACCCCGGGTGACTCCCTCACCATCACGGTCAGGGCCTCCGCGGAGGCCCCCGCCAAGACCTGGACGCTGACCTGCGGCCCTCCTGGCGGTACCCATCCGAAGGCCGCCGACGCATGCGCGGCCCTGACCAAGGCCAAGGAACCCTTCAAGCCCGTCCCCAAGGACGCCATGTGCACCGACATCTACGGCGGTCCTGAGATCGCCACGGTGAAGGGCACCTGGCAGGGCAAGGACATCGACACCAAGTTCACCCGCGCGGACGGCTGCCAGCTCCACCGCTGGACCCAGGTCGCCCCGCTCTTCGGCAACGTCCCCAAGGTCCGCTGAACGAGCCCTCCCCGTTCCGGCTCCGTTCCTCAACCCTCAGGCCCCGGTCCCTCGCCGGGGCCTGACTCGTAACTTGCCTAAAACGCCTACTTGCCTCGACGAGGCAAGTAGGCGATCGAAGCAAACTTGCCTGGATCACCAACTTGCCTCGACGAGAAAAGTCGGCCAATCAAGCAAGTTTGCCTGGATGGAACCAGAGCCCTCATGTCAAGATGACAAGGTGAGCCCCGACGACTTGACTCCGGACTCGCTCCTCGAGCAGGGGCTGACCGTCTTGCGCGACCTGCTGGGCTCCGGCTGGCAGGTCTCCGTCCAGCCACCCATGCAGGAGGCAAAGGGGGACCGCCCGTTGGACGCCTTGGTCGAGGTGAAGGCGGATGGCGACAGTGTCCTCACCCAGTTGATGATCGACCTGAAGAGGAGCGTTTCCGCCCGCTTGGTGGAAGAGCAGTTGCTGCCCAAGTGGAGCCTGCTGCGACAGGTGAACCACTACACGAACCTTGTCGTGATCGCCCCCTGGATCTCACCACGCGTCCAAGCACTGCTACGTGAGTACGGCATTGGGTACATCGACCTGACCGGAAACGCGTCCCTGCGAGTCTCCCGACCGGCCATCACCATCTACACCCAGAGCGCAAGCCGCTCTCCGCAGTCGAGGACTGCCAGTAGAAGCAAGGCAACTCTGGCCGGACTCAAAGCTGGTCGGCTTGTACGGCTCCTCGCCGATGTCACCCCGCCGTACCGCGCCACTGAACTCGCCGATACCACCGAACTCAGCCTGCCCTATGTCTCCCGGCTCCTCGATACCATGGAGGATCAACTGCTGATCCGCCGTGAGGGCCGGATCATCACATTTGTGGACTGGCCGCAACTACTGCGCGTCCGTGCCGAGAGTTACCGACTCTTGCGGCATAACTCTTACGTACGGATGATCGCCCCGAACGGCATCGAGGCAGTGTTCAAGGCGCTGCGCGCACTGCCTGAGGAATACAGACAGCAGATCGCCCTAACAGGGTCATATGCCGCGCGCGCGGTGGCGCCTTTGGCTGTGGGGGGGCAGTTGATGCTGTATCACCCCGCTGGCACACCACGCCTGCCCGACGAAATCGGGGACGAACTCGGCTTGTTGCGGGTCGATAAGGGGGGGGATGTTTTCCTACTGCGGGCCCACGACCCGGTAGTTTTTGCGCGGACCGTAGACGACGCGGGGGTACTTCGGGTTGCTTTGAGCCAGCTTGTCATAGATTGCCTCTCCGGCCCCGGCCGGATGCCCTCAGAGGGCCAAGCGCTCCTGGGTTACATGGAGGAAAACACCTCTCTGTGGCAGTTGGACCGACTGCCATCCTGATCATGCTCTCTGGGTCTAGCCTCGAATGCCGACAGCATCGGCTAGCCACAGCAGGAATATGGCCGGTTCAGAGAAAGCGGAGGAGTCCGACATGGCCAAGGTCCCTGAGGGCCTCGACCGGAATCAGTTGGTCATCGCCTCACGGCGAGTTCTACTCGATGGCCTCACGGCCCTCCGCCCACACCTGGCAGCACTCACCGTCGTCGGGGCCCAAGCCGTCTACTTGCGTACGCCCGGCGCCTCTATGCGGAATGCGCCCTTCACCTCCGATGCCGATCTAAGCCTTGACCCTGACGTGCTGGGTGATCAACCGCTTGTCGACGAAGCACTGCGGACTGCAGGATTCACCCTGATGCAAGACAACCAGCCGGGCCTGTGGGCGCGCACCGAACAGGTGGACGGCAAGGACGTCCCGATCGAACTGGACATCCTTGTTGGCAAGGAACTCGCAAACAAGACCGGAAGCAGGAGTGCCAAGATCCCTCCGCACGGGAAAATGACCGCACGGTGGGTCACCGGCCTGGAGGTCTGCGCCGTCAACCGCTCCCCTATGGTCATCCAAAGTCTCGATCCGGCCGATGAGCGCTGCGTGACCGCCAACGTTGCCTGCCCTGCGGCCCTCCTGATCGCCAAGGCTTACAAGATCGCCGAACGTCACGCCAAGGTCCACACCCACCCAGACCGCCTCACCAACAAGGATGCAGGCGATGTCTACCGGATCATGGCCACCGTTCCCATCCGGGAAGTCACGGCGGCCTTCATCGTGCTCGTCCGGGACCCTCGCGTGGGGGCCATCGCATCAGAAGGACTCGATCTTCTCCGCCAGCTCTTCGGCGGCCCCGGAACACCTGGCGTCAACCTGGCCGTCGAAGCGCACACCGGTGACGTCTCCGAAGAGACGATCCGCCTCGCCGCGCCCGCCTACATCAACCGCGTGGCAACTGAGTTGTCCCACCTCTGAACATCAGGATCGGGCTACCGGCTTCCGCCCTGGGCCTTGACTCATTGCACCAGCGGTCCATGCTCCTCACCTGCGGCGGCTACTGGTGCAAGACAATTCACGCTTCGTGTTCGCGGGACTTCTCACGGAGAGCAGCGATCAACACCGCCGTGGCGCCGTCCACCCTCACACTCGATCGTGGCGACGAGATCGAGGCCCGGTCGGGGACGTCGTCAGCGGCGACCGGTCGTGTTCGTCCGGCGCGGCGGCGGGTGCTCTCGAGGCTCCGCATACTCGTGCGGACGGCTGGATGACTCGGTCGGCGGCACCATACCAGGGCGGCCTCGGCCGGGTCGGCTAGATCCAGCCGCCGATGCTGCGGTTCTGGGAGACGGCCGTGTCGAAGGCCAAGGGGCAGGCCAGGATGAGGGTGCGCATCGGTTCCGGTGGCTGGACGTGCATCTGCAGGACGTAGCGGTCGGCGCCGGTGAACATCTGCGACAGGAACTCCCCGTAGCCGTCGAAGCCGCGCTGGATGCGGGCGAGTTCCTGCTGCTGCCAGTCGGTGACCCGGCCGCTCAGCAGCTCGTAGTAGCCGATCTGCTGCTCCTGCGCGGTCAGGATCTCCCAGCCGCGCAGCGCCCGCTTGCGCAGGTACCCGATGAGGCCGCCCTGCGGGGTGAGCACCTGCATCTGGGGCGTGCCCATGAACCCGTACGGCTTGTAGAAGAGGAAGTACGGCATCCCGTCGGGGCGGTAGATCGTCAGCTTGCGCTCGGCCTTGGTCTGGCTCGCCTGGTTGATGACCCGGAACGCCTTCTTCGCACCGCTCACGCCCTCTTCCCGGACGTAGGCGGCGGGCTGTCCCTGCGGGCTCCACACCGTGTAGTTGGCCTCGGTCGAGAAGAACTGCGCCGGCTGGTCGTAGACGAGGATCGGCGAGCCGTAGAGGTCCGGGGCGCCCTGCGGAGGCACCTGCGGCTGCTGCGGCGGGTAACCGCCCTGCTGAGCGGGCGGGTAGCCGGCCTGCTGCGGCGGATACCCGGCCTGCTGGGGCGGCGGGTAGCCCAGTTGCTGCGGGATGGGATGTCCCTGTTGCGGCGGATAGCCGTAGCCGGGCTGGGCGGGCGCGCGGCCGGGCGGCGGGGCGTAGCCCGGGTGCGGTGGTCCGTAACCAGGGCCACCAGGCCCGGGGGGTGGGGGCGGGGGGTATCCCATGGTGGCTCCTGAGCAAGGTGATCACCGCGGTTGACTCGCGACACGATACGCCGCCCCTGCCCGGTGTCAGGGCCCGGCGGCCGGATTCAGCCGAGCAGGCTACTTGAGCAGGCGCGACATGCGGCGGTCGGCGAGCGGCTTGCCGCCGGTCTGGCAAGTGGGGCAGTACTGCAGCGCCGAATCGGCGAACGACACCTCCCGGACCGTGTCGCCGCACACGGGGCATTTCTGGCCGGCTTTCCCGTGCACCCGCAGGCCGGTCTTCTTCTCGCCCTTGAGGTCCTGGGCCTCGAGGCCGCGCGAGCGCTCCACCGCGTCCCGCAGCGTGGTGACGATCGCCTGGTGCAGGACGGCGACGTCCTCCTCGGTCAGCGTCGCGGCGATCTTGAAGGGGGACATCTTCGCCACGTGCAGGACCTCGTCGGAGTAGGCGTTCCCGATGCCCGCGATCACCTTCTGGTCACGCAGCAGGCCCTTGATCTGGGTGCGCTTCCCGTTGACGATCGCGGCGAGCGCCGCGGCCGTGAACGCGTCGGCCAGCGGGTCGGGGCCGAGGGACGCGACGCCCGGCACGTCCGCCGGGTCGCGGACGACGTAGACCGCGAGGCCCTTCTTCGTCCCGGCCTCGGTGAGGTCGAAGCCGGCGCCGTCGTCCAGGTGGACGCGCAGCGCGAGCGGGTTCTTGCCGCCGGGCCGGACGGGCTTGGCCGGGATCTCGTCCCGCCAGCGCAGCCAGCCGGCGCGGGCCAGGTGGATCACGAGGTGCAGCCCGTCGACGTCCAGGTCGAGGAACTTGCCGTGCCGGGACGCGCCGGTGACGGTCAGCCCGCCAAGCGCGGTCACCGGCGGGTCGTACGTCTTCAGCGCGGAGATGGCGAGAACATCGACGCGGGCGACGACGTGGCCGACCACGCGCTCCCGCAGGAACCCCGCCAGCGCCTCCACCTCAGGTAGCTCAGGCATGGCTTCAGTATCCGCGACGGGCCGCGCCGCCGGAACGTCGTCCACAACCCTGTGGATAACTCCGCGGACCGCTGTGACCCGGATCTCGAAATAGACACATACCCCCTAGGGGTTGGCATAGGCGTCCGGTTATGACAGCATGAGGGCGTCAAGATACCCCCTCGGGGTAAATGAGAAGGAGATGCGCATGAGCACCGCCACCTACACCGTCACCGGGATGACCTGCGGCCACTGCGTGAGCTCGGTCACCGAAGAGGTCGAGCAGATCGCCGGCGTGACCGCCGTCGACGTCGACCTCGCGACCGGCAGCGTCACCGTCACCAGCGAGGCCCCTCTCGACACCGCCCAGGTCAAGGACGCCGTCGAAGAGGCCGGATACGTACTGAAGTCATGACCGGCGGGCGCCCTGCCTCCGGGCGGGGTGCGCACGGTGAGCAACCGAGCGGAGTGGATCGGCATGAACAGCGCGACGAAGGTGGGCGCTTACGCCCTGGGCCTCGCCGTCGTCTTCGGCGGCACCGCCGGGATCGGCAAGGCGGTCGGCCCCGTCGGCGGCACGGCGGAGATGGCGTCCCATGAGGGCGACACCGGCGGCGGGCACGGCGGCGGCCACGGCGGCGAAGCCGCGCCGCACGCGCCCGGCGGCCTCCAGGTTTCCGAGGACGGCTACACGCTGACCCCGCGCAGGACGACCCTGACCCCCGGGGAGAAGACCGACTTCCGGTTCACCATCAACGGGCCGGACGGCAAGCCCGTCACCGGGTTCAAGCCGCTGCACGGCAAGCGCCTGCACCTGATCGTCGCGCAGCGCGACCTGTCCGGCTTCCAGCACCTGCACCCGACCGAGGTCGGGAGCGGCGTCTGGACCGTCCCGATCGAACTGCCGGAGCCCGGCGTGTACCGGTTCTTCACCGACATCCAGCCGGACGGCGCGACACGGCAGCTCACCCTCGGCACCGACATCTTCGCCCCGGGCGATCTGCGGCGCACGCCGCTGCCGAAGCCCGAGCAGGTCGCGAAGGTGGACGGGTACGAGGTCAGGCTCACCGGCGGTCTCACTCCCGGCAAGTCCACCGAACTCACCCTCACGGTCAGCAAGGACGGTAAGCCTGTCACCGACCTGCAGCCGTACCTGGAGGCCTACGGGCACCTGGTCGCGCTGCGGCAGGGCGACCTCGCCTACCTCCACGTCCACCCGGACGGGGAACCGGGCGACGGCGAGACGAAGCCGGGCCCCGGCATCACGTTCTTCGCCGAGGCGCCCAGCGCCGGCGCATACCGTCTGTACCTGGACTTCAAGCACGGCGGCAAGGTCCGCACGGCCGAGTTCACCGTGCACGCCGGCGATGCCGGGGTACCGGCGGAGGAGCCGGGGCACGACGACCAGCCGCACACGCACTGAACGTCCCGCACGATCAAGGCAGAGGAGGAGCGATGAGCACGGATATCGAGTCCGGGCGTATCGAGCTGGCGATCGGCGGGATGACGTGCGCGTCGTGCGCCAACCGCATCGAGCGGAAGCTCAACAAGATGGACGGCGTGACCGCGACGGTCAACTACGCCACCGAGAAGGCCAGCGTCGAGTTCGCCCCGGGAGTGTCCCCGGACGAGCTGATCACCACGGTCGAGCAGGCCGGCTACAGCGCCGCCCTGCCGGCCGCCCCCGCGTCCGGCGGGGAACCGGAGCCGGACGACGGCCTGCGCCCGCTGCGCCAGCGGCTGATCACGTCGGTCGTCCTGTCGGTGCCGGTCATCGCGATGGCGATGATCCCGGCGATCCAGTTCGAGGGGTGGCAGTGGCTGTCGCTGACGCTCGCCGCGCCGGTCGTCGTGTACGCGGGCTGGCCGTTCCACCGCGCCGCGGCGATCAACCTGCGGCACGGCGCGGCGACCATGGACACGCTGATCTCGCTCGGCACGCTCGCCGCGTTCGGCTGGTCGCTGTGGGCGCTGTTCTTCGGCACCGCCGGCGAGCTCGGCATCAAGCACGGCTTCGAGTTCTCGATGACCCGCTCGGACGGGTCGATGAACATCTACCTTGAGGCCGCCGCCGGGGTGACCATGTTCATCCTGGCCGGACGCTACTTCGAGACGCGGTCCAAGCGCCGCGCAGGCTCGGCCCTGCGCGCCCTGCTGGAGCTGGGCGCCAAGGACGTCACGGTCATCCGGGACGGACGCGAGGAGCGCATCCCGGTCGACGGCCTCTCCGCGGGGGACGTGTTCGTCGTCCGGCCCGGCGAGAAGATCGCCACGGACGGGACGGTCGAGGAGGGCTCGTCCGCCGTGGACGCTTCCATGCTGACGGGCGAGTCCGTCCCGGTCGAGGTCGGGCCGGGTGACACCGTGGCCGGCGCGACCGTGAACGCGGGCGGCCGCCTCCTGGTGCGCGCGACCCGCGTCGGCTCCGACACCCAGCTCGCCCAGATGGCGCGGCTGGTGGAGGAGGCGCAGACCGGCAAGGCGCAGGTGCAGCGGCTCGCCGACCGGATCTCCGGGATCTTCGTCCCGATCGTGATCGCGCTCGCGATCGGCACGCTCGGGTTCTGGATCGGCACCGGCGAACCCCTCGCCGGCGCGTTCACCGCCGCCGTCGCCGTGCTGATCATCGCCTGCCCGTGCGCGCTCGGCCTCGCCACCCCGACCGCCCTCATGGTCGGGACGGGGCGCGGCGCGCAGCTCGGCATCCTGATCAAGGGCCCCGAGGTGCTGGAGTCGACCCGCGCGATCGACACCGTCGTCCTGGACAAGACCGGCACCGTCACCACCGGGAAGATGGCCCTGGTCGACGTCATCACGGCCGACGGCGTGGCCGAAGCCGACGTCCTGCGCCTGGCCGGGGCGCTGGAGAACGCGTCCGAGCACCCGATCGCCCAGGCGATCGCCAAGGGCGCCCTGGAAAGGGCCGGCGATCTGGGCACGGTCGAGGACTTCGCGAACGTCGAGGGCCTCGGCGTCCAGGGAGTCGTGGACGGTCACGGCGTCCTGGCGGGACGTCCGCAGCTCCTGGCCGAGTGGTCGCAGCAGCTGACCCCCGGCCTGGAGCGCGCCATGGCGGAGGCGCAGTCGCTCGGCCGCACCGCCGTCGCGGTCGGCTGGGACGGCGCTGCCCGCGCGGTGATCACCGTCGCGGACCAGGTCAAGCCGACCTCCCGCGAGGCGATCACCCAGCTGAAGGCCCTCGGCCTGCGCCCCGTCCTCCTGACCGGGGACAACGAGACCGTGGCCCGGACGGTCGCGGACACGGTCGGGATCGACGAGGTCATCGCCGAAGTCCTGCCCCAGGACAAGGTGGATGTCGTCAAGCGCCTCCAGTCCGAGGGACGGACCGTGGCGATGGTGGGCGACGGGGTCAATGACGCCGCCGCGCTCGCCCAGGCCGACCTGGGCCTCGCGATGGGCACGGGGACGGACGTGGCGATCGAGGCGTCCGACCTGACCCTCGTCCGGGGCGACCTGCGGGCCGCGGCCGACGCGATCCGCCTGTCGCGCCGCACGCTCGGCACCATCAAGGGCAACCTGTTCTGGGCGTTCGCCTACAACGTGGCGGCGCTGCCGCTCGCGGCGACCGGCCTGCTCACCCCGATGATCGCCGGCGGCGCGATGGCGTTCTCGTCGGTCTTCGTGGTCAGCAACAGCCTCCGCCTGCGCCGGTTCAAGGCCCTGACGACCGCCGCGGACGCCCCCGCCCCGGCGACCGCCGAGCCGGTGGCCCGCCGGGAGATCCCGGCATCCAACTGATTCAGCCCACGAGCGCGCGGCCCCACCCGGGACCGCGCGCTCACGCATGCGGGCGGCTCAAAGGCGGAGGGTGGCCACGAGCGGGGCGAGCGCGGGGTCCTTCGCGGCGTCGTCGAGGGTCTCGGTGAGGGTCTCGGCGTAGGTGGGGGCCGCGTTCCGCTGGACGGTGCGGCCCTCGTCCGTGATGACGGTGTAGACGCCGCGGCGGTCCTTGGGGCACATGTCGCGGCGGGTGAGCCCGGCGGACTCCAGCCGGGCGACGAGGCGGCTCACGGAGCTCTGGTTGAGGCCGATGAGGTCGGCCAGCTCCTGCATCCGCAGTTCGCCGTCGTCGGCGCGGGACAGCCGGCACAGCGCCCGGTACTCCGAGAGGCCGATGCCGTGGCGGCCCTGGAGCGCCTTGGCGAGCCGGTGCTCGACGCGCCCGTGGAGGGTCACGACGCCGTCCCAGATCAGATCGTCCGCCGTGGCGGCCGCCTTCTCGTCCACGCTCATCCCGCACCCGCTTCCTGATTGACACCAGCTTACATGCAATGCCAATATCTGCATGTACATACAACTCATGCATGTACATGCACTTGGAGCAGAGCATGATCGAACGCATCGCCACGACCCCCGACTGGTACGAGCCGTACCGGATCTCCCAGGCCGTCCGGGCCGGCGGGTTCATCCACGTGTCGGGGCAGGCCGGCATCGACGAGCAGGGGAGGACGGTGCCCGGCGGCTTCCTCGACCAGGGGCGCCAGGCGTTCCGGAACGTCCAGCGCGTGCTGGCGGCGGCGGGCGCCGACCTGGCCGACGTCGTGAAGATCGGCATCTTCGTCCGGGACATGGCGGCCGACCTCGACGACGTCATCCGGCTCCGCGCGGAGTTCCTCAGCGAGCCCTACCCGGCCGACACGCTCCTGGAGGTGTCCTCCCTCGCTCAACCCGACTGGCGTATCGAAGTCGAAGCCACCGCGATCGAAAGGCCGAGCCGATGACCAGCCCGCTGCTGACCCCCTACGAAGGCCGCCACCTGACGCTGTCCAACCGGATCGTGATGGCGCCGATGACGCGCGGGCGCGCCGACGACGCGACCGGCGTCCCGCACCCGCTGACCGGGACCTACTACGCGCAGCGCGCGTCGGCCGGGCTGATCGTCACCGAGGGGCTGTGGCCGCACGTCCTCGGCAAGGGCGGCCCCGGCGTCCCGGGCCTGGTCACGGACGCGCAGGTCGCCGGATGGCGCGAGGTCACCGAAGCCGTCCACGCCGCCGGCGGGACGATCTTCGCCCAGCTCTGGCACGTGGGACGGATGACGCACCCGCTCACCCTGCCCGGCCGGGCGACGCCCCTCGCCCCCTCCGCCGTCCGGATCGAGGGCGAGCCCATCTACACCCGCGAGGGCGACGTCGAGCACGTCACGCCGCGCGCCATGACCACCGCCGAGGCGGAGGCGGCCATCGCCGGCTTCGCCGCCGCGGCCCGCAACGCGATCCGCGCCGGGTTCGACGGCGTGGAGGTGCACGGCGCGAACGGCTATCTCATCCAGCAGTTCCTCGCCGAGAACACCAACCGGCGCACCGACCGGTTCGGCGGTTCCCGCGCCGGGCGGCTGCGCTTCGCGCTGGACGTGGTGGACGCCGTCGCCGCCGAAGTCGGCCCCGGACGCGTCGGGCTGCGCATCTCCCCGCACAACCCGGAGAACGAGATCGCCGAGGAGGACCCGCAGGGCACCTACCGGACGCTCGTCGACGCCATCGATCCGCTCGGCCTCGCCTACCTCCACGTCATCGAACGCGGCGCCTACGGAGCGCTGGCCGACCTGCGTCCGCGCTGGTCGGGAACCCTGATCGGGAACTTCAACGGACCCGAGCCCACAACCCAGAAGGCCGGCGAGGTCGTGGTGGCGGCGGGCTTGGCGGACGCCTTCTCCTTCGGCCGCTACTTCATCGCCAACCCGGACCTTCCCCACCGCTTCGCCACGGGCGCCCCCTTGGCCACCCCCGACGAGAACCTCATCTACGGCGGCCACGCCGAGGGCTACACCAGCTACCTCACGGCCCGTGTCCCCCAACCCGCGACGTGAGCCCCGGGCGGGATCAGCGGGGGACGTCCCAGAAGGCCAGTTCGTGGCGCATGCCTTCCAGGAAGAAGCGTGCGGCGGTGTCCTTGTCGGCGGCGGACTCGTCGATCATCTGGGCTATGCGGCGGGTCAGGGTGGCGAAGCCCGGGTCGGCGTAGGTGTCGACCCAGCGGCGGTAGCGCGGGTCGGACGGCGGGTGCTCGGCGAGGCGCTGTCCGAGCGTGGAGTAGCCCCACATGCAGGGGTAGAGGGCGGCGAGACCTTCGGCGTAGTCGGCGGCCGCGTCCAGGAGGAAGGACGTGTAGGCGGCGCAGGCGGGACCCTTCTCGGCGCCCTCCAGGTCCGCGCCGAACTCGGCGGAGAGGGAGCGGTGCAGGTCGAGTTCGTCGTGGAAGGTGGAGTAGGCCAGGTCGACGAGGTCGCCCACGTGGGCGTTGGGGGCCTGCCATGCGAGGCGGGAGAACACGCGGACGTAGTCGTGCAGGTAGAGGTAGTCCTGCTCGAGCCAGGAGCGGAACACCGCCTCGTCCAGGTTCCCTTGGGCGATGCCCGCCACCGTGGGGTGCGCGAGTTGTTCATCGATCAAGGGGCGGCCGAGGTCTTCCAGGTGCGCGGCGAGGCTCATGGCGGCCAGTTTGCCCTAGACACGACCAGACCCCGCCGGGTGGCCCGGCGGGGTCCTGGTCTTGCGGCCGGTGTGTGGGTCGCCTCTCGGCGAAAGGCACAACACGGCTCCAGCCGGACGGTATTCCGTGAAGGCAAAAGGTGAGGCCCGGGGACACCAGGCACACCGACCGTCATGTGTAACCGACGGGCCCCCGGGATTGTTCCCGGCCCTCCGCGAAGGTCCCGGTACGCCGGATGGTGTGCCACCCCAAGCGCGACCCGAGCAGCGCCGTGACCACGGACTGGACGACTACCAGGTACATGAGCTGCCGGTAGACGAACTGCTGGAGCGGCAGTACCCACAGCGGACGGAGGGGTTCGCCGTCCAGCCACAGGGCGTAGGCGCCGGCGGCGGCCTGTGCGGCGACGAAGGCCATCCAGGTGAGGACGGGCACGGCCGGGTCCAGGAAGAGCAGTCCGAAGAGGGCGAACAGGTCAACGGCGGGTGCGAACAGTGGAAGGAGCACCTGGAACACCGTCAGGTAGGGCAGGCAGCGGCGTCCGAAGCGGCCTGAGCCACCGGTCTCGATGACGGAACGGCGGTGCTTCCACATCGCCTGCATCGTCCCGTAGCACCAGCGGTAGCGCTGCCTCCAGAGTTGGCGCAGGGACGACGGTGTCTCCGTCCAGGCGAGGGCCTTCTCCTCGTAGACGACGCGCGCCCCGGTACGGCAGATGGCCATGGTGAGGTCGGTGTCCTCGGCCAGGGTGTCGCCTGGCACGCCCCCCACCTCGGCCAGCACCGACCTCCGGAAGGCACCGATCGCGCCCGGCACGGTCGGCATGCACTGCAGGATGTCGAACATCCGCCGGTCGAGGTTGAATCCGATGACGTACTCGATGTGCTGCCAGCGTCCGAGGATGCCGCCCCGGTTGGCGACCTTGGTGTTGCCGCTGACCGCATCCACCGACGGGTCCGCGAACGGTGCGACGAGGTGCCGGATGGTGTCGCGCTGGAAGACGGTGTCGCCGTCCACCAGCACGAGGATCTCGGACCGGGCCACGAACATGCCGGCGTTGAGCGCGCTCGGCTTGCCGCCGTTCGGCTTGCGGATCAGGTGGACGCCGGGCAGCCGGATGGACTCGACGATCGCGGCGGTGCTGTCGGCGGAGCCGTCGTCCACCACGATCACTTCGACGGTGCCCGGATAGTCGGTGTCGAGGAGCGACGCGATCGTCGCCGCGATGCCCGCCTCCTCGTTGTACGCGGGGACGATCACCGAGACGGGCGGGAACGGGTCGGGCGGCAGTTCCCCGACCTGCCTCATCTCCGGCATGACGGGCGGGCTCGGGCGGCGGACGCGGCGCATGTGGACGTGCGCGAACATCAGCAGCAACAGCAGCCTCAGCACGTACAGGATCCCGGCGGCGGCGAATAGGGCGCCCATCGTCCCGGTGAGCGCCGACGCGGCGCGCTGCGCGGCGACCAGCGTCCAGCCGACGGCCCGCTCCGGCGCTTGCACCGGGACCTCCGCCGAAGGCAGGCCGAGCGCCTGCGTGAGCGTGGTGAACCGGTACCCGCGCGGCTGCAGCCGTTCGATGATCTGCTCGACGGCCGCGACGGTCTCGGCCCTGTCGCCGCCCGAGTCGTGCAGCATCACGACCGCGCCCTCGCCGCGCCGCTCCGCCGCCAGCGCCGCCTGGACGATCTTCGCGGTGCCGGGCCGCGCCCAGTCCTCGGTGTCGCGGTCGGTGAGGACGACGAGGTACCCGTCCGCGCCCGCCCGCTCGGCCGCCCGCCACTCCGGCGCGGTCATGCCGTCCGGACGGGACGAGTACGGCATCCGCATCAGCCGGGTGTGGACGCCGGCGGCGCCCGCCAGCGCCCGCTGCGTGAGGTCCATCTCCAGGCGTCCCCGCCAGGCGGGCGCGGTGGCGAGGTCGACGTGCGTGTACGTGTGCGAGCCGATCTCGTGGCCCTCGCGGAGCATGCGCCGGGTCAGCGAGGGGTTCTCGGCCACGTGCGCGCCGACGGCGAAGAACGTGGCGCGGGCGTTGTGGCGGCGCAGGACGTCCAGGATCCGCGGCGTCCACTCGGGGTCGGGGCCGTCGTCGAACGTCAGCGCGATCGTCTTCGGCGGCATGCGGCGGCTGCGCGGCGTGCCGTCCGCGAGGTTGAGCACGGGCCCGCCGGAGAGGACCTGAGATGGAGCCGGTACAGGACGCTTGGGGACGTCCCTAGGGGCCTCACCGACGGCGCCGTGCGCGAAGCCGTCCAGCAGAAGGAGCACGGTGAGCGCCAGGCCACCGAGCATGAGCAGAACCCAATGGCCCCGCGGCTCACTGCGTCGCACGGTCAGCGGGTCTTCTTCTTGCGTCCCCAGGCGGGCGGACTCACCTGGGAGTTGCCCGGACGGCTCGTGGACGGGACGGCCGTCGGCGTGGGCTGCGCAGCGGAGGACGACGACTGGGGTGCCGTTGAGGGAGCAGGGGCCACAACCCGCTGGGTGGGGTTCGGCCTAGCGGCGACGGGCGGTTCCGGCGTTCTCGTCGGCTTCACCTGGGGATGGCTCACCTTCACACGCGGATGAGCGGACGGTTCGCTCCACGGCGTCAGCGGCACGTTGGTCCCCGTCGTCATGCCGAGGCCCAGCGCGCCCAGGAAGACGAGCAGGAGCGCGCCGGCGAGCAGGCCCAGCCGCCGTCCGAGCCGCGCCCGCGAGCCGGACGCGTCGACGAACACGGGGACCGGCTCGGTCAGCGGTCTCGTATCGGTGGACGGCACCGTCGCGGGTTCGGTCAACGGCTCCGCGACCGGTGAGATGCCGGTGACGAGAAGTTCGTCCCGGTCATACGGGGAGTTGCCGATCATGTTCGTCCAGTATTCGTGCGGGAAAGTGACGTCCAGGCGGGGCGGGCGTCAACCGTTCAGCGCGAACCCACGCGTACATGTCACACCGCGGCAAGATTTTCTGCACAATGGCGCGGTGGACGAGGACGAACTCGGTCGTGCGCTACGGGCGGCGCAGGACGGCGACGAGGAGTCCTTCCGCATGCTCTACCGCGACGTCCAGCCCCGCCTGGTCCGGTTCGCGGGCGCGCTCGTCGGCCCGGACGCCGAGGACGTGACGTCGGAGGCGTGGCTGCAGATCGCCCGCGACCTGCGCACCTTCCGCGGCGACATGGACGGCTTCCGCGGCTGGACCGCGACGATCACCCGGCACCGCGCCCTGGACCATCTGCGCCGCAAGTCCCGCCGCCCCAGCGCCGACCTGCCCGCCGAGGAACTCCTCACGATGGCCGGCGACGGCGACACCGAGCTGGACGCCCTGGACGGCATCGCCACCGAGGGCGCCCTGCGCCTGATCTCCGATCTCCCCCGCGACCAGGCCGAGGCGGTGCTGCTGCGCGTCGTCGTGGGCCTGGACGCCAAGTCGGCCGGCAAGGTCCTCGGCAAACGGGCGGGCGCCGTCCGCACCGCCGCCTACCGCGGCCTGCGCCGACTCGCCGACCGGCTGGCGGACACCGAGGCCGCCCGGCCGCTCGTCCAGGGTGACAAAAGCGGCAGTACCGGCGCTGAGGGGGTGTCATGAGCGACCACACCGAGGCCGGACGGCTCGACCAGCACGCCGCAGAGCGGCTGCTCGACGGCGCGGGCGGGCATGCCCCCCTGCACGCGCTGCTCTCGGCCGCCGCCGCGCCCGGCCGCCCCGCGGAACTCGCGGGTGAGGACGCCGCGGCCGCCGCGTTCCGGGCGGCCCCCGCCCCGGCGCGCGCGTCCCGGCGGGCCGTCCTGCGCCGGTTCCTGACCGCCAAGGTCATCGCGCTGATCGGCGGCACGATCCTGCTGACCGGGGGCGTCGCCTACGCGACCGGGCACTTCCCCGGGCAGGAACCGGCGCCCGCCCCGTCCCCGTCGCACTCCGAGCACGGCGGCGACGGCCACGACAGCACCCCGGCCACGCGGTACTCGCCGTCGCCGGTTCCCACTCCGCACTCCTCTCCGTCCGCTCCGCCGTCCTCATCGGCGACGGCGAAGGAGCAGCCGCACGGCAAGACGACCGCACCGGGCCGGCAGAGGAACAGCCCGAACCCGCACAGCACCAGCACGCCACCGCGCAGCCCCGGCGACAGCAACGGCGTTCCGCCGACCACGAACCCCGGCAAGGGCAAGGGCGCGGGGACGAACAACGGCTCCCCTGCGGGCGACAACTCGGGCCGGGGCCTGGAGAAGGTCATCGGCACCGGCTGACCGCCCGGTCAGAGGCAGCCTTCGAACTGGGGGACCTCCAGGTCCGACAGGTCGAGGCCGGACGTGCCGAACCATGTGCGCCTGCGTCCCTTGAGGCCCAGCGAGCAGGGTGGCACTCGGCACAAACGTCGCAGCGGACGATCAAGCTCTCCAGCTCTTGACCGCATCCGGCCGGGCAGTCAGTCGCGGTCGAGGCGGCCGGTGATGAGGGCGGCGAGGGCCGCGGCGAAGCGGTCGGGGGCGACGTCCGCCGGGGGGCGGCCGAAGAAGCCGCGGGACAGTTCGTATCCGGTCAGGGCGGACACCACGACCGCGAGCAGGGCATGCGGGTCATCGTGCTCCGAACCCGCCGGAAGGTCGCGGGCCAGGTGCGCGGCCTCCTCCGCGATGCCCTGGTCGACGAGGACGCTGCGGATCCGGCGCGTCAGGTCGGGGAACCGGCCGTGCTCCCGGGCCAGCAGGTTCATCAGCGGCCTGACCTGCGTGAGGTACTCCAGCTGCTGGACGAGGCGGCGCGTCAGCGCCTCCCGGGGATCGGCGACCGGGCCGCGCTCGAACTCCTCGCGGCGCCGCTGCGCCCGCGCCAGTTCGCGCTCGAAGACCTCCCGGAAGACCTCCTCCTTCGAGCGGAAATGCCGGTAGAAGCTGCCGCTGCCGGGGGAGAGCCCGGCCAGTTCCTCGATGTCGGTGACGGTCGTGCCGCCGAATCCCTGCTGCTGGATCAGCTCCAGGGCGGCGTCGAGAATGCGCTCGCGCGTGGTGGATGGCACGGACGCAAGATAGTTCTTGCAGATGCAAGAAGGTTCTTGCAGACTGCTGGGCAAGAGCCCTCGGAAAGGCCCCCGCCATGGCAGTGATGCGCGCTTCGTCCGCCCGTTCCCTCAGCATCGTCCTGACCGCGTCGATGGTCGCGGCAGGCGCGACGGCCCTCGCGCCCCGCGCCCGCGCCGACGTAGTGATCGCGCCCCAGCAGCAGGACTGGGTGTTCCGGGACGACGCCGGCCGGCAGATCACGCTGCGCGGCTTCAACGTCTCGGGAAGCACGAAGCTCTACGAGAACGACCTCCTGCCGTTCCGCAGCACCGCCGACGCCGCCAAGTCGGCGCAGGCGATGCGCGACCTGACCGGCGCCAACGCGATCCGGTTCCTCATCAGCTGGGAAGGCGTCCAACCGGCCCCCGACCGGATCGACTACGCCTATCTCGACCGGGCCATCGCGCAGATCAGGGCGTTCACCGACCGCGGATTCCGCGTCCTGCTGGACTACCACCAGGACCTTTACTCGTCGCATTTGTTCAACTCCGGCAGCTGGTACACCGGGGACGGCGCTCCCAAGTGGGTGATCGACGCGGGCGGCTATCCGAAGGAGTCATGCGGCATCTGCATCATGTGGGGCCAGAACATGCAGACCAACACCGCCGTGCGGAAGGCCGCCTACGACTTCTGGCGCAACCGGGTGCTCTCCACTTCGGCCGGTCAGGTCGGCGTCCAAGACGCCTACCTCACGCAGGCCAAGGCGACGATGACGTACCTCAAGCAGAAACTCCCGCAGCCGGCATTCCAGAACATCGTCGGCTTCGACCCGTTCAACGAGCCGTTCGACGGCGGTCTCGACGGCAAGAGCGGCGTGGACTGGGAGAAGACCTACCTGATGCCCTTCTACCAGCGCATTCGCACCGCCATGGACCAGGCCGGCTGGACGTCCAAACCGGCCTTCGCCGAGCCGCTCGTGTTCTGGAACACCGGCTTCTTCGAGCAGGGCGGAATGACGACGGTCGGGCAACTCGGCACCCGGATGGTGTTCAACACCCACTACTACGACGGCGCCCGGATGACGCTGGACCCGTCCGCCGCGTCCGACGGAACCTACGACTCGGCGATGAACGAGATCCGCCAGCGCGCCGCCGACCTGGGGACCGCGCCAATCGTGTCCGAGTTCGGCAACAAGATGTCGGACAACCGCACGCCGTGGATGATCCGCGCCATGTATCAGGCCATGGACTACGGCGTGCCGGGGAAGAACTGGTGGAACTCCCCTGCGTCCGGCGGCACGGTTCTGTCGTCCCTTCAATGGCAGTGGGACATCTACAGCGGCCGCCACCACGAGTTGATGAACGGCAACCCCGACAAGGTGCAGACGGACGGTGACGGCTGGAACGACGAGGACCATTCCGTCGCGGCCACCGACGACGCGGGCAATGTCACTCTCCGCCTCGACCAGCGCGTCCTCGACCGCCTCTACCCGTCCGCCGTCAATGGCGAGACTCTGGGCTTCGCCTTCGAAGACCTCGCGCGCTCGGGCTTTGGCGGCGCCGGGACGCAACAGGCGTGGCTGACCGTCCCGTCCTCGATGCCGGACGTCGCCGCACTCCTGCAGAACCGCCAGTACGGCATCCTCGTCTGGCGCTCGCCGGGCACGGCCACCCCGACCGAGCTACACCTGCCGAAGTCCTTCTCTCCGTCCGGCACTGCCGTCGTAAGCGACCTGGCCGCACTGAACGGCATCCCAGCGTCCGGCCCGATCGCCGCCGCAGCGGAGACCGGCTCCTCGACCGCCAATAAGCTGCGGATATCCGCTCAGGACAACGCCGTCCACTTCGCCTTGGTAGTGAACACCGCAACCGGCACTCCGCCCACCGAAGCGCAACTGAACGCCGCCCGCACGGCCCTGGCCACCTGGCTGACGGACGAATTCCCCGCCGCTAATTGATGTGGCGAAGCGTGTCCGCATTGGTCACCGAACGGTAGTAGCAGGTCGGGCGGGCCTCGCCGGAGGCGTCCTTGGTGTGGCAGGCACCGCCCGTCGTGCGATTGACGAGATAGAGGAGGGAGTTCTGCTCGCAGTTGACGCGGACGTCGACCAACGCCAGGACGTCCCCGGACGTCGCGCCCTTGCGCCACAGTTCGTTGCGGGACGTCGACCACAGCACGGCGATCTTCTCGTCCAGCGTGGCTTTGAGCGCCTGGTCGTTGGCGTAGCCGATGAACAGGACGTCGCCGCTGGTGGCGTCCTGCAGGACGACGGGGACGACCCGCGCGCCGGTCGCCGCGACGCCGGCGAGCTTGTCGAAGTCGAGGGTGAGCCGGGTGTCTTCTTCGAGTTCGTTCACCCCGCCATCCTGCCCGGTGGAGCGGGCGGCGTCGTTCCCTGACACTCGGACGAGGACGCCCGGCGGCCGTCGCCGCGTCGCCTGAGAATGGCCGCGGTCGTTTCGTCGGCGGGCAGGAACGCCTCAAGGCGCAGCTCGGAGAGCGTGACGTCGACGGCGGTCGCGAACGACGTGAGCGTGGTGATGAGGCGCAGTTCGCCCTCCGGCACCCGCAGCCGGAGCGGGACGGCGAAGCCGAGATGGCCGGCCGGCGACTCGGGGGCAGGCAGGTAGCCGTCCAGCTCTTCGATGAATTCCGCCAGCCCGGGGCCGGGGGCGCGGACGGCCTGGTCGCGCAGGCTCCCGGTGATGTGGCGGCCCCATTCGGCCAGGTTCCCGACCCTGCGGGCCATCCCGTCCGGGTGCAGGGCGAGGCGCAGCACGTTCACCGGCGGTTCCAGCAGGGCGGGCGCGGCGCCCTCGGCGAGCAGACCGAACGCCGGGTTGGCGGCGACCAGTTCCCCGTACGGCCGGACAACGACGGCCGGATACGGCATATGTCCGTCGAGGATGCGTTCCAGCGCCTCGCGCACCGGCCCGAGTTCGGGGGCGTCCAGGCTCGACTCCGCGTAGACCGGTGCGTATCCGGCGGCGAGCAGCAGGTCGTTCCGCTCCCGCAACGGCAGGTCCAGGGACTCGGCGAGCCGCACCACCATGGCGCGTCCGGGGCGCGAGCGCCCCTGTTCGAGGAAGCTCAGGTGACGCTGGGTCGTGTCGGCCCGGATGGCCAGGTCGAGCTGGCTGAAGCGACGGCGCGTCCGCCATCGCCGCAGCTCATGGGCGAACTGCTCGGGTTCTGCCGACACCGTCATGGTCCCATTCAATCCGGCCGCCGCACGGCGGCACGATTCCCTGCGGGGAATCGCAACGTCGCACCGCGGGCCCGCACACTGCTCGGCATGACGAATCTGAAGCGATTGACCGACCGATACGTCGCCCAGTGGAACGAGCCCGACCCGGCGGCGCGGAGCGCGCTCATCGACGAGTTGTGGGCGCCCGACGCGCTGCACGTGCTCGTCGTCCCGCCGCAGGAGATCCGGGACGCCGCCGCGTCGCTCGCCATCCCCGCGCCGCCGTTGGAGGTTCGCGGCCACGACGCCTTGACCGCCCGGGTGGCCAGGGCCTACGAGATGTTCGTCGCAGCGGGCGGGCACGTGTTCGAGGTCGCCGCCGACCCGGCCGTCCTGCTGCCGGACGTGGTCGCCGTCCGCTGGTCGATGGTGGCGACCGGCACGCGCGAGGCGGTGGGCGGCGGCGTGGACGTCCTCGCCCTGAACGCCGACGGCCGCATCCGCACCGACCACCAGTTCATCGGCTGACGCGTCACACCCGGACCGCCTGGCCGCCGTCCTCGGGGTCAGGCGGCCAGGATCGACTGGACGGTGGCGATCACGACCCGGGCCGTTTCCTCCGGCTTGAGGCGGTCGGCGTGGTTCTCCTCCGCGGCGCCGTGCAGGACGTACTGCACGACGTTGACCAGCCACGCGATCGGCATGTCGGTGCGGAAGGCGCCTTCGTCCTGGCCCCGGCGGATGAGTTCCTCGACGCGTTGCGCGGGTCCGGCGTGGAGTTCGCGGATGCGTCCGGCAGAGAGGGTTCCCTGGGCCGCCGCGAGGATCGCCGTCGACTCGGCCACGAGCGACCAGCTCGATTCGAGCAACCGGGTCAGCACCTCTTGCGCGGGCCCGGTGAGATCGACGCCCGCCAGCACCTCTTCACCGGCGCGGACGGCGTCGGCCATGGCGGCGTCGACCAGTTCCTTCCGGTTGTGGAAGTGGCCGTAGAGGGTCATGCGTCCCACGCCGGCGGCCTTGGCGATGTCGTCGATGCTCGCGTTCGGATCGCGGCTCAGGCATTCGCGGGCCGCGGACACGATGCGGGCGATGCTGCGCTCGGCGTCCGCGCGCCGACGCCGGCCGGTGCTGGCAGGAGGCATGCCCGCATCCTAACTCGTACACGAATGTACGTGTTACTCTCCAAGAACTCGTATGACGTAGTACGAGTTAAGGAGATGATCGTATGACCCACCCTCCGTCGCCCGCGCACCCGCTGCGGTGGCGCATCCTGGGCTTCCTCGGCGTGGCGCAGCTCATGCTGATCCTCGACGTCACCGTCGTGGCCATCGCGCTGCCGCACATCGAGACCGACCTGGACCTGAGCCGCCAGGCCGTGACCTGGACGATCAGCGCCTACACCCTCACGTTCGGCGGGCTGATGCTGCTCGGCGGCCGGCTCGCGGACCTCGTCGGCGCGAAACGCGTCGTCCTCACCGGTCTGCTGGTCTTCACGGCGGCGTCCCTGGTGACCGGGCTCGCCGACTCCGCCGGCGTCCTGCTCGGCGGCCGCGTCGCGCAGGGCCTCGGCGCGGCACTGCTCTCCCCGTCCGCCCTGTCCCTGGTGGTCAGCCTTTTCGACGGCGACGAGCGGAACAAGGCGCTCGGTGTCTGGTCGGCACTGGGCGGGGGCGGCGCCGCGCTGGGCGTCCTCGTGGGAGGGGCGCTGACCGCCGGGCCCGGCTGGCCGTGGGTGTTCTACGTGAACGTCCCCATCGGCCTGGTGATCGTCGCCGTCCTGGCTCGGATACTGCCGCACCAGACCGTCACCGCGCCCCGCCCCAGGCTGGACGTCCTCGGCGCGCTGCTGGTCACGGCCTCGTCCGGCGCCCTGATCTACGCGTTCATCCGCGCGGGGGACGACGGCTGGCTCACGTCCGCGACCGGCTGGCTGATCCTGCTCGCCGCGATCGGCTACGTGGCGTTCGTGTTCCGCCAGCGAACCGCCCGCTCGCCCATGATGGACGTCTCGCTCCTGGTCAGGCGTCCGGTGGCGACGGGCACCTTCCTGATCCTGATGGCGACCGCCCTGATGATCGCGGTGTTCTTCCTGGGCACGTTCTACTTCCAGCACGGGGAGGACTACGGCGCCATGCGCACCGGCCTGCTCTTCCTCCCGGTCGCGCTCGCGACGATGTTCGGCGCCAACCTCACCGGCCGGACGCTCGCCAAGGCCGGAGCGCGCCCGCCGGCCGTCGCCGGCCTGCTCACCGCCGCCGTCGGCATGGCCCTGCCCGCCCTCGTCCTGAACCCGGTGACCGCCGTGATCGGCACATCGATCGCGGGCGCCGGAACGGGCGCGATGTTCGTCGTCGCCTCCGCGACCGCGCTGGGCCAGGTGGCACCACACGAATCGGGCATCGCATCCGGCATCGTGAGCACGTTCCACGAGTTCGGCGCGTCCATCGGGGCAGCGGTGATCTCCAGCGTCGCCGCCGCGAGCCTGACCGGCGACACCCTCGACGGCTTCACCAACGGCTTCGTCCTGGCCGCGATCACCGCGACCATCGCCGCCCTGACTGCCGCCGCCCTAACCCCACCCCGCCCCCGGGAGGCCCTGCACGCCAACGACTAACGTCACGTCGCCCGCCCTTACCGAACCTTTCGTGGGGGCCGCACCCGCCACACTGTGATCGTGGCGGTACTGGAAACCGAACGGCTGACCCTGCGGCCCCTCACGGGGGGCGACTTCGACGACTACGCGGCGATGATGGCCGACCCGCAAGTGGCGGACGGCCTGGCAGACCCGATCGGCCGCACCCCGGCCGACGCCTGGCGCAACCTGGCGTTGTTCATAGGACACCACGAAATCCGCGGCTACTCCCATTGGGCCGTGGTCGAACGGGCAACGGGCCACTTCGTAGGACGCGCGGGCCCCTGGCAGCCGCACGGGTTCCCCGGCCTCGGCGTCGGCTGGTGCCTGGCCCGCACGCACTGGGGCAAGGGCTACGCCACCGAAGCCGCCCGCGCCGCCATCACCTACTGCTTCACCACCCTGGACGCCGACGAGGTCATCTCAGTCATCCGCCCAGGAAACACCCGCTCCATAGCGGTCGCCGAACGCATCGGCCACCACTTCCTCCGCAAAACCGACTACAAGAGCGCCCCCGCCCTCATCTACGCCCAACAAAGCCCCACCCGCTAACGCTGCCCACAACCAAAGGCAACAGTACGGTAATAGGGCTGTTACCGGGCACTATTGGGCCTGGTCACCACCGGCGACTTCGTCCTGAACAAAGCGACCTCAGACCGTCTGCACGCGATCGTCAGGCGCTACGAGGGGCGTGAGCCCGGCAAGTTCCGAGGCGAGGAGACGATCGCGCGGAATCCGGACGTCAGCCACGGCCGGTATCCGCCTCCGGAGACCGAGCCTGGTGGAGACAGCTTGCGCGCACTCCACGCCGAGGGGGTGGCCTGGCTTACGGAAGAAATCACAGATGTGACCGAACAGGCCCTGGCCTATTTCCTCTTCGCTGCTCTTCAGCAGTTCTACTTCGATGGGAACAAGCGGACCGGGCGAGCGATGATGAACGGTCATCTGATGATGCACGGAATCGATGGGATCAGCGTTCCGGTGGCGCGACGGCAGGAATTCGACTCGGAGATGGCCCACTTCTATCTGGAACGCGATGCGACTCGAATGCTGGCCTTCCTGCTGTCGTGCCACCCCCAGAACGCCGGATACTGAGGTACCGCCCGGCGGGCGCCGCAGGGACGTCGACGGCCGGCCCGTCGACAGTCTCGGCATGTACGTCGAAGTTGCTCGGTGGGCGGGTGCTGGTCCAGGTGATGACGCTGGTTGAGGGATGTCGCCCGCAGTAATCCGTTTTGAGTGGCGCACGGCTCCCTGTCAGCATGAAGCCCATGCGCCACCCTCTTGACACGCTGGACTGGCCGATTTCCACCGACCGACTGCTGCTGCGCCGTGCTACCCCCGACGACCTGGACGCGACCTGGACCTTCCGGCAACTGCCGGAGACTCACGAATGGGTCCTGGCCGCACCGGCATCGTACGACGACTACCGCAAGCGTTTTCTCCGCGAGAGTCTGCTCGCAGACCTGCTCATCGTCGAACTGGACGGCCGGGTGATCGGCGATCTGACGCTGCAGGTCCAGGACGCTTGGGCCCAGGAGGAGGTCGCTGACCAGGCGAAGGGCGTCCAAGGAGAGCTCGGGTGGACGTTGGATCCCTCGTACGGCGGCAAGGGCTACGCCACCGAAGCGGTACGCGCCCTCATCGACATCTCCTTCGGGAGTCTTGGCCTGCGCCGTCTGCACGCGGACTGTTTCTACGACAACGAACCTTCGTGGCGGCTGATGGAGCGGGTTGGGATGCGCCGCGAACAGCACACGGTGAGAGACTCTCTCCACCGCACCAAGGGATGGCTCGACGGTCTCACATACGCGCTCCTGGCCGAGGAATGGCCCGCTCCCAAGTGACGGACCTCCCGCTGTCCGGTCTCAGCAGAGTTGGCACAGTCCCATCGACCTGACGCACTGCGGGCCGGGCGGCAGCGCCCGGCCCTGGCTGCCGATCTTCTTACGGCGTCGCCGGACGACGCCGGTGGCGTAGGCCAGGGTCTGGCGCGACAACGGCAGCGAAGCACGGTACTGACCCGCCATCCTTGAGACGGACGAGTAGCGCGTCCCATGTCTCCTGGCTCAGAACGAGACGCGGCCCATCCGGATCGGTCGAGTCACGAACACCCACGACACCGTCCCGCCCGTGAGGTAGACGCGCGCACTCAACACACGTCTCAGACTGGCTAGCGCTGTAACTGCTCTTCCTCCAACGAGTCATCTACTGCTCCTCTCGTCCACGTCAGACCTGACGCTCCTTGAGCTGGACGAGCAGCGCGTCCCATGCCGCATGGCTCAGGACGAGACGCGGCCCATCCGGATCGGTCGAATCGCGAACACCGACCACACCGTGCCGCCCGGAAGGCATGAGCGCGCACTCGACACAGTTCTGCGGCTGGCTTCCGCTGTAGCTGCTCTTGCGCCAGTGAGTCATCAGCTGGTCCTCTCGGCCAATGGGAGTTGGATGTCCCGGATGGCCTGCTCGATCCGTTGACAGGTCTCAGCCTCGGAGAGAGCGATCCGGCAGAGGCCCGCACGAACGTCTCCGTAGGCTGCGACGTCTTCATCCTCTTCGATGAAGACGGTCCGCCTGAACCCGTCAACGATGACGATGGGGAAGTTCCCCGCTTCAACGTGAAGGATCGTGAAGGATCCGTCAACAGCAGGGTTCGTGGTGGCGGTGTACGGCAGGATCTGAACCTCGATGTTGGGCCACTCCGTCAGTTCGAGTAGGTACTGGAGTTGTCCGAGCATCACCTCCCGTCCCCCATCCACTGGCGGACCGCTGCCTCGCCGATCACGGCTTTGACCGACAGAGGATCGACTCTTGTGAGCGCCTCCTTGCGCGCCATGCGGTAAGCCACGAGGTGATCGATATCGCCAGTGCGGCTCCCGGGGACGGAGGCCATGACGGCGCGTGCGTACTCCGGAGTTTGGAGAAGACCCGGGATCAGGTCTGTGTGGTACGCGAAGAGTTCCGAGGAGTCCTGTTCGAGCATCACGTACTCGCCGTAGTTCGGACCTTTGCCTGGGAGCTTGTGTCGCCGGATCCAGTCGCGCGAGGGGCCGCCGGTGGCGAGGCCGATCAGCGCGGTTCTGCGGTCGTCGTCCTCCTCGAAGCCGTACATCATCAGGATGTAGTTGATCTCGTGGACGCGTGCCACGATCTGGGCGTTCTCCATCCGGCTGAGGGCGGACTTGGAGATCTTGAGGAAGGCTGCGGCCCTGTCGAGGGTGAGACCGCGCTCTTCGCGGATCCTGCGTAGTTGGACACCGAGTCGCCTGCGGCGAACGGTCGGGGGTCGTGTCGCCATGACACTAATTGTCACTGACGGAACACAGACTGTCATGCATCTTTCCAAAAGCGGGAAATCCCGCTTTCCGCATGTCCCACATGGCCGTCCTCCCCCTCTCGATGAACCCGGTTGTGGGCTCTCACCTGGGCATTCATGCTTGCGGGCGTCGTTTACCGAAGGGAGTGAGGCAATGACGCTCTGTGCGGCGGAGCCTGGAGACATGCGGCTGCTCGGGACGATCACGATGCCCGGCGTGCCGAGGTCCGCGCAGGTCGCGCGGGCTTTCGTGAGCGTGGTCGCGACGCATGTCGACGACGAGGCGCTGGCCGACGTCGTCCTCTGCGTGGACGAGCTGGTCGCCAACGCGTGCGAGCACACCGCGTCCGGCACGGGCGGGCAGGTCACCGTCGTGGTGAGTGCCCGGGAGGACGTGCTGCGCGTGACCGTCCTCGACCAGGGCGGTGCTCAGAAGCAGCCGCGTGTCCGCAGCGACCCGTACGCGGAGAACGGCAGGGGGCTGTTCCTCGTCGATGCGCTGTCCAAGAGCTGGGGATCGCATCCCGCGTTGAACGGCACCGCCGTGTGGGCGGAGTTCCACGCGGTGCCGGCCGAGGACGTCAGCGGTGCGTGATCTGGGCCAGGACGTTCTCCCGTCCCCAGGCACCGAGCGGAGCCAGGGCCTCGTTGAGCGAGATGCCGAGCGGCGTCAGCGAGTACTCGACGCGCGGCGGCACCTCGTCGTACGCCTCGCGGTGGACGATGCCGTCCTCCTCCAGCTCGCGCAGCTGGGCGGCGAGCACCTTCTCGGTCACGCCGGGCAGTTCCCTGCGCAGTTCGCCGAAGCGGTGGGGCCGCTCGTCGAGCGCCCAGAGGATCAGCCCCTTCCACTTGCCGCTGATCACGTCCATCGCGGCGTCGATCCCGCAGATGTACGACCCCGGTCGCTGTGCCGTCCGCATCGTTCCGCCCCCTGGCCTCGTCACTGAGGTCAGGGTAACCACGCACTTCGAAGTGCGTACTTGATCATCCGCGTGGCCGGGGCCGAGCCTGGACGGCATGGGACATGACACTGAGCAGGTCAGCGTGCTCGGCCTCGGCGCGATGGGCAGTGCGATCACCCGCGCGTGGCTGGCCGCCGGATACGAGACGACCGTGTGGAACCGGACGGCGGGCCGCGCCGCGCCGCTCGTCGCCGAGGGCGCGAAGGCGGCGGCGACGGCCGCCGAGGCGGTCGCCGCGAGCGGCCTCGTGGTCGTCTGCCTGCTGGACGACGCGTCGGTCGGGGACGCCCTCGCGGACGCCGACCTGATGGGCAAGGACCTGGTCAACATCACGACGGGCACCCCCGGTGAGGCCCGCGACCGTGCGGGATGGGCGGCCGAACGCGGGGCCCGGTACCTGGACGGAGGCATCATGGCCGTGCCGCCGATGATCGGCGTCCCACGCTCCGGCGCCTACATTCTCTACAGCGGGTCGCCGAAGCTGTTCGCCGATCGGCGCGACGCGCTGGGCGTCCCGGCAGGCGTCAGGTATGTCGGGGACGACGCTGGTTCGGCCGCCCTGCACGATGTGGCGCTGCTGAGCGCGATGACCGGCATGTTCGCCGGGATGGCGCACGCGTTCGCCCTGACGCGCGGGACGTCCCCGAAGGAGTTCGCTCCGCTGCTCATCGAGTGGCTCACCGCCATGACCGGCGCGGCGGACGGGATGGCGGCACACCTGGAGACCGGCGACTACACCTTGGGCGTGACGTCCAACCTCGCCATGATGGTGCAGGGCAACAGGACCCTGCTGCGCACGGCCGAGGAGGAAGGCGTCAGCCCGGAACTCCTCGCCCCGTTCATGGCCCTGACGGAACGCCGCCTCGCCGACGGCCACGGCGACGAGGGCACCACCGGCGTAGTGGACCTGCTGCTCCGCGAAGCGTAGGGGCATCTCGGGAAGGGGACGACGATGATCGTGAGACCGGCCGAACCCGCCGATCTGCCGACGCTCGCGCCGCTGTGGCGGGCGGCCTGGCTCGACGGCCACGACGGTCACGTCGCCGCCGAGTTGATGGACGCGCGCGGTCCCGACCACTTCGCCGTCCACGCCGAGACGCACATGGGCTCCACCCTCGTCGCCACTGAGGCCGACGGCCGGATCCTCGGGCTGATCATCCTCGGTGACGACGATGGCGAGGTGATCCAACTGGCCGTCGACGGCTCCGCCCGAGGGAAAGGCGTCGGCGGCACGCTGCTGCGCAGCGCGGAGGAACGGTTCCGGGGGCGGCATCGCGAAGCATGGCTCGCGGTCGTCCCCGGCAACACGCGGGCCCGGCGCATGTACGAATTCCACGGATGGCGCGACACCGGCCCGATGACATACCAGGCCCCCACCGCGACCGGCACCGTCGACGTCCCCGTCCACCGCTACGCCAAGGAACTGACCGCGTCGGAATGACGCAGAGGCCCCCGGCCATCGGGCCGGGGGTTGTACCTCAGACCTCTTTCAGAAAGCCGGAGTCGACCGCGAAGTCGGCACCCGTCGTGCTGGCGGAGCGCGGCGATGCCAGCAGCGCGATCACGTCCGCGACCTCCTGCGGGGTGGCGAGACGGCCCGTCGTGAGGCTCATCATCTCGGCGGCGCCGCCGTCGAGCACCGCGTCGCGGTCGGAGCCGGTCGCGCCCGCGATGATGTCGGCCGCGCCGCCCTCGTCCGTCCACCACGCCGTCCGGACCGGCCCCGGCGAGACGGAGTTGACCCGGATGCCCTGCGGCGCGAACTCCTCCGACAGCCCCTTGGACAGGTTGTTCAGCGCCGCCTTCGCCGCGTTGTAGTCGTAGTTCATCGGCCCGGGACGCCGCCCGTTCCCGGACGAGACGTTCACGACCGACGCCGCGTCGCTCCGCAGCAGATGCGGGACCGCCGCCCGCACCGCCCGGACCACCGCGAACAGGTTGAACTCGAACATGTCGCGCCAGTCGTCGTCGGCCAGGCTCGCGAAGCCGAACCGCGGCAGGTTCGCCCCGGGCGGCGGGCCTCCCGCGTTGTTCACGAGCACGTCGAGCCGCCCGAACACCTCCACCGCCTGCTCCACGGCCGCGGCCGGGGCATCGGGATCCATGAGGTCCGCCGGCACGTGCAGGAGGTTCGGCCCGGCGAGCGCGTCCAGCTCCGGTCCCGCCTTGCGCGACACCGCCGCCACGCGGGCCCCCTCGTCCAGCAGCGTCTGCGTGACCGCGAGCCCGATCCCCTTCGACGCCCCGGTGACCACCGCAACGCGTCCGGCAAGCCGCAGGTCCATGAGTTCCCCTCTCGAAGAGCGCGCACGCCCGAACGGAACGTGCACCCCATGAACCCCGCCCCACCCGATCCCGTTGCACACCGGCAGGACGAGACCGGACGCCGCTGCTAGCGGAGAGCGTCGTACACGCCGGCGGCGACGGCGCCGTAGGCCAGGTGCGGGACGGCGTCGACCACCCAATCCGAAGCCGACCACTCGCGGGGGTCCGTCAGCCCGAGCGCGGTCATCGGCGCGCTCGACCCGGCCATCGCGAGGCCCGTCAGCAGCGCGGCCCCGGCCGGCTTCGGGATCCGGCGGCTCCCGGCGATCAGGCCGTACAGGATCCCGGCGCCGAGGCCGGTGCCGAAGCCGAGCATCGGCCCGAGCCCCGCCAGCCGGTTCTCCGCCTTCTCCCCGTCGCCGAGGTCGGCCCCGGTCATGTCCACGATCTTCTCCACGCTCTGCTCGGGCGTGTTGCTGGCCGGACGCCCCCGAACCGCCATGTCGAGGTAGGTCACCGCGTTGAGGGCGGCGGTCCCGGCGGCGCCGGCGACCAGTCCGCGCGTCAGTCTGTCCATGCCCCCGCGTTACCCGCCCGATCCGCGAAACCACCCGAATCCCACATGAGGAGGCCGCTACAGGACAGCCGTGCCACCGGCCGGGACGGGCGGCATAGACGTCCGGCCAACGGGTAGCCCGTGCGCAGGCCGGAAACGCATGACGGACAAGGGAGACCGATGAGGGAGTCGATCCGGCTCGGCCATATCGCCGGTATCAGAGTCGGTCTCAACTACAGCGTGCTCGTGATCGTGGTGATCCTGGTCTTCGGGCTGGCCTACGGCAGGTTTCCGGAGGTGTATCCCGGTTTCTCCACGTGGGCCTACGTCGTGGCGGGCATCGCGAGCGCGCTCCTGCTGCTGGTGTCGCTGCTGATCCACGAACTGGCGCACGCGATCATCGCGCGCCGCAACGGCATCGAGGTCTCCGGCATCACGCTGTGGCTGCTCGGCGGCGTCGCCGAGCTGCGCGGCGAACCGCGCAGCGCGGGCGCGGACCTGCGCATCGCCGTCGTCGGCCCGCTCGCCAGCGTCGCCGTGGGCGCCGTCTTCGCGGTCGCCGCCGCCGTGACGTCGGCCGTCACCGGCCCCGGCCTCGGCGTGGAGACGCTCGCCTACCTGGCCGGCATCAACGGGATCCTCGCCGTCTTCAATCTGATCCCCGCGGCGCCGCTGGACGGCGGCCGGGTCCTGCGGGCGTTCCTGTGGTGGCGCCGGGGCGACCGGACCGCCGCCGCCGTCACCGCCGCCCGCGCCGGCCGCGTCTTCGGCTTCGTCCTCATCGCCTTCGGCTTCATCCAGTTCGTCGTCGGAGTCGGTTTCGGCGGGCTCTGGCTGATCCTCATCGGGCTCTTCGTCGTCGGCGCCGCCAGCTCCGAAGAACAGCAGACCCGGGTCAACGCGGCACTCCACGGCATCCGCGTCGGCGAGGTCATGACCCCCGACCCCCTCGTGGCCGATGCCGCACAGTCGGTGCAGGACCTCATCGACGAGGCCGTCCTCACCCACCGCTTCTCCACGTACCCGCTCGTCGAGGACGGACGGCTGGCGGGCCTGGTCACGCTGAACCGCATCCGCGCCACACCGCCCGGCGACCGCTCGACGCTGCGCCTGGCCGACATCGCCTGCCCGCCGGACCAGGTCCCGACCGCCCACCCGGACGACCCGCTGACCGACCTGCTGCCCCGCATGGCCGGCTGCACCGACGGCCGCGCCGTCGTCCTGGGCGACGGAGGCCAGGTCGTGGGCCTGGTCAGCCCGAGCGACATCAGCCGGGCGATGCAGACCAGCGACTTCCGGGGCAGCCACCCCTACCCGCCCCCACGCGGCGCCGACCTGACCCTTCCGCACGACAAGCGCCCCTGGCCCTCCTGACCCGCAACCTGGTTCGGAGGCCCGGCCGCGACCTCTGCACACCCGCACCGGTTTCGAGCAGGACCGCGCCCCCGCCTTCGGCGCCAGACTGGCCGAACTCTGAGGCCACTTCGCCCCCCCGGCCCTCGGAACAGCGAAACGGCCTCGCCGATCCCGCACCCACCCTCATAGCTGGTAGCAGACCGGCATAAGGGGGAAAGTAGACCTCATGTCCTCGCCGACCACGGGTCACCCAACCCCGCAAGGGAAGCGGAGCGAGCGGCGGAGCCGTGGGCGCGTGGGCGCTGTGGGGGCGGAGCCCCCCGCAGCGGGGGCACGGGGGCCACCCCCGGGTCAACATGACGAAGGAGTGGCGGCCGACGCTCTCCGCCGACAGACCACTCCCTGTTTCTTCGCTGGTGGGCGAGGAGGGATTTGAACCCTCACATCCTTTCGGACACACGGACCTGAACCGTGCGCGTCTGCCGTTCCGCCACCCGCCCATGGGTGCCGTCCCGTTTCCGGGTGCCTGAAAAGGCTAGCACGGTGAGGGCGGTGGTTAGGTACTCGGATACTCCTAGCGAACCTTCGCACCGATACGATCGTCTACCAGTGGGGAAGGGAGGTGCCCGTGGGCGTCATTCAGCGCTTCGAGCGACGGCTTGAGGGCATGGTCGAAGGGGCCTTCGCCCGTGCGTTCAAGTCCGAGCTCCAGCCGGTCGAGGTGGCCAGTGCTGTGCAGCGCGAGATGGACGATAGAGCGGCGATCGTGGCGCAGGGCCGCACGCTCGTGCCGAACGACTTCGTCGTGGAGATCTCTCAGCAGGACGGGCAGCGGCTGCAGGTGTACGCCGACAGCCTGAGCCAGGAGCTGGCGAATCTCGCGCGGGAGTACGCGAAGGAGCAGGGGTACTCCTTCGTGGGGCCGGTGCGGGTGCGGTTCGAGAACGCCGGGGATCTCGCCACGGGCATGTTCCGGATCCGGTCGGGAGTGATCCGGGGCTCGACGGTGGAGGGCGGGGAGATCCGCCGGCCGGTGAGCGATGTTCCGCAGGGCGGCCGCGGCGGTGTGTTCGGGGGGCATCCGCGGCTGCTGGTGACGACGGCCGTGGAGGGTTCTGACACGACGCAGCGCACCTATGAGATCAACACCCCCGTGACTCTGCTGGGTCGTGGCACGGACTGCGACCTCCGCCTCGTCGATCCGGGCGTTTCCCGGCATCATGCCGAGATCCGCGTAGAAGGTCCCGAAATCGCTCTCGTGGATCTAGGGTCGACCAACGGCTCGTTCGTGAACGGGCAGCCCATCCGGCGGGTCACGCTGGTGGACGGCTCCCGGGTCACGATGGGCCGGACAACCCTTGTGTTCCGCCGCGATAGGGAGTAACCCCGACTCCGATGTCCCCATTCACCCTCACGCTGATCAAGCTGGCGTTCCTCGCGGTGCTGTGGCTGTTCGTCGTCCTGGCCGTCGGAGTGATCAGGGCCGACCTGTTCGGCTCGAAGGCGGCGACGAAGGCGGCCGCGCGCCCATCGCCGTCCCGGCCGCCCAAAGCGGCCCGGCAGCCGAAGCCGCCGCGAGCGCAGCGCAGCGCCCAGCACGGCGCCCCGACGAAGCTGGTGGTGGTGCAGGGCGAACGGGCCGGCACCGTCATCGACCTGACGGGGGTGCCCATCACCATCGGCCGGGCGAATGACGCCACTCTGGTCGTGACCGACGACTACGCTTCCAGCCGGCATGCCCGAATTTTCGCGCAGGACGGTCAGTGGATCGTGGAAGACCTCGGCTCGACCAATGGGACGTACCTCGGACGCACGAAGGTGAGCCGGCCGATGCCGGTCCCGCCGGGCGTACCGGTCCGTATCGGCAAGACCGTGATCGAGTTGCGCAAATGACTCTGGGAATCCGCTACGCCGCGCGCTCCGACGTCGGCATGCTGCGCGAGGGCAACGAGGACTCGGCGTACGCGGGCGCGCATCTGCTCGCGGTGGCCGACGGTATGGGCGGGCACGTCGGCGGCGAGATCGCGAGCGCGGCGGCGATCGAGGCGCTGCGGGGTCTCGACAAGGACCTGCCGGCGACCGAGCTGCTGGCCGCGCTGGAGCACACCGTCAAGACGGCGAACGACAACCTGCACCGCATCGTCGAGTCGGACCCGGCCCTCCAGGGCATGGGGACGACGCTGACGGCGATGCTGTGGGCGGGCAACCAGGTCGCGCTGGTGCACATCGGGGACTCGCGCGCCTACCTGCTCCGCGACGGCAGCCTGTTCCAGATCACGCACGACCACACGCTGGTCCAGTCGCTGGTGGACGAGGGGCGCATCAGCCCCGACGAGGCGGCGTCGCATCCGCAGCGCTCGCTGCTGCTGCGCGCGCTTGACGGCCGCGGCGAGGTCGATCCCGACCTGTCGCTGCGCGAGGCGAAGGTCGGCGACCGGTACCTGCTGTGCTCGGACGGCCTGTCCGGCGTCGTCACCGCGGAGACGATCTTCCAGGTGCTGACGGACGTGGACGATCCGGAGCAGGCCGTCCGGCAGCTGATCGACCTGGCGAACCGCGGCGGCGGTCCCGACAACATCACCTGCGTGGTCGCCGACGTGGTCGACCTGGAGCGCCAGCCGCCCACGGGCGGCCCGGGGCACGCGGTCGGCGCGGCGGCGAACTCCGCGCCGCCGGAGCCGCCGGGCGGCGCGCCGGGCGCGAACACGACGGTGGCCGACACTCCGGCCGGGCGGGCGGCGCAGCTGCGCGAGACGCGCCCGCAGCCGCCCGTGGCGGTGGACGAGCGTCCGCCGCCGCCGGCCCCGGCGCCGATGGCCGACCCGATGGGCGGCCCGCCGGCGCCGATGCGGCAGGGG
>NZ_BCQS01000002.1 GCF_001552195.1 Actinomadura latina NBRC 106108
ATGCGGCAGGCGCCGCCGAGGCGCGGCGGAGCCCGCCGCTGGACGTGGCTGGTCGTCGTGGCCGGCGTGGTCGTCGTCGGCGTGGTGGCGGGCGGTTTCGTGCTGCTGCAGAACGTCCGGAACGGCTACTACATCGGCGCGGAGAACGGCAACGCCGTCCTGTTCCGGGGGACGCCGCAGAAGGTGCCGGGCCTCGACCTGTCCCGCAAGGCCGATGCCACCGGCCTGCAGCCGATCAAGGTCGCCGACCTGCCGCAGGACCTGCAGCAGCAGGTCAAGGACACCTACACGGTGGACGGTCCCGGTGCGTGGAACATGCTGGTGGACCGCGTCTGCCGGTACTCCCTCGTCGACGAGTCCGGCAAGGTCGGCGTCGTGCGGGGCCGCAACCAGCAGAACTGCCAGGAGACCAAGCTCCAGGCGAGCGACATCCAGCTCGCCCAGCTGCCGACGTCCGACGCGACGAAGGTCCGGAAGGGCGAGTTCGTGTTCATCGGACGGGACGCGGCGACGGCCGAGCTGAACCAGCTGAAGACCCGCCGCGACAAGTGCAAGAGCAACGACCCGGGCATACCGGACTGCCCCTCCAACGGGGGGAGCTCGTAGATGCAGTCGATCGGGGAGCAGATCAGGGCCCGCCTGCCGTACCAGCAGCGCAACGCGGCCTCGCTGGCCCTGCTGGCCTTCGCGATGGTGCTGACGCTCTCGGCGTTCGCGGAGGTCGGGCTGGCCCGTGACGGCAGCATCCCGGCCGGGCTGTTCGTGTACGGCGGGGGCCTGGCGGTGCTGGCGCTCATCGCCTACTTCGCCCAGGCGAAGTTCACCCCGTACGCCGACC
Source organism: Actinomadura latina NBRC 106108 (assembly GCF_001552195.1). Taxonomy (GTDB): domain Bacteria; phylum Actinomycetota; class Actinomycetes; order Streptosporangiales; family Streptosporangiaceae; genus Spirillospora; species Spirillospora latina. Next base: position 839 of record NZ_BCQS01000002.1, read on the forward strand.
CGCTGCTGCTGCCGCTGGCGGTGGCGCTGAACGGCCTCGGGCTGACGATGATCTACCGGCTCGACCTGGACACCAGCGCCGACCGCAAGGCCTCGGCCGCGGCGGGCAAGAAGCTGCTGCAGGACGCGGCGAACGCGCCCGGCCAGCTGATCTGGACGTTCGTCGGCATCGTCCTGTTCGTCGGCGCCGTCGTGATCATGCGCGACACCGACAAGACGGACGCGCCGCTGTCGTTCACCCCGAAGACGGCGCAGCGCTACACGTACCTGATCGGCCTCACCGCGGTCATCCTGCTGCTGATGCCGATCATTCCCGGCATCGGCGCGGAGATCAACGGCGCGCGGGTGTGGATCAACATCGCCGGCTTCTCCGTGCAGCCGGGCGAGTTCGCGAAGCTGCTGCTGGTCGTGTTCTTCGCCGGTTACCTGGTGAACAAGCGGCAGGCGATGTCGCTGATCGGCAAGAAGGTGGGCCCGGTCAGCCTGCCGCGGGGCCGCGACCTCGGCCCGATCATGGTGATCTGGTTCTTCTGCCTGGGCGTCCTGTTCCTGCAGAAGGACCTCGGGACCGCGCTGCTGTTCTTCGGCCTGTTCGTGTCGATGCTGTACATCGCGACGCAGCGGGTCTCCTGGGTGGTGATCGGCGTCGGGCTGCTCGCGGTGGGCGTGTTCGTCGCGACGCTGCTGCCGTTCATGGGCCACGTGAACCAGCGCATCGACATCTGGCAGAACCCCAAGCCGTACTTCGACGGCGGCTGCCTGCTGGAGAGCGGCAAGGTCGTCCCGGTCAACCCCGACAGCGACATCTACAAGAAGTACGACAAGCCGGGCGTGATCTCGCCCGGGTTCACGGCCTGCGCCAACCTGGGCGGCGAGTACTCCGACAGCGCGCAGCTGATGAAGGGGCTGTTCGCGCTCGGCCAGGGCGGCGTCCTCGGCACCGGGCTCGGCCAGGGCGAGCCGTGGCGGACGCCGCTGTCGTTCAGCGACTTCATCTTCGACTCGCTGGGCGAGGAGCTCGGCCTGACCGGGCTGATGGCGATCCTGCTGATGTACGCGTTGATCGTGCAACGCGGGATGAAGACGGCCGTGGCGGCGCGAGATCCGTTCCTGAAACTGTTCGCGGGCGGTGTGTCGTTCGTGCTGGCGCTGCAGGTCTTCGTGATCGTCGGCGGCGTCACCCGGCTCATCCCGCTCACCGGTCTCACGACGCCGTTCCTGTCGCAGGGCGGGTCGTCACTGATGGCCAACTGGATCCTGATCGCGATCCTCGTGCGGATGAGTCATGACGCGCGCAAGCCGGCCCCGCAGGCGATCCAGGACGAGGGCATGACCCAGATCGTGAGCACGAGGTGACTTCCCCCCCATGAACATGGACAAGCCGGTACGGCGGGTGGCGATCTTCGCGCTGCTGCTTTTCTTCGGGCTGATGGCCCAGATCAACTACGTCCAGGGCAGCCAGGCGGAGGATCTGCGGACCGACTCCAACAACAGCCGGCAGTACGCGGACGTCTTCAACTCGCCCCGGGGCCAGATCTCCGCGGGCGGGGAGGTGCTGGTGACGTCCAAGGAGACCGGGAAGGACAACCCGAAGTACGGCCGGTCCTACAAGGAGGGGCCGGTCTTCGCGCCGGTCACCGGGTACTTCAACGGCAGCGCCACGCAGGTCGAGCGGGCCTACAACTCCCTGCTGGGCGGCAAGGACAAGAAGATCACGCAGCAGCACTGGTTCGACGTGTTCATCGGCAAGAAGGCCGACGGCGCGAACATCGAGCTGACGATCGACCCGGCCGCGCAGCGCACGGCGTACGAGCAGCTGAAGGCGAGGACGGCCCCGGGCCGCCGCGGCGGCGCCGTGGTGATCGACGTGAAGACGGGCGCCGTGAAGGTGGCGGCGTCGTGGCCGTCGTTCGACCCGAACGAGGTTGCCCCGCAGACCGGCACCAAGGGCGCGAAGCGGCTGGAGCAGCTGGACGAGGGCAACGGCGTCATCAAGCCGCTGGTCGACAACGCGCTGAGCCAGACGTTCCCGCCCGGCTCGTCGTTCAAGACGGTGGTGTCGGCGATCGCGATGAGCAAGCTCAACGCCACCAGCTCCACGACGGTCAACACCGGGCAGCTGATCCTGCCGGAGTCGGGGCGTCCGCTGCCGAACTCGCACGACAGCGGCAGCTGCGGCGGGTCGGCCTCGCTGCGCGGCGCGTTCGCCGAGTCCTGCAACACCACGTTCGCGAAGATGGCGCTGGACATGGGCATCCAGAGCCTGCACGACGGCTCCGCGGAGTTCGGGTTCGGCAAGCGGGTCGAACTGGAGCCGGACTTCTACTCGGCGGAGAGCGACGTCCCGGTGGCGTACACGGACGCCAACGGCAAGACCACCCCGACCGGCCAGGACGGGACGGCCCGGTCCGGCATCGGCCAGGAGAACGTGCGCGCCACGCCGCTGCAGATGGCGATGGTGGCGTCCGCGGTCGCCAACGACGGCAAGATCATGAGCCCCTACGTGGTGCAGAAGGTGCGGGCCAAGGACCAGAGCGAGCTGTACAGCGCCTCCCCGAAGGAGTTCGGGAAGCCGATCTCCGGCGACCAGGCCGGGCAGCTGGAGGACATGATGCGCGCGGTGGTCTCCGAGGGCACCGCGAAGAACCTGCAGGGCATGCGGATCGCCGGCAAGACCGGCACCGCCGAGCAGGGCCCGGGCAACCCGAACGCCAACTGGTTCGTCGGGTTCAGCCCGACGGACAACCCGCGCTACGCGTTCGCCGTGATGACAGAGGCCCCGGGTTCCGGTGCCGGCAACGCGGGCCCGATCGCCGGGGCGATCATGGCGAAGGTACTGCAGAAGTGAGTGCGGGCCTCGTCCTCAACCACCGGTACCGGCTGCTGGAGCGGCTGGCCGTCGGCGGGATGGGCGAGGTCTGGCGCGCGACGGACCAGCGGTCCGGCCGGCAGGTCGCGGTGAAGCTGCTGCGGCTGGAGCTCGGTTCGGACATGCGGGCGCGGGGCCGGTTCGAGTCGGAGGCGCGCTTCGCGATGGAGCTGCGGCATCCGGGGATCGCGCGGGCGTTCGACTTCGGCGAGCACGGCGGCCGGTCGTTCCTGGTGATGGAGCTGGTGTCGGGCGAGCCGCTGGACGAGATCCTGGCGCGCGACGGCGGGCTGGCGCTGGAGGCCGTCCTCGACCTGCTGGTGCAGGCGGGACGGGCGCTGACGGTCGCGCACGACGCCGGGATCGTGCACCGGGACGTCAAGCCGGCGAACCTGATGGTGTCCCCGGACGGCACCCTGAAGATCACCGACTTCGGGATCGCCCGGCGGCTGGCCGCGGCGTCGCAGACCCAGACCGGGATGGTCATGGGGACGGCGCACTACATCTCGCCGGAGCAGGCGCAGGGCAAGGAGCTGTCGCCGAAGGCGGACCTGTACTCGCTGGGCGTGGTGGCCTACGAGTGCCTGACGGGCGCGCCGCCGTTCGACGGGTCGACGCCGGTGGAGGTGGCGCTCCAGCACGTCCGGGTCGCGCCCGCGGAGCTGCCGCGGCGGGTGCCGCAGGCCGCCCGCGAGCTGGTCATGGAGATGCTGGCTAAGGACCCGCTGGACCGGCCGCGGGACGCGGGGACGGTCGCGGCGCGGGCGCTGGCGATCCGCGCGTCGCTCAGCACGAGCCGCGTCTCCGGCGCGCACCGTGCCGCCGCCGCGAGCCGCTCCGCGGCGCCGGCGGCTGTCGCTCCCCGCGGTGCGGGCACGACCAGCAGAGACCCCATCGTTACCCAATCGGCTGCTTTGTCGGGATTTGACGCTGACCCGGTGGCGGATAGCCTCTCGCGTGGGACAGTGCAACGACGCACGGCGGTGACGTACGCGTCGGTCGCGGCCGTCCTCGTGCTGGTCTGCGTGATCGTCGTCGGCTCGCTGTGGAAGGGGCTGGCGTTCGCGGGATCCGGCGAGGACGAGCGGGACCCGCCCGCCACCCCGGCCACCAGCCCGGTGGGCGGCGACCTCCCGGACGACCTCGCGGACGACCCTGCGGCCCGTCCCAGCGCCCCGCCCACGCACGGGGCGGCCAGAACCCCCGGACGCCCGGCTGTCACCCCACGGCACGGGACGCATAGGATCCGTCCGTCAACGCGGGTGACGCCCAAGACGTCTCCTTCACATAAGCCATCCACGAAATCGCCCCGGGCGACTCCCACCGCCCCAGAGCCAACACCCAGACCGACGGGGAGCACCACGACTCCGTCAACTCCGAGCCCGGTTCCCTCTCCGACCCAGAGCGGGAAGCTAGGTTCGGAGGACAAGGTGTAGACGTACGAGGGAAAGTGCACATATGAGTCAACCTCGGCTGCTCGGCGGCCGCTACGAGCTCGATTCGGTGATCGGGCGGGGCGGCATGGCCGAGGTCTACCGTGCCCGCGATCTGCGGCTGGATCGCATCGTCGCGGTCAAGACGCTGCGGTCCGACCTGGCCCGCGACCCGACGTTCCAGGCCCGGTTCCGGCGCGAGGCCCAGTCGGCCGCGTCGCTGAACCACCCCTCGGTCATCGCCGTGTACGACACCGGCGAGGACATGATCGGCGACACCTCGATCCCGTACATCGTGATGGAGTACGTGGACGGCAGCACGCTGCGCGACCTCCTGCGGGAGAACCGCGCGCTGATGCCCGACAAGGCTTTGGAGATCACCGACGGGATCCTGCGCGCGCTGGACTACAGCCACCGCGGCGGGATCGTGCACCGCGACATCAAACCGGCCAACGTGATGCTGACCCGGCAGCACGAGGTCAAGGTCATGGACTTCGGCATCGCCCGCGCCATGGCCGACTCGGCGGCCACGATGACGCAGACCGCGCAGGTGATCGGCACCGCGCAGTACCTGTCCCCGGAGCAGGCGCGCGGCGAGCGGGTGGACGCCCGCAGCGACATCTACTCGACCGGTTGCGTCCTGTACGAGCTGCTCACCGGCAAGCCGCCGTTCACCGGCGACTCCCCGGTCGCGATCGCGTACCAGCACGTCCGGGAGGAGCCGGTGCCGCCATCGCAGGTGGACCCGCAGATCCCGCAGTGGGCGGACGCGATCGTGCTGAAGGCGATGGCGAAGGAAGCCGACCACCGGTACCAGAACGCGAACGAGTTCCGGCAGGAGATCCAGCGCGTCCTGCAGGGGCAGCCGGTGGCGTCGACGGCGGCGTCCACGATGCTGATGGGCGGCGCGCAGGTGCCGCAGGGCACCCAGGTGATGGGCGGCTACCCGCCGGGCGCGACGCAGGTGCGCCGCCCGCCGGACGACGGCTACGGGCTCCCGCCCGTCCACTACGACGACGACATGCCCGAACGCGGCGGGGGCGGCAAGAAGGCCGCGCTGTGGGTGGGGCTCGCCGTGCTGTTCATCGGCGGCGCCGCGCTCATCGGCTGGATGCTGAGCGGCGGCGGCGGCGAGAAGAACACCCAGGTCGCGATCCCGCAGAGCATCATCAACGTGTCGCAGGCCGACGCGACGGCGCAGCTGACCAAGCTCGGCTTCAAGGTCGGCGAGCCGAAGACCGACTTCAGCGACGAGGTCGACAAGGGCAACGTCATCAGCTCCGACCCGGAGCCGGGCACGAACGCGGCCAAGGGCGCCACGGTGACGCTGCTGGTCTCCAAGGGCAAGAAGCCGCCGACGGAGATCGAGGTCCCGGACGTGACCGGCCGGCCGTACGGGACGGCCAAGAAGCTGCTGGAGGCGAAGGGCTTCAAGGTCGAGCGGAGAGCCGAGTCGAGCGACACCGTCCCGCGGCTCAACGTGATCAGCACCGACCCGGCCGGCGGCACGAAGGCGCCGAAGAACTCGACCGTCACGGTGGTGTTCTCCAACGGCCCGTCGGAGCTGAAGGTGCCGAACCTGTTCAACAACAGCCAGCGGGCCGCCTGCAACAAGCTGGAGACGGCCGGGTTGAAGTGCCGCGTGCAGAAGGGCCAGCCGCCGCCGGACAAGCAGGTCTCGCCGGGCCTCGTCTACGACCAGCAGCCGGGCCCGGACGCCGTGGTCGCCCCGGGCGACACGGTGACGATCTTCATCGCCGACAAGCCTCAGCCGCCCCCGTCCCAGCCGGGCGGCACGCCGACGACGCCGGGCATCCCCGGCTTCCCCGGTGACGGCAACGGCTGATCCGGCCGCTCGACGCGAAGGGCCCCGGCTCTCCATCTCGGAGGCCGGGGCCCTTCGCGTTCGCCCGCCGGGCATGAAACGGGGCTTCCGCCACTCGGGGGCAATGGCGGAAGCCCTCGTTATGGTCTTCGTCACGCCGCCGTAGAACGTTACGGATTTCAACCGAATTTTTCTCAAGTTCCGGGCACCCGCCGTCCCGCACGATGGTTCCGCCGGTCAGGGCGGCCGTCAGCCCGGGGTGGCGGAGCCGGACGGTGCCGGGGTCTGGACGACGCCGTGGTCGAACTGGATCTTGGCCTCCATCCGGGGGAACGCCACGTACCAGAGGACGACGGCGACCGCGAGCACGATGCCGAGCGCGGTCGCGGTCTTGGCCGGCCACACGCCGGGGAGACGGCGCCAGATCCAGGCGTACACGGGTCCTCCTACGTTCCGGCGGTGGGCTTGACGCGAGGCAGCGCCTCGGCCAGCTCCCCGAAGATGATCATTCGTTCGGCGGCGGAGTACTTGGGGTGGCAGGTGGTGAGCGTGATGAGCCGCTCCGTCGGCTTCCGCTTCGGGTGGAACGGGACGGGCGCGGTCACCTCCGTCGCCGACGGCTTCACGATCTTGCGGTCGGTGACCTTGTAGACGTACTGCTCGTCGCGGGTGTCGATGAGGATCTTGTCACCGCGGTCGAGTTCGCCGAGCCGATTGAACGGGGCGGAGTAGGTCGTCCGGTGCCCGGAGACCACGAAGTTGCCGAGCCGGCCGGGCAGCGCGGTGCCCGGGTAGTGGCCGGGGCCCTTGCGCAGGTCGTCGCGGTCGACCCCCTCGATGACGACGAAGCGGTAGTCCTTGCCGAAGCGGGGGATGCGGATCATCGCGAGGCCCTTGCCGAGCTTCACCGTCTCGGTGGTGACCTTCGTGGCGCGCCAGTCGTTCAGCATCTCGTCCTGCAGGCGGTTCTGCTGGCCCTGGGTGTACTGGCCGGTGCCCCACAGTTCGTAGGTGACGAACAGCATGACGATCAGGCCGGCGGTGATGCACAACTCGCCCATGCCACGGAGCACCGTCCGCACGCGTCCTCCTCCTTCGCCGGGGACCGGCCGGGGTCCGCCGGGGGTCAGCCGCCGGGCGCCGGCGGCACCGTAGCGTGCTTCATCGCCACGTTGCCGGTGTAGGGCGGCAGCGTGACCCGTTCCACGGTCCGCACCGAGTAGCCGAGCCCGTACGCGCGGACGTACTTGCGGTAGACGGCGATCTCGGGGGACGCGCCGAGCGCCGCGCGGAGCCGGTCCGGGTCGCCCACGGCGGTGATCCGGAACGGCGGGGAGTACACGACGCCCTGGAGGATCAGCGTATTGCCCACGCACCGCACCGCGCTGGTCGAGATCAACCGCTGGTCCATGATCTGTATCCCGCGGGCGCCGCCCGCCCAGAGCGCGTTGACGACGGCCTGGACGTCGCCCTGGTGGACGACGAGGTCGTCGGGGCGGACGCCGGGCTGCGGATCGTCCGATTCCGGGAGCGGCGCGTCGTCCAGCGTGACGCGGACGGCGGGCCCGGTCAGCGGGGTGAAGCCGGCCTCGGCCGCGAGCCGGTCGGCCTCCGCCCGCGCGGTTTTCACGCGCGCGTCGTGACGTCCGGCCTCCTGGGAGATACGGTCGATCTGGTCGCGGAGCCGCCGGTACTCGGCGCGCTCCCGGTGACCGCGCTGCTGCTCGGCGGTGATGAGCTCGGTGATCCTGGTGCGGCCCTGCTCGCGCAGGCTCGTGCCGCGGGCCGTGCTCGCGCTCGCCGCGAACAGGGTCCCCGCGAGGAGCGTGAGAACCGGAATGATGCTTCCCCACGCAGGACGCCGTACATTACTCATCGCACAGTGCTCATCAGTCAGTGCTCACCAGCGACTACGCTAACCGACAAAACACCCATGCGCGGTCCGGCGCTCCGGCCGCCGGACGCCCGAGGAGATCGATCCCACCGTGGCCAAGTCGAAAGTGCGCAAGAAGGCCGTTTACACGCCTCCGCAGAAGTCCAAGGCGCCCGAGGTCAGCCCCCGCTGGCTCGTGCCCACGATGGTCGGGCTGTGGCTCGTCGGCCTCGCCTGGATCGCCGTCTTCTACGTGACGGCCAGCACCGGCACCGACGTGCCGTTCATGTCCGACCTGCACAACTGGAACCTGGGGATCGGCTTCACGGCGATCATCCTCGGGGTCGTCCTGTCGACCCGCTGGCGCTGACCGCAGGTTATCCACAGGCCGGGGATCTCCCACCCCGGCTTTCCTCAGGTTTTCCACAGGAACTTTCCACAGGGTCCGGTCGCGTCCGGGCCGCTCCCGCCGAGGCCGCACGGCCGGTCTCACCGAGGCCGCACGGGCGGACGCCGTCACGGGTGGACGGCGTCCGCACCGCAGCGGCTATCCGGCCGGGCTCAGCTCCGCCGTCCTGACGACCACCAGCGCGGCGAGCAGCGCCAGCATGAGCAGCGGCGCCCCGAGGTGGAACAGCCGCCGCCGCGCGGCGGGAGCGTACGCGTAGGCGGCGGCCAGCGCCGCGCCGACGACGAGCCCGCCGACGTGCCCCTGCCAGGAGATCCCCGGCACCGAGAACGTGATCACCAGGTTGATCACCAGCAGCACCACGATGGGGCCGACCGGCCCGCCCAGCCTGCGGCCGATCACGAAGTACGCGCCGAACAGCCCGAAGATGGCGCCGGACGCGCCGACCGCCGCGGCGCCCGGCGCGCCGACCAGGTACAGCAGCACCGACCCGCCCAGCCCGGACAGCATGTACAGCGCCAGGAAGCGCCAGCGTCCGAGCACCTGTTCCAGCGCGGGGCCGACGGCCCACAGCGCCCACATGTTGAACAGGATGTGGGTGATGCCGAACGTCCCGCCGCGCTGGTGCAGGAACATCGTGGTGAACAGCCGGTACCACTCGCCCTCGGCGACCCCGCCCACGTCCCCGCCGGGCAGCACTCCCCGGCCGAGCATCATGAACTCCCAGACGACCCGCCACGACGCCAGCTCGGCGAGGTACGCCGCCACGCACGCGCCGATCAGCGTGTACGTGACGACCGGTACGGCGGACGCGGACGCCCGCCCGCCGAGGGCCGTCCTGGGCACCGCCCGGCGGACGCCCCGGTTCCCCTCCGCGACGCACTCCACGCACTGGTGGCCGACCGCCGCGTCCCGCATGCAGTCCGGGCAGATGTAGCGGTCGCACCTGGTGCAGCGCACATAGGTCTCGCGCCCCGGGTGCCGGTAGCAGGTCGGTACCGAGGTCTCCGGGGCGGGACTGGGCTCTGTGCTCATCTGATGCTCCGCGTCGCAGGCAGGGTCTCACTTGTAGAAACGACTAACGGCGCTCGATCGTCACCGATTCCACGACGACGTCCTGCTGCGGACGGTCCATCCGCCCGGTCGGCACCTTGGCGATCCGGTCGACGACGTCGGTCCCCTCGATGACTTTGCCGAAGATGGTGTGCCGGCCGGTCAGGTGCTGGGTGTGGCCCACGTCGAGCGTGATGAAGAACTGGGAGCCGTTGGTGCCGGGCCCGGCGTTCGCCATCGCCAGCAGGTACGGGCGGTTGAACTTCAGGTCCGGGTGGAACTCGTCCTTGAACTCGTAGCCGGGCCCGCCGGTGCCGGTGCCGAGCGGGTCGCCGCCCTGGATCATGAACTGGTCGATGACGCGGTGGAACACCGTCCCGTTGTACAGCGGGGCGTCGGACTTCTGCCCGGTGCGCGGGTCGGTCCAGGTCCGGGTCCCCTCCGCCAGCTCGACGAAGTTCGCCACCGTCTCCGGCGCCTGCTCCGGGTAGAGCTGGATCACGATCTTGCCGAGCGACGTGTTGAGCGTCGCGAAGATCTCGTTGGCCACGCTGGCCGCCTCCTCGTAAGGGTGGATGTCTGAGCTCTGCACGTTACGGTCTCGGCCATGCGCAAATCGACTACCCGGCGTGAACACGTAGTCACGCGCACAGGGTTTACCTCCCGATCGCAGGGAAGGCTGCATGACAGGACCTCGCAGACAGGGAGGTTAGCGTGTCCCTAATGATCAATATCCGCCGGAAGCCGCAGGACGTGGTGCTCACCCGGTTCGGCCGCGTCCAGGAGGCGGCCCGGCAGGGCGCCGGCGTGTGCCGGCAGGGCGCTTCCAGCGTGGCTGAGCGGATCGCGCCCGCCGCGGAGGAGCGCCTCATGGTCGTCCGCGGATGGAGCGCACCAAGGCTCCGGCAGGCGGCCCGGTACGTGGAGTCCGGGCTCGCCCCGCGGGTGAGCACGTTTCTGAGCGATGTCGCCGGACGGGTGGAGCCCCCCAAGCGGGGCGGGCCCGGGCGTGGCGCCCTCGTGGCGATGATGGGCGCGGTCACCGCGGTCGGCATCGCCGGTGTGGTGGCGACGCGGCGCGGCGTCATCCGCGACATGACCAAGGGTTCCGGTGAGCACGAGGAGGACGCCACCTCGGCCGACTCCATGACGGTCTCCGGCGCCGATGTCGACGGTCAGGTGCATACGCCGCACTAGCGCGCGAATGTCGGAGGGCCCGGTCGTTTCCGGCCGGGCCCTCCGTCGCGCGCGCGGGGGGTTGCTACCACCCGGTACGGTAACGCCATGTCGCCGAAGCGCCCTCTCCGGCAGGTGCTGGCGGCCCGCGTGCAGCAGCGGGCCCGCCAGGGCATGCACACGGCCGTGCACCGCGCCTGGGAATGGATCCAGCGGCACGGCGAGATCACCCCGCACACCCCGGGCCGGCGCCGGTTCGCCTACCTCGGCGAGGGCGCCTGCATCGGCTTCCCGGCCGGCTCCATCTACGGCGAGCCGTGGATCTCGATCGGCGACCACACCCTGATCGGCACGCACGTCACGATCTCCGCCGGCTTCGTCCCCGGCCTCGACCTCGGCCCGGACGTCATCGTCCGCATCGGCGCCAGCTGCTCCCTCGGACGCGGCACCCACATCGTCGGCCACCAGTCCATCGACATCGGCGACGACGTCTTCACGGGCCCGAACGTCTACATCACCGACCAGAACCACACCTACGGCGACCTGCACATGCCGATAGGCCGCCAGTGGCCGGAGAACAACCCGGTCGTCATCGGCGACGGCTGCTGGATCGGCACCGGCGCGATCATCCTCCCCGGCACCCGCCTCGGCCGCAACGTCGCCGTCGCCGGCGGCGCCGTCGTGCGCGGCGAGTTCCCCGACCACTCGGTCATCGGCGGCGTCCCCGCCAAGGTCCTGCGCAGCCACGACAAGGAGAACGGCTGGCAGCCGCCTCTCCGCAACGATCCCCTGATGTCCCTGGACGAACTGGCCGCCCTCTCCGTCAACGGGCTGGAGGGCCTTCAGATCCTCCAGGACAAGCTTCGTGAGCAGTCCGCCCCCGCGCCTCTCCAAGAAGAAGCCGGCTGACGCGCCGGAAGAACGCAGAAAGGAGCCCCGCCCGGGGTCGGGCGGGGCTCCTTATTGCTGTGGATCAGTCTGGTGCTGTGGGTCAGTTGTAGCGGGCGGCGCGGCGGTCGCCGCCGTTGGGTGCTCCGCGGCGGGGGCCGTGGGAGCTGCCGCCGGTGCGGGGGCCGCCGCCCCGGCGGTCACCGCCGGAGTAGGAGCGGTGCTCGCCCCGGCCGCCGTCGCCCTCGTGGCGGCGCGAGCCGTCCCCGCGGTCGTAGGAGCGCGGGCCGCGACGGCGTCCGCCGCCGCCCTGGCGGCCCCGGCCGCCCTCGCGGCGCGGACGCTCGGGGATGATCGGCTCCTCGATCGGGATGCCGGACGGCGGACGGGCGCCGGTCAGCTTGACCAGCTCGGAGTCGCCCGTGGTCACCCGGACGCGGGGCGCGTTGATGCCGGCCCGACGCGTCATCGCGGACGTGGAGCGCACCTGGTGCGGCAGGACGAGCGTGACGACGGTGCCGCGCTCCCCGGCGCGGGCGGTGCGTCCCGCGCGGTGCATGTAGTCCTTGCTGTCGGCGGGCGGGTCGACGTGCATGACCAAAGTCACGTCGTCCACGTGGATGCCGCGCGCGGCGACGTCGGTGGCGACCAGCACGCTGACCGTGCCCTCGCGGAACTCGGCGAGGGTGCGGGTGCGCAGGCCCTGGCTCTTGCCGCCGTGCAGGCCCGCCGCGCGGACGCCGGCCTGGACGAGCTGCTTGGCGAGCCGGTCGACGCCGTGCTTGGTGCGGGCGAACAGGATCGTCCGGCCCTCGCGGTTGGCGATCTCGGCGGTGATGGCGCTCTTCTCCTTGGGCGCCACGAGCAGGAGGTGGTGGTCCATCGTGTCGACGGACTCGTCCACCGGGCCGATCGCGTGCGTGACCGGGTCGCTCAGGTACCGCCGGACCAGGACGTCCACGTCCTTGTCGAGGGTCGCGGAGAAGAGGAGGCGCTGCCCGCCGCGCTTGACGGCGTCCAGGATGTCGGTGACGTCGGGCAGGAAGCCCATGTCGGCCATGTGGTCGGCCTCGTCCAGCACCGTGATCTCGATGTCGGACAGGTCGCAGGCGCCCTGCCGCATCAGGTCCTTCAGGCGGCCGGGCGTGGCGACGAGGACCTCGACGCCGCGGCGCAGCGCGTCGATCTGCTTGAACATCGAGGTCTGGCCGATGACGGTCTTGAAGCGGAGCCCGAGGCCGCGGCCGAGCGGCTCCAGGTTGTTCTGCACCTGCTGGGCCAGCTCGCGGGTCGGCACGAGGATCAGCGCCAGCGGACGCTTCGGGGCGGCCTTGCGGCCGGACAGGCGGGTGAGGAGCGGCAGGCCGAACGCGAGGGTCTTGCCGGAGCCGGTCTTACCGCGCCCGAGGACGTCCCGTCCCGCCATGACGTCCGGGATCGCGGCGGCCTGGATCGGGAAGGGGGCCTCGATGCCCTGGCGCTCCAGGGCGTTCACCAGCACCGGCGGCATGCCGAGCTCGGCGAAGGTGGGAACCTGCTCCTCGTCCGCGGTGGCGGGCATGGACGGGTTCTGTGCAGCGGCAGCTGTGGTCACGCATTACCTTCCGAGAGGGGGGCACGTCTCGGGAGGCTCCGCGATGTGCGCGGCCTGCAAGGACGAGCCTGACGCCATGGGGCGTCGGAGAGTGATTCCAAGAGTCTAACGTCGCCGGGGGACGTGCTTATGCCCGGTCCCGCCGGGAACATGCGTCATCCTCGCCTCAGCAGGCGCATGCGATGCCCGCGGCCGGGGCCGTCAGCGGGTCTGGGGACCGGCGCGTGACGGCGCCGCCGCCCGTCTCGACGGGGAACCCTTCGCGCGCCCAGTACTCGAACCCGCCGATCATCTCCTTGACCGGACGGCCGAGCTTCGCGAACTCCAGCGCCGCCTTCTGGGCGCCGTTGCAGCCGGGTCCCCAGCAGTAGACGACGACGGTCGCGCCTTGGGGGATGAGCGCGCCGGCGCGCTCCGCGATCTCGGCGGTGGGCAGGTGGACGGCGCCCTGGACATGCCCCTGCGCCCAGCTCTCGGCACTGCGCGTGTCGACGACGACGATCCCGGGCGCCCCGGACGCCAGGTCGGCCGCGACATCGGACACATCGCTCTCAAAGGCCAGACGCGCGGCAAAGTGCCGCCGCGCCTCCTCCGCGGACGCCGCGGGAACGGCGTTGACGGCGCCAATGGCGGGGCTGGCGGTGGGGAGTGTGCTCATTGCGGACTCCTTGTCGTTGCGGCTTGAGGTCGTTGCGGCTTGCGTCGATCGTCGTCTGCCCGCGCGCTTTCCGGGAGTGACGTGAATGCCCGTCACCATTAAGATTTCGCCATGTTCACTGCTCCCCCGGCGCGGCGGCACACGGTCTCGGTGCTGGCGTTCGACGGCATGGCGCCCTTCGAGCTCGGTTCCGTCGTCGAGGTGTTCGGGCTGCCCCGTCCGGAGCTGGACGTCCCCTGGTACGACCTGCGGGTCTGCTCGCTCGAACGCGGGCCGATGCGGGCGGTCGGGGGCTTCACGATGACGGCCGAGCACGGGTTGGACGCGTTCGCGTCCGCGGACACCGTGATGGTCGTCGCCGTCCCGGACGTCCGGCGCGACCCGGCGCCCGAGGTCGTCGCGGCGCTGAAGGAGGCGCACGCGCGGGGCGCCCGCGTCGTGTCCATCTGCTCGGGCGCGTTCGCCCTCGCCGCCGCCGGCCTGCTGGACGGACGCGAGGCCACCACCCACTGGCAGTACGCCGACCTGCTGCGCCGCCGCCACCCGGACGTCCGCGTGACCCCGGACGTCCTCTACGTCGACGGCGACGACGTGCTCACCGGCGCGGGCAGCGCCGCCGGTCTCGACATGTGCCTGCACCTCGTCCGCAAGGACCACGGCGCCCGGATCGCGAACATGGTCGCGCGGCGGCTGGTCGTCCCGCCGCACCGGGAGGGCGGGCAGGCGCAGTTCGTGGAGGCCGCCGTGAACCTCCCCGAGGAGGACGACCCGGTCGCGCGCAGCATGGCCTGGGCGCTGGCCCACCTCGCCGAACCGATCACGGTCGCACGGATGGCCCGCGAGGCGCGCCTCTCGCCCCGCACGTTCATCAGGCACTTCAACCGGCAGACGGGGACGAGCCCGCTCCGCTGGGTCATCGCCCAGCGGGTCCTGGCCGCGCTGCCGCCGCTGGAGGAGGGCGTCGCCCCGGTCGAGGAGATCGGCGCGGCCGTCGGCTTCGAGAGCCCGGCCACGTTCCGGCACCACTTCACCCGGGCGATGAAAACCTCACCGTCCGGCTACAGGCGCACCTTCCGCGGAACGCCTACCTGAGATCCCCGTCCCCAGAAAAGCTGTCAAGCCCCACCAGCAGCCACGCCACGTCCACCCCGGGCCGGGGTGCTTCAGCGGGTGGGGACGGGGGCCTGGCGGTCGATCTCGCGGCCCAGGACGAGCACCATCTCGTCGAAGGCCGCGGCACCGTAGCGGGCGTGCAAGGCGGGATAGAGGTCCTTGCGCGCGGCCTCCTTGAGCATCCAGCTCAGGTCGGTGTGCGCGACCCGCTCGCCGCGGGACAGCCGGTCGTGTGCCTCCCGGGTCACCCGGAGCAGGTCCGGATGCCCCGCCGACTCGAAGAGGATCATGCGCGCCGCGTCCCTGAGGTCCATGGCCGGGAGTCTAGAGCGCGGCCCGGGGCAGGGCAGGGGGCGCGGTCGAGGGGGCGGGCGGCCGGATAAGGACACGAAGCGGGGAGTGCATCCGATTGCTGCTGACAAGGCACCTTCACCGAGAGTCAGACGGAGTGGGCGTTCGGTTGCTGCGGCGGCCGGTTCGCGTGCGGCGGGCCAGCCGAGCCCGTGAAGGCCGAGGTCAGCGAAGGGGACGCGGCGGCGGGGCGGCGTTCGGGCGGCGGAGCGGCGGCCACCCGGGGCACGGTTTCCGGACATGACCGATATTCGCCGCCTCGCCAGGGCCCTGATCACCGTGCGGACAAAGTCCTTGTCGATCATTGATCACCCAAGTGGCCTTTGTTAACGTGCCCAGCGCAAACAGCAACTGCGGCTCTCACGCAAGGTGAGAACCTGTTCTCACTGCGTCGTCCCCCTGCCCGCCAACGAACTACCCACCGTTCTCGGAGTTCCGGACCGACACAATCGGACCGGCGCGCCCTTCTACACCCCGACCCTCGAAGTAGTCAGGTGAACGGTCTAACTAAATGACAGTCCAGCCTCAGGCAGATACTGCCGAAAAACTCGTCGGCGGCACGCTGGGGGAGCGGATCCGCACGTTCGCGGACGGCCCGCTCTTCCGCGGCGACGCCGAAGTACTGCATGGCCCGAACCCCTACCGCCGGATGCTCTTCCCCGCGGCGCTGGCCGAAGCCGACTTCGGCCGCCCGCTCGGCGCCGGGGACTGGCCGGCGCACCGCTCCCTCGCCGCGCACCGGCTGCTCGGCACCTGGTACGAGGCCGAGACGGTGCTGCTCCCCGAGCAGGGCCTGGCCGGCCTGCACGACGACTTCGACCTCTTCTACGGCCGTGACCTGCGGGAACTGCGGGAAGGCGCGGTCTCGGAGCTGGAACGGTTCGCGTTCGGCTGCCTGGACGACGCGGTGGACGTCAGCGGCGCCGCCACGCCCGAGGTGCTGGACGCCTACTTCCAGCACGTGGTGGCCGAGGCCGCCGCCGGACCGTCGCCCGCGCTGGCCGCCGTCGCCGGCGCCCGCGACCGGGAGAGCGCGGCGGACCTGTACCTGGTGCAGCTCGCCCTCGACGGGCTCACCGAGGCGTCCGCGATGTCGCGGAACCTGGCCGGCGCCTACGGCCCCGAGCAGTCCGCCCTGTTCAAGATCTTCATCGATGAATTCGGGTACGGCGTCTACGACGCCAAGCACACCACGATCTTCGCCAAAATGCTCCGCAGCCGGTCGATGGCCACGCATGTGCACGCGTACTGGAATTTCTACCTGACCGGTCCGCTGGCGACGAACAACTACTATTACTACCTGTCCCGCGACCACGCCAAGTTCTTCCGCTACGCGGGTGCGGTCACCTATGCGGAGGCGGTGTTCGCGCCCGCGTTCGTGGAGATGGTGAAGGTCTTCCGCGACATATTCGGCGACGCCGTCGACCTGCATTACTGCGACGAGCACGCGCATATCGACGAGCACCACGGGCGCATCACCCGGGAGCAGGTGCTGCTGGCCCTGGCGGAACGGCACGGCCCGCGCGTCGTCCCCGAGCTGATGCGCGGCGTCGCCGAGGCGCGGCTGGTCGGCGGCTGGTTCGAGGAGGACACCGCGGCGCAGATCCGGTGGGCCGACGACCTCCCCCGGCACCGCGACCTCGCGGGCGCCGCCCAGGTCACCGGGACGCGGCGGGTCGTCCTGACGCCCGGGAGCCCGTTCGGGACGCGCTGCCACGACGACGACACCGTCCTGGAGATCGAGCGCGGCGAGGCCGACCTGATCACCACGCCGACCGGTGCGCCCGAGCGGCTGGGACGCGGCGACGCGGTGCTGATCCCCGCCGGCCGGCTCTACGGCGCGAAGCCGGCCGGGGCGGAGACCGTCTGCCTGCTGCACACCGCCGCTCCCGGCTGATCCGTCCGCGCACGGACGGCGAGGCGCCCCGCCACCTCGCCATGTTCCCCTGCCCGCCGACCCGTTCACGCCACCCCCCGCCGCGGCGCCGCCCGCCCCGCCGCCGGCCGAACGACACGAGGAGCCCATGGGCCGCGTCATCGTCATGGACTTGAGCCGACACAACACCCTGCTGGTCGGCCACGACCGCTACTTCGTCCTCCGGTCGGACGGCCGGTCGCTGCTCGTCCACGATCACTGCCCGCACCGGGGCGGGCCGCTCAGCCTGGCGCGCCGCACCCCGGACGGGCTGCGGCTGACCTGCCCCTGGCACGGCACCAGGGTCGGGGTCGCCGCCTTGAAGCGCACCTGCCTGCCCATGGTGCGCAGCGGGGACGAGGCCATCGTCGTGCTCCCGGACGACATGCTCCCGGACGACGGCGGAGCGCCGGTCTCGGTCATCCGCCGCGAGATCCTCGCGAACCTTCCCCCGGACGCGGACGCCGACGCGGCCGCGCCGTGCGCCGCGGACACCGTCCGGCCCGAGGGGGCCGCGCGCCGATGAACACCCCTGCGAACCGAGGAGGCACCGTCGTGACCAGGACGCACGATTCCGACCCGGCCGATCCCTACCGGGCGGCGCGCACCGGCCCGGAGGGCACCGGCCTGGAGCTCGGCGAGTTCCTCGCCTGGGGCCGCGACCTGCACCATCAGGGCCGCTACGAGGACGCCGTCAAGGCGTTCGAGCTGATCCTCGGCATGGACCGCGGCAACGAGGAGGCGCTGATCGGCCGGAACCGGGCCGTCCGCCGCGCCGTCCCCCGCTGGCACTGGGAGATGCTGCACGACGAGGAGCGCGCGGAGCTGTACGACCGGGCGATCCGGCAGGCGGTCGCGGCCGACCCGGACGCGCTGGTGCTGGACATCGGCGCCGGGTCCGGGCTGCTGGCCATGATGGCGGCGCGGGCCGGGGCGCGGCGGGTCGTGGCGTGCGAGGGGCAGCCGTCCGTCGCCGAGACCACGGCGCGGGTGGTCCGCGCCGCCGGGTACGACGACGCGGTCACCGTCGTCGCGAAGATGTCGACCCGGATGGCGGTGCCGGCGGACCTGCCGAGGCGCGCCGGCCTCCTCGTCACCGAGATCGTCGACTGCGGGCTGCTCGGCGAGGGCATCCTCGGCACCATCGCGCACGCCCGCGAGCACCTGCTCACCCCGGACGCGACGATCATGCCGTCGCGGGGCCGGATCGTCGCGCAGCTGGTCGAGAGCGACGCGCTGCACCGCAAGAACCACGTGGGCAAGCTGTACGGCTTCGACCTCGCGCCGTTCAACCGGCTGGCGACGCTGGAGTACTTCGACTCGCGGCTGCACCGGCACGAGCACCGCGTCCTGTCCGAGCCGGTGACGGTGTTCGACTTCGACTTCCGCACCGCCGACGCCCGCCCGCAGCGCACCGAGCTGCGGATCCACCCGACGGCGCCGGGCAGGCTGCACGCGGTCGTGTTCTGGTTCGAGATGGAGCTGCTGCCGGGGATCACGGTGGGCAATCCACCCGGCCGCGACTCGCACTGGAAGCAGGCGATCCAGTGCCTGCCCGCCGCCCAGCGCGTCCAGCCGGGCGAACCCGTGGTGCTGGACGCGATGCACGACGGGGAGTGCGTGCGTTTCAAGGTCGCCGCCGGCGAGCCCGCCGGGGAGCCGCTCGGCGACCCGGTCTTCGAGGTGGTGTCATGACCGTCACGACCATCCCCACCGCCCAGGACGCCCTCGCGGCGTACTGCGCGCAGCGCATCTTCCGCCCGGGGCCGGACGTCTACATCGAGGGCAACCCGTTCCGGCGCCCGGTGGGCCCGCCGGACGCCGCCCGCCACGACTTCTCCGTCCCCGCGACGGAGGCCGGGTTCCTGGGCCGCGGCCAGCTCATCGCGGGACGCGTGCTCTGCAACGCCTACGAGAGCGACATGATCCTGCTGCCCGCCGCCGGGCTGGCCACGGCCAAGGACGACTTCGACCTGTTCTACGGCGACGAGGTGCGGCGGCTGCGCGACCGCGTCCGCCCGGACCTGGAGCGGTACGCCTTCTCCTTCCTGGACGACGCCGTGCCCGTCCCGCCCGTCCGGACGCTCGACGAGCTTCAGGAGTACTTCCTCACCGAGGTCGGCGGGGCGGGCGCGCCCGCCGACGCGTCCGGCGTCAACCCGGCGGTGGACGTGTCCGCGCCGGTGGCCGGCACCATGCGGGCCATCACCGAGTGCCGGCGCCCCGAGGACGCGGCGGCGCTGCACCTGATCCAGCTCGCGCTGGACGCGCTGACGGAGGCGTCCGCGATGGCGCGCAACCTCGGCGGGTCCTACGGCGTCGAGCAGTCCGAGCTCTTCAAGATCTTCAACGACGAGTTCGGGTACGGGGTCTACGGCGCGAAGCACAGCACGATCTTCAAGGAGATGCTGGCCAGCGTCGGGCTGCGCACCGACGTGCACGCCTACTGGAACTTCTACCTGACCAGCTCCCTGGTCGGCGTCAACTACTTCAACTGGCTCACCGAGGACCATCGCGGCATGTTCCGCTACATGGCCGCGGTGACGTACCTGGAGTGGCTGTTCGCCCAGGGGTTCGCCGACACGGGCGCCATGCTCCGGGCGGTCTACGGCGACCGGGTGGACGCCAAGTACTGCGACGAGCACGCCCACATCGACGTCCACCACGGGCGGATGACCTACGAGAACCTGCTGCTCGGGCTGGCCCGCACGCACGGCGAACTGGTGATCCCCGAGCTGGTGCGCGGCATCGAGGACACCAAGCTCCTGCTGCGGCTCGGCGACGCCGACTTCCGCGCCCAGATCGCGTGGGCCGACAGCCTGGACGAGCACACCGAGGCCGGCGCGTCGCTGGCGTCCGCCGCGCTGGACGACGCCGTGACCACCATGTTGCGCCCGGACAGCCCGTTCTGCACCGACGTGCACGAATCCGACCGCCTCGTCGAGGTCACGGGCGGCGAAGTGGACGTGTACGCGTGGGCGACCGACCGCCCGCACCGGCTCGGGACGGGCGACGTCCTGCTGGTGCCGCGCAGCCGGCTGCACGGCCTGAAGGCCGCCTCCCCCGAGGCGCGCGTGACCGTACGGACCATCGAAAGGACCTCCCGCGATGACTGACAGCCCTACGCCTCCCCCGAGCCCGGTCGGCTCGTACAACGAGTGGGACCCGCTCGAAGAGGTGATCGTCGGCGTCATCGACGGCGCCGCCGTCCCGCCGTGGCATCCGGCGATCGAGGCGACCGTGCCGCCGGAGGCGTGGGACTTCTACCGGCGCAACGGCGGCGGCGGGTTCCCGCAGGAGCAGATCGAGGCGGCCCGCGAGGAACTCGAAGGGTTCGTGTCCATCCTGGAGGCCGAGGGGGTGACGGTCCGGCGGCCCGACCCGGTCGACCAGTCCCGGTCGTTCGGCACCGCCGACTGGTCGTCCACCGGCGGGTCGTCGCACACCTTCCCCCGCGACATCGCGCTCGTCGCCGGCGACCGGATCGTCGAGGCGACGATGGGCTGGCGGTCGTACTACTTCGCCACCCACCCGTTCCGGACGATCTTCAAGGACTACTTCCGGCGCGGCGCCGGCTGGGTCGCCGCCCCGAAGCCGCAGCTCACCGACGCGTCCTACAACCCCGGCTACGCGGCGGCGAAGCCGGACACCCCGTCGCCCGACGACCCGTTCCCGGACGCGACCTCCGTCATCACCGAATTCGAGCCGATCCTGGACGCGGGCGACTTCATGCGGTTCGGCCGCGACATCCTCGTCCAGCGCAGCCACGTCACCAACCGGTTCGGGATCGAGTGGACGCGGCGGCTGCTCGCCGGCGAGTTCCGGGTGCACGAGGTCGCGTTCATCGACGACCACCCGATGCACCTCAACGCCACGTTCGTCCCGCTGCGCCCCGGCCGGGTCATGATCAACCCGGAGCGGGTGCGTGAGCTGCCGGAGATGTTCGCCGGCTGGGACACCGTGGTCTGCCCCGAGCCCGCCATCCCCGCCGACCAGACCATGTACTTCTGCAGCCGCTGGATCGCGATGAACACGCTGATGCTCGACCCCGAGCGCATCTTCGTCGAGGCGCAGGAGACCGAGCTGCTGCGCCTGCTGGAGAAGGAGGGCTTCACGCCCATCCCCGTCCCGTTCCGGACGGTCAACACGTTCGGCGGCGGCTTCCACTGCGCCACCCTCGACGTCCGCCGCCGCGGCGGGCTCGAAGACTACTTCGGCTCCTGACACCCGGATCGAGGTCCGCATGTCGCATCACCCGCAGGCGGGCGACGACCGCCCGCTCCTCCTGCTCATCGCGAGCAGCTACTGGGTCTACCGCAAGTACATCCTGGAGTCGGTGTCGGCGCACTACCGGCTCTGGCTCCTGAACCCCGCCCCCGCAACCTGGGAGGACCCCTACATCGTCGGCCACACCGTCGTCGACTGCCTCGACCTGGAGAAGCTGACGGCGGCGGCGCGCGAGGTCGCCCGCGACCACGGCGTCGCCGGGGTCTTCTGCTACGACGAGGTCTACATCGAGACGTCCGCGCACCTCAGCGCCGCGCTCGGCTTCCCCGTCCTCGACCCGGACGCGGTGGCGCGGTGCCGCGACAAGTCCGCGACGCGCGCGGCGCTGGCGGACGCCGGCTTCCCGCAGCCCGCGTCGCGTGCCGTGTCGTCCCTGGAGGAGGCCCGCGCGTTCGCCGCCGAGACCGGCTACCCGCTCATCGTCAAGCCCCGCAACCTGGGCGGCAGCCTCGGCCTCAGCAAGGTCGAGCGGCCGGACGACCTGGACGCCGCGTTCGCCCTCACCGACGGGACGCGGATGGGCGGCATCCGCCAGTTCGACGACTACGTGATCGTGGAGGAGTTCCTCGAAGGCCCGGAGATCTCCGTCGAGTGCGTCCTGTTCAAGGGGGAGTGCACGCCGCTGATCGTGGCGCGGAAGGTGCTGGGCGGCAGCGGCGACCTGGCGTTCGAGGAGATCGGCCACGACGTCGACGCGGGCGACCCCCTGCTGGCCGACGCCGGGTTCCGGGACACGCTGACCCGCGTCCACGCGGCCGTCGGGTTCACCGACGGGTTCACGCACATCGAGTTCAAGCTCACCCCGGACGGCGCGAAGCACGTCATCGAGATCAACGTCCGGCTGGGCGGCGGGATGATCCCCTATCTCGGCATACTGACGTCCGGCGTCGACGCGCCGCTCGCCGCGGCGGACGTGGCGGTGGGCCGTCCCCCGGACGTGGCGTTCCCGAAGCCGCGCAAGGCCGCGTCGATCCGGTTCGCCTATCCCCCGCACGACATGGAGATCGTGTCGGCGACCGCGCACCGGGAGCTGATGCGCCCGCCGATCACCGAGATCGAGGTCGGGACGCAGCCCGGCGCGCGGGTGCGGCTGCCACCGCACGGCCTGGCCCGCACCGGCTACGTCATCGCGATGGGGGAGACGCTGGCGGAGACCCGCGCCGCCGTCCCGGACGCCGGGCGCTTCTTCACCTTCAAGGGCACCCCGCTGGAGCCGGCGCCATGACGGCCACTGAGCACCCGACGATCCTCGCCACGCTGCGGGAGATGAGCGGGACCGTCCGGATCCTGGTCCTCGGCAACCTGGTCATCAACCTGGCCGCGTTCCTCAACGCGTTCCTGGTGCTGTTCCTCACCGACCGCGGCTTCAGCGCGTGGGAGAGCGGCGTGGTGCTGACCGCGCTGATGATCGGGCGGATCTCCGGGTCCGCCGCCGGCGGCGCCGCCGCCGACCGGTTCGGCTACCGGCGCGCGATCATCGGCTCGATGGCCGCCACCGCCGTGCTGACCGCGGCGCTCGTGCACGTCCCGAACATGTGGGTGGGCGCCCTGGTCGCCGGGGGAGCGGGCCTGTCCGCGCAGGCGTACCGGCCGGCCGCGCTGGCGTGGGTCGTGGAGCTGACGCCGGACGACCGGCAGGTCATCGTCTTCTCGGTGCTGCGGCTCACGTTCAACGTCGGCACGACGGTCGGCCCGATCGGCGCCGCGCTGCTGCTGACCTACGCGTCCTACGACGCGCTGTTCTACGTGGACGCGGCGACGTCGCTGGCCTTCGGCGTCATCGCCTACACGGCTCTGCG
Organism: Actinomadura latina NBRC 106108; assembly: GCF_001552195.1. Lineage (GTDB taxonomy): Bacteria > Actinomycetota > Actinomycetes > Streptosporangiales > Streptosporangiaceae > Spirillospora > Spirillospora latina. The sequence continues at coordinate 24,081 of NZ_BCQS01000002.1, forward strand.
CTCCAACGCGGAGCCGGAGGGGCGGGCGGCGAAGCCGGGCGGCGGAGAACGCGCCGGATACCGGCAGGTGTTCGCCGACCGGCGGTTCGCCCTCGTCGTCCTCGGGCTCTTCCTCACCGCGATCGCCTACATCCAGAGCTCGGCCGCGCTGCCGCTGTACGTCACCGGCTCGGGCCACACCGAGAAGGTCTACGCGATGCTGCTGACCCTCAACGGCGCCATCGTGATCGCGTTCGAGGTGCTGCTGTCGAAATGGACGCAGCGGCTCCCGATCGGGCTGCCGATGGCGCTCGGCATGGCGATGCTCGGCTTCGGCCACCTGCTGTACACCGGGCCGTCCCCCGTCGCGATGCTCGTCCTCGCGACCGCCGTCTGGACGTTCGGCGAGGTCGTCGCGGCGCCCTCGATGATGGCCTATCCGGGCCTCGTCGCGCCCGCCGCGCTGCGCGCCCGCTACATCGCGGCGGCGACCATCCCGCAGCACGTCGGCTACGCGATCGGCCCGATGGTCGGCATCGCCGCCTGGCACGCCTGGGGTTCGGGCGTCTGGGTCCTCACCGGGTTCTGCGCGCTCGCCGCCGCGGGCTGCGTGCTGGCCGGCGCGGACGTGTCGCGCCGCCGGCCCGCGGCCGAGCCCGCGGAACCGGCCGTCACCGCGAGCCAACCGACGGACCAACCGACTTGAAGGTGAAGATTATGAACAGACCCGTCGTCGCCGTCGTCCGGCCGTTCAGCTCGTCGGCGCTGCTCGCGCCCGCGCTGCGCGAGGCCGGGTTCAGCCCCGTCGCCGTCATGGACTACGACGGGCCGGCGCTGGCCCCCATGCAGTCGGCCTACGACCCGTCCGCCTACGACGCGGTGATCAACCACCACGGCGACACCGCGGAGACGATCGAGCGGCTCGGCGCGCTGCGCCCGGTCGCGGTCTTCCACGGCGCGGAGGCGGCGCTGGAGCTGGCGCAGCGGCTGACCGACGCGCTCGCGCCCGAGTTCTCCAACGATCCCGCGCTGATGGACGCCCGGCGCCACAAGTACGCCATGCACCGGGCCGTCGCCGCCGCGGGCCTGCCCGTCCCCCGGCAGATCTGCACCGCCGACCCGGCCGAGGTCGCCGCGTGGATCGACCGCGAGGGGCTGGACGGCGTGGACCTCGTCGTCAAACCGCCCGCCAGCGCCGGCACGGTCGGGGTGAGCCGCGCGCCCGCCGGGCAGGGCTGGCGCGAACTGTTCGACGCGATGCTCGGCACGCACGACAAGCTCGGCGTGCTGGCCGACGAGGTCCTCGTCCAGGAGCAGCTGACCGGCACCGAGTACGCGATCGACACGATCAGCCACAACGGGCGGCACTCGATCACCGACATGATCAAGTACCGGCGGGTGCCGTTCGGCGAGGGCATCGCGGTGTACGACAGCGTCGAGTGGCTCCCCTACGACCGGGACGCCTATGGCGAGCTGATCGACTACGGCCTCGCGTCGCTGGACGCCGTCGGGCTGCGGAACTGGGCCGCGCACACCGAGATCATGATGACGCCGGACGGGCCGCGGCTGCTGGAGGTCAACGCCCGGCTGTCCGGCGCGGGCAACCCGGCGGTGACGTCCATCGCGTCCGGCGAGAGCCAGGTGACCCGCACGATCGACCTGGTGCGCGGGCACGGCCCGGACATGCCGCCCGGCTACACGCTGCACCGCAACGTCATGGCGGTCTTCCTGATGTCGCACTCGACGGGGATCGTCCGCAACGCGGAGATCTACGACCTGGCCCGCGACCTGCCCAGCTACCACTCGCCCGTGCACGTCGTGCGGACCGGCGACCACGTGGACGCCAGCACCGACATCTTCGCCAGCATGACGATGGGCTACATCATCCTCGCCCACGAGGACCCGGGCCAGATCCAGGCCGACCGCGAAGCCATCCGCAAGATCGAGAAGGATCTCGTCGTCGACACCGACGAAGGGGCCTCGTGATGGTGACCCGCGAGTACCTGGACGCGTGCGCCGGCGGCGGCCTCGCCGACGCCGTGTCCCGCGCCGACCTGCCGCCCGTGTTCCGCTCGGCGTGGGGGAAGTACCTGGCGACCCGTCCCCTGTTCTCCTCCGCCGAGCGGACGCGCCGGGCCGCGGACGACCTCGCCGGGCTGTTCCGGCTGATGACGTCCCTGCCGGACCGGCTGCTCGACGGCGACCGCCGCCGGTTCTGCGCCGCGATCGGCGCGGACGCGCGCCGCACGGACCTCATGACCCGGTTCGAGGGGGAGCCCGTCCTGTACGGGCGGGCCGACCTCTACGACGACGGTTCCGAGTTCCGCGTGCTGGAGTTCAACATCGGCAGCGAGCTGGGCGGCGTCGACATGAGCGAGGTCAACCGGGCCCTGCTCGCGGACGAGGAGTTCGCCGGGTTCGCCGCCGAGCACGGGCTCTCCACCGTCGACACCCCGGCCGCCATAGCGCGCCAGTTCGTCCAGGCCACCGGGAAGGAGGCGCCCGTCGTCGCGACGCTGGAGGCCATCGGCGGCATGGCGGCGTACGAGTCGCTGCACCGCTCCTTCCAGGAGACGATGAAGCGGTACGGCATCGAGCTGCTTCTGGGCGAACTGGGCCAAGTGGAGGTCAGGAACGGACGGCTGTACTTGCAGGGCCGCGAGATCGACCTCGTCCTGCGGTACTTCTCCGCCCACCAGATCGCCCGCGACCCGCGCAACGACGCCCCCGCCGAAACCGTCATGCGCGCCTACGCGGACGGCCACGTCGTCCTGTGGACTCCCCTCACGGCGTCGATGTTCTCCTACAAGAGCTGCCTGCCGCTGGTCTCCGATCCGGATATGCGGGCGGAGCTCTCCGAGGACGAGAACGCCCTGATCGACCGGATCCTGCCGTGGACGCGGACCCTGACCCCCGAGCTGGCCGATCAGGTCCGCGCGGAACGCGAGCACCTCATCCTCAAGCCGTTCGCGGGCCTGTCGGGCAGCGGCATCCGCGTGGGCTGGGAAGAGACCGACCGGGAATGGGCCGGGACGGTCGCCGACTGCCTGAAGGAGGACTACATCGTCCAGCGCCGCGTCGTCCCGGCGACGGAGCCGATGCTGAACGCGGAGACCGGCGCGGTCGAGGACTGGCTGGGCGTCTGGGGCCTCTTCGTCTTCCCGGACGGCTACGGGGGCGCCTTCTGCCGGGCCGTCCCGTCCGGTGCGGCGTCCGTCGTGAACCTGGGCACGCCGGGTGCGCGGGTGACCTCCGCCTTCCACTACTGAGTGTCGGGGTGTTCCGGCACGCATCGGCCGGTTTTGCAATGCGTGCCGGATTCTCCCGGTTCTCCCAGGTCGGCCGGATCGCAGCCTTTCCGGGGGGCGAAGTCCGCGGTTACCATCGCGCTGCCCCCGCCCACCCCGCCG
>NZ_BCQS01000003.1 GCF_001552195.1 Actinomadura latina NBRC 106108
CACCCCGCCGCTCCACCCCATCCCGCCGCTCCACCCCACCCCCGCTGCTCCGCCTCAAACGGAGAGGACCCCCCGCCATGCCAAGACGCCTCCTGGGCGTGCTCGTCGCCGCCCTCCTCGGAACCGGGACGCTGACTGCCGCCGCCTCCACCGCGTCCGCCGCTCCCGCACCGGCCGCGGCGCCCGCGGTGGCCGTCGACTTCACCGGGATCGTCGCGCTCAGCAACTGCTCCGGCTCGCTCGTGCGCACCCCGGCCGCCGCCGACAGCGATCCGGCGCTCGTGCTCACCAACGGGCACTGCTACGAGGGCGGCATGCCGTCCGCCGGGCAGGTCATCACGAACCGGCCGTCCAGCCGCACGTTCACGCTGCTGAACTCCAGCGGCCAGGGAACGCTCGGCAGGCTGCGCGCGTCGAGGATGCTCTACGCGACCATGACCGACACCGACGTGACCCTGTACCGGCTCAACACGAGCTACGCCGCCATCGAGCGGAACTACGGCACCCGCGCGCTGGAGCTGTCGCTCGACCACCCGGCCGCCGGCGCCGATCTGCGCGTCGTCTCCGGTTACTGGCGGCGCATGTACTCCTGCAATCTCGACGGGTTCGCCTACCGCCTCCGCGAGGGCGAGTGGACGTGGAAGGACTCGGTGCGTTACACGTCCTCGTGCGACGTCATCGGCGGCACCTCGGGGTCGCCGGTCATCGACGCGGCGTCCCGCAAGGTCATCGCCGTGAACAACACCATCAACGAGGACGGCGGCCGCTGCACGCTCAACAACCCCTGCGAGGTGGACGAGGCGGGCAACATCACGGTGCGCCCGCACATCGGGTACGCGCAGGAGACCTACATCCTGGGCGCCTGCATCGCGCCGGGCAGCGTGATCGACTTCAACCGTCCGGGCTGCCTCGTGCCGCGCGGTTGATGAGCTGACCCCCCACGGAACCCGCGGCCGGACGACCGGCCGCGGGTTCCGCCGTCTCCGGCCCAGGTCATCGCTGTGAGGGAAGTTACGACAGCCCGTAGTACTACAGGCCGTAGTATGTCCCACAGAACGTAGTACTACAGCTTGTAGTAGTTGAGCCGGAGAGGCATCTGGGGCCATGGACTCGGTCGACATCGCACGGTGGCAGTTCGGGATCACCACCGTCTACCACTTCTTCTTCGTCCCGCTGACGATCGGGCTCTCCGCGCTCGTCGCCGGCCTGGAGACGGCGTGGCTGCGGACGGGCAAGACGAAGTACCTCCGCGCCACCAAGTTCTGGGGCAAGCTCTTCCTGATCAACTTCGCCATGGGGATCGTCACCGGCATCGTGCAGGAGTTCCAGTTCGGGATGAACTGGAGCGACTACTCCCGGTTCGTCGGCGACATCTTCGGCGCGCCGCTCGCCATCGAGGGGCTCCTCGCGTTCTTCGTCGAGTCGACCTTCCTCGGCCTGTGGATCTTCAGCTGGGACCGGCTGAACGGCAAGCTCCACAACGCCTGCATCTGGCTCGTCCACATCGGGACGCTGCTGTCGGCGTACTTCATCCTCGCCGCCAACTCCTGGATGCAGCACCCCGTCGGCTACCGCATCGACCACGAGTCGGGACGGGCCGTCCTCACCGACTTCTGGGCCGTCCTCACCAACTCGACGCAGCTCGTCTCGTTCCCGCACACGATCACGGCGGCGTTCGTCACCGGCGGGCTGTTCATGGCCGGGGTCAGCGCCTGGCACCTCGCCCGCCGCAAGAACATCGAGGTCTTCCGCCCCTCGCTGAAGCTCGCCCTCGTCGTCACCGCGATCGCGTCCATCGGCGTCGCCATCACCGGCGACGTCCAGGGCAAGGTCATGACCGACCAGCAGCCGATGAAGATGGCCGCCGCCGAAGCCCTCTACGAGACCGAGCAGCCGGCGTCGTTCTCGATCTTCACCGTCGGAACGCCGGACGGCCGCGAGGAGGTCTTCGGGATCAAGGTGCCGCGCGTCCTGTCGTTCCTCGCCACCGGCAGCTTCGACGGCGAGGTCAAGGGCATCAACGACGTCCAGGCCGCCGAGGAGGCGCGCTACGGGCCCGGCGACTACCGGCCCAACATCCCGATCGCCTACTGGAACTTCCGGATCATGGTCGGGGTCGGGATGCTGACCGCCCTCGTCTCGCTCGCCGGGCTGTGGCTGCTGCGGCGCGGGCGGCTGCCGTCCAGCCCCTGGGTGTACCGGATCGGCGTCCTGTCACTGGCACTCCCCTTCATCGGCAACTCCGCCGGATGGATCTTCACCGAGATGGGACGGCAGCCCTGGTCGGTGTTCGGGGTGCTGAAGACGTCCGCGAGCGTCTCACCCGGCGTGTCGCCGACGTCGATGCTCATCTCCGTCATCTCGCTGACCGCGCTGTACGGCTTCCTCATGGTCATCGAGGCCGGGCTGATGCTCAGGTACGCCAAGGCCGGACCGCCGTCCGAGGACGAGGTACTGCCGCCGCCCCCGGACTCCGATTCCGACTCCGACACTGAGCGCTCGCTCACGTTCGCCTACTGAGGGGGCCGGTCATGGAACTCACCACCGTCTGGTTCATCATCATCGCCTTCCTGTGGACGAGCTACTTCTTCCTGGAGGGATTCGACTTCGGCGTCGGGATCCTGCTTCCCGTCCTCGGCCGCGACGACGTCGAGCGCCGCGTCGTCATCAACACCATCGGACCCGTCTGGGACGGCAACGAGGTGTGGTTCATCGTCGCCGGCGCCGCCACGTTCGCCGCGTTCCCCGAGTGGTACGCCACCCTCTTCAGCGGCTTCTACCTGCCGCTGCTGCTGATCCTGCTCGCGCTGATCATCCGCGGCGTCGCGTTCGAGTACCGCGGCAAGAAGGACGACGCGCGGTGGCGGTCCCGCTGGGACAAGGCCATCTTCTGGGGGAGCCTGCTCCCCGCGTTCCTGTGGGGCGTCGCGTTCGCGAACATCGTCCGGGGCGTGCCGCTGGACACTTCGCACGAGTACGCGGGGACGTTCTTCGACCTGCTCAACCCGTACGCGCTGCTCGGCGGGCTGACCACGACGATCCTGTTCGTCCTGCACGGCGCCGTGTTCCTGGCGCTGAAGACGTCCGGCGCCATCCGGGTGCAGGCGCGGCGCGTCGCGACCGTCGCCGCGGTGGCGGCCATCGCCGCCGGCGGCAGCTTCCTGCTCATCACGCAGCTGCAGCACGGCAAGCCGGTGACCTGGCTGACCGCGCTCGGCGCCGCCGCCGGGCTGCTGCTCGCCGCCGCCGCCAACCGGCGCGGACGCGAGGGCTGGGCGTTCGTCGGCACCGGCGCCGCCATCGTGCTCGCCGTCGCCACCCTGTTCACCGCGCTGTTCCCGGACGTCATGCCGTCCACGCTCGGCTCCGGCGGCCTGACCACCGAGAACGCCGCATCGACCGGCTACACCCTCACGATCATGACGTGGGTCGCCGTCGTGTTCACCCCGATCGTGCTGATCTACCAGGGGTGGACGTACTGGATCTTCCGGAAGCGGATCGGCACGTCCCACATCCCGGCCGCCGCGAAGAAGCCCGAGCCGGTGCCGTGAAACCCCTCGACCCGCGGCTGCTGAAGTACGCCCGGACGACACGGATCTTCCTGCTGTCGTCCGTGGCGCTCGGCACCGCCACCGCCGGGCTGATCATCGCGCAGGCGACACTGCTCGCCGACATGCTCACCCGCGCGTTCCTGGGTGGCGCCTCCCTCGCCGGCCTGCGCACCCCCCTCGCGCTGCTGCTGGCCGTCGTCCTGGCGCGGACGCTGGTCGCCTGGCTGCAGGAGGTCGCCGCCCACCGCTCGTCCGCCGCGGTGAAGTCCCAGCTGCGCGGCCGGCTGCTCGCCCGCGCGCTGGGGCTCGGCCCGCGCTGGCTGTCCGGCGAACGCAGCGGCGAACTCGCCACCCTCGCCACCCGCGGCATCGACGCCCTGGACGACTACTTCTCCCGGTACCTGCCGCAGCTCGTCCTCGCGGTGATCGTCCCGGCGGCCGTCGGGTTCCGGATCCTGCTCGGCGACTGGCTGTCCGCCGTGACGATCGCGGCGACGGTGCCGCTCATCCCGGTCTTCGCGATCCTCGTCGGGCTCACCACGCAGCGGAAGATGGACCGGCAGTGGCGGACGCTCTCCGTCCTCGCCGCGCACTTCCTGGACGTCGTCGCGGGGCTGCCCACGCTGAAGATCTTCGGCCGTGCCCGCGCGCAGGCGGACCGGATCCGGGAGGTCACCGACCGGCACCGGCGCGCGACGATGTCGACCCTGCGGATCGCGTTCCTGTCCGCCCTCGTCCTCGAACTGCTGTCGACGCTGTCGGTCGCACTGGTCGCCGTGTCCATCGGGCTGCGGCTGGTCGAAGGCGGGCTGGGGCTTGAGACGGCGCTGCTCGTCCTGATCCTCGCGCCCGAGGCCTACCTTCCGCTGCGGCAGGTCGGCGCGCAGTACCACGCGAGCGTCGAGGGCCTCACCGCCGCGTCGCGGATCTTCGAGGTCCTCGAAACGCCGCTGCCCGCCGCCGGGACCCGCTCCGACCTTCCGGACCTCTCCCACGCGACCCTCCGCCTGGACGGGGTGACGGTCGCCTACGACCGGGGGCCGGCGCTGTCCGCCTTCTCGCTGACCGTCCATCCCGGGGAGACCGTCGCCCTGATGGGCCCGAGCGGCGCCGGGAAGTCGACCGTGCTGTCGGTGCTTCTCGGATTCGTCCAGCCCGACGCGGGACGCGTCCTGGTCGACTGGGACGACCTCTCCGGCTTCTCGCCGGACGCCTGGCGCGCCCAGATCGCCTGGGTACCGCAGCGTCCCCACCTCTTCGCCGGGACGGTCGCCGAGAACATCCGCCTGGGCGACCCGTCCGCGTCTCGGGAGTCGGTGCGCGCCGCCGCCGAGGCCGCCAACGCACTGCCGTTCATCGAGGCGCTGCCCGCCGGCTTCGACACTCCGCTCGGCGACCGCGGCGCCGGCCTGTCCGCCGGGCAGCGGCAGCGGCTCGCCCTGGCCCGCGCCTTCCTCCGCGACGCGCCGCTCCTCCTCCTGGACGAGCCGACCTCGAACCTGGACGTGGAGAGCGAAGCCGCGGTCATCGACGCCGTGCGGCGCCTGAAGGCCGGCCGCACCGTCATCCTCGTCGCCCACCGCCCGGCCCTGGCCACCCTGGCCGACCGCGTGATCAAGGTCGAACCCGCGACGGTGACGACATGACTCCCTACGGCAGCATCGCGCCCGCTGACCTCATTGATTCACGTGAAACCTCCGATCCTCCAGAGGCTTCAACTGCCTCATTCGTCACAAGCCGGGCGCATGTTCCCGTCCAGCCGCGTGAGCCGGTTCGCACCAACGCTCTGCCGCCCTCGGAGGGCTTGCTCTTGTCGTGGGGGTGTTGACGTGATTCTGCGGCTCATCAAGTTCGCCCGGCCGGCTCGGGGGCGGTTCCTGCTCGCTGTCCTGTTCGGGGCTTTGGCGCTTGGCAGCGGGGTCGGGCTCATGGCGACCTCTGCGTGGCTTATCTCCCGGGCAGCGCAACATCCACCCGTCCTTATGCTGATGGTCGCGATCGTGGCCGTCCGCGCGTTCGGGCTCGGCCGCGGCGTGTTCCGCTACATCGAGCGCCTCGTCGGGCATGACGCCACCTTCCGCATCCTCGCTGACCTGCGCGCGCGTGTGTACGAGCGGCTGGAACGGCTCGCGCCCGGCGGACTCCCCGCTTTCCGTGGCGGCGACCTCCTGAACCGGCTCGTCGCGGACGTCGACGCCGTCCAGGACCTCTTCCTCCGCGTCCTGCTGCCCTGCACTGTCGCCGCCGTCGTCGGCGGCGCCTCGGTAGGGGTCGCGTGGGCGCTCCTCCCCTCGGCGGGGGTCGTCCTCCTGCTCGCCTTGCTCCTGGCCGGTGTCGTCGCACCCTGGCTGTCGTCCGTGCTGGCGCGCCGAGCAGAACGCCGGACAACCGACCTGCGCGGTGAACTGACCTCCCACGTCGTCGACACCCTCCAGGGCGCACCGGAACTCATCGCCTACGGCGCCGCCCCCACCCAGCTCGCCGAAGCCACCCGCCTCGACCGCGAGTTCACCCGGGCGACGGCCCGCTCCGCCGCCACCGCCGGCCTCGGCGCGGCCATCTCCGCCCTCGCCGGCGGCCTGGCCGTGTGGGGCAGCCTCTCCGTCGGCGTCCCGGCCGTCCGCTCGGGCGCGCTCGACGGGGTGCTGCTCGCGGTGATCGTCCTGCTCCCGCTGGCCGCATTCGAGGTCGTCGCCGGACTGCCGCTCGCCGCCCAGTACCTGCAGCGCGTCCGGCGCTCGGCAACGCGAATCTTCGCCGTCCTCGACGCGCCGCCGCCCGTCCAGGACCCGGCCACGCCGGCCCCACTCCCCGCGTCCCCGTACACGCTCAAGGTCGAGAACCTGCGAGCCCGGTGGACGCCGGCCGCCCCCTACGCGCTCGACGGCGTCTCCCTGGAGCTTCTGCCGGGCCGCCGCTGCGCGATCGTCGGCCCGTCCGGTTCGGGCAAGACGACCCTGACCTCGGTCCTGCTGCGCTTCCTGGATCCGGCCTCCGGTGCGGTGTCCCTGAACGGGACCGGGCTGGAAGCCTTGGCAGGGGACGACGTCCGCAAGGTCATCGGCCTGTGCGCCCAGGACGCGCACCTGTTCGACTCGACGATCGGGGCGAACATCCGCCTGGCCCGCCCCTCCGCGACCGACGACGACATCCGCGACGCCCTGCACCGCGCCCGCATCCTCGACTGGGTCGACTCCCTGCCGAAGGGCCTCGACACCCGCGTCGGCGAGCACGGCGCGCAGGTCTCCGGCGGCCAGCGCCAGCGCATCGCCCTGGCCCGCGCCCTCCTCGCCGACTTCCCGATCCTGCTGCTGGACGAGCCCGCCGAGCACCTCGACATCGCGACCGCCGACGAGCTCACCGCCGACCTCCTGACCGCCACCGAGGGCCGGACGACCCTCCTCGTCACCCACCGCCTCGCCGGTCTGGACGCCGTCGACGAGATCATCGTCCTGGACGAGGGCCGCGTCGCCGACCGCGGAACCCACGCCGACCTCGTCTCCCGTCCCGGCCTCTACCGCTCCCTCTGGGAGCGGGAACGCTCATCCGCCCCCGCACCACAACTCCTCAGCGGCAGCGAGGGATGAAACCCTGAAAGCCCCCTGGCCGTTCCTCGGCGAACCTTCGTAGGCTCCGGGCCCGGAGCCGAAACCCCGAAGGGCCGCCCATGCCTCCGTCCACCCCCCACGACCGGACGGCCATCAACCGGAGACAGTTCATCGGCGTGACCGCCGGCGCCGCCGCGGCGTCCACCCTCCTCGATCCCGCCCCGGCCCGCGCCGAAGCCCACGCACAGCACCGCCGTCGCCGCCGGGTCCGGTTCGGCGTGAACTACGTCCCGAGCAAGAACTGGTGGTTCTCCTGGTCGGACTGGGACCGCAGGTCGATCGCGGCCGACCTCGACGACATCGCATCCCTGGGCATGGACCACATCCGCATCATGCTGATCTGGTCGGAGCTGCAACCGAACGCAACCTACGTGCGCGGCGAACTCCTCGACCGCCTTGAGGAACTGCTCGACCTCGCCGACCGGCGCGACCTGGACGTAGAGGTGACCGTCCTCAACGGCGCGGTCAGCGGCGTCCTGTTCGTCCCGCCGTACCTCATCAGCAACGGCAACGGCGAAATACGCAACATCCTCACCGACCCGATGGCGATCGAACGAGAGCAATGGCTCCTCACCCAGGTCGCCGAACGGATCGGACGGCACCGCAGATTCCTGGGCTTCGACCTCTCCAACGAGATCCACTGGTTCGCCATCCCGCTGGGCATGCAGGCCACCCAGGCCGAGGGCGACGCCTGGCACACCGCCCTGTTCGACACCTGCGAAAAGACCGCACCAGGCAAGATTCACGTGTCGGGAATCGACCATTGGCCCTGGCAGAACAACGCCTACTGGACCCGGCAAGGCCTCGCCACATCCGGCACGATGACCGCCAACCACACCTGGGCCGGATGGACGCAGGTCATCCAGCGCTACGGCTCCCTCTCCACTTCGTCCACGCACTACTCCGAGTTCTTCATCGAACTCATCAAGGCGTTCCACACCGACCTGGAGCGCAAGGTCTGGATCGAGGAAACCGGCGTCTCCACCGTCTGGATGGACGCGGCCGACATCCCACCGTGGACGGAACGCTCAATCCGCGCGATGGCGTCCTGCACCGACCTCTTCGGCATCACCTGGTGGGACTCCCACGACCTGAACCCCAAGCTCAGCGGATACGTCGACCTCGAATACGACCTCGGCCTCTTCACCAACGACCGGAAACTCAAGCCGATCGGCAAGACCATCCGCGAACTCATCGCCGAGTTCGGCAGGCACCCGCCAGAACCGCTCCGGCGAACCACGGCCCTCGTGCTACCGGACGACATGATCCCGGTGAAGGACTTCAGCGACCTCTTCGACCCGTTCATGAAGCTCATCGACGAGGGAACCCGTCCCGCCGTCGTCCTCCAGAGTCGGACCGCAGACGCCGCCTACCTGGCCGCCCGCGGCATCAAGAACCTGATCACCCTCGCTTGACGACATCTAGGCCGCTCTACCGCCGGCAGTCGCCTCAAGGAGACTCACGATGACCTCGCACACCCGCCGCACGTTCCTCCTCGCCGGCGGAACCGGCGTAGCCGCCGCGCTGGGCGGACTTCGACCAGCGGCCGCCGCAACCTGGGAAACGGTGATCGACGGCTCCTTCACGAACTACGCCACTCTCGAATCGGCGTGGAACTACCGCTACCCATGGGGCTCGGACCACAACGGCAGCGCCCGCATGTACGGAAACGCGTCCGACCACAACCACGTCTACCTCGAAAGCCTCCCGCGCGAACGGCGCTCAACCCCTGACAGACCGATTCGCGCAGGAGTGCCCTCCGGCTCCAGGAGGGGTCTGGGGAACCACGGGGTTCCCCAGTAGCGCACGCGCAACCGACCTCCGGCACGCCTGCACGGACACTCGCTGTAGGGGGCGATGGGCACAGGTCGGTTCATTACCTAGTGTGGCTCTCCATGGTGGAAATAGCGATCCGGTACGGGCGCAATGACGAGATGCAAACCGTCCTGGACTTCTGGAAGCTCGCGGGCGAAGGGACGGATCGGCACGACTCCTCCCAGGGATTCTTGGCGCTGATTGACCGGGACCCGCAGGCTCTGCTGGTTGCGGAGATCGACGGACGGATGGTCGGGACGCTTATCGCGGGCTGGGACGGCTGGCGAGCGCACCTCTACCGGCTAGCGGTGCATCCTGAGTATCGACGGCAAGGCATCGCACGGAAGCTGACTGAGCGAGCCGAGCTGCGCTTTCGCGAGCTCGGGGCCTTTCGAGCCGACGCTATGGTTCTGGATGAGAACACGTTGGCTCATCACGCTTGGAGCGCTGCGGGTTACCACCGGCAACCGCAGTGGAGTCGCTGGGTGAAGCCGCTGGGCTGAAGTCGACGAAGCGGCGACATTAGGGCAACTGGCCTGACTTCCGGCCCTCGTCGTTCCTCTCGCTCACCCTGGACTTCTACGGGCGGGTCCGGGGTGACGGTACGCCGGTCGACCCCGAGTCCTACGACTACGCGCGGGACGCGTTGCACTTCTCCAAGCTGGTTGACCGGTTCGTGCAGAACCTGCGGCAGGTGGTGGCGGCCACCTATCAACAGGTGTGGTGGCCCTCGACCGATCACGTCGTCTTCGACGGCGAATATCTGCCGGTCTGGGACGAGATCGCGGGCCAGGACGGCTGTGGCTACCCATCTGCTCGACCAGCCTGTCCACCCGCCGCGTCGACACCCCCAGCAGATAGGAGGCGGCGACCACGCTGACCAGGGCCTGCTCGGCCCGGCGGCGCCGCTCCAGCAGCCACTCGGGGAAGTAGGACCCGCTACGCAGTTTCGGGATCGCCGGCTCGACGGTGCCGGCGCGGGTGCCCAGTCCCGGACCCGGTAGCCGTTGCGACGGTTGACCCGCTCGTCCGAGCGGGTCCCGTAGCCGGCCCCGCACACCGCGTCGGCCTCCGCGCTCATCAGTGCCTCGGCCATCGTCTTGACCATCGACCGCAACACATCGGGCTCACACGCCCCGATCTGCTCAGCCAGCCAGCCCCCGGGGTCCACACTGTTGTCCACGGCCATCGCGTTCCTCTCCTTCTGATCTTGGTCGATTCGAAGGATCACGCGATGGCCGTCTCACGTCACGACGCCACGTCCTCTGACCAGGTCAAGCTCATACACCATCTCCGTGGACGCAACCCAGTCGTCCGGACGCTTTCAATTCCAGCGATCGAGCGCGCAGCGCGGAAGAAGAGATCGTGAGACACGAGAGCCCAGGTCGAAGCATGGCTTCTGACCTGGGCTTTTCTGTGGGTGGAGCCTAGGGGATTCGAACCCCTGACACCCGGCTTGCAAATCTGCGAGATCACCCCGGATCAAGGCTCTGACCTGGGGAACCTATGGCCCTTGAGTGACCGCTCCTGCCCTCTGGCGACCGCCCCTAATCGCACGGTGCCCGGTCTGCACATCCGAGAGACTCCGGGCTGGTTGCGGGCCCACCGGGCACAGTTCCCGCCCCACCCCGCGAGAGCGAATCATTACGAGTCTCACGAACAAGATCCACACCCGTCCAGAGCCGTCCCCTGACCTGCCCGCGAGCACCCTTAAAACGGCTCCTGGCTCCGCACCCGTCCGACGTCATCCAGAGGCGTTGTTAGCAAGGGCGTTAGCATCGCGGGATGCCTCGATGGGAGGAGTCACGGACTATGATCCGCATCGACGGCCCGTTCTACCGTGTCAGCGATCCCGCCTTCGACCTCACGGTCGTTCGATGGGAAGGCCATGATCCCGCGACGCTAGAAGAGGCGGACGGCCACATCTACCTCCCGGATGGCACACACTACGCCCCAACCTTCATGACCGTGCGAACCATCGCAGCCATCATGGACCGCTGGCGAACCACCGGCGAATGCCTCAACGGCGAGTACTTCTGGTGCTCAGACCTGATCATCATCCGTACACCTGGCCTACCCGCCATCGTAGAAGTCGTACGGAACCTGGTCGCCACAGGCGACCTCCACGACATCTGCAACCCCCTTGAACCTGACGCGCCCGATCAATGACCCCTACCGGCCCGACGCTCACCCACCGTGCTGCAACAATCCGACCGTCCCCGCCTGCATCGCGATCGTGCGGCACCACCTCGATGCGAACCACCGGCACCCCGCACCTCACGACCGCCCACCCCAGCTACAACGTGCGCCCACGTGTGATTCCGTAAGCCGCCGTAAGCCCCTGTTGCGGTACTTCTCTGCTGTACTGCACCCGCCACTCGCGGCCCCTGGCGGTCTCTAAGGTCGGTCTCGTCAGCATGATGGGGCGAGCTTCGCCCGACTGGCAGACAGATTTACAGTCCCACCGCCAAACTCTCCTGACCTGCACCTACGCAACTCTGCCCGCGAACTTCGACCCGCATTCGGCACGCCGAGCTTCCTCGCCCGCCGCGAACGGAGGCCTCTGCCGAGCCACCCTTGCCAGGAGCAACACGCGCTACCAGCGCCGCTCGACGGTGCCCTCGGTCGCGACTCGTGCCTTGGGCAGAGTGCGGAGCTTGGCCCGCCGGCCACGCCGTCGAACCCGGGCAAGCCGTCGCTCATCGGCCCGGCCGTCGTCCTCCAGTCGGAGACGCCGCTGCAATCTGCTCTCCACCCAGTCCCCCAACGGCAGCCCAGGCTCTTTGCGCCAGGTCTTCGGCCGTCGGCGCGCTACACGCTCCTCGACCTCGACTGCCCTCCCCACATCGGGACTGCCCGCGGCTTCCTGAAGAAGCTGGTGAAGGCGATGGCGGTTGGCGCGATTAGGGAACCGTTTGTTCAGGCGTACCGCGTTCCTGGAACTCTTATCGTTCTCCGCGTACGCGTTGCGACGGTCCTTGGCGTAACTGAACTGCTTCTTCTCCTGGGGGCTCCTGCTCTTCACAGACTGCCTGCCTTCTCCTACGACCTCCGGGAGGGCCACACAGGAGCGCACAGTACCTGGCCGGAGGCCATCGCCCAAGCCAATTACGCACGCGCGGCATCTGTTTACAAGCAAAATCAGCGGTGTCCAGGGAAGTCCCCACAGGTCTCTTGACCTGCGCCCCGTCCTCTGCGGCGTCCACATCCATCCAAGATCACCCAGACGGGGTGTTAGCAGGTGCGTTAGCAGCATCCGCTCGGATGGCGTCCTGGTCCTCAGCTGCTCCGACCAGATCAGCCTTGGCCGGAGTCCGCTGTCTCCGGTGCTCGAAGGTCCCCAGGGCTGAACACCGGGCAGCCGAGCAGCTCCGCCAGGACAGTCCGCTGTCTGGCGGTCAACTCGTTGGTGAACACCACTGCCTTGGCCTCTGTCTGGACCCGCGCGGCCACTATCTCCCGCACCTTCCCCGTGCTCATCAGCGTCCGCGACGAGTAGGGCCGATCCATGTTCACCTTGCCGCCAGGCGCATGACCTTTCTTGTTGCCCGAGACCCCTCGACGCTGTACGAACCGCCCCACGACATGACCACCCAGCCGCTCAACCTCGCTGACCAGAACACTCATGATCTCGGCAAAGTCCTTCTGCTTCGCCGAGAAGAGGCCGGCGACGAGAACGCCGCCTCCGTCGATCACATCTCGTGGTCCTGGCGCATGACCCTGGAAGCGACCAATTCGAGGCGGTGGCTCTGACCGGCCTCTCTGCTGCGAACGCCGCCGCATATACCTCATGAACAACACACTAGACATGGTGACCGCGTGCGCCCAACGCTGCTACCAGCGGCCCGAAGCGAGGCGGTCCCCCACCAAGCGCGCTAGGGATCGGCTGCCCACCGACCGCCTGCCTTTCAGCTATAGCAGCACCCCTGCCGGGCGAGAGCCCGACTAAGGCCGGAAGGTGGGTGAGGTGTGCCGGTGGTCGGGGTCGTTTGCCGCTGTTGCTGTCACCGTTGCTGTCACTGTCGGGGGCGTTGACTTCGGGTCTTCAACCGTCGTACACGCCGCACGTGCTGTCGGCGCGGCATCGCTGGGCACGGTCGATGAGCAACACGCGCGGATCGGCCGCCAATTCGTACAACTCGGCCTCGAACGGGTCGGCGTCGTAATCAATGAGACGGGCCAAGCCAAGCTTTCCGGTCTTGGTCGACGGTGCCTCGCCGACGCACGCAGTTCCGTCAGACTCACCCACTCGCCTCCGCACCTGGGCGCCGTCTCAGTCGGCGACATCAAGACGAGCATGGTGCGGGAATGGCGGACGACTCTTCTGGACTCCGGCGTTTCGGCAAGCGTGACCGCCAAGGCGTATCGGCTGCTGCGGGCGGTCCTCATGACCGCGACCGAGGAAGACGGCATGCTCGCGCGGAACCCATGCCGGATCAAGGGCGCGGGGGACGAGTCACCGGAGGAACGCCCCGTACTCACGCTGGCGCAAATCTTCGAGCTGGCCGAGTTGCTCGGCCGTCACCCGGTCGGCAACATCCGCAAGATGCCCTCTGGGGAGTTCCAGCTCCGATACCGGCTGGTGGAGGGCGGCACGCGGGCCTTCCCGCAGTACTTCCCGGACCGCCAGGCGGCCGAACGCGTGCTGTGGAACCTCGCCATAGAGGGGCATGCCACCTGAGCTTCCCGTCTGCCGTCGTCCCGCGCTCCGCGCTGCCGGGCCAGGGTCAGGGGGCCAAGGTGGAGCGCCCCACCGGACGAACGACCTTGGCCCCCTGACCCTGGTCTGGTAGATCTCCGATCGGGACGTCGGCAGACGGGAAGCTCAGGCATCCCCAACCAGCCGACGACCGTGACGGGCGCGGGATGGGCTTCCCAGAGTCGGAGTGCCCCCGCCGGAGGCAGAGAAGACCTCGGCCACGTGGGGGCCTACGACCTAGCGGCGGCGCGGACCCCGTGACCGCCGGTGACTGGCGGACAGAGCGGCGGACGCAGGATGCGCGGCCCGGCGCGGCCGTCCGGTGACCGGCGCCCACGCCGCACGCTCCGGGCGGCCTGGCGCGGGGCCGCGCAGCGGCCTGAGCGCCGCCGCCCCTTGATCTAAAACAGCTGAATTCGGCAACGCATCGTGCTTGCCCTGGCTAACTGCGGGGCTGCGCTTCGTTGGCGGCCTTCACCAGGGATGCGATGTCGTCGGCCAGTGTGTGACTTGTGGCGATAGTGGCGGCCGATGCAAAGGTGTGGTCGGTGCCGTCCTCGTCGGTGACCTTGGCTCCGGCTTCGCGGGCGATGATGACGCCGGCGGCTGTGTCCCATGGTTTGTTTGAGAGTGTGATGCTGGCATCTATCTTGCCTTCCGCAACCCATGCGAGATCAACGGCGGCCGAGCCGAGCATGCGGACGCGTTGGACGTTGGCGGCTAGGCGTTCGGCGAGGGCGATGCGTTGGCGGTTCTTGGCCTCGGCTCCCTCGCCTACGGCATAGTCGCCTATGGCGACGATTGCGTCTTTGAGGTCGGTGGTCATGCTTGCTTGGATGCGGCGGTCTCCGAGGTAGGCGCCGGTGTGCTGGGCTGCGTGGTAGCGGGTGCCCAGGAACGGTAGGTCGATGACGCCGACGACGGGGCGGCCTCGTTGGATGAGGCCGATGGAGATACCGCAGAGTGGGATGCTGCGAACGAAGTTGGCGGTGCCGTCTACTGGATCGATGGCCCAGAGGAGTTCGCCGGTGGTGTCGCCGGTGATGCCTTCTTCTTCGCCGAGTACAGGGATGTCGGGGGTTCGCTCTTTGAGGTAGTCACGGACGGCGCGTTCTACGGCGTAATCCACTTCGCTGGCCATGTCGCGGTCGCCCTTGGCGGTGAGCAGGCCGGGGACGCGGGTGCGCACTAGGTCGCTGGCTATCTCGGCTGCCTGGAGGGCGACGGGTAGTAGTGCGGCTGGTGCGTCGGTCATACGGTGCGGCCTCGTTCCCATAGCGCGTTGAAGATCTCTTCGAACGTCCCGTACAAGCCTGCCCCGGTCGGGTTGCGTTCGGCGAGGAAGGTGGGCGAGTCGACTCCGCGGGCGTTCGGTAGGTAGGGCTGCATCACGCAGAGCTGGTTGTTGAGAAGCGTGATGTTGAACCGGATCGTCTCGTCGTAGACGGCGACGGACAGGCGGTCTTGGGCCTCGGGCGATAGGCGTTTGCGTAGGCGCGTCAGGACCTCGATGTTCAGGCGCGTGAGCGTGGTGAGGTGGTTGTCCGTGTAGCCCTCTTCCTGTTCGCGGGCTCGGATGGCCGCGCCCTCGGGGTCCAAGAACAGGGCTTGCAGGGTGGTGCCGTCCTCGATGAGCCGGTAAAGACGTTGGTCGGGGTACTGCTGGCAGAGCATGTTGAGGGAAAGGCCGGCGGCCCGGATGCTGCTCGCGCCGTCGAGTAGTGCGTGTGGCGGGTGGGCGTAAGAGAACTCGGCGCGGGTGGCGAAGACTGCGGTGACGTCGGCGTAGGGGTTCGGGCCTACCCGGTCGGCGGTCGACTCAAGGTCGGCCCGCTCGTCGCTGGGCGCGTAGGCGGCGGGTTCGTCCGCCAGGACGTGAGGCGGGCAGGGGCCGAACAGCTCATCGGCCGTCCACTCGGGGAACATCGCCTCTAAGACCCGGCAGTGATCTGTGTAGGGCAGGCGTTTGAGTTCGCCGGAGGTCCAGCGGTGGAGCTGGGCGCGGCTCGGCGCGGTGCCGGTGAGTTCGGGCGAGATCTTCTTGGCGGCCTCGTTGTAAGCGGCCTGGAACATGCCGTACCGCTGTAGGCGGCGCTGACGGATCACGACTTGCAACAGGATCGGTTGGGGAGACACCGGCCGTCCTCTCTGCTGGGCGTTTCTCAGGCTAGACGCGTCGTGAGATCGAAGACGAGACAAAGTCGAGACGGTTGCAGGACGTTGACGGGCGAGACGAGATGATCATGATGTCGTGACGCAACGTGACTTGTTGGCACGGTGTGGTCATGGCGAGCGATTGCACCTCTTGCAGGGGACGCGGGGTCAAGCGGCGTGTTGCACGGCGGACGTTGACGCCGGGGCACGTAGCGGGCGTTCCTGCTGACAGTCGTCAGGACTCTTGCCCTGACTGCCTGGGGACGGGTCGCGAGTCCGAGCGGCAGGGTGGGGAGGAGTCGTGAACGCGCGGGACGTCGAGTTGCGGCTTCTGGCTGATCTGCGAACCTCCCTTCTCGGTCTGGGCCTGGCCGTTCGGCTCGATGAGGGAATGCCGGGGCTGCTGGTGAGTACCGGGAATCCGGGGCTGTTCGTATGGGTGTTCGTCGGGGCCTCCGGCCGTACGTTCACCTGGCGACGCGACGACAGCAAGCACCCGGTCGACGATGTGCCGGGCGCGGCGGGCAAGGTCGCTCGCTTCGTCACCGCGCAAGCTGGACAGCTCAACGGGTCGGCGAACGACCACTTCGACTAGCGCTGTAGGGCTGGCCTCATGGGCTGGCCCTGGCGCTTTGAACGGCAGAGCCGGCGGCGCGGCGAGGACGGTCCGTCGCGTGATCGCCCCCCAGTTCCCCCATTGATCACGTGTGTGGGAGGGACGGGCCGGGGCCCCGCGCCTCCGGCTCTGCTTCCAACGAAAGCGAGACAGGTGATGGGCCCTTCTCTCTCCCGCAACGCTGAACTTCGGGTGCTCGGTGATCTGTGCCGGGCTCTGGTCAGGCGCGGCCTGTACGTCCAGTTACGCGACGCCATCCCCGGTCTGACAATCACCCGGCCGGGCGGGACGTCCCTCGACGTCATCGGCTACGTGACGGTGAACCGCCGCAAGGGTGAGGTGTCCTGGTGGCGAGTCGACAACGTGCACCCGGTCAGGGACCTGGACGGCGCGGCCGAACGGATCACCGCGTTCATAAACGAGCCGACCGCACCAGACCTGCTGAGGTCGCGGCCGTGACGTCTTGGACCGGGGGCGCACCGGACGATGTCACCGCGGCAATCATCACCCTGCAACGCCGGTTCCCAGGCTCGTCGGTCTGGTTCGGGAACCACACGTTCCGTTGGTGGGCAATGATGCCGCGGGCGGGGCGCTGGGTGCTCCTCGAAGCGGCGACGCCTATGGCTCTGGCGGGCCGGATGGCCGAGGCGCGCGGGCACGCAGCACGGAAGATGAGGTCGTGAGACACGAGAGCCCAGGTCGGAGCGTGGCTTCTGACCTGGGCTTTTCGGTGGGTGGAGCCTAGGGGATTCGAACCCCTGACACCCGGCTTGCAAAGCCGGTGCTCTACCAACTGAGCTAAGGCCCCGTGTGGGCGGGTCAAAGCTTACCCGTGGTCGCGGGCGGGCGTGGCATCGGTGTGGAGGGGTCGGGGAGGCGGTTGCGGGATGGGGGCCGTGGTGCCGCTGGCGGCGGGCGCGGGTGGCCGAGGCAGTTCAGGGGGGGGTTGGTTCCGGGCATGGGTAAGTGCGCGCTGGTCGTGGGAGCACTTGGACGCCACGCTGAGGCGATCCACGACTTTCAGGGCGTGCCAGAGGCCCAGCCCGTGCGGCGGGCGCGCGTTCTGGGCGCGTGGCTCGGCGTAGAGCTAGCGGAGGCCGCGCGCGTTATAGGAGAGGGCGACGGCGCGCTCGACTGCCGCCGTGCCGGAGGCGATCCCCAAAGTGGCGATCGCCTCGGCTAGGGCGGTTCGGCGGTGCCGGCGTCCGCGACGGTGGTCCCGGCGAGATCGATGCAGGCGACTGCTTCGGTCACGCCGGACCCTGTCGTCGGCGTGTCAGTTGTCGGACGACGTGGCCTCGGTCCACAGGTCCAGCTCGGCGCGGTCCTGCTGCATCCGGCGCCAGACGGCGAATCCGCCGAGTGCGACAACGGCGAGAATAAGCAGCTTCTTCACGGTGGGACCCCTTCACCTCGACTATGAAGTCAAAACCCGGGGAGGTGCGGATCAGTATCTGCTTCCCCAGGTTCTCCGAAGCCTAGCAACCGTAGCCGGGCGGTCCGCACCCGCTCGCCGTTATCGGACGGTGAGTCCGATGAACGGTCCCTCGCCGGGACGGCCGGGCGGTCGCATAATCCGAGGGGACGACCTTCGGGAGTGCCGATGGCAGAGGACGACTTCCGGCGCTGGGAACGCGAGTTCGATCCGGGCGCGGCGGACGAGGGCAGGGCCGGGGGCCGGGCACTGGTGCTGGTCGCGGGGATCACCGCGACCGCGTGCGCCGCGTTGATCGTGACGGGGGACGTCCCGCTGGGCGCGGCCGGGCTGGTGCTGTCGTCGATCGTCCTGCTGCTGTGGCGCATCGGCATGTGATCCGCCATGATCTCGGCATGGATCTGCGCGGAGCGAACGTCCTGGTGACCGGTGCGACCGGCGGGATCGGCCAGGCGCTGGCGAAGGCGCTGGCCGCGCGAGGTGGCCGGGTCGTGCTGACGGGCCGGCGGGCGGACGTCCTGGAGCCGCTGGCCGACCGGCTCGGCGGCCACGCCATCGTCGCGGACCTGGCCGATCGCGACGCCGTCGAAAAGCTTCTGGACGAGGCCGGACGGGTCGACGTGCTGGTCGCGAACGCGGCGCTGCCGGCGTCCGGGCTGCTCAGCGAGTACTCGATCACGGAGATCGACCGGACGCTGGACGTCAACCTGCGCGCGCCGATCGTGATGGCGAAGCTCGCCGCCGCGCGGATGGCCGATCGTGGCCGCGGTCACCTGGTGTTCGTGTCGTCGCTGTCCGGGAAGGCGGCGTCCGGCCACGCGTCCCTCTACAACGCGACAAAGTTCGGTATGCGGGGGTTCGCCCTGGCGTTGCGGGAGGATCTGCGCCCGTCCGGTATCGGCGTGTCGACCGTGTTCCCGGGGTTCATCCGGGACGCGGGGATGTTCGCGGAGGCCGGGGTGACCCTGCCGAAGGGGATCGGGACGCGGACGCCGCAGGACGTGGCCCGCGCGACCGTGCGGGCCATCGAACGCAACATCGCGGAGATCGACGTCGCGCCGCTGGGGCTGCGGCTCGGCGCCCGGATCGGCGGGATCGCGCCGGTCCTGTCGGCCGCCGTGCAGCGGCGCACGGGCGGGCACCGCATCGCGGAGGGGCTCGCGGACGGGCAGCGCGACAAGCGGTAGCGACAAATCCGGAGACTCCGGCGATAATCCGGGCGTGTCCCGCTTGATCAGCGGGACGGCCAGGCGCCGTGTCCGGCCGCATCCCGCCCGCCGCGTGCGCCCCCTCGCGAGGAGGTCTGCGCAATGTGGACGGGCAAGAAGATCGTGATCGGGGCGGCGGCCGCGACCGTCCTGCCGCTCATGGCGGCGCCCGCGCGGGCGGCGGAGCCCACGGATGCGACGGTCGTGCCCATCCAGGTCACCGGTGACCCCGCCAAGCGCTTCAACCTCGTGGTCCTGGGGGACGGCTACACGCCGGCGGACATGCCGAAGTTCCGGACGGATCTCGCTAAGCATCTGAACGACCTGTGGACGCTCGAGCCGTTCAAGTCGTACCGCAGCTACATCAACGTGTACGCGGTGGAGATTCCGTCCGGTGAGTCTGGGGTCAGCTGTGACCCTGCGCTGTCATCGCCGCGCCGTACGACACCGCTGCGCATGGCTTTCTGGAGCGGATGCCGCGTAGACGGTATTCAGCGTCTTCTCGTCATGGACTCTGCAGCCGCCAAGACGTACGCGGATCTCGTCCCAGGGGCGACACAGCAGAACCGGCAGATTCTCGCGCTCGCCAACAGCGACACCTACGGCGGTGCTGGCGGGACGTATGCGACGGCGTCCGGCGGCAACGCGATGTCGGCTCTCATAGCGCCGCACGAACTCGGGCACTCGCTGGGTGGGCTGGACGACGAGTACGACTACTACCAGCGGGGCGTACCTGGCGGGACGTACACCGGTCCTGAGCCCGACTCCATGCACCACACGCTGCTGACCGAGCACGAGATAAAGGCCCAGAAGAGGAAGTGGTGGCGGTGGCTCGGTGAACGAAGCGAGTCCGGAGGCACCATCGGACGTTATGAGGGTGGCCTCTACTTCAGTAAGGGCGTGTGGAGGCCGAGCCAGCACTCGATGATGAAGACGCTCGGCTACTACTACGACCAGGTCGCGCGTGAGCGGATGACGGAGCGGATCTCAGGCAAGGTCAACCTCGTCCAAGCGCACACGCCTACGGATCCACCAGTGGGTGACGACCGTGTTCTGTGGATCGAAACGATGCACCCGGCCAGTCACCGCCTGTCCGTGACATGGACGGTCGATGGGAAGAGCGTGGGTAAGGGAGCCAACCTCGACCTGTCCAGGCTGCACCGCAAGAAGGGCACGCACACGGTGAGGGTGACGGTCACAGACCCCACCGGCTTCGTCCGGGACACGGCCATACGGTCGTCGGCCGCGCTCACGCAGGTGCGCACATGGACAGTGGACACGGACCTGAAAACGCCGCCGGCGACAGTGCCGGTCGACTTCAGCTCCTCTACCCCTACCGACAAACCTGTCGGCGCCGAATCTGTCGTGTACGTGGAGACGACCCATCCGGGACGGTTCGCGCCCAAGGTGCGCTGGGAGCTCGACGGCCGGCGTGTACGCGGCGGCGACCGGGACATCGATCTCGGACGGTTCCGCTTGGCCACGGGCACGCACACGCTGGTCGCACGCGTCGGTTCCAACAGCCGTGCGTGGACGATCGACGCGGAACGCCCGAGGGTGACGTACGCCTTGTCCAAGGCTGCGCAGAGCCGGGTTCGCGCCGGGCACACGTCCGAGTTCGTCTTCGACGGCCCGTTCACCATGCGGCTGACCGGAGCCGACGACCGTCCGGGCGTGGTCGTCTCGGAGTTCCGCGTGGACGGCGACGGCTGGTTCAACTACTTCGGCTGGCCGACCGACTCGTCCGCGCCCTGGCTTTTCACCGCGGACGGCACCGTCATCGACAGCCTCACCTACGGCAGGCTCGGCAAGGGCCGCCACACGGTCGAGTACCGCGCGACCGACCCGTCCGGCAACACCGGCAAGCCCCAACGCCTCATCGTCACGCTCCGCTGAGGCCCCCGACCTCACCGGCCGCCCGGTGCAGCCGTCCCCTGCTAGGGCTCATAGGCCGGCTCTGAGGCCACGTTCGCGTCCTCGGCCTGTGCCGTATCAGCCGGGGGGGTGGGGGCCGGGGAGCGGTGGGCCGTGGCGAGGACGGAGCCGGCCAGGATCAGCGCGAACGAGGCGATGATCGTTCCGGTCAGTGGCTCGCCGAGGAACGCGACGCCGGCGACGACCGCCACGGCCGGGTTGACGTAGGTGAACACCATCCCGCGGGACGTGCCGACCTCGCGGATCAGCTCGAAGAACACGATGAACGCCAGCGCCGTGCAGATCAGGCCAAGGCCGATGAGGGCGGCCAGGACGCGTCCGCTCGGCATCGCGTCGGGCCAGGTCGCGATCGCGGGGCCGGCGTAGATCACCGCGGCGATGGCCAGCGCGAACGCGGCCATGTGCAGGCTCGGCAGGTCCTGGAGGCGCCGGGTGGCGATGATCGGGGCGATCGCGTAGCCGAGCGCGACCAGCATGACCTCGCCGATCGACCATGCGCTGCCGCCGCCGAGGTGCGGCCCGGCGAGCACGCCGACGCCGGTCAGCCCGACCAGCAGCCCCGCCCACCGCACCGGGCCGAGCCGCTCGGCATCGCCGGTGAGCCTCGCCAGCACCACCCCGACGATCGGCACGGCGGCTATCAGCAGCCCGGTCATGGAGCTGGTCAGCCGGTTCTCGGCGTCGGACAGCAGCGCCCACGGGCCGAGGATCTCTACCGCGGTGAACAGCAGCAGCGGACGCCAGTGCCGGCGGACCACGTCCAGCTGCCCGGACCGCAGCACCAGCGGCAGCAGGATGAGGGCGCCGAGCGCGGTCCGCGCGAACACCACCATGGGCACCGAGACGCTCTCGACCGCCACCTTGATCATCAGGTAGGGGATGCCCCACAGCACGCTCATCAGCGCGAACAGCAGCCAGCCACGACGACTCACCAGGACCTCCGTTCCCGCCCGCCCGGCCGAGCACCCCCGCGCCCGGCCGCCGGGCCGTCCACAATGCCGGTACGGGACGGCGAGTCCCGCACGGCGACATCCGATCCGGGCCATGATGAGCGCCAGGAGGACCCGACCGTGGGCGAGTCCAGCGCGGCCCCGTCCAAACCGGGCCATGAGCGGCGCCGGAAGGACCCCGCCGTGAGGCGAGTCCGGCGTGGCGACCTCCGGCCCCGGCCGTGATCGGCTCCAGGAAGACCCCGGCGTGATCAGTTCGGCCGGCCCCGTCGGGGCGGACGTACTCAGGATGCGTCGCGGCGGACGGCGCTGTCTTGAACGCTGTTGCGGTACGCGCCCGGTGTGACGCCGAGCACGCGGCGGAACCAGCGGGTGAGATGCGCCTGGTCGGCGAACCCGACGAGCGTCGCCGCCTCGGCGGGACGATGCCCCGTTTCCAGCAGCAGGCGGGCCCGCGTCACCCGGTGCTGGGCGAGCCACGCGTACGGCGGCATGCCCATCGAGTCGCGGAAGGCGCGCAGCAGCTGGTAGCGGGAGAGTCCAAGGTCGGCGGCCAGCTCGGCGAGCGTCGGCGGGGCGGCCAGCTCGTCCGAGAGTCGGGTCGCGACCTGGCGCGCGACGCGTCCAGCGTCGGATCGCCGGCGCTGCGGCACCGCTCTCGGTCCGTGCACCGCATGCCGCCGGATGAGCGTGCCGAGGACCCCGAGCAGCCGGGACTCGCCCTCCAAGGGGTCTTCGCCGAGCCGGAGGGCACGGTGGGCCAGCCGCAGTTCCTGCCCGAGCCGGACGTCGTCGATGATCGGGTCGCGAAAGTGCGGCTCCGCCGGAACGAGGCCGGGCTCGATCGCCGTCGCGGCGCCCAGCAGTTCGGCGCCCGGGTAAAGACACAGGTAGGCGAACCCTTCCGGACGTGCCGGACCGCCCGTGTGCGCCTCCCCGGGCTCGACCACGACGACGCTGCCGGCCGCCGAGTAGATCCTCTCGCCCCGGTAGTGCATCGTCTCCAGGCCGTCGACCGTCACCCCGATGGCGTACTCGTCGTGGATGTGCGGCGCGTAGTGCCGACGCCCGATCCTGGCCGTCAGCAGATCGAGCGGCGCGCCCTGGATCCCGCCGACGCGTGTCCAGAGGGTCCGGTCGGCGGCCGGCGCACCACCGTGACCGGGCTGGGGATCAGGCCGAGAAGACGTGCCGGAGCCGCCAGCGGTCCTCGTCACGGCCGAGCTCCGCGACGGCCACGCCCTCGGCACCGGTGACGCGCACCCGGTAGACCCTTCCCTCGCGGGCCGTCCCGTAGGTCTTCAGCACCGCGTCCACCGCGTAGCGCGACCCCCGCCACTCGTACGCGGTGAGCCGTCCCGCCGGGTCGTGCTCCGTCTGGACCGGCTCGTTCAGCAACTGCCCCATGGCGGGAGCGTAGCACGCCTTCGAACTGGTGTTCGCAGGTCGGACGAGGTGTCACGGCCGCTGGACCAGGCCATCGTACGCATCCGGGCACCCGCCGCGCCGGGCGTGGCGCGGCACTCGGCTCACGTGCGGCGTCCGCTCTGAACATGCCGGCCATGGACACGACAACGGAGAACCTCCCGAGTCTCATCCCGCTTCTGCCGCCCCCAAGGACGCACAAGCGCCCCACAGGGTCGACATCACAGTCGCCTCCCCTGTCCCGTCGGTCACTGGGCAGCGGGAGACATCCGTCGCCGGGGGACGCCCTGGGGTGAATAGTCTGCCGCGATGGGTCGTCTCGGACGCGATAATCCACAGGTTGTGGACAACTCTCGCGCACACCTTCCCTCCCCTGACAGCAGGCGATCCGGAGGTCGCGTCCACAGGCAGATCCCCAGAACAGCCGGGTTTTCCACGGTCTATGCGGCGCATCGGACGCCGACCCCTCCATCATTCACGCGCCCCCAGCCGCCGTCCACACATCCACAACCTGTGGATAACTTCTGTGCACACCCTGGGCACAACCGGCCGACTCCCCGTCCACCATTCTTCCCCAGGCTGTCCCCAACCGGCTCGCGTAGTTGTCCACCTCGTGGAAAAGCCGCTGACCTGCGGCGAGGGTCACTTTGGATCACCGTCGCCCACACCCTGTTCACAGCCTGTGGGCAAATCCCCTCCACAGCCAGCCGGAAGCAGTGGACAACGCTACCCACCGGCAATCCCCAGACGCATCCCCAACCCGACCGCCGTCGCACCACACTGCACGATGATCATTTCAGTCGGTGGGCAGGAAACCCTCCAGGTCGTCCAGCCGCCGAAGGTCGTCCACATGGGCGGACGGGCTCACAGGGGGGATACTGCGGGCCTCGGCGATGAAGTCACGAGCGCTGGCCCATTCCTCCATGTGGACGGCGGCGTCGGCCCGCAGCACCAGGGCCGTGAACCGCTCGGACGAGGTCAGAGGGTCATCGGAGGCCAGCAGGCGGTCGAGGACGCGGGCGGCGGCCTGATGGTCCCCTTTCGAGTCGCCGCCCAGCAGCGCCGCCATGTGGAGGGCCTTGGCCGCCTTCCCTGCCGGAGCCGGCGCGTGCCCCAGTTCCTCCGAGACCTGCGCTACCCGAAGAACTGCAACTCGACCTTGCCGCGCCGAACGGCGAGGTATGGGTTGGGACGCGTCTGCCAGGACGTCCGCTCGAGGCCGAGGACCCGATAGAACTCCCAGGTCGCCTCGATCGAACGGCATGGATAGATCGGAAACGCCTTCTCACCCATGCTCGGAGCGTACGTCGATCAAGACCTATAGTCAAACTTGAATACCGACTCGGCAGTCGTGCCTTTCCCTGAACGGGCCCGCCGCGGTGGATGATGAGGTTTCGTCGTCACGGCCGGATCTCGGCCGCATCTGAGACGCCAGCCGCGAGGGTTTTCCACAGACTGTGGACAATGAGGCCGGGAGGCATCGTGGACTTCAACGAGCACAGCGCCACGGAGGCCGTTCAGAACAGCTTCAGCGAGACTCCAGATGCGCGCCTCCGGGAACTGCTGACCACGCTCACCCGCCACTTGCACGCGTTCGTCCGCGAGGCCAGGCCGTCAGTCCGGGAGTGGGAACGAGCGATCAAGTTTCTCACCGCGGTGGGCCAGACGTGCACTGACACGCGGCAGGAGTTCGTCCTGCTGTCGGACGTTCTGGGCGTCTCAATGCTCGTGGAGACCCTGAACGAACAGGAAGGCGGAACGGAGAGCACCGTCCTGGGCCCCTTCCACATGGTCGAGTCGCCACCGCGCGCACTCGGCGACAGCATCGACCTGGTGGGCGAAGCCGAACCGTGCGTGGTGTCAGGTCGCGTCCTGAGCATCGACGGATCACCGCTGCCGCACGCGGAGATCGACGTTTGGCAGTGCGACGAAAAGGGGTTCTACGACGTCCAGCAGCCGGGTTCGCAACCGTCCGGCAACGGCCGCGGACTTTTCCGCGCCGACGACCAGGGCCGGTTCCGTTTCCGCACGATCGTGCCCAGCCATTACCCGATCCCCACAGACGGCCCGGTCGGGCGGCTCCTCAAGGCGACCCGGCGGCACCCCTACCGGCCCGCGCACATTCATTTCATCGTCCAGGCACCCGGGCACACACCGCTGACCACCCACATCTTCGTAGCCGGCAGCCCCTATCTGGACTCGGACGCCGTCTTCGCGGTCAAGCACGGCCTCATCGTCGACTTCACCGAGTCGGACGACGAGGAGTCCGCCGCGCTCAACCGCGTCCGGCCCCCTTTCCGCCACGCTGAGTTCGACCTCGTCCTGACCAGAGAACCAGCTTGACCTGTGCGAACGTCCGCAGGCCGCTCCCAGGCCCGGCATACCGGCGGCCGGCCAAGTCCACAAGCTCGCGCAACCCAATACACGCCCAGTACTGCAACCCCAGTTATCCACAACCTGTGGAGAAACCCCCTCATCCTCTGGATAACCGTGCGCGACCGGCACGGACGAATGCCGCCCCGGCGGACTCCGATCAGCCCCTTCCCCAGGACCCGACTCGGTGCTGTAGTCGTCCCATGCGGTCGTTTCGCAGAACACTGGCCGGAATGGTCATCGGTACATCGGCGGGAGCCCTCTGGGGCTACTACGGAAGCGGAGGCTACGAGTCGTCCGACAGCGCGATCGGCACGGGCCTCATGGGAGCCGTCGTCGGCATCATGGCAGGCGCCGTGGCCGCAGCGATCGGCCGCGCAAAGGACCGCCGCCCCCCGGACAACGGCCCATGACCGGCCGCCCGGATGCGCCGCGCCTGCCACTCGAACAGATTCCACACCACCTTGGTCAGTTGGCCACGCTTCCGCCCGGTACCCGGGTATCGCTGACTCCCGATCTTTCACCCCGAGGGCGGGCCGCACTCCGAGGCTTGAACACGATCACCGTGGCCGCGACCGCCCACCGCATCCATGACTACCGCTACGACGAGGCCGCGCAGCGCAAGGGGGCATCCGCGGCCACGATCCAGAAGTGCAAGCGGGGGATCCTCAACTCGATCTTCACCACGGCCCTCAACGACCAGGCAATTCGACAGCCTCTACCGAGCGCTGCCCGACGCCGGCAGCCGCCTGCTCGTCGAGACGGTCATCGAAAGCGGGCTGCGCTGGGGCGAAACTCGAACTCAACCCGAAGTTCCATCCGACCCAAGGCCGCTTCCTCGTCAAGCCCTATCCCAAGGGCAAGGAGTACCGCCGCTTCAAACTCAGCCCTCAGATCGTCCGCAAACTCAAGGCACACGTTGGCGACCGGGGCCTTGGGGAGGACGACCTCTTCTTCACTTACCTGCCTGTGCACCAGCCCAGGCCCAGGAAGCTACGGCCCGTGCCGGTGCCTGGTGCCCATGGCAAGACCACCCCCAACGAACAGGGGAAGAGCTACGACCACGGCTCGCTCACGGCCTACACCACTGGAAAGTGCCGCTGCGAGTACTGCAGAGAGGCCTACCGCCTCTACCGCGCCCGGCGTCGTGTCACCGGCAAGGACAGCCCGCGCTCGCCGCGCGTACGCCAGTCCGACGGCCACATCCCCGCCGACTGGTTCCGCAAGCAGATCTGGAACCCCGCCCGCAAGGCCGCCGGGCTGGACCACGTCACCCCGCACCACCTGCGCCACGCCCACGCTTCCTGGCTCCTGGCCGGCGGCGCAGACCTCCAGGTCGTCAAGGAACGCCTGGGCCATGCCTCGATCGCCACGACCGAGCAGTACCTCCACACCCTGCCCAACGCCGATGAGACCGCGCTCGCCGCCCTTGACAAGATCCGCGGACTCCAGATCACCGAAGCCCCAGAAACCTCCGAGCTGGACACTCTCAAAGCCGAGAACGAACGTCTCCGAGCCGCCATCGCCGACGTGGCTCTGGCCCTCCGCCCTGACTCCCGCCCCCACCTGAGCACGGCCTGACGGCAGGCCCCGCATCGAGGGGCATTCCGCCCACCCAAAAAAAATGCGGCCCCTGAACGGGGCCGCCCTGTCGGTCGTAACCGACTTCGTCTGAGACCGAGGATAGTTGCTACTTCCCACACGCGCCACTTCCACCGACGTCTAACGTTCTGTCACGTGCCGGATACGATCGCGTACGTCGACGGGTTCAACCTCTACCACGGCTTGAAGTCCAAGTACGGCCGCGCCTACCTGTGGCTTGACATCGTCGAACTGGTCCAGCAGATGCGGCGCGACGACACGGTGCAAGCGGTGAAGTACTTCACCGCCATCGTCAAAGGGGAGCCGGACGCCGCCCGCCGCCAGGAGACGTATCTGGCCGCGCTGACGGCGCACCGGACACAGGTACAGGTGATCCGAGGCCACTTCAAGGTGAAGAACATGCGCATCGGCTGCCGGGCGTGCGGTGCACAGTGGCAGTGCCGGTGCGAGCCGCCCCAGCAGCGCTACCGCACCTACGAGGAGAAGCTGACCGACGTCGCGCTGGCCACCGAGATGGTCCGGGACGCCGCACTGGGGAACGGCGACCTGTCGTTGCTGATCTCTACGGACACCGACTTCCTACCCGCGATCAAGGCGTCACTGGAGTTGGCGCCCACTCGCCCAATACTGGTCGCCTGTCCTCCTGGACGAGGCCGGCCCAACCGGTTCGACGGCATGGTGACCTCCTTCCCGATCAGGGAGGAGCATCTGATGACGTCACTGCTGCCCGACTCCGTCCCGGACAACGGCCTCGCTCGCCAACGTCCCGACAAGTGGGCATAATCGCCCTCACCGGGGGCAGAGCCGCCTGAGTTCGGCGTCAGGGCAGGTGCCCACGGATCTCTTCGGCAAGGTCATCGAGATGCCGCACGGTACGCGCCGCCGTATCCATGTACCAGCGCAGCTCAGGCGGCGGTCCGCCCGAGTGCACGGCGGCGACCGCCTGATTGAGGTTCACGCCGATACGCCTGGCCTGCCCGGCCGCGTGCATCACCGTCTTCAGTGCCTCCCTCAGCAGGCCGTATTGTGGCTGGGCGCTGCCGCGCGCGGCAGCAAGCACTGCCTGTGCCGCATACGCGCCGAGCGCCAGTCGCTCTTCCGCTGCCGCCGAAGCCACCAGCGCGTGCTCTTCGTCCGACAGGGAGAACCTCACCGACCGTTTTCGCCGGGGAGTCCGATGTGCTCGCCGGTTCACGCTCGGTGCGCCCGTCGGCCTCGCTTCACCATGCCCGGCTACTGCCGCCACCTCCCGGATCGCGCTCGATCCTCGTCCACCGCCTGGACCGCGCTCGGTCCAGGCCGCCTTATGTGCACGATTTCCATTTCTTGCCCTGCGCCAGCAGAGGTCCTTGGAACGGCGTCCAGCCGAGGCCCCTACACCGCCGGCTCTGAGAGTCCGGGACAAGCCTCCGAACCTCGGCTTGAAGCCGCCTGGTCAGAAGGCCTCGCAGCATCACGACGGGGGGACAGGCCAACACACGGGGGGGACACGA
Organism: Actinomadura latina NBRC 106108; assembly: GCF_001552195.1. Lineage (GTDB taxonomy): Bacteria > Actinomycetota > Actinomycetes > Streptosporangiales > Streptosporangiaceae > Spirillospora > Spirillospora latina. Next base: position 28,865 of record NZ_BCQS01000003.1, read on the forward strand.
ACTGTCGGCTGGTGTGTCCTGATGGTGCGAGGTCCCAGTGCCATCGGAGTGCCAAAAGATCTTGAGGCCGGGTCCGCTGGACGCGGAACCGGCCTCTGAGCTGGGATTACTGGGTGGGCCTAGGAGGACTTGAACCTCCGGCCTCATCCTTATCAGGGATGCGCTCTAACCGACTGAGCTATAGGCCCGGAATGTGCCGCCGCCCCTGGCGGCGCAACGAGAGGTTACCCCATCTGGGCGGACAACCGGAAATCGGTTGTCGGGCGGCGGCGGGGTGGGGCTACTCGGCCTCCTTGAGGGTGACCTCGACGCCGCCCACGAGGTCGGCGGCGAGGTTGTAGATGACGGAGCCGACCGTGGAGAGGGCGGTGATGAGCATGACGTTCAGGGCGCCCACGAGGACGGTGTAGCCGAAGACGCGGAAGAAGGAGAACCAGTTTCCGGCGTCGACGCTGCCGGTCGTCTCGCCCTGTTCCTTGGTGAGGCTGTTGATCGTGTCGCTGATGGCGTCGAACACGCCGAGGCCGGACAGGATCACGTAGAGGACGATGACGGCGACGAGCAGGACGACAAAGCAGACCAGCGACATGACGAAGCTGAACTTCATCACCGACCACGGCTCGAGCCGGGCGAGCTGGAGCTGGGCCTTGCGGGCCGGCTTGCCGTTCGCGGGCTTGGCGGAGTTCGCCGGGGTGACGGACGTGGACGGGCGGTCCTTGAGGACGGTGCCGGCGAAGCCGCGGCCGGAGCCACCGGAGGAGCCGCCGGAGGGGAAGCCGCCCGACGACGCGGCCGACGAGGAGTTGCCGGACGACGCGGCGGAGGAGGAGCCACCGGACGACGAGTTGAACGGCTTCGCCGCGGATTCCGTACGTCCTGCCGAGACCGAACCGGACGGCTCGGCGGGTTTGGCCCATCCCGCCGGGCCGGGGGAGGACGCGGAGGAAGAGGGCTTCGCGGAGTCCTCGGCGGTGTCCTTGACCGGGGCGATCTCGGGCGTCTCGGCGTCCTTCGCCGGCTTGTCCTCGATCTTCGCCAGGTCGATCCTGGTCGTATCGGCGGAGTCCTTCGAGGTCTCGGAGGGCTTCGCGGCGCCGGAGTCGGCCGCGGGCTTGGCGGAGTCGATGTCGACGGTCGTCTCGTCCCGCCCGGACTTGGCGGACGCGGCGGCCACGGTCTTGGACGGCTTCGTCCCGGACTTGGACGGCCCGGTCTTGGCGCCGGGCTTCTTGCCGGCGTCGCCCGCGCCGCCCGTCCCCGGGGCGGCCGCGCCGGGCGGACCGCCCTTGTTCTTGCCGGGCTCGGTGCTCACGTGTCCTCCTGGCCTAGCGGCTCGGTGACGATGCAGGATACGTCACTCACCGTCGCCCCCTTCGCCCTCGTCCGAGTCCGCGATGGACTCTGAGTCCTCGATGGACTCTACGTTCCTCGCGATCGCCACCACGCTGTCCCCGTCCGCGAGGTTCATCAGGCGGACGCCCATGGTCTGCCTGCCGGACTGCTTGATCTCCGCGGCGGTCGTGCGGATCACGCCGCCGTTCGACGTCATCGCGAACACCTCGTCGTCGGGGCCGACCATCAGCGCCCCTACCAACATCCCGCGCGATTCAACGATCTTAGCGGTGAGGACGCCCTTACCCCCACGTCCTTGGAGCGGATACTGGTCCACGGGAGTGCGCTTGGCGTAGCCGCCCCGGGTGGCCACCAGGACGTCGTCCGAGCCGTTGTGGACGACGAGCATGTTGAGAACTTCCTGGTCCTCGTCGAATCGCATGCCGATGACGCCGGAGGTGGCGCGTCCCATCGGCCGCAGCGACTCGTCGTCGGCCCGGAACTTGATCGCCTGCGCGCCGGTCGAGACCATCAGCAGCTGGTCCTCGTTGGACACGAGCCGGGCGGCGATCACCTCGTCGGCGTCGACCAGGTTGATGGCGATGATGCCGCCGGTGCGGGGCGAGTCGAAGTCGCGCAGCGCGGTCTTCTTGACGCGGCCCTTCTGCGTCCCGAGGACGAGGTAGGGGGCCACGTCGTAGTCGCGGAGGGTCATGACCTGGGCGATGCGCTCGTCCGGCTGGAAGGCCAGCAGGTTCGCGACGTGCTGCCCGCGCGAGTCACGGCCGGAGTCGGGCAGTTCGTACGCCTTCGCCCGGTAGACGCGGCCCTTGTTGGTGAAGAACAGGATCCAATTGTGCGTCGAGGTGACGAAGAACTGGTCGACGATGTCGTCCTGCTTCAGCTGCGCGCCGCGGACGCCCTTGCCGCCGCGCCGCTGCGCCCGGTACAGGTCGGTCTTGGTGCGCTTGGCGTAGCCGCCGCGGGTGATGGTGACGACGACGTCCTCTTCGGCGATGAGGTCCTCGTACGACACGTCCCCGTCGAAGGGGATGATCTCGGTGCGCCGGTCGTCGCCGAACTTCTCGACGATGGGGGCGAGCTCGTCGCCGACGATCCGCCGCTGCCGATCGGGCGAGGCGAGGATGTCGTTGTAGTCGTCGATCTCCGCCATGAGCTTGTCGTACTCGTCGGTGATCTGCTGGCGCTCCAGGGCGGCGAGCTTGCGCAGCTGCATGTCGAGGATGGCCTGCGCCTGGATCTCGTCGATCTCCAGCAGATCCATCAGGCCCTGCTGCGCCTGCGAGGCGGACGGCGAGCGCCGGATGAGGGCGATGACCTCGTCGATCCGGTCGAGTGCCTTCAGCAGCGCGCGCAGGATGTGGGCGCGCTCCTCGGCCTTGCGGAGCAGGAACCGGGTGCGGCGGACGATGACGTCGATCTGGTGCGCGACCCAGTGCCGGACGAACTGGTCGACGCGCAGGGTGCGCGGCACGCCGTCCACCAGCGCGAGCATGTTCGCGCCGAAGGTCTCCTGCAGCTGGGTGTGCTTGTAGAGGTTGTTGAGGACGACCTTGGCGACGGCGTCCCGCTTGAGGACGATGACGAGGCGCTGCCCGGTCCGGCCGGACGTCTCGTCGCGGACGTCGGCGATGCCGTCGAGCTTGCCGTCCTTGACGCCGTCCGCGATCTTGAGGGCCAGGTTGTCGGGGTTGACCTGGTACGGAAGCTGGGTGACGACGAGGCAGGTGCGGCCCTGGATCTCCTCGACCTCGACGACGGCCCGCATGGTGATGGAGCCGCGGCCGGTCCGGTAGGCCTCCTCGATGCCCTTGCGGCCGACGATGAGGCCGGCGGTCGGGAAGTCGGGGCCCTTGATCCGCTCGATCAGCGCCTCGAGCAGCTCTTCGTCAGACGCGCCGTAGTTGTCGAGGTACCAGCGGACGCCGTCGGCGACCTCGCGCAGATTGTGCGGCGGGATGTTCGTCGCCATCCCGACCGCGATGCCGGCGGACCCGTTGACCAGCAGGTTCGGGTACCGGGACGGCAGGACGTCCGGTTCCTGCGAGCGGCCGTCGTAGTTGGGGGAGAAGTCGACGGTCTCCTTGTCGATGTCGCGCAGGAGCTCCATCGCGAGGGGCGCCATGCGGCACTCGGTGTACCGCATGGCCGCGGCGGGGTCGTTGCCGCGCGAGCCGAAGTTGCCATTGCCGTCGACCAGCGGGTACCGCATCGACCAGGGCTGCGCCAGCCGGACGAGCGCGTCGTAGATGGCGGAGTCGCCGTGCGGGTGGTAGTTGCCCATGACGTCGCCGACGACGCGGGCGCACTTGAAGTAGCCGCGGTCGGGCCTGTACCCGCCGTCGTACATCGCGTACAGGACGCGGCGGTGGACGGGCTTGAGGCCGTCGCGTACCTCGGGCAGCGCGCGCGCGACGATGACCGACATCGCGTAGTCGAGGTAGCTCTTCTGCATCTCGACCTGGATGTCGACCGGCTCGATCCGTTCGCCGGGGTAGCCGCTCTCTGCGGTCACGTCCGTCACTCTCAAGACCTCTTCTGCTCGGTGGGAAGGAAGTACGCCTGCCTGCGGGAACCGGACCTGCGGGAGCCGCGGGAGTCAGGCCGGCGGGAGCCCGGCGCGGGCGCGTACCTCAGATGTCGAGGAAGCGCACGTCCTTGGCGTTGCGCTGGATGAACTCCCGGCGGGGCTCGACCTCCTCGCCCATGAGCACGCTGAACAGCTCGTCCGCCTGGGCGGCGTCGTCCAGCTGGACCTGCAGCAGGACCCGGTTGTCGGGGTCCATGGTGGTGTCCCACAGCTCGTTGGCGTTCATCTCGCCGAGGCCCTTGAACCGCTGCACCTGGTCGCGGGGACGGGGGTCGCGCCTGCCGGCGGCGATGCCGGCCTCGATGACGGCGTCGCGTTCGGCGTCGGAGAACGCGTAGTCGGCCTCGTTGCCCCGCGCGTCCCACTTGATCTTGTAGAGCGGGGGCTGCGACAGGTACACGTGCCCGGCCTCGATCAGCGGTTTCATGAACCGGAACAGCAGCGTCATCAGCAGGGTGTTGATGTGGTGGCCGTCGACATCGGCGTCCGACATCAGGATGATCTTGTGATAGCGGAGCTTGCCGATGTCGAACTCGTCGTGCACGCCGGTGCCGAGCGCCGTGATGATCGCCTGCACCTCGTTGTTCTTCAGGATCTTGTCGATCCTGGCCTTCTCCACGTTGAGGATCTTGCCGCGGATCGGGAGGATCGCCTGGAAGTGCGGGTTGCGGCCGCCCTTCGCGGAGCCGCCCGCCGAGTCGCCCTCGACGATGTACAGCTCGGACTTGGCCGGGTCGGTGGACTGGCAGTCCGACAGCTTGCCGGGCAGCGACGTCGACTCCAGCAGGCTCTTGCGGCGGGTCAGGTCGCGCGCCTGCCGTGCCGCGACGCGCGCGCGCGCCGCCTGCGACGCCTTGTTGATGATCTCCTTGGCCTCGCCGGGGTTCTCCTCGAACCAGTCGCGCAGGTGCTCGTTGCACGCCTTCTGCACGAACGACTTGGCCTCGGTGTTGCCGAGCTTGGTCTTGGTCTGGCCCTCGAACTGCGGGTCGGCCAGCTTGATGGAGATGATCGCGGTGAGGCCCTCGCGGACGTCCTCACCGGTGAGGTTGTCGTCCTTGTCGCGCAGCAGGCCCTTGTCGCGGGCGTACCGGTTGACGATCGTGGTCAGCGCCGCCCGGAAGCCCTCCTCGTGGGTGCCGCCCTCCGCCGTGTTGATGGTGTTGGCGAACGTGTGGACGGACTCGGCGTAGGACGAGTTCCACTGCATGGCGATCTCGACCGACATGCCCTCGGTGTGGTCGTCGAAGTACACGACCGACTCGTGGACGGCGTCCTTGCGCGCGTTGATGTAGCGGACGAAGTCCTCGATGCCGCCCTCGTAGTGGTACCGGACGACGTGCGGCTCACCGTTGGAGTGGTCGGGCCGCTCGTCCCGCAGGGTGATGGCGAGGCCGCGGTTGAGGAACGCCATCTCCTGCATGCGGCGGGAGAGCGTCTCGAAGTTCCACTCGGTGGTCTCGAAGATGTCGGGGTCGGGCCAGAACCTGATGAGGGTGCCGGTGCCGTCGGTCTCCTCGCCCTGGCGAAGCTCGCTCTCGGGCCCGCGCCACGTGTACGACTGGCGCCACACGTGGCCGTTCCGGCGGACCTCGGCCTCCAGCCGGGTGGACAGCGCGTTGACCACGGACGAGCCGACGCCGTGCAGACCACCGGAGACGGCGTAGGACTTGCCGTCGAACTTGCCGCCCGCGTGCAGCGTGGTGAACACCAGCTCGATGGCCGGACGTTTCTCCACCGGGTGCTCGCCGACGGGGATGCCGCGGCCGTTGTCGTCCACGCTTATGCCGCCGTCGGCCAGCAGCGTCACCACGATGTTGTCGGCATGGCCGGCCAGGGCCTCGTCGACCCCGTTGTCCACGATCTCGTAGACGAGGTGGTGCAGGCCGCGCTCACCGGTCGAGCCGATGTACATGCCCGGGCGCTTGCGAACCGCCTCAAGCCCTTCAAGGACAGTGATCGAACTAGCGTCGTACGCCAAAGGAGATCCTCCTGCCGGGGATGTCCGCCGCTCCGCGCCCGAGGGAGGCGCGGTGTGCCCCGTAACACACATGGGGGCGCCCGGTCGTGCTCTGTTCGTCTTGGTCAGAGGCCCGGGCACCCCATGGCGGCGCAGCATCCTGAACCGCATACATTCTACCGGGTCACGCGGCGAAAAGTGGCACTCGCGAGCGCTGTATGCGCGTGTGGCGGCCGATTGGGGCTGGAGCCACATCCCCCCATAGGTCCCCGGGGGTTCTCTGGCCTACGTGGCGCTGGCCGCTGAACTGGGCGCCCCGCCTTCCGAACGGATGTTCCCACCGGCTCGCCGGGGCCGCCGGCCCGCCCGGCGGGGGCGGGGCGGGCGCCTCAGCGCACGCGCCAGGCGCCGGTCCGGCGCGGGCCGGACGACGGCCCCACGACCTTCACCCGGCGGACGGTTCCGTGCCCGAGTTCCTCGTTCAGCCGCCGGACGAGGGTGGACGACAGCAGGCGCAGCTGCGTCGCCCACGTCGTGGAGTCGGCGGCGACGGTCAGCACGCCGTCCTCGAAGTGATCGGGGCGGGTGTGCTCGGCCAGGTCGGCGCCGACGATGCCCGCCCAGTTGCCGAACACGCCGCCGACGGCCGCCCGCTGCTCCCAGCCGCGGGACGCCATCAGCTCGCGGATCGCCGCGCTGAACAGCTTGGGGTCACCGCCGCGCCCGGGATCCCTGACCCGGACGACACGTCCGCTGCCCTTGCGCCTGCCGTTCTGGCCGGGGAGCGTGCCGCGCTTCAGGGCGTCGGCCTTCGCCTGGGCGAGCGCCTCGCGCGCCAGCTCGATCCCCGACTTGGCCGGAGCAGCGCCGGCCTCGGGGGATTCGCCGGGGGATGCGGGGGGTTCGCCGGGGGAGTTGTCCACATCCTGTGGATCGTCGGTCACGCGCTCGCCCCTCCCCGTTCCGCCCGGGGGACGTCCCCCCGCCCAGCCGGCCGCGGACCGGCCCCGTCGCTAGCAGCGGACCCGCCGCCATCTGCGCCGCCGGTCACCATCAATCGCGCAGAGTCGCCGGGCCTCTCATCCGTCAGTCCCGGACGACCTTGCCGTCGGAGACGGTATACGAGCCCCCTGTCAGTTCGGCGGGCACGTCCGCGGGGACGGCAGCCGTGATGAGGACCTGCTCGGCCGGCGCGACCATGCCGGCCAGCCGGCTGCGGCGGCCCGTGTCCAGCTCGGCGAACACGTCGTCCAGGATGAGAACGGGGTCGTCGCCGTCCGCCCGCAGCAGTTCGTACGCCGCCAACCGCAGGCCGAGCGCAAACGACCACGACTCGCCATGGCTCGCGTAGCCGCGCGCCGGAAGCTCCCCCAGGCGCAGGACGAGCTCGTCTCGATGCGGGCCGACGAGACTCACGCCCCGCTCCAACTCCTGCTTGCGGGACTCCCCCACGGCCGCCATGAGCTGCTCCGCGAGTTGTCCACGGTCTGTGGACAACTCAGTGTCCCCGAGCGAACTCTTGTAGGCGAGGTCGGCCGCGCCGCTGTGCGGCGCAAGGGCGGCATAGGCGCGAGCAACAAGCGGACGCAGTGCGTCGACCAGTTGCAACCGTGCCGCCAGTAGCTCCGACCCAGTGCGTGCCAGATGCGAATCCCACACGTCCAGGGTCGCGAGCACCTCCGCGCCGGGGGAGCGCCTGTGCGCGGCCGCCGATTTCAACAGTGCGTTGCGTTGCTTGAGGACGCGGTCATAGTCGGAACGCACGCCGGCGAAGCGGGGAGCCCGCGCGGTGAGCAGTTCGTCCATGAGCCGGCGCCGCTCCCCCGGGTCGCCCTTCACGAGCGCGAGGTCCTCCGGGGCGAACAGCACGGTCCGCAACATCCCCAGGATCTCCCTCGGCCTGGGGACGGGGGACCGGTTGAGCCGCGCCCGGTTCGCCTTGCCGGGGTTGATCTCGAGCTCGATCAGCGCCTTGCGGTCGTCCTTCACCACTCCGGCCCGGACGATGGCGCGCGGCGCACCATGCCGGACGAGCGGCGCGTCCGTGGCCGCCCTGTGGCTGGTGTGCGAGGCGACGTATCCGATGGCTTCGACAAGGTTCGTCTTGCCCTGCCCGTTGGGCCCCACGAACGCCGTGACCCCGGGTTCCAGCGCGACCTCGGCGGCCGGATAGGACCGGAAGTCCTGCAGCGAAAGGTGGGCGACGTGCACGAGACACGAGCGTAGAGCCTCACCGGCGCCGGTCGAGCCGCAGCCCTCAGAGCTTGGGAGGCGCGACGTCGGCGCCGGGGGAGTCGCCGTCACCGGCGGACGTGATGGCGTGACCGCCGAACTCCTTGCGGAGGGCGGCGACGACGCGCATCGCGGGGGAGTCGTCCTGCCGGGAGGCGAACCGCGCGAACAGGGAGGCGCTGATGGCGGGCAGCGGGACGGCGTACTGGACCGCGGCCTGCACCGTCCAGCGGCCCTCGCCCGAGTCGTTGGCGTAGCCGCGCAGGTCGTCCAGCTCCGGGTCCTCGGCGAGCGCGCGGTTCAGCAGGTCCAGCAGCCAGGACCGGATGACCGTGCCCTCCTGCCAGCTCAGGAACGTCTCCGGCACCCGCGTCACCAGGTCGCAGGCCTCGATCAGCTCGTAGCCCTCGCCGAACGCCTGCATCATCGCGTACTCGATGCCGTTGTGGACCATCTTCACGTAGTGGCCCGCGCCGACCTTGCCGGCGTGGACGAAGCCGAATTCCCCCTCCGGCTTCAGCGTCTCGAAGACCGGCATCAGCCGCTTCACGTTGTCGTCGTCGCCGCCGACCATGAGCGCGTAGCCGTTCTGCAGGCCCCACACGCCGCCGCTCACGCCGCAGTCGACGAACCCGATGCCCTTGGCCGCGAGCTCCTCGCCGTGCTTCTGGTCGTCCACATAGTGTGAATTACCGCCGTCCACCACGACGTCGCCGGGCTGCAGGACCTCCCCCAGCTTGTGGATGGTCTCAGCGGTGGGCTCGCCGGCGGGCACCATCACCCACACCGCGCGCGGCGGGGACAGCCGCTCGACCAGCTCCTCCACCGACCCGACGTCGCTGACCTGGGGGTCACGGTCGTAACCGACGACCGTGTGGCCGCCGCGGCGCAGCCGCTCGGCCATGTTGCCGCCCATCTTGCCCAGGCCGATGATCCCAAGCTCCATGAAAGCTCACTCTCCCCTGTGTGTAACCCTGCGTATGCCTGTGCGCAACTGCCCGCCGCACTGCCCGACGCGCAATGCCTGACGCGCGCTGCCTGCCGCGGAGGCGGCTCCCCGCGGTCGTCCCCGGGGTGCCCCGGGGCATGCCCCAGGGCATGGTCCTCATCCGGACAGCCGGACGGGCATGATCAGGTAACGGTAGTTCGGGTTCTCCCCGTCCTGCGGCGGCTTCCCGGTGAGGACGGCCGGCTTCGTCGGCGTCGTGAACGACAGCCGCGCCACGTCCGAGCCGATCGCTGAGAGGCCGTCGAGGAGGAACGCGGGATTGAACGCGATGTCGATGTCCTCGCCCTCCAGGGACGCCTCCAGGGCCTCTACGGCCTGAGCCTCGTCCCCCGTGCCCGCCTCCAGGACGACCTCGCCCTGGCTGAACGACAGCCGGACGGGCGTGTTCCGCTCCGCGACCAGCGAGACGCGCTTGACCGCCTCGATGAACGGCGCGGTCTGGATCTCGGCGAGCCCCGCGTACTCGCTCGGCAGCAGCGACCGGTACTTGACGAAGTCGCCGTCCAGCAGGCGGGACGTGGTGCGGCGGCCGCCGCCCTCGAAGCCGATCATGCCCTCGCCGGCGCCGCCCGTCCCGGCGAGCGCGATCGACACCTCGGCGCCGGCGGTCAGCGACTTGGCGGTGTCGGCGAGCGTCCGCGCCGGGACGAGCGCGACGGCGGAGAAGTCGGGACGCTCGGGTTTCCAGTGCAGTTCGCGGACGGCCAGCCGGTACCGGTCGGTGGACGCCAGCGTGACCGTCTCACCCTCGATCTCCACCCGGACACCGGTCAGCATCGGAATCGTGTCGTCCTTGCCCGCGGCGATCGCGACCTGGGAGACGGCGGCGGCGAACTCGTCGCTGCCCACCGACCCGGCGGCCGGCGGCATCTCCGGCAGCGTCGGGTAGTCCTCCACAGGCATGGTGAGGAGTGTGAACTTCGCGCTGCCGCAGCGGAGCATCACCTTCGCGCCGTCGGTCGTGACCTCCACAGGGTGGGGAGGAAGGCTGCGCGAGATCTCAGCGAGGAGACGCCCGGACACCAGGGCCGTCCCCGCCTCCTCCACATCGATCTCCGTGGACACCTGGGCGGAGACCTCGTAGTCGAACGCGGACAGCTTCAGCCGGTCGTCGTTGCCCTCGCCCCCCGCGACGAGGTGCATGCCCGCGAGGACGGGCACCGGGGGACGGACGGGCAGCGTGCGCGCGGTCCAGGCGACGGCGTCGGCCAAGGCATCTCTGTCGATGCGGAACTTCAACGGGACCAGCCTCCTGCAGGTGTCGGACAAGGGTGCGGTGATCTCTGCCGGGTCCGGGCGCTCGCGGCACGTTGTCCCCAGGCCCTGACTTGAGATGGATCTTTTCTTGGATAGAGAAGTAGAGCAGTACTAGTAATAGGGGCGGTGGATAGTGTGGACAGAGGCTGTTTCCGCAGGTCAGACCTCGTTTTTCTGTCCACCGGGGCTGTGCATGGACGGTGGACGGCGCGGGACGGCCTGGGGACGGCGAATCTGTCCCCACACGTCATCCCCACGTCATCCCCCGGTTTTCCACGAGTTCTCCACGGGTATGCCATCGTGTTCGGCGGCCTGTGGACAGGGAGAGCGTGGTCGCGGAGTTCGCCCACAGGCCCGTCCCCAAGGTGTCCCCAGGTCGTCCACCGGTTTTCCCCAGGGCGGCGGCGCGGGTGCACAGCCGGTCCACATCTGTCCACGCTTCATCCTCAGCTTTTCCAGTGGTTGCCCACCGGGTTATCCACGAAAATCCCCAGGGTTTTCCACAACCTGTGAGTAGCCGCTCCGGTTCTCTGGGGAAGCGCGCATATTGTCGGTTCTTTGCCTTCGGATGGGTGTGGACAACCCGGCGGCGTCTCGTCCACAGGGATGGCAGGGGTCTGTCCACAGTGTGTACGAAGCGGCTCGTCAGCGCTTGCGGGCCTGGTGCTTGATACGCCCGGTCAGTTCCGTGACCTGGTTGTATATGGCACGGCGCTCGGCCATCAGCGACCGGATCTTGCGCTCGGCGTGCATGACCGTGGTGTGGTCGCGTCCCCCGAACTGCTGCCCGATCTTGGGGAGGGACAGCTCGGTCAGCTCGCGGCACAGGTACATCGCGATCTGCCGGGCGGTGACGAGCATCCGGGACCGGGACGGCCCGCACAGATCCTCGATCGTCGTGCCGAAGTACTCGACCGTCTGCGCCATGATCATCGCGGCGGTGATCTCGGGGCCGGAGTCGTTGGGGATCAGGTCCTTGAGGACGATCTCGGCGAGCTTCATGTCCACCGACTGCCGGTTCAGGCTCGCGAACGCCGTCACCCGGATCAGCGCGCCCTCCAGCTCGCGGATGTTCGTCGCGATCTGCGAGGCGATGAACTCCAGCACGTCCGGCGGCGCGGCGAGGCCCTCCTGGCGGGCCTTCTTCTGCAGGATCGCGATCCGCGTCTCCAGCTCGGGCGGCTGGACGTCGGTCGTGAGACCCCACTCGAACCGGTTGCGCAGCCGGTCCTCCAGCGTGACCAGTTCCTTCGGCGGACGGTCGCTGGAGATCACGATCTGCTTGCTGGCGTTGTGCAGGGTGTTGAAGGTGTGGAAGAACTCCTCCTGCGTCTGCTCCTTGCCCTCCAGGAACTGGATGTCGTCGACGAGGAGGATGTCCACATCCCGGTAGCGGCGGCGGAACCCGTCCGCCTTTCCGTCGCGGATCGAGTTGATGAAGTCGTTCGTGAACTCCTCGGAACTCACGTAGCGCACACGGGCCCCATTGAAGAGGCTCTGCGCGTAATGCCCGATCGCGTGGAGCAGGTGCGTCTTGCCGAGACCGGAGTCGCCGTAGACGAACAGCGGGTTGTACGCCTTGGCCGGCTGCTCGGCGACCGCGACGGCCGCGGCGTGCGCGAACCGGTTGGACGAGCCGATGACGAACGTCTCGAACGTGTACTTGGGGTTCAGGCGGGCGTGCTCGGAGGCGCCCGCTCCCTGCGCCGGGGCGGAGGCTCCGGGGCCGTCGTCGTCCCTGAACTCGGCCCGGTAGGGCTCGTCGCCGCGGTACTGCTGCTCGCCGCCGGCGAACTCTCCGGATTGGAAGTCGTCCGAGTGTCCGGGCGGTGGCTCGTTCCCACCGCGCTTGGGTTCGAGGCCCTGCTGCTCTGCGCGGCCCCTTAGCGGGCCCAGCGTGCGGTCGTTCAGATGAGAACGCGGTGGACGTCCTGACGAGGGCTCGCCACCGAAACCCTCCTGCCCCCCATAGCCGGGAAAGGCGCGACCTTCGTACGGGTCTCGCCCGCCTGGGCCCGTCCCATAAGAGGGTGAGCGCTGGGCGGGGGGATAACCGCCGCGATCGTCATCCGCAGCCTGTGGATAACCTACGGGCGGACCGGGGCTGTGGGTAACTCCCGACTGCTGCCGGTACCCCTGGTCGCCATAGGGCTGGTCCTTGTAGGGCTGCTCCGGGTAAGGGCGGTCGGGCCGCTCCCCATAGGACGGGTCGCCGTTGTTGTAGGAGCGGTCCCGGTCACGGTCGTCCTGCGGCCGTTCACCGAAGGGCTCCCCATAAGAAGGAGGAGAGTCGTGCATGCCGGGCCCGGGAACGGGGGCCGAGAGAGGCTCGCCAGACCGTGTACCGGCGCCGGGCGCGGGGCCGGCGGAAGGCGCCCCCGGCGGCTCCGGCTGGACCGTCACCGCGACACGGATCTCCCTGCCCAGTTCGCGGGAAAGCGCCTGCGTGATGAGGTTCCGGAGGCGCGTCTCCAACGCGTCCTTGGCGAACTCGTTGGGCGCGGCCAGCAGCGCCGTCCCCTCGACGAGCGCCAGCGGGCGGACCATCGGCAGCCATGCGCGATAGCTCGGAGACAGATCGCTCTCGGACAGTGCGGTGAGAGTGCGGGCCCAGACCGATCCGAGATCCTGACCGTCCATGCGCAAGGTCCCCCTCCCACCGACTCCGCCGTACGGAGTACCTGACTACCCGGCTCTCCCACGGGACACGGTGCGCCTCACAGGGCACCTCCGCGACGCGGAAGCCTTACTCTCTCACGAGTTGTCCACAGAGTTGTCCACATGCTGTGCATAGGCATGCGGCACCTGTGTAAAACCCGTGGGACGGGTCTCTGAAAGCGGGGTCGGGAAGGCTCCGGCCTTTGCACGGCCGGTACGGGGCGGTTCTCGAACGGGGGCTTGAGGGGCAGAAGACCGACATCAGGTCGTCGAATTCGTCGAAGTCGAAGGAGCGTCGGTTCGCCCGGATGACCTTAACCGCTGCCGCCACCACCCGCAACATGAACCTCCCCCGTCCGCGGAGCGCGCCCCGTCCGTCCGTGGGCGGCGCGACGAGCGTGTGGGCAGCGCGAAGAGCCGGGTGGGAGAGCCGTATCAGGGTGGGGTGGAGAGATGCTCCGTTTGACCGGGTGCCCGGGCAGCCCGTAACGTGCTGAGGTCGAGTCGCATCGACGGAGATGCCGCGTGCCCGCCGGCAGCCTCTCAGGCGAGTCCGGGTGGGCCCCCGCTGCGGGGGACCGGACGCGGCCCTCGACGCATCGAGACTGACGACCCTTAGCCGAACGACCGCAGCCCTGGAGCCCCAAGTGAGCAAGCGTACTTTCCAGCCGAACAACCGTCGCCGCCACAAGAAGCACGGCTTCCGGCTGCGGATGCGCACGCGCGCCGGCCGCGCGATCCTGTCCGGCCGCCGCGGCAAGGGCCGCGCCCGCGTCGCGGTCTGAGCCACCTGCACCGTGCTGCCGTCCGGAAACCGGATGCGGCGGCGGGACGACTTCACGCTGGCCGTCCGGCGCGGACGCCGCGCCGGACGGCCGAATGTCGTCGTACATCTGCTCCGCCCGGACGAGGCGCCGGCGGCGGACGCCCCGCCGCTGGTCGGGTTCATCGTGGCGCGCACCGTCGGCAACGCCGTCGTCCGCAACAGGACGCGGCGCCGGCTCCGCCACCTGATGCGCCCGCACCTCGACCGGCTTCCAGCGGGTAGCCTGCTCGTAGTGCGCGCCAACCCCCGCGCGGGTGAGGCGCGTCCAGACGAACTGGCCGCGGATCTGGAGTCGGCACTCGGCCGGCTGCTGCGGCCCGCGTCCAAGGGGCGAAAATGAGGAGTCGGCAGGGGACCGCGTCCTCCGCACAGCACGAGACGGGCCGCCCGGGTCCCGTCGCGACCGTGCTGATCCTTCTCGTCCGCGCTTATCGCCGCTTCTTGAGTCCCCTGCTCGGGCAGCAGTGCCGTTTCCATCCCACCTGCAGTGCGTACGGCCTGGAGGCTCTCCAGGTGCACGGGGCGCTGCGCGGCACATGGCTGACGGCCCGCCGAATCGGGCGGTGCCATCCCTTCAACCCTGGGGGTCACGACCCGGTGCCGCCGAAGAAGACGGCTGGAACGGCCCCCTCCGGGGAATCCGGAAAGTCCGGTGACTCGTTCACTGAGGGACCGTCCGTCTTCTCCGGGGATTCCGAGGGGACGACCCCTCCCCTGCGATCCGCGGCGGCCTCCTCGAACTCCGGCCGCGAGGAGAGCGGCCACGCCCTAGCAGAGCCCAAGGAGCTGCCCGGTGCTTGATTGGTTGTACGAGATCGTCTCTCAGCTCATCGTGTGGATTCACACGGGGCTCAGCACGGTCGTCCCCAAGGACAGCGGATGGGCGTGGGGCGGTTCGATCATCCTGCTCACCGTCCTGCTGCGGCTCGTCCTCGTCCCGCTCTTCGTGAAGCAGATCCACGCCTCGCGGAAGATGCAGGAGCTCAACCCCAAAGTTCAGGCGCTGCGCAAGAAGTACAAGAACGACAAGCAGCGCCTCAACCAGGAGGTCATGAAGCTCTACCAGGAGAACGGCGCCAACCCGCTGTCGGGCTGCCTGCCGCTCCTGGTGCAGATGCCGATCTTCATCGGGCTGTTCCAGACGCTGAAGCGGATCTCGGACGCCAAGCCCGGTGAGAGCGTCTTCGCCGTCTCGTCCGATCTGGTCGCGAGCGCGCAGAACGCCAACATCTTCGGTGCGCACATCCCCGACACGTTCCTGAACGCGTGGGGCGCCGACCCGAAGAGCTGGACGGCGATCGTCGTCACCGGCATCGCCGTGGTGATCAGCTCCGTCACGACGTTCTTCACCGTCCGGGCCAGCATGAAGCGGCAGCCCGTCGCCGACGAGGCCAACCCGATGATGCAGGCGCAGAAGATGATGGTCTTCTTCGCGCCGCTGTTCGGCCTGTTCGGCCTCGGCTTCCCGCTGGGCGTCCTCATGTACTGGGTCACGTCCAACACGTGGACGCTGGCGCAGCAGCACTACATCTACAAGAGGTACCCACCGCCCGGCACCGACGGCGAGGCCGCGACGACGACCACCACCGCGAAGACCGGCACCAAGACGGCGGGTTCGAAGACGGCTGGTTCGAAGACGGGCGGAGCGAAGGCGACGGGTGCCAAGGCGTCGGGTGCGAAGGCCGCGTCGTCCAAGAACGGTCAGAGCCCGTCCGGCACCAGGGCCAAGGCCAGGCTGAAGAAGGAGCCCGAGCCGGAACCCGAGCCAGAGGACAAGCCGAAGGCCGTGCGCAACCAGCCGACCCGCAAGCCGCGCAGCAAGCGCAGCGGCACCCAGAAGCGCTAGTTTGATCCCCGAGCATGTGCCGGAGAAGGAGACCCCGTTGAGCCAGACCGACACCACCGAGGTCGACGTCCAGGCGCTCGAACAGGAAGGCGAGATCGCCGCCGACTACATCGAGGGCCTGCTGGACATCGGTGACTACGACGGCGACATCGACATGGACGTCGAGGGCGAACGCGCGATGGTCGCCGTCGTCGGTGCCGCCCTGGACGAGCTGGTCGGCAAGCGCGGCGAGGTCCTGGAGGCGCTGCAGGAGCTGACCCGGCTGGCCGTCCACCGCCAGACCGGCAACCGCACCCGCCTCATGCTCGACATCGGCGGCTACCGGGAGCGCCGCCGCGCCGAGCTCACCAAGCTCGGCACGGACGTCGCGGACGAGGTCAAGCAGGCCGGCGAGTCGAAGCCGCTCGCCCCGATGACCCCGTTCGAGCGCAAGATCGTCCACGACGCGGTCGCGGCGGCGGGCCTGCGCAGCGAGTCCGAGGGCGAGGAGCCCGACCGCTACATCGTCGTCTACCCCGCCTGACCTCCGACTTGCCGCCCAAGCCCGGGCGGCCGGACCTCCGAACGGCCCCGCTGCCCACCAGCACCGGGGCCGTTCGCATTTCACACCGCCCCACCACCCGCCGACCGCGACGCCGCGCGCGAGAACGCCGTGCGCGAGAACGCCGTGCGCGAGAACGCCGCGCGCGACGACGCCACGCGCGGAGGAGACCAGCGCGGAGGAGACCAGCGTCTGGTCGTCAGGATGCCAGGACGTCCGGTGCCAGGACATCTGGACGTCCAGCGGGGACGTCCAGTGCGGGGACGTCCAGTGCGAGGACGTTAGTGACGCCCAGGACACGGACGCGGCGGATTTGGTGCTCAATGACGGCGAGCACGTACATGCGGGCGCCGGTGAGGGTAGCGGTCTCCAGGAAGTCACACGCCGGCAGGCCCCTCGGCCTGCGACCGCAGGAAGCTGGCCCCTAGGCGGTGGCGCAACGCTCGGGCGCCGAATCGATGCCAGCGTCCTTGAGGATCTCCCATGCCGTGGAGGCAGCGACCTTGACGCCGAGCACCGCAACTCGCCGTGCACCCGCCGGTTGCCCCGGCTCGGATTCTCCCGCACCAGGCGAAGGACGAGAGCCAGGATGAAGCAGACAGTCGGTGTGCGGCCGGAAGGGTGCGAGGACGGCAGGTGCGAGGACGTCAGGGGGGCCAAGGCGCCAGGCGCCAGGGCGCAAGGGCGCTAGGACGTCATCAGGGCGTCAGCGTGCGAGGGCGTCAGGTCCCCCCAGGTGCGAGGACGCCAACGGGCGCCTGGGGGGACCCGCTAGTCCCATGGTCAAGCTCCCCCCAGGTCCGTGGAAGGCGAACGCTGAACTGTGGATAACTTTGGGGCGCGCCGCGACGCGGGCACACGTGAGGAAGGGGCCGGCCAGGAGTAGGCAGTGGTTGAGCGGCCAGAGGCACGGGGAGGGCCCCGCGCCCTGGCCGGCGCGGGGCCCCTGGAGCTCGGTGTGCACCGCCGCCCAAGCACACCGAGCGGGTACCCCAGTCCGCGTTACCGGCGAGCGGTACGCCGCCACCTGCGGCGTTCCGGGATGCGGTCACCAGAGTCCACGACGGACGGATTGTTCTCCTCTGCCGGGTCCTGTGCGTGCGCCGGGTCCTGGGCGAACGCCGGATCCTGCCCGACGTGGCCGTGTGTGACCCCTTCGTCCGCCGGATGTTCGATCACCCGTTCGACTCGCTCGGCCGGACGGCCCATGGGGGCGGGATCCTCGATGATGTGCTCCTCGCGGACGATCGTGCCGGGTTCGTCGCCGTAAGCGGGGTCGACGCCGACGACCCGGCCGGCGCGGCGCCGCGGCCGCGTGTACTTGAGGGTGAAGGCCATGCTGACGAGCCCCACCAGAATCAGGATCCAGCCGACCATGTGGATGTCGACGCCACTGAGGTCGACGCGCAGGGCGAACGCGAGGATCGCGCCCACGGCGATGAATGCGAGACTGACTCCGATTCCCATTTGTCGGAGCTCCTTCCGGGGGGACGGCGGGCGACACACCACCCCTACCCGGAGGGTCTCGAATATGCCGGGGGTCATGTGGTTCTTGCCATAACGCAAGGGTCCACCCGGTCCGGCGCCCAAACTTATCCACAGGGACGTTGCACGTGTACGCGGCCGCCCCGTCATGTGGAACGATTCGTCTGGTGGGGATAGCACGGGAGGTATTCGGGGACGCGCTACCGGTCGCGGAGCGGTATGCGGCGTTCCTCGCGGAGGCCGGGGTCGAACGCGGGCTCATCGGACCACGCGAGGTCGACCGGCTCTGGGAACGACACCTGATCAACTGCGCGGTGGTGTCCGAGGTCGTCCCGGCGGACGCGCACGTGGTGGACATCGGTTCGGGGGCCGGGCTGCCCGGCATCGTGCTCGCGATCGTCCGGCCGGACCTGCGGATCACCCTGCTGGAGCCGCTGCTGCGCCGGACCACCTTCCTGGAAGAGTGCGTCCAGATGCTCGGCCTGCGGAACATCGAGGTGCGGCGGGCCCGGGCGGAGGAGGTGGCAAAGGAGTTCTCCGTGGACGTGGCCACCGCGCGGGCCGTCGCGCCGCTCGAACGCCTCGCGAAATGGGCCCTTCCGCTGCTGCGTCCGGATGGGGAACTCCTCGCGTTGAAGGGCGAACGAGCCCAGGCCGAGTTGGATGAGGCGGAGCCCGTCCTGAAGCGGCTGGGAGCGCGCTCAACGGAACTCCTGCAAGTCGGGCGCGGTATGGTCGACCCGCCGACAACACTCGTCCGTGTGGTCGCCGGCCGTGGAGAGGTTGTCGGGCGACGACAGCGCGCCCCCCGGCGTGCCAAAGGGTCGAGGAAGAGGTCTTCATGAGCACGGGACCAGGACTGGGCCGGCCTGACCGCGCCGACGAATCCCCCGATGAGCAGCCGTCCGGCCTGGGGGGACCCGGCGTGGACGAGGACGCTCAGGCGCCGTCCACGGGTGGGACGCAGGGAGTTCCGGGCCCGGGGACCACACCCTCCGGACACGCGATGTGGGGTAACACGACGTCCGGGACCGCGGAGAACGTCGGATATGTTCCGACGAATGCCGGCGCGCATCCGCCGGGTCCGCGCAAGGGACCGAATCAGGGGGAGTCAGAACTCGTGCGCGAGGCGCTCAAGGACGCCAAGGTTTCACATGAAACAGCGGTGACCGCGCTCAAGGCCATGTCGGGCCGCAGGGAGCGGGAGTGGCCGCGGCCGGACAGATGCCGCATCATCACCATCGCCAACCAGAAGGGCGGCGTGGGCAAGACCACGAGTTCGGTGAACCTCGCCGCCTCCCTCGCCATGCACGGTGCGCAGGTGCTCGTGGTCGACCTCGACCCGCAGGGCAACGCGTCCACCGCGCTCGGAGTCGAGCACCACGCGGAGATCCCGTCGATCTACGACGTGCTGATCGAGGACATGGCGCTGGCCGACATCGTCGTCAAGGCACCGGAGATCCCCAACCTGTACTGCGCACCCGCGACCCTCAACCTTGCGGGCGCCGAGATCGAACTCGTCTCGAAGGTGGCCCGCGAAGCACGGCTTCGGCGGGCGCTGGATGCGTACGAGACCGAAAAGTTCGATTACGTGCTGATCGACTGTCCGCCTTCACTCGGCCTGCTCACCGTGAACGCGCTTGTCGGCGGAGACGAACTGCTCATCCCCATCCAGTGCGAGTACTACGCGCTGGAAGGCCTTGGGCAGCTGATCCGCACCGTTGACCTCGTCAAAGCCCATCTCAACCCGAAGCTGAAGGTGTCGACGATCCTGCTCACGATGTACGACGCCCGGACGCGCCTTGCCGCGCAGGTCGCCGAGGACGTCCGGAACCACTTCGGGAACGTCGTCCTCAACACGGTGATCCCCCGCAGCGTCCGTGTTTCGGAAGCTCCGAGCTACGGACAGTCCGTCATGACCTACGACCCCGGTTCGAGCGGCGCGCTCGCCTATAGCGAGGCCGCCTCGGAGATGGCCCACGGAGGAGCTGTCCAGTGAGCCAGCAGCGACGCGGTCTGGGCAAGGGGCTCGGCGCCCTTATCCCCACCGCCCCGCCCCCGCCGACGTCGGACGAACCGGGCAGCTCGGGCGAGCCCGGGTTCCCTGGTGGGCCCGTCGGGAACGGTGCCGCCCCCGGACCGGCTCTCGAACCGGTCGCCGGCGCCCATTTCGCGGAGCTGCCCGTCGGGTCCATCACGGTCAACCCCCGCCAGCCGCGCGAGCATTTCGACGAGCAGGCACTGCAGGAGCTCGCCGAGTCGATCAGCATCGTCGGGCTGCTGCAGCCGATCGTCGTCCGCAAGACCGCGTCGGACGAGCACGACTATGAGCTCATCATGGGTGAACGCCGGTGGCGGGCCTCCAAGATGGCCGGTCTGGACGTCATCCCGGCGATCGTTCGTGACACCGGCGACAACGATCTGCTCCGTGACGCGCTGATGGAGAACCTCCACCGCCAGCAGCTCAATCCGCTGGAGGAGGCCGCCGCGTACCAGCAGTTGCTGCAGGACTTCGGTGCCACTCACGAGCAGCTCGCCGGGCGTATCGGCCGGTCGCGTCCGCACATCACCAACACGCTCCGACTGCTGAACCTGCCGCCCGCCGTCCAGCGCCGGGTGGCCGCAGGCGTCCTGTCCGCCGGTCACGCCCGCGCCCTGCTCTCCCTCGACAGCATCGAGGCTCAGGAGCATCTGGCACAGCGGATCGTCCAGGAGGGCCTCTCAGTCCGCGCGCTGGAGGAGATGATCGCCCTCCGCGAGGTGGAGGACGAGCCGAAGGCAGCTCGGCAGGGTCGCCGGAAGAAGCCGGTCGCCCCCGGACTGAAGGAGCTGGCGGACCGGCTCTCCGATCGTTACGAGACCAAGGTCCGCGTCGACATGGGCCGCAACAAGGGCAAGATCGTGGTCGAGTTCGCCACACTGGAGGATCTCGACCGCATCATCAAGTCGATGGCCCCGGAAGACGGTGGCGTGGAAGACGCCTGACGCCCACCATGCACGATGCGCCCCGGAAGCCTGTGGCTCCGGGGCGCTTCTCATCGCGACCGCTCCCCCGATGTTTCCCGTGAAACATCCACCGCGTCCCGCCCTGGCCACCGCCCGAGCACGACACCGTCCTTTCCCCACGGCCCGCGGCGTCCTCAACAACAGCCCCTCCGTCGAAGCGAGTCAGGAGAGCAGAGGCGCCTTCCTCATCTCTGGAGTCCGCTCAAGAAGAGCAATGGACGTCCTGTACCTGTATCGGGGCCCCAGGCGGTGGCGATGGCGGGCACTGTCGGAGGGGTGCCAAGGAGGACGCCACAGACGGTTTCGACGATGGCGTCGTCGCGGCCAGCATGGCAACCAACGCCCAGTCGCTCAACCTCACCAGCGGCCGAGGGGACGTGGATTAACGCGCAGGTGTCCGGTGCTACCGACATCGAGTCCGTGACGGGGAGTCCCTCATCGACGGGCTAAACCAGGAGCCGGCTCAACACCTGCGCGCCAAGGCCGTCGTCATGGAAAACGGGCTCACCCCCGGCACCAAACACCCTCGCCGCCAACTACCACGTATCCGCCGGCACCGGCCACGGGCTGTTTCCCTAGGGAGTCCTGAAGCGGTGCTGTTTCACGTGAAACGTCACTGTCCTCCGCCAGAGGTGCTGCACACACTCACGCGGCACCCGGTACAGGTGCGCGAACACCTCCAGGTTCTCCCGCGCGGTCAACTCCTCGTCGAGATTGTCGTGTTGCGGGACGACACCCATCACGGCCGGCGCGCGCTTGGACTCATGTGACGTCGAAGCGCCGAGCGTGCGGATGCTTGCCTCGTCCGCGATCGTCTGCGCAGTCAGCATCTTCATCGACGTCGACTTCCCGGCGCCATCGGACCGGCACCCCCTGGCCGTCGGCTGAGGAACACGTACGGACGGACCCACGCCTTATGCGAGCCGGTGCTGGGCGATCCGCAGTTCGGGCCCCGTCGCCGAGGGCGATGGGCCGTTGGGCGACTCACAAGGCAGGATCTCAGCCTGCATTGCATGCAGGCAGTCCTCATAGTCTCATCGCCGCGACGTTGGGAGCATCGCCTCTGCAAGCGATCCGCACCACATCCGCAGCGCCCAGGTGAGTTGCCGGGATTGCTTCCCGCCCTGCCTCGTCCCGGGGTGCGACTACCTCAAGTCGGCCCGACCAGCCCGGCCCGAGCGTGGGCGACCGCGTGCAGCACCCCTCACTAAGGAGCCCTGCGTAGGCGCCTCGGTCGACGAATCGCCCGGCACCCCGCACGTGTTCGTCCGCGGCCGGGGCACCGGAGACCGGTTGCTGGGCAACGGGCTTCCTGCACAGCGAAGGGTCGGTGGTTGCGGCACGGGGCCGTGCTCATCCGCTAGAGACACACCACGCAGGCAGGGCCAGACCGAGTCAGGCAGGCAACATTGCATCTGCTGGTCCGCCCCGTCCGCGAGGACGAGCCCGAACCCGTCGTGAGACCTTCCCTGGCTGGCTGCGCCAGCGCATCGAAGCGGTGATCTGGACCTTGAAGAACCAGCTCGGGCTGGAACGCCACGCCGCACGCACCACCGAGGGCCTGGGACACGCCTGTGCCAGCGCATCTGCGCGCTCAACGCCCGCTATCTGGCACAACTGGCTCATCTACGACCCGCTCAAACGGTCACTGGTCGCCTACGACCACTAACCAGAGCACTCAACAACCCCCTTCAACGATCTAGGGGCCGGAGGCCACTTGCAGTAGACCGGTCCGTTGTTGACAGTTGGATCCCAGTTGCTCGTGGGCCGCCGCGAACACTTTGGCGATGCGGCTGGGGCGCGGCGCCGGGGGTTCTCCCAGACTCATGAGGCCGTCAATGGATGTCGGTTGCCACGCTGCGGTCCTCGAGTGCCGGATGGGCGTCCGGTAGCCAACCCAGGGGAGCATCTCCTCGCTGACAGGTTGGCCGAGGAGCCGTCGCAGATCTCTGGCGTCAGTGTTCGGTAGATGGCGGGCGGTTCCACCTGTGCTCAGAGCCTCAGGCGTGCAACTCGTTCCCACGCGGGGGCCGCGCGCGCCACTCGAGCGCGAGCGCCTCTGCCAGATGGCGTGATTCGCCGGCTCATCGTCATTAGACGACAGGTGAACGTCGCTGAGGCGGGCCATCGGTGGCTTTGTGTTGCGAGGGCCGCTTCAGGCTAGGCGGGCGAGGAGCAGGGACTCGCAGACTTCGCCGAGGTCCAGGCCGGCGACGCTGATGGCGCGGGGGAGGAGACTCGTCTCCGTCATGCCGGGCGCGACGTTGACTTCCAGGAAGTGGACGTCGCCGTCGGGGGAGACGATGAGGTCGGTCCGGGAGATGTCGCGGAGGCCCAGGGCGCGGTGGGCGGTCACGGCGGCGGACGTGGCGCGGGCGGCGGCGTCAGGGGTGAGTCGTGCCGGGGTGACGAACTCCGTGTCGCCGGCGTCGTAGCGGGCCGTGTAGTCGTAGAGGCCGCCGGGGGCGACGATCTCGACGGCAGGAAGGGCGGTGGGAGTGCCGTCCCGGTCGATGACGCTGACGGAGACTTCGGTGCCGGAGATGTAGCGCTCGATGAGGGCCGCGTCGCCATAGGCGAAGCAGCCGACCATGGCGGCCGAAAGTTCGGACGGTTCGCGAACGACAGAGGCACCGAGGGCTGAGCCGCCCCGGGTCGGCTTGACGAACAGAGGGAGGCCCAGGGCGCTCACGATGCGGTCGAGGACGGAAGCGGCGCCGAGATCGTGGAAGACCTCCTTCGGGAGGGCGACCGACTCGGGCGTGTGAAGGCCTGCGCGGCGGATGACGGACTTCGCGGTCGGCTTGTCCCACGCGACACGACAGGCGTCCGGGCGGGCGCCGAGATAGGGCACGTCGAGGAGTTCAAGGACGTCGCGGATCGAGCCGTCCTCACCCGCGGCGCCGTGCAGGACGGGGAAGACGATGTCCGGCGGGTCGTCCGTCAGCGAGTCCAGGAGCGTCGCGTCGGCGTCGCGTAGTTCGACCGGGATGTCGCGGGCGCGCAGCGCGTCGGTGACGCGTCGGCCGGACCGGAGCGACACCTCGCGCTCATACGACAGCCCCCCGGCAAGGACGACGACATGTCCGAGTTCCACCGCGCTGCCCCCCTTGGATGATGTCGTGCGCGCCCGCCAACGAGCACCGGCGGGCGCGCGTTTCACGTGAAACCTTCAGACGACGTCCGGCCCCGGCGCCTGGATACCGGTGGACCCGCCGCCGACGGAGCCGCCGAACATGTCGCGGAGGCCGATCTCCTTCTCGACCACCGTCGCGAGCCGCCGGATGCCCTCCCGGATCCGGTGCGGTTCGGGGAAGCAGTACGACAGCCGCATGTGTCGATGCCCGGTGCCGTCCGCGTAGAAGCCCGTGCCGGGGACGTAGGCGACCCGTTCGGCGATCGCGCGCGGAGCCATCGCTTTGGCGTCGAGGCCCTCGGGAAGTGTCAGCCAGACGAAGAAACCGCCGGCGGGACGCGTCCACGTACAACCTTCCGGCATGAGCTGGTCAAGGGACTCCAGCATCGCGTCACGGCGCGCCCGGTACAGCTCGCGGAAACCCTTGATCTGCTCCCGCCACGGCTGAGTGGCGAGGTATTCACGGACGGCGAGTTGCGAGAAGTTCGACGGGCACAGGATCGCGGACTCGGCGGCCAGGACGAGCTTGGCCCGCACCGCGTGCGGCGCGAGCACCCAGCCGACGCGGAGGCCGGACGCGATCGTCTTGGAGAACGAGCCGAGGTAGAGGACGCGTTCCGAGTCGTCCGCGCGCAGGGCACGCATGGGCTCGCCGTCGAAGCCGAGCAGCCCGTACGGATTGTCCTCGACGATCAGGACGTCATACTCGGCGCAGATTTCGAGGATCTGGGCGCGGCGTGCCGTGGTGAGCGTGACGCCCGCTGGGTTCTGGAACGTCGGCACCGTGTAGAGGAACTTGACGCTGCGCCCCTGCGCGCGGAGCGACGAGAGGGTCTCGCGGAGCGCGGACGGGATGAGCCCGCCCTCGTCCAGCGGCACGTGCACGACGTCGGCCTGGTAGGACGCGAACGTGCCGAGCGCGCCGACGTAGGACGGGGCCTCGGCGAGGACGACGTCGCCTGGGTCCACGAAGATCTTGGTGATGAGGTCGAGGGCCTGCTGCGCGCCGACTGTGACGACCACGTCGTCCGGCGACGCGTGAACGCCTTCCAGGGACATGACCTCGCAGATGTGCTCGCGGAGCAGTTCGTCCCCCTGCGCGGAACCGTACTGCAGCACCTCGGCGCCCTTGCCGGCGACCAGGTCGCCGATCATCTGCCCGACGGCGTCGAGGGGAAGCGCCGAAACGTACGGCGCACCGCCCGCGAGCGAGACGATCTCCGGGCGGGCGACCATCGCGAACAGAGCCCGGATCTCGGACGGCACCATGCCGGCGGCGCGGGCGGCGTAGCGATCGGCGTAGACGTCCGTACGCGAATGCTGTTCCACGAGGCACCTCCGAGGTGTGATGGCTTCCCTGCAAACTACGGCATGGCCGCCGCGCAGGACTGTTTCGGGTGTGGCGCGGCGCCCAGTTGGGGAGACTCCTGTCCGATACGATGCCCGCGGGTCCCGGTTGGTTGCCGGGAAGTTCCGCCGCCACGGGTTCCAGGCCGGCGGGCGAGGATCGCAACAGGGGGTGCCGACCCGGTGTCGCGTCGTCTCGTCAACATCACGCTGGACAATCTCGATGATCTGCCGCGCCGCTGCCGCGGCTGCGTGTTCTGGGAACTGGACCCGGTCAGCCGGGACCGCGCCCTGGAGAGCGGCGACTCGGGGTTGGAGAAGGAGGCGTGGATCTCCTCGACGCTGCTGGAGTGGGGCAGCTGCGGCAAGATCGCGTACGTGGACAACGTTCCGGCGGGCTTCGTGATGTACGCGCCGCCGCTGTACGTGCCGCGCTCGGTGGCGTTTCCGACGAGTCCGGTCAGCGCGGACGCGGTGCTGCTGATGACCGCGCACATCCTGCCGGAGTTCGCGGGCGGCGGCCTCGGCCGGATGCTCGTCCAGGGCGTCGCCAAGGACCTCACCCGGCGCGCAGTGAAGGCGATCGAGGCCTTCGGGGACCTGAAGGGCGAGGACGGCGGGTGCATGGTGCCCGCCGACTATCTGCTGTCGGTCGGGTTCAAGACCGTCCGGCCGCACCACCGGTATCCGCGACTGCGGCTGGAGTTGAAGTCTGCCCTGTCGTGGCGTGAGGACGTCGAGGTGGCCCTAGAGCGGCTGCTGGGCTCCATGACCCCGGAGGGGGCGCTACGACCGGTCTGAGGGGATCTGAGGGGCTTTGACGCGTGCGGCCCGCACTCCAGGCGGAGTGCGGGCCGCACGATTTCGCGCTCGGCGCGGAAGGCGGGAGGCGGCTCAGATGAACTCGGCCAGATCCCGCAGCAGGGCGGCCTTCGGCTTGGCGCCCATGATCTGCTTCACGACCTCGCCGTCCTTGTAGATGTTCATCGTCGGGATCCGCATGATGTCGTACTTCTGCGGCACCTGCGGGTTCTCATCGATGTTCATCTTCACGATGTCGATCTTGTCGCCGTGCTCCTTGGAGATCTCCTCCAGGATCGGCGCCACCATCCGGCACGGGCCGCACCACTCGGCCCAGAAGTCGACGAGGACGGGCTTGTCGCTGTCGAGCACCTCGGTCGCGAAGTCGGCGTCCGTCACGGCTTTCATGGTTCTCCTTCTGCTGCTCTCACGCGGCGGGCCCTCACCCGGTGACGCCCGCCGTTCATTCGTACGTTCCCACCGGCCGACCGTGACTGATCACGGCCCAATCCTCGCCCGGCCCGCCCCCGTGCCCGCAGTCATCCGGCGTCTCCGGGCCACTTCGCGCCCCGGGCCCACTCCGCACCCCACTACTCCGCACCCCCGGGCTACTCCAGATCTCTGGATCACTCCACCACCGGCCGAGCCTTTGTCCGGCCCAACCGTCGCGGCCCAACCGTCGCGCGGCTGAGACTCTGCGCCCACGGTCAGTCCGCCATCGGGCCGAGCCTTCGCACGGTCGAGCACTGCGCGGCCCGCTGCCGGACCGCGCCGCTGACCCGCTGCCCGGCTGAGCCGCCGTATTGGCTGGTTCGTCGTCATGGCTTGTTCGCTGGGGTCGATACCAGCTTGCCGGTCGCTCTCGAACGGCCGAGCGCGTAGGTCGGCTGGTCGGCAGCGTCACCCTTTCGCCTCCCGGTCCGTCGATACCGCCGGCCGACCCGATCAATGCCGGACGAGGGAACCATGGCCTGGTCGGTCTGCCGGTCGAGCGAGCGGGTCGCGCTGATCCATTGCCTTAAAGGGACAGACGGTTGGTGGTGCACTCGTCCGGTCGGACCGGACCGGTCCGACCGGTGCGTCAGCAGATTCGCCCGGCCGGCCGGGCGAAACGTCCGCCTCGCCGAGATCGTCCAGCCCATCGAAAGCGCCGACCGGCCCAATCAACGCGGACAAGCAGGAGAGCCGGTTAGGCGAAGAGGCGATGGATCGGATCAGGCCTGCGGGACGGTTTCGGCGGCGTCCTGGTCCTGGAGCCAGCGTTCGGCGTCGATGGCGGCCGAGCAGCCGCTGCCCGCCGCGGTGATCGCCTGCCGGTAGATGTGGTCCACCACGTCACCGCACGCGAACACCCCCGGGATCTTCGTCCGCGTCGTCGGGGCGTCCACCAGCAGGTAGCCGTCGGTGTCGGTCTCCAGCTGACCGGCGAACAGCTCACTGCGCGGATCGTGGCCGATCGCAATGAAGAGCCCGGTGATCTCCAGCGAAGACTCGGCTCCCGTCTTGATGTTCCGCACGGTCACACCGGTCACCCGGTCGTCGCCCTGAATGGAGGCGACCTCGCTGTCCCAGAGGAACCGGATCTTGTCGTTGGCGAACGCCCGATCCTGCATGATCTTGGACGCGCGCAGCTCGTCCCGCCGGTGGATCACGGTGACCGACCTGGCGAACTTGGTCAGGAAGATCGCCTCCTCCATCGCGGTGTCGCCGCCGCCCACGACGGCGATGTCCTGCTCGCGGAAGAAGAACCCGTCACAGGTCGCGCACCACGACACGCCCCGGCCCGACAGCCGCTTCTCGTCCGGCAGGCCCAGTTCCCGGTAGCCCGACCCGGTCGCCACGATGACCGACTTGGCCAGGTAGGTCTCGTCCCCGACCTTCACGACCTTGGGGTCCGCGGTCAGGTCGACCTCGGTGACGTCGTCGGTGATCAGCTCGGCGCCGAACCGCTCGGCCTGCTTGCGCAGGTTGTCCATGAGGTCCGGGCCCATAATGCCGTCGGGGAAGCCAGGGAAGTTCTCGACGTCAGTGGTGTTCATCAGCGCACCACCCGCCGTCACAGACCCCTCGAACACCAGCGGCTTCAGGTCACCGCGCGCCGCGTAGACGGCGGCCGTGTAGCCCGCGGGGCCGGACCCGATGACGATGACGTTACGGACGTCGCTCACTGTTCTGCGCCTCTCCTCGTTGGCCGTCGGTGCCGCACGGCCCGGCCTGCCAGTCGCATCAACCGATCCTAGGCCCCGAGGATTCCCGGGACCCCTCGACCAGCCGTCCACCAGGCTCTATCCCCTCTAGGGTGTTGTGCATGGCACGCATTCTGCTTCTCCACTCGATGTACGGGCTGCGTCCGGCGGTGCATCAGGCGGCGGACCGGCTCCGTGCGGCGGGGCATGACGTCCACGTTCCCGACCTGTACGACGGGCGGGTCGTCGACGACCCCGAGGCCGGCATCGAGATCAAGGAGGAGATCGGCCGGGACGAGTTGCTGCGGCGCGCCGTCCGGGCGGCCGCGCCTCTTATGGGCGACGGCGGCCTCGTCTACGCAGGCTTCTCGCTCGGCGGTTCCATCGCGCAGAACCTCGCCTTCGCGGACGACAAGGCCGGCGGCCTGCTGCTGATGCACGGTACGTCCGACATCGCGGAGGACGCGTCCACCGAGGTCCCGGTGCAACTGCACGTCGCCGACCCCGACACCTGGGAGCCCGTCGACTGGCTGAACACCTGGTACCTGCAGATGCGCAAAGCGGGCGCGGACGTGGAGGTCTACCGCTACCGGGGCGCCGGCCACCTCTTCACGGACCCGGACCTCCCCGACTACGACGCCGAGGCCGCCGAGCTCGCCTGGACGACCGCCCTGGCCTTCCTCGACTCCCTCTGACCACCCGGCCACTCCAAGGCACCGCGCCGCCACAGTGGACCTACCGCCGCCCCACCGCACTTGGACAACCGCCTGACCTTTCTGGGCTCCCTCTGAGGCCGTGGTTATCGGCCCCTGAACGCTGAGTGCCATCGACGGCCCGTCGACCTGCTGACCCTGCGCGGCGTTCGTGGACCCTTAGCCTCGCGGCCCACGGATGTCGCGTACCAAGGTGATTTCGGCATTCCACCGCAGCTGGACGACCGCCCTCGCCTTCCTGACTCCCTATGCCCGTGTCGTTGGCCCGCTGGGTGCCGCACGCTGCGGCCCCTGCCACTCCGCCGCGCCCGGGCGAGGGCCCTGGCCTTCGTGGGCTTTCTTAGTCCCCGCCGCCGTTCTGCGGGGCGCGCCTGCCATGGTGGATCACCGCTCCACCGTGCCTGGACGACACCTTTGCCTACTGGGCGCGTTGACCGCCCTACCCGCCGCGCGGGGCGTTACGTGCCTCGGTGGCACTGCCTCACTACCAGCCTGGACAATCGTCCCCAGAGTTCGTAAGCACCCTCCGACCTCGATGGCCTCGAAGGTGCCGCGTGTTGCGGTGGTTGCCACTCCGCCGCGCCTGGACGACCGACCTGAGATTTCTTTGATCCGTGGCGATGGTCCGAGGTGGCGCGTGCATTGGTGGGAGTTCGGCGCCCTGTCGCGTTTGGAGGGCCGCCTCCGGATGCTCCGACTTGCTGGCCTGTGCCGCTGCGGGCTGCCTCGGGTACGCGTCGGCCGTTCTCGGCCAAGCCGAGAACGGCGGCGACGACTGTCAGGCGTTCTGCAGCTGCTTCAGGATGCGCTGGTTTCGGGCGGAGCAGTCCGCGCCGACGACCCAGATGTTCCATTTGCCGGAGCGGTCGCCGTGGACGGCGATAACGGTCGCGGGGCCGCCCTCGTACTTCGCGCTGTCGACCAGGGCGGGCGTCTGCCCGTGGGTCACGCCGTTGACGCATCCCTTGAGCTGCGCGGACGGCGGGCCGGACACGGCTCTCAGCCGCTGTCCGTCGGCGAGCAGCCGGTCGACCTGCGCTCCCAGCGTCCCGGCGCGGTAGGCGGTGCCGCTGCGGGCCACCGTGAAGGCCGCGGCCGGGGCGGCGTTCGGGGCCACTCCCTTTTCCGAACCGGATTGGTCGGGATTGTCCTGCGCGGGAGTCGACGCCTTGCCGTGGTCGCCGCTCACGCCGTCCAATGCCATCGTGCCGACCGTCGCGCCGCCGCCGACGACGATCACCGCCGCCGCGGCCGCCGACAGGATCCGCCAATGCCGCCTTCCGCGCCGCTGCTCCATGCTCACCACGGTGGCGTTGTGCATCGACTCCGCGGCGATGGCGGTGTCTATGCGCTCGGCCAGCTCGGCGGGCATGGACGGTACGGGTGCCTCCGCCAGGATCCGGGAGACGTCCGCAAGGTCGGCGGACAGCTCACGGCATTCGGCGCAGGAGTCCAGGTGCGCGTTGACGGAGGCGGCTTCGTCGTCTTCGAGCAATCCCTCGGCCAGGTCGGCCAGGACGTCGTAGTCGTAGTGTGCGGGGTTCACTTGGGCATGCCACCTCCTTCCACACCTCCGACGTTTTTGCGATCCCGTCGGTTCCGGTGATGGGTGAGAAGGGGCGCCAGCCGGGCGCGTCCCCGTGCGCAGCGGCTCTTGATCGTGCCTGCCGGGACCTCCATGACCCGCGCGGCGTCGTCGACGGAATAGCCCATCATGTCGACGAGGACGAGGGCGGCGCGCTGCTCGAACGGGAGCTGCTCCAGCGCGGTGCGGACGTCGAGGGACACGCCGTGCGCGTCCGTCGGGTCCGGCATCTTCGGCGCGACGGCGTCGAACGTCGCGTCGTCGCCCATCGGCGTCGCCGGCCGGACGGACTTGCGCCGGATCCGGTCCAGGCAGGCGTTCACCACGATGCGGTGGAGCCAGGTGGTGACGGCGGCGTCCCCGCGGAACCGTCCGGCCGCGCGGAACGCCGACAGACACGCGTCCTGCAGCGCGTCGGCCGCCTCCTCCGGGTCGCCGAGGGTGCGCAGCGCCACCGCCCACATGCGGTCGCGGTGCCGGTGGACCAGTTCGGCGAACGCGTGCGGGTCCCCCTGGGCATGGCGGGCGAGGAGCTCCTTGTCGGGCACCTCGTCGACGCGATGCATGCTCACCGACGTCATGAGCGGCCGCGTCCGTGCACGAAATGCCCAGTCGCCGCCGAGCGCCTTGCGGCCGCGTCTGCTGGGGTAAGCACCACAGATTCCTGGGTAGAGGGGATATTTGCTCACAGGCACGATACCGACAAGCACCGCCCCACGTCACAGCCGGTTCTGCAGCACTCCAACCGCCGCGAAGTTGTTACCCGGTGTCCGGGATCGTCGTGACCGGCCGAGATCCCGCTCCCGCCGCCCGGCGGGCGTCCCGGCGTCCGCGGCGCTGACCGGGGTCAGCCCGATGAGCCGAGGACGGTGACCTCGCTGACCTCGGCGCGGAACTGCCCGTCCGTGCCCTGGGAGAGCTCGGTGAACCAGAGCAGGACGTATCGGCCGCTACGCGTCCCGGGGACCTGGATCGTCGTGGAACCGGGCCCCGACGTGGTGACCGTCTGGACCTTCTGCATCGCACTCGGATCGGGCGAGTCGCCGATCCGCAGCTGGATCTTGGCCCCGGCGGCCTCGGGGAGTTCGGCCCTGATCTCCTTGATCTTGACCGTCTTGCCCATGTCGAGTTGCAGGCCGAGCCCCTCCTTGAGGCGGCCGAAGTCCGCAGAGGTGTAGAAGGAGCTGCGCCACGTGGTGCCGGACTTGCCGTCGATGGCGAGCCGCCCCTTGCCTTCGCCCTTGCCCCCGTCGTCGCCGACGGGGTCGACGCCCTTCGCGCTCTGGACGGTGAGCGCGGAGGCGGACGGCGCGGGCGCGGCGCTCGACTTCTTCGGGTCCACGGCGCCGTCGCCGCCGGAATCGTCCTTGGAGCCGCTGCCGGACAGCGCCCACGCGCCGATCCCGACGATGACGGTCAGCGCGGCGGCGGCGACGCCGATCAGCGCCCGGTTCGCGGGACGCTTGGACGCGCCGGGCCCGTGCGCCGGTGCCGTGCGGGTCGAGGTGGACGACGGCGGCGGCGCGCCGTGCCGGGCGCGTGGCGGCGGGACGTGCGAGGACGCCGGCTGCTCGTGCGCGGGCTGCCGGTGCGGCTGCGTCGGTGCGGGCGGCGGTGCCGCGGAGCGCCGGGGCGCCGCCGGACGCGGGGACGGCGGCGAGGCGTGCCCCAGCCCGGCGAACAGCGGCAGCGGGGTGCGCGGGACGCCGCGCAGCGCCTTGGCCAGGTCGGCGGGGGACGCGAGCGGCTCGCCCGCGCCGATGCCGAGGCAGCGGCAGACGATCGCGTCGACCGCGTGCGAGATGCCGGCCTGCACCTGGCGGGGCGCGTGCGGAACCCCGTCGGCGGCGGGCGCGGCGGGCAGGCCGGAGGCGTCCTCGTCGCCGGGCCAGTGCGCGGTGAGCGCCGCGTACAGCATCCGGCCGAGGCCGCGGACGTCCTCGGCGGCGGGATCCTCGGTGTGCCGGTCGTTCAGCACGGCGTCGGTCGCGATGCCGAGGATCTTGACGGTGCCGCCGGTCGTCCAGACGAGGTCGCGGGGGGTGAGGCAGAGGTGCGACAGCCCGGCGGAGTGCGCGGCGGCGATCGCCTCGGACGCCTCGTACAGCAGCGTCGCGGCGCGGCCGGGCTCCAGCGGGGCCTTGCCGAGCATGCCCTCAAGGGCCTCGCCGGTCACCCATTCGCTGACGACGTAGGCGCTTTCGCCGGAGTCGTCGGCGTCGAACACCTGGGTGAGGCGCGGGTCGGTCAGCCTGCTGGCCGACCGCGCGGAGGTGACGGCCTCGGCGATCCGGGGGAACTCGGGATCGAAGGTGCGGACGGCGACCGCCCGCGCGAGGATCTCGTCGATGGCCTTCCAGAGCGACGATCCACCGGAATCGCTGATGCGCTTTTCGAGGCGGTAGCGGCCGGCGAGACGCGTGCCGGGCTCGATGACTGACGTGCTCACGGCAACGTCCTGCACAGGTGGTCAGATCCCATGTTCGTGGCGTGGCAGCTTACGCCTCCGACCCTCCTCTTTGCGTTCCCCAGGGTGTCGCCCCGCAAGCCGTAGTCCCCCACATGGTAGTGCTTACTCGCTTGAGTGGCCGCCTTATCGCCGCGCGTCCTTTTTTACTTTGCGATGTTGAACGGCGCCGGATGACCGGATGATCAGCGCCCGGGCAGCCGGCGCGCGAACATGGCGATGGTCGTCTGGATCTCCTCCACCCGCATCAGCTTGGCGAAGAGCAGGTACAGCAGCCCGCCGCCGACGGACCCGACGACCAGGGTGACCAGCGCGGGGAGCATCGCCGAGGTGTCCCCGGCGGCGTCCACGACGGTGTGCGCGGCGTAGGCGAACCCGATCAGCGGCCAGACCGCGACGAGGAGCTTCAGGTGGCCGCCGATGATGCGCCGGCCGTCGATCCCGCCGAGCTTGCGGCGCAGCACCAGCCAGCAGGTGACGGTGCCGACGACGCTGGTGACCGCGAACCCGCCGGCGATGCCGACGACGATCCACTTGACGCCGAGGACGTTGTAGGCGGTGAACGCCATCGCGATGTTGGACGTGGTGACGATCAGGCCGATCAGCGCGGGCGTCTTCGTGTCGCCGTACGAGTAGAAGACGCGCAGCATGAGCTGGTAGATCGAGAACGGCACGAGCGCGATCGCGAACATCTGCATGACCCGCGCGATGACCAGCGCGTCGTCCGGGGAGGTGTTGCCGTGCGCGAACAGGACCGTGGTGATCTCCGGGCCGAGCACCAGCATCAGCGCCGCCGCCGGCATGATGATCACGGAGGAGAGCCGCAGCCCGCTGGAGAACGCGGCGCGCACGTCGGCGGTCTTGCCCTCGGCGGCGAACCGGCTCATCCGCGGCAGCAGCGCGGTGATCACCGAAACGCCGACGATCGCGTAGGGCAGCTGGAAGAGCTGGTAGGCGTTGAAGTACGGGGTGTAGCCGTAGCCCTCGCCGAGGCCCCCGTCCACGGCCTTGTTCCCGGCGGCGTTCGCGAGCGCGGTGACGACGGCGAGCGCGGCCTGGGTGGCGATGACGTAGAGCAGCGTCCAGCCGGCCATCCGCCCGACTTCGCCGATCTCGCCGCGCTTGAAGTCGAGCCGGGGCCGCCAGCGGAACCCGACGCGGCGCAGTGACGGCCACAGCGCCACCGTCTGCAGGACGATGCCGCCGGTCGTGCCGACGTACAGCAGCATGAGCTGGGAGTCGGAGATGCTGGACGGGTCGACGCGGCCCGTGGTGACCGCCAGGAACGCGCCGCCGACGGCGATCACCACGATGTTGTTCAGGACCGGCGCCCACATCGGCGCGGCGAAGCTGCCGCGCGTGTTCAGGATGGCGCCGGCGAACGCGCCGACGCCGTAGAAGAACAGCTGCGGCAGGAAGAACTGCGCGAACAGGACGGCGACCCTGCGCTGGTCGCCGGTGTAGCTGCCGGCCAGGACGTCGATGAACAGCGGCGCGCACAGCACCGCCACGACGGTGAGGACGCCGAGGCCGATCACCGCGAGGGTGAAGACGCGCTGCTCGTACTGCTCGCCGTAGGCGCGGTCGCGCTGCTTGGCCCGCACCAGCAGCGGGACGATCACACTGGTGAGGATGCCGCCGAGCAGCAGGTCGTAGATCTGGTTGGGGATCGTGTTGGCGGTGTTGTAGGCGTTCGCGAGCAGTCCGGTGCCGAGCGCGGCGACAATGACGGCGGTGCGCAGGAAGCCGGTGATGCGGGACGCGAGGGTGCCCACGGCCATGATCGCGCCAGAGCGGAGGATGCCGCCTCCGGCCTTCCCGCCGTCGCCCTCACCGGACGGGGGGAGGGGTGTGTCGACGACCGTCTCGGCGACGGGCGCGCTCCCGCCGGGGACGGGAATGTCAATCGCCGTCTCGGCGGCGGTGCTCGCCGCGCCACCCGGCCTGCCCGTCGGCGGCGGACTCGGGTATCCCGCCGGATTCGGCGCGCTCGGCGGCGGCCCCTGCGGAGGTGGGCCCTGTGGCCTCGGGGGAGGCGGCCCCTGCTGAGGTGGGCCCTGGGGCGGTCCCTGGGGCGGGGGCCCCTGCCGCGGGGGGCCCTGCGGCCTCCGCGGTGGCGGTCCCTGGGTTGGTGGACCCTGCGGTGGAGGACCCTGTGGATATCCCCGGCCCGGCGGGTTGCCCTGCCCCGGGTACCCCGGGGAATTCGGCGGCGGGTATCCCTGCCCCTGGGAACCCGGGGCCGGGGAGCCCGCTCCCCTGTTCCCCTGGTCCCGCCGATCCCATTCCGGTCGACCCGTCACCGGCTGCCTCCGCTTTCCGGCGGCGCCTCGCTCTGAGGGCCCGCACTCCGACGCCCCCGAAGAGTACGGCAAGTCCGCCGCCGGTGATGAGCAGTGCGAGACGCCCGTAACCGGTGACGGTCACGGTGATCGACTCGCCGTCCCCGTACGTCCGGCCGCCCGAGCCGGGGATCTCCAGCTCCAGCTGGACGTGGAAGTTGCCGTTGCCGGCCGCCTGCGCGGGGATCCAGCGCTGGGCCCGCTCCCCAGGCCGCAGCTCGATGGTCG
The DNA here is from genome assembly GCF_001552195.1 of Actinomadura latina NBRC 106108. Classification (GTDB taxonomy): domain Bacteria; phylum Actinomycetota; class Actinomycetes; order Streptosporangiales; family Streptosporangiaceae; genus Spirillospora; species Spirillospora latina. The sequence goes on from NZ_BCQS01000003.1 coordinate 64,433, forward strand.
CGTCCTCGGGCTCCAGCTCGCCGAGCCGCAGCTTCGCGCTGTTCTCCGACGTGGCGACGAGGTGGACCTTGACCGCCTGGTCGGGCAGCGTGTTCTCCACGAGCACCGGCAGCCGGCCCGAGCTGCCCCCCATCAGCACCCGTTTGCTCTTCGTGGTGACGATGCGGACCCGGTGCATGTCGGTCGCGAGCTCGTCCTCCAGCTGCTTGCGGGCCGACCTGGCCTGGCCCGGCGACGTCCGCCACGCCGCGGACTCCATGCGGAGCACCGCCCGCTCGTAGGAGATCTTGGTCGGGCCGGTCAGCACGGACTGGAACGCCCTGGCCTTCCGGGAGATCGCCTCCACCTGGGCGAGGTGCGCGTCGCCGAGCTCGTACTGCTGGTAGTCGTCGGAGTAGCCGTTGAAGACGCGGCCCTGCGGCGCGGCCGACTCGATCTTGCCCAGCGGCACCTCGCGCAGCCAGCCCGCGCCCTTGGTGTACTTCAGCAGGTTCTTCGCGACCCCGTCGGCCGGGTTCCAGTGCCGGTCCGGGGCGAGGACGAGGGTGCGCACCCGGTTCGGCGCCTCCGCCGCGATCATCGCCGACTCGGCCAGGAACCGCTGCTCGGTCAGCAGCCCCCCGGAGGCCGACCGCGACCCCTCGCTGACGATCTGGTTGAGCTTCTCGTCGTACAGGAGCGTCTTCTTGTCGCCGTAGTGCGTCTGGAGCGCCGTCGTCGCGTTCGGCAGCGCACCCGTCGCCGGGTTCTGGAACTGCGAGCTGCTCATCAGGAACGCCCCGCCGCTCTTCAGCGCGTTCTTGGCCAGCTGGTCGACCGTGCCGGGCCCGGCGGCGCCGGACGGCGGCCAGGCGACGTGCGCGTCCGCGGCGCGTCCGAGGATCTGCGTCGCGACGCCGGTGTTCCGCTCGTCGAACGCGACGCCGATGTCGTGGGGCGTCTTGCGGCGGACGAGCGCCACGACGTCCGGGTCGGCGTAGGGGAGAGTGAAGTACGGGTCCTTCTTCGAGGCGTCCTTCAGCGCGGTCAGCCACGCCGCCGCGGCCTCGCTCTTCTTCTTCCGGACGCTCTTCGCGGCCCCGGGCGCCCGGACCGTGTAGTCGCCGGACGCCATCCGCTGCACGTCGTCCAGCAGCGCGGGGTCGATCCCCCACGTGATGGGCGTGTCGGTCGCGGACGCCGCTTGGACCAGCCGGCCGAGCCGCCCGCCCGGCGCCACGGACTCGGCGAGGGCGTCGTCGGTGAACGTCCGGTCGTTGGTGCGGTGCATCCGGTCGGCGAGCGGCCAGACCCAGCCGACCGCGACCTGCTGGAAACGGCGTTCCTTCGGCATGAACGTGAGGAACGTCGTGATGCCCCCGACGACCTGCCGCGCGGAGTTCAGGACCTCGACGCCGACCGGGTAGACGCCGGGCGTCCCGGCCGGGGCGCGCAGCCGGAGCTTCTTGACCGTGGTGGTGAACGTCCAGTTCTGCTTCCCGCCCGGCGCGGACGCGCCCGGAAGCTGCTTCTCCCCGCCGATGTTCGGCAGCGCGTTCGGCGGGCCGGCCGCTAGCTGGTCCAGCTGGCTGCGGCTGGTGACCGGCTGCGCGCTGTACCGCAGCCGCACGTGGAGGCCGGGCAGCTGGTGCCCGATGCGGTTCATGGCCTGCCCGGAGATCTCGATCCGCGACTTCTCGCCGACGCTCTTGGGGTCGACCTTGGTGAGCGCCATGGCCACCTGGGTCTTGGCCTGCACCTGGGTGGTGGCCTGCACCTGCGTCTTGGCCTGCACCTGCGTCTTGACCTGCACTTGCGCGGGCGCGTCTCGCGCGAGGGCGGGGGACGCCAGCGTCGTGGGCGCCGCCATGGCCATGCAGGGCAGCAGAGCGGCCAGCGCCACCGCGCGTTTGACCGTCCTCACGCCTTACCGGCCGCCTTGGGACGGCGGGCGAACATTTCCCGCACCACGGCGTCGATGGTAGTCCGTCAGGCTGATTGCGGGTGCCCGAGCACCGACGTCGGCGGTTTCCGTGCGTGACGCTCCGCCCGGCCATGCCCGGTCGGACGGCGCGGGCCGCGGCTCAGGCCCGGAAGCGGACGGCCTCGGGGGTCTGGGCGGGGGCCGGGACGGGCGGCGGGTCGAGCGGGTCGACCGGCTTCGCGTGGCACAGGGCGTACAGGGAGCCGCCCCTGATGCCGAGGGCGGTCGACGCCTCGCCGGTCGCGGTGTAGACGACGTCGTCGGAGTTCAGGGCGTCCGCCAGGCGGTGGTCGACCAGCAGCGGCATCGTGTCGGGCAGGAGCAGCGGGCAGACGAGGCCCGCCGCGTACTCGGTGGCGGCGTTCACGAGGTCGGGGTGCGCCGGCCGGACGGTGCGGGCGCCGACGGTGCGCCGGACCGCCTCCATCGCCGGCCGTTCCCCCGCCGGGACGATCACACCGGTCAGGAAGCGGCGGCCGCGCCGGGCGCCGTCGCAGGAGTAGACGCGCGTCACCAGGCACCGTTCCGCCGGGAGTCCGAGCGCCTTCGGAAGTTCGTCGGCGTGGGCCATCGCGACGGGCAGCCGCACGATCTCGTGCACGGTCTCCCATTCGAGCAGTGCGCGGTGGATGGCGAGAGCGTCCTTCATGTTGGGCTCCATCCCGCGGGGGTCACCCCGCTCACCCCCGGAACTTGTTTCGCTGTGTCCCCGTGCTTCGCACTCTGTGGGAATATCCCCACATACCCGGAACGAGTGGTCTAACTCGCGTCATACGTCACGTAAACCCTCACGATGCGCCTCAGCCGCACGTGCGGCGGACCGGGGCCCTTGGGATCCCGCTACCGTTGTCGTGCGGGAGGCTCACCGGCGGTCGCGCTGGCGTCATCGGAGTGCCCAGAACGTAACCCGGAGATCGCGGCATGTGAAGGGGCCCGTCCGGCTCCGGCCCCGCAAAGGCTCCCGCGCGGGGGCCCGCCGATCACCAGAAAGTCCTTTGTCAGCCCGACAATCAAGGAAATACGCTCGATGGCCGTGCCCAACCAGAATGTGACCCCCGAGTCCTCGCGGCGCACCGCGATCACCGAGCTGCTGCGCGGGATCGCGCCCGTCGCCGACGATCTCGGCGCGATGTTCGCGGCGGCCGGGCATGAGCTGGCGCTGGTCGGCGGGCCCGTCCGGGACGCGCTGCTGCGCCGCCCGACCAAGGACGTCGACCTGACCACCGACGCGCCGCCCGAGCGCACCCTGGAGATCATCCGCGGCTGGGCGGACGCGCACTGGACGATCGGCATCGAGTTCGGCACCGTCGGCCTCCGCAAGGACGGCGTCGAACTGGAGATCACCACCTACCGCAGCGAGTCCTACGATCCGAAATCCCGCAAGCCGGACGTCTCTTACGGGACGTCCCTCGTCGAGGACCTCCGCCGCCGCGACTTCGCGGTGAACGCGATGGCGGCGCGGCTGCCCGGCCACGAGTTCGTCGACCCGTTCGGCGGCCTGACCGACCTGCAGCGCAAGGTCCTGCGGACGCCCGGCAGGCCCGAGGACTCCTTCAGCGACGACCCGCTGCGGATGATGCGCGCCGCCCGGTTCGCCTCGCAGCTCGGGTTCACCGTGGCGCCGGACGTCGTCCGCGCGATGAAGGACATGGCGTCCCGCATCGAGATCGTCTCCGCCGAGCGGGTCCGGGACGAGCTGTCCAAGCTGATCTGCGGCCGGTACCCGCGGCAGGGCCTGGCGCTGCTCGTCGAGACGGGCCTCGCCGCGCACGTCCTGCCGGAACTGCCGAAGCTGCGACTGGAGATCGACGAGCACCACCGGCACAAGGACGTCTACGAGCACTCGCTGATCGTCCTTGAGCAGGCGATCGCGCAGGAGGAGGATGGCCCCGACCTCGTCCTGCGGCTGGCGGCGCTGCTGCACGACATCGGCAAGCCGAGGACGCGCCGCTTCGAGGACGGCGGCCGGGTGTCGTTCCACCACCACGAGGTCGTCGGCGCGAAGATGACCCGCAAGCGGCTGACCGCGCTGCGCTACCCGAAGGACGTCATCAACGACGTCTCCCGCCTCGTCGAGCTGCACCTGCGGTTCCACGGCTACGGCACCGGCGAGTGGACGGACTCGGCCGTCCGCCGCTACGTCCGCGACGCCGGCCCGCTGCTCTCCCGGCTGCACAAGCTGACCCGCGCCGACTGCACGACCCGCAACCGGCGCAAGGCCGACCGGCTGCGCCGCACCTACGACGACCTGGAGCTGCGCATCGAGCGGCTGGCGCAGCAGGAGGAGCTGGCCGCGATCCGCCCGGAGATCGACGGCAACGAGATCCAGGAAATCCTCGGGATCAAGCCCGGCCCGCTCGTCGGCAAGGCCTACACGTTCCTCCTGGACCTCCGCCTCGACCGCGGCATGATCGGCAAGGAGGCCGCGGCCGCCGAACTCCGCGCCTGGGCCGCCGCCGAAGGGCTCCTCCCCGCCGAGGGTGGCGACGCGTGATTCCGCTGCAGCTGGGGCGGATGAGTCCGCGTGAGGCCGAGCGGATGCTGGCGTTCGACCGGGAGCACATCTGGCACCCCTACGCGCCGATGCCCGCGTCCACGCCGGTGCTGCCGGTCGTGTCGGCGGACGGTGTGCGGCTGACGCTCGCCGACGGCACCGAGCTGATCGACGGGATGTCGTCCTGGTGGGCGGCCGTGCACGGCTACAACCACCCGAAGCTGAACGCGGCCGTCACCGGGCAGCTCGGCAAGATGGCGCACGTGATGTTCGGCGGCCTCACGCACCCGCCGGCCGTGCGGCTCGCGGAGCGCCTCGTCGAGATCACGCCGGAGCCGCTGAAGAAGGTCTTCTTCGCCGACTCCGGATCCGTGGCGGTCGAGGTCGCGATCAAGATGGCGCTGCAGTTCTGGCGGTCGCAGGGGAGGCCCGAACGGCACCGGCTGCTGACCGTCCGGGGCGGATACCACGGCGACACGTTCGGCGACATGGCGGTCTGCGACCCGGTGAACGGCATGCACCACCTGTTCGGCGACGTCCTCGCGAAGCACGTGTTCGCGCCGCCGCCTCCGCTCGGCTACTCCGCCGACCCCGACGGGGCGTACCTGGACGAGCTGTCCCGGCTCGCCGCCGAGCACGCGGGCGAGCTGGCCGGGATCATCGTGGAGCCGATCGTCCAGGGCGCCGGCGGCATGCGCTTCTACGCCCCCGAGTACCTGGCCGCCCTCCGCGAGATCGCCGACGAGCAGGGCCTGCTGCTGATCCTGGACGAGATCGCCACCGGGTTCGGCCGGACGGGCGAGCTGTGGGGCTGCGACCACGCCGAGGTCACGCCCGACATCATGTGCCTCGGCAAGGCGCTGACCGGCGGCTACATGACGATGGCCGCCACCATGTGCACCGACCGCGTCGCCGACGGCATCGCCTCGGGCGAAGCGGGCGTCCTGATGCACGGGCCCACGTACATGGCGAACCCGCTGGCCGCCGCCGTGGCGACCGCGTCGATCGACCTGCTGCTCTCCCGCGACTGGCGGGACGAGGTGGACGCCATCGAGGCGATCCTGACCAGCGAACTCGACGCCGCCGCCGGCTTCCCGGGGGTCGCGGACGTCCGCGTCCTCGGCGCGATCGGCGTCGTCGAAGCGCGCGAGCCGGTGGACGCGGCGTCCGTCCAGGAGATCGCCATGGCGCACGGCGTCTGGCTGCGCCCCTTCGGCAAGCTCATCTACACGATGCCGCCGTACATCAGCACGGAGGACGAGGTCCTCCACATAGCCGCCGCCCTCCACGCCATAGCCGAGTCCCTCTGACGCACGTCCGGCTAGCGGAGGGCGTGGGCGGGGCGGGCGAGGCGGGACGCGGCCGTCCGGTAGGCGACCGCGCCCGCGGCGTAGGCGGCGATCACCGCGAGGAGGGTGGGGGCGGCGCGGCCGTCCGCCGGGAGCCAGGTGGCGGCGGCCGTGGCGGCGGCGGCGAACGTCGCGTTGAAGAGCATGTCGTAGACGGCGAACACCCGGCCCCGGTAGGCGTCGTCGATGATCTCCTGCAGGGTCGTGTCGACGCACAGCTTCACGCCCTGCGACACGACGCCGAGCAGGAAGGCGCCGACCGCCCAGGGACGCTCCGCGAACGACATCCCGAAGAGGAGCAGGCCCAGCGCCGCCAGGGCGAGGAGCCACGCCGTCCACGCCTGCTTGCTGATCCGGCGCACCACCGCCGGGGTGATCAGCGCCGCCGCGAAGTACCCGGCGCCGGACACCCCGAGCATGAGCGCGAACGTCTCCAGCCCCCGGTCGGGGTCGTCCGCGAAGTGGTTGCGGCACAGCAGCAGCGTCATGATCAGGACGACGCCGTACAGGAACCGGTGGAACGAGATCGCGCCGAGCGCCAGCGCCGCCTGCGGCCGCCGCGTGAGATGCCGCGCCCCGTCCGCCAGGCCGGACACGACGCCGCCGAGCGTGTCCCGGACGCGTGACACGTCCGGCGCGTCCGGGCCGAGCAGCCCCTTCGGCAGCGTCGTGGCGACCAGGCCCGCCAGCAGGTACAGCGCAGCCGCCGACACGAGGATCAGCGTCGTCCCCTCGTCCCCGGCGCCGGACAGCAGGCGCAGCAGGTAGCCGATGCCCGCGCCGGCGAACGCGATGATCGTCCCGGACGTGACCGTGAACGCGTTCGCGGTCACCAGCTGCTCGCGCCGCACCACGTGGGGCAGCGCCGCCGACAGCGCCGCGAGGAAGAACCGGTTGACGCCGAGCACGACGAGGACGCCGAGGAAGAGGCCCGCGCCGTCCTGCCCGGTGGCCACGAGACCCGCGACGAGCAGCACCAGCACGGCCCGCAGCACCGGCGCCCACACGAGGATCTGGCGGCGCCGCCACCGGTCGATGAACACTCCGGCGAACGGGCCGAGCACCGAGTACGGGAGCAGCGTCACCGCGAACGCCGCCGCGGCCTTGCCCGCCGTGGTCTGCCGCTCGGGCGAGAAGAACACGTAGCCGGCCAGCGCGACCTGGAACACGCCGTCGGTGAGCTGCGAGGCCAGCCGCGTCCCGTACAGCCGCCGGAAATCCCGCTCCCGCAGAATCTCCCGCAGCTGGCCCGCCTTCACGCGATCACCTTACGCGCCGTCGGCCGCCGCTCGGCCGCCGCTCAGCCGCCGCTCAGCCAGAGCCGCGTGTAGTCGTAGCCGGCGGTGGTCGGCAGGTAGCGGGCGTCGCGGACGCGGGAGGAGCAGAAGAGCGTCTGGGCGCGGTCGAGGAGCGGGACGATCGCCGCGTCCTCCATGATCTTCTGGTCGGCCTGCTGCCAGTAGCCGGCGGCGTGCTCGGCGTCGGGCGCGGTGAGGGCCGCGTCGATGAGGCCGTTGACCTGGGGGTTGTCGTAGCCGCCGTAGTTGGTGGAGTTCTGCCCGTAGGTGCGGCCGTCGAAGAGCGGCTGGATGATCGAGCGGCCGTTGTTGCCGTACCAGTCGGGCACCCAGCCGGGGGCGGCGACGTCCCAGTCGCCGGCGGCGGCGCGCGCCGGCGTGCCGAGGGTGCCGGCGTAGAAGGAGCCGCCGGAGTCGGCGATGAGCTCGGTGTCGACCCCGCAGGCGTCGAGGTTCTCGGCGATGGACTGCGCGATGAGCTTGTGGACGCTGTTCGTCCGGTACGGGAACTTCAGCGTGAGCTTGGCGCGGCCCGTCGTGCCGAGCAGCTCGCGGCATTTGGCGGGATCGCCTGACTCGCCGGGCGTCGGGTAGTGGTTGATGGCCGAGTATCCGGAGTTCCCGGGCGGGATCACCGTGTGCAGCGGCCGCGCCACCGACGGCCCGCCGACGATCTTGATGAGCGCGCTGCGGTCGATCGCGTACTCCAGCGCCTGCCGGACCTCCCGCCTGCCGAGCGCGCCGCCGTTGTTCGGGCTGCGCGTGTTGAACACCAGGTACGGGCTGTTGTTCGGCGTCTCCCTGATCGCGAACCGCGGGTCGTCGCGGAGCCGGGAGATCGCGGACGTCGGGACGGGCTGGTCCCACGCGAGGTCGGCGGTGCCCTGCTCGATCTGCTGCTGGACGGCCTCGGGCGAGTCCTGCCCGAGTGTGATCCGGATCTTCGCGACGTGCCGCTCGCGCAGCGGGTCGCCGGCGGCCTGCCACGCCGGGTTGTGCGTGAGCAGGTACGACATGCCGGGACGGTACTCGGTGATCTGGTACGGGCCGTCCGAGATCGTGTGCCGGCGGAGTTGCGGGCCGTCCGGGACGTAGGCGTCGTACTCCTTCGGCGCGGCGGCGGTGTACGGCAGCGTCAGCAGGTTGAGGAAGTCGCTCGCGGGGCGGCGGAGTTCGAACACGATCGTCCGGTCGTCCTTGGCGCGGACGCCCTCGAACCCGTGGTCGCGCTGGTAGGCCGCCATCGCCGCCGGGTCCTTGGCGTCGACGTCGGCGTAGCCGCGGCAGAATTCGTCCATGCCCTTGAGCGTGGAGGTGAAGTAGCCCTTGCCCGCGGACGGCGACGCCGGGTTGCAGAGCCGCTCGAAGCCGCGGACGAAGTCGTGCGCGGTCACCGGACGCGGCGGCTTCGTGTTCCACCGGGCGCCGTCGCGCAGCCGCACCGTGTAGGTGCGCCGGTCCTTGCCGATGTCGCCGTTCTCCCGGGTGGGGATCCGCTGCGCGACGTCCGGCCGGACGGGGACCGTCTCCTGGAAGTCGTTGGACGCCCGCGTCCCGAACAGCGTCCGGGCGAACGTGCGGGCGAGCCCGTACGCGCCGACGCTCGACACGGACGTGGGGTCGAGGTGCTCGACGTCGGACGACCCGATGATCCGCAGCGTCCCGCCGTCGCGGCCCTGGCCCGCCGAGGCGTCGTCACCTCCCCCCGCGCATCCGGCGAGGCCCACCACCAGCCCCGTCAGCCCCGTCAGCCCCACCGTCACCTTGAACATCTCGCGTGCCGCCACGTTCTCACCTCGAACACTCGGACCTTGGCGCACAGTCACCGGCAGTGTCACAGTAGGGCCAGAGAGTGACAAAGGGCCGGTACATCACCGTTTTCTCTCCAGAAGTAAGGACGCCCTGACAGTGGATGTCCACTGTCAGGGCGTCCCTGGGAGACTTTGTGATCAGACTCTCAGCGAGCGCTCAGCGCTCGACTTCGCCGCGGATGAACTTCTCCACCGCGTCGTGCGCCTGGTCGTCGTTGTACTGCTCCGGCGGCGACTTCATGAAGTAGGAGGACGCCGACAGGATCGGGCCGCCGATGCCGCGGTCCTTGGCGATCTTCGCGGCGCGGACCGCGTCGATGATCACGCCGGCGGAGTTCGGGGAGTCCCAGACCTCCAGCTTGTACTCCAGGTTGAGGGGCGTGTCGCCGAACGACTTGCCCTCCAGCCGGACGAAGGCCAGCTTGCGGTCGTCCAGCCACGGCACGTGGTCGGACGGGCCGATGTGCACGTCCGCCTTCGCCATCTCGTGCGGGATCTGCGAGGTGACCGACTGCGTCTTGGAGATCTTCTTGGACTGGAGCCGCTTGCGCTCCAGCATGTTCATGAAGTCCATGTTGCCGCCGACGTTGAGCTGGTACGTGCGCAGCAGCTCGACACCGCGGTCCTCGAACAGCCGGGCCATGACGCGGTGCGTGATGGTCGCGCCGACCTGCGACTTGATGTCGTCGCCGACGATCGGGACGCCGGCGTCGGTGAACTTCTGCGCCCACTCGGGGTCGCTGGCGATGAACACCGGCAGCGCGTTCACGAACGCGACCTTGGCGTCGATCGCGCACTGGGCGTAGAAGCGGTCGGCCTCCTCCGAGCCCACCGGCAGGTACGACACCAGGACGTCCACTTCGGCGTCCTTCAGCGTCTGCACCACGTCCACCGGCTCGGCGTCGGACTCGTCGACCATGTTCAGGTAGTACTCGCCCAGGCCGTCGAAGGTGTGGCCGCGCTGGACCGTGATGCCGGTCGGCGGCACGTCGGCGAACTTGATGGTGTTGTTCTCGCTGGCGTGGATGGCCTCGGACAGGTCCATCCCGACCTTCTTGGCGTCCACGTCGAACGCCGCGACGAACTCCACGTCGCCCACGTGGTAATCACCGAACTGGACGTGCATCAGGCCGGGGACTCGTGTCTCGGGGGCCGCGTCCTTGTAGAACTCGACACCCTGGACGAGTGAAGAGGCGCAGTTGCCCACACCCACGATGGCTACGCGCACCGAACCCATCCGGTTGCTCCTTCTCTCTTGCGGAACATGTGGTTTCACCCGCCCCCGAGGGCGCCGGGTCGCCGCTCAGCGGCCCTCGTCCCGAGGCATGTCCTGGTCAATTCGTTTAGCTGACAGTGCTTGCTGTTCCTGCTCGGCCCGCTCGCGCCCGATGAGCTCGTTGAGCCACCTGACCTCGCGCTCGACCGACTCCAGCCCGTGGTTCTGCAGCTCCAGGGTGTAGGAGTCGACCCGCTCGCGGGTCCGGGCGAGCGCGGCCCGGACGCTCTCCAGCCGCTCCTCCAGCCGGCTGCGCCGGCCCTCGAGGATCCGCAGCCGGACGTCGGCGCGGGTGTGCGAGAAGAAGGCGAAGTGCACGCCGAACCCCTCGTCCTCCCACGCCGCCGGGCCGGCCTCGGTCAGGAGCCGCTGGAGGCGCTCCTTGCCGTCGGCGGTGAGCTTGTAAACGATCTTCGACCGGCGGCTCTGCAGTGCCAGCGGCGTGTTCTCCTCGTCCGAACGGTCTTCGACGATCATCCCGTCCGCGAGAAGCTGCTTCAGGCACGGGTAGAGGGATCCGTAGGAGAACGCCCGGAACATGCCGAGCAGTGCGTTGAGCCGCTTGCGCAGCTCGTAGCCGTGCATGGGGGCCTCGTGCAGCAGCCCGAGCACGGCGAGCTCCAGCACGCCCGCGCCCTTCCTGGCCGCCATCCGGTTCCCTCTTTCCGCAGAAGCCGATGTCTCGATCCGATGTATCGAGTGAATGTATCGACTCGATACATCGACAAGATACGTACAGGGTCCCGTCCTGGCAAGTGGACGTCCAGAACTCCCGGATCGAGCCCCGGCGGGCGGGGAGGCGTACTGGAGGGCGTGACCGCTGCAGCCCGCTACCCTCCGCGCGGGGACGAACGTCCGCCGGGCGGGTGGCGAGATCGTCGAGGTGGGACGCCGAATACGGCGAATCCAGGGTGTATGGGGCCGAAGTATGCCAAAGTGGCGACTGGAACCACCCGGCCATGTCGAGCGCCTTCGGCCATGGGGAGCAGCGCCCCGGACGGCGGACGACCAAGGAGGATCCACCCGGCCGTTTTCATCGGCGGGGGCGTTGACCAGCCGGGTCGGGCATCAGCTGTGCATGCGCTCCCCCCGCTCACCAGCCCGCACAGTACTCTTCGGACGGCGCACGAGTCGCAACAAGGGCCGGGGGCCGCCCCGGGCCCCTGGCAACACCCGTTGTCCCCTGTTGATGAGGTCGCGTGAGTAATCCAAGCCAGCCCCGACCGGAACCCGGGTCGCAGAGGCCGGGCGGGCAGCAGAACCCCCGTCCCGGCGACTCCGCACGTCCGGGTGCCCAGAACGAGCCCGGTGAGCCACAGAACCCTGACGTCCAGGGAACATCGGACGCCGGCTTCGCGGGCGGCCAGGCCGTCCCGGGCGGCCCCGCCCGGACGGCGCCGACACCCGCGATCCCGCCGACTCCCGTGATCCCGCCGGCGCCGCCCCGCTCCTCCGGCCGCCACGCCGCCCCGGGGTCCACGCCCCCGGGCGACCCGCTGGGCCAGGGCTTCCCCGCGAGCCGGCCCGCGCCGAGCGGCCAGTTCCCGCCGGGCGGCACGTCGGATCCCCTGGGTGGGGGCGGACGCACCGCCGGCGGCTCCGCCGCACCGGGCGCGCACTTCACACCGGGCGTCCCCGGCGCGACACCGGGCGTCCCCGGCGCGCCCGGCGGGCAGGCCGCGTCGACCTCGGTCGGGCCCGCCGTGCCGGACGGACCCGGCGCATGGAACCGCCCCAGCGGCTCCGGGACTCCGGGCGCCGGTGGGCAATCCGCACCTGGTGGCTTCGCGCCGCCTCCCGGGGCTGCGCACGGCGGGCACGGCGCCCCTGGTGGCGCGGGCGGCCAGGCCGCGCACGGGCCCGGAGGCCCTGGCGCGATGCGCCCCGACGGGCACGCCGCCCCCGGCGGACCGTTTGCGGCGGGCGGCCCCGGTGCTCCCCGGACGCCCGCGCCCGGTGGCACGGCGGTACCCGGTGGCGCGGCGGTACCCGGTGGCGCGGCGGTACCCGGCGGGCGGACGGGCGTCCCTGGCGGTGCGCCCGGTGGATTCGGCAATGGTGGTCCGGCCGGCCCTCCCGCGGGTGGCATGCCCTATGCGGCCGGGATGGGCGGGGTCCCCGGCGGGCCGCCGGCATTGAGCGGGCCCGGCGCGCCTGGGATGGGCGCGCCTGGGATGGGCGCGGCGGGTATGGGCGCGGCGGGGATGGCCGGCGCCGGGGCGGCCGGGTTCCGGGCGGCGCCCAAGCCGGGCGTGCGGGAGAAGCTCGAGGAACTCGGGAAGACCGGGCAGGAACTCGGGGCGAAGCTGACCGCGAGGTTCAGGAGCAAGGGTGTCCGCGCGGCGCACCGGTCCGGGGCGCCCGCACTTGGTGGTCCCGGCGGTCCCGGTGGTCCCGGTGGTCCTGGCGGCCCCGGAAGACCGGGTGGGCCGGGTGGACCCGGTGGGCCTGGGAGGCCACCGGGGGCGCCGAAGAAGAAGGGCGTGCTCGGGCACCTGCGGTCCCGGGAGACGGGATGGCGGCGGTTCATCCCGTCCTGGAAGGTGATGGCGGGCGTCAGCGGTCTCGGCATCGCGGCGTTCGTCACGCTGATCTGGGTCGCCTACTCGAACACGCCGACGCCCGCGGAGCCGACGGTCGCCGGAGTCGAGGACCAGGCGTCGATCTTCTACTACACCGACGGCACCGAGATCGGGCGGATCGGCAAGAAGCGGCAGAGCGTCGAGCTGAAACAGATCCCGCCGTACGTCCAGAACGCGGTGCTGGCGGCGGAGAACCGCAGCTTCCGCACCGACCCCGGGTTCTCGGTCAAGGGCACCACGCGGGCGGTGTGGGACAACCTGACCGGCGGGTCCGGCGGCGGTTCCACGATCACCCAGCAGCTGGCGAAGAACTACTACTCCGACCCGAACAACCGGACGGTGAACCGGAAGTTCAAGGAGCTGTTCATCTCGGTGAAGCTGGAGGACAAGTTCACCAAGGACGAGATCCTCAAGCTCTACCTGAACACGATCTACTTCGGCCGCGACACGTACGGCATCCAGGCGGCGTCCCGGGAGTACTTCGGCAAGAACGTGTGGGAGCTGACGCCCGACCAGGCGGCCGTCCTCGGCGGCATCATCCAGAACCCGAACCGGGATCCGGGCGCCAAGGAGAGCCAGGCGTGGGTGACCGGGCGGTACCAGTACACGCTCAAGGGCATGGTCGCGATGGGCAAGCTGAGCCAGGCCGACGCCGGCAAGTACATGCAGCGGCTGCCCAAGATCAGCAGGCCGGGCTCTGACAGGCAGCTGTACGGAGGCCAGCGCGGCTACATGCTGACGCGCGCCATGGAGGAGCTCAGCCGGCAGGGTCTCGACCGCAAGGAGCTGACGACGGAGGGCCTGCGCGTCTACACGACGTTCGACCGCAAGCGGATGGCGATGGCCAAGAAGGCGGCCGAGAAGACCGTCCCGCAGGTGAACCCGAAGAAGCTCGCGAAGAAGAAGATCCGCGTCGGGCTGGTGTCGGTGAACACGGCGAACGGCGAGGTCGTGGCCTTCTACGGCGGGCCGGACTACCTGGATCAGTCGTTCAACAACGTGTGGCAGGGCTCGGCGCAGGCGGGGTCGGCGATGAAGCCGTACGTGCTGGCGACGGCGCTGAAGCAGAACTACAGCCTGAAGAGCATGGTCGAGGGACGGTCGAAGACGCCGATCGCCCCGGACGGCAGCGTGACCTCGAAGGACGATCCGAAGGCGACGATCGTCCCGAACAGCCATGACGTGGGTCCGGCGATCAACCTGATCACCGCGACGGAGGACTCGGTGAACACCGCGTTCATCCAGCTGATGGGCAAGGTCGGCATCGAAGAGGTGATGAAGACGGAGACGGACGCCGGTATCGCGCCCGACCTCCTCGAGCCGCACAAGTGCTGCCTGAACCTGGCGCTGGGCGTCAACAACATCCGCCCGATCGAGCAGGCGGCGGGCTACGCGGTGTTCGCCAACGGCGGGGTGTACCACCAGCCGCACGTCATCCGCGTGGTCAGGTATAGCGACAACAAGAGGCCCCGGCTGAAGCCGAAGGTCGAGAAGCGCCGGGTGTTCGACCCGAAGGTCGCCGCCGACGCCACGTACGCGATGCAGCAGGTCATCAAGGGCGGCACCGCGACGGCGGCGGCGCTCCCGGACGGACGCCAGGCGGCCGGCAAGACCGGTACCACCGACCGGAACGTCTCGTCGTGGTTCGTCGGATACGTCCCGCAGATCTCGACCGCGGTGACCATCTACAACGACGCGACCGGCCCGGACGGGAAGAAGAAGTCGGTGATCCTGCCGCAGATCGGCGAGGTGCAGGGCGGCACGATCCCCGCCCGCATCTGGCGGTCCTACATGTCGAACGCGCTGCAGGGCGTGGACGCGAAGGCGTTCCCGCCGCCGGCGTGGGGCGGGATCGTGCAGAAGTGGGCGAAGCCGCCGGAGAAGAAGAAGGACGACCGCAGGCCGCCGTGGTGCAACAACCCGATCCTCAAGCAGCACCCGCGCTGCCAGGGCAACGGAGGCGGCGGCGACACGGGGAATGGGCCGCCGTGCCAGTCGCCGTTCTCGGACGGTACCTGCGACCCGAACAAGCCGCCGAGCAACCCCCCGCCCCGGTGGTGGTGCCAGATCCACCAGGGCGATCCGGCCTGCCGGAACCGAGGGGGCGGCCGCAACGCCCAGACGGAGAGTCTCGCGCCTCTGACCCGACTGGCGAGGCCGCCGGAATGAACCGCCCGCCACTGCCACCCGAACCGTCCACTGGAACTTGGGGGTGTGACATGAAGCATGTTCGCCAATTGCCGCACGCCAGCGGCCCCGATCGAGTGATCCCGTCCGGCCGGATGAAGGGCAGCCGCGCCTCATCGGCCTCCCCTGCATCAGGGGCGCAGTACTCTCGGACGACGCATAGCCGTCCCCCAGTTGATGAGGCCGCGTGAGTAACCCAAGCCGATACGGACCGGACCACGGAGAGAGTGCTGGCCGGCGGGGCTCCCCCCGTCCCGGTTCCGCGGGCATGCCGTCCGGCGGGCAACGCGGTGGGCCGCCCGGCCCGCCGGCGCCCGGCAGGACGCCGCGGCCCGGCGGCGGCAGGAGCGGAGGCAAGCCCGGCGGGCCCGCGCGGGTGGGCGCCCCCGGCGGCGGGCGGCGCCGAGGCACGCCCGCGGCCTCGCCCTCGGGTCCGGGCGGGCCCCCGCCGCGTTATGGCGCGGGCGGTCCGGGCGG
Organism: Actinomadura latina NBRC 106108; assembly: GCF_001552195.1. GTDB lineage: Bacteria > Actinomycetota > Actinomycetes > Streptosporangiales > Streptosporangiaceae > Spirillospora > Spirillospora latina. Next base: position 79,870 of record NZ_BCQS01000003.1, read on the forward strand.
CCCCGGCGGCCGTCCAGGCGGTCCGGGAGGCCCGGGTGGTCCAGGTGGCCCCGGCGGTCCGGGAGGCCCCGGCGGTCCCGGCGGCCGGAGTCCCGGTGGCGGGTCCGGTGGCGGGGGCGGCTTCTGGGGCGAAGAGGGACGCGGACGCCGCGAGAAGCGCGCCGACGACCCGGACAGGAAGACCGGCTGGCGGCGGTACGTCCCGTCCTGGAAGATCTCGGTCGCGATCGTCAGCGTGATGATCCTGGGCATGGCGACGCTCGTCGTGGTCGCCTACGCCAACACCCCGCTCCCCACCAAGGCGCAGCAGGACGCGCTCCGCCAGGAGTCCAAGATCACCTACGCGAACGGGGCGACGCTCGCCCGGGTCGGCACCCACCGCGAGGACATCGCGCTCAAGGAGGTCCCGGAGTTCGTCCAGAACGCGGTGCTCGCGGCGGAGGACCGCAAGTTCTACAGCGAGCCCGGCATCTCGCCGACCGGCATCGCGGGCGCGACGTTCCGGGCCCTGACGGGCGGTGAGGTGGCGGGCGCGTCGACGATCACCCAGCAGCTGGCCCGCAACTACTGGGCCAACCTCAGCCGGGACCGCACGGTCAGCCGGAAGTTCAAGGAAATCCTGATCTCCATCCGGATGGGCAAGGAGATGGACAAGAAGAAGATCCTTGAGCTGTACCTCAACACCGTCCCGTTCGGGCGCCGGTCATACGGGATCCAGGCGGCGTCCCGCGCCTACTTCCACAAGCCGGTCACCGAGATCAACGAGTCGGAGGCGGCGATGCTCGCCGCGTTGATCCAGCGGCCGGGCTACTTCGTGACCTACGGCTCGGCGAAGAACCCTGCGAAGCAGGCGCTGATCAACCGCTGGAACTACGTCCTCGACGGGATGGTCGAGCAGGGCTGGCTCGACCAGAACAAGCGCGCGGCGGCGAAGTTCCCGCAGACGCAGAAGAACTGGAGCGACGCCCCGAGCGACCCGAACACCGGCTACCTCCAGGACCGCGTCCTCGCCGAGCTGAAGGATCTCGGCATCGACGAGCAGAGGCTGGAGACCGGCGGTCTGCGCATCACGACCACCTTCAACCAGGGGCTGCAGGCCTACACCAACAAGCTCGTCGAGCAGGTCAAGAAGGAGAACGGGCTCAAGTCGGACATCTGGTTCGGGCTCGCGGCCGTCGACCCGAGGACGGGCGGGGTGGTCGCCGCCTACGGCGGACCCGGCTACGCGAAGCATCCGTTCAACAACTCGTTCCAGGGCAAGGTGCAGCCGGGTTCGTCGTTCAAGCCGATCGTGCTGGCCACCGCGCTCGACCAGGGCATCAGCCTGAAGACGACGATGGACGGCAGCTACAAGCGGGTCATCAACGGCCACCCGTTCACCAACGACAACCGGTCGGAGAACGGCGTCTACAACCTCAAGCAGATGACGGAGCACTCCATCAACACGGCCTACGTCGACCTGGGGCAGAAGGTCCAGCTGTCGAACGTCATCGACATGGCCAAGAAGATGGGCATCCCAGGGGAGACTCCGGGCCTCGACCCGACCTACACCTCGCTGCCGCTGGGCGTCATCGACGCGAGCGCGGTCACGATGGCCTCCGTCTACTCGACGTTCGCCGCCGGCGGCAAGCACCGCAAGGCCCACGTGATCGCGAAGATCGTCGACGCCAACGGGCACACCATCGTGAACAACGAGAACAAGTCGCTGAAGAAGCTCCCCTGGGAGACGCCCACGACGGCCTTCTCCGAGGGCGTCGCGGCGGACGCCACCGCGGCGATGCGCGCGGTCGTCCAGTCCGGTACCGGTACGCGCGCCAGCCTCGGCGCCCGTCCGGTGGCCGGCAAGACCGGTACCGCGGAGGAGAACAACTCCGCGTGGTTCGTCGGGTACACGCCGGAGCTCGCTACCGCGGCGGCGATGTGGCGGCAGGACAAGAACGGCAAGCGCAAGTCGCTGGTCGGTGTCGGCGGCTACAACCAGGTCTACGGTGGCACGGTCCCGGCCGACCTCTTCAAGCGGTTCATGCTGAAGGCGCTGGAGGGCAAGGAGATCAGGCAGTTCCCGCCGCCCGTCAACGGCGGCGAGGTCGCCCCGTGGGCGAAGGCGAAGCCGACGCCGTCCCCGTCGGCCACGCCGAGCCCGACGAACTCGCCGAACTGCCGTCCGGGGCAGCCGAACCCGCAGCCGGGCTGCCGTTCGAACACGCCGACGCCGGCGAACACGCCGACGCTGCCGCCTGGACAGGGGCAGCCCTGCAACGAGTTCAACATGCCGCTCGGCTGCGACCCGAACCTGCCGCCGAACGGCGACAAGTCCTGGTGGTGCGCGAAACCCGAGCATCGCAACGACCCCGCCTGCCGGAACCAGGATCCCGGGGGGCCCGGCGGCGCCTAGTCGGCATCGCAAGGCCGGCATCGTGAGGACGGCCCGGGGCCAGCGGCGGCTCCGGGTCGTCCTTGTGATCAGGACGTGGCCTGCGGCGCATAGTCTTGCTGTCCATGTCGTCGTCTTCTGAGAGGCTCGCGATGTCCGCCGGCAGCGACACGGCGGACCCCCGCGGCCGGCTGATGCGGCTCGCACCGGTGCTGACGGGCCTCACCGCCCTCGTGTGCCTGCTCGGCTGGCTGCAGAAACAGCCCTGCGCGTCGGTGCGGTTCGACTTCATCAAGACGACGACGAACGCCTGCTACACCGACATCTACCCGCTCTACTACGTGCGGGGGCTGAGCGACGGCAAGGTCCCGTACTTCGACGCGCTCACCGGGTCCGACATCCACTACGTCGAGTACCCGGTGCTCAGCGGCGGCTTCATGCAGCTGGTCGCGTGGCTCGTCCGGCCGTTCGGGGTGGACGCGCGCGGGATCGCGTTCTACGACGTCACCGTGCTGCTCCTCGCCGCCCTGGCGGTCGTGGCCGTGCTCGCCACCGCGTACGCGGCGGGGCGGCGTTCGCTGCGCGCCGGCCTGATGGTGGCGCTGTCCCCCGCGCTGCTGCTCACCGCGTACATCAACTGGGACCTGCTCGCCGTCGCGCTGTCCGCGCTCGCGGTCGCCGCCTGGTCGGCGCGCCGCCCGGCGCTCGCGGGCGCAATGCTCGGGCTGGCGATCGCCGCGAAGTTCTACCCGCTGCTGTTCCTCGGCCCGCTCGTCCTGCTGTGCGTCCGCGCCGGGCAGTGGCGCGCGATGGGACGGCTGCTCGCCGGCACGGCCGGAGCCTGGCTGCTCGTCAACCTGCCCGTGATGATCTTTGCGTGGGACGGCTGGAAGGAGTTCTACACCTTCAGCCAGCAGCGCGGCATCGACTGGGGATCGATCTTCTTCGTCCTGCAGAACCACGGGCTGGAGAAGCCCGCCGCCGACACCGGACTGCTCAACCTCCTCGGCACCGGGACGTTCCTCGTCCTCGCCGCCGGCATCGCCGTCCTCGCGCTCGCCGCGCCGCGGCGCCCGCGGCTGGCGCAGCTCATGTTCCTGGTGCTGGTCGCGTTCATGCTGCCGAACAAGGTCTGGTCGCCGCAGTACGTGCTGTGGCTGCTGCCGCTCGCGGCGATGGCCCGCCCGAAGCTGCCCGCGTTCGTCGCGTGGCAGCTCGGGGAGATCATCTACTTCTTCGGGATCTGGTGGTTCCTGCTGTCGGTGTCGGGCCAGACGCAAGGCGCGAACCTGTCCGACACGATGTCGGCGGTGTTCAGCCTGGACGCGCCGGAGGGCGGCATCAGCCAGGACGTCTACGGCCTGGCCCTGCTCGCCCGCTTCGCGACCGTCCTCCTGCTGGCCGCGCTCGTGGTGTGGGACATCCTGCGGCCGTCGGACGACGTCGTCCGGGCGGACGGGGAGGACGACCCGGCGGGCGGTGTGCTCGACGGCGCCGCGGACGTCATCTCCCTGGGCCGCTGGCGCGGCGCCCGCCGCGCGCGCCGCGCCGTGGTTCCCGTGGCGTCCTAATCACGCAGGGCCTAGTCGCGCAGGGCTTCGGCGAACCATTCGAACGACGGAGTCATCGCGGGCCAGACCGGCCAGCCGTTGATGACGGCGATCAGCTGCCAGTACCGTTCCGCGCGCCGATCGGTGCCGATCTCCGTCCGCCGCCGCAGCTCGCGGCGGAACTCCGGGCCGTCCGAGGCGCCGAAGGCCTCCGCGTAGGCGGCCACCAGCTCGTCGACGATGGGACGGGCCGCGTCCGAACGGGGCTCGATCCCGTCCGCGATCGCCGCCGCGGCCTTCTCCCCCGTCAACTGGCCGAGCCGCGCCGGGTCCTCCGGATAGGCGCCCTTCTGGATGTCGGCGGCCTGGAACTCGGCCATCCGCCGCACCGCCGCCCGGAAGTCGGGGTCGCCGACCAGCTCGGCCAGCTCGACCCAGGCGTCGACCTGCTCGGGTTCGGGGTCGTCGGGCAGTTCCGGCAGTGCGGACCGCATCTTGGCCTCGAAGCCGGGGTCGACGTCGAGCCCGGCGAACGACTCGTCGATGAAGTCGGTGATGATCCGCCGGCGCTCCTCGTCGGACAGCCGGGCGAGCTTGTGCATGATTTCGATCTCCTCCGGGGTGGATCCGCGTTTCGCCACCGCCCGCAGCACGGCCCGGCGCAGCCTGAGCGTCCGGATCTGCACGTCCAGTGCTTCCGCGTGCGCCTCCGCGACCTCCCCGACGCCGATCTCGCGGGACAGCACCCGCTGGATCGTGCCGAGGTCGACGCCGAGATCCCGCAGCGTCCGCACGAGGTCGAGGCGCGCGGCGGCGTCCGCGCCGTACAGCCGGTAGCCGGCTTCGGTGCGGCAGGTGGGCGGCACGACACCTTCATCGGAGTAGAACCGGATCGTCCGCACCGAAAGCCCGGTGCGCCGCGCCAGTTCCCCGATCGTGTACAAGGTGCCGCCGTCCATGCCCCTCACCCTGCGCCCTCCACCCACTAGAGACTCAACCGTTCGGCCGCCTCGCGCGGGGAACGGGTCGCGGGGACGCGGGAACGGGAGGGGACGTGGACGCGAACCAAGCACTGGACGCGCTGCTCGCGGGGCGGCTCGAGCCGGGCGTCTACCAGTGGCGGACGCCTCCGGTACCGGGCGCGATCGGCGACGCGAGCTGGACGGAGCGGGCCGCGGAGTCAGGATGGCGCGGCTTCCACCTCGACGGCCGCCGCGCCCGCGACAAGGGCGCGTTCCTGCGGCTGTGCGCCGGCGTCTTCGAGGTTCCGGCGCTGGCCGACGGCGACTGGGACGACCTCGCCGGCTGCCTGAAAGACCTGTCGTGGACGCCCGCGAAGAACGGCTACCTGGTGCTGTACGAGTCGTGGGCGGAGCTGGCGGACACCGACCAGAAGGCGCTGAAGGTCGTGCTCGACGTGTTCGGGGACGCGGTCAAGACGTGGCAAGACACCCCCACCCCCATAACGGTGCTGATGGCCAGCGTGGGAGTGGAGGTGGCGGGCGTCCCCAGGCTCGTCTGAACGGGTCAGTACGTGGTGCCGCTGCTCGCGGCGAACATCGCGATCCCCAGGATGTAGAAGACCAGGACGATCAGCCAGCCCGCGCTGATCAGATAACCGAGGATGAGACCGGTGACGGCCATGCCGTGGCCGCCCTCGCCGGTCCGCTTGATCTGGCTCAGCGAGACGTGCCCGAAGATGATCGCCAGGACGGACGTCACGCCGCACGCGAAGAAGCCGATGAGCCCGCACACCAGCGACGCGGTCGCCATCCCGTTCGTGGGCGGGACGACCGGCATCGACCCCCCGTAGTAGTGGTGCTGCACCGCCGGGGGCTGGGAGTAGGACTGGGCGTACGGATCCTGCTGCCCGTATCCGTAGGGGTCGTAAGGGGGCTGTGCCATGTGCTTCCCGATCGGTTCGCGCGCCCGCCGCCGGAGAGAACGCTCGTGCGCTGAGGCTGGTTCCGGATTATGCCAGTGTGACGTGACCTTCTGATGTGCGTCGTCAGGCTGGTCGCATGCCGGTTAGATGCAGCGCACGCGATGCGGGTTCCAGTGACGCCCTCGACTCTGCTTCGTCAGAGCTTCGAACGCAACCAGGAGATGTCGCCGGCCTGCCCGTCCGCCGGCGTCTCCACCACGACCGGAGCGCCCGCGGCCCTGACCACGCCCAGGATCAGCTCCGGGTCGATGCTGCCATTGCCCAGGTTGGCGTGCCGGTCGGCGCCCGACCCGAAGGCGTCCCGGCTGTCATTGCAGTGCACCAGGTCGACGCGGCCGGTTATGGCCTTGATGCGGTCGACGGCGTCGACGAGTTCCTCCCCCGCCGCGTGCGCATGGCATGTGTCGAGGCAGAAACCGAGCTTGGACTCCAGCCCCGGGACGCCCGACAGCACCTCCCACAGCCGCGCGATGCGGTCGAACTTCCGCGCCATGGCGTTCCCGCCGCCGGCCGTGTTCTCGATGTAGACCGGAATCGGACACTCGACCCGCTCGAACACCTTCCGCCAGTTCTCGAAGCCCGCCTCGGGATCGTCGTCCTTCAGCACGTGCCCGCCGTGCACGATCAGCGCCTTGGCCCCGATGGACGCGGCCGCCTCCAGTTGCTGGGTGAGGTTCTTGCGGCTCGGGATGCGGATCCGGTTGTTGGACGTCGCCACATTGATCGTGTACGGCGCGTGCACGTACACATCGACATCGGAATCCGCCAGCGCCTCGACGCCCTCCGGCAGGACGGGCTTCTTCCAGCCCTGCGGATCGCCCAGGAAGAACTGGACGACGTCCGCCCCGACCGCGCGGGCGTTGTCGAGCGGATTGTGCTGGTCGACATGGGCTCCGATGCGCATGCCCCCGAGCCTATCCGCGCCCTACGACACCCGAGCCGCCGAGTGGGGACGGCCCGGTCGCCGGGCTCAGATCGAGAAGCCTCCGTTGCTGAGCGCGAAGCCGCCGCCGATGAACGCGGCGATCATGCCGATCACGTTGAGCCAGCGTTCGTTGGTCGTCGCCGAGATCATCTGCGAGTACAGCGCGACCGGCAGGCCGATCGCGCCGAGCAGGGCGCCGGGGAAATGGGTCGCCGGGATCCAGCCCAGGATGAGGGCGGCGATCCCGATGGTGACGGCGGCCACCGCCATCACGTCCTGCACCCGATGGGACTCGTGCGGGACGGCCTCGGTACGGGCGGGCGACTGCTTGGCGCCTGTTGCCTCCTGCGGCATCGGGAACCTCCTCCAGGTCGTGGCTCCCGCGCTTGGGGCGCATGGTGAACGCGGGGCCGGACGGACCATGCCCGTAAGGAGATTCCCTGTCCGAGCGAAGATCAACCAGCGTGGACGTGCGGAAAATGTCGGCGGCACCCGGTACTGTCGAACATGGATTCGAGAAGACCGGCTCGGGTCCGGCCCCCGAGGGGAAGCGGGGGAGAGCAGGAGGTGCACACCGTGACGAAAGCGGAGTTGGGGCTCATCGGCGACGCGGAGCTCGTGGAGGAGCTGTCGGTGCTGACGACCCAGACCGCCCGAATGCGCGCCCGCATGGCCGACATCATGGCCGAGCTGGAACGCCGCCGCTGTACCAAGGGGGCCCGCCCGGGCCCGCGCCGCTGACCGGCCACTCCATGAAGCACCCGTTCGCGCGGCGCTCCCTACGCGTCCGGCAGGGCGATGGGAGCCGGCGGCGTTCGCTCTCCCGGGGCTCCGCTGCGGGAACGGACTCGTAAGGTGCCGACTGTTGGTAGCCTGTATCGGTCTCACGGCAGGTCCGCCCGGCGATCCGGGGTCGGCACCGCCGCGGGAGACGCAACAGCCCTCCTGTCACGGAGAGACCGTGACCGCACCAGTCCAGAGGAGGTAGGGACACAGCATGCGTCGTTACGAACTCATGACCATCCTCGACCCCGCCATCGACGAGCGCACCGCGAACACGGCGCTCGACCCGTTCCTGAAGGTCGTCCGGGACGGCGGCGGCACCGTGGAGAAGGTCGACGTCTGGGGCCGCAAGCGCCTGGCGTACGAGATCCAGAAGAAGTCCGAAGGCATCTACGCGGTGATCGACCTGTCGGCCGAGCCTGCCACGGTCAAGGAGCTCGACCGGCAGCTCAACCTGAGCGAGTCGATCCTCCGTACCAAGGTCATCCGCCCCGAGGTCCACTGAGCCAGGCTCAGCCCTCACAGCAGCCGGAGCGAGCCCCATGGCAGGCGACACCGTAATCACGATCGTCGGGAACCTCGTCGAGGACCCGAATCTGCGCTTCACCCCGAGCGGCCAGGCGGTCGCGTCCTTCCGCATCGCGTCGACCCCGCGGTTCTTCGACCGCCAGTCGAACGACTGGAAGGACGGCGAGGCCCTGTTCCTGACCTGCAACGTCTGGCGGCAGGCCGCCGAGAACGTCGCCGAGACCCTGCAGCGCGGCATGCGGGTCATCGTGCAGGGACGCCTCAAGCAGCGGTCGTACGAGACCCGCGAGGGTGAGAAGCGCACCGTCTTCGAGATCGAGGTCGACGAGGTCGGCCCGTCGCTGCGCAACGCCACCGCGAAGGTCAACAAGACCCAGCGGCAGGGCGGCGGCGGTGGCGGCTTCGGCGGCGGCGGCCAGGGCGGCGGCGGTTTCGGTGGGGGCGGCGGCGGCCAGGACGGCGGCTTCGGAGGCGGCGGCGGCCAGCAGGGCGGCGGCGGCTTCGGAGGCGGCCAGCAGGGCGGCGCCCCTGCCGACCCCTGGGCCACCGGCGGCGGCCAGGGCGGTGGCGGCGGATACTCCGACGACCCGCCGTTCTAGACCCGCCGCTCCGGCACGACCACGGCAACATCCAGTACACGTCCATTCCCGCGTGAGCGGGGCTCTCCCAAAGGAGCACCACGATGGCGAAGCCACCTCCCCGCAAGCCAAAGAAGAAGGTTTGCGTTTTCTGCCAGGAGAAGATCTCCTACGTCGACTACAAGGACACGGGCCTGCTGCGGAAGTTCATCTCCGACCGCGGCAAGATCCGTGCCCGGCGGGTGACCGGCAACTGCACCCAGCACCAGCGGGACGTCGCCACGGCGATCAAGAACGCCCGTGAGATGGCGCTGCTGCCGTACACCAGCACCGCGCGCTGAGGCAGGGGGTATAGACCATGAAGCTCATCCTGACCCAGCAGGTCTCCGGGCTCGGCGAGCCCGGTGACGTCATCGAGGTCCGCGACGGCTACGGCCGCAACTACCTCGTCCCCCGCGGGTTCGCGATCCAGTGGACCCGGGGCGCCGAGAAGCAGATCGACTCCATCAAGAAGGCGCGTTCGGCCCGCGAGATCGCGACCGTTGAGCACGCCAAGGAGGTCGCCGACCGGCTCGGCGGGCTGCGCGTCACGCTGCGCACCCGGACGGGCAGCAACGGCCGCCTGTTCGGCGCGGTGACCGCCGGCGACATCGCCGAGGCGGTCAAGGCCGCCGACGGCCCCGACCTGGACCGCCGCCGCATCGAGATCGGCAACCCGATCAAGACCGTCGGCACCCACCGAGTCAGCGTCCGCCTGCACAGCGACGTCAACGCCACGATCGACGTGAACGTCGTCGAGGCCTGACGCCTCCGCATCGGCCGAACGGCCCCCGAGCCCACCCGGGCCCGGGGGCCGTTCGCAATTACCGGCCACCCGTCCCCGCCCAGCGGGTTGCGGCTGGTCAGGGCGGCGTGGGACGCGTGGGGTGTGTTGGGGCGGCTATCGATCCTGCAATCTCTTTCACAAGGGGAGGGTGGCGGGCGTCCAAGAGAAGGGGGCGCACGTTGAGTTTCATGTGAAACGTCCCTGAACCGCCCTGTGTTTGGGTGATCAACAGACCGGCCATGACGTTCCGTGATCATTAGATCGCCGGAATGAGGGGGGACGGTGTTGATCGCGCATTCGGGGGACGGCGCGGACGGCCGGGGGCGTGGCGGCATGCCGGTGACGCGCCGGGCGGTCATCGGCGGCGTTGCCGGGGCCGGTCTGCTGGAGATGCTGTCCATGGCGTCACCCCGCCACAATGGGGCCATGGCGGAGGAGGCGGCTGAGGGCATCGCCGACCGTGCCCTGTTCACGGCGGAGGCCCCGCACGTCTACACGCGCGCGCAGTGGAGGGCGAGGCGGCCCAAGCGGCCGGCCAGGGTCCTCGACCGGGCACCGGACCACATCGTCGTGCATCACACCGCCACGGCGAACTCCGGCGACCGGTCGCTGGCGCACGCTTTCGGCCTGTCCCGGTACATCCAGAACTTCCACATGGACAAGAACGGCTGGGACGACACCGGCCAGCAGCTCACCATCAGCCGGGGCGGCATTGTGATGGAGGGACGCAACCGCAGCCTGAAGGCGATCCGGGCCGGGGACCTCGTGGTCGGTGCGCAGGTCCTGCACAACAACGACCACACGATCGGCATCGAGAACGAGGGGACGTACACGTCGCGGGCGGTTCCCGGCACGTTGTGGAAGTCGCTGCTGGAGGTGTGCGTGTGGCTGTGCCGGGAGTACGACCTCGATCCGTCCAGCGCCATCGTCGGGCATCGCGACTACAACAAGACGTCATGTCCGGGTGACCGGCTCTACGCGCGGTTGCCCGAGCTGCGCAGGGCGGTCGCCACCCGCCTGGAGGGCTCCCCGAGCTCGGACAACGCCACCACCGGCCCCGTTCTGCCGATCCTGCCGTCCCTCGACGACCTGACCTGAGCCTCGGGGTCGCCACCGGGACGATACGCACTCACGGGGGTCCCGCTGTCCGTACACCTTGCCCGTAGGTCCGGCTAGCTTTCGGGAGTCGTGTAGCGGGTGCGGCGGCGGGCGATCTCGGGGTCGATGCCCTCGATCAGGGACCAGATGCCCGCCACCCGTTCCACGAGGGTCTCCGGGGGCAGCCCGGCCAGGCCCTCGGCGGCCAGGTCGTCGATCGCCTGCGTCAGCCGGGCCATCCGCTCGCCGTGTGTGGAACACATGTTCGAATAGTAGCGGGTGGGACGTCCGTGGCGGGTGCGATTCGCCGAATCCGGTTAGCGGACGGCGCCGGTGACCAGCCAGCGGTCGCCGCGGGCGCGGAGTCCGAGGGTGGCCATGCGGGTCAGCATCCACAGGCCGATCGCGGTCCAGAGCCCGATGAGTCCGGCGTCCGCCCTGTACAGGACGATCGAGGCGGGCAGGAAGACGACCGTCGCGACCAGTGTCGTCACGGCGAGGTAGGCGCCGTCTCCGGCCCCGATCAGGATGCCGTCCAGGACGAACACCACGCCCGCGACGGGCTGCAGTACGGCGACCAGGAGCAGTGACGCGAGCAGCAGGTGCCGGACGTCACCGTCGGAGCTGAACAGGCCCGGCAGCCACGGGCGCACCACGAGGATGACCAGGCCGAACGCGACGCCGCAGCCGATGCCCCACCACACCATCCGGCGCGTGACGGCGCGCGTGCCCGCGACGTCGGACGCGCCCAGGTAGCGGCCGGTGATGGCCTGCCCGGCGATCGCGATGGCGTCGAGGGCGAACGCGAGCAGCGTCCACACCTGGAAACCGACCTGGTAGGCGGCTATCTCGGCGTCCCCCATCCGGGCGGCGATCGACGTTCCGACGATGAGGACGACGCGGAGCGCCGCCGTCCGCACCAGGAGGCCGAAGCCCGCCGTGGCGGACGTCCGCAACCCGTCCAAGTCGGGACGTGCCGGGGCGCCGTGGCGGCGCGCCGCACGGAGCACGACGGCCGCGTAGACGGCCGCGCTGCCCGTCTGGGCGAGGACGGTGCCCCAGGCCGAGCCCGCGATCCCCCACTCGAAGACGATCACGAACAGCACGTTGAGCAGCAGGTTCACGGAGAACCCGCCGATGGAGACGAGGAGGGGGGTGCGCGTGTCCTGCAGGCCGCGCAGGACGCCGGTTCCGGCGAGCACGAGCAGCATCGACGGGATGCCGAACAGGCTCACCCGGAGGTAGGTCTCGGCGTACGGGGTGACGACGGGGGACGCGCCGAACGCGTCCACGATCCATGGGACCAGCGGCCAGCCGACCGCGATCAGCACCGCTCCGATGGCGAGCGCGAGCCACATCCCGTCGATGCCCTGCCTGATCGCGGCCCGCATGTCGCCGGCGCCGATCTGCCGCGCGACCCCGGCGGTCGTCCCGTAGGCGAGGAAGACGCACAGGTAGACGAGCGTGCTCAGCGCCTGTCCGGCGACTCCGAGCCCGCCCAGCTGCGCGGTGCCGAGGTGTCCGATGATCGCCGAGTCGGACAGCAGGAAGAGGGGCTCGGCGACGAGCGCGCCGAAGGCCGGCACCGCCAGGCGCAGAATCTCGCGGTCATGCGAGGTCGCGCGCCGCCGGGAGGTCGTCACCGCGCCGAGGCTATCACCGCTGTAACTCTCTTCAGGACTTCAAGCCTTACAATGCCGCGCTCGGCCGACTTTCTTTCCCACACAGCCGGTGGATGGAGTTACCGCAGGTCACTGCGGTACCGCGAGCGTCGTCCACGGAGAATCCACAAAGTTGTCCACAGGTCGTGCACAACCAATACGGCGTGTCTGCACAGGCGCTCCACAGGTTCGTCCACAGGCGGCTTTGCTCATGGGCGCGCGGGCTCGCGAGAATGTCCGACGCGTCAGGTAGACGTGAGGACAGCGGTCGGCGATGGGGCGGGCGGGGCCGCCGGCGGCCGGAGATGAAGGGGGTGCGACGGTGAGCGTGGCCGATATCGGACCACAGGAGCACGAGTTCGAACGCACTCCACCGCACGACATCTCGGCGGAGCAGGGCGTGCTGGGCGGCATGCTGCTCTCCCAGGACGCCATCGCCGAGGTCGTCGAACTGCTGCGGACGCCCGACTTCTACCGCCCCGCGCACCAGATCATCTACGACGTCGTCCTCGACCTGTACGGCCGCGGCGACCCGGCCGACGCCGTCACCGTCGCCGGCGAGCTCACCAAGAACGGCGAGATCGCCCGCATCGGCGGCGCCCCCTACCTGCACACCCTGATCTCCCTGGTGCCCACGGCGGCCAACGCCGGCTACTACGCGAAGATCGTCCACGAACGCGCGATCCTGCGCCGGCTGGTCGAGACCGGCACCCGCATCGTCCAGATGGGGTACGCGGCCGACGGAGCCGACGCCGACGAGGTCCTCGACCGCGCCCAGGCGGAGGTCTTCGCCATCGCCGAGAAGCGCGCCGGCGAGGACTACATCGCGCTGTCCGAGATCATGCCGGGTGCCCTGGACGAGATCGAGGCCATCGGCAGCCGCGGCGGCCAGATGGTCGGCTGCCCCACCGGCTTCGCCGATCTCGACGCCCTCACCAACGGGCTGCACCCGGGCCAGATGGTGGTGATCGCTGCTCGCCCTGCCATGGGCAAAGCGCTCGACCTGGACACGCCGCTCCCGACTCCGACAGGTTGGACGACGATGGGCGAAGTGCAGGTGGGCGACCATCTGCTCGGCGCCGACGGCGAGCCGACCCGCGTCGTCGCCGCGACCGAGGTGATGTACGGCCGTCCCTGCTACGAGGTCGAGTTCTCGGACCGCGAGGTCATCATCGCCGACGCCGAGCACCAGTGGCGTACGACGACCCGGACGGGGGACTTCGAGGCGATCCTCGCCGCGGCGGTCTCCCGGAAGCGAGGCGGCCAGAGCGGACATTCCGGGGTCGCGTCGGTGGCGAATGGCTCCGGCTTCACTCATTTCTTCGGCACCACCGGGAGCGTCGGCCTCTGGCCGACCAAGGAGATCAGGGCCGTCCACGCGACGGCGGAGGGCAGCTCCCAGGGCGGGAAGCCGACGGGGTGCCGTCCACTGCGTGCCGGCAAGACGCACCGGCCTCACGGCTCATCCGGTCGCGCCAGATCGTCCCAGGATCATCGTCCGGTGATGCTGGACCGCGACGGCACCATGGCCGCCTCGCCGCAGGCCGGTCGATGGGCGTTCGGCGGCCGCGCCGGGATCCGGACGACCGAGGAGATCTTCGCGGCGTTCCGGCATGAGGCACGGACCGTCCACGCCGTGGACGTCGCCGCCGCTTTCGACCTTCCCGAGGCCGACCTGCCCATCGATCCCTACGTCCTCGGCGTGTGGCTCGGGGCCGGAGAGCCCGAGGACGACCGCATCACGTGCCTGGACGGTGAAGTCATCGCCCAGATCGAGGCGACCGGTCAGCAGGTCGCTGCCGAGCCGATTCCCGGCTGCTACCTTCTGCCCGGCGTGCGCCGCCACCTCGGCTCCCTCGGCCTGCCGTCCGGCAAGCACGTCCCGGCGGCATACCTGCGGGCGTCGGCGGCCCAGCGGCGGGCGCTGCTGGCCGGGCTGCTCGACGTCCGCGGGCACGTGTCGGCGGACGGGCGCGTCGACCTCGTGTTCTCCTCCGCGCGACTCGCCGAAGGGGTGCGCGAACTCGCCCTCAGCCTGGGGCATCGCGCCGAACTGACGACGGGCCCGGCAGGGGGGTCCACGGACGAGCCGGTGCACGAGATCGGCTTCACGCCGGTCGAGACGGTGTTCCGGTTGCCGCGTAAGGCGGCGCGGCAGCGCGAGAACGTCCATCCGAGGGAGCGGGTGCGCTTCATCGTTGACGTGCGGCCGGCCGAGAGCGTGCCGGTGCGGTGCGTCCAGGTCGACAACGCCGACCACATGTACCTGGCCGGACGTTCCTGCATCCCGACGCACAACTCGACGCTCGCGCTCGACTTCGCCCGCGCCGCGTCCATCAAACACGGTTTGACCTCGGCGTTCTTCAGCCTGGAGATGGGACGCAACGAGATCACCATGCGGTTGCTGTCCGCCGAGGCGCGGGTGGCGCTGCACGCGATGCGGTCCGGCACCATGCAGGACGAGGACTGGACGCGCCTCGCCCGCCGCATGAGCGAGGTCGCCGAGGCGCCGCTGTTCATCGACGATTCGCCCAATATGTCGATGATGGAGATCCGCGCGAAGTGCCGGCGGCTCAAGCAGCAGCACGACCTGCGCCTGGTCATCATCGACTACCTGCAGCTGATGAGCTCGGGCAAACGGGTGGAAAGCCGCCAGGTCGAGGTCTCGGAGTTCTCCCGCTCCCTGAAGCTCCTCGCCAAGGAACTGGGCGTCCCGGTCATCGCGCTGTCGCAGCTCAACCGAGGCCCCGAGCAGCGAACAGACAAGAAGCCCATGGTGTCCGACCTACGTGAATCGGGATGTGTCACTGGTTCAACTCGGATCATGCGGGCGGACACCAATGAACAGGTCACCATGGGCGAGCTCGTGGCGAGTGGCGCGAAGGACGTCCCCGTATGGGCGCTTGATGAGCGCCTGAAGTACGTGCCCCGAACCATGACCCACGCGTTTTCCAGTGGACGTCGAGAAGTCTTCCGCGTCACGCTGGCCTCCGGTAAGGAGGTCGAGGCCACCGCCAACCATCCCTTCCTCACTTATCACGGCTGGCAGCCGCTCGGCGAGCTCGCGCCTGGTTCGCGCGTCGCGGCCTCCAGGCATATGCCACCGCCGCTGGAGCCGACGGCCTGGCCCGAAGCGCGCGTGGTCATGCTGGCGCACCTCATCGGCGACGGATCATTCGTCAGGCGTCAACCGATCCGCTACGCCAGTAAGGACGAGGCGTGTCTTCAGGCCGTCACCGAAGCGGCCGAGCATTTCGGCATCACCGCCGTCCGGGACGGCTACGAGGCCGCGCGGGTGACCACGCTCCGGTTGCCGGCGCCGTACCGCTTGACTCACGGTCGCCGGAATCCGATCGCCGAGTGGCTTGACGAGCTCGGACTCTTCGGAAGGCGTTCGCATGAGAAGTTCGTCCCGGCGCCGGTCTTCAGCTTCTCCAAGGAGCAGGTGGCGCTTTTCCTCAAGCATCTCTGGGCCACGGACGGCTGCGTGCACTGGGATGCGAAGAACGGCCAATGCCGCGTCTACTACGCATCCACGAGCAGGCAACTTGTGGAGGACGTCTCCACCTTGCTGCTGCGATTCGGCATTCTCTCGCGCATCAAGAGCGTCACGAAAGGTTCCTACCGCCGCGGGTATCAGCTCCATCTCTTTGGCGCGGAGAACCAGCTCGCGTTCTTCGAGTCAGTCGGGGTCCATGGGGCGCGTGGTGTCATAGCCGCGTCCGCCACCGACCTGATCCGAGAAATTCGATCGAACGCCAATCGTGACGCCGTTCCCCGAGAAGTATGGGCCGATGTCCGGCGTATTCTCGCCGACCGTGGGATGACCCATAGGGAGAACTCCGCCGCAATCGGCACCCAGTTCTGTGGCAGTGCACTCTGGGAGCGTGCACCTAGCCGAAAGCGCCTTGGGCGCGTTGCGACCGTACTGGGCAGTGCCGAACTGGAACTGTTGTGCACCAATGACGTGTTCTGGGACGAAATAGTAGAGATCGAGAGCATCGGTGAACAGGACGTCTACGATGCCACGGTGCTCGGCCTTCATAATTTCGTGGCGAACGGAATTTCTCTCCATAACAGTATCGAGCAGGATGCGGACATGGTGATCCTGCTGCACCGCGAGGACGCCTACGAGAAGGAGTCGCCGCGCGCCGGCGAGGCCGACCTGATCGTCGCCAAGCACCGCAACGGCCCGACCGCCACCGTCACCGTCGCGTTCCAGGGGCACTACAGCCGCTTCGTCGACATGGCCCAGTAGCCGACCCGCCCGTAGCAGGATGGCGGGCCGGTGGGGGAGGTTAAGGGGTCGCGTGGCGGGTGGTGCGTTGGGTGAGGATGCTGAGGGCCTGTTCGGACCAGCGGAGGTTCTCGCGTTCGAAGGCCAGGCCGCGCATCAGGGTGAGGTAGGGGCCGATGCGGTCGGCGGTGGCGAGGTGCTCTTCCTCGGTGCGGCCGTCCAGGAGGCGGGCGCGGAGGCGCTCGAAGCGGGCGATCTTGGATTCGGCCCACGTCATGCGTTCGCGGATGGCGTTCATGACCGCCTGGGGGTCGCCGGCGTCCACCGCCTGCACCTGGACCATCAGTTCCTCGCGGATCGCTCCGGGGCGCGGCGGGGTGGCGGTGAAGTCGTGGAGGGCGCGGCGGCCGGCGCGCGTCAGGGAGAAGAGGCGCTTGTTGGGGCGGCGTTCCTGCTGGACGACGCGTGCCCGGATCAGGCCCTCGACCTCCATCTTGTCCAGTTCCCGGTAGAGCTGCTGCGGGGTGGCCATCCAGAAGTTGGCGACCCCGGCGTCGAAGCTCTTCGCCAGGTCGTATCCCGAGGCCTCGCCCTCCAGGAGCGTGGCCAGGACCGCGTTGCGCAACGACATGCCCCCGAGCATAGTCGCTTCGGCCATTAATCAACTTTGTGACCATCCCCATGCTGGGCTGTTCTGGACGAGGTGTCGCTGGCGCGATTAGTGTCATTCGCACCTAGTCAACTAGTTTCCTATCGGGGGGAGCTCCCATGCATCCGTTCCGGCGGGCCGTGGAGGCCGGCGACGTCGCGGCCCTGGAGGCGCTGTTCGCGGAGAACGCCGTGTTCACCAGCCCGGTGGCGTTCAAGCCGTACGAGGGGAAGGCCATCACCGCGGCGATCGTGCGGGGCGCGGCGCGGGTGTTCCAGGACATCCGCTACGTGCGGGAGATCACCGGCGCGGACGGCCGCGACCACGCGCTCATGTTCAAGGCGACGGTGAACGGGCTCCAGGTGCACGGATGCGACTTCCTGCACCTCGACGAGGACGGCCTGATCGACGACCTCACCGTCATGGTGCGCCCCCTCTCGGCCGCCAAGGCGCTGGCCGAGGCGATGGGCGCGCAGTTCGACCGGATCCAGGAGGAGGCGGCGGCGCAGGCGCCGGCGGCGGAGTAGCGGCGTTACCGGGCGGGGCGGTCGAAGATCAGTTCGCGGCCGTCCTCCTCGTCCCATCGCTCGCCGACGCGGGTGAAGCCCTGGCCCGCGATCGTGGCGAGGGACGCCTCGTTGTCGGGGCTGATCGTGGCGCGGACGGTCGTCACGGATGGTTCGGCGGCGGCGTACTCCATGAGGGAGATGAGCATCGCGCGGGCGTAGCCCTTGCGGCGGTGGGCCGGGTCGACGGAGTAGCCGACGGTGACCGTGCCGTTGTCGGGTGCCCCGTGGAATCCGGCATGGCCGACGACGTGGCCTTCGGGTTCCGCGACGGCGACCCGCACGAGCCAGGGGGCATGGGATGGATCACGGGCGAGCTGGGCCAGGCGGAACCGCCACAGCGACTTCGATTCGCCGGTTGTGAAGTAGCCGGTGAGGGGAACGCCGGTGATCGCGGCGGCACCCGCCAGGTCCTCGTTCAGTAGCGCGGTCATTGCGGCGGGCGGCAGTTCCACGAGCCGGACGGCAGGCGGCATAAGCGGCTCCTTCGGAAGAAAGAGCCGACTCTAGGGCCGGACGTTCCGCGGCTGCGACCGGTTATCGGGCGTGGTGGTCGGCGAGGCGGGTCAGCAGGGCGGTCAGCTGTTCGCGTTCGGCCGGTGCGAGCGGCGCGAGGAGTTCGTCCTGGATGCCGGCCAGGACCTCGTCCAGCTCCTGGAGGTGGCGGGTGCCGTCCGCGGTGAGCGTGATGATGTTGCGGCGCCGGTCGGACGGGTCGGGGGAGCGCTCGACCAGCCCCTTCGCGGCGAGTTCGTTGAGTGCGGCGACGACGTCGCTGCGGTCGATTCCGGTGGTGCGGCCGAGCGCGGCCTGGCTGGCCTGGCCGTACTCGTCGAGGGCGGCGAGCAGCCGGTAGTGGTATCCGCGGGCGCCCGCGGCCGCGAAGCCGGCGCCCACCAGGCGGTGGCTGTGCGCCGAGACGAGGTTGATCAGCCAGCTCGGGGCATGCCGGAGGCGCGCGGGCGTCCGGGCGTCGGCCGTCAACATGCCGTCCAGTCTAGAGGTTGTTGGCTCTGCCAACGATGAACTATTGTTGGTCGTACCAACGATAGGAGTGGTCATGGAGGACCGGCAGGAGCTGTCCACACTGGTCAGCCGCCTCGGACGGTGGCTCGACGACAAGAGTCCGGGCGACGGGCGCGCGCTGTTCACCGAGGACGCGGAGGCGCACACACCCGGCGGCGTCTCGAAGGGCGTCGACGCCCTCGTCGAGCAGGCGCGCCGCAACCACACGGTGCCGACCCAGCACTTCATCACCGACCCGCTCATCGACGTGGCCGGTGACAAGGCCGCGATCAGCGCGAACCTCCTCGTCGTGTTCGCGCACGAGGGCGGGCCGCGCCTGCTGGGCGAGCGCTACGAACTCGAGGCCGCCCGGACGGCGGGCGGCTGGCGCCTCTCGCGGGTCCGGGCCCGTCCGATCTGGGAGGTCGCGAACGCCTGAGATCACCCCTTTCCTGATGGATGTCACGCAGGCCGGCCTTGCCCAGCGTCCGCACCGCACGCGGTACGAGTTGCCCGGCGTCGGCTGGCGGGTGCGGGAGGCGCTCCTCTGAGCCGGACGGGCTGACGCTTCGGCGTGCGTGCGTTCTTCCGCGGCGTTAAGGGGAAGTGAGGTCGTCTGAGAGCGCGCGCAGGCGGGCTCGGGCTTCGGGGTCGTACGCCTGGTCGTCGGCGCGCGCTTCCCGGAGTCCGTCGAAGAAGCGGCCGGAGACGTCGTCCAATGCCGGATCGGTGACGAGGCGATGCGTCGCCTCCACGCCCTCTTCGAGCGTGCTGACCGGCGACGGGACCATCTTGGTCGGCATGAACGTGGCCGGGTGCAGGGCGTTCGCGGTGACGCCCGTCCCGGCCAGTTCGCCGGCGAGGTCGATCGTGAACAGGACCTGGGCGAGCTTGCTCTGGCAGTACGCGCCGAAACCGCGGTAGCGCCGCTTGAGCATCACGTCGCCGAAGTCGATCGCCTGCTGGCCGAGGCTGCTGACGTTGACGATCCGGGCCGGCGCCGATGAGATCAGGGTCGGCAGCAGCAACCGTGTCAGCAAATATCCGGACAGGTAGTTCACGGCGAACGTCAGCTCGTGGCCGTCCGCGCTCGGCTGCCACGACTCCGGTCCGGCGATGCCCGCGTTGTTGACCAGCACGTCCAGGCGCGGGTGGTCGGCGCGGACGGCCTCGGCGAGCGCGCGGGTCTCGGCCAGTGACGACAGGTCGGCCCGGTACCAGGACGACCTGCCGCCGATCTCCCGGAGGGTCGCCTTGCCGCGCTGGTCGTCCCGTCCGTGGACGAGCACGGTCGCGCCTTCGGCGGCCAACTGCGCGGCCAGGGCGCGACCGAGGCCGTCGGTCGAGCCCGTGATGAGAATGGTCTGCTGATCGATGGGACGCATGTTCTCCATGGTGCGCGGCGCGCGCGCACACTGACAGGGCTAGGGGCGGTCGAAGAAGTCCTGGACGAGATCCACGAACTCGTCCGTCCGTTCCATCATCACGACGTGCCCGCTGTCGAGTTCGACGTACTCGCTGCCGGGGATGCCCGCGGCGAACTCCCGGTGGTTCTGGACCGGGACCGTCCGGTCCTGCGTGCAGCCGACCACCAGCGTCGGCGCCTCGATCTTCGGGAGCAGCCCCCTGATGTCGAGCCCCGGGAGGAGGCCGAGCTGGCGCAGCCGGCCGTCCGTGGGGCGCATGAAGCCGTGGAGCTGCTCGACCATCTCGGGCCCGATCTTGTTCAGGAAAGGGGGACTGTAGGCGGCGAGGGTCCCGAGCCGTCCGAAACCCTCGGGACTGCCGGTGAGGCTGAGCCACGCACCGACCAGTTGCCGGACGTACTCGTCGCCGCCGTGCGCGAGGCCCGCGACCGGGATCAGGCGGCGGACGAGGTCGGGACGCAGCGCGGCCGCCGCGGCGGCCGTCGGCGCGCCCATCGAGAAGCCGACGAGGTCCGCCGGCGCGGCGCCGGTGTCCTCGATCACGGCGATGACCTGGGCGGCGAGCGCCTCGATGGTCAGCGGCGACCCGTCGTCCTCGGCGGCGTCGGAGCCGGCCAGGTCGGGCAGGACCACGGTGTGGCGGCCGGTGAACCGGTCGACGAGCGGGTCCCACATGCCCGAGCCGGGGCCCACGCCGTGGACGAGGACGAGGGCGGGCCCGGAGCCCTCCGTCCGGTAGGTGATACGTGCGTTTCCAACGGTCAGGTTCGTCATGCCCTCGACGCTGCCAGCGCGCGGCGGGGCTGAGGAGCGGACCGCTCTGGCTAGGACGAACGGTCCTAGCCTCAAGTGCGTCCCGAGCGCGGATCATTGAGGCATGGGCATGAACCGCCGCGACCTCGCCGACTTCCTCCGCCGCTCACGGGAGCGGCTGCGCCCGCAGGACGTCGGCCTGGCGGCGGGGCCGAGGCGGCGCACGCCGGGGCTGCGCCGCGAGGAGGTGTCGCAGCTCGCGGGCATGTCCGCCGACTACTACATGCGGCTCGAACAGGCCCGGAGTCCGCAGCCGTCCGCCCAGTTGCTGGGCGCGCTCGCCCGCGCGCTGCGGCTCACCGAGGACGAACGCGACCATTTGTACGTCCTCGCCGGGCACCGCCCGCCCGCCGGGCCCTTCGCCGGCGAGCACGTCCGGCCCGGCCTGCTCCACCTCCTGGACCGGCTGGACGAGACGCCCGCGCAGATCATCGGCGATCTCGGTGACCTGCTCGCGCAGAACGCCATGGCCGAATCCCTTTTCGGCTGCGTCTGCACTGTGGACGGGCCTGACCGCAACATCGTCTGGCGGTGGTTCACCGACCCGTTCGTCCGGCAGGCCTACCCGCCGGAGGAGCACGACCACTACAGCCGCATGCACGTCGCCGACCTGCGCGCCGCCGCCGCCCGCCGCGGCGACGACGAGCGGGCGCGGGCGCTCGTCCGGCGGCTCCGGGAGGCTTCCGATGAGTTCGCCCGGCTGTGGGAACTGCATGAGGTCGCCGTCCGCCGCACCGGCCGGATGAGGGTGCTGCACCCCGAGGTCGGGCCGATCGAGTTCGACGCGGAGGTCCTGCTCACCCCGGCCGAGGACCAGCGGCTCGTCGTGTTCACCCCGCCGCCCGGCACCGCGACGCCCGACGCCCTCGCCCTCCTCCGCGTCATCGGCCACGAAACCGCCCACCGCAGCCACACCTGACACGCAGGCGCCGTCATCACGACGAAATGCGGCGCAGCCGCCAGAGGGACGTGGTTTCCGCGGCGCGGGCCGCGTGGAGGGGGTCGTCGGGGTCGGCGGCGCGCGGGTGGGCGGGCTTCGTGTCGAGCCTGCCGGCAACCCGCAGGCCGGACGATTCGAACAGCGCGTGGAGTTCGTCGCGGGTGCGCAGGCCGAGGTGCTCGGCCAGGTCGGACAGGATCAGCCAGCCTTCGCCGTCCGGTTCCAGACGGTCGGCGAGGCCGGCGAGGAACCCGCGGAGCATCCGTCCGCCCGGGTCGTAGACGGCGCGTTCGAGGGGTGAGGTGGGCTTGGCGGGCACCCATGGCGGGTTGCACACGATGAGCCCGGCTCGTCCGTCCGGGAACAGGTCGGCTTGGACGATCTCGACCTCCACTTCGAGCCGCTCGAAGTTCTCCTTGGCGCAGGCAAGCGCGCGCGGGTCGAGGTCGGTGGCGACGACGCGTTCCACACCGCGACGGGCCAGAACCGCCGCGAGGACGCCCGTACCGGTTCCGATGTCGAACGCCGTCGCCGCCGGTGGAAGCGGCGCCTCACCGACCAGGTCCACGTACTCCCCTCTGACCGGCGAGAAGACTCCGTAATGGGGATGTATCCGGTCGCCGCCCAACGCGGGGATCGGGACGCCCTTCACACGCCATTCATACGCCCCGATCAACCCGAGCAACTCGCGCAATGAAGTGACGTAGGGCTGGTCGTCCGGCCCATAGGCCTCCGTACAGGCGTCCTGGACGGAAGGTGCGCGACGCAGCGGAATCACATGTCCCGGGTCGAACGGTATGAGCAGCATGCCCAGCGTCCGCGCGCGCTGGGCTCGTGCTTGACGGTGAAGGTGGAAAGCCTGCACCTGGGACGGCTCCGGCTGGGGTTTGCGGCGGCGCGGTGGGCGGTCGATTCGCCGTGCCATCGCCTGGAGGAGCTGCCGCGCGTTCTGGAAGTCGCCGCGCCACAGCAGCGCGGTGCCCTCGCAGGCCAGCCGGTAGGCGTCGTCGGCGCGGGTCTCGTCGTCCGCGACCACGATGCGCCGGGGCGGTGGGGCGCCGTTCTCCGACCGCCAGCGGACGCGATGGTCCCGGCCGTCCTCCCGCCAGGAGATCTCGTCCACAGCAGGTACGGTATCGGGGTGCGTCTACCTGGGCCATTGCATGCGCTGAACGAAGGACTCGCCTTCCTTCTGGAGGTCGCGGCCATCGTCGCTCTGGCGTGGTGGGGATTCACGACCGGCGGCAACGTGTTCCTCAACATCGTCCTGGGCGTCGGGACGCCGGTGGCCGCGATGGTCCTGTGGGGCCTGTTCGCCGCTCCACGGGCCCGATTCAAGGTCGCGCTGCCGCTCGTCCTCTCGGTGAAGGCCGTGGTGTTCGGCGCCGGCGGGCTGGCGTTCTATGGCGTGGGCCATGCAACGGTGGCGATCGTGTTCGCCGTGATAGTCGTCCTCAACACCACCCTGGCCACGCTGGACCGCGAAGCCCACTTTCACGCGGCGCGCTAGGCCAGGTCGGCGCTGGAAAGACAGGTGGACGTCTCCGCCAGTTTCCGTAGCGCCGCTTCCGAACGCGAGCCCGGTTCTGCCGCGTACAGCATCAGGCGACTCAGGTCGGGGTCGCCGGGCAGGTGCAGGGTCTCGAACGGCAGGACGAGCCGTCCCACGTCAGGGTGCTCGATGCGGGCCTCGCCGTGCGTCAGGTCCGATACGTGGTGCGCCGACCACATCCGGTGGAAATCCGGGCTCCGTTCCCGCAGGCACTCGATGATCGCGCGCAGCTCCGGGTCGTCCGGGTCCTGGCCGGACCGGAAGCGCAGGTAGGCGGCGTTGCGCCGGGCCACCGCCGCCCAGTTGCCGCCCAGCCGGGCCTTGTAGCCGGCGTTCAGATGGATCTGGTGCGACCAGGTCCGCTCCTCCGCCGGAACGTTCGCGAGGTCGACGAACACGGCGGCGGTGAGCCGGTTCCAGGCGACGACGTTCGTGTAGTGGCCGACGACGTACGCGGGCGCGTGCGTGATCGAGTCGAGCAGGTGCTGGAGCGGGGCCCGCAGGCGCGGCGGTTCGGCGCCGGGCGCGCGGCGCGGCGGATGCGCGAGACGGTGCAGGTGGGCGCGCTCGTCGCCGTCCAGCCGCAGCGCCCGCGAGACCGCGTCCAGGACCTCCGCGGACACGCCGCCGGCCGTCCCCTGCTCGAGCCGGATGTAGTAGGCGACGCTGACGCCGGCGAGCTGCGCCAGCTCCTCGCGCCGCAGCCCGGGGACGCGCCGCCGCGTCCCGTATGCGGGGACCCCGGCGTCCTCGGGCCGCAACCGTGCCCGCCGCGATTTCAGGAACTCGCCGAGCTCGGTGTTGCGCGCCATGCCGCCGAGGCTATCCGGCGGGTTCTCGGCGCTGAGCCTGCTACTCGCAGTGGTACGAACGAGCGGGGGCTGGGTAGGCGCGCGCTAGGCAGCGATGGTCTCTTGCATGACCGCACTCACCACCGGTGTCTCCGCCCCCACTGGGCGGATGTCGTCGCGGCACAAGCTGGTACTGACTCTGCTGCTCGGTGCGCAGTTCATGCTCGCCATCGACTTCTCCATCCTGAACGTCGCGCTCCCGGTCGTCGGCAGTGGACTGGGCTTCGGCCTGGACGACCTGCAATGGATCGCTACGGCGTTCGCTCTCCCCGCCGCCGGTTTCACGCTCCTGTTCGGTCGCGTAGCGGATCTGTTCGGACGGCGCCGGATGCTGCTCGCAGGCATGGCCCTCCTGGCCGGAGGCTCCCTGATCGGCGGGCTGGCCGTGTCACCGGGGATGCTGCTGTCCGGGCGGGTCCTGCAGGGGCTCGCCACGGCGATCGCCACCCCGGCGGCACTGTCGCTGCTCACCACGTCCTTCCCGGAGGGGCCGCTCAGGACGCGGGCGCTCGGGCTCAGCGGCGCGCTCATGTCGGCCGGGTTCACCGTCGGCGCGATCCTCGGCGGGGTGCTCACCGACCTGCTGAGCTGGCGCTGGGCCTTCCTGATCAACGTGCCGGTCGCGGTGCTGATCTTCGCGGTCACGCCCGGGGTGGTCGCGGAGAGCCGGGCACGGGACGGCGCGAAGCTGGACGTTCCGGGCGCGGTGGCCGTCACCGGCGGTCTCCTCGCCCTCGTGTACGGGATCACGACGGCCGGATCGCGAGGCTGGACCTCCACGCTCGCGATCGGCGCCCTCGCGGCCGCCGCCGTGCTGCTCGCCGTGTTCGTCCTGGTCGAGCGGCGCTCTCCGGCCCCGCTCGCACCGCTGCACGTCCTGACCCGCCGGACCGTCACCTGGGGCAACGTGGGTGGATTCATCGCCTTCGCCACCGAAACGTCGCTGGTGTTCCTGCTGACGCTCTATCTGCAGAAGGTCCTGGACTTCGCGCCGCTCGCCACCGGCCTGGCGCTGGGCGTCCTCGGCGCCGGGACGTTCGCCGGCGGTGTCGCCGCACCCCGGATCATCGGCCGGCTCGGCGGCCGGACGGCGCTCGTGGCCGGGCTCGTCCTGCAGGCCGCGGCGACCGCCGCGCTGCTCGGCCTCGGGGAGTCGCGCGGCGGGCTCGGGCTGCTGCTCACCGCCACCGCGATCGGGGGCTTCGGGAACCTTGTCGCGATCGTCGCTTTCATGGGGATCGCGACGTCCGGACTGCCGGACGGCGAGCAGGGCCTCGCGACCGGCCTCGCCACCATGACGCAGCAGGTCGCCATCACGCTCGGCATCCCCGTGATGAGCGCGGTGGCCACCGCGAACACGTCCGTCCTCGGCGGCGTCCACACCGCGATCGCGGTGAATGCCGCGATCGTTCTTGCCGGAGCGGCCATCGTCGGCGCCTTCCTGCGCCGCGCCTGAAGGGAGCACCATGGTTCTCGGACTCCGGGATCCACGGTGCTCCTCCCCCTGGCAAGTGGTGCCGGACGGCTCGGCGGCTCCGGCGGTTCGGCGGCTCCGGCACGCGAAGGGACGCCGGCTCAGCCGGGCACCTTGTCGAGGAAGCCGTGGACGCGCTCGAAGCGGCCGTCCTCGGTGAACACCGCCACGTCGAAGCCGACGACGAGCGCCTCCCCGCCCTCGGGGCCGATCTCGTAATTCCCGTCTGATCGGTGGGGTTCGTGCTCGTGGCCCTTACGCTGCCAACCCGGAGACGGAAGATCGATTACCTGGGACGTCATGCCGATCGGTCGAGCGCGACCGCAGGATCGCCGACGATGATGTCGCTTTCTCGCTAGTGAGGCCACGTCGCCATCGGTGATGCTGGGTGCATGCACGAGGACGTGGAGAGGTGCGTGCGGGCCGTCCAGTCGAAGGACGCCCGCTTCGACGGCTGGTTCTTCACCGGGGTGGTGACCACCGGGATCTACTGCCGTCCGAGCTGCCCGGTCGTCCCGCCCAAGCCCGCGAACATGCGCTTCTATCCCAGCGCCGCCGCGGCGCAGCAGGCCGGCTTCCGGGCCTGCAAGCGGTGCCGGCCTGACACGTCCCCCGGCTCACCCGAGTGGAACCACAGGGCGGACGTCGTCGCGCGGGCCATGCGCCTCATCGGCGACGGCGTCGTCGACCGCGAGGGCGTGCCCGGCCTCGCGGGACGGCTCGGCTACAGCACACGCCAGATCGAGCGCCAACTCAACGCTGAACTGGGAGCAGGCCCGCTCGCCCTGGCGCGAGCCCAGCGCGCTCAGACGGCACGGCTCCTCATCGAAACGACGCCCCTCTCGATGGGGGACGTCGCGTTCGCGGCGGGATTCGCCAGCATCCGGGCCTTCAACGACACCGTCCGCGAGGTTTTCGCGCTCACTCCCACCGGGTTGCGGGATCGTGTGGCCAAGGGGCATCCGCCGGCCGGCTCAGGGGCGCTCTCCCTGCGGCTGCCGTTCCGTGCGCCGCTCTGCCCGGACAACCTCTTCGGCCACCTCACGGCCACCGCCGTCCCAGGCGTCGAAGAATGGCGGGACGGTGCGTTCCGCCGCGCTATGCGCCTACCCCACGGACACGGCATCGCGACCCTCCGCCCCCAGCCCGACCACGTCGCCTGCACGCTCAGCCTCACCGATCTGCGCGACCTCACCATCGCGATCAGCCGCTGCCGCTGGATGCTCGACCTGGACGCCGACCCCGTCGCCGTGGACGACCTGCTCCGCACCGACTCCGCCCTCGCCCCACTGGTCGACAAGGCCCCGGGCCGACGCGTACCCCGCACCGTGGACGCTCCCGAGTTCGCCGTGCGGGCCGTCCTGGGACAGCAGGTGTCGACGGCCGCCGCCCGCACCCATGCGGGACGGCTGGTCACGGCCTATGGCGATCCCATAGACGACCCCAGTGGCGGACTGACGCACCTCTTCCCGACTCCGTCCGCACTGGACGGACTCGAGCCCGAGGCGCTCGCGTTCCCGAAGACCCGTCGGGCCACCCTCCTCGCCCTTGTCGACGCACTCGCGAACGGCCGCATCGACCTCGGCGTAGGGAGTGACTGGGAGGAGGCCCGCGCGCGCTTGTCCGAGCTACCCGGCTTCGGTCCGTGGACCATCGAGACCATCGCGATGCGCGCTCTCGGCGATCCGGACGCCTTCATCCCAGGCGACCTGGGGATCCGCGCCGCCGCCAAGTCCCTCGACCTGCCGGCCACCCCGGCCGCCCTGACCCGGCGTGCCGCCCGATGGCGTCCTTGGCGGGCCTATGCCGTCCAGTACCTGTGGGCCACGGGCGACCACCCCATCAACCTGCTTCCCGCACACTGAGGAACCTCATGCCTGCACACGTCGTCCTGGAGAGCCCCGTCGGCCCCCTCACCCTGGTGGCCACGGACGGAGCCCTGTCAGGGCTTTACATGGAGAAGCAGCGGCACCTTCCGTCCGAAGGGACCTTCGGGCCGCCGGCCGACCCGGACACCGAACCCTTCGCGACCGTCGCCGCGCAGCTCACCGCGTACTTCGCGGGCGAACTGACCGAGTTCGACGTACCGCTCGACCTCCGCGGAACGCCCTTCCAGCAGCGCGTCTGGGCGGCACTCCAGGAGATTCCCTACGGCGAGACGACCACCTACGGCGAACTCGCCACCGAGATCGGCAGCCCGTCCGCGTCCCGCGCGGTCGGCCTCGCCAACGGCCGCAACCCGGTCGGCGTCATCGTCCCCTGCCACCGCGTCGTCGGCTCCACCGGCTCCCTCACCGGCTACGGCGGCGGCCTCGACCGCAAGCGCTACCTCCTCGACTTCGAGCGCAAGACCCGCACACGGGACGACGAGGCGACCCTCTTCTGACCGACTCTGTCAGTGGCGGGGGCTAACGTGCTCGGCATAGACGTTCACCGTGGGAAGGCTGATCGAGGTGGAGTTCCGAGTCGACCGGCAGACGCTCGCCGACGCCGTCGCGTGGGCGGCGCGGACGCTGCCGACACGCCCCGCCCTGCCCGTCCTCGCGGGCATGCTCATCGAGGTCACCGACAAGGGCGAACTGACCCTGGCGGCGTTCGACTACGAGGTGTCCGCGCACGCCCGTGAGGACGCCACCGTCACCGAACCGGGCCGCGTCCTCGTCCCCGGACGGCTGCTGTCCGACATCGTCCGGAACCTCCCCCCGCATCCGGTGGAGGTCTTCACGAAGGGCTCGGAGGTGGTCGTCCGCTGCGGCCCGGCCGAGTTCGGCCTGCTGACGCTGCCCGTCGAGGACTACCCCACCCTGCCTGAGCCGCCCGCCCGCGCGGGCACCGTCCCCGGCGACGTGTTCGCCGCCGCGGTCGCCCAGGTCACCCCCGCCGCCGGACGCGACGACACTCTGCCCATGCTCACCGGCGTCCGCATCGACATCGAGGGCGACACGATGTGGCTCGCCTGCACCGACCGCTACCGCATCGCCGCCCGCGAGCTGACCTGGTCGCCCGACGACCCCGCCTTCACCGCCGGCGTCGTCGTCCCCGCCCGCACCCTGGCCGACACCGCCAAGGCGATCAAGCGGGGCGCGGACGTCGCCATCGACCTCGGCGGCACCGCCGACACCCTCATCGGCGTCTCCGGCGGCGGCCGCAGCATGACCAGCCGCCTCCTGGACGACCAGTACATCAACTACCGGTCCCGGCTCACCGGCACCTGGTCGTCCGTCGCCGAGATCCCCGTCGCCCCGTTCGTCGAGGCGATCAAACGCGCCGCCCTCGTCACCGAGCGCGGCACCCCCATCCGCCTCGCCTTCACCGCCGACGAGGTCCGCATCCGCGCCGCGACCGGCGACTCAGCCCGCGCCAACGAGGCGCTGGCCGCGACCCTCACCGGCGACGACATCGACATAGCCTTCGCACCCCAGTACCTGCTGGACGGCCTCGCCGGCATCGACACCGAATACGCCCGCCTCGAATGCGCGGGCCCCACGAAGGCCGCCCTCCTCACCGCCATCCCCGACAGGAAGGACGACGAGGAGGCCCCGCCCGAAACCGACACGGGCTACCGCTACCTGGCCATGCCGGTCCGCCTGACCTCCTGACCCGGCGGCGGCCCCGCGAGACGGCGCATCGCCCGCCGCGGTCCTTCGGCGTCGTGACCGGCGCGCTCCGCGCGGCCTCCGGTCGGCGGGGGTCAGAGGTCCAGGACGGCGAGGATGAACCGAACGTCGGCCTCACTCGCGTTCCCGTACGAGTGGGGGCGGTCGCCGACGAACACGGCCGCGGCGCCCTCCTCGACGAGGTCCGTCCGGCCGTCCACACCGAGGGTCAGCGTGCCCTCCTGGACGAACACGATCTCCTTGGTGCCCGGCACGTGCGCGTCGCTCTCCCGCGTCTCACCGGGCCGGAGCACCCAGTCCCACAGTTCCAGCGACGGCCTGGGATCGCTCCCCGCCAGCAGTGTCCCCGTCCCGCCGTGCTCGCCCTCCCAGAGGACGACGTGCCGCTCGGGCCGGAACATCCGCACCGGCGGCTCCTCCTCCACCTGAACCAGCCGCGTCAGCGGCACGCCGAGCGCGTCCGAGATGCGGATGAGCGTCCCCAGGTTCGGGTTGCCGCGCCCCTGCTCCAGCCCGACCAGCACGCCCTTGCTGACCCCGGCCCGCCCGGCGAGCTCGTCCAGGCTCCACCCGTGCCCGGCCCGCAGCGCCCGCACGGTCCGCGCCACGGCCTCCCCGATCGCCTCCCGCCCGCTCAATCGCCCTCCAGCGCTAGTCGGCGTTGCCACCAGACATACCGGACGCCCTCCGCCAGTGGCAGCGCGCGCCCCGCCCAACCCACACCGATCAGTCTCCCGCAGTCCCAAGCCGACCCCCCCACACTCGGTCGTTCAGTCATCGGTGGGTGCTAGCGGTGGTCGGGGATGCTCTGCCGGATCGTTGCCGGAGGGCTGACCGCTGGATGGCGCGGTTGCTGGGGCACGGAGGTCGTCGGTCGGTATAGTGATATGGCAATGTCATTAAAGTGACCGACGGAGGGGTTGGGATGCTGGAGCGGGTTGGCGTGGACGAGGCCGTCCTGGAGCTGCGGCCGGACTTCGCCGTGCTCGTCATGACCGCCGAAGGGCTGGCGAACGGGGCGAGCGACCAGGTGTCGGAGGGGTGGCTGGCCGAGGCCGCCGGGAAGGCGGACGCCGGGAACCCGCATGTGGAGGCGTGGCGCGAGGCGTACCGGGCGTTCGGAGCCAAGCCGCAGCGGACGCGGCCGTCGGTGGACGCCCTGCTCCGACGCGCCGACGCGCTCCCGTCCATCAACAGGGTCGTGGACGCCTACAACGCGGTGAGCGTCGAGTACGCGCTGCCGATCGGCGGTGAGGACCTCGACGCCTATCAGGGGCCCGCGCGGCTGGTCAGGGCCACGGGGGACGAGCCGTTCGACGTGGTCGCGGGGGGCCAGCCCGCCGTGGAGCACCCCAACGTGGGCGAGGTCGTCTGGCGGGACGACGCGGGCGTGACGTGCCGGCGCTGGAACTGGCGGCAGTGCGTCCGGACCAGGCTCACGGAGGACACGAAGAACGCCTTGTTCCTCCTCGAACGCCTGGAGCCGTACCCGATCGAGCGGCTGGCCGAGGCCGGCGACCGGCTGGCGGAGCGCCTCCGCGTCATCACGCCGGACGTGCGGATCGAAAGCCGGCTCATCGGCGGGCGGTGATGGTCACCGTCCTCGCGCTGAGCGCCGCGCTGGCGTACGGGGTCGCCGACTTCCTCGGCGGCACGGTGACCCGCAGATCGACCGCGATCCGGGCACTGACCTGGTGCGTTCCGATCGGCCTCGCGGTGGTCCTGGTGGCCGCGCTGCTCAGCGGCGGCAGCCCCGGCCTCGGGTCGATGGCCTGGGGTTTCGTCGCCGGGATCGCCGGCGGCGCCGGACTGATCACGTTCTACCGGGCGCTGGCGCGCGGCCCGATGAGCGTGGTGGCACCGGTGTCCGCGCTGGCCGCCGCGGTTCTCCCGGTCGCCGTGGGCATCGCGGAAGGCGAGCGCCTCGACGCGTCCGTCCTGCTCGGGGTCCTGCTGTGCCTCGTGGCGATCGGCCTGGTCAGCATGGAGGCGAACGACCCCGCGAGAACCGCGGCGCCACGTGCGGACGGGTGGCGGCGGCTCCTCGACTCGGGCCCGGTCATGGCCGGCGTATCCGGTATTTGCTTCGGTGTCTTCTTCGTCCTCCTCAAGGAGGCCGGAGACGGCAGCGGCCTCTGGCCCATCGTCGGCGCACGCCTGGGCAACGCGGTCGTCGTCATCGTCGCGCTGCTGCTCCTGGCGTTCCGCGGCGGCGACAAGGGCCCGCGAGTATCCGGGCGGACGATGATCGGGCTGGCGCTACTGTCCGGCAGCCTGGACGCGGGCGCGAACGTCCTGTACTTCCTCGCGGTCCACGACGGCATGCTCAGCCTGGCCGCCGTCCTCACGTCCCTCTATCCGGCCATCACGGTGATGCTCGCAAGGGTCGCCTACAGCGAGCGCCTGCGCGCCGTCCAGCGCGTGGGCCTGGCCGTCGCCGTCGCCGGCGTGGCCCTCGTCACGGTCGGCTGAGGAGCCTTCGCCCGCCGCATTTCGAGCCAGGGCGACCAATGGCCACCTGTACAACAACATGACCAATGACATCCAACGCGTCAGGGGCGGCACCCGGGAAGGTGCCGCCCCTGACGTCGACTGCTCAGTGTGGCGGTGGTGGTGGGATTCGAACCCACGGAAGCTTGCACTTCACACGCTTTCGAGGCGTGCGCCCTCGTCCACTAGGCGACACCACCGCGGGAGAGCCTACCCGACTCGGCGGCGTGTGAAGAACTCGATAAGCGGTGCGGCGCACTCGTCGGCCATCACCTCGGCGATCACTTCGGGCCGGTGGTTGAGCCGGCGGTCGCGGACGACGTCCCACAGCGATCCGACCGCGCCGGCCTTCGGGTCGACGGCGCCGTAGACGACGCGGTCCAGGCGGGCCTGGACGGACGCGCCCGCGCACATCGTGCAGGGCTCCAGCGTGACGACCAGCGTGCAGCCCGACAGCCGCCACGTCCCGAGGGACGCCGCCGCGGCACGCATCGCGACGATCTCGGCGTGCCCGGTCGGGTCCGCGGAATGCTCCCGGTCGTTGCGGCCCGTCCCGATGACCTTGCCGGACGCGTCCAGAACCACCGCTCCGACCGGGATCTCGCCGTCGTCGAACGCCTTCCGCGCCTCTTCCAGCGCCAGCCGCATCGCCGGCACGAACCCCGCGATGACGGGGTCGCCCCCGCCCGCCCGCTCGGCCTGCTCGCTCGCGCCGGGGGCGCGGGGTGGCGGGTCAGTCACGGAGGCGGTCGAACTCTTCGCCGAAGCCGGCGTGCTCGGCGACGGTGAGGAGCGCGTCGCCGGGGAGGGCGCGCTCGCCGAGGTCGGTGAGCCGCTTGGCGTCGAGCCCGAGGTCTTCGAGGAGGGCCGGGTCGCCGGCGGAGTCGCCGTCCGGGACCTCGCCGACGAGCTGCTGGAACAGCGCGCCGAGCCCGTCCTCGCGGACGGTGGAGATGAAGGCGCGCGGCTCGTTCTCCCCGTCCAGCCGGACGACGGCGAACCAGTCGTCGTCCTGCTCGATCATCAGCAGCACCGGGTCGCCGTAGGACTCGACGGCGGCCTCCCGCATCAGGTCGGCGACGTCGTCGACGTGGTCCGCCTCGGCGAGCACGGCCTCGGTGCCGACCCAGCCCTGCGGGGTCTGGGCGAACACGGCGGCGAAGTAGGACACGTGCTCATTGTGACCCACGGGGTTGCCCCGGTCACACCCCTTGTGCGGGGCGGAATCCGGCATCGCCTGCCCGGCGCCGGTTGTGAATAAACTTCGGGTTTTGTCCGGTGGCGGACGGCCGCCGTCCTTCCCCTCGTGTCGCAGAAGTCCGCATACTGCACAGCGGCCCCGATCCGGAGGAGAGCCATGAGCGCGGACGAACTCACCAGGCGCGGGTTTCTGGCGGGGACGGCGGGCGCCGCGGCGATCCTCGCGACGAGCGCGGCCGGCGGGTCGTCCACCGAGGCGCACGCGGCCCGGCTCGCGGCGGCGAAGCGCGCGCCCGTCGCCGAACTCCCGGACCCGGAGGAGTCGGGCATCGACCACATCGTGGTCGTGATGATGGAGAACCGGTCCTTCGACCACTACATGGGCTGGCTCCCGGGCGCGGACGGACGCCAGGCCGGCCTCACCTTCACCGACGCCGAGGGCAACCCGCAGGACACCCACCATCTGAAGGTGCCGTGGGGCTGCGGCTTCCAGGACCCCGACCACTCGTACGCGGGCGGACGCATCGAGTA
Source organism: Actinomadura latina NBRC 106108 (assembly GCF_001552195.1). Classification (GTDB taxonomy): domain Bacteria; phylum Actinomycetota; class Actinomycetes; order Streptosporangiales; family Streptosporangiaceae; genus Spirillospora; species Spirillospora latina. Next base: position 113,490 of record NZ_BCQS01000003.1, read on the forward strand.
CAACGACGGCGCATGCGACGGATGGCTGCGCGCCGGCGGCAACGACGTCTTCTCCATCGGCTACTACGAGGGCCCCGACCTGGGCTTTCACGGCCACGCAGCCCTCGACTGGACGGTCTGCGACCGCTACTTCCCGGCCGTCATGTCGTCCACGTTCCCCAACCGGATCTTCCAGCACGCGGCGCAGACCGACCGGATCTCCAACACGCTGACGATCTCCGAGACCCCCACCGTCTGGGACCGGCTGAAGGCCGCGGGCGTCTCCTGCCGCTACTACTTCAGCGACGTCCCGTTCACGGCGCTCTGGGGACTCCGGCACCTCGACATCAGCCGGAACATCGCGGAGTTCCGCAGCGACGCCCGGCACGGCCGGCTGCCCGCCGTCAGCTTCGTCGAGCCCGCCTTCCTGGGCGAGCTCTTCCTGCCGGGCATGTCCGAGGACGAGCATCCGCTCGCCGACATCCGCTTCGGGCAGGCGTTCCTGAACGAGGTCTACACGGCGGTCGTCAGCTCACCGAACTGGCCGCGCACCCTGTTCGTGATCAACTACGACGAGTGGGGCGGGTTCTTCGACCACGTACCGCCGCCCGCCGGCCCGGACCCGCGTCCCGACCTCGGCACCGGGCTGCGCGGCTTCCGCGTCCCCTGCCTGCTGATCTCCCCGCGGGCGCGGCGCGGCGCCGTCGCGCACGAGGTGTACGACCACACGTCCGTGCTGAAGGCGATCGAGTGGCGGTGGGGCCTGGAGCCGCTGACGGTCCGGGACGCCGCCGCCCGCAACATCGCCGAGGTCCTCGACTTCGACTCGCCGCCCGACCCGCGCGCACCCCGCTACGGCGCGAAACGCCCGATCAGCCTCGGCTGCCTGGACCCGGCCCACAGCCACACCGGCGACGACTGGGCCGGCCTCAACGCCTATGCCCGCACCCACGGCTTCCCGAGTTAGGGGACGGTGTCGAGGGCGCGTTCGAAGGCGTGGGCGACGCCGATGCGGCCGGCGATGCTGAGGAGCATCTCGTCCGGGTAGAGCTCGAGGTCGCCGGAGATCGCGCCGAGCTCCATCTCGTCCAGCCCCAGGTCGGCGAAGATCGACATGTCGCCGACGGGGAGGACCTGGTCGAGTTCCTCGTCGTCCGGGATCGGGATGTCCAGGTACTCCAGGACCTGGACGGCCAGCGGCCAGTCGACCGACGCCGTGACGTCCGACAGGAACACCATGACGTCGTCGCCGAGCAGCCGGATGGCGACGAAGAAGTCGTCGCCGACCGAGACCAGCCCGATCGTGCCGCCGAGGCTGGGCTGCTGGCGCAGGGCATGGATCAGCCCCGCGAGGTCCTCGGTCAGCGCGACCGGGAGGATCTCGGCCTCCCAGCCCTCGTCTTCCCGATACACCACAACGGCGAAGTCCGTCGCGTCCACATCCGTCATTTCCACCCCACCGGCGCGTCTTCTGCCAGGGCATGGTCGCAGATGCGGCGCGCGCTCGCGTGCCCCACCGTCAAACTCGGCGCCGCACCCGGAGCTGAAACCGGGAGGCGGCACCACTTGCTGGTACCTGGCGCCAAGAACCTATCCAATCCGCATCAATTGATGCGGAAGGTGCGGCGGCGCAGGGCGGCGTGGATCCGCGCGCGGCGGGACCGGTGCGGGGTCACCCGGGCGCGCAGCTCACGGGCCTCCGCCAGTTCGCGCAGGAAGATCGCCCTGCGGCGCAGGTGCTCGCGCACCTGCTCGGGGGAGATGTCGCCCTGGGGGCCCGGACGCGGCGGGGCGTCCCCGGTGACATCGGTGCCTGTGACATCGGTCACCTCGGCGTCCGCGGGCGGGGGCGCGGGCGGGGGCGCGGTCTCGGGAGCCTGTGCGTGAGCAGCGCCTTCGGGGGGTTCGGGGGGCGGCGCCGGTCCTCTCGGCTGGTGATCGCTCTCGCTGTTCATATGGCCATCGTGCCCAGCTCAGCGGCGTCCTATCCTAGATCGGCAGGGTCCGGCCGGGCAGGGCCGTGTGGGCTACGGTGAGGCCATGCAGACCCTCGCCGTCGATCATCCTCTCGTCGCGCACAAGCTCACCACGCTGCGGGACGTCCGCACCGACTCCCCCACGTTCCGGCGCCTGGCGGACGAGCTGGTCACCCTGCTCGCCTACGAGGCCACCCGCGACGTCCGGGTCGCGGAGGCGACCGTGCGGACCCCGCTCGTCGAGGCGCAGGGCGTCCAGCTGGCGAGCCCGAAGCCGCTCGTCGTGCCGATCCTGCGCGCCGGGCTCGGGATGCTGGACGGCATGACGCGGCTGCTGCCGACCGCCGAGGTCGGGTTCCTCGGGATGATCCGGGACGAGGGCACGCTGCAGGCCCAGACGTACGCGACCCGGCTGCCGGACGACCTGTCGGGGCGGCAGTGCTACGTCCTCGACCCGATGCTCGCCACCGGCGGGACGCTCGCCGCCGCCATCCGGCTGCTGATCGACCGCGGCGCCGACGACGTCACCGCGATCTGCCTGCTCGCCGCGCCGGAGGGGCTGAAGTACCTGGAGCAGGCGTTCTCCGACATCTCGGCGCCGGTCAAGGTGGTGACGGCCGCGATCGACTCGCACCTCAACGAGCAGGGATTCATCATGCCCGGCCTCGGGGACGCGGGGGACCGGCTGTACGGCGTCGTCTGACCCCTCCCTCCCGAGGCCCCCATCCCCGCGGCACGGGCCGATACCGGACGTGACCTGCGATGTTCGTATCCGGCCGCAGGGGGTACCAACTTCCCTACGGAGCGCCAGTGCGCGTTCCCCTCCGCCGTCCCGGCACAGGGGACCGTCAGGGACCGGGCGGTGCGAGCGAGCACGAGGACACGTCATGGCTCACCAAGGGGACGATCTGCCGCGCTACGCCGTGATCGGCGAGCGGCTGAGCGAGGAGTTCGACGGGGTGCACGGGGCCGACACGGTGGACAGGTGCGTCTCCGCCGCGCGCTACGGCGCCGAGGAGGTCACGGGGTCGGCGCCGCCGGACTTCGTGGAGCGCATCGCGCGCCGGCACCTGGAGGTGCTCGCGACCGTCGCGGCCGAGAAGCGCCGCAAGGCGAGCCGCTCCTCGTTCGACAACGCGCCCTAGACAACGCGCGAAGACAACGCGCTATAGACATGCGCCATAGACACCGCGCCCTGGACGCCGCGCCATGGACAACGCGCCATAGGGCTTGCTTTGCCGGTCGGGTGCGCTGTGCGAAACTGGACCGGGGTCCGTGAGTCAACGCTCCGGGAGGCAGCCGTGCCCGCAAAGAAGTACGTGACGTGGGCCGCGGTGGCCTTCGTGGCGTTCTACGTCATCAAGCAGCCGGACGGCGCGGCCCAGTCGGTGGAGAGCGCCGCCAACGGCATCGCGTCCGCCGCCGGTTCCCTGGCCGCCTTCGTCAACGCGCTCGCGTGACGGGGCCGCGATGAGACTCGTCACCCCCGGCGACTCGGCGCCCGCGTCGGTCAACAAGTACCTGCTCCCGCACGAGAACCAGGTCATCACGGTGCGCCGGCACCCGGCGATCCTGATGGTCCCGGTCGGGCTCGTCCTCGGCGGCCTGATCGTCGCGGGCGTGCTGAGCAACACCGTCGCCAGCGACGCCGGGACGGTCATCAGCTGGATCTGGTGGATCTGGCTGATCCTGCTCGCGTGGTTCGTGTGGCGCGTCGCGGAGTGGTCCGTCGACTACTTCGTCATCACCAACCAGCGGATGCTGCTGACCACCGGCCTGATCACCCGCAGGGTCGCGATGATGCCGCTGGCCAAGGTCACCGACATGAGCTTCAAGCGGACGATCGCGGGCCGCATGCTCGGCTACGGGGAGTTCATCCTGGAGTCCGCCGGCCAGGACCAGGCGCTCACGAACGTGGACTACCTGCCGTACCCGGAGCAGCTGTACCTCGAAGTCTGCGAGATGATCTTCCCGAACAAGAACCCGGAGCCCGTGGAGAAGACGCTGCCGCCGCCCCCGCCGCCGCGTCGGCCCAGGCAGCCGGAGGACGTCCCGACCTCCCCCGGCCCGCAGGGCGGCCCCGACCCGGAGGCGTGACCTTCGCCGCGGTCCGCCGCCGGCGTGCTCCTCCTGACCTGATCTGACCTGATCTGACCTGGCCGTCCGTCCGGCCGCCGTCCGCTCGCCGGAGCCGCGCGGCTGACCGGAAAGCGCGGCGGACTGGTCAATATCGGCGGTGTTCAAGATCTTGAGCGCTCGGTCGGATACCGTCGGCGGGGTGACAGACGTCGCGACCGCCGGACGTGCCACCGCCGCGAACCGGCGGGCCACCGCGCTCCGGCGACGTACGCGCCGGAGCGGGACAGGCTCGGCCGGACGGCGTCTTCGATCCTCGCTTCATTGCCGTCGATGTGCGATAACCCGCAATGTGCAATCATGTCGGCACCCCAGCCGCCTGTTTACTTCCGCTAAGTGAGTCCACATGCCGGGTCCAGGCAACGTCGGAGAACGCGTCCGCAACCTGCGGCTGACCAGACGCTTGTCGCAGGCGCAGCTCGCCGGTCACGACCTCTCCGACAGCTACATCTCATTGATCGAGTCGGGCAAGCGCACGCCGACGCCGACCGTCCTGCGGATGCTGGCCGAGCGCCTCGGCTGCACCCCGGAGTACCTCGCCGAGGGCGTCGAGCCGGAGCAGCGCGCGCACCTGGAGGTGCGGGAGCGGCACGCCCACCTCGCGCTGCTGCGCGGCGACGCCGCCACCGCCGAGACCGGCTTCGATGAGGTGATCGCCCGCAGCGACGACCCCGACCTGACGTCCCGCGCCCGCTGGGGCCGTGCCCGCGCCCTGGAGGAGCTGGGCCGGACGGACGCCGCCATCGCGCTGTTCGAGGAGCTGCGCGAGCAGGCCGAACGCGACCCGGGCCGGGCCAGCTGGCTGCCGCCCGTGATCGCGCTGGCCAGGTGCTACCACACCGTCGGCGACCTGGGGCAGGCGATCGCGCTCGGTGAGCGCGCCGTCGAACGGCTGGAGCAGCTCGGGCTCGGCGTGGGACACGAATACACCGAGGCCGGGCGGATCCTCCTCCTCGCCTACGTGGATCGATCCGACCCCGTGCGCGCGCACGAGCTCGGACGGCGCCTCCTCCACCCCGAGCAGTCCGCTGAGGACGAGCTGGTGAGCGTCCAGTACCAGCGGGCCAGCATGCGGGCACTGGAGGAGGGGACCATCGGCGATTCCCTGTACTTCGCCGATCAGGCACTGGCGGCACGCAGCGACTCCACACCCGTGCAGAGTCGCGCCCGCCTCGCCCTTGCCGGCGCCAAGGCGCTGCTCAGGGGCGTCGTCCCGTTCTCGGCCATCGCGCCTCCGGGGGCCAAGCCGTCCAGTGAGTTCGGGGTCGAACGTCCGCGGCCGGAAGGCTCGCATGAGGCCGCGCAAGAGGCACTGGAGCTTCTCCAAGGGACGGCGGGTCTCGAAGGCGAAGAGTCCACGGAGAGCACCATCGCCAAGGCGCGCGCGCTCGTTCTGGTCGGTGAACTGGACGACGCGATCGCCACGCTGGAGCGCTTCCTCGACACGGGGCTGGCGCTGGCCGCCCCGACGAGCACCCACACCGTGACCCCGCAGCCTGGCAGCGACCTCGCCGTGCGCACGCAGAAGACCATCCTGGCCAGGCTCGTCCTCGCGCGCGCACGCGTGGCGCAGGGCGACCGCACGGCCGCGCGGGTCGTCCTTCGCGCCGCGTCCGAGCAGCTCGCGGCGCTGGCTCCCGGGCGTCCGGCGGCGCACCTGTTCAGGGAACTGGGCGAACTGCACGAACTCGTCCAGGACACCGACAGCGCCGCCGCCGCCTACCGCCAGGCCCTGCAGGCCGCCGGCCTCTCCGCGTCCCAGATCACGTCCTCGCCCCACGGCGCGAGGACGCCTTCCCTCCACGGCCCCCACGACGACCCGGGCCTCTGACCACCCGCCGCGTTGCACTGCGGCCGGGCGGACCGACGGGACCGGTGGGGATCTCGGTGACCGGGTCGCCGAGACGATCGGCGCGTGCGCCGGTTCTGCCGCGGATGCTCTGCCGTGTCCCGCCCGAGGCCGTGCGCCGAGGGCATGAGTGACCGATCTCCCACGCAGCGGGGAACAGAATCGGCCCGATCTTGCTTTAGGGTTAAACGTAGGATGATTGGTTGACCGGAGGTTGCTGATGACGCTGCGCACGGCTCGGCGGTCATCGCTGGTCGACCAGGTGATCGGCCAGCTCAGGGACGAGATCGTCGGCGGAGGCTGGGCGGTCGGCGCGAAGATCCCGCCGGAGCCGGTGCTGGCGGAGACGCTCGGGGTCGGACGGAACACGGTCCGCGAGGCCGTCCGCGCACTCACCCACGCGGGGCTCCTGGAGAGCCTGCAGGGCGACGGGACGTACGTGCGGGCGACGAGCGAGCTGTCCGGGGCCGTGCGGCGGCGCCTGGAGACGGCGGAACTCGTCGAGATCCTGGAGGTCCGGCGCGGGCTCGAAGTGGAGGCGGCCCGGCTCGCCGCCACCCGCCGCACCGAAGCCGACATCGCCGCCATCGCGGTGGCGCTCGCGCGCCGCGACGCCGCCTGGGCCGCCGGTGAACACGTCGCGTTCGTCGAGGCGGACCTCGCCTTCCACACCGCCGTCGTCGAAGCCACGCACAACCGCGTCCTGACCGATCTGTACCGCGACTTCAGCGCCGCGCTGCGGGCCAGCATCGGCGCCGCCGGCGTCCTGCTGGAGCACGCGGACGTCCCCCACGGCCCCATTGCCGCGGCCGTCGAAGCAGGCGACGCCGAAGCCGCGACGACGGCCACCCACGCGTGCCTCGACCAGATCCTCGCCTCCACCACCCCGCCCGGCCCCGGGCGGGGCCGGGCGCGGGGCGCCGAGCCGGGCCGAGCGCCAGGCCGCGAGGCCCTTCCCAAGCCCTGATCGCCGAAGGCGCGGTCAGGAGACGAACGTGCCCCGGTGTTCGACGCCGGGACGATGTGACGACGAGCAAGGTGAGATGAACAGTTCTGCCACTCCTGTGTCCCGTGCCACGGCCGTGTGGTCGCTTGCCGGGCTGGTGCTGCTGACGGTCAACCTGCGGGCCGCGATCACCGGGATCGCCCCGGTGCTCGGCGAACTGCGGGACGTCTTCGGGCTGTCGGGCACCGAGGTCGGCGCCCTCACCACGCTGCCGGTGCTGTGCCTGGGCGTCTTCGCGGGCGTCGCACCGGTCGTGGCGCGGCGGCTCGGCACCGAGGCCGCCATCACCGCGTCCCTCGTCATGATCACGGCGGGGATCGTGCTGCGCGTGGTGCAGTCCCCGGTGTCGCTGTTCGTTGGAACGGTCCTGGCGGGCGCGGGGATCGCGATGGGCAACGTCCTCATGCCCGCCGTGATCAAGCGCGCGTTCCCGTCCCGCGTGGGCTCGCTCACCGGGCTCGCGATGATGCTCATGGCGGCGAGCGGCGCCGTCGCGGCCGGACTCGCGGTGCCGCTGGACGAGGCGGGCGGGTGGCGGCTCGCCCTCGCCGTCTGGGCCGTCCCGTCGCTGATCGCCGTGCTCGTGTGGGGGCCGCTCGCCCTCCGCGGCCGCCGCGCGCCGACCGCTCCCGTGGCGGCTCCGCGCGGTGAGGGCTCCCTGCTGCGCTCCCCGATCGCGTGGTATGTCGCCGCCTTCATGGGGCTGACGTCGCTGATGTTCTACGTCCTGATGTCGTGGCTGCCGGAGATCATGCAGGACGCCGGGTTCGCCCCGGCCGCCGCCGGGATGATGGTCTCCGTCATGATGATCGTCGGCATTCCGCTGGGCTTCGTCGTCCCGGTGTTCGCCGCGCGGCTGCGCGACCAGCGCCCGGTCGTCGCCGCTGTCGCCGTCACCATGGTGCTGGGCCTCGCCGGGCTGCTGCTCGCCCCGTCCGCAGGCTGGGCGTGGGTCGTCGTCCTCGGGGTGGGCACCGGCAGTGCGTTCCCGCTGGCCTACACGTTGCTCAGCCTGCGCTCGCCGAGCCCGTCCGTGGCGGCGGGGCTGTCCGGGATGGCGCAGACGGGCGGCTACCTCCTCGCCGGCACGGGGCCGCTCGCCGTCGGGGTGCTGCACGATGCCACGGGCGGCTGGGACGTCGCCATCGTGCTCATGCTCGCGCTGGTCGTGCCCGAGATCGTCTTCGGGCTGCTGGCCACGCGGCCCGGATTCGTCCGTCCGGCCGAGCCGCGGACCCGTCCGGAGCGGGCTCCCGCTCTCGCGCCGGCCCGTACGCGCTGATCAGCCCATGCCGACGGCGTCCAGGTCCAGGACGCGGGCGTGCAGGACGGACCGCTGGCGCAGCGCGGCCCGGAGTGCCCGGTGCAGGCCGTCCTCCAGGTAGAGCTCGCCCTGCCACTGGACGACGTGCGGGAACAGGTCGCCGTAGAACGTGGAGTCCTTCGCGAGCAGCGACTGCAGGTCCATTTCGCGCTTGGTGCTGACGAGCTGGTCGAGGCGTACCTGGCGAGGCGGGATCTTGGCCCAGTCCCGGGACGAGAGCCCGTGGTCCGGATAGGGCCTTCCGTCACCGACCGCCTTGAAGATCACGCTTCGAGTCTACGGCGTCGCCCTCCAGTCGGAGAAGGCAACGCAACAACACGTGTCACTTGAGTTGCCTCCTCCGGTAAACCAATTACCTCGCAGCTCAGGCCGTTCGTTATTTAGTACCGGCCTACCGACGCGGCCACGACCGGTGCGCGTCCGCCCGGACGGGCTTCATGCGCGCCGCCAGGTGCGGTTCAGCGTGCTGAGGCGCCAGGGCGTCATCTTCAGGACGGTGATCTTCTCGTCCAGGGGGTCGTCGGCCCCCAGAATGCGGGGGTCGTAGCCGAGCGGATGTGCGGCGTTCTCGAACAGGTCCCATAGCTTGCGGCGCGCGGCGGCGTCGTCGGCGAACTCCGCCGCGCACTCCGCGACGGCGACCTCCTGCGCGGGGTCCCAGTACGAGCACGAGACGTACGGGCGATGGGCGATGTGGGCGGCCTTGGGAGAGGCCGGCCGTGTGAAGACCCATCCGGTGACGTCGCCGTCCGCGAGTTCCCAGTACGGGTGCACCACGCGGGAGCGAGGACGGTCCAGGCGGTCGACCGTCGCGAGCGAGCACCACACGATCCGGTGGGCGATCCGGACGAACTCCGTGAGAAGAGCGGTCCCCGGTCTGCTAACTTCCACAACCATGGTTGTGAATAGTAGGCCGGGCGACCTGGAGTTGTCACTCCTGGCCCTCTTCGCGGGCTGGGCCATGGCCGACCGGATACAGCGGCGGTTGGCGGCGGAGGGCTTCGCCGACCTGCGATTCAACGACGGCGTGGTGATCCAGCACGTGGTCGCCGGACCTCTGTCGATCACCGCGCTCGCGGAACGGATGGGCGTCACGCAGCAGGCCGCGTCCAAGGCCGTCGCCGACCTGGAAGCCCGTGGTGTGCTCGCCCGGCGGCGCTCCGCCGAGGACGCGCGGGCGAAACTGCTGCACCTCACCGAGCACGGTCAGGCTGCGGTGCGCGCCGCGCGGACCCTGCGCGCCGAACTCGACGCGGAACTGGCGGCCCGGTTCGGCGCGGAACGCATCGCCGAGACGCGCGGGCTGCTCGCCGAGATCCTCCTGCGCTTCGACGCGGACGACGCGATCCGCCGCCGCCGCGTCCGCCCGCCCCTCTAGCGGGGACGGCATGCGAAAGGCCGGTGCCCGACGCGGGCACCGGCCTCGATGTGGCGGAGGATGCGAGATTCGAACTCGCGAGGGCGTGAACCCAACACGCTTTCCAAGCGTGCGCCCTAGGCCACTAGGCGAATCCTCCACGGGGAAGCCTACCGGTTCTCAGGCAGTGATCCGACATCAATTACGGCGGAGACCGGGATCGGTCCGTAGACGTGGGGGAAGAGCTCGTCGCCTGCGGGTTCGTAGCGGACCGGGACGTCCAGCCGGGACACGTCGATGGTCAGGAGAGCCAGGTCTTCGCGCGGGACGCCGGCGTAGAAGCGGCCGAGGACGCCGTCCACTTGGGCCATGTCGGACGAGCAGTGGATGAAGCCCTCCTCGCCCAGCGTCCGGCCCAGCGTGGACATGGTGTACGACACACCGGCGGCGCGGGCGGATTCCCAGTGGGATCGTTCGGCGATGTGCAGGAGCGTGTCCTGGTGCGAGGCGGGCATGAGGCGGAGACTACGCGGGAAGCGTGGCAATCCAGGGCCGGGGATGGCATAGACTTCGGGCAGACCCCTCGCATGGCGTCATCCTGTGAACCTCCCCAGGGCCGGAAGGCAGCAAGGATAAGCAGGCTCTGGCGGGTGTGCGGGGGGTCCCTTGTTTAAGGCAGCACTGTGCTTTGTTTGAAGGCAGCACTGTGTTTGGTTAAGGCAGCACTGTGCTTCTGACGCTCTGCTTGTCCAGGAGGGCGGGCCCCCGATGAGTCTGGCGCTGTACCGCAAGTACCGGCCAGCGACGTTCGCCGAGCTGAAGGGACAGGAGCACGTCGCCGAGCCGCTGCAGCAGGCGCTGCGCAACGGCCGGATCAACCACGCGTACCTGTTCAGCGGTCCACGGGGCTGCGGCAAGACGTCCAGCGCCCGGATCCTCGCCCGCTCGCTGAACTGCGAGAAGGGGCCGACGCCCGACCCGTGCGGCGAATGCGACTCGTGCGTCGCGCTCGGACCGGCCGGGACGGGCCACATCGACGTGATCGAGATCGACGCCGCGTCCCACGGCGGCGTCGACGACGCCCGCGACCTGCGGGAACGCGCCTTCTTCGCGCCGGTCGCGGCGCGCTTCAAGGTGTACATCATCGACGAGGCGCACATGGTCACCCGCGAGGGCTTCAACGCGCTGCTGAAGCTCGTCGAGGAACCGCCCCCGCACCTGAAGTTCGTGTTCGCGACCACCGAGCCGGAGAAGGTCATCGGGACGATCCGGTCCCGGACCCACCACTACCCGTTCCGGCTGATCCCGCCGAGCGTGCTGCAGGACCTCGTCGAGGAGATCCTGCGGGCCGAGAACGTCCCCTACGAGACGTCCGCGCTGCCGCTGGCGGTGCGGGCGGGCGCCGGCTCCGCCCGCGACACGCTCTCGATACTGGACCAGCTGCTCGCCGGGTCGGACGAGAAGGGCATCACCTACACGCGGGCCGTCTCGCTGCTCGGATACACCGACTCCGCACTGCTGGACGAGGTCATCGCGGCCTTCGCGGCCCGCGACGGCGCCGCCGTCTTCGCCTCCATCGACCGCGTGGTCGAGAGCGGCCAGGACCCGCGCCGGTTCACCGCCGACCTGCTGGAACGCGTCCGGGACCTGGTGATCCTGTCGAACGTCCCGGAGGCGGGCGGGACCGGGCTGCTGAACGTCCCGCCGGACGAGCTGGAGGCGATGCGGCGCCAGGCGTCCTCGATGGGGCCGGGCGAACTGACGCGCGCCGCCGACCTGCTGCACACCGGGCTCACCGAGATGCGCGGCGCCACGTCCCCGCGGCTGCTGCTGGAACTGATCTGCGCCCGCATCCTGCTGCCCGCGGCCTACGAGGACGAGGCGTCGATGTTCGCCCGCCTCGACCGGCTGGAACGTCAGGCATCCCAGGGCGGCCTCGCGGGCGGCCAGGGCGGCGGAGCCGGCCTGACGCAGGCCTTCGCGACCGCAGCCCCCCCGCCCGCAACGCCGGTGCAAGCGCCGCCGGTGCAAGCGCGGGCGGAGCAGGGTGCCGGAGGACAAGGACGCGACGCCGCTGCTCAAACGCGCGGAGAACACACCCCGCCCTCCCAGGGGGGCGACCCCACTTCCAGTGTCAACCAGCGCCCCGCCCCGGCACCACCAGAACACGGTTCTGTGGATAACCGCCACGGCACACCTCGCGCCGGTTCGTCAGGCAACGCACCTGGTGCCCCCGCCGGAGCCGCTCCCGCCGGAGCCGGTCCCGCCCGAGGCGCGTCTGCTTCTCCGCAGGCGAATCCGGCCGGGGGTATGGACTTCGGGACCGTTCAGCGGTTGTGGCCGGACGTCGTCGAGGCGGTCAAGCAGAAGAGCCGCGCCACCTGGATGGTCATCATGGCCGGGGTACAGCCGGTGTCGCTGGACGGCAAGGTGCTGACCCTGGGCTTCGACGCGGAGGGGCGCCGCCTGGGCTTCGTCAACGGCGGCCGCGACACCGTCCTCCGCGAGGTCTTCAAGGAGCGGATGGGCGTCGACTGGCGCATCGAGACCGTCGTCGGCGGCGCGCCCGCGGGGCCTCCGCCCGGCAGGCCGGGCCCTAGCGGCGGGTTCGGTGGGGCGGCCACGCCGAACCCGGCACCACCGCCACGGCCGCCCGCACAGCCTGCCGCCCGGCAGCAGGCCCCGAAGACCGAACGGCCCCCGGAGCCGCCGCCGCCCCCGCCGGACGAGCCTCCGCCGCCCCCCGAACCCGCACCCATGGACGAGAGCGACGAGGTCGACCCCGAAGGAGACGCGGACGCCGACGGCACCGAGGCCGAGATGAACGGCATGGCGCTGATCCAGCGCGAACTCGGCGGCCAGATCATCCGCGAGATCGACAACTCGTAGCCGTCCGCACCGGAGCCGGGCTCACAAGGAGCGGATCACCCTGGCGGGGTTCCCTGCGGCCACGACGTCCGGGAGGACGATGGCGCCGCCGCCCAGCCACACGTTGCGGGGAGCGGCCGCGGACGCCGTTGTTTGACTCGGGACAGGGGCGGGACCACACTCGCCAAGATCGCGACGGGCGTACTTACCGCATGATGGCGCGAACCCGTAGTCTCGGGGGACGGACGTCCGGTGGCTGGCGGAGCGCCAGAGAGAAGGCCCTCGGGGGCCGGAAGAGGGAGTGCACCGTGGAACCCGGTGGTCAGCTGAACATGCAGGAGCTCCTGCAGCAGGCGCAGGCCATGCAGGAGCAGCTCTTCAAGGCGCAGCGCGAGCTCGCGGAGACCGAGGTGAAGGGCACCGCCGGCGGCGGGCTCGTCACGGCGACCGTCAACGGGCAGGGCGAGGTCGTCGGCCTGGCGATCGACCCGAAGGCCGTCGACCCGGCCGACCCGGCCGACACGGCGGAGACCATCGCCGACCTCGTCCTCGCCGCGATCCGGGACGCCGCCCGCGAGGCCCAGGAACTGCAGCAGGAGAAGATGGGGCCGCTCGCCCAGGGGCTCGGCGGCGGGCTGCCGGGCGGCGGCGACCTCCCCGGCGGCTTCCCCGGCCTCGGCGGCGGCCAGGGCGCCTGAGCGCGCACGGCGCCGCACCGCGCACCACGCACCAAGCACCACGCACCACGCATGACCGGGACGACTAGGAAAGGAGGGGTCCGTTGTACGAAGGGGTGGTCCAGAACCTCATCGACGAGCTGGGCAGGCTGCCCGGCGTCGGCCCCAAGAGCGCGCAGCGGATCGCCTTCCACCTGCTCGCCGCCGACCCCGCCGACGTCGAACGGCTCGGGAAGGCGCTCAAGGAGGTCAAGGACAAGGTCCGCTTCTGCAAGACGTGCGGGAACGTCGCCGAAGAAGAGGAGTGCCGGATCTGCCGGGACGCCCGCCGCGACCCCCACATCATCTGCGTCGTGGAGGAGTCGAAGGACGTCGTCGCGATCGAGAAGACCCGCGAGTTCCGCGGCACCTACCACGTCCTCGGCGGCGCGATCAGCCCGATCGAGGGCGTCGGCCCGGACGACCTGCGCATCCGCGAGCTGATGCAACGCCTCGCGGACGGGACGGTGACCGAGCTGATCCTCGCCACCGACCCCAACCTGGAGGGCGAGGCCACGGCGACGTACCTCGCCCGGCTCGTCAAGCCCATGGGCCTTACCGTCACCCGTCTGGCCAGCGGCCTGCCGGTGGGTGGCGACCTCGAGTACGCAGACGAGGTGACGCTCGGCCGCGCATTCGAAGGACGGAGGCTGCTCGATGTCTGACACCAACAGCCCGCAGGACTGGAACGCCCTCGCCGAGCGCGTGGCGTGCCACGTCGACAACTACCTGAACGGACTGGAGGCGGTCGCCCGCGGCGACGGCGGGACGCACACGATCCCGCTGCTCCTCCTCGAGGTGTCGCAGGTCATCCTGGCCGGCGCGCAGCTCGGCGCCAGCGCCGACGTCATCCTCCCGGACAACTGGGAGCCCGAGGTCGGCGACGACCCCGACCTCGACTCCGTCCGGCAGGGCCTGTCCGAGCGCCTCGTCGCCCTGGACGAGTACGTCGAGGTCTTCGACCCGTACAAGGACACCGAGCCCACGTCCTACCGCCTGTCGGACGACCTGGTCGACGTCGCCAGCGACCTCGTCCACGGGCTCAGGCACTACAACCAGGACCGCCCCCTCGAAGCCCTCTGGTGGTGGCAGTACTCCTACTTCAACCACTGGGGCAACCACGCCGGTGCCGCGCTGCGCGCCCTGCACGCCTTCGTCGCGAACGCCCGCCTGGACGTCGCGCCCGAAGTCGACGTCGCCCCCGAGGTCGCCCCCGACGCCGCACCCGAGGCAGCCACGGCCTAGCCGGGCGCGCCGGGGCTCACCGGCGCGTCCAGTGCCGAGGCGATCACCTCGGCGGCCTTCTCGGCGTCCGGGCCGATCGGCCCGCCGTCCGCGGCGGCCCATGCGAACACCTCCAGGCCGTCGTCCCAGACGACCTGCGCCGCCCGGCCCCGGTAGGCGACGCGCAGCACGTCCTCGCCGTCCCCGGGCCGCGTCGCGGACACCTGCGGGGCCCGCCGCCGCAGCGCCGCGTACAGCGAATGCAGCGGGCCCCGGCGTACCCTCGGCAGCTCGTCGAACGCGCCCATCAGCTCTCCCATCAGCTCGGTCACCGCCGTGCGGACGCGGTGGACCACCGGTGGACGACCCGAACCGCGTCCCTCCGCCCACACCCGCCGTTATCTAGACGCTTTGTCCTACTTCCGGGTGGTCCGCTGAGAAGATCCGCGTTTCCGGGCGGCGCGTTTCACACCCGCCGCTCCGTACCGGGCACGGGGATCGTTGCGGATAATGAGCCGGTGTCCCGCCCACTGATCTCCGCCCGGGAAGCCGAAGTCCTCGCGCTGCTCGGGGAGCACCTCAGCAACGCGGAGATCGCCGCACGATTGGTCATCTCCGTTCGCACCGTCGAGTCGCACGTGTCCTCGCTGCTGCGCAAGCTGCAGTTGCCGGACCGGCGGGCGCTCGCCCGGCACGCGGCCCAGTTCGCCCGCGAGGAGCGGCCGGCGCCCGCGCTGCCGGCGCCGCTGACGGCGTTCATCGGCCGGACGCGGGAGCGCCGGGAACTGGCCGAGGCGGTCGGGACGCACCGGCTGGTGACCGTGGCCGGGCCGGGCGGGGTCGGCAAGACGCGCCTCGCGCTCGCGGTGGCGGCCGATGCGGCCGGCGACTTCGAGGACGGCGTGTGGTTCGCCGACCTGGTCCCGGTCACCGAACCGGGGCGGGTGGGCGCGGCGGTCGCGGCGGCCGTGGGCGTCGGCGAGCAGCCAGGCCGCGACATCGACGACGCGGTGCCGGCCGCGCTGGCGGACCGCCGGGCGCTGCTGGTGCTGGACAACTGCGAGCACGTGCGCGACGGGGTGGCGCCGTTCCTGGAGCGGCTGCTCGCGGCCTGCCCGCGGCTGCGGGTGCTGGTCACGAGCCGGGCCCGGCTGATGGTGCCGTTCGAGCGGATCTTCCCCGTCCCGCCGCTGTCGCGGGCCGGCGGCGACGAGTCGGAGGCGGTGGCGCTGTTCATGGACCGGGCGGCGGCGGTCGGGCGGCCGACCGGCCCGGCGGTCAGCGAGGGCGTCGTCGCCGTCTGCGAGCGGCTCGGCGGCATGGCGCTGGCGATCGAGCTGGCGGCGGCGCGGTGGTCCACGCTCGGGCTGGACGGTCTCACGGCGGGCCTGTCCGACCAGCTGCGGATCCTCACCGGCGGGCCCCGCGCCGACGGCAGGCACCGGTCGGTGCGGGCGGTGCTGGACTGGAGCCACGACCTGCTGGAGCCGGAGGACCGGGCACTGCTGCGCCGGACGTCGGTGTTCGTCGCGCCGTTCACCGCCGAGGCGGCCGCCGAGGTCGCCGGGTTCGCCCCGCTCGATCCGGCCGCGGTCGTCGGCGGGCTCGGCGGGCTGGCAGAGCAGAGCCTCCTCGGCGTGGCACCCGCCGAGTCCGGCACCCGGTACCACGCACTGGAGACCATCCGCCAGTACGGGACGGAGCGGCTCGCCGACGCCGGCGAGCTCGCGGACGTCCGAGCCCGGCATCTGCGCTGGTGCCTGGCGAACGCGGCCGCCCTCGCCGAGACCGGGGGCGCGGACTGGCGCGCCCGGTTCGACGCCGTCGCCGAGGACATGCGGGCCGCCCTCACCTGGGCCGCCGACCGGCCGGAGCGGCGCGCGGACGCCTGCCGGCTCGCCTCGTCCATGGCCGGGCTGGCCTTCGCCCGCAACCTGCTCGGCGAGGCCCAGCAGCGGTTCGAGCAGGCGGCCCGGCTCGCCGACGAAGCCGAAGCCCCCGCGGCACTGCGGCAGGCGGCCGCGGTGGCCGGGTGCCGCAGCCTCGACGGCGACATGTTCCGCCTGCACCGCGCCGCCGCGGAGGCCGCCCGCCGGGCCGGGGACACCGCCGGCGCCGGCCGCGACCTGGCGTTCGCCGCGACCGTCGCGTACCGCTTCTCCAGCTCGTTCGAGCGGACCCCGCCCGCGGACGAGGTGGCCGCCATGCTCGCGGAGGCGCGGGAGCTGTCCGGCGACGCCCCGGCCGCCGAGGCGGCCGTCGCGCTGGCCGAGGCGGCGGTGGTCGCGGACGCGTTCGGCGCCGTCCAGGGCGACCCGGACAACCCGGCACACGAAACGGTGCGGCACGCCGGGCGCGCGGTCGAGCTCGCCCGGCGCGCGGGCGATCCGGTGGCGGAGTCCGCCGCCCTCGACGCGCTGTCCGGCGCCCAGAGCTGGGCCGGTGACGGCTTCGCCGCCGCGGGCGCCGCCCGGCGCCGGATCGATCTCCTGGCGTCCGGACCGCGCGGCCCCGCCGGCACGCACGAGCTGATGGACGCCCTCGCCATGGCCGCCGGAACCGCCGTCGGCGTGGGCGACCTGCCGGGGGCCCGCCGGTGGGGCGGGCGCCTCGCCGGCCATCCGCTGCTGGCCGAGGCGGGCCACCACGCCACGTCCTGGCTCCTGGTCGCGGACGCGTTCAGCGGCGAAGCCGGCGAGGTGCTCGCGACCAGCGTGCGGTTCCTCGACGCGTGGGAGCACAGCGGCCGCCTGCGGTCACGGTCGTCCGGCCCCGCCGCCGCGTCGGTCGCGATGATCCACGGCCTGCGCGGCGACCACGACGCCCGTGCCCGCTGGCTCGCGATCGTCGACGAGTCCGGCCCCGAAGCGGACCACCGCCTCGGCTACGGCGCGGTCTTCGACGCGATGGTCCTGCTCCACCACGGGGACGCGGACGCGGCGCTGGAACGTGTCGCCCCGGAGCCCGACCAGGTGTGGAAGTGGGTCTGCTGGGTCTGGCTGCACTGGTACGCGGCGCTCCGGGCGGAGACGGCGGTCCTCGCCAGGCACCCGGATGCCCGCGACCGCATCGCCGTGGCCCGGACGACCGTCGCCGGCAACCCGGTCGCCTCCGCCCAGGTGGACCGGGCGGAGGCGCTGCTCGACGGCGACCCGCCGCGGCTGCTCGCGACCGCGGCGGCGTTCGACGCGGCCGGGTGCCACTACCAGTCGGCGCGCACCCTGCTCCTCGCCGGCGGCGAGCACGCCACCGCGGGCCGCGCCGCCCTCGCCGCCCGGGGCCTCCTCAGTTCACGGCCTGCTTCACCAGTGCGGTGATCCGCTCCTCCACCTCGGGCGTCACCTCGGTCAGGGCGAACGCGGTCGCCCACATCGGGCCGTCGTCCAGCTGCGCCGAGTCGTTGAACCCGAGCGTGGCGTAGCGCGCCTTGAACTTCGCCGCGCTCTGGAAGAAGCAGACGACCTTGCCGTCCAGCGCGTAGGCGGGCATCCCGTACCAGAGCCTCGGCGCGAGTTCCGGGGCGTTGGCGGTGACGAGGGCGTGGACCCGCTCGGCCAGGGCCCGGTCGGCGCCCTCCATCTCGGCGATCTTCGCGAGGACGTCCCGCGCCGCCTCCGCCGCCTTGTCCGCCTTCGTGCTGCGCCGCGCCGCCGCCTTCTGCTCCTGCGCGTGCTCCTTCATCGCGGCCCGCTCCTCGGCCGTGAATCCCTCGTAACCGCTCTTGCCGGCCATGGTCGCTCCCGTAGTCGTCGCTCATGATCGGCCCGGACCGTCCCGCCGGGCTGATCGCCGTGGTCACAGCCTCCCCCGGCCGGCGTCCGGGCCGCCTCCGTGCTCACCACGGAAACCGCCACGGACGGCGGCACCGACGCCGGGCCCCCGCCCGCGCAGCCGTGCGGCCTGAGTTACCTGGTCGTAATGCATCGGTGCGCCGTCTGTAGACTCATCGTCCGGAACGCCTGACCCCGATCCGAGGAGCGCCCACCCGTGGCTCTAGTCGTGCAGAAGTACGGTGGCTCCTCCGTCGCCGACGCCGATGGCGTCAAGCGGGTCGCCCAGCGCATCGTCGCAACGAAGAAGGCGGGCAACGACGTGGTGGTCGTCGTCTCCGCCATGGGCGACACGACGGATGATCTCATCGATATGGCCAAGCAGGTCAGCCCCCTGCCGCCGGGCCGTGAGCTGGACATGCTGCTCACCGCCGGCGAGCGCATCTCCATGGCGCTGCTGGCCATGGCCATCGCGAACCTGGGCCACGAGGCCCGCTCGTTCACCGGCTCCCAGGCGGGTGTGATCACCGACGGCTCGCACGGCAAAGCCAAGATCATCGATGTGACGCCGGGCCGGATCCGGACCGCGCTGGACGAGGGCTCGATCTGCATCGTGGCCGGCTTCCAGGGCGTCTCGCAGGGCACCAAGGACATCACCACACTGGGACGCGGCGGCTCCGACACCACCGCGGTCGCGCTCGCGGCCGCGCTGAACGCCGACGTCTGCGAGATCTACTCCGACGTCGACGGCGTCTTCACCGCCGACCCGCGCATCGTGCCCGCCGCGCACAAGATCCCGAAGATCTCCTACGAGGAGATGCTGGAGATGGCGGCGAACGGTGCGAAAATCCTGCATCTGCGCTGCGTGGAGTACGCGCGCCGCTACAACATCCCGATCCATGTGCGGTCCTCGTTCAGTCAGAAGGAGGGCACGTGGGTCGTCGACAGCAGCGAGATCGAAGGACAGGACATGGAGCAGGCGATCATCTCCGGTGTCGCGCACGACCGGAGCGAAGCCAAGATCACCGTCGTGGGGGTGCCGGACAAGGTCGGTGAGGCCGCGGCGATCTTCACGGTGCTGTCCGACGCCGAGATCAACATCGACATGATCGTGCAGAACGTGTCGGCGGCGTCCACCGGGCGGACCGACATCTCGTTCACGCTGCCGTCCACCGACGGGCAGACCGCGCTGACCGCCCTCAACAAGCTGAAGGAGCGGATCGGCTTCGAGTCGCTCCGCTACGACGACCGGATCGGCAAGGTGTCGCTGATCGGCGCCGGGATGCGCTCGCACCCGGGCGTCACGGCCAAGCTGTTCGGCGCGATCGCCGAGGCCGGCGTGAACATCGAGATGATCTCCACGTCGGAGATCCGGATCTCGGTCGTCGTCGCCCAGGACGACGTCGACACCTCGGTCGCCGCCGCGCACCACGCCTTCGACCTCGACTCCGAACAGGTCGAGGCCGTCGTCTACGGCGGCACCGGCCGCTGACCCTCCGCGCGGGCCGCGCCTCCCCGCGGGCGGCGCGGCTCCGCACGTCCGCCGCCGCACGTCCGCCTCCGGGCGGCGCCGCCGTGCGTTTCGGGAACCGCGCGCGGACGGCGGTAGTTCTGAGGATGTGAGTGCGACGAGGGGCTTCGCCTCCGACCTGCCGACGCTCGCGGTCGTCGGCGCGACCGGGGCGGTCGGTGCGGTCATGCTCGACCTGCTGTCCACCCGCCGGGACGTGTACGGGGAGATCCGCCTCGCCGGTTCCGAACGCTCCGCCGGACGGGGCCTCCGGCTGCGCGGCAGGACGGCCGAGGCGCTGGCGCTCGCCCCGGAGGTCTTCGAGGGCGTCGACGTGGCGGTGTTCGCGGTACCGGACGAGGTGGCCGCCGCATGGGCGCCGGTCGCGGTCCGGCACGGCGCCGCGGTGGTCGACGGGTCGCGCGCGTTCCGCGCCTTCCGGGACGTTCCGCTCGTCGTCCCCGAGGTGAACCCGGAGCGGGTGCGGGACCGTCCGCGCGGCATCGTCGCGGGCCCCGGCTGCGCGACGCTCTCGATGATCGTGGCGATCGGCGCGCTGCACGCGCGCTACGGGCTGCGGGAACTGGTCGTCGCGTCCTACCAGGCGGCCTCCGGCGCCGGACGGCACGGCACCGACACCCTGTACGCGCAGCTGGAGAAGGTCGGCGGCGACCGGGCGCTCGGCCGCCGCTCCGGCGACGTCCGCGGCGCCGTCGGCGACCTCGGCCCGTTCCCGGCGCCGCTCGCGATGAACGTCGTCCCGTGGACGGGGACGGGCGAGGACGGCGGCTGGACGTCCGACGAGCTCGGCCTGCGCGACGAGACCCGCCGGGTCCTGGGCCTGCCGGCGCTGAAGGTGTCGGCGACCTGTGTCCGCGTCCCGGTGATCATCGGGCATTCGATGGCCGTGCACGCCGTGTTCGAGGAGCGCACCGACCAGCGCGAGGCGCAGGAGGTCCTCGCCCGCTCGCCCGGCGTGGTCCTGTGCGACAGCCCCGAGACGCACGAGTTCCCGACCCCGGCCGACGTCGCCGGCACCGACCCCACGTGGGCCGGCCGCGTCCGCCGGTCGCTCGACGACCCGCAGGCCCTCGACCTGTTCCTGTCCGGCGACAACCTCCGCAAGGGCGCCGCGCTCAACACCGCCCAGACGGCCGAGCTGATAGCCGCCGAACTGACCGCCTGAACCCGCCGCCGCCGGCGGGGGCCGGGGTCCGCGGCATGAGCGGGACGTCGCGCGAGGGCTTTAGGGTGGCAAGCGTGACCGAGACGAAGGCCGTGAAGTCCGAGCAGACGCGGGCCGCGATCGTCGAGACGGCGCTGCGCCTGTTCCGGGAGCGCGGATACGAGGCGACGACGATGCGGGCGATCGCCAAGGAGGCGGGCGTCTCGGTCGGCAACGCGTACTACTACTTCGGGTCCAAGGAAGAGCTGATCCAGGCGTACTACGACGAGCTGCAGGACGAGCACGCCGCTGCCTGCCGGGCCGTCCTCGACACCGAGACGGAGTTCGCTGCCCGGCTGCTGGGCGTCCTGAAGGCCCGTGTCGACACGATGGTCCCGTACCACGAGTTCGCCGGGAAGTTCTTCAAGTTCGCCGCCGAGCCGACCAGCCCGCTCAACCCGTTCAGCGCCGAGTCCGGTCCGGCCCGCGACTCGGCGGTCGCGATCTACCGCCAGGTCGTCGAGGGCTCCGACCTGAAGATCGACAAGGAGTTCCGGGCGGAGCTGCCCGAACTGCTGTGGATCTACTCGATGGGCATCGTCCTGTACTGGGTGCACGACAGCTCGCCGGGCTGCCGCAAGACGTACCTCCTCGTCGAGCGGACGGTCCCGCTCGTCAACCGCATGGTGTCGATGTCCCGCCTGCCGGGCTTCAAGTCGGTGACGCGGGAACTGGTGGGCATCATCCGCGAGGTCCGCGCCTGACCCGCGCCGCGTCTGACCCGTGCCTGGCCCGCGTCGCGGCTCAGTGGAAGGTGATGTCCCAGTGGTCCTTCTCGCGGGCGAAGACGGTGCCGTCCGGTGAGCGGTAGAGGCGGGCGCCGTCGCCGCGCGTGCCGGCGGACGGGTAGCGCTTGATCGCCGCGTCCACGCACCGTCCGGGCGCGATGTCGAGCTTGTAGCCGTTCGAGTGGCTGTAGGCGCCGGTCGCGTGGCCGCGCTCGGTGCCGCCGGTGACGGTGATCGTGCAGCCGCTCGACTTCGCGAAGCCGATCAGCCCCTTGACCGTCCCCCACCGGACGCCCTCGAACGAGGTGCAGGTCCGGACCGTCCGGTCGGAGCAGTTCCCGGTCGAACGCCACCGGATGCCGGAACCGCGCAGTGCCGACTCGGCGAACCGCTGCTCAAGCCGCGACGACTCGGCCAACTCGGGCGTGCCCTCCGGCATGTCCTGCGCGGCCGTCAAGGTCGCGTCCTCGTCCGACCCCGGAGACCAGCCCGGTGTGGCCGGCGTATCCGAGGCGAAGGGCGCATCGCGTCCCGGGGCAAGGGCGGCCGGTGCGGTGGCGGGGGGCGGCGGCGGGGGCAGCGGGGCGGCTGCCGAGGCGGGGACGGGGGTGAGGATGGTCGCGGCGGTGACCAGGGACATGACCAGGGCGGTCAGGCGGACGGCCAGGCCCGGTATTCGGTCGGTGAAGGCGTGCCGGACGGGCGCATGGGCGTGCCGAAGGCGTGTCATGTGGTTCCCCCCGATCGGTGATCTTCGATGTACCGGGGGGTGCGCCGGCCGCGTTGATCAGCGGCCGACGCGAGAATGCCCGAGGCTCGATCTTGTAAACCCGGGGGACGGGCGGCCGGCCGCCCGTCCCCCGGGAGAAGTCACGACATGCCGAGATGTTTGCGGGCGAAGTTCATTTCCGCGGCCATCTGCGTGATGCGCTCCTCGACGACCAGGGAGCCGTGCCCCGCGTCGTACCGGTACACCTCGTGCGGCAGGCCCAGTTCGGCGAGGCGGCCGAGGTAGTTGTCGATCTGCCGGATGGGGCAGCGCGGGTCGTTCTCCCCGGCCAGGATCAGGACGGGCGCCTTGACCCGCGCGGCGTAGGTGATCGGGGACGATTCGCGGTAGCGGTCCGGGACCTCGTCCGGCGAGCCGCCGAACAGCGAGCGGTCGAACGCCTGCAGGCCCTCCATCTCGTCCTCGTAGGCGGCGACGTAGTCGGCGACGGGGACGGCGGCGACGGCGACGCTCCAGTCGTCCGGCTGCGTGCCGATGCCGAGCAGGGTGAGGAACCCGCCCCACGAGCCGCCCGTCAGCACGAGCCGGGACGGGTCGGCGAGGCCCGACTCGACGGCCCAGTCGCGGACGGCCTTGATGTCCTCCAGTTCGGTGAGCCCGACGCGGCCCTCGATGGCGTCCCGCCACTCCGAGCCGTATCCGGTGGAGCCCCGGTAGTTGACGCGGACGACCGCGAACCCGTGGTCCACCCAGGCGGCGGCGGTCGCCACGAACGAGTCGTCGTCCTGCGCGGTGGGGCCGCCGTGGACGTCGAAGACGGCGGGGTAGGGGCGGTCGCCGCCCGGCTTGCTGACCAGCGCGTGGATGCGGCCGCCGGAGCCGTCCACCCACACGTCCTCGACCGGGACGGACGGCGGGGCGGCAGGACCCGGCGGGGTGAGCACCACCGCGCCGGACGTGGAGCGGATCACGGGCGGCTCGGCGGCGGACGACCATGAGAACTCGACCGTCCCGTCCGGCCGGACGTCGGCGCCGCCGATCACCCCGCGCGGGGTGTCGATCCTGGTCAGGGCGGTGCTCTCCAGGTCGTAGCGGTACAGCTCGTCGCGCGCCTCGTGCGAGTGGGAGATCAGTAGCGCCGTCCCGTCCGGGTACCAGCCGGCGCCGATCTCGCCGGGCAGGTCGAGGACGATCTCGTGCTCGGTCCCGGCGACCGGGTCCCAGATGAGCATCTCGTCCCGGCCGCGCCGCTCATGGTTGACGAGCAGCCGCGCATCGCCGTCGACCGGGGCGAATCCGGCGCCGTAGACGCCCTTGCCGGGCCCGTCCCACAGGTCGGCGACCGTGGAGCCGTCAGGGCGGACCACGCGCAGCGCCATGTGCCGGCTGTCGCCGTGCTCACTGTGGCCTATCGCAATGAGGGTCTCGTCGCGCGAGAGGGCGGCGACGTGCGCGTCCTCTGCGTGGTGGTAGAGCACCTCTGGGGCGGACCCAGGACGGCACAGGTGAATGGTGTTGCCCTGGTCGGTCGTCCGTCCGACGAGGGCGAGACCACTGCGGCCCAGGGACAGCCCAGACGGATACGACGGCTCCAGCCCGGGAACGGCCGGCTCGCTCTCCGTCCCCTCGAACGGGACGCGGTTCCAGACGCCGAACTCGTCCCCGTCCGTGTCGGCGAACCACCACAGCCATTCGCCGGACGGGTCGACGGTTCCCATCCACGTGCCATTGGGACGATCGGTCATCTGACGGTGGGCACCGGTTTCCCGGTCCCACGCGTAGATCTCCCATGTCCCGGTCACGTTCGACCGGTAGATGCTGCGGTTCGGGGCGTCACGCGCCCATCGGGGCAGGCTCATCCGGGCGGCCCGGAAACGCGCCTTCCAGCGCTCGTCGTCGACCATGCCCCCAGTATCGCGATCTCAGGGGGTGGTCAGGCGCCCGAGGAGCTGGTCGATGGCCGCGCGGACCTGGCGGTCCATGGCCCGCGCGAACCCCGCCTCGACCGTGACCTGCGCGCCGGGACGCAGCCGGGCCAGCGTGTCGGTGAGTTCACCCAGGTCATGGTCGTCGATGCTCTTCACGACGTGCGTGCTGATCAGCTGGACGAACATGGTGGCGAGGTCGTCCATGCTGCGCTGGAGCTCCTGCCCGGCCGACAGGACCGCGTCCAGCGGCACCCCGGCGCGGACGAGCGCCACCGTCGCCTCCAGCTGGCGGCGGCTCCAGTGGGTGACGCGGTCGCCGTCGATCTCGATGTGGCCGAGCGCGACGGCCCGCTCCACCGCATCCGGGCGGACCTCGCCGGGGAACAGCGCCGCCAGCTCGTCCAGCGTCATCGTGACGGGGACCTCGTTCGACCACGGCGTCGTCACCGCCTTCTCGACGCCGAGGAGGGCGCCGATGTCGCGGCCCTGCTCCCACGCCGACAGCAGCTCCCGGATGCCCTCCAGGGTGTGCCCGCGTTCGAGCAGGTTCCCGATCATGCGGAGTCGGGCGAGATGGTCCTCGGAGTAGAGGCCGATGCGGCCCATGCGGCGGGGCGGCGGCAGCAGCTTGCGCTCCTGGTAGTAGCGCAGTGTCCGCACGGGCACGGCGGCCGCCGAGGCGAGTTCGCCGATGCGGTACTCGCGGCCACCGCCGCCGGGACGGTCCTCCGTCGGCTCTTCGCTCACGAGCGTCAGCATAGTTCGCGGCCGGACACGGTCACGGCGTTCAGCGTCCGGTAAAGGAACGGGATCGGGACGGCGGGCGTCTGACGTGCGTTGTCGTCCGAGAGAAAGGCCCCTCATGTCCAAGACCCGTCCCGCCGCACTCGCGCTGACCGTCCTGGTCGCCGCGTTCGGGTTGACCGCGTGCGGTCAGGACAGGTGGTGCGAGCACGACGCGACCGACACCAAGGTCAGCGACAGCTACTGCAAGAAGGGCACGCCCGGCTACGAGTGGGAGACGGACGGGCACACGAAGACGAAGCACAAGACGACCAGGCACACGAAGACGAAGCGCACGACGACGAAGCAAACCAAGACGAAGTCGCGCCGCTGAGGCTAGGGAGCCCGCCGGGCCGTCCTGAGCCTGCGTTGGCGGCGGCGGCGCCTCTCGTTCCCGGTCTGCGGAGCCTCGGCGGCGAGGAGTTCGCGGAGGGAGCGGGGAAGGATGTCCTCGCGCCGGTCGGTGAACGGTGAACGCATCGGATTCTCCCTTTCGGACGGCTCCGTCAGGCTGCGGTGCTGAGCTCGGGATAGACCTCGGACACGGTGCTGAGCGCCCAGCGCATCCGGCTGCGGTACGCCTCGGGGTGGTCGCCCGCCTCCTGCGCGACGAACGCGAGGCAGACGGAGCGGTCGCCGGAGCAGGCGCCGATCCGGTCCTCGATGGCCGCGCGGACCTGCTCGGCGGAGGGACGGTCCGACTCCTGCAGCCCGCTGCAGAACAGGATCTCGGCCAAGTCGGACGCGGTCATCGAGGTGAGGGTCGGCATGTTCGACATCGTGTGCCTTCTTCCTGCGTAGGGGCCTCGTTCCCCTGCTGCCAGATACGACTCTGCCCGCCGGGCGAAGTAACCGCCATACGGGAAAACCCCTAACCGCGCCGGGGTCATCCCCCGGACGGCGGGTTCCGGTCCGCGAACCCGTCCGCGAGCGCCGCCCGGAACGCGCGCACGGCCGGATGCTCGCCGCCTCCCCGGCGTGAGGCGGTGAACAGGCGCCGGATCCGGTCCTCCGCCGGCAGCCGGACGACCGGGACCGTCGGGGGACGTCCCGCCCAGACGAGGCCGGGCAGCAGCGCGGCGGCGTGGCCGCGCTCCACCAGCCGCAGGTGGAGCAGCAGGTCGGTGGACTCGAACCGGACGTCCGGCTCGAACCCGGCCGTCCGGCACAGCCTCACCGCCCACTGCCGGGACGCCGTCCCCACCGGCTCCATGACCCACGGGAGGCCGCCCAAACCACTCAGGCCGGCGTCCGGCGTGTGGCCGGGGAGCGCCAGCCGGATCTCGTCCTCGCCGAGCTCCTCGTACTCGACCCCCGCCGGGCGCGGCCCCGGCTCCCCCGGATACTCCTCGGTGATCACGAGGTCGAAGTCCCGGGCGAGGAGGGCGGGCAGCGCGCTCTCCGGCTCCCGCTGGGTGATCTCGATGCGCAGCCGCGGGTGGGCGGCGCGGAGCCGGCTGAGCGCGTCCGGGACGAGCGCGAGCGCGGCGGTCTGGAACGCGGCGACCCGCAGCACCCCGGTGAGGCCCGCCAGCGACGCCGCGAGATCGGCCTCGGCGCGTTCGAGCCGCTCCAGCACCGCCTCGGTGTGCGCGACGAGGATCTCCGCCTGCGCCGTCAGCCGGACCCGGCGTCCCACCGGCTCCAGCAGCGGGACCCCGACCTCCTTCTCCAGGACGGACAGCTGCTGCGAGATCGACGACGGGCTGTACGAGAGGGCCTCGGCGACGGCCGCGAGCGTCCCGCGGTGTTTCAGCTCGCGCAGCAGGCGCAGCCGGTGCAGGTCGAGCATGCCCGTCCATTCATCGGTTCAGCTGATGGTT
This sequence comes from Actinomadura latina NBRC 106108, assembly GCF_001552195.1. Classification (GTDB taxonomy): domain Bacteria; phylum Actinomycetota; class Actinomycetes; order Streptosporangiales; family Streptosporangiaceae; genus Spirillospora; species Spirillospora latina. The sequence continues at coordinate 140,422 of NZ_BCQS01000003.1, forward strand.
ATCGCTCGGAAACATTCGCTGGACCGACCATAGACCGCTGCGGAAACGTACGTCCCATGGTCGACGCCCCCGCCCGCTGGTTCAGCCGCCCGGCTGCCCGCGCCTGGACGTGCCCGCCGGCTCCCCGCGACGTCCCCGCCTTTCACCGGACGCTCCCCGGATACGCGCCGACGCCGCTCGTGGAACTGCCGCCGCTGGCCGCCGGACTGGGGGTGGAGCGCGTGTTCGTGAAGGACGAGTCGTCCCGTCTCGGGCTCCCCGCCTTCAAGATCCTCGGCGCCTCCTGGGGGATCTACCGGGCACTCTGCGACAGGTACCGGCTATCGGACGTCCCGCTGTCGCGGCTGCGCGAACTGGGCCCGGTCCGGCTGATCACGGCGACGGACGGCAACCACGGCCGTGCGGTCGCCGCGATGGCCCGCCTCTTGGGCCTGACGGCCGACGTCTACGTCCCGTACGGCGTCCACCCCGCCGCCATGGCGGCGATCAAAGCGGAGGGCGCCGGCCTGACCGAGGTCCCGGGCCCCTACGACGAGGCGGTGCGCCTCGCGGCGGACGTGGCGGCCGCCGACCCCTCCGCCCTCCTCGTCCAGGACACGGCATGGCCCGGCTACGAACGCGTCCCGCAGTGGATCGTCGAGGGCTACTCCACCCTTTTCACCGAGATCGACGACCAGCTGGCCGCAGCCGGTGCCGCCCCGGCGGGCTTGGTCGCCGTTCCGGTCGGCGTGGGTTCGCTCGCCCAGGCAGCCGTGACCCACTACAGGTCAGGCCCCTCCAGACCTACCGTTCTCTCCGTAGAACCGGACGCCGCGCCCTGCATACTGGCGAGCCTTCACCAAGAGGAGCCCCTGACCGTCGAGACGGGGTCGACCACCATGGCGGGCCTCAACTGCGCCACCCCGTCCGCCCTCGCCTGGCCCGTCCTGCGCTCCGGTCTGGACGCGGCCGTAGCGATAACCGACGCCGACGCGGCCCACGCAGCCGAGGACCTCTCCGCCCTCGGCGTATCCGCCGGCCCCTGCGGCGCCGCGTCCCTCGCCGGAACCCGGACGGCCCTACCCCACCGACCCGCCCTGGCCCCCGAGCACGTCCGGACGATCGTCCTGCTGAACACAGAGGGCCAAGCGGCCAACCCCTCCCTCCCCTGACATCGCCTCACCCTGGCCCCGGGTCATGCCGGACGGCCGTCCTGCTGGAAACTGAAGGTCGTGGGGCCTGGAGCCATTGCGGACGGCTGTGTCGTTGAGTGGGGTGGCCGGGTACGTGCGTATGAACGTTCGTAGCGCGGCTGATCCTTACAGTGCCGATCGTTGCAGTGCCGATTGTCAGGGTGGGTGGGATGGGCGATGAGGGCCGCGAGTACCGGGTCGAGGAGCTGGCGGCCGAGGCGGGGGTGCCCGTCCGGACGCTGCGCTACTACCAGGAGCGGCGGCTGCTGCCCGCGCCGCGGCGGCAGGGAAGGGTCGCCTACTACAACGCGTCCCATCTGGGGCGGCTGCGCCTGATCGCGGATCTGCTCGACCGCGGCCACCGGCTGGACGGCATCGAGGAGCTGATCGCCGCCGCGGACGAGGGACGCGACGTGACCGAACTGCTCGGCTACGAGTGGGCCGCCGCTACGCCGTGGGCGGAGCGCGAGTCGGCCGAGGTGAGCCCGGCGGAGCTGGCCGCGGTCTTCGACGGGCGGCTCACTCCGGAGATCATCGCGGAGGCGGCCGAGCTGGGCTACATCACGGTCGACGGCGAGCGGGTCGTGATCAACAGCCCGCGGCTGTTCGACGCGGCGGTCCAGCTCGTCCGGGCCGGGATCCCGCTGCGGTCGATCCTGGCCATGAGCTGGGAGCTGGAGGCCGCGTTCGACCGGATGGCGTTCGGCTTCGTCCAGCTGGTCAGGAGCGGGCTGCCGGACGACCGGGCCGGCGACCCGTCGCCGGACGAGCTGGACCGGCTGGCCGAGCTGGTCGGGCGGCTGCGCCCCATCGCCCGGACGGTCGCCGACGAGCATTTCGCCCGCGCGATGGACCGCCGCCTCACTAAGGACATTTCGGAGATCAAGGAGCACATCCGGCCTACGCGCCGGTAACATACCCCTACCGCATCCCCGCGGGATTGCTTTACTCTCAGCAACAGTCCCAGTCTGCACTGGGAACGAGTCGCGAGGGGGTCGCACGGTGGCAGGGACGAACGACGGTCGGGTGGCAGTGGTGACGGGCGCCGCCCGTGGACTCGGCGCGCTGCTCGCCCGCGGGCTGGCGGACCGCGGCATGAAGGTGGCGCTGCTCGGCCTGGAACCCGCCGAGCTCGCCGAGACCGCCGCCGCCTGCGGCCCGGACGCCCGGCACTGGGAGGCCGACGTCACCGACGACGCGGCCCTTGCCCGGGTGGCGTCCGAGATCAAGGCGGTCTACGGCCGCGTCGACATCGTGATCGCGAACGCGGGCATCGCCACCGGCGGCCCGGTCGAGTACTCCGATCCGCGCACGTTCAGCCGCGTCATCGAGGTCAACCTGCTGGGCAGCGTCGCCACCGCCCGCGCTTTCCTGCCCGCGCTCCGCGAGAGCAAGGGCTACTTCTTTCAGGTCGCGTCGCTCGCCGCGCTGTGCCCGGCGCCGATGATGGCCGCGTACTGCGCCAGCAAGTCGGGTGTCGAGGCGTTCGCGCACAGCCTGCGCGCCGAGGTCGCCCACCACGGCGTCCGGGTCGGCGTCGGCTACCTCAGCTGGACGGACACCGACATGGTCCGCGGGGCCGACCAGGACGCCGCGCTCGCCGGCATGCGGGCGAAGCTGCCGTTCCCGACCAACCGCACCTACCCGCTGGAGCCGACGGTCGATCGGCTGGTGGCCGGGATCCTGCGCCGCCGCGCCCACGTGTACGGGCAGCGCTGGCTGCCGTTCCTGCAGGGCGTGCGCGCCTTCATCCCCGCGACCGTGACCCGGCACGCGCGCCGGCATCTCGCCGACTCCGAGAGCCAGTGGCTCGCCGCCGGCGCGGACACCCGCCTCGTCGGCGCGGGCGGTGCCGCCAACGAGACCCGGGACGTCGCATGAAGCCCGATCTGCAGCGCTTCCTCGCCGACCGCATCGACGAGATCACCGCGGAGATGGTCGGCGAGATCGCCGCCCGCGTCCCCGCCTACACGCACCTGCGGCCCGGCGAGATCTCCAACCTCGTCGAGGAGGCCATCGCGGTCTACTCGGGGGCGCGCGAGCCGCGCGCCGTGCTGCCGGTGTTCCGCGCGCTCGGCGCCGGCGAGGCCTGCGCCGGGCACGACGTCCGGCACCTGGAGTCCGCGCTGCGCACCGGCGCCCGCGTCCTCGTCCGCCGGACGGCCGGCGCCGCGGCCCGCCTCTACCCGCCGACGGCGGAGTTCATCACGGTCATGGAGACCGCCTTCACCGCCGAGAGCGCGATCGTCGGGGCCGCGGTCGACGCCTACCGGCGGGCGGCGCGCCCCGCCGTGGCGCGCCGCCTCTACCCGCTGCTGAGCGGCAACTGACCGGCACGAGAGACCGCGGCGCCGGGCCGGTGAAAGGCCGCCGGGGTCGTCCGGCAGGCTGCTAGCGCTCCTGGACGGCCCTCTCGTTCGGGACGCAGTGCGTCATCTGCAGGCCGCCGACGTCCCGCGGGCCGTTCTTGCCGAGGTTCGCGAGCCGCTCCCGGTCCTCGTCGGTGAGGTCCTGGCCGGGCAGCGGATCCAGGTGCTGGACGTCGTCCGGCCCGATGCCGAGGCCCTCGCCGACGCGCAGCCCGAGGTCGTCCTCGACGAGCAGGAAATGCCACACCATCCGTTCCTGGACGGGACGCGCGCACTCGGAGATGAGCTCGACGAAATTGCGCACGAGGTCGTCGCGCTCCCAGTCCTCCATGAGGCAGTAGCGCTGACCGGCCTGCTTGTAGTCGTTCGCCCGCGCGATGCGCTTGCGCGTCAGCCGGCCCCGGATCTCCGGACCCTGCTCGTCGTGCGCCGGGGACTGGCCTTCCCGCAGCCCGCCGGTAATCGACGGCTCGTAGTTCACGTGCGGGTTCTCGCCGCCGACGTCCACGTGGTAGGTCATCTGGCCGTCGCGCTGGTTCGTCCGCACATTCGCGCCCTTGGCGCGGTTGACGGGCAGCTGCAGATAGTTCGGCCCGACCCGGTAGCGCTGGGTGTCGCTGTAGGAGAACGTCCGCCCGACGAGCATCTTGTCGTCGGAGAAGTCGAGGCCGTCGACCAGGACGCCGGTACCGAAGGAGATCTGCTCGTTCTCGGCGAAATTGTCGTCGACGTTCCGGTCCAGGACGATCCGCCCGACGGGCTTCGCGGGGAACTCGTTCTCGGGCCACACCTTGGTGTCGTCGAGCGGGTCGAAGTCGAGTTCCGGATGGTCGTGGTCGTCCATCATCTGGACGAGCAGCTCCCACTCCGGGAAGTCGCCGCGGTCGATGGCGTCGCGCAGGTCCTTCGTGGCGTGCCCGAGGTCGCCTGCCTGCACGTTCGCCGCGTCCTCCGCGGTCATGCTCCGCACGCCCTGCTTCGGCATCCAGTGGTACTTGACGAGCTTCGTCTCGCCCGACTCGTTCACCCACTTGTAGGTGTTCACGCCGAAGCCCTGCTGGTGCCGGTAGTCGGCCGGGATTCCGCGCGGGCTGAACACGTTGACGAGCATGTGCATCGACTCGGGGGTCTGCGACATGAAGTCGAAGATGCGCGCCGGCTCCTGCCGGAACGTCACCGGATCCGGCTTGAGGGAGTGGATGACGTCCGGGAACTTGATGGCGTCCCGGATGAAGAACACCGCCAGGTTGTTCCCGACGAGGTCCCAGTTGCCGTCCTCGGTGTAGAACTTGATGGCGAATCCGCGCGGGTCGCGGGCGGTTTCCGAGGAGTCCCGCCCGCCGATGACCGTGGAGAAGCGAAGCGCGATCGGGGTGCGCTTTCCCTCCCGCTGGAACAGCTTGGCCCGCGTGTAGTTCGCGATGGGCTCGTCGCCCCATTTCCCGTACGACTCGAAGAACCCGTGCGAGGTCGTGCCGCGCGCGTGCACGACCCTTTCCGGTATCCGCTCCCGGTCGAAGTGGCTGATCTTCTCCAGGAACTGGTAGTTCTCCAGCGTGGCCGGGCCCCGCGACCCGATCGTCCGCTGGTTCTGGTTGTCAGAGACCGGGTGGCCCTGCCGGTTGGTCAGCACCGGACGATCGTCCCCCGGCTGCGGTCCCTTGCTCGCAACGTCCGTCACGACGCCTGCTCCTCTCCACGTCCTCCGGTGCGCCCTACCCGAAAACGAGCAAGTAAACGGTCCGAAACGAGCAAAGACGCCTGTCGCTGCGGGCGGCCCGGCCCTCACCGCTCCCGGCCGGACGCGGGGAGCCTGCGAGGATGGGGCGGATGATCCAACGTCGACCCTCGCGCCTTGATGTGGACCCGTCATGCGCGGAGGGCGGCGGCGAGGTCGTCGAGGTACCGGGAGACCGGGCCGAGGGTGAGGACGCCGCTGCCCGCGCCGGCCAGTTCGGCGGCGGCCGGGGCGAGCGCGTCGTGGGCGCGTTGCATCGTCTCATGGTCGGCCACGGCCAGGGCCGCTGTGGCGGTCAGGCACCACAGGGCCTCGAACAGCAGGTCGCGCGGGGGGTCGGGGACGTCCCGCAGTGCGGCGGCGGCCTCGTTGTCCGGACGGCCGCGCGCCAGCAGCACCAGGGGACGCGCCCACGGCTCGTAGGGCCCCCAGTCGGACGGGCCGGTCTGGGCGGGCCGCCGGTGCTGGACGCGCAGGGAGAGGAGGGCGAGCGGCAGCAGCCCGTCCTCCAGGCCCGGCATGCCGGAGCTCCGCGTGCGCGCGGCGGCGTTCCGGTAGGCGGCCTCCGCCTCCGCCAGACCGGCGCCGGACGCGGCGAGGCGCAAGGCCCGGTACCAGGTGGTGAAGACGCCCACCAGCGGACGTTCGTGACGTTCCGCCAGGCGGTCGGCGGCGGCCGCGTGCTCGTCCGCCGCGCCGAAATCGCCGAGCGCGCTGCGCGCCTGCACGCGGATCAGCCGCCCGAGCACCTCATAGTTCGCCAGGTCGTGCCGGACGGACAGGCCGACCAGCTCGGCGCCGATCTCGTCCCGTCGTGGAGCCGACCCCGCCCGGTCGAAGGACTGCATGAACACGCCGTTCAGCGTGAAGGCGAGCAGCGCCGGATCGTCCAGGTCGCGGGCGGCCTCCTCCGCTTCCCGAGCCGCCTCGCGTGCCCGTTTCGTGCCGGTGCCGCGCGACTCCAGGGCGATCGTGGCGAGCAGCCGGGCCCGCGCGGCGCCGTGCCCGGCCGGGAGCGCGGCGAGAGCGCGCTCGGCCGCCGCCACGACCCGGGCCGCCTGCGGCGGATCGTCCGAGCGGGTCCAGATCGCCGGGACGTCGTACGCGCCGATCACCCGCGCGGTGAGTTCCGGGTCGCCGAGTTCCTCGGCCGCGGTGATCGCCGGCATCCGCTGCTCACGGGCCGCCTCCAGACCCCCGCCGCCGGTCACCGCGAGGTTGCGCAGGAGGCCGACCGTCGACTCCAGGCGGGACCGTGCCCCGGTCGCCACGGTGCGGTCGTAGGCTTCGGCCGCCTGAGCCCACAACCGCGACGCCGCGTCCAGGTGGTCGGCCTGGCGGAGGACGTCCTCTTCTAGGCGGCGCAGGTCCGGGCCTGGGTCGATCCCCAGTTGCTCTACGAGGAGTCCTCGTGCTCGGCGAAGTACTGCCAGCGCGTCCCCCTGGCGGCCGGTGCGGTAGAGGGCGAGCGCGAGCAGGCGCCAGGCGTCCTCGCGCCATGGATGCTCGGCGACGTGCGCGTCCAGGTCCGGCACCGCGTCCGCGGCCCGGCCCAGCGCCAATTGCGCCTCGGCTCGCAGCTCGATCGCGCGCAACCGCAGCTCCGCCAGCCGGGACCGCTCCGCGCGCGCCCAATGCTCGTCGGCGAACTCCGCGTAGGCGGGGCCGCGCCACAGGCCGAGCGCCTCGCCGAGGTCTTCGAGCCGGGCCGCCGGGGGACGCGTCGCGGCCACGGCCTCCTCGAAACGCCAGGCGTCCACCCCGTCCGGGCCGGGGCGCAGCGCATATCCCGGCCCTTCGGTGACCAGTAGCCGGGAGGGCGCCCTGGGTGGACGAGCGGGCTCCAGGACGCGCCGCAAGGCCGCCACGAACGTGCGCACCGCCCCGACGCCGTCCGATGGCGGGTCCGTCCAGAGGTCGTCCACCAGCAGAGAAACCGGGACGATCCGCCCACGCGCGATGATCAGGCGGGCCAGCACCGCGCGGTGCCGCGGCCCCTTCAGGGCGATCGCGTTCCCGGACCCGTCCCAGGCCGTCACCGGGCCCAGCACCCCGAACAGGACGTCCACGGCCGCCACCGTACAGCGCGCTCATCGGATGCTCATTCGCGCCGGGCAGCGTTGGGGGCATGCCGACCATCACTGGATTCGAATACGAGCGCGTCCCTGTCGCGGAGGACGTTTCCCTCAATGTGGCCGTGGGAGGGTCGGGTTCACCGATCGTCCTTCTGCACGGCTTTCCGCAGACGCACCTGATGTGGAGGCACGTCGCCGAGGACCTCGCCGCCGACCACACCGTCATCTGCCCCGACCTCCGTGGATACGGCGCCAGTGACAAGCCGGACGCGGGCTACTCCAAGCGCACCATGGCCGCCGACATCGTCGCCTTGGCGCGCGCGCTCGGCCACGACCGGTTCGCCCTGGCCGGCCATGACCGCGGCGCCCTCGTCGCGTTCCGCGCCGGCCTCGACCACCCCGACGTCATCACCCACCTGGCCTGCCTCGATGTCCTGCCGACCCTGGACATGTGGGACGTCATGCACGGCACCACCGCCGCCGTGGGCTTCCACCTCTACCTGATGGCCCAGCCGCCCGGCCTGCCCGAGCAGCTGATCGGCGGTGCCCCGGACGCGTTCTTCGGCCACTTCCTCGACCTGTGGGGGAATGACCCGTCCGCGATCCCGCCCGACGTCCGGGCCGCCTACCTGGCCGCCTGCCGTGACGCGATCCCGTCGATCGTCGCCGACTACCGCGCGTCCGCCGGCGTCGACGTCGACCACGACGAGACCGACCGCGACGCCGGGAACCGGCTGCGGATGCCCGTCGCCGTCCTCCAGCAGGACTGGGGCGCGGCCCTCGGCTACGACGCCGTCGCGCTCTGGCGCGCCTGGGCGTCCGATCTCCACCACGGCACCGTGACCTGCGGCCACTTCATGGCCGAGGAGGCCCCCGCGGAGATCACCAAGGCCCTCCGCGCCCTCCTGGCCCGCTAGGACGCGGTGGACGGGCGGCGATCAGCGCGCTACCAGGGCGGCCCGCCCTGCAGATCGCTTACCGGAAGTAGTTCTCGAACCCGTGCGCCATCGATTCGGCCATGCGCTGCCGGAACGAGGCGCTGGACATCTTCGCCGCGTCCCCCGGGTTCGCCATGTTGCCGCACTCGATGAACGCGGCGGGCACCGTGGACATGTTCAGCCCGCCCAGGTCATCGCGCTGGTCGAGGCCGTCCTTGCCGATGTAGGTGGCGAACGGCAGGCCCGTCCCCGCGCGGTAGGCGTCGCGCACCGCGAGCCCGAGCCGGTGTGATTCGTCCACGATGTCCTTGTTCTTGCCCACGGGCAGCGGGACGATGACGTGGAACCCGTGCCCGGACGCGGCGGAGCCGTCGGCATGGATCGACAGCGTCGCGTCCGCGTGCACATCGTTGGCGAGCGCCGCGCGCTCCGTGATGCACGGGCCGACACCGGTGTCGTTCTTGCGCGTCAGCGTCACCTTCGCGCCCTCGGCCAGCAACTGCCGCGCAAGCCGGTTCGCCACGTCCCAGGTGAACGCGTGCTCGCTGTAGCCATCGGGCGTACTGGTGCCGGTCGTGTTGCACGCCTTGTAGCCGTTCCCGACGAAGACCTGCTTGTTGATCTCCTCAGGGTGGGACGCGTTGGCGCCGTTGTGCCCGGGGTCGAGCACGATCACCTTCCCCTTCACCGGAGACGCGCTCTCTGTGGCGGACTTGCCCGTCGCCGGTGTCTCGCGTCCGCCGCCGCCCGACGACCCGCCCCCCGACGACCCGCCGCACGCGACCAGCAACCCGAGACACAACACCGCCCCGGCCACCGGACCACCCGCATACCCCCGCACAAGCCCGCCTCCCCCGAAGCCGCCCTCCATCCCACTCAGTCTGCACCCAGAGCCATCAGCCCAAACGCTCGGATCCGGCCGGCGGGGCAGGCATCAGCCGGCGGATCCCGATGAACGCGCGTTGGGTGGGACGCCCCGCAGGACGTCCCACCCAATGCGCTTGGCGGGGGGCCGGGTCAGCTCTTGGTGAACTGGGCGATGGCGCCGAGGGTCACCGCGTCGGTGAGGTAGCCGAGGTGTGTCTGGCAGACCACGTAGTGGTTGTTCGCGCCGCTCAGACGGGTGCTGGTGTAGGGGATGATGATGCCGTCGCAGGGCGAGTACCAGGTCGCGTACTGCGTGTTGCCCGGCGTCTCGTCGCCCGCGCTGATCTGCTGGATGAAGGACGAACCGGGAAGCATCTGGCGGCACGTCGCGAAGATGGTGCAGGCACTGGCGAACGTGGTCCCGTGGTTGGCGCCCGCGATCGAGGCCAGGTGCGCGACGTTGCCGTTGCCGTTGAGGACCTTCAGGTAGTACTGGCTGACCAACCCGCCCATGGAGTGGTTGACGATGTCGACCTGGGAGGCGCCCGTCCGCGACTTCACCTGGTTGACGTACGAGGCGAGACCGGCGGCGTTCTGCTTGTTGTCGCCGTAGGAGTTGTACTCGTACGCGAACAGCTGGTCGCTGCTGTAACCGGCGGCGCGGAACACCGACATGGCCGTGACCCAGTTGGACGCGCTACCGGTGTAGCCGTGCACGAACACGACGGGGCGCGGGCCGGCGGCGTTCGCCGGGGCCAGTCCGAGCCCGAATGTCGCCAGCGCCGCGCACAGGGCCACGAGCGATCCGAGGATCCGTTTCATGGGGCCTCCAGGGGTGGGGTGAACCAACGCCCTGAACTGTGACCTCTCGGATCCGCTCCCGCATCGGCGAAATCACCGGTCTCATGCCGGTGGCCGGGTCAGGTGGACCAGACGAAACCCTTGGCGTTACCGCCCGCGATCCGTCCGGTACCGGTGCCGTACTGGACGACCTGGAACCGCACGCGGTAGCCGTTGCGCACCGTGTCCGCCGCGACGTTGTAGTGGAGGAACGTCGAACCATTGCTGGCGACGTATTCGGCGATCGGGCCGTTGTCGACGCCGCCGCCCGACTCGGCGCGCTCGATCACGCGCGCCTGCAGCTCCGTGCCCGGCGGCAGTCCCTCGATCCGGACGTTCGCGGTGAGCGCGTAGCGGGCGGAGCCGATGATGAGCGACGGCCCGCCCTGGTTCCAGTGGTGGTGCGCCGAGTCGGAGTACTCCTTGCCCCAGTTGATCGTCACCCACTCGCCGGGCGGGAGGTCCTGCCCCTCCGTCATCCCGACGGACACGTAATCCGGCATGTCGTCCTCCTCGATCTCGGCGGGCATCCCGGCCCGCACCCACGCGTACAGCTGGTCGCCCGGACAGGACGTGGCGTACACGTCGCGGTGCCCGAGCTTCGCCAGGTTCCGGCCCGCACGCCGGCCGGCCTCGTCGTACAGCGCCCGGATGGACCGCGTGGCCGCCGTCGTGGCGTCGCCGTCCCGTCCGATCATGCAGACGCCGATCCCGGACGCGTTGTGGCCCGGCGCGTGCGCGCCGACCGTCAGCCACCCGCGGCCCTCGTAGATCCGGCCCTGGACGTCGACCAGGAAGTTGTAGCCGATATCGGACCAGCCGCGTCCGTCCATGTGAAAGTCCTGGATCGACCGCACCGACTGCGTGGTGGGGCCTTCGGAGTAATGGACGATGAACTCGGTTCGGTCTCCCCAGCTGACCGTCGAGCGGGACCGCGGGGCGCGGGCGCCCCACTCCGCCCGGCTGATGATGTCCACGGCCGGTCCTCCCAACGGATTGCAACGTGACCGGAAAGCCTAGGCGCTTCGCCGATGGCGTTCGCCTCGAACAGGTGAACAGCCGTCCAAGCCGCACCAAGACCGGCTTTACCCCGCCCTCTCTCCGCCAACCAAACCGCGGGACCAGCAATCCGAAACAGAGAGCGATGATGTGCTTACCAAGAGTCTCCGGTGGGCATAGCTGACCGGCATGGGGAGGACGCCGGGACGGCTCGCCGGCTGCGGCGACGGGGGTTCGGGAGGCGCCGCATGACGAGCGACGACGATGCGACGGTCCCGGCTCGGGCCCGCGTGCCGCGGGTGCTGCGCTGGTGGCCGCCGCTGTTCGCCCTCTGGATGCTGTTCGTGGGCGAATGGTCCTGGTTGATCGGCGTCTGGGGCGCGGTCATGGCGCTGATCGGCGCGGTGAGCGCCGGCCTGGTGGTGTCGGCGGGGCTGCTGGACGCTCGGGGACGGTGGCGCTGGTGCCGCGAACTCGGCCCGGCCGCGGTCGCGGCGATCGTGGACTTCGCGATCGTGGTCCACGTTCTGGCGACATCGATCGCCGCCGGCCGGCGCGAGGCCGGCGTTTTCCTGGAGGACGCCAGCGAGGCCGGTCGCGGATCGCTGCCGGCGGGCCGGCGGGCGTGGGTGGAGATGGTGGCGGGCTGGCCGCCGAACTGCTACGTCCTCGACATCTCACCCGATACCGGACGACGGCTGATCCACGACCTCCGTCCGCACCGGGCATCGGAGCGTCCCTCGTGACCCGGCCCCTGTTCCTGGTGGCGGCGGCCGTCCTGCTCGCCGGCTGGCTGCCGCTGCTGCTCGTCGGCGTCCGCGCGAAGGCGATCGACGGCGTGGCCGCGCTCCAGGCTGCGGGGACGCAGACGACGCTGGTGCTGGTCTGCCTGACCGTGGGGCTGCAGCAGTCGTCCTTCGGCTCCGTCGCGCTGATCACCGCGGTGTGCGCGGTCGTCAGCGGGTTGGTCTTCGCCCGGTTCCTGGACCGGCTGCCGTGAGCGCCGCGGAACTGGCCGCGCAGGCGCTGCTCTGGACGGGTGTCGCCGCGCAACTCGTGTCCTGCGCCGGGGTGTGGTGGATGCGCGACGTCTTCGACCGGCTGCACTACACCGCCGCGTCCACCGCCGTCGGGCCGGTGCTCATCGGCACGTCCGTCGTCGTGACCGGCGGTGCCGGTGGCGTGTCCGGGACGGTCGAGGTGGTCACGGCGTGCGCGGTGCTTCTGCTGCTCAGCCCCGTGGTCACCCACGCGGTCGGACGGGCGGCGCGGCGCATGCTGTACGGCGACATCGGCCCCGGCCCGGGGGAGGCGGCCGAGTCGTGACGGCGACGCTGACGACCGTCCTGCAGGCGATGGCGCTCACCCTTGCCGGCGTCCTGGCCGTGGCCACGGTCCTGGTGCGGGACCCTCTGCGCCAGGTGGTCGTGTTCAGCCTGTTCGGCCTGTCGCTCGTCATGGCGTTCGCGACGCTGATGGCGCCCGACGTGGCGATCGCGGAGGTGGCGGTCTCCTCGATCGGCGTGCCCATGGTGCTGCTGCCCGTCATCTACCTCACCCACGGGGGAGGGAAGGGATGAACAGGAAGTGGCGGCGAGCGCTGGTGCTGCCCCCGCTGGCGGCCATCCTCAGCGTCCTCATCTGGGGCTACACCGGCCTTCCCGGCTTCGGCTCCCGGATCGGCGAGTACGGCGACCTCATCAACGGGCACGCCCAGACCCAGCGGCACATCACGAACTACGTGACCGCCGTGATGTTCGACTACCGCGGCCTGGACACGATGATCGAGGAGTTCATCCTCTTCACCGCCGTGATGGGCCTCGTCCTGCTGCTGCGCTCCAGCCGGGACGTCGCCGAGCAGCGTCCGCGCGACGTCGTGACCAGCGATGCCGTCCGCACCGTCGGCGGCACTCTGGCGCCGGTCCTCCTGCTGTTCGGCCTCTGGGTGATCACCTTCGGGTACATCACGCCCGGCGGCGGGTTCCAGGGCGGCGTGATCGCTTCCGCCGGCGCGCTGATGCTGTGGGCGGCCGGCGGCTACCGGCATTTCCGCCACCTGGCACCGTCCACGCTGCTGGACGCGGCCGAGGGCCTCGGCGCCGCCGCCTATGTCGCGGTGGGCTTCCTGGGCCTGGCCGCCGGCGCCGCCTTCCTGTCGAACACCATGCCGCTCGGATCAGCCGGAACGCTCGCCTCCAGCGGCACGATCGCCCCCCTGAACTGGGCCGCCGGCATCGAGGTCACCGCCGCATTCGTCCTGATCTACCGCGAGTTCATCGAGGAGTACATCCAGACGTTCCCCGGTGCGAGGGCGGAGCAATGACCTATTACCCGTACGCGGTGGCCGGCGTGCTGTTCGTCGCCGGTCTGTACGGGGTGGCGACCAGCCGCAGCTATGTCCACCTCGGCGTGTGCCTGAACATCATGCAGTCGTCGACGTACCTGCTGCTGCTGGCCGTCGGCTACCGCCGCGGCTCCTCTCCACCGGTCACCAAGGGGCAGCCGCCAGGCACCCCGTTGACCGACCCTGTGGTCCAGGCTCTGACCCTCACCGACATCGTGGTGAGCGTCGTCGTCCTGGCCCTGGTCTTGTCGCTCGCTCTCCAGGCTCACCGCCACGCAGGGACAGTGGACCCAGAGCAGATGCGTCCCACACGCGGATGAACCAGCTAGTCCCCCTGGTAGTCGCGCTGCCCCTGGTCTGCGCCGCCCTCCTGGCCGCCGTAGGCACCCACCTGCCTCGCCTGGTTCCGGACGCGCTGGCCATAGCCTGTGCCGCCGCCGTGGCCGTCATGTCGCTGACCCTCACCCTCCAGTCGGGCGACCGCACGATCGTCTACTGGTTCGGCGACTGGCGCCCGGTACGGGACGGCTTCCCATGGGGAATCGGCTTCGTCGTCGAGCCCCTCGCCGCCGCCGAGGCAACCTTGGCCGCGGTCACCGTCCTGGCGGCCCTGGTGTTCTCGTGGGGGCATTTCGAGCACGTCCGCCACCTCTTCTATTCACTCATGCTGGCCTTCCTGGCAGGCATGGTGGGCTTCGTCCTCTCCGGCGACCTCTTCAACATCTTCGTGTTCCTGGAGCTGATGAGCGTCGCCGCCTACGCGCTGAGCGGCTACCACGTGACACGCCCAGAAGTCCTCCAGGGCGCACTGGACTTCGCGGTACTCAACACAATCGGAACGCTGACTCTGCTCATGGGCATCGGCGTCCTCTACGGCCACACAGGCAACCTCAACCTGGTGGGCATAGGCACCACCCTGACCCGAGACCACCCCTCCGGCCTCCTCACCCTCGCCCTGACCCTGATAACGGTGGGCTTCCTGGTAAAAGCGGGAACGGCGCCATTCCACTTCTGGCTGGCGGACGCCTACGGTGTGGCAACGGCCCCCGCGGCCGCCATCTTCACGGCGGTGATGAGCGACCTGGCCTTCGACGTCTACTCCCGCGTCCACACCACGGTCTTCGCCCCGATGCTCGGCACCAGCGACGCAGTACGCCATGCCCTCCTGGCCCTGGCCCTGCTAAGCGCAACTCTTGGCGCCGTCATGTGCTTCCTGGAAGCCGGCCTGAAACGCCAGCTGGCATTCATGACCGTGAGCAACGGCGGCGTGGTCCTGGCGGGCATAGCCACTCTGACGGACACCGGCCTGGCCGGCTCAGTCATGTACATCATCGCCGCCGGGCTCCTGCGCGGCGCACTGATGCTGTGCCTGGGCATGCTGATCGTCCGCCTGGGATCGGCAGACGAAATGGTCCTCCACGGCAGAGGAAGAACTGGTCACGCCAGGCTCGCCGTCCTCCTGACGATATGCGCCGTCGGCCTCGCCGCCCCACCGGGCTTCGGCCCGTTCCTGTCGGTATCGCTGATCTACGACGCACTCACAACCACCGGCTACGCCTGGGCGCCCCCTGTCCTGGCCTTGTGCATAGCCATCAGCGCCGGCGCACCCCTCCGCGCTATCGCGCGCATCTTCCTGGGCTGGAGCCCCGCCCACGACCCAACCCTGACCAGCCAGGAACAGAAACCCCGTCGCCCTCGCGCCGGCCACCACCGCCTATGGCCCCTGACCGCCCCCCTGCTGCTAGCCCTGGCCGGCTACTTCCTGGCCTTCGCCCCCGACCTCCCCGCCCACGCGATAAAGGCCGCAACCGCCCTACACGACCACACCGCCCACGCTGCCCTAATAACCCACGGAACCACCCCGCCCCCAACTCCCCTCCCCGAGCACGCCATCTCCCCGCGCGACTGGCTCTACAGCACGATCTCTTTCGCAGGCGCCTTCCTAGTCGCCGCGATAGGCCTCTACTGGAAACGACTTCCCGCTGCTCTGAAAAGTCCGCTACGCGCCTGCATTCGCCCACCGATAGTCGCAGTGAAAACCATCCACAGCGGCAGCATCGGCGACTACACGACCTGGCTGATCGTCGCCACCGCAGCCCTGGCCCTGGCTTGGGCCGCCACCCTCTGAGCACGGGAAACCGCTGCTCACCGACGGGAGCGCGCTGGACGGCTGGTCGGCGTCGATCGCCCGGCCGAGCCGTCCCGCGATCAGCGGTACTCGTTCTCCTTCAGTTCGATGACCCACGCGCGACGCTCGGCGATCTTGCCGTCCCGCATGACGAACACCTCCGCCATGGACATGCGCATCTCACCGCCCGCGGCCCGCTTCACCGTCCCCGTCATCTCCGCCATGACGACGTCACCCTGCTCGACCATGCGCACGACCTCCAGCTTGGGAGGATTGACGAACTCGGGCGGCCCGTCGATCGCCTGGTCATAGGCATCTTTGCCGGTCAGGTGGAAGCCGCCGAAGACGGTCCACTCAATGTCGTCGGTCAAGCAGGACAGGATCTGCGCGTGATCGTTCTTCCGGAACCCGTCCAGGTAGGCGTTGACGGTCTCGACGTTCCGTGACATGTGCGTCCCCCCGCATCCGGTGTGCTCGACGGGCCGCAGCGGCCCCTCCCCGATAGATCGGAGCGGCCCGCCCGTCCTCGACATGCCGGCTGCGCCTCAGCGCCCCGTCTTCGCGCGCTCGTAGTGGCGGGCGGCCTTCGCGCGGTTGCCGCAGACGGCCATCGAGCACCAGCGGCGGGTGCCGCTCTTGGTGGTGTCGTAGAAGTGCAGTACGCAATCAGGGTGCGCGCACGGCTTCACGCGGCCCGGGGCGTCGCCCATGAGCCGCAGGTAGTCGGCGGCGGCCAGCCAGGACGGCAGCCATGCCGGATCGTCGGTCCGCGGATGCTCCTCCAAGCCGCCGGGCCCGAGCCGGTAGTGCAGCGCGCCGCGTTCGAGGACCCGGTTGCACGCGTCCACCGTTTCAGGGGACGGGCCCTGATCCAGGAGCGCCAGAAGGATCCCGCGCGTCTCCACCGTGGCATCGAGCGTCGCGGGATCGGCCGCGGTCCGATCCCGCAGCCCCACCGAGCGCAGCCAGACGGCGAGCCCGTCGGTGGAGTCGAGCAGATCGTGCTGGACGCGATCGTCCACCCACCGTGTGTTGAGCAGGTCCAGGAACAGCGGCTCCCCGACCAGCGGACGAGGGTCCCCGGCGTCCCGTTCCTGCGCTCCATGCTGCGCTTGCACAACCCAATTCTACCCGGCTATCGCCGCTTAGCCGGTTGACGATCGACGCCCTAACTATCTATCTTCAAATAGCCAGTTAGATCAAGCGTCAAGCTCGGGCGGGACAGCCCGGGGTTAGCGAGGTGCGTCATGGAGACGGTCGCCATCAAGGCCCTGCAGACGGGGCACGTCGGGCTGAACGTGACCGACCTGGATCGGTCGCTGCCCTTCTACCAGCGCGTCTTCGGGTTCGAGGTACAGGCCGAGGGCAAGGAGACCGACCGCCGCTGGGCCTTCCTCGGACGGGACGGGAAGCTGGTGCTGACCCTGTGGCAGCAGAGCGACACCGCCTTCGCGACCCGCTCGGCGGGCCTGCACCACCTGTCGTTCCAGGTCGAGACGATCGACGAGGTGAAGGCCGCCGAACGAGTGCTGCGCGAACTGGGCGCCGAGTTCGCCCACGACGGCGTCGTCCCGCACGGCGAGGGCGTCTCGTCCGGCGGGATCTTCTTCACCGACCCCGACGGGACGCGCCTGGAGATCTACGCACCCACCGGCGCCGACACCGCCCCCGCGCCCAGCGGAGCCGCCCCGACCTGCGGCTTCTTCTAACCCTCACCCGTCGAAGGGAGGCCGCTGTGGCGGTCGACGTCTACCACGAAGGCGAACGAGCCGCCCAGCGGCGCGCCGGCCTGCTCGACCAGAGCGGGTTCTCCGGACGCGCCGTCCGCACGGAGATCCCCGAAATAGCGCGCAATTTCCTCCTGCAGCAGCCAATGGTCGTGGTCGGAGCCGCCGACGCCGCCGGAAAGATGTGGGCCACGCTGCTCACCGGCCGACCCGGCTTTCTACGCGCCGAGGACACCCGCACCGTCACCGTCGAGGCCGTCACCGGGCCCGACGACCCCTTGCACGACCGGCTCACCATGCCCGCCCCGGTCGGAATGCTCGCCATCGAACCGTCCCGGCACCGCCGGATGCGAATGAACGGACGAGCCGTCCCGACCGACAACGGACTTCACGTCAAGCTAGACCAGGTGTACTCGAACTGCCCCAAGTACATCCAGAAACGCGAACCCCGATGGGAACCGGCCACAAACCCAGGCCGACCGGAACGATCCGGCGCACTGACCGGCGACCAGCAACAATGGATCGCCGACACCGACACGTTCTTCATCGCCACATCCGACCGCGAAGGCAACGCCGACTCCTCCCACCGAGGCGGCAACCCGGGCTTCATGGAAGTGGTGTCACCGACCGCCCTGCGCTGGCCCGACTACATCGGCAACGCCATGTTCAACACACTGGGCAACCTGGAAGTCCAGCCCCGCGCCGGCCTCCTCCTCCCCGACTGGCAAACCGGCGCCCTCCTGCACCTGACCGGCACCGCCCGCACTGACTGGACCCCCGCCCACGCCGCCGAAGTACCAGGCGCCCAACGCCTGGTCGAGTTCACCATCACCGACGTCATCGAAGTCCCCGCCGCCGTCCCCCTGCGCTGGACCACCCCCGCCTACTCCCGCTTCAACCCACCCCTGAACGTCACGTGATTGGACGGGGAGCCTGCCGAGCCTGGCTATGAACGACGTCTTGCGCTTATGACGCTTCAGGAGGTCGTCCATGTAGCCGGCGAAACCGTCTTCGTCACCTGACCCGGCTTGAACGAAATCTCACATCGTCCGCAGGGCCTCACTACGCTGACCAGAGTGACATGCCTGAGCGATGCCGAACTGGACGCCCTGGTTGAGCACGCCAGCGTCGACGCTTACGACGAGCCCGAGCAACGCGCCGCCTTCCATTGCCTGCTGGAAGAGCATCTGACCGTGCCCTTCCAGACCACCGTCCTGGGCGTCGAGGTGACCGTCACGGAGATCGATGTTTCGCTTCCAACACCACGACCGGCGGGCGCCGAGTGGATCGACGCCTACCGGCACTGGGCCCGCTGACGACGAGTGAAGATGAGCACATACCAGTACTACGAGTTCCTGGCCGTCGACCAGCCCCTGGACGAGCGGCAGCAGGCCGAAGTCCGCGCCTTGTCCACGCGGGCACGGATCACCGCCACCAGTTTCACCAACGAATACCATTGGGGCGATTTCCGGGGCAGTTCGCGGACGATGATGCGGCGCTACTACGACGCCCACCTGTACGTCACCAGCTGGGGCACCCATCAGGTGATGCTCCGCCTTCCCCGCACGCTGCTCCCCGTCAAGGTCGCCGAACGGTACTGCATCGACCCCCACGTCACGGCCGAGGTTTCCGGCAAGCACGTCATCCTCGACCTGACCAGCGAGGACGAGGGCGGCGACTGGATCGAAGGCGCCGACGACTCCCTCTCGGCGATCATCGGAGTCCGCACCGAACTCGCCGCCGGAGACCTGCGCCCCCTCTACCTCGCCTGGCTCGCGGCCTACGGAACCTGGGAACGCGACGAGGACGCCTTCGACCAGGACGAGGACGACGAACTCGAACCACCGGTACCCGCCGGGCTGCGTTCCCTCACCGCCCCCCAGCGCGCTCTCGCCGACTTCCTCCGCCTCGACCCCGACCTCCTCCGGGTCGCCGCCCAGAAGAGCCCGCCCCTGTCCGACAACGAGGACGACCCCGACCGCCTCGCCAAGTGGATCGAAGAACTGCCGGCGAGGGACGGGAAGTCTCTCCTCCTCCGAGTCGCGCAAGGCCAGGGGCCCCAGGTCCAGATGGAGCTACTCCGCCGTTTCCGTGGCGAACCCGACGCTGCAAGAGACGACCGTCCCCGGCGCACGGTGGCCGAACTGCTGGACACCGCCGCCGCACTCCGCCACGAACGTGAACGCCAAGCCGAGGCGGCACGTGCGGAGCAGGAGGCCCGCCGCGAGCAACAACGCGCGGCGGCCCGCGAGAAGCGACTCGACGCCATCGCCCGCGACCCGGAAATCACCTGGGCACGGGTCGACGAACTGATCGATGCCCGCAAACCGTCCGACTACGACGTGGCCGTCGAGCTCCTCAAGGACCTACAGGTAATCGCCGACCGCGCCGGCCTCCTCAAGGAGTTCACCGAACGGTTCACGCTCCTGCACCGAAAGCACCACCGCAAACCCAGCCTCATCACCCGCTTCAACCGCGCCGCCCTACCCGTGCTCCCCCTCGTGACCACCACACCGTGAACACCGCCGCAGCCGGAGCGTAGCGAGCGCAGATCCAGGCCGTCACCGGCCACAGTTGGTGGTCCAGGAACTGATCGCCGCGGCGGTCGTCGCCTGCGTCGGCCTGCTGGCGACCCACGGGCTCTGGCTGGCCGCGGCGCTCCTGTCGGAGCGGAACCAGCGTTGGCGGTACGGGTGCACGAGCGAGGAGGACAAGGAGCTGCGCGAGCGGATCCTCACCTTCGACCCCTACACCGAGATGGCCCGGGTCCGCCGGGGCGTTTCGGACGCCCGCACCGCTGCGGGTGACGGAACGCGCGGTGCAGGCGAGGCGAAGCGCCGCGGAGACAAGGATGGCCGACGGCGGCCGTAGATACGGACCGGGACCGGTCTGTCCGATACCTGTCGGGCGTCATCTGCCCCCTCAGGTCCGCAGCGTGGCACGACTGTACGTCCGAGTTGCAGGCGCGGAGCAGAACTTGGGGGAGCAGGGCCAGTTCCGGACCTTGCTGATCTCTACGGGGCACTGAAACCCGATCCTCGACATCCAGAAGGTCGCCTACGAGGCGCATACGATCGACCTGCCCGAGCTTCGCAAGGCCCTGCGGTCCCTCATGACCAGCCCGGACATGCACCCCTTCTGGACCCGAAGCCGCCCACTCCCCGCGCCACCATCACCGAGGGCGATACCCGAGGTGGCTCAGCTCATGTCGTGCGCGTCGCGTACTGTGCGAGGACGGAGACGGAGCGTTACTCGATCGGAGGTTCGGTGATGCCTCGGCGTTCACGGCTTTCTCCGTGCGGCGATGTCGGGCCGGCCGATTGGGTGGCCGCGGGTGTCGGGCCGTTCGGATCCGGGGTGGGTGGTCTGGTGCCGCATGGTTTCGAGGCGTACGCCCGGATCCTGCACCCGGCCTACGCGGCCGACGGCAGCCTCGTGACGTGGGCGCAGGTAGCCGCATGGTCAGGGGGCGTGGTGCATCCGCGGGTACAGTTCCAGGCACTGGCCGGGCCGGTACCGCGTTCGAGCACCGCACGACCGTGGGTGGAGGAGCCCGACCCGGGATCGCTGGTTCCGGCGCTCTTGGCGGCACTATGCGACGTCCTCGCCAGGCACACCCGAACGGCTGATCACTGCTGGTTCTGCGTCTGGGACGGGTACTACGACCCGGCGCAGGAGGGGGCGACCGCCACGTTCACGGCGGACGCGGACCCGGATGAGGAGTGGGAGCCCGACGTCCTTCCGCCGGCGATCCCTCCAGAAATCGCCGAGGGCCCTCGAGTGGAGTTGCCGGAACGCGCATATCTCCTGCTCGAAGGCCCTCTTGACGCTGCCGGGGAACTCGCGATGCCGCTCCTTCCGCAGTCACCCAACCTGTTCTGGCCCGATGACCGGGCCTGGTGCGTCACGACGGAAACGGATCTGGACTCCACCTACCTCGGGGGCACCGCAGCGCTCATCGCCGAGATACTGGCGGATGATCGCTTGGAGGCCGTCCCGGTCGAGGTGGCCGACCCGGTGTGGGCGGACAGCGACGAGATCAACCGGTGAATCGCGTCAGCAGTGGATGGAGACCGTCGGGGTCTTCTTCCCGACGGTGACGACCCTGGGCGAGTATCCAGGGGGCGCGTAGAGGGTTGCGACCGCTTCGCCGTGGTACCTGCCGGTCCTGCAGACGAGCGCTGCGTTGCCCTTGGCCGTGCGGGCTCCGGTGCTGCCGAACGCCTTGATCTTGCTTCCGTGGTTGCTGAAGAGACCGACCTTCCCACGGATCATCCGGATCGGCTGTGTGCAGGTAACGCCAGTCCGGACGTTGACGGTGCCGTGCACGTGACCAGACTTGTGCGGGATGCCGCCGTGGGCACCGATAAACCGGATCTCGCAGTGGATGACCCTCCTGCCGTAGGCCTTGGAATGGGTCGAGAAGTCGACTTTGGACTTGTTCGGTACCGGAGGACGGGCAGGCGCCGCCGCCGCCTCTGCAGTCGCCGCGTTACCGATGACACCCATGACGACCACGGCACCCACGGCGGCCAGTTTCCGCCTCAACCCCGCCGTGGACCCCCGATGCTGCTGTCCCATGTGTTGCCTCCACGCAATTGTCGAGCCCAGACCCCCGTCCAGAAGTGCAATGCTTGCAGTGCACCTGAATTGCTGTCAATGAGTTTCGAGCAATCGCAGTCGCCTGTGATTCGGCATTTTTATGCATATGACTAACATCTACTTCAGCCGAAAACAAATATGTAACCCGAGGGCCCCTCGATGAGGCGCCGGCCGCTCGGCTACACCCGTGCCGTGACCCCCGGCGCGCCGACGCCCACCGTCGGGCTCCAGGGTGCCTCGGCAATCCGTGCCGACGCCCGCCTCAGCCCTGACCACGTATGCAGCGACCTGCAACGAGATCTGAACCCGCGACCTGTTTGTCCCGAACCGATGATCACGCAAATACCGGGATGTGTGATCAACGTCGTTTCACGGTAAAGTCCCAGGTAGATGGCCTGAATCGTTGTCAGTGAGTGATGGCTAGGGTCTCGCCGTCACTCATAGTCCGGGGTCAAACGAGGGTCAGATGATCAAGCCTGGGAGGTGAAGAGCCCATGGGGCAGACACGCAAGAGAGTGGGCAAGGACGGCAAGCCTCGCTACACGGCCTACTACGACGACATCCGGGGCCAGCGGAGATCGGCCGGAACCTACGCGAGCAAGAAGGAAGCAGAAAAAGCATGGCAACGCGCCGAAGTGAAGGTCTCTGAAGGAAGAACCGGAGAACCCGCACGCGGAAGGCAGCGCTTCAAAGACTACGTCGAGGAAACCTGGCTCCCGAACCACGAAATGGAGGCCAGCACCCGATCGGGGTACACCTACACCATCTACAAGCACATCATGCCGGAGTTCGGCCCCATGCGGATGGTTGACATCCTCCCCGAGCACGTCCGCGCCTGGATTGCCAAGCTCAAGAAGCAGGGCATGACGCCCGTGACCATCCGCTGCACCAAGATCATCCTCAGTGCCATCTTCACTACGGCGCTGGAGGACCAGGTCACGTTCCTCCACCCCTGCCGCGGAGTGAAGGCCCCGCCCGTCGTCCGCAAGCCGCTCAAAATCGTCACGCCCGAGCAGTTCGACGACATCTACCACGCGCTCCCCGAGGGAACCTTCCGTCTCCTCACCGAAACCGAGATCGAGAGCGGCCTCCGCTGGGGCGAACTCAGCGAGTTGCGTCCGAAGGACCTCGACCTCCGAACCCGCATCCTCACGGTCAGCCGTACGGTCGTGGAGCTCAACCCGAAGTTCCACCCGGACGGCGGCCACTTCCTCGTCAAGGACTACCCGAAGGACAAGGAGTTCCGTCGCTTCAAGCTCAGCGCCCAAATGGCCGAGAAGCTCGAAGACCACATCAGGACGGCGCGACTTACCCAGGACGACCTTCTCTTCCACATCCCGCCCCAAGACAAGCCCCGCGCTCGCATCACCGAGATCCCTGACCCGGCCACCCTCGGCCGCACCGAGCCCAACGACAAGGGCCGTACCTACAACCACGGCACCCTCAGCGCCTACACCGCCGGCAGATGCCGCTGCGACTACTGTCGCGGCGCCTTCGCCCTCTACCGAGCCGGCCGCCGCTCCAAAGGCAAGGACAATCCCCGCCCCCTCCGCACACGCATGACGGACGGCCACATCCCCAACGACTGGTTCCGCCGCAACATCTGGTACCCGGCCATCGCCGCCGCCGACCTTGACTTCAGACCGACCATGCGCGACCTACGCCACGCCCACGCCTCCTGGCTTCTCAACGGCGGCGCCGACCTCCAGATAGTCAAAGAACGCCTCGGCCACGCCTCCATCGCCACCACCGAGCGCTACCTGCACACCCTCCCAGACGCCGACGAAACCGCCCTAGAGGCGCTCGCCAGAACCCGAAGCAGGTCAGGTCCTCGATAGCCGCGACAGTCGCCTCAACCAAGGCAGAGTGCGTAGCACCGATCACGCGTGCTGTGCATCAATGCACTGACATGCCGATGAGTGTGGGTCCAATTCTCATGCGTACTCGCCCTGACGGGCGCTTCGCGGTGGGCCGAGCATCCTGCTTGTTCACGTCCATCGGAGTGGTGTATGGGGTCTGTGTGACCTTCCATCCGGTTTCTGCCCTGCTGGGCGAGTCTCCGTGACGTGAGACGGCCACCTCGCGATCCTTCTCGATGCGAATCAGGACGAAGGAGAGCGAAGTGGCCGCAGGTGACATTGTGCCGGTGACCGGCGAGTGGTTCGAGCAGACCTTGGAGTCGGCGTCGCCGGACCTGCTGCGGACGATGGTGCGTGAGATGGCGCAGCGGATGATGGACGCCGAGGTCGAGCAGGTCTGCGGGGCCGGCTACGGCGAGGTGTCCGACACCCGGGTCAACTCCCGCAACGGGTATCGGCGCCGGGAGTGGGACACCCGGGCCGGGACGGTCGAGCTGGCGGTGCCCCGGCTGCGGTCGGGGTCGTACTACCCCGAGTGGCTGCTGGAGCGGCGGCGCCGGGCCGAACGGGCGCTGGCCAGCGTGGTGGCGACCTCGTATCTGCTGGGCGTGTCGACACGGCGGGTGGAGAAGCTCGCCGAGCAGCTGGGCGTCACCAGGCTGTCGAAGTCGCAGGTGTCGGTGCTGGCCCGGGAGCTGGACGAGATGGTCGCCGACTTCCGTGACCGGCCGCTGGACGCCGGGCCCTACACCTTCGTGTGGATCGACGCCTTGACGCAGAAGGTCCGCGAGGGCGGCCGGACGGTGACGGTGCACGCGCTGATCGCCACCGGCGTGAACGCCGACGGGCACCGCGAGATCCTCGGTGTCGACGTGGTGTCGGGCGAGGACGGCGCGGGGTGGCTGGCGTTCCTGCGCGGCCTGGTGGCCCGCGGCCTGTCGGGGGTGAAGCTGGTGGTGTCGGACTGCCACGCCGGGCTGCGCGACGCGATCGCCTCCACGCTGCCCGGCGCGTCCTGGCAGCGCTGCCGGACCCACTACCACCGCAACTTGATCACGCGCGTCCCCAAGTCGGCGCAGCCGTGGGTGTCGACGCTGGTGCGCACCATCTTCGAGCAGCCCGACCGAGACGCGGTGTTCGCCCAGCACGCCCAGGTCGTGGACGCGCTGGAGGCCAAGTTCCCCGCCGCCGCCCAGCACCTGGACGACGCCCGCGAGGACATCCTGGCCTTCGCCGCCTTCCCCAAGGCCGTCTGGCGCCAGATCTGGTCCAACAACCCCCAGGAACGCCTCAACAAGGAGATCCGCCGCCGCACCGACGTAGTCGGCATCTTCCCCGACCGCACCGCCATCGTCCGCCTCGTCGGCGCCGTGCTGGCCGAGCAGAACGACGAATGGACCGAGCAACGCCGCTACATGGGCACCGAAATCCTGGCCGCCTGCCAGAAAGTCGGCACCGAAACCGACACCAATGATGCCGAAGTGACAATTGAGGCAATTGGTGCTTAACTAGTCAATAGATCGCGAGGTGGCCTTCTCATACACCACCTGCTTGGACGTGGCCATCTGCTTTACTGCCGAGGTGGAAGTCGTGATCAACTGTTAGTAACTTCCTCATCCAGTGATCTTCACCGCGTGCACCACTCGGCGGGACGCTCCACCGCTCGAAGCAGAAGGAGACCTGCGCCTAGACAAGGGCTGATACGTGGCCTCGTACGGATGCAGGCGGACGCCGGACCAAGCCGATGAATACCGAGGCGCGGGCGCCCGTCGACGGCTCGTCCAGGGCCTGCGGCACGAGTGGCACCGTCCCGTCACGGTGCCGCGCATTGGCATTCTGAACAGTCACTGCTTGCGTGGCGTCGCTCCCCATTTCTGGATGAAGGCTTTGCCGTTTAGGCTCCAGGTCGCCAACTGGCTGCTTATCTTGCTGAAGTCTTTGTGTCCGTTGTCGGCTGCGAGCGCGGCGGCGTACTTACTGACGGCCTCGCGGAGCTCAGCGAGCTTGGCAAAGGTAATCACTCGGGTCCCGGGCCGGGCAGAGGCTTGCTTGTGCAGCACGTGGGTATTGTGGAGCAGGACCGGCGTCGCGGTGCACGTATGGTCGTACTTCTCGGCGAACCAGTCCATCGAGTGCGACAACTGCTCGGCGTCGTGGCGCCAGATCGAGTCCGTCGTACCGCCGCTCTTACATTCTATGACCAGGTAGGCCAATTCACCCCTAGACCACAGCACGTCTGGGCCTTCTCCCGTGTCGCGCTCGGGGCGTTGAGCGCCGAACCCGAGGTGCAGTCCGAGGTCGTGCATGGCCTGCTCGAAGATCGGCACGCTGGCCGGGTCGGGGTCCGGCGTGATGGCTTCCAGAACCGCCGCGACACCGACGATGAGATCGTTGCCGTTGCTGTAGCGCGCGGTCAGGTACTCGGCAGCTTGGCGGGCCTGGTCGGCGGTGCTGCTCAGACGGTGGTACTCGACGCCGTCGCGGGGACGCAGCACCGCCTTGTTGTCTGTCTGCGCTGACTTCTGCATTTGCAGCGCGGCGGCCGGGTCGGTGAGGTGTAGGTAGCCGGCGGCACGCTGCTTGAGCCAGCCCTCGTACCGTCGGTCGCCTCGGGCGGCGTTGATCGCCTCGCGTATCTTGTCATGGGCTTCCCTATAGCGGCCGAGCTCGGCCAGCCGAAACCCTTCCCGTTCGGCTACGGCGATGTCCGATACGGTACTGGCGGCTGGGTAGGTGACACCGTCGAGGGCATCACGGCTGGCAGTGACCCACTCCGTGTCTCGGCCCAGGCACTGGTTGATCACGCTGCCGAGTTCGCTGAACGGCATGCCATGGAGCATGTCGGCGACCTGTTCAGACAGGTCGAGTTGAGCACGGGTGGCCGGGCTGAAACTGGTTGTGCCGCCAGCCTTGTGGAGACGCTGGGTGAGTCTCGGACCGAGCAGCAGGACCACACAGTAATCGTCGTTGGACCGTACCCCGCGACCCATCCCTTGTTCGATGCGCTGGATTTGACGAGTGATCATTGCGTCGCTCTCGTCCAGGGCCAGGGCTTCGATTCGGTCCAGTGCGCTGTATGCCTCAGGAAGCCCGTCGAGGGCAAGGATGCGGCATGCATCGCCGGGGAGGTCGATGCCGTCATACTTGTTGATCAGCACCACCAGGCCAACGTGCCCGTCCCGCAGGGCGCGGACCCCCTCGTGGATCGTGGTGCTGTCGTGCTCGGCAGAGGCGACGTCTCGCCAGAATGCGGCTCGGCGGCGTGATGGCACGATGACGACGACGTTGTGGCATTGAGCCTGCTCGACAAGGAAGTCACGTACCTCCTCGTCCGTAGTGCCGGGGTGGGTCTCCAGCGGAGTGAGGATCATGCGATCGCCGAGGTCGTCGGCGGTTTGGGGGGTGATAGGGGTCGCGATCGTGGCTGGAGCGGCGTCGAAGTGTGTGACTAGGACGCTGTCGTCGGCCAAGGTCGCGGTCATGAAAATTCGCCGCTTGGCGGCAGCGAGACTGGCTATTCGGTCGATCGGCGGGCACGGGGGTTTGATCTCGATCTCGCTGTAACTGATCGCCGCGTCGCACAAGTGCAGGACCTCATGGATGAGCGGCCACACGAACGTAAATGCATTGGTGCTCTTGCGGTGCGGATGCAAGGCATCGAGGACCCGCTCGCGGCGGTCTGCCCAGGTCCAGTAGGGGATGCGTAGTGCAACACCGGGCACGTCCTCCAGAAGGTCGCGGACCGCTGTGGGCGACTGGTCACGAAGCGTGTCATCGAACAGGTCGATTAGCTCGCTAAAGGCTTCGTGCCCGCGGGGGATGGTGAGGGTGAACTGCTCCTCCAGGGTCGCCAGACAGGCGTGCGTGTCGTCGACCAGCACGGAGCCCATCTCAATGCGTTGCCGGGTGTCACCAACGACGCCAAATACCGACAAGCCGTTGACCACCTTGTGGATGTAGGTGACGAGGATGGCTTTGCCGGACTGGAACCGTCCAGAGTGGGGATCGTCGGTGGTCTCCATCCCCAACGCGTCGGCCTCGGCCCGGACCTGATCGGCGAGATAGATATCAGGCGCGATGTAGATGGCCGGGCCAGCTCCTTCGTTGAGGCAGCTCTTGAGCATCATCAACCCGACCACCGTTTTGCCGCCACCGGTGTTCATCTTGACCAGTAGGTCGGACTCGGTGCGGCGGTCGTGCCAGCGGTCCCACACCTGGGTCTGTACGTCCCAGGGGCGGGCGTACTTCGGGTCACGTGCAGGCAGCGCGGCGAAGATTCGTCTCGGTTCGGTGGCTGTATCAACGACCGATCGCTTGTTCAACTTGCCAAAGTTGAGTCCCGCCATTGCCTGCCCCCAAATGATCAGCCATGTTGGCGCCCGGTCATCCTCGTCGCGATCGTCCCGGCGGCGTTTCGACCGAGCGATATCAACACGCTTGGGATGCCTCAGAGTTGAAGTTCGCAGCTCGGACGACCGGGTTCTCGGAGTTGCATCAGTACCCGTTGATGCTAGCGGTCGGGGGCTCGTGTCCATGTTGGAAGGAGCGGCAGGCCGGATGTGGCCTCGGGTACCCGCAATCGGCGGCACCGTGACATCGAAGCTGTTGGTGCTTAGTCTCGATCCACCGATGGTGAAATCGAGGTCGATCTTTCGGCCGTTTCGGGAGGACGGTCGAGTTATCGACCGCTCGCGGGTAGGGGTGATCGGCTGGTCTGTCCAGCTTTTCCACGTGTTCGGTTCCGGTCGGGCCCGCTCGGGCGGTGGATAGCGGCAGGTCAGATGCTGTCGGGTGGGGTGTGGAGGGTGGTGAGCAACTGCTGCCAGGTGTCGGCCCAGGGCCAGTTGCGGGGCAGGTGCAGGATCAGGCGGCGGGCCGAGCGTGCCAGCCGGGCGGGGAAGTTGACCAGGTGGGCGCGGATGGTGTCGGTGGTCGCGCGGGTGTGGAAGGCCGAGGCCAGCGCGCCGGCGGCGCGTAGCAGATTGAACGACATCGCCCACAACAGGGTCAGCCAGGCGGCGTTGGCGTTGAAGTGGCCGGAGGGCAGGTGGGCCAGCGGTACGGCCTTGCCGTCGGCGATGACCTGCTCGATCACGGCGTGGTGGCGGTGGTGCCGCTCGGCCTGCAGCGTCTGGAACGGGGTGTCGGTGAGGAACGGGTGGTAGCGCCAGGCGGGGAACAGTTCGCCCTGCTCCCCGACGGTGGCGGGTTTGGCCAGGTCACGGACACGCCGCACGATCAGCCGGGCGGTGACCTGCTCGCTCTTCCTGCGTTCGGTGAAGGCGGTGTAGGCACTGATCTCGGCGACCTGGGCGTCGAAGATGAGTTCGCCGGTGTCGGGATCGAGCACACCGGTGGGGTAGCGGATCTGCCGCCCCGCATCCTCGTCGATGGCGGCGATGGCCCGCTTGATGGACGGGTTCATGCCGGTGGTGATCGAGAAGCAGGTGTCGGTGCGGCGGCAGGCGGCCACCACATCGGCGTTGTAGAACTGCGAATCGGTGCGCAGCACCCGAAGCCCGGTGGCGGCGGCCTGGGTCGCGGTGGCCAGTGTCTCGGCGACGAAGCGTTCGGCGCCGCGGGCGTCGGCGGCCTTGCCCCGGCGCAGCCGCACCCCGGCGATGACCGGGCGGGCGATCGGGGTGCAGATCGTGGCCAGCAGCGGATGCAGAGTGCGCACACCCTTGAATCGCCCGATCTGCGTGCCCTGCTTGGCCCGGCCGAACACCTGCTTGTGGGTGGAGTCGACGTCGATGAAGGCGACCTGATCGGCGCCGGGCAGCAGCGGCGCCCGCCTACTCAGTTCGCTCAGAAACCGGCGGTGCACCGCGTGCAGCTGCAGGACGTGGCCGTGGGTGAACGACCGCAGGAACATACCCAGCGTAGAAGGAGCACGGAGCTGCTCGAACGCGACCGGCATCGCCGCGTGCCGCAGCCTGTCGGCGTCATCGATGCTGTCGGCCCCGGCGCACATCGCCGCGACCAGCGACATCACCTTCGCCGCCGGATTGGCGCCGCCGCCATTGCCCGAACCGGTGATCCGCACCGCGGTATCGACCAGGTCGGGCAGACCGGCCCGCTCCGCGAGCCGGACCACCGGTACCAGGCCCGCATCGGCGATTAGGTTGTCCTCGTCGAACACCGAAGAGACCGCCGCGGCGGCATGAGATGATTGCACTTACGGGATGCCTCGCTGATCGTGCGTGATGAAGCCTTCGACAAGCCCATCATCGCAGGTCACGGGGCATCCCATTTGTCCTTTCCGCGATCCGAACAACGGTCAGCCGGTGGATCGAGGATTAGCCCGAAACGCCCTTTTCGCGGCTTCGACAGTCCGAGCTAGGTCGGTGATGTCAGCGTCTTGGAGTTCAAGGGTGAGCTTCACCCACTCTTTAATCCAATGGTCGCGCTTCGCGACCATCGGGGATTCGATGTACTCGAAGCCGGCGACGTGGAGCAGGGTCCATGGGTCTAGGTTGAGATGTTCCTTCTCGGCTGCAAGACCGAGGGTGACGACTTCGTGGTGTCTGGGCTGGCCCTGGGCGCGCCCCTTGTCCCAGTCGGTGACGCGCTGGTAGGTGACGCCGGCCCATTCGGCGATCTGGGTGTTGGTGATCCCAGGCACCTGCTCGCGAAGGTAGGTGACGAGAGCTCGTCCGTTAGCTGGCATGTCCGGACTGTAGAAGCATCAGCGTACGCAGCGCCTGGACGGCGGGGATGTGGCCTGAGACGGCCACCCGGATCACAGGGGGCGTGGGCCTTCTCAGTGGCTTGAGATGCTCAGCCGCCTTGCCGCATAGGCGCCAGAATGCCTCTAACCCTTTGAGCATGCGGATCCTATTAGGGCATCTTGAGGATAGCGTCATCTCCGGTCGTGATGGCGGGAAGCGGCTTAAGAGCTTGGATCGGTATGGTCGTCAAGCGGCTGGTGCTCTTACTCAGCCTGAATCCACCGCGTGAATTCCGGTAGCCGTTCTCGTCGGGTTGGGCTGTTTCAGGGCGTGGCGTGGCTGCCGCCCGCTGGTCGGCGGCTTGTCCACAGGTTCGGAGTCGGTGGATGAGGCGGGGTGACCGTGATGGTCGTCGAGTGCGCGGTGACCGGATTGGGGTTGGTCAGGCCGTTGCTGCCGGTGGTGGGCGGACGGCGTCGAAGACCGCCTGCCAGGCGGGTGCCCAGGGCCAGTGCTCGGGCAGGTGCAGGGTGAGGTGACCGTGTCCGTGCCGGGTCAGGCGGGCTGGGGCGTCGACCAGGTGGCGGCGTAGCGTGGCGCCGCGGGCCCGAGCGTGGAACGCGCTGGCCAGGGTCCCGGCGGCGCGCAGCAGGTTGTGGGTGATGGCCGCGCAGGTCAGCCATGCTGCGTTGGCCGCGAACGTCCCGGACGGCAGGTGCGCCAGGGGGCCGTTGGTCAGATCGGCGAAGGTCTGCTCGATGGCGCCGGCGTGGTCGCGGTGCTGGGCCTCGGCCTGCAGTGTCTGGAACGGGGAGTCTGTGAAGACCGCGTGGTGGCGCCAGAGCCGGAACAGCTCGTCCTGCCCGGCGGCGGCCTCGGGGTTCAGCCGTTTGACCCGCCGGACGATCAGGCGGGCGGTGACGGCTTGGCCCTTCTTGGAGGCGAACGCGGTGTAGGTGATCTCGGCGACCTGGGCGTCGGAGATCCACTGCCCGGACTCCTCGTCGAAGATCGCGTTGGGGTACTTGATCGCCGTCCATGCGTCCGCCGGGATCGCGGCCTTGATCTTGGGGTCCATTTTCGCGTGACCGAGAAGCATGCGTCGGCGCGGCGGCACGCCGCGATGACCTTGGCGGAGTAGAACGCCGAGTCGCCGCGCATCACCAGCAGGCCGGTGGCCCCGCACGCCCGGCCGGCGCCGAGTGCCTCGGCGGCCAGGGCGTCGGCGCCGCGTGAGCTGGAGGCGATCCCGCCCCGCAGCCTGGTCGCGACCACGACCGGGGCGGCCAGCGGCGTGCACAAAGTCGCGGCCAGGGTGTTCAGGCCGCGGACCAGCACACTCTTGCCTTGGATCTTGGTGTGGCCGAACCCGGCGCCCTGCTTGCGGGCCGAGAACACCCGGCGCTGCATCGAGTCCACGTCCAGGAAGGCCAGCTGATCGGCGCCTGGCAGCAGCGGGGTGTGCGCTGCCAGCCGTACCAGCAGTTCCCGTCCTGCCTTCTCCAGTTGCCGGACGTTCCTCCAGCGCAGGCAGCGCAGGAAGGAGCCCAGCGTGGACGGCGCCCGGATCCCGTCGAAGACGCGGGTCATGCCGCCGTGGCGCAGCACGTCCAGGTCATCGATGGAGTCGGCGCCGGCGGCCATCCCCGCCACGATCGAGGAAACCTTCGCCGCGGCACCGGCTCCGCACCGGTGCCCGACTCGGACATGCTCGGTCACCAGGCCCGGCAGGCCGCATCGCTCGGCCAGCCGCATCACCGGGACCAGCCCCGCACATGAGATCAACCGCTCGTCATCGAACACCACATGCGTCTTGCCGACAGTGTGAGACAATTGCACTTACGACGTGCCCTCTCGATCCGGGTGCATGGAAGCGTAGGAACTCCCATCCTCCCAGGTCGGAGGGCATCGTCACGTCCAGGGCATCTTCACCACCGAATGCCAAGCGGTGGATTCAGGCTCAGAGCCTCTTGTATACCTCCGCGGTGTCGTGTGGAGCAAGCACGTCGTACGGTTGGCGGTATGGGGTCGAACCTGCCCGCTGGGTGCGATCTGGTCGCGTATGGCGGGAACGCCGAGGACGTTGTGTTGGTGCGTGCTTTCGGCGACCGGCCCGGGGGATTCTTCGTGGATGTTGGGGCCGGAAACCCGGTTCAAGGGTCGCTGACCAAGAACTTGGTGGATCGGCTTGGATGGCGGGGGGTCAACATTGAGCCGCTGCCCGAGCGGTTCGAGAGCTTGCGGGCTGCTCGGCCGGGTGATGTGACGCTGGACGTGGCGATCGGGGAGCGGCCCGGTCTGGCGAGCTTCTTCCGGATCGTTCCAGGGCCGGGGAAGACCGGTGGCGGCGGCCTGAGCACGCTGGAGCGGGACGTGCTGGCGTTGCACTTGGCCGATGGATGGCGGTGTGAGGAGCTGCGCGTCGAGGTGACGCGGCTGGAAACGGTGCTGTCGGAGTACGCGCGGCCGGGGTTTGATCTTTTGAAGGTGGATGTCGAGGGGGCTGAGGCGTCCGTGTTGGCCTCAGCGGATCTGGCGGCGTGGCGGCCGCGGGCGATCGTGATCGAGGCGACGGTGCCCTTGACCTCGCGTCCCAGCCATCACGAGTGGGAGCCGGGCGTGCTGGCGGCGGGGTATGAGTTGGCGCTGTTCGACGGGCTGAACCGGTTCTACGCGCGTGACGACGAGCCTGAGCTCCGTGAGCAGTTGTCGGTGCCGGCCAACGTGCTGGACAACTACATCCCGTATCGATGGGCGGTGCGGCTGGGCCTGGCGGTTTAGAGGCTCAGCTCGTCTTCCACTAGCGCCAGGAGGTCTGGATCGTTGTCGCGCAGATGACGGGCTATCCACTGGCCGTCTGTGTCGGATAGTCCCAGTGCGACGGTATCGATGAGGCGGCGCAACAGCATGAGCGGAAGCAAAGCGTTCAGGGCAGCGCGATCGGCTTCGCCATAACCCTCCAGGAGTGGTTCGGCCGACCCGCCGTGTGGAAGGTCTACGGCAAGCGCCCAGGCCAGGTCGAGCATCGGCGGGCCCTGTTCGACGGCGCCGGGGTCCAGGACGCCGGTGAGGGTTTCACCATCGAACAGCGCGTTATGGCCGACGGCAACGTCCCCGTGGATCGGCGTCATTGGCATCGCTTCGCAGGCGTCGCTGAGACGTTGGGCGATAGCGGGGTAGGCGTGGGGGACGGCGCGACGTGTCCAGCCGAGCAAGACGCCGAGCACTCCGGGGTCGTCCAGCCGCAGGCCGGCGGCCGGGCTGTGCGAGTGCCACGAGCGCAGCATGCTTCCCAGTGCGCGCTGCTGCTCGAAGGTCGGGTGGTCGTTGTGTGTTCCGGGTAGCCGTTCGAGGACAGCCCACCAGGTGCCGCCAGGGGCGGTGCCGTAGTCGAGGAGCTGCGGGGCCGGGATGCCGGTCGCGGTGCGGAGTTGCTCCAGGTGCAGGGCGGTCTCCAGACGCTCGTGGGCGCGGCGCTGGAGCTTGATAACAGTGCGTTCCCCGTTGATGATCCCGTCGTCGGCTTGCTGGACGGGCGGCCCATCGAATGCCGGAGAGGCGGACGCCGACCGCACAGTGCGATCGAGGACATCGCCGGGTAGCCGGTTGGTGGGGATGAACGCCTCTCGGTCAGCCACGTCGAGCGGTGCGCACACACTACGGTGCTGGCGCCGGAGCCGGTCTAGGGGCTCCTTCCAACGCTGTAGGGCTGTGTCGGTGCTGTCCAGCCATTGCAAGGCCGCATCCCGGGGGGCGGGAATGCTGGCCCACCAACTGGTCACTTGGACCCAGACGGGTAGGCACTCGGGTTGCGGACCTTGGGCGGAGGCGGCGAGCCGCGTGGCGATGGCCGTGGCTTGGTCGATGCGTCCGTCGGCGGCGTACTGCAGTACCCGGATGGCTTCCGCGGGGGTGAGTTCCCCCGTGGCGCCGAGCTCTTCGTACTGGCGGGCTGCGCTTTCCAAGAGGTTTGCGCCTTGCGTGTGCTCGCCGCGTAGGGCGTGGGCCATGGAGGCGGCCAGGTCGCACTGGGCCACACCGATCAGTTCCCCGACGGCGGAGTTGAGGTCGCGGGCGCGGGGGACGAGGGCGAGGGTGCGATTGGGGTCGTACCACATCAGTGCGAGGGCCAGGTGGCGTAGGGCGCGGGCTTCCCACAGAGGCGTTCCCGCAGCTTGGGCGGCTTCCAGCGTGGTCTCGAAGAGGCGGGCGGCGTCGGCGAAGCGGGCGTTGTGGATGTAAATGTGGCCGAGCATGTCGGCGACACGGATGCGGTCGAGGCCTTCGTCGGTGGCCTTGTCCATCAGTTCGGCGACCTGCCGGTAGTCACCGCGGCGAAGGGCGTTGTCGGCCAGGCCGAATAGAGCGCTCGCGCCGATTAGCGAGCCGTCGGGCGTGATCGCCGACAGGTGACCGATCGCTTCGTTCAGGTGTCCGGCGACGTGGGCGCGGGTGCCCAGCTCCCAGCGGTAGTAGTCGGCGAATGGGTCGGTGGACTCGGGCGTTGCGTGCTCACCGACCAGCCTCTGCATCGCCTGGTAGCGGTCCTCGGCGTTGAGGTCGCCGCGGGTGGTCAGCCGGGCGACGGCGGACAGGCGCGTGAGCTCGGGTATCGCTTCCGGCGCGGGTAGGGACGCCAGGACCTGCCAGTGGCCGGCGACGCTCAGGCTGTAGGCGAGGTCGGCCAGCACTGGCGGCAGTACGTCGTGCTCGATCGCAGCACGCAACAGCAGTAAGAACGCGGCGACGGTCCGGCGGCTCCGCTCAGCCAGCGAGGCCGACTCTTCCTCGTCCCAGATCGACAGCGCGACCTTCGCGAGGTGGCTGATGGCGCGCTGCAGATGTTCACGGCGCTCGCCGAGCGTCCATCCATCGGGGGTGTGGGCGTCGCAGTCCAGGACACTGCGGCGCAGGTTGTCGTGCAGCCGATAGGCAGGCCACACCGACTCCTCGCGCCGCACGAACGGGCGGGAGGTGAAGGCCTCGATGCGCCGGCGGCGTATGCCCGGGAGCATCGCCTGCAGCAGGTCGGCATCGAACGCTTCGAGCAGCGCGGCGGCACGCAGGAGGTCACGGTCGGTCTCCGACAGGTCCCTCATCGTCCGCAGCACCAGCTCGGGGAAACCCGAGTCCGAACACCTCCGGGGGTGGCGTCTGACCGCGCGCGAGGTACTGCCCGTACAGGCTCGCCGACAGGTCCAGATACAACGGTGACCCGCCGGATCCGGCGATCATCTGGTTCCGCACCGCCTCGTCGATCGCGGGGCGGTCGTCCACGGTCAGCCGGGTCGTCAGATATTCATTCGCGGACACCGGATCGAAGCCGTCCAGTCTGAGCTGGACCGGTCCGGCGAGATCGGGCCAACGGTGCGCGCCGCCGTAGGTCAGTCCAAGGGCACGAACCGGGTCGTGCCAGCCCAGCGGCAACCGGCTGGCCGCCAGAAACGCCACGTTCGGCATCAGGTAGACCAACCGCGACACCAGGTCCTCCAGTCCGCCGCGCTCGGACGGCAGCCCTTGGACGATCTCCAGGGTGTCGAGAACGCACACCGCGAGTACGGGCCTCTTGGTGCGGGCGCGTTCCAGGTCGGCCGACAGCAGAACGGGCATGTAGCCGAGCATCCGGTCGGGGTCGGGCTCATCAAGGATCGGGTCGAGCGCGGGCAGCTCGTTACGCAGTGACTTCAGCTTGGCCTTCTGCGCAACGGTGCGTCCGAGCTTGTCCAAGACCTGATAGGTGACGCTGATCGCGCCGAACCCACCGAGGAGCTGATCGAGGGTCCCGCTCACCTGATCCGCTGCCCGCCTTCCGTCCACCGACCCCTTGCCGAGGAAGGCGGCGAGCGACTCACCTGGATGCTTGCGCTCCCAGTAGAGGGCCAACGCGACGTCGAACGTCGGCCAGCTACGCGCCAGCGGCCCCAACCCGGCCCGGACGCGCAACAGCAGAGACTCGAAGCTGGAGGTGTCGGGGTCTGCGAAGTCCAGGACGGTGCACGCCCGGTTCTTCGGAAGCCCGTCCAGCTTTCCCTGAACCGCGAGGTCGGCGACGTGACGCGTCAGCGTGGACTTGCCGATGCCGCCCTCTCCAGCCACCGCGAGGATGTTGACCGCGGGCCGCTGGAAGTCCATTAGCGCCGGGACAGGCCACTCACGTGCGGAGTGCTCGATCAACCAGCGATGACATCGACCGATCTGCTCTTCCCGGTTGGTGAACACCTCATTGGCGGCGAACGGCGCCTCAGGCCCGTAGCCGAAAAACTGATCGATGCTCACCGGAACACCCGATCACATGCCACCACCGATGACAACGCCGCCTGCAGTACGTCTGGTTTGGCAGTCTCCTCACCCTTGAGGGCCCTCAATGCGACGACTGCGCGCTACGTTGACGATTTCGCCGCCAACACCCAGCAGGTGGGCGATGCATGGGGCACCGAGGCGGCATCTGGCGTCATCGACCGCGTGACCACCGTTGAGCGTGACCTCGCATCCGAGGAAGCGCCCATGCAGTGCGACATCTGCAAGAAGACCATCACCGCCGATTTCTACCTGGGCGATTAACCGTCCGCATGGTCCCGCCGCTGCCGCAGCGGAGCGACCCCAAGTGCTTGCGGGAGCGCGGAAGCGGCCTTCTGCGCCGACTCACCGCCGGTCGAAAGTGCCAGCCTTGATCTGATGCCCAAGATTCCGCCAGGCTCGGCCTTCGAGGACAAGCTTGGGACCTTCCGGATCCTTGGAGTCCCGCACGGCCGCGTAGCCGCTGACACCTGCCAGTTCGACGCACTGATCCGTCGTCTGCTGGCTGCGGGTGCTCTTGATCCAAGAAGCTTGGCTGAAATCCGGAATCATGCCTACTTGTCTACCCGGTCTGGTGGCGACGGGCGACGGCTTTGATCAGGTCGACAGATGCCGCAGGGCTGAGGGCGGTCGCGCTGAGGTGCTGGAATGCAGTGGCTGTGGCTTGGACATCGGCGGCACGTTCCAGAAAGAGGGTGCCCGAGACGCTGTCGACATAGGCGACGTCGGGATCCGGGCCGGGGAAGGTGAACACTCCGATCATGCCGCTCAGTGAGGCGTGTGGACCGGCGCTGAACGGCATGACCTGGATGTCGACCCCCGGGTGGTGCGCCATCCCTACGAGGTGCATGAGCTGCTCGTGCATGACGTCGAGTCCTCCGATCTCGCGGTAGAGCGCGGCCTCGTCCAGCACTGCCCAGAGCCGAAGGCCGCCTGCCTCGGTGATGACGGCTTGTCTCTTCAGCCGGAGGCTGAGGCGGCGTCCGATCTCGTCCTCTCCCAGCGTCAGCGGGCCGGCCCGGGTGATGATTGCTCGCGCGTAGTCGGGGGTCTGCAGGAGACCCGGGACGGAGGATGGCTGGTACGTCCGTAGCGACTCGGCCGCTGACTCCAGACCGATGTAGGTCCGGGCGTTCTTGCTCAGCATGTCGCTGTAGGGCTGCCACCACTCCTTCTGCCGCGCCGCCTTGGCCAGCTGGACGAGTGCTTCACGGGTGGCGGGATCGTGAACCTCGTAGAGATCAAGGAGGTCCATGACGTCCGACCAAGGGACGGAAATCCGCCCCTTCTCGATCCGAGAGACCTTCGCTCCATACCAGCCCAGCCGCTCGGTGACCTGGTCACCCGTGAGCCCTACCGCCTCACGCAACTGACGGAGTTCCATGCCGAGTTGTCGGCGTCGGACCGTCGGAGAGGTCACCGCGCCACCTCTTCCATCTCAAGAGAAATTTCACGAGAGCAGTTGCACACGAGTATGCCACCCAGCACACTGACGGTGTGCGGCGAGTCACAGCATGTGGCGGAAGTTGCTTCAGCAGACGTTGATCTTGTCGACGCAGAGGCTGTCGTCGCTGATCAGAGACCGCCGCGCGGCCGGGCTATGGATTGGAGCCCTCGCCCGGCCGCGCGGCCTCACTCCCAAGGGAGGTATGGATGAGGATAGCTTCGAGGGCGCTGGCAGCGCCCCATCTCCAGAGTCCCGAGAGATCTTCCAAGACACTCGGAACTACGGGTGGCGACACCCTTTCCGTCATGCCGGACCTGGACGGCGCATTGGTCGCCTCAAGGGCACCAACACAGCGCCAAGCCACCGACGACGGAGCGACCAGCGAAGCTGACAGGGACGGTCACTTCTGGCGCGTTGACGTCCCGGGCGTGACCGATGCGGTGCCCGTGCTGCGTCGTTGGGTTCGCCTGCTCCTGGCCGACGACGCGGAACTTGCCGAGGCGTTCGAACTGATCGTCAGCGAGTACGGCACCAACGCGCTGTGGCACTCGGCCAGTGGAGTGCCCGGCGGTCGGATCGGGGCCGAACTCTGCATCAGCCGCCGACAGACGCGCCTCACGGTGTTGGACGACGGCCCTGTCCCCGCTCGGACCGATGAGGAAGGCGACCCCGCCGAGCACGGACGCGGACTGATCCTGGCGGATGCCTACGCCGACGAGACCGGCCAGTACGACTGCGCCGACGGCCACGCCGCCTGGGCCTTGATCAACCGCTGAGACCGGGACGCGCGCCGCACCCCCATGGTGCGCGTCCTTTGCCGGCCGTCCCCCGGCCGGCTCGTCGTGCGGTCGGTGGCTGATTCCCCCCGGAATTCACCGGCCGCACGACACCCATGAGCCATCCATCACCTGACGAGCGCGCTTGCCCGCGTTCGCTCTGGAGGTGACGTCATGACCTTCCGTGGGCACGCCCTCCGTCCCAGCGGCTTCTCTGTGGCGCCTGCCGCTGCGTGGAACCGCACTCTGGCAGAAGAAACCGATCTCGACCAGGCTGTGGAGCTCCTACGGCGGCGCTACCCCGACCTGTGCATCTATTGGGGCGAGTACACCGGCTCCCTTTGGGCCTTGCTGCCTGATCAGCTGGTCGAGGCGAAGACCGCCTTCGACCTCGCCAGACGCCTCGATGCGATCCTTGAGCGCTCCAATACCTGGAGTGTCGGAGACCGCCATGTCCAGCGCGAGAGACCGGCCTCTCGGTCAGCGGACGGGACCTGGGCCATGCCGGAAAGGAAGGCGCCTTCCACAGCAGGTCAGCCCCGACGCATCGTCTCGGCATCGCGCCGCCGGCGTAGCAGCCTCCGTCGCGTCCTGGTCAGTTGCCATCGCATCCTGACAGGACAGTCGAAAGTGGTGCCGCACCCCTCTTGAAGCGCCGCCACGAGGCGGAGCCTTCTTCTCCCCTCGGAGCCGTGACCAGACCTACGGCTGACCCGCTGTGGGTGAAGTAGAGGGCCGTGACCATGAGGAACGGCCATGACGGCTAACGGCAACCCGGCCTCCTCAAGGTCTTGCGTGACTCGATCGCCTCCGGGCTTGAGGTTGAGAGCGTCGCAGGTGACACCCTCCAACTCCGCTCGTTGAACGTCGCTTTTGAATTCGAGGAGAGTTAGCCTGTTGGCGGCATCTCGGAGGCCTGAATTCTCCATAACTCTGCGACACGCCCCGGCCCGCCGCAACAGCATAAGGGATCGAGAGTCACGCGCTGGCACATTTGACCGCTGCAGTGATTAGGGGCTGCAAGGTAGGACCGTGTCGCGACACGTTGTGGATTAATGGAAATCCACCGCGCACACTCAAGTGGTGCGGGACCGAGCGCGGTCCCGAACGAGTCGATCGGAGGTGGAGCGATGAGCGACGAGCAGCTCAACCAGCCTCGCAAGCTGCAGCGACGTTCGCAGCTTGGCGGAGGGCGTCGACGAGACCGGGAGATGA
Source organism: Actinomadura latina NBRC 106108 (assembly GCF_001552195.1). Lineage (GTDB taxonomy): Bacteria > Actinomycetota > Actinomycetes > Streptosporangiales > Streptosporangiaceae > Spirillospora > Spirillospora latina. The sequence goes on from NZ_BCQS01000003.1 coordinate 180,486, forward strand.
GGTTCCGAGTTAGCGACCAGGAGTACACGGAAATCCGTGCAGCAGCCCAACGAGCGGGATCCGCCTACGGAACCTTCATCGTCCACACCCTACAGGCTGCCACCCGGCAGAACAGATTGGGGCAGCAGCCGACCGAAGAATTGTGTGAAGAACTACGCGGCATCGCGCGGCAATTGAACCGAATCGGAGTGAACCTTAATCAGCTGACGCGCATCGCGAACGCGACAGGACAGGCGCCTCGCGAACTGACTGCTGCATTGTTGTATCTGGAGAGCATCCTACACAGAGTGGACGCATCATCGGTCGAGATCGGTCGGCTCCTACGTTGATCGGCAAGGTGACCCGCGGCCAGGGTGTCGCAAGGCTGCTGTCCTACCTCTACGGCCCTGGTCGCCGCAACGAGCACATTGATCCCCACATCGTCGCGGGTTTCCGACTCCCCCTGGCCCTGGAACCCGGCACCGACGCCAGAGGCGACTGGGACTTCCGCCACCTGGTCGGTGTCCTGACATCCCCGCTCGACACCCTCCGACACACGCCCCTGGCGTTGCCGGTCTGGCAGTGCTCGATCCGAGCGGCCCCAGAAGACCGAACCTTGTCGGACGATGAATGGGCCGACATCGCCGAAGAGGTGATGCACCAAACCGGATTCGCCCCCCGAGGTGACGACCAGGCATGCCGCTGGATCGCAGTGCGGCACGCCGACGACCACATCCACCTCGCTGTCGTCCTGGCCCGTGAGGACGGACGCAACCCCAACGTCCACCGCGACTACTACAAGGTCGCCAACGCCTGCCACATCGTCGAGGAACGTTACGGCCTCACCCGAACCGCGCCCGCCGACCGCACAGCCGCACCTCGACCGACCCGAGCCGAGACAGAACTTGCCCATCGCAAGAACTGGCCGGAGCCTCCTCGCACCACCCTTCGCCGGCACGTAGCCACCGCAGCCGCGGGAGCCGTAACCGAGGACGACTTCTTCGCCGCCCTCGAGGATGCTGGAGTGCTGGTCAAGACCCGTGAGAGCGCCCGCAGTCCTGGAGAGATCACCGGTTACGCGGTCGCGCTCCCGCACCACACCAACCAAGAAGGCCAACCGGTCTGGTTCTCCGGAGGAAGGCTTGCCGCCAACCTCACCCTCTCCAAGCTCCGCCACCGTTGGTCAGCTTCACGCGGAAGTATCCCCTTTGACCGGCGCGCCTTTAGCCGCAGCATCGAGTTGACTCACCAGGAGCGATCTGCGGCCTACCAGCAGGCCGCCCGAGCCGCCGCCACGGCCACCTGGCAGATGCGCCACATCCAGGACCCGGCCGTCTGGGCTGACGTGGCCGCCGCGACCTCCGACGTCCTACACGTGACCGCAGCAATCACCGGCAACAGAGAACTCGCGCGCACTGCGGACTTCTACGACCGCGCAGCTCGCGAACCCTACGGATACCAGCCACCACCGACGCCCTACGGCGCGAACCTTCGCACGGTTGCCCGAGCCCTGGCTTACTCCGAAATGCGAGGACGACGTGGTCACCGTCCGGACCTTGTGAGCGTCCTCTCCCATCTCATCCTGCAACTCGCCGCCCTGATCGAGGCGATCGCAGAGTCCAGGCAGCTCCAGTACCGTGCCGCACAAGCAGCAGCCGCACGCAAAGCTGCTGCGCAACTCACCGGACTCGGCCGGCCGGCTCCACGACTGCCGTCCCCGACGTTGCCTCGGATGCCAGCACACCTCACGGCGGAGCGCAACGCTGCGCGAATCGCGGCCGCCGCGTTCCCCGTCCCCCTCAGCCGCCATCTGGCAGAGAGCCCGTACCAAACCACCAGAGCCGCACCTGCGCAACCCGGCCCGCACCGCCGCCGTGGCCCATCGTGGTAGCTCGACCAGCGAGCCTCCCACGCCACGCCGCGCGAGGTCGTGGCGTAATGATCAGAGCGAGCGCACGCTAACGGAGCGTAAACAACGCTAACGGTGCGCAACCCATGCACCAGTGCAGTGTTCGGACGGACGAACCTGCGCTACCTCGTCCCCACCACACAAGAGAGGCAAAGCCATGACCGACCACAGTCCCCACGCGAGACCCGCACCCACAAGGACATACCTACATGACCGACTACACGCCGGCTCTTGGTAACGCAGGTAACGACGCCGAGACCGCTCAGCTAGCGGCCAACCTGTATGAACACGTCCGCCAGCTCAACTACGCTACGGCTGGCCCGCCGAGCCTCACCCTCCCCTCCACCGCGTACACCATCCTCGGCAACCTAAGCGCAGCCACCTACGGTCTCGATCAGCTCCTCGACCAGATCAACCGCTTATTCCTGCGCGAAATACAAGCCGACCGCCTCGGCCACGACGACGGCGAAGACCTCACCGACGTCCTGAGCCGCCACGGCCAAGCCTTGGCCGACGCGAGGCGCCACACTCAAGCCCTCTGCGCGACCCTCAGCGAAGCCCAATCCGCCATCAACGCTGTCCACTCGCGGCCCGCCCGCGGACGCGAGGCGTGCCCGGCGACCAGAGGCGAGACACACAAGGACGACGACGCCGGCGTAGCAGCAGCGGCGAACGACTTTCCCAGACCAATCACCGACCCAACGCTCCTCGCACCGCCTCTGGACGGCGAACGACACAGCCCCGTCCACTTCCCCCGCCGCACGAACCTCCCGGAGGCCTGAGCATGGAACCTATGACCCACGAGGAACTCGCCGCCCTCCCCACCACAACCACCATCGAGACCGCTGCCCGCGCCCTCGGCCTCGGTCGAACCCGCGCCTACCAACTGGCCCGGGAGAACCGCTTCCCCTGCAAGGTCATCCGCGTAGGGACCACCTACCGAGTAGTCACTGCCGACCTCCACCGCTTGCTTGCGGCTCGCCCGTAGCAAGGACACGTGGAGTGAGATGGGTCAGGTGGTCGAGTTTGTCAATCCCCTCAAAGCGTGGAGACGGTGTTATGCCACTTCGGCCCTGAGCTGGGCCGTTGATGCCCTCCGCGCTTCTGCCATCTGACGCTCGAACGTGATCGGGGCGAGCCCGTCGTTGGCGCTGTGCCTGCGGCTGGTGTTGTAGAAGTCGGCGATCCAGGTCGCGACCTTGATGCGCGCCTCGGCTCGGGTGGCGAAGCGGTGCCGGTGGACGAACTCGACCTTCAGCGTGGAGTTGAACGCCTCGGCGGCGGCGTTGTCCAGGGCGCAGCCGACCCGGCCCATCGACTGCACCACGCCCAGGGCGCGGCAGGCCGCCGCGGTGTACTCCGATCCGCGGTCGGTATGGAAGATCACCCCGTCCACGTCACCGCCTCTGGTCGTGGCCGCCATCTGCAGCGACGCCACCGCCAGGGCCGCATCGTGGTGCTCGCTCATGGCGTGGCCGAGCATCCGGCGCGAGAACAGGTCCTCCACCGTCGCCAGATACAGCGGCCCCTCATCGGTGTCGATCTGGGTGTAGGGGTCGGACCGGGGCGCGGTTCCGGGATCTCTCCAGGTCCGTTTCCCCGGCCCGCCCTCCGCACCGGACGTGCGCGTCTCCACGCATCCGGCGCTCCACGGGTTCCCGTCGGGTCACGTGGCGGTGATGGTCGCCGTCGTGTCGCTCGTCCATGGTGTGGGGATCCGGTCCGCGCGCCAGCGGTAGCGGGTGATCTCCACCGACTGGGGGTTGAACAGGATGAGTCCCCGCTCGGCCGGTCGCCGTCCTGGCCTGCCGGTCAGGAAACGCCGGTAGAGCTCCTTCCAGTTGATCCCGGGGTGTCGTTTGAGCAGCCATCGGGTCACCCGCCGCCAGACGAACTGGTCCAGGTAGCGGAAGGTGGCTGCTGACACTCCGTGCCGGAAGTAGTTGCACCATCCCCGCAGCACCGGGTTGAGTCGGCGCAGCAGGTCGGCGAGCGTTCGGTGTCGTGCTCTGTTCGTCAATGCCCGCACCTTCGCCATGATCGAAAGCAGCGCCTTCTTCGACGGATAGGTGTAGACGTACTTCTTGCTGGTCCCCCTCTTGGTGCGCCGCTGGATGCGGAACCCCAGAAAGTCGAACCCCTCCTCCAGGTGACAGACCCGGGACTTGGTCTCCGACAGGCGCAGACCCAGCGGGGCCAAGACCTGCGCGACCTCCTCCCAGAGAGCGTCCGCGTCCGCTCTGCCGCCATGAACCATGATCACGAAGTCGTCCGCGTAGCGGACGATCCGGAACGTGGCCCCACCCCGCTTGCGGTGCCGATAGCGGGCATCCGCGCCGCCGTGGGCGTCCCACTTGGCGCAGAAGTGCTCGTCCAGCACCGACAAGGCGATGTTGGCCAGCAGCGGAGAGGCGATGCCCCCTTGCGGTGTCCCGGTGACGGTGTCGCTGACCTGGCCTTCCGCCGACATGATGCCCGACTTCAGGAAAGCCTTGATCAGCGCCAGGACGCGTTTGTCTCCGACGCGCCTGCGGACCCGGTCGAGAATCGCCGAGTGCGCGAGTTCGTCGAAGCACGCCTTGATGTCCGCCTCGAACACCCAGGTATAGCCCCGGGAGCCGAGGTAGTGGATCTCGGCGATGGCGTCCTGCGCCCGCCGGCGAGGACGGAAACCGTAACTGACCGGTTTGAACTCCGCCTCGAAGATGGGCTCCAGTACCAGGACCAGGGAGGCTTGAACGAGCCGATCCATCGCAGATGGAATGCCCAGACGCCTGAACTCGCCCCGCTTGCCCGGCTTGGGGATCATGCGCTCCCGCACCGGAATCGGGGTGAACGTGCGCGCCTTGAGCTGCTCGCGCGCGTTGTTCAAGAACGCCTGGACGTCGGCGTCGTCGGAGATGAAGACCGGGATGACCCGGTCCACCCCCGGCGTCCTTCCTCCCTTGTTTCTGCGCACCCTTTCCCAGGCGACCGTGAGGAAGTCCGGGTGATGGACGAGGTTGAACAGATCATCGAACCTGCGGCCGGGATCTTCGGCCGCCCATCGGTGCAGCTTGGTCTGCATCCGTCGTACCCGTCGCTCGGCCCAGAACGGGTCGGGCCACGGCTCACCGGTATTCACCAGCGTCTCCGTCCCTTGCAGTACTTCGCGTGCGTGAACCCGCTGGACCCCTTCGCCCTGCGGACGGCTTTCCCGCCCTCCACGGCAGGTCGTGACTCCTGCGACTACTACGAGTCCTCCGCCCCACCCCGCGACCGTCGGCGGACGACGCGCCAACCCGCCCACGTCCGGCTTGGGCAGCTGGACGAGGACGGGAACCTCGGGGTGGTTCCCACGTTCACCATGAACCGATCGTCGGGTGAGGTGGCCAGCTATACCCCTGCGGCCTCGCCACGGTTACGCCGCAGACCTTCACCGTGGCCTCCCGACCGGCGACATCGAACCGGCCCAGGAGTTCCCCGGCTCCGTGATGAGGGAGCGGGTGCGCGCCGCCATCCAGCCCATATCCACCGGGTTTGAGCTGGCGGTGCATCTTGAGGGGCGTGAGAGCGCTGGTTCCTCGCGTCCACCTTCCCGTCTGGCTTGCCGGACCCGGCCCGTCCGGAAGTCCCGGGCCGTCCCGTCGTTGTCGGGGCTGCTCACCACCCTCCCCGGCGTCTCCCGGGTCAGGCTGCCCCCAGCTTCACCAGACCACTGCGACGGCCTGGCGGTGGAGTCCTTCCACCTCCACTCGGTTACATGGCGCCTCGTGGCGCTCGACGTCCCCGCACCACAGCACGTCCGGCGCCACGGCGGTGAAAGCACGGCGCACCAGGTCGGGCGCGGCCGGCCGCCGTCCTGGCCGGGTCAGCGACCGTCGCCGCCCCGGCGGCCGTCCGGCCAGGCCGAGCTCGGCCATTCGCGCGGCGACGGTGTTGACCGAGACCGTCCAGCTCTCTTCCCGCAGATCATCGGTGATCCGCGGGCTGCCGTAGGTGCCGCCCGAGGCGGTGAACAGCCGCCTGATCGCCTCGTCCAGCCGGGCCCGCCGCTGCTCGCGGGCGGTCGGGGCGCGGTTGATGTGCTTGTAGAACCAGGACTGCGAGACCTCCAGTGCCCGGCAGGCGATCGCGTGCGGGATGCCGTGCTCGGTCCTGCAGGACGCGATGAACTCCGCGACGATCATCGGTTCATCGAGTCCTTCACCCACAGGACCACAGATCGCTTGAGCACCTCACGCTCCATCTCAAGCTCAGCGCGTTCCCTGGCCCACTCGGCCTTCTGCCGGCGCAGCCGAGCCAGTTCCTCACGCTCGGACTCGCTCAACGCCTCGCCCGCGGCCTGGCGCTCACGGTCGGCCTTCATCCAGTTGTGCAGCGTGTAGGGATTGATCCCCAGATCCCGCGCGACCTGCGCGACGGGCTTGCCGGTCTCCTTGACGATCCGCACCGCTCCCTCACGGAACTCCGGATCGAACCGGCGTCTCTTGTCTCCCACGACCCAACCATCTCTCTGGTTCAGGTCTCCACGCTACGAGGGGAAGCACAAGTTCGAGTTTCGGTGTCGTTCCTCGTTATCCACCGGACTCAGCACTCCGAGGCTGGAATGCCTTCTGGCTGAGTCCTACCAGCACTCGATCCATTCAGAAATCGTGGCGCAAGTTCGGCTTTTGTTTGCCGAGGAGATCGAGCTGCAGCGAGCCCCGAACGACTCCATCATGGCTCTGTTGTCGACGACGCGTGAATAATTCGACCGTCGTTGACAGCTCGCACATGGCTGGCTCGCGTTGTGCGGGGCTACCTCAACCCCGGGCGTCGCCGCAGATCGCCGTGGACCGCGTCCACTCACGGAAGTGACCCCCGGTCGGGGGCGGGCGCGGCGTCCAGCAGGCGTGGTACACGATCTGGCGGCAGCTTGGATCCGGGGCGTCATCCGAGCGTGGCCGCAACCGGACTGCTCGTGCTGGCTGACAAGGGCATACAAGGGCTCCGGAGGGCACGTCCCTACGCCCCTAAGGGACGCAACAGACCCGAGCTACAGAGGCAGGCTAACCGTTCACGCGTCAGGCTCGTCGACCGGGCGAATGCGTAAACGTGCAGCTCAAGTCATGCCGAAGCCTGCGACTTCGCGAACCCGCATCATGCTGAAATGGGCTCACTGCGGTCGAGGCGCCGGCACCCTCGTCCCCGGGCCGCTGTCGGCCCCCGTTGCTAAGATTCCTGCACTCTGGGGGACGGATGTGCGTGTTGGCCTGAGTGCGCGCAGAATGCAGGGCATGGGCTCCAGTGCGCGAGGGGAATGGGGAATGAAGTATGGGGGCTGAAGAAGCCGCTCCATGCCGTCATGCGGGAGCGCCTCCAGCTGATGTCGTCGAACGGGTCTCCCAGCTGATCCGGAGTCTCGGGGATGAGGAAGCCCTGCTCACCCGTCACGGCATCACGTCGGAGGAGTTCCGCGAGGCGTTGTGGCCGACAATCCAGAAGATGCGCGGAAGCTCGAGTGCCGGCGTCGGCGACCGACGGCAGTTCATTCGCGGAATGCTGAACCACCTGGTGTCCAGCGATCTGGTCACCCGCTTCGAGGAACCTCAGTACGGCGACGACACCGTCTATCGCCTGTCGGTTCCCGGGATGACCGAGGACGTGGCCATCATCCAGAAGGGGTGCCCTGACGGGGCGCACAGCAGCATCAGGTGGTCAGTGCCCGACTGGGCCGGTGAAGCGTACCTGTGGTGGGTGTGCGACAGCATGGCGTCCGAGCCAGGTACCCACGTTCACAAGGGGGTCGGGAGGCTCTTCCAGCGCTTCCGCGACGAGCGGCCCGACCAGCTCGCTGGGGTGATCTTTCACAACGAGCTGTGCGGCGGATCACGGCGCCTGTGCCCGAAGATGGAGCACGCCGTCGTGATCGACGGACGCGAGACGCCACCGCCCTGCGTCTACGTGATGCCCGACCGGGACCCAGCCGCGAACGAGTGGAACTGGAACGGCGGCCAGCAGCGCAAGTTCCCCGCCGTGCTGATGAAGGCCTTCGGCATCCCGGAGGAGCAGGCGCCGTTCTTCATCGGTGACATCGGCTACCGCTTCACCGGCGGAAAGCGCAAAATCAACATCGTTTCGCGTTACGGCCTCGCCCGCACGACCTCGCACAGGAGCTGATCCCGCATGTACTTTTCTGCTCTCGACCCGGACCGGCACCAGTTCCTCGCGGCGCGTCTGAGCGGGAGGCAGAGGACCATGCCGGTACCCGCCTGGCCGCGCCCCGATAAGGAGCTGCCAGTTGTGGAGCTCGAGGTCACGTGGGTGCGGTTCTCGGTCATCAACCACCGCACCCAGGCCGAGCAGATCCGCGAGCAGCGCAAGGCAGGCCGTGACGACCTCTTCAGCCGGGATCCTCTCGGCAAGGAGGCGCAGGACGCTCAGTACCGGATTCTGTGCGAGCAGGAGGGCTTCGACGACCTCAAGAGCGACTTGAAGGCCCGGAGCCAGCAGGAGCCCGCGATCGTCACCGCCGACGGAGTCCTGATCAACGGCAACCGCCGTTCGGCGGCGATGCGTTCATTGTTCCTCGACGACGATGTGCGCACGGCTCGCTATGTCAAGTGCCTGGTGCTTCCGGCGGATGCGAGCGCTGCCGAGCTCGTCGACCTCGAGACGGAGCTCCAGGTCGCGAGAGACTTCAAGCAGGACTACTCGTGGATCAATGAGGCCCTGCTTATCGAGAAACTCTACGAGCGCGAGAACAAGAACTTCAAGCGCGTCGCCGAGCGCGTACACCGCAAGCCGGAGGAGGTGCGGGACTACTACGAGAAGATCCAGCAGGTTCACCAACTGGTGGCGCTATCCAACGGAACGCGGGATTACGTCGACTTCATCCCCAACGAGTCGGCGTTCGCGGAGCTCGCGAAGCATGTCAGGAACAAACCCGAGACCGAGGCGAAGGCGGTCAAGGACGTGTACTTCCTGGGCACGCTGGCCGGCGTGGAGTACCGGAACCTGCGTCACCTGCGCCGCCCGGACGCAGCGGATCTGGTCGTCGACGAACTGCGCTCCAACACCACCCTGGCCCCCCTGCTCGACGCCCTGCCGCAGGCCTCCGAGTCGGCCCCGTCCTCGGAGGACGACGACCTCCTGGACTCGTTCCTCGACGACGGACCGGCTGTGTCCGAACCGCTGGAGGACCTCCTGACCCTGGTCGCTAAGAAGGGGCCGGAGGACACTGTTCAAATCGCGGATAAAGGGCCGATCGAGATGGGCGACCTCTTGACGAGCCTGCGCGATGTCGTCAAGAGGGCCGCTCAGGAGGCGGCAGAGGACACGCAGGATCGCAGGGAGATCACCGCGCCGGTCGAGCGCGCGGAGAAGGCCACCTTGGAGCTGAAGCGCGCGATCGACGCCCTGCCGAGGGCCCGTCGTTACGACGAGTGGGACGAGGCGGAGTTCTCCGCGACGATCGAGAAGCTCGATGAACTCCTCCGGACGCTCAAGGGAGCGTCTTGATCTACGCCGAGCTGTACCAGGAGCCGAGGCCGGTGGTCGCTCTCGAGAAACGTTCTGGGGCCAGTCTCGGCGCATGGGCGAGCGTGCAGGAGGTGCTTTCCCGAGGCATCGTCGGTGGCTCCAGCGACCGGACGGAGGTGCGGGTCGAAGTATTCCTCGCCGAGCTCAACGTGATTGGGGCTGTCCGCAGGCGCTTCAATCAGAAGATTGATCTCGGTCCTGCGCTGCGGGAGCAGATTCAGGCGCTGGCGGCGGACCAGAAGCAGCGACAGGCCGCCCTGGACGCGCCCGTGTCCTCTGTCTCCCTGTCCGGCCTGGAGCGTCAATTGGTGGACGCCGGCTTTATCCGGACGCTGAAGCCATTCCAGCTGGCGAATCTGGCGCGGATCGTGCGGCTGCCGCACGCCGCGGACTTCTCGGTGCCCGGGGCCGGCAAGACGACGGTGGCGCTGGCCAACCATTCTGTCTCGCGTGCTCGGGGGCACGTTGAGCAGCTGTTGGTCATCGCGCCCATCGCGGCCTTCGCTGCCTGGAAGGAGGAGGTCGAGGCCTGCCTTGATCCAGTGCCGAAGCTGGTCGTTCACCAAGGGGCCACGTCTCCGATTCCGAAGAGCACGCAGATCCTGCTGACGAATTACAACCGGGTGGCGAGCGACTACGACCGAATTAGGGACTTCGTGGTGCGCTGTCCCACCCAGGTCATCCTGGACGAGGCGCACCGGATCAAGCGGGGTTCCGCCGGCGTCCACGGGCGCGCTGTGCTGGATCTGGCGTATGCGGCGCGCCGCCGCGACGTGCTCACTGGGACGCCCGCTCCACAGGGTGCGCACGATCTCGTCGCCCCGGTGCGCTTCCTCTACCCGGGGCAGGACCGCAAGATCTTGCCGGAAAGCGCCTATAACGAGCGCAACGGCCGTGATGAGGATGTGGTTCGCGACACCGGCAACGCCATCTCGAAGTATTTCGTTCGGACGCCGAAGGTCCGGCTGGGCCTGCCGGAAACAGAGATCATTCTTGAGCCGAAGGAGATGCGGCCGATCCAGCGGTCGATCTACGAGGCACTCATCGGGCGATACCGGGGGGAGTTCGCACTGGCCGTCAAGGAGCGGCGGGACTTCGACCGGCTCGGCCGGATCGTGATGTATCTGCTGGAGGCAGCCACCAACCCGGCGCTGCTCGTTGCCGGCTCCGACAAGGATGACGAGGACGGCTTCCTTCATCCGCCTTTGCCGGTGAAGGGAGACGCGCCATTAATGCGGTTGCTCCAGCAGTACCGGGCGCATGAGGTGCCGTGGAAGTACGACCGGGTTCGGGCGATCGTCGGGGAGGAGGCGGTGTGCGGCCAGAAGGTTCTCGTCTGGTCGACCTTCGTCCGCAACCTTAGAATCTTGCGCACCTTCTTGAAGGAGTACGAGCCCGCGGTGGTGCACGGCGGCGTCCCGTCCGTGGACGGGAATCCGCCGACGGGTGCGGTGACCAGGGAAGCCGAGTTCGACCGATTCCGCAATGACCCATCATGCAAGGTCCTGCTCGCCAACCCGGCCGCCTGCGGTGAGGGCGTCAGCCTTCAGCATTGGTGCCACCACGCGGTCTACCTGGACCGGACGTTCAATGCCGGCCATTATCTGCAAAGTCAGGACCGCATTCATCGCATCGGCCTCGCCGAGGGCACCCTCACGCGGTTCACGCTGCTAGTAAGCCAGGGCACGATCGACGAGACCGTGGAGGGACGGCTGCGGGACAAGATCGAAGCCATGGCCAAGCTGATGAACGACCCGAGCCTGGTCCGCGTGTCGCTTCCCGAGCCCGACGAACATGCCGGAGGGGCGGCGGCCGCGGACGATGACATGCAGGTTGTCGCGGCCATGCTGCGCAGCTGAGGGGAGGGCTGTGGACCTGCTCCCTCGGCATGGCGTCGCCTTCGCCGTACTCCACCTGGCCCGCGTGGCCGGACTCGCACCGCGCAGAAGCGTCGACGACTGGGTGAGCGCCGCGCTGAGGCACGGGTCCTACATGACAGCTGCGACCGACCTCCGATCGCCGGCACGGGCGCTCGTCCGGGCTGGGCTCGCATCGATTGGCGAGGAGGGCGACATCAGGGTGGCGCGTTCGCTCGCCGCAGTGGCGGCCTCGAAAGGAGGAGCTCAGCACGCGATGCGCCATGTGGCGGTCGCGCTGCTGGTCTCCCAGCCTCCGGTGTGGCTGCGAGTCGCGGTCAACACGGGGGGCGTCGAACGCGCATACGTCCCTCAGCCGGATCTCGATGCCCTGAGCTGGTTGGAGGAGGCTCTCGACGATGTCCTCGTAGAGGCCCGCCGGCTCATCGGCGATCCTTACGGCGCGGATCTGTCCAAGGAGATCGGCGACGCCGCGGAGGAGATCGTCGTCGCGGCGCTGCGTGCGGCGGGGAAGGAACCTCTGCATGTCTCCCGCATCTCTGATCGCTACGGGTACGACGTGGAAGTGTCCGAGGGACCCATCCGGTTCCTAGAGGTGAAGTCGGCCGGGCCGAGGACCCTGTCGCGTTTCCACCTCTCCCGCCACGAGTTCGACACGAGCATGCGGCAGGGTGACGTTTGGTGCCTGGTCCAGGTGGTTTTCGAGGCGAGTGCCTTCGTCGCCGACCCGATCACGGCTGCGGACGTCAGCTGCATACGCGAGTTGCCCGCCTCGGTGCTGCGGGACCTCGTGCCCGGGGATTCCCCCGAGTTCCGGTGGGAGGGCTCAGCGCTCATCACTCCACCGCCAGACGCGTGGCGGCCGAGCATGCTGGAGCCGGATCCATTCTTCGTCCGGCCAGGCTTCGCGGCTGTTGGTGACCGCTCCTGAAAGTGTGGGGAGCTGGACTCGCGAGGGGAGTCGCGGTCCCATGGTCCGATCAACTGCCTGGGCGACGTTTCGACGTTCCGCTCGATGAGCGGCTCTAGGTAGTGCTCACCCAGCCAGGCCATCGCGTTCACACAGACGGCGTCGCCAATGCCCGTGAGAGCACGGTTTGTTTGCTCGGGAAGTTCCGGGGCGCCGCAACTGCGGAGCTACGCTACGCGCATCGAGCGACAGAATGTTCACCGGACAACTGAGACCGTTGAGCACCTGCACTGCTGCCTCGCGATCCTTGCTGTCGTGGCTGGTTGCGAAGCCGTTGACGTTCTCCAGGGCGACCACTGGGGGCTGGTGTTGGCCGAGGTCGGTGCGGATCTTCATGAGGTCATAGAACGTGCTCGAGTGTTCGCCCGGGAGCCCCTTCCGTCCGCCGACGAGGGATAGATCCGTGCAGGGGAAGGACACCCAAGTGAGAGCGACGTCCCGGGGCGGTTCGGGCGTGTCTCCGGCCTCGACGAGGACCTTAATGTCGCTCTGCATGCTCGGGCCACCGACAACGATCCCCGCTGAAGTAGCTCCTTCCCCCCACGCGAACATGCTGAGCGCCCCAAAGGGACAGCGCGGGAGAAGCGCCATACTTGTCTGTGTGAGTGAATCGCGTGAATCGTGGGCGTCGACCCCCGGCACGAGGGCTAGCATGCAGGCGAACCGGAGCCGGGACACCCAGCCGGAGCTCGCCTTGCGCCGGGCCGTGCACGCTCTGGGACTCCGGTACCGGGTCGCCACCCGCCCCATCCCGACTCTGCGGCGCACCGCCGACCTGGTCTTCCCCCGGCAGAAGGTTGCCGTATTCCTCGACGGCTGCTTCTGGCACGGCTGTCCCGAACATCACACGAAGGCTGCCAGGAACTCCGATTACTGGCAGACGAAGGTCCGCCGCAATCGTGAGCGCGACCTGGAGACCACGGAGCGCCTGACCGAAGAAGGATGGCTCGTGCTGCGCTTCTGGGAGCATGAGGACCTTGCGGCGGCTGCACTGGTCGTCCAGCAGGCGATACGTGAGCGCCGAGCTCGCCCACTCTGACCTTCAAGGCGCCCTGATGGTCAGCTCGTCACCGCGTTCGGGCCCCGTCTGCTCCGACGCCGCTGTACAGCGGAATCCCCCGTCCTTGCCATGCATCGTGTTGTTAGCGTGGTTGCGCGCGGCGCGGGCTCCCTGGAGTAGGGAACTCGTAAATACGCCACCAGGAGCTGGTACGAGCCTGGTAGCGGGCCTGGGGCGCGTCATTCCCAAGCCTGGTCGCGCTTGCACAGTTTCCCGGTACGCCGTCGGCACCGACGCCAGGGGCCGGACAGCAGGTGCCAGGTGATGGTGGGCGCGGAGTTACCGGCGGCGACCAGGGCTCGTCGCTTGCCGCTTGCCTCGGCGCTCCGTCGGTAGCTGGCGTCCAAAGGTGGCGGTCCGGGGTGGTAGCGACGCCGATCTCGCCGGGGGTGCTCGCTACGCGGACGCTGGCCACCCATCTCGGTGCGCCGGGCATACGGCCTGTCGCGTCCAGCCCTGCCACCGTCCGTCCGACTCGCTGAAAGTTCAGAGGTTCTCGGGAATGTCGATCTTGAGGGACTGGTCAGCCTCCGCCTTTTGGATCCGCATATTATAGCTTTCGAGCAGCTTTCGGAGTTGACTGCCTAGATCTCTTTTGGAGAAAATTGCAATTTCTTCGATGTTCGTGCCCACAAAATCTTCGATGGACTGAATTGCCACGCGCTCTTCGAGAGATGCCAGTCCCGCCAGCTGCACCGCTGCCGCACGCTTATCCTCTGGAATGAGGACGCGAGATCGAAAGCCTTGATCAATGTTGTGCTTGCATCGCTCTCTAAATAGACTCTCGGTCGGAGACATGGTCACATGTATGGCGGTATCCCTGACCTGAAAGTCCCCGGCTCTGCCAGTCTGAACATCCGCAGTGGTGTAACTTTCTGAGTTGATCTCCTCGGCTGGGAACCGGAGTTGCAGCTTTGCTCCGACCAAATGCTGTGCGATGGCTCCGGCGGCAGTCCCACCACGCTGGCGCCCGGCCTCCAAAATACGTGCGACCGTGGCGTGGATGGAGTTATTCGGATCTATCTCCGCACTGATATTCTGCTTTTCGAAGTAGTCTTCCTGTACTCGAATTACAAACCATCTCTGCAGGAGTGCTGCGAGCAATCTTCTTTCGAGCTGCGTCAAGGACGCTACACCGTGTTTCCCGCCGATCGAGTTGATGAGGTCCGCAAGCGTCTCCGCGTGGCGTATCGTGGCACGCGATGTTCTTCCACCCTCTTTTGTAAATTGACGATGCTCGCCATGATCCTTCAGCAAAGCTCTCGCCTTGGCGCCGCTTGCCCCCTTAACTTGAGACTTCGCCGCATACACCTCTCGAGTCAACGGGAATGCGGAGGCGAGAAATTCGGTAACATACATCCCTGCGCACATTACGTTGGAATCGATAGACCCCGTCTTCTTCCGTTGGCCTTCGTACCAGTGCGCAACGGGCGTCAGTATCGCATTTGCTATGCTGTCGATTTCCGCGAGGGGCTTACTTGTATCGAGCGCAACCATGATGTTCCTTGCATCAGGCGGTCTACGTTGAAGTGTCTATCGCTTCCAGCGAAAGTTGGATCATCCTGCTCAGACTCTCTGCGCGACAAGTATACGCCTGCGGGTTTCGTCGTCCGGGGCGGATTGCAGTGGAAGTCCGGCAGCACGTTCCTCCTTGGCTGCGGGGACGCCCAGGCTTTCGTTGGTCGCTGCAGGAAGAGCGTTCTGAGCAACCTCTATCTGCTTCGATCGCCTCGAAATCAAGGGGCCAAGGTAGTTCTCGGTCAGCCACTTCACCGCGTCAACGCATACGGCATCGCCGAAGCCCATAATCGCCTGGTTGCGATTCGCGGGCAGCTTATAGTCGCCCGCGCCCATAAGCTTTGCGTACTCGCTTGCCGTCATCCATCGGACGCGAAGCGGTACGCCCTTTTGAATGCGGACGACCGCCTGTTTTGAGGACCCTCCGCGTGCAGTACGCAGGCAACCGGCTATATCATCGGCCCGGATTTCCCAAGCCGGCTTGCCGTTGCGCGTCCGCCGATAGGCAGTCCTATATTCGACCCGTTCCTTCTGGCGCAGTTTCTCGACCCGCTCACGCTGAACATTTGAAAGCTCTGACTTGAACTTTTCTGTGCGCGCTTCATCCCACCACTCGACGCCGGGAGCCGCATCGTTGTCGACGATGTCGCTCCAACCGCCACTTAGAAGCGCCGGGGGGCTCGGAAGCAATGCTCGTTGAGTGTACAAGTCCGGATCATCAAGCACATTATCCAGCCAGGCAGGGCGAATTTCTGTGTCTCGTCGATCATCTTTCTCGGCGACCTCGTGGTCACTTGCCACCAAAAATAGCCGAGGACGGGACTGTGGAACGAACCTTCTCGCGTCCAGAGTGAGGACATCAACGCAGTAACCAAGCTTATTGAGCTTGCGAATTGCGACCTTGATGTCTCTGCCGCCGTGGCTTGTAGCGAAGCCGTTGACATTTTCCAAGGTCACAACAGGAGGCTTGTGCGTCCCGAGGGAATCGAGGACATCGGTAAAGTGCCAAAAGGTGACGGAGCTCTTGCCGCGCAGCCCTTCACGCCCCCCAGCGAGAGAGAGATCAGTGCAAGGAAAGGAAGCCCAAGCAAGAGCGATATCTCTTGGCACTGAGAATCGGTCGATGTCTTTGGCTACATCGCGGATATCGGCTAGCTGGTAGTGTGCTGACGAATCCGACTGAAAATGATCTTTGTAGGTGCGGGCCTTTCCCTCATCAAAGTCATTAGCCCACACGACCCGAAAGCTCGTGTTATCGGCACTCTCCAGCCCTATACGGGCCAAGCCTATGCCCGCGAAGAATTCTGCGACCGCGTATGGTGTCGTCTTCTTCGACCCCGTCCTCACAAGTACATCGGTGCTGGCCCTGGTAACTGTCGACTCATCAGACACAGCCAAATACTAGGCCACAGCCGCCCTCCACGTCACCGAGCGCGGTAAGCGTTCCGCTTGTCGATCAGCTCACGCACGTAGCCACGGGACACCGAACCAGAACTCGGCCTACGCCGTGCCGTGCACGCGTGTGGACCCCGTTACCGGCTTGCCATCCGCCCGCTGCCGGAACCGCGCCGCACTGCTGACCTCGTCTTCACCGAGGCCAGGCGGCAGTCTTCATGCAAGGCGGGTCGAAGACGTCGACACCGGCCGGCGGCTTGAAGAGGCCAGGCTGGTAGCCGGTGAGGGTCTGGGAGTAAGAGGACCTGCAGGAACCGCCGCCGAGATCCAGGTCCTCGTTCAAGCTAGGAGAGCCCCGGCATTGCCTGGAGGCAAGCGTAGAGCACGGGTCTGAGGCACAGACCCACGGGTGAGATGCCGATTCAGGCCCGACGATCGCCTGCGTGATTGAACTCCGTTAGGGGCCGGGGTGATCGGCTGAGGTGTCGCTTCCGGTGCTCAGGCGCTGACGGCCCGGGGCTCTGGGTCGCCTTGTCCTCGGATTGTGTGGGTTCGCGCCGTGCACTGATGGCCAGTTACCGTCGGAGGGCGGACGCGGCGGAGGTGAGCGGTGAGTCTGGCGGGATCGGGTGCGCCGGATGGCCGCGGTTCAGATGGTGGCTGGAGGGCGCTTAGATGTGGCCGACTGGTGATGGTGCGTGACCCTGGATGTCGCCGGGTCACGGCCGAGGGCGGGGTCAGATGGGGGTCAAAAGATCTTGAGGCCGGTCTCCGTGGTGGAGATCCGGCCTCTGACCTGGCGGTTTCTGTCGGGGTGGCGGGATTTGAACCCACGACCTCTTCGTCCCGAACGAAGCGCGCTGCCAAGCTGCGCTACACCCCGGTGGTGGCTGCCCGGGAGGTCGTACGTGCTCCCGGCGCCTAGACCACTCTAGCGGATGGTGAGGGGTGCTGCGTCCCTATTTACGGGCTGTGAACGTGGTCACGGTGCCGAGTGGGGTGAGTTCTATGTCGGTGAGGCCGGCGTCTGTCAGCCAGGTTCGGAGGTCGGCCGCGGTGCCCGGGTTGCCGAAGATGCCGATGCGTCGCATGAGGGTGATCAGGCCGTGGCGGCCTGCGCCGCGGACGAGGGTTGTGCCGGTCAGGGTGCCGCCTGGGCGTAGGACTCGGGCCAGTTCGCGTAGGGCGGCGGCGGGGTCGTCCAGGCAGTGCAGGCCGTTGTAGGTGACGCAGGCGTCGAAGGTGGCGGGGTGGAAGGGGAGGGCGTAGATGTCGGTCTGGAGGAGGGACGTTGTTCTGCGGCGGGCGCGGCGGAGCATCGTTCTGGAGAGGTCGGCTGCCACGTGGCGGTCGCCGTGGACGGCTATGCCGCCGCCGCAGGGGATGTCGAGGGTCAAGGCGTTGGGGTCCTGGGCGGCGATCGTGTCCCGGAGATTCTCTATGTCGTAGTTCCAGAGGGCTCGGGCGCCCAAGGAGGAGATCGCGCGGTTCTGGACCGCGTAGTCGTAGAGGGTTGAGAGGAGGGTGGCGGTCTGCCAGTTCACCGGGGGACGAGGGTGAGGAGGGTGGCCTCCGGGGGGCAGCAGAAGCGGATGGGGGCCTTCGGGGACGTGCCCAGGCCCGCGGAAACGTGGAGCCAGGAGCCCTGGTGCTTGTGCAGGCCCTTCACGCGGGGGCGGTCGAGGCCGCAGTTGGTGGCCAGGGCGCCGTAGAAGGGGACGCAGACCTGGCCGCCGTGGGTGTGGCCGGCGAGGAGGAGGTCGTAGCCGTCGGCCGCGAAGCGGTCGAGGTTGCGCGGCTCAGGGGAGTGCATGACGCCGAGGTGGACGTCGGCCTGGGGGTCGACGGGGCCGGCGATCTTGTCGTAGCGGGCGCGGTCGACGTGGGAGTCGTCGATGCCGCCGAACTCGACGTCCAGCTCGCCTACTTTGAGGCGGCCTATGCGGTTGTTCAGGTCGAGCCAGCCGGCGGCCTGGAGGGACGAGCCGAGCTCGCGGTACGGGAGGTCGGGTTCGCGGCGGCGCTTCTCGTAGTCGGACTTGCTCGTCCGCCAGACGTAGCGCAGGGGGTTCTTGAGGACCGGCGAGAACAGGTCGTTGGAGCCGTAGACGAAGACGCCGGGACGGTCCAGGAGGGGGCCGAGGGCTTCGAGGAAGGGGCCGATCGCGTCGCGGTGGGAGAGGGTGTCGCCGGTGTTGACGACGAGGTCGGGCTCCAGGGCGTCCAGGGAGCGGACCCAGTGGATGAGGCGGGAGCGTCCGGGGGTGAGGTGCGCGTCGGAGATGTGCAGGATCTTCACCGAGGGACGGCCGGGCGGCAGCACCGGCACGTCGACGCGGCGGAGGCGGAACCAGTTCCGCTCGATCACCGAGGCGTAACCGAAGGTCGCGGCTCCCGCGCCCAGGAGGCCCAGGGGCACGGCGTAGATCTTTCGCACGACTCTCCCTTCTCAGGACTCCATGCTTTCAGACATGGGCACCGCGCGGTAATCCTGATGAGGCAGAAGGTGCGGGACGGGCATGATGTTCGGCATGACCTTGAAGGAGAAGCTGGAGACCGACCTCTCGTCCGCGATGAAGGCCCGCGACGAGGTGCGCACGCGTACGTTGCGGATGGCCCTCACCGCGGTGAAGAACGAGGAGGTCGCCGGCAAGCGGTCGCGCGAGCTGTCGGACGACGACGTCGTCAAGGTGCTCACGCGGGAGGCGAAGAAGCGCCGGGAGGCGGCGACGGCGTTCGGTGACGCGGGACGCGACGCGCAGGCGCAGGCGGAGCGGGACGAGGGCGCGGTGCTGGAGGAGTACCTGCCGGCGCAGCTCGCCGATGAGGAGCTGACCGCGCTGGTGGCGGACGCCATCGCGCAGACGGGTGCGGCCGGGCCGCGGGCGATGGGGCAGGTCATGAAGGCCGTGAACCCGAAGGTCGCCGGGCGGGCCGAGGGCGGACGGGTGGCCGCCGAGGTCAAGCGGCAGCTCGCGGAATGACGAAGGGCCCGGCGTCGCCGCCGGGCCCTCACGGTCAGTTGCCGCCCCAGGGGGGCCAGCCGCTGTCGGGCTGGTCGCCGTGGCCTCTGTCGGGCTTCTTGCCGCTGCTCACGTAGAGGATCACGGTGGTGCCCGGCGGGACTTCGCTGCCCGCGTCCGGTGAGGTGGACACGACCGTCCCGCGCGGCTGGTCCGAGTCGACGGACCCGGACGCGACCCTGGCCTGCAGGTCGGCCGCCGCGAGCTTGGCCTTGGCGGAGGCGACGGTTTCGCCCTTCACCTTCGGGACGCGGGTGGTGTCGCCGAAGTCGCGGGACGGGGTGCGGAAGCCGGGGGCGGGCTCGCCGGCCAGCGCCCTCTGCATCGAGGTGCGCCAGAGGGGGCCGGGGATCGTCGCGCCGTAGACGCCGTACACCTTGTACTGCCACGGGCCGCGGTAGTCCCAGTAGGCGACGGCGGAGGCGAGGTTCGGGGTGAAGCCGGCGAACACGGCGCAGGTGAACTCTTCACACGTTCCGGTCTTGCCGGCGGCGGGACGGCCGATGCCGAGCCCGGCGGCGGTGCCCTTGGTGAGGACGCCCTGCAGGATCGAGTTCACCTTGTCGGCGACGTCCTCGTCCAGGGCCTGGTGGCAGTCCTGCTTGGGCAGCTTCAGCTTCTTGCCCTGCGGGTCGACGACCTCCGTCACCGAGAGGGGGGCGCAGTACTTGCCGCGGGCGGCGAAGCCGGCGTAGGCGGCGGCGAGGTGCACCATGTCGACGTCGTTGACGCCGAGGACCTGGGACGGGATCGGCAGCAGCGCGTTGCCGTTGCCCATCTTCATCCCGAACTTCTCGGCCATCTTCACCGCGTTGCAGACGCCGACGCGCTTCTCCAGGTAGGCGTAGAACGTGTTGACCGAGTGCCAGGTGCCGGTCTTGAGGTTGAAGTTGCCCTGCTCGCTGTCGCCGGCGTTGGACACCGTCCAGGGGGCGCCGCCGCCGACCATGTCGTTCTTGTACTTCTTGCCCTGCCATGTCCCGGTGTAGCGGCACGGCTGGTAGCCGCCGACCGTCGTGGTCTGCGGCGAGTGGATGGTCGTGCTGACCGGGATGCCCTGGTCGATGGCGGCGGCGAGGGTGAAGACCTTGAACGTCGAGCCCGCCGACACGCCGTTGCCGCCGCCGTGGTGGAAGTCGGCGGGGAGGTTGATGGTCGTCCGGCCCTTGCCGGGGCCGAACCGCTTGCTCACGCCGATCGCCTTGATCTTGCCCGTGCCGGGCTCAACCATCGCCTGGGCGGCGACGCGGTTGCCGCCGGGAGGGACCTGGCTGCGGAGCGTCTTGTCCACGGCGCGCTGGTCCTGCATGTCGATCGTGGTGCGGATCGTGTAGCCGCCCCGGTTCAGCTCGTTGACGATGTTCTGCTGCTGCTTCGGCTTCATCGACCAGTACTTGCCGTCCGACAGGATGTTGAGCATGTCGTACTTGACGTACTCGCAGAAGTACGGAGCCTTGCTGGACTGGCAGCCGCCGATCGGGTCGGTGCGGTTCAGCTGGATCGGCTTGGCGGCTTCCTCGTCGGCCTGCGCCTTGGTGATGTGGCCGAGCTGGGCCATCCGGTAGAGGACGATGTCGCGCCGGTGGCGTGCGTCCTTCGGTTGCGGATGGGGTCGTACGCGGTGGGGTTCTGCGTGATGCCGGCCAGTAGCGCCGCCTGGCCGAGGCTCAGTTTGGACGCGGGGACGCTGAAGTAGCGCTTCGCGGCGGCCTGCACCCCGTACGCGCCTGCGCCGAAGTAGGCGATGTTGAGGTAGCCCTCAAGGATCTGGTCCTTCGTCATGCGCTGCTCGATGTCGAGCGCGAAGCGGAGCTCGCGGAGCTTGCGTCCGACCGTGGGCGCGGTCGCCTCGCGGTACTCCTCGTCCGTCCGGGCACTGTCGACCAGCAGGTTCTTGACGTACTGCTGCGTGAGCGTGGACCCGCCCTGGGTCTGCTCGGACTCGACGTTGGACGCCATCGCGCGGATGGTGCCCTTCAGGTCGAGCGCGCCGTGCTCGTAGAACCGCGAGTCCTCGATGTCGATCATGGCCTTGCGCATGATGGGCTTGACCTGGTCGAGGCGGACGGACTCGCGGTACTTGTCGAAGAACGTGGCGACCTGCTTGCCGTCCGCGGAGTACATCACCGTCTTCTCCGACGGCGGTGTCGTCTTGAGCTGGCCTTCCATGTCCTCGAAGTTGTTCGCGGCGTCGCGGGCGGTCAGGCCCGCGCTGCCGACGGCCGGCAGCGCGATGAGGGCGACGATGAGACCCGCCACCACCCCGGCTCCGAGCAACCTGAACAGCGTGGAGGCGGCCTTGACCCGATCCGTATTCGCAACGCGCACGGGGTCTAGGGTACGCGGGACGAGAGGTGCATTAGGGACACGTCTCCCCGACGTCCTGCCCGCGGCCCTGCGATCCGGCTGCTCTGGGCGGGACGTTCGTCCGGTATGCCCTCATCATGACAACCTGCGTCGTGTCTGGCGCGTCAACGACAGGTAACTAGTCCGTTCCGGCGGTATGGCCCCGGTGGGCTATATCGAGAATGGGCCCATCGGGGGCTGTTGAAACGTCCCTCGCTTCCGTAAGTTCTTCCCCACGGCTTTCGTTTGGCGGCCTGACGTCCGCGCCCGTCCGGCCAAGGAGCGCAAATCGACACAGACCCTAGGGGAGTGGGGCCAAGATGTGGATCACGGATTGGACCGCCCGCGCCGCCTGCCGTAACGCGGATCCGGACGCCCTGTTCGTGCAGGGAGCGGCACAGAACCGGGCCAAGCTCATCTGCCGCGGCTGCCCGGTGCGCACGGAGTGTCTCGCCGACGCCCTCGACAACAGGATCGAGTTCGGCGTCTGGGGCGGCATGACCGAGCGCGAGCGCCGGGCTCTGCTACGGCGGCGGCCGGATGTGCGGTCGTGGCGCGACCTGCTGGAGACCGCGAAGGAAGAGTACGAGCGGTCGGTCGAGGTGGAGGACGAGCAGGAGCTCGTCGCCAGCTGACCGAGGGGGCGGGCCGTGAACGGTCCGTCCAAGGCGTCCGGCAGAGGTTCGAGGACCGGCACGGTCCAAATAAAGCGTGGCCGCGGGCCCGCACCGGGAAAGTCCGGTGCGGGCCCGCGGCCACGTGCTGTTCTCCGGCCCGCTGTTCTCCGGCCCGCTGTGCTCTGTGCTCCCGGCCGTGCGCCCCTCGGGGGCGGTCAGGCGGCGGAGGGGGCCGAGGTGGGGGCGGACAGGTCTTCGCCCACCTGGCGCAGGCCGTCCAGGTCGTGGACGTCCTCGGCCTGGGCCGGGACCGCCGTGGCCGGGACGGTCGGGTGCGTGGACGCGAAGTGGTCGCGGAGGCGTTCCTCGCGGGCGGCGAGCTGCATCCGGTCGGTGTGGAGGCGGAGCAGGGCCGCGGTCAGCGTGTGCTCGCCGCGCTCCTCCAGCGTTTCGGCGGCGGCCTGGCTGCGCGCGGCGGACAGCACGTCGCCCGCGGACTCGTGGACGCGGTTGACCACGAGTCCAGCGAGTGGCATGCGCTCTTCGGCGAGACGCTCGACGAAGTAGGACGCCTCGCGGAGCGCGTCCGGCTCGGGGGCGGCGACGACGAGGAACGCGGTGCCGGGGGTCTGCAGGAGCTTGAACGTCTTCTCGGCCCGCTCCCGGAATCCGCCGAACATGGTGTCGAACGCGGCGACGAACGTCTGCACGTCCCGGAGCAGCTGGACGCCGAGGACCTTGTTGATGGCCCCGGTGAACATGCCGAACCCGGCGCTGATCACCTTGACGCCGAAGCGGCCGCCGGTCTTGGCCGGCGCGGCGAGAATCTTCATGAAGCGGCCGTCGAGGAAGCGGCCCATGCGCTCGGGGGCGTCCAGGAAGTCCAGGGCGTTCCGGGACGGCGGCGTGTCGACGATGATGAGGTCCCAGGCGCCGGAGCGGTGCAGCTGCCCGAGCTTCTCCATCGCCATGTACTCCTGCGTGCCCGACAGCGACGAGGAGAGCGACTGGTAGAAGGGGTTGGCGAGGATCTGCTTCGCCCGGTCCGGGTCGGCGTGCGCCTCGACGATCTCGTCGAAGGTGCGCTTCATGTCGAGCATCATGGCGTGCAGCTCGCCGTCGCCCTCGACCTCGATCTTGCGCGGGTTGTTGTCGAGCTCCGACAGCCCCATCGACTGGGCGAGCCGCCGCGCCGGGTCCACGGTGAGGACGACGACGTCGCGTCCCCGCTCGGCGGCGCGCACTCCGAGCGCGGCGGCGGTGGTCGTCTTCCCGACCCCGCCGGACCCGCAGCACACGATGATCTTCGTGCGCGGGTCGTCGAGCAGCGCGTCGACGTCCAGGACGGGAGGGGTCTTACCGGTCGGGCTCATCGTCTCACCTCTGCCGTTCGCCTCCCGGCGACCCGTGTGCCCTGCTCGCTGATGTCGGCGTCCGCTGGATCGCGGCGGGCGGTGCGCCCGGGGCGGGCGGATCCCCCGTTCGCCGCGACCTGCCGCTCGGTGGCGCGGGGCGCTGCCAGGGCGACCCAGGAGACGCCTGAGCGGAATTCCGCGCTGGGCGGGAGGTGCGGCCTGCGGATGCCGTTGTTCTGGCCGGTCATGCGGCGCCTTGGGCGCGGAGGGCGGCGGCCAGGTCGTAGAGGCCGGCGAGGTCCATGCCGTCCGAGAGCATCGGGAGGGTGTAGCGGGGGCGGTCGACCGAGTCGAGGCGCTCCTTCTCGCGCCGCTGGAGGGCGGTGCGGCGGGCGTGGTCGCCGGCTTCGGCGGCGAGGACGGCGGCGATCGACTCGGCGTCGTGCTCCAGGCCGGCCGCCTTCACGCCGCGGACGATCTCGTCGGTGTCGAGGGCGCCGGCGGCGGCCGCGGCGAGGTCGTCCTCGCTCAGGACGGGCTCGTGCTCCATGTTCACGATGACGCCGCCGATCGGGAGCCCGGCCTCGGCGAGGTCGTGGATGCCGTCCATCGTCTCCTGGACGGGCATCTCCTCGAGGAGGGTGACGAAATGCACGGCGGTTTCGGGGCTGCGGACGACCTTCATCACGGTGTCGGCGTGGTTGCGGACGGGGCCGACCTTGGCGAGACCGGACACTTCATCGTTCACGTTCAGGAACTTCGTGATGCGGCCGGTGGGCGGGGCGTCCATGACGACGGCGTCGTAGATGAAGGTGCCGTCCTTCCGCTTGCGGCGCACCGATTCGGAGGTCTTGCCGGTGAGGATGACGTCGCGCAGGCCGGGGGCGATGGTGGTGACGAAGTCGACGATGCCGAGCTTGGTCATCGCCTTCCCGGCGCGCTTGAGGTTGTAGAACATCTCGAGGTACTCGATGAGCGCCTCTTCGGTGTCGATGGCGAGCGCGTACACGTCCCCGCCGTCGGGGGCGACCGCGACGCGGCGCTCCTCGTACGGGAGGGGCGGGCAGTCGAAGAGCTGGGCGATGCCCTGCCGTCCCTCGACCTCGACGAGCAGGACCTTGCGCCCTCCGGCGGCCAGGGCAAGGGCGAGTGCGGCGGCGACGGTCGTCTTTCCCGTGCCGCCCTTACCGGTGACCACATGGAGGCGTACGCCGTCCCAGTCGGTGTCTCTCGCGCTCACCCGATCGACCATATCGTTCACTCGGCAAACACTTCAGAGGGCGCCCGCCCGTATGCAAGTGATCCCTGACACGGTTCCGTGCAAGATCATCCGTGCGGACGTTGTAAACGGGCCTGCCCGCGGGGTTAGCTGGGAAACGTGAGCCGTCCACAGGCGGTTCCGTCTGAATCTTCACGGGTTCAGAGTTCTGCCGGCGCCCGGGCGCTCCCCGGGCCCGGCCGTCCACGTGAGAAAGGTGCCCGTGATGGAAGCGGTGGCACTCATCATCCTGCTCATCGTCGTCGTCGGCGGACTGATCGTCCTGGCGTCGTCGGTGCGCGTTGTGCAGCAGTACGAGAACGGGATCGTGTTCCGGTTCGGCCAGGTCCAGCGGGGCGGGCAGTTGCGCCCCGGCGCGGTGCGCCCGCCCGGCCTCACCGCGATCGTGCCGATCGTCGAGCGCATGCAGAAGGTCAGCCAGCAGACGATCACCATGGGGGTGCCCGGCCAGGACGGCATCACCCAGGACAACGTCAGCGTCCGCGTCGACGCGGTCGTCTACTTCCGGGTGGTCGACCCGGTGAAGGCGATCGTGAACGTCCACAACTACGGCTACGCGGTCTCGCAGGTGGCGCAGACGTCGCTGCGGTCGGTCATCGGCCAGGCCGACATGCAGGAGCTGCTCGGCGAGCGCGAGAAGATCAACGCGCGGCTGCGGGTGATCATCGACAAGATCACCGAGGACCCGTGGGGCATCCTGATCGAGCTCGTCGAGATCAAGGACGTCTCGCTGCCCGAGGGCATGAAGCGGTCCATGGCCAGGGAGGCGGAGGCGGAGCGGGAACGCCGCGCCCGCATCATCACCGCGGACGGCGAGTTCCAGGCGTCCAAGCGCCTCGCCGCCGCCGGGGAGATCATGTCGCAGGACCCTGCGGCCCTCCAGCTGCGCCTTCTGCAGACGGTCGTGGAGGTCTCCGCCGAGAAGAACAGCACGCTGGTCATGCCGCTGCCGGTGGAGATCCTGCGGTTCTTCGACAAGGTCGCTGGCGGTCCCGGACGCGGCGGGGAGGACAAGGACACCAAGCTCGGCCTCGGCGAGCGCCTCGCCAGGGCCGAGGCGGAACTCGCCAGGGCGGCGGAGCAGCCCTCGACCCTGGAGCCGGCCGAGGAGGTCCCACCGGTCATCGGCCTCGACGAGCCGAAGCGCGCATCCTCGTCGTCCAGCGGGGACCGCGGCATCACGAGCGGCGACGGCACGTCCGACCGCGGTTCGCAGGAACGGCGCCCGCGCCGCTGACCGGCCCTCGGAGACGGACGCGCGTCCGTCTCCGAGTGAGGTCAGGGGACCAGGACCAGGCGGCCCCGGAGGCCGCCTGCGTGCAGGCGCGCGTGGGCCTCGCGGGCTTCCGAGAGAGGCAGGGTGCCGGCCACGCGGAGGGTCAGACGGCCTTTGTCCACGAGGTCGGCCAGGTGGGCCAGCTGGGCCGCGTCCGACGAACATCTCCGTGCCCAGCCCGCGCACCAGTGCCTCGTCGGAGGCGGAGGCGGCGGCGACCACGCGCAGCCCTGACGGCTGCCGCCGCGACCCGGATCCGCACCTGCCCCGGGCCGGGGACGGGCACCGGGACGTCGGCCTCCTCCAGATGGACGACGTCCGCGAAGCCCGCGTGCGCTACGACGCGTCCTCGGCCTGACGGGGCGTGCGGCGAAGGGCGAACGGCGGGTTCGGACGGGGTTGCGGCGGGGCCATCGCTAGGGTGAACGCCATGAAGAAGTGGGAGTACGCGACCGTTCCGCTGCTGGTGCACGCGACCAAGCAGATCCTTGACAACTGGGGCCAGGACGGGTGGGAGCTCGTCACCGTCATGCCGGGGCCGAACCCGGAGAACCTCGTGGCCTACTTCAAGCGCGAAGTCCAGCCATGAGCACGCCCGAAGAGCGGCTGCGGGAGCTGGGGATCGAGCTGCCGGCCGTCGTCCCGCCGGTCGCGTCGTACGTCCCGACCGCGCGGACGGGTTCGCTCGTCTACACGGCCGGCCAGATCCCGCTGGTGAAGGGCGAGCTGGGCGCCACCGGGAAGGTGGGCGCCGAGGTCAGCGCCGAGGAGGCCGCCGCGCAGGCGCGGATCTGCGCGCTGAACGCGATCGCGGCGCTCAAGGCGGAGGTCGGCGACCTGTCGCGGGTCGTCCGGATCGTGAAGGTCGTCGGGTTCGTCGCCAGCGCCCCGGACTTCACCGGGCAGCCGCAGGTGGTCAACGGGGCGAGCGACCTGCTGGCCGAGGTGTTCGGGGACGCGGGCAAGCACGCGCGCAGCGCGGTGGGCGTCGCCGTGCTGCCCCGCGACGTGCCCGTCGAGGTGGAGCTCATCGCCGAGGTCCAGTAGGACGGAGGCTTGACGGAACGTCATTCGGTATGTCCGAATGGGCCGCCATGAGCACTGTGCACGGGCTGAAGCTGCCGGCGAGTTTCCGGGATCGCATTGAGGACATCCGGGCGGGCCGGGCCGTACCCGCTCCCGCCCGGCACGCCGCCACGGTCGTCGTCCTCCGCGACCACGACCGGCACGGCCTGCAGGCGTTCATGCTGCGCCGTGTCCGGTCGATGGCGTTCGCGCCGGGCGCGTACGTGTTCCCGGGCGGGTCCGTCGACCCGCGCGACGGCGAGGCGGAACTGGCCTGGTCCGGGCCTGCGCCCGCCGAATGGGGCAGTGCGTTCAAGGCGGACGAGACGCTGGCCCGCGAGCTGGTGTGCGCGGCGGTCCGGGAGACGTTCGAGGAGACGCTCGTCCTGCTGGCCGGGCCGACGGGCGAGACCGTCGTGGACGACACGCGCGGCGACGACTGGGAGGCCGACCGGCAGGCGCTGCTGGACCGCTCCCAGTCGTTCGGCGGCTTCCTCGACCGGCGCGGCCTCGTCCTGCGCGCGGACCTGCTGCGCCCGTGGGCGCACTGGATCACCCCGGCGATCGAGCCGAAGCGCTACGACACCCGTTTCTTCGTCGCCGCGATGCCGCAGGGGCAGCGGGCGAGGGACGTCAGCACCGAGGCCGACCAGGTCGCCTGGGTGCGCCCGGCGGAGGCGGCCGAGCGCGCGGAGAAGGGCGAGTGGATGATGCTGCCGCCGACGATCGCGACGCTGGCCGAGCTGGCCGAGTTCGGCACGGTGGCGGACGTGCTGGCCGCGCGGCGCGAGATCGCCGTCCACGAGCCCACGGCCGAGATCATCGACGGCGAGGCGTACCTCGTCCTGCCGGACGGCGTCGAGCGGCACTACCCGCAGGGATGAGGCGCGTACCGCCGGCGCGGGCCGTCCGGTGGCGGCAGGCCGTCCTGTGGCGGCTGGCCGGCACGTCGGTGCCGCGGCATCTCGATCGTCTCGGCTGGAACCCGGCCCGCCACCCGGATCGAGCCTCGGGCAGGATGGGAGATATGACGGAGATCGACGGGATGGGTACCGAACGGGCGACCTGCGTGCTCGCTCCGAACCCGTCCGCCATGACCCTGGACGGCACGAACACGTGGATCATCGCCGAACCGGGGTCGGACGAGGCGGTCATCGTCGATCCGGGGCCCAAGGACGGCGCGCATCTCAGGCGCGTCCTGGACGTCGTCGAGGCGCAGGGCCGGCGCGTGGGGCTCGTTCTGCTCACCCACGGCCATCCCGACCATTCGGCGGGCGCCGGGAAGCTGGCGAAGCTCGCCGGCGGCCCCGTCAAGGTGCGGGCGCTCGACCCGAAGCACCGGCTCGGCGACGAGGGGCTCGTGGAAGGGGACGTCGTCGGCACGGGCGGCCTGGAGCTGCGGATCATGGAGACGCCGGGCCACAGCCACGACTCGCTCACGTTCTGGCTGCCGGCGGACGGCGCCGTCCTCACCGGCGACACCGTCCTCGGGTACGGGACGACCGTGCTGGAGGGGAGTCTCGGCGACTACATGGGCTCGCTGGACCGGCTCCGCAGGTTCGCCGCCGATGTCGAGGCCGCCACCGTCCTCCCCGGGCACGGCCCCAAGCTGGACGACCCGATCGCCGTCCTCGATTACTACATCGACCACCGCCGCGAGCGCCTCGCGCAGGTCGAGGCGGCCGTGGCCGCGGGCGCGCGCACGGCGCGCGAGGTCGTCGAGCGGGTCTACGCCGACGTCGACAGGTCCCTCTGGCCCGCGGCCGAGTGGTCCGTCCAGTCGCAGCTGGACTATCTCAACGAGCGCGGATAGCTACTTCGAGCGCTTGCGGAGGCGTTCGATGTCGAGGATGACGACCGCGCGCGCCTCTATGCGCAGCCAGTTGCGCTGGGCGAAGTCGGCGAGGGCCTTGTTGACGGTCTCGCGGGACGCGCCGACGAGCTGCGCCAGTTCCTCCTGGGTCAGGTCGTGGTGGACGTGGAGACCCGTCTCGGACGGCTGCCCGAACCGCTCGGCGAGGTCCAGCAGCGCCTTGGCGACGCGTCCGGGCACGTCGGTGAAGACGAGGTCGGCCATCACGTCGTTGGTCTTGCGGAGCCGCTGCGCCAGGGCGCGGAGCAGCTGGACGGCGACCTCCGGGTGCCCGGTCAGCCAGGGCCGCAGGTCGTCGTGGCCGAGCCCGGCGAGGCGGCACTCGGTGACCGCGATGGCGCTCGCGGTGCGGGGACGCGGGTCGAACAGCGACAGCTCGCCGAACATCTCGCTCGGGCCGAGCACGCTCAGCAGGTTCTCCCGGCCGTCCGGCGACGTCCGGGTCAGCTTGATCTTGCCTTCGAGGACGACGTACAGCCGGTCCCCGGTCTCCCCCTCGTTGAACAGCGTCTGACCGCGCGCGAGCCGCGCCTCGGTCACGTTGGCTCGCAGCGCCTTGGCGCCCTGCTCGTCGAGGGCCTCGAAGAGCGGGGCTCTACTCAGAACGTCCACGTCGCGATCGGTCACGCTTCTCCTCCTCGAACACCTACATGCCTAGTGTGACGTACGTCCCACCGCGTACGTGAAGGCAGGGTCACGGCGCGCCGAAACGCGGGACCGGGGATCGTCCCGCGGCGGGTCACGGTCCCGTTCGCCCAGTGTACGGACCACCGGGTGAATGCCATCACACCGGTCTCACCGCCTATTTACGGACGACCCGGACGGGTAGTGCCGGTGCCCTAGCCTGAGCGCATGCAGAGCTCCGGGTCCGGCCCCGCCCCGCGGCGGTTGCCGCGGGGGCGGCACGCGCTGTCCCGCGCGGAGGTCGAGCGGGTGCATCATGACCGCCTCTGCGCGGCCATGGCCGCGGCGATGGCGGAGAAAGGGTACGTCGGAACGTCGGTTGAGGACGTCCTTAAACGGGCCCGGGTGTCCCGGCAGAGCTTCTACGGGCTGTTCTCGTCCAAGCTCGACTGCTTCATGGCCGCGTTCGACAAGGCGAGCGAACTCCTCATCCTGCGGCTGGAGGGCGCGGTGGCGGGTGAGGGCGACCCGGCGGCCCGGTTCGAGCGGGTGGTCACCGCGTACCTGGAGGCGCTGGCGTCCGAACCGGGTTACGCGCGGCTGTTCCTGGTGGAGGTGTACGCGGCCGGTCCGGAGGCCATCCGGCGGCGGTCGGAGATACAGCAGGATCTGGCCGATGCTCTGGTGGGCCTCATGGGCGTGTCCGGTCGGGCGGCCGAATTCGCGTGCCAGGTCGTCGTGGCGGCGGTGAGCTCCATGGTGACGCCCGCGGTCGCGGCGGGCGACATGGAGGCGTTGCGGGCGGTCGGGCCCCCGATCGTCGACCATGTGCGTCTCCTTCTCCGATCGGGGGCGTTGGACGCCTAACGAGGCGTGGTGACGCTCCCCCGCGCTGTAGTGATGCTCACCCGCGTGGTGGTGACGCCGTGTGCGCGCGGGAGCGTGATGGTGAGTCGTCCGTCCAGCCCCGCGGTCGTCCTGATGACCCGGTGCCCGGCGCGAACGACCACGGCCGCGCCAGGACGGTAGGACGCGGGCGTCGTGACCGTGGCGGTCCCGGCGGCGCGCAGCGTGAAGCCCGTCTTGGACGCCCCGGAGAGGGTGCTGAACTCCTGGGCCCTGGGCCGCCTGAGCGAGACCGTCCAGCCCCACTGCGACCAGTGCCGGTCGATCGACCGGTAGGAGATCTTCGCCGGCGGACGTGGCGGGTCGGCGAACGTCCGCATCAGCGGGCCGATGTGCTGCCGCAGGTCACGCGCCCAGTACGGGAAGATGTGGGTGCCGAGCACGTAGTCGGTGTACCGGCTGGGGATCTTCAGCTCGTCCAGCCGGTGGTGGAAGCTGATCGTGGAGGCGTGCGTGAGGGCCTCGATGCCGATCGCGGACGGATCGGGCACGGGCGGATCGAGCGGCCCGGGGATGCCGGTCGCGGTGTAGAGCGCGAGCCGCATGCCGCGCAGGTTGGGCGCCAGGCCGGCGGGGTCGTGGCCGCGCCAGTTGATCCCGTCGGTGAGCCGGGAGCCGAAGATCGCGTCCGGGCTCACCCCGTCGAGGGCGAGCGCGATGTAGGAGACGACGGCGGTCGCGCCCAGCGAGACCACCGGGTTGTAGGCGATGTCGGGCGCGCCGGAGAACGACGCGGCCGACACGAACAGCGCGGGATGCCGGGACGCGTAGCTCATCGCCCCGAACCCGCCCTGGGACAGCCCGGCGATCGCCCTGCCCTCGCGCCGGGCGACGGTGCGCAGGTTGTGGTCGATCCAGGGGATCAGCTGGCCGACGTGGAAGGTCTCCCACTTGGACGGCCCCAGGCTGGTGCCCGGATCGGCCCAGTCGGTGAACCAGCCGCCGCCGTTGCCGTCGAAGCCCGCGTCCGGCATGACGGTGATCAGCGGCCGGCCGGCGGTCGTCTTCTCGGCGTCGCCGGCCTCGACCCAGTCGGAGGCCCGTCCGGACGTCCCGTGGAACAGGTAGAGGACGGGGTAACGCGCGCTCGCCCTCCGCTCGTAACCGGTCGGCAGCAGGATGCGGACGTCGACGGCGCGCCCCAGCGCGGCCGTGCTCACCCGGACCGCGTACTGCCGATCATCGATACGCCGCACGGTCACGACGTGGATGCCGCCGCCATCGGCGAACCGAACGCCGCGTTCATCGGCGCGGGCGGGCGCGATGAGCCCGGTGGAGGCTGTTGCGAGTGTCAGTAGGACCGCGGTGATCCGGGCTAGGCGCATGACAGTGACCTCGTCAGCTCGATCAGGGGATGCGAGTTCTGCGCATGGCCGTGGCCTCGTCGGCGCTGCCGGCGCGACGATGCGGTCCTGCGCATGGCGGTGATCTGGTCGGGGCGGTCAGTGGTGGTGCGGGCGGGCTTTCCGGGGGTGGTCGGGTTGGACGCGGAGGGCGGTGATGACGGTGGCGAGCATTTCGTAGTGGCCCACGAGGACGGTCAACTCGACGCATTCGCCTTCGGTGAGGTGGGTGCGGAGCTCCGTCCAGGTGTCGTCGTCCAGGTCCTGGTCGGCGTGGAGGCGGTCGGTCGCGGCGAGGATCGCCTGCTCGCGCGGCGTCCAGCCGCCGGCGGACGGCCCCTCTTGGACGCGCGCGACGTCCTGCTTCCGGACGCCCGAACGGCCCGCGATGCGCACGTGGTGGTCGAATTCGTAGCGGCAGTCGCGCAGGTGCGCGACGCGGAGGATGACGAGTTCGGTCTCGCGGCGCGGCAGGGTGCCGCCGGGCATGAGCCGTCCGGCGAACCACAGCCAGCCGCGGAACAGCCCGCGGCGGCGCGCCAGCGTCAGGAACAGGTGGGGCGGGCCGGTTCCGGCGGCCCGGCCCGCGACCCGGCAGGCCAGCCAGTTCACCACGCCGACGTCGCGGATGCCGCCGGGCCCGACGCGGGGTGCCGTCACTGGGGAGAGTCCGGTTGCGGCGTGGTCAGTTCGACCTGTTCCTCCCGGGCGATGTCGAGGATGTGGCGCAGCCCGCGCTGGACGGTGCTGTCGACGATGGGTTGCGCGAGCATCCGCACCGGCAGCACACCCGCGACCCACCAGGGAGCGACCACGCGCTTGGATCGACGGGCGATCCCATGTTCCAGGGCGTCGATCCCCACCTTCAGTGGCGTGACTGCTGAGATGAGGCTGCTCGCACGCCCAGAGTTCGTCATCGCGGATGCCGCATCAGTGCTGAACCCGCGCCGTGTCATGTCAGTGTCGAGTTCGGCGAAGTACGCGACGCCTGCCTTCGCACCCCACGGCCTCAGCTCGGCCCTCAGCGTGTTGCCCATCGCCTCCACCGCGGCCTTGGACGCGCTGTAGGCGCCCAGCAAAGGCGCATGGACGGCTGCGGCGAGGGACGCGACGGCCAGCGCGTAGCCGCGCTCATGACTGATATGTGGCCCGGCCGCCCGGAGCGTGTTGTAGACGCCCAGCACGTTTACGCGCAGACTCTGCTCCAGGACGGACGGGTCGCCTCCGATGATGGGCATCTGCGCGGCCACGCCCGCGTTGGCCACGACCACGTCCAGCCCGCCCAGTTCCTGCACGGCGAGGTTCACGACCTCCTCGACCCGGGACCGGTCGGTGACGTCGCACGTCCACCAGGGCGCGGACCCGCAGTCCGCGGCGACGGCGGCGAGCAGGCCGGGTTCCAGTCCGGCGAGCGCCACGCGTGCGCCGCGCTCGTGCAGCCGGGCGGCGAGGGCCGCGCCGATGCCCCGCGCCGCGCCGGTGATCAGCACGCGCCGTCCGGCGAGGGTCGCCGCCCACCGGGAGGAGTCAAGGATCATGGGCCGACCCTAACATAAAAGAACATGCCTGTCTTTTTATGGGAGCCTCTACTCTGGCGGGATGGCGACCACATCGGCCCCGGCGCCCCGACGCGGGCGCGAGCCCGAGTCCCGGCTGGCGCTCGTGCGGCGGGCGCGCAAGATGAACCGGATCCTGGCCGAGACCTACCCGGACGCGCACTGCGAGCTGGACTTCGGCACCCCGTTCCAGCTTCTCGTCGCGACCGTCCTGTCGGCGCAGACGACCGACGTGCGGGTGAACCTGACGACGCCGGGACTGTTCGCCAAGTACCCCACCCCGGAGGACCTGGCCGCCGCCGACCCGGAGGACGTCGAGGCGATCCTGAAGCCCACCGGGTTCTTCCGCGCCAAGACCAAGTCGGTGATGGGGCTGTCCGCGGCACTGCGCGACCAGTTCGATGGAGAGGTTCCAGGACGGCTGGAGGACCTGGTCAAGCTGCCCGGTGTCGGGCGTAAGACGGCCAATGTCGTCCTGGGGAACGCGTTCGACGTCCCGGGAATCACCGTCGACACCCATTTCGGCCGTCTGGCACGGCGCTTCGCCTGGACGACCGAAGACGACCCTGTGAAGGTCGAACAGGAGATCGGCACACTCATCCCGCGCAAGGACTGGACGATGCTGTCGCACAGGCTCATCTGGCACGGCCGCCGGATCTGCCATGCGCGCCGTCCCGCCTGCGGGGCATGTCCGCTCGCACGGCTGTGCCCGTCCTTCGGTGAAGGGCCGACCGACGAGGAGACCGCGCGCAAGCTCGTCAAGCCGGGACCGTTCTCATGACCCCGCCGGGAAGTCTCATGACGGGCCCGCCGGGAAGGAACGCGAGCGTTCCGCGGTTGGGACGAACGTGACCGAGACCGCCCCCAGCTGGCTTGAACGCTTCCGCCAGGAAGGCCCCAGGATGCCGGTGCCGCCGATGCTCCGGCCCTCGCCGGCCGCCCGCGCCGCCGCCGTCCTCATCCTGTTCGGCGAGGGCCCGGAAGGCCCGGACGTCCTGCTCACCGAGCGCGCCGCCACGCTGAACAAGCACGCCGGGCAGCCCGCGTTCCCCGGCGGCCGCATCGACCCCGGGGACGATGGCCCGGTCGCGGCGGCGCTGCGCGAGGCGTGGGAGGAGGCCGGTGTCGAACCGGCCGGCGTGGACGTCCTCTGCACGCTGCCCGAGCAGTACCTGCCGCACAGCGAGCACCGCGTCACGCCGATCGCCGGCTGGTGGCGGGAGCCGTCGGAGATCGCGCCCGGCCATCCCGGGGAGGTCGCGACGGTCGCGCGCGTCCCGCTCGACGAACTGGTCGACCCGGCGAACCGGCTGATGGTCCGGCATCCGTCCGGGATCAGGCTCGGGCCGGCGTTCCGCGTCCGCGACATGCTCGTGTGGGGGTTCACGGCCGGGCTGCTCACCCAGGTCCTGGACGCCGGCGGCTGGAACCGGCCGTGGGACATGTCCCATGTCGAGAACCTGCCGCGCGAGGTGCTGGACCTCGCCGCCCGCGGCTGAGAATCTCCCGTAGTGCGATCGAACTGGTACGTTCCATCGCACCGGGAATGATCCGCAGGTCAGAGCGCCCTTTCCGGAGGGTGCCCACCTGGTCACGGGCGCGTGTCACACCTGACGGCTACCCGCCGCACCCCAATCTGGTACATCGAGGGGACGTGAACCAGCGGCCCGGCCCTATACGGTGAAGCGGTGCTGCACGACCACATACTCGATCTCATCCTGCTCGTGCTCGTCGTGCTGTTCGGGGTCTCGGGCTACCGGCAGGGCTTCATCGTGAGCCTGCTGAGCTTCGGCGGCTTCGTCGGCGGCGGCGTCGTCGGCGTGCTGATCGCGCCGCCGATCGCCGAGGCGGCGGTGGACGGCGCCGCGCAGCAGGCGCTGCTCGCCATCGTGATCGCGTTCCTGGCCGCCACCCTCGGGCAGCTGGTCGCCTCGTCCGTCGGCGCCGTGCTGCGCAACCGGGTGACCGGCATGAACGCCCGCACCGCGGACGCGGTCGGCGGCACGTTCGTCAGCGCGCTGTCGCTGCTGATCGTCGCCTGGTTCTTCGGCAGCCTGGTCGCCAACTCCGAGTTCAAGCCCGTCCGGACGCAGGTCAAGAGCTCCTCGATCATCAACGGCATCAACGACGTGATGCCGCAGCAGGCGCAGACCTGGTTCACCTCGTTCCAGGGCTTCGTGAAGAGCAGCGAGTTCCCGCAGGTGTTCAACGGCCTCGGCGGCGAGTCGGTGGTGCAGGTGCCGCCGCCGGACGAGTCCGTGCTGACCACCCGGGGCCTGAAGGCCGCCAAGAACAGCATCGTGAAGGTGGTCAGCACGGCGCCGCAGTGCCAGCGCCGCATCGAGGGCACCGGGTTCGTGTTCGCGCCGCAGCACATCATGACCAACGCGCACGTCGTCGCCGGGGCCCGCGGCTCGTCCAAGGTGACGGCGATGAACGGCGGCAGCAACCGGGGACGGGTCGTCCTCTACGACCCCAAGCGCGACGTCGCCGTGCTGTACGTGCCGGGGCTGCGGGCACCGGCGCTGGAGTTCGCCAAGGAGGCCCGCGTCCGGGACGACGCGATCATCGCCGGGTTCCCGAAGAACCAGCCGTTCACCGCGGGGGCCGCCCGGATCCGCGCCCGGCAGACGGCGCGCGGCCCGGACATCTACCACTCCGGGCAGGTCAGCCGTGAGATCTACGCCCTGCGCGGCAAGGTCGAGCCGGGCAACTCGGGCGGGCCGCTGCTGTCCACGGACGGGCGCGTCTACGGCGTCATCTTCGCGGCGGCGCTCGACACGCCGTCCACGGGCTACGCGCTCACCGCGGAGGAGGTCGCCCCTGACGCGCGCGTGGGCGCGACGGCCACCAACCCGGTGTCCACGCAGAGCTGCTCCGACTAGCGGATGGGCTGGACGGTCTGACGATTGAGGGCCGAGCAGCATGCTCGCCGGTTTGTTTGCTCGACCGGTCGGCCAGAGCGGCCGGCTAGAGCGTGAGCCGGAGGGTCACGGGGCCGTTCTCGGGGCTTGCGGCCAAATCCCGTGCCCGCTGGACGACCCCCCGTACGTCGATGCCGTGGGGAGCGCCGGCCTCGTACGGGACGAGACGTTCGGCGGCGCGGCTGAGGAGCGCCTCAGCACCGCGTGCGTTTCCCCGGCGGAGATGGGTTATCCCTACGGCGATCTGTGCCAGGCCCCGCCACAGCTCACGTTCGGGTTCCGGAGCGGCTTTCCAGACCGCCTCCAGGACCTCGTGCGCATGGAACGGGCGGTCGGCGTCCAAGAGTTGTTGCGCCTCTTGCAGCGCCTCGTCCGGGGGCATGTCGAGTTCGTCCGGCATGGTGGGGATGCCGGTGGCGCCATGTGGCAGTGGACGTCCGTAAGCGTCCCGTGGGCGTGCGTTGCGTGGGCGTCCAGACTCGTCCCGATCCCGCATGGCTCCACCGTACGCCCAGAGATCAGCGATCGGGCTCCGGGTCGGCGAGCCAGCCGAGGAGTTGCGCGTCGAACGCGCGGGGACGCTCCTGATGGGGGAAGTGGCCCGCGCCCTCGATGAGCTTCCAGCGGTAAGGGGCCGACACGTAGCGGCCCGAGCCTTGGGCACTCGCCGGGAGGGTGCACGTGTCGAGGGCTCCGTGCAGCTGGAGTGTGGGTGCCTGGATGGGGGCGCGCATACGGTGCGCGTAGCGGATGCCGTCCGGACGGGCCTGCGACCGGATCAGCCAGCGGTGGTACTCCAGCGCGCTGTGGGCCGCCCCAGGGATCTGCACTGCCTTCCGCACGAGCCGTTCCGTCTGCTCGTCCGGCCAGCCCGGCCCCGACCAGTCGTGCAGGATCCTGCCCACCAGTGCCGCGTCGTCGCGGACCAGGCGCCGTTCAGGCCACAGCGGCACCTGGAAGCCGAACGTGTGCCGCGACGCCCACCCCTGGCCGCGCGGGTCGCCGGCGACGGCCTGCCGCAGCCGCAGCGGGTGCGGCGCGCTCACCACCGCCAGCCGCTGGACGATCTTCGGATGGTAGACGGCCGTCGTCCAGGCGAGCAGCCCGCCCCAGTCGTGCCCGACGACGACCGCGTTCGCCTCGCCCAGCGCGCGGACGAGCCCGGCGGCGTCCCCGGCCAGCGTGACCAGGTCGTAGCCGCGCGGCGGCTTGTCGCTGCCGCCGTATCCGCGCAGGTCGACGGCCGCCGCCCGGTAGCCGGCCGCGGGCAGCGACACCAGCTGGTTGTGCCACGACCACCAGAACTCCGGGAAACCGTGCAGCAGCAGGACGAGCGGCCCCTCGCCGGCCTCGACGACGTGGAACCGCGTCCCCCCGGCGCTGACCTGCCGGTGGGTCCACGGCCCGTCGACCTCGATCAGCGACGCGTCGTGCCCGGACATGGCGTGGGTCAGTCCGTCAGTTCGCGCTTGCCGGAGTCGTCCTTGCCGCGGTTCCGCAGCGCGGTGAAGTCGTCCTTCAGCGTCTTCCGGGTCCGCTTCGCGCCCTCGATCCGCTGGACGATCTTCTTGGCGAGCCACATCAGGAGGACCGCGAGCACCGCGCAGACGCCCGCGACGATCAGAAACGCGGCCCACAGCCAGATGCCCAGGTCGGCGAGGAACAGCGCGAACGCGACGGCCACCAGGATGACGATGAGCCCGCCCATCACCACGGCGATGGTGAGCATCACGCTGCTGAGCGCGGCCTTCTTGGCGTCGGCCTTCAGCTCCATCTTGGCCAGGGACATCTCCGCCCTGACCAGATCGGAGATGTTGCCGGACGCCAGCGCGACCAACTCGCCGACGGACTTGTCCTCCACGCGCTCGCCCGGTAGTGCCTCGGACATATCGCATTACTCCTTAGTCCCGGCGCGCGCACACGCACCCTTCTCCGGAAGACGACGGCCGCGGCCGCCGAGGCGAGAACGCTCGCGATCAGGACCGCAGTCGTCACTCTCTCGAATTGTGACGGGTCGGTATAGGCCAAACCGCCGATCAGCAGCGAAACGGTGAAACCCACCCCGGCGAGGGGCGCCACCCAAGAACCTACCGATCACCAGTCCGGCGATGACGTCCAGGGCCACCCGGCCGGTGAACGAGGTACGCGCCGGGCATGGGAACGGCCCGCGCCCTGGGGCGGGCGCGGGCCGTTCCGGGGCCGGGACCGGGTCAGTCTTCGGACTTGGTGGCGGGCAGCTTCTCCGCGATCAGGTCCATGACCGTGCTGTCGGCCAGCGTCGTGATGTCACCGATGCTGCGGTTCTCGGCGACGTCCCGCAGCAGGCGGCGCATGATCTTGCCGGACCGGGTCTTCGGCAGCTCCGGAACCATCATGATCTGCCGGGGCTTGGCGATCGGGCCGAGCGCCTTGGAGACGTGGTCGCGCAGCTCCTTGGCGAACTCCGGGCCCTCGACCTCCTCGCCGGCGCTGCCGCGCGGGATGACGAACGCGACGATGGCCTGCCCGGTCACCGGGTCGGTCGCGCCGACGACCGCCGACTCGGCGACCTTCGGGTGCGACACCAGCGCCGACTCCACCTCCGTCGTGGAGATGTTGTGCCCGGACACGAGCATGACGTCGTCCACGCGGCCGAGCAGCCACATGTCGCCGTCCTCGTCCCTCTTCGCGCCGTCGCCCGCGAAGTACAGGCCCTCGAAGCGCGACCAGTACGTCT
This sequence comes from Actinomadura latina NBRC 106108, assembly GCF_001552195.1. GTDB lineage: Bacteria > Actinomycetota > Actinomycetes > Streptosporangiales > Streptosporangiaceae > Spirillospora > Spirillospora latina. Next base: position 219,600 of record NZ_BCQS01000003.1, read on the forward strand.
TGATGTACCGCTCGTCGTCGCCCCAGATCGTGCGGAGCATCGCCGGCCACGGCTCCCGGAGCACCATGAACCCGCCGCCGCCGTTCGGCACCGACCGGCCCTGGTCGTCCACGACGTCCGCGGCGATGCCCGGCAGCGGACGCATCGCCGCGCCCGGCTTGGTCTCCGTGACGCCCGGCAGCGGGCTGATCATGATGGCGCCGGTCTCCGTCTGCCACCACGTGTCGACCACCGGCGTCCGGTCGCCGCCGATGACCTTGCGGTACCAGATGTAGGCCTCCGGGTTGATCGGCTCGCCGACCGACCCGAGGACGCGCAGGGACGACAGGTCGTACTGCGCGGGGATGTCGTCGCCCCACTTCATGAACGTGCGGATCGCCGTGGGCGCGGTGTAGAAGATGGACACCTTGTACTTCTGGATGATGTCCCACCAGCGTCCCCTGCTGGGCGTGTCAGGGGTGCCCTCGTAGATGACGCTGGTCGACCCGTTGGCGAGGGGCCCGTACACGATGTAGGAGTGCCCGGTCACCCAGCCGATGTCGGCCGAGCACCAGTAGACGTCCGTCTCGGGCTTCAAGTCGAACACGGACCAGTGGGTGTAGGCGCACTGGGTCAGGTAGCCGCCGGTCGTGTGCAGGATGCCCTTCGGCTTACCCGTCGTCCCGGACGTGTACAGGATGTAGAGCGGGTGCTCCGAGTCCATGGGCTCGGCGGTGTGCTCCTCGCTCTGCCGGTCGACGACGTCGTGCCACCAGAGGTCGCGGTCGTGTTCGGCGACCTCCTCGCCGGTGCGGCGCACCACGAGGACGTTCTCGATCGTCGGCGTCTGCGCGACGGCCTCGTCCACGATCCCCTTGAGGTCGGACGGCTTGCCGCGCCGGAAGCCGCCGTCCGCCGTGATGACGAGTTTGGCCTGCGCGTCGTCGATCCGGGTCCGCAGGGCTTCCGCCGAGAAGCCGCCGAACACCACCGAGTGGGTCGCGCCGATGCGCGCGCACGCGAGCATCGAGATCGGCAGCTCCGGAATCATCGGCAGGTAGATCGCGACCCGGTCGCCCTTGCGTACGCCCAGTTCGAGCAGGGCGTTGGCGGCCTTGTTGACCTCGCGCTGCAGGTCGGCGTAGGTGAGCGTACGGGTGTCGCCGGGCTCGCCCTCCCAGTGGAACGCGACCTTGGCTCCGCGTCCGGCCTCCACGTGCCGGTCGATGCAGTTGTAGGCGACGTTCAACTCGCCGCCCACGTACCACTTGGCGAAGGGCGGGTTGCTCCAGTCGAGGACCTCGTCCCACCGCTTGGTCCAGGTGAGCCTGTCCGCCTGCTCCGCCCAGAAGGCCAGGGTGTCCTCGGACGCCTGCTCGTAGACGTCGGCCTTGACGTTCGCGGAGGCGGCGAGATCGGCGGGCGGGGCGAAGCGGCGCGTCTCCTGCAGAAGGTTCGACAGTGTCTCTTGGCTCTGGCTCAACGCGAACTCCTTGCTAGGTGATGCGGGGTCGCCCGGTATCCCCACTTCACCAGGTAGGTCCTTGTCTCCACAAGGCCGGTTCCCTGATGTGGAAGACGAACTCGACCGGCCTCCACGAATCCGGATGGTGTTGTGATCCCCGACACAACTGGCCTTCCCAGGTCCGCTATCCGGGAACCGTCTCCGTTCTACGCCTCCGCGGGGCGTTTCGCGAGTGCCACGTGCGTTCTGCGAGTACCGGGCTGCTTCGCGAGCGTCCGCGGGGACGGCATAGGGTCGGGCCGTGACCGATGCCCTTGCTGATGTAGCGGAACTGCCCGGCGTGGCCGGCGCCGTCGACGACGCGCGTAAGGCCGTGGACCGGCTGCTCGGCCATCGCATCCTGCGGCGGCGCAGCGCCGAGGTGTCCACCGAGTCCGCGCTGCGCGGCGCCCGTGCCTCGGCCGTCCTGGAGGGCGCGCCGGTCACACTGGACGAGCTCCGCACCACCGACAGCCCGTCCGACCCCGTCGTGCAGGGCTCGCTGCGCGTGTCGGCGGAGCTGGGGACGCTGACGGAGACCTGGCGGCAGGCGCCGCGGCAGGCGCTCGCCCGGCTCCACGTCCTCGCCGCCGCGGACGCGGTCGACAGTGCCGATCTGGGACGTCCACGCTCAGCCGACACTGAGGTGAAGGACGTTCTTGGCCTTGGCGAGCCGCCTTCGCCGTCCGAGGTGGCGGCGCGCCTGGACGCGCTCAGCGGGATGCTGACCTCCCCGACCAAGGCGCCGGCGCTGGTCGTCGCGGCCATCGTGCACGGCGAGTTGCTGACGCTGCGTCCGTTCGGCCAGGGGGACGGGCTGGTCGCCCGTGCCGCTCAGCGCCTCACCCTCGTAGCGCGTGGGCTCGACCCCAAATCGCTGGTCGCACCTGAGGTCGGGCACCTGGAACTGGAGGACGAGTACGGCCCCGCCTTGCGGGACTACGCGTCCGGCACGCCCGAGGGCGTCGCGCGGTGGATCGTGCACTGCTCGTCGGCCGTGGCCGCAGCCGCACGGGACTCGCAGGCGATCTGCGAAGCGTTCATGCGGGGCTGATCCTGTCGGTAGATGCCGCCATGCTGGGCGTATGGCCGAACGCATGCACGGACGTCCCGCGCCTCCCACCGAGACCACGATCTCGTCAGCGAACTGGGATTCGCGTGACCTGACTGGTGAGAACCACGAAAGCGTCCTGTTCGTGGACGTCGACATGACCGAGGCCGGCGGTGTCGGTGCCGTCTTCACCGACTGCACGTTCCGCGGGGTGCGTTTCAACGCGTCCACCCATACCGATGCCGCGTTCCTCAACTGCACGTTCGTCCGCTGCGGTTTCTTCGACGCCACCTTCTCGGGCTGCAAGCTCGTGGGGAGCATGTTCGACGGCTGTACGTACGACCTGTTGAAGGTGGAGGGCGGCGACTGGTCGTTCACGGGCCTGCCGGGCGCCGACCTGCGCCGCGCGTCCTTCGCGGACGTGCGCATGCGCGAGGCCGACCTCACGGGCGCGCGCTGTGCGGGCGCGGAGATCCGCAGGGTCGACCTGTCGGGCGCCTCCCTGCACCAGGCGGACTTCTCCGGCTGTGATCTGCGCGGCAGCGAAATCTCCGCGATGGACCCGTTGGCCACCCAGCTGAAGCGCGCGGTGATCGACCCGTATCAGGCGGTCGTCCTGGCGACGGCCCTGGGACTGGAAGTCCGAGAGTAGGAGTGACTGGACGTCCGCGAGTAGGAGTCCGGCGGCGCAAAGCGAACGGCGCCCCGCGCGGGGACGCCGCCGCCAGTCACGTCACACCGGGTTACCAAGCGTGCACCTCAAATCCGTCGGATCGGGTCAAGCCCGTCTCGACGCGCCTCCCGCGGCTGGTCGCGCGTGGGTGCCCGGCTGCCGTGCTCGGACACGTGGTCCGTAGCATCTGTCTACGCCTCATCTGCCCAGTTGACAAGCCCTTGTTCGGAAAGGCCGGCGCGCTGTCGCGGACGGCGCCGGAGGGGGCATCGGAGGCCGGTGAGGCAGGCGGGGGATATTCCGGGCTATCCGTAACTCCCGTCAGGGTCCCAAAATTGATCACTCAGCGTGATCGTTTTCATTTGGCGGCCGATCAGTCACGCGGCCGGAAGAATCTTTAGTTCTGCTGTACGCTCCCACTTCCGTCCTCGTACGTGGGGGCGGGACGCCCTGCCGTGGAGGGGATGGCGCCGTGTGGTGCGCATCGTCGCGGCCAGATGAGAAAAATCGTCATCCGGCGGACGAGTTTGCGTCTCGACGGAACTCTCGGCGATCGGGCAGCATATGTTGTATCCGCCTAGACTGGGTCAGTGAGTTTGTCTCTCCCATAGGGCGGACTTGCGCACGGCTCAGACTGAACTCCCACTGAGACTTTCCTGGAAACGGACCGGCTCTACCCCCCCGGAGCCGGACCGTAAGGCGACCCTCGCTCTCCCCCCCCCGGCGGGGGTCGCCCAGTCGTCGAGCGGGCGGTGGCGCTCTCGCGTCACCGCCCGCTCCGGCTTCTGCACCGGCGAAGTTATCCACAGTTCGCCGAATCTCGTCGCCCGCTCCGCACCGCCCCGCAAGGTGGATGTCTCCGAACGTCGAAGGAGCATCCGATGAACCTCGCGGCACTGATCGTCACTGGTGACCCCGCCCTCGCCGACGGCCTGCTCCGGCTCGCCGCCGCAGCCGACGCCCACGCCGAGGTCGCCTACGGGGCCGACGAGGCCCGGCCCGCCTGGACGTGGCCGGCCCTGATCCTCGTGGGCGCCGACATGGCCGCCGACGTGGCGTCCGCCGGCCTGCAGCGCCGTCCCGGCGTCGTCCTCGTCACCGACTCCGCGACCTCCGAGGCGTACCGACTCGCGGTCGAGGCAGGCGCGCAGGACGTCGCCGCGCTGCCCGACCACGAGGACTGGCTGATCAACGCCTTCGCGGCGGCCTGCGAACCCGAGGGCGGCTGGGCCACCACGCTCTGCGTCGTCGGCGCCCGGGGCGGCGCCGGCGCCAGCGTCCTCGCCACCGCGCTCGGCCTGGCCGCCGCGGGCCAGGGCCTGCGCACGCTCCTCCTGGACGCCGACCCGTTCGGCGGTGGCATCGACCTCATGCTCGGCCTTGAGGAACACGAGGGCGTCCGCTGGCACGACCTCGCCGAACGCCGCGGCCGCCTGAACACCGCGACACTCCGCGAAACGCTGCCCCGCTCGGGCGACCTGTCCGTCCTCTCCTGGCGGCGCGGCGAACCCGTCCCCGTCTCCGACGAGGCCGTCCGCGCCCTCCTCGACGCCGCCGCCCGCGGCTTCGACCTGGTCATCGCGGACGTCCCCCGCTACCCGGGCGACGTCGGCCGCGCCGCGCTGCGCTCGGCCGACGTCACCTTCCTGCTCGTCCCCGCCGAGGTCCGCGCCACCGTCGCCGCCGACGGCCTGGCCGCCGCCCTCCGCCGCGACACCGCCGACCTCCGCCTCGTCGTCCAGGGCCCGGCGCCCGGCGGCCTCACCCCGGACGCGGTCGCCCAGGCCCTGGACCTCCCGTCCGCCGGCGCCTTCGACCGCGACCGCCGACTCCCCACCGCCACCGACGAGGGCGACCTCGAACGGGCCTGCCGCCGCGGCCCCCTCACCGACTTCTGCGCCAAGACCCTGGCCGACCTGGCCCTCCAGCCCTACGCCTACCGAGAAGCAGCATGACCCCCGCACGCAACGGGGCGCGGCGGGACGGTACGGGGACGGGGACGGCGCCGGGTCGCCGAGCGGAGTTGTCGGCCAGGGAGGACGGTATGACGAGGTTGTCCGACGCGGTGCGGGATCGGCTGGCCGGCACCGGCGGGGACGCGACGACCGGCCGGGTCGCGGCGGCGCTGCGCGCGGAGGAGCGGCTGCTCGGCGACCGCGAGGTCCTGGCGCTGGCGGACGAGTTGTGCGCGGAGTTCGTCGGTGCCGGGCCGCTGGAGCCGCTGCTACGTTCGCCCGATGTCACCGACGTTTTGGTGAACGGCCCGGACGAGGTCTGGGCCGACACGGGTTCCGGCCTCGTCCGCACCACGGTGCGTTTCACCGACGAGGCGACGCTGCGCCGCCTGGCCCAGCGCCTCACCGCCGCCGCGGGACGGAGGCTCGACGATGCGGCCCCGTACGCCGACGCCCGGCTGCCGGGCGGTGTCCGGCTCCACGCCGTCCTCCCGCCGGTGGCCGCGGGCGGCACCTGCCTGTCCCTCCGGCTGCCCCGGCGCCGCGCCTTCACCCTGGACGAACTGGTCACGGCCCGGACCGTCCCGCCCGAGGGCGCCGATCTGCTCGCCGCGCTCATCGAGTCCCGCGCGGCCTTCCTGATCACCGGCGGCACCGGAACGGGCAAGACCACACTCCTGAGCGGCCTGCTGTCACTGGCGGACCCGACCGAACGGCTGCTCCTCGTCGAGGACTCCGCCGAACTGAAACCGGACCATCCGCACGTGGTGCGGCTGGAGGCCCGTCCTCCCAACATGGAGGGCGCCGGAGGCGTGACCCTGAACGACCTCGTCCGCCAGGCACTCCGCATGCGCCCCGACCGCCTCGTCGTCGGCGAAGTCAGGGGAGCGGAGGTAGTGGTCCTCCTGCAGGCGTTGAACACCGGCCACGAAGGCGGCTGCGGCACGCTCCACGCCAACACCGCCGCGGACGTCCCGGCCCGGCTCGAAGCGCTGGCCTGCGCGGCCGGCCTGAGCCGGGAGGCCGTCCACAGCCAGTTGGCCGCCGCGCTGGACATCGTCGTCCACCTCGTCCGCGACCCGGGCGGAGGCCGCCGCCGCGTCGCGGAGATCTGCCTCCTGCGCCGGGCGCCGGACGGTCTGGTCGGCGTCGTCCCCGCCGTCTCGTTCACCCCGGCCGGCGAGGTCGTGCCCGCTCGCGGCGCCGAGGCCCTGCGCGCACGCCTGCGAGGAGACCGATGATCACCGCCCTGGCAGCCCTCTGCTCGGCCACCGCCGTCTGGCTCCTCCTGAGCCCCGGTCCCGCCCTCCACCGTCTGGACCGCCTCGTGACTCCTCCTCCAGACGACCCACTACGCGTTCTGAAAGCCACGACCGAAGCGCTACGCGAGCGCAGAACCCGGCAGCACCGCTGGCGGACGTCCGTCATCGAGCTTTGCGACGCCATGGCGGCCGAACTGTCCGCCGGCCGAACCCCCGACGAGGCGTTCACAGCGGCCGCCGCCGTCCTGGACCCGCATGTCTCCCGGGAACTCCTCCGCATCCCGCGCCCGCCGCCCGACCACCTGGACGAGCTGGCGGCCAGGCCGGGCGCCGAGGGGCTGCGCCTGCTGGCGGCCTGCTGGCGCATCGGCGCGGAACGCGGCGGCACTCTCGCCACCGTCCTGGACGGCCTGGCGGCCGCCCTCCGCGATGAAGAGGCCCAGCGTCAGGACGTGTCCGTCCAGCTCTCCGGCCCTCGCGCCACGGCCCGCCTGCTCGGCGCCCTCCCCCTCCTCGGCCTGGCCATGGCCGCGGCCCTGGGCGCCCACCCCGTCCCCTTCCTCTGCGGCACCCTCCCCGGCCTGGCGTGCCTGATCACAGGCACGACTCTCGACCTCCTCGGCCTCCACTGGACCCGCCACCTGGCCAGATCCGCCGAATCCATCCACTGACCGCCGCACGGAACACCCAGACGATCCGCACCCGACCCCGGCTAATACAGGAGACAGGTGAGCGATGACGGCATTCGCGGCTGTGCTTTGTGCGGCAGCGGCGGCGTTTCTGCTGCCTCGCGGGACGGACGTCGCTGTGAAGAGGTTGGCGGAACAGTTCGGAGGGGCCCCGCTGAGACAGGTGGCCCCGGGTGGCAGGGCCCTGGTGCGCCAAGGTCGGTCGGCTTACGCCGGGTCGGCAGGCGGCGCGAAGGAGGGCGGTCGGCGGGCGGAGCGCCGGAAAGAGGTCCTTCTCCGACGTGCGGCCGCGGGCGCGACCGGGGTGTTGTGCCTGGTGACCCTGGGCGGTCTGACAGGCGGCGTGGTGGGGATTCTCGCTGCGGTGGCCGTCTGGTTCTCGTTCGGCCGCGTCGGGAGCGCGGAGCGGCGGCGCAGGCGGGGGCGCCTCATCGCGGACCTTCCCGTCGCGGTGGATCTCCTCGCCGCGTGCCTACGCGGCGGTGCTCCGTGGCACGACGCCGTCGCCGCTGTCGCGGAGGCGGTGGGAGGGCCGCTCGGGGACGAACTCCGGGCCGTTTCCGTCCAGATCCGGCTCGGCGCCGACCCGGCGGAAGCCTGGCTGGCACTCACGAGTGAGCCGATGCTCGCGCCGCTCGCGCGGACCGCTGTCCGCGCGGAGTCGACGGGCGCGGCCCTGGCGCCGTCCCTCAGCCGTCTCGCCCGCGACCAACGCCGTGTGGCCCGGACGGCGGCCGCTGCCAGGGCCCGCGCGGCGGGCATCCGAGCGCTGGCCCCGCTCGGGCTGTGCTTCCTGCCCGCCTTCGTCCTCCTCGGCGTCGTCCCGGCCATCGCGGGCATCGCCGCCACGATCCTCCTGCCCTGGTGAGAAGGGGTTTTCCACAGAACTGCGTTCGGGTGCCGCGCGGAGCCTCCGCACTGCAGCCTTGAAGAGAACCACGAGCGAAAGGAACCCCATGCGGGCGATGAAGATGGTGGTGCGGCGATGGTCCAGTCTGTGCGGGGATCGAGGGATGTCCACCGCGGAGTACGCGGTCGGCACCATCGCCGCGGCGGCTTTCGCCGGCCTGCTGTTCAAGATCGTGACGAGCTCGCAGGTGAAGTCCCTGCTCCTACAGATCATCGAGAAGGCCCTCAATCTCGCGGGCTGAGGGATCGCGGGATGGCCACGGCGGAGATCGCCGTGGCACTCCCCGCCCTCGTGCTGATCACCGCCGTCGCGCTGTGGGGCCTGTCAGCCGCGTCCGTCCAGCTCACCTGCACGGACGCCGCCCGGACCGGCGCTCGCGCGGCCGCGCGCGGCGAGTCCCTCACCGCGGTCCGCGAGCTTGTGGTGAGAGCGGTTCCGAAAGGCGCGACGGTGCAGGTCCGGCGCGACGAGACCACCGTGCGCGTGGACGTCTCCGCCCCCGTCGCGCCTCCTGCGGCGGTCGGCCTTCCGCCCTTGACCGTCCAAGCCCACGTGGCCGCCGAAGCAGAACCCGGCGTACGCGCCGACCTTGGGAACCGGCCCGACCAGGAGTGAGCCCGACCAGGAGTGAGAGTGAGGAGGTGAAAGTCCAGTCTGTTCGGTACAGCTCAGCCTGTACGCACGCCGCCCAGGGCACCGCCCACGCGACGGCGCTGGCCGAGTTGCCCATCGCTGGTTCGCGGGCTGGAGCCGGTCGCAGCCTGTCGGATGAATGGAGAGGAGGGCGTGGTGCCTGGATGGTCACGATGGGCGGCAAGGACGTCGTCGGGCGGGACGGATCGGGGGTCGGGGACGGTCTGGGTGGTGGCGTTCGCGGCCGTCGTGTGGGTGACCGGGGTGGCGGCGATCGCGGTGGGCGGGGTACGGGCCGCGCGCCACCGGGGCGACGCGGCGGCTGACATGGCGGCGTTGGCTGCGGCGGCGCGGGTCGCGGGAGGCGGTGCGTCCGCGTGCCTTCGGGCCGGGGACATCGCGGCCGAGTCCGGGGCCCGGCTGTCGCGGTGCCGGGTGAGCGGAGAGGTCGTCGACGTCTCGGTCACCGTCCGCCTGAAGGTGCCGCTGGGCATCGGACACCTGCAAGTCGTTTCTCGGGCCAGGGCTGGCCCTGTGGGACGAGACGGCGTACCCTGACGCGACACGACTCGTTGCACTGAATGTCAATAGGTGGGAGGAGTCGCGGACGATGCCAAGGCACTTCTCATTGTCATCGTCCTGTGACTTCTGCTACCCGGTGGTACGTTACGCTGCTGTAAGCCCACAGTTACCACCGGACGCGTGTGCCCCCCGCGAGGTTCTCGGCGGGATGAGACGAGCAGGACGCTGTCGAAGGGATTGAGGCGTGACCATCATTCGCAGGATCGGTGCGGTCGCGCTCGCGGCGCCCCTTGCGATGAGCTTCCCGGTGCTCGGCGTCCTGCCGGCGCAGGCCGCCACGACGAGTGTCATCACCCCGGCGAACGGGGCGGTCATCACCAGCGGGTCCCAGCTGACGGCCAAGGCCCACTTCGACTTCGCGATCACCATGCAGCTGCGGGTGGAGGGCCCTGGGATCGGTGACAGGTTCCTCGCCGAACACGGCCTCTCCGGGGACATGACCGGCACTTTCCCGATCACCCGGAACGGCCGCTACAAGGTCTACCTGAAGGGCCAGCAGACCGGGCACATCTACGACTCCAACAGCTTCACCGTGCGGATCGCCCCGGCCGCTCCCACCGGAGTGTCCGCGAGCGTGTCCGGCGGCAAGCTCGTCGTGAAGTGGAACCGCGGCCTTGAGGACGACCTCACCGGCTACGCGCTCTCCGGCTCCGGCGTGAAGGGCAAGTCGGGCTCACTCGGCTCCCTCTGCCAGGGGACGAGCTGCTCCACGACCCTCTCGCTGAGCCGGTCGAGCGGCGCCGTCTCCGTCGGCGTCCGCGCCCGGCGCTCCACCGGGACGGGCGGCTCGCTGTACTCGAGCACCTCCTCGGCGACCGCCACGGTGGGCGGCGGATCCGGGTCGCTTCCCGGTGGCACCGCTCCGTCTCTCCCCTCGAACTCGAGCGTGCCGAGCGCCAGTACGCCGCTGACGCCGTTCAACAACGAGTCGCCGGTCACGCTGCCGTCCGTCCAGCCCGACGGCGCGACGCCCGGCTTCGCCTACCCCGCTCCGCAGATCGCCACGGACTCGCCGAAGGCCCAGAACGTCGCGGCCACCGACCGTCTCCAGTGGGGCAAGAGCGTGGGCATCGCGCTGATCCTGCTGATCGTCGCCGCCCACCTCGGAACGTGGACGCGCCGCCTGCGCGTCGTCCAGGCGGGTACGAGCAGCAAGGGCATGGCCGCCCGGGTAGCGCGCGGCGGCACCGGCCGCAAGCGGGTCAGCAAGTCGCGCGAGCAGATCGCACGCGCCGAGGCCATCGCCAAGACGGCCCCGGTGCTGTCCGCCGGCCTCAAGGCGTCCAAGTCCGGCAAGGCCAAGCCCTCCCGTCGCCCGGCGACCCTTGGCAAGGGCTCCAGCGGTGTGAACGTCCGGCTTGCCGAGTCAACCTCCACCAAGAAGCCCAAGCGCACCCACCGCCGCAAGTAGCCGCCCCGGAACACCTCCCAGGAGCGGTTCCAACACCCGCTGCCGATCGGCGCGCGCATCCCGCTAGGACGCCCGGACTCCCGCTGTAGCCGCGCCATCCCCCGATCGGCAACGCCATGACGTGTGGGAGCGGCCGCTGGGCTTGGGTGGGGTGGTGTTCTTGGGGAGTTGGGGACGTGGAGGAAGGTGTTGATCAGGAGGGGCTGGCGAGGCGGTTGGGCAGGGTCTAGGCTGCCTTGCCAGATCGGATCGCCCGGATCGTCCGGCAATGCGTCACTGTCGTCCGAGACCTCGGCCCCGTCCCTTCGGGCCTGATGGAGAGGAGACCCTCCGCATGATCTTCCTGGGGCTGATCGTCGCGCTCGCCGCCGTCGTGGTGGGCGTCGCCGTGGTGCTGGACAACGCGGGAAGCGCCCAGATGTCCGTGTTCGGCGACGAGATTCCAGGGATCACGCAGCAGTGGCACGTCTTCATGGCCGGCACCGTGGTCGCGATCGTGCTCATGGCTGGTCTGATGGTCGCGACGCTGGGCTTCAGGCGGGCGATGAACATGCGCCGTGAACTGCGAGACCTGCGGGACGAGCACGAGGAGTCCCTGCAGACGCTGGAGATGGAGCGGCGGAAGCTGCAGCAGGCGCTCGCCCAGGCGCGCCGTGGGGTTGACGACCAGCCGTCGGTGCCGGCCCAACGCGTCGCACCGAACTGATGACAGTTGCCCGTTGGACGGGTTGGTGAGGTGCGGGCCGCCGGGTTTTCGGTGGCTCGCTGCCGCCCAGGGGCTTGGGGAGTGAGCGTTATCAGCGCGGTGCCGGTGCGCGAGGCTCAGGTGAGGGCGGCGGCCAGGAAGGCGAACGCGGCGATGATGACGGCGACGCGGACGTAGTGGAAGCGGTCCCAGCGGTTCATCTGCTGCTTCCAGTCGGCGGGCCGGTTCTCGGGGGTCCACGTCTTGCCCCGGTTGTTGATGGGGACGAGCAGCAGGATCGACATGATCACGCTGACGATCAGCAGTGCGCCGGCGGTGATGGTGAGGCCGGTGCCGGGGTGGTGCCATCCGGCGATGGCCAAGACCGCGACGAGGACGAGCGAGGTGATGTACCAGACCGGCATCACGGCGCCGAGCATCCGGCCCCCGTGCGCGCGGCCGAGTTGGCCACTGTCGTCGGGGAGTGCGTTGAGGATCGGGTTGATGACGAAGGCGACGGAGAACTCCACCCCCACCATCACGCCGACGACCACAATGGTGAAGACCTCGAGTGTGTGGAACATGATGACCTCAGGAATCTAGTGTTGCTAGCTGGTGAGTCAACGCTAGTACTGCTGCCGCTCGCTTGTCTAGCGATGCTAGGATCGCAGTATGTCGGTACAGGAACGCAAGCAGCGCGAACGCGCGGACCGCGAGCGCCTCATCGTGGCGACGGCACGCGAACTCGCCGAGCAGCAGGGCTGGGACGCGGTCACCACCCGCCGGCTCGCCGAGCGCATCGAGTACAGCCAGCCCGTCCTCTACAGCCACTTCCGCGGCAAGCGCGAGATCATCGGCGCCGTCGCCCTCGAAGGCGCCACCGAGATGGCCGCGGCGCTGCGGGCCGCGGCCTCCGCCGCGGACGGCCCGCGCGCCCGGGTCACCGCCCTCGCCCGCGCCTACCTCGACTTCGCCACACGCAACCCGGCGGTCTACGACGCCATGTTCGAACTCGACGGCGGCCTGGCGTTCGCGAACGAGGACACCCCAGAGCCCCTGAAGGACGCCTTCGCCGCCCTGCTGGAGGGTCTCGGAGAGGTTGCCGGCGACGGCGTCCACCCGGGGCTGTTCACCGAGGTGTTCTGGGCGGCCCTGCACGGGCTGGCGACCCTGACCCGGGCGGGACGCCTGCCGCCGGAGCACACCGAGCCGAGGCTGGAGCTGCTGATGGACCGGCTCATCAAGCTCTGATTCACCGTCCCTGCCGGGCATGTAGCCGGGCCCCGCTTCTGGTCACCGCGCCCACACGGCGCAGCCGCAGATCGCCGGGCCCCGTACCCCGACCGGCACTTGCCCCGGAAGCCGTGGTGCTCATTGATCACGACCTGATACGCACCCGAGTGCGGGCACCGCTGGGTGCGCTCTGACGACACCGAGCGCCCAACCCGGCCTACGACCGGTCCTTAGTGGGCGCTCTGCCCCGCTTCGGTGGGGAGGTGAACTCGTGTCAGTCCCGGGAGGGGCGGGCCGTCACTTGGGGGCGTGGGCCAGTAGGACGGCCAGGAGGGAAAGGGCGCCGTGTTTGTCCAACGGGTCGTTGCCGTTGCCGCACTTGGGCGACTGGATGCAGGACGGGCAGCCTGAGTCGCACTCGCACGACGCGATGGCGTCGCGGGTTGCGTGCAGCCAGGTAGAGGCGTCCGCGTAGCCGCGTTCGGCGAAGCCGGCGCCGCCTTCGTGGCCGTCGTAGACGAAGACGGTGAGGAGACCCGTGTCGGGGTGGACGGCCGTGGACACGCCGCCGATGTCCCAGCGGTCGCAGGTGGCGAACAGGGGGAGAAGGCCGATCGAGGCGTGTTCGGCGGCGTGGGCGGCGCCCGCCAGGTCGAGGTCGTCCAAGGACGAGACCTGCGCTTCGGAAAGCGTCCACCATACGGCGCGGGTGCGGAGGGTGCGGGGCGGTAGGTCCAGGGGTTTCTCGCCGAGCATCTCGCCTGTCTGCAGGCGGCGCATCTGGTAGGCGACGACCTGACGGGTGACTTCGACGGTTCCGAAGCAGAGGGTTGCCTCGCCCCAGGAGATCGAGCGGAGGCGCTCGACGACGCTGATGTCGGTCACATCGCGAGCGGTCGTCGAATAGTCGGGGTCGGCTGCTTCTACGAGCGCGACGGAATCGTCCAGGTCGAGTGTCTGGACGATGTAGGACTCGCCCTGGTGGATGTACACGGCGCCCTCGTGGACGGTCGTGTGCGCCGACGCCTCGTCCACGGTGCCGAGGAGGCGGCCCGTCGACAGTTCCACCACCTGGATGGGGGCGCCGCCCGCTCCGCGGATGTCGGCCAGGTCGGCGGCCTTGTCGCGGCGCGTCCAGTACCAGCCCGCCGGGCGCCGGCGGAGGAACCCCCGGCGGACGAGGTCGGGCAGCAGGTCGGCGGTCGCCGGGCCGAACAGCGGGAGATCCTCCTCGGTGAGCGGCATCTCGGACGCGGCGGAGCAGAGGTGTGGTTCCAGGACGTACGGGTTGTCCGGGTCGAGCACGGTCGCCTCGACGGGCGTCCCGAAGATCGCCTCGGGGTGGTGGACGAGGAACGTGTCCAGCGGGTCGTCCCGCGCGACGAGGATGGCGAGGGCGGACTGCCCGGAACGTCCGGCGCGTCCGGCCTGCTGCCAGAGGGACGCGCGGGTGCCGGGCCAGCCGCAGACGAGGACGGCGTCGAGACCGGAGACGTCAACGCCGAGTTCCAGTGCGTTGGTGCTCGCCAAGCCGACGATGGAGCGGGAGCGCAGGGCCGCTTCCAGTGCGCGCCGTTCTTCGGGCAGATAACCCGCGCGGTAGGCGGCGATCTGGTCGGCCAGGGCCGGAGCGACGTCGTGCAGCGCGCGCTTGGCGCTGAGTGCCACCGACTCTGCCCCGCGCCTGGACCGGACGAACGCGAGCGTCTGGACACCTTCGACGACGAGGTCGGCCAGCAGGTCGCCCGCCTCGGCCGTGGCGGTGCGGCGAACGGGGGCGCCCCGCTCACCGCGCAACTCGGTCAGCGGCGGCTCCCACAGCGCGAAGGTCGCGGGCCCGCGCGGCGAGGCGTCGTCGTCGATCGCGACGACGTCCAGCCCGGTGAGGCGGGACGCGGCGGACGCGGGCGAGGACGTCGTCGCCGAAGCGAGGATGAACGTCGGGGACGCGTGGTACCGCTTGCACAGCCGGCGCAGGCGGCGCAGCACCTGCGCGACGTGGGACCCGAACACGCCCCGGTAGCCATGGGCCTCGTCGATGATCACGTAGCGGAGGCGGCGCAGGAAGGAGGACCATCGGGCATGCCCGGGCAGGATCGAGCGGTGCAGCATGTCCGGATTGGTCAGCACATAGTTGGCGTGCTGCCGGACCCACGTCCGCTCGTCCTGCGGCGTGTCGCCGTCGTAGGTCGCCGCACGGACGCGCGTCAGATGCAGGGAGCGGAGCGCGCGGAGCTGGTCGGCGGCCAGCGCCTTGGTCGGCGACAGGTAGAGGATCGTCCCCTCTTGCCGGGGATTCTCCTCCCCGGCATAGATCGCCTCGATGCAGGGCAGCAGGTAGGCGAGGGATTTTCCGGACGCGGTCCCTGTGGCGATGATCACAGACCGTCCCGCGCGGGCGTGTTCGGCGGCGGCGGCCTGGTGTTCCCAGGGCGCCTCGATGCCCGCCGCGGCGAGCCGCTCGACCAGCAGCGGGGGCGCCCACGCCGGCCACCCGGCCCGGCGGCCCTGACGTGCGGGAACGCGCTCCACATGGGTGATGCGGTCGCGCCGCGACGGGTCGGCGAGGAGCCGGTCGAGGGGAGTTGAAGATCTTTGGACGCCCATCAGGTTTTCAGTTTGCCAGCCTGGGCAAAACTACGGGAACGCCCCGGCGCCGATGTGCCCGTCCCCCCTGCCCTGGCCGGTAGATAAGCAGGTCAGACGTATGGCGCGAACTTTCGCCCGAGTGGGCGATTACGTGCGTGTACGACGCCGGAGCGTGGTTGAATCACGGCGAAGTCTCGATGGTCGGCCACCGTTCGGCGGCGCGGGCATCGGGATCGGATAGAGCTGCACGGCGCGTGGAGGATCTGTGGACCTGAAGGTGAACGACTACACCACCGACGATGGCCTCACCGTCATCAACGTGGAGGGCGAGATCGACGTCTACACGGCGCCGAAGCTTCGCGAGAAGCTCATCGACCTGGTCAACAAGGGCAAGTTCCACCTGCTCGTGGACATGGAGAAGGTGGAGTTCCTCGACTCCACCGGCCTCGGCGTCCTCGTCGGCGGGCTCAAGCGGGTGCGCGCCCACGACGGCTCCCTGGAACTGGTGTGCACCCAGGAGCGCATCCTCAAGATCTTCCGGATCACGGGGTTGACCAAGGTCTTCGGCATCCACGACTCGATCGCCGACGCCGAGGCAAAGCGCAAGGACGCGAAGTAGGCGGCTTGTAACCGAGATGTCGACCGTTGAACTGTCCTTCAGCGCGCTGCCCGTCCACGTACGGACCGCCCGCCTGATCGTGACCGCCGTGGCCCGCCGCAGCGGCGTCGCCGAGCCGCTGCTGGACGAGGTCAGGCTCGCAGTCGGCGAGGCGTGCTCGCGTGCCGTGGAGGCGCATCGCCGGCACTGCCCGGACGAGCCCGTCCGCCTCGAACTGAGCGGCGCCGACCGCCGCTTCGAGGTGACCGTCAGCGACACCGTCCCCGGCGACGACACGCCGGGCGACCTCCAGGCGGCCGTGGACGCGGACGAGTTCGAGCACGGCTGGGGCGAGGGCGCCGCGGAGCTGGGGCTGGCGGTCATCGCTGGGCTCGCCGACGACGTGGAGATCGCCGCCACGCCCAAGGGGGTCCAGATACGGATGAGCTGGCCGGCCGAGGCCGAGGCGACCATCTAGCCGCGCACCGCCCCACCCACGACCAGAGGCCCCGCCACACCAGCGGGGCCTTAGTCATCCCCGCGCCCGGCCCTGCCTCAATCCCGGCCCGGAGCCCGCGCCGTCGCGCCGGGCCGGGCCGGGCCTCAACTGTGACCCCGCCCGAGCCGCGTCTCGGCCCGGGTTTGGGGCTGGTGTTGCTGGTGTTATGAGATTCTCTTCTAGTCGATCTCGGTTCGAGACGATTTGGGTCTGGACATATTGTGTGTTAAAGCCTAGCTTTAATGGGACGCCGACCGCCCGGGCGAGGCGCCGATTGTCGCGTGCGCGTGTCAAGGTGGCGGTGAGGTAAGGGTTGTCTAACCCAGGCTGACCTGGGGTGATGGCGGCTGTCCCGGCGTATAGGTCAATTTCCGGCGTATCGCTTGTTGCATTTCGGCGACATCTCCGCCAAGGGCCGGGCGGCCTTAACATTCGACTTGCGCGTGCGTAGACTCCCGGCACCCGCGTTGCCGTGCGAGGCGTTCGAAATCATGACTCGCGGGGTACGCGGTAAAGATCGTCTTTTGTGACGGTCGAGATCGCAATACCCCTGTCGAGGAGGACGGATGTCCGGGTTTTCCCTGTCAAGCCCGGCCAGCGCAGAAGTGGATCTCGGCGGCGGCGACCTCTCCCTGGTCGTCGTCGTCGCTGTGATCGCACTGTTGGCACTGGCCGTCGCCGCGGGTCTCGTCCGCGATGTCCTGGCCGCGGGCCAGGGCACCGCCAAGATGCAAGAGATCGCGCGCGCCGTGCAGGTGGGCGCGAGCGCCTATCTGAAACGCCAGTTCCGAACGGTCGCGGTCTTCGTCGTACTGATCCCGCTCGTCCTGCTGCTGCTCCCCGCCGACTCGACGAGTGAGCGGATCGGACGGTCGGTCTTCTTCGTCATCGGCGCGCTGTTCTCCGCCGTCACCGGGTTCACCGGCATGTGGCTCGCGGTCCGCGGCAACGTCCGGGTCGCCGCCGCCGCCCGCGAGCAGGACGGCGAGCGGACCGCGATGCGGATCGCGTTCCGCACCGGCGGCGTCGCCGGCATGTTCACCGTGGGCCTCGGCCTGTTCGGCGCCGCAATCGTCGTCCTCGCCTACCAGGGCGACGCGCCGAAGGTGCTGGAGGGCTTCGGCTTCGGCGCCGCGCTGCTCGCCATGTTCATGCGTGTCGGCGGCGGCATCTTCACCAAGGCCGCGGACGTCGGCGCCGACCTCGTCGGCAAGGTCGAGCAGGGCATCCCGGAGGACGACCCGCGCAACGCGGCGACGATCGCCGACAACGTGGGCGACAACGTCGGTGACTGCGCCGGCATGGCCGCCGACCTGTTCGAGTCGTACGCGGTCATGCTGGTCGCGGCCCTGATCCTGGGGACGGCGGCGTTCGGCACCGAGGGCCTGGTGTTCCCGCTGATCGTCCCGATGATCGGTGTGATCACCGCGGTGATCGGCATCTTCGCGGTGGCGCCCCGCTCCGGGGACCGGTCCGGCATGACGGCGATCAACCGCGGCTTCTTCATCTCGGCGGGCATCTCGGCGGTCCTCGTCGCGATCGCCGCGTTCGTGTACCTGCCCTCGTCGTTCGCCGACCTGAAGGGCGTCACCGACCCGGCGATCCGCGGCCTGGACGCCGACCCGCGCTGGGTCGCGCTCGGCTCCGTGATCATCGGCATCGTGCTGGCGAGCGTCATCCAGCTGCTCACCGGCTACTTCACCGAGACGAACCGCAAGCCGGTCAAGGAGGTCACCGACAGCGCCCGGACGGGCCCGGCGACCGTCATCCTGGCCGGCATCTCGCTCGGCCTGGAGTCGGCCGTCTACACCGCCCTCGTGATCGCGGGCGCCGTGTACGGGGCGTTCCTGCTCGGCTTCGGCAACACCACCGTCGCGCTGTTCGCGGTGGCGATGGCCGGTACCGGGCTGCTGACCACGGTCGGCGTGATCGTCTCGATGGACACCTTCGGCCCGGTGTCCGACAACGCCCAGGGCATCGCCGAGATGTCCGGGGACGTGACGGGCGAGGCCGCGGCCGTCCTGGAGCGGCTGGACGCGGTCGGCAACACCACCAAGGCGATCACCAAGGGCATCGCGATCGCGACGGCGGTGCTCGCCGCGACCGCGCTGTTCGGCTCGTTCCGGACGACGGTCATCGCGGCGATCAACGGGGCGTCCGGCGAGGCCAGGGACGCGCTCGGCGACTTCAGCCAGTTCAGCCTCTCGATCGACCACCCGAACGTGCTGATCGGGCTGATCATCGGTGCCGCGGTCGTGTTCCTGTTCTCCGGCCTGGCGATCATGGCCGTGGGACGGGCGGCCGGACGGGTCGTGGTGGAGGTGCGCGAGCAGTTCCGCACCAAGCCCGGGATCATGGACTACACGGAGAAGCCCGACTACGACCGGGTCGTGGACATCTGCACCCGGGACGCGCAGCGCGAGCTCGCCACCCCCGGACTGCTGGCGATCATGGCTCCGATCGCGGTCGGCTTCGCGCTCGGGTACGCGCCGCTGGGCGCCTACCTGGGCGGCGCCATTGCGGCGGGCGTGCTGATGGCGGTGTTCCTCGCCAACTCCGGCGGCGCCTGGGACAACGCCAAGAAGCTCGTCGAGGAGGGCCACCTCGGCGGCAAGGGCAGCGACGCGCACGAGGCGACGATCATCGGTGACACGGTCGGCGACCCGTTCAAGGACACCGCCGGTCCCTCGATCAACCCGCTGATCAAGGTGATGAACCTGGTCGCGCTGCTGATCGCGGACGCGGTGGTGACCTACGCGGCCAACACCGCGGTGCGCGTCGTCGTGACCGTGCTGTCCGTCGGGGTCATCGTCGCGGCGATCGTGATCTCCAAGCGGCGCGCCGACCCGATCGCCGAGCCGGCCGCCGACCCGGCGGTCAAGGGCGGCGAGCCGGAGAAGGCGGCTGTGGACGGCGCGGCGGCCGAGCCCGTCGAGGAGGCGCCCGTCGGCGCCGACTCCAACGGCGCCGCGGCCACCGAGGAGGAGTCCGCCAAGAACGGCTGACGGATCACGCTGAGAGGGCCGGCGGCGCAGCCACCGCCGGCCCTTTCGCATGTCCGGGGCCGTGTCCCGGCAAGGTGCCCGGGGTCGTGTCCCGACCAGGTGTCCGGGGTCGTGTCCCGACCATGGGACGCCCGCCGTACGCTTGAGGTGAGGGCCGGACGTTCCCGGCCCCGACACGGGAAATCAGGAGGCGCTGTGGCAAGCGGCGGCGACAGGCCGGCGATGTCGGGGGCCAAGGGCTTCGCCATCATGCTCGGCGGGATGCTCGGCATCATCCTCCTGCTGTGGGTGCTCGCGGCACTCGTCGCGCCCTAGTACTCCATGCCAAGGCGCCGCGGAGTTCGCCGCGGCCTAGTCTGGCGGTCATGTCCACGCTCATCGTGCTCCGTCACGCCAAAGCCGTCGCCGGTTTCGGCACGGCCGACATCGACCGCGTCCTCAACGACCGCGGGCGCCGCGACGCCGCGGCGGCCGGGGAGTGGCTGCGCGCGAACGACCTCGTCCCCGAGCACACGCTGTGCTCCCCGGCCGCCCGCACCCGCGAGACGCTCGACCTGCTGGACGTCGGCGCGAGCGTGAGCTACGAGCCGGGCATCTACGCCAACGACCCCGACGGGCTGCTGACCCTCGTCACCGAGGCGCCGGACGACGCCGGGACGCTGCTGCTGGTCGGGCACAACCCGTCCGTGCACCAGCTGGTCCACGACCTGACCGGTCGGGCCCCGGACGACTTCCCCACCTGCGCGCTCGCCGTGGTCGACCTCCCGGGCCCGTGGAGCGGCGTCCGCCCCGGCGTCGGGACGCTCCGCACGGTCCGCACCCCGAAGGGCTGACCGGCGCTCAGGGGCGGGGCGCCGCGGCGGCGAGGGACGACTCGACGACCGTCCCGGCGTCCCGGCGCAGCGACCTGATCGTGTAGCGGGTGCTGGACACCTGCAGCAGCGCCTGCCGCAGCGGGGTGACCTCCTCCCGGTCGACGCCCGCCTTGATCTCGGCGCGGCGCCGCCGGGTGATCGTGGACAGGTGGCGGTCGAGGTCGGCGAGCTCCTCGTCCAGCTCCTCGACGGGCGTACTGCCCTCCAGGTCGAGTTCGTCGGGTACCTCCAGCAGCGCGGCCGCCTCCTCGAACCGGTCGGCGAGCCGGTCGAGGATCTCGGGGATGGGCCCGGTGTCGACGGCCTCCGCGCGGGACAGCCGCGCGACCGCGATGAGGTGGTCGCGGGTGCGGTGCGCGGCGTCCACGGTGGTCCGCAGCTCGTTGATCAGGTCGGTGTCGGGCACCCGTTCGTGGCCGAGCCGGAGCGCGGTCTCGGCGACGGCCTCCGCCGCCCGCTCGGCCGCGACGATCGTGTCGTGCGTCAGCCGGGTCCGCTCGCCCGCGAGGACGTCCGCGGTGGCCCGGACGAGGTCGGCGTGCGTGCCGAGGAGCCGCCCGAGCTGGACGGGCAGCCGTTCGACGTGCCCGGCGGGCCACAGCAGCCGGACGGCGAGGTAGGCCATGATCGTCCCGGCGAGGGTCAGCGCGATCCGCTCCCCGGCGGTGCGCCAGTCGGCCGGGGTGGAGAAGTCGAGCAGCATCATCGCGAGCGGCGTCCCGAACAGTGCCCAGTAGGCGAAGTTCACCGACCGCATCGCGAACCCGGCCATCGCGAAGACGAAGGCGATCACGGCGACGGTGAGCTGCCCCGGCGCGAGCGTGAGGATGACGGCGGCGGCGGCGGACCCGGCCGCGGTGCCGCCGACGCGCTGGACGAGCCGGTCGACGGTCTCGCCGTAGGTGGCGCGCAGGCTCAGCATCGCGGTGATCGTCGCCCAGTGCCCGTGCGAGAGGCCGAGCGCGGCGGCCACCGCCATCGACACCACCGCCGTCACGAAGACCCGGGACACCTGCCGGAACGCCGGCGACCGGGTGCGGACGGCGCGCCGCACCCGCTCCCACACCGGCATGGGGTCGAGGGTGCCGGGCATCCGCGGCGGCCCGAACCCGATCCGCAGGCCGCCCGCGACGATGCGGCGGTTGGCGGCGACCTCGCCGGCGATGCGGTCGATGGAGCGGCGGACCTGGCTGATCAGCGCGACCGCGATGAGGTCCTCGTCGCCGGCGAGCCCGGCGCGGCGGATGTGCTCGGCGGCCCGCCCCATCCGCCGGACGGCCGCGGACTCCTCCCGGCCGAGCGGCGCCTCGCCGGCCGTCGCGATCCCGCCGGCGAGCAGCCGCAGCCGCGCGGCGAGCGCGGAGATCGCGGTCTGCGTCTCCAGCCGCCACTCGCGGTCCGGCGGATAGTTCTTCGCCGCCTCCAGGACGGCCTGCAGCGTCACCGTCTCGTGCAGGACGCGCGCCAGCCCGTCGATGAGCCGCTCGGGCCGCGTGGGGTCGCTCTTGCCGCGTCCCGTCCGGTACAGCCGGTAGGTGGCGCGCGCCGCCGTCAGCGACTCCGACGCGGCCCGCCGCTTCTTCTCCCAGTCCGGCACCCGGGCGACGGCCAGCAGATCGGGGTCGGTGAGCTCGACGGCCTCCAGCGGCTCCGGGTCGTGCGCGCCGACGTCCTCCGCGACCGCGTCGAGCGCCTCGGCGACGGCGTCGGCGCACTCGGTCAGCGACTCCCGCAGCGGGCGCAGCCGCCGCGCGGGCCACGGCGCGAGCAGCAGCCCGGTGGTGAGCAGCCCGCCGATCAGCTCCAGCAGCCCGATGGCCAGCACGTCCGCGGACGGCGGCCGGACGGCGCTCAGCAGCACCGCGAGCCCCGCCGTGGACCCGATCCGGGGCACCGCGACGCCGAGCGCGATCAGCGGCGGCACGACGATCACGGTGGGCCACAGGTGCCCGCTGAGCAGCCCGCCGACCGCCGCCCCGATCGCGACGACCGCGACGCCGACCGCGAGGCTCCGCGCCTGCGCCCCGTACGGCCCTTCGGGCGCGCGGAGCGCCACCAGGTACGCGCCGAGCGCGATCATCGAGCCCTGCGCCGCGTGCCCGGTCAGCGCCCCCGCGAGCAGCGGCACGGCCACCGCGACGGCCGCGGCCGTCCCGTACATGGGTGACGCGTGCCCGTGCGCCTGGGCAAACGCGTCCCGCACCCGCCGCAGCACCCCGCCGTTCCTCCGCCGTCGCTTCCACCGCGCGAAGATCACTCACCCCGCGCCTCACCCGTACCCCGATGATCACCGGCTAAGGCCGGTGGAAGGGGGGCGCCGCGCGGGCGGAGGGTTACCGGGAGTCCCGCTGGGCGTCGAGAGCGTCGGCGGCCTCGACCTCTTCGCGGGAGATGCCGAGGAGGAAGACGATCGTGTCCAGGTAGGGGACGTTCACGGCGGTGTCGGCGGCCTGCCGGACGACCGGCTTGGCGTTGTAGGCGATGCCGAGGCCGGCGGCCTGGAGCATGTCGAGGTCGTTGGCGCCGTCGCCGATGGCGACGGTCTGGCTGATGGGGATGCGGGCCTCGCGGGCGAAGCGCTCCAGGGCGGTGGCCTTGCCGGCGCGGTCGATGACGCGGCCGGTGACGCGGCCGGTGAGCTTGCCGCCGACGATCTCCAGGGTGTTGGCGGCGGAGTAGTCGATGCCGAGGTCGTCGACGAGCGCGTCGGTGACCTGGGTGAAGCCGCCGGAGACGATCGCGAACTTGTAGTCGAGGCGCTTGAGGGTGCGGACCATCGTGCGGGCGCCGGCGGCGAGGCGGAGCTTGTCGCGGACGTCGTCGATGGCCGACGCGTCGAGGCCCGCCAGGAGCGCGACGCGTTCTCGGAGGGAGCCTTCGAAGTCGAGTTCGCCGCGCATGGCGGCCTCGGTGACCTTGGCGACCTCGTCGAGGCAGCCGGCGTGCTCGGCGAGCAACTCGATGACCTCGCCCTGGATGAGGGTGGAGTCGACGTCCATGACGATGAGGCGCTTGGCGCGCCGGCTGAGGCCGCTCTGCTGGACGGCGACGTCGACCTGCTGCTCGGCGGCCTCGGCGGTGAGGGCGGCGCGGAGCGCGTCGGGGTCGGCTCCGGAGACGTCCATCTCGATGCAGGTGACGGGGTTCTGCGCGAGCCGCTCGATGCGGTCGATGTTGGCGCCGTGCGCGGAGATGCGTCCGGCGATCCCGGCCATGGCGGCGGGCTTCAGGGGCGCGCCGAGGACGGTGACGTGGAGGCGCCCGGTGCGTTTCGGCATCCGCCGGTTGCGGCCCGTGGAGAGCTCGATCTCCATGTCGAGGTCGTTCGCGACGTGTTCGGCGGCGTTCCAGACGCGTCCGATGTCGGCGCCCTCGCTGTAGGCGAGCAGGACGCCGAGGACGAGCCGGCCGCGGATCACGACCTGCTCCACGTCGGCGACCGTGAGCGGGAACTCCGAGAGTGTCCGGAAGAGACGCGATGTCACGCCGGGGCGATCGCGTCCGGTGAGTGTGATGAGCAGCGTGCGCTGTGCTGACCCGTCCATAACTGTTTTCCACGGTACCGGGCGTGACGTGCGGGTCGTGCGCGAGGTCCGGCATGCGAGACGGCTACCGGTCCAGGATCAGGTTGAGGTCGCCGAACTCGTGCCAGAGGTAGCGCTCCGCCAGGGCCGCCTCGTAGGTGGCGGTGAGCAGGTCGTGGCCCGCTATGGCGGTGAGCATCATCAGATGGGACGACTTGGGCTCGTGCAGGCCGGTGAGGAGGCCGTCCACGGCCCGAACGCCGTTCTCCGGGGTGACGATGTGCTCCGTCCAGCCGGAGGACGGGACGACGCGCCCGGAGGCGTCCACGGCCGTTTCAAGGGCGCGGACGGCGGTCGTCCCCACGGCGATCACCCGGCGGCCCTCGGACCGGACGTGTCCGACCAGCGCCGCCGTCGGCTCCGGGATGCTGTACCGCTCCGCGTACGGGGGTTCGTGGGCCTCCGGGGACGCGACGCCGGTGTGCAGCGTGATCGGGGCGATCAGGACGCCGCGCGAGACGAGCCGGGTGACGAGTTCGGGGGTGAACGGGCGGGCGGCGCTCGGCATCTCCGCGCCGCCCGTGGAGCGGTCGTACGCGAAGGCGGTCTGGTAGGCGGCGGCCGGCCAGTCGCGGCGCACGTACCCGTACCTGATCGGCACGCCGTGGCGCCGCAGGTAGGGGACGACGTCGGTGCTCAGCCGGGCCTCCCACAGGCGGCCGGTGCGCCGTCCGACGAGGGTCAGGGTCGCGCCGCCGGGCAGCGGGATCCACTCGCCGGGGGAGCCGCCCTGGTAGGGGCGTCCGGCCTTCCCGGTCAGGCGGCGCAGTTCGACGAGCCACAGCCGGTCGTCGGCGCCGGGCACCGGGGTGGAGAAGTGCACGCTGATCCGGTCGAGCCGGACGGCGGCCGGCAGCGTGGACGAGGTGTTGACGACCAGCAGGTCGCCCGGGTCGAGCAGCGCCGGCAGGTCGCGGAACGGGTGGTGGGCGACCGCGCCGGTCGCGCGCCGGGAGACCAGGAGGCGGACGCCGTCGCGGGTGCGGCCGCCTGTTCCCGAGCCCCGCTCTTCCGGCGGCTCGTGGGCTTCGAGAGCGGCGGGCAGGGTGAATTCGACGGTCATTCCGGGACCTCCAGCCGGAGAGCGGCGATCACCCCGAGGAGGGCGATCGCGCCGAACAGCGCCCCGGCGACGGCGAGGCCGGTGCCGAGCCGGGCGGCTCCGAACCCGGTGACGAGCGCGCCCGCGACGCCGACCACGAGGGACGAGCCGAGGGTGTCGCTGATCTGGAGCGCGGACGAGTTGACGCCCTGCTCGTCCTCCGCCGAGAGGTCGAGGAGCAGGACGGAGAGGCTCCCGATGGCGAAGCCCATCCCGGCGCCGCCGATGATCCACGCGGGCGCGGTGAGCCAGCCGGAGAGCTGGAGCGCGACGGCGGCGAGGACGATCCCGGCGGTGACGAGCACGGCGCCGAGCAGCGCGTAGGACTCGCGGGGGCGCTTGGACCGGCCCTGGATCTGCGACGCCGCCGACCAGCCGAGCGCGCCGACCGTGAGGACGATGCCGGCCTGTGTCGCGCTGAAGCCGTGCAGCCGCGTCAGCGCCAGCGGGATGAACACCTCGGCCCCGAAGAACGCGCCCGAGAGGAGCCCGCGGACGAGGATGACGCTCGGCAGCCCGCGGCGCAGCCGGAGCGTCCCGGCGGGCACGAGCCGCGGCAGCCCGTAGGCCAGGCCCGCGAGCCCCGCCAGGGCGGCGGGCAGCGTCGCCCAGCCCGCGCCGCCGAGGCCGTAGAGGAGGACTCCGGCGCCCGCCGCCACGGCGACGGCGGCGACATGGCGCGACCTGCCGGGCCCCGGGCCGGCGTCCGCGGGCTCGATGCCGCGCAACACCGGAACCAGCAGCAGCGTCGGCGGGACGACCAGCGGGATCAGCCCGAGGAACACCCACCGCCAGCCGATGTGCTCGGCCACGGCCCCGCCGACCGCCGGGCCGATCAGCGACGGCAGCACCCACGCCGCCGACAGCGCCGCGAACACCCGCGACCGCAGCTCCTCCGGGTACACGCGGGCGATCACGACGTACATCGCGACCAGCGAGACGCCGGTGCCGAGGCCCTGCACCGCGCGTCCGGCGACGAACAGCCACATGGACGGCGCCGCGCCCGCGATCACGAGCCCGGCGACGAACGTGCCGAGCCCGATCAGGAGCGGACGGGACGGCCCGGACCGGTCGACCCACCCGCCCGCCAGCACCGTCGACAGCAGGCTCGTGATCAGCGTGGCGCTGAAGCCCCACGCGTACAGCGCCAGGCCGTCCAGGTCGCCCGCGACCACCGGCATGACGGTGCCGACGGCCATGCTCTCGAACGCCAGCAGGGTGACGACCAGCACGATCCCGAACGTCGGACCCCGGAACCCCGCGGTGAGGACGCCCCGCTCGGGAACGGACATCCGCTCATGGTCCAGGACGGCGGTCATCGCCGGTCCGCCAGGTCGGACGCCCGGTACCGGCCGCTCGGCGGCCGGTCGTCGATCAGCCGGCGGAACGCGGCGGCGGCCTCGGACGGCGGCGGCGCGGCGTCGGCGTCCTCCCCGGCGGCGCGCAGCATCCCGGTGTTCATCTCGCCCGGATCCGCCCACCACACGGCCACCTCCGGCTCCTCCGCGGCCAGGACGTTCGACAGCTGCTCCAGCGCCGCCTTGGAGGCCCCGTAGCCGCCCCACGTCTCGTAGTTCTCGACGGCCGCGTCCGAGGTGATGTTGAGGATCGCGCCGCGCCGCCCCCGCAGGCTCGGCAGGACCGCCTGGATCAGCGCGAGCGGCGCCAGCACGTTGGTCGCGAACGTGTCCGCGAGGTCGCCGGCGGGCAGCGAGCCGAGCCGGGGCATCGGCGTCGGCCCGAGGGTGCTCGCGTTGTTGACGAGCAGGTCGAGTCCGCCGGACACCGCCCGGATCAGCTCGGCCCGGTGCGCGGGGTCGGTGACGTCCCCGGCGATGCCGGTCGCGCCGGTCTCGGCCGCGGCCGGGGACAGCGCCGCGGGATCGCGGGCGTCGATGACGAGGTTCCAGCCGTCCCGGGCCAGTTCCCGGGCCAGCGCCCGCCCGAGGCCGCGCGAACCGCCTGTGATCAGTGCCGTTCTCATGCCCTCGACGGTAGGAAGCGGCGCCGTCCCGGGGCATCGGCCGGCCGTTCCCGGGCCGCTGGTCAGTTGGTCCTAGGACCCGGGTCCCGCAAGGACGGATACCGATAGTCGTCCAGGCTGATTCGGGAAGACGCGCCCAGAGAGTACGGTCTTCACAAGCGGGCGCCGCCGAGCGCCCGCAGGGGGGAGCGAGAAGCCGGGATGCAGACCGACGACGGGTGCCGCGGCAGCCAGGGCGCGACCCTGCACGCCGTCAGCTCCGCCGTGCTCGCGGTGACCCGGCACCTGTCCGTGCACGAGGTGCTGCAGGTGATCGTCCGGGCGGCCGCGCAGCTGCTGGACGCCCGGTACGCCGCCCTCGGCGTCCCCGACGACGAGGGCTCGTTCGCCGAGTTCGTCGTCGCCGGCATCTCCGAAGAGCAGTGGGAGCGGATCGGCCCGCTGCCCCGCCAGCACGGCATGCTCGCCGCGATGCTGAAGGGCGACGCGCCGAAGCGGCTCGGCGACATCCGCCGGGAGCCGGAGTTCGAGGGCTGGCCGGTCGCGCATCCCGTCCTGAAGGACTTCCTCGGCGTCCCGATCCGCGACGGCGGCGACGTGCTCGGCATCATCTTCCTGGCCAACAAGCAGGCCCCGGGCGGCTTCACCCAGGACGACGAGGACGTGCTCACCCTGTTCGCCGCGCACGCCGCGATCGCGATGGCGAACGCCCGCCTCCACGAGCACAACCGCGAGCTGACCGTCGTCGCGGAGCGCAACCGGATGGCCCGCGAGCTGCACGACGCGGTCGCGCAGAAGCTGTTCTCGCTGCGGCTCACCGCGCGCACCGCGGCCGCGCTGGCCGAGCGCGACCCGGCGCGGACCGTCCGGGAGCTGGCGCAGGTCGAGCGGCTCGCCGCCGAGGCGCTCGCCGAGCTGCGCGCCGTGATCTTCGAGCTGCGTCCCGCCGACCTCGCGGACGGGCTGGTCGCGTCGCTGCGCAAGCACGTCGAGGTCCTCGACCGGGCGCACGAGGCGACGGTCCGGCTCGCGGCGGACGAGACCGTCGTCCTGCCGGAGGAGCACGAGGCCGTCGCGTTCCGCATCACCCAGGAGGCGCTCTACAACGCGCTGCGACACGCCCGCGCGGAGACCGTCGAGGTCCGTCTCGCCGCACAGGACGCACTGGCCGTGCTGGAGGTCGCCGACGACGGCTCCGGTTTCGACGCGTCCGACACCGAGCACCAGGGCGGGCTCGGGCTCGCCTCCATGCGCGACAGGGCGTACTCCATCGGCGGTGAGCTCACGATCGACGCCGCGCCGGGGAAGGGCACGACCGTCCGGCTGGAGGTGCCGCTGTGACCTCGAAGCCGGGCGCCATCAGGGTCCTCATCGCCGACGACCACCCGGTCGTCCGGCAGGGGCTGCGGACGTTCCTCGGCATCCAGGACGACATCCAGGTCGTCGGCGAGGCCGAGGACGGCGCGTCGGCCGTGACACTGGCCGAATCCCTGGAGCCCGATATCGTGCTCATGGACCTCAAGATGCCGGGCGCCGACGGTCTGGCCGCGCTGACGGAGCTGCGGGCTCGTGGGGTGAAGGCACGGGTCCTGGTCCTCACCAGCGTCACGGAGCGTGGCCACGTGCTGCCGGCCGTGCAGGCGGGTGCGGCCGGGTACCTGTACAAGGACGTCGACCCGCAGGCGCTCGTCCAGGCGATCAGGGCGGTCAACGACGGGCACGTCCTGTTCGCGCCGGACGCGGCCGAGGCGATGCTGCGGGACGGGCCGGCCGGACGCGACGACGACCGCGGCCTGGCCGCGCTGACCGAACGGGAACGGGAGGTGCTCGTGCACATCGCGCGGGGCAGGTCCAACCGGGAGATCGCGCGCGCCCTCGTGGTGTCGGAGAAGACGGTCAAAACGCACGTCAGTAATCTGCTCATGAAACTGGGAGTCCAGGATCGGACGCAGGCGGCGCTCTACGCGGTCCGGCACGGAGTCGGAACGTCCGGCGCGGCCGGGGAAACCGGGGAATCCACCGTCCGCTACTGATACAACTCCTCTGACAGGATCGTCATCGAAATTGGTATGAACGTAGCAATCAGGTACGCAGCAGGCAGCGACATCGGGTGCAACCGGGAGAACAACGAGGACTCCGGTTACGCCGGTGTGCGGTTGATCGCGGTCGCGGACGGCATGGGCGGCTATGCGGGCGGCGAGGTCGCCAGCTCGACCGTCATCGGCTCCCTGCGCTCACTGGACACCGCTGCCCCCAAGGACGATCTTGTTGAGAAGCTGGGCCGCGCCGTGGCCGAGGCCAACGAGAAGCTCCGCATCGTCCGCGAGGAACGTCCCGACCTCAGCCGGATGGGCACCACGCTCACCGCGATGCTCTGGTCCGGCGAGTCCGTGGCACTGGCGCACGTCGGCGACTCGCGCGGCTATCTGCTGCGCGACGGCGAGCTGTTCCAGATGACGCAGGACCACACCATGGACGAGTTGCTCAAGGCGGAGGCGGAGGCGGCGGGCCAGACCGCCGACCCCGCCGAGACGTCGCGGCTGTCGCACGTCCTCTACCGGGTGCTGGACGGCCGGGAGGACCGCGAGCCCGACCTGCGCCTGCGCGAGGCCAGGCTCGGCGACCGGTACCTGCTGTGCTCGGACGGCCTGAGCGGCCCGGTCGACGCGCAGCAGATCTACGAGGTCGTGTCGGCGGAGGCCGACCCGCAGCGCGCCGTGGACCGGCTGATCGAGCTGGCCCGCGACAACGGCGGCCCCGACAACATCACCGCGGTCATCGCCGACGTCGTCGAGGCCGAGCACTTCCACGGCGGCGAGAGCCCCGTGGTCGTCGGAGCGGCGGCGCAGTCCTGAACCGTCGTTCGTCCACCCCCTGGACGAACGCCGCCAGGAGGGGCCGGCCGACGGCCGCGATCGTGATCGCGGCCGTGTCCGGCCGATTTCATGGAACTCTTAGCGGGAAAGAGTGCCCACGTACCTGGCGTTTTGTCTTACTCTTGCCCTGGAGTGGTGTCAGTGCGCACTCGGTAACGGTCCCGTGGCGGATCGTTGCGCGGACTTGACCCGGCTCCGGGTGCACCCGGTATACGGGTCACTCACCAGTCTGTCATCGAGGCGGAGGATTCGTTGGGGGGAGCGCCCGGGGCGGCGGCCACCGGTGCACCAGGCGGTGTGCTCGGGGAGATCGTCAGCCGGACCCTCACCGCAGCGCGGCACGGCCCCATGGGCACGGTGCTGCGCGTTGCGGCGATGGCCGTCGCGGCCATCGGCGCGTCATGGATCCACCGTGTCAACGACCCCGGCGTGCTCTGTCCCCTAAGGGCGCTCACCGGAGTCCCGTGTCCCATGTGCGGGGGCACGACCGTGTTCATCGAGCTCGGCGCGGGCCGTCCGGTCCAGGCCGTCCTCGCGAACCCGGTCGCCCTGACCGGCGCGATCGCCGTCGCCGCCGCACCGCTGGGCCTGGGACGACGGTGGTGGGCACTCCAGCCGAAGACCCGTGCCTGGATGCTCGGCACCGCCCTCGTGGGGTCGGAGCTGTGGCAGCTCGTCCGGTTGGGAGTCCTCCGGGTTTGAGCCGAGGTGAATCCTCGGCCAGACTTGCGGAGCCCACCGGGTCCGGCGGGCGTCACATAACCAAAGGGTCAATCAATAAGGAGCAAGTGTGGGTAACCCCTACGACCCGTACGGTCAGCAGCCGGGCTACGGGCAGCAGCAGCCCGGGTACGGCCAGCAGCCCCCGGCGCAGCCGGGCTACGGTCAGCAGCCCCCGGCCCAGCCCGGCTACGGCCAGCCCCCGGCGCAGCCGGGCTACGGCCAGCCCGCGGCGCAGCCCGGGTACGGTCAGCAGCCCCCGGCGCAGCCGGGCTACGGCCAGCAGCCCCCCGCCCAGCCCGGCTACGGCCAGGAGGTGCACCACCACCACTACGGCTCGACCGGCCAGCTGGCCGAGTGGGGCTCGCGTGCGGGCGGCTACATCATCGACTACCTGATCTTCGCCGGTCCGGTCTTCGTCCTCTACCTGCTCAGCATCATGCTGACGAGCTCCGGCAGCGGCGGCGCGGCGATGCTCGGCCTGCTGTTCATGCTGGTCGGTTTCGCCCTGTCCATCGCCGGCGGCCTCTGGATCTGCTACCAGGAGGGCACGACCGGCCAGTCCATCGGCAAGCGGCAGATGGGCATCCGCCTCATCAGCGCGCAGACCGGCCAGCCCATCGGCTTCGGCATGGCGTTCGTCCGCAAGCTCGCCCACATCGCGGACAGCTTCCTGTGCTACATCGGCTTCCTCTGGCCGCTGTGGGACGACCGCAAGCAGACCTTCGCCGACAAGATCTGCAACACCATCGTCGTCCGCGCCTGACCGACGGCACACGAGCGGGGCGTCCTGCGGGGCGCCCCGTTTCGCATGCGCGGCTAGCGCTCCGTTTCGGGGACCGGGTCGAAGGCGCTGTTGCAGGAGGCGACCAGGGCGCGGCGGACGGCGGAGTCCAGGAGGCGCAGGGCCTCGCCGCGGCGGTGCATCTGGTCGGCGCTGAGGCCGCGGTCGTCCAGCTGCCGCGCCAGGTCCACGACGAGGGACAGCCGGCCGGCGAGCGCGGCGACGCGGTGGGCGCGCTGCGGGTAGCCGGGGGCGAGCGGGTGGTCGCCGCGGTCCGGGTCGCGCAGGTCGACGAGCGCGTCCGCGATCTCGGGCGGCACGCCGGTGAAGTCGTCCACGGTCAGCAGCGCCTCGGTGGCGTCCCGCATGGCGAGGGTGAGCCGCCGGTCGGCCTCGGCGAGGGACGGGACGTCCGGCGGCCCCGCCGACGCCTCGTGCGGCGTCCAGCGGACGCCGACGTAGGAGGAGCCGCGCCGGTCCTCGGCGGGGACGAGGCCCATCGCCCGCCCGTCCAGGACGGCGACGACGGCGGCGCCCGCCTCGATCGCCGCGGCGTTGAACGCGGGCGGCCCGGTCAGCCCCAGCGGGTCGCCGGGTTCGGGCAGCGCCAGCCGCAGCGCCGACAGCCCGCCGACGCGCAGGTCGCCGAGGCCGCGGCGCAGCGTCACCTCGGCGGGCTCGCCGCCGAGGATCTGCGGACCGGCGCCCTTCTCGACCGCGTCGACCGCCTCGTCCAGGCCGACGTGCCCGGTCAGCCAGGCATTGCCCCAGGCGACCAGCGACGTCGCTACGGCCCCGCTCATCCTGTCGTGCTCATTCTCGGCCTCTCCGCAACGGGCATGCGAACCACGATAAGCGCTCGGATCCCCGGTTCCGCCGGACGTAAGGGACCTATCGCGGCGGGGGAGCACCGTGGGACCGCCGTTTCCACCGGGGATCCGGGGGGCCGCGGACGGGCCGGATCACATAGGTTCTTTCCTGAGAGCGAGATCACGGACGACCCGGATTGGGGACGAAGGCACGCGATGGCCGGCGAGGTACTTCAGCTCCGCGGAGTCGGGGTGAGGCGCGGCGGGGCGACCCTGCTGCGCGATGTCACATGGACGGTGGACGAGGGCGACCGATGGGTCATCCTCGGCCCGAACGGAGCCGGGAAGACGACGCTGCTCCAGATCGCCGCCGCGATGATGCATCCCACCGAGGGCACGGCCGAGATCCTGGAGGAGGAGATCGGCCGCACCGACGTGTTCGAGCTGCGTCCCCGCATCGGCATCGCCAGCTCGTCCGTCGCGGAGAAGGTCCCGGCCGGCGAGACGGTCGTCGACCTGGTGCTGACCGCCTCGTACGCGATCATCGGCCGCTGGCGGGAGGAGTACGACTCGACCGACGTGGGCCGCGCCGTGGCGCTGCTGGAGGCGCTCGGCTGCGCCGACCTGATCCGGCGGACGTTCGACACGCTGTCGGAGGGCGAGCGCAAGCGCGTCCAGATCGCCCGCGCCCTCATGCCGGACCCCGAGCTCCTGCTGCTGGACGAGCCCGCCGCCGGCCTCGACCTCGGCGGCCGGGAGGCCCTCGTCGCCCGCCTCGCCGAGCTGGCCGGCGATCCGGCCGCCCCCACGATGGCGATGGTCACGCACCATGTGGAGGAGGTCCCCGACGGCTTCACGCACGCGCTGCTCCTGCGCGCCGGACAGATCGTCGCGCAGGGCAAGGTGGACGAGGTCTTCACCCCCGAGCACCTCTCGGACACGTTCGGGCTGCCGCTGACGATCGACCGCCGGAACGGCCGCTGGTACGCCCGCTCCCTGCGCTGAACGCACCCCGCGTGCGGGGTGAACTGCGGCCTTACCTACCATCGTGGGGCCGTTGCGAATTCGTGGGACCGGAGTGGGTGCGCCTTGGACGTCCTTGACGCGACCGCGGTGTTCGCCGCCGGGGTCGCCGCCGGCGGGATCAACGCCATCGTCGGCTCCGGCTCCCTGATCACCTTCCCGACGCTGGTGGCGCTCGGGTACCCGCCGGTCATGGCGAACGTCTCCAACAACGTGGGCCTGGTGTCGGGCAACGTCAGCGGCGCGTACGGGTACCGCCGGGAGCTCGGCGGGCAGCGCCGCCGGATTCTGCGGCTCGGCAGCGCCTCGCTGCTCGGCGCGATCGCGGGCGGGCTGCTGCTGCTGGCGCTGCCGCCCGAGGCGTTCGACGTCATCGTGCCCGGGCTGATCGCGATCGCGCTGGTGCTCGTGGTCGTCCAGCCCCGGCTCCAGGCGTGGCTCAAGGGGCGCCGGGAGGAGGGCGCCGCGCACCGCCCGGACGGCGGCCCGCTGCTGTGGCTGGGCGTGCTGGCCACCGGCGTGTACGGCGGGTACTTCGGGGCGGCGCAGGGCATCGTGCTCATCGCGCTGCTGGGCATCGCGCTGGACGACGACCTGCAGGTGCTGAACGGCGTCAAGAACGGGATGGCGGCCATCGTCAACGGCACGGCCGCACTGCTGTTCACGCTGATGTGGCTGCTCGGCCGGACGGAGATCAGCTGGTGGGCGGTGCTGCTGATCGCGATCGGCTCCACGGTCGGCGGGCTGCTCGGCGCGCGGCTCGGCCGGCGCATCCCGCCGCTGGTGCTGCGCGGCGTGATCGTGGCCGTCGGCGTAATCGCGATCGTCGAGCTGCTGACCAACTGAGCCGCCGGCCGACCGAGCCGCCGGCCGACTGAGCCGCCGGCCGACCGAGCCGCTGACCGACTGAGCTGCGCCTTCCGGGGATTGCCGGACCCGCGTTCGGGGTATAACTCGAACATAGGTTCGAACATGCGGAGGCAGTGCGGATGAAGGGCGACTGGGTCGAGATCGTGGTCGACGTCGGCGGCACGGCCACCAGGACCTACGAGGTGACCGCGACCCGCGCCGGCCGCCGGGTGGAGATCGGCAACCGGCGCGGGGTGATCGAGGTCAGCGAGGTGACCCGCACGGGCACCGCGGTCCGCACGGCCCGCTTCATGTCCAACCGCGTCCTGGCGCTCGTGGAGCATCCGGTGTCCGACGAGCGGGGCGAGCGGCCGGGATAGCGGGTGGCCGGGACAGCGGGCCGCCGCGCTACAGGTCGAGGACGAGGCGGCCGGAGGTGCAGCGGCCCACGCAGATCATCATCGTCCGGCCCTCGGCCCGCTCCTCGTCGGTGAGCAGCGAGTCGCGGTGCTCGGGCTCGCCGGCCAGCACGCGCGTCTCGCACGCGCCGCAGTAGCCCTTCTCGCAGTCGTACGACAGCCCCGGGACCGCCTCCTGGACCACCTCGATGAGCCGCCGGTCGGCGGGGACCCGCAGCGTCCGGCCCGTCCGGGCGAGGTGGACGTCGAACTCGGTGTTGAGCGCCGGGTCGAACGCCACCTCCAGCGAGTCGTCGCCCGTGAAGCGCTCCACGTGCAGGCGGGGCCGGAGGCCCAGCTCGTCGCAGGCGCGCTCGGCCGCCGCGATCATCGGGGCCGGCCCGCAGCAGTAGATCGCGGTGGCGGGCCCGGCCTCCGCGAGGACGGCCGCCAGGTCCGGGATGCCGGTCTCGTCCTGGGGCAGCAGCCGCAGCCGGTCGCCGGCGAGCGCGGCGAGTTCGTCCCGGAAGGCCATCGTGGCGCGGGTCCGGCCGCCGTAGACGACCCGGTAGCCGGCGCCGCGCCGGGCGACCTCGCGCACCATCGCCAGGATGGGCGTGACGCCGATCCCGCCCGCCAGGAACAGGTAGGACTCCGCGTCCACCAGCGGGAAGTGGTTGCGCGGGCCGTGGACGCCGAACGAGGCGCCCGCCCGGGCGAGCGCGTGCACCTCCGCCGAGCCGCCCCGGCCGCCGGCCTCCCGCAGCACCGCCACCCGGTAGCGCGCGGCGTCCGCCGGGTCGCCGCACAGCGAGTACTGCCGGACGCGTCCGGACGGCAGCCGCAGCTCGAGGTGAGCGCCCGGCTCCCACGCGGGAAGCTCGCCGTCGGCGGGCGCCAGCGTGAGGGCGAGCACGTCGTCGGCGGGCCGCTCGACGTGCGTCACGGTCAGCTCGTACGGGGCGCCGGTCGCGGCGGCCGGCACCGGGGCGCCGGCGGCGCGCGGGCCGGGGGTGAAGACGGCCGGGATCGCGTCCCAGCCCTTCTGGTTGCCGCTGGTCGGGTAGCCGACGAGGCCGTCCTCCAGCACCCGGAAGTCCGGCAGCCGGGTCAGCACCTGCGTGATCATCTCTTGGAACATGGCGCGGGCGAGGTGGGCGCCGGCGCAGCGGTGCGAGCCGATGCCGAAGCTGAGGTGCCGGGACGCGTCGCGGTCGAGCCGGACCTCGGCGGGCTCGGGGAACACGGCCGGGTCGTGGTTGGCGGCCACCCACGGGATGAGGACGCGCTCGCCCGCCCGGACGGGGCAGCCGCCGACCTCGGTGTCGGCGAGCGCGGTCCGGGCCATCGACTGGGACGGCGCGAACGCGCGCAGGAACTCCTCGGTGGCCCGCTCCAGCAGGTCGGGCGACTCGATGAGGCGCCGCCGCTGGGCGGGGTCGCGGCTCAGGTGGACGAGCACCGACCCGGTCAGGGAGGTCGTGGTGTCGACGCCGCCCGCGATGAGCAGCCCGATGACCGAGACGAGGCCGTCCTCGGCGAACGGCTCGCCGGCGTCGTCGCGGGCGGTCGCCAGCGCGCTCACCGCGTCCCGCGCGGGCTCGGCGCGCCGGTCGCGGATCAGCTCGCGGATGCGCCGCTCCATGTAGGCGAGGCCCCGCGCGCCGCGCATCGCGCGCTCGCTGCCCGCGGTGGCGGCGAAGATGTCGTGGATCGGTCCGGCCAGCCGCGCCCAGTCCTGCTCGGGGAAGCCCAGCCAGTCGAGGGTGACGGCGGCGGGCACCGGGTTGGTCAGGTCGCGGACGAGGTCGGCGGAGCCGTGCTCGATGAACGCGTCCACCGCGCGGGCGGCGTGCCGGGCGATCATCGGCCGCAGCCGGTCGACCGCGGCCGGGGTGAGCAGCGGGTTGATGAGGTCGCGGTAGCCGGTGGAGCGGGGCGGGTCCAGCTCGATCGGGTACTGCTCCAGCCCCGGCCCGCTCGGGATGACGATGGCGACGCCGTCCACGCCGGTCGCGGCGCGCGAGGAGGAGAAGGCGCCGTCGTCGCGGGCGATCCGCGACACGTCGGCGTACCGCGTGGTGTAGACGAAACCGCCGTGCGCGGGGGTGCGGCCCACCGGACAGGACTCCCTGTACGCGGCGTAGTAGCCGACCGGGTCGGCGGTGCATTCGGCCGAGTGGTGATCGAAGGGTGTCATGTGCGCGACTCCTGATGCGCGGGGTTCCGCGCGGTGTTGCCCAGCCGCGCCACTGGGGGTCTCAGAAGGTGAGGACGGCCTTGCCGGCCGTGCCGTGCCGGGCGGCGTCGACGGCCTCGCCGATCCGCTCGAACGGGAAGTGCGCGACGATCCGGTCCACCGGGAAGCGGCCCGCCGCGTGCAGGGCGAGCAGTTCGGGCACGAAGACCTGCGGGACGGCGCCGCCGATGATGCCGGTGATCGTGCGGCCGTTCAGCACGCTGCGCCAGTCGAAGGTCATCTCCTCGCTGGGGCCGACGCCGATGACGCCGCAGGTGCCGAGCGGGCCGAGCGCCTCGACGGCGGTGCGCAGGACGTCCGCGCGGCCGGTGGTGTCGACGGCGAAGTCGAAGCCGTCCGGCGCGATGGAGCGCAGCTCGTCCGCGGCGCCGCCGCCGCCGGTCACGCCGTGGGTCGCGCCGAGTGAGCGGGCGGTGGCGAGCCGCTCGGTGTTGAGGTCGACGACGGCGATGGTCGTGCACCCGCTGAGGACGGCCGCGAGGACCGACGCGACGCCGACCGCGCCCGCCCCGAAGACCGCGATGGACGAGCCGGGCGAGGGGCGCAGCACGTTCAGCACGCCGCCCGCCCCGGTCTGGAAGCCGCAGCCGAACGGCCCGGCGAGCGTGAGGTCGGCGTCCTTGCCGATGGGCACCACGGCGCGCGCGGGGGCGATGACGTGGTCGGCGAACGACGACTGGCCGAGGAAGTGGGCGTTGATCTCCGTACCGTCCATCGAGACGGCGGAGGTACCGTCGGGTCTCCGTCCGCTGAAATTGAGCGCGTCGAACCGCGTGCAGTAGCCAGGGGAACCGGTCAGGCAGGGCCGGCAGCGGCCGCACGAGGCGAACGACAGCGCCACGTGGTCGCCGGGCGCGATCCCGGTGACCTGGTCGCCGGCCCGCTCGACGGTCCCGGCGCCCTCGTGCCCGAACACGGCGGGGGCGGCGGAGAACGTCGCGAACTCCAGGTCGGTGGCGCAGACGCCGACCGCGCTCAGCCGGACGAGGACCTCGTCCGGGCGGGGCGGCCCGAGTTCGACGTCCCGGAGGACGAAGGGCTCACCAGGCCGGTCCAGCACGGCGGCGGTGACGCGCATGAGAATTCCCCCAGCACATTTCACAGAAAGATACGGCATCTTGACATGCGGGATAGGTGCGGTCAAGGATTCCGGCATGTCCCCACTTGAAATCCCGGTCTCCCAGCAGCTCATCGACGGTGCGTGGACCCCAGCCGGGAACGGCGCGGGCCTTCCCGTCCTCGATCCGGCGAACGGCCGTCCCCTCCAGGAGATCGCCCGCGGGGGCGCGGCGGACGTCGACGCGGCGGTCGCCGCGGCCCGGCGCGCGTTCCCCGGCTGGGCCGCGACCTCGGCGTCCGAGCGCGGCGCGCTGCTGGGCCGCTGGGCGGCGCTGATCATGGAGCGGGTCGAGGAGCTGGCCCGGGTCGAGGCGCGGGACGTGGGCAAGCCGCTGTCCGGCGGCCGGCTGAACACGTTCATCGCGCACGGCATCGTCGAGTACTTCGCCGGCGCGGCCGACAAGCTCACCGGCGTCACGCTGCCCACCCGCACCCCGGACTACCTGGGCTTCACGATCCCCGAGCCGTACGGTGTGTGCGCGGTCGCCATCCCCTGGAACGTTCCGATGCTGCTGGCCGCCGCCAACGTCGCGCCCGCGCTCGCGGCCGGCAACACGGTCGTGCTCAAGCCGTCCGAGATCGCCCCGCTCGGGCCGATGGCGCTGGCCGAGCTGGCGCGCGGAGCCGGGTTCCCGCCCGGCGTCCTCAACGTGGTCACCGGGCTCGGCACGGAGGCGGGCGTCGCGCTCACCGCGCACCCCGGCGTCGACCACATCAGCTTCGTCGGCTCGACCGTCACCGGCCGCGCGGTGATGCGCGCCGCGGCGGCCAACCTGGTGCCGGTCAAGCTGGAGCTGGGCGGCAAGTCGCCGAACGTGGTGTTCGCGGACGCCGACCTCGACGCGGCGATCCCGGCGATCGTCGGGTCCATCACCGAGAACGCCGGCCAGAACTGCTACGCGGGCTCGCGGCTGCTCGTCGAGGAGCCGGTCCGCGCCGAGGTGACCGAGCGCGTGGTGGCG
This sequence comes from Actinomadura latina NBRC 106108, assembly GCF_001552195.1. Taxonomy (GTDB): domain Bacteria; phylum Actinomycetota; class Actinomycetes; order Streptosporangiales; family Streptosporangiaceae; genus Spirillospora; species Spirillospora latina. The sequence goes on from NZ_BCQS01000003.1 coordinate 258,203, forward strand.
GGCATGCGCGCCGTCCGGCTCGGCACCTGGGACCAGGACCTCGACATGGGGCCGCTGGTCAGCCGGGCCCAGTACGAGCGGGTCCTCGGCTTTCTGGAGGAGGCGCCTCGCGCGGGCGCCCGCGTGCTGACCGGCGGCGTGAAGGGCGAGGTGCCGGACGGCGGCTGGTTCGTCGCGCCGACCGTCCTGGACGACGTGGACCCCGGCATGCGGGTCGTCCGCGAGGAGGTCTTCGGGCCGGTCCTGACCATCCAGGGCTTCACCGGCACCGGCCAGGCGGTCGAGCTGATGAACGGCACCGACTTCGGGCTGCTGGCGTGCGTGTGGACCGATGACGTGTCGCGGGCGCTGCGCGTGGCCGGGGACGTGCGGTCCGGGCAGGTCGCGGTGAACCAGTTCCACGACGCGGGCGTGATCGGTTTCCCGTTCAACATGCAGAAGGACAGCGGGTTCAGCGCGGGCGGCGGTTACGCGGCCCTGCGCGAGTACACGCGGGAGAAGGCGGTGGCGGTCCGGCTGCTGGACCGCTGAGGGTTTTGCTCCGGGGTGTTGACACGCCCACGCGGCGAGGTTCAGAGTGTGCGTCACATTGCGAGTCGCTGGTTCGCAATGCGAGATGAGTTCGACGGCGGAATCGGCCGGAGGTCCTGGTGAGAGCACTGGTCCAGACTGCGTTCGGCGGCCCGGAGGTGGTGTCGCTGCGACGCGTCCCCGACCCGGTCCCCGGGCCGCGGGACGTGCTCGTGCGCGTCGGGGCCTGCGCGCTGAACCGGCTGGACGTCCTGCAGCGGCGCGGCCCGGCCGTGCTGCCCGGCTTCCGCCTCCCGCACATCGCCGGGATGGACGTCGCCGGGCACGTCGAGGCGGCCGGCGGCGAGGTGCCCGGCGTCGCGGCCGGCGACCGCGTCGTCATCGACCCGACGCTCGGCTGCGGGACGTGCCGCCGGTGCGGCGCCGGCGAACCCGGGCACTGCACCTCGGTCCGCGTCGTCGGCGGCAACATCGCCGGCGGGTTCGCCGAGTACGTCGCGGTGCCCGCGCGGCTCGTCCACCGCGTCCCCGACCACGTCGGGCTCGCCGAGGCCGCCGCGCTGCCCTCGGCGTGGAGCACCGCCTGGCACGCCACGCTGACCGTCGGCGCGGTGACCGCCGGGGAGACCGTGCTGGTGCAGGCCGCCGCGAGCGGGGTGAGCATCGCCGCCGTCCAGCTCGCCAAGCGCGCCGGGGCCCGGGTGGTCGCGGTCGCCGGCAGCGACGCCAAGCTCGCGCTCGCCGGGGACCTCGGCGCCGACCTGCTGGTCCACGGCGACGCCGACGTGCCGGCGGCGGTGCGCCGCTACACCGGCGGCGAGGGCGCCGACGTCGCGCTCGACCACGTGGGCGCGGCGACCTGGCAGGCGTCGATGGACTCCCTGCGCGCCGGCGGCCGGCTGGTGACGTTCGGCAACACCACCGGCGACGAGGTCACGATCTCCCTCGCGGGCGTCTACCACCGCGGGCTCCGGCTGCTCGGGTCGGGCGCCTACACCGAGGCCGAGTTCGCCGCGATGCTCGCCGCCTACTACGGCGGCGGCCTGCGGGTCGTCCGGATGGCCGAGTACGGGCTGGACGAGCTGCCCGCCGCGTTCGCCGCCGCCGAGTCGCGCACGGCCATCGGCAAGGTCCTGGTCCGCCCATGACCGAAGCCTCCCTCGCACCCTCCCCCGAAGCATCCCTCCTGGTCACCGGCGGCACGGTCGTGACGATGGCGCCGGACCGCGCGGTCGTCACCGGCGCCACCGTCGCGGTCACGGGCGACCGCATCACGGCGATCGGCCCGTACCGGACGCTCCGCGCCGGGCACCCCGGCGCCGCCGAGCTGGACGCGGCCGGCTGCGTCGTCATCCCCGGCCTGATCAACGCGCACCAGCACTGCACCGTGGACCCGCTGATCCGCAGCGTCATCCCGGACGACATCGACGCCCAGGAGGCGATCTTCGGCTGGGCGGTGCCGCTGCACGCCCTGGTCACCGGCGACGACGACGAGCTGTCCGCGGCCCTCACCGCCGCCGAGTCGCTGCTGCGCGGGGTCACCACCGTCCTGGAGCCGGGCACCGTCGCCCATCCCGGCCGGGTCGCCGCCGGGCTGGCCGCGGCCGGGATCCGGGGACGCGTCGGCGGCTGGGGCTGGGACGCCCCGGACGTCCCGTACTCCCTGCCCGCCGCCGAGGCGCTGGCCCGGCAGGAGGAGACGGTGCGGAGCCTGCCCCGCGACGGCCTCGTCACCGGCTGGATCACCCTGGTCGGCCACGACCTCGTCAGCGACGAGCTGTTCGCCGGCGCGGCGGACCTGGCCGAACGGCTCGGCACGGCGATGACCTGGCACATGTCCCCCGGTCCGGGCGACGCCGAGTCCTACCTGCGGCGCACCGGCGCCCGCCCGCTCGTGCACCTGCGCCGGCTCGGCGTGCTCGGGCCGCGGCTGCTGCTCGGGCACGCGGTGTGGCTCGACGACGACGAGGTCGCCGCCGTCCTGGAGACCCGCACCGCCGTGGCGTCCTGTCCCGGCGCCTACCTGCGGCTCGGCCAGGGCTACACGCGGGCCGGGCGGCACGGCGAGCTGGTCCGCCGCGGCGGCCGGGTCGCGCTCGGCTGCGACGCCCACAACGCCGGCGACGCGCCCGACGTGCTGCGCGCCGCCGGGCTGCTGGCCGGCCTGGAGAACGACCGCGGCGGCTGGCCGCTGCGCGCCGACGAGGCGTTCGCGCTGGCCACCCGCGGCGGCGCCGAGGCGGCCGGCCTCGGCGGCCTGACCGGCTCGATCGAGGTCGGCAAGGCCGCCGACCTGGTCGTCCTCGACGCCCGCGACCTCGCCTGGGCACCGCCCGGCGACCTCGCGGCGCACCTGGTGTGGGGCGCCCCGAGCCACACCGTCCGCGACGTCGTCGTCGCCGGGCGGACCGTGGTGCGGGACCGCCGGCTCACCACCCTCGACACCGGCGCACTGCGCCGGGAAGCGGCGGAACGGTCGGCCGCGCTGCTGCGCGCGGCCGGCCTGGACGTCCCCCGCCGCTGGCCGGTGATCCCCGCGGACGCTCCGCGGGGACCCGGCGACCACGGCTCCCGCCCCCTCCCACGTTCGACCGTCCGATCGAAAGGACCCTGTGGTGAAGAACCGTAAACCGGTACGGATCGCGGGCGCTGCGTTCGCGTGCGCCACCCTGTTCGCGCTGGCCGGCTGCGCCGAGACCGACGCCACCGCCAACCAGAGCACCGGTAGCGGCGGGGCGGGCGGCGTGCTGCCCGGCGAGCCCGACGTCAACGGCGACGGCAAGGTCGTCATCGGCGTGCTCAGCCCCGGCGACATCAACGACAACGGCTACTACGAGAGCTTCGTGACCGGTGCCGAGAGCTTCGCCAAGGCGAAGGGCTGGACGGTCATCAAGCGCGGCAGCGTCCCCGAGAGCGAGGCGCTCAGCGCGGCCCGCGCCCTCTGCCAGCAGAAGGTGGACATGGTCGCGCTCGGCGCGTCCGAGCTGAAGGACGCGATCCCCGCCTCGGAGGAGGCGGTGTGCCAGAAGACCACCTGGTACGTCCCGAGCTCCGGCAACGTCCAGCAGACCCCCAAGATCATGCTGTCCACCGACGACCCGGCGCAGAGCATCCTGTCGGCCGGGTACGCGACCGGCGTCCTGATGCAGGCGCGCGGCACCAAGAAGGCCGCGTTCGTGGCCGGCATGGAGCTCGACTTCAACATCAACGCCTCCAAGGCGTTCAAGGCGGGCATCCGCTCGGTGATCCCGGACGCGACCGTCACCACCACCTACGCCGGCGACCAGGACGACGCCGCCAAGGCCAAGGAGGCCGTGCAGGCGCAGATCGACCAGGGCGTCGGGGCCGTCTACCCGTACCTCGGCGGCTCCACCGACGCCGCCACGAAGCTCGCCAACACCAAGAAGCTCATCACGCTGACCCCGGGCACCGACCGGTGCGCCTCCACCGACCCGAAGTTCGACCTCTCGGTGCTGTTCAGCCCCGGCGACTACTTCACCGAGGCGCTGAAGCTGTTCGAGGCCGGGAAGCTCGAAATGGGCGTGCAGAAGGTGTGGACGATCGGCAAGGACCCGTACCCCACCGTCAAGCTCTGCGGCGACGACGCCGAGGCCAAGCAGAAGATCGAGGCGTTCATGCGGGACATCGCGAGCGGGAAGATCGACGCCGCCGCGGAAGTGGAGAGGCTCGGCGGCTGACATGACCGATCATCGTGACGGGGCCAGAGCGCCCGCGCTGGCGCTGCGCGGGATCGGCAAGTCCTACGGGCGGGTCGTGGCGTGCGACGCGGTGGACCTGACCGTCCACCGCGGCGAGATCCACGGCCTGCTCGGCGAGAACGGCGCGGGCAAGTCCACCCTGATGAAGATCCTGCTCGGGCTCGTCCGGCGGGACACCGGGACGATCCACCACGACGGCCGCCCGGTGGACGTCGCCGGGCCGCAGGAGGCCATCGCGCTCGGCATCGGCATGGTGCACCAGCACTTCAGCCTCGTCGAGCCGCTGACCGTCTGGGAGAACATCACGCTCGGCGACACCGGCAGGGTCGACCGCGGGCGGGCGTGCGCCCAGGTCGCGGAGGTCGGCGAGCGGTACGGGCTGCCGATCGACCCGCTCGCCCCGGTGTCGCGGCTGTCGGCCGGGGAGCGGCAGCGGGTCGAGCTGATCAAGTGCCTGCGCCGGGACCCGTCCGTCCTCGTGCTGGACGAGCCCACCTCGGTGCTCACCCAGGCCGAGTCGGCGGAGCTGTTCGGCGTGCTGCGCGAGGTCGTCGCCGGGGAGGACCGCGCGGTGGTCCTGATCAGCCACAAGCTGGCGGAGATCAGCACGGCCACCGACCGGGTGACGGTGCTGCGCAGGGGCCGGGTCGCGTTCCACAGCGCGACCGCGGAAACGTCCGCGCAGGAACTGGCCCGGCAGATGGTCGGCCGGGACGTGTCGCTGCGCGCCGAGGCCGCCGCCCTCGGCATGCTCCCGGTCGAGCGCCGGAACAAACCGGAGCCGGCCGAGCCGGAACCGGCGGAGACGCCGGCGCTGCGGCTGTCGGGCGTCACCGTCCGGTCCGAGGGGGTCACGCTGCTGGACGACTTCGGCATCGAGGTCGCGCCCGGCGAGATCGTCGGGCTGTACGGGGTGGAGGGCAACGGCCAGGCCGTGCTGGGCGACCTGCTCGCCGGCCTGGTCGAACCGGCCGCCGGGTCGGTCGAGGTCAACGGCGCCCTCGTCGATCCGGCCCGGCCCGGGGCGCTGCACCGGGCGGGGCTCGGCATCATCCCGGAGGACCGGCACGCGTCCGGCGTCGTCCTGGACATGAGCGTCGCCGACAACCTGGTGATGAAGTCGCTGGGCGGCGTCAGCGGCCGGCTGTTCGTCGACCGGCGCCGCAAGCAGGAGCTGGCGCGGCGGCTGGCGGCCGAGTTCAACATCATCACCTCGTCGCTGGACGTGCCGGTCCGCAGCCTGTCGGGCGGCAACCAGCAGCGGGTGGTGCTCGCCCGGGAGATGTCGGCGGACCCGTCGGTCCTGGTCGCCGCGCAGCCCACCCACGGCCTGGACGTCGGCGCCATCGAGGACATGTACCTGCGGCTGCGCAAGGCCGCGTCCGGCGGGGTGGCGGTGCTGCTGATCACCACCGAGCTGGAGGAGGTCATGGCGCTGGCGTCGCGGATCGCGGTCATCTCCCGGGGCCGCGTCGCGGGCGTCGTGCCGACCGCCGAGGCCAGCTCCGAGCGCCTCGGCATGCTCCTGGGAGGTGTCGCGGCGTGACGGAGACGGACCGTTCGGCGCGGCGGCTCGCCGCCGCGCTGAACCCGGCGTCCGGCGGGGTGCGGGTGGCCGCGGCCACCGCGGTCGCGGTCGCGCTGGCGCTGGCGGTGTCGTCGGTGCTGGTGGCGGCGACCGGCGGGTCCCCGACCGGGGCCGTGACCGCGCTGTACGACGGGAGCCTGGCGAGTCCGGCGGCGATCAGCTCCACGCTGCTGTACACGGCGCCGCTGCTGCTGGTGGCGGTGGGGACGTGCGTGTGCGTCCGGGCCGGCGTGTTCAACCTGGGCCAGGAGGGCCAGGTGCTCATCGGCGCGCTGGCCGGCGCGGCGGTCGGGCTGCGGCTGGCCCTGCCGGGCCCGGCGCTGCTGGTGGTCGCGCTGGTCGCGGCGGCGCTGGCGGGCGGGGCGTGGGCCGGGGTCAGCTCGCTGATGCACCGGTTCCGCGGCGTCAACATCGTGGTGAGCACGCTGCTGATGACGTTCCTGGCGCAGCAGCTCGTCTCGTTCGCGGTGAACACCCCGTGGCTGCTGCAGGAGACGCGGCTCGGGAACGCGACGGTCTCGCCGCAGTCCAACCGGCTGCCGGCGAACGGGCTGCTCGGCTCGTTCGGCGAGTATCCGGGCCTGCAGGTCAACGCCGGGCTGCTGGTCGCGCTCGTCGCGGCCGTGGTGATCGCCGTGCTGATCGCGCGCAGCCGGTGGGGTTTCCGGCTGACGATGCTCGGCCTGAACCCGCGGGCCGCGCGGCACGCCGGGGTGCGGGTCGCGGCGCTCAGCGGGACGGCGCTCGCCGTGTCGGGCGCGTTCGCGGGCGTGGCCGGAGCCGTGCTGCTCGCCAGCCCGGTCGGCACGAACCGGCTGCAGGGCGGCATCTCCAACAACATCGGCTGGGACGGCCTGCTGGTCGCGCTGGTCGCCCGCAACCGGCCGCTCGCGGCGGTCCCCGTCGCGCTGCTGTTCGGCGTGCTGCGCTCCGGGGGAGGGTTCCTGGCGTCGACCGGCGTCCCGCACTTCCTGGTGGACGTGGTCAAGTCGCTGCTGGTGCTGGCGTTCGTGGTCCCGCCGGTCGTGACGGAGGCGCTGCGCCGCCGGCGCGAGAGTCGCGGAACCAGGGCCGGCGCGGACGTCCCTGCGTCCAGAGCGAAGGAGGCGGTCCCCTCATGAGCGCCGCGGACAACATTTCCACGATCCTCGCCAGCGGGGCCCGGCTGACGGTGCCGCTCGCGTTCGCGGCCTGCGGGGAGTACCTCGCGGAGCGGGCCGGGACGGTGAACATCTCGGTCGAGGCGATGATGCTCGGCGGCGCGTTCGGCGCGGTCGCCGGCGCGTCCGTCACGGGCAGCGCCACGACGGGGCTCGCGGCCGGGATGCTGGTCGGCCTGCTGATCGGGTTCGTGCACGGCAACCTGTCGCACCGGGCGGCCGTCAACACGTTCGTGGTCGGCCTCGTCCTCAACACGCTGGTGCTGGGGCTGACCAGCTACCTGATCGTCACGGGGTCGTTCACCGGGCACCAGGTGTGGCAGGTGAGCGTGCCGGTGCTGCGCGACATCCCGATCGTCGGGCAGGTGCTGTTCGTCGAGCGGTGGCCGGTCTACCTGCTGATCGCGGTCGTCCCGCTGACGTGGTGGCTGGTGGAGCGCAGCCGGTGGGGGCTGGAGCTGCGGGCGGTCGGCGAGGACCCGCAGGCGGCGGACGTGACCGGCATCGACGTGAACGCGCGGCGCCGGCAGGCGCTGCTGTGGTGCGGCCTGCTCGCCGGGCTCGGCGGCGCCTACCTGGCCGTCGGCGAGGTCGGCTCGTTCAGCCAGAACATGACCGCGGGCCGCGGGTTCATCGTGATCGCCGCGGTGATCTTCGGGGCGTGGCGGCTCGGCCGGACGCTGCTCGGCTGCGTGCTGTTCGGGCTGGCCGACGCGATGCGGCTGGCGCTGCCCGCACTGGGCTTCACGCTGAACTCGCAGCTGCTGATCGTGGCCCCCTACCTGCTGGCACTGGTCGCGATGCTGGTGTTCGCGGCCAAGGACCGCGAGCCGCGCGCCCTGGGCAAGCCGTTCCAGCGGGGCCTCGCATGACCTGTAGGAGAACCCGGGCCCGGGGATTCGCGGCCCGGCCGATTTCGAGGAGGAGCACGTGACCGGACTGACCGCCGCGCGGTGGACGCATGTGGCGCTGCCGACCGGAGACCTGGACAAGGCGATCGACTTCTACACCTCGCTCACCCCGCTGGTGGTGGTCGAGCGGTTCAAGGACGCCGACGGGGAGAGCGCCTGGCTGTCCAACGACGGCCAGGTGGAGACGCCGTTCGTGCTGGTGCTGGTCTCGTTCAACAAGGACAGGGGCGGGCAGCTGGGGCTGCTGCACCCGTTCGCGCACATCGGCGTCGAGGTGCCCGAGCGCGGCGACGTGGACGCCCTGGCCGACCGCGCCCGCGAGCTGGGCTGCCTGCACTGGGAGCCGCGGCAGATGCCGGACCCGGTCGGCTACATCTGCGCGCTGAAGGACCCGGACGGCAACGTCGTCGAGATCTCGCACGACCAGCGGGTGTTCGACACGGTGCGGGAGAAGTGGGGAGGCGGGTCCTGACCGGCGTTCCCCGCCCGGCCGAGGAGGGGGCCGCCGCGCGGGTCGAGGAGCGCACCCGCGCGGCGGCGCTGCGCTATCTCGGCGCGCTCAACCGGCACGACGCCGACGCCGTCGCGGGCTGCGTGGCGGAGGACTTCGTCAACGAGCACACCTCCACGATGGGCCGCGGCGTCACCGGGCGCGCCGCGTACCGGCGGCGGCTGGACGGTTTCCTGGCCGACTTCGCCGACCTCCGCTACGAGCTGGAGGACCTGGTCGTCCGGGACGTGCGGGCGGTGGTGGCGTACCGGATGTCGTTCCGGCTCGTCCCGGCCGGGAACGCGCCGGTCAGGGTGCGCGGCGTGCTCCGGCTGTGGGTGGACGCCGACGGCCTGCTGGCCCGCCGGATCGACTACTGGGACGGGTCCGAGGTGACCCGCCGGCTCGACGCCGCAAGATCCCAGGTCTGACCCGCTCCGCCGTGCCGCTCGTCCCCGCGACGGGCGGCCGGCCGGGCTGCCCTTATGTGCTCCATGTTGCATTGTGAGATGCCATCTCTCATTGCTTGACAGAAATCCATCTCGCATCGAAAGATGGCGTCGTGCATGTTGTGATGACGACGGCGGGCCTCGGCCGTATCGAGAACGGCGCCGTGGCCGTCCTGGACGCGCCGTACCCCGACCCGGGCGCCGTGATCGAGGCGATCGGCTCCCTGGACGCGCTCGCCGCCGCGAAGGTCGTCCGGCGGATCCCGCTGGACGGCGGCGGACTCGGGCTGCGCGCCCCGCTCGCCCGCCCCCGCGCCCTGTGGGGCGTCGGCCTGAACTACCACTCCAAGGCCGAGCTGACCGGGCGCCCGGTGCCGGCCGAGCCCGTCCTCTACCTCGCCGCCCCCGCGTCGGTGGGCGCGCCCGGCGCGGCGGTCCGGCTGCCGGCCGAGGAGACCGCCCAGATGGACTACGAGGCCGAGATCGCCCTCGTCATCGGCCGGACACTGGACCGCGCCTCCGAAGACCGGGCGTGGTCGGCGGTCGCCGCGATCACCGCGGCCAACGACATGACCGCCCGCGACGTCATGAAGCGCACCGGAGCGCCCGTCCTGGCCAAGAGCTTCCCCGGCTTCACCCCGCTCGGCGCCTCGCTGCTCGGCCGCGACGCGATCGCCGACCCGGAGTCGATCGGCGTCCGCGGCCACGTGGGCGGCGAGCTGCGCCAGGACTCCTCCAGCGCCGACATGATCTTCGCGATCCCCGAGCTGCTGGCCCGGATCTCCCGGTACGCCGCGCTGCGCCCCGGCGACGTCGTGCTGACCGGCACCCCGGCCGGGACGGGCCAGGACCGCGGCGACTTCCTGCGCCCCGGCGACACCGTCCGGGTCGAGGTCGACGGCGTCCTGCCGCTGACCACCCGGATCCAGGCGTGACCCCCTCCACCCGCACCCTCACCCGATCGGGAGTACCTCGATGACCGAACAGCAGAAACCCGTCTACGACCGCGTGCTCACCGGCGGGACGGTCATCGACCCCGCCTCGGACCTCAACGCGCGCACGGACGTCGCGATCGCCGGCGGCGCCATCGCGGCGATCGGCGACGGGCTGGCCGCCGACGCCGCCGAGGTCACCGACTGCACCGGCCGGTGGGTGCTGCCCGGCCTGGTCGAGGGGCACACCCACATCTTCCAGCACGTCTCCATGGTCGGCGCGCCCGCCGAGGAGGCGCACCTGCGGCGCGGCGTCGTCGCCGCCGCCGACGCCGGCACCGCCGGGGCGTCCACGTTCGCGGCGTTCCGCAAGCTCGTCGTCGAGCCGACGCCGATGCGGATCGTGAACTTCCTGAACGTGTCGGTGCTCGGCCTCATCGACTTCCGGTTCGGCGAGCTGATGAACCCGGACACGCTCGTCCCGGACGACGCGCTCGCGACCGCCGCCGAGAACCCCGACGTGGTGCGCGGCTTCAAGATCCGCCTGTCGGAGGACGTCGTCGGCGACAACTGGCAGATGCTGCTGAAGAAGTCGCTCGACGTCGCCGAGCAGGCCGGGCTGCCGCTCATGGTGCACATCGGCGAGACGGCCGAGCCGCTGCCGGCCGTCCTCGACCATCTGCGCCCCGGCGACATCGTCGCGCACTGCTACACCGGCAAGCCGCACGGCATCCTGGACGGCGACGAGGTGCAGCCCGCGGTGGCGGAGGCCCGGGAGCGCGGCGTGCTGTTCGACTCGGCGCACGGCAAGAGCAACCTCAGCTTCGAGGTGGCCCGCCGCGCGATCGCCAAGGGCTTCTACCCCGACGTCCTCAGCTCCGACACGAGCGCCCGCAACTGGCGCGGCCCGGTCTTCGACCTGCTGACCAGCATGTCGAAGCTGGTCGGGCTGGGCGTCCCGCTGACCGAGGCCGTCGCCCGCGCGACCGTGCGCCCCGCGCGGGTCCTCGGGCTGGACGCCGAGGGCTACGGGCGGCTGGAACCCGGCGGCCCCGCGCACGTGACCGTGGTCGAGGAGACCGAGGAGGTCGTGCTCCCGGACGCGGCGGGCAACACGATGACCGCGCCCCGGCTGGAGCCGGTCCTCGTCCTGCACGGCGGGAAGCCCGTCGAGACCGTCCCGTGGCGCGGCCGATGACCACTGCGCTCAGGGCTCGGCTGCGGGCGGCGCTGGCGGGCGGAACCCGTGTGCACGGGACGTTCGTCAAGCTGCCCGCGCCGGACGTGGTGGAGCTGTGCGCGCTCGCGGGCTTCGATTTCGTGGTCGTCGACCTGGAGCACTCCGCGCTGACGGAGGCCGACGCGATCGGCCTCGTCCGGCACGCGGAGCGCTGCGGGCTGCCGGCGCTCGTCCGGATCCCCGAGGTGGACGGGCCGCTGATCTGCCGCCTGCTGGAGAACGGCGCCGCCGGGTTCCAGCTGTCGATGCTCAGCGGGCCCGAGCAGGCCTGGGCGCTGGTCCAGGCGACCCGGTTCGCGCCGGACGGCGACCGGTCGGTCAGCCTGGCCAACCGGGCCGCCGGGTTCGGGCGGCCCGGGGCCGGCGGCCTGGCGGCGCTCCTGGCCGCCGAGCGGGCCGATCCGCCGCTGCTCGCCGGGCAGATCGAGACGCCCTGGTGGCGGGACGGCGGCACGGCCTGGGACGAGGTGGTCGGCGACCTCGACGTGGTCTTCGTCGGCGGCACCGACCTGGCGGTGAGCCTGGGCGCCGAGCCGGGCGGCGCGGAGCTGCGCGCGGCCGTCGCCGAGATCGAGGACGCCGCCCGGCGGCACGGGATCGCGTTCGGCGGCTGGGCCCCGTCCCCGGCCGCCGCGCCGGCGCACGGGCTGGCCGCCGCGCGCTACCTGGTGACGGGCTCTGACCTGCAGATACTGGCCGCCGGACTGGACGCGGCGGCCGGCGAGGGAGGCAACGGATGACCGAGAATGGCCGCAACGCCAAGCTCTACAACCGGGTGATCGGCTGGGCCGACATGCCGGAGAGCGAGCTGCGCAAGGGGGTGCGGCGCCGGGTCTACTCCACCGACGAGGTGATGGTCGCCCACCACACCCTGGACGTGGGCATGGACCTCAACCCGCACAGCCACGACGACTTCGACCAGCTCGTCTACATCGCCTCAGGGCGCTGCAACTACTACGTGGAGGGCGTCCCGCACGAGATGACGGCCGGGACGTTCCTGCTGGTGCCGAGGGGCGCCGAGCACTACATCGAGCCGCTGGAAGAGCCGTGCGTCAACATCGACATCTTCGTGCCGCCGCGCGCCGACTTCGCCGCGTCCCTGGCCTACCTGGACGAGCTGCCCTGACCGCGCGCGCCCAGACCGAGCGCACCCGGGCCGCGCGCACCCGGGCCGGGACCCGCCCGGCCGGGGGCGGCGGCTCAGCCGGTCGCCTCGGCCGGCGGGGCGCCGTTGTTGCCGAGCCGCTGCGACAGGTCCCGGGTGATCTCCAGCAGCGCCTCGGCCATCGGCGAGTCCGCCTGGCGCGGGACGTCGACGGAGGTGCCGACGATCGCCATCGTGGCGATGATGGCGTCGCCCTCGAAGACGGGCGCGGCGATGGTGTGCAGGCCGTTCTCGGACGGGGAGTTCACCGACAGCCCGTGCCGGCGGATCCAGTCGACGTCCTCGCGCAGCTCCGGCGTGCGCCGCAGCAGCTTGGCGAGCGCCGGCACCTGCTCGGGCGGCAGGTAGGCGCAGAACACCCGGCCCTGCGCGGAGGTGGCGAGGTCGAGCCGCGACCCGACCCGGACGCTGATCCGGATCAGGTGGTCGGTGTTGTCGGCCGACCGCACGACGGTCGGGGACTCGCCGTCCCAGATGCTCAGCACGACGGTCTGCCCGGCGGTCTGGACGAGCCGGTCCATGTACGGCTCGGCGGCGGTCACGATCGGCAGCGCGGCGCGCGCGGCGGCGGCGAGCGTGAGCACCTGCGGGCCGAGCGAGTACAGCGCCGTGCGGTCGTCGTAGCGCAGCAGGTTGGCCGCCCGGAGCGCCTTGGTGTAGCGGTGCGCGGTCGCCTTGCTGGCGCCGAGCCGGGCGGTGATCTCGTTCAGGCTCAGATGCGGCCGGCTCACCGTGAAGGAGTCCAGGATCAGCGCCGCGCGCTGCACCGTCTGGATGGACGGGGAACCCTCGGCCGTGTCTCGTGCGGTCCTCATCGTCGTTGCCATCCGTCTCTCGCTTCCGCCTCGGCCGCCGCCCGCGCACCGTCCGGGACGGCGGGCCGCGGGCCGAATGACACGCCATCTCATCATGAGCCGGACCGCGGCGGCAGGCCATCCGGGAGACCGGTTCGTCCGCCTTGCGCGGTGGCCGCGGCGGGTGCGCGATGGCGGAGACTGTACTCCGCGCCATCTCTTATTGCGAGACGCAATCATGCTAACTGGGATGTGGCACGTCAATCCCCGAGCGGATTCCGGTCTCGTGACCCTTGACACGGTGCTCCGGACTGAGCCAACGTTGTACTCACGATGCGAGACAGCATCTCGTATATTCGAATGAACCTGCGTGGAGGGGGTGGCGCCCGATGCCAGAGCCGAACGGCGGGGGGCTTCCGGGGCGGCTGGTCGTCGAGGACTGGGACGCGCTGACTTTCCGCGTCAACCGGACGGCCTACCGCTCGGCGGAGGTCTTCCAGGCGGAACGCGACCGGATCTGGGCGCGGAGCTGGCTCTACCTCGGCCACGAGACCGAGGTCGCGGAGCCCAACGCCTTCAAGACCCGGACGCTCGGCGGCCGGCCGCTCATCTTCTGCCGCGACTCCGGCGGCACGGTGCACGCGTTCCTCAACGCCTGCCCGCACCGCGGCACGATCCTGTGCCGGGAGCGCGAGGGCTCCAGCAAGCTCTTCCAGTGCTTCTACCACGCCTGGACGTTCCGCAATAACGGCGACGTCGCGGCCATCCCCGGCAAGGAGGCCTACGAGGCCGCCGGCGAGGGCTTCCTCGACTCGATGCGGCTCCGCGCCGTCCCCCGGCTGGAGATCCACGAGGGGTTCGTGTTCGTCGCGTTCGACCCCGGCGTCCCGCCGCTCCTCGACTTCCTCGGCGACGCCGCCGACTACATGACGATGATCTCCGAGCAGCACTCCGGCGGCATGGAAGTGCTGCCCGGCACCCAGTACTACGGCGTGCGCGGCAACTGGAAGCTCGGCGTCGAGAACGCCATGGACGGCTACCACTTCTCGCCCACGCACAACACGTTCGTCGGCTACCTGCGGGAGACGGGCTTCGCCGTCACCGACGACGACCAGTACGCCTACAACCTCGGCAACGGGCACGGCCTCCTCGTCCTCACCGGGCACGGCGGCCGGATCAGCATGCTGTGGGAGCCGCGCTTCGGCGCGGACGAGAAGGTCCGCACCGCCGAGCACCGCGCCGAGATGGACCGCCGGCTCGGCCCCGACCGGGCCCGCTACGTCGCCGACGAGAGCCACATCCTGTTCGTCTGGCCGAACCTCCTGCTCTTCGACCTCGAAGGGCTGTCGATCCGGCAACTCGAACCGGTCGCGGCCGACCGGACCGACGTGCGCGCCTGGCAGTTCGCGCCGCGCGGCGAGGACGCCGACACCCGCGCGCTGCGGATGAAGACCATGGTCAGCTTCGTCGGGCCGGGCGGCCTCGCCACCCCCGACGACATCGAGGCGTACGAGGCGGTGCAGCGCGGCATCGAGGCGACCGCCGCCGAGGCCCGCCCCGAGTACGACTTCAGCGACATGTCGCGCGGCATGATCGACGAGGTCAAGGGCGTCCAGGGCCGGTCCATCGACGAGGGCGCGATGCGCGGCTTCTGGCGGCACTGGGTGGACGCGCTGGGCGTCGACGGCGGCCTGGACGTCAGCGGGCCGCGCCCCGAACGCTTCCTTGAGGGGAGGAACGTCCGATGACCGCCCCGGCCACCACCGGGCTCGTCGGCGGGCGCGAGATCACCCGCGCCGACGTGGAGGACTTCCTCTACGCCGAGGCCGACATCCTGGACGCCTGGAAGTACGACGACTGGCTCGCCCTGTTCGAGCCGGGCGCCCGGTTCGAGGTCCCGGCCACCGACTGGACCGGCACCTCGCTGCACGCGTCCGGGTCGTTCGTCACCGACGACTGGGACCTGCTGCGCGCGCGCGTCAAGCGGCTCAAGTCGCGCAAGGCGCACGCGGAGAACCCGCCGTCCCGCACGCACCGGATGATCTCCAACGTCCGGCTGCACGAGCACGACGAGCCCGGTCTGCTGCGGGTGACGGCCGCGTTCATCGTCCACCGGGCCCGGGACGGCGAGTTCGACGCCTACGTCGGGCGCTACGACCACCTGCTGGTGACCGGCGGCGACGCCCTGCGCTTCCGGCGGCGCCGCGCGATCCTGGGCCACGAGCACCTGCCCGCGGGCAGCCGGCTGAGCTTCATCCTCTGAGGGAATCCCGATGATCAATCACACCGTGGTGTTCCGGTTCCGCCCGGACGCGCCGGCCGAGGCGGTCGAGGCCGTCCTGGCGGAGCTGCGCGCCTTCCCCGGCCGCTACCCGCAGATGCGGGACTTCGCGCTCGGCCCCAACGTCAGCACCCGCGACAGCACGTTCACGCACGCCTTCTCGGTGCGCTTCGAGACCGCCGCCGACCTGCACGCGTACCTGCAGAGCGACTCGCACGAGCGGTTCGTCCGCGAGCGCTGGCGGCCGGTCGTCGAGCAGCACCACATCGTCAGCTACGAGACCGGCGGCAGGGCGGGACGGCCCCGCGGCCCGTACGGGATGGAGTACGCCCGCATCGAGGTGCCCGACATGGCGCGCACGATCGAGTTCCTCCAGTACCACGTGGGCCTCCAGCTCGAACAGCGCACCGACGAGTACGCCTACCTGCGCGCCGACATCGAGCACCACTCGATCGAGCTGATCAGCGCGCCGGACCGGACGGCCGGGCACACCTCCGCCGTCGGCTACAGCGTGGAGAGCGACGAGGTCCTCGCCGACCTGCGCAAGCGCGTCGCCGACGCCGGGCACGAGATCCTGGAGCTCCAGGACCGGCAGCAGGGCCTCTGCTCGGACGGCTTCGGGGTCCGCGACCCCAACGGCCTCGTCGTGGAGCTGTTCACCGGCTTCCTGGAGTACGCCGAGCCGCCGCTGGCCGAGCTGCGCCCGGTCGACCTCGTCCACCCGTTCATCGCGACGCCGAAGTACGAGGAGTCGCTCGACTTCTACACGAACGTGCTGGGCTTCCTGTCGTCGGACGAGATCGTCGGCTCCACCACGTTCATGCGCTGCGAGGACCGCTACCACCACAGCCTCGCCCTGCAGAACAACAAGGAGCACTACGTCGCGCACCTGTGCTTCGCGATGAAGAGCTTCGACCACGTCATGCGGGCCCGCGCCCGCGCCCTCTACAAGGGCGAGCCGATCGCGTCCGACCTGGTCAACCACTCGGCGTCGACGTCCATCGCGTTCTACATGCACGACCCGGCCTACGGCCCCCGGTTCGAGCTGTGCGACCGGCACCGCGTCTTCACGCCGGAGGAGCACGAGACCCACCGCCCCCGCCGGATGCCGCCGGACCCGCGCAACATCGACGTGTGGCGCCCGGCGGCCGACGACTGGGGACGCTTCTGAGCGCGCCGTCCGCCGACGCGGGCGAGGAGATCGTCCGCGTCCTGCGGTTCCTGGACGGCGTCCCCGCGCCGTACGGGCACGAGTCCGCCGCCGCCGTGTACCTCGCCTCCTGGTGCACGGCGCGGTGGCCGTGGATCGAGTGGACGGTCCAGCGGTACGGCCCGAACGGCGCCAACCTGTGCGCGGGCGACCCGGCGGGCGTCCTGCTGTACTCGCACCTCGACACGTCGCTCAGCGGCGACCCCGACGAGGACCGCGCCATCACCGGCCGCGCCGACGCCCCGGCCCCGCTGACGGTCACGTCCTCCCAGGTCGAGGGCTTCGGCCTGGGCGTGGCACGGGCCCCCGCGGCCGCGGCCCTGATCGCCTTCGTCTCCGCCGCGTCCCGCGGAGCACCCGCCGGTCTCCTGCTAGCCGGTTCCGGAACGCACCGCAGCACCCTGGACGGCTCCGTCCGGGGGGCCCGCTCCACCGGCCTGGACCATTACCTGGAGGACGCGCCCCCGCCGTCCGCCGCCGTCGTCGCCAAGTGCGGCCCGCCCACGCTGCTGTGGGAGGAGCCCGGCGCCCTCTACCTGCGGGTACGCGTCCGGGGGCGTCACGGCGCCGTCCTGGCCCGCGAATCGGCCACGCCGCCCGGCGGGGTCATCGCCCACGCGGGCCAGGTCGTCGAAGCCGTCGAACGCTGGCGCGCGGCCTACGTCGGCTCCACCACGGCACCCGGAACCCAAGTCGGCCCCGCCGCCGGCATCGGCTCGCTCACCGCCGGCCGTCCCGACAAACCCGACCTTCTCCCTGGCTTGCTGGAGGCCGGAATCTACGTGGTGACCGTGCCGGGCGCGGCCCCGCACGCCATCGCCGCCGCGCTGCGGCAGGAGGTCGAGGCCGCCTGCACGGACGGCCCCCTCGCCGGTTGTGCGATCGAGGTCGACGTGGACGAGGTCCACCCAGCCGCCGCGACCCCGCCCGACGCGCCGATCGTCCGCACGGCCCGCAGCGCGTGGCGCGAGGAGTTCGGCGCCGACCCGCCGCCGATCACCGGCTGGACGGGCTCCACAGACGGCGTCGTCCTACGCGCCCATGGCATAGACACCGTCCGCCTGGGCCCGGCCTCCACCATGTCCCCGGCCGACCCGCGCCGGGACGCACTTGACCTAGCCTCCCTGGCGGCCTACTCCCGCCTCTACGCTCGCCTCGCCTAACACAGCCGGGGTGGGGGTCAGGGGGGACGGGGCGCCTCGCCGCGACTCAGCGAATCAGGGTGGACTGGACGGCCGAGCGCAGGGTCGCGCGGGTCAGCAGGAGGACGGGGCCGTGCGGGTCCTTGCTGTCCCGCACCGCCACGATCGAACCGGCCATGTCCGCCAGTTCGACGCAGTTGCCGCCGTTCTCGCCGCTGCGGCTTGCCTTGCGCCAGGTGGCGTTGCTCAGGTCCATTTCTCCAGTGCCTCTCTCATCATGTCCCGGGACATGTCTTCGGGGAGGGCCCTCGCTCGCAACTCCCGGAGCGTTTCGGAGAGTCTGGCGAGGTCCGAGGGGTCGTCGGTCGTGATGCCTCGTACCGTCGTCTCCATGTAGGCGACCTCGCTCCGGTCATCCATGGTAGCCACCACGAAGGCGCCTCCTGTGCCCGCCGGACGCCCATTGTTGCGGACGATCTGGATGGTGACATTGGGCAGTTCGCTGAGGGCTATAAGGTGCTCGATCTGCTCCCGTATCACCTCAGGCGACCCCACCAGATGGTTGAGTACTCCTTCGCTCAGGAGCGCGGTCAGCATCGTGGGGGACGCGTCCGTCCGGGTGAGGATGGACTGGCGCGCCATGCGGGCCTCCACGGCTTCGTCCGAGCTGAGGAACGCGCGGGCGTAGGCCGGAGTCTGCAGCAGACCGGGGACGATGGTGTGTTCCCAGGTGACCAGCTCTACGGCTTCGGACTCTTGCTGGGGCCAGTCGAACCAGATCGGGACGGGGTGGCCGTCCTTGTTGAGGTCCTCCCAGAGGCTGATGAGCGAGCCGCCCGCCTCCAGGTAGTCGTCCACCAGTTCAACGAAGGTGCGCGAGGCGCGCTTCTTGCCGCTCTCGATCCGGCTCACCTGTGCGGGGCTGACTTTGGTCAGGTGAGCGATCGTCTCCTGTTTGATGTCTTTGGCCTCCCGCAGCCGCCGCATCTGGCGACCGAAGGCCACAAGGGCGGGGGAGCTGTCGGGACGCTGGCGCCGTGCGGCCATGGCGACTTACCTCTCTCGGCAACTTGCACACACGTCTCTTCCCTTGCTGATGCGATCCACCTAAGGACTGCAAGCCCATGCTAGCCACAGAGGTGGCTGAATGTGGTGGAGATGCCACACACAGTGAGGAGAGGTCATGGGCGGGGCGGCGACGCAGAACGAGATGGTGGTGAAGCGGGACCTGAAGGTGGTCGCGGAGGTGCGGGCGTTCGTGCGGCTGGTCACCGGCGAGTTCGGGATGGACGATTTCGTGCCGTGCCTGGTGGCCAGCGAGCTGGTCACCAACGCCCTCCAGCACGCGACGTCCGAGACGGGCGACGATGACGTGATCTTGCGGTTGAGCCGTACCGAGGACGACGCGCTGTGGATGGAGGTCCAGGACGCCGCCTGCGGCCTGCCGCACATGCTGGCGGCCGACACGTCCAGCGAGACGGGACGGGGCCTGTTCATCGTCGACCAGTACGCCCGCTGCTGGGGCGTCCGCGCGATGGCAGACAACGTCGGCAAGGTCGTCTTCGCGGTCATCGACCGCACATGAAGACCAAGCGGACGAAACGGCCGTCCGCGCCCTCCCCGGTGAGGCGCGGACGGCCGAGCTCAGGGCCTACAGTCCCCAGGTCTCGTTGGGGACGACGGCGTCGGTGATCTGGAAGCGGCCGCCGGGCATGGGCTCGACCTCCTCGTCGCCGCGCGCCTTGATGACGCTCTTGCCGAAGCCGGGCACCAGCGGTCGTCCGACATCCCGGCGCAGCCACAGCCGCAGCAGGTGGCGGCGGCGCTCCGGCTCCGGGTGGTCGACGTAGCCGGTGCGCGAGTGCAGGGCGGCGTAGTTCAGCAGCCATTGGACGTCGCCGGGCTGGAAGTCCATGTCCAGGGGGAGGCCGGGCTCCTGCGCGATCTCGTCGAACAGGTTCAGGACCTCGATCTGCGCCTCCGTCAGCCGGGGCACCTCCGGGTAGTCCTGCGCCGAGAAGATCATCGAGCTGCCCGCGTAGGTGCTGAAGATCCCGTCGACATAGCCGCAGATCGGGGACTCGTAGGTGTCGGCCGGGGCGTCGGGGTCCTGCTTGCGCCAGTCCCAGTGCCACGGCTCGAACAGCAGCGGCGCGAGGTCCGGGCGGCGGTGCAGGATCTCGTTGTAGATCGTGGTGCCGCTGACCAGGCTGCTGGCTCCGCCGGCGCGGGCGCCGCGCAGGCACATCAGGGCGACGACGTCGGAGCTGTCGGAGTGGAACGGCAGCCGGTCGCGGACCCGGGACGGCAGCGCGGTCGGATCGTCCAGGGTCTTGTTCGAGGTGGCGATGACGTGGTCGAGGACGTCCCCGAACTGGTTCTGCGACATCGGCGTGCCGAGATGCAGGCCCATCAGGTAGAAGATCGCGCCCGCGACCGCGTCCCCGTAATCCTCGGTGCGGAGCCCGCGGACGAGGATGAAGCCGCGCCCGGCGTCCATCTGCCGTGCGCACTCCTCCATGAGCCCGGCGCAGGCGTCGAGGGGGTAGTCGGCGGACGTGACGGTGCGCAGGTCGGGGTCCTCGGCGGCGAACCGGCGGCCGGCGGCCTCCAGCTCGTCCCGCTCGGCGTCGGACAGGTGGTAGATCCACTCGGTGGAACCGGCCAGCTCGTCGCCGCGCCAGGCGGACGGGCCGGAGATCGGGGACAGGTCGACGGTGGTGCTCATGGTGCCTCGCAACTTCGGGAGGAGAAGACGGCCGCGGACGCGGACGGGCCGCGGCCAGGGAAAGGGCTGCGGTCGTCAGGTCCTAGAAGGGCGTCTGCGGGATGCCCGCGGCCGTGCCGGGGCGCATGCCCTCACGCGGCGGGCGGACCCGCGACGTCTCCGAGTACGGCGGCGGCGAGACCAGCCGCTTCGCCTGTAGCCGCTCGGCGCGCAGCACCGGTCCAAGCCCTGGTGAGGCGGCTCGGATCATGGTGTGCTCCCAGCGGTGAGGGATCGTCCGCAAACCGTAGGCCACCCTCCCCGATCTCGTCAACCGAGACGCCATCTCGCATTAACGAAACGCCGCCGCGCCTCCCGCGCTTGGCGGCCTGCCCACCCGCCCGGGTGCGAATCAGTCGACGACGTGGGCCAAGTCGGGGATGTGCGCGGCGGCGATCCGCGGACTGGCCGGCGGCTGGAGGAGAAAGAGCTTCTTGTCCAGCCGCTCCATCTGCCCGCCTCGCCCGCAGATCAGCCCGGCGCAGAAGTCCACCAGCTGCCTGGCGGCCCCGTCGGACAGTTCGGTGAGGTCCATGAGCACGGGGTCACCCTTACGGAAGAAGTGCCCGACGTGGAGCACCTCGTTGTAGTCCTTGGGGCGCAGCGTTCTAATCACAACCCAAGTCTGCCCACACCCCCTCACAGCGCAAGCCCCCCGGTGCGGATCGTTGACCTGCGGCGAGTTGTTGTTATCCGGCCCTCCATGACAACAACACGCCGCAGGTCAACGTAGTGGGCGGTGGTGGACGGGAGCGCGGGTCTCTAAGGTACGAGATTGTCTGTCTGTCGGCGGTGTGGCGCAGGGGCCAGGGGTGAGTGCTGCCCGCCCGGTCGCGGCGTCCTGGTGCGTGGAGGCGTGGGTGCGGGTTCTGGCCGGTCGGTACGAGCTGGGGCGGGAACTCGGATCGGGCGGCATGGGCGCGGTCTACCGGTCCGTGGACCGCGATCTGGACCGTCCGGTGGCCGTCAAGGTGCTGCCGGAGCAACTGGCGCGCCAGCCCGGGTTCCTGGCCCGCTTCCAGCGCGCACTGGAACACTGCCACGCCAAAGGCGTCGTGCACCGCGACATCAAGCCCGCCAACATCATGCTGGACGAGTCCGGGTCGCGTCCCGTGGTGAAGGTGATGGACTTCGGGATCGCCCGGCTCATGTCCGAAGAGGCCACCCGGCTGACCGCCACGGGCATGCTGATCGGCACCCCCGCCTACCTGTCGCCCGAACAGGCCGACGGCAAGCCCGTCGGGCCGGCGTCGGACCTGTACTCGCTCGGCTGCGTCCTGTTCGAGCTGCTGACCGGACGGCCGCCGTTCACCGGCGGAACCCCCTCCGGGGTGCTCATGGGACATCTCCTGCGGACACCCGAGGCGCCGTCCGCGCTACGTCCCGGCCTGCCGGTCTCATGGGACCAGGTGGTCCTGAAGGCGTTGGCCAAAGACCCGCAGGAGCGCTACACCAGCGCGGCCGACATGCGCGCCGCCCTGCTGGACGCACTGGGACAGGCGGGCGCAGCCTGGGGCGGGGTCCCCCAGCGGGCCATGATCCCCGCGCAGCGAGTCGCGGCGGACGACGGGCCGCCCCGCACCGTCTCGTCCTCGGCGGGGACGGTGTCGATGGGCCTTCCCGCGGCCTTGGCCCGCCGGTCGAGAACCTCTTCTACCTGGCGATGGTGGGATGCGCCGCCGCCACCCTCAGCCGGCGGACCCGCCTCCCCGCGGCGGCGGCCGTTTTCGGGACGACACCCGGATGGGTGTACATGCTGCTGGGGGAGGCGCTCGACGACGGCATCGGGGTACGGCTGGCCTTGTCATTCCTGTGCGGCCTGGCCGTGAGCGTGACCGGGGGCGTGATCGCGGTCGGCGGTGGCCTGACCATGAGCCCCGTCCGGTTCACCCTGGGCCTGCTGGCTCCCCTGGCCATCGTCAGCATGCCCTTCATCGCCTTCGGCATGCCGCCCGCCCGTCTCGCCGTGCTCGTCACCGCCGTCTGCGTCCTGGCCGTTGCGGTGCTGCTGTTCGCGGCGTCCTTCCGGTCCCGCCAGGCGGCGGCGTCGGCGGTGGCCGGGCTCCTGTTCTTCATGCTGCTCTTCATGCTGGGCTGACTCCGCCGGACCCCGCGCCGCTTCACGTCGGCGGGCGCGTCCGGGCACCACCAGCCGGTCGAGATGTTAACGGGCGCGCGTGGGGTCAAGGTCATCTGCGTGCGATAGAATCGAACATATGTTCAAGTCGGTTCACGGCTGGTTCTCACCCGAACGGATCTATTCACTGATCGGCTTGGAGGGCGATCCGGGCCGACCGAACCCCCGGCGCGAGGCGGCCGTGCCGCTGACCGCCTCGCCCGACGTCCTTTCGACCTCCTTCGACGTGATCAGGAGTTCCCAGGCGCGGGAGCGTCCCGTCGTCATGATCACGTGTGCCGCGGACGGCAGGCCCTGGGCCTGCGTCCCGGACGCGGGGGAGCTGCGCGTCATCGAGGATCGCTGCCTGCGCGTGGCGATATGGCCGGACAGCCCCACCGCGATCGACCTGGACCGCGGGGAGCCCGTCCTGCTGATCGTCACCGGTTCACCCGACGTCCATCTCATCCGCGCCACGGCTCGCCGGCTGGCCGACGCCGCCATGGCGTGGGCCCACTACGACCTGACCATCACCTCGGCGCAGATCGCCGACCGCGGCACCGCGCCCTACCTCCCGCAGTTCAGCGGTGACATCGACGCTCGCGAGGAGATCTTGGAAAGCGGCGGCTCCCGCAAGCGGCTGACCAGATCGTCCATCTAGTCGAGACCGTGTGGACCGCCGACCAGACCCCGGCGGTCCACACGGCCTCACATTGGCAAGGGCCGAACGCTTGGCCGTAGACGCGTCCGACCTCAGAGGTCTTGGACGTGTTGGACGACGAGCGCGGCGTGCGACAGCGGCTTCGAGAGGTCCGCCACATCTCCGTTGACGGTGTAGTCGAGCAGCACGACCGTGTGCTTCGTGCTGAGTTCCCGGAGTTCGGCGACGAGAGCGGGGGCTCGGTGGTCGAGCATCCAGCGGTAGGTCGGCAGATAGATCAACCGCCTGGCCTCCTCATAGCCGAGCAGCCGGCCTTCGAACCGGTGGCCGAGCGGGGGGCCGAGCCGGCGGACCGTTCGTTTGATCCCCTTCATGGTTGTCACCTCTAGTTTGGAGAAATCCTCCTCCTCTGAGGCGAACACCTTCAGGGCCTGCCAGACGCCCTCGACCGACTGCGCCGTACGGTCCGGGTGGCCGGGCACCGGGATGCCACCGTGCGGATAGAACGGACTGAGCCGCACCCAGGGCTCCGGGGCACGCGACGTCACATCGAGGATCAGCGCGTCGGGGAAGTCCCGGCGGAGTGTGGTGCGGCGGCGGCTCGCGACATGGAGTGACATGAACGCGAACCTGCCATCCGGGTAGGACAGCACCGGGCGCCCAGCGGGGGAGGTTAGACGGGGCGGACCTGGAGGGTGCCGTCGTCGGTGACGCGGGTTTCGAAGGCCGGCTGGCGGGCGGTGGCGGGGCCGTGGACGACGGAGCCGTCGGTGACGCGGAAGGTGCTGCCATGCCAGGGGCAGATGACGCAGACGTCGGCGTTGTCGTCGGTGATGACGCGGCCCTGGTGGAGCGGCCCGGCGAGGTGGCTGCACCGGTCGGTGAGGACGTGGACGTCGTCGCCGGTGCGCAGGACGAACAGGCTGATGTAGCCGAGCCGCCGGGTGACGGGCCAGCCGTCCGGGAGGTCGGCGGCGCTGCACAGGTCGTGCCAGCCGAGCGGGACGAGGTGGCCGACCTTGTCGGCGTGGCTGGCGCCCGCGGCCTGCCGGAACGCGAGGTGCCCGCCGAGGTAGGTGCCCGCGAACAGGGCGGACAGGCCGGCGAAGCCGAACGCGCGGCCGGCGGCGTCCCGTCCCTGGTAGCGGGCCACGAGGGACGCCGAGTACAGCGCGCTGCTCGTGGCCATCCCGGCGGCGTGGACGAGCCCGACGCGCTGCTGCTCGCGGTGCAGCGACCCCCAGTCGGCGATGCCGGTGAGGACGGCCGGGACGGCGCCCGCGAGCCCGGCGGCGACCAGGGTCTGCGAGGCGCGGCGCGTCCCCGGCATGAGGTCGAGGAGGGCGGCGGAGATCCACAGTCCGACGGGCACGTCGGTGAGCGGCGGATGGGCGGGGTGGCCGACCGGGACGCCGTGCAGGGCGTCCTTGACCGGCCCGGGGCGCAGCGTCCGCCGCACGGCCGTGGACAGCACCCGGATGGTGCGGTCCAGGCCGGTCGCCTGCTCCAGCGCCTCGGTCGCGTCCGCGAGCCGCGCGGGCGTCTGGGGCTCGGACCCGCGCCGGAATTTGTTCACCCGTCGGGGCATGTCCCCTCCTCCGCGGTATGTGAGACGCCTGTTGCGACATTAGTCTTCCGCGTTCTCCTGCGGCCAGTCTTACCCCTACCTGCGGCCGGAGGGGATAAACCACGGGGTCAGCGCGGCGGGACGGTCAGCGTGACGGGGACGCCGTTGAAGACCGCGTTGCCGGACAGAGGGTCGATCTCCTGCTCGTCGGTGACGGCGTTGACGTTGACGCCCGCGTGCTCGTGCGCGACGCCGGTGCGCGTTCCGGGACGGTCGTGGCCCCAGCCGTGCGGCAGGCTGACGACGCCGGGCATGACGGTGTCGGTGGGTTCGGCGACGGCGTCGACGGTGCCCGTCCGGGACGTGACCCGGATCGTGTCGCCTCCGGTGACGCCGAGCCGGTCGGCGTCGCCCGGGTTGAGCTGGAGGGTGCAGGTGTTGGAGCCGCGCACCAGTTCGGGGACGTTGTGCAGCCAGCTGTTGTTGGAGCGCAGGTGGCGGCGTCCGATCAGCACCATGCCGCCGTTCCGCGGGGCGTTCAGGGCGGCGTGCAGCCGGTCGACGTCGGCGGCGAACGTGGACGGGCACAGCTCGACGCGGCCGGACGTCGTGCAGAGCACCTCGTCCAGGCGCGGCTTGAGGGCGCCGAGGTCGAGGCCGTGCGGGTGCTCGGTGCGCAGCCGGGTGAGGGTGAGGCCGGACGGCTCGGCGCCGAAGCCGTCGCCGTACGGGCCGAGGCGCAGCATCATGTCGAGCCGCTGCTCGGTGGGCGTGCCGGTGTCGAGCATCTTGCGCAGCTCGTCCGGTTCGCGGCCGTGCACGGGGGACCCGGCGAGCGCGGTCGCCTTCGCCAGCGTCGAGGTGATGATCATCTCGTCGAGGGCGGCCGGGTCGCCGTCCGTCCCGGAGGCGATCACGGCGAGCCGGCCGAGGACGACCGCCTCGCTGGGGCGCCCGTCCGGCAGTTCGACGACGGGCGGCGAGTAGCGCGCGTAGTCGCGGACGGCGAGGCCCGTCAGCGCGAGGTCGTAGTGCGGCGTCTGCGCGGGGCGCGGCGGCGGCAGCACCACGTGCGCGTGCCGGGTCGTCTCGTTCAGGTACGGGTCGACGCTCACCATGAACTCGAGCCCGGCGAGCGCGCGGTCGAGCCGGGCGGCGTTCGGCGCCGACAGCGCCGGGTTCCCCCCGATGGTGATCAGCGCCTTGACCTGGCCTTCGCCCTCCGTCTCGATCTCGTCCGCGAGCGTCGCGACCGGAAGCTCCCCGTTGACCTCCGGCAGCCCGCGGACCCGGCTGCGCCACCGTCCGGTGGTGAACGGCTTCTTGCGGCGGTACACGGGCGCGTGCGCGGGACGCGGGAACATCGCGCCGCCCTCCCGGTCGAGGTTCCCGGTGAGGACGTTCAGGGCGTCCACGAGCCAGCTGTTGAGCGTCCCGAACGCCTGCGTGCAGGTGCCGATGCGGCCGTAGACGGCGGCGCGGTCGGCGGCGGCCAGCTCGCGGGCCGTCCGCCGGATCACGTCCGCCGGAATGCCCGTGGCGGACGCGACGCGCTCGGGGGTGAAGTCGACGGCGAGGGCGCGCAGGTCGTCCAGGCCGTTGACGCGTCCCGGCAGGCGGTCGGTGACGAGGTCCTCGGCGAACAGGGTGTGGACGAGCGCCATGAGGAAGAACGCGTCCGTCCCGGGGCGGATGAACAGGTGCTCGTCGGCGAGCGCGGCCGTCCGCGTGCGGCGCGGGTCGACGACGGTGACCTTGCCGCCGCGCGCCTTGATCGCCTTGAGCCGTCCGGGGAAGTCGGGCGCGGACGCGAGGCTGCCGTTCGACTCCAGCGGATTCGCGCCCAGCATCAGCAGGTGCTGGGTCCGGTCGAGATCGGGCACCGGAATCGCGAGGGGGTCGCCGAACATGTGCCCGCACGAGACGTGCTTCGGCATCTGGTCGGCGGTGCTGGCCGTGAACAGGTTGCGCGTGCCGAGCGCCTTCACGATCGCGCCGCCGTACAGGGGGCCGGCGATCGAGTGCGCGGTCGGGTTGCCGATGTAGACGGCGACCGCGTCCCGCCCGTGCCGCTCGATGACGTCCGCGAGGCCCTGCCGGACGGCCGCGAACGCCTCCTCCCACCCGGCGGTCCCGCCCTTGACCAGCGGCTCCGCCAATCGGTCCGGGTCCCCGTCGAGGCTGCCGAGGGTCGCGCCCTTGGGGCAGATGAAGTCCCTGCTGAACGGGTCCTTCTCATCACCCCGTACGCGGGTGATCGTTCCCGCGTCGTCCAGGGTGAGTTCGAGCCCGCACAGGGCTTCGCAGAGGGGACAGGTGCGGAACGCCGTGCGGTCGCCCATCGAGACACTCCTTGGTGAACGGGACCGTCGGCCCCATGATGACTGGTCGGCCCGTCCCGCACCATGGCCGCCCCCTGGGCATGGCCGTAACGGTGATTTGGGAGTTACCTTGAAAGAGAGGACTTTCGGCAGCCTTGAGGAGCTGCTATGGAGCCGTGGGTTGTCTGGTTGCTCGTCGCCGCGCTGCTCGGAATCGCCGAGTTGCTCACGCTCACGTTCGCGCTCGGGATCCTCGCCGTGGCCGCCCTCGCCGCCGGCCTGACCGGCGCTCTCGGCCTGCCGCTCGCCGCCCAGGCCGCCGTCTTCGCCGTCGGCTCGATCGCCGGCATCGCCGTCGTCCGCCCCATCGCGACCCGCCACATCAGGCAGCCGCCGCCGCTGCGCTCCGGCACGGCCGCGCTGGTCGGACGCGAGGCGTACACCCTCACCGAGGTCAACCGCCGCGGCGGGCGCGCCCGGATCGGCGGCGAGGAGTGGACGGCCCGCCCCTACGACCCCGACCTCGTCATCCCGGCCGGCGCCACCGCCGACGTCCTCGCCATCGAAGGGGCCACCGCCCTGCTCTATCCGGTCTCGGCCGAGGAGCCACCATGACCGACATCGCCATCGCCGTCCTCGTCGTCATCGTCGCCGGGATCTTCGTCCTGGCCACCGCGGTGATGCGGGCCGTCTGGATCATCCCCCAGGCCCGCGCCCGCAACGTCGAGCGCCTCGGCCGCTACCACCGCACTCTCGAACCCGGCATCAGCTTCGTCGTCCCGTTCGTCGACCGGGTGAAGTCCCTCTTGGACCTGCGCGAGCAGGTGGTCTCGTTCAAGGCGCAGCCCGTCATCACCGAGGACAACGTCGTCGTCCACATCGACACCGTGCTGTTCTTCCAGGTCACCGACCCGCGCGCCGCCGACTACGAGATCGTGAACTACATCAAGGCGATCGAGCAGCTCACCGCGACGACGCTCCGCAACGTCATCGGCACCCTTGACCTGGAGGCGACCCTGACGTCCCGGGACCGGATCAACACGGCGCTGCGCGGAGTGCTGGACGACGCGTCCGGCAAGTGGGGCATCCGCGTCACCCGCGTGGAGATCAAGGCGATCGAGCCGCCGCCGTCCATCAAGGACGCGATGGAGAAGCAGATGCGCGCCGAGCGGGAGAAGCGCGCCGCGATCCTCACCGCCGAGGGCGCCCGCGCGTCCGCCATCCTCACCGCGGAGGGCGAGCGGCAGTCGACGATCCTCAGGGCGGAGGGCACCCGGCAGGCCGCCATCCTGGAGGCCGAGGGCCAGTCCGCGGCGATCGAGCAGGTCTTCAACTCCATCCACGCCGCCGACCCGGACCCGAAGCTCCTCGCCTACCAGTACCTCCAGACCCTGCCGAAGCTGGCCGAGGGCCAGGGCAACACCTTCTGGGTCATCCCGAGCGAAGTGACGACCGCACTGCAGGCCGTCAGCCAAGCCTTCGGCGGCACCCTGGACGAGGCCAAGCCGGCCACGGCGAAGCCCGACCCCGGTTCTTCCGCGCCGCAGGAACTGCTCCGCCCGGACGCCTTCGACCTCTCGCCGGGCGAGCACAACGGCCGAGAAGACCCTGTCGACCGGGCGGGATCTTCAGACGCTCTGTAGCTCCGAGAAGCCCACGCTCAGCTTCATGCCCTCCGGAAGCTCGGTGTCCAGGGCATCGCGGTGAACGGCGGCGAGCTGGTAGCTGCGCCCTGACCAATCGAGCCGGTACTCCTCCACGGAGTTGATCGTCTCGTCGGCGTTCAGAGCGACGATGAGGTACACCGGAATGCGCTGGCCCGCGTATTCGGCCTTCTTGTCCTGGAAGTCCCGCTGTCTGCTGTCGAATCCCGCGATCTCGACGGCGGTGAAGACGTTCGCGCTCGTCAACTTGGCGTCCCCTTCGAGGCAGTACAGGACGCTGATGTCCGGACGGCGCATGGTGAACCGGTGTCCCTTGTCAGTGACATGGCAACTGCGCTCGACGTAGTACATGTCGGTGTCCGGGAGCACGTCGATGCACGGACCGTTGGCCGGCCGTGCGTCTTGCAATGCACGGGTGAGGTTCCGCAGGACGCGCTGGTGCCGGGGTGATGGCGATTCACAGAAGATGACACTGCCGTCCACCACTTCGATGGACTTGCACACCTCTTCTGGCAGGGCCTCGTACTGCTCCTTGGTGATGAGGAGGCTTGAGGGGTCCGTCGCCCACGCGGGAAGAGGCATGCTCGGGCTCCTGGGATCGGTCCGGTACCTGATCAGAGCCTATCTGCGGGGCGGCCGGGGTGCTGGGCGGGAAGAGAAGCGGCCGGGCGGGGGAGGCCGCCCGGCCGCTTCGGGGAGATGAGGGGCGGCGTCGGGGCCGTGGGGGCGGGCGGCGGTCGTGGCATGCTTGGCCGACCCAGCAGGCCCGGGCGGGCCGGACGGAGGCGAGGCGATGAGCAGGCGGGGGACGGCGGCCGCGGTCGCGGCGATGGCCGCGGTGGCGCTGACCGCGGCGGCGTGCGGGAGTTCGGGGGACTCCGAGGCGGAGGGCGCGACCTCGCCGCCCTCGACGTCCGGTGCGAAGGGCGGCGAGCGGAAGCCGGCGCCGCCGGCCAAGGAGCCGATCATCCTCGCGTTCGGCGGCGACACTCATTTCGAGGGGCAGCTGCGCGCGCGGCTCGGCGACCCGTCCACGGCGCTCGGGCCCGTGGCCAAGCAGTTGCGCGCCGCCGACCTCGCCATGGTCAACCTGGAAACGGCCATCACGACGGGTGGTACGCCCGCGCCGGGCAAGCAGTTCACCTTCCGGGCGCCGCCGTCCGCGTTGAAGGCGTTGAAGGCCGCCGGGGTGGACGTCGCCTCCATGGCCAACAACCACGGCATGGACTACATGGAGGGCGGCCTGCGCGACTCCTTGGCCGCGATCAGGCAGACGGGGTTCCCGATCGTGGGCATCGGCAAGAACGCCGACGCCGCCTTCAAGCCGTACCGCGTCACCGTGAAGGGCAACAAGCTCGCCATCGTCGGTGCCACGCAGGTGCTGGACGACAATCTGATCCAGGCGTGGACGGCGACCGGCACCAAGGGTGGTCTCGCGTCGGCCAAGGACGTCCCGCGGATGGTCCAGGCGGTGAAGGAAGCGCGCAAGGGGTCGGACGTCGTCATCGTCCACCTGCATTGGGGCGCCGAACTTCAGCCGTGCCCGCTGCCACGCCAGAAGGAACTCGCCCAGCAACTCGTTGAGGCGGGCGCCGACATCGTCGTCGGGGGCCACGCCCACATTCCGCTGGGCGGCGGCTACATGAACGACGCGTACGTCCACTATGGCATGGGCAACTTCGTGTTCTACTCCGCCAACGGCCAGACGGCGAAGTCCGGCGTGCTGTTCCTGAAGGTGCAGAACGGCAAGGTCGTGAAGGACAAGTGGACTCCGGCCCTCATCCAGGGCGGCCTTCCGATTCCGATGAAGGGCGCCGCCGCGAAGACGGAGCTCAAGCGGTGGAACGGGCTGCGCGGCTGCACGGGGCTGTCGGCCAACCCGTCGTGAGCTGGACTCTCCCACCGTGGGAGGGGCTCGTGGTGAACGGGCTGCACCATGAGGTCTACCTGTCCGACCCTGCGGAGACCGACCCGGAGAAGATGCGCACGATCCTGCGCCAGCCCGTCCGGTAGGTCTTTGGACCGCCCGTCCGATAGGCGTAGTTTCGGGCTCATGCGAGATCAACGGGTGAGGTCGGGCGAGATCGAGTTGGCGGTACGGGTGTCCGGCCGGGCGGAGCGGCCGACGGTCGTCCTCGTGCACGGCTACCCCGACACGGGCGCGATGTGGGACGACGTGGCCGAGCGCCTGGCCGGGCGGTTCCGCGTCGTCGCCTACGACGTGCGGGGCGCCGGCGCGTCCGGCGCCCCGTCCGACCCGCTGGACTACCGGCTGGACGCGCTGATGGGCGATCTGGAGGCCGTCCTGGACGGGGTGGGCGCCGACGAGCCCGTCCACCTGGTCGGGCACGACTGGGGCTCGGTGCAGGGCTGGGAGGCCGTCATCGGCGACCGGCTGCGGGGGCGGATCGCGTCCTTCACCTCGATCTCGGGCCCGGACCGGCGGCACATGGCGCGGTGGGCGCGCGAGGCCGTCCGGTCCGGGCCGCGGGGTGTCGCGGAGGTGCTCGGCCAGGCGCGACGCAGCGTCTACATGCCGGTGTTCATGGCGCCGCGTGCCGGTGAGGCCGCGGCCCGCGCGCTCGCTGCCGGGTTCGGGCGGCTGATGCGGCTGCGCGAGGGCGCCGAGCCGCGTCCCGGCCACCCGGCGGACACGCTGCCGGCGGACGCCCGCAACGGGCTCGGCCTGTACCGCGCCAATCTCGGACGCGGAGCGGGCAGTGCCGGCGATGGACGCACGGACGTGCCCGTCCAGCTCATCGTCCCGGTCAAGGACCGTTACGGCTCGAAATCGCTGCTGCTGTCGGCGCGTGGGCCGGTGTCACGCCTCTACGTGCGCCGTGCTCCAGCCGGGCATTGGGTGGCGCGTAGCCACCCTGACCTCATAGCCCGCTGGGTCACCGAGTTCGTAGACCACATCGAGGGCGGCCCAGAGACACCGGGGCTCGCCCACGCGCGCGCGGCAGGACGACCCGGCAGGGACTTCGGAGGCGATCTCGTCGTCATCACGGGGGCGGGCAGCGGTATCGGACGCGCCACCGCCCGCGCCTTCGCCGCCGAAGGGGCCCGTGTAGTCGTCGCCGACATCGACGAGAGCGCCGCCAAGCGGACCATGGACGAGATCGAGTCCACCGGCGGTGAAGCCCACGTCTATGAGGTCGACGTTGCCGACGCCGACGCGATGGAACGCTTCGCCGACTACGTCCGTGACACGTTCGGCGTCCCCGACATCGTGGTCAACAACGCGGGTGTCGTCGTGGCGGGCTCCCTGCTCGACATGTCCGAGGACGAGTGGACGCGCATACGTTCCATCAACCTGGACGGCATGTATCGCGGCTCCCGCTTGTTCGGACGCCAGATGGTGGAACGCGGCGAGTGGGGCCACATCGTCAACATCTCGTCCATGGCCGCGTTCCTGCCGAGCCCCGAACTGCCCGCCTACAGCGCGACCAAGGCCGCCGTGCTCCAGATGACGGAGGGCCTCCGCCTGGACCTCGACCGCTACGGGATCGGTGTCTCCGCCATCTGCCCCGGCGCCATCGACACGCCCCTCACGGGCCGGACCCGTTTCGTCGGCCTGCCGCCGGGTGTGGACGACGAGTTGCGCGAGCGGATGGGACGCGCGGTCGAGCGTCGCGGGTTCCCGCCGGAGAAGGTGGCGAAGGCGATCCTGCGGGCCGTCCGGAAGGACACCCCGGTCGCGCTGGTCGCCGTCGAAGCGCGCTTCGGCCGCGCGCTCTCCCGCGTGTCCCCGACCGCCAACAGGGCGGTCGCCCGCATCGGACGCCGCGCCGGAGACCGCGTCATAGACCGGATGAGCTAACCGGCCCGTTTGAGCGTCTGCGTGGGGGTCTCCCCGAAGCGCTGCCTGTAGTGGGCGGCGAAACGGCTCATGTGGAGGTAGCCGGCGGCTCTGGCGACGTCCGTGACCGCGCCCGGCCCCTGCTCCGCCACGGTGAGGGCCGCGCGCGCGTGATCGAGCCTCATCCCGCGCAAGAGCTGCGTCGGGGTCAGACCCCACTGGTCCTGGCAGATCGCTTGGAGCTGGCGCACGCTGATGCCCACCGCCGCCGCGATGTCGGTGATGCCGATCGGACGGTGGTGATGGGCCTCCACCCAGTCGCGGATGGCGCCGGCCAGATGGTGCGGTGACGGCGCCGGCGCCTCGGCGAGGCAAGCGGTGGCCGTGTGCGGCAGGCCGAGCAGGATGGCGGTGAGCAGCGACTCCTCCAGGCTGCGCGCCGCCAGCGCGTGAAGCCCGCCCTGGGCCGTCGCGTGGCAGAGGACGTCGCACACGTGCCGCCAGGTGCGTTCGACGATCGACGCCGGCGCGATGGCGGGCCCGTCCACGCTGTGGAAACGCAGCGGAGCGGTGTGCTCCCGTCCGAGGTGACCGGCGAGATGGTCGGCGAGGCGTCCGGTGCTCGTGGCGATGACGAGGCAGCCCAGCAGGGGATGCGGCGTCATCCGCATGGGCTCGTCATGGGACAGCACGAGGCTGCCGTCGGCGGTGTCGCGGTTCCTCGTCTCCAGGTACTCGACGCCCATGGGGGCCATCGGCGCGCACATGGCGAAATGACCGTTCGTCGGGGGAGTGTCCACGATGACCCCGCCGCCTCCGTACCGCACCCACACCAGATTGACCGCGCCCACACCGAGGCCGTTGACCAGACCGTCCAGCGGGACGCCCGGTTCACGGACCTGGAGGTCGTGACCCACGGCGAACGGCTCGACAGTGTCGTGCAGGACGTCGATGTCCGTGCTGGCGACCCGCTGGTAGGCGGACAGAGGCGGCAAGGTGTCGGCAGGAGTCATGTTCGTGTAGGCGGAGCCGTTTCTGCTCGGTCGGTGGACAGGACACCCCGGGCCCGCAGCCGCGGCATGACCTCGGCGGCGAAGTAGCCCAGTTCATCAGCGTAATTGAGGAACGACAGAGCGATACCGTCGAATCCAGCACGCGCGAACTCCGCGAGGCCGTCCGCCACGGTGTCGGGGTCGCCGATCAGCGGGCAGCTTCCGTGCCCGGCGGCGAACCTGTCCCGGTAAATCTGGAGCATCTCCGGAGTGAACGACTGCGCGTGCAGCCCTTGCAGCCGCATCACCTCGTCGACGGCGGGCCAGTCGGCGTGCTCGTCGGCGTAGTAGTGCAGGAACTCCTCCGCCTCCGCCTTGGTAGGACGGCACACGACGTGCCCGAGCGTGAAGACGCCGACCGTCCGCCCGTAGGACGCGGCCTCGGCACGGATGGCCTTCACGATCCCGGCGCCGTCCTCCGGGCCGCCGACGACGGTGAACGCCCGATCGGCGTTGCGCGCGGCGAACGACCGTCCCTGCGTGGACGACCCCGCGTTGATGACCGGCAGGCTGTGCCCGTTGAACGGCTTGGGCCGTCCCACGACGTGCTGGAGCTGGAAGAACTTCCCGTCATGGTCGAACGGCTCGTCGGTCGACCAGATGCGCTTGACGACGTCCCACCACTCCTGGGCGAGCGCGTAGCGCGTGTCGTGGTCGCCGGGCAGCGTGAGGCCGAACATCTCGTACTCGGGAGCGTGCCAGCCCGCCACGATGTTCAGCCCGACCCGCCCCTTGCTGAGGTGGTCGGCGGTCGCGAGCTGCTTCGCCGCGACGACCGGGTGGTGGAACGCCGTGTGGACGGTGCTGAACACGCGCAGCCGGCTGGTGTGGGCGAGCATCCCGGACGCCCATACGAGCGGGTCGAGGGCGCTCTTGTGGAAGTCGGTGCCGGGGCCCCAGTCCGTCCAGCGGGCCACGGGGAGCAGGAAGTCGATGCCGGTCTCGTCGGCGAGCCGGGCCAGCCGGAGGTTGTCGTCCCAGGTCGCGTGCCATCTTTCCGGAGCGGTCGTGATCGCGAGTCCCGATTCGGTGTTGGGGGAGAACAAGCCAAGCTGGAATCCCATGCCGTCCCTTTTCGATCCGATCGCGTTCGGTATTGTCCCGCCAGTATCGGAAGCCCCCGGACGAGGGGCAATGGCCGGAATCAGCCACACTCGCACCGGTATGGCGCCAAGCGGGAGCCGGCCGAATGGCCCCGCGTCCGCCACGACGTACAGTGGCGACCATGGCGGAACACCCCGCGACGGGCCTCCTCACGTTCAATACGCTCTTCCGCGGCCGCACCCAGGCCCGGATGGACGCCTTGGCCGGCCTCCTGGACGCCTCCGGCTACGACATAGTCTGCCTGCAAGAGGTGATATCGCCGCTCATCTTGTCCCGCCTTCGCCGCGCGACCCCGTCCTATCCGCACATGGCGCGAGCCTGGACGTTCCCGCTCGTCCGAGGCGGCCTCGTCACCCTCTCCCGCTGGCCCATAACCCGCACCCACTACGAGCCATTCACGCCCGCCCGCCCCGTCCGCCCCGAATTGCTGCTGAACAAAGGCGCCCTGTTCACTCGAATAAAACTGCCAAGCGGATACCTGACGGTGGTGAACACGCACCTCTCCGCGAACATGGACATGGACTGGTCGCCGTCCAACCGCTACACGAAGGTCGAGCAGGCCGAACTGGCCCGGCTGGCGGACGCCGTCACCAGGATCGACCCGGCAGAACCCCTGGTGGCCGCGGGCGACTTCAACGTCCCCCGCGACTCCCCCTACTTCGCGACGTTCGCGTCCGCCGCCGGCCTGCGGGACGCTCTGGCCGGCAGCACAGAACCCACCTACCGCCCCGAATGCGCCGACATCGGGGCGATAGACCAGCTCCTCCACAGACCCGGCCTGAAGGCGGAAGCCCGCGTCGTCTTCAAGGACGAGATCCGCCTGGCCGGAGGCGATCGCGCCCACCTCTCCGACCACTACGCCATAGAAGCCGCCCTCCACCTCTGAACATCACGACACCGGTTCCAGCCGGATGGCGTTCCACGACACCCGGGGCAGGACGACCTTGAGCGTGTCGCCGTCGACCGTCACCCGCTCGTTGGGACGGGGGACGACGCGGTCGGGGGCTTCGCGGGTGTTGGTGGCGGTCAGATCGGCGTCGGTCAGGGTGCACGCGTCGGCGAGGCGGTGGGCCTCGCTGAACAGGTGCAGGTCCAGGGTCAGCTCCACGGGGTCGTTCTGGTCGCGGTTGACGGCGAAGACGACCACTTCGCCGGTTTCCGTGTCGTGCGTGGCGACGGCGTCCACGACTGGGACCTCGCCGTAGC
This sequence comes from Actinomadura latina NBRC 106108, assembly GCF_001552195.1. Lineage (GTDB taxonomy): Bacteria > Actinomycetota > Actinomycetes > Streptosporangiales > Streptosporangiaceae > Spirillospora > Spirillospora latina. Next base: position 294,075 of record NZ_BCQS01000003.1, read on the forward strand.
GGGCGGTGTCGTAGGTGGGGGACGTGAGGCGGGTGCACAGGACGTCCCCCCGCGCGAGGGCGGCGGTCTTCGCGAACGGGTGGAAGATCGTCTGCCGCCACGCCGGGCCGCCCGGCTCGGTGCGGATCGGGGCGATCACATTGACCAGCTGCGCCTGGCAGGCGGCGGTCACCCGGTCGCTGTGCCGCAGCAGGGAGATCAGCAGGTTGCCGACGACGACCGCGTCCGCGACGTTGTACTCGTCCTCGATGACGCGCGGCGCGACGTCCCAGCCGGCGGGCGGGTCCTGGCCCTGGAAGCGGGACAGGTACCAGACGTTCCACTCGTCGAAGGAGAGGTTGATCTTCTTCTTGCTGCGCAGCCGCGCGCCGACGCTGTCGGCGGTGGCGACGATGCTGTTCACGAAGTGGTCCATGTCGGCGGCGCTGGCCAGGAACGAGCCCAGGTCGCCGTCCAGCTCCTCGTAGTAGGCGTGGCAGGAGACGTAGTCGACGAGGTCGTAGGCGTGCTCCAGGACGGTCGCCTCCCAGGCGCCGAACGTCGGCATCGCCGAGCCGGAGCTGCCGCAGGCCACCAGCTCCAGGCCCGGTTCCGCCGAGCGCAGCGCCCGCGCGGTGGACGCGGCGAGCAGCCCGTACTCGTGGGCGGTCTTGTGCCCGGTCTGCCACGGCCCGTCCATCTCGTTGCCGAGGCACCACAGCCCGATGCCGTACGGCTTGGCCGCCCCGTTCGCCCGCCGCAGCTCGGACAGGGCCGTCCCTTCGGGATGGTTGACGTACTCGTGGACGTCCAGCGCCTCCTGGACGCCCCGGGTGCCGAGGTTCACCGCGTACATGATCTCGACGTCCGCCTTGGCGGCCCACCGGGCGAACTCGTCGATGCCGACCTGGTTCGTCTCGATGCTGTGCCAGGCGAGGTCGCGGCGGCGGGGGCGCCGGTCGCGCGGCCCGACGCCGTCCTCCCAGCGGTAGCCGGAGACGAAGTTGCCGCCGGGATAGCGCACCATCGTGACGCCCAGTTCGCGGGTCAGCGCGAGGACGTCGGCGCGGAACCCGTCCTCGTCCGCCGACGGGTGGTCCGGTTCGTAGATGCCGGTGTAGACGCAGCGTCCCATGTGCTCGACGAACGAGCCGAACGTGCGGCGGCTGACCGGGGCCACGACGGAGGCCGGGTCGAGGACGACGGATGCGTGCAGCATGTTTCCCCTTCGGAGGGCGGTCATTCGGAGGCGGTCGTTCGGGGGGCGGTCACTTGAGGGCGCCGATGGTCAGGCCGCCGCGCCAGTACCGCTGGAGCAGCAGGAACGCGATGATCAGGGGGACGATCGCGACGAGCGAGCCGGCCACGATGACGTTGAACAGGGCCTCCCCGCCGCCGCTGCCGATGGTCGCGGACTGGTACCAGGTGCGCAGGCCCACGGTCAGCGGGAACAGGTCGTCGTCGCTGAGCATCACCAGCGGCAGGAAGAAGTTGTTCCAGGTCGCCACCATCGTGAACAGCAGCACGGTGACCAGCGCGGGACGCATCGCCGGCAGCGCCACGCTGACGAACACCCGGAACTCGCCGGCGCCGTCGATGCGGGCGGCCTCCAGCATCTCGTCCGGCACCGAGTCGTGCGCGTAGACGCGCAGCAGGTACACGCCGAACGGGTTGAGCAGCGACGGCAGGATGACCGCCCAGACCGAGTCGGTGAGCCCGATCTCGCTCATCAGCAGGTACGTCGGCAGGACGAGCGCCGTCATCGGAACCATGATCAGGCCGAGCAGCGTCGCGAACAGCGCGTTGCGGCCGGGGAAGCGCAGCTTGGCGAACGCGTACCCGGCGAGCGCGGCGACCGCGGTGGCGCCGAACCCGCTGACCACCGAGTACAGCGCCGAGTTCCGCAGCCACTTGAGGTAGATGCCGTCGCTCTGGGTGAACAGCTCCGACAGGTTGCCGAACAGGCTGAAGTCGCCGCCGAACCACAGCGGCTGCGAGCCGAACAGCCCGTCGTTGTTCTTGGTCGCCGCGACCAGCAGCCACCAGAACGGGAGCAGGAAGTACACCGCCATGACCGCCATCACCGCGTGCGAGGCGATCCGCCCGGCGCCGGCCCGCGCCGTCCCGCGCGGCGCCGGGGCGGTCCGGTTCCCGGCGGACGTTCCGTCCATCGTCACCGTGCTCATCGCAGCGCGCTCCTCCGCCTCGTGGCGAACAGGAAGATGTACGACCCGACGAAGACGACGGCGCCCAGCAGGAACGAGATGGCGGCGGAGTAGTTGTACTGCTGGTAGGAGAACGCCTGGTGGTAGGCGTACATGTTGGGCGTGTAGCTGTTGGTCACGGCGCCCGGGTTGAGCGGCTGCAGGATCAGCGGCTCGGTGAAGAACTGGAGGGTGCCGATGATCGTGAAGATGGTGACCAGCACGATCGCCGCGGAGATCATCGGCGTCTTGATGCGGACGGCGATCTGCAGCGGCCCGGCGCCGTCGATCCGAGCCGACTCGTAGACCTCGCGCGGCAGCCCCTGCAGCGCCGCGTACAGGACGATCATGTTGTATCCGGCCCACTGCCAGGTCACGATGTTGCCCAGCGAGAACAGCACGGTGTCGCTGGACAGGACGTCCAGGTCCCCCGCGAAGCTGAACAGGCCGGTACGCGGGCTGTAGAGGAACCCCCACATCAGCGTCCCGATCACCACCGGCACCGCGTACGGGACGAACGCCGCCAGCCGGAAGAACCGCGACAGGCGCGACGTGCCCGCGTCGATGAGCAGCGCGAACACCAGCGCCAGCGCGATCATCACCGGGGTCTGCACCACACCGAAGACGATCACCCGGACGACGCCGCGGCGGAACTCGGGGTCGCCGAGCGCCTGCCGGTAGTTGTCCAGCCAGGCGAAGACCTCGCCCTGCACCAGCGTCGACCGGTACAGGCTGAGCTTGGCCGCGTACGCCATCGGCAGCAGCAGGAACGCCGCGAGCAGGATCGTGAACGGCGTGACGAACAGCCACCCGGCCGCCGCCTGGCGGCCGGGTCCCCTGCGTATCCTCACGGCGCGACCTTGAAGCCCTGCTGCGAGGCGTACTTCGACACGTTCTGCTGGACGCCGTCCAGGGCCGCCGGCCATGGCGTCTTCTTCTCCACCGCCTGGTTCATGGCCGTCGTGAGCTGGCTGAAGTAGTAGCTGTTGAACGGGCTCCAGCGGAACTCGCCGATGGCGTTGTACGCGGGCACGAACACCTCGTTGACCTTCTGGCCGCCGAAGAAGCCGTACTCCTTGCCCCGGAAGTAGTCCCACTCCAGGATCGGCGCCACGGTCGGGAACAGGAACGCCTGGTCGATGCCGATCCGCCACGCGTCCTTGCTCGTCCCGAAGATCTCCATGGCGACCTTGGCCGCCTCCTTCGGGTGCTTCGACTGGTCGGTCACGGCGAACGCCGAGCCGCCCCAGTCGCCCTGCGCGTTCGCCCCGGCCGTCCACTGCGGCAGCGGCGCGGCCCGCCACTTGCCCTCGGTCTTCTTGGCGACGCTCGCCAGGTAGCCGGGGCCCCAGCCGGCGGCCAGGTAGGTGGCGTACTTGCCGGTGGTCAGCCCCGTGTAGAAGTCGGTGGTGGCGAAGGCCTTGGTGTCGGCGAGGCCGCTGTCCACCATGTCCTCCCAGTACGCCATCGTCTGCTTCGCCTGCGGACCGTTGATGCTGAGGCCGATGCCGGGCGCCTTCGCGGCGGTGTAGTCGAACGGGCGCGCCCCGGCCTGCCAGAGCAGCCCGGTCATGAAGCCGCCGTCGTTGGCACCGAAGTCGGTCATGAAGCTGGACGGCGACGCCTTCTTCAGCTTCTGCGCCTGCTCCTTGAACTCCGCCCAGGTCCTCGGGACGGTGAGCCGGTACTTGTCGAAGATGTCCTTCCGGTACAGCATCGCCATCGGCCCGGCGTCGACCGGGATCGCGTACACCTTGTCGCCGTTGCTGACCTGCTTCCAGGCCCAGTCGACGTAGTTGCCCTTGGCCGCGTTCGCGCCGTACTCGCCCATGTCGACCAGGTGCTTGGTGAGCTGGAACGTGGGGATCTCCTGGAACTCGATCATCACCACGTCCGGCGCGCCCTTGCCCGCCTTCAGCGCGGTCTGCAGCTTGGTGTACTGGTCCTGGCCGGTGCCGGCGTTCGTCCACTCGATCTGGACGTCGGCGTGGGTCTTGTTGAACAGGTCGACCACGGGCTTGAACGAGGGGTACCAGGCCCAAACCTTGATCTTGACGGGGCCGTCGGACGTGCCGCCCGCGTCACCGGAGCCGCCGCAGCCCGCCAGCAGCGCGCCCGCGGCGACCACCGCCGCCACGGTCCGGACGGGCCGCCGCCGCCCGCGTTTTACACTGAGGTGCCTGACACTCATTGGTCCCTCCCATGGGGGATTCGACGCGCTGGTATCGCGTGTTGGGTGGGTCGGTCCTTGGTGCTGGCACACCAAGGACCGGCTGTCAGGTCCCGCGCACGTCCCGTCCCCGCCGGGGCTCGGGGGTGGCGGGAGTCGCATGCCGTTCCCGATGGACACGGAGCCCACCGGGTTCCACTATCATTTTGCAGCGCTGCAAACAGGATGCACGCGAAGGCGGTGGACGGCAAGAGGCGGCCTGCCGGAAGCTGGTCGAGGGCCGGAGCGGGGCCGCCGACCGGCACGGGGCGGAGGGACGGGCATGCGACGAGGACGCGAGGTGACCCTGCGCGACGTGGCCGAACTCGCGGGCGTGTCCAGCCGGACGGTCTCCAACGTGGTGAACGGCTACGCCAACGTCACCGAGCACACCCGGCGGCGCGTCCAGGAGGCCGTCGACCAGCTCGGCTACCGGCCCAACGTGCTCGCCCGCAACCTCGCCCGCGGCCGCTCCGGGCAGATCGCCGTGGTCGTCCCGTACCTGGACACCCCGTACTTCTCCGAGCTGCTCCAGGACATCATCCGGGCCGCTCGCGTGCGGGGCTACAACGTGCTGATCGACCAGACGGACGGCGACCGCGAGCACGAGCGGATGCTCATCGACCACGGCTCCAGCCGGCTGCTCTTCGACGGGGTCATCTTCAGCCCGCTCGGCCTCCCGCAGGACGCCCTCGCCGACCGCGACCCGAACCTTCCGCTGGTCATCCTCGGCGAGCGGGTCAGCGATGGAACGTTCGACCACGTCGGCATCGACGACGTCGAGGCGTCCCGGCACGCCACCGAGCACCTGCTGGACCTCGGCCGCCGCCGCGTCGCCGCGATCGGCGACCAGCCGTACGAGACCGGCGAGGCGGCCCAGCTGCGCACCCGCGGCTTCCGCGCGGCCCACGAGCGCCGCGGGCTCCCGGTGCACGAGGACCTCATCATCCGCCGCCCCCGCTTCAACCGGGCCGACGGCGCCGAGGCCATGGCCCGCCTCCTCGACCGGGACGACCCCCCGGACGCCGTCTTCTGCTACAGCGACCTCGTCGCGCTGGGCGCCATCCACACCCTCGTCTCGCGCGGCATGCGGGTGCCGGAGGACGTGGCGGTGATCGGCTACGACGACATCGAGGACGGCCGCTACTCCAACCCCACGGTCACCACGATCTCGCCGGACAAGAGCATGATCGCGGCCACCGCGGTCGAACGCCTGCTCCTGCGCATCGGCAGCAAGGCCCCGCCGCCGGGCCTGGAGCTCCGCGCCCCGCACCGCCTGATCGTCCGCGAGAGCACGGCCGGCCGAGCGTCCGCCTGAGCCGGACCGGCGCGGCGCGGAGTTTTCATGCCGGCCTTGCACCGGGCCAGGTGCCGGTGCATCCTGTCTTGCAGCGCTGCAATCGTTGGCGGCGAGGCACCCAGCGCGCATGCCGCCGGCCATCGCGGCGCCGAGCGCCGATGCCCGATGATCCCGGAAGAAAGCGAAGACTCCCACGTCGGCGTAGATGTTACCGGTCACACCCGCTGCTCTGCGCGGTCCCCGGCCACCCGGTCAGGCTCCCGCCGCGCATTTCGGGCCGGCAGCGTCACCCGAAAGGAGAGCCCGTCACATGACCGCTCCCGTCCTGCCGCACGCGAGGCGGCGACCCTGGCGCGCCCTGGCGATCGCCCTAGCGGTCGCGCTCGCGGCGGCCTCGTCCGCCGTCCTGATCATCCGTGACGCGGGCACCGGCCCGCAGGTACGGTTCGTCAACACGGCCGCCGAGAAGGCACTGGCGGCGTACCCGAACCCCGGCTACGTCACCGGCTCGACCGGCGCGCACGACCCCTCCGCCGTCCGGGCGCCCAACGGGACGTACATCGTCGTCACGACCGGCGACAACATCCCGATCAAGACGTCCACCGACCGGACCGCGTGGCGGAACGCCGGGGCCGCCTTCCCCGGCGGCGCGCCGTGGACCACGTCGTACACCGGTGGCTCCCGCAGCCTGTGGGCGCCCGACATCTCCTACCGCAACGGCCAGTTCTACCTGTACTACTCGGCGTCCACCTTCGGCTCTCAGCACTCTGCGATCTTCCTCGCCACCAGCCCCACCGGCGCGTCCGGAACCTGGACGAACCGCGGGAAGGTCATCGAGAGCAGCGGTTCGGTGAACTACAACGCGATCGACCCGAACCTCGTCGTCGACGGATCGGGCCAGTGGTGGCTGACCTTCGGGTCGTTCTGGTCCGGCATCAAGATGATCCGCCTGGACGCCGGCAGCGGCCTGCGCTCCACGTCCGACACGTCTGTCCGGTCCATCGCCTCCCGGGGCGGCGGCCCGATCGAGGCGCCGTTCATCTACCGGCACGGCGGCTACTACTACCTGTTCGTGTCCTTCGACTACTGCTGCCGGGGCGCCGCCAGCACGTACCGCGTCATGGTCGGCCGGTCGGCGTCCATCACCGGCCCCTACACCGACCGCAACGGCGTTTCCATGAACAGCGGCGGCGGCACCGAGATACTCGCCGGCCACGGCTCGATCCACGGGCCCGGCCACGAGGCCGTCCTCAGCGACGTCGACGGCGACGTGCTCTTCTACCACTACTACGCGGACAGCGGCGCGTCCTACCTCGGCATCAACCTCATCGGCTGGGACGGCGCCGCCTGGCCGTACGTCTACTGACGACCGCTGCGTTCCGGCCCGGCCCACCCGCCGGGCCGGGGTTAGGCTGCCGATATGTGCGAAACAGGGGGCGGGGCCGGGGAGGCGCTGGCGGCGATGCCGCGTCCGGCGCCGGGAGCGGCGGTCGATCCGATCGTGCTGGAGCCGGTGGACGAGGTCGAGATCGTCACCCTGGTCGACAACGTCTTCGACTCCCTGCTGACGAGCGACGAGCGCACCCGGCGGGCCGGGGCGGGCGCGGGCGCGGTGGCGGCGCCGCTGTTCGAGGGCGGCCGGACCTTCACCGGGATGATCGCCGAGCACGGCTTCGCCGCGCTGGTCACGGTGCGCCGCGGCGGCCGCGCGACCACGCTGCTGTTCGACACCGGCCGGTCCCCGGACGCGATGGTCACCAACGCCGATCGGCTCGGCGTCGACTTCGGGGACGTCCAGGCCGTCGTGCTCAGCCACGGCCATTTCGACCACACGGGCGGGCTGGCCGGGCTGGCGGGCAAGCGCGGCGTCCGGTCGCTGCCGATGGTGCTGCACCCGCTGGTGTGGACGCGCCGCCGGTTCGCGGTGCCCGGCCGGGAGCCGGAGGAACTGCCGACGCTCAGCAAGCGTGCGCTGGACGCGGAGGGCTTCGAGATCATCGAGCGCCGCGAGCCGTCCCTCCTGCTGGACGGCAGCGTGCTGATCACCGGCGAGGTCGACCGCACCACCGAGTTCGAGCGCGGCATGCCCCCGCCGCACCAGGCGTGGACGGGGTCGGAGTGGGCGCACGACCCGCTGGTGACCGATGACCAGGCGCTCGTCGTCCATGTCCGCGACCGGGGCCTGGTCGTGCTGACGGGCTGCGGGCACGCGGGCGCGGTCAACATCGTCCGGCACGCGCGCCGGCTGACCGGCGTCGACCGGCTGCACGCGCTCGTCGGCGGACTGCATCTCGGCGGCCCAGCCTTCGAACCGGTCATCGCGCCAACCGTGGACGCGCTGACCGAGTTGGCGCCGAGCCTGATCGTCCCCGGCCACTGCACCGGCTGGCGCGCCCAGCACGCCCTGGCCGCCACCCTCCCCGACGCCTGGGTGCAGGGAAGCAGCGGCACCACATATCGCCTCACCGCCTAGCCGCCCTGGTAGCGGGCCACCCCCGACGAGCGGACAGCGCCGGGCGCCATGGCGGCGAGACTGATGGGCGTTGCATTTCAGTACCCACGGCTGGTGACGGCGGCGACGGGGTCACGAGGCCAGCAGGGTGGCGATCGTCTTGTTCAGGCGGGACGTGCGGACAGCCGGAGTCCGGGCTTTGAGGAGCGGGAGGATGAGCAGGTAGCGGTCGGTCTTGCCGAGCTTCTCGAAGCGCGCCGCGGCCTGCGGGTGGTCGGCGAGGGCGGCGGCCAGGTCGGGCGGGACGGCGGCGTCGCGCTGGGCGGCGTAGGCGGCGGCCCAGCGGCCGTCCGCGCGGGCGGCGTCGATCTCCGCCATGCCGGCCGGACGCATCCGGCCGGCGGCGATCAGCGCCTCCGCGCGCTCGACGTTGATCCGCGACCACGGACTCCCTGGTCGGCGGCGCGAGTATCGCTGCAGGTAGAAGTGCTCGTCATAGGCCTTGCGCCGGCTGTCGATCCAGCCGTGGCACAGCGCCACCTCGCCCGCGTCCCCGATGGTGAGCGACGCGACGGGCGCACCCTTCTTGGCGATCTTCAACCAGACGCCGTCCTCGGTGTCGTGGTGCGCGGCCAGCCACGCGCCCCACTCGGCGGCGTCCTGAAAGTGCATCAATGGCGACCCTCATGTTCGGTTACCCAAAGGGTCGCACGGCCCGGCAGGCGGCACACCTCCCGGGGATGTCACCAGGTCGCGCGATGCTTGCCGACGTAGCCGTACCTCCGGGACGCGGCGTATGTGGTGGCGGTCCATGTCAGCAGGGCCGCACACGGCATGCCCAGGAGCGCGGCGACCAGCGTCATACCGCGCCTCCCGCGAGGTAGTGCAGCCGCCGGCGCGCGCCGTCACGGTCGTCGGCACGCAGCGGGAACTCGGCCCACATGCGGTCCTGCCGGGCCGCCTCCCTGACACACGCGTCAGCATCCGGCCCGTACACGACGGACTCCAGCCCCGCCGCGATCTCGCGGCCCGACAGGCGCCCACTCAGCCGGGCCGTCCAGTATTTCCCGTCCGCGTCGAACTCCAATGCTTCCCACCGCCGCGACGCGCGCGCCGTAGTCTCGTTGTCCAAGGGTCGTTCGCCTCCTACTGGCGTTCGGTCCGTAGCCCCGCCTGGACGGTTCCGACGTCTGGGCGGGGCGCTTTGGTCTGGCCACACCATACCCGTGTAACGCTGCGGTACACCGGGTAACCCGGCATGACCCCGTGCGACCCACCATGGACGAGTGGAGTTCGATCTGGAGCAGCCGCGCGCCGCGTATCTCGTCATCGCCGAGACGATCGAGGACGAGATACGCGCGGGCAGGTTGCGGCCGGGGCAGCGCATTCCGTCCGCGAGGGAGATCGCTGACGAAGCGGGTGTCGGGATGCGAACCGCAGAGACCGCCCTGCGCCTCCTGCGCGAGAAGGGCCTGACCGTCGCCGTAGTCGGAAAGGCGACCTACGTAGCGCCGGATGTTGAGCAGCGCCCGACTGGTGAGCAACCACAGGATGACGAGTCGTCCCGCGAGTGACCCAGCTGTCCAGCGCGTTCGTGGTCGCGGTTCCGCACGCCGACACGAACGGCACTGGCTGACCATTCGCGTTGCTGCGGCTCGTGCGCGGCCTTGAGCATTGAGCGTGATGCTGACGATGGCGGCAGCGGCAACGTACGTCGCTGTGCGGAGAGACGCGCTGTGACCAGGGCCTTTTTCTGAGCCCACCCGGCGGCGAAATCCGAGGCATGTGTGAAGCGAATCTTGGGGGGCAGGCGTACGGGCGCGTAGCTAGATCACATGGCGCTACGCGACACAGCCGACGACCGATCCGGCGGCGACCGTCGACGTCCGACGGTCCGGGAGGACCGGACGCCGGGAAGGACAGCGATGATGTCCCCCCAGCATTCCGCACACGAGGACAGAGGCCACCGGGAAGCGGCGCAGATCCCCGACCGCAGCGTGGCGCAGACCGCGTCCGGCCACGGTGCGGTGATGACTCCCGCGGCGGCGCGCATTGCGGCGATCGCCCGCATGGTGCTCGGTTTCGTGTTCGTGTGGGCGTTCCTGGACAAGACCTTCGGGTGGGGATACGCGACCGACGCCAAGAAGGCCTGGATCGAAGGCGGGTCCCCCACTCGGGGCTTCCTGTCCACCGTGGCGGTGGGGCCGCTCGAATCGTCCTTCCACAACTGGGCCGGAGACACCTGGGCGGACTGGCTGTTCATGCTCGGGCTGGGCGCGATCGGGCTGGCCGTCGTACTGGGCATCGCGCTGCGCCCCGCCGCTCTGGCCGGCACCGTGCTGATGGCGTTCATGTGGGCGGCCGAGTGGCCACCGGCCCAGCATGCCTCCGACGGCAAACCCACGATGTCCACCAACCCGATCGTCGACTACCACGTCGTCTACGCGGTACTGCTGATCGTGCTGGCGGCGGTGTACGCGGGGAACACCTGGGGACTGGGCCGTGCCTGGGCGCGCCTACCCGTCATTCGCAGCAGCCGCTGGCTGCTCTAGATCGAAACGTTCTGCGCTGGTCAGAAGCCGATGTAGAGGAAGACGATGCCGCCGACGACGTGCGCGACGACCGTGATGATCAGGATGGCGATGAAGAGGTTCTTCGCCGTCGGGTGATCGAAGTGGGAGCCGGGACGGCCGCGCTGCGTCGAGCGCGCCTCGGCCTGCCGTTCGCGGTCGTCCATGGACGGCAGGAAGGCCGGTCGTCTCAGGGCCACGGGTCAGCGTCCTTCCTGCCCAGGGGTTGGGTCCACCTCTGTCAACGCCGTGCCGGCGCGGTTGTAGTCCCTGCGGCCGTCTCGGTCGGGGCATGCTCCTTGGGTAGCTTGGGACGCATGTCGTCCTCTCTCGTGTCGCCGCGGCAGGTCGCGCCGTCGACGCGGCGGCGCAACCTCGGGGCCGTGCTGCGGGAGGTGCACCGAGACGGGGCGGTGTCGCGCACCGAGCTCGCCGAGCGGATGGGCGTGAACCGCAGCACGATCCTGACGCTGATCGCCAAGCTCGCCGCGACGGGGCTGGTGCGGGAGGAGCCGTCGGCGGGGACGGGACGGGCGGGCCGGCCGTCGCTGGTCGTCCGCGCCGAGACCGGCCGCGTGTACGTGCTGGCGTTCGACGTCGCGGTGGACCGGCTGGCCGCCGCCAGGGTCGGGCTCGGCGGCACGGTCCTGGAGCGCCGGGAGGCGCCGCGGCGCAGGGGGCAGGACGACCTGGACGAGGTGGTCGGCGTCCTCGCCGCGTTCGGCGACGCGCTCGTGGCCGCCGCCCCGCCGGAAGCGGAGTGCGTGGGCGTCGGCGTGTCCTACTGCGGCCTGATCAGGGCCGTCGACGGGAAGGTGCGGCTGGCGCCCACCATGGGGTGGACGGACCTCGACGTCGGCCCGGAGCTGGGTAGGCGACTGGGTCTCGGGCTGCCCGTGGACGTCGGCAACGAGGCGCATCTGGGCGCTCTGGCCGAGCAGGTGCGCGGTGCGGGCGCCGGCCGTCAGAACCTCGTCTACCTGCACGGGGACGTCGGGGTGGGCGGCGGCATCATCGTCGGCGGACGGCTGCTGGACGGTGACGAGGGCTACGCCGCCGAACTCGGCCACATGATCGTCAACCCGTACGACGGCCGTCCCTGCAACTGCGGTTCGCGCGGCTGCCTGGAGGCGGAGGTGGGCGAGGCGGCGCTGCTGGAGGCGGCCGGGCGCACCGGCGGCCCGGTCGGCCGGGAGGGCGTCCGGGCGGTCGTGCGGGCGGCGGAGGACGGCGACCCGGCGGCCCGCGCGGCCCTGGACCAGGTCGGCGGCTGGCTCGGCATCGGCGTGGTCAACCTGATCAACCTGTTCAATCCCGGCGCCGTCGTCTTCGGCGGCATGCTCAGCGAGATCTACCGCTGGGCGGCGCCTCTCATCCGTGACCGGGTGACGACCGGTGGCCTGCCGGTGTCCCGCGAGCGCGTCGCGCTCCGCACCGCCGCCCTCGGATACGACGCGACCCTGGCGGGGGCGGCCGAGCTGGGCTTCGCCTCGCTGCTGGCCGATCCCCTGGGCGTTCTCGGCGCCGAGAACGCGTAGCGCCGGGTTCCCCCACGCGGGGGAAGGCCGCGGCTCCCTAGGGGGACGTGCCGGGCGGGGCGGTCAGATGAGCATGAAGTCCTGCCGATCAAGGAGGACTCCATGACCACCGCCCGTCCTGTGCCCCGATGGGCCGAATGGGTCGCCCACGCCGTCCCGTTCACCGTGCTGCCGTCCGGCCTGTGGCGGATCGCTCTGGGCCTCGGCGTGCCGATGGGGTTCGCGGAGGGCAGCGCGCTCGCCGACTTCCCGCATCCGATCGGCACCCCGTACGTCTTCGCGCTCAGCACCGTCGCCGAACTCTTCGCCCTGCTCGCGTTCGGCCTGGTCCGGCCCTGGGGCGAGGTGTTCCCGCACTGGTTCCCGCTGGTCGGCGGGCGCCGGGTGCCCGTGCCGTTCGCCGTGGGCGCCGCGTCGCTGGGGGCGGTGGCGGTCACGCTCATCGGCCTGACCGGGGCCTCCGGCTGGACGGACGCGATGGCCGACAGCGACAGCCCCCGCGGTTTCGCCGGAACGGTGATGACGCTCGCCTACGCGCCCTTCCTCGCCTGGGGGCCGCTGCTGGCGATCCTGACCGTCCACTACTGCCGCCGCCGCACCGTGCGCGGTGTGCCGGCCGCGGCGTGATGTCACATCGCGTCCGGTGCGGTCCGTCGCCCATGTGTCGGACCGCTTGAAGGAGAAGCCATGGAAGCGCGGATGAAGAACCCGGCCCACGTCCTGCCCAGCGCGATGGAGGGCATCGGGTGCCTGATACAGGCCATCAACGCGGGCGGTCTGACGCACGAGCTGCAGGAACTGGTCTCGCTGCGCGTCAGCCAGATCAACGGGTGCGGTGCCTGCGCGTACGGGCACGTCCACAACCTGATCATGGCCGGTGAGACCGCCGAGCGGATGGCGGCTGTCGCGGCCTGGCGGGACGCGCCGTTCTTCACGGCCGCCGAGCGGGCGGCGCTGGACCTCACCGAGCACGTCACCCGGCTCGCCGACCGCTCCGCGCCGTCGGTCCCGGACGACCTGTGGGACGAGGTCACCGGCCACTTCGACGAGCGGCGGCTGTCGGCCCTCATCCTCGTGATCTCGCTGACGAACCTGTTCAACCGCATCAACACGACCATCGGGGAGCCCGCCGGGGCCACCTGGGACTGATCACTCCGTCAGGACGGGCGTCCGCCCGCGTGCTCTTCCAGCTCAAGGTCGATGAACGCGGCGATCATCGCCCGCCACACGGCCTCGGCGACCTCGGGCGCCAGGCCGGCGTCCGCCGCGCGCCGCCGGGCCAGGGCGACGACCCGCTCCACCCGGTCGGGGGCGCGGACGGCCTGCTCGTCGGTCTTGAAGGCGGCGGCGGCACGCACCAGTCCCTGCCGCTCGGCCAGCAGCCGGACGAGCTCACCGTCGATCCCGTCGATCCGGGCACGCACCTCGGCCAGCGATTCCATGGGTCGATGCTCCCATGGCGGGGGCTATGTCGCCGAAGTGGTGAACTGGGTGATCGTGACCTTCTGTGCGGGTTGGCCGTCGTCACCGCCGCCCTTCACGCCCTTCTTGGCGATCTGGTCGATGATGTCCATGCCGGACCTGATCTGCCCGAACACTGGGTAGTCGGACGGAAGGTCGGGTGCGTCCCCGTAGAGGATGAAGAACTGGCTGCCGTTGGTGTTCGGCCCCGCGTTGGCCATCGCCACCGTCCCCCTGGCGTAGGACGCGCCGGACGTGTTCTCGTTGTCGAACATGTAGGACGGCCCTCCCGTCCCGGTGCCGGTCGGGTCGCCGCACTGGAGCACCTTCAAGGTGGGGTTCGTCGTCAGGCGGTGGCAGGACGTGCCGTCGTAGAAGCCCTTGCTCACGAGGAAGGCCAGCGAGTTCACCGTGCAGGGCGCCGCCGCGGGATCCAGCTTCAGTTCCAGCGTGCCCAGGTTCGTCCTGATGGTGGCACTGGTCGGCTGCGCGTCCGGCACGCGGACCGGCGGCGTCCCGACGGACTTGGCGCCCTTGCCCGACGCGGGCGGATAGTCGCACGTCGCCGCCGCGGCCTGGGTCCGCACGACCGGCTCGCGGGCCTTCTCCCCGCCGTTCTTGACCAAGAGCGCGGTGGCGAGCCCGCCCACCACCAGGAGCACTCCGGCCGCCGCCGCCCCGACGACCAGCAGCGGCCGTCCACCCGCCGCGCGTCCGCTCCCCGCGGGAGGGAACCCGCCGGGCATCCCTGCGCCGGGTGCCCGTCCGGCGCCCGGCAGCGTCCCGGCGTTGTGCGGTGCCGGCATGCCCGGCGGCGGCCCGGCGGCGGCACCCGGCGTTCCGGTACCCGGCCAGGCGCCCGGCGGCGCCCAGCCGACCGGCAGCGGACCGGCGCCCGGCAGCGGACCGGCGCCGGACGGGGCGCCGGCGGCGGAGGTGCCTTCGGCGAGGAGGTCGGCGTCCGGCCCGATGCCGAGGAGGCGCTGGAGGACCTGGGTGGCGGTGAGGCGGGCCGCCGGGTCCTTGGCCAGGCAGGACGCCACCAGGTCGCGCAGCCGGTCGGTCAGCGCGCCCAGCTCCGGCTCCCCGTACAGGATGCGCTGCATGATCGCCGGGACGGAGTCGGTGCCGAACGGCGGCACACCGTTGGCGGCGAACGCCATCGTGCAGCCCCACGCGAACATGTCCACCGGTGCGCCGCCGGGCGACCCCGAGACCTGCTCGGGCGCCATGTAGGCGGGCGTGCCGACGGCGCCGGTCATGGTGGCGGACGTGGCGTCGAGCGGCCGGGCGATGCCGAAGTCGATGACCTTCGGGCCGTCCGGGCCGAGCAGCACGTTCGCCGGTTTGAAGTCGCGGTGGACGACGCCCGCCTCGTGGATCGCCGCCAGCGCCGTGGCGGTGCCGATGGCCAGCCTGACCTGCTCGTCGGAGGACGCGGCGCCCCGCTCGGCGATCAGGTCCTTGAGCGACGGCCCGGCCACGTACTCGGTGATGATGTGCGGGAGGTCGTCGTCGGCCGCGGCGGCGAGGATGCGCGCGGTGCAGAACGGCGCGACCCGCCGGGCCGCGGCCAGTTCCCGCTCGAAGGCGGTGCGGGCGCGGGGGTCCCGCCCGAAGTCGGCGTGCAGGAGCTTGACCGCGACGCGCTGCCCGGTGTCCGACTCGCCCAGGTAGACGGTGCCCTGGGCGCCTTCACCGATGCGGGAGGCCAACCGGAACCCGCCGACCTCACGGGGATCGTTGGCGCGCAGCGGACGGGTCTCCGGCATTCATGACCTCCCCGATGAAAACGGAGAGAGCAGACTATCGGCGTCACTCCGCCCGGCCGAGCCGCAGCAGCAGGTCGAGGAGGGTCGCCCGCTCGCCGTCGGACAGCGGGGCGAAGAACTCGGCGAGGACGTCGTCGGCGACGGCGTGCCCGTCCGCCAGGACCTTCTCGCCGGCGGGCGTGAGGTGGTGCTCGATGCTCCGCCCGCGTCCGGGGCACCGGTCGATGAGGTGCTGGGCGGTGAGGCGCCCGGCGAGCGTCCCGAACGCCTGCTCGCTCTGGAACGTGTCCGCGGCCAGGGCCCGGGCGGACGCTCCCGGCGACCGGCCGATCGCCCGCAGCGCGTCCCATTGCGCCAGCGTGGTGCCGATTGCGGCGAGCCTGCTGTCGAGCATCCGGTGCTGCCGGTGCTGGGCCTGCTCGACCGCTCTCCCCAGGACTTGTCCTTCGACGGCCATGTGCCCAGCTTAGAGCGGGGTCAGGACGACGCGATGAGGTCCCTGTACCAGGCGTAGGACTTCTTCGGCGTGCGCTTCTGCGTCTCGTAGTCGACGTGGACGAGCCCGAAGCGCGGGTGGTACCCCTCGGCCCATTCGAAGTTGTCCAGGAGCGACCACGCGTAGTAGCCGCGGATATCGATGCCCTCGTCGATGGCCGTGCGCATGGCCTTGATGTGGGCGTCCAGGAACTCGATGCGGGACGAGTCGTCCACCACTCCGTCCGGACCGATCTCGTCCTGGAACGAGCACCCGTTCTCAGTGATGTAGAGGGGCGGCAGGTCGTACCTGGTGTCGAGCGTACGGAGCAGTGACAGGAACGCGTCCGGGACGATCGGCCAGCCCATCCCCGTGGTCGGGTACTCGGTGATGTCCACGATGTCGAAGGGCAGCGGCCCCTCGGACGCGTTCGCCACCCGCGTCGGGTGGTAGTAGTTCACGCCCAGGAAGTCGATGGGCGAGGCGATGACCGTCAGGTCCTCCGAGCGGATGTACGGCGCGTCCCCGATCAGGGCGGGGTAGCGGCCGAGCAGCACGGGGTCGGTGAACAGCCGGTTCATGAACGCGTCGAACGCGTCGGCGGCCGGCTGGTCTCCGGGGGACGCGGCCCACGCGGGGGAGTAGTGGTTCGTCAGCCCGACGGCGCGGGCGCCCCGGCTGCGCAGCGCGTTCACGGAGAGGCCGTGGGCGAGGAGCTGGTGGTGCGCGGTGGGGAGCGCGTCCATCATGAGGGCCCGGCCGGGCGCGTAGACGCCGAACGCGTAGCCGTAGGCCATGACGACCACGGGCTCGTTCAGGGTTATCCACATGTCCACGCGGTCGGCGAGTCGCTCGGCCACCAGGTAGGAGAATTCGGCGAACCGGTAGGCGGTGTCGCGTTCCATCCAGCCGCCGGCGTCTTCGAGCGGCTGCGGGAGGTCCCAGTGGTAGAGGGTGGCGGCGGGCGCGATGCCGGCGGCGAGCAGCCCGTCGACGAGCCGCTCGTAGAAGTCGAGGCCCTTGGCGTTGACCGGGCCGTTCCCGGACGGCTGTACGCGCGGCCACGCGATCGAGAACCGGTAGGAGCCGACCCCGAGACCCGACATCAGCGCGACGTCCTCGGGCCACCGGTGGTAGTGGTCGCAGGCGATGTCGCCGGTGTGGCCGTCCCGGACGCGTCCCGGCGTGTGCGCGAAGGTGTCCCAGGTGGACGGTCCCCGCCCGTCCTCGTCCACCGCGCCCTCGATCTGGTAGGCGGCGGTGGCGACGCCCCATCGGAAGCCGTCTGGAAGCCCCATGGCAGTTCCCCTCCCCGCGTGCCGGCCAAAATGCGAATAGCTTTCGGATATTAGTCGGGGGGTGGTGCGGGCGGAAGACTCCGGTGGCCCCGGGGTGCCGAACGCCAGGCCATGCATGCGGGGCACCCTCCCGTCCGGGGGACAATGGCGGGGTGACCGAGATCCGTACCCCGCTCCGCCGCCGCCCAGCCCAGCGCCGCAGCGCCGAACGCGTCCAGCGGATGCTCGACGCCTGCGCGGAGATCCTCGACGAGGACGGCTACGACGGCCTCACCACGACGCGCATCGCGCAGCGCGCCGAGGTGGCGATCGGCTCGGTGTACCAGTTCTTCCCCGACAAGCGCGCGGTCGCGCAGGCCCTCGCGCTGCGCAACCTGGAGGAGTTCGGCGACCGCATCTCGGCCCGGCTCGCCGAGGGCGGCTTCGGCGCCTGGTCCGACACGGTCGGCGCGATCATCGAGATCTTCGTGGAGATGCACCGCACCGTCCCCGGCTTCCGGGTGCTGCGGTTCGGCGACGTCGCCGACGTCAACCTGCTCGACTCCGACGCCGACAACAACGCGGTGGTCGCCGACCGGCTGCGCACGATGATCGTCGAGACGTTCGGCATCCAGGACACCCCCGGCCTCGCCACCGCGCTCGCCATCTCGGTCGAGGCCGGCGACGCCGTCCTGAAGATGGCGTTCCGCCGCAGCCCGGACGGCGATCCGGAGATCCTCGCCGAGGCGGAGCGCTTGATACACGGCTACCTGGCCGACCACATCCAGGAGTCCTGACCCGGCCCCACCCCACCCCACCCCGCCCCGAGACCGCACCGCGCCCGCCCCGCCGGGCCGGAACCGCGGATGGGGTGGTTTCGTCCAAGATGCGGTGGTTGGGGCTGTACTCCTGGAAAACCCGGGATGGAGCGGACGCGCTGTGGCAGACTCCCACCGCACAACGCGACAGAACGGGTGAGTTCGCTGGACGAAGAGAGACTCCAAGCGCAGAACAGGCTGCTGATCCGGCAGCGGGTGCGCCTGATGGTGAACCAGTACGAGGTGCACGCCGAGGCGCCCGGCGGCGGGGAGGGCGAGCTGCTCGCCTTCGCCCAGCAGAAGCGGCTGGCGTTCAAGGAACAGGTCACCCTGTACTCGGACGACTCCAAGACGCGTCCGATCCTCGGGTTCAAGGCGCGCAAGCGCATCGACCTGGCCTCCGCCTACGACATCACGGACGCGCACGGCCAGCCCATCGGGGTCTTCCGCAAGGACTTCAAGAAGTCGCTGCTGGCGTCGACCTGGCATCTGGAGCAGCCGGGCCTCGGCGTGACCACGGGCTCCGAGCGCAACAAGTTCGTGGCGGTCCTGCGGCGGGTCTGGCAGATCATCCCGTACGTGGACAGCCTGCCGTTCGCGTGGCCGTACCACTTCGACTTCTACGCCGGTGACCAGGTCGTCTTCTCGGTGGAGAAGAAGTTCGGCTTCCGCGACCGGTACACCGTCGACATCAAGGACCAGCGTCTCGACCGGCGCCTGGTCATCGCCCAGGCCGTCGGCCTCGACGCCCTCCAGTCGCGCTGACCTGCCCTTTCGCAGGCGTGACGCCGTCCGCGTGGACGGGTTCAGCCGTCGCCCGCCTCCCCGTGCAGGGGTGCGGGCGACGGCTTTTCCAGCGCTTGGTTCCCGCTTGACGCTGGTTTCCGCGCGCTTTACATGTTACTAAGGTATGTAAAGCCATGGGCGGTGCAACCGGCGTCGCGAGGGCGCGGCGCAACGCCTGGAGGAGGATCCCCCCGTGAGTTCCTTTGACCTCTACTCCACCCCGGTCCCGACCGAGACGTGGAACGTCCCCATGGCGGGCGACACCCGCTTCACCTGGGAGTACGACGAAGGACGCGACCGGCTGCTGAACCTGTACCAGAAGGGCAAGGACAAGCAGTGGGACGCGCAGAAGCGCATCGACTGGGACCTTGAGGTCGACCCGATCAACGTCGCCGGCCTGCCGGAGAACTTCAACCCCCTCTTCGGGTCCGACATCTGGGAGAAGATGTCGCAGAAGGAGCGGGACGAGTTCGGCCGCCACCAGGGATCGTGGCTGTTCAGCCAGTTCCTGCACGGCGAGCAGGGCGCGCTGAACGTGTCGGCGCGCATCGTCCAGTCCGTCCCCGACCTGGACTCGAAGTTCTACGCCGCGACCCAGACCATGGACGAGGCGCGGCACGTCGAGCTCTACACGAAGTTCGTGCACGAGAAGATCGGCATGTACTACCCGATCAACCAGGACCTGGCGAAGCTGCTCGCCGAGTCGCTGGAGGACAGCCGCTGGGACCTCCCCTACCTCGGCATGCAGGTCCTCATCGAGGGCCTCGCCCTCGCCGCGTTCGGGCTGTACCGCGACATGTCGACGAACCCGCTGGTCAAGCAGCTGCTCGCGTACGTCATGCAGGACGAGGCGCGGCACGTCGCGTTCGGGCGGCTCGCGCTCAAGGACTACTACGCCGAGCTCACCGACAAGGAGCGGGCCGAGCGCGAGGAGTTCGTCGTCGAGGGCTGCTACCTGATGCGCGACCGGTTCAAGGGACGCGAGATCTTCGAGCAGCTCGACATGCCCGTCGACAAGTGCATGGAGTTCGTCGACAACTCCGATATGTACACCCTCTATCAGTCGCTGCTGTTCAGCCGTATCGTCCCGTGCGTCCGGGACGTGGGCCTCTGGGGCGACAAGGTGCAGGCCGCCTACCAGGACATGGGCGTTCTCGACAACGCCAAGGCCGACCTCGAGGCGCTCATGAAGCAGGACGAGGAGATCGCCGAGAAGGTCGACGAGGAGAAGTACGCGGCCGAGCTCGCGGCGCGCAAGGGCGAGGTCGACGAGGCCATCTCGCTCGGCACGGCCGAGTAGCCGGCACCCGGTCAGGCGGGGGCGTCCCACTGGGCGCCCCCGCTTCGCCTTTTGTCGGACATTGTCGTTCTTTTCGCGTACGGCGGAATGTCGCCGATCAATTCGAGAGATCTTTCCGGGGTTTACCCATGGATTCTCGAATTCGCCGTGCCGGACCCCGGGCTGTACTAATGTCCCCGCTCGACGGTGCACCGTTCTACCACCCGAGCGGGCGCACAGCACGTGCAGGGTCAAAGCCGAAAAAACCCCGGGGGAAAGAATGAACCGATCAGCCAGAGTCCTGCTGGGCGTCGCCGCCCTCGCTCCGCTCGCCGCGCTCGCCGTAGCGGCCGCGCCCGCGAACGCCGCGCCGGGCCCGTCCACCGCGTTCCTCTACGACACCGCCGCCGCTGCCTACCCGGTCACCCGGACGCTCCCTGACCCGGTCGTGCGGACCGGCGGCCAGACCGCCGAGACGGTCACCGGCGCCGTCGACGGCGTCCTCCGCGCCGCCCCGGGGACGTCCCGCGTCCGCCCCGGAGCCGACCGCTGCAAGCTGAACCCGGGCAGGACGGTCAACTCGAAGACCGGCGCGGGCCTGCCGGAGACGCCGCTGCCCGCCGTCGGCCGGACCCCGCTGGGCGGCCTGGCCAAGGGTGACTGCCTGGGCGCCCGCCGCGCCGACATGCCGGTGAGCATGGCGCTTCCCGCGGATCTGCCGGCCGTGCCGCCCGTGCTCGGCTCGGCGCAGCCCGGCGGGCTGCCGGTCGGCTCCGGGCTGTTCCCGGCGGGGGCCCGGCACGCCACGCCGGTGCCGTCCGACGACGTCCTCGGGAAGGCGAACGGCACCGTGAACAAGGCCGGCGCGAACCTCGACCAGCCGGAGCAGGGCGTCGGGCGGGTCGTGGACGTGCTCAAGGCCAAGGAGCGGGCCGCGCGCCCGGCGAGCGGCCCGGGATCGGACGGCCCGCTGTCCATGCCCGACGCGGCCGCGCTCGGGCTCCCCGCGCTGCCCGCGCTGCCCGGGATCGGGTGACGCGCACACTCTCCGCCGCGCTCACGGGGCGTTCCGCACATGCGATGGCATGTGCGGAACGCCCCGTTCCGTTTGCCGAGCAAGCGATTGTTATATGTCCGAGATCACACCTTCAATGGCGAGTAAAGAAGATCTACAAACCCAGTTACCGCATGGAGCCGGTCAACTCCCCAGCGCAAAGACTAGGGTGACAAACCCCACAAACTAGGGCCCTACGTCTTGATTCACGCGACACGCAACGTACGGTCAAGGACTTGTGCGGCACTTCTGATCAAAAGTGAAGATGCCTTTCCAGCCGCACGTGCCGGACGCCGGACCGCGATGACGCGGACGCGCACGCGAGAGAGCGGCGCGGAGACGAGCGGGCGAGGACCCGCGGGCGGCGAACGACTCGGGGACGAACGAGGTCGCCCGAGCGCGCCGTGAGATGAGCCGGGCGTCCGGGGCCCTGTCCCCGAACAAAGGACCCATCTGTGGGTAGCCCTGTCAGGCGTCTTCTGCGAACACGCCTTCGTACCATCCTGATCGTCTCCGGAGCCGCCGCCGTCGCCGTCCTGGCGGCGAGCGCGTTCGCGCTGGCCAACAACGGCGGATCCGCAAGATCGGCGCAGGCCGCGCAGACCGCGCCACCGCCCGCCGACCCGCTGGCCGGCCGGCCGAACGCCGATCCGCCGCGGGCGAGCCGCGGCGAGCCGCGCGCACCGGAACCGTCGCCGACCGAGTCCGCGAAGAAGAAGGCTCACAAGTCCGACACCAAGGCGGCGCACCTGGCGAAGCCGAAGAAGAAGACCGGGAAGAAGCACGACAAGGTGATCGACTCGGGCTCCTGCGAGGCCTCCTACTACTGGGAGGGCCAGATGACGGCGAGCGGTGAGCGCTTCGACCCGAGCGAGCTGACGGCCGCGCACAAGACGCTGCCGATGGGCTCCAAGGTCCGCGTGACGAACAAGAACAACGGCCGGTCGGTCACCGTCCGCATCAACGACCGGGGCCCGTACGCGGGCGGCCGCTGCCTGGACCTGTCCAGGGCCGCGATGAAGAAGGTCGGCGGTACCGGGGCGGGCGTGATCCCCGTCCGCTACGAGGTCCTGTCCCGCGGCTGATCCGTGTGGATCCACCACCCGCCCGGCGGGCGCCGAACCGCGCCCGCCGGGCGTTTCACCTCGCGGCCCAGGCCCCGTGCAGATCGCCGGCCGGCGCCCCGCCGGCCGGATCGCCATCGCCCGCCTGGTCCGGCACCGGGTCCGCGTCGGCGGGCGGGCCGGCGGCCCGGTCGGTCAGCGGGCGGGCCAGGTGGTCGCGGAACCAGTCGGTGAGGGCGGTGTCCACCTGGACGGCCTCGGTGATCGGCGGGCGGGGCTCGGTGCCGGGCTCGGCGGCCAGCGCGTGCCCCATGCGGAACGTGGCGGACTCGACCGGCCCGGTGCCGTGCCCGCGCAGGGCGTCGCGCAGGGACGTGATCTCCCGCGCGGGGACGACGCGGTCCTTCGCGCCGCCGATGAGCAGCGTCGGGACGTCCCGCCCGGCGAGCCCGGAGGCGAGGGAGCCGAGGTCGAGCCGGTCGGCGAGGCCGGCGGCGTGCGCCGTCCAGTCCCGGTCGCGGCCGGACCGCTTCTCCACCGCCCGCGCGGCCCGCGCCGGGGCGACGACGGGCGCCACGAGCGCGGCGGTGCTCACCGGCACCGCGCCGCGCAGCACGGCCAGCAGCGCGGCGGCGGCGCCCGCGCTGAAGCCGGCCAGGGCGACGGGGCCGTCCGGGAGCGCGAGGTCGCGGCGGATCTCCGCGAGGGCGCCGGGCAGCCGCTCGACGGCGCTCTCCACCGCCGCGCAGTACAGCTCGATGGCCTCGGTCTCCAGGATCGCGCCCGAGCCGAGCCCGCCGGGCGAGCGTCCCGGCAGGTCGAGGAAGACCCGCCACACCGGCACGCCGGTCATCGGGACCGCCGCCGCGAGTGCGGCCGCCGTGCGGGGCGGGTCGAAACCCGGCCAGGCCGCGATCAGCCGGGTCGGGCCCGAGGCGGCCGCGTCGACCGCGGTCGGCGGCAGCGCGACGTAGGCGTCGCCTGCCGCGACGCCGTGGACGGGACGGTGCGTAGGGTCGCCGCTCATGTCGGTTCGTCAGCTCCTGCGATGCTCGACGGGCCGTGCCGGTCGTGCTGGGGGAGGCGCCCGCGGGCCCATGCTCGCAGTGCGCGCGAGGGAACACGCCGTGAAACGCCGCAGGTCGTCCAGGAGAGTGATGAAGGACTCACCTCAGGTAACCCGGATGGAACCGCGGCGCGATGTTTTGCAGGCATCCTCCGCGATCATTCCGGCACCGCCTCCGGCGCGGCGCCTGTGACTCCCGCCTCATGCCCGAGGTGAGGGAACATTTCCGGCAGACGTCGCGTCCTAGTTATGCGTGGGCGCCGCGGGGGCGCGCCCTCCGAACGTTCGGACGAGGAGTGCCTGTGGACAGGAAGCGCAGTGCGGCCGCCGCCGGGCAGGCGTGGCAGATCTACAGCGAGACACTTCAGCCCGACGCCCCGGGGCTCTGGACGCGGGTACGCGCCGTCCCCCGGATGCTGAAGTCGGTCCTGCGCGGGCGGTACAAGGGCATGTCCTTCGGGACGCTCGGACTGCTCGCCCTGGGGCTCGTCTACATCGTCTCCCCGATCGACGCCATTCCCGACGTGATCCCGATCGCGGGCATCGCCGACGACACCGGCCTGGCCCTGTGGCTGGCCGCCCTGCTCGTCAAGTCCGCGGGCGACTTCGTCACCTGGGAGCGCGGCGGCCGGCCCACCGTCATCGTCGGCGAACCCGTCGACTGACCCGCGTCACCTGAGGCCCGGCCGCGTCACGTGGCCGGGCTCAGCTCTTTCGCGAACCGCTCGGCGGCGTCCCGCATGATGGGCACGACGTCCGGGACGGCCTCGCGCGTCATGCGTCCGGACGGGCCGGAGACCGAGATCGCCGTCAGCGCCGGCGCCCCGGGCAGCGGCACCGCGACGCAGCGGACACCGATCTCCTGCTCCTCGTCGTCCAGCGCGTAGCCCCGCTCGCGGATCCGCCGCAGCTCCGCCAGGAGCGCGTCGGGGTCGGTGAAGGTCTTGGGGGTGTGCGCGTCCATGCCGGTCCGCGCCAGGATCTCCCGCACCCGCTGATCGGGCAGTTGCGACAGCAGCGCCTTCCCTACACCGGTGCAATGCGGTTGTACGCGCCGTCCCACCTCGGTGAACATGCGCATCGAATGCTTGGACGGCACCTGCGCGACGTAGACGGCCTCGTCGCCTTCGAGTACCGCCATGTTGGCCGTCTCGCCGATTTCGTCCACCAGCCGGGCCAGCACCGGCCGCGCCCACGTGCCGAGCAGCCGGCTCGCGCCCTCGCCCAGCCGGACGAGCCGCGGGCCCAGGGCGTAGCGCTTGGACGGCTCCTGCCGCACGTAACCCTGGTTCACCAGCGTCCGCATCAGCCGGTAGATCGTCGGCATAGGCAGCCCGGAGACCTCCGTCAGCTCCGACAGCGCCATCTCGCCCCCCGCGTCCGCCAGATGCTCCAGCAGGTCGAACGCGCGCTCCAGCGACCGAACGGCCTCCGCCACCCCGGGTCTCCTCTCCCTCGCAACCCACCCGATTCTACGGAGAACCGATTTCACTGTGCGAAAGAGGGGTGGTTGCCAGAGTGATGCACGTTACTCGCCCGCGCGACGTGGCAATAACAGTCTGTGCCCGGCGCCACGGCGCCGCCCCCCTGGCAGCCATGCAGGAGACCGCTGGGGGGGAACGGTGAGGACACGCTGGGGCGCCATCGCGGCCGGTGCCGCACTGGCCGCGCCACTGACGCTGGCGAGCACGTCCGCCGAGGCCGAGCAGCCCGCCGTCCAGTTGCTGATGGACATCACGACCTCCAAGGTCACCACCACCGGACCGGACTACGCCCTGACCTACACGGTCCGCGTCCACGCCGAAGACGGCGTCGCTCACAACACGGCCCTGCGCCTCACCGCCGAACGCCCCCTTTCCTGGACGCGGCACTCTCCAGGCTGCCTGCCCGATTCCGCCCACCGGCTCCGCTGCCCCCTGGGCGACCTGGGCGAGGACGCCCAAGAACGAACGGCCACCATCCGAGTCCCACCCTCAGCGATGTCTGCTCCGTCCCTGAGCGTCGTCGCAGTAGCGGACGCCTCGAACGCCCTCCGCCGCACGCTCCGCGCGGAATTCGCCCTCTCCAGCACACCCGGTGACTGCCCGTCCACCAAGACCAAGACTGGCGACGACCCGTGCCCGCAGCCGTGCGGAACCGGCAAGCCGAACGCACACGAAAACCCATGCCCGACCACGCAGCCCCCTAGCCCGAAGCCGACTGCAGGTGACGGCCACTCGCCGACAAGAGCGCCGTGCACGCACACCCGACCGTGCCCTACGACGCAGCCCTCAGGGAGCAAGCCGACCCCGAGCGGCCACTCCGTCACGCCGCCCGGGGCCGGACACTGCACGTCCAGTAAGGCGAGCGCGGGTGGAAGGCCCTGTACGTCTGCGCAACCTCCTAGCCCGAGGCCGACTGTGGGTGGCGGTCACTCGTCGGCAGGTGTGCCGTGTGCGGGTGGTGGTGCGTGCCCTACGTCGAAGCCAACGGGGGCCAAGCCATCCCAGAGTGGCCATTCTGGGCTTGCGCCCACGGCTGGTCACTGCACGTCCAGTAAAGCGAGTGCGGGTGGGAGGACGTGTCCGTCTGCGCAGCCTGCCAGCCCGGGGCCGAGCGTTGGTGGCAGCCATACGCCGACAGGCGGGCCGTTGCCGGGTGGCCATTCTGGGGTTGCGCCCACGGCCGGTCACTGCACGTCCAGTAAGGCGAGCGCGGGTCAGAGGCCCTGTGTGTCGGCGCAACCTGCTAGCCCGGAGCCGACCGTTGGCGGTAGCCATACGTCGACGGGTGGGCCGTTGCCGGGTGGACATTCTGGGGTTGCGCCGACTCAGGGGGGTCACGGTGGGGCGGGCGGTCCGTCGCCGGGAGGGTTTGAAGTGCCGGATCTGCCTACCGTGTCGCCGCCCGGGGCGGTTGCGCTGCCTCCTGTCAATGCGCCGGCGGGGCCGGTGGTGGCGCCCGGGGAGAGCCGGATGACGCTGGTGGCGCCGGCCGGGATGCGGGAGTCGGACGAGACGGACTGGGCGGTCGTCATCGCCGTCGCGCTCGTGGCCGAGATCGGCCTCTTGTGGGGTTTCGCCTGTGTCGCCCTGGTGCGGCGGCGGCTGGCACTGCGGCGGGCCCTGTCCGACGGATGACGCGGTTCGTCGACGACGAGAACGGTGGGTGCGCCCGTTCTAGACAGCCGTATCGAAGGACGTGCCACCCCAAATCGGGCCCGGTGTCAGTAAGCTGACCGCCGGACTGTAAACGCTGTCGTGACGGACAGGGGATCCGGTATGTCAGACGCGACGCTGCAATGCCCGAAGTGCGAGTCGAGGCTCGACACCCATGAGCGCCACGGGGTCGTGATCGAGGAATGCCCGGGGTGCAAGGGCGTGTTCCTCGACCGCGGCGAGCTGGAGCAGCTGATCGACGCGGAGAGCCGCTACCTGGCCGAGCTTCCGGACGAGGTGAACCCGGAGACGACCTACCAGGGGCGGCACCGCCGGGGCATCGTGGAGCGGATCTTCGCCGTTGACCAGTAGGCTCCGGCACGGTCGGTGACGGCGCGTACGCCCATGTGTGAAGGGGGATTTCCTCTTGTCACGAGGGTGACAAACCCGGCGCTGCCGAATGTGTCCGCGGGCTAATATCGCTCACTGACTACCATCCGGTAGCTTTACGATCATCGCCGGTCGCCGGGCCGTCCAGACACAGCCGTCCGGCTGACGCGGCCCACATCCGCCGATGGCGCCCACCCGTACCGCACAGGGTCCCGTCAGGCCCGTCCCCTCGGGAGAATGATCAATGGCATTGGGCTCGCTGCTTCCCGAACTCCTGCCCGGCGGCTCCGGCCGCACCCCGCTGATCGAACGGGTCGCGAGGTGGGCGGAGGAGAAGCCGGACGCGCCGGCCTACACCTTCGTCGACTACTCGGCCGACCCGGCGGGCGCGCACATCACGGTGAGCTGGGCGGAGACGGACCGGCGCGCGCGGGCGGTCGCGGCGACGCTGCGGCAGGTGACCGGGCCCGGTGAGCGGGCCGCGCTGCTGCTGCCGCAGACGCTGGAGTACATGATGACGATGCTCGGCGCGATGTACGCGCACGTCATCGCGGTGCCGCTGTTCTCGCCGGACCTTCCCGGGCACGCCGACCGGCTGATCGGCGCCTACTCCGACGCCGAGCCCGCGGTGATCGTCACGACGCGGAACGCGCTGCCGCACGTGGAGAAGTTCCTCGCCGACCACGACGTCCCGCAGCCGAAGGAGATCCTCTTCGCCGAGGAGGTCGATCTCGCGCTGGCCGACCGGTGGGACGACGAGCCCATCGCGTTCGACGACCTCGCGTACCTGCAGTACACGTCGGGGTCGACGCGCCGCCCCGCGGGTGTGGAGATCACGCACGGGAACGTGACGGCGAACGCGGCGCAGCTGTGGGCCGGGTGGGCGCCCGACCGGCCGGACCCGGAGCTGGTCAGCTGGCTGCCGCTGTTCCACGACATGGGGCTGATCGCGACGATGGCGCTGCCGCTGGTGAACGGCGACCATGCCATCTACACCGACCCCGTGTCGTTCATCATGAACCCGATGCGCTGGCTGCAGCTGATCGCGCAGCGGCCGGGCAAGAACGTCTACACGGCGGGGCCGAACTTCGCCTACGAGTACGTCGCGTCGGCGGTGTCGCCGGAGAAGATCGCGAGTCTGGACCTGTCCGGCCTCACGACCTGCCTGAACGGCGCCGAGCCGATCCGCACGTCGACGCTGTCGACGTTCGCGGAGGCGCTGGCGCCGGCCGGGCTGCGGCCGGGCGCGCAGGCGCCGGGCTACGGGCTGGCGGAGGCGACCGTGTTCGTGTCCGCGGCGGCCGAGGACACCCCGCCGAAGATCATCTCCGTGGACCGGGAGGCGCTCACCCGCGGCGAGCTGCGGCTCAGTGACGGCGGGTCCGAGCTCGTGTCGTGCGGCGGCCCCTACGGGCAGCTCGTCGCGATCGTCGACCCGGAGACCCGGCTGGAGCAGCCGGACGGCCGCGTCGGCGAGATCTGGGTGCACGGCCCCAACACCGCGCCCGGGTACTGGCGCAACTCCGAGCGGAGCCAGGAGACGTTCGGCGGCGAGCTGCGCGAGCCCGGGGAACTCCCCGCCGGGCCCTGGATGAAGACGGGCGACTACGGCGTCGTCCACGAAGGCGAGCTGTACGTCACCGGCCGCATCAAGGACCTCATCATCGTGGACGGCCGCAACCACTACCCGCAGGACATCGAGGTCACGACGCAGGAGGCGCACCCCGCCATCCGTCCCGAGTACGTCGCGGCGTTCGCGCTCACCGGGGAGGAGACGGAGCGCCTGGTCATCGTGGCCGAGCGCAACCGCCGGGTCCCCCTCGGACGGCTGGACGCGGACGAGGTCGAGGCGGCGGTGCGCGGCGCCGTCAACATCGAGCACGAGATGAGCGTCCACGACTTCGTGCTGATCGAGCCCGGCGGCGTGTCCCGCACGTCCAGCGGAAAGATCGCGCGCGCGGCGACGCGGCAGCGCTACCTTGACGGCAAGCTGCCGACGACCGCGGCGCGCCTCGCTTCTCGCAAGTAGCGTCCCGCAAGTAGCTCACGTCCGTGGCGGCCCGCCGGCCGCGGCGAAACAGGAGGATCATGCTTTCGGGGCTGGGGCGTCTCATCCACCGGCGACGCTGGACCAGCCTTGTGCTGATCTTGGTGACGACCGTCATCGCGGGCGGCTGGGGCCTCGGCGTGTTCGCCAAGTTCAAGGAGGGCGGCTTCGAGGACCCGGACGCGTCCTCCACGCTCGTCGCCAAGCTGGGCGCGACCTACTTCGGCAGCACCAACCCCGACGTCCTCGTCCTGTACTCCAGCGACACGATGACGGTGAACGACCCGCGCTACGAGGCGAGCGTCATCACCACCGTGTCGCGGCTGCCGAAGGCGAACGTCGAGGAGATCATCTCCTACTGGTCGTTCGACGGTAAGGCGGCGGAGACGTTCGCGTCCCACGACCGGCACAAGACGTTCGTCGCGGTGAAGCTGCGCGGCAAGGACGGCGCGACCAAGGCCGAGAACTACCACGCCGTGAAGGAGCGGCTGTCGGCGCCGGGGCTCAGCGTCCAGTACGGCGGCAGCGTCCCGCTGGGCGAGGAGTTCGGCAAGCAGGTCGTCGCCGACATCGTGCGCGCCGAGATGATCACCGCGCTGCCGCTGCTCATCCTGCTGATGGTGCTGTTCGGCGCGTTCATGGCGTCGACGCTGCCGATGGCCGTGGCGATCTTCTCGACGATCGGCGGCCTGGCCGTCCTCCATGTGGTGACGTATGCGGCGGACGTGACGTCGTTCGCCTTGGAAGTCGTCACGATGATGGGCGTCGGCCTGTCGATCGACTACTCGCTGTTCATCATCAGCCGGTTCCGTGAGGAACTGGAGCGAGGCATGTCCGCGCACGGGCTGCCACCGGGCAAACCGTGGAAACGTGAGCGGGACAGGGCTTCGCGCAAGGCCGCCAAGAAGGCGTACAAGACTGACTTGAAGCCGATCCGGCAGTCGGCCCTGTCCGCCACCATGGCGACCGCGGGCCGCACCATCATCGTCAGCGGCGTCACCGTGTCGGCGGCTCTCGCCGGGCTGCTGCTCTTCCCGCAGATGTTCCTCCGGACGATCGGGCTCGCCGGCATAGCCACCGTCATGGTCGCCGTCTTCGGCGCCACGGTCCTCCTCCCGACGCTCTTGGCGCTGCTGGGGCCGCGCGTCGAGATCGGCCGCATGCCATGGC
Source organism: Actinomadura latina NBRC 106108 (assembly GCF_001552195.1). Classification (GTDB taxonomy): domain Bacteria; phylum Actinomycetota; class Actinomycetes; order Streptosporangiales; family Streptosporangiaceae; genus Spirillospora; species Spirillospora latina. Next base: position 324,123 of record NZ_BCQS01000003.1, read on the forward strand.
GGCGACCCACGGCCAAGCGCGCGCAGCGCGACCCCGAGAGCGGCTTCTGGTACCGCCTGGGCCACAGCGTGATGAAGCATCCGCTGCCGTACTTCACGGTCGTGCTCGTCATCCTCGGCGTGATGTTCGTGCCGTTCCTGAACGTCCAGTTCGGGAGTGTGGACGCCCGCGTCCTGCCCAAGGGCAGCCCCACCCGCCAGGTGGTCGAGACCGTCAAGAGCGAGTTCCCCAACGGTTCCGCCGAGCCCATCGACGTGGTCATCTCCGGAGACCTCATCCCGCGCGACTGGAAGCCCGCCAAGAAGGACGACCCCATCCCGCCCTACCTGGAGGACTTCCGGCAGCGCCTGGAGAAGCTCCCCGGTGTCACGGAGGCCCAGTTCACCGGCTACTCGGGCTCGTACGGGGGCGTGCGCATCTCCGTCACGCACAAGTACGAGCCGATGGCCCAGAACGCCCAGGACCTCGTCTCCGACATCCGCGGGATGAGCCTGTCCAAGGACGGCTACCCGATGCACGTCGACGTCGGCGGCAGCACGGCCGCGCAGATGGACCTGATGTCCAGCCTGATGCGCACCCTGCCGAAGATGGCGCTCTTCGTCGGGGTCGCCACGTTCATCCTGCTCTTCATGTTCTTCGGGTCGATCGTGCTGCCGCTGAAGGCGATCGTGATGAACGTCCTGTCGATCGGCGCCTCGTTCGGCGCGATCGTGTGGGGCTTCCAGTACGGGCATCTCGCCGGCGTCCTGAACTTCACCCCGACGGGCGGCGTCGAGGCCACCAGCATGATCCTCATCCTCGCGGTCGTGTTCGGCCTGTCGATGGACTACGAGGTCTTCCTGCTCAGCCGCATCCGGGAGGAATGGGACCGCACGCACGACAACCGGACGGCCGTCGCGTCCGGCATGCAGCACACGGGCGGCATCATCACCAGCGCGGCCCTGCTGTTCCTCGTCGTCATCGGCGCGTTCAGCATGGCGGGCATCACGGTCGTCAAGCTGATCGGCGTCGGCATGTTCGTCGCGGTCGTCGTGGACGCCGTGCTCGTCCGCTCGCTGCTCGTCCCGGCGACGATGCGGTTCATGGGCGCGGCGAACTGGTGGCTGCCGCCGTTCCTCGCGGGCCTGCACGCCCGCATGGACCTGCGGGAGCACAGCGCCATGGTCCCGGCCGGGGCGACCGTCCGGCCGCCGCGCCTCCCGGACGAGCAGCCGTACCCGTACGCCCTCCACTGGGAGGAGGCGGGCGCCGCTCCGCCCGCTCCGCCCGCTCCGCCCGCCCCGCAGCACGCGGACGCGCACGAGGCCGTCCGCGCCCCGGCGCCCCGGCCGCCCCGCCACGCCCCGCCCCGCGAGGTCTTCAGACCGGCGGAGCCGCCGCTCGCGCACGAACGGGCGCGCCCGGCGCCGGAGGCCGCGCAGCAACGTCTCCGGCCCGCCTCGGTGCCGCCGGCGGGCGCCGCGGAGCCGCCGCGCATGGTCTTCCGGACGCCCGACGGCGGCCCCGAGGGGGGCAACGGGCGCGCCCCGGCCGGCGGCGCGCCGTGGCGTCCCTGGGCGGACGGCCCGCCGCGGCCGAGGCCGCCGCACAATCCGCGCACCAAGCGGGCGATCGTCCCGAACCCGGACGGCTCAGGGTGGTCCTGGGCCGAAGTACCGGACCACGGCGCGCCCTGACCCCGGCCTCACCGGCGGGGCCGCCCTGTCAGCGGAGCGGGCCGCGGGTCAACGCGCCGGCAGGAGCGAGTCGATGATCTCGCGGGCGCGGCCGACGCCGTCCTCGGCCCGGACGCGCCGCCCGAGGGCGTCCGCGCGGTCCGCCATGTCCCGGTCCCGGACCGCCTGCCGGATCTTCGACGCGAGCCTCGGCACCGTCATCGCGCGGAACGGCAGCGGCTTCGTGCCCGCGCCCAGCGCCGCCACGCGCTCGCCCCAGTAGGGCTGGTCGCCGAAGAACGGGCACACGACGGTCGGCACGCCGGCCCGCAGCCCGGCCGCGGTCGTCCCGGCGCCGCCGTGGTGGACGACCGCCGCCATGCGCGGGAACAGCCACGAGTGCGGGACGTCCCGGACCGCGAGCACGTCCTCGTCCGACGTCGCCGGATCGCCCTGCACGATGCCGCGTACCCCGGCGAGCTTCAACGCCGTCCGCACGGTCAGGTCGGTCACCTCGGCGTCCTTCGGGACCATGCTTCCGAACCCGGCGTAGACGGGCGCGGGCCCGGCCGCGAGGAACTCCGCGAGCTCCTCCGGGGGCTCCCACTCGGGCTCCTCAAGGAACCAGTACCCCGTCAGGTGCACGTTGGGTCCCCAGTCCTTCGGCCTCGGGACGACCACCGGGCTGAAGCACGCCAGCACCGGACCGTCCGGCCGCCGCCCCCGCAGCGGCAGCCGCCGCAGGCCCAGCGTCTCGTCCCGCCACGGGTTGATGAAGGGCCGCGACAGCTGCCACGCGATCTGGTCGACCGCCCGGAAGCTCGCCCGCTTCGCCCACGGCCCGAGCGCCCCCGCCTGCGGGACGAACGGATGCGGGAAAGCGCCCGTCGGCTCGCTCGGCTGGAAATGAATCAGCGCCCAAGGGACCCCGAGATGCTCACCGATATGGCGCGGAAGGAAACCGAGAGTAGGCCCCAAGACGAGGTCCGCGCCCTTACAAGCGTCCAAACACTCGGCCAGCAGCCGTTCGGCCATAGGCCCGAGGATGCGCCGGAACCCGCCGAGGAACTTCACCGGATTCCGCCCGCCGGCGAGCAACTCCTGCCCAGCGTCGGATTCGAGGATCTCCGTCGGATCGGCCGTCAGCGGCGCCAGTTCCAGCCCCGCCGCGACGACCATCGGCGAGTACCGCGCGCTCGCCACGAGCCGCACCTCGTCCCCGCGGGCCCGCAGCGCCCGCCCGAGCGCGACGCAGGGCTGGATGTCCCCCCGCGACCCGGCCGCGAAGATCACGATTCTGCTCACGGTGCCTCCTACCAGGCGTCGCTACGCGGGCTGACCTGTGGCTCTTCCGCCGGGCCGTCCTCTTCCGGGGCATAGGGCACGTACCACCCGTCAGGCGGTGCCGGCCGCTCCCCCTCGAGCACCTCGTCCTCACCCACGGCCGTCGCCGGCGGCGATACGCTCTGCCCCGCCTCAGTGGGGTTCCAGGACGCCCGCAACGAGGCCGGTGCTTCCTCCGCGCGCTCCGGTGCGCCCGACTCCGCCGCCTCGGCCGCGAGCGGTGGGATACGGCTCTGGACGCGGTCCTGTTCCGCGGTGACGGGCTTGGTGTGCGCGGGAGCCTGTTCCAGGACGGTTTCGTCCGGTGCGACGTTCACATCGCTGGCTGGACGCTTCTCCGGGGTACGCGCCGCCTCGGTGGGTTGAGCGGGCCTTATGGCGCTCTTGGCGGGGACCTGCGGGGGAGGACCCGGGAGCGGGGCGGCCGGGCCGGCGGGGTCGGTGGCGGGCCAGTCCTCCCAGGTGTTCGCGGGGCCGGGGGACGGCGGCGGGGAGGCGGGGGGTACGGACCATGGGGCCGAGGGGACGGGCTGGTCGTCGTCCTGCCAGGAGTAGGTGTCCTCCGTGGGCTTCAGGTCGTCGGTCCACCAGTGGGGGCCTGGAGTGGGGGCGGGGACGGGCTCGTCCGGCATGGGGTCGTCCTCCCAGGTGACGGGAAGCGGGAGGGGCACGTTCGGTGGGGCGGCGCTCGCCACGGCGACGGGCGCCGTGAGGGGCTCGGACGCGGGCGCGACGAGGGCCGGGACCGGGTCGCGGGGGGTCGCGGCCGGGTCGGACTTCGGGGCGTCGGCGATGACCGGGGGCGTCCTGCCGTGCTTCGGGCCGAGCCAGCCGCGGCGGCTCGGCAGGGTGAGGGCGCTGATCAGGCCGCCGATGAGGACGAGGACGGCGCCGAGGATGAGGCCCGAGGACGTGCCGGCGCGGAACGTCTCCAGTTCGGCGGCGCTCGCGCCCTCGTCCGGGATGTGGAGGATGAGGAGGCCGACGATGGCGATGCCGAACGCGCCCGAGGCCTCGCGGATCACGTTGATGACGCCGCTCGCGACCCCGGCCCGCCGCTCCGGGACGGCCTTCAGCACGTACATCACCAGCGGCATGCCGAGGGCGGCGCCGACGCCGACGAGCATGACGCCGGGCATCAGGTCGGCGTAGCCGTCGCCGACCTGCAGCATGGAGAACAGCACCATGCCGAGGCCCATCAGCGCCATGCCGGCGCCGATCGCCGGGCGCGGGCCGATCTTGGCGGCCATCAGGAACGCCACCGGCGTCAGCACGATGATCGCGAGGGCCGGCGGCAGCATGACCAGGCCCGCCTCGGACGGCGAGAAGCCGAGGAAGCGCTGCAGGAACGGCTGCGAGTAGAACATCATGCCGTTGAAGCCGATGCCGTAGAGCATCTGCGACAGCAGCCCGCCGGTGAACACCCGGTTGCGGAAGAACCGCAGGTCGATCATCGGCTCCGGGGCCCAGTTCTCCACCACGATGAAGCAGGCGAGCGCGATCGCGCCGAGCGCGAAGACGCTGAGCACCGACGGGTCGGCCCAGCCGTGCTTGTTGCCGGCCTCCAGCCCGTAGATGAACGCGAACAGCATCGTCGCGGAGATCAGCACGCCGGGCAGGTCGATGCGGGAGTGCTTGTTCTCGCCGCGGGAGGTGAGGACGAACAGGCCGAGGACGGTCACCAGGATGCCGGGCAGGATGTTGATCAGGAAGATCCAGCCCCAGTGCCAGTGCTCGACGATGAACCCGCCGATCGCGGGGCCGAGCGCGGTCGCGGCGGACGCGGCGCCGATGAAGGCGATGTTGCCGATCGAGCGCTGCTTGTCGTTGCGTCCGACGGTGACCATGACCTGCGTGGCGGGGAGCACGAGCGCGGACCCGGCGCCCTGCACGATGCGGGCGACGATGAGCACCTCGGAGGTCTGCGCGAGCCCGCAGACGGCGGACGCGGCGGTGAACACGACCATGCCGGACGTGAACGTGACGCGGCAGCCGTACACGTCGCTGAGCCGCCCGCCCGTGATCATCAGGCAGGAGAACATCAGGATGTACCCGGTGGCGACCCAGTCCTTGGCCGAGGACGACATGTCGAGGTCGGCCATGATCGTGGGCAGCGCCGTGAAGACCACCGTGTTGTCCATGGTGGTCATGAACGCGCTGACGGCCACCACCGCCAGCGCCCATCGGTATCGGCCCCGGGTCAAGAGTCCGTACGGCGAGGGTCCCGTACCGCCGGGAAATCCGCCGCTTCCCCCTAAAAGCAGTCGTCGCTATTGTTACTATTGGTTGGCGTCTCGTTACTCAGCCCTGACTCTGTGCCGGGCTGCCTCAACTATCCCATCAGGCCACATTGGTTACTCCCGAGTCTTGTCATCACCGTGACAAGACGTCGCTGAGAAAAGTGGTCTGGATGCGCATCGTAAGCCGGTCAGTGTAGGACAAAGTGGTCCCTCCGCTTCGATGAACGATCCCGGTTTCATGGGGGGACCCCAGCGCATGCAGAGCAATGATCGTTCCGGAGCCGCGCGGGAGACCCCGCAGGACGAGACTCGGATCAGTGGGGATTCGATCCGCCGGCACCTGATCGAGCAGATCGCGCGTCGCTCCCGGACCACCGCCGCCGAGATCGACCCCGACCGTCCCCTGGAGGAGTTCGGGCTCGCGTCCCGGGACGCCGTCGCGATCGCCGGCGACCTGGAGCAGATGCTGGGACGCTCCCTGCCGGCCACCCTCGTCTGGGAATACCCCACGATCAACAAGCTCTCCGTCGCGCTGGCGGGCGGCGCCGCGCAGGAGCCGCAGGCCGAGCCGGAGCCCGTCCGGACGGCCGCGAACGACGAGCCGATCGCCGTCGTCGGCATCGGCTGCCGCTTCCCCGGCGGCGACCGCGACCTGACCGGCCCCGCCGACTACTGGCGCTTCCTGACCGGACGCGGCGACGCCGTCCGCGAGGTGCCGGACGGCCGCTGGGACCCGTTCGACGACGGCTCCCCCGAGGTCCGCGACCTCCTCGGCAGGACGACCCGGCTCGGCGGCTTCCTCGACGACGTCGCCGGGTTCGACGCGCAGTTCTTCGGCATCACGCCGCGCGAGGCCGCCGTCATGGACCCGCAGCAGCGCCTCGTCCTCGAAGTGGCGTGGGAGGCGTTCGAGCACGCGGGCATCGGCCCGGCGTCGCTGCGCGGCAGCCGCACCGGCGTGTTCGTCGGCGTGTCGGCGCCCGAGTACGCGGCGTTCACCGCGTCCGACCTGGCGTCCCTGGAACCGTTCACGGCGACCGGCGCCGCGCTCAGCATCATCGCGAACCGGCTGTCCTACCTGCTCGACCTGCGCGGCCCCAGCATGATCGTCGACACGGCGTGCTCGTCGTCGCTGGTGTCCACGCACCTCGCCGTCCAGGCGCTGCGCAGCGGCGAGGCCGATGTGGCGCTCGCGGGCGGCGTGAACCTGCTGCTGTCGCCGACCGTCACGATGACGTTCGACCTCGCGGGCGGGACGGCGGCGGACGGGCACTGCAAGGCGTTCGACGCGTCCGCCGACGGCATGGTCCGCGCGGAGGGCTGCGGCGCCGTCGTCCTGAAGCGCCTCTCGGACGCGCAGCGGGACGGCGACCGGATCCTCGCCGTCGTCAGGGGCTCCGGCGTCAACTCCGACGGGCGCTCCAACGGCCTCGTCGCCCCGAACTCCGACGCGCAGCGCGCCCTGCTCCGGGACGTCTACGCGACCGCGGGCATCGACACGCGCGAGGTCGACTACGTCGAGGCCCACGGGACCGGGACGTTCCTCGGCGACCCGATCGAGGCCAAGTCGGTCGGCGAGATCCTCGGTGCGGGACGCGAAGACGACGCGCCCCTCCTGCTGGGCTCCGCGAAGTCGAATCTCGGTCACATGGAGTCCGCGGCGGGCATAGCCGGGCTCATCAAGGCCGTCCTCGCGCTGCATCACCGGGTCATCCCGCCTAGCGCGCACTACAAGGAACCCAACCCGCACATCCCGTTCGACGAACTGCACCTCGCGGTCGTCGCGGAGGAGACGCCGTGGCCCGACAGGGGCCACCCCGCGCGCGCGGGCGTGTCCGGGTTCGGCTTCGGCGGGACGAACGCGCACGTCGTCCTGGAAGAGGCGCCCGCGCAGGAGACGACCGTCCACCCGGCCGTCGTCAGGACGTTCCCGCTGTCGGACACCAGCGACGACCGTATCCGCGACCACGCGGCCCTTCTCGCCGAGTGGCTCCCGGCCCAGGACGATGTGAAGCTCGCCGACGTCGCCCGGACGCTGCACCGGCGCGCCGGCCGCGGACGAGCTCGCGCCGCCGTCGCCGCCAGGGACCGCGCGGGGTTCGTCGAAGGGCTGACCGCCCTCGCCGAAGGCCGTCCCCACCCCGGTGTGGTGACGGGTTCCGCGCTCGGTATGCCGGGCCGTCCCGTGTGGGTCTTCTCCGGGTACGGCGCGCAGCGCGCGGGCATGGCGCAGCGCCTCCTCGAGGAGGAGCCCGCGTTCGCCGAGGCCATCGACGACCTGGACGGCCTGTTCGCCGAGGAGGGCGGCCCCGACCTGTGGGCGCTGCTCGAAGAGGGCCGCAAGCCGGCCGGGCCGGCCGACGCCATGCCGGTCCTGTTCGCCATCCAGATCGCCCTGGCCCGCATGTGGAAGTCGTACGGCGTCACGCCCGGCGCGGTGGTCGGCCACTCGATGGGCGAGGTCGCGGCGGCCGTCGTCGCCGGGGCGCTCACGCCGGAGGACGGCGTCCGCGTCATCTGCCGCCGGTCCCGGCTGCTGACCCGCCTGGTCGGCGGCGGCGCGATGGCGGTCCTCGGCGCGTCCGCCGACGAGGTCGCCCGCCTCGCGGACGGCCTCCCCGAGGTCTACGCGGCCGTGCACTCCTCCCCGAAGCAGACCGTCGTCACCGGCGACGCCGACCAGATCGCCGAGGTCGTGAAGCGCGCCGAGGCCGAGGGACGCCTCGCCCGGATGGTCCAGGCCGAAGGCGCGGGACACTCCCCGCAGGTCGACCCGCTGCTCCCCGAACTGCGCGAACTCCTCGCCGAGGTCGGCACCGAGCGCGGCACCCCGCTCGCCGACGGCATCCAGCTCTACACGACCGCCCTCGACGACCCCCGTGTCTACCTCGGGTCCGATCCCTCGTCCGGCCCCCTGCTCGGCGTCGAGCACTGGGCCGCGAACCTGCGCAACGCGGTGCGGCTCACCGACGCGGTCTCGGCCGCCGCCGAGGACGGGTTCCGGACGTTCGTCGAGGTCAACGCGCACCCGATCCTCGCCCACGCGGTCGGCGAGACCCTCGACGGGACGGGCGCGCTCGTCACCCACACGCTCAAGCGGGCGCGCAAGGGCGAGGAGACCGACGACACGCTGACCTTCCACGCGCAGCTCGCGACCCTCGCCGCCCACGGCCACAAGGTCGCCACGCCCTCGGACGGGCGCATCGTCGGCGTCCCGCAGTCACCGTGGCGGCACGAGCACCACTGGGTCGACCTCTCGGCCCGCACGGCGGGCAAGAAGGACGAGCACCCGCTGCTGGGCGCGCACGTGGAGATGCCCGGCGAGGACCGGCACGCCTGGCGCGCCGACGTCGGCCTGGCCGCGCAGCCGTGGCTCGCCGGCACGTCCGTCCACGGGCTGCACGTGCTCCCGGTCGCCGCGTTCGCCGAGATGGCACTGGCCGCCGGCGCGACCGCGCTCGGCACCGACGACGTCCGCGTCAACAGCCTGTGGATGGAGCGGCCGCTCGCGCTCACCGACCACACGACCGTCACCACGACGTTCACCGAGGCGGAGCAGCGGGTCGAGATCCACGCGCTGACGCCGGCGGGCACCTGGGTGCGGCTGGCCAGCGCGGACGTCGGCGAGGACCACCGCGCGCCGGCGGCGTCCGAGCCCGTCGCCGCCACCGAGGTCGCCGCCGCCGAGCGCGGCAGCCGCCACTACCGGCTGCACCCCGAGGTCTTCGACCGCTGCCTGTCCGTGCTGTCGGACGAGGCGGCCGGCCCGGTGGACGGCGGAGAGGGCGGCCTGTGGCAGGCCGAGACCATCGGCAGCCTCCGCGTCTACGGCCCGACCCACCGCGGCGGCCACGTCCAGGCGGCGGTGGTCCGCGAAGACGAGGGCGTGACCGGCACGGTCACCCTCCTGTCCGCCGACGGCGGCCTCCTGGCCGAGGCGACGGGCGTCGTCCTGCGCAAGGTCGACCGCCCCGACATCCCTGTCCCCCTGGAAGACAAACTCGTCGAACTCGTCTGGGACGAATCCCCCCTTCCCGACTCCGACTCCGATGCCGAACGCGCCGGTGACACGTGGCTGGTGCTGTCCGAGGAGAACGACGCGCTGGCCGACGTGGCGGCCGCCGGCCTGGCGGAGCGCGGGAAGCGGGTCGTCCGGCATCGGGTGACGAACCGGACGCCGGACGACCATCCGGCCATGGACGAGCCGGTCGAAGGCGTCGTTCTCGTGCCCTCGGCCGAGCTGGTCGACGAGGATCTCGTGCTCGCCGTCGCCGGGGTGAGCCGTTCGCTGCCGGACGGGCCGCGCCTCTACGTCGCGACGCGCGACGCCCTCGCCCTGGACGGCGGGGAAGGGCTGCCCGGCCACGGGTTCGTCAGTGCGCTCACGCGCGTGCTGGCGTTCGAGCGGACCGTGCAGCGGGCCACGCATGTGGACATCGACCGCCCGCAGGACCTGGTCGCGGAGCTTCTCGCCGACGGCGCCGCCCGCGAGGTCGCCTGGCGGGCGGGGACGCGGTACGTGGCGCGGCTCGGGCAGGCGGTCCTGCCGGAGACGGCGGCGAAGAAGAAGCGGATCGTCCGGCGCGGCGGCGCCTACATCATCACCGGCGGGTACGGCGGCATCGGCCTCGTCACCGCGCGGCTGCTGGGCGAGAGGGGCGCCGGGCGCGTCGTCCTGTCCGGGCGGAGCGGGCCCGACGCCGACGCCGAGAAGGTGATCGCACGCCTGCGCGAAGGCGGCGTGGACGTCGGCGTCGTGCTCGGCGACATCGCGGAGCCCGGCACCGCCGAGCGCCTCATCAGGGTCGCCCAGGAGGGCGGCAAGCGGCTGTGCGGCATCGTGCACGGCGCCGGCGCGATCGACGACCGGCTGATCGCCGACCTCGGCCCGGACGATCTCCACAGGGTGTGGACGGCGAAGGTCGAGGGCGCCCGCCGCCTCAGCGAGGCGACCTGGGACCTCGACCTCGACTGGCTCGTCATGCACTCGTCGGCCGCCGCGCTGCTCGGCTCGCCCGGCCAGGGCGCCTACGCCGCCGCGAACGCCGCGATCGACGCGCTGATGGCCCGCCGCCGCGCGAACGGACGCCCCGGGACCACCATCAACTGGGGCACCTGGTCGCAGGTCGGCGGCGCCGCCGAGGCGGCGGTGGCCGTCATCGACCCGATCAGCCCGGCGGAGGGCGCGGAGGCGCTGGAGGCGCTGCTCGTCCACGGCATGGCCGCGACGGGCGTGCTGCGGTTCGACCCGGCCACGGCGGTCGGGCTGTTCCCCGAGATCCGCGACATGCCGTACTTCGCGGCGCTGACCGAGGCGGCGGACGAGGCCGGAGCCGACGACGCGGGCGACTGGCCCGGCGTCGAGGCGCTCAGGGAACTCGACCCCGCCACCGCGCGGAAGATGATCGCCGCGCAGGTCAAGCACCGGATCGCGGCCGTGCTCGGGTTCGAGCCGCAGCGCCTGGACCCGTCCGTCCCGCTCACCGACCTCGGCCTCGACTCCCTCGTCGCGGTGCGGATCAAGAGCGGCGTCGAGCACGACCTCGGGTTGACCGTCCCCGCGTCGGTGCTGCTGCAGGGCGCCAGCGTGAACGTGTTCGAGGAGTGGGCCGCGGGCGAGCTCGGTCTCGCGGACGCCCCGGCGCCCACGGCCGTCTCGAACGCCGAATCCGGGTACGTCATGCCGCGCGACGCCGCCGAGCGGCTCGCGGCCCGCATCTTCGAGGACGTCCTCGGCCTCGACCGCGTCGGCGTCACCGCCGACTTCTTCGCCGACCTCGGCGGCCGGGAGCACCAGGCCGACCAGGTCGTGGCGCTCGTCTCCACCGAACTCGGCGCCGAGGTCACCCGCGGCGAGCTGTTCGAGGTCCCGACGGCGGAGAACGTCGCCGAGTACATCCGGGCCGCGGACGAGGAGGCGGCGCGGCAGACCGTACGCCCGCTCAAGCCTTCCGGCACCCGGCGGCCGATCTTCATCGCGCACCCGGCGGGCGGCACCACCGCCTGCTACCGCCAGCTCATCGACCTGCTCGGCGACGACCAGCCGGTGTACGGGCTGGAGCGGTTCGAGGACGCGCCGTCCGTCGAGGAGCGCGCCGCCCGCTACGTCCAGCACCTGCTCGAAGCGCAGCCCGAGGGCGCGTTCCGGCTCGGCGGCTGGTCGTTCGGCGGCGTCCTCGCCTACGAGACCGCCCGGCAGCTGACGGCCGCCGGACGCGAGGTCGAGTTCGTCGCGCTGTTCGACGCGGGGCTGCCGCTGCCGGTGGACGACGAGTCCGACACCCTCGCCCGCCGCTTCTCCGCGTTCGCCGACTACATCAACGAGACGTACGGCCTGGACGTCACCCTCACCTACGAGGAGCTGTCCGGTCTGGACGAGGAAGCACAGTTCGCGCTCGTCATGGAGCGCGCGGCCCCGCTCGTGGACTACATCCCGCCGGCGGCCCTGACCCACCAGCTCACGTCGCACCAGGACACCCGTTCCCTGGAGGCGTACCAGCCCGAGCCGTACGACGGACGCGTCATCCTTTACTACGCGCCTGAGGAGACCCCCTGGGCCGTCCGGGATGCCCGCTATGTGCTCGACGGGACCAACGGTTTCGGCGGGCTCTGCTCCCACCTGGAGATCGTCACGATCCCCGGGGTGCACCACCTCAACCTGCTCGACCCGCCCGGTGTGGAGGTTCTCGCCGCGCACCTGGAGGGCAGGCTGGCCGGACGGCAGGAGAGCGACGCCGTCCTCATGTCCACAACGGCCCGCTGAGGGCCCACCCCGAACCCCGTCGTTCCACGGAGGACACCCATGGCCCACTCCGGCTCGTCTCATGCCCTGCTCGACGCCGTCCGCGGCGGCGCGAGCGGCCCCGAGCTGCAGGAGATCGACCTTCCGACACGCTTCCGCGCCGCGCACACCCGCAAGGAAGAAGTCGGCATCTTCGAGGGTCAGACCGACAAGGACGTGCGCCGCTCCATGCACGTCGGCGAGGTCGACATGCCCGAACTGGCGCCGGACGAGTGCGTGGTCGCGGTGATGTCGGCCGCGATCAACTTCAACACCGTCTGGTCGGCGATCTTCGAGCCGATCCCGACGTTCGCGTTCCTGGAGAAGTTCGGGCGGCAGGGCTGGTACGGCGCCCGGCACGACCTGCCGTACCACATCCTCGGCTCGGACGGCTCGGGCGTCGTCGTGCGCACCGGCGCCGGCGTGAAGCACTGGAAGGTCGGCGACAAGGTCGTCCTCTCCCCGTCCTACGTCGACGAGGAGGACCACGGCTCCTACGACGACGGCATGATGTCGGAGACGCAGCTCGCCTGGGGCTTCGAGACGAACTTCGGGTCGCTCGGCGAGTACTGCATCGTCAAGGCGAACCAGCTGATCCGCAAGCCCGCGCACCTGACGTGGGAGGAGGCGGGCTCCAACACCCTCTGCGCCGCCACCGCCTACCGGATGCTCGTCGGGACGCACGGCGCCCGCATGAAGCAGGGCGACGTCGTGCTGATCTGGGGCGCGACCGGCGGGCTCGGCTCGTTCGCGACGCAGCTCGTCAAGAACGGCGGCGGCATCCCGGTCGGGGTCGTCTCGTCGGACGAGAAGGCCGACATCGTCCGGTCGCAGGGCTGCGAGCACGTCATCAACCGCAACGAGCTGAACCTCGGCGAGCAGGGCCTGCGCCACCCGAAGGCCGGCCGCGTCCTCGGCGAGGCGATCCGGAGCCTCGTCGGCGAGGACCCGGGCATCGTGTTCGAGTACCTCGGCCGCGAGACGTTCGGCGCATCCGTCTACGTCGCCAAGCGCGGCGGCAGGATCGTCACCTGCGGCTCGTCGACCGGCTTCAAGCACGAGTACGACAACCGGTTCCTGTGGATGCGGCTGAAGAGCATCATCGGCTCGCACGGCTTCAACTACCACGAGGCCGTCGAGGTGAACCGCCTGTTCAGCCTCGGCATGATCCACCCGACGCTGTCGAAGGTGTTCCCGCTGGACGAGGCCGGGGACGCGACCCGCGCCGTCCAGACGAACCAGCACATCGGCAAGGTCGCCGTCCTGTGCGGCGCCACCGCGGAGGGCCAGGGCGTTGACGACCCGGCGCTGCGCGAGCGCATCGGCGAGGAGAAGCTGAACCTCTACCGCCGCTGACGCATGCCCCAAAGGACGGGCCCGGGCCGCCGGGTCCGTCCTTTGCTCATGCTTCGTCCGCCGCCGCGTCGTCGTCGGCTGCGTCAGCCGCCGCCCTCGCCGGGTGCGGCCCCGGTGATGGCCTGCGTCTGCCGTCCGGTGATCTCCTGCAGCGATATGTCGTCGTAGTTGCCGAGGATGACGCCGACCCACCCGCTATCCGGGTAGATGCTGTAGTAGGTGGAACTGCCGGGGTGGGGCCCGCCGCGCCCCAGCTCCCACTGGCCTTCGACGATGTGGGCTGTCGGCCCGTAGGTGGCGAACCCCGGGGAGCCTCGGAAGTTGGGGGCCTTGACCGAGGTGTACACGTCGGCCCAGGACGGGTCGAGCACGGTGCCGTCGTACAACGCTTCCGCGAACCGGACCATGTCCGGTGCGGTGACGAACCCGCCGTCCGGGACGAAGTTGCGGGCATTGTTCATACCCGCCATACCCGGGTCAGGGCTGCCCTTGTCCAGGTTGCGGACGGCGTCCACCCGGCTGCCGTCGGCCTGCTTCATGTACGAGTGCGCGATATGTTCGTCGGCCAGCCACTGCGGCCTGGTGTAGTACCCCGAGCCGGTCATGCCGCAGCGCTCGAAGATGTGCTTGTGCACGTAGTCCCAGAACGTCATGCCGGACACCGCCTCGACGATCTGCACGACGACTTCCGAACCCCAGCCGGGTTTCTGCGAACCCGCACCTGGGGCCGCGACCAGCGTGGCCTGCCGGGCGTACTGCTGGTCGTACTCCCGCTGCTCGTCCTTGCTGTGGAAGATGCGCTGGTAGTCGCGCTCCGGAAAGGACAACCCCGAGGTGCCCCTGAGCAGGTGATGGACGCGCACCTGCTCAGCGATCTCCTTGGCGAAACCGGTCAGGTAGGCGCCCACCGTGTCCCACAGCTTCACCTTGCCCCGCTGCGCCAGCTGCACGATGGACAGGCTGACGAACGGCCCGCCGTACTGGTTGAACGCGACACCCTCATGGTTGCGGATGCCCTTCTCCTTGTCGGCCATGCCGCAGCTGCGCGAGAGCACCGTCCGGCCCCGGTGCGACAGCAGCACCACCCCGGAGAACTCGTCCTCGGCGGCCAGCTTCGCGATGTACCGGTCGTAGGCGCCGCCGGGACGGGTGTCCGGCGGGATCGGGCCGAGCTGTGCACCTCTGCCGGTTCGTGCCGTGGCCGCCCCGCCCAGCAGCGGCGTGGCCGCGCCGGCACCGGCCACCACGGCGGCGCCCCGCAACATCGAACGCCGATCCCATGCCCCGTCATTCGCACTGGCCATGTCCTTTCCTTCTCCCTCTCCCGCGATGGACGCCGAAGCCGGGCTCCGGGCCCTGGACCCGCGCCACTGTGGTCCGTGCCTCCATCGAAGACCGGAGATTGTCGCGGTGGCGTATGCGATTTTCGATACGCGCGCGATACACCAACCCCCGCCCCATCGGATGCAGAGAAGACCCTGGTAGACGTGCTGGCGGACAACGTACGTCTCAACGCCCGGGTTTGCCTTCCGCGGTCCGTTCTGGACGAGGGTGAACGAGCCGCTTCCGCCGCATCGCCTGACCGCTCAGCCCGCCGTCCTGTAGACGAACCCCTCAAGCGAGGTCACTGTCTCGGCGCGGTTGTAGCGGTGCCGCATGCAGTATTGCGTGGGGTACCAGCCCGAGCGCGCATACGCCTGCGGCAGCTTGATCGGAACGCAGCGGTCATCAATGGTGCCGTTGCGCAATCCGTTGTATTGCGTGAGGTTCACCATCGGCTCGTAGAAGGTGACCTTGCCGTTCCAGATGCCGTAGATGAACGAGGACGTGAATCTTCCCCCATGGAATTCGGGGGCGGTTGTGTCAACGAGGTGGTTGCCCATTCCAGGCTCGACGGCGTCGGTGTCCTTGTAGTCGGGGTGCAGATACTTCGCGGCCGGGAGAATCTTGCCCTTGGGGTAGTCATCGCAGTTGGTGAGCTGCGGGCACGGTCCGGGGCGGATCGCCAGCCGCTCCGCTTCGGGATTCATGTAGAAATGGACGTCGAAATGCGGCACGTCCCATATGTGGGCAGGCATGTGCCCCGTCGGGTTCCAGTTGGCCAGGACGTAGGTGAACGGCGAGTCGACCCTCTTCTTGAACTTCGGGCTCAACCGGAGGGATCTCTCATGCCCGCCCGTGCATTCACGGTGCTGGTCGACGGTACCGTCGCCGTTCTTGTCGTAGCACCAGATCCCGCTGGTGGGCGGTTCGTACGGAAGACCGTCGTAGGTGCTGTCCTTGGCGAGGAGCCCGATGACCAGCGGGGTCCTCCCCCTTGTCTGCGAGAACGCGGTGAGCCTCCCGTTCCCGAGGGGCGCGCTCTGCCCGTACTGGGCACACGGCCCGGGATAGGAGAGGGAGCGGGCGAGTAGTTTGCCGACAGCCCGCTTCGGCACCTGCACGGTCTTCTCGGTATGCGGGGAATTCTTCGGCACCGCGCAGACCGTGACACTCGAGTCGGCGGCCCCCATGGCGGGTTCCGCGCCGAATGCTACCGGCGATCCCGTGAGCAACAGAAGCCCGGTCGCGCTCCGTGCGACTATCCGCCGACTCCAGAAAGACATACCCGCCCCCGGTGATCGCCATGGAAAATCGTCAGCCGAAGCCAAGAATGAGAAAGGCTGATCATCCTGTCAAGTGCATTGGCGGGGACAAGGCTCTGCCGGCGAAAGACCTTTACCCGAGCCGGACGCAGGCTGGACCGCTGCACCCTCGGCCGAAGTCTCGGTCGGCGAGAGAGTCCAGCCGAGTGCGGGGGGCCTGGTAGCCGGGTGGTAGCGGAATCGGGGAACGCCCGCCGGTCATGCTCCGGCGGGCGTTCCGGCGTTCGCGGTCAGGAACCGGTCAGGTCGGCGTAGACGATCAGGTTGTCGGTGTAGTGGCCGATCTTCGGGTCGAAGGCGCCGCCGCACGTCACCAGCCGCAGCGCCGCGTGGTCGAGCGACTCGCCGAACACCTTCTTGTGCGGGAAGGCGTCCTTGTCGACCCGCTGGGCCCGCCGCACGGCGAACGTCGCGGTGGACCCGTCCTGGCGGGCCACCCGGATCCGGTCGCCGGGCCTCAGGTCCTTCAGCCGGTAGAACACCGCCGGCCGGCCGTTGGCGTCGACGTGGCCGAGGATCACCGCCGGGCCGATCTCGCCCGGCGTGACGCCCTCCTTGTACCAGCCGGCCAGGCCGGGCTTGCTCAGCGGCGGCTCCTCGACGCGTCCGTCGGGCAGCAGCCCGATCGAACCCACCGGAGCCGACACGCCGATCTTCGGGATGGCGATCTTCGTCGGCGGCGACTGCGGCATGGGATGGATGTTGGACGCGGGCGTGGTCGCACCGGTCGTCTCCGTCGCCGCGGGCTCCGGGGTGCCGGACGAGTTCGCTGTAGAGGCGGTGCCCCCGTCCCCGCCGCAGCCGGTGAACAGCAGTCCGATGAGCAGCGCACCGGCCGCCGCGCCCGCGGCGCGGCGGCCGGTGGCCGATGCTGGGAGTTCCGGCAACGTTACGACCGCTCCCGAACCGCCCGGCGGCGCAGCGCGGCCGCGCCGAGACCGCCGAGGCCGGCGAGCGCCAGCGCGCCCCAGCCGGCGGCCGGCAGCGGCGAGCCCCCGCCGCGCATGTACATGCTGCCGTCCCCGGTGTCGATGCGGCCGGACGGGATCTTCGGCGTCTTCGGCTTCATCGTGTTGCCGCCGTTCCCTCCGCCGCCGCCGTTCCCGCCCTTGTCGGGCTCGGTGCTGTAGCCGACCGACCCGTAGCCCTTGCAGGCCACCGTGGCGGTCGTCGGGTTGGGCAGCTTGGTGCGGAACGTCCCGGTGGCCGTCCAGGTGTCGTCACCGATCTTCTTCACCGGCAGCGGGTTCTGCGTGTAGCCGTTTCCGGTGATGACGACCGCCGTCGGGCAGGTCACGGTGAAGGTCGTCTTGTAGCCGGGCGCGACGCGCAGGCTGGACAGCTTCACCTTGTCGTAGCCGAACTTGAACGCCGGCTTCGTCGGCGTCGGGGTCGGTGTCGGCGTCGGCGACTCACTGGGGTCGCCGTCGCCGGGCTCGCCGCCGCCGGGGTCGCCGTCTCCGACCTTGACCCACGTGGGCTGGTCGCCTCCGTCCGGCAGCACGCACTTCAGGAGCGTGCCGTCCTCCGCCTTGGTGGTGCTGCCCACCTGCTCCTTCGTGCAGTTGTCACCCGCCTTGGGCGGGGTGTCCGCGAGTGCGGGCGCGGCCATTCCGAGCATCATGGATCCCGCAGCGATTCCCACCGCAGCCAGCCGACTTGCGCGCATTGCCCTTCTCCTCTGTTCGGAGCTCTTCGCGTCCCCGGGCGAGGCGAGACGTGCCCGTGCAATGGCGGGGAAAGGGCCGCGGGCCGGCGGCTGGCATGCAGGGCACTCGCGGTACGAGCGCCAGGGAGACCGAAGAAAACGATGAGCTTCGCAGCCTAGCGGGCGTTTGTGCTATTGCGGGGCAATATGAGTCGCTTCGCTCCATAATGGCCGGACTTGGTCATCTTTGAGGATTGTGTAAACCTTTCACCGGGCATAAGCAGCCGAATCCGTGACCGGCAGATTGGCATGGGTGCGACATGTCGCAGGGGCCGAAGAGAATTTGATCTACTCACTTTAAGTAGTCGACTGAATGCGCAGCGGGTAGATGCTGTGAGGAGCAGGGACCTCGTCGGGGTCCCCATGCCTCATGGAGGAAGAGATGAGAATTTCGAACCCGCTGCGTTCGGCGGCGGTCACCGCCGCCAGCCTGGTCATGGCCGCGGGGCTGACCGCGTTCGCTCCCGCGACTTCGGCGAGCGCGGCGGAAACGGCCGCGGTGCGAACGGCCGCCGTTCAGCAGGGCGACGTTCAGCAGGGCGCGGGACAGGCGGCGTGGCGCGACTGCCCGCGCGGCACGTACTGGAACCGGTACCTGCACAAGTGCGTTTGTGTCCGTCACCACGGCCACCACGGCCACCACTGCAAGCACGGTCACCACCACGGGCACCACGGCCACCACCACGGGCACCACGGCCACCACCACGGCCATCACGGGCACCAGCACCAGAGGTAACGAGCAGCATGGGCGTTCAGCCGTCCCGTCCGGACGGGACGGCTGAACGCCGGGCTCAGGTGGGCAGCGGCCGTTCGTCCACGACGTGCTTCATCACGAGCGTGGAGTTCAGCCGCTGCACACCGGGCAGGGCGCTCAGCACATCGTCCTCCAGCTCCTGGTACGCGGTGAGATCCGCGGTGACGATGCGCAGCAGGTAATCGGGGTCGCCGAACAGCCGCTGCGCCTGGACGACCTCGGGCACGCGCGCGACCGCCTCCTCGAAACCGAGCAGTGTCTCCCGGTCCTCCTGCCGCATGGTGACGAAAACGAGCGCCTGGAAGGTCAGCCCGAGAGCGGCGGCGTCAACGACCGCCCGGTAGCCGCGAATGGCGCCGCTGCGCTCCAGTTCCCGCAGCCGCCGGTGGCACGGCGAGACGCTCAACCCGACCCGGGCCGCCAGTTCCGTGATCGTCAGGCGGCCGTTCTGCTGGAGTACAGCAAGGATCTTCCGGTCAATCGCGTCCACTGAGAAGATCCTTCCACAGAACCCGTATTTCAGAGACAAACTTGGGAACACCTTCCGGCCATTCGAGAATACGCTTCCCCGAACACCCGCCAAAGGGGAAGGGAAAGACCATGGCGCCCGGCTCCGTACTCGCCTTCTGGTCGGTCGCGCTCCTGCTCATCGCCGTGCCGGGCCCGGACTGGGCGTTCACCATCGGCGCCGGCCTGCGCGGCCGTTCCGTCGTCCCCGCGGTGAGCGGGCTGGTCGCCGGCTACGCCGCCGTGACCCTCGTCGTCGCGGCGGGCGTCGGTGCGCTGGTCGCCGGCTCCCCGTCCGCCCTCACCGCTCTGACCCTGACCGGCGGCGCCTACCTCATCTGGCAGGGCGCGTCGACCTTCGCGCGCCCCGCCGCGCCCGGCACCGAAGCCGCGCCCGGCACCGACTGGGGCACCTTCCTGCGCGGCATCGGCGTCAGCGGCCTCAACCCCAAGGGCCTCCTGATCTTCCTGGCCCTCCTGCCGCAGTTCACCGACCCCGGCGGCAGCTGGCCCATCGCGGGCCAGATCGGCGTCCTCGGTCTCACCTTCATGGCCACCGGCGCCGTCTGGTACCTCTGCCTGGGCACTCTCACCCGGACCGTCCTGAACGGCACGCCCCACGGAACCCGCTTGATCACCCGCCTCTCCGGCGCCGCCATGATCGCCCTGGGCGGCTACTTGCTCCTAGACCACGTCCTCGCCTGACTCCGATTCGACGCGGGAATCCAGGTAGGGAGCTCCCGGGCGATCGGACGGCGCCAGCACGCGACCGCGGATCGCCGAGCACGCCGGCCGGGGGTGTCGTCGCCCGGCCGACGCGCATCGTTCGCGGTTCAGCGGTGGGTGAAGACCGGAGTCCAGGAGCCGGCCCGGTCGGAATGCTGGTACCCGGTGAGCGGGGTGATCTTGCCCTTGAGGGTGACCAGCAGGAGCCGGTTGCGGAACTCGCCCTTGCCGGTGCACTTCTCGACGTCGCAGCCGATGGCGAACAGCCGGCTGTCGTCGGCCCATGCCAGGGCCTGCTCGATCGGGAGGACCGCCACCTTCCGGCCGCTGTCCACGTTGGTGACGGTGACGGCGGGGCCGGGGCGCGGGCCGAAAGCGGGCAGCAGGGTGCCGTTCGGGGACAGGCCCGCCTCTGCGTCCTCGGTCTCCGCCTCGTGCGCGGGTGCGGACTGCCGCCGGCCGTCCGGGGCGTAGAAGACCTTGGTCGGGACGGTGGCGGTCGGCGCCCAGATCAGCTTGCCGTCCCGGCTCCACCCCAGGTCCTGCCGGTTGTTCGGGTTGTCGCGCATCCCCGGTAGGGCGTGGAACGCACCGGGCTCGGCCGCGCTGTTGACGACGTAGTAGCCCGTCCTCGGCGACTTCCTCGGATCGCCTCCCAGTGTGTCGGGGTTCGCGGCGTAGGACGTGAGGAGCAGCCGACGGGCGTCCGGCGACCAGGCGACGCCTCCGACCGGCTTGTCGACCTTGATCCAGCGCGTGACCTTGCGCGTCCTCATGTCGAGCACTCCGACCCGGGACGTGGGCAGCGGCCCCTGCAGAACGGCCGCGCGCTGCATGCCGGGCGCGACGCTGAGGTACGTCCAGTTCGTCTGCTCGTACATGCCCGTGGACGGGTTGTAGAGGTACCAGGTGCGGCGGAAAGTGCCCTTTATGGCGCCCATCGGGGTGTCGCTCGTGTAGTAGGCGGCCACGGCCATGTGCCCGGCGGCGACGAGGCGGCGGGGGAAGTCGCTGCCGAGGTCGGTGCGCAGGCTCGTGTCCGAGGACAGGGACGCGGGCTTGAACGCGACCTCGGAGGGCTCCGACCGCACGGGCCCGCCGGCGGAGAAGAGCGCGACGGCCGTCGCGCCGGCGAGGAGCGCGCTCGTCCCGCCGATCAGCGTGAACTTGAGGGAGCGGCGGCGGGTGCGTCCGCGCAGCGCGCGGTCGGCGAGGCCGACGGGGACGCGGGCCTCCGCGGCCCATTCGTCGAGCGTGCTTTTGACGATCGTTTCCGGCTTCATCGTCGAGCCTCCTCCGGCTTCGGGTCGTTCAGTTCGGGGGCGAGCTGGCGCAGGCGTGCGAGCGAGCGATGCGTCGTGCTGCGGACCGTCCCGACGCTGCAGCCGAGGATCCGCGCGACCTCCGCCTCGGGCAGGTCCTCGAAGAACCGCAGCACCAGCACCGCCCGCTGCTTGGCCGTGAGGCGCGCCAGGGCGTTGCGCACGGTCAGCTTCAGGTCGACCGCCGACGTGGCGTCGAGCCCGGCCTCGTCGGGGAGCGCAGCGACCCGCGTCTCGCGCCGCCGCCCCGCCCGCCGCCAGGTGCTGACCTGCTGGCGGTACATGGTCCGCCGCACGTACGGCTCGGGGTTGTCGACGCTGCTCCAGCGCGCCGCCGTCTTGGCGAGCGCGGACTGCAGAAGGTCCTCGGCCGCGTGCTGGTCGCCTCCGGCGAGCAGGTACGCCAGGCGCATCAGCGCCACCGACCTCGTCTCCACGAACTCACGGAAATGTCGCTCTGATGCGGCATCCATCGTCACCTCCGGATTGCTGTCCCCCCTTCAGACGCCGCGAGCCGGTCCCCGCTATGCCTGGCGCATGTCGATCGTTCGTCATCCGGTAGGCCGAAGCTGGTCGAAAGTCGACCTAGACTTTGCGCCCGAGCACCCCACAGGTCATGATTTGCCTCACACAGGTCTCATAAGTAAGTAATTACCCCCTGTGTACGGCGCGCAACGCTGGGGGACGAAAGGGAGGTTCTGTGGCGAACGAAGGTTCGACCACCAGCGGGCGCCCGTGGGCGGATCTGCCCAGGGAACTGGCGGATCACATGCGGCCGCACCTCGACGAGGTGGCGGACGACATGATCCAGGAGATCCAGACGCGCGTCAGGGAGTACGACCGCCCCGGAGACGGCTCCTACTCGGGCACCCTGCGGCTCGCCGTCGAGCGCGTGCTCCACTACTTCGTGGACCGGGTGGCCGACCCGGCGCACGACCCCGCCCCGGTGACCGACTTCTTCCGCGCCATCGGCCGCGGCGAGGCCGGCGAGGGGCGCAGCCTCGACGCCATGCAGACCGCGATGCGGGTCGGCGGCATGGTGGCGTGGCGGCGGATGACCGAGGGCGCCGAGGCGCTGGAGGTGTCGCCGCGCACGCTCGGCGCCGTCGGCGAGGTGCTGATGCAGTTCCAGGACGAGCTGGCGCACGCCGCCGCCGAGGGGTTCTCCCAGGCCAAGGCCGCCGTCGCGGGCGAGATGCAGCGCCGCCGCAAGCGGCTGCTCGACCTGCTGTTCGCCGATCCGCCCGCCGCGCAGGAGGCCATCGCCGACCTCGCCGCCGCCGCGCACTGGCCCATCCCGCGGACGATCGCCGCGGTCGCGCTCGGCCGGCACCAGGACGGCCGGCAGCCCGCGTTCCCGCCGGACGTCCTCGCCGACCTCACCCGGCGCACCCCCAGCCTGATCATCCCCGATCCGGACGGCCCCGGCCGCGCCAAGCTCGTCGACCGCGCCCTGGCCGGGACGCTCGCCGTCGTCGGCCCGACCGTCCCGCTGATGGAGGCGGCACGTTCCATCCAGTGGGCGCGCAAGACGCTGTGCCTCGTCCAGCGGGGCGTGATCGAGGAGGAGAGCGGCGTGATCCGCAGCGTGGAGCACATGTCCACGCTGATCCTGTTCCAGGACGAGGGCCTCATCACCTCGCTCGCCGACCTGCGCCTCGCGCCGCTCGCGCACCTGCGGCCGAGCCAGCAGGACCGGCTCGCCGAGACGCTGCTGGCCTGGCTTCAGTCGGGCCGCAACGCCAACGAGGTCGCGATGCGGCTGCACGTCCACCCGCAGACGGTGCGGTACCGGCTGCGCCAGCTGGAGGAGCTGTTCGGCGACCAGCTGCTCGACCCGGACCTGCGCTTCGACCTGGAGATCGTGCTGCGCGCCCGCGCGCTGCTGGCCGACAACGCGGGCGAGCGGATCATCCCGCCGGCCCGTGAGGCGGTCGGCGACTCCGGCGAGGTCGTCAGCATCCGCCGAACCTGACCCGCGGCTAGTTCCGGCGGGACGAGCGGAACCGCTCGGCGGTGGCGACGCGTTCGGCGAGCCTGGTCTGCGCGTCGCAGAGCAGCCACAGCTCGCCCTCGTCCGCCGCGACGACCTCTTCGAGGCAGCCGTTGAGGAGCTGGTAGTCCGACAACTGGGTGATCCGGGTGGCCCGCAGGCCCTTGTCCGAGCGCTCGCTGTGCCACCCGGGCATGCACATGATCACCGACATCGTGCGGGACTCCCTTGGTCGGCCTATGGTAGGTCTACCGTAGGGCCGCCCAGCGCTGCCCACAACGCGTTCGGCGGAACCCGGGAGGCCGCCGGGGCGGGTGGGATCTGTACGGTGTGAGGTCAGAGCAATGACCCGGAGCAGGATCTGGTATGCCGCGACCCCCCACGAAGGCACAGGTGATCTCCAACGCGCTCGCCGCCCGCATCGTCGAGGGCGAGCTGGACCCCGGCGCCTGGCTGCCGTCCGAGCGGCGGCTGGCCGGCGAGTACGGCGCCGACCGCTCGACCGTCCGGCGGGCGCTGCGGATGCTGGCCGAGGCGGGCCTCGTCCGGCTGCGGCACGGCGCGGGCGCGCAGGTCCGGACGGCGCCGAAGGTGCGCCGCGCGGCGGCCGACATCACCCGGCAGGTCGGCGAGTGGCGCGGCTTCCACGTGTCGGCGCAGGAGGACGGCCGCCGGCCGTTCACGCGGACGACCGTGACCGAGGTCGAGGCCGACGAGCGGCTCGCGCCCCGGCTGGACGTCCCCGCCGGCACCCGGGTGCTGGAGCGGGCGCGCGTCCAGGGCGTGGAGGGGGAGCCGCCGGTCCAGACGGCGACGACCTGGATCATCGCGGAGGTCGTCGCGGAGATCCCGGTGCTGCGGGAGGTCAACACGGGTCCGGGCGGGCTCTACTCGCGGCTGGAGGAGGCGGGCCACCGGATCACGTTCGAGGAGTCGGTGACGTGCCGGCTCCCGCGCGCGGACGAGCAGGAGACGCTGCGGATCGGCCCGGAGCAGCCCGTCCTGACGCTGTGGCGCCGCGCCTACGACCAGGACGACCGCGTCGTCGAGGTCACCCACCGGGTGGTGGTCGGCGACCGGCACGAACTCGTCTACCGCTACGGGTCGGGAGCGTGAGCATGAGCGAGGAGCCCGCCGTCCGCCAGGTCGGCTCGCGCGTCGTCTACGAGAACCCGTGGATGGTCGTCCGGGAGGACGAGGTCGAGCGGCCGGACGGCTCGCGCGGCATCTACGGCGTCATCGACAAACCCGACTTCGTGCTGGTCATCCCGGTGGAGGGCGACGGGTTCCACCTCGTCGAGGAGTACCGGTACCCGATCGGGAAGCGCACGTGGAACTTCCCGCAGGGCTCGGCCCCCGGCCGGCGGGACACCGACCCGGAGGAGCTGGCCCGCCGGGAGCTGGCCGAGGAGACGGGCCTGCGCGCCGGGACGCTGACGCACCTCGGGCGCCTGAACTGCGCGCACGGGATGAGCGGCCAGGGCTTCAACATCTTCGTCGCGTCCGATCTGGAGGCCGGGGAGGCCGACCGGGAGCCCGAGGAGCAGGACATGCGGCAGAAGTGGTTCTCGCGGGACGAGTTCAAGGCGCTGATCCGGGAGGGCCGCATCACCGACGACTCGACCATCGCCGCCTACGCCCTGCTCATAATGGACGAGTCCGGCTCATGATGGACGAGGCGGGCTGAAGCAGTCCGCCGACTCGTCGATGGGGCGCCGCTCCAGGACCTTCCGGGCTTCGGCGCGGGACAGGTTCGCGCTCATCGCCGGTTCGTTCTCGCTCAGCCCGAAGGCGATCTGGCGCAGCGCGCAGCTCCGCATCGGCTCGGGCAACTCGTCCAGGGCGGGCACGGCGTCGGCGGACAGGCCCCGCAGGTACGGGACGTCGATCTTGCCGGTCTCCTTGTACCGGGCGACGTTGTGCTCGGCGATGAACCGGTCCGGGTTGAGCACCGCGAGGACGATCAGCGCGACCGCCCCGCTGACGGCGACCGTGCGCGGCAGCCACGGGACGCGCCCCTTGACGACGCCGGCGACGGCCACGAGCACCACGACGAAGCCGAGCCAGAGCTCGAAGGCGTGCACCCACAGCCGCAGCCTCGTCCAGCCGAACATCTGCTCGTACAGGTAGAGCCGCCGCAACGCGACCGCGACGACGACGAGCGTCAGCGTGCACAGCAGCCCGAGGAGCACCCGGACCATGCCCTGGTCGCCCTTCGGCGCGTAGCGCTTGGCGACGGCGACGACGACGAGCACGAGCACCGTCACGATGACGAGCTGGAAGAACCCCTGCCGCGCGTACTCGGCGTAGGTGAGGCCGGTCGAGCGCAGCAGCGCGTCCTTGTCGGCGGCGAGGAAGACGCCGGCCTGGATGGCGCAGAACACCAGGAAGAGCAGGTCGAGCGCGGCGATCGGCACCGCCCACGACCAGCGTCCGGCGGGCCTGCCGGGCTCCGGGCTCAGCACGCGCAGCGGCGGCGGCGCCTGCCCGAGGTACGCGCCGGCGGACGCCAGCAGCAGCGTCGCGACGCCCGTGAACCCGTACACGATGACCGAGACCGCCGACACCTCGGGGACGAGCCCGGCGGCGAGGCTCCCGAACGCCGCGTCCGCGCCGACGAACAGCGCGCCGAACACCGCGAGCAGCCCGCCCGCGACGAGCGCCGTCCGGATGACCGGCCACGCGTTGCTCTTGTCGGACGTCACCGCCCCGTACGCGCCGCGTCCCGCCCACGGCAGCATGGCGCCTGCCGCGGGCAGCACCGCGAGCCCGCCGAACAGGACCTCCGGCCACGACCGCCCGCCGGACGCCGCGTACGAGCCGAGCGCGACGGCGAGCAGCAGCGCGGGGACGACGACCCACTCCGCCTCCCGCACCGCCGCGACCGCGGACAGCCCCACGGCGAGCAGCCCGAACACGATCGCCGTCCGGTTGACCTGCGCTTTCCGCTTCTCGGTGGCGGGCCGGACGACCCGTCCCGCCGACCACGCCGACGCCGCCGCCACATACGCGACGGCCGCGGCGGCGACGAGGACACCGACGCCCAGCAGCCCCTCCCGGAACTGGGGACCGACCGTGACGGCGCCGATCACCCCCGCGACCAGGGCGCCCACCACGAGCGACGGCGACATGGGCCGCGCGGGCCGCCGCCACGCCCGGAACAGCTTCTCGATCTTGGTCGGCTGGTAGACGAACGCCGGTGGGGGCGGCGGATACCCGGCCGGCCTCCCGTACGGCGGGTATCCCGGCCGCCCGTGGGCCGGCGGGTGACCGGCCACGACCGGCGCGGCGGCCGCGGCGGGCGGCGCGAACCCGCCCGCCGCCGGTGGTTGCTGGGCAGCGGCCTCGGCGGGCTCGGCCGGGTCCTCGGGCGGGTTGGTCGTCATGCGGGTTCTCCGATGTTCGGGGGGATCATGACGCGGATGCGGCAGCCGGACGGCGTGTCCAGGACGGTGATGTCGCCGCCGTGCAGGTCGGTGGCCCAGCTCGCGATGGCGAGGCCGAGGCCGGTGCCGCCGCCGGCCGTCCCGGGCCCGGACACCGAGCCGCGGGAGAAGCGCTCGAACACGCGGGCGCGCTCCTCGGGTGGTATTCCGGGCCCCTCATCGGCCACTTCGATGATCAGTCCGCCCGGTTCGTTCGCGGGACGCGCGGTGACGATGACGGGCCGCCCGTCCGGGCCGTGCCGGGCGGCGTTGTCGAGCAGGTTCGCGACGACCTGGTGGAGCCGGTCGCGGTCGGCGACGGCGTGCAGGCCGGGGGCGACGTCGGTCTCGAACAGGGCGTCCGGGTGGCCGGCGCGCGCCTCGCCCGTGACGCCGTCCACGAACTCGGCGACGTCGATGTCGGCGAGGTCGAGGACCGCCGCCCCGGCCTCGGCCCGCGACAGGTCGAGGAGCTGCGTGACGAGCCGCCCGAGCCGCTCGGTCTGGTCGAGCGCCGATTCGAGGACGTCGGGCGTCGCGGGCGTGACCCCGTCCGCGACGTTCTCCAGGACGGCCCGCAGCGCGCTGATCGGCGTGCGCAGCTCGTGCGACACGTTGGCGACGAACTCGCGGCGCTGCCGCTCGACCTCGGCGAGGTCGGCCGCCATCCGGTTGAACGCCTGCGCCAGCTCGCCGACCTCGTCCCGCGACGTGGCCCGTACCCGTCGGCTGTAGTCGCCGCGCGCCATGGCCCGCGCCGCCGCCGTCATCTCCCGCAGCGGCGCGGTCATCCCGTGCGCCAGCAACTGGATCACGACCAGCGAGATCAGCACGCCGACCGGCATCGTCTGCCGCGCGCGGAACCCCATCGGATAGCCCCACAGGACGATCAGCACGGCGACGCACGCGGTCACGACGACCACCACGCCGAACTTGACCTTGATCGACCGGAGCGGGTCCAGCGGCCGGGGGAGCCGCGCCCACAGCCTGTGGATGACGGCGGTCACGACACGGTCTCCAGGCTGTAGCCGACACCGTGCACCGTCCGGATCAGCCCCTGCCCCAGTTTCCGCCGCAGCGCCTTCACGTGGCTGTCGACGACCCGGGTTCCGGACGCGTCCGCCCAGTTCCACACCTGCTCCAGCAGGACGGCGCGGGTGAGCACCGCCCCCTGGTTGCGCAGGAGGCACGCGAGCAGGTCGAACTCGGTCGGCGTGAGGTGCACCTCGCGGCCGTCCCTGCGGACCCGCCGGGCCCGCTCGTCGACCTCCAGCTCCCCGACCCGCACCGCCCCGCCGGCCGCCGCGCCGCCCGCCGCGCCGAGTGCGGGCCGCTCGACCCGCCGCAGCACCGCCCGGATGCGCGCGACCAGCTCCCGCATGCTGAACGGCTTGGTGACGTAGTCGTCGGCGCCGACGCCGAGCCCGACCAGCAGATCGGTCTCGTCGTCGCGCGCCGTCAGCATCAGCACCGGCACGGGGCGTTCCGCCTGGACGCGCCGGCACACCTCAAGCCCGTCGAACCCGGGCAGCATCACGTCCAGCACGATGAGATGCGGCTCGTAGCCGCGCGCCCGCTCGACGGCCGAGGGGCCGTCCCCGGCCACCTCGACCCCGAAGCCTTCGGCCGCGAGCCGATCCGCCACGGCCCGCGCGATGGTCGGCTCGTCCTCGACCACCAGGACCCGAGTCTCGTTCCCTGTCACGACCCCAGACTCTAAGAGCCCGGTATGCGCGCTACGAGCACGAAATGTGCAGGACTCGTGTAGATCACCTCAACTCGCCCCCTGGGGACGTCGCCGACGGGGATTGGGGCCGCCCTCCCAAGGTTTACGGCCCGATGGGCCACATGTGGACCGGAGTGTTGGCGCGCATGTGCTCGGCGTACGAGCGGGTCATCATGCGGAGGGCGTCGTGGCGCGGGGTGCCGTAGGACTCCTCGATGGCGTCCACGGTGGCGATCTGCCAGGCGGCGCCGGTCTGGCCGGTGACGCAGCGGCGTTCGATGATGCCGAGGAGGCGGTCGCGGCGGGCCGGGTCGACGCCCCAGCGGTCGAGGCCCTCGTGGGCCAGGGGGAGCAGTCTGCGGAGGACGAGTTCGGCGGCGGGCACCTCGCCCATGCCGGGCCAGTAGAGGGTGGAGTCGAGGCCGTCGCGGGCGGCGCGGTGGAGGTTCTCCTCGGCGGTGGCGAACGACATGCGGGTCCAGACGGGGCGGTCGGCCTCGGCGAGCATGCGGACGACGCCGTAGTAGAAGGCGCCGTTGGCGACGACGTCGGCGACGGTCGGCCCGGCGGGCAGGACGCGGTTCTCGATGCGCAGGTGGGGGCGGCCCTTCACGACCGCGTAGATGGGGCGGTTCCAGCGGTAGATCGTCCCGTTGTGGAGGGTGAGCTCGCCGAGTTCGGGGATGCCGCCCTCGTCCAGGACCTCGCGGGGCTCCTCGTCGTCGCAGAGCGGCAGCAGCGACGGGAAGTAGCGGGTGTTCTCCTCGAACAGATCGAACACGGACGTGATCCAGCGCTCGCCGAACCAGACGCGGGGCCGGACGCCCTGCGTCTTCAGCTCGTCCGGGCGGGTGTCGGTGGCCTGCTCGAACAGCGTGATCCGGGTCTCCTGCCAGAGCCGGCGCCCGAACAGGAACGGGGAGTTGGCGCCCATCGCGACCTGCGGACCGGCGACGGCCTGGGCGGCGTTCCAGTAGGCGCCGAACTGGTCGGGGCTGACCTGGAGGTGGAACTGGACGCTGGTGCAGGCGGCCTCCGGGATGATCGTGTCGGCGTGCATGTGCAGCGGCTCGGGCCCCTCGATGTCGATGCGCATCTCCTCGCCGCGCGCCGCGAAGATCTGGTCGTTCAGCATCTTGTAGCGGGCGTTGGACGAGAGGGTCTCCTCGCCGATGTCGGAGCGCCGCAGGGTCGGCAGGATGCCGATCATGAGGAGCCCGCCGCCGACCTCGTGGGCGCGGTCGTCGGCGTGCTGCAGGTGCCCGCGGACCTCCGCCTCCAGCTCGCCGGTGCCCTCCCCGCCGAGTTCGCGGGGCGGGATGTTGATCTCCAGGTTGAACTGGCCGAGCTCCGTTGCCCAGGCCGGGTCGGCGATCGCCTTGAGGACGTCCGCATTGCGCATTAGCGGATCGCCGATCGCGTCGATCAGATTGAGCTCGATCTCCAGCCCGATATGGGGGCGCTCGAAATCGAACTGGGATTCGCCCAGCATGCGGGCCAGCACATCGAGGCATCTGCGCACCTTCTCCCGATACCGCCGCCTGTCCTCGCCGCTGATGGTGACCGAAGCCACGTCCCTGCCCATGTGTCCGTCCCTGTGCTCCGGAAGAACCGTCATAAAACGGGATGTCCCGGTGAGGGAAGGTGAAAACCCGACATCGGTTTTCGGGCTCCCCCCGCCGGTGAGCGCCGGATAACGTGTGCCCGGGAGGGAGCATGCGCATGCGCCCCCGGTCCATCCGGGCCAGGGACACGCTCGCCGCCGCCGTGATCGCGGCGCTGGTCCTCGGCATCACAGCGGTCGGCCTCGACGTCGCCGTGCGCGGGGAGGTCAAGGCCGATCTCCTCCGGCAGACCCAGGTGGACGCCCGCCGGGTGAGCGGCGCGGTCCGCGACGGGTCGCTGGAAGGCGCCATCCCGGACGTCACGCGGGGACGCATCCTCGTCCAGGTCGTCGAACCGGGCGGCAGGGTGACCAACGCCACGGCCGCCGGCGCCGGCCGTCCGCCGGTGAGCAGACTATGGCCGTCGAGCAACCTGCGCGTCCGCGACTACACCGAGTGCCGCGGCTTCCTGGCCCGGCCGGCGCCCGCTTCGCGCTCCGGCTGCCGCTCGTCCCGCCGCCCGGACGCGAGAAGGGCCGCCCGAAACCGGACGGCCCTTCCTGACGAGGCCACCGCCGCCCGCCGGACCGGCCGGGCGCCGCGAGGCCCTTCTCGATGAAGTTCGCGCGGGGATGCTCAGGCGCGGACGGCCTGGACCTCCAGCTGGATGTCGACCTTGTCGCTGAGCAGGGCCTTCTCGCCCTTCAGCGGGATGTTGAACTCGATGCCCCAGTCCTTGCGGTTGATCGTGGCCGCGGCGGAGAACCCGGCGCGCGTCCCGCCCCAGGGGTCCTCGCCGACGCCGTTGTACTCGACCGTGAGCGTGATCGGACGGGTGACGTCCTTGATCGTCAGCTCGCCGTCCAGGAGGTACTCGCCGCCCTCGGCGCGCACGCCCTTGGTCGTGAAGGTCATGGTGGGGTACTTCTCGACGTCCAGGACGTCGGAGGTGCGCACGTGGGCGTCCCGGTCGGGGTTGCGCGTGTCGATCGAGGCGACCTTGATCTCGGCCGCCGCGGTGGACGCCGACAGGTCCTCGGCGATCTGCACGGCCCCGGTGAACTCGGTGAATGTGCCGCGCACCTTGGTCATGAGGTGCCGGATCACGAAGGTGACCTCGGAGTGCCCGGGGTCGATGTTCCAGGTTCCGGCGGTCAGTTCGGGGGCGACGGCGGCGATGCTCATGGGAACTCCCTCTGGTGATGCTTGAAACTTCAACGACTTGTCGAAGGTTAGTTGAGGGTTCAAACACCTGTCAATTCCGGATTGTTCCCGGGACCCGCTCCCGGCGGAAGGCCGTCCGGTAGGCCCGCGGGCGCCGCCCGGTGTGCCGGGCGAAGAGGGCGGCGAAGGTGCCGGGATCGGCGTACCCGACGGCGGCGGCGACGGCGGCGACCGTCCGGTCCGTGGTCTCCAGGAGGTGCCGGGCCCGGCGGACGCGCGCCGCCTGCAGGTACTCCAGCGGGCTCTGGCCGGTCTCGGCGGCGAACCGCCGCAGCAGCGTCCGGGTGCTGACGTTGAACGCGGCCGCCAGGCCGGCGAGTTCGTAGCGGGCGCCGAGGTTCTGGTCGAGCCGCCGCATCACCCTGCGGGAGAACGTGTCTCCGGGCTGCGGGAGGAGCCGCGCGTCGACGTACGGGGCCTGGGACGTACGCGCGTCGTCCACGAGCGCGACGCGCGCGGTCGTCCGGGCCACGCCGGGACCGCTGTGCCGGCGGATCAGCTCCAGCGTGAAGTCGTACATGGCGCTGAAGGCCGCCGTGGTCGTCACCCCCGTGTCGGTGACGACCAGGCATTCGGGCCGCACGTCCGCGTCCGGGCAGCGGCGGGCCAGCTCGTCCGCGAAGAGCCACGCCGTCGTGGCCCGGCGGCGGCCGAGGAGACCGGCCCCGGCGAGCAGGAACGCGCCGACGCAGATCGAGACGACGGCGCCGCCCGCGGCGGCGTGCGCGCGGATCGCCGCGATCTCCGGGGTGAGGACCGCGAGCCTCGCGTCCACGTCGACGCCCGGCACGAGCTCGAACCCCGGC
This sequence comes from Actinomadura latina NBRC 106108, assembly GCF_001552195.1. GTDB lineage: Bacteria > Actinomycetota > Actinomycetes > Streptosporangiales > Streptosporangiaceae > Spirillospora > Spirillospora latina. The sequence continues at coordinate 355,939 of NZ_BCQS01000003.1, forward strand.
ACGACGAGGACGTCGACCTCGCGGAGCGGGGCGACGGCCAGCACCGCGCCGCCCGACGCGGCGACGCGGCCGCGGGGCGAGACGACGGTCACCTCGTACCCGGCGCGGTCCGGGCCGGCCACGTGCGCGGCCATCGTCAGGAGATCGGGGACGCCGAACACCTCGGACGCGAAGCAGCCCGGATACGCCAGGACACCGACCCGCAACGCGCTCACATGGCGAGATTACCCCTGAACATGGCGATCCGGCCTATCCCGCCCTGCGGGCCCATCGCCCGATGCTGGCCACCATGAACACTGACGACGCGATCACGGACTTCTCCCGCCGGCTTGTCGACGTGGACGGCGTGCGGAAGACGGTCTACACGGCGGGTTCCGGGCCGGCCGTCGTGCTGATGCCGGAGATGCCCGGCATCAGCCCCGACGTCCTGCGGCTGGCGCGGTGGGTGCGGGACGCGGGCTTCACCGTCCACGTCCCCTCGCTCTTCGGGAGGGACGGCGCCTATCCGACGGCGAAGGAGGGCGAGCGGGTCGTCCGCCGCGCGTGCGTCAGCGCCGAGTTCCGGGCGTTCGCCGGCGGCGGCACCAGCCCCGTCACCGCCTGGCTGCGCGGGCTCGCGCGCCGGGCCCACGCCGAGTGCGGCGGCCCGGGAGTGGGCGCGATCGGACTGTGCTTCACCGGCAATTTCGCCCTCACCATGACGCTTGAGCCGGCCGTCATCGCGCCGGTCGTGAACCACCCGTCCCTGCCGCTGGACGACCCCGCCGCACTGGAGCTCAGCGATCAGGACGCCCGCGCGATCCGCGACCGCGTCGAGCGCGACGGCTTGAGCGTCCTCGCCTACCGCTTCGACAACGACCGCTGGTGCACCGGGCAGCGCTTTGCCGCCTACCGGGCCCTCCTCGGCGACGCCTTCGACGGCCGCGTCCTCCCGGGCGGCGCCGCGAACACCGACCCGCCGCCGTTCTTCCGCGACGTGGTCGGGACCCCGCACAGCGTCGTCACCGCCCACCTCGTCGACGAGGCCGGCCACCCCACGCTGACGGCCAGAGACGAGATCCTCGCCTACCTGACCGACCGCCTGAAGCCCGGGACGAGCCAGCCGACCGCGTTCTAGAATCTCGTTTCACTGCCGGCGAGTGAGAGGGACCGTCCGATGGGCGAGCAGGGAGAGGTCTCGGAGAACGTGCTCAAGTCGCACATCCCCCATTCTGCCCGGGTCTGGAACTACCTTCTGGGCGGCAAGGACAACTTCGAGGCCGACCGGCAGGCGGCCGAGCGCTCGATCCGCCTGAAGCCCGACATGGTGGAGCAGGCCCGCGCCGACCGGGCGTTCCTCGGCCGCGCCGTCCGTTACCTCGCGGGGGACGAAGGCATCCGCCAGTTCCTCGACATCGGCACCGGGCTCCCCACCGCCGACAACACGCACCAGGTCGCGCAGAGGGTCGCGCCGGAGTGCCACGTCGTCTACGTCGACCACGACCCCCTGGTCCTGGCGCACGCGCGCGCCCTCCTGACCAGCACCCCCGAAGGCGAGTGCCACTACATCGACGCCGACCTGCACGACCCGGACGAGATCCTCTCCCAGGCACGGAACCTGCTCGACTTCACCCGCCCGATCGCCGTGATGCTGGTGGGAATCCTGCACCACATCGAGGGGGCCACCGCGTCTCACGAGATCGTGCGCCGCCTCATGTCGGCCATGCCGTCCGGGAGCCGGCTCGTCATCAACCACCCGACCAGCGTGGTGCACGGCGAACGATCGGAGCAGAGCGCCCGCAAGTGGAACGAGTCCGGAGGCAGGCCCACGGTCACCCTCCGCACCCCCGCCGAGATCGCCGCCTACTGCGACGGCCTCGAGATCGAGGAGCCGGGCGTGGTCTCCTGCTCCCGCTGGCGCCCGGCCCCCGAGATCCGCGAACCCGAGGTGGACGCCTTCTGTGCCGTGGCCCGCAAGCTGTAGCTCACAAGGCGTAGCTCACAGGGCGGACTTGTATTTACACAACTCATCTTGTAAAAAAGAGAACATGTCTCATGGGATCGAGGTCGCGCTCGCCTGCGTCCTTGTCACCGCCGCGTCCGTGTGGTTCGGCGGCTTCGTCGCGATCGGCGTGGTCGCCCGTGTCACCTTCCGGACTCTCGGCCCCACCGACCGCGTCGCGTTCTTCCGCGCCCTGGGCCGGATGTACGGGATCGTGGGAACCGCCGCGCTGGTGATCGCCCTGGGCAGCGGCGCGGCGCTGGTCGCCGGCCGCCCCTGGGGCGGCACGCTCACCGCGACCGCCGTGCTGGCAGCCGCCCTGGTCGCCGCCCTCGGCTTCGGCGTCCTCCAGGCACGCCGAATGACCAGGCTCCGCCGCGACGCCCTGGCCCACCCCGACGACGAGCCGCTGGCCGCCCGGGTCCGCCGCGGGGCACGCGGCGCCGGTCTGCTGCGCGCCTCGATCGGCCTCCTCAGCCTCGCCCTCCTCATCCTCGGAACGATCCTGGCCACCTGACCGCCGGAAGCCGGACGATCAACTGGATCGGGCGGCGAGACGGGCCTCCTCTTCGGCTTTCATCCGGGCTTGGCGGAGGACGCGTTCGGGGACGACCTCTTCCCGTGGCGCGGCCGGGGTGAACGCGTAGCGGTCCACGCCTAGACCGCGAAGGACGGCCCGTTCCACCAAAGAGAACTCGCCCGGGTCCGGCCGGTCGAAATTCATCGGTTCGGCCAAGGTGACCGGTGGGTTGGTGATGAAGCGCGGTAGGCGGCGCAGGTTTTGGGCCTTCGCGTGGAGGATGTAGGGATGCAGCAGGTACACGTCGCCGATGCGGCCGGTGGCCTCCACGAATTCAGTGCATTGGCCGACCAGGTTCGAGTAAGGGAAATCGGCGGGCAGGACGCCCTCCGGGTGGCCGGCGAGGAAGCGCGCGACGGGGGCGATCGAGTCGGCGGCGACGAACGTCGCGCCGCCCTGGTGCAGGACGTCCGACCAGAGGACCAGGGTGAGCAGGCCCTGCTCAGGGGAGTCGAGGAAGTGGCGGAAGAAGTCGCCGTCCTTGTGCCAGTCGGGCGATCGGGACGACGGCGGCGACCATGGCTCTTCTGAGCCCTGCGAAAGGTTGACCACGAAGCCGTCGCCCCAGTTGTAGGGCTGCTCGATCCGGTCTTCGCCGCCTATGAGGTCGCATACGGCGTCCCATGCCTTGGGCGCGAACTCCTTGATGTCCATCTCACGGTGTGCGGGCAGGTGGATCGCGGGCTCCGCCCAGGTCGACCGGTCGTCGGGATCGTAGCCGAGACGCGTCCAGATGGTTCTCGTGTACTCTTCGGCCGCCTCCGGGGTGAAGCAGTCGTTGATGACGACATATCCCCGGTCGAGGAAGTGTTCCGCCTGCTCTTCGCTGAGAATCCGATGGCCAGAGCCCATGAATCGGATGCTAACCCGGCCGTTCGTACGCGCCAATCTCTCGGCGGCGACGAAAAGTTTCGGTTTCTCAGGTAATCCCGATGACGATCAGCACGATGTCAGGCGGCGGTCTGGGTCTTCAAAGGGTGGGCGCTGCCGGCCAGGAGCACCTCCGCCACAAGGGACGGGTCGTCGGCCATGGGGACGTGGCCGCAGCCCTCCAGCCAGACGAAGCGGGCGTGCGGCAGTTTGCGCTGGGCGCGGATGGCCTGGCTGCGGAGGAGCAGGCGGTCCTTGGTGCCCCAGGCGATGGTGACGGGGACGTCCGCGCAGGAGCCGGCGAAGCGGGCGGTGCGGCCCGCGCGGAGGGTCGGTTCGAAGCCGGGGGCCTCGCGCATGGCGCGGGCGTCGCCGGTGAGGGCCTCAAGGTCCATCAGGTCCGGGCGGCCGTAGATCATGCCGAACATCGCGGTGCGGCGGCGCGGGGAGCGGGCCAGGCGGGCAAGGACGGTGTCGGGCACGCGGGCGCCGAGCCGGGACGCGCGCAGGACGGACGCGGCGTAGCGCAGTTCGGCCGCGTTGAAGAAGCCGGCCGGGGACAGCACGGTCGCCGAGCTGGCGAGGCCGCGGTCGGCCGCTTCGAGGGCGAACAGGCCGCCGAGCGAGTTGCCCGCGATGTGCGGCTTCTCCAGGCCGAGCTCGGCGAACGAGCCGGCCAGGATCGAGATGACGGTGTCGAGCGTGTAGGGGGTGCCGGGCGGGAGCGGCGGGGAGTCGCCGAAGCCGGGCAGGTCGACCGCGATGACGTCGCGTTCCGCGGCGAGCAGGTCCATGACGGGGGTCCAGCCCTGGCGGCGGTGTCCGATGCCGTGCAGGAGGACGAGGGGCGGCCCTTCGCCGCGACGATCGAAGACGATGTCCACGGCCGAAGGGTAGGCCGGAAGTTACTCATCGGTCACTAGTGATGCTCGTCACTGCGTGCACTCGGCCGGGCGGCGGTGCTCCAGGGCGCTGCGCAACTGGGCGCGGCCCCGGTGGATGCGGGAGCGGACGGTGCCGAGCTTGACGTTGAGTGACGCGGCGATCTCCTCGTAGGAGAGGCCCTCGATGTCGCACAGGACGACGGCGGCGCGGTACTCGGGGGCGAGCGCGTCCAGCGCCTTCTGGATGTCGGAGTCCAGGTGCCGGTCGTCGTAGGCCTGCGCCGGCGTCGGCTCGCGGCCCTGCAGGCGCTCGGCGGCGTCGTCGCCGAGGGAGTCGAACCGGATGCGCTGCTTGCGGCGGGCGCGGTCGAGGAACAGGTTCGTGGTGATCCGGTGCAGCCAGCCCTCGAACGTGCCGGGGCTGTAGGAGGACAGCGAGCGGAAGACCCGGATGAAGACGTCCTGCGTCAGGTCCTCGGCGTCGTGCCGGTTGCCGGTCAGCCGGTACGCCAGCCGGAACACTCTCGTGGAGTGCTCGCTGACGATCTCCTCCCACGTCGGCGGGGTCCACGCCATCGCACCTGCGCTCACCACTACCCCCGTCTGATACTGAATCGTTACGGCCAAGCATGCCGGTACCCAGATAAGAGCCGTGTAAGGACCTCGCCTGTGGCCGGATGAGGCGATGTGGGATGTGACTCATCTCATTGGACCGGACGCCAATAGGCATTGAGTTCGGCCGCCGTCCACCAGCAGGATCGGAACCGGTTCCACCCCCGACACCTGCGAGGACGTGGCATGGCGCGAAGCTACAACCTGGCCGACCTGATCGAGATCCTGGCCGCGGCCGGGCCGGACCGTCCCGCGCTGGTCGCGGGGGCCGAGCGGCGGACGTACCGGCAGCTCAACGAGCGTGCCAGCCGGGTCGGCCACCATCTGGCGGACGCCGGAGTGCGGCCGGGCGAGCACGTCGCGATCCTCGCCTACAACCGGGCCGAGTGGATCGAGTCGATGCTCGGCGCGTTCAAGGCCCGCGCCGTGCCGATCCCGGTGAACTTCCGCTACGTCGCCGCCGAGTTGCGGCACGTGCTCGACGACTCCGACTCGGTCGCGCTGATCGGGGAGCGTTCGCTCTTGGCGAAGGTGGAGGAGATCCGCGGCGATCTGCCCAAGCTGCGGCACATCGTCGTCATAGAGGACGGCGCGCCCTCCGGCGGGGAGACGACCCCGCACGCCGCCCGGACGGGCCCGGTGGACGACATCCCGGGCGCGGTCGAGTACGAGAAGGCGCTCGCGGAGGCCGGCCCCGGCGACGACTTCCCGCCACGTTCCAGCGACGACCGCTACATCATGTACACCGGCGGCACGACCGGTTACCCGAAGGGCGTCGAGTGGCGCTGCGAGGACATCTTCTTCGGCGCGCTCGGCGGCGGGAACGTCCTCGGCGACCCGATCGGCAGCCCCGAGGAGCTGGCCGCCAACGCCGACCAGCCCGGGATGGCCGTCCTCGACTGCGCGCCCGTCATGCACGGCGCCGGCCAGTGGGTCGCGTTCATGGGCCTGTTCAGCGGGGCCAAGGTCGTCCTCTACACCGACCACGCGTTCGACGCGGACAAGGCGCTGCGGCTGCTCGCCGAGGAGAAGGCGAACGTGCTGATGCTGGTCGGCGACGTCATGGCGCGGCCGGTCGCGAAGGCGCTGGCGGGCGGCGGCCACGACACGTCCGCGCTGATCGCGATCGCGTCGGGCGGCGCGCCGCTCACCGAAGGCGCCAAGCAGGCGCTGCAGGAGCACCTGCCGAACATCATGTTCCTCGACAACTACGGCGCCTCGGAGACCGGCGCGTGCGGCCCGTCCGTCGGCGCCAAGGAGGGCACGGCCCGGTTCATGATGAAGCCGGGCATCACCGTCCTGGACGACGACCTCAACGTGGTCAAGCCCGGCGAGATCGGCAGGCTCGCCCGCAGCGGCCACATCCCGCTCGGCTACTACAACGACCCGGAGAAGACGGCGTCGACGTTCTTCACCGCCGCCGACGGGACCCGCTGGTCGATCCCCGGCGACTTCGCGAGCCTGGAGGAGGACGGCACGATCACCCTCCTCGGCCGCGGCTCCCTCGTGATCAACACGGGCGGCGAGAAGGTCTACCCGGAGGAGGTCGAGGTCGCGCTGAAGGACCACCCCGACGTGTACGACGCGGTCGTCGTCGGCCTGCCGGACGAGCGGTTCGGGCAGCGCGTCGCGGCCGTCGTCGCGCCCCGTCCCGGCGCGTCCGTCACGCTGGAGCAGCTCACCGAGTACTGCCGCGGCCGGCTCGCCGGCTACAAACTGCCCCGGCAGATCACGGTGGTGGACGAGGTGCAGCGCACGGCCGTCGGCAAGTCCGACTACAAGTGGGCGCGCGGCGTCCTCGGGTGAACACGGCGTCCTCGGGTAAATGCGCCGCGCGCGGTTATACCACGGCTGCGCGCGCCTTTCCCGCTGGGCCCCGGTCAAAAATCAATTGATGCCGAAGGGGCGTGTCTTGGGCGCGTTCCGGCGATTATCCCCAGCATGAATGGGGATCGGTTGATACCGCTCGCGCGACGGTATCGCCTGCTCTCTGTGGTCGGCAGAGGGGGCATGGGCACCGTCTGGCGGGCCTACGACGAGATGCTCGACCGGGACGTCGCGGTCAAGGAGGTCCATCTGCCGCCGCGCATCACCCAGAGCGAGCGCAGGGTGATGTGCCGGCGGCTGCTGGCGGAGGCGCGGGCCACCGCCGCGCTCCGGCATCCCGGCGTGGTCGCCGTGCACGACCTGATCATCGAGGACGGCCGCCCGTGGATCGTCATGGAGTTCCTGGAGTCGTCCTCGCTGAACCGCCTCGTCACCGAGGACGGTCCGCTCGGCGTGCGGCGGACGGCGGAGATCGGCGCGGCGGTCCTGTCGGTGCTCCGCGCGTCGCACGCGTCGGGAATCCTGCACCGCGACGTCAAACCCAGCAATGTCCTTCTCTGCGACGACGGGCGCATTCTCCTCGGCGACTTCGGGCTCGCCGTCCAAATGAGCAATGGCCGGGAGATGGCCGACACAATGCCCGCCGGCATTGAGGGGTCCCCCGCCTACCTTCCGCCGGAACGCGTCGACGGGCAGCCGAGCGTGGAGGCGTCCGACCTGTGGGCGCTCGGCGCGACGCTCTACATGGCGGTCGAGGGCTTCTCCCCGTTCCTGCGCTGCCACGCGCTCGCGTCCATGGTGGCGGTGCTGCTCGGCGACTACGCGCGGCCGGTGCGGGCGGGGCCGCTGACCCCCGTCATCGAGGGGCTGCTGCGCCAGCGGCCCGAGGACCGCCTGACGGCCGAGGCCACGGCCGACCTGCTGCGGGACGTCGTCGGCTCCCTCCCGGAACCGGGCATCACGCGGGCGGCGCTCCCGAGGGAGGCTCGCGTCCCGGCCGCGCGCCGGGTCGTCCGGGGGCCGCGCGTCCCGTGGACGCTGCGCACCGGATCGGGCGCCGCGCCATCGTGCGGTGCGCGGCGTGCCCGGCGGCCGCTCCGAGGGCGGCGGCTGCGGCCCGGCGCGGTCGCCAGCGTCGCGGTGCTCGCCGTGCTCGCGGCGGGCGCGGGCACCTGGGCGGCCCGCTGGACGTCGGTCGGCAAGAGCGACGCGCTCGCGCTGCGTCCGGCGGCGGGGGTGACGGCCAAGACGTCGAGGTACCGCGAGGCGGGCGCCTACTCGGTGCGCGTCCCGTCGGGCTGGCAGGCCGAGCGGCGCGGTTCGGCCATGACCTGGAAGGACGCCTCGTCCGGGCGGGGCCTGCGCATCGCTCCCGCACCCGGTGATCCGCTGACCGCGCTGCGCGCCGAAGAGCACAGGGCCGTCGGGCAGCACCGCTTTCCGGGCTACCACCGGCTGCGGCTGGAGCCCGTCCCCGAGATGAGCGCGGGCGCCGCCGAATGGGAGTTCACCTGGCGGGACGGCCGGCACGCCGGCGACGAGGACGGCGTCAGGCACGTCCTGTGCAGCAGGGCGGCCGGATACGAGTTCTGCTTCTACGCGCCCGATCCCGGCTGGACACCGGGCCAGCGCCTCTACGACAGGATCCTCAAGTCGTTCAGACCCGAAAAGGACGACTGACCGGGGCCCGGAGGGGCCGTGCTCGCGTCAGCTGGTCTGCTGGAGGCGGAGGAGGAATTCGGCGTTGGAGGTGGTGCCCTTCATCTTCTCCAGGAGCTGCTCGACGGCCTGCTGCCTCTCCAGCCCCTGGAGGGCGCGGCGCAGGCGCCAGGAGAGGGCGAGTTCCTCGGGGGACATGAGCAGTTCGTCGCGGCGGGTGCCGGACGCCTCGATGTCGACGGCGGGGAAGACGCGGCGGTCGGCGAGGCCCCGGTCGAGCTTCAGCTCCATGTTGCCGGTGCCCTTGTACTCCTCGAAGAAGAGGTCGTCCATGCGGGAGCCGGTCTCCACGAGCGCGGTCGCGAGAATCGTGAGCGAGCCGCCGTTCTCGATGTTGCGGGCGGCGCCGAAGAACTTCTTCGGCGGGTAGATCGCGGTCGTCGCGACACCGCCGGCGAGGATGCGGCTGCTGGACGGCGCCGCGAGGTTGTAGGCGCGGCCGAGCCGGGTGATCGAGTCGAGCAGCATGACCACGTCGTGGCCCTGCTCGACGAGCCGCTTGGCCCGCTCCACGGTGAGCTCGGCGAGCGCGGTGTGGTCCTGCGCGGGACGGTCGAACGTCGAGTGGACCACCTCGCCGCGCACGGACCGCTGCAGGTCGGTGACCTCCTCCGGCCGCTCGTCGATGAGCACGACCATGAGGTGGACCTCGGGGTTGTTCTCCGCGATCGCGTTCGCGACGGCCTGCAGGATCATCGTCTTGCCGACCTTGGGCGGCGACACGATGAGCCCGCGCTGGCCCTTGCCGATCGGCGCGACCAAGTCGATGACGCGGGTGGCGAGCGGGCCGGTGTCGAGGCGCAGCCGCTCGTCCGGGTACAGCGGGGTCAGCTTGCCGAACTCGGGGCGGTTCGCGGCGTCCGCGGCCGGGAGGCCGTTGACGGTCTCGACGCGGGCGAGCGCGCCGAACTTCTCCCGGTTCGACTTCGGCGCCTTCGCGGTGCCCTCGATGGCGTCGCCGGGACGCAGGTGGTGCGCCTTGACCTGGGCGAGGGAGACGTGCACGTCGTCCGGCCCGGGGAGGTATCCGGAGGTGCGGACGAACGCGTGCTTGTCCTGGACGGCGAGGATGCCGTGGAACGGGACGACCGGCGCGTCATCGGCGGGGCGCCGTGCCTGCTGGCCGCCCTTCCGGGCGCCCTGCGCGGGCACGGTGTGCGCCTGCGCCCGCCGGCCCGGGGTGGAGCGCTCCGCGGTGGAACGGTCTGCGGCGACACGTTCTGCGGAGGGTTCGGTGGTGAGGGTGGAAGTGGACATGTGGGTCCCTTCTCAGGCTCGCGCGGAACGGTCCGCGCCGCCTGGACTCGATTCCCGGATACGGCGGCGGAACCCGCGGCGCGTACGCGAGAGGAATACGAGAAATGCAGCTCGGTTCACCGGGCTGACGTCGGCTCCCTTGTGCGGCGGTCCGAAACGCCGAACTGCGCGCTCCGAACCGGGAGGATCACCGGGCGCTCAGATGGCCCGGGCGGGGAAGAAACGCCCTCGATGCGATTCGAGGTACTCCGAAGACGTTGCCTTGACAGTACAGCACTCGAAGCCGGTTTCGCATTCCCCGATGTCCGGTGATTGCCTTCATGCAGGTCGGTTCCCCTGTGGCGAGGTGGCGCGGCGAGGTGGCGCGGCGAGGTGGCGCGGCGAGGTGGCGCGGCGGAGTGTCGCCGGCGCGTGGCCCCCCGGTACTCGCCGCCGTCTCGATACCGGGTATGACTCGGCGAACGCCCTGGGGGTTCCGAACGATTGAGATGCCCCGGGGACGGCCGGCGGAAACGCGCTCCGTACGATGAGCCGCGTCGCAGGCAGAGGGAGGACCCGAGAATGAGCATGGCCGCCGGGCTCGGCTTCGAGGTCGCCGCGGGCGTCGGGACGGTCACCATCGACCGGCCGGCCAAGCGGAACGCCATGTCGGCGGACATGTGGCGGGCGCTTCCCGGCATCCTGGACACCCTCGCGAAGGACTCCGGCGTCCGGGCCGTGGTGCTCACGGGAGCGGGCGGCGACTTCTGCGCGGGCGCCGACATCTCCGAGCTGGGCGACATCCACCGCGACGACGACTCGCACCTGTCGACGGTCGCCGAGCGGGCGCTCGCCGCGTTCCCGAAGCCGACGCTCGCCGCGATCGAGGGCTACTGCGTGGGCGGCGGCTGCCAGCTCGCGGCGGCCTGCGACCTGCGCTTCGCCGCCGCGGACGCCCGGTTCGGGATCACCCCGGCGAAGCTCGGCATCGTCTACCCGGCCGCCGCGACGACCCGGCTCGTCCGGCTCGTCGGGCCGTCCGCCGCGAAGTACCTGCTGTTCTCCGCCGATCTGATCGGCGCCGAGCACGCGCTGCGGATCGGGCTGCTGGACGAGGTCGTCCCGGCCGGCGGCCTGCGCGACCGGGTCGCCGCGTTCACCGGGACCCTCGCGTCCCGCTCGCTGCTCACCCAGCGGGCGACCAAGGACATCGTGGACGCCATCGCCGCCGCCGACCCGGTCGAGGAGCGCACCGCCCGCTGGCTGGCGGAGGTCGCCGCGAGCGGCGAGGTCGAGGAGGGCATCGCCGCGTTCCTGGAGCGCCGCGCCCCCGCCTTCACCTGGACGTCTCCCGCTCGCTGACGGCGGGCCAGGCCGGCACGTCGCAGAACCGGGCCTCGGGGAGCCGGTGCAGGCGCCGCGCCGCGGCGGGCGGATCGTCCAGCGGGCTTCCCGCGGACGTGCGCAGTTCGGCGAGCGGCAGCACGCCGCACACCAGCGACTCGGGCGTGCGGACGATGAGGAGCGGCCCGATCTGCGCGCCTCCCCGCTCGATGCCGCGCAGCGCGCCCAGCAGGTTCCGGGCCCTGCCGGTGGTCTCCCGGCAGTCCTCGCGCAGCGCGGCGACGAGGTCGACGAAGTCGCGTTCCAGGGCGCGCGGGCTGCGTCCGGACAGGTAGTAGCGGTCCCGGTCGGTCAGCTCGACGCGCAGCCCGTGGTGCTCCGCGAACCGCTCGTAGGGGCCGGTCAGCGCGGGCCGCCCGGCGGCCGGGTCGGCGCTGAGACGTCCGGTGACCAGCTCGGCCGGCTCGGCGCCGAGGGACGCGGCGACGGCCTGGTCGAGCCGCCCGACCAGGTGCGCGCGCAGCGCGGCGACCTCGGCGGCCAGCCGGTCGAGGGCCTCGCGCTGCTCGTCGGCCGCCTCCCGCTGCTGCCGCAGCCGTCCGCCGACGTCCGGCAGCAGCCGGTCGTTGATCTGCGTGATCAGCGACCGGATGCGCGCGTCGGCGCCGGCGAGCGCCTCCCGGTCGTGCTCCTGGTCGGCGGCGAGCCGGTCCAGCCGCTCCCGCTGGGACGCCCGGAAGCCCTCCAGCTCGTCCCGGGTGTCTTTGAGCGCGCGGAGCTGGGTGCGGATGTCGGCGATCTCCGGTGCGCCCGGCGAGTGCCGGCGCTCGAACGCCAGGTAGAGCTCCCGGCCGGCGATCGCCAGGCACAGCAGGACCAGAACCACCGTCATCGCGCCCTCCCGGGGCCGTCTCGCGGAGCAAACTATGCCACCCGGTACGGCTCCGGAGCGTGCACGGCGCGAACGTGAAGATCGCTCGAACTCTTCCGGCATATCGGTCATCTCATCCAGTGACCAGGAAAGATTACAAAGGGGTCCGGAAGATGACGCAGAGTGCAAACCGTCGATCACTGCTCATGCTGGCCGGGGCAGGGCTGGCGCTCACGCTCTCCGTCACCGGCTGCCGGGTCGGCGCCCACGTGGGGAACACGGAGCCGACCACCGGTTCGGACGCCGGCAGCACCGGGGGGCCCGGCAGCGCCGGGACCGCGGGCACCTCGTCCGGGCAGAGCCCCGCGGCGCAGGCGCCCGCCGCGAGCGTGCCGAGGTGCACGGCCGCCCAGTTGCGGGCGGACATGCAGGAGCAGCCGTCCGACTCCGAGGAGAAGGTGCTCGCGACCCTGATGCTGACCAACACGTCGGGGCGGACCTGCATGGTCCCGGCCGGCTGGGCGCCGCTCGGGCTCGGCGGCGCCGGCGGCCCCTACTACAGCTCGGCCGAGGGCGCCCGCGAGAACTACCCGGGCCCCGGGGTGAACATCACGGTCCGCCCCGGCCGGACGGTCTTCGCCGGCCTCCGCTACGGGACGAGCCCCGACTGCCCGACCGCGGGCGGCTGGGCGGTGTCCTGGCAGGGGAGCTGGCTGCCCGTCAACGCGAGCTGGCAGAACGGCCCGCGCGAGATGTGCCCGGGCACCCTGTCCCAGGGCACGCTCCAGCCGTCCATGAACGGCGTCAACTACAGCTGACCGGTCACTTGTTCAGGTAGGCGAGGACGGCGAGGACGCGGCGGTTGTCGTCACCGGTCACCGGCAGGTCGAGCTTGGTGAAGATGTTCGCGGTGTGCTTGGTGACGGCCCGCTCGGTGACGACGAGCCGCTCGGCGATCGCGGCGTTGGACCGGCCCTGCGCCATCAGCTCCAGCACCTCGGTCTCGCGCGGCGTGAGCCGGCTCAGCGGGGTGTCGCGGGTGCCGCTGGCGAGCAGCCGGGAGATGACCTCGGGGTCCATCGCGGTGCCGCCCGCCGCGACCCGGCGGACCGCGTCCACGAACTGCGCCGCGTCGAACACCCGGTCCTTCAGCAGGTAGCCGATGGCTCCGGTGCCGTCCGCGAGCAGCTCGCGGGCGTAGAGCTGCTCCACGTACTGCGACAGCACGAGGACCGGCAGTCCCGGGACCTGCCGGCGGGCCTCCAGCGCCGCCTGCAGCCCCTCGTCGGTGAAGGACGGCGGCAGGCGCACGTCGACCACCGCCACGTCCGGGCGGTGGTCGAGCAGTGCCTTCAGGAGCGAGGGGCCGTTGTCGACGGCCGCCGCGATCTCGAAGCCGTGCGACTCCAGGAGGCTGACCAGGCCCTCCCTCAGGAGGGCGAGGTCTTCGGCGAGGACAACGCGCACGGCAGCTCCAGGGTCACCATCGTCGGGCCGCCCACCGGCGAGCTGAGGGCGAGGACGCCGTCGAATGTACCGATCCTGCGCTCGATGCCGCGCAGCCCCGTCCCGCCGTCGAGGGTGGCGCCGCCGCGCCCGTCGTCGGTGACCGTGACGCGCAGCATGCCGTCCTCGTACCGGATGTCGATCCACACGCGGGACGCGCCGGAGTGCTTGGCCGCGTTGGTGAGGATCTCCGACACCGCGAAGTAGGCGGCGGACTCGACCGGCGGCTCCGCCCGTCCCGGCAGGTCGGCGGTGACCTCGACCCGCATCCGGGTGTCGAGCGCGAGCGCCTTCACCGCGTCGCCGATCCCCCGGTCGGCGAGCACCGGCGGGTGGATGCCGCGGACCAGGTCGCGCAGCTCGTGCAGCGCCTTCGCCGACGACGCGCGGGTCTCGGCGAGCAGCAGCCGCGCCTTCGCCGGGTCCTTGTCGAGCAGGTGCTCGATCGCGCCGAGCGTCATCCCCATCGCGACCAGCCGGGCCTGCGCGCCGTCGTGCAGGTCGCGCTCGATGCGGCGCAGCTCGGCGGCGGACGAGTCCACGGCCTCCGACCGGGTCTCGGTGAGGTGCTGGACGCGCAGCGCGAGCTGCGACTTCGTCGTCGGCCCGAGGATCGTCCGGCCCCAGCGCCCGTACACGTTCAGCATCTTCGGCGCGATCGCGTACCCGACGGCGACGAGGGCCGTGGCGACGACCAGGGTGGACACGATGCGACCCATGTCGTCGCCGTATCCCTCGGTGACGTGGACGAAGGCGTACCAGTCGTTGCCGCCGTACCGGCCGATCAAGTCGCCGGCGAACGCGGCGAGGACGTACCCCCACAGCCCGTACAGGATGAGCAGGCCGGGCAGCGCGGCCGTGAAGATCGCGACGAACGGGTCGATCACCACCCACAGGTAGTCGCGCCACGTCGCCGGGTCGGAGATCAGCGCGATGAACCGCTTGAAGTAGCCGTGCAGGCCCGGCTCCTCTTCGGGCTCGGGCAGGTACGGCCGCTGGATCTCGACGTCCGTCCACTTGTTGATGCGCTCGCGGTAGGCGTCGAGCTGGTTGCGCAGCAGCATCGTCGCGGACGGGAACAGCAGCACCCCGACGAAGCTCGTGATCATCGAGATGACCGTGATGAACCACAGCCCGACCAGCGTCGCCGGGACGGCCAGGAACATGAACGCGAGCCCGCGCCAGGCGGCGACAGCGTGCTGCTGCACCCTTGTCTTCTCTTTCACCAATCCAACGCTCACTGGATCCTCCGTAGTTCTCCCGCTGTCTGGAGTCCAGTCTTCTGGTGCGCCCTCACGAGCACAGTGTGCCCGCACACCGAGAGGGGGTGTACTTACCTCCACCCCGGGAGGTGATCGCGGTGCCCGCCCGCCGTTGTCGGGAGGACGCGGTGGCTAGAGGACGCGGTGGCTAGAGGGCGACGAAGGTCAGGCCGCGCTTCTTCAGCTTGGGGATGGCCGTTCTCAGGGCCTTGATGGTCTGGGAGCGGTCACCGCCGCCGTCGTGGCAGAGGAGGATGTTGTTCTCCTTGCCCTTCAGGAGGGCGCGGCGGATGTGGCCCACGCCGGGGCGGGCCCAGTCGCGGGGGTCCACCGCCCAGTCGATGGGGAGCATGTCGTGCTCGGCGACCAGTTCCAGGACGGTCTTCGACCACGCGCCGCCGGGGGAGCGGAAGAACTGGGGGACGACGCCGGTGACGTCCGCGATCCGGTCGTGGGCCTCGACGATCTCCTTGCGGACCCTCTTCTTCGAGAGGTCCGCGATGTCGATGGGGTGGGTCTCGGTGTGGTTGCAGATCTGGTGGCCGGCGTCGGCGATGCGGCGGGTGAGCTTCGGGTACTCCTTCACCTGCTCGCCGATGATGAAGAACGTCGCGTGGACGTCGTGCTCGGCCAGCAGGTCGAGCATCCTCGGAGTCCAGGTGGGGCTGGGGCCGTCGTCGACGGTGAGGGCGATCGACTTCGGCGGCGCGGGCGGGGCCAGCTCGGACAGTTCGCGGACGGGCTTGTCCAGCGCGGTGAGCTTGCCCGGCGTCCAGGACGCGGCCCGCGGGGTGGGGGTGGGCTTCGGGGTCGGCGTCGGATGTATCACCGGTCGCGCGCGGGGCGTCGACGAGGGCGCGGGCGCGGCGGCGGAACCGCCCGAGGGACGTGCGGCGTCCGCGCCGAGCGCGGTCACCCCGGCGGCGGCTCCCAGCAGCCAGAGCGCTTTGCGGCGGGATGTCCCGCCTGACTCCTCAACCTCCACAAGTCCCACGCTATCGAGGTTTTAACCGGGTAGGAGACCGCTATGGCATCAGAATCGGGCGTTTTGGGCGGCGGGTGAGCGCGGCCCCGCAGGCCGGGCCGCTGCTGGCCTTCGTCCTGGCCTCGCTCGCGGCGGTCGCCGCGGTGCTCATGCGGGTCGGCGGGCTGGGGCTCGGCCGGGACATGCTCGTCGTGTCGGTGCGGGCCGCCGTGCAGCTCACCGCCGTGTCGCTGCTGATCGCGGCGGTGCTGCGGAGCGGGGGGCTGACGGCCGCGTTCATCGCGGGCATGGTCGTGATCGCGGTCATGACGGCGGGGCGCCGCGTCACCGGGTCGCTTCGCGGGTCCGGGTGGTGGACGGCCCTGCCGATCGTCGCCGGCGTCGCGCCGGTGCTCGGGCTGCTGCTGGCGACCACGCTGGTCCCCGCCCGCACGGTGGCGGTGCTGCCGATCGCCGGGATCTTCATCGGCGGCGCGATGTCGGCGACCGGGCTCACCGGGCGCCGCGCGCTGGACGAGCTGACGGCGCGGCGCGGCGAGTACGAGGGCGGCCTCGCCCTCGGCCTGCCGGCGCGGGACGCCGCGCTGGAGGTGTGCCGACCGGCGGCGGCGCTCGCGCTGTTCCCCGTCCTCGACCAGACCCGCACGGTCGGGCTGGTCACGCTGCCGGGCGCGTTCGTCGGCGTGCTGCTCGGCGGCGCCGACCCGATCGAGGCGGGCGCGGTGCAGCTGCTCGTCCTCATCGGGCTGCTCGCCATCGAGTCCGTCGCGGTGCTCATCACACTGGAACTGGTGGCGAGGGGCCACGTCGACCAAGCCGAGTCGTACAGGAGGTCATGAATGGACGCCAAGGCGTTGGACGCGCTCGGCGATGAGGTGCTCGACTGGCGGTTCAAGGCGATCCCCGCGTCCGCGCACGGGATGACGGTCGACGCGGCGCGCGCGGCGCGGCTGCCGCTGGACGGCTTCGGGACGCCGCTGCTGACCCTCGACGCCGGCGCGCTCGACCACAACGTCCGGACGATGGCGGAATGGACCCGCGACGCCGGGCTCCTGCTCGCTCCCCACGGGAAGACGACGATGGCGCCGGCGCTGTGGCGGCGGCAGCTGGACGCGGGGGCGTGGGGGATCACGGTCGCGAACCTGCCGCAGCTCCGGGTCGCCCGCGCGTTCGGCGTCCGGTCCGTCGTGTACGCGAGCACGCTGCTCGATCCGGCCGGTCTCGCGTGGCTGTCCGGGGAGCTGGACGACAACCTGGACTTCGAGTTCGTCTCCTGGGTCGACTCGGTGCGTTCCGTGGAGCTGATGGACGGGGCGCTCCGGTCGGCGCGGAGCCAGCGCCCGGTGGACGTGTGCGTCGAGCTGGGCGGGCCGAGGGGGCGCACGGGCGTCCGGGACGACGGCGACGCGCGGGAGGTCGCCGCCGCCGTCCGGAAGGCCCTGAAGCTCCGCCTTGTCGGGATCGGCGGGTACGAGGGCGCCCTCGCGCACGACGCGTCCGAGCGGAGCCGCGTCTCCGTGGACGCCTACCTGCGCCGGCTCGCGAACCTGTACCGGGGGCTGGAGTACGAGGTGGACGAGCCGATGGTGACCGCCGGCGGCAGCGCGTTCTTCGACCAGGTCGCGGACGTGCTCGGCGGCCGGGTCGCGGAGGAGGGCGGGAAGGTCGTGCTGCGGTCGGGCGCGTACATCGTCCACGACGACGGCTTCTACCGGAACATCTCGCCCTTCGCGCGCGGCGCCGGCTCGCCGCTGCGTTCGGCCATGCACGCCTGGGGACGCGTCGTCTCCCGTCCAGAACCCGCCCTTGCGCTCCTGGACGTGGGCAAACGCGACGTCCCGTTCGATGAGGGCCTCCCGGAGCCGCAGTTCGTCCGGGGCAAGGGCCCGCTGGACGGCGCCCGCATCACCGCGCTCAACGACCAGCACGCGTTCCTCCGCGACTCCTCCGCCGAGGTGGGCGACGTCGTCCGGCTCGGTCTCTCCCACCCCTGCACCGCGTTCGACAAGTGGACGATGATCCCGGTCGTGGACGACGCCGGCGCCCCGCGCCCCCGTGTCGTCGACTACGTCCGGACGTACTTCTAGCGTCCGGGAAATCCGTTTACTCCGAGCAATCGGGTTCGCCGTGGTGTTACGGTTCTGTGTGCAAACGGGGGCCGGACGTCCCTGCCGAGGCAGGCGGGACGGCCGTGCGATCACGGCCCGGCGCAGCCGGCGTGTGGTGAACGTTCCGTCCAGGCAGTGCGCCACGGGGGCCGATCTGCACTGGACGACGTCCGCGGCACGGCGCTGACCCCGTCGCCGGGTCCGATCGACGAACCCCGATCACCGGAACACCGCGCGGCCCCGCGGTCGTCCCCCGGTCAGGGCAGCAGACCGGCGCGGCGCGCGGCGGTCACCGCCTCCAGGCGGGTGTGGCTGTCGAGCTTGCGCATCGCCGAGCGCAGGTAGCTCTTCACCGTCTCGGGCAGCAGGCCGAGGCGTTCGGCGGCCTCCGCGTTCGTGCACCCGATCGCCACATACGACAGGACGTCCAGCTCGCGGGGCGACAGGACGGGCCGCGGCGAGGCGTCCGACTCGTCCAGCCCGGCGGCGGCGAGGCGCAGCGACGCCCGGCGGAGGCGGTCGCGGGTGGGCAGGTCGTGGACCTCCTCGGCCAGCGCCCGCAACTCGGCGTGGACGGCCCGCACCTCCTCCCAGCGCGCGGCCGACGTGGCGGGCGGCAGCTGCGCGAGGGCGTCGTCCGCGCGGTCCCGGACGGCGAGGTCCTGCTCGAGGTCGCGGGCCACCTGGACGGCCGCGCCCACGACCCGGTCGGCGAGGCCCAGCGGCTCCCGCAGCGCGCCGTAGATGACGCCCCGGACGCGGCGGCGGACCACGATGGGGACGGCGACGATCGACAGCAGCCCCTCGCGTCCGACCGGCCTGTCGTAGTCGTCGCTGATCGACGCCGCGCACGGGTAGTTGCTCACCCAGGCGGGGCGTCCCATGGCCATCGCCTTGCCGCCGAGGCCGTTGCCCTGCCGCACGACCAGGCCGTTCAGCGAGTCGGTCGTGTTGCCGACGAGCTCGGTGATGCGCATTCGGTCCTGGCCGCTCAGCGCGCCGCCGAACACCATG
This sequence comes from Actinomadura latina NBRC 106108, assembly GCF_001552195.1. Taxonomy (GTDB): domain Bacteria; phylum Actinomycetota; class Actinomycetes; order Streptosporangiales; family Streptosporangiaceae; genus Spirillospora; species Spirillospora latina. Next base: position 374,738 of record NZ_BCQS01000003.1, read on the forward strand.
GGCAGGCCGGTCGTGCGGTGCAGCGTCAGTATCGCGGCCCGGACGGCTCCCGCGTCGTCGCGCGTCATGCTGGGGCCACTCCCCGGGCCTCCCAGTACAGGCGCATCCATGCTCCCGAGCATGCCTTGCCCTGGGCCGTCACGGAAGGTCACGCGCTGAGAAACTCAGGCGTGCCTGGTCGTGGCGGCGTCCTCCAGGCCCAGGATGTCGATGGCCTCGGCGCGCATCTGGACCTTGCGGATCTTTCCGGTGACCGTCATCGGGAACTCGTCCACGACGTGCACGTAGCGGGGGATCTTGTAATGGGCGAGCTTGCCCTCGCAGAACGCGCGCAGCTCACCGGCGGTCAGGCCCGGCACGCCCTGGCGGAGGCGCACCCACGCCATCAGCTCCTCGCCGTACTTCTCGTCGGGGACGCCGATGACCTGCGCGTCCACGATGTCGGGATGGGTGTAGAGGAACTCTTCGATCTCGCGCGGGTAGATGTTCTCCCCGCCGCGGATCACCATGTCCTTGATGCGGCCGGTGATGTTGACGTAGCCGTCGCCGTCCATCACGGCGAGGTCGCCGGTGTGCATCCAGCGGGCGGCGTCGATGGCCTGGGCGGTCTTGTCGGGTTCCTCCCAGTAGCCGAGCATCACCGAGTAGCCGCGCGTGCAGAACTCGCCGGTGGTGCCGCGCGGGACGGTCACGCCCGTCTCCGGGTCGATGATCTTGATCTCCAGGTGCGGCAGGACGGTGCCGACCGTGGAGACGCGCCGGTCGAGCGAGTCGCCCGCCCGGGTCTGCGTCGACACCGGGGACGTCTCCGTCATGCCGTAGCAGATCGCGACCTCGCTCATCCCGAGCCGGTCGATGACCTGCTTCATCACCTCGACCGGGCACGGCGAACCCGCCATGATCCCGGTGCGGAGGGCCGAGAGGTCGAGGCCGTCCACCGAGGGCTCGTTCAGGACGGCGATGAACATCGTCGGCACCCCGTACAGCGACGTGCAGCGTTCGGCCGCGGCCGCCTCCAGGGTCGCCTTCGGGTCGAACGCCGGCGCCGGGATGACGACGCACGCGCCGTGGCTGGTCGCCGCGAGGTTGCCCATGACCATGCCGAAGCAGTGGTAGAAGGGCACCGGGACGCACACGCGGTCTTCTTCGTCGTAGCCGCACAGTTCGCCGACGAAGTAGCCGTTGTTCAGGATGTTGTGGTGCGACAGTGTCGCGCCCTTGGGGAAACCCGTCGTCCCGGACGTGTACTGGATGTTGATGGGGTCGTCGGCGGTCAGCGTCCGGGCGATGTCGTTCAGGACGGCCGGGTCAGCCGTGCGGCCGGCTTCCATGAGCGCGTCCCAGTCGGACGTGCCGATGAGGATGACGTCGCGTAGGGCGGTGCACTTCGGCTTGACCTCGTCCACCATCGCCGCGTAGTCGGACGTCTTGAACGTGGATGCCGATACCAGCGTCCGTATGCCCGCCTGGTTGAGGACGTACTCCAGTTCGTGCACCCGGTAGGCGGGGTTGATGTTGACCAGGATCGCGCCCAGCTTCGCCGTCGCGTACTGGACGAGCATCCACTCGGCGCAGTTCGGCGACCAGATCCCGACGCGGTCGCCCTTGACGACACCGAGGTCGCGCAGGCCGAGCGCGACCGCTTCCACGTCGTCGGCGAACTGCTCGTACGTCCAGCGTTGCCCGGACGTCCTGTCGACGAGCGCATCGCGTTCGGAGTAGGCGGCGACCGTCTTGTCGAGGTTCGCACCGATGGTGTCACCGAGCAGCGGGGTGCTCGATATGCCGGATGCGTAGGAGAGGGTCATCGCAGGTCCTCCTCACGGAACTCGCCCTCCGGCCGGTCCTCCGCACCGGGGTGCTTGCCGATCTCGCCGGTCCGCAGCTCGACCCGGCGGATCTTGCCGGAGATCGTCTTCGGCAGCTCGGCGAACTCCAGCAGCCGGATCCGCTTGTACGGCGACAGCTGCTCCCGGCTGTGCGCGAAGATCGCCCGCGCGGTCTCGGCGGTCGGCGCCCAGCCGTTCGCCAGGGTCACGTACGCCTTCGGGACGGCCGCTCTGACCGGGTCCGGCGACGGCACGACGGCGGCCTCCGCGACCGCCTCGTGCTCGATCAGCACGCTCTCCAGCTCGAACGGCGAGATCTTGTAGTCGGATGCCTTGAACACGTCGTCGGCGCGTCCGACATAGGTGATGTATCCGTCCTTGTCGCGGGAGCCGATGTCGCCGGTGTGGTAGTGGCCGCCCGCCATCGCCTCGTCCGTGCGCGCCTCGTCGCCGTGGTACCCGGTCATCAGCCCGATCGGACGGTCCTCCAGGTCGAGGCAGATCTCGCCCTCGTCCGCGGCCTCGCCGGTCAGCGGGTCGATCAGCACGACCTGGTAGCCGGGCAGCGGACGTCCCATCGACCCCGGCTTGACCATCTGGCCGGGCGTGTTGGCGATCTGGGCGGTCGTCTCGGTCTGCCCGAACCCGTCCCGGATCGTCCGGCCCCAGGCGTCCTTCACCCGCTCGATGACCTCGGGGTTCAGCGGCTCGCCGGCCGCGACGACCTCGCGCGGCGGCGTGCCGAGCCGGCCGAGATCGGCCTGGATCAGCATCCGCCACACGGTCGGCGGCGCGCAGAAGCTCGTCACGCCGCACCGCTCCAGCGTGTCGAGCAGCCGGTCGGGGTCGAAGCGCGTGTAGTTGAAGATGAACACGCACGCCTCGGCGTCCCACGGCGCGAAGATGTTGCTCCACGCGTGCTTCGCCCAGCCCGGCGAGGAGATGTTCAGGTGGACGTCCCCGGGCCGCAGCCCGATCCAGTACATCGTGGACAGGTGCCCGGCCGGGTAGGACGCGTGCGTGTGCTCGACCAGCTTCGGCTGCGCTGTCGTCCCGGACGTGAAGTAGAGCAGCAGCGTGTCCCGCGACATCGTCAGCCCGTACGGGGTGAAGCCCTCCGCCTCCTCGTAGGCGTCCGAGTAGGTGACCCACCCCTCCACCGGCTCGCCCACGGCGATCTTCGTGTAGTCGCCCTCGACCCCGTCGAACTTCCCGGTGTCGGACGAGGTGACGACCACGTGCCGCGCCTTGCCCCGGTTCACCCGGTCCTGCAGGTCGGCCGTGCCCAGCAGCGGCGTGCACGGGATCATGATGGCGCCGATCTTCATCGTCGCCAGCACCGTCTCCCACAGCTCGACCTGGTTGCCGAGCATCAGGATGACCCGGTCGCCGCGCCGCACGCCCGCCCGGCGCAGCATGTTCGCGACCTGGTTGGACCGCCGCGACAGCTGCAGGAACGAGTACTTCGCCTCCGAGCCGTCCTCCTCGACGATCCACAGCGCGGGCGAGTCGTTGCCCTCGGCGATCTTGTCGAACCAGTCCAGCGCCCAGTTGAAACCGGTCAGCACCGGCCAGCGGAACTTCTCGTACGCCGTCGTGTAGTCGTCGCGATGCGCGAGCAGGAAGTCGCGCGCCGCGCGGAACTCGACTGCGGGCATGGTCTCTCCTCGTAGCCGGACGGACACCCGGTCACAAGAATGGTTCGCCATCCCGGTGACCTGCGCCACCCCCGAACGGGGGTAGTCGAAACCGTCCTACCCGCCTGGTCCGGGGCGGGAATCCCACCCGCCGCCGCAGGGTCCGCGTCAGCGCTTGAGGGAGTGGAGCAGCCGGCGGGTTTCGGGGCGGCGGTTCCAGGCGATCAGGGCGAACACGACGGCGAAGGCAGCGGGCATCGCGCTCCACGCGGGCTCCAGCACCAGGATCTGGGTGAGGATCGCGCCGATCATCAGGCCGATCAGCCCGGTCGCGGCGACCCCGGCCAGGCGGGGGATCACCAGCCCGATCGCGCCGGCGACCTCGACGAGGCCGGTGACGTAGCGGAACCACTGGCCCCAGCCGATCTGCTCGAACGTCTCGACGGCGTCGGCCTGGCCGATCAGCTTGGGGAGCCCCGAGGCGATCAGCAGGAACGCGGCCAGCAGGATCTGCGCGCCCCACAGCACCTTGCGGCGGGTGCCGTGGTCGGCGGCGGTGATGGTGGACGGGGCGGCGTGAGCGGTCTGGGTGGTCATGGTGGTGGTCCCTCCGTGCGGTGCGTCTCATCGGCCTTTCACTAACGCGTCGCACGGCCCGCGCCCGGATCGACACCCCACCCGATTTTTCTTCAAGATTTTCTTCGCGACCCCAACGCCGCAGGTCAGAGCGGTGAGTCGCGTGGGCGTCGGGGCTTCTGCACGGTGCGTCAGACGACGTCGCCGCGGCCGTCAGGGAACTCGGAAGCCGCGGAAGGTCACGTGCTTCCGGGTCTTGAAGCCGAGCCGTTCGTAGAGCGCGATCGCCCCGGTGTTCGCCTCGGCCGCGTGCAGGAACGGACGGTTGCCCCGGGACGTGATGTGGGCAGCGAGCGCGCGTACCAGCCGGGCGGCGTGGCCGCGCCCGCGCGCCTCGGGGGCGGTGCAGACGGTGCTGATCTCCGTCCATCCCGGCGGCCGGAGCCGTTCGCCCGCCATCGCCACCAGGGCGCCGTTCTCGCGGACGCCGACATAGGTGCCGAGTTCGTGCGTGCGCGCCCAGAACGGCCCCGGCCGGGTCCGTGCGACGAGGTCGAGCATGTCGGGTACGTCATCCGCGCCCAGTTCCTCCACCCCCGTGTCAGTCTCGCTGCTACCGCGCCACACCATCTGGAGGCCGTCCAGGACGAACACTGGCTCCCAATCCGGCGGCGGGATCGCGGGGCTGCTGAACATGTCGGCGAGTTCCCCGCTCCCGAGTAGCCGGGCGAGGTCGGACCACTCCGCCGCGTCCGGCTCGGCGGACACCGCGGAGAACGTCGAGACCCCCGGCACATAACCGGCGACCCGTCCCAGCCGGCGCGCAAGGTGCGCATGGTGTCCACGAAGCGACTCGCCCACAGGGTCGTCCAGCGCGACCTCGTCGCGGTCTGCCATCGTGCCGAACCTCTCACCGTGGGCGAAAACCAAGCGAATTTTACTGCCAGACTCGATCGAGTCGGCCTCGTGGCTTGCGGCTGAGGTGCCCTCGGGGTGGCGCTCGGCCGGGAGCCAGGGTGCCTGTACCGAAACGCGAACGTGCCGCCCTCCGCAGGGGAGGACGGTACGTCCAGCCGGTCTACTTGGACGGGATGTAGGGCGGGGCCACGCCCCAGCCCCAGTGCGGCATGGGGGCCTTCAGGGGTGGGGTCGCGTCGGGCTGGGAGTTGGACAGGGCTATGCGCGTGCCCCACTCGATGTAGGACGTGAAGGCGGCGCGGAACTCGGGGTCGTCCGGGAGGCCGACCTCGTCCGCGGCGTCCATGAGGAGGGAGACCCAGCGGCGGCGCTGGGCCTCGGTGATGCCGCGGCGCAGGTGCTGGCGGACCATGTGGTGGTAGCCGCCGCGCTCCTGGCTGTAGCGCTCAGGGCCGCGGAAGACCTCGCTCAGCCAGATCGCGACCCATTTCGGGTGGTCCGGGGCCATGTGCTCGAAGAGGGGGAACAGCAGGTCGTCCTTGAGGACGTTGCCGTAGAAGACCTCGGTGAGGCGTTCGAAGGCTTCGGTTCCGCCCGCCCAGTCGTAGATCGTCGGGACGGACGAGCCGGCGCCGCGCACGGGCGTCTGCTCGTAGTGCCGCATCTCCTCGATCTGCCGCACGTACGGCTTGATCTCGGCGAAGAAGGCGGGGAAGTGCTCGCCGCCGCGGAACCCCTTCATGTGGTCGTCGGTGGACGTCCAGCCGATGCGCAGGATGTAGGACGAGGGCTCCTCGACGCAGCGGGACAGCTCGAAGTCCACGCATTGCGGCGCGGCGGCGAGGGGGACGGAGGCGCGGGCGTAGGCGGCCTCGAACTCGTCGGCCTGGTGCGGGTCGATGCGGTAGCGGATGTACTCAACGATCAAGGAAGCCCCCAGAAGCGACCGGTCGGGCTATCACTGTAATCCTGTAATCATTGGACCGGAAGCCAAATGATCAATCTGGGGCGGATGCGAGTGGTCTTCCGGCCGGATGTCCGGCTCCCCGTGCGACGGGCGTGCTTCAGCGGGACGGCCGCGTCCGCATCCGGCGCGCTTCGAGGGCCAGGAAACCCGCGAGCACGACGACGGCGGCGGACTCCAGGCCCAGCGAGACCGCGATGACGGTCCGGTAGCCGCCTTCCTGGAAGCCGAAAAGTGTGCCCGTCTCGCTGATCAGAAGGCCGATGATGGTGCCGGCCGCGAACACGATCCCCCCGAGCGCCACGAGCGCGTGCGCCGCCCGTCCGGCGGCCGGGACCGACCGGACCCCCGGGAGCGACCCGAGCGGGCTCACCAGAAGGAGCCCGAGCGCCACCGCCCCCGCGAAGTTGAGCAGGAACAGGACGCCGATGGTCGGGACGTCGCGGTAGTCGTCGGCGAAGTACTCGTACAGATGGAGGGCGCCGATGCCGAACAGGAGCAGGGCGCCCAGGTAGCGCAGTAGGTCACGCATGGCAATCACCCGTAGGACTATTTGGTGACCGCGCTACCGGACGGCGACAGCACGTACCACTTGGCGCCGAACTGGTCGAGCCCTTGCCCCCCGGTGCTGCCGCCGGAGGTGCCGTCGGGCGCGTAGTAGTACAGCGGGTGCCCGGAATAGCTGACTTCCGTCGTGCCGTCGCTCCGCTTGGTGGTGCTCAGCTTCGAGGCGTCCGCGCCCGAACCGGGCTGGGGCCGCACGCTGGTCGTGACCGGCGGCCACACCGACGTGCACGCCCCGGAGCAGGACGACTTGCCCCCCGTGTCCTTCTCGAAGAGGTAGACCGTCCGGCCCGTGCCGTCGACCAGGATCGGCCCCAGGTTCCCCACGCTCGCCGCCTTGATCGTCTGGCCGGACGTGCCGCCGGTGGGCGCCGAGGACGTCGCCGATCCGCCGCCGTAGCCGGACGATCCCGATCCGCTCGATCCGCCTCCGCCGCACCCGGCGACCGTCGCCAGAGCCACTCCGGCGGTCGCTCCCGCCATGATCATCGGCAGTCGACGTATCCGGGACATACGTACCCTCCCCGTTGGCCTGCCAGCGGTCGCCCGCTGCGCCTTCTGCGGCGCCGATTACCCGCCGTCCCCTCCCGCGAACTGCTCCGGTCCCGGTTGTGACCCGCTCTTTTCCATAGCTGTACGGTTCCCCGGACGGCGGCCCGCGGCTGCGACGCGGCCGCCCATTGACCGGCCTGCCCGGCCGGATGATCACGCGTGAAGCACGCGATCACCCGGCCGGGGGACGGTGATCAGTCCTGTGCGGAAGACGAGCGGCGCAGCCAGGCGACCGCTCCGGCGGCCAGGGCGATGACCAGCACGATCAGCCCGATCCAGAGCCAGCCGGACGAGCCCGGCGACGTCTGCGCGGACGTCGCCGCGGCCGGGGACGGTGCCGGGGCGGCGGGCTGCGCGGCGCCCGAGGACCCCGTCACGGTGAAGGTGTAGGTGCCCTCGACCGGATGGCCGTCCGAGGCCACGACGCGCCAGCCCACCGTGTACTTCCCGTTCGGCAGCGCGCCGTTCACCGCCTGCGTGACCTTGTTGTCGACCGCCTGGGCCGACCCGGTCTGGTACTGCTTCTTGGACGCGTCCATGAGGATCACGCGGGGCAGGCGCACCGGGTCGGCGTAGGTGAGGACGATCTGGGACGGCGCCGAGACCGTCGCGTCCTTCGCCGGGTTCGCCGACGTCAGCGTGGTGTGCGCGGAGGCCGGAGCCGCCGTCAGGGCGAGGGCCGTCCCGGCGGCGAGGACGCCGGCCGCGATCCGCCGCGTTGCCTTGTTCATGCCCGGCTCCGCGCGCGGCTCAGGCCGTAGCCGCCGAGGCCGAGGCCGGCCACGCCGACCGCGATGCCGATGCCGCCGAGGAGCCGGGCCGTCCCGTCATCGGACGACGCCGTGCTCTTGGCGGCGGGCTTCCGCTCCGCGGTCAGGCCCGCCGTGGTCGCGGCGTCCTCCGGGGTGAGCTTGAGCGTCGGCGCCGGGTGCTCCGGCTCGGCGGCGCCCTCGGCCGGGGCCTCCTGCCACTTGACGACCTCGCCGTTGGAGTACGTCTGGTCGGTCTTGAACATCAGCTGGTCGGTGTCGGTCGGAAGCGGTCCCATCGAGACGTCGAACTCCTGGAACCGGCCCGCTTCGATCTTGCCGCCCGACCACGTGATCGTGGTCACGGCCCGGGTCAGCTCGCCGCCGTGGGACTTGATCGGCTTCGGCAGCTTCGACTTCTCGGCCTTCACCGTCCAGCCCGGGGTGGGGCGGACCGACACCGACGCCAGCGGGTGGTCGACCGGCAGGTGCACCACGATCTTGGTCGTGGACGCGTTGTCGCGCTCGTTCGGCACCCGGAACGACACCTTGGCGTAGGAGCCCTGCTCGGCGGTCTTCGGGTTGGCGGTGACGTGCGCGGACGCGGCGGTGGCCAGGGCCGCCACGGACATGGCGGCGAGGGACGTGATGGCGCCCAGCCGGCGCACATGCGGGAAGAAGGACATGACGGAACTCCGTTCGAGTCGTACGGGAAATCCGGATGCGCCGTGGACCGGCGTCCGGTGACGTACGGCGCCCGCCTCGGAACCTCAGCGGTGTGCGAGCGCCCTCGAACGCGGCGGGGGACCCCGCCGGACCACCTGATGCCGCAGCACCCGGTCGTTGGCCGTGCCCGCGGTCTTCTCCGGCACCACGGGAATCGGCTGCGGGTACGTGGCCTCCTCGATGGTGAGCAGGGCCGGCAGCAGCCGGATGGGACGGTCCGCCGCGGCGGCGACCCGGCGGGCCATCGTCCACGCGGCCCGCTCGCCGCGCCGCAGCCACCAGGCGGCGACCAGCGCGGCCACGCAGTGCGCGAGCGTCATGAGCAGGCCGTTGCCGCCGTGCGCGGCCGGCGCCGCCATGGCGGCCGTGTGGTGCGGCATCGCCGGTGCGGGGTGCGCCGACGCGTTGGTGAACAGCGTGTGCAGCGCGAACTGCCCGCCGAGCAGCCCGCCGAGGATCGTGGCGAGGGAGCGTTCGTGGCCCGCCAGCATCAGCGTCACGCCGAGGACCGCGCCGAACCCCGTCGTCCCCGCCCACACCGGGACCGCGCATCCACCTGCGAGGTTGTGCCCGAGGACGGCCAGCGCGACGCACGCGGTCGCGAAGACCACCGCGCGGGCGGTCCGGAACAGGGGTTCGCGGGGGCGGTCGAGCATGACGGGACCATCGTGCCACCGCCGGCGCCGTCCGTGCAGCCGACCCCGCAACCGCGTCGACGCGCCCAACATCTTGGGGTTGCGCAAAGATCGTCAACTACATGTAGGGTTCAATCCCGTGCTGGTACGCCCCCGCCGTTCGCGGCGGGGGCGTCGTGAGAGGGAACCCGGTGTGAATCCGGGGCTGCCCCGCAGCGGTGAGCGGGAACGACCGCCGTCATCGAGCACTGGGCCCGCTACGGGCCTGGGAAGCGACGGCCAGTAGGACGCCTCCATGAGGCGACGCCCGCGAGTCCGAAGACCTGCCAGTTCGAGGAAGCCGGGCGACCGCAGTGGAGCTCCAGCGGAGCGAGGCTCGCCCGACCGACTCTTCGGGAGTCCGGGGGTCGTCCCCCGGACCGACACGTCCAGGCCTCGCGGGTGGGCCGGAGGGCGGAGCGCGGCGTGCCGTCGCGTCCCGTCCGCATGCCTCCGCGAGGCGGCTTGCGAGGGGAGACGCACGTGACACAGGCTCTGGCCGCGCCGCCGGCGGCCGCATCGTCTTTGCGGGGGATCATCGCGGAGGTCGAGGCCGCCTGCGACGGCATACCGGACGTCGAAGCGGGCCGGGTGCTCGCCGCCGTCCGCTCCGGGAACGGGCTGGACGCCGCGGCGCTGCGGGACCTCGCGATCGGGGAGGCCGCCGCCCTCGTGCCCGCCGAACCCGGCTACTCCAAGGTCGCCGCGCGGCTGCTCGGCGCCCGGATCCGGGACGAGGCGGCGTCCGCCGGCGTCGTCGCGTTCGCCGATTCGGTCGCCACCGCGCACCGCGAGGGCCTGCTGGCGGACGCCCCGGCCGCCTTCGCCGCCGCCAACGCGCCCGCCCTGAACGCGCTCGTCGACGACTCCGCCGACGAGCGGTTCGAGTACTTCGGGCTGCGCACCCTCTACGACCGGTATCTGCTGAGGCATCCGCGGTCGCGGCTCGTCCTGGAACACCCGCAGCACTTCCTGCTCCGCGTGGCCTGCGGCCTCGCCGGCACCGTGGACGAGGCGGCCGAACTGTACGGGCTGCTCAGCACGCTGTCGTACCTGCCCAGCTCGCCGACGCTGTTCAACTCGGCGGCGCGCCGCCCGCAGCTGTCGTCCTGCTTCCTGCTCGACTCGCCGCGCGACGAGCTGGAGTCGATCTACGAGCGGTACGGGCAGGTCGCGCGGCTCAGCAAGTACGCGGGCGGCATCGGGATCTCGTGGACGAAGGTCCGGTCCCGGGGGTCGCTGATCCGCGGCACCAACGGGCATTCGAACGGGATCGTCCCGTGGCTGCGCACGCTCGACGCGTCCGTCGCCGCCGTCAACCAGGGCGGGCGCCGCAAGGGCGCGGCCTGCGTGTACCTGGAGCCGTGGCACGCCGACGTCGAGGAGTTCCTCGAACTGCGCGACAACACGGGCGAGGACGCGCGCCGGACCCACAACCTCAACCTCGCCAACTGGATCCCGGACGAGTTCATGCGCCGCGTCGAGGACGACGCGACGTGGTCGCTGTTCGACCCGAAGGAGGTCCCCGAGCTGGCCGACCTGTGGGGCGACGCGTTCGACGAGGCGTACCGGGCGGCGGAGCGGGAGGGGCGGTTCGTCCGGCAGATCCCGGCCCGCAAGCTGTACGGGCGCATGATGAGGACCCTGGCCGAGACAGGCAACGGCTGGATGACGTTCAAGGACGCCGCCAACCGCGCCTGCAACCAGACCGCGGAGCCGGGGCAGACCGTCCACCTGTCGAACCTGTGCACGGAGATCCTCGAGGTGACGAGCGACGGCGAAGCGGCCGTCTGCAACCTCGGATCGGTGAATCTGGCCGCGCACGTCACGTCCGCCGGGGTCGACTGGGAGCGGCTTCGTTCGACCGTCCGTACCGCTGTCCGCTTCTTGGACCGCACCATCGACAGGGGCTTCTACCCCACGCCGGAGGCGGAGAAGGCCAACCGTAAGTGGCGACCGGTCGGCCTGGGCGTGATGGGCCTGGCGGACGTCTTCTTCACGCTGCGCCTGCCGTTCGACTCGGACGAGGCCCGCGCGCTCTCCACACGCATCGCGGAGGAGATCGCGCTGGCCGCCTACGGCGCGTCCGCCGATCTCGCCGCCGCCCATGGGCCGCTGCCCGCGTACGACATGACGCGCACCGCGCGAGGCCAACTCCACATCGACCACTTCCCGGACGCGGCGCCGACCCGTCCCGCCGAATGGGAGGCGCTTCGCGCTCGCGTGGCCGAGGTCGGGCTCCGCAACTCGCTGCTGATCGCGATCGCGCCGACCGCGACGATCGCGTCCATCGCGGGCTGCTTCGAGTGCGTCGAGCCGCAGGTGTCCAACCTGTTCAAGCGCGAGACGCTGTCGGGCGAGTTCCTGCAGATCAACGGCTACCTGGTGGACGACCTGAAGTCGCTCGGCCGGTGGACGCCGTCCGTCCGGGAGGCGATCAAGAAGGCGAACGGGTCCGTCCAGGGCCTCGCCGACCTGCCGGACGAGATGCGCGTCCTCTACCGGACGGCCTGGGAACTGCCGCAGAAGGCGCTCATCGACCTCGCCGCCGCCCGCACCCCGTACATCGACCAGGCGCACTCGCTGAACCTGTTCATGGAGACGCCGACGATCGGCAAGCTCTCCTCGATGTACGCCTACGCGTGGCGCGCGGGCCTCAAGACGACCTACTACCTGCGTTCCCGCCCGGCGACGCGCATCGCGCAGACGACCGTCGCGTCCGCCGCCGTGTGCTCCCTGGAGAACCCCGAGACTTGCGAGGCCTGCCAGTGAGCGCGCGAACGGAAGGGCACGGCATGCTGCTCGATGCCGGCATGGACTTGACCTTGCGGCCCATGCGCTACCCCGATTTCTACGAGCGGTACCGGGCCGCGATCCGCAACACGTGGACGGTGGAAGAGGTCGACCTCGCGTCCGACATGGCCGATCTGGCCCGCCTGACGCCCGCCGAACTGCACCTCGTCAACCGGCTCGTCGCGTTCTTCGCCACCGGCGACTCGATCGTGGCGAACAACCTGGTGCTGAACCTCTACAAGCACGTGAACGCCCCGGAGGCCCGGCTCTACCTGTCCAGGCAGCTATATGAGGAGGCCGTCCACGTACAGTTCTACCTGACTCTCCTGGACACCTACCTGCCCGATCAGGACGAGCGCGCGCGGGCGTTCGCGGCGATCGAGCACATCCCGTCCATCCGGGCGAAGGCGGAGTTCTGCTTCCGCTGGATCGACTCGCTCGGCGCCCTGGACGAACTCCGCTCCGCCGCCGACCGGCGCACCTTCCTGCTCAACCTCATCTGCTTCGCGGCCTGCATCGAGGGGCTGTTCTTCTACGGCGCCTTCGCCTACGTGTACTGGCTCCGGTCGCGCGGCCTGCTGAACGGCCTCGCCTCCGGGACGAACTGGGTGTTCCGGGACGAGTCGATGCACATGGAATTCGCGTTCTCCGTGGTGGACACCGTCCGGGCCGAGGAACCGGAGCTGTTCGACGCCGAGCTGACGTCCCAGGTCACCGCGATGCTGGAGGAGGCCGTCCAGGCGGAACTGGCCTTCGCCCACGACCTGTGCGGCGACGGGCTGCCCGGCATGAGCGCCGGCGACATGCGCGCCTACCTCGAATACGTGGCGGACCAGCGGCTCGTCCGGCTCGGCCTCCCCGCCCGCTACGGCACCGCGAACCCGTTCGCGTTCATGGAGCTGCAGGACGTCCAGGAGCTGTCCAACTTCTTCGAGCGGCGGGTTTCGGCGTACCAGATCGGCGTGGAGGGGAACGTCACCCTCGACGAGGCGTTCTGAACTTCTCGGACCGGGCACTCGTTGAACGGAGACCTAGGCCGAGGAGGACGAACATGCCTGTCGTCGACCGGATCATGAGGTACGCGCGGGGCCCGCAGGGCCGCAGGATGCGGGCGAAGGCCGAACGCTACGCCCGCGACCCCCGCACCCAGGCTAAGGCGCGCGGCCTGCTCGCCCGGCTACGCGGAGGCGGTGGCCGCCGACGCCACTGACGCCTCCCCGCGACGCCGCCCGCGCGTCCCGACAGGCGGGCGGCGTCCGCGCGGCGCCGCCTGGGGGCGGCGTTCACCTGGCCGGGATCGTGCTCAGAACCTTTCCTCGCGGCCTGGTGGACGCCGCTTCCCCATTGGGCGCCCGCACCGGCGCGCCCGGACGCCGTTTTGCACGGTCACCGTTCCTCCCGCCCGATGCCGCGATGCCGCCGGGACGACCCTAGGCTGCCCTGCATGACCGGCGAGTACCAGCACTGGGAGAACGTCCCGACGCGGTGGAAGGACAACGACGTCTACGGGCACGTCAACAACGTCGTCCACTACTCGCTCATGGACACCGTCATCAACGAGTGGATGATCCGGACGGCCGGTTTCGATCCCGCGGCGTCCGACGCCATCGGCCTGTGCGTCGAGTCGCACTGCGAGTACAAGGCCGAGGTGTCGTTCCCGGACGCGATCAAGATCGGGCTGCGCATCGGCAAGCTGGGCCGCTCCAGCGTCCGCTGGGAGATCGGAATGTTCCGCGCGTCCGACGAGGCACTGGTCGCCGAGGGCCATTTCGTGCACGTCTTCGTCGACCGGCACACCCGCCGCCCGGTGGAGATCACGGGCACCGTCCGCACCGAGATGGAGAAGCTGCTCACCCCATGATCGAGACCCGCGCCGCCGTCCTCGTCGAGTCGGGACGCCCCGCTCCCTACGCGTCCTCGCGCCCGCTGGAGATCACCGACCTGCGCCTCGACCCGCCCGGCCCCGGCGAACTCCTGATCAGGATCGGCGCGGCGGGCCTCTGCCACTCCGACCTGTCGGTCATCAACGGCTCCCGTCCCCGCCCCCTCCCGATGGCACTCGGCCACGAGGCGGCGGGCGAAGTGATCGAGACCGGCCCCGGCACGGAATTCGCTCCGGGCGACCACGTCGTCCTCGCGTTCGTCCCGGCCTGCGGCCACTGCGAGCGCTGCGTCGCCGGACGTCCCGCCCTCTGCGGCCCCGGCGCGCAGGCGAACGGCGCGGGCACCCTGCTCGGCGGCGGCAAGCGCTTCGTCGCCCCGGACGGCACCCGCCCCAACCACCACCTGGGCGTCTCGGCGTTCTCCGAGTACACCGTCGTCTCGTCCCGCTCCGCCGTGAAGATCGACCGCGACCTCCCGTTCGACATCGCGGCCCTGTTCGGCTGCGCCGTGCTGACCGGCGCCGGCGCCGCGCTCTACAGCGCCGCCGTGACCCCCGGCGACACCGTCGCCGTCTTCGGCCTGGGCGGTGTCGGCCTGGCCGCCGTCCTCGCCGCCAAGGCCGCCGGCGCCGCGACGGTCTACGCGATCGACCTCGTCCCGGACAAACTCGACCTAGCGGAGAAGCTGGGCGCGCACCCTGTCGAGGGCGGCCCGGACGCCACCGAAGCCCTCCGCGACCTGACGCCCGGCGGCGCCGAGAAGGTCATCGACACGACAGGCGTCGTGCCCGTCCTGGAACAGGCCTACGCCGCCACCCGGCCCGGCGGCACAACGGTCACCGTCGGCCTGCCCGCCCCCGGCGCCCCCCTGTCGCTCCCGGCCCTCAGCCTCGTCGCCGAGGAGAGGACCCTGCGCGGCAGCTACCTGGGCTCCTGCGTCCCGCGCCGCGACGTCCCCCGCTTCATCGCCATGTACCGCAACGGCACCCTCCCCGTGGACGCCCTGCTCTCCGGCCGCCTCCCCCTGGACGACATCAACTCGGGCTTCGACCACCTCCACACCGCCAAGGCCGTCCGCCAGATCGTCACATTCTGAGGACGTCCATCCCTGCGTCCCAACGACCTGAAACACCCCCAGCGCCTCCCACACCCGCGACCGGGCCCGGCCGCAGGAATAACCAACCACTGCAGCAGGGCTTCGACCCGCCAGCCCAGCCACCGCCCCTGACCCGGTCAGGATCGGTCACGTGCCCTGGCCAATGCGACCCGGTACTCGCCGAGCCACTCGGCGTCGGCCTGGTCGGGTGGGATGCCGTCCAGCCCTTCGGCCAAGAGCGCCGCCGCGTTCGAATGGTCGCCGATGCCGAGCTGCGCGACGCCGATGTTCAGGGCGAAGAACGGCCTGGAATACCAATAGACGGGCGGCGGTGGTTCGATATCGTCAGCGGCCCGGGCGGCGGCCTCGTCCAGAAAGCGTCGCGCACGGTCGGCCTCCCCGAGCGCGGCGTATCCCTGCGCGGCCTGCAACCGGTCGAACGTCGCCTGGACGGGATGGCCGCCCGGCGTGGCCAGTGCCGCCATTGACGCGCGCACGACCCCGCGAGGACGGCCCTGCTGCCGTGCGACATAACCACGGAACGAGGTGGCGATCCCCGCGACGGTGCCGTCGCCGAACTCGTCGGCCATCTCCTCGCCGACCCCGAACAGGGCGATCGCCTGCCTGTCGCGTCGCACCGCCGCGTTCAGCCACCCGGCGTACACGGTCCACTCGGCGACGATGCGGCCGAGTCGTCCTCGCAGCGGGCTTCGAACGTCCTTGAGCGTCGCCATCAGGGCGTTGAGCTGGGTGGAGACGGTGACGAGGAGGGCTGCGGCTCCGAGCGCGTCCTCCAGCCTCCGCTGCCCGGCCAGGACGGCGGCGAGCGTGTCGAGCACTGGGGCATCGATCCGTGCGGGCCGCAGGGTCGCAAGAGTGAGGCGCTCGGTGTCGTCCGGGGTGATCCCGTCGGTGTGCCAGTGGACGCCGGGGGAGTGCGGGTAGTCGCCGAAGAGGTCGTGTTCGTTGCGGCCGGTGGCCTTGGCGTAGAGGGCGCGGTAGTCGGGGCGCGGGACGAATCTCCCCGCCTCCCACTGCTTGATCATCGCGACGAGCGATTCGGAGCTGGGCAGGGCGACCCGGACGCCGGGGGCGGCCGCCTCACGCAGACGCTGGGCCATCGTCGTGCGCGACCAGTAGGGCGGAGCCTCGCGCGCCTCGCGCAGCCGCGCGCCGATGGCCTTCTTGCCGGGGGAGGTCACTGCACCGCACCTTCCGACCGTCGTGGGGGAGGAGGAACTCTCCCCTATTCCTCCCCCAACTCTCCCCTGGTCGCCCCGCCGCTGCCGCATGTTCACTAACAGTGATCGAAGTACTACTCATACATATCCCCTGGAAAGGGGTCATCTTGGACGAGATTGAGCGGGTCAAGGCCCGTTTTCGGGAGGAGTTCCCGGGCTGGAGCATCATCCGGACCGACCGGGGACGCTGGTGGGCGACTCGCGGGCCCCTCACCCGTGAAGACCTCAACCGGGAGGCGTCCGCCGACGCCGACACCCCCGAACAACTCGCCGAACGCATCCGGGCGGTGCTCCGTGCCCGCTGAGATCGCCGCACGCCGCCACCTGCTGCGGTGGCGGACCCGGCTGGGACGCGCCACCGCCACCCGCAACCTGGACCTGCTCGCCGTCGCCGTCCAAGCGAAGGGCTACCGGCACATCAAGCTCTACCAAGCCGGCGAACTCCCCACCCGGCCGCCGGTGCTGTGGGTCTTCGCGTTCGGGCCGGACGACCACGTCCGCGCCGCGGTGACCGTTTGCGCCACGTCCGGCGGGAGCTGGGCCTACTACGAGGCCGGACGCGGATGGCACGGCCACCTCGCCCCGTGCGGCGACACCGAGCACGCCGCCGAGCAGGTGGACACGCTCCTCAAGCACCGCATGTTCCCCGCCACCTGGTAACACCGCACGCCGCCGGCGGTATCCCGATGATCCGTTTCCCCGAGGACTACTCGGGCCGGACGAGCAGCGCCGCGCCCACCGCCCGGCCGCATACATCGATCGAGATGGACGCCGACATCGACCAAGCCCTCGACCACCTGCGCCGCGCTTTTCCCGGCCTGTGCATCTGGCATTGCGAATACAGCGGTTCGCTGTGGGCGCTCCTCCCGGACCGCCTGGTCGAGGCGAAGACGTCCACCGACCTCGCCCGTCGGCTCCACGCCGCCCTCGCCCCGCAACGCCCGCCCGCATTTCGCGAACCGGCAGTACACCCGGCGGATGGCGTCCGGCACGCAACGGTCACGCCCGGCCCGCCACCCCGCTCCCATGACGAGACCGCGTGTCCTCGGCCCAACGCAGTCAGCCGTCCCCGCCCCACTGCCAGGACTGAGAACGTCCCCCATGGTTCGCGGCCGTCCCCCCGTCGGCTCGACGGAAGCTGGAGCCTCTCGGACAGAGGCTGGCGGAGCGCCGCACCGTCCCGCGTCAGGGGCATCGTCCACTGGCTCCTCACCACGTGCATCCACCTGACCGCCGCCGTCCCGCGGTGACGCATGTGAGACGTGGGCGCCATTGCTTCTGAGCCGGCGCCCCCATCTGGGGGCCGGCGAGTTCGGTCGACCTGTCGCCGTCCTGGACGAGCAGTGATCCAAATACTGTTCCGGTCATGCCGGGGACTTTTGCGTTCGTGAACTTTGTGGGGTCTTCGAATTTGGGCGGGGACCCATGTCGTCGGGCTCGTCGGGTGGTTGCGCAACGTGACCGGAGTCCTTGGTTGTGGCGGTTGCGGAAGCCGAAGGCGGTGCGGGCTTCTGGGACGATCTTCGTGCTCCGGCCTCCTCACTGTCCGCGGCCAGGGGGTGCATTGCCAGATGGGTGTTCCGCTATCAGTCTCTGGAGGTCGAATGTGAGGATCATTGCATAGTCGTCGATCGCGGCCATTTTTTCGAAGATATCCTTGGCCACCGTCTCCTCATGTGCCTTGTCGCTGTCAAAAGAGCGCAGTGTGACGACTATCGGGTATTGGGAAAAATTCATGCCGAAGTCGTCTTCGAAATCGTGGTGCAGTTCGACCTCTACTGCCACGTCACGAGTTCGCCCAGCGTAGGCGATAGGGTTGTCTTTCGTGTCGAACTTGCGCATCTTGCAGTTCGCGGCGGTCGCTATGTCGGTCACGAGTTGATCGATCGAGTTGCTCGTTCGGATGAATATTTCGTGATAGCTGCTCACGTTGCCCCTCAAGGCCAGGTTATGTCGTACCCGTCGCCAAGGATTCGGATTGAATCCATGCGTCCGGGATTGTGGCGTAGGAACCGGTTCAATCCTTCTCTGGCGCCATCTTCTGTCAGTCCGCTGCCGCGGGCGTCGATGATCGCACTAGGTGCCTGTCCCTTCGCTGTATTCAGGGCGTTCTTGATGCTCCCGGGTACGGCACCTGGTTTAAGGCTTTTGAACTCGACTGGAACGTCGTCCACGAGAGCATCCGGTGTCCGCACTCTGTCGACCTTGGATTCTGGCACGGCCTCCACACGGCGGCCCTCTGAAATCAGTAGATCCGCGATCAAGCGCTCTTTTTGGTTGAATGTCTTTCTGGATTCATCGAGTTTTCCAGCTCCGGCGAGCGATGGCTGTGTGTCGGCTGGCTTTGTGTCGATATTCGGTTGTTTGGGAGACTCGGGGTGAGGAGTGGTTGGATGACGAGCCGCCGAGGGTTTCTCGGATAGTTTGCTGGTTTTGGAGGCTTCGGCGGCGGCTTGTTGGAGGGCGCGGGCGGAGGCGGCGGTTTCGGTTCTGCCGGTGCGGCGGAGGGCTGTGGCCAGGCGGGCGGTTATGCCGGAGCCTGAGCCGGTGCCGCCGGTCACTGCTGTTATGACGATCGTGGGGGCGGCCTCGCCGAACGCGCGGACGGGGTCGCGTTTCCATTCTTCCCAGTTGATGGTGGCCTTGGCGAAGGCGACCGGGTGTTGGACGCCTTGGGCGAGGCCCTGAATCTGGCCTACGGGGCCTCGCTCCAGCCAGCCCTTCGGTTTGATCGCTATGTAGAAGGGGGCGGTCATCGGGTTGCCGGCCAACGCGCCGAGGCCCATGTCCTTCACGCCTTGGCCGAGGCCGGGGAGGTAGTGGTGGGCGTAGGCGTTCCAGCCGTCGTGGAACACGTTGCCGGTTTTGGCGGGCTGGACGACCTGTTGGCGGTCGGTCTTGAGGAGTTCGTCGCGGCTTCGGCGTACTTCGGACTTCTGCTGGGAGATCGTGCGCGCGGCTTGTGAGATCGTCCTGGCGGGGGCGGTGCTGAGGGCGAGGTTGGCGAGTATTTCGGAGAGGGCCTGGGCGGCGCCCTCCCAGGAGTTCGAGGCGCGCGTCAGTTCCGCGCTGAGCTGGTCGAGCTTCTCCGGTGAGCCGCTGCGGACGGCCGATGCGGGACGGCCTCCCCGGGGTGCGCCCGGGATGTAGGGGTCCAGGACGCGGGGCGGGCCGGCGCCCACGGCCAGGTGCCGGACGGAGTCGAAGGCGGCGTAGAAGGCGGAGCGCACGTCCTCGTGCTGGTTCGCGAAGGTCTTCTGGAGGCGGTCGGCGGCCGGGCCCACCAAGGCTCCGTCGAGGAGGAGCGTGTGGGCGCGTTTCAGGGCGGGGCCGTCTTCTTCGGCTAATCGTTTGACGTGCGGTAACAGGGAAGCCGCTTGTTCTGCTCGGTCCATCGCACCTCCCGCCCGACGGGTTGTCAGGTTAGAGGTTGCGAACAGGTCGGGCTAGGGGGAGCAAGTGGCTGTTCAGGTGAGCACTTGGGTGGTGAGGAGTTGTCCGAAGTCCCTCTCGAAGGATTCGTAGAGGGTGCGGAGGGCGGGGCCCGGCCATGCGGCCGGGAGGAGGGGCGGGGGCAGCAGCGGGTCGTTCAACAGGTGGCGGAGGACGGCGGCGGCCAGGGTGAAGCGTTCGGCTATTTCGCTGGCGGACGTCAAGGCGGCGCGGAGGGCGTCGGCCTTGGTCGTCCAGGCGTCCAGGTCCCAGAGGGTGGCGGCCAGCAGTGCCGGGTCCTCTTCGGGGCGGCCCGTCAGGAAGGTGCACTGGCGGACGACCGGGTCCGGGCGGGTGCGGGTGAGGTTGGCGGGACGCAGCCAGGTGCCCTCGCGGAGTTCCGCGAGGCGGAGCGCGGACATGGCCTGGCGGAGTGCGGCGCGGTCGGCGGCGGGGCGGCGTTCGGCGGTGATGACGGCGATCTCCCAGGTGCCGTCCCAGGGGAGGGTCTGCGGGGAGCGGCTCTCGTCCTGGCGGGCCTGGCGGGCGAGGAGGCGTTCGGTGAGCGTGTACGCGCCGTCGGACTGGACGAGGTCGCCGGCGGCCACCATCCGGGAGAGCGCGACGCGGATCGTCCCCTCGGCGATGCCGAACAGGTCGCCGACGCGGACGAGGTAGCGGGCGGGGAGGCGGGGCGGATGGACGCCGAGCAGTGTGCTCAGCACGACCGAGCGGGCGGTGAGCGGGCGGATCTCCGGGCTGTCCATGGCTGGCCCCGACCCTACCGGGAAGGTGTCAGCCCACCCTGATGTGCCACTCGCCCTGCGCCTCCACGAGGAGGAAGGCCGAGCCCGCCAGCTCGCCTTCGGCGGACGAGATCCCTTTACCGGACAGGACGCGCGGGCCTCGCTGGAATTCCGGGGTCAGTTCGGTGACGGTGTACGCGCCCCCTTCCCTGTGCTTCATCTGGATTCGTGCTGCGCCGCCGATGTACCGGCAGATGAACGAGCCGCGTGACGCGATGGCCTGTTCGAGGGGTGGGACGCTGTCACCCGCTTGCAGCCAGGTCGACCATGTGCCGGTGCATGTGATGCGCAGCTGGACGGGCCATTCGGTTTCCAGCGGGAGCGGCAGGACCAGGCGGAACGGCTGGGGTTCGCTGCCCAGCCGCACGGCCTTTCCCTGCTGGACGTGGTCGACCTGCCCGCTTCCATGGAGCCGGACGATGAGCACCGACGGCACGTCCCATTTGGGGCGGCGCAGCGCCGCCTCACGTCGCCTCGGTCTTTGACGTGGGCTCTCTTGCTCAGATTCGGGGGTGCCACTTTGAACGGCGCGGGCTGCTTGCCGGGGCGGGAGGGGCGGGGCGCCGGGGGACGGCGCGCGGGGACGGGTGGTGGACGGACGCCCGTCGCGATCGGCGGCAGTCCCTCGGTGAGGCGGATCGCGTCCGCGGCGCACACGTCGACGTCGCGCGGGGTGCCGCCCGGCGGGGCCCAGGCGACGCGGTTCACCGACGGCCCGTGCCGGGCGTCGAAGAAGCAGAGGGGACGGCCGTCCAAGGCGGCTTTGACCTGGGCGAGGGTGCGGCGTCCCTCCGCGAGTGTGTGCAGGACGTCGGCGGCCTCCTCGCGGTCCCGGTCGCCCAGGAAGTGCACCTTGGCCTGCTCGTAGGCGTCCAGGACGCGGCCGTAATCGGCCATCAGGTCGGGTCGGCGCCGTGTTCCTCCGGGTCGAGGGTGAGCCGCGCGAGTTCCTCGCCGAACGCGGTGATCTCGGCCTCGACCTGAGCCAGTTCGTCCTCGCGCCGCCGCTTGAAGATCCCGAACACCGCCCCACCCCCCCTGATCAGGCAGAGGGTACCGACCTCATCGTTTGCCGTGCGATGCCTTACAGACTTCCATCATGTGACAGAAAAGCGTAATGTCGAGGCATGACGTCCTATCTGATCGAGCCGTTCGACCGGCTGCCGTTCGGTGACGCGGAGAAGGCGCGCCGGTACGCGACCGAGCGCTACCGCGGGGCCGCGGGCCGCAACTGGTACGACTGCGACCCCACGCTGCGGTTCCTCATGCGGCGGCACCTCGGGGACGGGTTCGGCTGGGCCGAGCCGCGGCTGAAGGAGATGGGCGCGCTGATGGGCGGGCCGATCGCCGAGCGCGCCGAGGAGACCGACCGGAACCCGCCGCGGCTGGAGAAGTACGACCGGTGGGGACGCGATGTCAGCGAGGTCGTCATGCCGCCGTCCTTCGAGGCGGCCCGGCGGGACATCGTCGCGACCTCGTTCACCCGTCCGGACTTCGTCGCGGAGGCGAAGGCCAACGGGGTCGACGCCGCGCCGCTGGGCGTGGCCTGGAGCTACCTGCTGGACCAGGCCGACATCGGCATGGCCTGCGCGCTCGGCACCGGTGGCGACATGGTCGTGCGGCTGACGGAGATGTTCGCGCCCGAGGACGTCAAGGAGCGGGTGCGGGAACTGTTCGCGGCCGGGGAGATGTCCGGCGAGGCCGCACAGATGCTTACGGAACGGTCGGGCGGGTCGGATCTGGGCGCGCTGGAGTCGACCGCGTCCAAGGACGGCGACGCCTGGCGGCTCAACGGGCTCAAGTGGTTCGCGTCCAATGCCAACGGGTCGGCGTTCGTGGTGCTGGCCAAGTCGGAGGGCGGCGTGGACGGCGTGCGGGGGATCGCGCCGTTCCTCGTCCTGAAGGAGCGGCGGGACGGGTCGCGCAACGGCGTCCGGATCCGGCGGCTCAAGGACAAGCTCGGCACCAGGTCGGTCGCGTCCGCGGAGATCGAGTTCACGGACGCGGAGGCGTTCCTGCTGGCCCCGTCGTCGAGCGCCGGCCAGGGCGGGGACGGCAAGGGCCTCGCCCGCATGATGGAGCTGACGAACGGGGCCCGTCTCGGCATCTCGATGATGGGTCTCGGGTGCGCGCGGCGGGCACTGGTCGAGTCGCTCTGCTACGCGGGTGCGCGGGAGGCGTTCGGGGCCGCGCTCATCGACCAGCCGCTCATGCGGCGCAAGCTCGCCGAACTGATCGTGGAGACCGAGGCCGCCCAGGCGCTCGTGTTCGACGGGTACCTGGGACGGCCCCGCCTCCGCGTCGGCGCCGCGCTGATCAAGCTGAGGGCGTCCAGGCTGGGCGTGACGGCGGCCAGTGACGCCATCGAGATCCACGGCGGCAACGGGTACATCGAGCAGTGGCCGGTGGCCCGCATCCTCCGGGACGCGCAGGTCAACCCCATCTGGGAGGGCGGCGACAACATCCTGTGCCTGGACGTCCGCCGCGCCATCGAGCGGCAGGACGCGCACGAACCGTTCCTCGAAAGGCTCACCCAGGCCGTCGAGCAGGCGCCGCCGGGGGACGACGCGACGGCCGGCCTGGTCGACGAGCGCATCGGGCATCTCCGGCAGGCCATAGAAACGTGGCGCGGCCTCGACAGGCCCGTGGCCGAAGCGCGGCTCTTCCCGCTCGCCCAGTACATGGCGGACGTCTACGCGGCGGCGCTGCTGCTGGAGCAGGCCGGCTGGGAACGCGCCGACTCGGGGACGGACCGCAAGGCGCTCGTCGCCCGCCTCTACGCCCGGACGCGCCTCGCCGACGCCGGTCCGCTGCGCGCGATCGACGCCCCGGCCGAGGACCTCGACCGCTTCGAAGACCTGGCGGACGGCGCGTTCACCAGCGACTAGGAGGCGACGTCCACCACGCTATAAGCGCCACCCGGGGGGCAGGTGGACGGCGGCGCCGCCGAGGCGCGAGGTTCCGGCCGGTTCTAGAGTCGGGCGGGACGGTTCTTTCATCGGCGACCAGGAGGCCGCGTGGCGGTACGGATCGAGCGGGACGGCCCCGTCACGACGGTGATCATGTCCCGTCCCGAGACCCGCAACGCGGTGGACGGGGCGACGGCGCGCGAGCTGGCCGAGGCGTTCCGCGCGTTCGACGCCGACGAGGGCGCGAGCGCCGCCGTCCTGTGGGGCGAGGGCGGGACGTTCTGCTCCGGCGCCGACCTCACGTCGATCGGCACCGAGCGCAGCCCGCGCGTCGATCCGCCCCCGGCGGACGGCCCGCTCGGCTGCACGCGGATGC
Source organism: Actinomadura latina NBRC 106108 (assembly GCF_001552195.1). Classification (GTDB taxonomy): domain Bacteria; phylum Actinomycetota; class Actinomycetes; order Streptosporangiales; family Streptosporangiaceae; genus Spirillospora; species Spirillospora latina. The sequence continues at coordinate 398,463 of NZ_BCQS01000003.1, forward strand.
GGCTGTCCAAGCCGGTGATCGCCGCGGTCGCGGGCCACGCGGTCGCCGGCGGGATGGAACTGGCCCTCTGGTGCGATCTGCGGGTCGTCGAAGAGGACGCGGCGTTCGGCGTCTACTGCCGCCGCTGGGGCGTCCCGCTCGTGGACGGCGGGACGGTCCGGCTGCCCCGGCTGATCGGCGCGAGCCGCGCGATGGACCTCATCCTCACGGGACGTGCCGTGACCGCGGAGGAGGCGTTCGAGATCGGTCTCGCGAACCGGCTCGTCCCGGCGGGCACGTCGCGGGAGGCCGCCGAGGCGCTCGCCGCCGAACTCGCCGGGTTCCCGCAGACCTGCCTGCGCAACGACCGCATGTCGGTGCTGGACGCGGAGGGACGTCCCGAGGACGAGGCGATCGCCCTCGAGTACCGGCACGGGATCGGCTCGCTCGCCGACGCCGTCGAGGGCGCCGCCCGGTTCGCGGACGGCCGCGGCCGCCACGGCGACTTCACCGACATCTAGCGGCCCGAACCGGACGGCGTCCGGGGAATGCCGCCGACCCCGCAGCGTTGACCGAACGGGATTCGGGCCCGTAGGTTCCTGTGTGGCGGCAGTCACGATCAAGGAGCGGTGCGATGACGCTGACCGTGGAGCGGGCGGGCCTCGACCTGGCCGACCCGAAGGCCTACGCGGACGACCAGCGGTTCCACGAGTCGCTCGCGCTGCTGCGCCGCGAGTCGCCGGTGCACTGGGTGGACGCACCGGGCTACACCCCGTTCTGGGCGATCACCAAGAACGAGGACGTCCTGGAGATCGAGCGCAACCACCAGATCTTCCTCAACGCGCCGCGCCCGCTGCTCGGCACCGCCGAGTTCGACGAGTTGAACCGGCAGCGGGCCGAGCAGGGCATCGCGCTGCGCACGCTGATCCACATGGACGACCCCGACCACCGGGTCATCCGGGCGATCGGCGCGGACTGGTTCCGGCCGCGCGCGATGCGGGCGCTGGAGCCGCGCATCAAGGAACTGGCGAAACGCTACGTCGACCGGATGGTGGACCTCGGCGGCGAATGCGACTTCGTCCAGGAGGTCGCCGTCCATTTCCCGCTGTACGTCATCCTGTCGCTGCTCGGCCTTCCCGAGAGCGACTTCGGCCGCATGCTGAAGCTGACGCAGGAGCTTTTCGGCGGCGATGACGACGAGTTCCAGCGGGGCGCGACCAACGAGGAGAAACTCCAGGTCCTGCTCGACTTCTTCGCCTATTTCCAGGAGCTGACGGAGGCGCGCCGCAAGAACCCGACGGACGACCTCGCGTCCGCCATCGCGAACGCCCGGGTCGACGGCGAGCCCCTCAACGACTTCGACACCGCGTCCTACTACGTCATCGTCGCGACGGCCGGCCACGACACCACGAGCGCGACGATCTCCGGCGGCCTCCGGGCGCTCATCGAGCACCCCGACCAGCTCGGACGGCTCCGCGACAAGCCCGAGCTGCTGCCGTTCGCGGTGGACGAGATGATCCGCTGGGTCACGCCCGTCAAGGAGTTCATGCGCACCGCGAACCAGGATTACGAGCTGCGCGGGGTGACGATTCGCGAGGGCGACGCCGTCCTGCTCTCCTACCCGTCCGCGAACCGTGACGAGGACGTTTTCGACGACCCCTTCCGGTTCGACGTCGGCCGCGACCCGAACAGGCATCTCGCGTTCGGGTTCGGCGTCCACTACTGCCTCGGCGCGGCACTCGCCCGCATGGAGATCCGCGCGTTCTTCGCGGAACTCCTGCCGCGCCTGCGCTCCATCGAGATCGCCGGAACTCCGGAAGGGATCGCGACCACGTTCGTCGGCGGCCTGAAGCGCCTTCCGATCCGCTACTCCATCGCCTGAAGGAACCCCTGGTGCAGATCAACGCCGCGGTGCTGCGCGCCGCAGACGCCCCCTACACGATCGAGTCCCTCGACCTGGCCGACCCCGGCCCCGGCGAGGTCCTCGTCAAGATCGCGGGCACCGGGATGTGCCACACCGACATGCTCGGCCGCGTGCCGGGCGACCTCGTCGGCAAGCCCGTCGTGCTCGGCCACGAGGGGTCGGGCGTGGTCGAGGCGGTCGGCCCGGACGTCACCGGCCTCACCGTCGGCGACCACGTGGTCATGTCGTTCGACTCGTGCGGGACGTGCGACAACTGCCACGCCGCGAACCCCGGCGCCTGCCCGCAGATGATGGCGCTCAACATGCTCGCCATGCCGCTGGACGGGCGGCCGCGCGCGACCACCGCCGGCGGCGAGGCCGTCCACACCCGCTGGTTCGGGCAGTCGTCGTTCGCGAGCCACGCGCTCGGGACCGTCCGCAACGTGGTGCCGGTGCCGCACGACGTCCCGATCGAGCAGCTCGGGCCGCTCGGCTGCGGCGTCCAGACGGGCGCGGGCTCGGTGCTGATCTCCCTCGGCGTCCGCGCCGGCGACAGCATCGCGGTGTTCGGCGCGGGCGCGGTCGGGCTGTCCGCCGTGATGGCCGCGCGGGTCGCGGGCGCGACCACGATCGTCGCCGTCGACCTGCACGAGTCGCGGCTCGACCTGGCCCGCGAACTCGGCGCCACCCACGTCCTGAACGGGGCGGACGACGACATAGCCGGGCAGATCCGGGCGCTCGCCGGCGGCGAGGGCGTGCAGTACTCGTTCGACACCACCGCCGTTCCCGCGGTCGTCGCGACGGCGGTCGCGTCGCTGCGCACGACCGGCGTCTGCGGCCTCGTCGGCGTCGGCGCCGCCGAGTACACCCTGGACGCGAACCTGCTGCTCATGGGCCGGACGGTGAAGGGCATCATCGAGGGCGACGCCGTCCCGCAGACGTTCATCCCGAAGCTGATCGAGCTGTGGCGGCAGGACCGGTTCCCGTTCGACCGCCTCATCACGACCTACCCGCTCGACCAGATCAACGAGGCGGAGGCGGACACGACGTCCGGCAAGGTCGTGAAGCCCGTCCTGATCCCGTAGACCGTCCCGGTCAGCTAGACGACGCGGTGGAGGAGGCCGTCGCCTCGAGCGAGGCGGCGGCAGTTCTCCGCGGCGACCGCGAAGTAGCGGTCCCAGGTCTCGCGGGTCAGCCAGGCGACGTGCGGCATGACGGCGACGTTGTCCAAGGCCAGGAGCGGATTGGACGCGTCCACCGGTTCGGTCTCGAACACGTCGAGCCCGGCGCCGCCCAGCCGCCCCGACGTCAGCGCGTCCACCAGCGCCGCCTCATCGATGACCGCCCCGCGCGCCGTGTTCACGACGACCGCGCCCTTCGGCAGCAGTGCGAGCCTCTCGGCGTCGAGCAGATGGTGCGTCTCGTCGGTCAGCGGAATGTGCACCGACACGATGTCGCTCGCCCGCAGCAGGTCGTCCAGCTCCCGCCAGGCCGGGTCGTCGCGGCGCGGGCGCCGTGACGTGTAGAGGACGTTCGCGCCAATCGCCTCCAGCATGCCGCGCAGCAGCGTGGCGATCTCACCGCCGCCGAGGAGCCCGACCGTCCGTCCGGCGATCTCCCCGCCGACGAGGCCGCGGTCGGCGGGCCAGCCTTCGCCGCGCCGCGTCCGCGCGTCGAACGGGACGACCCTGCGCAGCGCCGCGAGCATCAGCAGCAGCGACGTCTCCGCGACGGCCTGCGCGTTCTGCCCCGGCATGTTCGCGACGGCGATCCCGCGTTCCTCGGCCGCGTCCAGGTCGATCGTGTTGACCCCGGTGCCGAGCTTCTGGATCAGCTTGAGTTTCGGTGCCCGGTCCATGTCGGCAGCCGTGAGCGGACGCAGCACGTGCCAGATGACCTCGGCGTCCGGCAGCAGCTCCGCGAACCGCGCATCGTCCTGCTCGGAGCAGCTCACGATGTCGATATCGGACTCCGCGTGGTCCATGTCGTAATGCAGCAGCACCCGCATGCCGCCCCCTTTCCGTCCTTCAGGGAACCCCGGGTCGGCCCCCGGCCTTCCCACCGGATTATGGTGCGGATCATGAGGACGAGTCCCGGGGAACCGCACCGGACGGCCTCGCCGCCGGCCGCCGCGACCGCGTCCACCCGACCGGAGACGAGGTAACGCCATGTGGACGGACGTCCCCATCATCCAGGCGCCGATGGCGGGCGGCCCGTCGACGCCCGAACTGGCCGCCGCCGTGTCGGACGCGGGCGGCCTCGGGTTCCTCGCCGCCGGATACAAGACGCCCGAGGCCATGCGCGCCGACATCGCCGCGACCCGGAAACTGACGTCCCGCCCGTTCGGGATGAACGTCTTCATGCCGTCGACGGACGAGATCGACGCCGCCGAAGTCGCCGCCTACCGCGACCGTCTCGCGCCCGAAGCCGACCGCCTCGGCGTCTCCCCCGGCACCCCGGCCGCCCGCGACGACGCGTACGAGGCGAAAATCGCCGACCTGCTGTCGGACCCGCCGCCGTTCGTGAGCTTCACGTTCGGCTGCCCGGCGCCCGACGTCATCCAGGCGTTCCAGGCCAAGGGTGTGACGGTGGTCGTCACCGTGACGTCCGTGGACGAGGCTCGCCAAGCTTCGTCCGCCGACGCCCTCTGCCTGCAGGGCTCCGAGGCGGGCGGGCATCGCGGGTCGTTCACGAACACGTCCGACGAGCCACTGCCGTTGCGCGTCCTGCTTCGCTCCGTGCGCGCGATGACTTCCCGGCCTCTCATCGCCGCCGGTGGTCTCGCCTCATCCGGTGACGTGGCCGAGGTGCTAACCATGGGCGCGGTCGCAGCCCAGTTGGGGACGGCCTTCGTCCGCTGCCCGGAGAGCGGTGCCAACGCCGTCCACAAGGCCGCCCTGACCGACCCGCGTTTCACGTCCACCGCACTGACCCGAGCCTTCAGCGGACGACTCGCTCGTGGCCTGGTCAACCGATTCCTCACCGAACACTCGGCGCATGCACCGGCCGCTTACCCGGACGTCCACTACGTGACTTCGCCACTGCGCAAGGCGGCCGCCGCTCAAGGCGACCCGGAAGGGGTCAACCTGTGGGCGGGAGAGTCCTTCCACAACACGACCGAAGCCCCCGCCGCCGACCTGGTACGCGTCCTGACGCCACGCTAATGCCCGAGTTGGCCATCCTGATCGGCCTTCAGGCGTCCGGGAAGACGACGTTCTACCGCCGGCATCTGGCCGGACACGTCCACGTCAGCAAGGACCTCTTCCCCAGGGGCGCCCGGCGCAAGCAGGCACGCCAGTTGCGGCTCATTTCCGAGGCCCTTGAACAAGACCGTGACGTGGCGGTCGACAACACGAACCCGTCCCCGGACGAATGGCAGCCGCTCATCACCGTGGGCCGGCGCCACCGCGCGCACATCGTCGGTTATTGGTTTCCGCCGGACGTCGCGCTCTCGATGCGCCGCAACGCCGTCCGCCCACCCGAAATCCAGGTGCCGGACGTCGGCGTCTATGCCGCCCTCAAACGTCTTCGCCGTCCGCGCCCGTCAGACGGCTTCGACGCGTTGTTCACGGTGGTCCCCGCCGCCGACGGCGCGTTCGACGTCAAGGAGATGACCGATGAAGGACCTTGAGTCGCGGATGCGCGCCCGCGAGTGGTTCCACTCCCTGACCCTGTTCCCCGGCGCGTGGACGGTCGTTCGCGTGGACGGCCGCTCCTTCTCCCGCTTCACCGAGACCCGCTTCGACAAGCCCTTCGACGAGCGTTTCTCGGCACTCATGGCGGACACCGCGCAGGCGCTCCTCAGCGACCTCGACGGCCGTTACGCCTACACCGAGAGCGACGAGATCTCCGTCGTGCTCGACCCGTCGTTCGACTTGTTCGGCCGCGAGGTGGAGAAGCTCGTCTCCCTGTCGGCGAGCATCGCGACCGCCGCGTTCACCCACGCCGCCGGCGAACCCGTCGCGTTCGACAGCCGCATCTGGATGGGGACCACCCTGGACGAGGTCGTCGACTACCTTTCCTGGCGCCAAGCCGACGCCGCCCGCTGCGCGCTGAACGGCTGGTGCTACTGGACGCTCCGCAACGAGGGCCGCTCCGCCCGTCAGGCGACTCGCGAACTCGAACGCACCTCCGTCTCGGGGAAGAACGAACTCCTCTACGCCCGCGGAATCAATTTCAACGAAGTCCCGACTTGGCAGCGCCGCGGCGTGGGGCTCTGGTGGGAGAACTACGAGAAGCCCGGCCACGACCCGATTCGGGGCATCGACGTGGTCGCCACCCGCCGCCGTGTCCACGTCCAACGCGAACTCCCCATGAAGGGCGCCTACCGGGGCTTCGTCCGGTCGCTCTTGGAGTCGAGTTAGAGTTCGTCGCCCCGGTCCCAGAGGGATCTTCGGCACTGCGGCGGCACCGGCCTGACGGTCGCGAGCCCTCCGACGTCCACAGGCGTTCTGTTTGACGGATGGCTGCGGGGGTAGCCGCCCACACGCAGTGACGGGGCCCTGTCCCTTCCCGCCACAGACGCCCAGGGGGTTGCCGAACGTGCAGGACAACGGAGACGACCGCACGGATCCGCAGATTCTCGCGGAACCGACGCCTCCCTACCCCGGGCAGCGACAGCAGCCGCCCGGCAGCGAACAGGACGTGGAACCGAGGCCGCGCTACCAGGCGGAGCGCTACCGCCCGGCGGACAAGCTCCGCGACAAGGTCGCGCTCATCACGGGCGGCGACTCCGGCATCGGCCGCGCGGTGGCCGTGCTCTACGCCCGCGAGGGCGCCGACGTCGCCATCGTGTACCTGCCGGAGGAGCAGCCGGACGCGGAGGAGACCCGACGCGCGGTGGAGGCCGAAGGCCGCACGTGCCTGCTGCTGCCCGGCGACCTGGCCGAAGCGTCGTTCTGCTACGACGCCGTCGAGCGGACGGTGCGGGACCTGGGCGACCTGAACATCCTGGTGCAGAACGCGGCCCACCTGAACAGCCAACTGGACCTGTCGCAGCTCTCCTTCGAGGACTGGGACCGGTCCTTCAAGGTGAACGTGTACTCGTACTTCCATCTCGTCCAGGCCGCGCGCCCGCATCTCAAGGCGGGCGACTCCATCATCGCGACCGCCTCGGAGGAGGCCCTCAAGGGCAGCGACACGATGATCGACTACGCGGCCAGCAAGGCCGCCCTCGTCAACTTCACCAAGTCGATCGCCTTCCACCTGGCCAAGGACGGCATCCGCGCGAACGTGGTCGCCCCGGGCCCCACCTGGACCGTCCTCAACATCGCCGACCAGAACATGCCGCAGGACGGCCTCGCGAACCTCGGCAGTGAGGGGCCGATGGGACGTGTCGCGCAGCCGGAGGAGATGGCGCCGGCGTACGTGTACCTGGCGTCCGACGCCGACTCCAGCTACACCGTCGGCGAGATCCTCGCCATCACCGGCGGCCTGACCACCACCCGCTAGACCGCGTCCCCCTCACCGGACGAACCGGCCACGCCCTCGGCCCGCTTACGAGCCGCAGCCCTACGCCGTTCACGCCACGCGTAGGGAATGACAATAAAGAACACTGCGAGGCCAGGGGCCAGGCTGGTGAGGTGCGTGTTGCCGGTCCCGGCCAGCGCCGCCATGACGACGAGGGCGATCGACCATCCGACCGGACGCTGCAGAACGGGACGGTCCGCCACGTCCCATCCCCGTGCCCGCTCACGCCAACGCAACCAAGCCTCGGCAAGGACGCCGATCGCCACATACAGGCAGGCCCACGCGACGAAAGCGGGGGACCAGAAGAGCGTGGCCCCGAAAACTCCACTGACCACCACGACGAGGAGGACGGCAACCCCCGCCAGAAGCCGCACCCAGAAGGACCCCATAGCCCCGTCACCTCCAGGACGCCGCCCCGACCCCACCCCCATCAAACCGCGGTCAAGAACACCAATCCACAGACGCCAACCCGCACGTCTCCGCCGCCGCGGCCGACGCGTCAGAAGCCGAGGGTCGGGAGGACGCCTTCGAGCGGTTCGGGGATGCTCAGGTCGTCGCCGAGGGCGGCCGAGGCGCTGTGCGCGTAGTCGTTGCCGCGCGGCTCGGAGAAGATCGTGGCCTTGCCGTCCAGCCGGTCGATCAGCAGGTATAGCGGGATATCGGCAGCGGCGTAGCCCCGGCGCTTGGGCCCCCGGTCGCGTTCGGCGCCTTTGCGATCGCGCGGGCGGCCAGAGGTCACTTCCAAGACCATCGCCACGCCGTCGGGCTTGCTGTGCCATTCCCGTCCGGCGAAGGCGCCCTTGGGGGCGGCGATCCCGTCTGGGACGTACTCGCCCTCTGGGCTGATCAGTGTCAGGTTGCGGTGCAGCCGCAGACCATGGACATCCCGTACCCAGTCATCGACGGCCACGACGATGGTCTCGTGCTGCCCGTCGGGGGTCGGTGACACGATGATCTCTCCATCTACCAACTCGGCACGGAAGCCCGGCATCACATCGAGCGCAGCGTACGCCTCGCGCAGGTCGCCACGGACGGGCGACGGCTCTTCTGGCATCGCCGTCATGACAATTCTCCTCATGGTGTCAGAGAGGTTGCGCAATACCCTTGACACTAGCAACGCATCTTTCCCGGCGGGCCGAGCCGTGTCATTGGGCGCGTCCACTTGGCAGGGTTGCCTCTGGATAGGTGGAGGGGCGCAGCGCGTGCCCGTGGGGGCGGCGGGTCGTCCGGGCGGGGACGGGGCGACTTGCCGCTGCTCGCCGGGGCCGGCGGGGTGGGTGGCGCCGAGGCGTCAGTGCGTGTCGGCGGCGGACTGGACGGCTGTGCGCAGCGCCGCCGTTGTCAGCAGGAGGACGGGGCCGTCCGGGTCCTTGCTGTCCCGCACCGCCACCACCGCCGCACCGGCCACGTGCGCCAGTTCGACGCAGTTGCCGCCGTTGGAAGCGGTGTAGCTACTCTTGCGCCACTTGGCGTTTCTCAGGTCCATCTTTCTTGGACCACCTTTCTAATCAACTCGCGCGACATCTCTTCGGTGAGTGCCCGTGAACGAAGGGCATTGAGAGTACGCGCCAGCATGGACAGGTCCGTTGGGTCGTCGGTCGTGATGGCTCGTATGGCTGTCTCGACGTATGCGATCTCGCTTCGATCGTCCATCGTGGCGATGGTGAACGCGCCCGTGTTGCCGTCGTGCTCGCCACTTTCCAACACTACTTGAACCGTGATGTTGGGCAACATGCTCAGCTCAAGCAGGTGCTGGAGTTGCTCCCTCATCGTCTCGGCCGTGCCGACCGGACGGCGAAGTGCTTGCTCGTCAACCAGCAGCACGAACTCCGGAGGAGTGCGTCCATCGCTCCTCGTGAGGATCTCCTGGCGAGCGAGCCGCGCTGCCACGGCTTCCTCGTTGCCCTGTAGGAGGGCGGATGCGTAAGCCGGAGTCTGGACGAGGCCCGCGATCAACATGGGCTCCCATGAGACGAGCATCGCCGCGTCCGATTCGATCTTGGGCCAGTCGAACCAGATCGGGACCGGGTGACCGTTCCTGTTCAGGTCTTCCCAGAGCTTGATCAAGGCGCCGTCCGAACCGAGGATACGGTCGACCTGCTCGACGAATGAGCGCGTGGCCCGCCTGGTGCCGTTTTCAATGCGGCTCACCTGAGCCTTGCTGATGTTCGTATGGTCGGCGATGGACTGCTGAGTGATGCCCTTTGCCTCGCGCATCCTGCGCATCTGTCCACCGAACGCGATCAGGGCGGGGGATTCCTTGGGGCGTTGGCGTCGCGGGGGCATGATCGCAAAGTTTCCCTTCCGTGGTATCTCGCCGAACAGACACGCCTGTCACCAGTCGTCACCAGCTGCACTTGGTAACACCAGCATACAGCGGAACCTTGCAAAATGTGTGGTGTCCGACACACACCGTGAGGAGAGGTCATGGGTCAGGGCGCGGCGGAGAACGAGATGGTGGTGAAGCAGGACCTGAAGGTGGTCGCGGAGGTGCGGCGGTTCGTGCGGCTGGTCACGGGCCAGTGGGGCATGGACGACTTCGTGCCGTGCCTGGTGGCCAGTGAGCTGGTCACCAACGCCCTCCAGCACGCGGAGTCCGCGACGTCCGCGACGGGCGACGACGTGATCTTGCGGCTGAGCCGCACCGAGGACGACGCCCTGTGGATGGAGGTGCAGGACGCCGCCTACGGACTCCCGCACATGCTGGCGGCAGACACGACCAGCGAGACGGGCCGGGGCCTGTTCATCGTCGACCAGTACGCCCGCTGCTGGGGCATCCGCGCCCTGGCCGACAACGTTGGTAAGGTTGTCTTCGCGGTCCTCGACCGCACATGACGGTGGCGTGGAGGTAGTTCCCGCGCACCGCAAACACGCTTAGGCAGGGGAGTCGCCCGAAAGGGCCGCTCCCCATCGCCTTTTCTGGGGGGTGGAAGGCGTCACCGCTGCGGCTTCTCGTAGGAGGGCATCGGTGGTTCGACCGCCGCCCCACATTCTTGATCACTCCATGACGCTGCGCTACTGATTCGTGACTCTTCGTCTGTCGCGGTCGGCGCGCTGGTCGATTCCGCTCGGTCGCGGCGGGGGCTTCCCGGCGTAGGGCGGCGCGGTTACTCTTCTGGTGGCGTCCATGCCGGTCGTTTGCGCCTTGCGCCTGGGAGAGTTCCGTCCGCGGGACTTGTTCGGCTCTTGCACCGGCTCCTCTGTCCCCGTTCTGGAGGAGTCGTCCCCGTGAGAATCACGTACAAGCGATGGTCCCCGGCCGTCGCCGCGCTGGCGTCGGCCTTGGCGGCGTTGGTGCTGTCGCTGGGCGCGCTGGTGGTGCTGTCCTCGCCGTCGTCCGCTCAACCCACCGTCCTGTCGGCCGCTCAGGTCGCCTGCACCTACTCGGCCTGGGCCGAGGGCAACAGCTACAAGGTCGGTGACAAGGTCACCTACAGCGGACACGGCTACGAGGCGATCGTCGCCCACACCGCATGGCCCGGCGCCAACTGGAACCCCGCGTCCACCCCGACGCTGTGGCGCGACCTCGGTGCGTGCGATGGGTCCACGCCGCCCACCACGCCCCCCACCACGCCGCCTACGACCCCACCCACGACACCGCCGACCACGCCGCCCACTACTCAGCCGCCCGGGGACGGTACTTGCGGGGTCAAGTCGAAGCCCGCCGGCAAGGTGCTGCAGGGGTACTGGGAGAACTGGGACGGGTCGTCCAACGGTGTCCACCCGCCGTTCGGCTGGACGCCGATCGACAACCCCGTCATCAAGCAGCACGGCTACAACGTGATCAACGCCGCGTTCCCCGTCATCCGGTCGGACGGCACCGTCCTGTGGGAGGACGGCATGGACTCGACCGTCAAGGTCGCCACACCCGCCGAGATGTGCGCGGCGAAGGCCGCGGGCGCCACCATCCTGATGTCCATCGGCGGGGCCACCGCGGGCATCGACCTCAGCTCCAGCAGCGTCGCGGACCGGTTCGTCGAGACCGTCGTGCCGATCCTGAAGAAGTACAACTTCGACGGCATCGACATCGACATCGAGACGGGCCTGTCGGGCAGCGGCAACATCAACCAGTTGTCGGCGTCGCAGGCGAACCTGATCCGCATCATCGACGGCGTGCTCGCGCAGATGCCGTCCAACTTCGGGCTCACGATGGCGCCGGAGACCGCCTACGTGACCGGCGGCAGCGTCACCTACGGCTCCATTTGGGGCGCGTACCTGCCGATCGTCAAGAAGTACGCGGACAACGGCCGCCTGTGGTGGCTCAACATGCAGTACTACAACGGCAGCATGTACGGGTGCTCGGGTGACTCCTACTCCGCCGGGACGGTCGAGGGCTTCGTGAAGCAGACGGAATGCCTGAACAACGGCCTCGTCATCCAGGGCACCACCATCCGGGTGCCGTACGACAAGCAGGTCCCGGGCCTGCCCGCGCAGCCGGGCGCCGGCGGCGGCTTCATGCCGACCGGCCTCGTCGGCCAGGCATGGAACCACTTCAACGGCCAGTTGAAGGGTCTGATGACCTGGTCCATCAACTGGGACGGCTCGAAGGGCTGGACGTTCGGCGACAACGTCCGCGGCCTGCAGGGCCGGTGACGGCCCGGGGACGGGTCCGGCACCGCGCCGCCGGACCCGTCCCCGCGCCCCGTCCCGGCCCCGCCGCCAGAACGAGGGCTTGACCTTGACGCCGGTGTCAGGGGATAGCGTCGCGAACGGCCACAAGGGAGGGCGGATGCGGATCGGGGAACTCGCCGCACGCGCGGGCGTCAGCACCCGCACGCTGCGCTACTACGAGCAGCAGGGGCTGCTGCCGGCGCGGCGCGCGTCCAACGGGTACCGGCAGTACGAGGAGTCCGATCTGCGGCTCGTCTCGGAGATCCGCTCGCTGCTGGCGGCCGGGTTCACGCTGGACGACACCCGCCCGTTCGTCGACTGCCTGCGCGCCGGGCACGCCGACGGCGCGTCCTGCCCCGAGTCCGTGGCGGTCTACCAGCGGAAACTCGCGGAGATCGACGCGGAGCTGCGCACCCTGATCCGCCTGCGCGCGGACGTGGCCGACCAGCTGGCGCGGGCCTGCCCGGGCTGCGCCCTCTTCCCGGAGGCGACGAATGATCACTCTGACCAGCGAGAACTTCGACGACCAGGTGCTCCGCGCCGGCAGGCCGGTACTGGTCGAATTCTGGGCGGACTGGTGTCCTCCCTGCAAGATGATCGCGCCGATCCTTGAGCAGATCGAGGCGGAGCACGGCGACCGGCTCACGGTCGCGAAGATCAACGGCGACGAGAACCCCGACATCGTGACCCGCTACGGCGTCATGGGCTTCCCCACCCTCAACCTGTACCGCGACGGCGAGGTCGTCCGGCAGATCATCGGCGCCAAGCCCAAGCGCGCCCTCCTCGCCGCTCTGGACGGCCATTTCTGACCAACGCGTGAGCGGATCGCGGGACGGGCCCGGCGGCGAAAGACCTATGCTCGGCGTAGGTGGGTGCTGCCGTCGGGAGGGCTGCTGATGCGGACATTGCTGAACGTGATCTGGCTGGTGCTGGCGGGGTTCTGGCTGGCGCTGAGCTACGTGATCGCCGGGATCGTCTGCTGCATCCTCATCATCACGATCCCGTTCGGCATCGCGTCGTTCCGCATCGCGGGCTTCGCGCTGTGGCCGTTCGGCCGGACGGCCGTCCCCAAGCGCGACGCGGGCGCCGGGTCCCTCATCGGCAACATCATCTGGATCATCGTCGCCGGCTGGTGGCTGGCCCTCGGGCACCTGATCACCGGCGTGCTGCTCTGCATCACGATCATCGGCATCCCGTTCGGCATCGCCAACTTCAAGCTGATCCCGATCTCCTTGACCCCCCTCGGCCACGACATCGTCTCCTCCCGCGACCGCTCGGCCTTCTGAGCGCCGCTCCGGTCGCGGGGGTCAGGACGTCCAGGGGGTGCCGGTCAGGCGTTCGTAGACTTCGGTGTAGCGGGCTCGGGTGGCGTCCACTACGTCCTGGGGGATGGCGGGGCCGGGTGGGGTGCGGTCCCAGTCGAGGGTGCTGCTCCAGTCGCGGACGAACTGCTTGTCGAGGGAGCGCTGGGCGCGGCCTGGCTCCCAGTCGTCGGCGGGCCAGAAGCGGGACGAGTCGGGCGTCAGAACCTCGTCGCCCAGGACGAGGGCGCCGTCGGCGGCGCGGCCGAACTCCAGCTTGGTGTCGGCGATGATGATGCCCCGCTCGGCGGCCAGCGCGGCGCCGCGCTTGTAGATCTCCAGGGTGACGTCCTTGAGGCGGGCGGCGGTGTCGTCGCCGATCTCGGTCACGACGTCGGCGTAGGTGATGAACTCGTCGTGGCCCTCGGTGGCCTTGGTCGTCGGCGTGAAGATCGGCTCGGGGAGCCGCGAGGCGTCGACCAGGCCGGTGGGCAGCGAGATGCCGGAGACGGTGCCGTTCTTTTCGTACTCCTTGAGGCCGAGGCCGGTCAGGTAGCCGCGGGCGATCCACTCGACGGGGAGCATGGTGAGGCGGCGGCAGCGGATGGCGCGGCCGGCCCATTCGGCGGGGACGTCGGCCGCCGACACGACGTGGTTCGGGATGATGTCGGCGAGCTGCTCGAACCACCAGAGGGAGAGCTGCGTGAGGATCTTGCCCTTGTCGGGGATCCGCGTCGGCAGCACGACGTCGTAGACGCTCACCCGGTCGGACGCCACCAGGATCAGCTCGTCGCCGTCCGCGTAGACGTCCCGCACCTTCCCCGAGTGGATCAGCTCCATGTCGCTCCTCATCTCGACCGCCGGATAGGAGTCTGGCACAACGGCGTCCGGCCGCCTCACGAGGGCCGATAGGTTTTGATCAGTCGGGTGGGGGAGGCCGTCGGGGTGCGGGCTTTTCGTGTGGCGGCCGGGGCCGCTCTGCTGATCGCGGTGGCGGGTGGATGCCAGCCGTCCGAGGCCGGCAGGGTCGCGCGGACGGTGAAACCGAGCGTGACGCCCGCCGTGCGGGACGAGGCGGCCGTGTGGAGGGGGTGGAAGCTCAAGCCGCTGCCTCCGGCGCCCGCGCCACCGGAGGACAAGCCCCTCAAGCTCGGCGGTAAGGGGCCTGTGAAGGTCTTCGACCGGGTTCCGACCGAGGATCGGGTCGTCTTCATCACGATCGATGACGGGCAGGAGAAGGACCCCGGGTTCGTCCAGATGCTGACGGACCTCAAGGTGCCGGTCACCATGTTCCTCACCGACAACGTCATCCAGGACGACTACGCCTACTTCAAGCCCTTGCAGGCGCTGGGGAATCACGTCCAGAACCACACGCTGACCCATCCCGTCCTGCCGTTCCTAGGGTTGGACGGCCAGAAGCATGAAATCTGCGGGGACCAGGAGGTCCTGACCAAGCAGTACGGGACGAAGCCCACCCTGTTGAGGCCGCCCTACGGACGGTGGAATTGGGCCACACAGCAGGCGGCCCGCGAGTGCGGCATCGACGGAATCGTCATGTGGCGGGCCTCCATGCAGATCCACGACATGCAGTACGACGACCTCAACAAGGAGCTGCACCCCGGCGACATCCTGCTGGCCCACTTCAGGGGCCCGAAGCAGCTCAAGGGCGAGACGATGACAGAGATGTTCGCCCACATGCTCAAGCGCATCGAGAAGCAGGGTTTCGCCGTCGCGCGCCTGGAGGACTACATCAGTCCTCGACCAGGGCCCGAACCGTCTTCACAACGAATGCGACGCCGGTCATCGGGTAGGGCGGCCATCAACGGCCGAGAGGGAGTTACCGATGAACGATCGCATACCGGCTGAGGCGGAGCTGGCCTGGGAGGACTTCCACCGGCTCGTCAACATGACCTCGGACGAGCTGCGGACGTGGCTGCTCACGGACGCCTCGGGTGAGGAGGCATTCCCCGCGGACGGGTCCGGTCCGGGGGTCGACGAGCTCGGCGCCCGCGTGGTGGACGTCCTGCGAAAGCGGAAGGTCGACCTGACCGACAGCGACACCGAGCTGATGGTGGAGGTCGTGGACTTCGTCGAGGACCGCCTGGAGAACCGTCCGCCCAACGCGGAGCGGGACGAGGAGTGGCGGCACGCGCTGATGAGCGTGGGGCACGACCCACTGCGTCCCGACCCGTCCAGCGCATAGGAGGCGAGAGCATGCCGAACCCGCAGCAGCCCGAGATGAGGCGGTCGGAGCGGACCGCGGTGACCGAGGAGCCGGCGCCGGAGGCCACCGACCCGAAGTCGACGCGGGCCAAGGGCCACGCGCACGGCACCGACAAGGGAGACAAGGGCGGCGGCAAGGGCGGCGGGACCCCGCCCGACCAGCAGCCGCCGCACCCGTCATAGCGGAGGATCGCGGGCCGTCCCGGAGCAGACCGGGGCGGCCCGCGCATGCGTGGCTTGTGGGACGTGACGGCAGGGTAGAGACAAAAGGTGATCGAGCTGTTGCCGGGCCAGGGGTTCGTCGAGATAGGTGAGCTGCTGCTGGCGATGGTGCTGTCGGCCTCGATCGGGCTGGAACGGGGGCTGCGCAACAAGAGCGCTGGGCTGCGCACGCACACCCTCGTCGGCGTCGGCGCGGCCCTGTTCATGCTGGTCAGCAAGTACGGGTTCGAGAACGTCCCGGGGAACGTGTCGCTCGACCCGTCCCGCGTGGCGGCGCAGATCGTGTCCGGCATCGGGTTCATCGGCGGCGGGCTGATCTTCGTCCGGCGGGACGCGGTGCGCGGGCTGACGACCGCGGCGGTCGTGTGGGTGACGGCGGCGGTCGGCATGGCGGCCGGCGGCGGGCTGTGGGTCCTGGCGGTCGCGGTGACGGCCCTGCACTTCCTCGTCGTCTACGGGCTGAGCGCCCTGACGAAGTGGCTGCCGGTGCACCGGTTCCGGCCGGCGGGCCTCGCCCGGATGCGGCTCGTCTACCGGGACGGGCGGGGCGCGCTGCGGCAGGTCCTGATGGAGTGCACGCAGCGCGGGTTCGTGATCCTGGAGGTCAACGTCGACCGCGACTACCTGCCGGACGACACCGACCGCGGCCGGGACGAGCGCCGCGACCGGCGCGAACCGCCCGAGCGGCGGCGTCCCGGCAACGCGGTCGTGTCGCTGGTGCTGGAGGGCACGGGATCGATCCCGGACCTCGCCGCGCACCTGAGCGAACTGCCGGACGTCGTCGGCGTCACGATCGGCTCCGACCCCCGTGACGACAACGAGTGACCGGCTAGGGGACCTCGGTCTGCGGGCTGTAGCCGTCGTCCTCGCCGCCCGGGGTCTCGGCCTCGGCGATCGGCGGGTCCGTCGGGCTCGGGGTGTGCTCGTCCGCGAAGTCGGCGTCCGCGTCCTGCGGCGCACCCGCCTCGGCGCGCCGGTCGGCGAGCGGCTTGTCCTCGTCGCGCTTGTCCCCGGCGCGCTCGTCCCCGTGTTCGTCTGCGGTCATCGGCCCTCCTCCCGGGCGGCGGCCCCGGCGGCCCGGGACCGCCCCGTGCTCATCAGCTGCGGATCTTCCCGATGGCGTCGCGGACGCGGTCCGCGACGGCGGCCATCGGGCCGACCGCGAGGTTCTTGGTGGGCGACTCCGTCCCCTGGTGCGGATGCGTCGGGGCGGCGGCCTCAGCGGCGTGCACGGCCTTGGCCATGCCGCGCATCTGCTCGGGCGTGGCCTCCTGCCGGATGCGCGGGAACTCTTCCTTCTCCTCGTGCGAGGCGTGCGCCTCCACGTCCCTGTGGAACTTGGAGAACTTCTCCAGGAACTCCGGCGAGTCGGTGTCCATCTTCTCCAGCTCGGACAGGGCGCCCTTGGCCTTGTTCTCCTCCTCCAACCGGTCGTCCACCAGGTGGGAGCCGTCGCCGATGGCGCGGCGCGCGAACGGGTGGACGACCTCCTCCTCCGCGGTCTCGTGCACGGCCAGGAGTTCGCGGAGCTGGTCGAAGGCGTCCTTGCGGATCGTGCCGGTGCTGTTCTCCACCGTCGACGCCAGCCTGCGGATCTCATCGTGCTGCGCCCGCAGCAGGTCGACAACGTTCTCGGCCGTCTCGGCCATCATCATCCTCCTCGTCAAACGCTCGAACGGAGGCGATACCCGGACGGCGGAGTTCAACCCTCCGCGCGGGCGCGGACGAACGCGATGAGGCCGGCGGCGTCCTCCTCGTCCAGGACGATCTCGAAGTCCGCGGCCAGCACTTCCGGCAGGTCTCCGGGCTTGAGGGCGCGCGTCTCGGCGGAGCCGTCCGGCCGGGTGACGGTCAGCGTCGTCCCGTCCAGCACGCGGAGGGCGTCGGACGAGAACTTCTGCGTGAACGGACGGGCCGTGAACGGCGATCGCGGGTTGGTCGAGACGTAGTAGTTCAGCACGTCGAAGTCGATGCGGAACGTCTCGTTCATCGCGAACATGTGCCGCCGGACCCAGCCGTCCTCCCCGGTCTGGTGCAGTTCCCAGCCGGCCGTGTGGGGGCTCCACGTCCTGACGGTGCGGCCCCGCTGGAGCCGGAAGCCCCAGCCGTCCTGGACGACCTCCTCGCCGTCGACGAACCGCAGCGGTTCCAGCGGCCCGGCGCCGAACCCCACATCGCACAGCCAGGCCGGCTCATCACGCGCCTGACCGGGCGGCCGGACGTGCAGCAGCGCGTGCGTCGTCGGCCGGAAACCCGTCGCGCCCAGCATGACCCGCCCGGTCAGCGCGGTGACCTCGAAGCCCAGCCTCTCCAGCACCGCCGCGAACAGCCGGTTGTGCTCGAAGCAGTAACCGCCGCGCGGCCGCTCGACCAGCTTCGCCTGGACGGCGTCCAGCGACAGTTCGATCGGCCGCCCGAGCATGAGTTCCAGGTTCTCGAACGGGATGGACATGACGTGCGCCCGATGCAGCGCCTTCAGCGTCGCCTCGGTCGGTGGGAGCCCTCCGTCGTACCCGGTCCGCTTCAGGTAGGCGGGCAGATCCAGCAGTTCGTTCTGCCACCCGTATCCGAGATCCTCGCTCATGACTCCCTCTCCCGCTCACCGGGACAACACCGCACGTCCCCCGAATCCTCCCGGCGCGCTCCGGCCGAGCGGAAGCCGGAGCGCGAAGCGAGCGCCGCGGGCTCCGGGCGGCCTGAACGGGCGGGGGAGCGGAACCGTACAGCGAGGGTGACGGGCGACTTTCCGGACGTGGAGGGGGCCGTCGCGTGGGTGTCGAGGACGCGTTGGGAACTGCCGTGGCGGGCGGGCCGGGCCTTGGGGCCGGCTCCGCCCGGTCTGGGGGAGGCGGTGCTGTGGGGGAGCCGCGGGGCCGCGTGGTGCTCGGCGAGATCACGTTGCCGGGGGCGCGGCGGTCGGTCGGGGTCGCGCGGAGCTTCGTGCGTGGTCTGGCGGCCGGCCTGCCGGCGGTGGACGACCTGGTCATGGTGGTGAGCGAGACGGTCGCGAACGCGGTCGCCCACACCGCGTCGGGGATGGAGGGCGGGCGCGTGACGGTCGTCCTCACGGTGGGGGACGGGGTGTACCGGCTGGAGGTCGTCGATGACGGGGCGGCCTGCGGACGGCCGCACGTCAAGGACGAGGTGGGCGCGGAGACCGGGCGCGGAATGCGGATCGTGGCGGCGCTCTCGGCGCGGTGGGGGTTCCGGGCGGACGGGCCGCGCACGGTGGTGTGGGCGGAGTTTCCGGCCCCGGCCCCGGCCGCCGGGTAGCGGGCCGGGGCCGGGGCACCGGTCAGCGGCCCCGCTGGAGCTGCCGGGCCGGCATCTGCCGCGCGTTGCGGCGGTTGTTCGCGAAATTGGCCGAACGGATGTCGGAGTTCTTTCGCTTGCCCTTCTTCTTGGAGTTGACGAAGGGCGCGGATTCGGGGTTGTCAATGGCACGCATGAAGGCGGCACCTCCGGGAAGGCGTGAATTCGGCCGCGAATGGGCCGACGAGGAAAAGGGTGCGCGCACGGCTGCAGCACAGGCCACGTGACCTGTAGGCAAGGAGAAGCGCGCTGGTGAGAGGAACGGGAGCGAGCCCGAGGCGATGCCGGGGCGGCTCAACCGGAGGAGGATCAAAGGATCATGTGTAAGAGTTAGCCATAGATCCCCATGCGCTGTCAATCATTAATATCTCAGAGGGGCGAGGGAGTTCACATGACCACGTACGGGCTGCTGGTGTTCGAGGATGCGGAGGAACTCGACTTCGTGGGTCCCTGGGAGGTGTTCACGGCATCGGCGATGCTGCGTGATCAGGACGGTCGCGATCAAGGGGACAGGGCGTTTCTGGTCGCCGAGCAGTCAGGGCCGGTGCGTTGCGCCAAGGGCCTGCGGGTCGTCCCAGACCACACCTTGGACGATCACCCGAAGGTGGACGTCCTCCTGGTCCCCGGTGGGCGCGGCGCAAGGGAAACCCAGCCGAACAACCCGTCCGTCACGGGCTGGATAGCGAGGACGGCCGAGCAGGCCGATTGGGTGACGAGCGTGTGCACCGGTTCGATCCTGCTGCACGCCGCAGGCCCCGCCAAGGGACGAAGGGTCGCGACCCACTGGGCATCGGAGGACGCACTGGAGGCTCGTGGCGACGTGACCGTCGTACGCGATGCGCGCTACGTCGTGGACGGCAACCTCATCACCAGCCAGGGCGTTTCCGCCGGCATCGACATGGCCCTCTGGCTGATCGGACGCATCCACGGCCGCGACCACGCGCGGGCGGTCCGCCGCTACATCCAGTACGAGCCCGCGCCCCCGTACCTGGCCGACGAACCGGCCTGATCGGAACGAACATTCCATCATACCAGTGATGATCTTCGCTTATCGGCATAATCACGCGAATGGCAGTGTCGCTTCCGGTGCGGTTCCGCAGCGATGGCGGGCGGGTGGCGGTGGAGACCGACCCCCTGCACGCCCCGCTCCGCGACTTTCTCATCAACGACCTGGGCGAGGACGTCGCAGCGATCGCGCGCGCCCAGGGACGGCTGGGCGCCGGTTCGTCCGCGCCCTGGCAGGAGCTCTACCGCTACCACCGCCTCGACTTCGACGGCACCACCGTCCACGTGCGGGACGTCGGCGGATGGGCGTCCTGCGACCTCGACCCGGCCGTCCTGCGGGAGTGCCTGGACGAGTACCTCCAGCAGATCGGTTCCCTGCGGAGCCGCCGGAGCCTCGAACTGGTGCTGGGCAAGCCCCGCAACGGCGAACCGGTGGCGAGCTCCCTCGCCCTCGGTTCCGTCTCCCACCGGACGCTGGGCTGGGGCCTGATCCAGTCACCGCGCGCCATGCTGGAGGACATCGCCGGGCTCACCCCGCACCCGGACGACTGCCTTCCGCACGGCGTTCTGGAGACCGGCTCAGGCGCCTGCTGGGCCGACCTCGCCGTCCTGGACGAGGCCGGCACGCGACTGCGCGGCGGCACCAAGACGTTCATGCCGCGTGGGCTCGACGCGGAGCGGCTTATGGCGGAACTGGGCAACACCATGACGCAGGCCCGTTTCATCAGCGCCGTCCCAGGAGCGTGGTCCGGTGTCGTCGCCGGTGTCCCGGTGCACGGCTACATCGACCCGGACGCCGTCCTGCGGCTCCCGTGCCTGCCGATCGAGATCGAGGGCGTCGTCCGGCGCGTCCGGGTGTTCTTCCCGGAGCTGGCCGACTCCGGGGTCGATCTGGAGGCGGCCGTGTCGACTGCGGTCACGTTCGCGAAGGCCGTGAACGGGCCGCGTCACGTCCTGGCGGCGTTCCTGCTCCATGACGTGCAGAGCCATCGGCACCATCTGGAGGTCGTCCGTACGGCGCGTCCCGGCTGGGAGCACACGGGGAACGCCTGCCACCTGCGGGTCGACGTCCAGACCGTCCGGCTGGAGCACCTGTGGCTGCCGGGCCACGCCTGCGAGATGCCGACGGGCGAGTTCGCCGGCGTCCTCTACGAGTACGAGCGTCTCGTAACCTCGTGACCCAGTCGAATTGACCCAGTCGAATTGACCCAGTCGAAGGGGGCGTGGATGGCCGTGCTGGGACGACTCGTGGACCGCCTCTTCGGCCTTCCCGAGGCGTCCACACCGGACATCGAGGTCAGGCGCGACCTGCGCGCACCCATGCCGGACGGTGTCACCCTCATCGCCGACCTGTACCGTCCGCGTGGCGCAGGGCCGATGCCCGTCGTGCTGATGCGCACCCCGTACGGCAAACGGCAGCCCGTGATGCGGCTGTACGCCGGGGTCCTCGCCAGGCGCGGGTTCCAGGTCGTCGTCCAGAACGTGCGCGGTGTCCTCGGCTCCGGCGGCGAGTTCCACGCCTTCCACAACGAGAAGGACGACGGCCTCGCGACGCTCACGTGGGTTCGCGGCCAAGCGTGGTGTGACGGCAAGGTCGCCATGGTGGGCGCGAGCTACCTCGGCTTCACCGAATGGGCCGTCGCGCCCTACGCGGACCCTCCCCTAGAAGCGTTGGGGCTGGGCGTCACTGCGTCCGAATTCGTGAGCTCCTTCTACCCGGGTGGTGCGCTCGCCCTCCACAACACGCTCGTCTGGTCGTCGTTGATGGGCACGCAAGGCGAAAGGAAGCGGCCGCTCCACAACAGACGCGTCCGGCAGGCGATGCGCCACCTCCCGGTAGGGGAAGCGGACACGGCGGCCATCGGACGTCCCGAAACGTTCCTCCGCGAGGTCACCGCCCATGCCGAGCCTGACGACGGCTTCTGGAAGGCGACCGACCACAGCGCCGCCGTCCCCGGCACGACCGCACCGACCACGATGGTGACGGGCTGGTGGGACCTCTTCCTGCGCGGCCAGCTGCGTGACTTCGCCGCCCTCCACGCGGCCGGACGCCAGGTGCGCATCACCATCGGGCCATGGGGGCACGACACGAAAGCCCTCCGCGCCATGGTCTCCGACCAGGTGTCCTGGCTCGATATCCACTTGAACGGCGACAGCGCCCACTTGAGCAGCGACAGGGCCCAGCTCCGCCAGGCTCCGGTAAGGCTCCACCTGCAGAAGGCCGACCGCTGGCTCGACTTCGACCAGTGGCCCCCGTCCGAGACCAAGCCCACGCCCCTCTACCTAGGCCGAAGCCTCCTCTGGGACGAGCCCCCTGACGCGGACCCCGTCACGTTCACCTACGACCCCCTCGACCCCACACCGACCGTAGGAGGACCGCTGCTCTCACCCGGCAAGGGCAGGCAGCGGGACAACACGCCGATCGAACGCCGCGACGACGTGGTCGTCCTGACCGGCGCGCCCCTGGACGGCGACCTCGACCTGATCGGCCCGGTCTCCGCGACGATCCACGTCCGCATCGGCACCGGCCACGGCGACCTGTTCATCCGGCTCTGCGACGTCGACCGCGACGGCGTCTCCCGCAACGTCACCGACGGCATCCTGCGCATCGCGTCCGAGGGGGTGGTGCGGGCCGAGATCGAGATGCATCCGACCGCGTACCGCTTCCTGCGCGGCCACCGGCTGCGCGTCATGCTGGCGGGCGGCGCGTTCCCCAGGTTCGCCCGCAACCCCGGCACCGGCGAGCCCGCCGGGCGGGCCGTCGCGTCCCGCCGCACGCGCTTCGAGATCCTCCGCGACAAGGAACACCCGTCCGCCGTCCATCTCCCGGTGTGGGACGGCTAGCTCGCTTCGCTCTCCGCACGCAGAGCCTCGTACTCCTTGAGCACCTTCTTGCGCGCCCTGGCCGAGAGCCGGTCGATGTAGAGCCTGCCCTCAAGGTGGTCTGTCTCGTGCTGGAGGCAGCGGGCGAGCAACCCCGTCCCCTCTACCGTGATCTCAGCCCCGTCGACGTCGAAGCCGTGCACGGTCGCGCGGTCAGGACGTGCCAGCCGCGCATGAGGCCCCGGCACGGAAAGGCAGCCCTCCTCGTCGTCGTCCAGCCGCCGATCCTCCAGCGCCGGCAGCTCCAAGACCGGGTTGACGACGGCGCCCCTGCGCCGCTCGCCGTCCGCGTCCGGGCAGTCGTAGACGAAGACGCGCAGGTCCACGCCGATCTGGTTCGCGGCGAGGCCGACGCCCTCGGCCTCGTACATGCTGGCGAACATGTCGCCGGCCAGCTCCGCCAGCGCCGCACCGAAGTCCTCGACGGGCCGGCACGCCTGGTGCAGGACGGGCGTCCCCACCAGTGTGATCGGCCGCACGCGTCCCACCATCACCAGTTCCTCCCACGCCGATTACACCACGACCTCTGAACGCGCAGCGTGTTCCGTTCGTCGCACACAGTCGCCCGCTCGTCGATGCGCGGGGTTGGAAACCTCGATCCCGCCACGGCTCCCTCGCTACGTTCTTCACATCCGCCGGACGGCCGGTACGAGCCGCTTCGGGGGGAGCGGCCGGTCCTGTGAGCGCACCAGGGATCCGGCGCGGCGGAACGGGGGGAGAGGGGTCACTCCGGGGGGAGTGGCCCCTCCGTCCTTTCCCGGGGGCGTTTGTAAGTTGGCTATAAGACCTCCGGTGAGAACGTACAGCCGGATGAGAAGTAAACACCGGCAGGGCGTCCCACAATTCTGGCACCCGCGAATTCCCCCTTTCGCGGTTCGGCTAGTGAAGGGTACGCCCGATGAACAGGCATCTGACGAATGCGTTCAGAGTGCTCCCCGCGGCCGCGGTGCTCGCCGCGGGCGCGGCCCTGGCGCCCGCGGCCGCCGCCGCCGCGCCGGCCCGTCCCGCCGGTGCCGTCCAGTCCGCCGCCAATCCGTACGAGCGCGGGCCCGCGCCGACCGAGGCCGGCATCACCGCGGAGAAGGGCCCGTTCGCCATCGAGAAGATCGACGTCCCGGCGGGCAGCGGCACCGGCTTCAACAAGGGCACGATCTACGCGCCGACCGACCTGAGCCAGGGCACCTTCGGCGCCATCGCCGTCTCGCCCGGCTTCGTCTCCCCGCAGGCCCTGATCGACTGGTACGGGCCGCGCCTCGCCTCGCAGGGCTTCGTCGTCATGACCCTGGAGACCAGCAGCCTCCTCGACCAGCCCGCCGCCCGCGGCGACCAGCTCCTCGCCGCGCTCGACTACCTGACGGGCAAGAGCAGGGCGAAGGACCGCATCGACGCGTCCCGCCTCGCCGTCATGGGCCACTCCATGGGCGGCGGCGGAACCCTGGAGGCGGAGAAGAAGCGGACCTCGCTGCAGGCCGCCGTGCCCCTCGCGCCCTGGGACCTCAACTACGACTGGAAGAGCGTCCAGACCCCGACCCTGATCATGGGTGCGGACAACGACTTCATCGCGCCGGCCGACTCGATGGCGCACTCGTATTACACGGGCCTCACCGGCGTGCCCGAAAAGGCATATCTGGAGCTGAAGAACGCCGGGCACATGACGTTCAACTCGCCCAACACGACCATCGCGAAATACGCGATCGCGTGGATGAAGCGGTTCGTCGACGACGACGTCCGCTACGACAAATTCCTCTGCCCCGAACCGGGGCCCGACAGCAACATCGCCGCCTACGAGGGCACCTGCCCGACCGGCTGACTCCCATCGCCCGGACGGTGGTGGCGGCTGGCGCGTCCTCGAAGGCGCCCGGGCCGGCACCGCCGTCCTCGCGTGTCCGGTTCGCCGTCCTCACGCGTCCGGTGCGTCCGCCGGCGAGAGGCGCCGGTCGCCCGGATCGAGGCGGACGAGATGGTGCAGGAGCAGCAGCAGCTCGATCCGCCGGTCCGGATCGAGCAGGACGCCGCCGAGCGTCTCCTCCAGCCGCCGGATCCGGTACCGGACGGTCTGCTCGTGCACCAGCAGCCGCTCCGACGCCGCCACCGCGTTGTCGCGGCACTCCATGTAGGTCAGCAGCGTCCGCGACAGCGCGTCCCGCCGGTGCGGCGGCAGCTTCATCAGCGGTGCGAGCCGGCCGGCCAGCGCCACGTCGAGCAGCTCCTCGCTCTGCGCCGCGACCAGGCTCGGCAGGTGGTCCAGGCAGCGCAGCGGCTCCTTGCCCGGCAGCACGCCGCGCTCGACCAGCGCGAGCCCGCGCCGCGCCCAGCGCAGTGACAGCGCCGTACGGGCGGGCGGGACGGCCGGGCCGATCGCCGCGGACACCGCGCCCTTGATCGCGGCGAGCATCCGGTCGCGGCCGGGGCCGTCCGGGTCCGGGCAGATCAGGTACGGCTCCGCCGCGTCCCAGTCGGCGAGGAACATCGGCGGCAGCACCGGGACCGCCCGGCCCGGATCCGGGCGGACGGCGACGGCGGCCAGCGTCCGCGGCACCGGCCAGCCCGCCGACCGCGCCACCTCCCCGATCGCCTCCGCGCTCGCCGGCGGCTCCATGACCAGCAGGTCGCGGAGCCGCCGCCGGAACCGCTCCCGCTCGCCCGCGATCTCGCCCTGCGCCCGCGCGTAACCCTGGCCGGCCGCGCCCGCGATGCGCTCCAGGAACACGAACAGCGACTCGGTGATCTGGCCGAGGGTGTCCAGCGACCAGCCGAGCCGGCGCGCGTCCTTGATGAACCGGCGGCACGCGACCTGCCCGCACACCCGGATCGCCGTCTGCAGCCCGTCCAGGCTCCGGCCCTGCCGCGCCTCGTACGCGCCGATGCCCGCGAAGATCTCGGTGACCTTCTCCCAGTCCATGCCGGGGCGGCCGATGGCGTCCACGAACTGCCGGACGGTCTCCTCGACGGCCCACCGCATCCGCTGCCCGTAGCGGCTCTCCGGCGGGCGCGCGTACTCCGGGACGAGGCCCTGGATCTCCTCGACCATCTCCGCCGCCGCGGCCTCCAGATACGGGAGCATCGGGCCGGCGAACTCCGCCGGGACCCCGGACAGCGGGAAGTCCGCGGCGCTGGACGACCTCTTCCGGCTCATGCGCACCAGCGTCGGACGCGGTGACGGCCCGGCGATAGGCGCGCACGGAAAGTTTCGGTGCCGGGCGATTGTCATCCCGCTGACAGTCGCGAACCCGCCGCGCGGCGTGTCGCCCGCGCCTCCGGGCATCGTCTCCGGCGCACCCGCCGGCGGTAAAGAGATCTCCCCGGAGCGGACCTCCAGCCGCCGAACCGGAATTCTTCGCAAAGGAATTCCCTGCCCCGTCAAAACGGCATGGGATCACCTCCCCGCAAGGCGTAGATCAGCAGCGCCGAACGGACGTTCCCGGCGAAACGCCAATGGTCCGCCATCTCTCCCGTGCCGCGAAAACTTGACCCGGCGGAAGTCGACTTCAGATGCCGCCTGCGCCATGGTCGTCCGCATGTATTCACGAATTCGAACCGCCGGAACGGCCGGACCCACCGGCTGGCTGCTCGCCTTTCTCGGCGCCCGCGAGCAGGCGCTGCGCACCCACACCGGCCTCGCCGCCGGCCCCGCGGAATGGCTGCTGGTCTTCCTGGAGGTCGAGCGCACCGAACTGGCCGCCCGGCAGCGTCCCGCCACCCTGCTCACCCGGCGCGACCGGCGCGAGGAGTCCCCGTTCGGCCGGCTGACCGCCCGCAGCGCATAGAGGAAGTCAT
Source organism: Actinomadura latina NBRC 106108 (assembly GCF_001552195.1). Taxonomy (GTDB): domain Bacteria; phylum Actinomycetota; class Actinomycetes; order Streptosporangiales; family Streptosporangiaceae; genus Spirillospora; species Spirillospora latina. The sequence goes on from NZ_BCQS01000003.1 coordinate 425,148, forward strand.
GACCATCGAGATGCTCCTCGCCGCCCTGATCGGCGGCGCGATCGGCCTTGCCGAGTTCGTCGCGCGCTACCGCGACAAGCCCGTCTCCGCCCTCCTGTCCCCCGGCGGCCTGCTGTTCGTCTTCGTCAACGCCAGCGCGTCCATCATCGCGCTGATCGCGGTGACCGCCGCGGGCTGGACGTTCGGCCTGCCCCCCGAAACGCCCCCGGCGAGCCTCATGGTCGTCCGGGTGATCGCCGCCGGCATCGGGTCCGCGGCCCTCCTGCGGATGTCGTTCGCCCCCGCGCACAGCAGGGCCGCCGGGACCGGCCCCATCACCGTCCTCAACGGCATCCTCCGGCTCGCGGACGGCGAACTGGAGCGCAAGCGCGCGCTCAGCAGGCTGTCGCACGACGACCTGTCGGGGCTGTCGTTCGAACGCGACCACGCGGCCCTCGCCGAACTGTGCTGCCACCTCATGCGCGAGTTCGACCTGTCCGAGGCGCAGCGGCTCGGCGGGCTCGCCGCCGAACTCAGCCACCGCGACGACCTCACCGACGCCGACAAGCTCGACTGCTGGGGCCTGGAGCTGACCCGCCTCGTCGGCGAGCGCGCCCTCCGGCAGGCCGCGCGGCGGCTCCGGGACCGTCCCCGCGACGACCCCGGCCCCGCCGCGCCCGACGAGCGCGCCCCGGTGCCCGACACCGACCACCCCGTGGAGACCGTGCCGCCGCCCCGCTCACCCGTCGCCAAGACCTCCCGCCTCGCCGCGAGCACCGCCGCCCGGACGGAGCGCAAGTCGTTCAGCGACGTCTGATACCCGGAGAAATACCGGTGCGTCCCTTTGCCGGGCGCACCGGTATTTTCGCGGAAACGGCCACTACCTCGGCCGGACGGCGGACGGGACGGTATCGCTCTCGTCCCGCTCTTCCAGGGTCGCCGCAATTCGGTGCAGCGCTTCCGCCAGCGATACGAGCGCCTGTACCTGGGCGGCCGCCATGAGATTTCCCGGCGACGGATCGGCGGCCTGCGCCTCCGCGGCCGCGTCGCACGCCTGCTGGCTCCACCAATGCACGCGGCGATGCTATTCGAGCCGCCGAATGCGGCACCCGCCGCCGCGCCGCCGCATTACCGACACCGGAATGGAAAGGGCCAGACACGTGAACCCAGGACCGCGGGCGGCGCCCGCCGGCCGCCGGCCGCCGCGCTGGGCCGGCAAACCGGTGCGCCGGCTGACCGCCGCCGAACTGGCCGAGGCCCTCGCCTACCTGGAACGGCACCGCCCCGACGACGACGTCCTCGGCCGCGCCCTCGCCGCCGAGTTCGCCCGCCGCACCGCCGCCGCCGAGTTCGCCGACCGGACCGCCACCACCCGTCCGCCCCGCCGCGGCCGCCCGCCCGACCCGTCCTGAACCCGCGCCGCCGCGGTCCTGGCATTCGAGGCGCCGTTGATGCTTGCGGTTGCGGGGCGGTACTGCGCTCCGCGGGGCGCGGATCGGCGTCCGGAGCTCAGGTGGCGGGAGTCGGCTGCGCGGGGTTTCGCGCGTCGGCGGCGGCCGTGGGACGGCGGTGCCTCAGCATAGGGACGCTAAGGAAGGTGAACGTGCTCATGACCAGGAAGTACGGCGTCGTTCCCGCGTCCAGGAGGAAGCCTCCGGCGAAAGGGCCCAGGAAGAAGCCGAGCTGCCGTACCTCCGACAGGCCGAAGTAGGCGCCCTTGTGCTCGCCGGACGCCAGTTCGTGGACGGCCATGTCCGGCATCGGCAGCAGGATGCCCTCGCCGATCGTCCAGAAGACGATGCCGGCGTACAGCCAGGCCAGGCCGGACGGGCTCGACCAGAAGCACGCGAACGCGAGCGTGAAGTTCGCGGCGCCCAGCACGACCATGGCGGTGCGGCCGACCCGCCCCGACACCCGGTCGATCGGGAGTTGCAGCGCCAGGGCGAGGACGGCGTTGGTGATGAACAGGACGGCGAAGTACCCCTCCGTGCGGTCGCCGTACTGGCCCTTCATGTAGAGGGGGATCATCGACTCCAGCTGGGAGAAGACGAAGAACACCACGATGCCGCCGGTGACGACCGCGAGCAGCCGCCGGTCGCGGAGCGTCGCCGCGACCGACTCGCGCGGGGACGGCCCGCCTCCCCCGCCGCGCGGCGGCCGCAGCGCCACCAGATCCCGGTTCCGCACCAGCACGAGGACCAGATACGACGCGTAGAAGAACGCCGGGACGGCGAAGAACGCCACCGGGCCGGCGTGGTACAGCGCCCCGCCGATCGCGGGCCCGCCGATGGCGCCCGCGCACAGCGTCATGTACCGCACCCGGAACATGCGCCCCTCCGCGTGCCCGGGGGACTCGTCCGCCGCGTGCGACAGCAGCTTCTTCGCGCCCGGCTCCACCATCAGCCGCGCGCCGCCCAGCAGCAGGAACAGCACCACGATCGCCGCCGCCCCGCGGACCGACGCCAGCAGCCCGTACACCGCGACGTAGCACACCAGCCCGGCCCGCATCAGCGGGACCGCGCCGAGCCGGTCGACGACCATCCCGCCGAGCAGCCCGCCGAACGCGGCGATGAGCGCGACCGCGCCGACGACGGCGCCCACGGCGGGCCTGCCGAGGCCCGTGTGCTCGCTCAGGTACAGCGGCGCGAACGGCATCGCGGCGAAGAACGCGAGCGAGTTCAGCAGCGCGCCGCCCTCCAGCAGCCGCTGCGTCGGGGTGAGCCGCCATAACGGCGTCCGCGGCTCCGGCATGCGACCTCCCCGCTGAGCGGAACGGGCCGAGGCTACGACGCGGCACCGACAAAACCGCACATCGCTTCGGCGGACGGGGTAAGGAGGAGGCATGGAGGTCAAACTGCGCAGGGTGTACGAGCCCGCGTCGTCCGAGGACGGCAAGCGGGTGCTGGTCGATCGCGTGTGGCCGCGCGGGCTGTCCAAGGACAAGGCCCGCCTGGACGAGTGGGAGAAGGACGTCGCCCCCTCGACGGAGCTGCGCAAGTGGTACGGCCACGACGTGGACAGGTTCGACGAGTTCATCGACCGCTACGACGCCGAACTGCGCGACCCCGGCCGCGCCGCCGCCTTCGACCGGCTCCGCGACCTGGCCGGCGACGGCACGATCACCCTGCTCACCGCGACCAAGGACATCGACCACAGCCAGGCCGCCGTCCTCGCCGCCCGCCTCCGCGACACCGCCTGACCCTGCTGAGTTCGCGAGCCCGGCCGGCACCCGCTGCGGCCGGGCCGTCCGGCGTGCCGAGGGACGTTCTGAAGGACGTTCTGCGGGACGTTCTGAATTTTTCGGCGAACTTGATGGAACGATCCCCTTTTAAGGGAATTTTCATGGACGTTCCAAGATGGCTGTTCGTGGCCTCGATGCGTCCTTAATTGTTCCGCTCCAAGTGGTTCATTGATGTTGAAAACCGCTGATTGACTCCGCTGACCAGGCAATTTTACGCTCCCTTTGCGCAGGCTCCAGCGAGGAGGAATCGCATGCGTAAAGGGATTGCCGTTTCCGCTGCCGCCGCAATTGCCGGGATCGCCGTGACCGCCGTGACCGCCGGGATCGCCGCGCCGGCCTCCGCCGCCCCGCTCCGGCGCGGCCCGGACGGCGTGACGATCGAGATCGCGACCGTCAACGGGTCCGGGTGCCCGGCCGGGACCGCCGCGGTCGCCGTATCGGACGACAAGGAGGCGTTCACCGTCACCTACAGCGACTACATGGCCCAGGCGGGCGGTTCCTCAAGCCCGACCGAGTTCCGGAAGAACTGCCAGATCAGCATGAAGGTGCACGTCCCGCAGGGGTTCACCTACGCGATCGCATCCAGCGACTACCGCGGGTTCGCGTGGCTGGAGCCCGGCGCCAGCGCCATTGAGAAGGCGAGCTACTACTTCCAGGGCATGCCGCAGACCTCCGCGATCTCGCACAACCTGAAGGGCGAGTACGCCGACAACTGGCAGTTCACCGACACCAACGACGTGGCGCAACTCGTCTACAAGCCGTGCGGCGAGGAGCGCAACTTCAACATCAACACGGAACTGCGGGTGCTCAGGGGCACCTCCGACCCGTCGCTGACGAGCTTCATCTCCATGGACTCGACCGACGGCAGCATCAACACCACCTACCACTTCTCCTGGATGCAATGCCCCCCGTGGTGAACGCCCCGTGGCGACAAAGCCCGTGGTGGACACATCGCGGTAAGGAGCCCCGAGTAAAGGAGTAACGACCGATGCGCAAAGGACTGACCGTCTCGGCGGCCTGCGCGGCCGCCCTGGCGCTGCCGCTGTCGGCGGCCCCCGCCTCCGCCGCACCCGCCGACCCGGCGCCGCCCGACCGGATCGTCATCGACGTCCTCACCGTGAACGGGTCCGGCTGCGCGGCCGGCACCGCCGCGGTCGCGACGGCGAGCGACAACACCGCGTTCACCGTCACCTACAGCGACTACCTGGCCCAGGCCGGCGGGAACTCGAACCCGACGGACTTCCGCAAGAACTGCCAGATCAACCTGCGGGTGCACGTGCCGCAGGGGTTCACCTACGCGATCGCCGGCGCCGACTACCGGGGCTTCGCGTACCTGGCGGACGGCGCGTCCGGCATGGAGAAGGCGAACTACTACCACCAGGGCATGGCGCAGACGACGCCGGTCAGCCACACGATCAAGGGCGCCTACTCGGACAACTGGCAGTTCTCCGACCGGACGCCCGTCACCGAACTCGTGTTCGCGCCCTGCGGCGAGGACCGCAACTTCAACATCAACACCGAGCTGCGGGTGTACCAGGGCAGCTCGGACGCGTCGCAGACCAGCTTCATGACCTTCGACTCGGCCGACGGCGGCGTCAAGACCACATACCACTTCGCGTGGAAGAAGTGCCCGGGCTGACCACACGTCCCCCGGACCCGCCGGGCCGCGTCCCCGCCCAGGGAGGAACGCGGCCCGGCGTCATGCCGTCCGGGTGCCGTGCCGTCCGGTGCCGTGCCGTCCGGGTGCCGTGCCGGTCGGGCCGTGCTGGTCGGGCGGAGGTCAGTTGTCAGTCATGGACGGGTTCCGACCTGCGGTCACCCCGTCTCAGGCGGTGAAACGCAGGTTTTAGAGTGGGAGGGGTCTGAAGGAAGGAACCTCACCATGCCACTGGCCCCCCGTCTGCCGGCGCCACCCGAGACCCTGGCCGTCCTGGAAGAGTCCTACGACAGGGTCCTCCGGCGGGACCCGGGCGAACCCGAGTTCCACCAGGCCGTCCACGAGGTTCTCGAGTCCCTCGGTCCGGTGCTGGCCGCACGGCCGGGGCTGGCCGCCGCCAAGATGGTCGAGCGGGTGATCGAGCCGGAGCGGCAGATCATGTTCCGGGTGCCGTGGCAGGACGACAACGGCGAGATCCACGTCAACCGCGGCTTCCGCGTCGAGTTCAACGGCGCGCTCGGACCGTACAAGGGCGGGCTCCGCTTTCATCCGACGGTCAACCTCGGCATCGTCAAGTTCCTCGGCTTCGAGCAGATCTTCAAGAACGCGCTGACCGGGCTCGGCATCGGCGGCGGCAAGGGCGGCAGCGACTTCGACCCGCACGGCCGCTCCGACGAGGAGGTCATGCGGTTCTGCCAGTCGTTCATGACCGAGCTGTACCGCCACGTCGGCGAGCACACCGACGTTCCCGCCGGGGACATCGGCGTCGGCACCCGCGAGGTCGGCTACCTGTTCGGCCAGTACCGCCGCGTCACGAACCGCTGGGAGGCGGGGATGCTGACCGGCAAGGGCGCGCTGTGGGGCGGCTCCGCCTGCCGGACGGAGGCGACCGGCTACGGCAACGTCATGTTCACCGCCGAGATGCTGCGCCGCCGCGGCGAGGACCTCGACGGCCAGCAGATCGTCGTGTCCGGCTCCGGCAACGTCGCGATCTACACGATCGAGAAGGCCCAGCAGCTCGGCGCCAACGTGATCACCGTGTCGGACTCCGGCGGCTACGTGGTTGACGAGAAGGGCATCGACCTCGACCTGATCAAGCAGGTCAAGGAGATCGAGCGGGGCCGTGTGTCCGACTACGCGGAGAAGCGCGGCGGATCCGCCCGCTACGTCCCCGGCGGCCGAGTATGGGACGTCCCGGCCGACATCGCGCTGCCGTCCGCGACGCAGAACGAGCTGGACGCGGAGGCCGCGCGGATCCTCGTCCGCAACGGCGTGAAGGCGGTGTCCGAGGGCGCCAACATGCCGACCATGCCGGACGCCGTGCACATCTTCCAGGACGCGGGCGTCGCGTTCGGCCCCGGCAAGGCCGCCAACGCCGGCGGCGTCGCCGTCAGCGCGCTGGAGATGCGGCAGAACGCGAGCCGCGCCTGCTGGTCCTTCTCCCGCGTCGAGGAGGAACTGGCCGCGATCATGACGAACATCCACGAGACCTGCTACGAGACCGCCGAACGCTACGGCGCCCCCGGCGACTACGTCGTCGGCGCCAACATCGCGGGCTTCGAGCGCGTCGCCGACGCCATGCTCGCCCAGGGCCTCATCTGACCCAACCTGACCGGAACCGCGGGTTCCGATCCACTTGCCCCTCCGGGGGCGGGCGCCTTCAACGGCGAGGGCCCCGCCCACCCCGGCCTCCTCAGAGAGCGTCCTTCAACGACGAAGGCCCACCCACCGAGCCTCCCCAGTCTTCCCGCGCACTCAGCTCCCCTCCCCGACTCTCGCGCGCCCTTTGCCCTGTCTCCCCGCGTCCTCGGCCTCCGCGTGTCTTGGGGTCTTCGCGTGTCTGCGGCCTCCCCGTGTCTGCGGCCTCCCCGTGTCTGCGGCCTCCCCGTGTCTGCGGCCTCCGCATGTCTTGGGTCTCCGCATGTCTTGGGTCTTCGCGTGTCCTCGGTCTTCGCGTATCTCCGGCATCCGTGTGTCTGCGGCGTCCGTGTGTCTGCGGCGTCCGCGTATCGCCGGCGTCCGTGTGTCATCGAGCCCTGCGTGTCCTCGGCGCCCGCGTGTTGTTGGGGTCCGTGTGTCTCCGGGCTCCGCGTGTCCACAGGTCCGCGTATCTGGGCGTTCGCGTGTCGTCGGGCGTCCGTGTGTCATCGGCTTCTTTGCGTGTCCGGTTTGCCGCGTGCTCAGGTCTCGCTGTGCCCTCGGCTCTGTGCGCACCCGGTCTCCCTGCGGCCCGGCTTCTCCTCACCGAGGGTCCTCTGTGCGTCGAACTCGTGTCGCTACTAAAGCGATAGACGCCTGGTGAAGGTTCACTTGCCACGTCCGGCACCTCGGCTAGGCGATTCTTCCGCTATCCGGGGCACGGACGGGAAGTGGAGACGCATGCGCGAAGAGGGCGCGGCAGGCTTGTGCTCCGGACGGTCCTGCGCACGGCGTTGACGACGCTGTGCCTGCTGGCCGCCTACTTCGCCGCCCCGCTGACAAGGGCGTTCACGTTGGTGACCGCCGTGGTGCTGGGATGTGCCCTGGTCGCGCTTGGGGCGGTCGTCTGGTGGCAGGCGCGAGCGATCGTGCGGTCGCCCTCACCGCGGCTGCGGACGATCGAGGCGCTCGCGACGTCCGTTCCGGCGTTCTTGGTGGTCTTCGCCGCGGGTTACTGCCTGATGGAGAACGGTGCGCCGGGGGCCTTCTCCGAACCGCTGACGCATCTTGACGCCCTGTACTTCACCATGACCGTGTTCTCGTCGGTCGGGTTCGGAGACATCGTGCCGCGGTCGCAGGCGGCGCGGGCGCTGACGTCGGCGCAGATGCTCGGAGACCTCGTCTTCCTCGGGTTCGTCGTGAAGGTTCTGGTCGATGCGATGCGCAGGGGCGTCCAACACCAGGGAGGCGGGGACGGCGATTCGTAACCCGCTACCTGGATCTCCGGTGTCTCTGAGGCCCGGCGTGCCGAGGAGGACGGGCGCTCGTGATGAGTGAACCCGCCGGCAGGTGGAGAAGCCCCCGGAAGTCGTCCGACCGGGGGCCTCTCAGCTTCACGACCTACGCCCGAAAGGGCTCAGACCATAGACCACCTTCCTCCCGATATCCGCCAGGTCTGGTACCTCCCGGCCGTCGCGGGCCGGGAGGGGTCACAGGACGGCGTAGACGGCTTTGCCGCCGTTCTCCCGCCGTACTCCGCAGTGGACGGCCAACGTCTCGACGATCCCGAGCCCTCTTCCGCTGACGTCCATGGGGCCGGGCAGTCTTCGCTGCGGCAGGTCGGCGGACTCGTCCCAGACCTCGACCGTGATGTGGCCCGGCACGTCCTCGGCGACTGTCACCCGGATCCCGGTGTGCTCGGCTGCGTGAACCGAGTTGGTCACCAGTTCGGACACGACGAGACAGACATTCTCCGCCTTTTCTCCCGTACATCCCAGGGCGAGAGAGGCCTGCTTGGCGGCCTTCCGGGCAATTCCGACAGTTGCCGGTGTCGCGAGATAGGTGAAGGTGAACCTCCGATCCCGGGACGTCCGGAGTGCCCGTGGGAATGGTGTGATCTTGTTTTCAGGAGTCGTGCTCATCGGTCCGCTTCCGCTGCGTCCTATGAATGCACCTTCAGATTGACGTCCATGACTTGGGCTGGCTATATGAATGTCTGGTACTTCGAGATATACCAACCATGGAGGGTCAGACATGCCCCCATCTGTCCCCATAGATCCCCGCCAGAGCATGAAAGCCCAGCTGGCCTACACGCTGCGGCTGATGCGCGAGGCGAGGAGCATGAGCCAGAACGACCTGGCGAAGGAGCTGTACACGACTCGCGAGACCATCGCCGCCTACGAAAGCCAGCGGAACCGTCCCGACGAAGACTTCTGCAAGAAACTGGACGAGTTCTTCGGAACCGGTGAAATGTTCCGTGGACTCTGGTACCACGCCCAGCGCGAGCACCTCAACGAGTGGTTCGAGGCCTACATCGCCCACGAAAACGAGGCCACCGAGATACGGACCTTCCAGCCGCTCTACATCCCCGGCCTACTCCAGACCGAGGGTTACATGCGGGCCATCACCCCGAACAAACAGATGGACGACGGCTGGATCACCCAACGGCTGGCTCGCCGAGACATCCTCACTCGGGATACGAACCAACCCCACCTCTTCGTAGTTCTCGACCATGCCGCCATCCTTCGGCGCTGGCGTGACGTGAGCATCATGGAGGAGCAACTCGACTATCTCCTCGACGCCGGAGAAGAGGATCAGGTCCACATCCAAGCAGTGCAGATCACCGATGGGTGGCACCCCGGGTTCGACGGGGCGATGGTCGTTCTCACCAAGAAGGATCGGAGCCGCATCGGGTACGTAGAAGCCCAATTCGGTGGGAGACTGATCGAAGATCCGGCCGAAGTCACCCGGCTGGGAGTCCGGTTCGACGAGATCAGGTGCCATGCGCTGTCTGAAGAGGCCACGCGGAATCTGATCCGGAAGACGATGGAGACGATGCGGGATGATCCAATGGCGTAAGAGCACCCACAGCCAGGGTGGCGGAGGCGAGTGCGTCGAGGTCTCGGCCAACACCTCGATCCCCCTGATTCGGGACTCCAAGGATCCGGAGGGGCCGCGGTTGGCTCTGGAGCCGGGTGAGCTTGGGGCTCTTGTCGGCCGGATCAAGGCCGGCGACCTCGACTTGTAGCTTCCCCCTGGGAGTCGGGCCACGAGTATCCCGAACCGGATTGCCGATCCGCGGAATTGTGGTGGGGGCGGCGCTGCGTACGGGGCCGCCCCTCCAAAGTCAAGGGCGCTTCGCGTCGCTTCGCGATGGACTTCGTCCACCCTTGACTTTGGAGCCTCTGCGGCCCCTGAGTGCAGCTTTCGTCGGGCAGGCTCCGCCTGCCCTCTGCCCGACGCGCCGCCCCCACCCGTCCAAGAGGGTTTATTCGAGCACGTCCGAGAAGCGAAGGGTATTCGTTTCGAGCTGGGCGTCGCTTTTTTGTCGCATCGGTGCCCTTGGCCTGGTCTGGGAAGGGCTGGTCTGCCTAGTTCGGGTCACCTAATCGCTCGACGGGCTCCCCGCGTCGTGTTGCGGGGTTTGGGGTGTCTGGGAGGTGACAATATTGGGGCTTGGGATTTGGGGTGGTGGGGGATATGTCTGGTCGGGGTTTTATATAATTGGGGCATGTGTTCGACGGCGATCGACTTGGATGGGGCGTCCACCGGGGAATTGGTGGCCGCGCTGTCGGAGATCGCGTCCGAACTCGCCGGCCGATCGGCCCCCGAATCGGCGGCGGCTTGCATGGAGCTGACCGAAAACCTCGCCACCGCCATTGACCAGGCGGAGTCGGCCATCGCAGGTCTCGTCTCCGTTGTCGACCGGGCGGGGGAGGTGCGGCGTTGGGGGTTGCCGTCCACGCAGGCTTGGCTGCGCTCCCACTTGGGCATGCGCGAATCCCGGGCAAGGGAACGTCTGACCCTTGCCCGGCAGCGCCACCGCCTCAGCGAGATGACCGGCCGGTGGGCCGCAGGGGAACTTCCCTTCGGGTACGCCGCCACCATCGCGGGCGCGGTCGCCAGGCTGGACGACGCCGATTGCCGGGCTGCTGAAGGAATTCTGCTCGGCATGGTCGAGGAGGGCTTCTCGGCGGGGAAGGTCGCCTCGTTCGGTACGCGGATCCGGGATGTGATCGCCGAGCGTGACGGAACCGAGTGCTCGGATGCCGACTCGCGGCGAGGATACGAGCGGTCCTGGATCGACTCGACGCGTTCGTTGGACGGTGGCCGGTACATCAAGGGCTGGCTCAACGCCGAGGACGCCGCCATCTGGGACGGGACGCTCGGGCCGCTGGCCAAACCGTCCGGGGCCGACGACCGGCGTGACCTGTCGGAGCGGACGGCGGCGGCCATGAGCGGCGTCCTGGCGGGCGGGCACAAGGCCACCAAGGTCACCGTCATCTGCGATCTGGACACCCTCACCGGCGGCACCGCTCCTGCGCGGTTGACCGATGGGACCCCGATCCCGGCCGAGCAGGCCCGCCGCATCGCCCTGTCGGCGGGCGTCTCTCCGCTGCTGCTGGGACGCGGAAACGTGCCGCTCTACCTCGGCCGCAGGGTCCGTTTCGCCACCGGGGCGCAACGCCAGGTCCTCGAAACCCTGTATCCGACATGCGCGGTCGAAGGGTGCGAGGTGCCCGGCACGTTGTGCGAGGTCGATCATGTGCGCGGCTGGGCCCTCGGAGCGCCCACCGACATCGACCAACTCGCCCTGTGCTGCGGCTGGCACAACCGCTGGGTGCACGCCAACCGCACGAGGGTCCGGATCGGCGTTGGTCCTGACGGACGGCACTCTTACCGCCTGCAGGCACCGCGTGATGCCGCGTCCGTGCGCCCACCGCCCCGGCTCCAGGCCGCCTGATCTTCACATCCACCTGAGGCCGCTTCGGGCCGCTGTGGCAGTTCCCCTGGTCGGCTTCCACCGGCGCGGCCACGACGTACTCGCGTCCCGTGGGTCTCGTGCGGTGTCCAGCAAGGTCCACCGGGTGCGTTCACTTGCGGCATGCAGCCCTCTCACCCCTTGGCGCCACCGCACACCCGCTGAGTATTCAGGGGGCGGCCGGGCCCAGTGCGGCATCTGGGCGCTGGGCGCCAGGCCGTGGTTCCTTGAGCTCGATGAACAGCGAATGGGTGGCCGTCTGGCCGACGTTGCGGCCCTGGTGCTCCTGCGCGTCCAGCCAGCGGGCCTCCCCCGCGGCCAGGTCGACCGGGACCGCTCGGCCGCCGGCCGAGATCACCCGCTGGAAGGAGGACAGAGTCACCATGACGCTGTCCGGATGGGCGTGCAGGTGCGTCGCGTCCCCCGGCTCGTCGCGGTACTCCAGCACCCGCACGCGTTCGTTCTCCCACACGACCCGGTACAGCTGCGGATCGGTGTCCACAGGATCCTTCATGGGATGACAGTACCATGATGGTATGTCAGTACCATATGAGTCGACGGGGCGTACTCGGCAGAAGCAGCGCACTCGCGACGCCCTCCTTCGGTCCGCCCGGTCTCTGCTGGACGGCGGACACACCCCGACCGTGGAGCAGGCTGCCGACGACGCCGGCATCTCTCGCACTACGGCCTACCGCTACTTTCCGAACCAGAGACACCTGCTCTTGGCCGCCGTGCCGGCCATTGACCGGAACAGCCTGCTCGACGAGGGCGCGCCCGATGATGTCCGGGCCCGGCTGGACCTGGTCATCGCCGAGCAGGCGGAGATCTTGAGGCGGTGGGAGCCCCAACTGCGGGCCGCGCTTCGGCTGTCCCTGGAGCAGGATCCGCAGACGTCCCGCGACGCCCGTCCGGTAATGCGGCAGGGCCGAGCCATCGCGTGGATCGAGGACGCCCTGGTGCCGCTGGCCGAGTCGCACCCGCACGTCGATCGCCGACGGCTCGCGGTCGCCATCCGCGCCGGCTGCGGGATCGAGGCTTGGGTCTGGATGGTCGACATCGCGGCCGTGCCCCGGACGGAAGCCGCGACCCTCATGCGTGAATCGGCCCAAGCCCTGCTGGGCGCGGCTCTCGGCGTGTAGCTCATCATGTTTCTTTGAACGTGTTCAATTCTGAGTTAGTGTCGCGGTGGAGACGATGAGGGGTGGCGCGGTGAAGGTTGTGATCCCCGGGGGGACCGGGCAGGTCGGCGGGATTCTGGATCGCGCTCTGACGGCGGCGGGGCATGAGGTCGTCGTCCTGACCAGGAGGCCGACGCGCGAGCGCGAGGTCGGGTGGGACGGGCGGACGCTCGGTCCGTGGGCGGACGTGATCGACGGCAGTGATGTCGTGATCAACCTGGCCGGACGCAGTGTCAGCTGCCGCTACACGCCGGCCAACCTGCAGGAGATGATGGATTCGCGCGTGCTGTCGGCCCGAGTTGTGGGCGAGGCGATCGGGGGTGCGGCTAAGCCGCCGCGAGTCTGGTTGCAGATGAGCACGGCCACCGTCTACGCGCATCGGTTCGACGCGGCCAATGACGAGGCGACCGGTCTGATCGGCGGCGGTGAGGCCGGTGTGCCGGGCTACTGGGACTACAGCGTCCGGATCGCCGAGAACTGGGAGCGGGAGCAGGACCGGGCCGAGACGCCGGCCACTCGCAAAGTCGCGTTGCGTGCGGCCATGGTGATGAGCCCGGATCGCGGTGGGGTGTTCGACGTCCTCTCGCGGCTGGCGCGGCTCGGGCTGGGCGGGCCCGTCGCGGGCGGCGCGCAGTACGTGTCCTGGATCCATGACGGGGACTTCGTGCGTGCGGTGGAGTTCCTGATCGAGCGGGACGACCTCGCCGGGGCGGTGAACCTCGCCGCCCCGGAGCCGCTGCCGCAGCGGTCGTTCATGCGCGCGCTGCGTGCCGCGTGGAGGGTGCCGGTCGGGCTGCCCGCGACCGCGTGGATGGCGGAGTTCGGGGCGCTGGCGATCCGCTCGGACACCGAGCTCCTGCTGAAGAGCCGCCGCGTCGTCCCCGGCCGGCTGCTGGACGCGGGCTTCGCCTTCGACCACCCGCACTGGCCGGAGGCCGCCGGTGACCTCGTGCGCCGGGTCACATCATCAGCGGCACCGCTTCGAGGACGGCGAACGCGCCTGCTGCGGCGATGATCCCGGTGTGCTTCAGCCCGGCTCGCAGGAGCAGGTCGGCGTCCTCGGCGTGCTCACGGGCGTCCGCGTCCCTACATCGAGGAGCGGCTCGGCGACACCGGGCTGACCCCCGGCCGTATCGCCGCCGCCCACCACGTCTCCGTCCGGCACCTCTACACCGCGTGCTGGGGCTGGTCCAGAGCGGCGTCGCGGACGGCGCCACACTCGTCCGGGGCGGCGCACCGCGCGACCCGGGCTGGTTCGTCGAGCCGGCCGTGCTGGGCGGCGTCCGCAACGGCATGCGGGTGGCGCGCGAGGAGATCTTCGGGCCGGTCGTCACCGTGATCCCGTACGGGAGCGAGGAGGAGGCCGTCGCGATCGCCGACGACAGCGGGCACCGGCTGTCCGCGTCGGTGTGGAGCGCCGACGTGTCGCGCCGGGCGCCGCACGGGAGGGCGGCCCGGAGGTTCTGGACCTCTACACCGAGACGCGGACCACCCTGATCCCCGCGGCGCACGGCGGTTGACGCGGGTTTCCCGGGTCATGCCCCGGGCACGTGAGACACCATTGCTAAGACGTGTTCTTCGACTACCGGGGGGTTTCGGAGATGACCGCGGGGTGGTACGGGTCCGAGGGCATGGACCCGTTCGAGGAGATGCTCGCCCGGTTCTTCGGTGCGCGGGCGCAGCGCCGCCCGAAGGAGCGGATCAGCATCGCGCGGCTGATGAGCGAGCCCGCGCGGGAGCTGGTGCGGGACGCGGCGGCACAGGCGGCGCAGTGGGGCAGCGTCGATCTGGACACCGACCACCTGCTGTGGGCGGCGACGCGGCAGCAGGGGACGCGGCAGTGGATCGCGCGGGCCGGCGCCGACCCCGACAAGATCAAGAGCGAGATCGAGACCCATGGGCGGCGGGGCGAGCCGCGGGACGTCCCGCCGGAGCTGACGCCGTCCGCGAAGCGTGCGCTGCTGGACTCGCACCAGGTTTCGCGGGCGCTCGGGTCGTCCTACATCGGGCCCGAGCATCTGCTTTTCGCGCTGGCGCTCGATCGCGGGTCCAGCGCGGGGCGGATCCTCGACCATGAGCACGTGACGCCGGATTCGCTGCAGCAGGCGGCGACCGGCGGCGGGACCGGGCAGCCGCCCGGCGGGGGCGGCGGGCAGCCGTCCGGCACGCCGACGCTGGACGAGTTCGGCCGCGACCTGACCGCGCTGGCGCGGGAGGGCCGGATCGACCCGGTGATCGGGCGGAACCAGGAGATCGAGGAGACCGTCGAGGTGCTGTCGCGGCGCACCAAGAACAATCCGGTGCTGATCGGCGATCCCGGGGTCGGCAAGACCGCGATCGCCGAGGGGCTCGCGCAGCGGATCATCGACGACGAGGTGCCGGAGACGCTGCGCGGGAAGCGGATCGTCCAGCTGGATCTGGGCGGCGTGGTCGCGGGCACCCGGTACCGGGGCGACTTCGAGGAGCGGCTGAAGAAGGTCGTGGACGAGATCCGCGAGCACGGCGACGAGCTGGTCGTGTTCATCGACGAGATCCACACGATCGTGGGGGCGGGCGGCGCGGAGGGCGCGGTGTCCGCGGGGAACATGCTGAAGCCGCCGCTGGCGCGCGGTGAGCTGCACGTGGTGGGCGCGACGACCATCGACGAGTACCGCCGGAACATCGAGAAGGACGCGGCGCTGGAGCGCCGGTTCCAGCCCATCCTCGTGTCGGAGCCGAGCCCCGATGACAGCATCGAGATCCTGCGCGGGCTGCGCGACCGGTACGAGGCCCACCATTCGGTGCGCTACAACGACGAGGCGCTGGTCGCGGCCGTGGACCTGTCGAGCCGCTACCTCACCGACCGGTTCCTGCCGGACAAGGCGATCGACCTGATCGACCAGGCGGGCGCCCGCGTCCGGCTGCGCTCGGGCGCGCGGGACGGCAGCCGGCGCGAGCTGGAGCAGCGGCTGGACCGGCGGCGCCGGGAGAAGGACCAGGCCGTCGCCGACGAGGACTACGAGAAGGCGACCGAGCTGCGCGACGAGATCCTCCGGCTGGAGAAGGACCTGGAGACCGCCCGCGACGACGACGCGCCGGTGACCGTCCCCGAGGTGACCGTGGAGGACATCGCCGAGGTCGTCTCCCGGATCTCCGGGGTGCCGGTCACGCAGCTCACGCAGGCGGAGCGGGAGCGGCTGACCCGCCTTGAGGAGCACCTGCACCAGCGCGTGGTCGGGCAGGAGGACGCGGTGGCGGCGGTGGCGCGGGCCGTCCGGCGGTCCCGCGCGGGCATGGGCGACCCGGACCGCCCAATCGGCGGGTTCCTGTTCCTCGGGCCGACCGGCGTCGGGAAGACGGAGCTGGCGAAGGCGCTGGCGGAGGCGCTGTTCGGCAGCCGGGACCGGATGATCCGGTTCGACATGAGCGAGTTCCAGGAGCGGCACACCGTCAGCCGGCTGATGGGCGCCCCGCCCGGATACGTCGGATACGAGGAGGCGGGGCAGCTCACCGACGCGGTGCGGCGGCAGCCGTACTCGGTGATCCTGCTGGACGAGATCGAGAAGGCGCACCAGGACGTGTTCAACGTCCTGCTCCAGCTCCTCGACGACGGCCGGCTCACCGACGCGCAGGGCCGCACGGTCGACTTCCGCAACACCGTGGTGATCATGACGAGCAACCTCGGCTCGGAGCTGATCACCGGCACCACCGAGATCGGGTTCGGCGGGCGCGACGGCGAGGGCAGCGCGCTCAGCGACCGGATCATGCGGCGGCTGCGCGAGTCGTTCCGGCCCGAGTTCCTCAACCGCATCGACGAGATCATCGTGTTCCGGCGGCTGGAGGCGGGCCAGCTCCGGCAGATCACCGACCTGCTCCTGGACGAGACGCGCCGCCGCCTCCGCGCGCAGGACGTCGACGTCGACTTCACCACCGAGGCCGTCGACTGGCTCGCCGAGCGCGGCTACCAGCCGGAGTTCGGCGCCCGCCCGCTGCGCCGCACGATCCAGCGGGAGGTGGACGACCAGCTGGCCGACCTGCTGCTGTCCGGCGACCTGGAGCACGGCCGGCACGTCGAGGTCTCCGCGGTGAAGGGCGGCCTGCAGTTCGACGTCTCCAGTTAGTGCGGCCCGATGACTTAGTGTGGCCCGATGACGCTCACTGGTGCGATCCAGTTGCCGGACGGCGCCTGGATCCGGGGGCGCGGCCTCCGCAGACCGCCGCCGGACGGTCCCGAGCCCGGCTTCGGCCTCTACCTGGGCTCGGCGAGACTCCGGCGCCGCCATGAGCCGGCCCTGCGCTGGGAGTCCGCGTGGCTCGACTGGCCCGACTTCCGGCTGCCCCGCGACCAGGACGAGGCCGTCCGGCGGATCCGCGCCCTGCACGAGCGGATCACGGCGGGCGAAGCCGCCGAGGTGGCCTGCGGCGGCGGCGTCGGACGCACCGGCACCGTCATCGCCTGCCTCGCCGTCCTGTCCGGCGTGGACCCGTCCGAAGCAGTCGCCTGGGCGCGCGGGCACCACCACCCGCGCGCCGTGGAGACACCCTGGCAGCGCCGCTGGGTGACGCGTTTCCCGACCGGTTAGCCGCCCGGGATCAGCGTCGTCAGCCGCCCAGGATCAGTGTCGCGGCGTGCTCGCCGATCATCATGCTGGGCGCGTTGGTGTTGCCGCCGATGATGCTCGGCATGATCGAGGCGTCCGCGACCCGGAGCCCCTCGATGCCGCGCACCTTCAGCGCCGGGTCGACGACGGCGCGCTCGTCCGACCCCATCCGGCAGCTGCCCACCGGGTGGTAGACGGTCGTCGCTCGGTTCGGCAGCTCCTTCTCCAGTGCCGCGCGGTCCGGGTACTGCGGGCCGGGGGACAGCTCGGCCTTGACGTCCCCGGCGATGGCCTTGTTCGCCATCACCTCGCGGATGAGCTCGATGCCGTCCAGCAGCAGCCGGGCGTCGTCGGGCTCGGTCAGGTAGCCGGGGTCGATGACGGGCGCGGCGGCCGGGTCGGCGGACGCCAGCCGGACCGTGCCGCGGCTCTTCGGGTAGATCAGCGTCGGCATGATCGTGAGCGCGGGCCGCTTGTCCACCTTGTGTCGCACCGGGGCGTCCTGGTTGGGGAACGGGTACGACCACGGCAGCGCGTGGATCTGCATGTCGGGGATGTCGCCGGCCTGCCCGCTGCGGACGAACCCGACCGCTTCGAACACGCTGCGGGCCACCCACGTCCCGCCCTTCGTCCACTCCTTCGCGACGCCGCGCGCGAAGTAGGGGGCGGTGCCCTTGTTCCGGGCGGTGTCCATGACGAACGTCATCGGCACGAACATGTGGTCGTGCAGGTTGTCGCCGACGGGCAGGTCGGCGTGCACCTCGATGCCGTGCTCCCGGAGATGCGCGGCGGGGCCCACGCCGGACAGCATCAGCAGGTGCGGCGACCCGAACGCGCCCGCAGCCAGCACCACTTCCCTGGACGCGCGGATCGTCCCGGGCCCCTTCTTGGTGACGATCTCGACGCCCGTGGCGCGCCCCTTGTCGATCACCACCCTGCCGACCGTCGCGCCCGTGACGACCGTCAGGTTCGCGAGCCCGTGGTCGTCCAGGTAGCCGACGGACGAGCTGTAGCGCAGCCCCTTGTCGACGCTCTGCTGGAAGACGCCCGCGCCCTCCTGCTCCTCGCCGTTGTAGTCGTCGTTGCGCTTCACCCCGGCCGTCTCGATCAGCGCCTCGATGAACGCCTCCGACGCCGGCGTGAGGTCGCGCTGCCGGGTCACCTGGATCGGGCCGCCGGCGCCGCGCACCTCGCTGGCGCCGTCCTCCCAGTTCTCCATGCGCTTGTAGCTGGCGAGGACGTCGTCGTAGCCCCAGCCGGTGCAGCCGTCCGCGGCCCAGTCGTCGTAGTTCTTGCGGTGCCCCCGCACGAACAGCATCCCGTTGATCGACCCGGAGCCGCCGAGGACCTTCCCCCGCACCTGCGGGATCTTCCGGTCCAGCGCATGCTTCTGCGGGGTGCTGTAGAACCCCCAGTCGAGCTTCTTCTTCAGCTGCGGGATGTTGTGGAAGACGGCGATCAGACCCGGCTTGCGGACCAGCGGCGTCCGGTCCGACGCGCCCGCCTCCACCAGGACGACGCTCGCCCCCGAATCGGCGAGCCGCCGCGCCAGCACGCACCCGGCGCTCCCGGCCCCCACCACGACGTAATCAGCGGTCTGGTCCATGACTTCCTCTCAGCGGCCCCCGCGCACGCGCGAGGGACCCCAGACGAGGGCCCGCGCCCGGCCCGGTCGGCGCCGCCGTGAGGCGACGGAATGGGTGCGCCGATCGTAGAGGCCCCGCGGACCCCGGCCCAGCCCAGTCCCGATGACCGGAACACGGGAGCTCGGCGCGGCGGTCGGCCGGAACCGGTGCTCAGGCGTCGTAGTCGACGGTGAGGTTCGGGGTGGACGGGGTCGACTGGCAGGTCAGGATGTAGCCGGCGTCCACTTCGGCGGGGTCCAGGGCGAAGTTGCGGTGCATGTCGGCTTCGCCCTCGACGACCCTGGCGCGGCAGGTGCCGCAGACGCCGCCCTTGCAGGCGAAGGGGAGGTCGGGGCGGACGCGCTGGGCGGAGTCCAGGATCCGCGCGTCCCGCGGCTGGGTCAGGGTCGTGGAGCGGCCGTCGAGGACGACGGTGACCTCGCAGGCCGGGCCCGTGGGAGCCGATCGCTTCCGGTTCGGCTCGGGCGGGGCCTCGTCCACGAAGAACAGCTCCTGGTGGACGCGGTCACGCGGCACGCCGAAGCCCTGCAGGACGTCGCGGGCGCCGGTGACCATGCCGAACGGGCCGCACAGCCACCAGTGGCCGACGTCGGCGACGGGGACGAGGAGGGGCAGGAGCGCGCGGAGCCTGTCCGCGTCCAGGCGGCCGCTGAAGAGTTCGGCTTCGCGGGGTTCCTGGGAGAGGACGTGCACGAGCTCGAAGCGGTCGGGGTGCGCGTCCTTCAGGTCGGCCAGCTCGTCGGCGAACATGACCGTGCCGCTCGTCCGGTTCCCGTACAGGACGGTGACGCGGGCGCCGGGGTCGGCGAGCGCGGACGCGGCGATCGACAGCACCGGGGTGATGCCCGACCCGGCGGCGATCAGCACGTGGTGCGCGGAGGTGGCGCCGAGGACGAACATGCCGGAGGGCGGCAGGACCTCGATCTCGTCGCCCGGCCGTACCTCGTGGACCAGCCAGGACGAGAACAGGCCGTCCGGGATCTCGCGGACGCCGATGCGCGGCGCGGCCCCGGCCGGCGCGCAGATCGAGTACGAGCGGCGCTCCTCGATGCCGTCGATCACGCGGCGGAGCGTGAGGAACTGGCCGGGGCGGAAGGCGTAGGCGCCGGCCAGGGCCGGTGGCACGTCGAAGGTCACCGCGACCGCGTCATCGCACAGGCGCTCGACGCCCGCGACGCGGAGGGCGTGGAAGCCGGCGCGGCCGGGGGCGACCTCGGTGAGCGTCACTCTCAGATCTCCTTGAAGTGCTCGAACGGTTCGCGGCAGGCGTCGCAGCGGCGCAGCGACTTGCAGGCGGTGGCGCCGAAGCGGGACAGCTCGACCGTGTCGGCGGAGCCGCAGCGCGGGCAGCGGACGCGCCGGGTCGGGCCCAGGGAGAGCGGGATCGGGCCCGAGGGGCGGTGCGGCGCGGCGCCGGGCGGGGCGATCCCGGCCTCGTGCAGCTTGCGGCGGCCCGCGTCGCTGATCCAGTCGGTCGTCCAGGGCGGGTGGAGGACCGTGCGCACCTGGACGTCGGTGTACCCGGCGTCGGCGAGCCTGCTGCGGAGGTCGGCGCGCATGGTGTCCAGGGCGGGGCAGCCGGTGTAGGTCGGGGTGATCGTCACCTCGACGCGGCCGGTGTCCTCCGTGACGTCGCGCAGCACCCCGAGTTCGGCCAGGGTGAGCATCGGCAGCTCCGGGTCGGTGACCGTCTCGGCGATCGCTCGGGCGCTCACCATGTCGCTCCGGGGTGGGCCCGGGCCAGGCTCTGCATCTCGGTGAGAAGGCCGGCCAGCGCCGGCGAGTGCGCGCCGTCCCGTCCGGCCAGGTGGGCGGGGACGACGTCGGGACGGCGGAGCGTCGCTCTGGACAGCACCTCGTCGAGGACGGCGTCGAACTCCGCGCGCGTGTCGGACGGGTCGACGCCCACACCGGCGTCGCTCAGGTGGCGCTCGACCTCGTGCGTGGCGAACAGCTCGCCGGTCTGCGGCCAGAGTTCGTCCAAGGCCCGCTGGGCGCGCTCGTGGGAGAGGTCGGTGCCGTCGCCGAGCCTGACCGTCCAGAGCGCGGCGTGGTCGCGGTGGTAGGCGACCTCCTTGACGCCCTTGGCGGCGATCGCGGCGAGCACGGGGTCGTGCGAGGTGGTGAGGCGGTCGAGGAGCGCCAGCCGCCAGGTCGCGAACATCAGCAGCCGGACGGTCGAGTACGCGAAGTCGCCGTTCTCCACCTCGGCCAGGCCGACGTTGCGGAACTCGGGCGCGTCCCGGAAGTAGGCGAGCTCGTCCTCGCCCCGGCCCTTGTCCTCGGCGACGCCGGCGCGGGCCAGCAGCAGCCGGGCCTGGCCGAGCAGGTCGAGCGCGATGTTGGCGAGCGCGACCTCCTCCTCCAGTTCGGGCGCGTGCGTGCACCATTCCTGGAGGCGGTGCGACATGACGAGCGCGTCGTCGCCGAGCATCAGGCAGTACGCGGCCAGCGCGGCGCGGTCGACGCCGTCCGGGACGGACGGGTCGATCCCGGCGAGCGGGTCGTCGAAGCCGGTGCCGAACGCCCAGCGGGCGTCGTCGCTCTGCTCGGAGAGCGCCTCGAACGGGTTGTCGGACGACATCGGGACCTCACATGTGCGGGACGTTCTCGGGGATGTCGTAGAACGTCGGATGCCGGTAGACCTTGTCGCCGCTGGGCGCGAAGAAGGGGTCCTTCTCGTCCGGGCTGGACGCGGTGATGTCCGCCGACCTCACGACCCAGATGCTGACGCCCTCGTTCCGCCGCGTGTACACGTCGCGGGCGTTCCGCAGGGCCATCTCGCCGTCGGGGGCGCGCAGCGAGCCGACGTGGACGTGGTTCAGTCCGCGCTTGCCCCGGACGAACACCTCGTACAGCGGCCAGTCCTTCTCCATCAGGCGGCCCTCCTCTGCTTCGCGGCGTGCGCGGCGGCGGCCTCGCGCACCCAGGCGCCGTCCTCGTGGGCCTTGCGGCGCCGCTCGACCCGCTCGGCGTTGCAGGGGCCGTCGCCGCTGATCACGCGCTTCAGCTCCGACCAGTCGATCGCGCCGAAGTCGTGGTGGCCGCGCTCCTCGTTCCAGCGCAGGTCCGGGTCGGGGAGCGTGACGCCGAGCGCCTCCGCCTGCGGGACGGTCATGTCCACGAACCGCTGCCGCAGCTCGTCGTTCGTGTGCCGCTTGATCTTCCAGGCCATCGACTGCGCGGTGTGCGTGGAGTCGGCGTCCGGCGGGCCGAACATCATCAGGGACGGCCACCACCACCGGTTCACGGCGTCCTGCACCATCTCCCGCTGGGCCTGCGTGCCGCGCATCAGGGTCATGAGCAGCTCGTAGCCCTGCCGCTGGTGGAACGACTCCTCCTTGCAGATCCGGATCATCGCCCGCGCGTACGGGCCGTAGGAGCTGCGGCACAGCGGCACCTGGTTGCAGATCGCGGCGCCGTCCACCAGCCAGCCGATCACGCCGACGTCCGCGAACGTCAGCGTCGGGTAGTTGAAGATCGACGAGTACTTCTGCTTCCCGGAGATCAGCTTGCCGGTCAGGTCGGACCGGTCGGCGCCGAGCGTCTCCGCCGCCGAGTACAGGTACAGGCCGTGGCCCGCCTCGTCCTGGACCTTGGCGAGCAGGATCGCCTTGCGGCGCAGCGACGGCGCGCGGGTGATCCAGACGCCCTCCGGCTGCATGCCGATGATCTCGGAGTGCGCGTGCTGGGCGATCTGCCGGACCATCGTCGCCCGGTACTTGTCGGGCATCCAGTCGCGCGGCTCGATCCGCTGGTCGCGCTCGATCGTCCGCTCGAAGTGGTCCTGCGTCTCCTGGGTCATACCGCCTCCTGCTTGGCCACCAGGGTCAGGACGTCGTACGTCGCGACGACGGCGCCGTCCTGCCGGGTGACCTCGGTGTCCCAGCGGACCTCGCCGTAGGCGGCGTTCTCGCGCGGGGTGATCTGCTTGGCGGTGAGCTTCACCGTCAGCTCGTCGCCGGGGAACGTCGGGGCCTGGAACCGCAGGTTCTCCAGCCCGTAGTTCGCGAGGACGGGACCGGGCTCCGGCGACACGAACAGGCCCGCCGCGAACGAGACCACCAGGTAGCCGTGCGCGACCCGGCCGCCGAAGAACGGGTTCGCCTTGGCGGCCTCCTCGTCCATGTGCGCGTAGAAGGTGTCGCCGGTGAACTCGGCGAAGTGCTCGATGTCTTCAAGGGTGACGGTGCGGGGGCCGGCGACGACGGTGTCGCCGATCCGCAGCTCTTCGAGGTGCTTGCGGAACGGGTGGACGTCGCTCTCGGTGCGGGACGTGCCCGGCGTCCAGCGCCCGGTGATCGCCGACAGCATCGACGGCCCGGCCTGCACGGCGGTGCGCTGCATGTGGTGCATGACGCCGCGCATGCCGCCCATCTCCTCGCCGCCGCCCGCGCGTCCCGGCCCGCCGTGGACGAGCCCCGGCATCGGCGAGCCGTGCCCGGTGGACTCCTTCGCGTCCTCCTCGTTGAGGACGAGCAGCCGCCCGTGCCACGGCGCGGCGCCCAGCACGACGCGGCGCGCGAACCCGGCGTCGGCGGTGACGACCGAGCCGACCAGGCTGCCCAGCCCGCGGGCCGCCAGCGCGACGGCCTGCTCGGCGCCGTCGTAGGGGAGCAGGGTGCTGACCGGGCCGAACGCCTCGACCTCGTGCGGCTCGGCGCGGCCGGTGTCGTCCACGCGCAGCAGGATCGGCGACATGAACGCGCCGCGCTCGGCGTCGGCGCCGATGACCTCGACGTGGTCGGGGTCGCCGAACACGATCTTGCCCGCGTCCAGGAGCTTCTTCAGCTGCCGGCGGACCTCGTCGCGCTGGTCGAGGGTGGCGAGCGCGCCCATCCGGACGTCCGGGTCGGACGGGTCGCCGATCTTCACCCGCGCGAGCCGGTCGCCCGCGGCCTGGGCCACGTCGTCCATCAGCTCGGACGGGACCAGCGCGCGCCGGATGGCCGTGCACTTCTGGCCGGCCTTCACCGTCATCTCGGCGACGAGCTGCTTGACGAACAGGTCGAACTCGGCCGTTCCCGGACGGGCGTCCGGGCCGAGGATCGAGCAGTTCAGCGAGTCGGCCTCGGCGTTGAACCGGACCGACCGCCCGGTCACGACCGGGTGCGCGCGCAGCAGCCGACCGGTCGCGGCCGACCCGGTGAAGGCCAGGACGTCCTGCTCGGTCAGGTGGTCGAGCAGGTCGCCGGGCTCGCCGCAGACGAACTGGAGCGTCCCCTCCGGCAGGATGCCCGACTCGATGATCAGCTCTAGCAGCCGCGCGGACAGGTACGCCGTCTGCGGCGCGGGCTTGATCAGGCTGGGCATGCCGGCGAGGAACGCGGGCGCGAGCTTCTCCAGCGGGCCCCACACGGGGAAGTTGAACGCGTTGATCTGCACGGCGACGCCCTGCAGCGGCGTGCAGATGTGCCGTCCGGCGAACGTGCCGCCCTTGCTCAGCGGCTCCACGTCCCCGTCGACGAGGACGGTGTCGTTGGGCAGTTCGCGCTTGCCCTTGCTCGCGTACGCCAGCAGGACGCCGATGCCGCCGTCCACGTCGATCTTCGAGTCGCCGAGGGTCGCGCCGGTGCGCGCCGACAGCGCGTACAGCTCGTCGCGGTGTTCGCGCAGGTGGAGCCCGAGCTTCTTCAGCAGCGCGGCGCGCTGGTGGAACGTCAGCTCGCGCAGGGCCGGGCCGCCCGTCCGGCGTCCGTGCTCCAGCGCCGCGCCCATGTCGATGCCGGACGAGGAGATCCGCGCGACCTCCTCGCCGGTGACGGCGTCGGCGAGCGGCGCGCCCC
Source organism: Actinomadura latina NBRC 106108 (assembly GCF_001552195.1). Lineage (GTDB taxonomy): Bacteria > Actinomycetota > Actinomycetes > Streptosporangiales > Streptosporangiaceae > Spirillospora > Spirillospora latina. Next base: position 449,615 of record NZ_BCQS01000003.1, read on the forward strand.
CGTCCGGCGGAACATGCCGGGCACCGGACACGTAGCTGGGCAGCGGAGCCATCCGACCTCCTCGAATTACTGACCGTCCGTTCAGTCAGATATTAACCCGGGGGAGGGGCCCGGGAGAAGAGCTGGGACGGCTCCGGCGCTGCGATAATGACCGCCGTGAGCACTGTGGGCGGCGGGCGGGCGAACCGGCGGGGACGGCCCGGCTACGACCGGGAGTCGCTGCTGCGGGTCGCGGTGACGGTGTTCAACGAGCGCGGCTACGACGGCACCAGCATGGACGACCTGGCGAAGCGGCTCGGCATCGGCAAGTCCGCGATCTACCACCACGTCTCCGGCAAGGACGAACTGCTCCAGCTCGCCGTCGACCGCGCGCTCGACGGGCTGTTCGCCGCCGCCGCGGAGACCGCGGCCGTGGAGGGACGCGCCATCGACCGGCTGGAGCACCTCGTCCGGGCCAGCGTCGCCGTCCTCGTCGAGCAGCAGCCGTTCGTCACCCTGCTGCTGCGGGTGCGCGGCAACACCGCCGTGGAGAAGCGGGCGCTGGCCCGCCGCCGCGAGTTCGACCACCTGGTGTCCGGGCTGGTCGCGGAGGCCGAGGCGGACGGCGACATCCGCCCCGACGTCGCGCCGGCGATCGCCGCCCGGCTGCTGTTCGGCCTCGTCAACTCGCTGATCGAGTGGTACCGGCCGCGCGGCGGCGCGAGCGGGGAGGAGATAGCCGACGCGCTCTGCAAGGTCGCGTTCGACGGCCTGCGCAGCGGTCGGCGGACCGCGCCGCCGCACGGCGGCTAGCGGTGGGTGACCAGCACTTCCGGACGTTCCACGCAGTCGGCGACGAACCGCAGGAAACCTCCGGCGACGCCGCCGTCGCAGACCCGGTGGTCGAAGGTGAACGACAGCTGCGTCACCTTGCGCAGCCTCACCTTCCCCTTGTGCGCCCACGGCTTCTCGGCGATCCGCCCGACGCCGAGCATGGCCGCCTCGGGATGGTTGATGATCGGGGTCGAGCCGTCCACGCCGAACACTCCGTAGTTGTTCAGCGTGAACGTGCCGCCGGTGAGGCCGCTCGGGGCCAGGCGCCCCTCGCGGGCCTCCTCCGTGCGCTCTCGCAGCGCGGCGGCGAGTTCGGCCAGCGTCATCTGGTGCGCGTCGCGGACGACCGGCACGACCAGGCCCCGGTCGGTCTGCGCGGCGAACCCGAGGTGCACGTGCGGCAGCTGGACGATCTCCTGCCGCTCGGTGTCCACGTAGGCGTTGAGCTCGGGGAAGCGCCGGAGGCCGGTCAGGCAGATCGCGGCGAACAGCGCCAGCATGCCGACGTGCGCGTCCGGGTCGGCCTCCTGGATCTTCTTCTTGAGCTTGACCAGGCGGGTCGCGTCCACGTCGACCCAGGTGGTCGCGTCCGGGATCTCATGACGGCTGCGGGACAGCTTCTCCGCCATCGTCCGCCGGACGCCCTTCAGCGGGATGCGCACGGCGTCGGTCTCCTCCGGGCCCGGCGCCGGTGTGGCTTCGGCGATCGCCTTCTCCACGTCCCGGCGTAGAACGACCCCGCCGGGACCGGTCGCACTGAGCACGCCGACATCGATCCCGTTCTCCCGCGCCAGCCGCCGCACCACCGGCGAGATGACCCGCACCACTTCGTCGCGCGACGGCGCCGCCGGAGCGGCGGGCGCGGCGGGAGCGGCGGGAGCCGGACGGGCGGCGCGGCGGCGGGAGCGCCGCGTCTCGGACGTCCCGTAGCCGACCAGCACGTTCCCCGAGCCGGCGCGCTCCTCCTCCCGGTACCGCTCGGCGGCCGGATGCCCGGCGGTCACGGCGATGAGGGGGGAGCCCACGTCCACGACCGTGCCGGGCTCGGCGTACAGCTCGGTCACGGTGCCGGCGACCGGGATGGGGACGTCCACGGCGGCCTTCGCGGTCTCCACCTCGACGATGATCTGGTCGACGGTGACGGTGTCGCCCACCGAGACCTTCCACTCCACGACCTCCGCCTCGGTGAGGCCCTCGCCGAGGTCGGGCAGCTTGAAGACCGTCGGGCCCGCGCCCGCATCCCGCGGAGGGACGGCCGCCCGCACCTCCGTGTTCGCTTCGCTCATGCCGCACCGCCGAGGTAGCGGGTGTCGGGCCGGTCGTCGCGCTGGAGGCGGTCCAGCGCGTCGAGGACGCGGTCGACGTTCGGCAGGTGGTGGTGCTCCAGCATGGGCGGCGGGTACGGGATGTCGAACCCGGTCACGCGCAGCACCGGCGCCTGCAGGCTGTGGAAGCAGCGCTCCTGGACGCGGGCGGCGATCTCCGCGCCGACCCCCGCGAACCCGGCGGCCTCGCTGATGACGACGCACCGGCCCGTCTTGCGCACGGAAGAGGCCACGGTCAGGTCGTCGAACGGGACGATCGTCCGCAGGTCGACGACCTCCAGGTCCCAGCCCTCGCCGGCGGCGGCGCCGGCCGCCTCCAGCGCGACCGGCACACTCGGCCCGTACGCGACGAGCGTCGCGTCCCGGCCGGGGCGGCGGACGGCGGCGCGGCCGAACGGCTCCGCCCGCTCCAGCCGCTCGACGTCCGACTTCGACCAGTACAGCTTCTTCGGCTCCATGAACACGACCGGGTCCGGGTCGTCGATCGCCTCCCGCAGCAGGGAGTACGCGTCCTCGACCGTCGCCGGCGTGACGACCTTCAGGCCCGGGGTGTGCGCGTAGTACGCCTCGCTGGAATCGCAGTGGTGCTCGACGCCGCCGATCCCGCCCGCGTAGGGGATGCGGATGACGATCGGCAGCTCGACCCGCCCGCGCGTGCGGTTCCGCATCTTCGCGACGTGCGAGGCGATCTGCTCGAACGCCGGGTAGGCGAACGCGTCGAACTGCATCTCCACGACGGGCCGGAAACCGCCCATCGCCATGCCGACGGCGAACCCGACGATGCCCGCCTCGGCGAGCGGCGTGTCGAAGCAGCGGTCGTCGCCGAACTTCGCGGCGAGGCCGTCGGTGACGCGGAAGACGCCGCCGAGCGTGCCGACGTCCTCGCCGAACACCAGGACCCGCTCGTCCTCGTCCATCGCTTCGCGGAGCGCCGTGTTGAGCGCCTGGGCCATCGTGGTCATGACAGCGCCTCCTCGGCCTCGATCTCGGTCCGCAGCTGCGCCCGCTGCTCGTCCAGCTGCGGGTCCGGGGTGCCGTAGACGTGGTCGAACAGCCCCATCGGGACGAGTTCGGGGTCGGCGTTCATCCGGTCCCGGAGGCGTCCGGCGAACTCCTCCGCCTCGGCGGACGCCGCCGCGACGTCCTCGTCCGAGAGGTGCCCGCGCCGCCGCAGATACGCCTCCAGGCGGGCGATCGGGTCGCGCTTCCGCCATGCGTCGGCCTCGGCGTCCGTCCGGTAGCGGGACGCGTCGTCGGCGTTCGTGTGCGATTCGAGCCGGTACGTGTGCGCCTCGACCAGGAACGGTCCACCGCCCGACCGGGCGTGCTCGACGGCCGCCGCCAGCACCGCCAGCACCGCGACCGGGTCGTTCCCGTCCACCCGTTCGGAACGCACCCCGTACCCGATGCCCTTGTAGGCGAGGGAGGGCGCGGCGGTCTGCCGTTCCAGCGGCACCGAGATGGCGTACTCGTTGTTCTGGACGAAGAAGATCACCGGCGCCTTGAAGACGGCGGCGAAGTTGAGCGCCTCGTGGAAGTCGCCCTCGCTGGTGGCGCCGTCGCCGACGCAGGCGAGCGCGACCCGTCCCGTCCCCTTGCGCTGCTCCGCGTACGCGAGCCCCGCCGCGTGGACGGTCTGCGTCCCGAGCGGCGTGCACTGCGGCGCCGTGTGGTGGAGCCGCGGGTCGTACCCGCAGTGCGCGTCGCCGCGCAGCAGCGACAGCACCTCGACCGGGTCGATGCCGCGCGCCACCAGGGCCATCGACTCCCGGTAGGTGGGGAAGAACCAGTCGCCGTCCGCCAGGGCGAGCGCGGCGCCGACCTGGCACGCCTCCTGCCCGTGGCTGGACGGGTACACGGCCAGCCGGCCCTGCTTGGTCAGCGCGGTCGCCTGCGCGTCGAACCGCCGCCCGACGACCATCGCCCGGTGCGCCCGCCGGAGCAGCTCCGGATCCGGCACCGCGTAGCGCTGCCTCCCGCGTACCGCCGCGCCGCCGTCGGTCAGGAACCGCACGGGCTCCGCCGAGGGGAGCAGCGCCTCAACCCGGCCCGCCTCAATCCGACCCGTCGCCATCCGCCTCCACCTCCGCACTCGATCGGTGCTAGGAATATGAACCAGGTCGGCCATAGGTCTCAATAGACGACCAAAACACGGGACGATCGGCTGAGCAGGGGAGCTCGTATGGACCATCTGTCTCCAGAACCCGCGCCGCCTCCGGGCCCCGACGGACGTTCGGCGGCGCCCCTCGACGACCTCGACCATGCGATCATCCGCGAGCTGCGCGCGGACGGGCGCATCTCGATGCGGGCCCTCGCCGAGAAGGTCAGCGTCTCCCGCTCCAACGCCTACACGCGGGTGGAGCGGCTCATCGCCGACGGCGTCGTCACCGGGTTCACCGCGCAGGTCGACCCCGTCCGCGCCGGGCTGGGCACGGCGGCCTACGTCCTGGTCAACATCGAGCAGAACTCCTGGCGCAAGGTCTCGGCCGAACTCCGGAAGGTGGCCCATATCGAGCACCTCGCCTTCGTCGGTGGTGACGTCGACCTGGTCATGCTGGTCCGCACCCCGGACAACGCCTCGCTGCGCGACATCGTGCTGGCCCGCATCCATGCGGTGGAAGGCGTCCGCGCGACCCGCACGTGGCTGATCTTCGACGAGATTCCGGCCGAACCCGCCGAGCACGAGAGGCGTTCATGATCGCGTAGCCTGTCAGGGGCCGGGAGCCCCCCGCACTCGCGGCTGTGAGGAGAAAAGGTGGCAGCTGAGAGGCCGCAGCCGAGCAGTTTCGATCCGGACGTCCCGAATATCGCCCGGATGTACGATTATTATCTGGGCGGCAAGGACCATTACACCGCCGACCGCGCGGCCGCCGACGCGGCGATCGCGGCCGATCCGACGCTGGTCACGCTGATCAGGGAGAACCGCGCCTTTCTCGGACGCGCGGTGCGGTATCTCGCCGAGCAGGGCATCGACCAGTTCCTCGACATCGGCACCGGGCTGCCCACGCAGCAGAACGTCCACCAGATCGCGCAGTCGGTGAACCCCGCCGCCCGCGTCGCCTACGTCGACTACGACGGGCAGGTCGTCGCGCACGGCCGCGCGCTGCTCGCCGCCGCCGAGGGCACCCGGATGATCGTGGGCGACGTCCGCGACCCGCGCGAGATCCTCGCCGACCCCGAGGTGCGGCGGCTGCTCGACTTCGGCAGGCCGATCGCGCTGCTGCTGGTCGCGACCCTGCACTTCATCCCGGACGAGGACGACCCGCAGGGCATCATGGCCGAGCTGCGCGACGCGCTCCCGTCCGGCAGCCACCTCGTGCTGACCCACGCCTCGGCCGACGGCGTCCCCGACGTGGTCGCCAAGGTCGTCGAGGTCTACAAGCGGACGAACGCGCCCGGCACCCCCCGCACCCGGGAGCAGGTGACCGCGCTGTTCGGCGACTTCGAGCTCCTCGACCCGGGCCTCGTGTGGGCGCCGCTCTGGCGGCCGGAACGGTCCATCACACTGGCGGAGGCGCTTCCGGTCTGGTTCTACGCGGGTGTCGGCCGTAAACCCTAGCCATGGGCAGAACGTCCTGGATGCGTGATCGTTGGGGCGGGACGGGCCACAAAGGGGAGGCGGCATGCGGGCGGATACGGTCGGGGCGGCGCTGGCGGACGCGGCGGCACGCGAGAAGGCATTCCTGCACGACGGTGACGGCGCCATCACGTTCGCCGAGTTCGACGAGCTGACCGACCGTGTCGCGGGCGGGCTGCTCGCGCGCGGAATCAAGCGCGGCGACCGGATCGGCCTGCTCGGCCTCAACACCCCGCAATGGCTCGCCGCCTTTTTCGGCGCGGCGCGGATCGGCGCCGTCATCGTCCCGCTCAACGTCCGCTATCGGGAACGCGAGCTGTCGTACATGCTCGGCCAGAGCGGCGCGCGAATGGTCATCAGCACCCCCGCCATTCCGGATTTCGACTTCGCGGCCTTCTTCGAGAAGTTCCGTCCGCAGGCACCGGGCGTGACCGATCACCTCTTCTTCGGCGCGGACTTCGACGAGCTGGCGGCGGCGCCCGCCGACCCGGCCGGGCTGGAGGCGGCGCGCGACGCCGTCACCCCGGCCGACCCGCTGATGATCCTCTACACCTCGGGGACCACCGGACGCCCCAAGGGCGCGGTGATCACGCACGGCAGCATCCTGGCCTCGGCGCGCGCGCAGGCCGATCACTTCGAGATGACCGACGCGGACGTGCTGCTGGGACATCTGCCGCTCAACCACGTCGGCGGCATCACCTGCACGATCATGGCCGCGCTGGTCAGCGGCGGCTCCGTGGCGCTGCTGCCCGCGTTCTCCCCGGACGGCGCCCTGCGCGCCATCGAACGGCACGGGGTGACGTTCCTCGGCGCCGTCCCGACGATGTACGTGCTGATGCTCGGCCGCCCGGACTTCGCCGACCATGACGTCTCGTCCGTGCGGCTGTGCATGGCGGGCGGCTCCAACGTGGAACCGGCGCTGGCGGAGTCGATCCGGCGCGGCTTCCCCGGCGCGCCGCTGTACGGCCTGTACGGCCTGTCGGAGTCGTCGGGCGCCTGCGTTCTGTCGCCCCTGGACGACGCCCCGGAGACCGTCGCCCGCACCCTCGGCGCGATCATCGGCGACTTCGAGGCCCGCGTGGCCGGCCCGGACGGCGCCGTCCTCCCGCCCGGCGAGACCGGCGAGCTGCAGATCCGCGGCGGCTGCGTGGCCGCCGGCTACTGGGACATGCCCGCCGAGACCGCCGAGGTGTTCCTCCCGGACGGCTGGCTCGCGACCGGCGACATGGTCGAGATGGAGCCGGACGGCCATCTCGTCCTGCGCGGCCGGAAGAAGGAGATGTACATCCAGGGCGGCTTCAACGTGTACCCGGTCGAGATCGAGAACGTGCTGACCGCCCACCCCGGCGTCGCGATGGCCGCCGGGATCGGCGTCCCCGACGACGTGCTCGGCGAGATCGGCCGCTTCTACGTCGTGCCGCGCCCCGGCGCCGAGCCGCCCACGGAGGACGAGCTCACCGCCTACTGCCGCGAACGCCTGGCCGACTACAAGGTGCCCCGCCAGTTCGTCATCACCGCGGAGGTCCCGCTGACCCCGGTCGGAAAGATCCACAAGGCGCGGTTGAAGGACGACCACGTTCAGGGCAGCCGGTAGGCGCGGCGGAGCGCGATGTCGACGAGCCGCTGCGGCGCCAGCGTCTTGAGCCGGGGCACCACGAAACTCTGGCGGCCGGCGCCGTAGCGTCCGCGCGGCGCCGGCCGGGTCGCGGCCTTCCAGATGATCCGGGCCGCCTCGCGCGGGTCCTCCCCCTTCCGGAGGGCGCTGTGGAGGGTGGCGCGGGCGCTCTCCCGAGGCCCGTAGTAGTCCGCGATGGCGGCGCCGGTGGCGGTGGACCCGTTCAGCACCGCGGTGGTGAACACGCCCGGCTCGACCAGGCACACCTTGATCCCCAGATGCCACACCTCGTGGCGCAGGGACTCGGTGTAGCGGGCGAGGGCGGCCTTGGACGCGGCGTAGAAGCCCTCGCCCGGCTCCCCGACCCACGCCGCCAGCGACCCCACGTTGACGATGCGGCCCCGGCGGCGTTCGCGCATGCCCGGCAGGACCGCGTTGACGAGGCGGACGGCACCGAAGAAGTTGGTCTCGAACACGGCTCGGGCCTCCTCCGGTGAGGTCTCCTCGGCGAAGCCCTCATGCATGACGCCCGCGTTGTTGATCAGGATGTCAAGGCCGTCCACCTGGGCGAGAACCTCGCCGACGCACTCCCGCACGGACGCGTCTGAGCGCACGTCCAAGCGGAGCATCCGCACCCCGCCCTCGTCCGGGCGTACCTGCCGGGACGTGCCGAACACGCGGGCGCCGCGCTCGGCGAACAGCAGCGCGGTGGCCCGTCCGATCCCGGACGAGGCGCCGGTGACCAGGACGTTCGTCGATGACATGAGGGGCCTTCCAGGTCAGTGGCCGCGCGGGGCGTACATGATGACGGCCATGCCGGCGAGGCAGACCAGCGCGCCGGCGATGTCGAAGCGGTCCGGGCGGTAGCCGTCGGCGACCGCGCCCCACAGGATCGACCCGGCGACGAAGATCCCGCCGTAGGCGGCGAGGACGCGGCCGAAATGGGCGTCCGGCTGGAACGTGGCGGCGAAACCGTACAGGCCGAGCGCGATGACGCCGGCGCCGGCCCAGATCCACCCCCGGTGCTCGCGCACGCCCTGCCAGACCAGCCAGGCGCCCCCGATCTCCAGGACGGCGGCGACGGCGAACAGGGCGATGGAGCGGGCGACGAGCACGGCGGCGTCCTAGGTCGAGGCGGTGAACAACGCGTCGATCAGTTCGGCGGCGTCCGCGGGGGCGCGCACCTCCAGCTGAACGACGTCACCATCGAAGCAGAGCCGGAAGCCGAAGAACGGGCAGCACCGCTGCTCGGCCGCGGCCAGCTCGGCCACCGCCGCGGCCCTGCCTGCGGGCAGGGTGACCCGCACCCCGTCGCCGGTCTCCTCCACCCGGCCGGCCCCGACGACGGCTCGCCACTCGGCGGCCCGCTGAGCCACGCCGTCCCCGTTGAGCGAGCAGGCGATCGGCGGCTCGTCCCCGTCGCCCAGGGGGCGAGTTTCCTGGGCGGCGGCCGCCGCCGGTTCCCCGGCCTCGGGCGGGCCGGAGGGGAAGCCGCATTCGGCGTCGCAGGGGTCCGCCCGGTCGGGCAGGGCGTCCAGGTGGTGCAGGACGTCGTGCAGGGAGCGGGTGAACGCCTCCAGTTCGGTGAGGCGCTGCTCGGACTCGGTCAGGCGGGCGGCCACGCGGGGGCGCAGGTCGGCCTTCACGTCGGCGCACGCGCCGGACTCCCAGACCGTGAGCAGTTCCCCGATCTCGTCCAGGGGGAGACCGAGGTGCTTGGCCGAGCCGATGAACGCGAGCCGCGTGACCGAGTCCTCCCCGTACGCCCGGTAGCCGGACGGGGAGCGGTCCGCGGTCAGCAGGCCCGCGCTCTCGTAGTACCGCAGCGTCGTCGCGGGGACGCCGCTGCGCTCGGCGAGCTGTGAGATCAGCATCGTCGTCATGCTTCGACGCTAAACCTTCGACCCGGCTCGAAGGTCAAGCCTCCAGCAGCGATTGCCCGACATAGCCGCCGGGCACGGCGCCGCCGGGCACGGCGAAGACCGCGCTGGACTCGTGCCGCAGGTAGCGGGTGAGGCCGTCCGCGCCGTCCAGCTTGCGCTGCACCTGGATGAAGCCGGTCGTCGGGTCGGCCTGCCAGGCGATGAACAGCAGCCCGGCGTCCGGCGCGCCGTCCGGGCGCAGACCGTCGTGGTAGGAGAACCCGCGGCGCAGCATCGCCGCGCCGCCGTTGGACGACGGCGCGGCCACCCGGACGTGGGCGTCGCCGGGGATGGCGAGCGACCCGTCCGGCCGGACCGCGCCGAGGTTCGGCGGCGTGGTCTCCGTCCCGCCGGACAGCGGGGCGCCGTCGGACTTGCGGCGGCCGATGACCCGCTCCTGACGGGCGGCGGGCAGCCGGTCCCACGCGTCCAGCAGCATCCGGATGCGCCGGACGATCGCGTACGAGCCGCCGTTCATCCACGCGTGCGGGCCGCCGGCGTCCGCGACGAAGACCTTGGCGTCGTACTCGGTCGGACGGGGGTTGCCGGTGCCGTCGACCTGCCCCATCAGGTTGCGGACGGTCTTCGGCCGGTCGGTGGCGCCCGGCGCCCGGTTGAAGCCGCTCATCATCCAGCGGACCTTCGCCGTCCTGGCCGCGCCCTTCTCCAGCATGCGCAGGGCATGGACGGCGACCAGCGGGTCGTCCGCGCCGATCTGCACCCACAGGTCGCCGTCGCCGCGCGAGCGGTCGAGCGCGTCGGCGGCGAACGGGGGCATCTCCACCAGCGCGTCCGGCATGCGGTCCGCCAGCCCGGTCTTGCCGAAGAAGGACCGGCCGAAACCGAACGTCACGGTGAGCGAGGACGGCCCGGCGTCCAGCGCGACCTGGTCGTCGCCGGCGGGCGGGCGTCCGGCCGTCATCGCCTCGGCCGCCGCCGACCAGCGCCGCAGCAGCGCCGCCGCGCCGGCCCGTCCGGCGCCGGGCCGCAGATCGAACGCGGCCAGGTGGCCGCATGCCTGGGCCGGTGTGGTGATCCCGGCCTGGTGCCGCCCGTGGAACGGGACGGCGGTCGCTCCGACCGCGGTGAGCGGCGGGCCGTCGCCGCCCGCCCGGTGCTGCCCGGCCAGGCCGCCGGCGGCCAGCCCCGCGACGCCGGCGCCGCCCGCCGTGCCGAGGACCCACCGCCGGGTGACGCCGCGTGTGCGTTCTTCCATCGGTCACCGCTCCCCGGGCCGGTAACCGGCGGGGCGGACGGGCGCCCGCACGGTGATCGGCGCGGACGCGGCGAACCGCAGGGTGAACGTGACGGTCTCGCCCGTCTTCGGCTTGCGGTTCAGGCCGACGAACATCACGTGGTAGCCGCCCGTGCGCAGCACCAGCCGGCCGCCGGCGGGCACGGCCAGCGGCCCGGCCGGGGCCATCGACCCGTTCGGCTTCGTGGTGTGGACGGTGACGTGCTTCGCGAGGTCGCTGGTCACGGAGGTCAGCGTGTCGCCGTCCGTCCCGGTGTTGGCGATGGTGACGTATCCGGCCGTCATGTCGGACATCGGCGGCTCCTTGACGTAGGCGCCGCTCACCGCGAGGCGCGGCCCGTCCGGGTCGTCCGAGCCGCAGGCGGCCGTTCCGGCGGCGAGGATCAGCGCCGCGAGCGCGGCGGCGGGCCGCTTCACGGTGCCCCCTCGATGATCTCCGGCAGCTCGGCCGAGTACTGCGCGGTGCTGGTCCCCGAGGTGAAGAGCATGTGGACCTTGTCGTCGGACGGGGAGAACACGACCACCTGCGCGCCGTGGGTGACGTCGTAGCTTCCGTCCGGGTTCTTCTCCGGCTTCTCCACGGCGATGCCGAGGCCGCGGGCCGCCTTCTGGATCGCGCCGAAGTCGCCGCTCAACCCGACGAAGCGCGAGTCGAACGCGGCGAGCCACGCGTGCAGCCGCTTCGGAGTGTCGCGCGCCGGGTCGGTGGTCACGAAGATGACCCGCAGCTTCCGCTGCTCCGCCTCCGGCAGCTTCTTCACCGCGTTGGCGATGTCGGCCATCGTCGTCGGGCACACGTCCGGGCAGTGGGTGTAGCCGAAGTACATCAGCACCGGGTGGCCCGCCGTCCGCTCGACCAGGTCGAACGAGCGCCCCTGGTCGTCGGTCAGCGTCAGGTCGGGTTTGGGCAGCGGCCGGTCGAGCCGGATCGCGCTGCCGGACGGGGACGAGGCCGCCGCGGCGGCCGGGCGGCTTGCGGACGGGGTGCCGCCGCACGCGGCCGCGGTCAGCGAGACCGCCGCGGTCAGCGAGACCGCCGCGGCCGCGACGGCCAGCCGGGCGGCCGCGGTCGTCCGGGCGCCCGCGGTCGGGCGGGAGGGGGCAGGCATGAAGCCTCCAGGAATGAGGAGCGTCGGCGACGCACGGTCGAGCACGCCGCGCCCACCGGGACACGGCGTCAGGGATCAGCTCAGGCGATCGCCGGGACGGGCGGGCCGCGCCGGACCACGGCATGGTCCAGCAGCGGGGTCTCGCCCCGTCCCGTCTCCGCATCGGTGCGGTGGCGCGTCCGGACGCGCGCCTCCGGCGGCCGGACGACCGCGCGGCGCACGAAGACGAACGCGAGGAGGGCGCCGGCCGTCCGGCGCGAGACCCGCACCAGCCGCCACACGGCGGCCTCTCCGCGATGCAGGACCCAGCCGAGCAGGAACGCGGCGGCCAGGTGCACGGCGAACATGCCGGGTCCCGGCATCAGCTCGGCGCCCATGCCGTGATGGCCGGGCATGACCGGGCCGGACGGCGCCGGTGACTGCCCGAAGCAGAACACCGCGTGCAGGACCGTCTGCCCGCACAGCAGCATGGCGATGATGGCCGGTCGCGACCGCTCCCGTCCCGCCAGCGGCGCCGCCAGGCACAGGGTGACGGCCCACCCGGCGAGCAGCGACCACCACGGGACGCCGGCCCCGGAGGCCGCCGCGTGCGCGGACGCCGACACGGCGGCGCACACGGCCGCGAACGCCGCCGACCTCAGCAGCCTCATACCGCCGTCGGCGCGCATCCTGTCGGTCGTGGTGTCCGGACGCATGGTGTACTACGAACCGTAGTACATGTCCGGGCGCCCTCCTCCGCGACCCCCGAAGCCGCGAAAGCCCTGGCAGCGGTACATTCCGCCCCGGGCACCCGGCGGCGCGACCATTGCCTCATGCGACACTTGGCCGGCACCGCGGCCGCGGCCCGTCAGGGCGGCGGCGGCACATAAACTCGGACGGGCAGTTCGGACGGGGAAAGGGGCCGCGGTGAGCGGCGGTACGGCGACGCCGGGAGACGCGGCGGCACGGGACATCGCGGCGCAGGCGGCGCGGCGGCGGACGTTCGCGATGATCAGCCATCCGGACGCGGGGAAGTCGACGCTGACCGAGGCCCTCGCGCTGCACGCGGCGGCGATCGAGCAGGCGGGCGCCGTGCACGGGAAGGCCGGGCGCGGCGGCGTCCGGTCGGACTGGATGGACATCGAGCGGTCCCGCGGCATCTCGATCACCTCGTCGGTGCTGCGGTTCGAGTTCGGCGGCGCGCTGCTGAACCTGCTCGACACCCCGGGCCACGCCGACTTCTCCGAGGACACCTACCGGGTGCTCGCGGCCGTCGACGGCGCCGTCATGCTGCTGGACTCCGCGAAGGGCCTGGAGGCCCAGACGCTGAAGCTGTTCGACGTGTGCCGGCACCGCCGCATCCCGGTGATCACGTTCGTCAACAAGTGGGACCGGCCGGGCCGCGAGCCGCTGGAGCTGCTGGACGAGGTCGAGCAGCGGATCGGGCTGCGCCCGGCCCCGCTGACCTGGCCGGTCGGCGCCGCGGGCGACTTCCGCGGGCTGATCGACCGCGCCGGCGGCACGTTCACCCGGTTCCGCCGCACCCCCGGCGGCGCCACCCGCGCGATCGAGGAGCGGGTGCCCGCCGAGCAGGCGGCGCGCGAGGAGGGCGACGCCTGGCGGGCCGCGGTCGAGGAACTGGAGCTGCTGGACGAGATCGGCGCCGTCCTCGACATGGACGCCTTCCGCGCCGGCGTCTGCACGCCCGTCCTGTTCGGGGCGGCGCTGCCCAACTTCGGCGTCGGCGCGCTGCTGGAGACCGTGCGGAGGCTGGCGCCCGCCCCGTCCCCGCGCGCCGACGCGGGCGGCGCCGAGCGTCCGGTGGAGGCGCCGTTCGCCGGCCAGGTCTTCAAGGTGCAGGCCGGGATGGACAAGGCGCACCGCGACCGGCTCGCGTTCATCCGGGTGTGCTCGGGCCGGTTCGAACGCGGCATGACGCTCACCCACGCCCCGACCGGGCGTCCGCTGGCGACGAAGTACGCGCAGACGATGTTCGGCCGCGACCGCTCGACGGTGGACGCCGCCTACCCCGGCGACGTGATCGGGCTGCCCAACACCTCCGGCCTGACCGTCGGCGACACCCTCTACGCGAGGAACCCGGTGGAGTTCCCGCCCATCCCGGCGTTCGCGCCCGAGCACTTCATGGTGGTGCGCGCCAAGGACAACGGGCGCGCCAAGCAGTTCCGCCGCGGCATCGAGCAGCTCGGCGGGGAGGGCGTCGTCCAGGTGCTGCGCAGCGACCTGCGCGGCGACCAGGCGCCGGTGCTGGCGGCGGTAGGGCCGCTGCAGTTCGAGGTGGTCAGCGCCCGGATGGCCGACGAGTTCGGCGCGCCGGTCGAGCTGACCCGGCTGGAGTACTCGACCGCGCGGCTCACCGACAAGGAGTCCGCCGAGACGCTCGCCGGCCGGCGCGGCGTCGAGGTCCTCGCCCGCCCGCTGGACGGCTCCCTGGTCGCGGTGTTCACCGACAAGTGGCGGCTGCGCGCCCTCCAGCGCGAGCACCCCGACCTGACCCTCACCGCGATGCTCGCCGCCGGCATCCAGGACTGACGCGGCGGCCGACGGGCCCGGCCGCCGCCCTCACTGTGCGGGAACTTGATCAACGATTGACCGGCGCTGGCCTTTCCGGCCCGTCCGCGGGGGAACGCTGGTCGGTACATCCCCATGCAGACGGCCGGCCATCGTGCTCTGCCGCCGGCATCTCCGGCGATGAGGAAGGGGCCCGGTGGAGACGACGGCGGTCCTGGACCGATGGCAGTTCGCGGTCACCATCGTGTACCACTTCCTGTTCGTGCCGATCACCATCGGCCTGGCCTGGTTCGTCGCCGGGATGCAGACCGCCTGGCACCGCACCGGCAAGGAGCACTACCTGCGGATGACGAGGTTCTTCGGGAAGCTCTTCCTGATCAATTTCGCGCTCGGGGTCGTCACCGGGATCGTGCAGGAGTTCCAGTTCGGCATGAACTGGTCGGTCTACTCCCGGTTCGTGGGATCGGTCTTCGGGGCGCCGCTGGCGATCGAGGGCCTGGTGGCGTTCTTCCTGGAGTCGACCTTCATCGGGCTGTGGATCTTCGGCTGGGACCGGCTCTCCCCGCGCGTGCACCTCGCGATGATCTGGCTCGTGGTGGCGGGCACGACGTCGTCCGCCTACTTCATCCTGGCGGCGAACACCTGGATGCAGCGCCCGGTCGGCTACGCGATGCGGGACGGGCGCGCCGAGATGACCTCGCTCGGCGACGTCCTCCTGCAGCCGCTCCAGATCACCCACTTCTTCCACACGATCGCCGCGTCGCTGATCACGGCGGGCCTGCTGGTGATCGCCGCGTCCGCCTACCGGCTGCGCAGGAAGCGTCGCGAGGGCGAGGGCGCGGGCGACCCGGACGCGACGCTGTTCCGGGCCGCCGCGCGCGGAGCGCTGTGGGTGACGGCCGCGGCGTCCGTCGTGGTGATCGGCGTCGGGCACTTCCAGGCGCAGATCCTCGTCAAGGACCAGCCGATGAAGATGGCCGCGGCCGAGGCGCTCTACGAGACGCAGGCGCCGGCGCCGCTCTCCCTGCTGGCGATCGGCCCCTGGGAGAAGCACCCGGAGCGCACCAACGTCGACATCGTCCTGCCGCACGGGCTGTCGGTGCTGTCGACCAACGACTGGAACGGCGAGATCCGCGGCATCAACGACATCCAGCGCGAGTACCGGCAGCGGTACGGCCCCGGCGACTACACGCCGATCATCGGCAGCATCTACTGGTCCTGGCGGGTGATGATCACCATCGGGTTCCTCACGCTGATCTACAGCGTCCTGTGGCTGTGGTTCGTCCGCCGCCGCGGATGGACGGGGTCCCGCTGGTTCGCCTGGACGGCTTACGCGTTCCTCGGGCTGCCGTTCCTCGCGAACACGGCCGGCTGGCTGCTCACCGAGATGGGACGCCAGCCGTGGATCGTCCAGGGACTGCTGAAGACCCACGCCGCGATCTCCCCGAGGGTGGGGAGCGGCCAGGTGATCGCGACGTTCGCCGGATTCGGGGCCGTCTACGGGGTGCTCGCCGTGATCATGGGCTGGCTGATGGTCCGCGCGATCAAGGCCGGCCCGGAACGCCCGGCCCCCGGCGTGACCCGCGAGGACGCGCTGCCCCCGATGCTCTACTGACCCGGCCCGTCGAAAGGCGCATCGCCCATGGAGACCACCGTGATGGGGACCACCGTGATGGGGACGACCGTGGTGGAGAGCACGGGGCATTTCGACCTCCAGACGCTGTGGTTCGTGCTGATCGCGGTGCTCTGGATGGGGTTCTTCCTGCTCGACGGCTTCGACTTCGGCGTCGGGATGCTCTACCCCTTCCTCGGCCGCGACGACCCGGAGCGGCACGCGCTGCTCGCCACGATCCTGCCCGTCTGGGACAGCTACGAGGTGTGGATCATCGTGGCCGGCGGCGCCACGTTCGCCGCGTTCCCCGGCTGGTACGCGAGCATGTTCTCCGGCTTCTACCTGATCTTCTTCGCGATCCTGCTCGCGCTGATCGTGCGCGGCGTCGCCGTCGAGTACCGCAACAAGCACGACGACCTGTCCTGGCGGCGCCGCTGGGACGTCGCGATGCCGATCTCCAGCGCGGCGATCCCGTTCCTGCTGGGCGTCGTGTTCGCCGCGGTCACCCAGGGCGTGCCGATGGACGCCGCGGGCGACATCACCGCCGGTGAGGCGGCGCTGTTCAGCGGCTACTCGGTGCTCACCGGGTTCGCGCTCGTCGCGGCCTTCGCGCTGCACGGAGCACTGTTCCTCGCCATCCGCACCGAGGACGGGCTGGAGGTGCGGGCGCGCCGCCTCGCACTGGCCCTGTGGCCGGTCGCGGCCGTGCTGCTGATCGCGTTCACCGTCTGGACGGCCGTGCGGGCGTACTCGACGGCGCCGTACCCGGTGCCCGTGCTCGTGCTGCTCGGGCTCGGCATCCTCGCCGCCGCCGCGTCCGGGCCGCTGGCCCTCCTGCGCCGCCCCATGGCCGCGTTCGCCGGGACGTCCGCCGCGACCGTGCTGCTGGTCGCCGCCCTGTTCGCCCGGCTGTACCCGCGCGTCATGGTGTCGTCCACGCAGGGCTCGCCGAGCCTGACGATCTACGGCACCGCCTCCAACCACTACTCGCTGGTCGCGATGACGATCGTCGCGGCGGTGTTCGTGCCCGTCGTCCTGGCGTACCAGGCCTGGGCCCTCTGGGTCTTCCGGCAGCGGCTCTCCCGCGCGGACTTCGCCCGCCCGCCGAGCCCGCTGCACATGATCACCCGGGAGCGGGGGTCGAAGCGGGGTGACGCCTCGTCCGGAGGCGCGTCCGCCGCCGGCGGGGAGTAGGGATGCGCGGGCTCGCTCCCTGGCTGCCGCGCGACGTCCCCGGCACCGGCCGCTTCCTCGCGGCGGCCGCGGCGCTCGCCGCCTGCTCCGCGGCGCTCACCATCGCCCAGGCCGTGCTGCTCTCCCGCATCGTCGTCGCGGGGTTCCTCGGGCACCGCGACGTGCGGGACGTCCTGCCGGCGCTGGCCTGCTTCGCGCTGGCCGGGACGGCGCAGGCCGCGCTCGCCTGGCTGCGGGAGGCCGGCGGCCGGCTGGCCGCGTCCCGGATGACCCGCGACCTGCGCGGGCGCGTGCTCGGCCGGGTGACGCGCGCCCGCCCCGGAGCCGTCGCGTCGGGTGAGGCGGTGACCGTCACGACCGGCGGCGTCGAGGCGCTGGAGACCTACATCGCCCGGTTCCTGCCGCAGTTGGCGACCGCCGCGCTGGCACCGCCCGCGATCCTCCTCTGGGTGGCGTTCCAGGACGTCCTGTCAGCGCTGGTCATGGCGGTCACGCTGCCGCTGGTCCCGCTGTTCGGGGCGCTGATCGGCCGGTCGACCAGGGCCCGGACGCGGGAGCGGTGGCAGGCCCTGGCCCTGATGAGCGGCCATTTCCTCGACATCGTGAACGGCCTCACGACCCTGCGCGCGCACCGCCGCGGCCCCGCCCAGGCCGCCGCGATCGCCGCCACCACCGACCGCTACCGCCGGGAGACGATGCGGGTCCTGCGGGTCGCGTTCCTGTCGGCGTTCGTCCTGGAACTCGCCGCCACCCTCGGCACGGCGCTGGTCGCGGTCGGCGTCGGCCTCCGCCTGACGGCCGGCGACCTGGGACTGCGCACCGGCCTGGCGGTCCTGGTCCTCGCGCCGGAACTCTACGGCCCGCTGCGCGCCCTCGCCGCCGAGTTCCATGCCGGCGCCGACGGCCTGACCGCGTCCCGCCGCCTGTCGGCCCTGCTGGCACTGCCCCCGGCCGTCGCGGCTCCGCGCCGGCCGCGCCCCGTCGCGTTCGGCGCCGTCCACCTGTCCGGAGTCACCGCCGGATACGACGGCCCACCCGTGCTCACGGACATCTCCCTGGAGATCCGTCCGGGCGACCGGATCGCCCTCACCGGCGACAGCGGCGCGGGCAAGAGCACCCTGCTGGCCCTGCTCATGCGCTTCATCGACCCGTCGTCCGGACGCGTGACCGTGGACGGCGCGGACCTGACCGCGTTCGACCCCGACGACTGGCGCCGCCTCGTCGCGTGGCTTCCGCAGCGCCCGCGCCTGAGCCCCGGCCCGGTCCTGGACGCCATCACCCCGCCGGAGTCCGGCGACCTGACCCCCGCCGCCGCCGCCGAACTGGCCGGCGTGACACCGCTGCTGCACCGCACCGTCGGCGAGGCCGGCGCGGGCCTCTCCGCCGGTGAGCTGCGCCGCCTGGCCCTCGCGAGGGCGCTGGCCCGCCCCGCCCCGCTCCTGCTCCTGGACGAGCCCACCACCCACCTGGACTCCGCGGCCGCCGAAACCGTCACCGAAGCGATCCTCGCGCTGCCCCGGCGCACGCTGGTCGTGGCGACGCACGACCCGCGCCTGGCGTCCGCCGCCGACCAGGTCGTCGACCTGGCCGCCGCCCGCGCGGGAGCCCTCACATGACCGGCCGTCCGCTCGCCGGGCCGCTGGTCGCGGCGCGCCCGGTCGCGCACCGGTTCGCGGGGGCGGCACTGTGCGGTGTGCTCGCCACCGGGTCGGCCGTCGCGCTGATGGGCGCCTCCGGGTACCTCATCTCACGCGCCGCGCTTCGCCCCGAGGTCATCGCGCTGGCCGTGACGATCACCGCGGTGCGCGCACTCAGCCTGTCGCGGGCCGTGTTCCGCTACGCCGAGCGCCTCGTCTCCCACGACGCGACCCTGCGGCTGCTGCGGGAGCTGCGGGTGCGGTGGTTCCGGCGGCTGGAGCCGCTCGTCCCGGCGGGCCTGCCGGGCGCCCGCTCGGGCGACCTGCTCAGCGGGTTCGCCGCCGACGTCGAGGCCGTCCAGCACCTGTACCTGCGCGGTCTCGCCCCGCCGCTCGTCGCGCTCGCCGCCGGCGCCGGGACGGTCGCCGCCATCGCCCGGCTGCTGCCCGCCGGCGGGCTCTGCCTGGCGCTCGGGCTGCTGCCGGCGGCGCTCGTCCTGCCCGCCGCGACCGTCGCGCTCACCCGCGCCGCCGCGTCCCGCCGGGCCGCGGCCCGCGCCGCGCGCGACGCCGAGACCGTCGAGCTCCTGCACGGCGCGCCCGACCTGGTCGCCTTCGGCCGGGCGGGCGACCAGCTCGCCCGGATCGCCGCCGCCGACGCCGCCCTGGCCCGGACGGCCCGCCGCGACGCCCTGACCGCCGGGTTCACCACGGCGGCGACCACCTTCCTCACCGCCGCGACGACCCTGGCCGTCCTGGTCGCGGGCCTGCACGCCGTCCACCGGGACGCGCTGCCGGGCGTGCTGCTCGCCGCCGTGGCGCTCGCGGCCACGGCCGCGTTCGAGGCCGTCCGCCCGCTCCCGGAGGCGGCCCGCGACCTGCTCACCGCGCACGGCGCCGCCGCCCGCCTCGCCGCGCTCACCGACCACCCGGCGCCCGCCGCCGAACCGCCCCGGCCGCTGCCCGCCCCTCGCGGCGACCTGCTGCGCGTACGGGACGTCCGCGCCCGCTACGCGCCCGGCTCACCCTGGGTACTGGACGGCGTCGACCTGGACCTGCGGCCCGGCCGCCGGATCGCGCTGCTCGGCCCGAGCGGCAGCGGCAAGAGCACCCTCGCCCACCTGCTGGTCCGGTTCCGCGACCCCGACCGGGGGCGCATCACCCTCGATGGCCACGACCTGCGCGACTACGCCCAGGACGACGTCCGTCGCGTGGTCTGCCTCGTCGACCAGCACGCCCACCTGTTCGCCACCACGATCCGCGCCAACGTGGCCCTTGCCAGGCCGGACGCCGGGGAGTCCGAGATCGCGGACGCGCTGCGCCGGGCCCGCGCCTGGGACTGGATCCGCACGCTGCCGGACGGCCTGGACACCCACGTCGGCGAGCACGGCACCCGCGTCTCCGGCGGCCAGCGCCAGCGGATCGCGCTGGCCCGCGCCTTCCTGTCCGGCGCCCGCATCCTGATCCTCGACGAGCCCACCGCCCACCTCGACCCCGCCACCGCGCGCGAGCTGCTGGCGGACGTCCTGGCCGGCACGTCCGGCGCGGGCCTCCTGCTGATCACCCACAGACCCCCGCCGCCGGACACCGTCGATCAGGTCCTGCACCTGGAGGCCGGGCGCCTCCGTGAGGCCGGCGAGCTCGGCGCATCCTGAGGGATTCGGCAGCCGGGCCCGACATGACGTAGTTTTTACACTGCCATGCTGTATTAACTCCGCCTCGGGGGTGGGATCGATGGCAGGAAACGCCGCGGCACCGGCGCCGGACGCGTCCGGCCGCGCACCTTCGCACCGGGCGCCCTCCCGGCGCGCACCCGGGACGCGCCGGGCGCCCTCCCGGCGCAGGCGCCGCTGGGTCCCGCCGCAGCACGGCGCGTGGGCGATGCTGCTCGTCCCGTACCTGGCGGGGCTGCTCACCGCCGGGTTCGCCTGGCCCGACCTGCCGCTGCTCGTCGCGTGGATCGCCGGGTACCTGCTGTCGTACTACGCGCTGCTCGCGGTCAAGACCCGCCGCCTCGGCAAGTTCCGGCCCCAGGTCCTCGTCTACGGGGGGACGGCGCTGGCCGCCGGCGCGACGGTGCTGCTCGCCCGCCCGGAACTGCTGGCGTTCGCACCGGTCTTCGCCGTGGCGCTGCTGGTCAACGGCCTGTTCGCGGCCCGCCGCGACGACCGGGCGCTGCTGAACGGGCTGGTGTCGGTCGCCGCCGCCACGCTCATCCTGCCCGTGGTCGCGGTGGTTGCCGGGGAGTCCCCCTGGAGCACGAACGAGGTCGCCGCGGTGACGTTCCTGTACTTCGCCGGGACGGTCCTGTTCGTCAAGTCGTGCATCCGCGAGCGTGACAACGCCGGGCTGTACGCGATGTCGGCCGGCTTCCACGTCGGTGCGGCCGTGGTGGCGGCGTGGCTGAACCCCGTGTACGCCGTCCCGTTCACCTGGTACCTGGTCCGGGCCGTCGTGCTGCGCCGCCGCCAGTACTCGGCGAAGCAGATCGGGATCGTCGAGATCGCGTCCTCGGCGCTGCTCCTCGCGGCCGCCGCCATCGCCGCCTGACACCTCGCGGGACCAGAGCCATTTTCTCTACCGGCGGCTGTGATTTATGCCACCGACCCGGGGTCGCCCAGTCGCTTGACGGGTGATTCTCGCCCGGCCGGCGGGTGGATGCGGGGGGCGCACCGGCGGTGGCGGCCGACCGGTGGTGATTGCGAAAGGAGTGTTGACGGCCGTCCGCGCCGCTCCGTACGGTCAATCGGAAAGCGCTTTCTCGTGAGCCCCCCGCCAACCCCCGAGGGAGTCCCCCGTGAGACCTCCAGGCCGACGCATGCGGCCCCCCGTCCGCCATCTCCTGCTGCCCGCGGCCGTCGCCGCGGCGGTCGCCGCGACCCTGCCCGGCGTCGCGGCCGGCGCGGCCCGGCCCGAGGCCGCGCACCTGGCCGCCGCCGCCCGCCAGGCGGAGGACCTCGACCGCGGGCTGATCAGCGTCCGGTCGGGCGACGGCAACTACGTCGGCTGGCGCCTGCTCGGCACCGACCCGGCCGGCACGACGTTCGCCCTCTACCGGGGGTCGTCCAGGATCGCCACGGTCACCGGGTCGACCAACTACTGGGACCAGGGCGCACCGGCGGACGCCTCCTACACCGTCCGGCCGATCGTGAGCGGCGGCGAAGGGGCCGCCTCGGAGTCGTCCCTGCGCTTCGGCGACGGGTACCTGGACGTGCCGATCCAGCGGCCGGGATCGGAGTACAGCGCCAACGACGCGAGCGTGGGCGACCTCGACGGCGACGGACGCCTGGAGATCGTCCTCAAGTGGGACCCGTCCAACTCGAAGGACAACTCGCAGAGCGGCTACACCAGCGACGTCTACATCGACGCCTACCGGCTAGACGGCAGCCGCCTGTGGCGGATCGACCTCGGCCGCAACATCCGCGCTGGCCAGCACTACACCCAGTTCCAGGTGTACGACTACGACGGCGACGGCCGCGCCGAGATCGCCATGAAGACCGCGGACGGCACCGTCGACGGCACGGGCAGGGTCATCGGCGACGCGGGCGCCGACTACCGCAACTCCAGCGGATACATCCTCAGCGGACCCGAGTACCTCACCATGTTCGACGGCCGGACGGGCGCGGCGATGCAGAGCGTCGACTACGTCCCGCCGCGCGGCAGCGTCTCGTCCTGGGGCGACTCGTACGGCAACCGCGTCGACCGCTTCCTCGCCGGCACCGCCTACCTGGACGGATCCCGGCCCAGCCTGATCATGGCGCGCGGCTACTACACCCGCACGGTGATCGCCGCCTGGGACTGGCGGGACGGGCATTTCACCCGCCGCTGGACGTTCGACACCAACAGCTCCACCAACTCCGGCCGGGGCTTCGACGGCCAGGGCTCGCACAGCCTGTCCGTCGGCGACATCGACCAGGACGGCCGGGACGAGATCGTCTACGGCGCGATGGCGGTCGACGACAACGGCTACGGCCTGTGGACGACCCGCACCGGCCACGGCGACGCGCAGCACCTCGGCGACTTCGACCCGGCGCGGCCGGGGCTGGAGTACTTCAAGGTCAGCGAGTCGTCCGGCCAGCCGTCCTCGCTCTACATCGACCCTCGCAACGGGCAGATCCTGTGGCAGACCTCGCCCTGCTGCGACAACGGGCGCGGCGTCGCCGGGGACATCTGGAACGGGCGGATCGGCGCCGAGTTCTGGTCGTCGGGGGTCTCCGAGCTGCGCAGCGTCACCGGCAACAACGCGGGTCGCAAGCCGTCGTCCGCCAACTTCCTCGTGTGGTGGGACGCCGACCCCGTCCGCGAACTGCTGGACGGGACCCACATCGACAAGTACGGCCCGTCCGGCGACACCAGGCTGCTGACCGCCTCGGGCGTGCACTCGAACAACGGCACCAAGTCCGTCCCGTCGCTGAGCGGCGACCTGTTCGGCGACTGGCGCGAGGAGGTCGTCTGGCCCACCGGCGACAACACCCGGCTCCGCATCTACACCACGCGGGACGTCACCGACCGCAAGCTTTACACGCTCCTGCACGACACCCAGTACCGGACGGCCCTGGCCTGGCAGAACACCGCCTACAACCAGCCGCCGCACCCGAGCTTCTTCCTGGGCGACCGCATGTCCGCTCCGCCTCAGCCGCAGATCTACGTGCGCTGAGACCCGCAGGAGCCGAAAGAGCCGAAAGAGCCGGGAGAGCCGGGAGAGCCGACGCCGCTCTCCCGGCTTTCTCATGTGCGGGCAGATGATGCCAATGGACGGCCCGGTGCCCGGTAGATCCTGCCAATATCCGGGACGCCGCGAGACTCCCCATGCCCCGCGCCCCTCCATCGCCGGGTGGCAGCGACACACCCCCATGACCACCCCGCCCGAGCAAGGACCCCCCGCCATGAAGAAACCAGGACGCAGGTTCGCCGCCCTCCAGCGTGTCCCACACCGTGAACCTCGGCGGCGTGACCGGCCGGCAGAAGGTGCTCGCGGTCTGGAACATCGCCGACACGGCCAACGCCTTCTACGCCTGCATCGACCTGCAGGTGCAGTGATCCCCCAGCGAACGACCCCGAAGGAAGTGATCAGGTGCACCGTGTTCTGACGTTGCTCGGCGCCGTGCTGCTCGCGGCGGGCACGCTGTCGGCCGTCCTGCCGGCGGCGTCCGCGTCCGCCGCGCAGTGCGCGGCGGCGTGGAACGCGTCCGCCGTCTACAACGGCGGCGCGTCCGTGTCCTACGGCGGGCACAACTGGTCGGCGCGATGGTGGACGCGGAGCGAGACCCCGGGCGGCGCCGAGGTCTGGACCGACCAGGGCGCCTGCGGCGGTGGCGGGACGCCCGGACCGGGCTGCTCCGCCCCCGACTGGGTGGCCGGGCAGACGTACCCGGTGGGCAGCGTCGTCCGGTACACCGACGGCGAGTACTACATCGCCGTCCACGAGAACCCGGGCTACGACCCGGTGATCAGCAACTGGTACTGGGACCCGTACGCCTGCGACGGCCCGACCGACCCGGGACCCGGGGACCCGCCCGACCCCGGCGGCTTCGTGGTCAGTGAGACCCAGTTCAACCAGATGTTCCCGAGCCGCAACTCCTTCTACACCTACGCCGGGCTCACCGCGGCGATGGCCGCGTTCCCGGCCTTCGCCAAGACCGGCGGCGCCACCGTGCAGAAGCAGGAGGCGGCGGCCTTCCTGGCCAACGTCGACCACGAGACCGGCGGACTCGTCTACATCGTCGAGCAGAACACCGCCAATTACCCGCACTACTGCGATGCCGGCCGGCCGTACGGCTGCCCCGCCGGCCAGGCGGCCTACTACGGCCGCGGTCCGATCCAGCTGAGCTGGAACTTCAACTACAGGGCGGCGGGCGACGCCCTCGGCATCGACCTGCTGAACAACCCGTGGCTCGTCGAGCGGGACGCGGCCGTGGCCTGGAAGACCGGGCTCTGGTACTGGATGACCCAGAGCGGTCCCGGCACCATGACCGGGCACAACGCCATGGTCGACGGCCGCGGTTTCGGCGAGACGATCCGCAGCATCAACGGCAGCCTGGAATGCGACGGCCGGAACCCGGCCCAGGTCCAGAGCCGGGTGAACGCCTACCAGCGGTTCACGCAGATCCTCGGCGTCCCGGCCGGCGGCAACCTCACCTGCTGACGGCCCGCCGGACCCGCACGGCCCGCGCCCGCCACCCCCGGGCGCGGGCCGTCCCTCGCTACCGGACTCGCTTCGCTACGGGACGCGCTGGAGCCGCGCCCGCGCCGCCCGCCGCTCGTGATGCGGGACGGCGGCGACGGCCAGCACCGACAGCGCCAGCGCCAGGACGGTCTGCCCGCCGTCGTCCGGCCGGCGCTCCCCGTACAGCGTCGTCGCGACGATCAGCAGGTAGGTCTTCGCGGTGGCGGTGGCGACCAGCCCGACGATGGCCAGCCGGCTGCGCTGCAGCGCGATCTGCAGCTGCCCCAGCGCGAGCGGTGCGGCGACGGCGAAGGCGTAGAGGTAGGGGGCGGTGAGCAGCGCGCGGGGCGAGGCGCCGAGGCCGGCGGCTCCGGTCAGCATCATCTCCGCCGTCCCGGTGAGCAGGCCCGCGTTGACGGCCAGCGCGACGCCGGTGAGCGGCCGGGCATGCGCGCCCTCGCGCGCCAGGTCGACGGTCAGGAAGCCGATGCACGGCACCAGCAGGGACGGCAGCGCGACGGCCACCACCAGCGCCCGGTCCGGCTGCGCGGCGATCGCGGCCGCGCCGGTCACCGACGAGCCGGTCAAGCCCGCGGACGCTGCGTGGCCGACGGACACGCCCTGCACGGCCTGCACGGCCTGCACGGCGGGCGCGGCGGACGCGGCGTGCGCGAACAGCGCCGTCGCGATGGCCAGCAGCGCCACACATCCCCACTCGCGCGGCGTGAGCCGCTCGCGCAGGACCGGGATCGCGAGGACGAGCAGGATCGCCAGCCCGGCCAGGAACATCGGCTGCGCCTGGAACAGCGACAGCCTGGTCAGCGCCGCGACCTGGACGGCGGCGCCGACGCCGAGGACGGACGCGCCGGCGAGCCACGTCCGGCTGCCGAGCAGTTCCCGCGTCAGCAGCAGGGGGCGGTCCCCGCGCAGCGGCCGCATCTCGGCCGCGGCCAGCTTGAAGTAGGTGAGACCACTGAAGTAGATGCCGGTCGACAGGGCGGCCAGGGCGTGGAGGCTCGTGAACATGGTGCGGCCTTCCGGCCGCCCGCGGTCCGGCCGGTCGGCGCGCTGGACCGGACCGCGGGCGGCGGCTCCCGGGGGAAGGGGTCAGGGCTTGGCGGGGTCCCAGAGGTCGAAGGCGTTGGCCTGGCCGGCCTTGTACCGGCGGTCATCGTCGTCGTAGAAGCCCTGGAACTCGTTGGGCAGGTACATCTCGAACAGCTTGGCGGGGGTGCCGCCGGCGCCGGAGGCGTCCAGGATGGCGTTGGCGGCCTTGCGTCCCGCCTCGTTCGCGCCCTCCATCGTGGCCAGGTTGATGTCGGCCCGGACGTAGTCGGAGGCCAGGAACAGGTTCGGCAGGCCGGTGGCGGCCTCGGGCCGGTAGTTCCACGAACTGGGCTTGTTGATGAGCAGCGGCTCGTCGTTGGCGACCTGCGGCGTCCCGTTGCCGGTGATGGCGGGGTCGATGAAGTAGGAGTGGATGTTGGCGTCGTTGAGCAGGACCGGGCCCCACGGGAGCGCCTTGCGCAGCTGCGCGACGACCTCCTTGAAGATCTGGTCGGACGTGCAGTCGCGGGCCGGCTTGTTGTAGAGGATGCCGGGGGTGTCCCACGCGGACAGGTCGATCGACAGGCACTCGTTGACCTGGCCGTTCCCGTACGTCGTGCCGAACTTCTTCTTCCAGAACTGGGCCTGGCTGATGGAGGTGAGCGCCCACGGCTGCCCGGCGTAGGCGACGTGCCCCTTCGCCAGGTCGATCGGCTGCCGCAGGTAGATCATGATGCCGTTCATCCAGTCGGTCGTCAGCTCGCGCAGCGACTTCAGGGACGGGTCGGCGGCCAGGATGTCGTCGTTCAGCAGCGGGACGGCCCGCTCGACCGGCACCGCGAGGACGTAGTAGTCCGCGTCGACGCTGCTCGTCCCGTTCCGGCCGGTGACCTGCGCGCCGCTGATCTTCTTGTCGGTGACGCTGAGCCCGGTCAGCGTCGCGTCCGGCTGGAAGACCACGCCGAGGGACTTGAGGTAGGCGACCCAGGGGTCGATGAGCGCCTCGTTGGTGGGGGCGTTCAGCAGCCGGTCGGGGGCCTTGTAGCCGCCCAGGCCGAGAGTGCTGTAGACCCACGCCTCCGCCATGAGGCCCATGGTGTGGGCGTTGGCCTTGTCGGGCTTGGCCGCCACGAGCGTGCCGGTGAACATCTGCACCAGCAGTTCCTGGTACTGCTTGGACATCTTGTCGGAGTGGACGAACTGGGCGAAGCTCATGTTCTCCCACTGCTGGTACCGGCGCAGCGGGCCGCTCGTGACGAACGCGATCATCTTCTGCAGGAAGTACCCGACCTCCCACGCCGGGACGGTGCCGAGCACGTTGAGCCCGGTGGACAGGAACGTCAGCAGCGAGTCGGGGCTGAGCGTGCCCTCGATGGTGCCGCGCGCGGGCAGGACGAGCTTGGTCCCGTTGTAGAACGCGGCGACCTCGGTGCCGGCGACCAGGTTGTCGAACGCCTTGCCGCCGCCCGGCAGCGGGATGCGGGACATGGTGTCGGGGAGGTTCTGGTAGAAGCCGGGAAAGAAGCGGAACCCGTGCTCGGCGGGCAGATCCTGCCGGCCGCCGCTCGCGGTGCCGGGGACCGGCATGCTGCGGCACTTGCCGCCCCACGCCTTGCGCTCGTAGATGGTGACCTGGAATCCGCGCTCGGCGAGTTCGTGGGCGGTCGACAGCCCGCCCATCCCGCCGCCGAAGATCGCGACGCGGCGGCCGGCCGCGGCCCTGCCGAGCCGCGGCGCCCGGCGGGCGGACGGGGTGGCGGCCGACGCCGTCCCGGCGCCCAGCGCTCCGGCGGCGGCGACCGCGCCGGCCGCCGCCAGCGCCCCGGTGACGAACTGGCGGCGGCCGACCCGGTTCGCGCCCGGCGTCTCGGCCGGCCCGGTCCGGTCGGCCGACCCGGTCTGCTCGGTCTGCGATGGAGTCCTGTCCTCCATGGCGCACTCCTTGGGGGGATGGTGCTAACCGACACTAGTGTCGGTTGCGGATGAGCCCCCACTATGCGGAAGCCGCCGCGAGGCGTCAAGCCCCGCGGCGGCTTCCGCTCGCGCGATCCGGCGGCCTACTCCGCGTGGCCCAGGCCCGTCCACAGCATCCGCATGGCGCCCTCGACCAGCATCGACCTGGGCATTTCGGGGTGGCGCCGCCACCACTGCGCGACGCCGTCCAGTCCGGTGATGATGAGTTCGACCATCGCCTCGGCGATCGGCTCGCCGGGGTCGACGCCCATCGTCCGGATGTCCTCGCCCAGCAGTGCCGCGACGGCGCGCGTGCGCGACTCGCGAATGCCCTGCCGGACGGTCCGGATCTCCGGGTCGTCCTCGTCGGTGCGGTCGAAAAGCAGCCTCCGGGCAGCGGGTTTGCTCTGGGCGAAGCTGAAGTAGGCGTCGATGGTGGAGCGCATCCTCGCCTCGGGCGGGCCCGAGCCGGTGATGCGGGAGCCGACGTACTCGACCAGCGCCGCGTTCTGCTCCTGCATGACGGCCAGCAGCAGCACGCGCTTGGACGGGAAGTGGTCGTACATCACCGTCCGCGCCACGCCCGCCTCCGCGGCGATCTCGCCCAGCGACGTCGCGTGGTAGCCCTTGCTCGCGAACAGCTTCAGCGCCGCCTCGGTGATGAGCGCCTTGCGGGCCGGTCCGCGCATGCGGGCCTTCGGAGCGATTTCCGCCATCGTCTTGACTCCCTCGTCCTGTTCCGTCCACCCTAACCGACATGAGTGTCGGTAATGACGACCCCGGGGAGCCGCACATGGGGCGCGGACGGCCATCGATCGCCATCGTCGGAAGCGGGTTCAGCGGGATCGGCCTCGCCGTCGGCCTCCGGAGAGCCGGCTTCACCGATGTCACCATCTTCGAGAAGGCCACCGGCCTCGGCGGCGTCTGGCGGGACAACACCTACCCCGGTGCCGCCTGCGACGCCCCGTCCCACCTGTACTCCTACTCCTTCGAACCCAAGCCCGACTGGTCGCGCAGGTTCGCCGAGCAGCCCGAGATCCTCGACTACCTGCGGCACTGCGCCACCAAGTACGGGCTGTCGCCGCACTTCCGGTTCGGCACCGAGGTCGTCCACGCCGAGTACCTGCCGCCCGGCCGATGGCGCCTGCACACCCGGGACGGAGCCTCGCACGACTTCGACCTCCTGGTCGCCGCCTGCGGGCAGCTCAGCAATCCGGCCGTCCCCAGCCTGCCCGGCCTGGACGTCTTCACCGGCAAGGTCTTCCACTCCGCCCGCTGGGACCACGACCACGACCTGAAAGGCGCCCGCGTCGCCGTCGTGGGCAACGGCGCCAGCGCCATCCAGTTCGTCCCGCGCATCGCCCCCGACGCCGCCGGCCTCACCGTCTTCCAGCTCGAAGCCCACTGGATCAGCCGCAAGCCCGACCGCGTCTACCCGCGCTGGCGCCAGGCCCTCAACCGCCGCCTGCCCGTCACGCAGAAGCTGTCGAGACTCGGCATCTTCCTGTGGTTCGAGCTGCTGCTCAACCCCGCCCTCGTCACCCCGCACGGCCGCCGCCTGCTGTCGGCGCACATCCGCGCGCTGTGCCGGTTCGCGCTCCGCTCCGTCCGTGACCGCGACCTGCGCGCCCGGCTGACGCCCCGCTACGAGCCCGGCTGCAAGCGCATCCTCACCTCAAGCGAGTACTACACGACCCTCAACCGGCCCAACGTGCACGTCGTCGACCACCCGATCACCGAAGTCACCCCGGACGGCGTCCGCACCGCCGACGGCGCCCACCACCGCGCCGACACCATCATCTGGGCGACCGGCTTCCGCTCCCAGGACTTCATCGCCCCCATGCGCGTGACCGGTCTGCACGGCACCGAACTCAACGCGGCCTGGAAGAACGGCGCCCGCGCCTACCTCGGCCTCGCCGTCACCGGCTTCCCGAACTTCTTCCTCATGTACGGGCCGAACACCAACGTGGGCTCCGGCTCCATCGTCCACATGCTCGAAAGCCAGATCGCCTACATCGTCCAGGCCGCACGCCTGCTCGCCTCCGGCGTCACGTCCCTGGACGTCCGCGCCGACGTCCTCGACCGCTTCGACGCCGCCGCCCAGCAGCGCCTGGCCACCTCCGTCTGGAACCAGGGCGGCTGCGACAGCTGGTACCTCGACACCGACCACCGCAACACCAACAACTGGCCCGGCTACATGACCGGCTACCGCCGCCGAACCCGCCACCTGAACCCTGCCGACTACCACCTGGACCGCCCGGACGCCGGCCGCCGGAGCTCGCCCGGGTAAGCACGTTCCCGACGCGCGAAGGGGCGTATGGCGCGTGACCTGGAGTGGACGGTATCCGGCGCGGGGGTGCGTACAGTACTTTTTCTAAGGTTTGGAGAAAGTAGCTCCAAGTCATTGACACGGGTCTCAGTGCAAGGTTTCCTTCCTGTAGCCGCGCCGGGTGTACGGGCAGCGTCCGGCGGCGGTTCCGCCCCGTCCCACCGAGGGAGTGCATCGATGCCCACTGCAGGCAGCCCCCCACCTGCGCAGCGAAGTCCACGACGGTTGCTCGCGGCCGGCGGCCTCGTGGTCGCTCTCGCCGCGGCCCCGGCGGTGCCCGTCGCGCGGCCGGCGCTCGCCGCAGGCGAGACCGTGAACGTCTACCTCACTACGACGCCCGACTCCGGGGGGCGGGTCGTGACCCGCGGGCTGGAGCGGCAGCCGTCGATCAGCTTCGCGTCGGGCAGTCCGGGCGCGGCGCACACGATCGCCGTCGACGACGGTGTGCGCTACCAGCGGTTCGTGGGCGGCGGCGCGTCGATCACGGATACGACGGCCTACCTGTTCCGGGGCGGGGCGATCAATGCCGCCACGCGGGACGCGGTGATGCGGCGGCTCTTCGATCCGGTGGACGGCATCGGGCTGTCGTTCGTCCGCAATCCGATCGGAGCCTCCGATCTATCTCGTCCGGGGAACGTCTCGCTGGACGACACGTGCTGCGATCTCAACGACTTCGGCGCCAACGGATACGACACGAATGTCCGGTTGCTGACGCAGCAGGCGAAGCAGCTCAACCCCGCACTGCACGTGATGGGGGTGCCGTGGAGCGCGCCGGGCTGGATGAAGGACAACGGCCGCATGGACCAGATGGGCTGGCTGAAATGGGAGTACTACCCCACGTACGCCCAGTACCTGGTCAAGTACATTCAGTCCTATCAGGCGGCCGGCGTTCCGGTGGACTACCTCTCGGTGCAGAACGAGCCGAACTGCTGTCAGGCGGGTAATCCCACGGCGATGAACTATCCCGGGATGTCGTGGAACCCGTCCGGCCTGGTGGAGTTCACCAAGAACCATGTGTATCCCGCGTTCCGGGCCGCCGGGGTCGGCACGAAGGTCATCCACTTCGACTGGAACTACGGGGACTACGGGAGTTTCGGGTCACAGATCGTCGCTGATTCGACGCTTCGGAACGACCCACTGTCGGCCGGTATCGGATGGCATGACTACGCCGGAAGCCCGGCTGTGGGCACGCAGGTGCACGACCAGTATCCGTCCATGACGCAGTTCAACACCGAGCACTCTGGCGGGACCTGGGTCGGCGATCAGCACAACGAAGATATGGGCGACATCATCGAGCATGCCCGCAACTGGTCCAGCGCCGAGGTGAAATGGAGCCTGGCGCTGAACCAGAACATGGGGCCGCACAATGGCGGCTGCGGCACCTGCACCGGGCTCGTCACCGTCCAAGAGGGCGGCTCCCGGGCAGGTCAGGTCGACTACACCATCGAGTACTACACGATGGGCCACCTGACCAAGTTCGTGAAGCCGGGCGCGTACCGGATCGATTCCACGGCCGATTCGACCGTGCGGAACGTCGCCTACGTCAACCCCGACGGTTCCAAGGCCCTGATCGCCCACAATGGCGGGACGTCCGCGCAGGCGATTCGCGTGGTGTGGGGCGGCCAGTCGTTCACCTACACGTTGCCCGCGCGCACCACGGCGACCTTCACCTGGTCCGGCACGCAGTCGGGACCGCAACCGGGCACCGGGCAGATCACCGGGCTCGCCGGGAAATGCGTCGACGTGGCCGGCGCGAACACGGCGAACGGGACGCCGGTCCAGCTCTACACGTGCAACGGCACCGGCGCCCAGCAGTGGACCCGCGCCGCCGACGGGACACTCCGCGCGCTCGGCAAATGCCTGGACGTGGAGGGCCCGAGCACGGCCGACGGCGCCAGGACGCATCTGTGGGACTGCCACGGCGGCTCGTCCCAGCAATGGACGTACACCTCCGGCCACGACCTGGTCAACGCGTACTCCGGTAAATGCCTGGACGTGACCGGCAACGATGCCGCAGACGGCAGCCGGCTGCAGATCTGGACCTGCACCGGCGGAGCGAACCAGAAATGGACGGTCCCGGCGTAGCGGCGGCCGGACCGCGAGGCCCCGCCGGGGGGCCGGCACTGCCCGGCCGGCTCCCCGGCGGAGCTCACGCGTGTCCCCGGATGTAGCCGATGACCAGTTGGGCGAGTTCGTCCACCATGCGCTCGTGGGGGATGGGCGGGCGGTCCAGGACGTACTTGATGGACAGCAGGCCCACGGTCTCGGTGATGATCCACAGTGTCGCGTCGATGTCGAGGTCGTCGCGGAACTCGGCGCGGTTGACCAGGAGGTAGACGCGGATCAGGTCGGTCAGCCGCCGCTGCAGGGACGCGAGCTTGTCGAACGGGCCGAGCCGCGGGACCTGCTCGACGATGATGCGCAGCAGGTCGGCGTCCTCCTCGAACAGGCGGATCTGCGTGTCGAGGAGCGCGCGGCCGGCGTCCTCCCAGGGGAGCCGCATGGTGGCCTCGATCTCGGTGCCGAGGCGGTCGGCGAGGTGGTCGGCGAAGCGGTCCAGGACGGCGATGACGATCGCGTCCTTGTTCGGGAAGTACTGGTAGAGCGACCCGTTGCTGATGCCTGCGGCCTTGGCGATCCGGTTGGTGGACGCGCCGTCGTATCCGCGTTCCGACAGAACGCGAGTGGCGGCCTCAATGATGCGTTCGACCGTCCGGCGCGAACGGTCCTGGGTGGGGGTTCTGCGGGGCGAAAGCCCGGGTGAGGAGGCCATCGGCGGTTCCCTATCAAACGCGACTTGTAAGCGACTCCTTATTCGCGTTCAACTTACAGGAGGAGCTTTTCAGGAGGTATCGCATATGACGGTGACCGATGGGACGCCCGCGACCCGGTCGGCCGGGCCGGAGCGGCGCGACGAGCCCGTCCCGTTCGGACCCGGGTCGCTGATGTGGGAGCAGATGGGGCTCTACACGTCGGCGATCGCGGGCAACAGCGTGTTCATCCTGCAGGTGATGCACCCCGCGATCGGGACCGTGGTCGACCAGCGGTCGAGCTTCCGCACCGACCCGCTCGGCCGCGCGGCGCGCAGCTTCGCGTCGGTGCAGACCTGGGTCTACGGGGGACGGACCGCCATCGAGGAGGGCAAGCGGCTGCGCGAGATGCACAAGTCGCTCAGCGCGGTCGACGAGGAGGGGACGCGCCATCACGCGCTGTCCGCCGAACCCTGGGCGTGGGTGCACCTCACCGGCTTCTACGCCGCCGTCACCGCGTCCAGGTACTTCGCTCCCGCGCCGATGACGCAGGAGGAGGAGCAGCGGATCTTCGACGAGTTCCTCCAGCTCGGGCGAATCCTGCGGGTGCCCGAGCGGATGCTCCCGGCGAGCATCCCGGAGTACTGGGACTACTTCGACGACATGGTGGCCAACACCCTCGTCCCGCACAAGGTGGCGCACGAGGTCCTCGCCCAGATGAGCGAGGTCCCGCCCAACGTGCCGAAGCTGCTGCGCCCCGCGGTCGCCCCGCTGAGCGAGGCCGGTGGGCGGCTCGGACGGCTGATCACGGTCGGCACCCTGCCGGAGGCGGCGCGCGAGAAGCTCGGACTGTCGTGGAGCGCGGCGGACGAGCGCCGGCTGCGGCTGGTCGCGCAGGTCATCGGGCGGAGCACGCCGCTGCTGCCGGAACGCGTCCGGTACATGCCGATCGCCTACCGCGCCCGGCAGGCGGCCCGCGCCCAGGAGCGGCTGGAGCGCGCCCTGGCCCACCGGCCCATGTGACACTCGGACGGCGGCCGCGCGACCCGTACTGGGAGTCGCGCGGCTCAGCTGACCCTGGTCAGCGGCCCTTGGGAGGCAGCAGGCGCAGCAGTTCGACGGCGGCCTCCTTGGCCTGGGCGGCGACGCCGGCCCCCTTGCCCGGCACGCGGTAGGTGACCTGCGTGACGAGCAGGCCGTCGCGGACGACGACGTGGGCCTCGGCGTAGTCCGGTTCCTGCCGGACGCCGACCGTGCTCATCTCACCGATCCCGGCGGGCTCGCCGTCGTCCGGCAGCGCCCGGCTGTAGAAGTCCAGTACCTCGGACGACTCCTTTTCGCGGGTCAGCGCCCCGGACGGACGGTAGGCGCTCAAGCTCAACAGGGTGCGGTCGTCCGCACTGGCCCAGTCGCACTGCACCACTCCGTAGAAGATGGACTGGGAGAGGGGGGCGCGCGGCTCGGGCACCAACTGCGCGACCTTGGGGTACGGGAACCAGATGCACAGATCGACCAGCGGCGTCCGCTGCGGGACGAGTTCGTCGTCGTCCGATCCGAGGGCGGCCTTGATCGTCAGAAACGGCGCCCACAGGAACGCCGACAGCATCAGCATGCCCATGATCAGTCCGCTCTCGCGCCTGTTCAGCCTCATGCCAGCCTCTCCAGCACCGCACGCAGGACGGCGGCGGCCTGCCGCTCCGCCTCGTCCACGGAGGCCGCTCGCCCGCTGTGGAGCGCGATGACCACCAGATACCCCTTCACGTGCGCCCTTCCGTGAGCGGTGAATCCCCAGCTGTCCCGCCATGCCATGGTGTAGGCGTCGCCGTCCCGCAGCAGGTGCGGTGTGCGCCCGGCGGCCCGCATCGCCTTCAGGGTCTCCTGGTAGGACCGCTCGGAGTGGGACGGCGTCCAGGAGCCGATGTGGAAGTCGATCCAGGTGGCGTTCTCCCGCGTCGAATCGCCGCTCCACCGGCAGGCCGCCCGGTTGCCGTAACCGTGCGCGCTTCCCTCCGGCAGTATCCGGGTGACGACCTGCCGGGGGATCTGGTCGCAGGCGGCGACATCGTCGGGGGACCTCATGCCCCCCGCCTCGGCGGACATCCACGCCACCAGCCCGGCCACGCCGGCAACGGGCAGCGCGACCGCGACCACCCGCACCGGGATGCGCAACCGGCGCCAGGGGAGAGGGACCCGGTCGACCGCCGGCGGCCTTCCGCCGCACGCCGCCAGGTGCTGCCGCTGCATGAAGGCCACCGCCTCGTGCACCCGCCGGCCCGCGGGGTGCTGGAGGACGATCCGGCCGCCGTCCGTCAGCTGAAGCATCGCGAAGGCCCGGCGCCCCCGCTTCCGGACGTCGACCCGCGCGATCGCCGGCCACGGCACGAACTGCCGCCGCAACTGGACCGAGAAGACCGCGTGGCAGCGGATCCCGTCCTGCGCCACCGAGGTCGGCGGCCGCATCCGCCCGACGAGCCCGCCGACCACGATGGGGGCGAGCGGGGTCGCCGACACCAGTACGACGAGAAGAACGTCGGGCAGGAGAAGGGTCGACGCCGCCACGCCTCCGGCGAGCAGTAAGGCGGCGACTCCCCACGCCCAGCGCTGCGCCGTCCCCGGACCGAACTCCGCGGGCCCTGGCCCGGCCCCCACCCCGCTGGTACGCATGACCGGCATTATTGGCCATCCGCCAACCCAAGGCGACGCCCGGCCTCTCCCTACGCGCGATCGAGAGACGCGGAGCATCGCCCCGATCGCGTCCGCCGACTCCGCTCCTGGCCGAACCCCGCCCGCGTCATGCTGGCACCGGATCGTTGCGCGCGTCCCCTGCTGCGATGGACGCGACCGCCTGTACGGCCGCGTCCACCTCCTCAAGGGTGTTGTAGAGGTAGAAGCTGAGGCGGCAGCTCGCCGGGGGCGTCAGCCCGAGCGCGTGGTGCGCGAGGGTGGCGCAGTGGCACCCGGCCCGCGACTCCACGCCCCTCGCGTTCAGTTCCTCCGCCACCCCGACCGGATCACGTCCCGCGAGGTTGAACGACACCAGGGACGTGCGCCGGTACGGGTCCCGCGGCCCGTAGACCGTGATTCCGTCGATGGCGCCGAGCGCGTCCAGCGCGTGCGCCGTGAGCCGCCGGGTCCAGGCCGACACGCGGTCCATCGCGGCGTGCACGGCGGCCCGGCCGATGGGCTCGGCCGTCCCGAAGTACGCCGGCCGGTCCGGTGACAGCGCCAGGTCCAGCAGGACGCGCAGCGCCTGCGCGGACACGATCGTCCCGAGGATGTTCGGCGTCCCGGCGGCGTACTTCCAGGGCAGCGCGTTGTAGTCGACGCGGTCGGGGAACACCCGCCCCTCGGCGATCATGTCGCCGCCGTACAGGAAGGGCGGCGCGGCCGCGAGCAGGTGCGCCTTGCCGTACAGGACGCCCACGCCGAACGGCGCCAGCAGCTTGTGGAAGGAGAACGCCAGGTAGTCGACGTCGAGGGCGCGCACGTCCACGAAGGTCCCCGGCACGAGCTGGGCGGCGTCGACCAGCAGCAGGGACCGCCGCTCGCCGCCCGGCTGCCGGTAGCCGCTGCCGCCGGCCAGCGCGCGGACGGCGGGCAGCGGGACCCGCGTGCCGAGGAAGTTGGACGCCCCGGTGCAGCAGACCAGCTTGGTGCGCGCGTCGATCAGCGAGGCCAGGTGCGCCAGGTCGAGCTCCCCGGTGCGCGGGTCGAACCGCGCGAGGCGCAGCTCCACCCGGCGTCCGAGACGCGGCAGCAGCTCCCGGCACAGCGCGTGCCACGGGACGTAGTCGGAGTTGTGCTCCATCAGCGTGGTCACCATGTTGTCGCCGTCGCGGAACTCGGTGAGCAGCGAGTACATGACCGCGTTGATGGCCTCGGTCGCGTTGCGGTACAGCGCGACGCACTCGCGGCCGGGCGCGCCGATGAACCGGGCGATCGTGTCGTAGGCGTCCTCGAACAGCGCGGTCATCTCCCGCGACGCGGTGGACTGCCCCCGGTGGACGTTCTCGTACCCCGGCGCGAGCACCCGGTAGAGGTCCACCAGTTCGCGCGGCGGCTGGGTGCTCGCCGCGTTGTTCGTCGGGATCCGGCCGAGCCCGGGGAACGCGAAGTGCCGGCGGACGGCCCGCACGTCCAGTGCGTCGGAGCTCATCGCCGTCCTCATGGTGCGGTGGTCCAGGCCCCGGTCATCGGCGGGCCGAAGACGCAGCCGTCGTGCGCGAGGGTGTCGGCCAGCAGCCGGTCGGCGAGCGTGGCGGGGTCGACCTCGGCGTGGGAGGCGATGCCCGTCCGCTCCATCAGCGGTACCGTCGCGCCGATCACGTTGGCCCAGCCCCAGGCGGGGGCGTCCGGCCCGCCCGCGGCGAACGTCTCGACCTGCAACCGCGGCGCGGGCAGGCCGGCCTCGCGGAAGGCCGTGAACAGTGCCGGGCCCATGCGCGGTTCGAAGCCCGCCTTCTCCAGCGCGTCCAGGAACCATCCGTGCGCGCGGTTCCACAGGGGCGTCTCGGGGACGGCCGGCAGGTAGGCCAGGTCGGCCTCGTGCATGCAGATCAGGCCGCCGGGCCGGACGTGCGCGGCGGCGCCGCGGATCACCGCCGCCGGGTCCGGCAGGTACATCAGGAAGAGCCTGCCCACGACGGCGTCGAAGTCGTCCTCGATCCCGTCGAGGGTCTGCACGTCGCCCACCCGGTACTCGACGTTGGGCGCGTCCGTGCGGCGCCGGGCGAGCTCGGCCGCCGCGGGGTCGCGCTCGACGCCCACCACGGCGCCGTCCGGTCCCACCAGTTCGGCGGCGACCCTGGCCACGTTGCCCGCGCCGCTGCCGAGGTCGAGCACGCGCATGCCGGGCGCGAGCCCCGCATGGCGCAGGACGCGCCGGGTGAGCGGGTCGAAGAGCCTGCCCTGCGCCACCAGGCGTTCGTCCTCGGCGGCACGGTCCGCGAACGGATATGTCATCGCTTTTCCTCCCCGTACGTTCGCTGTAGGGCAAGCGTGGCCGGACGGGGCGCGGCTGTCGTTGGCCTAGCGCGCGGAGCCCTTGGCAATGCGCGCGGACCTCCGGTACTCCGACGGCGGCAGCCCGTGCTCGGCACGGAACGCGCGGCTGAAGTCGGCCGCGCTGGAGAACCCCCACCGGGCCGCGATGGCCGCGACCGGGCGGGCGGCGAGCGCCGGGTCGGCGAGGTCGCCGCGGCACCGTTCCAGCCGGCGCCGCCTGATCCAGCCCGCGACCGTCAGGCCCTCGTCGTGGAAGAGCTGGTGGAGGGTGCGCACGGAGATGTGATGGGCGGCGGCGATCCCCGCCGGGGTCAGCCCCGGATCGCCCAGGTGCTGCTGGACGAAGCCCTGGACGGTGGTGAGCAGGGCGTGCCGCCGGGCCTCCGGCGTACCCCAGTCCCGCACGTCCAGCTCGCGGGCCAGCCGCGTCGCGAGCACCTCCAGCGCGGCGGCCGACACCCGGGCCGCCTCGGCGGGGCTGAGGTGGTCGATGTTGCGGGCCAGCCGGAGCAGGAACTGCGACGTGAGGTCGCCGAGACCGGTCGTCGGCGGCACGCGGACGGCGGTCAGCCCGCGGACCCGGCCGGGCGACAGCGGCAGCAGCGCCGGCGGGAACATGAACGTCATGACCCGCGTCGGCCGGTCGTCGACTCCGCAGACCACCTCGTAGGGGCGCCGGGTGTCGTAGAAGGCGAACTCGGCGGGCGACAGGACGGCCTGCCGTCCGCCCTGGCCGATGCCGCAGCGGCCGCCCCCGCACACCAGGAAGACCTTCAGCAGGTCGGGGTCGGCCTGCGAGATCAGCTTCGGCGTGCGGCTCACCGTGATGGGCATGATGTCCATCGCGACCGCCTGCATCGGCCCGAACCCGCTCGCGCGGAACTCCCCCCGGTACCCGGCCCAGTGCCCGGGCGGACGGCACTCCATCGGCACCCAGGTCGTCGCCGTCATCTGCCGGAAGAACTCGGACCGGTCGGCCACGGGCACCTCGTCGACCGTGATGAGCACGCTCATCGCAAACCCCCGCGGAACGGCGGGCCCGGCGCCGCCGGGCACTTCCGCACGCCCCCCGGCGACTACAGTCACGCGCCGCCGCCGGGAGCGGAAGCGTCCTGTCCGCACCCGGCCACCGCACCGCCCGGCCGCGCCCGGAGTACAGGCTGATCCGTCACCGAGATCTCCGGCTCTCGCCGTGCGCGCCCGGCAGACGCGGCAGACGCGGCAGACGCGGCAGACGCGGCAGACACGGCAGACACGGCGAGAGCCTCGCGGTCAGAGCGGGTACTGCGGGGGCTCGCCGCGCATGGTGATCCAGCGGGTCTCGGTGAACGCCTCGACGTTCGCCGCGGCGCCGCCGAAGCGGGAGCCGGTGCCGGACGCCCGCACGCCGCCGAACGGGGCGTTGGCCTCGTCGTTGACGGTCTGGTCGTTGATGTGGACGATCCCCGTCGGGATCTGCTCGGCGACGGCCAGGCCGCGCATCGCGTCCCGGGTCACGATGCCCAGCGAGAGGCCGTACTCGCCGGCGGTGGCCAGCTCCACCGCCTCGGCGACGGACGAGACGCGGGTGACCGGGGCGACCGGGCCGAAGACCTCCTCGGCGAACGCGGGCGCGGTCAGCGGCATGTCGGCCAGCACCGTGGGACGGTAGAAGAGCTGCTCGTAGGTGCCGCCGGCGGCGAGTTTCCCGCCCTGGTCGACGCTCGCGGTGACCATGCCGTGGATCCTGTCGCGCTGGCCGGCGTCGATGACGGGGCCGAGGGCGACGTCGCCGCCGGCCGGGTCGCCGACCGCGAGGGCGCCGGCCTTGGCGGCGAGGCGTTCCACGAAGTCGTCGTAGAGGCGGTCGGCGACCAGGTGGCGGCCGGTGGTCATGCAGATCTGGCCCTGGTGGAAGAACGAGCCCCAGGTGGCGAGGTTCACCGCCGCGTCCACGTCGGCGTCGTCCAGGACGAGCAGGGCGGAGTTGCCGCCGAGCTCCAGATGGGCGCGCTT
This sequence comes from Actinomadura latina NBRC 106108, assembly GCF_001552195.1. GTDB lineage: Bacteria > Actinomycetota > Actinomycetes > Streptosporangiales > Streptosporangiaceae > Spirillospora > Spirillospora latina. Next base: position 489,426 of record NZ_BCQS01000003.1, read on the forward strand.
GAGGTGCTTGCCGGCCAGTTCGCCGATGCGGCGGCCGACCGGGGTGGAGCCGGTGAACGAGATGACCCGGACGTTCGGGTCGGTGATCAGCGCCTCGCCGACGTCCGCGCCGCCGGGCAGCATCTGCAGGACGCCCGGCGGCAGCCCGGCCTCCTCGAACACGCGGGCCATCAGCGTGCCGCCGGTGACAGCGGTGCGCGGGTCGGGCTTGAGCAGCACGGCGTTGCCGAGCGCGAGCGCCGGGGCGACCGAGCGGATGCCGAGGATGATGGGCACGTTGAACGGCGAGATCACCGCGACCACGCCGGCCGGCATGCGGCGCGCCAGGGACAGCCGCGGCTCCTCCGACGGCAGGATCGTGCCGATCGCGAGGGCGGGCAGGCCCGCCGCGCCGTAGCATTCCTCGGCCGCGACGTGCAGGGCGAACCCGGCGATGCCGGGCACCGCACCGACCTCGCGGACGTTCCAGCCGCTGATCTCCTCGGCGTGCCGCTGCCACAGGTCGCCGGCCCTGCGCAGGACGGCGGCGCGGGCGGTGTGCGGCAGCGCGGCCCACTCCCGCTGCGCCTCGGCGGCGCTCGCGGCGGCCTCGGCGACGTCCTGCGCGGTGGCCTGCCCCATCCGGCCGAGCTCGGCGCCGGTGGCGGGCTCGACCACGGGGTAGTCGCCGCCGTACGCCGCCGTCCACGCACCGTTCTTGAAGATGTTTCCCTGCCAGTCGACGCTGTCGAGCAGTCCCACGGGCGGTTCCTCCTTCTTCTGTCGTGTGTCAGTGCTTCATGCGGAGCACGGGTTTGAGCGCCGCGCCGCGCCGGCTGTCGCCGAGCGCCCGGTCGATGTCGGCCAGGTCATAGAAGCGCACGAGCCGGTCGATGGGGAAGCGGCCCTGGCGGTGCAGCTCCTGAAGTCCGGACGGGGCAGCCGCGGGGTCAGCCGTTCGACGAGGCGGGCCGCGGCGAGGACGGCGCCGTCGCGCCCGGCGGCCCCGGCGAGCTGGAGCCCGACGGGCAGGCCGTCCGGCAGGGCCACCGGCACCGAGATCGCGGGCAGCCCCGCGGCGTTGAACAGCGAGGTGAGCCGGGTCAGCACGAGTTCGACGGGCCACTCGCGGCCTCCGGCCGCGACGGTCATCGCGCCGATCGGCGGCGCCGTGATCGGCACGGTGGCGCCGGCCAGCACGTCGTAGGCGCCGAGCGCCCGCTCCACGAACGCCGCCATGCGGCCGATCGCCGCCTCGTCCTGCTCGGCCTGCCCGGCGGTGCGCGGCGGCATGCGCATCAGCTCGGCGATGTCGGGGCCGAACAGGGCGGGGTCCCGCTCGAAGGCGTCCCGGTGGAACGCGCCCGCCTCGGCGACGATCCGGTTCAGGACCGCCTCCGGCATGCGCGGTTCGCCGGGGACGGCGACGTCCTCGACGCGCACCCCGTGCTCTTCGAGGCGGGCGCGGGTGGCGGCGAGGGCCGCGCGCACCTCGGGCGCCAGGACCGCGTCGAACCAGCCGCCGAGCCAGCCCACCCGCGGCGCCGCAGGCGAGCCGCCCACCGGCCCGGTGAGCGCGGACATGAGCAGCGCCGCGTCGTCCACCGTGGCCGCGAGCACGCCGAGGTGGTCGAGGGACGGGGCCAGCGGCAGCACCCCGTCGAGCGGGACGCGGCCGCGGGACGGCTTGAATCCGACGCAGCCGCTGAGCGCGGCGGGGATGCGCACGCTCCCGGCGGTGTCCGAGCCGACCGCTCCCAGGCAGCTGCCGGCGACGACCGACGCGGCCGATCCGCCGGACGAGCCGCCGGGGATGCGGTCCCGCCGGTACGGGTTGCGGGTGGGGCCGAAGAACGCGCTGTCGGTGCGTCCGCCCCAGGCCAGCTCATGAGTGGTGTGCTTGCCGAGGATCACGGCGCCCGCCGCGCGCAGCCGCCGCACGGCCTCCGCGTCCCGCACCGGCACGTGGCCGGTGAAGCGCGGCGACCCGTAGGCGGTGCGGACGCCCGCCGTGTCGATCAGGTCCTTGATCCCGACGGGTACGCCGTACAGCGGGCCGCGCCTCCCGGCCCGCTCCAGTTCGGCGGCCCGCGCGCGGGCCTCGTCCGCCGTGACCGTGGCGTAGGCGTGCACGTACGGCTCGGTGGCCTCGATCACGGCCAGCATCCGCTCGGTGAGGCCGACCGGCGACAGCCGCCCGGCGGCGAGGGCGGCGGCCGATTCACTGAGCGACATCCGGCCTCCGCACGTGATAGCCGACGGGGAAGAGGCTCATTTCCGTCCTTCCGCGAATGAGGCCCCACAACCCGCCTGGAAGCCACATCGCCACCGCCATGCCGACGCCGCCCAGCAGGACGAGGTACCAGGAGCCGTAGTCGGCGAGCAGCTGCTGCAGGCCGAAGAAGACGACCGCGCCGAGCAGCGGGCCCTCGACGAACCCGATGCCGCCGATCACCACGATGAAGATCATGTACGCGGACCACTGCACGCTGAAGATCGAGTCCGGGTTGACGCTGAGCGAGCTCACCGTGATCACGCCGCCGGCCGCGCCGCACCCGGCCGCCGACACGAGGTAGACCAGCAGCTTGGCGCGCCGCACGTCGATCCCCGCCGAGCCGGCCGCGGTCTCCTCGTCCCGCACCGCCATGAGCGACAGCCCGAGCCGGCCGCGCAGCAGCAGGTAGCAGCCGGCGATGGTGCACAGCGCCAGCGCGAGCGCCACCCAGTACGTCAGGGCGCCGCGCAGCGTCTGGCCGATGCCCGACAGCCCGGTCAGCCCCTTGCCGCTGCCGCCGCCGAGGCTGCCGACCCGCACCACCAGCAGCCGGTACACCTCGGCGATCACCCACGTCCCGACGGCGAAGTAGTCGCCGCGCAGCCGGAACGCCAGCCACGAGGTGGGCAGGGCGAAGACCACGCACGTGACCGCGGCCAGCGGGACCGCGAGGTAGGGCTGCACCCCCAGGTCCGCCAGCGCGATCAGGCTGTAGGCGCCGATGCCGACGTAGGCCTGCTGGCCCACCGAGACCAGGCCGCCGAAGCCCGCGAGCAGGTTCCACATGCTCGCCAGCGCGATCAGCACGAACAGGTTGACCATCGCGTCGGTGACCGAGCTGAACACGAGGAACGGCAGGGCGACGAGCACGACCGTCCCCACCGCCATGACGGCGGACGACAGCTTCGAGGAGCGGGCGGCGCGGCCCACCTGCAGGGCCCCCGCCGCGCGGGCCGTCACCATCTCGGAGATCGTCATGCGGTCCGTCCCGTGAGGAGGCCCTGCGGCCGGAAGGCCAGCACGGCGAGGAAGACGAGGTGGCCGGCGAGCAGCGTCAGCGCCGGGTCGACCTGCGCGCCGAGCGACTGCGTGATGCCGAGGACCATGCCGCCGAGCAGCGTCCCCCACAGGGAGCCGAGCCCGCCGATGACGACCGCCTCGAACGCGAAGATCAGCCGGGACGGGCCGATGGACGGGTCGAACGAGGAGCGCATGGCGAACATCAGCCCGGCGAGCGCGACGGTCGCGAACGCGATGGCGGTCGCGATGCCGTACACGTGCCTGCTGTCGGCGCCCATCAGGCTCGCGGTCTCGCGGTCGTCGGACGAGGCGCGCAGCATCCGGCCGAGGCCGGTGCGCGACAGGAACACCTGGATGCCGATCAGCGCGCCGCACGCCAGCAGGAACGTGGCCGCCGACAGGTAGCCGACCGAGATCGACTCGGTGAACTCGAACGAGCCGGTGGCGAAGGAGCCGCCGTCGAGGGTGCGCGTGTCGGCGGAGAACGTCTCCAGCAGGACGTTCTGCAGCACGATCGACAGCCCGAACGTGACGAGCAGGGTGGCCAGCGGCCCGGCGGCGAGGCTGCGCTGCAGCAGCACCCGCTGGGTCAGGTAGCCGAGCAGGGCGAACAGCGGGACGGTCACCGCCAGCACGACCCACAGCGGCAGCCCGGTCCCGCTGACCAGGGCCAGCGCGAGGAACGCCGCGACCACGGAGAGGTCGCCGTGCGCCAGGTTCACGATCCGCATGACGCCGAACATCAGCGACAGGCCCGCCGCGAACAGCGCGTAGAGGCCGCCGAGCAGCACCCCTTGGACGACGGCGTTGAGCCAGCCCATGTCACTCGTTTCCTTCCTGGCCGGTGAGCGCCGCCCGGGTGCCCGTCCCGGCTGCGGTGCCGGTGTCGGTGTCGGCGGCGGTGTCCGCGCCGGGCGTGGCGCCGATGCCGAAGTACGCGTGCTCGACCTGCTCCGCCGTCAGGTCCGCGGGCCGTCCGCGCAGCACCGACCGGCCTTCGAGCAGGCAGTGCACGTGGTCGGCGACCCGCATGGCCTGCGAGACGTCCTGCTCGACGATCAGCGCGGTGGTGCCGACGCCCACGATCTCCGGCAGGAGCTCGTAGATCCGCCGGACGATGACCGGGGCGAGCCCCAGCGACAGCTCGTCGATGAGCAGGAGATCGGGGTTGGACAGCAGCGCCCGGCCGATGGCCACCGCCTGCTGCTCGCCGCCCGAAAGCTGGGACGCGCTCTGCCCGCGCCGGTCGGCCATCCACGGGAACAGCTCGTGGACGGCGGCGATCGTCCAGGGCCCGGGGCGCCTGCGGTAGGCGCCCGCCAGCAGGTTCTCCTCCACGGTGAGGGAGTGGAACAGCCGCCGTCCCTCCGGCACCAGGGCGATCCCCTCCGCCACCCGCTTGTGCGCGGGCAGCCGCGTGATGTCGCGGCCGTCCAGCAGGACCGAGCCCGAGGTCGGCAGGTTCAGCCCGGCCAGGGCGCGCAGCAGCGTGGACTTGCCCGCGCCGTTCGCCCCGATGATCGCCAGGACCTCGCCCTTCTCGACGTCCAGGCTGAGCCCGTCCACCGCGCGCAACTGGCCGTGGTGGACGGTGAGGTCGCGGATCGACAGCAGCGTCACGAACCCTCACCCTCTTCCTCGTCGGCCAGGCCGGTCTCCGGGCCGCCGCCCAGGTACAGCTCGCGCACCTTCTGGTCGGCCAGCACGTCCATGGGCGCGCCGTCGGCGACGAGGTCGCCGCCGGCCAGGCACACCATCCGGCCCACGGTCCTGACCAGGGCGTGGACGACGTGCTCGATCCAGACGATGCCGAGGCCGCCGGCGTGCAGGTCCTTGATGATCGCGACGAGCTCCAGCACCTCCGGCTCGGTCAGCCCGCCGGCGACCTCGTCCAGCAGCAGGAGCCGCGGGGACGTCGCCAGCCCGCGGGCCACCTCCAGGCGCTTGCGCTGGAGCAGGGTGAGCCGTCCTCCCGGGGTGTTGGCGAGGTCGGCGAGGCCGGTGCGGTCCAGCACGTCCATGGCGTGGGCCTGCGCCCGCCGGCCCTTCAGCGCCGCGCCCTGGTACGCGCAGACCAGGACGTTCTCGAACGCGGTCAGATGCTCGAACGGCCTCGGCACCTGGTAGGTGCGGCCGACCCCGGCGCGGGTGCGCGCGTGCGGCGGGACGCCCGTGACGTCGCGCCCGCCGAACCGCACCGCGCCGGCGTCGGGACGCAGGTCGCCCGAGATCATCGCGAACAGGCTGGACTTGCCGGCGCCGTTCGGCCCCACGATGCCGAGGGCCTCGCCCGCCTCGACGCGGAGCGTCAGGTCCTTGGCGACGGTCACCTTGCCGAAGCTCTTGGTGACGCCGTCCAGGTGGAGGAGCGGCTGCGTCATGGGGGGCTGCGTCATGGGGGGCTGGGCCATCAGGCGTTGGTGGGCTTGAGGTCGCCGCCGATCGGGACGTCCTTGTTCGCCGTGTTGTCCACGATGACGACGTCCCAGGGGAACTTGTCGCCCTTGCGCCACTGCCCGCCGACCGGGTGCTGGATCGCGATGCCGGGCTGCGGGCCGGCGGTGAAGTCCAGCTTCCCGCTCATGCACTCGATCTTCATCGTGCGCAGCTTCGACGCCACCTCGTCGCGGTCCTTCGGGTCGCCCGCGTCCTTGAACGCCTGGACGGCGATCTCGAACAGCGAGTACACCGAGCCGAGCGCCTGCGTCCACTGCTTGCCGGTGGACGCGGCGAAGTCGTCGGCGAGCTGCTTGGCGCTCCGGCCGTCCAGGACGGACTTGTACGGGTGCGCCGGGCTCCACCAGAAGTCGGTGGCGATGTTGTCGGTGAGCTGCCCGAGCGCCTCGGCCTCGGAGGGGAACAGCATGACCTTCGCGACCGTGGCCAGCTTCGGCTTGAAGCCCTGCTGCCGGGACTGCTTCCAGAACGTCTGGAAGTCCGGCGGGATCGGCGTGCAGGTGAACAGCTCGGCGTCGGAGTCCTTGAACTTGGCGATCTGCGCGGTGAAGTCGGTCGCGCCGTTCTGGTAGGCGCCGCCGTCGACCGGGGTGTAGCCGGCCTTCTTCATCATCGGGCCGAGGCCCTTGCGGAAGGCGTTGGCGTCGGTGTCGTTGGGCCACAGCGCCGCGACGTTCTTGCCGGAGACGTCCATGCGGTCCCACATGGGGAAGAAGCAGTCGGCGAACTCCTGCATGCCGAAGAAGAACAGCGTCGTGTACTTGAAGCCCTCGCCGTCCTTGCCGCCCCGGCCGTGGAACCACGCCTCCCAGGGGGCGATCGTGGTGACGTTCGGGATGCCGTTGGCCTCGCACTGGTCGGCGACGGGGTTGGTGGTGTCCGGGGTGGACGACCCGACGATCAGGTCGGCCTTGTCGCTGTTGATGAGCTCCCGGGTGACCTCGGTGGCGCGGTTCGGGTTGGACTGCGTGTCCTTGACGACGATCTCGATCCGGCGCTTCCTGCCGCCGGAGGTGAAGCCGCCCTTGAGCGCGTTCTGGATCTGCTGGACCACGAAGTTGTCGGCGGCGGCGAACCCGGCGAGCGGGCCCGTCTGCGGGCTCACGTATCCGATCTTGAGGACGTCCGAGGACGAGCTGCCGGTGCCCTTCAGCCCGCCGCACGCGCTCACCAGCGACCCGCCGCCGAGGACGGCGGCCGTCTTGAGGAAGGAACGGCGGTTCAAACCGCGTGCCGAGATCTCGCTCACGCTGAACTCCTTGGTCACGGCCGGGATGGCGAAAGTTGGGGTGACCGTACGAGCCGTTTACGAGAGGAGCAACAGGTCGTTCCGAGAGTTCGAACGCAACTTTGCTATGTGGAACGAGACTCTGATGTGGGGCGATACCCGAGCCGCCGGGAGATCTCGGCGGCGGCGCGCCGCAGCGGCGGTTCGACGCGTCCCGCCAGCGCCTCCACGGACGCGGGCGCGACCGTCAGGTGGACGGCCACGTTGACCGCCGCGATGACCGAGCCCGAGCGGTCGCGCACCGGCGCCGCGAACGACCGCAGACCCGGCGCGAGCTCCTCGTCGTTGACCGCGACGCCGCTCTGCCGGACCCTGGCGAGCGCCGCCGTGAGCTGCTCCCGGTTGGTGATCGTCTTCGGCCCCCGGCGGGCCATGTCGGTGCGGTCGAGGAGCTGGCGCAGCTCCGCCGCGTCCTTGTACGCCAGCAGCACCTTGCCCATCGACGTGCAGTAGGCCGGCAGGCGCGACCCGACGTGCAGGTTGAGGTCCATGGCCAGCGCGCTGCGCCGTCCGCTGCGCCTGCGGTCGACGTAGACGACGTCGAGGCCGTCGCTCAGCCCCATGCTGGCCGTGTAGCCGGTCTCGTCCGCCAGCGCCTGGAGCGGCGGGCCGGCGGTGCTCGTGAGCTCCATGGAGTCGATCGCGGCGAACCCGAGGTCCACCGCGCGCGGGCCGAGGGAGTACTTCCTGGTCTCCGGATCCTGCTGGAGGTATTCCAGCTTGGTCAGCGTGGCGACGTAGCGGTGCGCCGTGCTCTTGTTGAGCCCGACGGCCCTCGCCAGGTCGGCGACGCCCAGCACCGAGCGGTCGCCGGTGAGGGCGGACAGGATGCGCAGCCCCCGGTCCAGCGAGGCGGAGAAGGAGGGGTCGGCCGGTATGCGCCGCCTCGGGGGGTGGTCATCGGTCACAGCGGTCAGGATACGGCTTGATCGTTCCATATGTTCGAACGTTTTTGACCGATGGACCCGTGATGGCAATCTTCTAGGCCGTAGCCGGCGACGCGAGCGAGGAGAACGGGCCCCATGGCGGATTGGCGCAAGCCGCGCGTCGGACACTTCATCGGCGGCGACTGGGCGGACTCCGCCTCCGGGCGCTCGTACCCGAACCTCTCCCCGTGGTCGGGCGAGAAGCTCGGCGAGGTCGCCGCCGGCGACATCGAGGACGCCGACCGGGCCGTCGCCACCGCCCACGCGGCGTTCGACGGCTGGGCGCGGACGCTGCCGCACCGGCGCCAGCTGGTCTTCCTGCGCGCGGCCGACATCCTGGAGCGGCGCGGCGACGAGGTGCTCGCCGCGCTCGCCGCCGAGACCGGCTGCGGCCGCACCTTCGGCGGCGTCCAGCTCGGCTTCGCGATCAAGCTGCTCCGCCAGGCCGCCCAGCTCGCCTACCGCCCGGCGGGGGAGCTGCTGCCGTCCGACGTCGAGGGCACCACCGCGATGGCCGTCCGCCGCCCCGTCGGCGTGGTCGCGGCGATAGCCCCGTGGAACGCCTCCCTCACCCTGGCCGGACGGGCGATCATCGGCCCCCTCGCGCTCGGCAACACCGTCGTGCTGAAACCGTCGGAGGACTCCCCGTACACCGGCGGCGCGCTCTGGGCGGAGATCCTGCACGAGGCGGGCCTGCCGGCCGGGGCCCTCAACGTCGTCACCCACGCCCCCGGCGAAGCGGGCGGCATCGGCGACGCGCTGCTCGCCGACCCGCTGGTCAAGCGGATCAACTTCACCGGCTCCACCCCCACCGGCCGCCGCCTCGCGGAGAAGGCCGGCCGCCACCTGAAGCGGGTGGTGCTCCAGCTCAGCGGGCAGAACCCGCTCATCGTCGCGGGCGACGCCGACCTCGACTACGCGGTGAACGCCGCCACCTTCGGCGCCTTCGTCCACCAGGGGCAGGTCTGCATGTGCGCCCGGCGCGTCTACGTCGAGCGCCCGCTGGCCGAGGAGTTCGCCGGCCGGTTCGCCGCCAGGGCCTCGGCCCTGCCGGTGGGCGACCCGTCCGACCCGGCCACCGTCATCGGCCCGGTGATCAACGAGTGGGCCCTCGCCCTCATCGACCGCCGCGTGCGGGAGGCGGTCGGGCTCGGCGCCCGCGTCCTCGCCGGCGGCGTCCCCGAACCACCGTGCTACCCGGCCACCGTCCTCGCCGACGTCCCGGACGAGGCCGAGATCGCGCAGGGCGAGACGTTCGGCCCGGTCGTCGTGCTGGAGACGGTCGACTCCGCCGAGGAGGCCGTCGCCCGCGCCAACGCCTCCGACTTCGGCCTCGTCGCCTCGGTCATCACCGGCGACCGCCCGCGCGGCCTCCGCCTGGCGGCCGCGCTCGACGTCGGCATCGTCCACGTCAACGACCAGCCCGTCAACGACGAGCCGCAGATGCCGTTCGGGGGGGTCAAGGACACGGGCTGGGGCCGCTTCGGGCTGGGCTTCGCCGCCGAGGAGTTCTGCGAACTCCAGTGGATCACCGTCCGCGACCAGGACCGCGATTTCCCCTTCTGACCTTGGTTCCCGCGTGTGCCGGACGCCTGCGGGGCGTCCGGACGAGGCTCGCCGGGCACTCCTGGGACGGGGTTGATCGCTGACCGCAACCGGTCAGGGTGTGGAGCGGGCGAACCTTGCCAGCAAATACTGGCGATGAGTGTCCGCCCTCCCGAGGAGACGCCGTGGATCGTCCGACACCCCGCCCCTCCCGCCGTACCTTCGCCTTCGGCGGCGCCGCGCTGCTCGGCGCCGCCGTAGCCGGACCGCTGACCGGCACCGCCCGCGCCGCCGGCCCGCCGCCGGGCGAATGGGCCGATGTGCCCATCCCGCCGCTGGAAGGCCGCGGCAACCTGACCGGCATCGCCGCCCCGGACCCGGCGCACGTCTTCACCGGCGGCGCCGAGAACGTGTTCCAGCCAGGTCAGCGTGCCGTCATGCTGCACGGGACCCCGCGCGGCTGGACGCGGGCCGCGCTGCCCGAGGGGCTGGCGGCCGTCAACGAGGTCCGCGCCCGGCACGCCGCGAGCGCCTGGGCCGTCGCCGCCGGCCCGGACCCCCAGGAGCGCACGGACCTGCTGTACTGGGACGGCCGGCGCTGGGCGACGGCGTCCAGTCCCGCCGGCACGGTGCTCCAGGCCATCGACCTGGACCGGACGGGCGCCCTGTGGGCGACCGGGATGGCCGGGGACGCGACGACGGTGTCCGTGCGCCGGCACGGCCGGTGGGCGAACACGCTCACGCTGGAGCAGCCGTCCGGGCTCAACGCCATCGCCGCCGGAACCGCCTCGGACGTCTGGGTCGGCGGAATGGGCGAATCGCAGACCGGCCCGACCCCGCTCTGGCACTTCGACGGCACCGGGTGGACGCGCATGCCGTGGGGGACGACCTACGCGCACTGGATCCTGCAGATCGAGTACACCGCGCCCGACGACGTCTGGTTCTACGCCCTTGAGCAGCACCCGCTGTTCCCGCCGCCGACGCTGCACCACTGGGACGGCTCCGGGTTCACCGTCCACCGGATTCCCGGCCCGTCCGACCCTCTCGGCGAGGTGCGCCCGATGTCCGCGGTCGGCTTCCTCGGCTCGATGGCCTCCGACGGGCGGGGCGGCGTCTGGCTGTCCAGCCCGTACGACACGTCCCACCTGCTGCACTTCGACGGCGTCTTTTGGACCCGCGCCACCCCGCCCATCAGGGTGACCGCGTACTCGATGGCCCGTGTGCCGCACACCACCACCGTCTGGGCCGGCACTCAGATCGGCACCGTCTGGCGCCGTTCCGGCCGTCCGGCCCCAGGGCAGTAGCACCGGGGCCGGACGGCCGGAACGAGACGTGCCCGGAGGCGGCGGCGATCAGGGACAGGTAGGCGAGGCGGGGGCGAACCACTCCCCGAGGCCGGCGGCAGTGGTCAGCAGCTCCCAGACGAGCTCGGCCGGAGCGTCATAGGTGTGCGTGAACCGCGCAGCATCCGAACTGGGTGGCGTTACCTTTGCCGTCTGCGTACCCGGTGACAGGGCAGCGCGGCGCACGCGGTTCCTAGGCTGTTGCCATGGGGGAGGAATCTCCGCGAGAGCGGATCATCGAGGTCGCGACGCGGCTGTTCGCCGAGCTCGGGTTCGACGGGACGACCGGCGGCATGATCGCTGAAGCCGCGGGGGTGGACGCCGCCACGATGATGGAACTGACCGGCGGCACGCTCCAGCTCTACCACACCATCATGCGCCGTGCGCATGAGGCGGAACGGGCGATGCTGGAGGACGTGGCCATCACCGTGCCGCTGACCCTGCAGGGCCTGCACGACTTCTTCGACGCCTACCTGGACTTCCATCTGTCGCATCCGCACATCCCGCGGCTGTGGCTGCACCGGTGGCTGGGCGACGCCGCCGGAAGCGCCGATCTGGAGGCCCAGTACCATCGGCCGCTGACGAACCTGGTCGGCGACGCCGTACGGCCGCTGATGCCGCCGAGCGTCGATGTCGACTACATGCTGTGGACGCTGGTCTGGACCATGACCGGCTTCGTCACCTACGGCGTCCCCGGCGACGATGACACGTCCGCCGGCTGGCGCGGCACGACTCCGCTGCCGCACGGCCACCGCACCCGCCGCACCCCGGAGGCCGTCGACCGGTTCCGCTCCCACCTGCACATGCTGATCGACTCCGTGCTGACTGCCGCGGCCGGTGTGCCGCCGGTGCGGCAGCGCCCCCTCACGCGCCCCGGCGGGTGAGGGGGCAGGGGCAGTACTCCGCGTTGATGGCCCGGCCGGTGAGCCGAACCTGGTCGACAGCGTCGGTGGTGAGGACGAACGACATCGTGTGCCGTCCGTCCCGTGTGCCGCCCGTCCAGGTCTCCCAGCCGTCCAGGGGCTACGGTGCGGAATGCGTCCGCGCGCGCACACGCCGGCGCGGCCCGGCGGGCCCGTCCGGCCGCGGTGGCCCGGCCGCGCGGGCGATGCCCCGGCACATCCCGCCGAAGACGCGGTCGTGGAACGGCCGCAACGCCCACCAGTAGGCGTGGCCGGCGAGGCCCCGCGGGTGGAACAGCGCCCGCTGCTCCAGCCGGGCGCGGCCGTCCTCCGCCGCCACCCTGAACTCCAGCCAGGCCAGGCCGGGCAGCCGCATCTCGGCGCGCAGCCGCAGCAGCCGCCCGGCCTCGACCTCCTCGACGCGCCAGAAGTCGACCGTCTCCCCGATGCGGAGCCGGCGCGGGTCACGGCGGCCCCGCCGCAGCCCCACCCCGCCCACCAGCCGGTCGATGACGCCCCGTGCCCGCCAGGCGAGCGGGAAGGAGTACCAGCCGCGTTCTCCGCCGATCCCCTCGACGACCTCCCACAGCCGCTCCGGCGGGGCGTCCGCCCGGCAGGAGCGGTCGTCGCTGAAGAGGCTGCCGCCGGCCCAGTCCGGGTCCGTCGGCAGCGGGTCGCTCGGGGTGCCCGGGGTGCTGGCCGACGACCAGCGGGTCGCCACATCGGCCTCGCGGACCCGGCGCAGCGCCAGTTCGACCGCGCGGTCGAACCCGGTCGGCCCGTCCGGCGGCGGCGGGACGTACCCGGCGATGTCGTTCTCGGTGCACACGACCTCGTTGCGCAGCGACTCCACCAGCGGACGCGCGAGAGCGCCGGGGACCGGGGTGATGACCCCCACCCACAGGCTCGACAGCCACGGGCTCAGCACCGGAACCGCGACGATGACGCGCCCGCGCAGCCCGGCCGCCGCGGCGTACCGCCGCATCATGCCGGCGTAGGTGAGCACGTCCGGTCCGCCGATGTCGAAGCCGCGGCTCACCTCGGCGGGCACGTCCGCGGACGCCACGAGGTAGTGCAGGACGTCCCCGATCGCGATCGGCTGGATCCGGGTGCGCACCCACCGCGGCGTGACCATCACCGGCAGCCGCTCGGTGAGGTGGCGCAGCATCTCGAACGACGCCGAACCCGAGCCGATGATCACCGCGGCGCGCAGCCACACCGTGGGCACGCCGCTGTCCAGCATGATCTTGCCGACCTCGGCGCGGGACCGCAGGTGCGGCGACAGCTCCTCTTCCGGAGTCATGCCGCCGAGGTAGACCAGCCGCCTCACCCCCGCGTCCCGCGCCGCGCCGGCGAACGTGCGGGCCGCCCGGCGGTCGTTCTCGGCGAAACCGCCCGCGCCGCCGATCGCGTGGATCAGGTAGTAGGCGACGTCGACGCCTTCCAGCGCACGCCGGGTCGCCTCCGGATCGGTGGCGTCGGCCTCCACGATCTCCACCCGCCCGGCCCACGGGTAGTCGCGCAGCCGCCGCGCCGAACGGGCCATGCACCGCACCCGCCGACCGGCGTCCAGCAGCTCGGGGACCAGCCGCCCGCCGATGTAGCCGCTGGCGCCCGTGACCAGGCACAAGTCTCCGTGCCCGGCGCCCGCGTCGCGGCCGGACGTCACAGCGCCCATGTCTCCAGAGCGAGCAGGTCGCGCATCGACACCATGCCGACCAGGCGTCCGTGGTCGTCGACCGGCAGATGGCGGATGCCCTCCTCCAGCATCCGGCGGGCGACCTCGCGCGAGTCCTCGTCCAGCGCGGCGGTCTTGAGCCTGGTCGAGGCGTACGCCGTGGCCCGGGACGCCGGGTCCGCCGCCGCGGCCAGCGCGCCGACGATGTCCCGCTCGGTGATGATCCCGGCGACCCGCTCACCGTCGAGGACGGCGAGGGCGCCGACGTCGTCCTCCACCATCCGCCGCGCCACCTGGTCCAGCCGGTCCTCCGCCCGGCAGCTGAGGACGCCCGGCCGGTACACGTTGCTGATCAGCATGTTCCCTCCCCTGATGGGTTGCCCCACAGGCCGTAACCTGTCCCGTCCGCCCCGCCGGAAACGTACGAAATACCAGCTGAGGGCCGGGGGACGGCCCGAGCCCGCTAGTGTCCGGCGCCGTTGTGCTCGCTGTGCGCCGGGGCCTCCATCGCCTTCCACAGGTGGTGGCTGTAGACCTGGAAGCCCAGCATCGCCTCCACGTAGGCCCGGGCATCGGCGATGGACCGGTCCTTGACGGAGGCCAGCCTCGACACTTCCGCGAGCCTGCGCTCCAGTTGCTGGTTCAGCGCCTCGGTGAGGTACTCCGCCACGGGTTTCGGCGAGTCGGCCTCGATGGCGCGTTCGGCGAGTGGAATGACCGGCCCGACCGACAGCCCGGCCGGCTTGAGCCCGGTGTACGGGGCGCCCTCGCCCATGCGGTGGAGACGGACGACGGTCTCGAAGAACAGGCGGTCCGCCACGTCGCGAGCCGGCTCGTCCGAGCCTCGGGCCTCGCGCACGCTCTCGAACACCGACCGGATCTCGTCCTCGTCGCGGAGGGGCACGTACGGTAGGACCACCCGCACGTCATCGGATTCCAACGCCTGGCGCGCGGCGGTGACGACGGGTCCATCCAGTGAGTCGCAGTGCGGGGGCATGGCCCCTCCTTCCCGTGGACGTGTGCGGCACACGGCCCCGGGCAGACGGCCCGGAGGCCGGCGTTCGCGCTGTCACTGCCCAGCGTAGGGCGACCGAGCACCGGCCTTCAGGGGCGAAGGTCCCGCCTGCACGTCCATGAACGGCCGCTCGATTCACCGGAGCGGTGCGGCCCTACCAAGTACCAAGTACCAAGGAGCACTCGTTGGGCGCCTCACTCACGGTTCCGTCCGGTGGCGCCGCCGACCGGCAGCGGCGGTTGACGCGGCTGCTGTGGCTGTCGGTCGGCGCCGCCGTCGCGACCATCTCCCTGAAGGCCGGTGCCTGGCTGCTGACGGGTTCGGTCGGACTCCTGTCGGACGCCCTCGAATCGGTGGTGAACCTGGTCGCCGCCCTCGTCGCGCTCGTCGCGCTGCGGTGGGCGGGCAGGCCCGCCGACGAGGAGCACGCCTACGGGCACACCAAGGCCGAGTACTTCTCCGCCGGCGCCGAAGGCATGATGATCTTCGTTGCCGCCATCGGGATCGTCGGCACCGCCGTCGACCGGCTGCTCCACCCGCAGCCGATCCAGGACGTCGGCGTCGGCCTCGCGGTGTCGGCGGTCGCCTCACTGATCAACCTGGCCGTCGGGCTGGTGCTGATCCGGGCCGGACGCCGCCACCGGTCGATCACCCTGGAGGCCGACGGCAAGCACCTGATGACCGATGTGTGGACCTCCGTCGGCGTCATCGCCGGTGTCGCCGCCGTCGCGGTCACCGGCTGGCAGCGCCTGGACCCCGTCATCGCCATCATCGTCGCCGTCAACATCGTCTACACCGGCACCATGCTGATCCGCCGCTCCGCCGGCGGCCTGATGGACCGCGCCCTCCCTTCCGCCGAGCGGCGGCTGGTCAACGACGTGCTGGCGTCCTTCACGCGGGACGGGGTCGACTTCCACGCGCTGCGCACTCGGCAGTCGGGGCGCCGCGCGTTCGTCTCGTTCCACATCCTCGTCCCCGGCGACTGGACCGTCCAGCAGGGCCACGACCTCGCCGAGGCCGTGGAGGACGACGTTCGCCGCTCGCTGCCGCACGCCACCGTCTTCACCCACGTCGAGCCTCTCGAAGATCCCCGCTCCTACCAGGACCTCGAACTGGACCGAGACCCCGATGCCACCGCCGGGGAGTGACCGCCAGGGGCGGGCGGGTTCTATGAGAACTCTCTGAATGTCCGGACGAAGGTAGTGGCTCGGCCCGGATACCGGACATGATCGTCGGATCAACGGTCACCTGAAAGGTCGAGAATGCCGACCACTGTCTGGGGTCTTCCCGCCCATCCGCTCATCGTCCACGTTGTGGTCTTTCTGGTGCCATTGACGGTGCTGGCCGCAATGACGACGGCCCTATGGCCCAGGGCGCGACGACTACTGGCCCCCTGGGTTCTCGGGCTGGCCACTGTCACCGTCCTGGTAATCCCCTTGGCCACCGAAAGCGGGGAACACCTGGAAGATCAAGTAGCCAGGTCTTCCCTCGTGGAGGAGCATGCGGAATTGGGGGACACTCTTCTGCCGCTGGTGGCCGCGCTCTGGCTGGCGCTCGCCCTCATGGTCGCCGTCGGCCTCTACGTCCGGCGAACCGCGGATCGGCCGCCGAGCTGGACCAAGGCGGTGACGATGGTGGCCATCCTCCTGACGGTCGGCGCGGCGGCCGGCACGGGCGTCCAGGTGGTCCGGATCGGGCACAGCGGCGCCCAAGCGGTCTGGCACGACACGGGCACCCGCGGCACAACTCGGTGAAATAGCGCCTTTCACCGGAAGGCGCCGGCGAAGGCCATTCTCAGGGCGACCGCTGAAAATAACGGCCGGGCGCCATCCGGCTGAGGGCGCGGCGTGTCAGAAGGCGGCGGGGTAGGAGACGTAGCCGGCCTTCTTGACCGCGGTGACCAGGTCGTCCTGGGTGGCCTGCGCGGGGTCGTGGACGACCTCGATCCGGGACGAGGCGAAGTGGACCTTCACCGAGTCGACGCCGGGGAGGCGGCCGACCTGCTTCTGGATCTTCTGCACGCAGGACGGGCACGAGAAACCCTCGGCGCGGAGGACGGTCTTGGTGGTCGTTGCACTGGACATGGCCCTGATCTCCTTCCCTGGCGGCCCGTATCGGGACCGGTCTTTCACCTGATGACCGCACGCTAACCATTCGGGCCGCCCGTTTCCTTGACGTGCGTCAAGCACCGTCCAGCGATGCGCATGGCAGGCTGGCGGCATGGTGGAGGAAGACCTGTGCGTGACCCGGGTTCCGATCTTCCAGGGGCTGACGCACCGTGAGCAGCGCGAGGTCGCCGGGTTCGCGCGGCCGGTGGTCGCGGTGAAGGGGGAGACGGTCTTCGCCCCGGGGCAGCCCGTCTCCCGGCTGCTGGTCATGCACGCCGGCCGGCTCAAGATCAGCCACCTGGCGCCCAGCGGGCAGGAGCAGATCCTGCGGACGGCGGCCGAGGGCGACGTGGTGGGGGAGCGGACGTTCCTGACCGGCCACCGTCCCGAGCACTTCGCGGTCGCCCTTGAGGACAGCCGGATGTGCGTCTTCGACCACCGCGACCTCTCGACGCTGCTGCACGACCACCCCGACATCGGCATGCGGATGCTGCGCACGCTGTCGGACCGGCTCACCTCCGTCGAGCGGCTGCTCGCGGCGGTCACCTCCGCCGACGTCACCGCGCGCGTCGCGGCCTACCTGCTCGACCTGCCCGCCGACCTGCGGGACGGCGTGCCCGCCGTCCGGCTGCCGATGGCGAAGAAGGACGTCGCCGCCCACCTGGGGACGACGCCGGAAACCCTCAGCCGATCGCTCGCCGCGCTGTCGGCGGCCGGCGCCGTCGAGTTGCGCGGCCGCCGCGACGTCGTCATCCGCGACGTCGACGCCCTGGACCGGGCCGCCGTCCCGCGCTGACCGCGAGCGGTGCCGGGCCGGTCCTGCCGCGGGGAGCGGATCGGCTCCTGCCGGCGCGAGCGGCGCGGTCCATTCGCCCGGATCGCGGCGGCTTGATCCGCGTCAAGGAACTCCCGGGTGATCCCGCCTAACGTCCGGATCAGACGTCGACAGGGACGTTTTCCGGGAGGAGTGGGAGCAGATGGACAGGATCCGGGCATGGGGTTCGTGGCGGTGGAGCGTGCCGCTGCTGAGCGCCCTTCTGATCGTCGCGTCGTTCGCCGCCTCGGCCGCGCCGGGCACCGGTGCGCTCGGTGACGTGCTGATGGTCGCGGCGGCGGTGGCGGCCGGCCATCGTATCGCCGTCAACGCGGTCCGGGCCCTGACGGCCCGGGTGGTCGGCATCGACCTCCTGGTCTCGGTGGCCGCGATCGGCGCGGTGATCATCGGTGAGTACTGGGAGGCCGCCGCGGTGACCTTCCTGTTCGCCATCGGTCACGCGCTGGAGAACGCCACGCTGAGCAGGACGAGGTCGGCGCTGGCCGAACTGGTCGCGGTGGCCCCGGACGTGGCCGTGGTGCTCCGCGACGGCGACCAGGCGGAGGTGCCCGCCGCCTCGGTGGCGCACGGTGAGACGGTGCTGGTCAAGAACGGCGCCAAGGTGCCGGTCGACGGTGTGGTGATCGACGGCTCGGGCGCGCTGGACGAGGCGTCCATCACCGGTGAGTCGATCCCGGTGGAGAAGGCCGCCGGCGACCGGGTGTTCGCCGGCACGGTCTCCATGGGCGGCTTCCTGCAGGTGCGGGCGACCGGTGTCGGCGCCGACACCACGCTGGCCCGGATCATCCACCGGGTCGAGGAGGCGCAGGACGCCAAGGCGCGCGCCGCGGCGTTCATGGACCGGTTCTCCTCCTGGTACACCCCGTCGATCATCGTCCTGGCGCTGGTCTTCGGGGTCGCGACCGGCGACGTCGTGCTGGCGCTGACGCTGCTGGTCATCGGCTGCCCCGGCGCGCTGGTCATCTCCATCCCGGTCGCGATCGTCGCCGGCATCGGCCGCGGCGCCAGGGACGGCATCCTCATCAAGGGCGGGGAGTTCCTGGAGACGTCCGCCAGGATCGACGCCGTCGCGCTGGACAAGACCGGCACCCTGACCGAGGGCCGGCCCCACCTGACCGACGTGGTGCCGGCGGACGAGACGTGGACCCGCGCGGGCGTGCTCCGCTGGGCCGCCCGCGCCGAGGCCGGCTCGGAGCACCCGCTGGCCCGTCCGATCGTCGAGGCCGCGCGCGCCGAGGGCCTGGACGTCACCGGTCTCCCGGACGCGACCGAACCGGTGCCGGGCAAGGGCATCGTCGCGACCCTCGACGGGCACCGAGTCGCGGTGGGCAACCTGGCACTTCAGCAGGACGAGGGGGTCCCGCACGCCGGGGCCGCCGCCGTGGTCGAGGACCTCGCCGCCGCGGGCCGCACCCCGATGGTCGTGTCGGTGGACGGCCAGTGGGCCGGCGTCGTCGCCGTCGCCGACCGCGTCCGGCCGGACGCGGCGCGGATGGTCGCCGACCTGCACGCCGCCGGCGTGAAGAAGGTCGTCATGCTCACCGGGGACACCCGGCGGGTCGCCGCAGCCGTCGCCGCGCAGGTCGGCGTCGACGAGGTCCACGCGGGACTGCTGCCGGAGGACAAACTGGAGGTCGTCCGCGTCCTGCAGGCCCGCGGCCACGTGGTCGCCATGGTCGGCGACGGCGTCAACGACGCCCCCGCCCTCGCCACCGCCGACATCGGCGTCGCGATGGGCGCGGCGGGAACGGGCGTGGCGATCGAGACCGCGGACATCGCCCTGATGAAGGACGACCTGTCCAAGCTGCCGCAGGCCGTCGGCCTGGCCCGCCGCACCGTCTCGGTCATGCGGCAGAACATCGCGATCGCGCTGGTCACCGTCGGGCTGCTGCTCGCGGGCGTGCTCCTGGGCGGCGTCACCATGGCGATCGGGATGCTTGTGCACGAGGTCTCGGTCCTGGTCGTCATCGCCAACGCGATGCGGCTGCTGCGCCGGCGCGGCACGTCCCGGACCGGCACCGGCACCGGCGCGACCGGGCGGACGCCGGACCGCATCGAGGTGCGCGGCACCGACCGGCAGCCGGCCTGACACCGGCCGGTGCGGGACGAGCGCCGCGGTGAACCACAGGGCTCGGCAGGCGGGGCCATCGGCGCCGTCGGCCGAGCCCTCCGCCGGACGCCGGGTCAGTCGGTTCCGGCGACGGTGCTGCGGCGTTCGAGAAGGACGACGTCGCGCCATCGGCCGTGGTGGCGGCCGAGGCGGGTGCGGGTGCCCACCGTCCGGAAGCCCGCGGCGTGGTGGAGGCGCAGGCTGGCGGTGTTCTCGGGGAAGACGCCGGTCTGGATCGTCCAGATTCCGGCGGCCTCGGTGGAGGCGACGAAAGCCGCCAGCAGCGCCGTGCCGACGCCGCGGCCGCGAGCTCGCGGAGCGATGTAGACGCTGTGCTCGACGACGCCGGCGTAACAGCACCGGTCGGACACCGCCGCTGCGGCGATCCACCCCAGCATCTCGCCGCCCTCCACGGCCACGCGGCGGTGCTGCGGCAGTCTGGAAGCATCGAAGGCGTCCCAGGTGGGTGCGCTGACCTCGAAGCTGGCATCGCCGGTGTCCAGGCCCGTCTGGTAGATCGCCAGCACTCGGCCGGAGTCCTCGGGGCGCATGGCGCGGATCGTGATTCCGCTCGGCGGGACGGTCATCGCGTTGGCCGCGTCCGGGACGGCGTGCACATCACTCACTCGTCTCCATGGTCAGGCTCGGCGGCGTGGACGATGGCCGACACGGCAGGGGCGGGTTTGCCCATGACGATGTCGGCGGCCGAGGGGAAGCAGGCCACGCAGGCGTCGTTGATCCGGTAGAAGCGTGCGGTGCCGCGGCTGTCGGCCAGCACGAACCGGACCTCGGCCAGCACTTTCAGGTGCGTCGATACGGTGGACTGGCCGACGTCCACGAACTCGACGATCTCCCCGACGCTCATCGGGCGTCCCTGGCGGGCCAGCAGCGACACGATCTGGATGCGGGTCGGATCGGCCAGGGCCTTGAACCAGGCCGCGTACTCGGTCGCCGTGGACCGGTCGAGCGGCCTCATCTCAGTATTCATCGTTAATCGACGATAGGCGATTAAAGCGTCGGGGGAAAGAGCCGGGCGGGCGCTTTGTGAAATCAGCTCGCCCGCCCGGCGCAGTGATCGTCCGCCTACCGCTCTCGGACGGCGTAGGTCAGGTGCGTCGCCCTCGGGGAGGGCTCCGTACTGACCGGCTCCAGGGCCACGCGGCCCGCGTCCACGCCCTCGAACAGGCGGATACCGGACCCGAACAGCACGGGCGACAGCGCGATCGAGAACTCGTCGACCAGGCCGGCGTTCACGTACTCCAGGATCGTCTCGCCGCCGCCCGCGATGCGGACGTCGCGGTCGCCGGCGGCCTCGCGGGCCTGGTCGAGCGCGGTCTCGATGCCGTCGTTGACGAAGTGGAAGGTGGTCCCGCCCGGACGCTCCCAGGGGTCGCGCTTCTCGTGCGTCACGACGAAGACCGGCGTGTGGAACGGCGCCTCCTCCGGCCACATCCGCTCGCCGGCGTCGAACATGCGCTTGCCCATCACGCTCGCGCCGGTTCGCTCGAACGTCTCCCGCAGGATGTCGTTGTCGCGCCCTTCCTCTCCGTCCTCGCCGAGCTTCAGGTTCTCCCGGAAGAACCGCTGCGGGAACACCCACTGCTGGAGTTCCATCCACTGCCGCCCCATCAGCTCCCCGAGGGAGCCGGGCGCGATGAACCCGTCCAGCGACATCGACACGCTGAAGAACACCTTGCCGGCCATCAGCCCTCCGCTCCCTTCCGGACGATCTCGGTGACGTAGGCGGCCAGGTTGCCCAGGGTCTGCCGGCCGCCCTCGATCGCGTGGTACTTCTCGACCGCCTCGTCGCGCAGTGCCTTGGTGGGGAACACCGTGCGCATCTCGATCCGGGTCGCCGCACCGTCCGGTGCGAACGTCAGGACCGACTCGAAGGCGTTGGGATCATGGCGGGACTCGCCGTGGAGCAGCGCGATCCGCTCCGGTGGGACGATCTCGGTCCAGGAGATCCACTCGGTGTAGTCGGTCCCGTCCGGGCCGTGCATCACGAAGTCCCACTCCCCGCCGACGTGGAACTCGAACGCCGCCGTGGTGGTCGTGAACCCCTCCGGCCCCCACCACTGCGACAGGTGCCGGACCTCGGTGAACGCCTCGAACACCAGCTCTCGCGGGGCGTCGATCACCCGGGAGATGACGATCTCGCGGTCGGCCGCCGCGGACTGCGCGGGCGCTCCCCGTCCCATTGCGCTCATCAGCTACTCCTCCTCCTGCCTTGCCTGCTTCAGGTCCTGCACGTACGCGTCCAGCCGGTCGAAGCTCTCGTTCCAGAACCGCTCGAACCCGCCGGTCCACTCGTGGACGGGCCGCAGCCCGCGGGCGTCGAGGCCGTACAGGCGCTGCTTGCCGTCCCTGCGGTCTCGCACCAGCCCGACCTCCCGGAGTACCCGCAGGTGTTTGGACGCCCCCGGCTGGGTCATCCCCAGCTCCCGGGCCAACTCGGTCACCGGCCGCTCACCCGCCCGCAGCAGCGCCAGGATCTCCCGGCGCTGCGGCTCGGCGATCGCGTTGAAGACGTCCGACGTCGTCGCTGCTCGTGCCATGTCCGCCATCATATTCCCATATAGGCATGCGTCAAGCTCCGGGCGGCATGGGCGAAGTCTGGGAGGCCCAGGACGAGACGCTGGACCGGCGGGTCGCGTCTCTCCGTCGTCGGCCACCCGAAGCGCGTCCGTGGGCGGCCCTTGGCTGCCGGTCATGGTGTGGCTGCTGACCGTGGTGGCGACCGCGGTCCTCGGCTTCACCGTCATCGGCGTGGGATCCGGGCTGAGGTTGCTCGCGCTCACGGCGCTCCCGCTGTCCGCCGTCCAGCCTGCGATGCTCGCCGGGCCGGCGCTCCTGCCCTTCATCGTGCGCCTCGGCCTGAGCGAACGGCTCGGCCGCCGTGAAGCGGTCTGCCTGGTGCTCGGCGCCGCGGCCGTCGCCCTCTACATCCGCGCCGCCGGTAGCGCGTACTCCTTCGACCGAGGTACCCGCGGAGCCTTGGCTGTCGGCCGCGATCTGCCCCTCGCTCGCCTTGCCCGCCATCCTGTTCCTGATCAGCGACCTGAGGCCCAAGGGTGCGCACGAACGGCCGCTCAGCGGCATCACCTACGGGATCAGCGCCGGGATGCTGATCGGCGCGGGCGAGGTCGCCCTCACGGGCATCGCGACGCTCAAGGCTCCGTTCGACGACCTTGTCGCCTCTCCCTATCCCTACCTGTTCGGCGCCAGGCCACCGAGTCTGCGCGACCGCATGGCGAACGCACAATTCCAGGAGGAGTAAGTTCGGAGTTCCCAGCTCGGCGGGCAGTGGTGGTTTCTTTGGTATTGAGGCCATACCTTTCGCATATGAGGAAGGTGAAGTTCTGGTACTCGTGGGCGTCCTGGCGCCGTCCGGTATGACCTGCGGCGGACCGGTTTCGGCCAGGGCGGTTCCGCGGGCGCATCGTGCGGTTCGGACTGGCTTGAGTGGTAGCATTCACGCGTGGACGGGGCTTTGTACCGTTTCGACGGATTTGAGCTCGACACCGCCCTTTATGAATTACGGCTCGCGGGTCAACGCGTCCCGGTCGAGCCCCGGGCGCTCGACGTCCTCCATCATCTGATCACGCACCGCGACCGGGTCGTGTCCAAGGAGGAACTCCTCGACGCGGTGTGGGGCGATCGCTTCGTGAGCGAGGCGGCGGTCACCACGGCGCTCCGGACGGCCCGCATGGCGGTCGGTGACACCGGCAAGGAGCAACGGCTCATCCGCACCGTGTTCCGGCGCGGCTACCAGTTCGTCGGGACGGTCGTCGTACAGGCGGCGGGCGCGGACGGACCGGGCGCCCGGCGCGACGTCCCTCTCCCCGCCCGGCTGGCGGCGTCGCCGGGGCTGGGGTTCGCCGGCCGGGAGCATGAGCGCGCGGTGCTCGCCGACGCCTGGAAGGACGTCACCGCCTCGGGGCGGCGCCGGGTCGTCCTGGTGAGCGGAGAGGCCGGGATCGGCAAGACGACGCTGTGTTCGGTGTTCGCGGCGGCGGAGAACCACGAGGCGGTGGTGCTGTACGGGCGTTGCGACGAGGAGCTGTCGATCCCGTACCAGCCATGGCGGGAAGTGCTCACGAGCCTCGACCACCATGCCCCCGACGTGTTCGCCGGCCGCCGCGAAGCGCTCGCGCCGCTGCTGGGCGGTACGGGCGCGGCGGACCTGGAATCGGATTCCGCGCGGTTCGCCGTCTACGGTTCGGTCGTCGACGTGCTCGTCGCGGTCTCGGTACGGGGCAGGCCGGCGCTCGTCGTCCTCGACGACCTGCATTGGGCGGACGTGCAGACGCTCGCCCTCGTGCGTCACCTCGTCGGGCGGGCCCTGACGACACCGGTGCTGGTGATCGGGACGTTCCGGGACTCCGACTTCGACGCCTCGCACCCGCTGGCCGCGCTGCTGGCCGCGACCCATCGCGAACCGGGCGTCACCCGGCTGGCGTTGCGCGGCCTCGATGACGGCGAGGTGCTCGACCTCCTGGAGTCCGTCGCGGGCCACGAGATGGACCGGGACGGACTCGCGCTGCGGGACGTGCTGCGGGCAGAGACGGAGGGCAACCCGTTCTTCGTCACCGAGATCCTCCGTCACCTCGCCGAAACCGGAGCCGTAGCCAAGCAGGACGACGGCCGCTGGACGGCTCCGGACCACCTGCGGACCCGGGGGCTGCCCGTCAGCGTGCGCGAGGTCGTGGTCCGCCGTGTCGAGCGCCTCGGCCCCGGTACCCGCAAGGCACTCGACACCGCGTCGATCATCGGCCGGGACTTCGAGCTCGACCTGCTCTGCGAGCTGCTCGGCGAGGACCCCGCCCGAACGTTCGGGCGCCTCGCACCGGCCGTGGACAACGCGCTCGTCACCGACACCGCCGGGCGGTTCGCGTTCACGCACGCCATCGTCGCCCACACCCTGTACGCGGAGCTGAGCCCCACCGCGCGGGCGATCTCCCACCAGGCGGTCGCCATGGCGCTGGAGCGGCGGAACGACGGCGACGCGGGCGAGCAGGCGGGCGAGATCGCCCATCACTGGATCCATGCGCTCGCCCCCCACAACCGCGCCAAGGCCGCCGAGTACGCGCAGCGGGCGGGCGACTATGCGCTGGCCCACCTCGCGCCCGACGAAGCGGTCACCTGGTACCGGCAAGCCCTCGAACTCCTCCCCGCCGGCGACGCGACGCGGCGCTGCGAAACGCTGGTCGGCCTCGGGACCGCCCAGCGCCAGGCCGGCGACCCCGCACACCGCGAATCTCTCCTGGAGGCCGGCCGCCTCGCCATCGACCGCGGGCACGGCGGCCTCCTCGTGCGCGCGGCGCTCGCCAATAACCGCGGCGATGTCAGCCAGTTCGGGACGATCGACGAGGAGCGGATCGAGATCCTGCGGCGCGCGATCGCGACACGGCCCCGTCCATCCGACGGCGCGCTCCTCCAGGCGATCCTCGCCATCGAGCTCCACGGTGCGCCGGACGAGCAGGTCGAAGAGGCCGCCGCGCGCGCGCTCGCGCTCGCCCGCGAGGCCGGCGACGACCGCGTCATCGCGCGCACGGCGCGCCTCGCCGAAAGCGCGCTGCGCATCCCGGACGCGCTGGAACGCCGTGTCGTCCTGCTGAACGAGGGCGTCGCCGCCGCCGAACGCACCGGCGACGCCCAGTTGCGCGGCATGCTCTCGATGTCCTACGAGGAGATCGCGCTCGAACGCGGCGACCGCGACGCGATGAACCGGGAGAAGCGGATCCGGGACGCGTTCGCCAGGCGCAGCCCGGAACCGTACGTCCGCTGGACCAACGAGCAGACGCGCTCGATCCACCTCTTCCTGGACGGCGATCTGGACGGAGCCGAGACCGCCGCGCACACCGCGCTCGAGATCGGCGTCGCGACGGGGCAGCCCGAGGCGTTCTTCGGCTACGCCGGCCAGATCTTCCAGATCCGCCGAGCCCAGGACCGCCTCGCCGAAGTGGCCGAGCCGATCGGGCGGATCCACGAGGAGAACCCCGCGCTGCAGGTCTTCAGGGCCGGCCTGGCCTACGTGCGGTGCGAGCTCGGCCGCGAATCCGAAGCCCGGGACCTCGCCGGCGCCCTCGACGTCTCGTCCGGCGGCGCGCCCCAGTTCTGGTCGACGACCCTGATGCTGTGGGCGGAGGTCTGCCACGCGCTCGCCCTCCCCGTCCCCGCGTCCCGGCTCGTGCCGGTCCTCGGCCGCTGGCGGAACCAGGTCGCCAGCACGGGAGCGACCACCGAGGGGTCGATCGCCTACGGGCTCGGTCTCGCGCTCGCGACCGTCGGCCGCGTCGAGGGCGCGGCCGCCGCCTACGACCTCGCCCTCACCGTCAACCGCCGTCTCCGGGCACCCCTGTTCCTCGCCCGCACCCGGCTCGCCTATGCCGAACTGCTCGCCGACGCCGAACCGGACCGTGCGCGTGCTCTCGCCACGGACGCGGGGGCGACCACCGCTCGGTTCGGCTTCGCGAGCATCGACCGCCGCATCGGGCAACTCCTCGAACGCCTTTCCTGACCCGGGCCGTGCCGGCGGGCCGCCACCGCGCGAGCGGCCCGCCGGCGTCACCCTCCGGCCGGCATGGTCCGCGGGCTCACTAGCCGAAGTGGATGTCGCAGTCGACCCTGCCGAAGCCGGGGTTGATGATCGAGTCGTAGTTGACGGCGAGGTTCGTGCTGGTGCCGGACACGTCGAACGTGTGGCTCCGCTTGCTCCTGATCCTGACGGTGTTCGTGCTGATACTGGTCTCGTTGCTGGACGAGCCGACCGTCACGCTGACGACGCACGTCCAGTGGACGTTCCGGAAGGCGGGACGCCCGTTGCGGGTTTTCGAGTAGATGTTCCAGGTCCCGTCGGGCCAGATGGAGAGCTTCACCGGGCCGGAGACGTCGGCGTTGCTCTCGTTGCCCAGGAACTCGACGTGGTCGGGGAACACGGCCGGCTGGAGGGTGGCGGCGTGGGCCGGGACCGCCCCGGCGAGAAGCCCGGCGGCCGTCATCCCCGCCGCCCCGAGGACGGTGAGGGTGCGCTTGGGGTGGACGGTGTTGTGCTGCATGGTGACGCCCTTCGTCGGGTCTCGCTGATCAGGGGCGCTGCGCCGCGACCGGCGCGCCCCGTGCGATACCGAGTCTCGGACGCCTCGGCCCTGGACACTTGAGGACGGTCTGCGGAGCCGCTGAGGAGACTCCAGAAGCCACGACCGTGGCGGGTGCCGCGATCCTTCGACCCGATCCTGGCCGCGCGTCAGGTGTGGAAGCCAGGGGGCCCGAGTTCCACCGTCACTCCGGAGGCGGCGTCGCGGAGTGGAGGTACGGCGCGAGTAGTTCGCGGGCGAGGCGGCGGGCGGTGCGTTCGGCCAGGCCGTCCTCGATCATGCGGGTGAGGGTGTAGACGAGCGACTGGACGAGTTCGGCCGTCCGGTCGGGGTCGGCCGCGCCGTGTTCGGCGAGGGCCGCGCGGAGCGGCGTCTGGAGCTCGTCGTGGAGCAGCCGGCTGGAGTTGGCCAGAGTGTCGGCGCGGCCGGTGCCCGCGAGGGCGCGGGCCAGCGCGTGGTCGCCTCGGGCGACGAGGCGCAGGTTGGCCTGGATGTAGGCCAGGACTCGGTCGCCGGGAGTCCTGGCCTTTTCCATCTGCGCCTCGACGTAGGCGGACCAGCGCGGGAAGGTGTCGACGATGAGGGCGTCGAGTAGGTCGTCGCGGGAGGTGAAGTAGGCGTACACGCTGGAGCGGGCGAGCCCGGCCCGGCGGGCGACGTCGGCGAGGCTGGGGGCCTGCTCGGGCTGCTCGGACAGCAGCGTGCGGGCGGCGTCGAGCAGGGCGGCCCGCCGTTCGGCCCGATGCTGGGCGACGGTCGGTGCCTGGATCTTCGGCACGTGACCCCCCTTTCCCGCCGTCCCGCTGTACCTGCCGCACCGGCCCGCCGTCCCGGCCTCGCCGTCCCGCCGGACTCGCTGGACCGGCCTGGACGGTGTGTCAGTCGAGTGCGGTGAGGCGCCCGTCGATCATCTCGTACACGGTGTCACAGTGTTCGAGGACGTCGTGGTCGTGGGTCACCATGACGGCGGCCACGCCGTGCTGGTCGGTTTCGTGGGCGAGCAGCCGGACGATGTCGTGGCTGCGGGCGCGGTCCAGGGCGGCGGTGGGCTCGTCGACGAGCAGTACGCTCGGCTGGGTCACCAGGGCCCGGGCGATGCCGACCCGTTGCCGTTCTCCGCCGGACAGCTTGTGGGGGTGGCGGTCGGCCTTGTCGGCCATGCCGACGTCGGCCAGCAGCGCGCGGGGGTCGCGGCCGGAGCGCTGGCGGCGCGGCCGCAGCCGCAGCGGCAGCCGGAGCTGGTCCAGGGCGGTGAGCGCCGGGACCAGGTTGCCGGACTGGAAGACGAATCCGATGTGCTCGCGCCGCAGTCTGGCTCGGGCCCTGGCACTGGCGGCGGTGATGTCGAGGCCGGCGACCGTGACCGTGCCGCTGTCGGGGCGGGCCAGGCCGCCCGCGACCGCGAGCAGGCTCGACTTGCCGGCGCCGGACGGGCCGACGATGGCGGCCAGTTCGCCGGGCCGCACGACCAGGTCGACGTTGTCGAGGGCCTGCACGGTTTCGGTGCCGTCGCCGTGCTGGAGGCACACGCCCTGCATGACCAGCCCCGGCCGGCCGGGTGCGGTCGCGTCGCCGTCCTGCGGCCCGGCGGCGGGTGTGGTGTGGGTTGTCATCGGTTTCCTCCGAGAGCGGTGGCCGGGTCGATGGAGGCGATGCGGGCGACGGCGATCCCGGCGCCGAGGAGGCCGAGCAGGACGATCCCGGTGGCGGCGCCGGTGACGCTGGGTGCGCTGAGGGCGAACGGCGCCCCGCCGCCGGTGATGAGCGAGCCGAGGCCGACGCCGATGCCGGCGCCGACCGCGACGGCGGCGAGCAGGAGAATGAACGCCTGGGTGAGCGCGTCGCGCAGCAGCCAGCCTCTGGATGCGCCCATGGCGCGAAGCACGGCGACCTCGTGTTGGCGCTGGATCGCCCAGACCGCGAAGAACGCTCCGACGACCAGCGCGGAGATGGCGTACAGGAACCCCTGGATGAGCTGGAGTGTGGACGTCTCGGCGGTGTAGCCGGGCGAGGCGCCGTAGGACTGCTTCAGGGTGAGGCTCTCGGTGCCGGCGGCGGTGTCCCCGGCGGCCAGGTCGACCGAGGCGCCGGGCTGCGCGCGCACCGCCACGGCGGTGATGTCCTGGGCGGCGTGCTCGGGCACCGGGTCGCCCGGCGCGGCTCCGGCCTTGATCAGCTGCCAGGTCTGCAGGGGCACGTAGGCCACGTCGACATGGCCGAAGGTGTTCTGCTCCGCGGTGGCGCCCACGACCCGCAGCTTGGTCCCGAGGCGGTCGACGGTGATGGTGTCGCCGACGCGCAGGCCGGCGTCCAGGGCGGTGCCGCTGACGACGATGCCGTCCGCGGCGTTCAGCCGCGTACCCTCGCTCACCTTGGGGGAGAGGAAGGAGTCCGGTGTCACCCCGAACAGGGCGAGGTCGATGTCCACGCCACGGTTGCTCTTGGCGTTGATGAGGGTGTTGCCGTAGGGGACCGCCTCCGCCACACCCGGCCGGCTGCGCCACGCGTCCACGGCGGACACGTCCACCACGCTGCGGGAGAAGGCGGAGTCGTGCTGGACGCCGCGCTCGAACGCGAACGAGGTGACCGGCAGGTTCTGCAGCCCCGACACCCCGTCCCTGACCAGCCCCACCGACAACCCGGACAGCATGACCATGAGGACCGCGATCAACCCCACCACGGCGCCCATCAGCCCGAACCGGACCTTGGCGAACCGCAGCTCACGAATGGCGAGGAACATCAGCCCCACACCCGCATATTTATCGACACCATGTCGACAACATACCAACACGACGTCGCCAACTTTCCCCGGGTGCCGCAACTTCCCCAAGATGCCGCTCTTCGGGACAGCGACTGGCGCGGTCCACGGCCGGCGTGTTGGGTACCGCGAAACGGTCATGCCGCGAAACAAGCCCAGGGCGACCTCGCCGAGGTCGAGGAGGACGGCTCGATCGTGGTGC
This sequence comes from Actinomadura latina NBRC 106108, assembly GCF_001552195.1. Taxonomy (GTDB): domain Bacteria; phylum Actinomycetota; class Actinomycetes; order Streptosporangiales; family Streptosporangiaceae; genus Spirillospora; species Spirillospora latina. The sequence continues at coordinate 518,967 of NZ_BCQS01000003.1, forward strand.
ACGGCCGCGGGTCGGGCTGCATCAACTCCGGCGGCGAGAAGATCTTCCCGGCGGAGGTCGAGCAGATCCTCAAGTCGCACCCCTCCGTCATGGACGTCCTGGTCGCGGGCGTCCCGGACGAGCGGTTCGGCAAGCGCGTCGGGGCCGTGGTGAAGCTGCGCGACGACGCCGGGAACACGGCGGCCGGGAGCTCGGCCTCGACCAGCATCGGCTTCCAGGCCGCCGCGCCACTGGGCCGCGAGGACGTACTCCTCTCACTGGCCGCACAGGTCGAACAGGCCGCCCCCTGGCCCCTCCTGGCCCCCACCTGACCACGGCGACCGCCATCGCCGCGGGGCCGCCACCGGCCGCTGCTCACCGCCTCGGACGGATGGCGCCGGTCAGGGTGGGGGTGCGTCGGCGTCGACGCCATCGGGTGACGGCGGCCCCAGCAGGCGTTCGAGCAGGCGCGGCTCGCCCGGCCAGGCCGCGAGCAGCACCTCACGGGGGACTTGGCGCCCTGCGTAACGCAGCGCCAAGGCGACGACGATCACGTCATCGAGCGGGCCGATGACGGGCAGGAACTCCGGGATCAGGTCGATGGGGCTGACCACCCACAGTCCGGCGATCACGATCGCGATCTTGGCCCTGCGCGGAACGCGGGGATCCTTGCGCAACCGCCGGACCGTGGTGACGCAATCGGGGATGAACGCCACCAAATCCCGCAGGATCCCCGGTGGCAGACGCCGTGCGAGCAGCGCCAGCACCGCCCAACTGGCCAGCACGCACGCCAGAGCGATGCCGAGACCGACCAGCCACGTGCCCATGACTCCCATTCTGCCCCGAGCCGGCCCCACCGCCATCGACGGAAGCGTTCACGGCCACCTGCCTCCCAGCGCGCCGGCCGATCGACCAGTGCACCCGTGCGTCCCGTGCGTGCGTCCCGGCCCTTGAGCTCGACCATCCGGAAACCGTGGACGACCTCCTGCTCGGGGAAGCCGGGAAGCTGCTGATATCCGCAGTCCATGCCCCCGCAGCATCGAACGGCGCGACACCTCGGCCGGCGACAGCGCCTCGTCCGGGACGTTCATGTCCAGGACGGGAGGGACCTCCTGCGGCTCGCCGTGCGGATGGTGATGGTGGTGGTGCCCCATACCGGCTCCTCGTGATCCGCCGACACCTTCGCCGGGTCCGCGAGGCACTCTGACCAGCGAACAGGAACACCGAAAGACCGCCATGTGATCGACAGCGGTCAACACCGCCTCAACGGGACGCGAGACGGTGGCCGCTCGCCGGCCCCCCGCTGCGTCCCGGGGAGGCCGGCCGTCGCGGCGGCGGGAACCCACCAGATCAGTCGGCGGGGACCGTCTGGGGCTCCCAGGTGAACACCTTCTGGTCGTTGGGGTCGGCCGTGACGCGGATCCACTGCGAGGCGGTGGACCCGAAGGTCTCCAGGCGCGTCAGGGTGGGAACCCCGGCGTACGCCGGCTCCACCTCGTACTGGTGCTCGTCGCCGTGGACCAGCAGCACCGGCTTTCCGTACGCCCTGGAGCGCTGGACGATCCGTTCCCTGATCTGGGTGAACCCGGCGGTCGCCGTCGGCTCGGCCTGCATCATCAGCAGCACCCCCGGGGCGTGGGTCCGGATCGCCTTGGCGAAGGCCGCGTCGATCCAGTCCAGAGCGGCGTCCTGGCGGGCCTCGAACTCGGCCAGCCGCGACGCGGGCCGGTCGCCGCCGGGCAGTTGCGACCACGGTTCCAGGTCGTTCTCGCTGCCGACGACGTGCAGGGTGGAGAACACCACCCGGCCCCGGCTGAACATCACGTTCTCGCGGTAGGCGCGGTGACGTGGGTCGGTGGCCTGGCTGAGCACGCGCATCCGCTCGCGGCCCAGGGTCTTGCCGGCCACGGGGTAGAAGACCTTGCGGACCTTGTCGAGGCGCTCGGTCGGCAGGTAGCCGCCGGCGGCGGTGCGGTGGCAGTCGGTCCACTCGTTGTCGCCGGGCGTCAGCACGAACGGGGCGCGGAAGGTGCCGAACAACCCGGCCAGATCCGTGAACCGCGCGTCGTCGCACGTGGACGAGCCGTTCTTGACATCGCCCGCGTGCAGGACGAACCGGATCTTCTTGTCGTCGTTCACGGCCGAGACCAGCGCCGGAAAGGCCGCTCGCTGGGCGTCGCCGTAGGGGGTGTCACCGATCAGGGCGAATGTCACCGGACGGCCGCGCTGGGCGTGCGCTTCGGCAGTGCCCGGTACGACCAATCCGATGGCGGCGGCGGCCGCCATGATGTGCGCCGCCCGCAGGAATCTCCTCATGGAGAATTCTTTGCGCGTCCGGACCAACGCACCATGACCGGCGAATGGCCCGGCGACGACGGCCGGCTGCATCGTCGGCACCCCGTCCCGCACGGACGATGTCCCTGCTGACGATCAGGATCGCGAGGCGGTCTTGGGCCGGTCGACCACGGATGTGAGGTGCGTGAGGGCCTGCAGGATGTCGTTGACCCGTTCCTTGGCATCGCCGAAGAGCATGTGGGTGTTGTCGCGGAAGAAGAGCGGGTTCTGGACGCCGGCGTACCCGGTGGCCATGGAGCGTTTGAACACGATGACCTGTCGGGCGTTCCAGACCTCCAGGACGGGCATGCCGGCGATGGGGCTCGCGGGGTCCTCCTCTGCGGCGGGGTTGACGATGTCGTTGGCGCCGATCACCAGGACCACGTCGGTGGCGCCGAAGTCGTCGTTGATCTCGTCCATCTCCAGTACCAGGTCGTAGGGCACCTTGGCCTCGGCGAGCAGCACGTTCATGTGGCCGGGAAGGCGCCCGGCGACCGGGTGGATGCCGAACCTGACCTGGACGCCACGGTCGCGCAGCCGCTCGGTCAGGGCGGCGACCGGGGCCTGTGCCTGGGCGACGGCCATGCCGTAGCCGGGAATGATGATCACCGAGGAGGCCGCGGCGAGCGCGTCGGCGGCACCCTCGGCGGTGATCTCCCGGTGCCGGCCGTGATCGGTGCCGGATGCGGCGGGCGCCTCGAGGCCGAAGCCGCCGGCGATGACCGAGAGGAACGAGCGGTTCATCGCCTTGCACATGATGGCCGACAGGTAGGCGCCCGAGGAGCCCACCAGCGCGCCCACAATGATCAGGAGGTCGTTGCCGAGCAGGAACCCGGACGCGGCGGCCGCCCAGCCGGAGTAGCTGTTCAGCATGGAGACCACCACCGGCATGTCGCCGCCGCCGATGGAGGCGACCAGGTGCCAGCCGAGCAGCAGCGCCACCGCGGTGACCGCGATGAGCGGCCATAGCCGGGGCTCGGCGACGAAGGCGGTGGTGAGCGCGAAGAACGCGACGAGCGCCGCGGCGTTGAGCAGGTTCTTGCCCGGCAGCATCAGCGGCGCGGACTTCAACCTGCCCGACAGCTTGCCGAAGGCCACCACCGAACCCGTGAAGGTGACGGCGCCGATGAAGACGCCGATGAAGACCTCGGCACTGTGGATGCCGAGCATGCCCTCGCGGACGAGCGCGGCCGCCTCCGTCCCCTCGGGGCGGTGCTCGACGTGCAGGTAGCCGCTCCAGCCGACCAGGACCGCGGCCAGCCCGACGAAGCTGTGCAGTAGCGCGATGAGCTCGGGCATCGCGGTCATCTCCACCACTCTGGCCCAGTTCAGGCCGATCAGCGCGCCGACCGCGACCGCGGCCACGAGCAGCCCGAACGCGGGGACGCCGACGCCGCCTTCGATGGTGAGGGCGACGGTGGCGACGAGCGCCACGGCCATGCCGAGCATGCCGTAGGTGTTGCCCAGGCGCGCGGATTCGTGCCGTGAGAGCCCGGCCAGCGCGCGGATGAAGAACAGCGCCGCGACGATGTACGCCGCCGTCGCCGCGGTTGCGATCGTCATTGCCTAGCTCCTGATGAACATGGCGAGCATGCGGCGGGTGACCGCGAATCCGCCGAAGACGTTGATGCTCGCGAGCAGGATCGCCGCGAGTGAGAGCACGGAGATCGCCGTGCTCCCCGTGCCGATCTGCAGCAGCGCTCCGACCACGATGATTCCGGAGATCGCGTTGGTCACCGACATCAGCGGGGTGTGCAGTGCGTGGTGCACGTTCCCGATGACGTAGTAGCCGATCACGATGGCCAGCGCGAACACGGTCAGGTGCACCTGCAGCGCCGCGGGCGAGACCGCGACCAGGCCGAACAACCCGATGGCCGCGATGGCGGCGCCGAACCGGCGCAGCGCCGGGTTCGCCTTGCCGGCCGGGACGTCCACTTCGGCGTCCTGCCGTGCCGGCTGGGCGTCCGGCTGTGCCGCCGACACCGGCACCGGGGGCGGCGGCCAGGTGAGCTCGCCTTCGCGGACGACGGTCATCGAGCGCTGCACGACGTCGTCGAAGTCCAAGACGAGTTCGCCGTCCCGTCGCGGGGTCATCAGCTGTATCAGGTTGACCAGGTTGGTGCCGTACAGCTGGGACGCCTGCGCGGGCAGCCGTCCGGCCAGGTCGGTGTAGCCGAGGATGATCACGCCGTTCCCGGTGACCACCCGCTCGCCGGGGACGGTGCCCTCGACGTTGCCGCCGTTGGCCGCGGCCATGTCGACGATCACCGAACCCGGACGCATCGTCGCCACCATCTCGGCGGTGATCAGCTTCGGCGCGGGTCTGCCGGGGATGAGCGCGGTGGTGATGACGATGTCGACGTCACGGCACTGATCGGCGTAGAGCTTGGCGGCGCGGACGTTGTAGTCGTCCGACATCTCCTTGGCGTAACCGGTGTCCGGTGCGTCGTCCGGCTCGGCCTCGGCGACGGCGAGGTAGTCGCCGCCGAGGGAGCGCACCTGGTCGGCGACCTCCGGCCGCGGGTCGGTGGCCCGGACGATCGCGCCCAGGCTGCCGGCCGCGCCGATCGCCGCGAGCCCGGCGACGCCGGCCCCCGCGACCAGCACCTTCGCCGGCGGCACCTTGCCCGCCGCGGTCACCTGACCGGTGAAGAACCGCCCGAACTCGTGCGCGGCCTCGATCACCGCCCGGTACCCGGCGATATTGGCCATCGCCGAGAGCACGTCGAACGACTGCGCCCGGGAGATCCGCGGCACCGCGTCCAGGGACAGTGCCGTGATGGGGCGCTCGGCCAGGTCCTCCACCAGGTCCGGCCTGAACCGGGGGCTCAGCAGGCCGATCAGCGTGGTGCCCGGTCGCAGTGCGTCCAGGCGCTCGGGAGAGGGCGGGCCGACGCCCAGCACCACGTCCGCCGCGTCCGCGTCGCCGACGGCGGCGCCCGCGGCCTCATACCGGTCGTCGGGGAAGCCGGCTCCGGCTCCGGCTCCGGCCTCGACGATCACCTCATACCCGAGCTTCTGCAGTTGGGTGACGGTGTCCGGCGTCATCGCCACCCGCCGCTCGCTGGGGGGACCCTCCTTGAGAACTCCAATGATCATGACAACCACCTCACATCTCTCGCACACCAGCTCCCTGGGCCTGCAGAACGAGGCATCGCGCCGTGTGGTCGAGGGTGCCTGCCTGCAGCGCAGGCGCGGACGAGCGGGCGGCGTCGGATATCTCGGTATCAAGGTAATTCTGCCGCGAGTGTGTCCGCTTCCGCTATACGCTGCGCGCCAGTCTGGCAATGAGAGATTGGGCACTCGACTCGCGGTCGCCCTGTTCATCACCGACGTCCCGCCGGCGAAGCGCCGCGTGTCCACCAGGTACTGCGCTTGTTCGGTGCCGGGATCGTCGAGCCCGCGGGTGACCAGCACGGCGCAACCCGCCTCGGCCGGGTAACGAGGCAGGCGGCGACCGCTACAGGGTGTTCACCACGTGCTGGTGGGCATGGGACCCCGGCTCACGGCGCCGGATCGCGCGGGCGGCCCGGTGGATCCGGCTGCCCTCGCTCATCCCGGGATCGGGACGGTCGTCCGCAGGCGGGAGTCGGCGAGGACGGCCTGCGCGGCGCGGCGTCCGGACACCAGGGCGCCCTGGATGGAGCCGGTGTCGCGGTGGTCGCCGCAGACGTACCGTCCGGGCCGGAGCCGCACCGGCTGCCGCATCCGCAGCGGCGGCGGCATCGCGGGGAGCGCCGCCTCGACGGGATAGGTCCCGATGAGCCGCCATCCGGAGGTGTCGCCGTAGATCTCGGTCAACCGCTCCAGCACGCGTGATTCGTCCGCATCGAGGCCGAGCACGGACGTCGAGATGAGCGCGCGGCCGTCCGGGGAGTAGCGCGGGGCCGCGTCGGTGAGGACCAGCGTGTCGGCGATGACGCCCTCGGCGTCGATGATCTGGATCGGCTCACGCAGCGGCGAGGAGGGAGCCACGTGGTAGAAGGTCGTCACCGCGCGCATAACGGGTGCTTCGACAGGTGAAAGTACCGGCTGGAGGTCTCGAGGTCGCGTTCCAGCAGCACGCCGGACAGGAACGGGCGCAGCAGCCGGTCGATCATCACATCGGACAGGCCCCGCAGCCGGAGTTCGTCGTAGGTGCTTCGTTCGGGGCAGTCGCGCAGCCAGGAACCGGAGGCGGCCAGGTCCCGGGCGGTCATCGCCGCCAGCGCCGCCTTGTCGCCGATGGTGCCGATATCGGCGAGGGCACCGCTCAACGCGTGCTCGGGATGCCTCCATGGCAGCATCACCCGCTCCCGGCGGCCTCGGCGGAACACCAGCAGACCGGACGAGAACGGCTGGAGGTCGAGGGCCGCGAAGTCCAGAATCTGCTGGGCCTCGGGATAAGCGGTGTTGAAGACCTGAAAACCGCGGTCGAGGCGGAACCCCTCCACCACGTCGGTGCGCACCCGGCCGCCGATCCCGTCGGACGCCTCCAGCATCCGAACCGGCACACCGGCCTGGTGCAGCCGCACGGCACAGGCCAACCCGGCCAGTCCCGCCCCCACGATGACGACGCTTTCGGGCATCGCTTCCCCCTCCCTGGAGCGACCGTCCGGGCCGCCCGGCGCCAGTTTCTCCTGCTCAGCGCGGGCGCCACACTGAGCGGACGTCCAGGCATCTCGGGGGAGGGATGCGCATGGGGGCACACGACCGCTCGTAGGCCGCGTTCCACTGGCTGTTCGGGGACCAGACGGGCCCGCACTTCCTGCGGCCTGACAGCCAGATCGTCATGATCGAGTCGCGCGGGGTCTTCCGGCGGCGCCGCTTTACGACTGGGCGATGCTCCCCAACGTGATCGGCATGTCCCAGTACGCCGACCACCCCTTCGCTACTCGCGACCGCGGGTACGGCCCGTGCCGCTAAGGCGACGGCGGAGTTGCGCGCCCGGCCCGGCATGCTCCCCGGGTCCTGTCGGCTGCCGGCCATCGTGGCGCGGGCGTTCCTGTTCCTCCCACTGTGGAGCGGCAGTCGAACCGTGAGCGCGGTCTTCCACCGGGGCGGCGCTTTCCGTTTCCACTCGTCCTGCCTCCGCTCGCTCCATTCGTCCCGCCTCGGCTCGCCGCGCCTCTCGCACGCCCACCACCAGGAAGCGCCCCAGCGCCACGCCTGCGAGCATGATGATGACGGCGCCGAGGCCTTGGAAGAACGACAGCTGTTCGGCTATCTGCCGCGTCTGGCCGCCGAGCGGCTTGCCTGCGCCGGAGTTCCAGAGTGGAGCGATCATGGTGCCCACGACGAACCACAGACCGCCGAGGGCGGCCACCCAGGAACCGAGCACCGCGACCGGGCGGTTGGCGCTGACCAGCAGCAACAGCCCGCCTACGAACACCGCGATCGCCGGAAGGACGGACAGCACCAGGCGGTCGGAGTTGTACACCCATGCGTCGCCGGACCCGAACCCGAAGTCGAAGTACGGGCCGACGAACGGGATGAATCCGCCCCACAGCGCCAGCAGCATCAGCAGCAGGCCGTTGAGCAGGCCCCGGCTACGGGGTGTCTTCAGCATCCCCGACATTCGGGTGCGCGGCGTGCCCATGTTCCCAGCCACAGCAACCCTCCCTGACTAGGTCAAATTGCCCTACTTTGCGCTATTTCTGGGACTACCCGGCACGCCGCTGCACAACCGACCCGGCCGCGCAAAGACTCGGTCACGACGGGGCTCGGCGGGGCCTTGTGGCGGCGGCCACGATCGGGCCAGTGGACGTCGGTGGCCCAGCCGAGACGTTCGAAGAGCCGGATCAGTTCGGCGGACAGGTCGATCTGGCCGGGTCGGCGGCCGTGCCGGGCACAGGACGGGCCGGAGTGGTGGCCGTTGTGCCACCTCTCCCCCGAACGAGGGCAGGGCCAGTGGCCACAGGTCGGTGAAGCTGCGGTGGGTGAACAGCCGGTGGAACCCCACCGTCACGCCCAGGCCCGTCACCACGTAGAGGGCCAGGCCGAGCAGCACGTCGGTGACGGTGATCGCCCGTCCCCAGGCCAGCCACACCCGCCAGCGCGGCCAACGGCGCCACCACGATCGCCCCGGTCAGCGTCAGCTGGACACGCTGCCTTCCGTCCTCGCCCCCGGCGCGTCATCGGGACGGTGGAAGGGGGCGGCACCGTCATAAGGGCCGTCGCGGCGGGGTCCATGTTCTCTCGGCCGCAAAGCGGTGACCTGATCGGTGCTCATGGCGCCCTCATCCGGCAGCAAGGCGATTGCTGGCCGGGGCCGTCCGGCACGCAGCGCACCGGACGGCCCCGAAATATCGGCACAGCCCCCGCAGATGGCCGACCGTCTCTCAGCCAAGGCGACGGGCCGGTCTCGGGAAACAGCCGATCCGCGCAAAGGCCATCACCGGAGCCGATCGCCTGGCTTCCGGCGCCCGGGCGGTCATCGGCGGCGGTGATGACCCCTTTTGCGGATCGGCTGTTTCCCGCCGCTCGCGGGCGGGATTGACTGAGGGCGAATGAGCAGCCCCGTTCCCGTGCTTCTGCGGAACCCGCGGGGCCCCTGCCTCGACCGGTCCGGAAGACCGTTGCCCGGCAGCCATCGAATCAAGGCTCGTCTAGGAGCTCGGTCATGGGCATCATCGCCTGGATCATCCTCGGCCTGGTCGCCGGAGTGATCGCCAAAGCCCTCGTCCCCGGCAGGGACCCCCAAGGCCTGATCATCACCACCCTGATCGGCGTCGCCGGAGCACTCCTGGGAGGCTTCCTGGCCACCCGGCTGTTCGACGTCGACGGCGTCCAGGGATTCTTCGACCTCTCCACCTGGATCACCGCCATCGCCGGATCGGCACTCCTCCTGCTCGCCTACCACCTCATCACCTCACGCCGCAGCGGACGCGGCAATGGCGGACGCCGGAACGGCCAGCGTTCCGGCCGCCGCTCGAACAGCTGGGTGGGCCGCAGGTGAAACCAACCGTCCTGACCGACCTGGTGCATACGGCACCACTGCACACCGAGGACGTCAGATGAGGGTCAGGCGAGCGGACGGCGGCGCGATTCCCGACAGTTGCGCACAGGCGTTCAGGGCGTCCGAGGAAGCCGCGTTGGAACGACGTCGCCGCTGGGTTCGGAACGCCTTCGAGCAGGCCGCCTTGAGGTGGGCTCAGCAGCGGTCGTATTCGGTCATGGGTCTCAGCCATCCTCGGGGGTGTTGGAGTGATCGGTGGCCGGTCGATGCCGCGGGTCGCCCTCGGAGCCGGCGATGGACGGTGCCGTGCCGGCGGCGCCGCCGTCGAGCAATTCCTGGAAGAGGGTGCGGTAATGGCCCGTGGCCTGGCGGAGCTCCTCGGTCGAGGCCCGCTGCCCGGCCGCGCGGGTGCTGATCCCGTGGGCCCTCCGATAGCGGTCCAGCACGCGGGAATGGCCGACCGACAGATCGGCGACCCGCTGCTCAATCCTGCGTTCCGTATCCGCGGTCGGCCATGACGCGCGTGACGAGCCGGTCGGCGTCGGACAGCGCGTCCTCGGGGACGTCCACGAAACGCTCCCAGCCGGTCGGTCTCGGCCTGGCGGTTCTGGGAGAGCAGGATCAGCGGGGCCGCGTAGGCGGCCTGGGTGGAGAACGCCAGGTTGAGCAGGATGAACGGGTAGGGGTCCCAGCGCAGGAGCGCGCCAGCAGGTTGACGGCTATCCAGGCGGCCACGATGAGGGTCTGCACGATGATGAACCGCCACGACCCGAATACGGCGGTGACCGAGTCGGCCAACCGCTCCCCGCGGGTGCGCTGTTCGTAACGGCGCTGGTTGGCCGGATGCAGATGGGCGCGCGGCCGGCGGGCGATCATCGCGGTGGCGGGACGGGAGACCGGCCCGCCTCCACCGGAGTGGCGGGGCGGGGCCGCTGTCCTGATGCGGATGGAGTCGACTGGCCGCGCGGCTCAGAGTCGTGCACCCGAGCGTGAGCGACGGAGTTCCCGATGGGGGGCCTTCTCAGGTGCCGGCAGTGGGAGCGGGCGGGTCCGCGACCGTGGTCGCGGCGGGTTGCGGGGAGCCGTTCGGCGTGATGGCGGGGAGGCTCGCGGACTTCTCGCGGGCGAGGAAGGCGCCGAGTTCGGCGATGGTGGTCATCAGCGGGGCGGGGAACACCACGGTGCTGTTCTTGTCCACGCCGATTTCGACCAGGCTCTGCAGGTTCCGCAGCTGCAGGGCCAGGGGGTGGGCCATCATCGTGTCCGAGGCGTCGCCGAGGGCGGCGGCGGCCATCGACTCGCCCTCCGCGCTGATGATCTTGGCGCGCTTCTCCCGCTCGGCCTCGGCCTGCTTGGCCATGGCGCGCTTCATGGTCTCGGGGAGCTGGATGTCCTTCAGCTCCACCAGGCTCACTTCCACGCCCCATTCGACGGTGGTGACGTCGAGGATCTCGCGGATGTCGGCGTTGATGCGGTCGGTCTCCGACAGCGTCTGGTCCAGGGTGTGCTGCCCGACCACCTTGCGCAGCGTGGTCTGGGCGATCTGGTCGATCGCGGCGCGGACGTTCTCGATCGCCACCACCGACTTCACCGCGTCGGCCACCCGGTAGTAGGCCACTGCCGACACGTCCACGCTGACGTTGTCGCGGGTGATGATGCCCTGCGACTGGATCGGCATCGTGACGATCCGCAGCGTCACGCGCCGCATCACGTCCACCACCGGAATGATCAGCCGCAGGCCGGGCTCGCGGACGCCGCGGACCCGGCCGAGGCGGAACAGCACCCCCTGCTCGTACTGCTTGACGATGCGCACCGCCATCGCGAGCAGCAACAGCGCCACCAGCACCACGATCACGAGCACGGCGATCAGGATTCCCATCGGACGCTCCGCTCCGTGGAGGTCCGAACCCGGACGGGCCGTGTGGAAGACCCCGGTTACAGCTAATCCCGTGCGGCCGCCTGGGGGATACCGCCGATCCGCGCTGGACCGATCACCTGGACCGATCACCGCGCGCACCGGGTGGAGGCCGGTGGGTCGGTGGCGGTGAGTCAGCCGGCGGGCTGTTCCGCGGTGACGAGCCAGCCGAGCCGTTCGGACATGCTCCGGGCGCAGGAGACGACGGCCTGGACGTGAGGGGAGTCATCGGTGGCGCGCCACAGGATCGACCAGGGGTAGAAGGAGGCGGGGTCGGTGAGTGGCCGCCAGATCGTCCCGGGGAGGGCGGAGATGCAGGAAGAGGGGACGCAGTACAGGCAGCGGCCCTGGGCGACCAGGGCGGACGCGGCGCGGATGCTGTCGACGGTCCCTTGATGCACCGTCGGTGTGAAGCCGGCAGCGCGGCACATCTCGACGGTGAACTGGTTGAACTCCGGGGCCTTCATCTCCTCGGCCAGCAGCAGCGGCTCGCGGGTGAGGGCCTCGACCGGTACCGCGTCCAGGTCGGCGAACCGGTGCCCGCGGGGGACCAGGACGCCGAGGCGGTCCAGGCGGAACAGATACGAGGCGATCCCGCTCGGCGCCCCTGCGGCACGGCCGATGCCGACGTCCAGGCGGCCGTCGACGAGCTGTTGGTACTGCTCGGGGACACCGGCCTCGAGCTGGTGGATCACCAGGCCCGGGTAGCGCGCCTGGGCCTCGTGCAGGATCTGCGGCATCGAGTCGTAGCTGGCGTCGATGATGCCCACCCGCAACGCCGGCGCGGTTCCCTGCGCGGTCCGGGCGACCTGGGCGGCGCGCTCCACGTGGGCGAGGATCTGCCGCGCCTCGACCAGGAACGCCGCTCCCGCCGGGGTCAGGGCGACGTAGTGCGTGGTGCGCTCCAGCAGGCGCACCCCGAGCTCACGCTCCAGCCGCTGTATCTGCTGGCTCAGCGCCGACTGCACGATGTGCTCGCGGGCCGCGGCGCGGCCGAAGTTGAGTTCCTCGGAGACGGAGACGAAGTAGCGGAGCTGGCGCAGTTCCACATCTCCCGCCTTCCGGGCCGGAACAGCTGGACCCCTGCAAGGAGCGTACAGCGCGGTGCGCGCTGGAGTTCCGCGTCGTCGGCCGACGGTTATCACCGCTACTGATGACCCCTGCCCGCATTGCCCGGTTCGGGCCGACCCGAGAGCGGGCTCAACTGGGAGTAGGCGCCTTCCACGCGCCCGAGCCCGCCGGCGGCGTCCGAGCCGGTCGTCCTTCGCGGTCGGCGGTCCCCTGCGCCCGGAACTGGAGTACTGACCGCGGGCAATGCGACACCTGGAAGGGGAGGTTCGATGAATCACGAGATGAGGGTCCGCGCCATGGCCTCGGGCGTGCCGTACAGCCCCAACGGCTCGGCGCCCCGCTGCGAGCACCTGGACGGCGTGACGCCCGTCGCGCCACGCTCACAGGGTTGCGCGGCGTGTGAGGCGCGGGGCGACCGGTGGACGGCGCTACGGCTGTGCCTGACCTGCGGCTGGGTGGCCTGCTCCGACGACTCGCCGCGCCGGCATGCGCGGGCGCACTACCAGGAGACCGACCATCCGCTCGCCGCCGCAATGGAGCCGGGATCGACCTGGAGATGGTGCTACGTCCACGAACGTCTCGTCTAACGCTCTCGATACGCAGAGTTACCGTCCGTGCCGGAGGGCACATAGACGGGCATGGGGGAACCGAACGGGCCCGCCGAAGCGGTGGATCGCAGCGAAGGCTTCGGTGAGCGGCTGCTGGGACAGCTGCTGGACCGGGCGCACGAGATGCCGCCCCAGCTCATCGCCCCGCTGGTGGCCGAGGAAGTCCGCGCGATCGGCGGCCGGGACGTCTCGATCCTGCTGCAGGACTACGCTCAGCTGACGCTGGTGCCGCTGCCCGGCCGCGGCCTCACCGACGGTGAACCGCTGCCGCTGGAGGGCTCACCCGCCGGGCGCGCTTTCCTGTCGGAGACCACCGTCGAACAGTCACGGCCCGACGGTGTGCGGATGTTCCTGCCGCTGCTGGACGGCAGCGACGAGATCGGCGTGATGGCGTTGACCCTGGACAAGGTCGGCGACGACGACCGCCGGCTGCTGCGACGGCTGGCCGGCCTGGTCGCCGACATGCTGGTGACCAAGAACAACTACACCGACCAGTTCGTCCGGACGCGTCGACGCGAGCCGATGAGCGTGTCCGCGGAGATCCAGTGGTCGCTGCTGCCCCCGCTCACCATGACCACGCCGCAGGTCGCCGTCGCCGGAATCCTGGAGCCGGCCTACGACGTCGCCGGCGACAGCCTCGACTACGCCCTCAACGACGACGTCCTGCACCTGGCCATGATCGACGCGATGGGCCACGGCCTCAACGCCGCGGTGCTGGCCACCGTTGCCGTGGGCGCCTACCGGCACGCCAGACGCGCCGAAGCCGGCCTCGCCGAGTTGTACGCGTTCATGGACACCGCCATCGACACCCAGTTCGGCCCCGACCACTTCGTCACCGCGCAGATGATGCGCCTCAACATCGGAACAGGCCACCTGCAATGGGTCAATGCCGGCCACCCCGCCCCCATGCTGATCCGCGACTACAAGGTCATCTGCGCCCTCGAAGGCCACGGCACACTCCCCGTCGGCTTCGGCGGCTCCGCACCCCGGGTCAACCACCGCCGACTCCGCCCCGGCGACCGGGTCCTGACCTACACCGACGGGCTCATCGAAGAGCACACCACCGGCGGCGAACAGTTCGGCGAACAACGCCTCATCGCCACCATCGAACGCGTCGGCCCCGCCAGCGCGACCGTCCAGCAGATGGTGCGCGACCTCTCCCACACGCTCATGCGGGAGAGAGGCGGAATCACCAGCGACGACGCCACCCTCTTCCTCATCGAATGGCGCGGCGGCACTGCCGACCACCTCACCAGACCGCTCCTGTGACCGCGAGTTCCCGGGCCCGGCGGGGGCGGCCGGGCCAACGGGAGGTGAGACGGTGAGGATGGTGCAGATGACGACATCGGTACTGGCGTGCAGCACGGTCGCCAGGAGCGGACCCCGCTGGTTCGGCAGGATCCGGTAGCGCCACCGGCGCGGTTGGACTTCAGCGGTGAGAACGGCGGCGGCAGCTCTTCAGATGATGCTTGTCGCCCTCCCCGTGGCGCAACGGCACCCCGCGGCGCCACCCGCCACCCGGATCCCAGGAGAGGCGCGGCGCTTCTTGCACGGCGCGCTCGGTCCGACCGGTTGCGTCGAACGGTCATCTCCGGAAGAGAAGAGACCTTCGGAAATCCGCTGTTTCCCCTGCGGCCGGGGGGCGGTTGAATGGTGCTGAAACGAGCATGCGAGTCCGGTGACCATAAGACACATCCGGACCGAATTCACTGATGTGATTTCACCGAAGGGCGGCGTGTGATGCCGATAGGCGGTACCGCCCTCCTCGTGATCGGCGCGATTCTCGTTTTCGCCGTCACCGGATCCGTGCGCGGGATCGATCTGCACGCGGTGGGCGCCATCCTCATGGTCGCCGGCGTGGCCTCGCTGCTGCTTCCGCTGGTCTTGCGGGGAACGTCGCGTCCGAAGCGGTGGTCGGCCCGCAGCCGCCAAGACGCCATCGACGAAGCGGATGCCAGGCAAGGACGTCAGGGGGTGCCCGATGACCATGAAAAATGAATACCTTCGGCTGGTGATGGGACTCATCGGCGGCATGGTCATCGCGGTGGCGATCGTCTGCGTGCTCATCGCGGCGGTCGCCGTCGTCGTTTCCTGAAAGGATCACCGGTCAGTGGGCCCTGGTGCCACCAGGCGAAAGAGTGGACGGATGGCCTGCGGCCCCGGACGGGGGCCCGGGCGGCGCGGATGCGGCGGCGCGGATCTCGCCCAGCAGCAGGCGGGCGGATGCGCGCAGTTCCAGCCGCAGATCGACCGGGCCGTGCGCGGCGGCACGGGTGAAAAGGTCCTGGACGAGCGCCGTCAGCTGGTCACTGAGTTCCCCTGCTGCCGACCCCAGCCCCCACGCTCGCAGCGCATCGTGAACCGGGCGGCGGACCTGTCCCGCCGCCGCCCTGCGGCGGGAAACCGCCACCGGCCGGTGCACAGACCGGGACGCGCGGCGGCATCGACGGCGGTCTCGCCGGGGACGCTCACACCCTTCTCCGCTCGAAGACGAGCCCGGACCTGGACGTGCGCCGCAAGGCGGGCCGGAGACGCGGAACCGGGCTCGGTCTGGTCACATCGCCTCTCTTGTGCCCGGCGCCCATGCGGTCATGCGGCGAGCCCGGCGCGGACTGCCCGAGCGGGCAGGACGATGAGCGCGCGGTCGAGCCCGGTGGCGCGGACCAGCGCGGCGACTTGCGCGTTGGGGGCGGCCAGGCGCAGGGTGATGCCGAGTCCTGCGGCACGGCGGCGGATGCCGACCAGCACGGCCAGTCCGGCCGCGTCGGCGGACGTCACCGCGCTCAGGTCGAGGATCAGCAGGCGGCCGCTGTGCCGCAACGCGCCGACCAGGTGTGCGCGCAGCGCCGCGGCGGCGGCGCCGTCCAAGGCGCCCGACAACGCGACGATGGTGTGACCGGGACGCCGGTGAGCGGGCATCCGCACCTCGTCGGGGCCTGGCACGAGGTCTGCGGCGGTGGTGGTGAAGGTGGTCATGGTGATCTCCGTTCGGAAAGTGGGCCGTAAGTTCCGTGCCCGGACGGCCGCACGACGGGCCGGCCGGGCAACGGTTCGGATCAAGGCGTCGCGAAGTCTCCTCGAAGGCGTCCGCCCTCGGATTCCCAGGCGTCCTCCGAGTCGCTCCGGGTACCGGGCCGGCCCGTCCGGCCGGGTGCCGCGGTGAGGGAGGCCAGCAGGCCGGGGGTGTGCAGATGGTTGGCGGGGTGGGACGCCAGTTCCATCACCGCCTCGGCTTCGGCGCGGGTCGTGGAGACCGGGACGGTGAGCAGGTCAACGCGCCGCCCGTCGGCATGGATCGCGGTGAGGAGCCCGGCGGGGAGTGAGTCGAACCAGCTCAGCCGCAACACCCGGGTGTCGGCCGGGCCGTCGATCCGCAGCCGGCGCGGCCGGCTGTCCCAGTCGTCCACCCGGAGCAGGAGGTGGGTGATGGGACGGTGGTCGTCGATGGGTCCATGGTCCTGCAGGGCCAGGACCAGCCCCGGCAGCTCCGCGACCGGGTCGGCCGAGCGGGGCCACCAGGCGCCGTCCAGCGCGGTCCGCACCGAGCCGGGAGAGGCGGCGGGGCGCAACCGCAGCCGTGGAGTCGAGGGCGGCGACGGGCTGATCGTTGTGCGGCGTTCGGCGGTGGTCCACATGACCGGCACCTTCTTTTTAATCTCGATGGATGCGACGAGCCGGTCCAGCGGCAGAACACCGCTCATGCCGGCGAAGGAGATCCGCGCGTCGGCTACTGGTGCGAGGCGAGGATGTCATCGTTGCCGGATAATTTGATTCTACCCGAGAATTCATGAATAATTGCAATTTGCTAAAGAGATTGTTTCGGGAGGTGGCCGGGAACAGGGGATCAGGATTCATTTGAGCTCTGGGCGGCGGTCATCGGTGCAAGTGATGGCGTGTGCACGCCTTGACTGTTTCCCACCATCAGGACTTCCGACTTGAATGAGAAGCGGCCGGTCACCGCTGAGGCTGCGCCCGGCTGGTCCAGGGCCGTCCGCTCCTCCCCGAGCCGGCGGCCCTGGACCGAGGGCGACCCGTGGCGAGTGAGACCTTTGGCAGGGTTGCTGACAGGAAGTGAGCCCCTTGACCGTCCAAGACCGGGTCCCCGCGATCCGAACCTCGAAATGCCGCCCCCCTCCCGGCGCGCCGGATCGGGCCGACCACGAACAGCGGCCCTCAAGCGCGGACGCCGTTCCCTCCTCGCCGGTGGTGGTGTCAGTCGGCCTGCCCGCGCCCGCACCGCATACCGTCCAGCAGGCGCGCGCCTTCCTGACCCCCCGCCACGCCACCGGCGTGGACGAGTTTCTCTGGCAGTCCAGGGAACGGCCGATGGCCGACCGCGACGCCATCGGCGCGGTCATCGACGCCGGCGACCGGGCCCAGCGCGGAAACGGCGACGGTCCCGAGCCGGTCGAGGTCGCCGCGGCACTGCTGGTGCTGAGCGCGGTCCGCCTGAATCTGGACCAGACCGAGGCGCGCCTGCTCAACACCGCCCAAGCCGCGGGCCTGAGCTTCGAACAGATCGCCGTCGTTCTCGACCTCGGCGTCGAGGAGACCGAGGAGCGCTACCGGCAACTCAAACCCCGCCTGGACGAACCGGCCACCGCACCGCCCCCGGCACCGCCGCGCCGCGCCGGCGCTTCCGGCAGATCCCGCCGCCGTCCGGGCACACCGCCCACGGATCAGCCGACCTGGGACGAATTGGACGACGAAGACTGGGGAAACTGATTCCACCGGAAAATGAAGGAGTCCCGACGCTGGAGTCGGTCTACGTCGGCACCAGCACCGACGAACCCGCCATGGCCACCGTGCGGATCGGCCTGCCCACCCGGCACCGCCTGGCCTTCGTCCCCCTGGAAGGTGCGACCGCGGGGCCCGGCTACGTGCGGGTCGCCCACGACAGGTCGCGGGTCAAGCACAGTCCCGCATCGGCACCGACGACGTTCTGCCCGCCGAGGACGAGGAGGCCGTCTTCCGGCACTACGGCCTGCACTACGAACCCGGCGCCGGCGGCGAGCGCCAGCTCGCCCGCCGCTGAGCGCCCGGACCCCGGCCGAAGGAGTGAAGGCACATGATGGTCTTCGTCCTCGTGGTGGTCATCGCCACGCTCGACCAGGCGCAAACGGCCGCTTCGCTGACCACCCGCTTGCTGGCCGCGACCAAACGGGCTGAGCTGCGCGGGGTGATCTCCACCAAGCCTGGCCTGAACCGGTACCTGCGGGGGGACGCAGATCATGGCTGCGAAGCCCACCGAGCACGCCCGGAGAAGCGGGCTGGGTCACGGGCGCGGACTCACTCCTGGCGTGGGCTGAGCGGTCAGGGAAGCGCCGGGTGGCACCGCAGCGTAAGGATGGGTTGCGGTTTGCGTTCTATGGGCGGGTATCGACGGAGGATCATCAGGATCCGGTGACGTCGCGGGCGCGGCAGCATGATCAAGCAGCCGCCCTGGTGGGCGGGCATGGGCGGATTGTGGCCGAGCAGTCGGGTGCTGCCGTGGGCGCGCCGGCCTGAGGCGGCGGGCGCTGCTGGTGGCGATGGCCGATCCGGATCGCGGGTTCGAGGCGATCGTCGTGGGGGAGTACGAGCGGGCGTTCTACGGCAACCAGTTCGCACTCATGGTGCCGCTGTTCGAGCATTACGGCGTGCAACTCTGGATGCCCGAGACCGGCGGCCGCGTCGACTTCACCGCCGAAGCGCACGAACAGCTGATGATCAACCTCGGTATCCAGTCCAAGCGGGAGATCACCCGGACCAGGATCCGGGTGTCCACGGCGATGGCCGCGCAGGCCCGTGAACAGGGCCGGTACCTGGGCGGCCGCCCGCCGTACGGCTATCAGCTGGCGGACGCGGGCCCACACCCCAATCGCGCGCACGCCGCTTGGGCCGGCGGGCCCACCGACTGGACCCCGACCCGCAGACCGTGCCGATCGTGCAGTGGGTCTTCGCCCAGCGGCTGGCCGGGCACACCATGGCCCGGATCACCCGGGCGCTCAACGACATGCAGATTCCCTGCCCGTCGGCGGCCGATCCGCGGCGCAACGCCCACCGGTCCAATCCAGTGTGGACGCTGACTACGGTGCGGACGATCCTTGCTAACCCTCGGCTGGGGCACCGGCAGGTGCAGCGGTGGAACCTGCCCGGGAGCGGCCCAAGAACCTCTACGTGCGCGAGGACCACATCCTGCCGCACCTGCCAGCCCCGCACCTTCTCCTGACCGGACCGTCAGAGAGCGTGCCGGACGGCGCGTCCCCCGACCCCAAGGAGGCCATCGACCACCTGCGCACCCGCAAGATCACGCTCACCTACGAGCCCGAGACCCGCACCTTGCGGACGGGCACCCCGAGGGAGGTGAAGATCACCATCGACCAGAAACGCTGACACCACGGCGCCTCGCGACGCTGCGAGCGCCGCTCTGATACGTGGATTGCGGCCCGCGTGCTCACGGCATACAACGATGGCGGAAAGAAATGATCAACCAGCTGAAGGCCGACCCTCAGGTGCAGACCAGGCACCGAGGGTGCTCCAGGATGCCCAGAAACGCACGGTTATGTACAAACTGTGTGTCCGAGGGGCGACACGCCCTGACAGCACATGGCCCGCCCATTCACCGCTCGGCGCACCTTACCGAATTCTGGTCGGCGCGTAGCCCTGCAGTGCAGATTCAGACGCCTGCGTGCGGGCTCAGCTATTCGGCAACGTGCCACCTGTCGAATACGAGGCAATCCGCTACCTTTCGACCAACACGCCAGCGCAAACCGGCACCAGGTAGATCGGACGTCACGGGACCCGGGGTTCCTCAAGCAGGTGAAAGGATGGGCTCACCCAGGTATGTCTGGCCCGGGCGGACTACGGTGCCCGTCTCGGGAACAGCGATAACGGGACACCTGACCACGTACTGCCGCAATCTGCTGCGCACCCGAGCCTGGCCCTTGCGAAAGTTGAGTACGGCGCGGGTTGGTCACGCCAGGTCGTTCCGCCCCACCGGTCGGCCGGACTAGGTCAGCGCGCTCATTTGCGGGTAGGCGCTGGTGGTCTTGGCGGGCGAGGAGGAGCCGGGCCGAGCCTGCGGGGTGACAGGCCTGAACTGTGAGACCGGGAGATTGGTGACGATCATGCCGGTCGCGCTGCGCTGGTTCTGGTGGGCGATCAGTGCGGGTCCAAGGCGTTCAGGACGGTGGTCGAGCGCGGGCTGCGGATCCCGGATCGGGGTCAGGGTGCCGGGGCGTCGTGCGAGCGTACGTGCCTGGCCGGACGCCCAGGCGCGGTGCTCGAAGAGAGCATGCACCGAGTGGGGGGCTGTGGCCGGAGCAGGCCACCCGTCCGCGCCGGTTTAGCCGGGTCGGACGAGGCGCATGCCGTCTGTGCAAGTGGGACGGTACTTATGGCCCAAAGGGCGCGCCAAATCGGCCGATTGGGCCGTACCCAATCCCAGGACTTCGGTGAAACCAAGAGCGATCACCACATCACCTTCCGGACACCCCGAACTTCCGCCTGGCTAACGCCATCCTTTACTGAATGCGCGCTTCGCTGGAAACTTGACTTTCCAGGAACGTGTGACGATGGAGGGCCGGTGGGAGAAGGACGGCATTCCATTAACTGCGAGAATGCCACCCAGCCCAAATGCGTGTGCAAGGGCTGCGGTGGAGCCGAACACGGCTGGCCGGGCGCAGTCCGGATCGCCTCCGATCCGTCCGGCCGGAAACTGACCGAGCTCGTGCGGGCGGCGGACAAGCAGTGGGAAGGACTCGCACGTATCCGGGACGCTGGTGGCGAGCCGACCGGCAAGGCGCGCAGGGCGGCGATCAAAGGTGCGTTGGCCGCTGTCACTGCATGGCTTCACCGCGACGGTGATCTGCGTGGGCAACTGGAGGCCATAGGGGAACCGCTGCACCGCAAGCCGCAGGATGAACGCCGCGATGGTGGCGGACGCAGACCTCGCCGTCGCCCCCGCACGCCGGAGGAGGAACGCGAGTTTGTCGAGGCGCACGTTCTTCCGCGGCTGGTCAAGGAGTTCGGTACGTCCCGGGTGGCGGAGTTCCAAGCCCGGGCGGTCGAGGCGCATTTTTGGTGCGAGTTGTTCGCGCAGACCGTCCGGGCGCTGGATGAGTACCGGGGACTATACGAGAGGGCCAAGCGGTTTGTCGTCGACGCCCTCACTGCGGGGAACGCGCCGCACTCGCCGCTCTGGGCGAGCATCCTGCCCTACCAGCACATGGTGCACTGGGCGGTGGATCTGGTCTTCGAGTTGCTGCCGCGCGCGGCCGGATTGCCCGCCACCGAGGACGTGTTCGAGTTGATCTGGCCGACGCGTGTGCTCGCGTGCCTGATGTGCAAGGACCCGAGTGAGCATCCGGCCGTCCGCGAGTATTGCCTGAACCCGATCCTGCGTTGGGGACAGGCGCGAGTGCGTGAGGAGGTGCGCCAGCGCATGGGGTGGACGTTCCCGGACGAGTGGCCGGGTCTGGGCTCAGGCGAAGCCGGAGCCGCATGATGCGGTCCGCATATGCCCGAACAACTCCTCACTCGCCCAGTCTTATGGGGATATGTGTCCGAGCACATGGCCTCGCAGGTGCGCGATCGGTGGTCCGTGCCGGATCGCGGTCGGGCGGTTCGGGCTGCTAGTCCGTCGGCCGGTGGTAGGTGGTCGTTCGGCCTCTTCCGCCGTGTTGTTCGATGAGGCCCCGGTGGCGCAACTCGCGGAGGACCTTGCGGATGTTGGGGGCGGTCAGGTTCAGCTGACCCTGGAGTTCCGCCACGGTACGCGCGCCGGTCGCCAGTGCGTCGTAGACCCGCAATTCTGTCTGGTTGAGGTCGTCGCCGGGCCGCGTTGTGGAGGCGGCCCTCCGGAGGAGGACGGTGAAGCGGATACCGGCGTCGATGTAGTGCGCAGGTGGGAGTCCCGCTTCGGCGAGGGTTCTGGTCACGATGGGGATGCCGGTGGCGAGGGCTTCGATGACGCGGGCGCCGCCGTCGGGGGTGCGGACATGCTGGCAGATGGCGACGAGCCGGGCGTTGCGGGCCGAGGTTACGGCCTCGCGGCCTAGTCTCTCGACGGTGATGCCGTAGAGACCACCGGGGTTGGCGACGATGAGGCGGTCACGGCGCAGGCGTACTTCGATGGCCATGCCCGCCGACCAGTGGTCGAGGTCGCGGTGGACGAGCGCGTTGGCGATGATCTCGCGGAAGGCGAGGAGGGGGAAGGCCGGTTCGTCGTGGACGGTGCCGTCGGGTGCCGAGACGATTGCGCTGTCGAAGGTGCGTCTGGCCCAGGCGAGTGCCTCGTCGAGCATGCGGGGGATCGGGCCGGTGATGGTGGCCTGGTTGCGGGCGCGTGATCCCGCCGGGTCGTTCGGCAGTGGTTCGGCCGATGCCTGGATGACGAACCGCGGGAACCATTCCTGCGGGTGGGCGCCCAGGGACAGCAGGCCGGCGACCGTGGGTGTCCCGTCGGAGGTCGTCACTCCCGCGCGGCGGAGGAGTTCCGCGCTGTCGCGGAAACGGCCCAGCCCGTGGGGGTCCCGTTCGCGCACCGACCGCAGGAAGCCCTCAACGAGATCACTGTCGAGGTCATCGCGGGTGGCGCCGTCGACCGGGGCCCGGTCGAACAGGGGCGGCTGCCGTGCGGCGAGGAATGCCTGCTCCTCAAGGGCCGACAGTTCGAAGTCCCCGTCGTACCCGCGCAGGTAGGCCGTGCCGGATCCGGTCACGCGGCACGGCTTGGCCGACGGATCGCACTCGTGAACGTGCGCGACGACGACCGGCATTCCCTCGACAACCCCGTCTTCCACGGTGATCCGGACGGGTGGGGTGAACGAGCGTGCCTTCACGGCGATGCCCTGCTTGAGCTTCTGCGGGTCGGCGAGCGGTACGGGCCGGAAGCCTGTCGCCTCATCAAGCCCCAGGATGATCGTGCCGCCGCCCGGAAGGTTCGCCAGGGCGCTGAGCGTCGAGGTCAACGACTGCGGCAGCCCGCCGGCGGCCGACTTGACCTCGACGTCCGACGAGTCGCCGCCTGCTGTGCGCAGGCGTTCTACCAGGTCGTCCAGATTCATGCTCACGCGCCAAATGTAACGGAGATGCGGTTACATTTGCCACTGGTTCAGTTGCATTTGGGGTGGTCGTCCGCTCAGCTGCGCGCCGGCGACGTGGGTGAGCTTCACTGGGCGCCGATCTCTCTTGCGAACGCGAGGAAGCCCTCATGTCCGGGCAACTCCTTCAGACAGTCGCGCATCAGGGCACGAGCTCTGTCTGGAGCGCCGCTCTGGATCGCACGGCGGGCTTGGAGGTAGGTGAGTTCGGGACCGGCGAGCTGGGGATGGGTGATGAGCCGGTCGAGCAGATGATCGGCATCGGTGCCTTCAAGGCGTTCAAGCAGAAGCAGATGCCACTCCGCGAGATCACCGGTGCGCTCCCTGCGAGAATAACTGGCGTCGACGCCATAGATCCTGGGGGCGGCGATTCGGGCCTGGTCGAGTGCTGTCAGGTAATGGCTGGCGAAGTCGGCCCAGGCGTCGCTGCCCCGCAGCATCCCGGCCAGAACGGTGGCAAGGGTGGTCTCCTTCTCGCTGACGCGGCCCCATCCGGAACGGGTCCACCCGTGCTCCTGCTCCCAGCGGATGAGCTGCGGCGCGGCCAGCCGCGCGAAACCGGAGAACCCGTGGTGGTCGCGCAGACCCTGCCACAGGGCGGCGACGGCATCGGAGACAACGAAACCGGCAGCCTCCACGGGATCCTCAGAATGGAACAGATCGTAGCTCTTGATCTCGCAAGCCAGGTCGACGAGCTGCTCAAGGGCAGCGGCGCCGGCCGGGACGTCGAGAACGAGCGCGGAGCGCGCGTCCTTGGCCAGACGCTGGAAGGTGAAGCGCCACCGACTGCGTTCTTTGGGTGATACGCGCCGATCCCCGGCCATGTAGGCGCCCGCGCGGGCGAGTGACACGAAGTCGGTGACGTCGCGCAAGACCTCTTGGGGGCGGATCCGCTCCTTGTCGGAAACGGCCGGCTTGCTGTTGGCGGGCTGGAGTTCGGTCTCGATGCGTTCCCGGAACTGCTTGGTGCCCCGCCAGTACAACGTCCACAGCAGCTTCCTCAACGCGTCTTCGTCGAGCCCGGCCAGTTCCTTGTAGAACGCGTCTTTGTTCATCCGCTTCGTCGCCACGACCGTCGATCGTAAACGCTGGACGACGTCGATGTTTCGGCGTCACGCCGACGGCTCATGTCGTCAGATCGGTGTCACCTCATCCCCTGGGAGGCCTCCGCGATGGCGATCCGAGAACAGTCGGCTCATGACCCGTTCGGCGAGTGGGCGAAGCGCAAGGGGCGGGCTGGCCGCCGGAAGGTCACCAGCGGTGCCCGATCGGCCGGGAACGGCCTGCGCTTCGCCTTCTATGGGCGGACCTCGACCACCGGTCACCAGGATCGGCGGACGTCGTACGGGTGGCAGCGCGAAGCCGCCGACGCCCTTATCACCGGCGAAGGCACGATCGTGGCCGACTACTTCGACGCCGGATGCTCACGCGAGGTGCCGTGGTCACGACGTCCACAGGCGGCGGCACTACTCGAAGCCCTGACGGACCGCACCTTCGATGCCATTGTGGTCGGGGAGTACGAACGCGCGTTCTCCGGAAACCAGTTCGCCGCGCTCGCTCCCCTCCTGGACGCCCACGGCATCCGGCTGTGGCTGCCGGAGGCGTTCGGTCCTGTCGACATGAACGAGCCGGCGCACCGTGCGCTCATGATGATGCTGGGCGCGCAGTCGCGGCGTGAGGTGCTGCGTGCACGGCACCGTGTCCTGGCCGCGATGCGGATCCAAGCCTGCGAACAGGGCCGCTACCTCGGCGGCCGGCCCCCTTACGGGTACCGGCTTGTGGACGCTGGTCCGCACCCGAACCAGGCGCACGCCCAATGGGGACGTCGCCTGCGGCGCCTCGATCCCGACCCGCTGACCGCTCCGCACGTGAGATGGATCTTCGCGCGCCGCCTCTCCGGCGTGAGCGTGGCCGGAATCGCCCGCGAACTCAACGAACGCGGTGTCCCCTGCCCGTCCCGTATCGATCGAAAGCGAAATCCCCACCGGTCGGGGCAGGGCTGGACGCTGAACACGGTCGCCACGATCCTGGAGAACCCCCGCTACACCGGCCGTCAAGTCTGGGACCGGCAAGCCGGGTTCGACGACACGACCACGGGATGGGCGATCTCCAAGAAGCCCGCCCATCCGGCACTGGTCTCCGACGCCGACTTCGTCGCCGCGCAGACGATCCGCGCCGCCAGACCCACCCGCGATGGGAGCGTCCGCGTATACCTTCTGGCCGGCATGCTCCTATGCGGCCTCTGCCGGCGGCGGATGGACTCCCATTGGGTCAACGGACGCAGCGGCTATCGCTGCCGCCACGGCTACGACAGCACCAAGCCGCGCTCTCGCGACGCGCCGAAGAACCTCTACCTACGAGAAGACCACCTGCTCGACGAGTTGATGCGGCAGCTTTCACCACGACGAGGCGAAGCTCGCTCACCGCATGAACTCGTCGCACACCTCAAGCGCAACGGTCTCGCCATCGTCTGCGACAGGTCATCTTGCACCGTGGTCGGCAACAACGAAGAAGAGCCCGCTCCAGGAACAACCTCCCAGATCGAACTCTTCGCGTCACCCATGGGGTAATCCTGTGTCCGAGGGGGGACTTGAACCCCCATGCCCCGTAAAGGGCACTAGCACCTCAAGCTAGCGCGTCTGCCTATTCCGCCACCCGGACCTGGTCGCAGGCCGCAGCGCGGCTGCGGCGGGCTTCACTGTACCAAAGGAGACGAGTCGCGGCGAAGTCGATCGACGGGCACCATGGGACGGTACGCGAGAGGCGAGGTGATCACTGTGGTTCGGCAGCCGACCGCTGAGGACGAGGTCGTCCGGCTCTGTCAGGAGCTCATCCGGATCGATACCAGCAACCCGGGCGATCATTCGGGGCCGGGGGAGCGGGCGGCGGCGGAGTATGTCGCGGAGAAGCTCGACGAGGTCGGGCTGGAGTCGCGGATCCTGGAGTCGCATCCGGGGCGGGCCAGTCTCGTGGCGCGGATCGAGGGGGAGGATCCGGGACGGGACGCGCTGCTGCTGCACGGGCACCTCGACGTCGTGCCGGCGCGCAGGGAGGACTGGACGCGCGACCCGTTCGGCGGAGAGGTCGCGGACGGGTGCGTCTGGGGCCGCGGCGCCGTGGACATGAAGGACATGGACGCGATGATCCTCGCGGTGGTGCGGCAGCGGCTGCGGGAGGGGCGCAAGCCGCCGCGGGACGTCGTGCTCGCTTTCCTGGCCGATGAGGAGGCCGGGGGCAAGTGGGGTGCGCAGTGGCTGGTGCAGGAGCATCCGGAGTTGTTCGAGGGGTGCACCGAGGCCGTGGGGGAGGTCGGCGGGTTCAGCCTGACGGTGCCCGGTGACCGGCGGATGTACCTGATCGAGACGGCGGAGAAGGGCATCGCGTGGATGAACCTCACCGCGAAGGGGACGGCCGGGCACGGGTCGATGGTGCATCCGGACAACGCGGTGACCGCTCTGGCTGGGGCCGTGGAGAGGTTGGGGTCGCACGAGTTCCCGGTGCGGCTGACGAAGTCGGTGCGGGCCTTCCTGGAGCGGGCCTGCATGGCGTACGGGGTGGAATTTGATCCGGAACGTCCGGAGAAGTGCCTGGATGAGATCGGGCCGCTGGCGCGGATGATCGGGGCGACGCTCCGCAATACGCTCAATCCGACGCGGCTGGACGCCGGATACAAGACGAATGTGATTCCGCAGAGTGCCACGGCTCAGGTAGATGGACGATTTCTGCCCGGATATGAGGCGGAATTCTTCGCGGTAGTGGACGAACTTCTCGGTCCGGACGTCCAGCGCGATTTCGTCCACCATGACCAGGCGGTCGAGACGGACTACGAGGGGGCGCTCGTCGCGGCGATGGAGGCGGCGCTGACCTCGGAGGACCCGGGCGCGCTGCCCGTGCCGTACTGCCTGAGCGGCGGGACGGACGCCAAGTCGTTCGCCCGGCTGGGAATGCGCTGCTTCGGCTTCGCGCCCCTCAGATTGCCCCCAGAGTTGGACTTTTCCGGAATGTTCCACGGAATCGACGAGCGCGTCCCGGTGGACGGCCTGCGGTTCGGTACGAGGGTCCTCGACACATTCCTTGATCGCTCCTGAATTTGCACTCTCCAATGCGCTCCGTGGTGGTACCGTTACCTTTCGTTGAAGACGGTCCGGTCGCAACGGAGGATGTTCGGTGGCGGGTGACGCGGCACGGCTCGGGGCGGTCTCCGTCCGGCTGCGCCGCGTCGCCGCCGGGCGGGCCGCCCAGCGGCTGCTCGTCCTCGCCGGGCTGCTGATCGCGGGGTGGCTCCTCGGGTGTGCGGCACAGTCCGCGCACGCCGACGAGATGCCCGCGCCCGCACAGGTCGTCGCGCGGACCCCCGTGCTGGGGGAGGCGGTCGCGACCGTCCATCAGCGAGAGCCGGTGCACCGGGTCGTGCGAGCGGTGGCGGACAAGGCGCCGCGCACAGAGCCGGTACAGACACCGCGGATCGTGGCGCCGCCGCTTCAGGATGAGACGGCGGTTCCAGTGGCCGAGCCCAAGGCTCCGCCGCCGGTGGTCGAGTCTCTGGCGCTGCCGGCCCGGCGGCTCGACGTGCCGCGAGTTTCCCCGGCGCGGTTCTCCGTTTCCCCGGCGCAGTTCTCCAAGGTCTCCACGACGCGCTCCGTCGCCCGGCCCGGGTCTGATGACGGCGTCCAGCACCCTGCCATGCCCGCACCTCAGCGGCACGGCGATCACCCGGACACCGGCGGCCTCGCCGGCAACGGCGCGCCCGCCGGGTTCCCGGCCACCGCCATCCCGGCCGTTCCGGCCCCGCCGCGCGCGATGACCGCGCGCGTCCTCGGCGCGCTTCCCCCGGCCGTCCGCACCGCCGCGGACGAGCCGTCCTTCGCGCCCGACTAGTTCCCGCACACAGGCTCCGGACGCGTGCCCGTGCGGCTCGGGCGCGCCGGTCCGGTCACTCGCCGCGCCCCCGGCGCGGCATGTCATCCCCATGAGACCCACGGGACACGTGCGTCTCCACCATCTCCCCCGAACGGAGCAACATGCGAACGCGGGCAAAAGGCACATCTCGTGCCGCGGCGCTCGCCGCGGGCTTTGTCGCCCTCGGCGTCACCGCCATCCCGGCCAACGCCTTCGCCGACGTCACGAACGGCGACGGCGGCGTCCTGAGCGGCAACCAGATCGACGTGCCGATCTCCGCGCCGGTCGACGTGAGCGGCAACGGCGCCGCCCTGCTCGGCACCGGCCACGGCACGTCCCACGGCGGCGTCAAGATCCGCAAGGGCGGCGGCGGCCAGCGGACGTCCGGCGCGCACGGCATCGCGTCCGGAAACCAGGTCAACGCTCCCATCTCGGCGCCGGTGAACGTCTGCGGCAACGCGGTCGGCGTCCTCGGCGCGGCCGACGCGGGCTGCGCCGGCGGCGCCAGGGTCAACGGCAGCGGCAAGGGCGGCCAGGTCACCGACGGGACAGGCGGAGTGATCGCCGGCAACCAGGTGAACGCGCCG
Organism: Actinomadura latina NBRC 106108; assembly: GCF_001552195.1. GTDB lineage: Bacteria > Actinomycetota > Actinomycetes > Streptosporangiales > Streptosporangiaceae > Spirillospora > Spirillospora latina. Next base: position 547,382 of record NZ_BCQS01000003.1, read on the forward strand.
ATCTCCATCCCGGTCAACGTGTGCGGCAACGCCGTCGCGATCGCCGGCGACGCGGTGGCCGGCTGCGAGGGCGGCTCCCTCGTCAAGAACGGCGGAGACACCGGGTCCGGGCAGGAGACGTCCGGCATCTTCGGAGTCGGCGCCGGAAACCAGGGCAACCTCCCCATCAGCGTGCCGGTGGACCTCTGCGGCAACACGGTCGGCAGCGGCGCGGCGTCCTGCGAGGGCGGCGCGTCCGTCCGCAACGGCGGCCACCGGACGGGACGCCAGACCACCGACGGCGCCTTCGGAGTGATCGCGGGAAACCAGGCGAACGCCCCGATCAGCGTCCCGGTGACCGCCTGCGGCGACGCGGCGGCCCTGGCCGGCCGGGCATGGTCGTTCTGCGAGGGCGGCGCCCACGCGCGCAGCAGCTCCGGTGGCGACCAGCACACGTCGGGCACGGGCGGGGTCATCGCCGGAAACCAGGGAAACACGCCGATCTCCGTCCCCGTCGACGCCTGCGGCGACGCCGCGGCCGTCGTGGGCGCGTCGGCGGCGAGCTGCAACGGGCAGACGCTCGTCGAGGGCTCCCACGGGTCCGGCGCGCAGACGTCCGGCGACCACGGCGTCGGCAGCGGCAACCAGCCGAACGCCCCGGTCCAGACCCCCGCCGACGCCTGCGGCAACGCCGCCGCCGTCATCGGCGCGGCCTCGGGCCTGTGCGAGGACGGCCCCGGCTACGGCGGCTACCACCCGTACTCCCGCACGACCGGCACCACGCCCTTCGCCGCAAGGAGCGCTCTCCCCAACCCGCCGTCCGCGGACGGCGTCCTCCCTCAGAACACCCTGGCCGGCGCCGAGAGCGTTCCCGCGCTCCCCGAGGCGGGCGGCCTGAACGCGTTGCCGGCCCTGCCGGCGGCCAACGTGCGGCACGCGCGGAGCGGCCTGCCCGGGACGGACGGCGTTCTCGCGGCGAAGACCCTGCCCGGTGCCGATGGCGTGGTCGCGGTCCCCGAGGTGGACGGCCTGACCCGCATGGGTGGCCTGCACCAGGTGCGGGGTGTGCCGGCGGTCACCGGGGTGCCGGGTAGTGGGCTGCGCCAGGGGGCGCCGGTGGCGGTTTCGGTGCTCGACACGCGGGCGCTGCCGGGCGGCGGCGTGGCGCGCAAGGCGATCGGGATGCAGGCGGTCGACGCGCTGCGCGGCGGGGTGCCGGTGCCGGTCGCGGCGGAGCGGGTCGTCCCGGTGACCGGGCAGATCGGGGACGTGCGGAACGTCGCGGCGCAGGAGGCCGTGCCGGACGGGGCCGGGAGCGGCTCGGCGTGGGCGATGGCCGCGAGCGGCATGCTCGGCGTCGTCGCCGGGGGGCTGGCGCTGGCGCGGCGGGTCCGGCTGGGCGGGCGCCGCTGAGCCGGCGCACCGTAGATCTTCGCCCGTCCCGGAGGCGCGGTCCGGGGCGGGCGAAGCCGTACGACGGTACGTCAGCGGGGTGCTACGCTCCGGCCCGGGAGCGGTCAGAATGTGCGGACGGCGCGGATGACCTTGCGGCGAAGCTGAATACGGCGGCGGCCGTCCGGGTAGAGGCGCAACCGATCGAGTTCCCAGCCGCCGCGTTCCGCGTGCTCGGTCAGGATCCGCCGGGCGGTATCACGTGTGGTGCCGCGAGGCAGTGACAGGACGAGGTAGGTGTACTCCGCCATCGTGACCATTATTACTTGGTCTACCGTGCGCGTGGCACCGTACCGTGGCGTCCCGGTCCGTGGGGCGTGCGACGGCATGTCATCCTGTCTGGGGCGCGGGGCGGCGAGAATCCCGTCCCCTGAAGGGGCGGCGCGATGGTCGGGGAGTGCGCGGGCATGAACGCGCCGTCCTGCGACGTTGTACGAAGCCGGTAAGAAAGAGCCTGTTTAAGAGGATCAAGACAGCGAGGTTGGAGCGACTGTGCCAGCCAAGAACGGCACCACGAACGGCAACGGCGCGGGTACGCGCCTGGTGATCGTCGAATCGCCCGCGAAGGCGAAGACGATCGCGGGCTACCTGGGCCGCGGCTACATCGTGGAGTCCAGTATCGGCCACATCCGGGACCTGCCCGGGAGCGCCTCAGAGGTGCCGGCCAAGTACAAGGGCGAGCCGTGGGCGAAGCTCGGCGTGAACGTGGAGCGCGAGTTCGAGCCGCTCTACGTGGTCAACACCGACAAGCGGCAGCAGGTCCAGAAGCTGAAGAAGCTGCTCGCCGAGGCCGACGAGCTCTACCTCGCGACGGACGAGGACCGGGAGGGCGAGGCGATCGCCTGGCACCTCCAGGAGGTCCTGAAGCCGAAGGTCCCCGTGCACCGGATGGTCTTCAACGAGATCACCAAGGACGCGATCCAGCGCGCCGCCGCGAATCCGCGCGAGCTGAACATGCCGCTGGTGAACGCGCAGGAGACGCGCCGCGTCCTCGACCGCCTCTACGGGTACGAGGTCAGCCCCGTCCTGTGGAAGAAGGTCATGCCGAAGCTGTCGGCGGGCCGTGTGCAGTCGGTGGCGACGCGCCTGGTCGTCGAGCGGGAGCGGGAGCGGATCGCGTTCGTCCCCGCCCACTACTGGGACATCGCGGGCCAGTTCGACACCGGTAAGGACGAGGAGCCGAAGGTCTTCAAGGCCGGGCTCGTCAGCGTGGACGGCAAGCGCGTCGCGCAGGGCCGCGACTTCGCGTCCGACGGCACCCTGAAGACCAGGGACGTGCTGCACCTGGACGAGCCCGCCGCGCGGGCGCTGGCCGAGCGGCTGAGGGGCCGGCCGTACGAGGTCAAGTCCGTCGAGCGGAAGCCGTACACGCGCAAGCCGTACCCGCCGTTCCGGACGACGACCCTCCAGCAGGAGGCCAGCCGCAAGCTGAACTTCTCCGCGAAGTACACGATGTCGGTCGCGCAGAAGCTGTACGAGAACGGCTTCATCACCTACATGCGAACCGACTCGATCACGCTGTCGGAGACGGCGATCACGGCGGCGCGCAGGCAGGCCGCTGCGCTGTTCGGCGGCCAGTACGTCCCGGACAAGCCGCGCGTCTACACCTCCAAGGTCAAGAACGCGCAGGAGGCGCACGAGGCGATCCGCCCGGCGGGCGACACCTTCCGCACCCCGGCGGAGACCCGGCTCAGCGGCGACCAGTTCCGGCTGTACGAGCTGATCTGGAAGCGGACGATCGCGTCCCAGATGAAGGACGCGCTGGGCCAGTCGGTGTCGATCCGGGTGACCGGGACGTCGACGCAGAACGAGCGGGCCGAGTTCGGCGCGACCGGTAAGACGATCACGTTCCACGGGTTCCTCAAGGCGTACGTGGAGAGCGCGGACGACCCGTCCACCGACCGCGACGACCAGGAGCGGCGGCTGCCGAACCTGGCCGAGGGCGACCCGCTGACCGCGAACGCGGTGGACGCCGAGGGCCACTCCACCCGCCCGCCGGCCCGCTACACCGAGGCCAGCCTGGTCAAGGAGCTGGAGGAGCGGGAGATCGGGCGGCCGTCGACGTACGCCTCGATCATCGGGACGATCCTGGCGCGCGAGTACGTGTTCAAGAAGGGCACGGCGCTCGTCCCGTCGTTCCTGGCGTTCGCCGTGGTCAACCTGCTGGAGCAGCACTTCGGCAACCTGGTCGACTACGACTTCACCGCGCACATGGAGGACGGTCTCGACGAGATCGCGCGCGGCGACGCCGAGCGCGTCCCCTGGCTGAACCGGTTCTACTTCGGCGACAACGGCGAAGAGGGCCTGAAAGAGCTGGTCGGCGACATCAGCGACATCGACGCCAAGGGCATCAGCTCGTTCCCGATCAAGGGCACCGACATCCTGGTGCGGGTCGGGCGGTACGGCTCCTATCTCGACCGGGACGGCGAGCGGGTCAACATCCCCGACGACATCGCGCCGGACGAGCTGACCGCTGAGAAGGCGGAGGAGCTGTTCGCGCAGCCGTCCGGCGACCGGGAGCTCGGCACGGACCCGGCGACCGGGCACACGATCGTCGCGAAGTCGGGGCGGTTCGGCCCGTACGTCACCGAGATCCTGCCCGAGGCGGCCCCGCCGGCCGAGGGGAAGAAGCGGACGAAGAAGGCGGACACCGCCAAGCCGCGCACCGGTTCGCTGTTCAAGTCGATGTCGCTCGACACGATCACGCTGGACGACGCGCTGAAGCTGCTGTCGCTGCCGCGCACCCTCGGCGAGCTGGACGGCGAGCCCGTGACCGCGCAGAACGGCCGGTTCGGCCCCTACATCAAGCGGGGCACCGACAGCCGCTCGCTCGGCTCCGAGGACGAGCTGTTCACCGTGACGCTGGAGCAGGCGAAGGAGTTGTTCGCGCAGCCCAAGCAGCGCGGCCGCCGGGCCGCGGCCGCCGCGCCGCTGCGCGAGCTCGGCAAGGACCCGGCGAGTGAGAAGCCCGTGGTGGTGAAGGAGGGGCGGTTCGGCCCGTACGTGACGGACGGCGAGACGAACGCCAGCCTCCGCAAGGGCGACGAGGTCGAGTCGATCACGATCCAGCGGGCGGCTGAGCTGCTCGCGGAGCGTCGCGAGAAGGTGGCCGCGGGTGGCGGGAAGAAGAAGACGACGACCGGCCGCCGAACCTCCGCAAAGTCCGGCTCCTAGGGACATCAGCGCCGATACCCTGACCGACATGACCAGAACGGGCGCACCCCGGCCGCACCCCGCCGCCTCACCGCCGCCGGGCGTTTCGTCACCTTCGTCGTTTTCGTCGAGCGGGCCGTTCCGGCGGCTCCGGACCGCGCTGTCACTCGCCGGTCTCGCGCAGTGGCTCAGTGTTCCCGCACTGACCGCGATGGTCGCGATGCTGACCCGCGAGGACGACGTGGCCGCGCGCACGCAGGCGGTCGGCGGCACGCTGGTGCTGATGCTGCTGCCGGCGGTGCTGCTCGCGCCGCTCGCCGGCCTGCTCGCCGCCCGCGTCGACCGCCGCCTCATGCTGCTGGTCGCGGACGTGCTGCGGCTGGTGATCGTCGTGACGGTGCCCCTCGTGGGCATGCTCGCCTGGACGCTCGCGGCCGCGTTCCTGGTCTCGTGCCTGAGCCTGCTGTGGGCGGCGGCGGCACGCGCGTCCCTGCCGGCCCTGCTCCCGGACGATGAGGCGGGCGCCGCGTATGCGAGCGCGGCCCGCACCGCGAGCCGCGTGATCTACGGCCCGGCCCCGGTCGCCGCCGTGCTCTTCGCGATCCTCGCCCTCGTCGCGGACGGGACGCTGGGCCGCGACTCACGCGCCGACCTGGCCCTCTACGCGACGGCCGGGATCTTCCTCGTCTCGACCGCCGCCATCGCCATGATCCGGGAGATTCCGGCGATGGGGATGCCGGCGGCTCCGGCCCCGCTGAAGCTGCTCTTCCAGGGCTCCGGGACGGCCGCCGCGCGCGGTGTCGCCCTCGCGATCGCCGGGGCCTCGCTCACGGCGGGCGCGGTCGCCGCCGTCGCCCGCGTCCACACCGGTGAGCTGGGGGGCGGTGACGCGGGCTACGGCACCGTCCTCGGCGGGCTGGCGTTCGGGCTCGGCGCCGGCGTGTTCCTCGGCCCCCGCGTGCTCGTCCCGTTCAGCCGCCGCCGGCTGCTGGGCCTCGCCGTGGTCGCCGCCGCGCTCGCGCTGGTCGTGCTCGCCCTCGTCCAGAACCTGGTCGTCGTGGTGTTCATGACGGCGTTCCTCGGGGTGTTCGCCGGTGCCGCCTGGTCGACGGCCACGGCCGCGGTGACCGACCCCGAGGCGCCGGAGGACGCCCGCCCGGCCGCCTACCTGCGCTCCGTCGCGCTCGTCGCCGCGCTGATCGCGCTCATCGCCGTCCCGCTGATCGCGGCCGCGCTCGGCTCGCACCGGATCGACCTCGGCGACGGCGTCTACGACTTCGCGGGGTCCAGCGCGGCGCTGCTCATCGCGGCCGTCGTCACCCTGGTCTCCGGGCTGCTCGCGTACCGGCGCCTGGACGACCGGCGCGGCATCCCGCTCGTCCCCGACGTGCGCGCCGCCCTGCACGGCGAGATCTACACGCCGCCGGAGAACGCCGCCGCCGCGCCGCAGCCCGTCCACCGGGAGCGGGGCGTGTTCATCGCCTTCGAGGGCGGCGAGGGCGCGGGCAAGACCACCCAGGCGCGGCTCGCCGCGATCTGGCTCCGCGACCACGGCTACGACGTCGTCACCACGCACGAGCCCGGCGCCACCAAGATCGGCATGCGGCTGCGCGCGATGCTGCTCGACCGCGACACGACCGGGCTGTCCGACCGCGCCGAGACCCTGCTGTACGCGGCGGACCGCGCCGACCACATCGCCAACGTGATCAGGCCGGCGATGGAGCGCGGCGCGATCGTCGTCAGCGACCGGTACGTCGACTCGTCCCTCGCCTACCAGGGCTTCGGGCGGCGGCAGGCGGTCGACGACATCGCCCGCGTCAACGCCTGGGCGACCGGCGGCCTCGTCCCGGACCTGACCGTCCTGCTGGAGATCCCGCCGGCGGCCGGGCTGCGCCGGCTGCCCGCCCCCGCCGACCGGATGGAGTCCGAGCCGCAGGAGTTCCACGAGCGCGTCCGCGCCGGGTTCCGCGCCCTCGCCGAGGCCGACCCCGGCCGCTACCTGGTCCTGGACGCCAGCCGCCCGCAGAGCGAACTGAGCCGCGAGATCCAGTACCGCATCCACGAGATCCTCCCCGACCCGGTCCCGGCCGGCACCGAGGACGCCACGAGCACCTTCCCGGCCATCCGCGACTACTGAGCCGGTTAGCCTGCTGGCATGAGCGTGTGGGACGACCTGGTCGGGCAGGAGCCCGTTGTCGAGCAGCTGTCGTCGGCTGCGGAGGGGACGAGCGGGCCGGCGCACGCGTGGCTGTTCACCGGTCCTCCCGGGGCGGGACGGTCGGCCGCGGCGCGGGCCTTCGCGGCGGCGCTGCAGTGCAGGGAGACGCCGCGCGGCTGCGGGCACTGCCCGTCCTGCCACCAGATCCTCCAGGGCACGCACGCGGACGTCGAGGTCGTCCGCCCGCAGGGCCTGTCGTACGGGGTGAAGGAGGCCCGCGCGCTGGTGCTGCGAGCGTCGTCGTCCCCGACGGGCGGGCGCTGGCAGATCGTCCTGTTCGAGGACGCGGACCGCGCCACGGAACAGGCGGCGAACGCGCTGCTGAAGGCGATCGAGGAGCCGCCGGCCCGGACGGTGTGGCTGCTGTGCACGCCGTCCCCGGAGGATCTGCTGGTGACGATCAGGTCGCGGTGCCGCCTCGTGACGCTGCGGACGCCGCCCATCGACGCGGTCGCCGACGTCCTCGCCCTGCGGGACGGGGTGGACCGGGAGACGGCGGACGTCGTCGCGCGGGCCGCGCAGGGGCACATCAGCCGGGCGCGGCGGCTGGCGACCGACCCGGAGGCGCGGCGGAGGCGGGCCGAGGTCCTCGCGGTGCCGCGCAGGCTGACGTCGGTGGGCCCGGCCGTGGCGGCGGCGGAGGCGCTGGTCGCGGCGGCGAAGGCGGAGGCGAAGGCGCGGACGGAGGAGCTGAACGAGACGGAGACGTCCTCGCTGCGGCAGGCTCTGGGCGAGAGCGCGAAGGGCCGGATGCCGCGGGGCACGGCCGGTGCGCTCAAGGATCTGGAGGCCCGGCAGAAGTCCCGCGCCACCCGGCTGGAACGCGATGCCCTCGACCGGACGCTGCTCGACCTCGCGTCCTACTACCGGGACGTGCTGACGCTCCAGCTCGGGGCGGGCATCGAACTCGTCAACACCGAGCTGGGCCCGGAGTTGCGGACGGCGGCGCGGAACGGCCGTCCTGAGGACACCCTCAAGCGGCTGGACGCGATCATGGCGTGCCGGGAGCGGCTGGGGGCGAACGTCAATCCGCTGCTGGCCGTCGAGGCGCTGACGCTGGCGCTGCGGACCGGCTGATGCGGGCTTACAAGAGATCTACCTTTTCGTAACCTAACCGTACGCAACTCTCAACAGCCGCACGCGTACCTTCGCCTGGTTTACCCACACATTCCCGGGCTAGCTCCCCCACGGCCAGGAGGTCAGCTTTGCGGCGAGCCTTGATTTCCGCCGCGTGCGCCGTCGCCACCATGGCGGCCCTCGCGGTGCCAGCGTCAGCGGATCCGAAACCTGCGAAGGGCGAGGTTTCGGAGTACGTCGTCCTCTACAAGGAGCACGTGTCCCCAGGCTGGGCCCACCGCGCGGTGCGCGCGGCCGGCGGCAAGATCGTCCACGAGAACCGCGATGTGGGCGTCGCGACCGTCCGCTCGGACAACCCCGAGTTCATCCACGCGGTGATGCGGGAGCGGGCGCTGGAGGGCGTCGCGCACAACCGCGTCATCGGTGAGGCGCCGAAGGCCAAGAAGAAGGCCGCGGCGAAGGTCGAGCGGATGACCGGCACCAAGAACAAGGTGTCGCTCAAGGGCGTCCCGTCCAAGAACGAGGAGCCGCTCGCCGATCTGCAGTGGGACATGAAGCAGATCCACGCGACGGCGGACGGCTCGTACAAGAAGGAGCCGGGCGACAAGCGCGTACTGGTCGGCATCCTCGACACCGGTGTGGACGGCAGCCACCCGGACATCAAGCCGAACTTCAACCGCAAGCTGAGCCGCAACTTCACCCACGACATCCCGGCGGACGCCAACGGCAACGAGGTCGACGGCCCCTGCGAGTTCACGTCGTGCGTAGACCCCGTCGACTGGGACGACAACGACCACGGCACGCACGTCGCGTCCACGATCGCCTCGCCCCGCAACGGGCTCGGCATGGCCGGCGTCGCGCCGAACGTGTCGATCGTGAACCTGCGCGTCGGCCAGGACTCGGGCTACTTCTTCCTCCAGCCGACCGTGGACGGCCTCACCTACGCGGCCAAGCACGGCATCGACGTCGTCAACATGAGCTACTACGTCGACCCGTGGCTGTGGAACTGCGGCGACAACCCCGCCGACAGCCCCGAGGACCAGCTCGAGCAGCGCACGATCATCAAGGCGACGCAGCGCGCCCTGGACTACGCGCACGACCGCGGCGTCACGCTGATCTCCGCGGCCGGCAACGACTTCGTCGACTACACCAAGACGAACCAGGACGACAGCAGCCCCGACTTCCCGTCCATGCCGGGCGAGGAGCCGCACGACCGGACGATCCCGGCGAGCTGCGTGTCGATGCCGTCCGAGGGCGAGCACGTCATCCCGATCTCGGCGACCGGGCCGTCCACCCGCAAGTCGTACTACAGCAGCTTCGGCAACGGGTACGTCGCGGTGGCGGCGCCCGGCGGCGACAAGGTCGACACGGCCGACCAGCGTCCGGACGACAAGGCCGGCATCTGGGCCGCCTACCCCGAGCGGCTCGCCAAGGCGCGCGGGGAGCTGAACGCGGACGGCACGCCGAACGTGCCGTACATCATCCGCAGCTGCAAGGGCGACGACTGCGCCTACTACCAGTCGATCCAGGGAACCTCGATGGCGTCGCCGCACGCCGTCGGCGTCGCCGCGCTGATCATCAGCGAGTACGGGCACCGGGACCGCCGCCACGGCGGCATCACCCTCAGCCCGAACTTCGTGGAACAGGTGCTGCGCGGCACCGCGACCGCCAAGGAATGCCCGAGCCCGCGGACCGTCGAGTACGTCTGGTACACCTCGACGGGCAAGCACACCTCGACGCAGACCTGTGAGGGCTCGAAGGAGCAGAACGGCTTCTTCGGCAACGGCATCGTGGACGCGCTGAACGCGGTCAGCCACCGCTGATCCCGCCGCTCGACCCACCCCAGGACGCGACCTCCGGCCACCCGGCCGGGGGTCGCGTTCTGCCGGGGGGCGGGCACGGTGCGCGCGGGCTCCGCCGTCCTCAAAAATGGAACATTCAAGATCGTCGCCGTACCGGACCGGAGGACGGACAGTGAGCGAACCCGGCGAACCCCGCCCGCAAGTACAGCACGGCGACGGGGGCGGCGCACCGCCGGTCCCGTCGCGTCCGCGCGGGACGTCCGCGCGTCCGGCCCTGGTCGTGGCCGCGGCGGCGGTGGCGCTTCTCCTGACCGCCGGCGCGGGCATCGGCGGGTGGCTCACGATGCGGGACGAACCAGGGCAGGGCTCCGCCTCCACCGGGCAGGAGCGCGACGTGGCGGTGTTCTTCTGCGTCGTGAGCTCCAGCACCCCCAACTGCGGTCGCCGGGACGCGGGGCAGGCCGAGAAGGACGCGGTCAAGCAGCGCCTGCTGGAGATGAACGGGATCATGACCGTCAGGTACGAGTCGAAGGAACAGGCGTACGAGAACTTCAAGAAGGCGTTCGCGGACCGCAAGGACCTCCTCGACGGCGCGTCCCTCGGCGACATCCCCGACTCGCTGCGCCTGCGCGTCGCCGACGCCGGGGTGGCCGGCGCTGTGAAGAAGAGGTTCGAGGGCACTTCCGGCGTGGACACCGTGGTCATCCAGCCCCCCGGCAAGGCGTGAGCGACGCCCCGGGCGTCCGCCGGTGAGAAATCCGGGCGCCGGAGCAACCTCGGACGCGCGGCGGCGTCTCTGGGACATGACAGTTGAGAAGGTGCTCGCCGAAAGGGAGCTCCCGGCGGACGAGGTGCCACCGGACGAGGCGGCTTCGGGCGACGCGGCGGCGGCGGTCACCGACCTGTACCGGGGGCACGCGCTCGGGCTGACGCGGCTCGCCCTCATGATGGTCGGTGATCGCGGTACGGCCGAGGACGTCGTCCAGGAGGCGTTCGCGGGGCTGTACCGGCGGTGGCCGCGGCTCCACGACCGCGAGCGCGCGCTGACGTACGTGCGCTCGGCCGTCCTCAACGGGTCGCGGACGGCGCTGCGCCGGCGCAGGAGGCCGTTCCGGGCCGTCCATGCGGCGCCCGTCTGGTCCGCGGAGGCGGCGGCGATGGTCGGGGAGGACCGGCGCGAGGTCATGGAGGCGCTGCACCGGCTCCCGGCCCGGCAGCGGGAGGCGCTGGTGCTGCGCTACTACGGCGACCTCTCCGTCGAGGAGATCGCCGACGCCATGGGGATCAGCCCGGGCACCGTCAAGTCGACCACGTCCCGGGCGCTCACCGCGCTGGGCCGGATGTTGGGGAGCGAGCAGTGAACGCGACCGAAGAGCGTCTCAGGGACGCGCTGCAGACCGTGGGCGATACCGTCCGCCCCGAGGACATGCCGGAACCGAGGTTCGCCGCGCGGCGCCGGAGGCTGCCGCTTCCCGCGATGGCGATGGCCGCCGTCGCCGCGTCCGCCGCCGCCGCCGTCGCCGTCGGGGGAGCGGTGGTGGGCGGCGCCTTCACGGCCGGCGGTCCGAACGGCCTGTCGGCCCCGTCCTCGGGCTCCTCGGCGCCGGCGGTCCTGGTGTTCCTCTGCACGAAGACCTCCGCCAATCAAGGCTGTGACCACAAAGGCGCGACGCAACAGCAGAAAGAGGAGGTCCGGCGGGTTCTCTCGGAGCTTCCTAAGGTCCGCGGGGTCGAGTTCGAGAACAAGGGGCAGGCGTACATGCGCTTCAAGAAGCGCTTCAAGGGCGACGAACAGTTCCGCCGGTCCGTCGATGCCGGCGACATTCCGGAGGCGTTCCGGGTCGCCCTCGTTCCGGGAGCGGACGGCACGAAGGTGAGGATGGCCGTGCTGGGCATGCCCGGTGTGGACACCGCCATCGTTGAGAAGCGCTGACCTCGGGCATGATGGGTGCATGCCGTACCGCGTCACGTTCGTCTGCACCGGCAACATCTGCCGCTCGCCGATGGCCGAATGGGTCCTGCGCCACCACGTCGAGGCGGAGGACCTGGACGTCGAGGTCGACAGTTCGGGAACCGGCGGCTGGCACGTGGGCGACGACGCCGACGAGCGGACGGTCGACACGCTGCGGCGGGCCGGCTACCGGTCGGCGCACATCGCGCGGCAGTTCGAGGAGTCCTGGTTCGGCCGGTACGACCTGATCCTGGCGCTGGACGAGGGGCACCTGCGGGCGCTGCGCTCGATGGCGCCGGACGAGGAGGCGCGCGGCAGGATCAGGCTGCTGCGCGAGTTCGACCCGGACGCGGGCGGCGACCTCGACGTCCCCGACCCGTACTACGGCGGGCGCGCCGACTTCGACCTCGTCCTTGAGCAGGTGGAGGCGGCGATGCCCGGCCTCCTGGAGGAGATCCGCACGGCGCTCAAGGAGCGCTGAGTGCGCGACCGGCTGGAGGAGCTGCTCGGAACCGAGGTCGCGAACGTGAGCGGCCTCGGTTCCAGCCATTCCTGGACGCTGCACAGGGCGTCCCTGGCCGACGGCCGCGAAGTCTTCGTCAAGGCGGCGTCCGACCAGGCCGGCGTGTTCGCCGCCGAGGCCGCGGGCCTGCGCTGGCTGGGCGAGGCGGGCCCGGGGACGCCCGTCCCGGACGTGCTCGCCGCCGACGATCACATGCTCGTCCTGCCGTGGCTGCCGTCCTCCTCCCCGACCCGGGAGGCCGCCGAGCGTCTCGGCCGGGAGCTGGCCGCCCTGCACACCGGCAACCGCCCGGACGCCTACGGCGCGACCTGGGACGGCTTCATCGCCGACCTCCCGCTCGACAACACGCCGGACGACCGCGACTGGCCGCGCTGGTACGCCGAGCGCCGCCTCGAACCGTTCCTCCGCCTCGGTGCGCGGCACCTGTCGCCCGAGGACGTCCGTCTCGTCGAGCGCGTCATGGCGGGCGTCGAGGAGCTCGCCGGGCCGCCCGAACCGCCGTCCCGGATCCACGGTGATCTGTGGTCGGGCAACGTCCAGTGGACGGACGGCCGCGCCCTCCTCATCGACCCGGCCGCACACGGCGGGCATCGCGAGACCGACCTGGCGATGATGGCCCTCTTCGGGACGCCGCATCTCGAAACCGTCCTGGCCGCCTACGACGAGGCGGCGCCCCTGGCGGACGGCTGGCGGGCCCGCGTCCAGTTGCACCAGCTGCACCCGCTTCTCGTCCATGTGGCACTGTTCGGCGGCTCGTACCGGGCGTCCCTCGTCGACGCCGCACATGCCGCTCTCGGCTGAGTGACAAAACACTCTCTGTAATCGTCCGGCGGGAGAGAGCTACGCTTCGTGGCGATGTTGCCCGGTGGTATCGGATCCCGGGCATCTCACCCGAGGGCAGCGGGCCGTGCCGTGCCGTGATCCCCGCGGCGCTGTGACACTTGCGACTAGGCGTCGATGTGATAACTCCCGCTTCATGGGTTTTTGTAGGCATGTAGATGAGATAGAAACGACGCGGTAACCCAGGAGCGGAAGGGCAGGTGCGGGGCGCAGCCATGGACGACCGCAGGCGCGAGGACCCGGGGACACGGCTGGGCTCATGGAAGAGCCTCATCCCGCTCACCGTGGCCGCGGCCGCGGCGCTGTTCATCGCCGGCAGCGTGGACGTGGTGCACCGCCACCAGCGCGCCGCGAAGGAGGAGCACGACGCCAAGCCGGCCGCGAAGGCCGAGCAGACCGACCCGCGGTTCGCGGTGGGGATCACCACCGCGGGCACGGCGCTGGTCGTCCGCGACGTGCATACGGGCGCCGACGTGGGGCTGCCCGTCGCCCCGCCGCAGGACCGCCGCTTCCACCGCGTCGCCGCCGCGAAGGACGGCTCCTACATCGTCGCGTCCTATGGCGCCGGCAAGGTCACCTTCCAGCGACTCCACCTGGGCGATGACGGACGTCCGCAAGACCTCAAGGACATCCCGAAGGCCACCGTCCCCGGCGTGTCCAACGCCGGGTCGGACATCGCCGTCGCCGGTGACCACCTCGCCTACGTCACCTACAAGGGCAAGCGCGGCAGCGTGGACGTCCTGACCCTCAGCACCGGCGCCCGCAAGACATGGACCACCAAGGTCCCCGGCCGCGTCGACAGCCTGTCCTGGTCCGGTGCCACGCTCTCCTTTGTCTGGAGCCCGGTCGGGTCGGCCAAACGCCAGTTGCGCACCATCGACACCAACACCGCCGCAGGCGACCTCAAGCTCAGCAAGGCCGTCATGACGCTGCCCAAGGGCGGCTCTAGCGCCGTCCTAAGCCGGGACGGCAAGCAGGTCGTCGTCGGCACGGTCGCCAAGTCCCAGCTGACCCTGCAGACCTTCACCCTCACGGGCAAGCCCGCGAAGGTCCTCTGGCGCCAGAAGGTGACGGGACCGCTGACCGACCTCGACGCCGCCCACTCCGGCGGGACAGTCCTGGCGACCGCCGGCGACCTCTACGCGAACGGCCTCCCGCCCGTCCCCGGGAAGGACCTCGCCGACGCCGCCTGGTGACGCACGTGCCGTCCCGGCTAACGTGGTTCGCACGAAACCGGGCGAACGGAGCGAACCGTGGGCATGGTGATGGCCGTCAGCTTCACTCGTTACGGCCGGCTGTACTACCTCGATCCAGGCCCGCACACCCCGAAGGTCGGCGACAAGGTCCTCGTCCCCACCGACTCCGGCCCCGAGGTCGCCGAGTGCGTGTGGGCCCCGCAGTGGGTCTCCGAGGACATCGGCGGCCTCCCCGAATGCGCCGGCCCCGCGACCGGCGAGCACCTGACCCGCGACGATGTCAACCGCCGCCGCCGCGCCGAGGGCCGCTCGATCGCCAAGCGCCTCATCCGCAAGCACGACCTCCCCATGAAGGTCATCGGCGTCGACTACCTCGACGCCGACAACGTCTTCAAGATCTACTTCACCGCCCCGCACCGCGTCGACTTCCGCGCCCTCGTCCGCGACCTGGCCCGCGGCATCAAGGCCCGCGTCGAACTCCGCCAGGTCGGCCCCCGCGACGAGGCCCGCCTCCAGGGCGGCATCGGCCCCTGCGGCCGCGACCTGTGCTGCGCCACCTTCCTCAAGGACTTCGAGCCGGTCTCCGTCCGCATGGCGAAGGAACAGGACCTCCCGGTCAACCCCCTCCGCATAGCCGGCGCCTGCGGCCGCCTGATGTGCTGCCTCAAGTACGAGCACCCGTTGTATGTCGAGGCGCACGACAGAATGCCGAAGCTGGGCTCCCGCGTAGACACCCCGAACGGCCCAGGCCAGGTGGTAGGCCGCAACGTCCCCTCGGACAAGGTCACCGTCCGCCTGAACAGCGGAGGCCGCTGCTCCTGCCCCTCCGCCTCAGTCTGCTCCCCCCGCCAGCAACACGACGCCCTGTACAACCCCGACGAAAGCTGAGGTCAGCGCCTCGCAGGGCCGCTGCGGGCTCGTTTCAGGTGGTGGGTGTCAGGGGCGGAGAGCGGCGGATTTGCGGGCATTCTTGACGGCTGCGCTGAGGTCGGCGATGTCGTAGGCGCCGAGGTGGCGGCGTCCGTTGACGAAGAACGTCGGGGTGCCGGAGACTCCGCTCAGGTCGGCGGAGTCGATGTCCTCGGCGACCTGGTCGGCGCCGAGGTTCGCGCGGAGGTCGGCGCGGAACCGGTCGACGTCGAGGCCCAGTTCGGCGGCGTAGCGGACGAGGTCCTTGGGCTGCAGCGCGTCCTGGTGATCGAGCAGCAGGTCGTGCATCTCCCAGAAGGCGTCCTGCTCGGCGGCGGCCTCGGACGCCTGCGCCGCCAGCCGCGCCTGCGGGTGGACGTCCGTGAGCGGAAGGTGCCGCCACACGTACCGGACGTCCCCGTGCCCGGCGAGCAGTTCCCGGATCACGTCCTCGGCCTGGCCGCAGTACGGGCATTCGAAGTCGCCGTACTCGACCACGGTGACCGGCGCGCGGGCCGGGCCGCGGACGTGGTCGCGGCCGGGATCGACGGGCGCGGCCAGGTCGATGATGGTCTCCGCCGTGCCGAGGAGGGCGCGCAGCCTCGTCTTCGGCGGCAGCAGCCCGGTCAGGCGGACGACGATCCAGGTGACGGCCGTGGCGCCCAGGGCGGCGGACAGGATGCCGATCTTCGCCTCTTCGAGCGTCGGGCCGGTGAACGTGAGGGTCGCGATCAGCAGAGCGACGGTGAAACCGATGCCCGCGATGGTGCCGCCGCCCCCGACCGCCGCCCAGCCGACGGGCGGGCGCAGGCGGCCGCGGCTGAACCTGGTGACCAGCCAGGAGCAGCCGAGAAGCCCGATCGGCTTGCCCGCGACGTAGCCGATCAGGATGCCGAGGGTGACCGGCGAGGTGAACGCGCGGCCGAGGGAGCCGCCGCTGATGGTGATCCCGGCATTGGCGAGCGCGAACAAGGGGACGATCACGTAGCTCGTCCACGGGTGGAACAGCAGTTGCAGCCGCTCGTTCGGCGAGATCGCCGCGGCGACGCCGGTCCGCGCCGAGCGGGCGTACTCGGGTGTGGGCTGCTCCCGGAAGAGCCGGAACACCTCTGTCGCGCGTTCCAGGTCGGTCCGGGCGGCCGGATGCGCGTACGTCAGCAGCCCCATGGCCAGCCCCACGACGATCGGTTCCACGCCGGACGACTCCAGCGCCGCCCACGTGGCCACGCCGAGCAAGAGGTAGACGGCGAACTGCCGGATGCCGGCCGCGCGGACCAGGAGGATCACCGCGAAGATCGCGAGGGCCGTCAGCAGCGCCGGCGACGAGACGTCCGAGCTGTAGAAGATCCCGATCACGGCGAGCGCCACGACGTCGTCCACGACGGTGGCGGTGAGCAGGTAGGCGCGGAGCCTGGCCGGGAAGCTCCGGCCGACCAGCGCGAGGACGCCGAGCGCGAACGCCGTGTCCGTCGACATCGCGATGCCCCAGCCCCGCGCGGTCGGATGGCCCGCGTTCAGAGCCAGGTAGATGGCGACGGGCAGGATCATCCCGCCGATTCCGGCGGCGAGCGGCAGCGCGACACGCCGCCGGTCGCGCAGCTCGCCCATGTCGTACTCGCGGCGCGCCTCCAGGCCGACGACGAAGAAGAAGATCGTCATCAGGCCGCCGTTCACCCAGTCGCGCAGGTCCCGCGTGATGCCCGCGTCGCCGACGCGGACCGACGCCTCCGTCCCCCACAGCCCCTCGTACGAGGACGCGTCCAGGTTCGCCCAGGCCAGCGCGGCGAGCGTCGCGGCCAGCAGGAACACGGCGCCGCCGGTCTCGGTGCGCATGAACTCGCGCAGCGGCGTCCGCAGGTTCCGCGCCCACGCGGTCCGGCCGGCGAACGGCCCCGCTTCTCCCCGCGCATCGCTCATCACCGAATTCTCACCTGTCCTGGTTCTCGTCCGCCCCATGCGGCGGTCTGGAGAACACCCGCCAGGTCGCGGCGATTCCAAGGCAGGGTGGTCTGGCCACCGTGCGCGGGGCGCGAATGGGGATACGCGCGTCGATGCGGAGAATCGGGCCCGCTGACGGCGCGATGTGCCGCCTCGCGACCTGGCGTCATCGTGATTGTGGATATAAGGCCGCCGCCAACCTTGGCACTGTCGGCCTCTTGCCGGTACGTCCGTCCTTATGCACCATTCCGGGGGAGTCACCATCCTGGTCTCCCACAGGAGGTTCTTCGATGCGCCGCACTCTCACGGTGGTCGCGGCCGCGGTCGCCGCGGTTCTGGTCGCCCTCGCTCCCAGCGCGTCCGCGGGCACCGCCCCGCCCAGCGGCGAAGGCGGACAGCCGATCTACGCGCCGGGCGGCATCCGGTGCACGCTCGGCTTCAACGTGCGCCAGAACGGCACCTACTACTTCCTCACCGCGGGTGGCTGCGCGCGCCCGGGACTGACCCTGTACGCCGACCCGGCCCTGACCGTCGAACTCGGTACGGTCGTCGCGGTCACGAACGTCGTCGTGGGGCTCGTCCGATATGTCGAGCCGCTGGTGGAACGGCCCGGCAGTGTGCGCCTCTATCCGGGGTCGCAGGACATCACCGGCGCGGCCCGCCCCGTCGTCGGTCAGCGCGTCTGCCGCAGCGGCCCGGCCACCGGCCTGCGGTGCGGCACCGTGACGGCGATCAACCAGACCGTCCACTTCCCCGAGGGGACGATCACCGGCCTGGCCAGGACGACCATCTGTATGGAGCCCGGCGACACCCCCGGGGCGCCGTACTTCGCCGGCGGCATCGCGATCGGCCTGGGAATCGGCGGCGGCATCGGCAACTGCGGCACCGGCGGCTCGTCCTTCTTCCAGCCGGTCACGAGCGTCCTCGCCGCCTTCGGCGTCAACGTGTACTGACCCCGCTCGCCGGTCCGTCCTTGGGCAGCAGTTGGGCCAGGCCCGCTGTGGCGGCGCAGAAGGCCATGATGGGGAGCAGGGACGTCTGGAAGGCGTCCGCGATGTCGCCCGCGACCCCGTAGAAGACGATGCCGACCAGTGCCACGCCGAGGGCGTTGCCGACCTGCTGGGCTGTGGACAGGACGCCCGCGGCGGACGCGGCGTGCCGATCGGTGACGCCCGACAGCACCAGCGCGGACAGCGGCGCCAGCACGAACCCCATGCCCGCGCCGGCGAGTGCCAGACCGGGGACGAGCCATCCGATGCCGTCCCCGAGCGCCGCGGTCAGCAGCAGGCAGCCGGCCGCCTGGACGGCGGCGCCGAGCGCGAGGACCTGCCGTCCGATGCGGGCCGCGACGGCCGCGGCCCGGGTGGACGCGGCGAAGTATCCGGCGCCCAGCGCGACGAACAGCAGGCCCGACTCCAGCGCGCTGAGCCCGCGCCCCTGCTGCAGGTAGAGGGCGAGGTACAGGAAGAAGGACGCCAGGGCCAGCATGTAGACGAGGGCGAGGCCGCTGCCGATCCGGAACGCCCGCTCGCGGAACAGTCCGGGCGCCACCAGCGGCGCGCCGCCGCGCCGGTCGAGGATGCGCTGGTAGAGGGCGAAGGCGGTCAGCAGGACGGCGGATGCCGCGAGCGACGCCCACGTCCAGGCGGGCCAGCCCAGCCGGCGTCCCTCGATCAACGGCAGGACGAGCGCGACGAGACCGGACGTGGCCAGCACCGTTCCGGGGACGTCCAGGCGCGTCCCCCCGGTGCGCGCCTGCGCCGGGACCGTCCGGCGGATCAGCGCCAGCGTCACCGCACCCACCGGCACATTGATCAGGAAGATGCTGCGCCATCCCGTCCCGAACAGGTCGGCCTCGATCAGCGCACCGCCGATGAGCTGCCCGAACACGCCGCCGAGCCCGAGCGCCAGCCCGTAGGCGGTGAACGCCCGCGCACGGCGCTCCCCGGTGAAGACGCCGTTGATGATGCCGAGGACCTGGGGCATCAGCAGCGCCGCGGCGAGACCCTGCACGACCCTGGCCGCGATCAGCGAACCGGGCGACGGGGCGACACCGCACGTGAGGGACGCGGCGGTGAAGACCGCCAGTCCGAGCGCGTACATCCGGCGGCGTCCGCACAGGTCGCCGAGCCGTCCGCCGGTGATGAGCCCGCCGCCGAGCGCCAGCCCGAACCCGGCCACCACCCACTGGATCGCAGTGGCACTCGCGCGTAGTTCCACCTGGATGTCAGGGATCGCCACGTTGACGATGAAGAAGTCGAGCGTGGTGATGAAAATGCCGGTGAGCAGCACCAGAAGCGTCCCAGTGGACGCGTCGTGCGGCCGCGCGTTTTCACGCGGGCCGGCCGCCGGAATCGCGGTATGCGACATGGTCCCCCCAGATCGTCGTCTGCCCCACGACGATCGCGCGAGACCGCCCGCGAAGGCGATAACGCCCGAGGTAATGCCGCCCGCGCGGAGCGGCACGGCGGCCGGTCTACCGGGGCGGACACCGGGCGACGTGGTGACCCGGCACGCGCACAAATTCGCTTGTGGGGATCGGCGGGCACGATTTAGCGTCCGACCCATGGGTGTGGCGGACGGTGCGGTGCGGTTGCTGGGGATCGAAGACCTTGCCGCTTGTCAGCGGCTAGCCGGGGATCGTGAGTGGGGACGGGAAGACCGCAAGTGGCGGTTCCTGTTCTCGGTGGGGGACGTCTACGGCGTCGATGACGACAACGGGGAACTCGCCGGGACGGTGGTATCGACCCCCTACGGCAAGGACGTCACGGCCATCAGCATGGTGCTGGTCGCCAAGCGGTATGAACGGCGTGGTTTGGGCGGACGGTTGATGCGCCACGTCATCGACAACGCGAGCGCAGCAAGCCTCTGCCTCACCGCTACGGAGTACGGGCGTGCGCTGTATGAGCGCTTGGGGTTCAGGCCCGTGGGGTTGTGCACGACATATAAGGGTGTGTCGGACGGTCCGTCCAGGCGGGGTGTGTCCGTGCCGCTAGAGGCGGTGGACATGCCCGCCGTCCACGCGCTCGACACCGAAGTGTTCGGTGCCGACCGGTCGCAGCTGGTCGAGGGCCTGCCGTTCTTCTGCGAGACGCTACGGGTCGTCCGGGACGAGACCGGCATCGCGGGCTACGGCGGTGCGTGGAGGAACGACGACCGGGTCATCGTCGGCCCCCTCATGGCGCGGGACGCCGAAACCGCCCTCACCCTGCTGGACGAGGTCGTCCCTGAGGGGCCGATACGGCTCGACATCGACCACCGGCACCCGGAGTTGAACGCCTGGGCGGAGGAACACGGCCTCCGCCCCGCGTTCACCACCACGATCATGGAGTACGGCGCCCCGGTCGCGAACGACCCGTCCCGGCTCTTCCTCCCGGTCGCCCAGGCCCTCGGCTGACGGCCCGGCGCCGGTCAGGTGACCTTTCCGCCGGGGAGGGCGTAGCGGAAGATCTTCTTCCAGGTGCTCGTGACCTGCTTCGATAGCGATCCCGTGTGGTATGGCAGCTCGTACTTGTCGCACAGTTCCCGGATGCGCGGGGCGATCTGCGCATACCGGTTGCTCGGCATGTCGGGGAACAGATGGTGCTCGATCTGGTGGCTGAGGTTGCCGGTCATCAGGTGGAACAGGCTGCTGCCCGCGATGTTGGCCGAGCCGCACAGCTGCCGGACGTACCACTCGCCCTGCGTCTCGCCGTCGAGGCGCTCCTCCTCGAACACCTCGACGTCACCGGGGAAGTGCCCGCAAAAGATGATCATGTGGGCCCAGACGTTGCGGGCGACGTTCGCGGTGAAGTTCGCGGCCAGCGTGGAGACGAACTGCGGGCCGCTGAGCAGCGGGAACGCGATGTAGTCCTTGCCCCACTGGCGGCGGATCTTGCGGCCGATCTGGCGGAGCTTCGCCTTGGTGACCTCCTCGTCGGCCGTCCCCGCCCGGATCTTGTCGATCTCCAGGTCGTGCAGCGCCACGCCGTACTCGAAGAACATCGCCAGCAGCAGGTTGTAGAGCGGCTGCGGTAGCTGGGCCGGGCTCCACTTCTGCTCGGGCGCGACGCGCAGGATGCCGTAGCCGACGTCGTTGTCCTTGCCGATGACGTTCGTGAACGTGTGGTGGATGAAGTTGTGCGAGTGCTTCCACTGCTCGGCGGGGGAGACGTTGTCCCACTCCCAGGTCGTCGAGTGGATCTTCGGATCGCGCATCCAGTCCCACTGGCCGTGCATGACGTTGTGCCCGATCTCCATGTTCTCCAGGATCTTCGCGACGGTGAGCGTCGCGGTCCCGGCGACCCAGGCGGGCGGCAGCGAGGACGCCATCAGCAGGGCCCGGCCGGCGATCTCCAGGCCGCGCTGCCAGCGGATCACCCGGTGGATGTAGGACGCGTCGTCCTCCCCCAGTTCGGACATGATCTCCTCGCGGAGCGCGTCCAGTTCGGCGGCGATCGTGTCGTAGTCCTCAGTGGTCAGATGGTCGGTCATGGGTCCCCCAGAGCCTCAAAGGTCGATTTCCACGGGGCCGGCGGCGGCCGAGACGCAGGTCTGGACGATCTCGCCCTCGTCGCCGTGCACCCTGCCGGTGCGCAGGTCACGGACCTTGCCGGAGCACAGCCGGCCGACGCAGCTGTAGCAGATGCCCATCCGGCACCCGCTCGGCAGCAGCGCGCCGGCGCTCTCCCCGGCCACAAGGAGCGGCGTGCTCCCGTCGGCGTCCACCTCGACGCCGCTCTTCGCGAACGTGACGCGGCCGCCCTCGCCGCCGCCCTGCAGGACGGTCCGGAACCGCTCGACGCGGAGCCTCTCCTCGACGCCGCCGGCGCGCCAGAACGCGGTGAGATCGTCCAGCATCTCGCCGGGTCCGCAGGCCCACGTGTCGCGTTCCGCCCAGTCGGGGCAGATGTCCGGCAGGTCGGACGGCTTGAACCGGCCGTCGGCGGACGTATGCCGCTCGTGCAGCCGCACGCCGGCCAGCCGGCGAAGCTCGGCCCCGAAGATCACGTCCTCGGCCGTCCGGTCCGAGTGCACGAGCACGATGTCGGCCGGGGCGGTGAGGTGGCGGAGCATGGCCATGACGGGGGTGATGCCGCTGCCCGCCGTGATGAACAGCAGCTTCCCGGGGACCGGCTCGGGCAGCACGAACTCGCCGTCCGCCGGGGCCAGCCGGATGATCGTCCCGGGACGGATCTCCTTGACGAGATGCGCGGAGACGAACCCGTCGCGGGCGGCCTTGACGGTGATGGTGATCCGGCCGTCCCGCCGGGGCGGGGACGACAGCGAGAACGTCCGCCAGTGCCGGACGCCGCCGATGTCCACGCCGACCCGGACCCACTGGCCCGGCCGGTGGCCCCGCCAAGCCCGGCCGGGCTTGATCACCAGGGTCGCCGCGGCGGGCGCCTCGTGCCGGACGGCCTCGACGCGTCCGCGGAGATCGGTGGCCGACCACAGCGGGTTGACCAGGCCGAGGTAGTCCTCCGGCAGGAGCGGTGTGGTGAGGAGCCGGGCGGCCGTCACGATCCGCCGGCCCGTGCCCGGACGCCGTGCTGTTCCGATCACGATGCCTCCCCGAGGGCGTTAACTTACGCTTGCGTAACCTACGGTCGCGTAGGCATCGGGGTGTTTCAAGGCATCAGGCGCTAAAGCGACAGGCATCACACCATCGCACGATGTTCCATTGGTTGATGTGAAGTCTGATGACAAAAGTCGCGGCGTGGCTTGTCTCCCCGCACCGAAGGTCCGCAGTCCGGTGATCAAGGCCGCCCGCCCGCCCGCCTGCCTCGCCGGGGCGCCGCGCGCCGGATCGGGTCCGCGCCACGCCACACAGGCCCCAACTCCACCCCACACCCCGGCACGGTGGTGGCCTCCTGCGCCGTGCCGACGTAGCGTAGGCGGCGTCGTACGTGCCGCAATGACGAGACGGGGTCCAGGTGCGGGCAGGGAAATTCATCAGTGTGGCCACCGTGCTCGCACTGGCGATGGCCACCGGATGCAGCGGCGGCGACGGGAACGGCGACGGCGACGGCGACAAGAAGGGGACGACGGCGGCATCGAGCATCCCTGCGGGGCTCGAGGCGTTCTACAGCCAGAAGCCGTCCTGGAAGAACTGCGGCGGAGGCTTCCAGTGCGCGACCGTCCAGGTTCCCTTGGACTACGCCAAACCGGCCGGCGAGAAGGTCGGCCTCTCCGCGATCCGGCTCCCGGCCGGGAACAAGTCCGACCGCATCGGCTCACTGCTGACCAACCCGGGCGGGCCCGGCGGTTCCGGCGTCGACTTCGTCCGGCAGGCCGCCCGGACCTTCGGGGACGACCTGCGCCGCCGTTTCGACATCGTCGGCTTCGACCCGCGCGGCGTTGCCGACAGCGACCCCGTCCGCTGCAACACCGGACCCCAGCTCGACGAGTTCTTCGCCACGGACGCGTCCCCGGACGACCAGAAGGAGACGCAGACCCTCGCCGCCGAGAGCAAGGACTTCGCCCAACGCTGCAAGAGCAAGACGGGCTCCGAACTGCCCTACGTGGGCACCGTCAACGCAGCGCGCGACATGGACGTCCTCCGCGCCGCCCTCGGCGACGAGAAGCTCACCTACTACGGCGCCTCATACGGCACCTACCTGGGCGCCTTCTACGCGGAACAGTTCCCGAAGAACGTCCGCGCCCTCGTCCTGGACGGCGCCGTCGACCCCGCCCTCTCCTCGACCGAACTGCTGGTCGAGCAGGCGAAGGGCTTCGAAACCGCCCTCCGCGCGTTCGCCGACAACTGCGTCAAGTCGGGCAACTGCCCCTTCGGTGACTCGGCCGATGCGGTCATCGGCAAGATCTCGTCCTTCCTCTCGGCCACGGACAAGAAGCCGCTCACCAACACCCGCGACTCCCGCAAGGTCACCGAATCCCTGGCCGTGATGGGCATAGCGAGGTCGCTGTACGTCAAGGAGTACTGGCCCGTCCTGCG
The DNA here is from genome assembly GCF_001552195.1 of Actinomadura latina NBRC 106108. Classification (GTDB taxonomy): domain Bacteria; phylum Actinomycetota; class Actinomycetes; order Streptosporangiales; family Streptosporangiaceae; genus Spirillospora; species Spirillospora latina. The sequence goes on from NZ_BCQS01000003.1 coordinate 571,357, forward strand.
CCAGGCCCTCACCCAGGCGATGCAGAACTCCGACGGCACCATCCTCCTCGCCCTCGCGGACGAGATGGTCGAGCGCAAACCCAACGGCACCTACAGCAACCAGACCGACGCCAACATGGCCGTCAACTGCGTCGACAAACCCAACCCACCGGACCTCGCCGCTTACGCGAAGTACGCGGACCAAGCCAAGAAGGTCGCTCCCCGCTTCGGCCCCTTCGTCGTCTGGGGCGGCCTCCCATGCGTCTACTGGCCCGCCCAGACCAAGCAGGAGCCGAAACCCATCACCGCCAAGGGTGCCGCCCCCATCGTCGTCATCGGAACCATCCGCGACCCCGCCACGCCCTACAAGTGGGCCCAGAACCTCGCCGACCAGCTCTCCAGCGGCGTCCTCCTCACCTTCAACGGCGACGGCCACACCGCCTACCTGCAGGGCAACCCCTGCATCACCAAGGCGACCGACAACTACCTGATCACCACGGACCCGCCCAAGGACGGGACCACCTGCGGCTGAAAACCCGTGCACACCCACCCCGCCGGACCCGGTAGACTTCATCCCGCCGTGCCCGCACGGCGCGCCGCCTTAGCTCAGTCGGCAGAGCGATTCACTCGTAATGAATAGGTCATCGGTTCGATTCCGATAGGCGGCTCCCACCTTAAAGCCCTCCTGCGATCTTCGCAGGAGGGCTTTTGCTAACGGCCTTGCTAACAGCAGCGTCTAGGCGGCTCCGATCATGACTCGAGCGAACACGTCCGCCGGTTGTTGGGCGGCGACAACCCGCCGCTCGGCCCGTAACTGGTCGTCATGCACCCCCGCCGCCAGCGAACCCGCAGCTTTGCGAACGACCGACATGGCGGAAGGCGGGCCGATGGGCGCGGACTACGACATCGTCGACTCCGAAAACGTCGACCACGTCGCCGAGCAGTCCGAAAATGCCCTGTTCATGCGGTTGGAAGACCTGAACACACTGAACGTCGCTCCGCCGTTGGGCCGACCAGAGCGCGACGGCCCCGGCATCAGCAGCGCCCTTTCGGTCGTCTCTTCTAGGGGAGGATGTTCGGGTCGCAAGGGGGCAGGCTGGTCGTCATGCCGGTGGTGATCGCCCAGCGTTCGTGATCGCGCCAGACGCCGCCGATGTTGATGAACTCCGGGGAGAAGCCCTCCCGGCGGAACCCGAGGCGCTGGACGAGGCGGCGGGACGGTTCGTTTCCCGGCTGGATGTCCGCCTCGACCCTGTGCAGGCCGAGAGGGCCGAACGCGTACAAGACGGTCAGGCCGACGCCCTCCGTCATGAAACCCCGGCCAGCGCTCGGCGCGAACGCGGCGAAACCGAGGACCGCGCGGTCGTACGGTCCGCGGACGATGCCGGTGAGGGTGGCGTGACCTGCGATGGCACCCGTGTCCGCGCGCTTTATCAGCAGCGCCTCGCCGGCCGTCGGATCCGAGAACCTGCCCAGATACTCACGGAACGTCAGCACATCTGTCGGGGTCCTGACCCAACCGGCGTGTAATTCCGCGCTCTGTTCGGCGAGCTGGAGAAACTCGTCCTCGTCCGCCGCCCGCATCCGGCGCAGCATCACGCGACATCCCACAGTGCCTCCGTCCCTGGCCCCATTGCCCACGGACCGCTTTCGCCTAGAGCCCAGATTGCCCCACGCACCCCACGTCCCGCACTCCCCGCACAGCCACGTCTGTAGGACGAACACGCCCCCGCCACTTCCCCACCAGCAATCCGCACGGCGCCCAGCACGCCCCGCTCTCCGCCGCGCACTTGCGTGTATTTCAGCGTGGCGCAGGGACGCGCTGTACTCCGCTACTTGCTCCCGAGTGGTCCCGTATGGCGCCAGGGCCCGCCGCTCTCCACCGCGCACCTCTATGCGTTTCGTGTGGTGGTGGGACGCGCTGTTCTCTGCTGCCTGCCTGCGAGTGGTCCCGTATGGCGTCTGGGTCGCGAGGCTCTGCACCGGGCACTTGTGTGCGTCTCTGCCGGCGGCGGGGACGCGCTGATCTTCGCTGCTTGCTTGCGACTGGTCCCGTATGGCGGCTAGGACGCATCGGTCCCCACTGCGTGCTTGTGCGTGTTTCTGTGAGGTGGCCGGGGCGCTGGTCCCCGCTGCTTGCTCGTTAATGATTCTGCATGCGGACGGGATGAGCCGTCTCCGCCACAGAAGATCAGGCCGGATGGAACTCAGACCCAGGTTCACGCCGGACGTGGCCACGGAGTGGGCGTCGGCGTCGTCGGTGGGTGCGCGTTCGGGCATGGAAGCGGGTTCCCCAGCGAAAAGGCCCTTCTGCGTTGTAGTCCGTGTGCTCGGATGCGGCATCACGGGTAGCCGTAGAAGTCTCGGCGGAGCGGGAGCGGGGAGCGGGAATAGGTGCGCGTGTGCGCGGGCGGGCCCTGCAGATCAGATCGGATCAGGGGGTCAGGTTCTCGGCGAGGATCTTCAGGTGGGTCTCGCGGGCCTCGGCGTGGCGGCGGCGGCCGACTTCGGTGATCTGGACGAACACGCCGCGGCGGTCGTCCTTGCAGAGATCGCGTGCGACGTAGCCGTTCTTCTCCAGGCGAGCGACCGTGCGGGACAGAGCGCTCTGGCTGAGGTACATCGCCGCGGCGATCTCCTGCATGCGGCTCTTCTCACAGGCGAGATCGACTAGGCGGTCGAGCGTCTCGTACTCGCTCATGCTCAGGCCGTGGGCGTCCTGAAGGGCCCGGTCAAGAGCGCACGCGACGGTGTTGTAGCAGGTCGCCAGCTCGCGCCACCGGTCGACCAGAGCAGCCTTCGCCTCCATGGCGCGGATCGTACCATGCGCGCGCATCAGATGCATCGGCATTAAATTCCTCTGAAATTAGTGCGTAGACATTTGATGCACGTGCATGTACTGTCCTCCGACGTGGCTATCACCGACACCTCACCTGTCTTCACCGTCCGTCCGCCGGACGCCGAGCGCGCGCCGGCCGACCAGGCCTGGACGCCCCGGTTGTGGGGGATCCTTGCGGTCCTGTGCGCCGTGATGTTCCTCGACGGGCTCGACGTCTCAATGGTGGGCGTCGCGCTGCCGTCGATCGGCACCGAACTCGGCCTCTCCACCACGTCGCTCCAGTGGATCGTGAACGGTTACGTCCTTGGCTACGGCGGACTGCTCCTGCTTGGCGGGCGCACCGCCGACCTGCTCGGACGCCGCCGGGTCTTCCTGACCGCGCTCGCCGTGTTCGCCGCCGCATCGCTGGTGGGCGGGCTTGTGGACAACGGCACCCTGTTGATCGTCACCCGTTTCGTCAAGGGGCTCGCCGCCGCGTTCACGGCGCCCACCGCGCTGTCCATCCTGACCACCACGTTCCATGAGGGACCCGCGCGGAACCGCGCGCTGTCGGTGTTCTCCGTCTTCGGCGCCAGCGGTTACTCGTCCGGGCTGATCCTCGGCGGCCTCCTGACCAGCTTCGGATGGCGGTGGACGTTCCTGACGCCCGTTCCGCTCGCGGTCATCGCCCTCGCCGCGGGCATCGCGCTGATCCCGCGGGACCGGCCGGCAGCCGGCGGCGGCCACGACATCGTCGGCGCCGTGACGCTTACCGGCGGCATGCTGCTCGCCGTCTACACCGTGGTCTCCGCCCCCGACCGCGGCTGGCTCGCCCCCGTCACCCTCGGGTCCGTCACGCTCGCGATCGCCCTGCTGGCCGGCTTCGTCGTCACCGAGCACAGGGTGCGGCACCCGCTGATCCGGCTCGGCATCCTGCGGATCGCCTCCATCGTGCGCGCCAACCTGAGCATCGTCGCGCTGTTCGGGTCGTACCTGAGCTTCCAGTTCATGATGACGCTCTACCTGCAGGACGTCCTGCACTGGTCGCCGCTGAAGATGGCAATGGCGCTGCTGCCGGCGGGGCTCCTTGTCGCATTCGGCTCCCCGTTCGTCGGACGCCTGATCGACCGGTACGGGACCCCCCGTCTGATCATCAGTTCCATGACGTCCCTCAGCCTCGGCTACGGATGGTTCCTCGCCACGGCCGGGAACGCCCCGCATTACCTGTTCACGATCCTGCCCACGATGTTGCTGCTGGGCGGCGGATTCGCCTTCGGGTTCAGCTCGATCATGGCGCAGGCCACGGACGGGATTGACGACTCGGAGCAGGGCCTCGCCTCCGGACTCGTCCAGACCTCGGGCCAGGTCGGCGCAGCCCTGGTTCTCGCCGTGGTGACCGCGCTCGTCGCAGGCGGGACGGCCTCCGGCGGCGGCTTCGCCGAGTTCCACCCAGGCGTCAACCTGGTCAGTGCCGTCGCCGTCATCGGCCTGACCCTGAACCTGATTCCCCTGCTGCGCCGCTACCGCCCCAAGCACACCTGATCACCATCCTCCACCTGTGGGGAGCGTCCCTGGGGGCGCTCCCCACAGGTGGTTATGGACCGCCAAGGCCGTTGGGGCCAGGAAGGGCGTCGATGGGCGCTGGCCGCCTGCGGCCGACCCACCGGATCCCTTGCGGCGGGAAGGGATCCGGTGGGTCGGCCACCCACCGGATTCTTTCTTGCTTGGGGTGCGGGCGGCCTCTCCGGCGGCCGGTTGTCGTCGAATGAAGGGGCGTGGCTCGTGCACCGAGCCCCGGCGCGAGCGATGGACGGTGCTGTAGTGGTTCGCCGCGCCGGGCTTGGGGTGCGGTTGTCTGGTGCTGGGGCGTCAGCGTGGTGCGGGTGTCGACGGTGTTTTGGCCGTCTGTCGGTTACGTGGGGCGTTTCCAGAAGGGGCGGCGGGGTGGGGTTTCTCCCGTGAAGTCGGCCAGGACCTGGAGGACGCGGGTCCATTGGTCATTGATGGTGGTCTGGTCTGAGGTGGGCTGGAGGCGGCGCACGTCGTCGCGGAGGGTCGCCAGGGGAGTGGCGTCGAGGTACTGGGCCTCCATGCGCTGGACGATCGAGTCGAGGATGGGGACGAGTTCGCCCAGTAGGTAGAGGACGCGCTGGTCCTCCGGGATCTGGCGGAGGCGGTTGAGGACGTTGGTCAGTTCCTGCTGGAAGCCGGTGAGGGCGGGGACGCGCCGGGCTCGGCGCGGGGCGGGACCTCGCCCGGCCGATGTGCCGAAGGGACGGCTCGAACTCGGGGCACCGGCCAGTTCGCCGGAGGACGGTGCGGCGTGCTCGGGGGGTGCGCTTGCGGGGGCAGGCATGCCGGCGGGGGCGGGTGGGGGCGCGAACGGCGCCGGTGCGGCCGAGAACGTGGCGTGCGCGGCTCTTGGAACCGCGCTGGGCGCTGCCCAACCCCGGGGAGATTCCACCGGCTGGACGACCTGGTGCGGAGTTTCCCCCTCCGTCACCACTCGGCTGTCCACGGCCACGAACGCGGTGAAGCGGCAGAGGACGCCGAAGCGGAGCGAGGTTTCGACAATGCGTTGTTCGAGGCCGTCGGCGCCGCCCGTCGTGTAGCGGTCTTCGAGGTCGCGCAGGTGGGCACGGGCCCATATGGACGTGGCGGCGCGGTCGGTGGAGACGATGCCGGTGGCGCGTTGTTCCCAGGGCGTCCCGCCGGACGCGGTGCCCCGGACGGCGAGGGCCCCGGACGGGGAGCCGCGGAACCGGCCGGCGATCACCAGGGGCACGCCGGGGAACAGCGCGCCCAGGCGGGTCGGGGCCACGGAGCCTTGGACGATCTCCAAGCCGTCGGCGTGCAGGGTGAGGCCGGTCGCGACCGGTGCGGCGATCCGGTGGTGGATGTGCTCCATCGCCTCGTCGAGGCGGTCCTCGGATTCGACGAGTTCGCACCGCCCCTGGCCGATGGAGGCGAGCCGGTTCAGGAAGCCGGCGTTGACGGCCTGGTCGATGCCCACGGTGTGGACCCGGACGCCCCGGAGCCGCGGTTCCAAGTGGGCGAGGAGCTGGTCCTCGTTGCCGACCTGCCCGTCGGTGATGAGGACGAGCACCCGGTCACGTGCGGAGTCGGCGAGCAGGCGGCAGCCTTCGTCGAGCGGGGCGAGCATCTCCGTGCCGCCGCGCGCGTCCAGCGTCGCCAAGTGCTCGACGGCGCGGAACCGGTTGCGGTCGGTGCCGTCCACGAGACCGGTGCCGAGGTCGCGGGGGCGTTCGATCACGTTGTCGAAGGACAGGACGGCGAACCGGTCCTCGCCGCGGAGGGTGTCGACGATGCGGGCGGCGGCGCGGCGAGCGGCGACCATTTTCCAGCCGTGCATGCTTCCCGAACGGTCGAGGACCAGAACCACGTCGCGCGGGCTCGGCCTGGCGTCGCCGGAGGGCAGCACGGTCAGGTTGAACGTCCCCTCCTCCCCGGACTCGTCCGGGGCCAGGGACAGGGCCGCGGTCTCGTGCGGGGCGAAGCCGAGGCGGAGAATGAAGTCGCGGTCGAGTCTCTCTCCCGGTTGCAGCCGCACGGTCGTGCGGCCGCCGTCGCTCTCTTCGCTCACCACGTGGAGCGCTGACCGGATCTCGGTCAGGGGAAGCCCGGCCGGATCGATGTCGGCGGTGACAGCGAGCCGAACCGGGTTGGGAAACCCGGGGAGGAGGACGGGCGGGCTGATCCGGGATGCGTCGGGCACGGCGTCGGTGTCGTCCGCCACACCAGAACCGGTGCGCTCACCATCCAGGGGGGCGCCCGGGATGTAGCGGGGGGCCACCACGAGCGGGAAGCGGAACGTCGCGCTGGAGGCCGACTCGTGCGGCAGCGGCTGGTCGAGTGTCAGCCTGATGGTCACCCGTTCGCCCGGCAGGATGTTGCCGACCCGCATGGTGAACACGTCCGGGCGGTCTTCCTCGGCGATCGCGGCGCGCCGGCCCGCGGCGATGGCGGCGTCGTAGTCCTGTCGTGCTTGGGCGCGCTCTTTCAGCGTCCCTTCGATGATCCGGTCCGCGGCCTCCATGCGCAGTGCGGTCACGGCGGCGCGGTCGGGCAGAGGGAAGATGTAGGTGGCCTCGAGCGGCATGTCGAACGGGTTGCGGAAGCCCTGGACGACTTCGATCCCGGCGGCGAGGCCGGTGATCGTCGCGTGTACGCCGACGGAGTCGAGCGGCAGGTTGCCCTTGTCGGTGCTGAGCGCGCCGAGCCCGCCGTCGGATGCCGGAGGTTCGGTCTCGGGTAGCGGCAGGATGCGCACGGTCACGGGGACCTCCGGGAGTGAGCTGCGGACGGATGGGCGGGGCTTTCGGCGGGAGTGAGGAGACCGCGCCGGCGCAGCTCGTCGAGCAGCGGTCGTGCGGCGGTGTCGATCGCGGCGAGGTCGTCGTCGCTCGGGGCCGGACCGTCCAGGAGAAGGGTGAGGCCGGGCGCCAGCCGAACCCCGTGGACGACCGAGGGGAGCGGCCTGCCGTAGTCGGAGGAGATGGTCGCCCCGCCGTAGGACACATCAGGCCGGGCGGCCCAGAAGCTGACCCCGGTGGTGCTCGCGTCTTCATGGCCGCGTGCATCGGAGGCCTGTGAGCCGGTCCGGGTGGCGACACTCCCTGCGGCCGGTGGCGCCGGAGGCGCGCCGGCGGTGGGCAGAGCGGCGATCCGGGCCAGGGTTTCGTCGGTGGCGGCGGCGAGCTCCAGCTGGATCTCCGCGATCGATCGGCCCTCGGCCTGGCGGCGTTTCACCGCGACCAGCTGGAGGAGGTGGCGCGGCCCGTACAGGGCGGTACGGCCGCGGCGGCCGAGCGGCGGGTCGACCAGGCCGATCGTGGTGTACCAGCGGATCAGCCGGGCGTTGGGAACATCGCGCACCCGGGCGCTGACCTGCGCGGCTCCGTCCGCCGCGAGGGCGGCGGCGGCGCGTTCAGCCAGCTCGCCGATCGTCCAGGTGCCGTCCATGGCTCGATGATGACACTGTCATCGTGACAGTGTCAAGTCGAAGCCGAAATCTGCGGCGAAAGATGTGTCGCCCGCGTCGACTATGTGACCGGCCGGCGCGACAGCTCGACTGATCATGAAATAGGTCGGCCCGGAATGGAGGGGCCGAATTCATCCCTTCACTGTTCGTCGTCTCTTGATCGCTTACCGACATGACGCCCTGGTCATGTCAACCACGCGATACTTACAGTATGTCGGTCAAAACGCTCAAAGCTCTCAATTGCGACACTCCACGGGAGTTAACCGGATAGCGTAAGAATGGTGTTCGGTATCCATGTTGGATCTTCTGAAATGGCCAGTAAGGACCGCCAGGAGCCCTTACCTTTCTGGTATGAACGACCATCTCCTGGTCGAGGCGCTACGCGAGCGCGATCCCGGCGCCACGGCCGCGGTGTACGACGCCCATGCCCAGAGGCTCTACGCGTACTGCTGGTTCCGATTGCAGTGCCGTGACACCGCACAGGTCGCGTTACGGGACACGTTCATCGTGGCCGAGGCCCACATCGGCAAGCTGCGCGATCCTGACCGGTTCACGTCGTGGCTCTACGCCATCGCCAGGCTGGAGTGCGAACGGCGCCTGCCGCCCCGCACCAAGGCTCCGGACGTGCCTGTCGCCAGCCATGACCAGGAGGACGTCGACCAGCGCATCACGGCATGGCACGCGGTCCTGGCATTGCGTCCACTCTCCCGGGAGGTCCTGGAACTCGGGATCAGGCGCCGGCTGTCCGTTCCGGACCTGGCAGCCGTTTTCGGCCTGTCGCTGAGAGAGGCCGAGGAGGTGTTGGACCTCGCGCACAGCGAACTGGAGGAGGCACTAACCGCGGTCATACTCGCGCACCAGGGGCCGTACGACTGTACTGAGCGTGCGATGCTGCTGCGGGAGCGGTCCGGTGGACTCGCCCCGGACCTGAGCGCGCAGCTGATGGAGCACGCGGAGGCATGTTCCGTCTGTGGAGCGTTCCGCCCCAGGTCCGTGTCGGCGAAGAAGGTATACGGGCTGTTGCCCGATCCGCCCCCGGCGGCGGAACTGCGGCTGCGGGTGATGAGCTGTTTCCTGGACCCTGAACTCGTCGGTTACAGGCTCTTCGTGGCCACCCGTGTCACGGAGTTCACGCCCGATGGTTTCCCCCTCCAGGCCGTTCGGCCGGGGCGGCGGGCTCGTCCCGGCGGCCGCTGCTCATGGTTCTGCCGCCTCCGCAAGGCCCCTCCCGCGACGCAGGAGGCCGGTATCCGTGCACAAGTCGTCCGGGCGGCCATGGTGCTGACGGTGGTGGCCCTGCTGTCCGGTGGTGGGGTCGCCTCGATGTACGGGCTCCTGGGCACTAGCCGCAGACCTGCGGGGACGACCGCCGACCCGCGTCCGACAGTGATCCCGGGCGTCTCCCGGGCGCCGGAGATCGGACGGCTGTCCGAGGCGCCTCCGGCAGGGCCGGGGACCCTGGAAGCCGCTCCCGTGTCCGCCACGTTCCCGCTCGGCGCGCGCGCCTCCTCCGCGCCGGCGACCGCCTTGCCCGCCCCGCCTCCGGTGCCGGTGTCCGCGACAGAGCCGACCGCCGGCACCGGTGTCCTGTCGGTCTCACCGCTCTTCCTGGACTTGGCAGGAGGGTCGGACGGCTCCGTGGAACTGCGCGCGGAAGGCGGGCCGCTGGCCTGGCGGGCAACGGCTCAGGGAGCGGTACGAGTTGAGCCGTCATCCGGGCGTCTCCAGGCCGGACAGGCCATCACCGTGCGCGTCCACGTCTCCCGGCGGCCGGACGCACACGGGGAGGGCACCATCACCTTCCAGCCGGGAGCCGCCCACGTGCGTGTGACCTGGCGGCAGGGCGCGCCACCAGTCCCGGGCCCGTCCCCCACGCCGACGGACTCCGGCCCGGCAACCCCTTCCGCGCCGCCGGGTACGCAGCGACCGGGCAGCCCGCCGCCCGCGCCTCCCGAGACGCAACGGCCGGGGAACCCACGACCGTCTCCGTCACAGCCATCGACTCCCATGCCATCACCGACCTCCAGCAACGCCCCAGAGCCGACACCGTCTCCGACAGAACGGCTTTCTGTGAGCACCTCACCCGCCGTAAGCCCGACCTCGACCGCATGACCCGACCTCCACCCGCATGGCCCTGACTTCCACCCGCACGACGACGAAACCGCCGGCAGTTGAACCGCGGCAGGAGCGGCGGAAGTACTGACCGTTGCCCGAGACAACTACTCTTCGTAGGTGATCATTTGCGCTAAGCAGTGCATCCCCGGGGGAGGACGTGCTCATGGCATCTGGCGCAGCAGACATCCGCCGCCGTCGCGCGATACCGTCCCCTGCACGGAGCACGACGTTGCGGCTGGTCGCCCTCACCTCCGGCCTTGCGATCGGAATGAGCCTGCTGGTCCCCGCCGCGTCCGCACGTCCCTCCGCTGATCCCGGCCCTAGCGCGCGGGACGTTGAACGGAGCGAACGCCAAGTAAGGGAGCGGGCGGCAGAAGTCGGCCGGACGAAGGCCAGACTCGCGCAGGCGGACGGCGAACTGGACAGGCTCGCCATCGCCGCGGAGGCCGCCATAGAGCGCTACAACGGCGAACAGGTGGAGTTGCAGCGCTCGCAGCAGGCCTACAGGGACAACCAGAGCCGCCTTGCGGAGGCGAACCGGCGGGTGGAAGAGACCAGGGCCGAACTGGCGTCGTTCGCCGCCCAGGTCTACCGGGACAACACCGGCTACGACCAGATCTCGTCGGCGCTCGTCGGTGATGGCGGGCCGCAGGGCTTTATGGACCGCGCCGGCATGGTCCAGATGCTCGCCAAACGGCGAACCGCCATGGTTCGCAGGGTCGAGGCGTCCAAGAGCGTCGCGGACGTGTTCCGCCGCCAGGCGAAGGACGCGCTGGACGAACAAGAAGCGGCGACCCGACGTGCCGATGAGGCCAAGCGGCTCGCGCAGGAGGCGGTGGCGAGGCAGCAGGCGTCCGTCCACCGCATCGAAACTGAAAAGCGGCGCCTGGAGCGTCGCCTTGGCAGCGCGCAGGCCCGCGCGGCGCGGGTCAAGCGCGCGCGGGAAAAGGCCCGGGAGAAGGCAGAAATTCGCAAGGCGCGTTCTCTCCTCACTGGCTCCGGGGCTTCCGTCGCTGGACTGACCTCGTCTGCGGCGCGTGGTGCGGTTGCCGTCCGGGCGGCGCTCAAATGGCTCGGCACACCGTACTCATGGGGTGGAGGCAACACGTTCGGGCCCAGCCACGGGATCGCCCAGGGCGCGGGCACCGTCGGCTTCGACTGCTCGGGCCTGGCCATGTACGCGTGGGCCAAGGCCGGCGTACGGCTCGACCACTGGACCGGTACCCAATGGACGTCCGGCCCCCACGTGCCCATCAGTGCGCTGCGTCCAGGCGACCTCGTCTTCTTCGCCAGGGACCCGTCCGACCCCGGCACCATCCATCACGTTGGCATCTACATCGGCGACGGCCGGATGGTGGAGGCTCCCTATACGGGTTCCAGGGTTCGTATATCGAGGATCCAGCGGAGCGACCTGATCGGTGCCACGCGTCCCTCCGGATGACCGTGCGGCGCGATGATGATGGCCGTACGGCCGCATGGACGACGAGAACCCTTCCGCACGGCGTTCCGTGTGGAAGGGTTCTTCGCGAGTCGTCTCGCGGGGCGGCGGGGAGCGGATCAGCGCCGTCCGCGATTCCCGGCCCCAGCCCGGCCTGATCCCGGCGTGGCCCCGGCATGGCCCGGCCGGTCAGCAGGGCGGCCGGGCGGCGCTCAGTGGCCGCCCTGGTCCGCGGCGCGCTTCCGGGACCGCTCGATCTCCAGCTCGGCTTCGACACGTCCCACCCAGCTGGCGCCCTCGACGGACTTGCCGGGCTCCAGGTCCTTGTAGACCTCGAAGAAGTGCTGGATCTCCAGGCGGTCGAACTCGGCGACGTGGTGGATGTCGCGGAGGTGCTCCATACGGGGGTCGGTAGCGGGGACGCACAGGACCTTGTCGTCACCACCGGCCTCGTCGGTCATCCGGAACATGCCGACCGCGCGGCAGCGGATCAGGCACCCGGGGAAGGTCGGCTCCTGCAACAGGACGAGTGCGTCCAGCGGGTCGCCGTCCTCCCCTAGGGTGTTTTCGATGAACCCGTAGTCGGCCGGGTACTGCGTCGAGGTGAACAGCATGCGGTCGAGCCGGATGCGCCCGGTCTCGTGGTCCACCTCGTACTTGTTCCGCTGGCCCTTCGGGATCTCAATGGTGACGTCGAAATCCAAGATGTCCTCCGCTCCCTGCGCGCTCGCAGTGAATAGTCTCTCGGGGGAGCCCGTGGGTGAGGCCGGCCCCACAGGGCGGGTGTTCCCTCGTATAAGGATGTCGCACGTTGGTGAGTGCTGAGTGGGAGAGGGGCGGTCACGTGCCTGGACGGGCCCGAGCCCTCGTGATCCTGTCGCTGTCCCTCCTTAACGTTTTCACCGTCACCGCCGGGCTGGCAGTGGCGAAACTCACACCCGACCGGCATCTGTCGCCGCAGCCGCCGAGCGTGGCGCCGCGCGACCTCGTGCGCGTCCCGGAGTCGGTCGTGATCCCGGCCGCCGATCCCGGTGCGGGCCGTCCGCCGAACCCGTCCGTCCTGGCTGGACGGCTGTCGGCGCTGATCGGCGGCCCGAAGGCGAAGATCAACGCGGTGGTGGTGGACGCGGAGACGCGGCGGCCCCTGTACGAGCTGCGGTCCGACCGGCCCGCCACCCCCGCCTCGACGACGAAACTGGCGACGTCGGTGGCGGCGCTGGCCTCAGTCGGACCCGCGCACCGGATCACCACTCAGATCGTGCGCGGCGCCGGAAGCGGGATCGTACTGGTCGGAGGCGGGGATCCTACCTTGACGGCCCTTCCGCCGCGGCCGGAGGCCCCGCATCCGCCCTATGCGTCGCTCCTGGATCTGGCCCGTCAGACGGCTGCCGCCCTAAAGGCGGCCGGTGTGGGCCAGGTGCGAGTGGACTACGACGTGTCCGCGTATCAGGGGCCGCGTACAGCCGCTGGATGGAAGCCCAACTACCTACCGGACGGTGAAGTCGCCCCTGTGACCGCGCTGACTGTGGACGAGGGACGGGTCTCGCCCTCGGATCCGTCGAAGAAGACTCGGGTTTCCGACCCGCCCGCCGCTGCGGCGAAGCAGTTCGCGCGTTTGCTCTCCAAGGAGGGGGTCAGCGCCAAGGCAGGGCGACGGACGGTGGCGCCGAAGGGGGCGGCGCAACTCGGTGCCGTCCAGTCACCGCCGATGTCCGCTCTGGTGGAGCATTTGCTGACCGAGAGCGACAACGACGTCGCCGAGGCGGTGGCTCGGCAGGTGGCCATCAAGCTGGGGCGTCCGCCGACGTTCGCGGGTGCGGCGCAGGGCGTCCGGCAGGTACTGGCCGGGCTCGGGGCGGCGGAGGGCGTTTCGGTCAACGATGGCAGCGGGCTGTCGCCACGCAACAGGATCTCGCCGATCGCGCTGGCCAGGATCGTTTCGCTCGCGTCGGGCGAGAAGCACCCGGAGTTGCGCTCGGTGATCACCGGTCTGCCCGTTGCGGGGTTCTCGGGAACGCTGAGCCCGCCGCGCTACACCGGTGCGTCCAGCCGGGCGGGTGCGGGGGTGGTGCGCGCCAAGACCGGCACTTTGGCGGGTGTCAGCACGCTGGCGGGCCTTGCCTATGACGCGGATGGCCGGCTGCTCGCGTTCGCCTTCATGGCGGGGGACGGGAAGGGATCGGTCGATCCGGGGAAGCTCGACCAGCTAGCGGCGGCCGTCGCCGGCTGCGGGTGCGGCTGACCTTCGGTTATCCACAGGATCCTGTTCTGCTGCCGTGGGGTGGTGGGGGGCGGGAGTGTGGAGGGGTACGGTCCGCCCCCGGGCGGGAGGGGCGTTTTGCCGGTCGCGTCTGGGTTGTTCCCTACGGGAGATAACGCGTGTGGCCGGGATCGTACGGGAGATAACCAGAACGGTTGTTCGTTGAACGACCTAGTAGGGGCGCCTCGGCGCCGTCTCCGAAACGTACGGTGGAGTACATGAGCGCCTCAATGATCGACTGGAACGTGGCCGTGCAGGCCGGAACCCGGCTCGTCAGGCCGGGGCCGCAGGTCAGCTATGACGAGGCCCGTGAGGTCGTGAAGGAGTTGCGCGAGCTGTCGAAGGTCGCTCACGGACATGTGCGGGACTTCACCGGTATGGCCTCCGAGCTCGACCCGGACCCGGCGACGGTCGTGGACCGGCCCGGCTGGATCCGCGCGAACATCGACGGTTTCCGGGTGGTGCTCGAACCGCTCATGGAGCAGATGACCGAACGGCGTGGCCCCGGCGCGCTCGGCGGTGCGGGGAACGTGGTCGTGCAGGCGGTCGGTTCCCGCGTGACCGGTATGCAGGTGGGCGCGATCCTTGCCTACATGGCGAGCCGTGTCCTGGGGCAGTACGAGCTGTTCCTGCCGCCGGACCCGACAGGGCGTGCTGCTACCGGACGGCTGACACTGGTGGCGCCCAACATCGTGCATGTCGAGCAGGAGTTGGGTGTCGAGGCGCGCGACTTCCGCCTCTGGGTGTGCCTGCACGAGGAGACGCACCGCGCCCAGTTCACCGGTGTTCCCTGGCTGCGGGAGTACGTCCAGGACCAGATGACGAAGTTCCTGCTCGCGTCGGACCTCGACCCGGGTGCGATGCTGGACCGCATCCGGGACGCGGCCGAGGCCGTGGCGGACGCGGTGCGCGGCGGTGACGCCAACCTCATCGACGCGATCCAGAGCCCGGAGCAGCGCGAGATCCTCGACCGGCTCACCGCGGTGATGACCCTGGTCGAAGGGCACGGCGACTATGTGATGGACGCGGTCGGGCCGGAGGTCGTGCCGTCCGTCCAGCACATCCGGTCGCGTTTCCAGGGACGGCGTGAGGGCGGCAGCAAGCTCGACAAGACGATCCGGCGTCTGCTCGGCATCGACCTGAAGATGAAGCAGTACGCGGAAGGGTCCCGGTTCGTCCGGCGGGTCGTCGCCGAAGTGGGCATGAGCGGTTTCAACCAGGTCTGGGAGTCCCCGGAGGCGCTCCCCACGCACGACGAGATCAAGGAGCCCGCGCTGTGGATCGCCCGTGTCGTCGGCCCCAAGGCCATCGATACGCCGCCCACGGCCAACGAGGCCTGAATCTCCACGGAGCCTGAGCCGGGAGACCTGTAGGGCCTCGTGGGGTGGTAGACGTTTCACCATGGGGCCTGATCCGGCAGTGGCGTCGGTACGTCTCGCGGTGCGGAGGGCACTCGCCGATCTGCCCGGAGGCAGGACGGCGCTGGTCGCGTGCAGTGGCGGCGCTGACTCCCTTGCGCTCGCCGGCGCGCTCGCCTTCGAGGCGCCCAGAGCGGGACGTCCCGCAGGCGGCGTCACCATCGACCACGGCCTACAGGACGGTTCGGATGCGCGGGCCGACGCCGTAGTCCGGACCATGGCTGGCCTTGGGCTCGACCCAGCCGGATCCATCGCGGTCACCGTCGATGGGCCGGGAGGGCCCGAGAACGCCGCCCGCGACGCCCGCTACAAGGCGCTGGACGGGGCCGCTCAGCGACTGGGTGCCGCAGCCGTCCTCCTAGGCCACACCCAGGACGACCAAGCCGAGACCGTCCTACTTGGGCTGGCGCGTGGTTCCGGTGCTCGATCGCTGTCGGGCATGCCCTCCGAGTTCACACGGCAGGACGTCCGCTATCTGAGGCCCCTGCTGGGGCTCGACCGCGCCACCACACGCAGAGCCTGCGAGGCGATGGGCCTCGAACCGTGGGATGACCCTCACAACGTCGATCCCGCCTACGCGCGTGTGCGCGTGCGGCACCAGGCCCTCCCCGCCCTGGAGAAGGCTCTCGGGCCCGGAGTGGCTGAGGCGCTGGCGCGAACGGCCAGGATGCTTCGAGACGACGCAGAGGCCCTGGACGACCTGGCGGCCCGCTCCTACGCCACCCTGGAGGCCCCTGAGGACGGCTACCGCGTCGCGGTCCGCTTGGAGGGGCTCGAAAAGCTGCCCAGAGCCGTCCGCACGAGGGTCTTGCGGATGGCCGCGGTGAGGGCCGGCAGCCCACCGGGTACGCTCGCGGCGGTCCATGTCGATGCGGTGGACCGGCTGGTCACGGCCTGGCACGGTCAGCGGCACGTGGATCTGCCCGGCGGGCTACGCGCCTTCCGGCGGTATGGGAAGCTGCTGTTCGGCCCGGTATGACCTCGCGGCGTGTGCGAAACGTCACGCGGCGCGTCTGCCGTGCGCACCGCTTACACGGCGCGTGCGGCGGTGTCCGTCCTGCGTCCGTCCCACCGGACGGGCGAGAACTGAGCGATGAGGGTGGGGTTGTGGACGAGAAGGACCTGGGCGCCGACCTGGCGAAGGTACTGATCCCCGAGGACGATCTGCAGGCCAAGGTGCGGGAGCTCGCCGGGCAGATCGACGCCGACTACGCCGGCAAGGACCTGCTGCTCGTCGGGGTCCTCAAGGGCGCCGTCATGATCATGGCGGATCTCGCGCGGGCGCTGCACTCGCCCGCATCGATGGACTGGATGGCGGTGTCCTCCTACGGCTCGGGCACTAAGTCGTCCGGCGTCGTGCGAATCCTCAAGGACCTCGACACTGACATCCTCGACCGGCACGTCCTGATCGTGGAGGACATCGTCGACTCCGGCCTGACCCTGTCGTGGCTGGTCAGCAACCTGCGTTCGCGTGACCCCGCCTCCCTGGAGATCTGCGCGCTGCTGCGCAAGCCGGAGGCGGTCACGACCGACATCGACGTGAAGTACATCGGATTCGACATCCCCAACGAGTTCGTCATCGGGTACGGGCTCGACTATGCGGAGAAGTACCGGAACCTGCCGTTCGTGGGGACGCTCGCCCCGCACGTCTACGGCGGTGACGGGTCCTGACCCTCCGCCCGGGGCCGGGCTGGTCAGAGACTCGCAAGTCGGCCCAGGGAACAAGGAACCGTGACGAATCGTTGCAAGGATCGTTGACGGGTATATGGAAGGGATGCGGGAGAACGGCGTCGGCTGCGTCTCCTGCGCCTGCGGTGTACCGTCGGTGTCCCGGACCTGGGTTCGGGGAGCCATATGAGGGAAGCCGCCAGGGTGGGTCCGAAGCCCCGGGCGACGGGCCTTTCGTTGGACGCATTGTTGGTCGCAGTGGCGCTCGTCCCCCCGGGACGGGCGGGGATCGCACACAGACGTTGTCAGGAGGGACGGGCCCCCTAGGGGTAACCGGATAAATGGACGTGAAGCGCTACTTTCGCGGGCCGCTGCTGTGGATCCTGCTGTTCGGCATCTTGGTCGCCCTCGTCATGTGGGGCGTCAACCCCGGCCGTTCGTTCGAGAAGGTGGACACCTCCAAGGTGGTCCAGGAGATCAACACGGGCCAGGTGAAGTCGGCCAAGATCGTTGACAAGGACCAGCGGATCGAGGTCACCCTCCACAACGACAAGCGGCAGCAGGCGTCCTGGGTCGACGGCCAAGGACTCCAGTTGCAGCAGCAGCTGCAGAAGCAGGCCGACGCGGGCAAGCTG
Source organism: Actinomadura latina NBRC 106108 (assembly GCF_001552195.1). Taxonomy (GTDB): domain Bacteria; phylum Actinomycetota; class Actinomycetes; order Streptosporangiales; family Streptosporangiaceae; genus Spirillospora; species Spirillospora latina. The sequence continues at coordinate 588,690 of NZ_BCQS01000003.1, forward strand.
TCCGGCGGCTACAACGTTGATGTCCCCAAGCAGAGCTTCTTCCTGAACCTGCTGTTCAGCCTGCTGCCCATCGTGGTCATCGTGCTGATCTTCCTGTTCATCATGAACCAGATGCAGGGCGGCGGCTCTCGCGTGATGAACTTCGGCAAGTCCAAGGCCAAGCTCATCACCAAGGACACCCCGAAGACCACCTTCGCCGACGTGGCCGGGGCCGACGAGGCCCTGGAAGAACTGGAAGAGATCAAAGACTTCCTGCAGAACCCGGCGAAGTTCCAGTCGATCGGCGCCAAGATCCCGAAGGGCGTCCTCCTGTACGGCCCGCCCGGCACCGGTAAGACGCTGCTGGCGCGCGCCGTGGCCGGCGAGGCCGGCGTGCCGTTCTACTCGATCTCCGGCTCCGACTTCGTGGAGATGTTCGTCGGCGTGGGCGCGTCCCGCGTCCGCGACCTGTTCGAGCAGGCCAAGACGAACGCCCCCTCGATCATCTTCATCGACGAGATCGACGCCGTCGGCCGGCACCGCGGCGCGGGGCTCGGCGGCGGCCACGACGAGCGGGAGCAGACCCTCAACCAGCTGCTGGTCGAGATGGACGGCTTCGACGTCAAGGGCGGCGTGATCCTGATCGCCGCGACGAACCGGCCCGACATCCTGGACCCGGCCCTGCTGCGTCCCGGACGGTTCGACCGGCAGGTCACCGTGGACCGTCCCGACCTTGAGGGCCGCAAGGGCATCCTCCGGGTGCACGGCCGCGGCAAGCCGTTCGCGGAGGACGTCGACCTCGACATCATCGCGCGCCGCACCCCCGGCTTCACCGGCGCCGACCTCGCCAACGTCATCAACGAGGCGGCGCTGCTCACGGCCCGCTTCGACCGCAAGCTGATCGACATGGACACCCTCGAGGAGTCCATCGACCGCGTCATGGCCGGGCCGGAGCGCAAGACCCGCGTGATGTCGGAGAAGGAAAAGAAGATCATCGCCTACCACGAGGGCGGGCACGCTCTGGTGGCGCACGCGCTGCCGAACTCCGACCCCGTGCACAAGGTGACGATCCTTCCGCGAGGACGGGCCCTGGGCTACACCATGACCCTCCCGATGGAGGACAAGTTCCTCACCACGCGCTCCGAGATGAACGACCAGCTCGCCATGCTGCTGGGTGGGCGCACCGCCGAGGAGCTGGTGTTCCACGAGCCGACCACGGGTGCGGCCAACGACATCGAGAAGGCCAGTTCCATCGCCCGGAACATGGTGACCGAGTACGGCATGAGCGAGCGCTTGGGCGCGCGCAAATTCGGCTCCGGTCAGGGCGAGGTCTTCCTGGGCCGCGACATGGGGCACGAGCGTGACTACTCGGAGGACATCGCGTCCGCGATCGACGACGAGGTCCGCCGCTACATCGAGGCCGCGCACGACACGGCGTGGGAGATCCTCGTGGAGTACCGGGACGTCCTGGACGAGCTCGTGGTCAACCTGATGGAGAAGGAGACCCTGTCGAAGGACATGGTCCTGGAGATCTTCGCGCCGATCCAGAAGCGGCCGCACCAGAACTCCTACACCGGTTACGGCAAGCGCCTCCCGTCCGACCGTCCGCCGGTGCTTTCGCCCAAGGAGCTGGCCCTGCTCGGCCCGCAGGATGTCACGGACCTGACCAAGAACAACGGCCAGGGCGGCGTGACCTCCGATGTGGTCGACCCGGCCCCGGGTGAGAGCTGACCGTCTTGGCGATTCCGTACGACGAGGCGCCGATGTCGAATGACCCGCCGGGCGAGACCCTGCACGGCGGGCATTTCGACCATGCGCGTATCGAGAAGGCGGTGCGCGAGATCCTGATCGGCATCGGGGAGGACCCCGACCGGAACGGGTTGCGCGACACCCCGGCGAGGGTGGCGCGCGCGTACGCCGAACAGTTCGCCGGCCTCCGGCAGACGCCGGAGGACGCGCTCACCACGGTGTTCGACGCCGACCATGAAGAGATGGTCCTGGTGAAGGACATCGAGGTCTACTCCGTCTGCGAACACCACCTGGTGCCCTTCCACGGGGTGGCCCACGTGGGGTACACGCCCAACAAGAAGGGCCAGATCACCGGTCTGTCGAAACTGGCCCGGCTGGTGGACGTGTACGCCCGCCGGCCGCAGGTGCAGGAGCGGCTGACGAGCCAGGTCGCGGACGCGATGATGAGCGTGCTGGAGCCGCGCGGCGCGATCGTGGTGATCGAGGCGGAGCATCTGTGCATGACGATGCGCGGTGTGCGGAAGCCGGGCGCGAAGACGGTGACGTCGGCGGTGCGCGGTGACTTCCGCGATCACGCCGAGACCCGGTCCGAGGCGATGAGCCTCATCCTGGGCCGCTAGCGCCCGTCCGCCCTTCCCTCGGAGCCCCTGACCGTCTGAACGGGCCTCAGCGTCGCGCTGAGGCCCGTTCTGCTGTTTCGCGAGCGGCGGGACGGGCGTGATCGGCCCGTCGAGGCGGCGCGTTGAGAGCCTGCCTCCAAGGCATAGGGTTGGGTGACATGACCAATGCCGTAGTTCGGGGGCTGCCCGCGCCAGGGCGCTGCCTCGTCATGGGCGTGGTCAACGTGACTCCGGACTCCTTCTCGGACGGCGGAGCCTGGTTCGATCCCGAGAAGGCCATCCGTCATGGGCTGGACCTTGTCGCGGAGGGCGCCGACATCGTCGACGTGGGCGGCGAGTCCACGCGGCCGGGCGCGCAGCGTGTGTCGCGGGACGAGGAACTGCGCCGAGTGGTCCCCGTCATAGAGGCGCTCAGTGCCGAGAATGTTCCGGTCAGCGTCGACACCATGCGCGCTGAGGTGGCTGAAGCCGCCGTCGGCGTGGGCGCCCGGTTGGTGAACGACGTCAGCGGCGGCTTGGCCGATCCGGACATGCCCCGGGTGGTCGCAGCGGCAGGCGTTCCCTACGTGGTCATGCATTGGCGTGGCCACAGTCATGACATGCAGACCCGCGCCGTATACGCGGATGTCGTCCGCGAAGTGCGCGACGAGCTTCTGCAGAGGGTCGATGCCGTCCTGCAGGAGGGCGTCGACCCATCGATGATCGTGCTCGACCCTGGGCTGGGTTTCGCGAAGAGCCCGAAGGCCGGCCACAACTGGGCGCTCCTGGCGCGGCTCGGCGAGCTGACCGCGACCGGGTACCCGGTGCTGGTCGGGGCTTCACGCAAGAGCTTCCTCACGAAATTGCTAGCCGATCCCGACGGAACACCCCGTGCGTTCGCCGAATGTGATGACGCCACCGTGGCCACCACGTCCTTGGCCGCGGCGGCAGGGGCGTGGTGCGTGCGGGTCCACCGCGTCCGTCCCAACGCGGACGCGGTGCGGGTGGCGGCCGCCATCAGCGCGGCCCGTCCGTCCGATGACGAGACCTCAGAACCGGCCGCGGCGGACGGTCGCGCCCAGCAAGGGGGACACCGCCTATGAGCCGTGCCGTCAACCGCGCCGACGTGGACGAGGTCCACGCCGAGTTCTACGCCGCGTTCGAGGCCGGTGACTTCGACCGGATGTCGGCGGTGTGGGCGGACGGCCCCTACGCCTCCGGTGTCTCGTGCGTGCATCCCGGCTGGACGATGCTCCGTGGACGCGACGAGGTGCTGCGGTCGTGGGCGCTCATCATGGCCAACACGACCTACATCCAGTTCGTGCTCACCGACGTCGAGACGGACGTGTACGGGGATCACGCCGTGGTGACGTGCAAGGAGAACGTCCTCACCGCCGATGAGGACACCGAGGCCGGGTTTCTCGCCGGAGGAAGCATCGTGGCCACGAACGTGTTCGTAAGGGCGGACGGGGAGTGGCGGCTCCTGCTCCACCATGGGTCACCCGTCCTCAACGTCGTGGATGCAGAGGAAGAATGAGTCTCGACCGCATCGAGCTGCGCGGCCTCCGGGCGCGGGGACGCCACGGATGCCTGCCCGCCGAGCGTGAGCTCGGCCAGGAGTTCGTGGTGGACGCCTTCCTCGGCCTCGACACCCGCCCCGCCGCCGCCGGGGACGACCTCTCGCGTACCGTCGACTATGGGACGCTCGCCGACCGCCTGGTAGCGGCCGTCGAGGGCGAGCCCGTCAATCTGATCGAAACGCTGGCCGATCGGCTGGCGACTATATGTCTGGAAGATAGGGCGGTGTCCGAGGTGGAGATCACCGTTCACAAGCCGAGCGCCCCCGTGCCGCACCCCTTCACGGACGTCGCCGTGAAGATCAGGAGGAGTCGCCCATGACAGCGTCCGACCGCATGCCCGACCGCACCGCCACCGGCGGGCACATGCTGGTCCAGCACCGTGTCGTGTTCTCGATCGGCAGCAACCTCGGGGATCGGATGGACAACATCCAGGAGGCGGTCGACACGCTCTTCGACGCGCCGGGGCTGAGCTTCGTAGCGTTCTCTCCCGTTTACGAGACCACGCCCTTCGCGCCGCCCGGCGAGACCATCCCCGAGCAGGGCGACTTCCTCAACGTCGTGCTGGTGGCCGACACGCGGCTGCCGCCGGAGAACCTGCTCGAACGCGTCCTGAACATCGAGAACTCCATGCGCCGGGAACGCGAGGTCCGCTGGGGGCCCCGCACCCTGGACATCGACATCGTCGTGTTCGGTGACATCTCGTCCGACGACCCAGACCTCACGCTCCCGCACCCCCGCGCGCACGAGCGCGCGTTCGTGCTCGTCCCATGGGCCGACATCGAGCCGGACGTGCTGCTTGCCGGGCACGGCCGCGTCGGTGACCTGGCGCAGGCGAAACAGTCCGAGGGTGGCCCGTCGGTCGTTCGCCGGCGGGAGGACCTGTCCCTGCAGCAGCCTGCATGAAGCCGTCCCGCCCGCTGTTCCTCGCCGCACTGGTGGTCGTCGTCGCGGTGGTCACCTGGGCGGTGCTGCGTTCCGCCTACGTCTCGTTGCCGCCCCTCCCGTGGACGGCGGTGCCGACGATGCTGCTGCTGGCCCTCGGTGAGGCCTTCAGCGGCTGGAACGTGCTGCGCCGCCTGCGCCGCAAGCCCGACAAGTCCCGCGTGCCGGAGGCCGGCCGGAAGTCGCCGAAGCCGATCGAGCCCATGGCGGTGGCGCGGCTGGCCGCCCTGGGCAAGGCGAGCGCGCACACCGCCGCCCTGATCGCGGGCGTGTTCGGCGGGTTCGCCGTGAACCTCGCGTCCCAGCTCGACAAGCCGACGCCCCGGCACGACTTCTTCGTCAGCGGCGGCACGTTCCTCGCCGCCGTGGTCCTGGTGGCCGCGGCGTTCTTCCTGGAGTACGCGTGCCGTGTGCCCAAGGACCCGGACGAAGAGGAACGCGACCGCCGCGCCTCCCGCGCCTAGGGGCGGCGGTCATTTGTCGATGTCGCCGACGACGAAGAACATCGAGCCGAGGATGGCGATCATGTCGGCGACCAGGTTGCCCGGCAGCAGTTCCGCGAGGACCTGGATGTTGTTGAAGGACGCGGACCGCAGTTTCATCCGCCACGGGGTCTTCTCCCCGCGCGACACGAGGTAGTAGCCGTTGATGCCCAGCGGGTTCTCCGTCCAGGCATAGGTGTGGCCCTCCGGGACCTTCAGGACCTTCGGCAGACGCTGGTTGATCGGGCCGGGCGGGAGTTCCGCGAGGCGCTCCAGGCAGGCGTCGGCGAGATCGAGGGACGCGTGCACCTGGTCGAGGAGGCATTCGAAGCGGGCCAGGCAGTCGCCCTCCGCGCGGGTGACCACACGGACGTCGAGGTCGCCGTAGGCGAGATACGGTTCGTCCCGGCGCAGGTCGAAGTCCACACCGGACGCACGTGCGATGGGCCCCGAGACCCCGTACTGGAGGATCTGCTCCCGGGTCAGGACACCGACGCCTCGCGTGCGCGCGCGGAAGATCTCGTTGCCCATGATGATGTCGTCGATGTCGCCCATGCGGGAACGGACCTCGGAGACGGCCGTCCGCGCGCGCGCCGTCCAACCGGCGGGAAGCTCGTCCTTCAGCCCGCCGACCCGGTTGAACATGTAGTGCATGCGTCCGCCGGAGATCTCCTCCATCACCCGCTGCACTGCCTCGCGCTCACGGAACGCGTAGAAGATCGGTGTGATGGCTCCGACCTCCAGCGGATAGGAACCGAGGAACATCAGATGGTTGAGGATGCGGTTCAGCTCGGCCAGGAGGGTCCGCGCCCATACGGCGCGTGCCGGGACCTCCATGCCGAGCATCCGCTCCACGGCGAGGACGACGCCGAGCTCGCTGGAGAACGCCGACAGCCAGTCGTGCCGGTTCGCCAGGACGATGATCTGCCGGAAGTCCCGGACCTCGAAGAGCTTCTCCGCTCCCCGGTGCATATAGCCGACGATGGGCTCGGCGGCCGAGATGCGTTCACCGTCCAGCGTCAGTTTCAGCCGGAGCACGCCGTGCGTGGACGGGTGCTGCGGGCCGATGTTGAGGGTCATGTCCTCGGTGGCGAGCTCCTTGGCGCCCGCACCGATCCCGACGATCCGTTCGGTGGTCATGGTCGCGCCTCCGCCGCTCCGATCACCGCTTCATGGTCCCATGGCGAGCGGTACTCGTTTTCCGGTTGACTAGGGGTCAATGAACGCGAGCCATGGCGAACCGCCGTACGAGCCCGCCGCGCAGCCTGGATCCCAGGGCGCGGCGCACCCGCCCGTGCCCGCCGGCCCGGGCCGTGGCGGTCAACCGCCAGGTCAGGCACCGGCACACTACCCGCCGGAGCAGCCGGCGCCTCCGCCCGTCTACCGGGCCGATCAGGCGTTCGCACCCGGCGGGGGCCTCCACTGGGCGCCCATTTCCCAACGCCACGCCTGGCACAGGCTTCTCAATGCCGTTCTCTGGGCGATACCCGTCGGCGCTGCGGGTGCGTTCATCGTGTGGAGGAACGGCGGCGCGATACCCGCCGCCATGTGGGTCGTCGCCGTGGTCCTGGGGGTCGCCCTCACCTGGCTGGTCGCCGAACTGGACCGCCGGACGTACGGCTATGCCGAGCGTGCGGACGACCTCATCGTCACGCACGGGGTGTTCGTCAAGCGGCTCATCGTCGTCCCCTATGGGCGGATGCAGTTCGTGGACGTCACGGCAGGGCTCCTCGAACGGTGGATGGGGATCGCGACCGTCCGGATGCACACTGCCGCCGCGGCCACGGATGCGACCATTCCGAGTCTGCGCACCGCTGAGGCCGCTCTCCTGCGTGACCGTCTCGCGCAGAAGGGCGAGGAACGGAGCATGGGGCTATGAGCGGCCCCTACGGCCCACCAGGACCGCCTGGCCCCGGACCCTACGGCCCGCCGGGACGGCCCGGTCCAGGACCTTACGGACCTCAAGGCCGTCCAGGGCCGCCTTACGGCCAGCCCCAGCCGCCATACGGGCAGCCCCAGCCGCCATACGGACCGCCTGGGCCGCCTCGATCGCCCGGCCCGCCGTATGGTCCGCCGCAGTCTCCTTACGGGTACGGCCCACCACCTGGCCGTCGTCCGCCGGTCCGCTTCTCTGAGGGCACGCACGGGCTTCACTGGGCTACGGCACCGCTGCGCGCCTTCATCTTCCTCATCATCTACTTCGTCCTGCTGGGCTTCCCTCTGCTCCTGACCCAGACCGAGGACGGCATCAAGCTGGCGCTCACCCCGGAGGTGATCCTCCGGTTCATCATCGTGACCATCCCCATGGGACTGATCGCGGTGGGGACGGGCCTGTGGACGTGGCTCGCACTCCGTTTCCGCATCGACAATGACGACCTCGTCGTCGAGACCGGCCTCCTCCGTAAGAACAAACGCCGTATACCGCTTTCACGCATCCAGGCCATCGACCTCGTCCGTCCGCTGGTGACGAGAGTGTTCGCCCTTGCGGAAGTGCGGGTGGAACTGGCCGGCGGTGAGCGGAGCGAGATCGCCCTCCGCTACCTGGGGCGGCAGTCCGCGCAGCAGCTGCGTGCGGAACTCCTCGCACGCGCCGCCGGACTGCCCGGCCACACGCCGGAGGCACCCGAACGTCACGTCTGGCGCGTCCCCTTCGGTGCGCTGGTCGCGTCTCTCCTCATACGGCTGCCCGTCCTGGGGACGGCCCTGCTCTTCGTGGCCTCCCTCATCTTCCTCGTGATGTACGCCGAGGGCGGCATGCTGGCCGTCACCATCCCGGTCCTGCTCGGGCTCATCCGTGCCGTGATCGCACCCCTGGTGATGTACGCCAACTTCACGGTCGCCATGTCACCGGACGGGATCCGCCTGCGCTACGGGCTTCTGGAGACCCGCATGCAGACGCTTCCTCCGGGTCGCGTCCAGGCAGTCAGCATCGTCGAACCGCTGATCTGGCGAAGCCTCGGCTGGGCCCGGGTCGACGTCACCGTCGCCGGCTACGCGGGCGAGCGCCAGGCGCTGTCCTCGACCCTTCTCCCCGTCGCGCCGCGGCACGTGGCCATGCACCTCGTCTCGCAGGTCTTCCCCGGGACGCAGGTCGACGGAGTTCCCCTCGTCCCCGCGTCGTCCAAGGCCGTGGCGATCGACCGCGCGGACGGGGCCGGTACCGACGACGTGGTCTTCGTGACCCGCCATGGCTGGCCCTGCCGTCGGACCGATGTGATCGCCCACGCGCGCGCGCAGAGCGTCCGGCTCACCGCGAACCCGTTCCAGCGCCTCCTCGGCCTGGCCACCGTCCACGTGGACGCGCCCCCCGGCCCGGTGCAGGTAGCCGCCACCGACCGCGACCTCGGAGAGGCCCGAGCGATCGTCGAAAGCACCGTCCGCCGGGCCCTGGCCGCCCGCCGCCGCGGCGGCGGCGACCCCACCCACTGGGCCCGCTGACGGCTTTTCCACAGAATCCCGTTCTACTTCCATGCCTTCGCGCCGCCCCCGACCATGGACACCGGTCGGCCCGATGCCGGGCCGACCGCCCATCGAGGGAGGCGAAGGAGCCATGCTGTCAACCACCCGGTCCCCCGGCCGTGCCGCCGCGTGCGGTGCCGGAGCGTGCTCGGCGAATCAGTCAGGAGTGCCAGGGGGCTACTGCGGTCGCATGGAAGTACGTGTCGCCGAAGGGGATCTTCTGCGGCGTGAAGGCGATCTTGCCGGGGCAGAGGCCGCGGTCGCGCAGGTCACTGACGATCTGCGGCACCGCGTCGACGGACGCCTGGGCCCAGTCGTGCATGAGGATGATGCCGCCCGGCTGGAGTGTGCGTGCGGCCGCCACGATCTCGTCGGTGCCGGCTCCTGCCCAGTCCCGGGAGTCGACCGTCCACAGGACTTCCAGGACTCTCAGGCGAGCCTCGTCCCTCCGGACCTGGTCGTTCGTCTCTCCGTAGGGCGGCCGGAAGAGCGTGGGCCACCGGCCGGTGAACCGGCGCAGGGTCAGCTGGGTGCCGAGGATCTCCCTGAACGCGCCGGGTTTTCCCAGCTGTGGGAGATGCGGATGGGTGTTCGTGTGGTTGCCGATCCACATCCCGGCGCGCTTCTCCGCGCGGACGAGGTCGGGGCGGGCCTCGGCGTTGTTGCCCTGGTTGAAGAACGTGGCCCGGGCGCCGGCGTCGCGCAGCCTGTCCAGGAGAGTCGGCAACGTCGCGGCGGTAGGCCCGTCATCGTAGGTGAGCGCCACGTACCCGTTGGGGCAGCGCCGGTTCGAGTGCTCGCCGGTGACGGCCGCATGCCCGGCGGCCGGAGTCATCGCGACGGCGGCCGCAGCGGCGGCCACCACCGCGGTCGAGGAGGCCGCCATACGGTGAGCCCGGGCGGACGAACGCGGGATCTTGACCATCATTGCTCCGCTGAACGAGAAGGCCGGTCTGACGACCGGCAACTGGATGGGCGAACGCGGACGGCCGGCGCCATCGCGTCGAAGGGGTGATGGGCGGGCCGGGTGTGGCGGGGGCGGGTGGCGGGTGGCGGTAAAGTTTCGAAACTTATCGGCCCGTTTCCTCGGTAACGTACGCCGCCAGGTGGGCGAGGTCAATGGGGCTTCTGAGCTTTGAGGAGGGCGCATTCCTCTGAATCCGGGGCGGATCTGGGCTCCAGAGGCTTCGGGAAGTTGTTCTTGACTCGCCGTTCTGCGCGGCGTACGTTCAGCCGGAAGTTCGAAACTGACCGAAAGTTTTCGAATAGTTCGCCTCGTTCGCGGAGTCGATCGGAGACCTGTGGTGAGACGCTTTCCGCTTGTCCACGCCGGACGCCCGAGAGTCGGCGCGCTCGCACAACGCGTGAACATGAGCCCCGCCGGCCGGCTCGTCGCCGTGCTCCTGCTCGCGGTTGCCCTCGTCGCCGCGTCGTTAACGGGCGCGGAGGGCGATTCCCGCACCGCCGGCGGTCATGCAGCGCCGAAGATGGGCGGCCACTGGGTCGGCAGCTGGGTGTCGATGCCGCAGCTGACCGAGCCGGGGAACATGCCTCCTCCGCCGTTCACACAGGACGACAAGGTCTTCGACGACGCGACGCTGCGGCAGACCATCCGTGTCGCCGTCGGCGGCCGGAACCTGCGGCTGCGGTTCTCCAACGCGTTCGGCGGCGCAGCGCTCCCCATCACCAAGGTCTCAGTGGCGCTGCCGGCCGGCGGGCAGGCGGGCGTCGGCTCGATCGAGCCGGAGACGTCCCGTCCCGTGACCTTCCACGGCCGTTCTTCCGTCCTGATCCCGGTCGGCGCGCAGATGGTCTCCGACCCGCTGAAGTTCCCGGTGGCGCCGCGGTCGGTCCTGACGGTGACTGTCTATCTGGCGGACGGCCAGGCTTCGACCGACATCACGTCCCACCCCGGCTCGCGGACCACGTCCTACATGCTGGCAGGTGACCACGTCGGGGACACCGACCTGCCCGGCGCCACCCGCGCCGACCACTGGTACTTCCTGAGCGGCCTCGAGGTGTGGGCCAGGTCCTCCACAGCGGCGGCCGTCATGCTCGGCGACTCCCTCACCGACGGCCGGGGCTCCACCACCAACCGGAACGACCGATGGCCGGACCAGCTCCTGGACCGCCTGCAGTCTCATCCGTCCACGTCCGACATCGCGATCGTGAACCAGGCCGCCGGCGGCAACCGCGTCCTCAACGACGGGCTCGGCCCCAACGTCCTCGCCCGGCTCGACCGCGACGTGCTGGCGCAGAGCGGCGTCGAATGGCTGGTCGTCTTCGAAGGTGTCAACGACATCGGCACTGCCGAAGCGGCACCGGAAGCACAGAAGCAGGTCGCGGACAGCCTGATCGCGGCCTATGACCAGATCATCGTCCGCGCACACGCGCAGGGCATCCGGGTGTACGGCGCGACGCTGACCCCGTTCGGAGGCAACACCATGTACGACGACCCGGACGGGTACCGGGAGGGGGCGCGCGAGACCGTCAACACCTGGATCCGCACGAGCCACCGCTTCGACGCCGTGATCGACTTCGACCGCGCGGCACGCGACCCGTCCGATCCCGGCCGGCTGCTCCCCGCCTACGACGTCGGTGACCACCTGCACCTGAACCCGGCCGGATACAAGGCCCTGGCCGACGCCGTCCCCGCCGGGCTCTTCCGGCACAGGGCACTTCCGCCGACGTTCGCCTTCAACTAGGAACGGAAGGCCGTTTGGGGCGGGAGGGCCGGTGGCGCGTCCCCGTGGGACCAGAAGGCCGAATAGGGCGGGAAGGTCGATGGCGCGTACACGGCGGTCGTGTCGTCTGTCCGTTCCGATGTGAGCCCGCCAGCCGCCGCGGGACCGGGTCGGCCGAGTAGTGGGAGCAGACGGTGACCCGAGCCAACCGGTGGCTGGCGCCCCGCCGCGGAGCCCTCCTCGCATCACCGCGAGGAGGGCTCCGCGCGCCATGGAGGACCGGATGCGCATATCTTCGGCACATGAGTGATGCGGCATATGACCCCTGGGCCCCGGAGTTCGTGGCGGACCCCTATCCGGCGTTCGAGCGGCTCCGCGCCGAACGGCCGGTGTTCTTCCATGAGCCCACCGGCCAGTGGGTGATCAGCCGGTACGAGGACGTCGACGCGCTGCTGCGGGACCGCCGGCTCGGACGGTCGTATCTCCACATCGCGAGCCACGAGGAGTTCGGGCGGCCGGCGGAGGCCGACTTCCTCGCACCGTTCTGGGACCTGATCCGCGCCGGGATGCTGGACGTGGAGCCGCCCGTCCACACCCGGCTGCGGCGCCTGGTGTCCAAGGCGTTCACCGCCCGGATGGTGGAGGGGCTGCGGCCGACGATCAGGCGGCTCGCCGGCGAACTGGCCGAGGCCCTGGCCGTCAAGGGCGGCGGCGACCTGCTCGCCGAGGTCGCTGAGCCGCTGCCGGTGAACGTGATCGCCGAGATGCTCGGCGTCCCCGTCGAGGACCGGCACCTGCTCCGCCCGTGGTCGGCCGGCATCTGCGGCATGTACGAACTGAACCCGCCGGAGGAGGTGCAGCGCGCGGCGGTCCGTGCCGCCGTCGAGTTCTCCGACTACCTGCGCGATCTCGCGCGCACCCGGCGGGCCGAGCCGCGCGACGACCTGATCACCGCGCTGGCCCAGGTCGTGGACGAGGGCGACCGGCTCACCGAGGACGAACTGATCGGCACCTGCGTCCTGCTGCTCAACGCCGGGCACGAGGCCACGGTCAACGCGACCGGCAACGGCTGGTGGTCGCTGTTCCGCAACCCCGGTGAGCTGGAGCGTCTCCGCGCCGACCCGTCGCTCATCCCCACGGCCGTCGAGGAGTTGCTGCGCTACGACACCCCGGCGCCCATGTTCGAACGCTGGGTCCTGGAGGACATCACGGTCGCCGGCGTCGACATCCCCCGCGGCTCCGAGGTGGCGCTGCAGTTCGCGTCCGCCAACCGGGACCCTGAGGTGTTCGCCGACCCGAACCGCTTCGACCTGTCCCGTGACCCGAACCCGCACATCACGTTCGGGCTCGGCATCCACTACTGCTTGGGCGCCCCGCTGGCACGCATCGAGCTCGCGGAGTCGTTCGGTGCACTCCTCCGCGTGGCACCGGATCTCCGCCTGTCCGCGGAGCCGAAGTGGAAGCCCGGCTACGTCCTGCGCGGCCTGCAGGCCCTCCACGTGGAACGCTGACCCTTCCCGACCATGCGACCCCTGCTCAAGCGGTTTCGACTCCCGCGACCCACCGCGCACTGACCCGCGGACGACGCCGGACGCACCTCCAACGGCGGCCCAGCCGCATGCTTGCCTACCGAAGCGCGAAAGGTCTTCCGACCCGCCGCCATACCCCCACGGAGGGGTGTTCCGTATCGGACGGTGGGAGGCCCGTGGGAGCTCCGGCCCCCGCTTATGGAGCCTGCGCCCGCCTGTGTCGTTCGCTTATCGGAGGGCAGGTGGAGCGGTGGCTCGGGGTTCACGTGCGGCGTTTGCTTGTCGGGTGGTGTGGCCGGGAGGACGTTGCCTTCGGAGACCCTTGCTACTGCGAGAGGACGGCCGGGACGGGGATGCCAACGGTTTGGGTCAGCCAGCCGAAGCCGCCCAGGCCCGCTGTGTCCGTGAGTTCGGCGTCCTCGCCGGCATGGCAGAGGGCGGCGAGGTAGGCGCGGGGGTCGCGGTGGGCCAGGTCCAGCGGCGGGCGGGTGCCGGAGAGGCCGAGGGCGCGCAGGGCGTCGCGCTGGGTGGTGAGCAGCGTGGATGTGGCGCCGGCGCGTTCCCCCGCGGTGGTGCAGGCGTCCAGCGCGACGTGGGCGGTGACGTCGCATGATCCGTCCGGGACGGCGGGCACGGTGGCGCCGTCGCGGTAGCCGGTCAGCGTCCCGTACACGGGGCGGGCTTCGCGCGAGTGCGAGTAGTCGACGGCGAGCGCCAGCCCGCGCGACAGCCGTCCGATCACCGAGGCCCAGGCGTTGCAGCGGGGGTGGCCGATCTCGGCGCGGTCCCCGGGTTCGCTGAGCGGCCACCAGCGCTCCAGCCACTCGCCGTCCTCGGTGGACGGCGGGGGGCCGATGCGTTCGCTGCCGGTGGACGGGTCGACGAGCACGGTCCGGACACCGTCCGGGGTGCGTTCGACCACGTCCAGCGGCACATTGTCGAGCCACTCGTTCGCCACGGCCAGCCCCGTGATGCGGTGGGGCAGGTCCGGCCGCCAGATGATCTGGGACGGGACGTCGGCGGGGCGGGGCGCGATCTCCACCGCCGTCGGGGCGAGCCGAGGCGCCAGATCGGCGGGCGCACCGGCGAGGATGTTGCTCAGCAGCCGGCCGGATCCGGCGCCGATGTCGACGATGTCCAGCCGGTCCGGACGCCCGAGCAGGGCGTCCACCTCGACGAGCAGGCGGATGATGGCGGCGGCGAAGCGGGGGGAGGCGTGCACCGAGGTGCGGAAGTGCTCCGCCGGCCGTTCCCCGCGCCGGTAGAAGCCGTCCTCCCCGTACAGCGCGCGCTCCATCGCCGTGCGCCATGTCAGCCATTCGGAAACCAACGCCGCCACGCTTGTGACGTTACCGCGAGCGGCACCTTCTGCCGCGCCATCCGCCCGAGCCCCGTGCGTGCACTGTGGCGGCTGCTTGTGCCGGGGTGGCCATCCTTGGGGTGGAGGTGGGTCCGACCTGGGACTGATCCCGGGCTGACCAGCGCGTACGTACCCTGTCGGCATGGTGGCGAGCGTGTGGGAGTGGCTGCGCTGCAAGAAACCGCTGGTCGACGCGTTCTTCGCGCTCCCGATCATGTTGATCTCCGTGCCCACGATGCTGGGCGGGGCGTACGGGATGGGGGTGCGGTCGTACGCGTTGGTCACGGTTCTGCTCACCGTGCCGCTCGTCCTGCGCCGGACCTACCCACGTTCGGTGTTCGCAGTGGTCGCGCTGGTCTCGTTCGTCCAGTGCCTGGCGGACGTGGAGCCGGTGCAGGCGAACATCGCCGTCCTCATGGGGATCTACACCGTCACGGCCGGTTTCTCGTTCCGCTGGGGGACCGCGTCGGCGCTGGTCGGGATGGTCGGTGCAGGCATGGCCGCCTGGCGGTACTCGTCGGGCACCGACGACCGCAAGTACGCGTTCCTGATGCTGACGGTGCTGGTGGCGGGTGTCTACGTGCTCGGCCTGCACATGCGGACGCGGCGTGCCTACCTGCATTCGGTCGAGGAGCGGGCTGAGCGGCTGGAGCGCGAACGCGACAACGAGGTCAAGGTGGCCATGGCCGCCGAACGGGCCCGTATCGCGCGTGAGCTGCACGATGTCGTGGCGCACAACGTCAGCGTGATCGTGGTGCAGGCCGACGGCGCGTCCTACGCGATCGAGACCGATGTGGAACGGGCAAGGCAGGCGCTCGACACGATCTCCTCGACGGGGCGGCTGGCGCTCGCGGAGATGCGGAGGCTCCTCGGCGTGCTGCGCGAGGACGACGACGCCGGGGCGTTCGCGCCGCAGCCCGGGGTGGCCGAGATCGACGACCTGGTGGAGCAGGTCCGTGCGTCCGGGCTCGCGGTGACGTACGAGGTGGACGGGACTCCGGCGGCCATGTCGGAGGGGCGGCAGCTCACCGTCTTCCGGATCGTCCAGGAGGCGCTGACCAATACGCTCAAGCACGGAGGGCCGCGGGTGCACGTGTCCGTCCGGCTTCGTTACACGGACGACGCGCTGCAGATCCGGGTGGCGGACGACGGGCGCGGCGCGGCGGCCTTCGACGACGGCCGCGGCCACGGCCTCGCCGGAATGCGGGAACGCGTCGCCGTGTACGGGGGCGATGTCCGTGCGAGCCCCCGTCCGGGCGGGGGCTTCGAGGTGGTCGCGGAGATCCCGGTACGCGAGGAGGTCGCGGCATGACGCACGCGAGCATGGAGGCCGAGGACGTGGTGGAGCCCATCCGGGTGGTGCTCGTGGACGACCAGGAGCTGGTGCGCGCGGGGTTCAAGATGGTGCTGGACGCGCAGCCCGACATCGAGGTCGCGGGCGAGGCGGGCGACGGCGTGCAGGCGCTGGACCTGCTGCGCGGAACACGCGCCGACGTCGTGCTCATGGACGTGCGCATGCCGCGGATGGACGGAATCGAGGCGACCCGCCGGATAGTGGCGCAGTCCGGGCCGAAGGTCGTCATCCTGACCACCTTCGACCTCGACGAGTACGCGTTCGCGGCGATCAAGGCGGGGGCCGGCGGGTTCATGCTGAAGGACGCCGGGCCGGCGCAGCTCATCGAGGCGATCAAGGCGGTGCACTCGGGGGACGCGGTCGTGGCGCCGAGCACGACGAAGCGCCTGCTGGCCAGGTTCGCGGTGCATCTGCCGGACGCGGAGGAGAAGGCGGGCGGCGCGCTGGAGAGCCTGACCGACCGGGAGGGCGAGGTGCTGCGGCTCGTCGCGCGCGGTATGTCGAACGCGGAGATCGCGGGCCGGCTCTACGTCTCGGAGGCGACGGTGAAGACGCACATGGGGCGGATCCTGATGAAGCTGGGCCTCCGGGACCGGGTGCAGGCGGTTGTGTTCGCCTACGAGACAGGCCTGGTCAAAAGCGGCCAAACAGGTCACAGTGAGTAACGGCTTGATCACTCAGTGATGACTTTTTGTCCTCATCGTGACGCGCGACATTGCCCTACCTGAAAGTAGCTGGGTAACTACGGTACGCGACATCACCTTCGTGGGTGACGTCCGGCAATGTCAGAACGGGCCTGCTAAGCCCATGTACGGGAGGACCTTTCGTGTTCAAGAAGCTTGCCGCCACCGGCATCCTCGGCTTCGCCGTGGCCGGCTCCGCACTGGTCTCGACGCCCGCCTACGCCTCCGCCTACGGCGGCGGCTGGGACCACGGCCACGGTCACGGCCACCACGGCCACCACGGCCACCACGGCCACCACGGGAACACCTACTCCAACCACACCAGCGGCAACTTCGGGCTGCTGAACGGCAACCAGGTGGTCGTCCCGATCTCCTCGGCCGTCAACGTCTGCGGCAACGCCGTCGCCCTCCTCGGGATCGCGAGCGCGGGCTGCGAGGGCGGCGCCTACGCGCACAACTGATCGACCCTGACGGGCCCCTCACGCCCGTCACCGGAGCGCCGGAGACCGCTCGGGTCTCCGGCGCTTCCGCGTACCCGTACCCGCCCGGCAGGGGGACGGGCTCGTACGACTCAGGTCGTACGGGGACGGTCCGGATAGCCGTGAGAGTGACGCGGAGCGTGGACGCCGGGTCGATGGCAGCGGCGGCGCGGATTCCTAGCGTGGTTCCCGATCAACGAATCGCGAAGAAGACCACGTAAGTCCGCGAAGGAGTCACCGTGACCAGCACGTTCGCCGATCCGCCCGGGGGAGCCCCCACCGCCGCAGCGCCGCCTGCCGTTACGGCCGAGGGCGTGTCGAAGGTGTACGGGTCCGGTGACGCGGCCGTGCACGCGTTGCGCGGGGTCAGCGTCGGGTTCGCCCGCGGCGCGTTCACCGCGATCATGGGTCCGTCCGGGTCCGGGAAGTCGACGCTGATGCACTGCCTCGCGGGGCTGGACACTGTCACCGGCGGACGGATCCTGCTCGGCGACGCGGAGATCACCCGGATGGGCGACCGGCAGTTGACGCTGATGCGCCGCGACCGGGTCGGCTTCGTGTTCCAGGCGTTCAATCTGCTGCCGACGCTCACCGCCGAGCAGAACATCCTGCTGCCCTTGGAGCTCGCCGGACGCAAGCCCGACCGCGCCTGGTTCCAGCAGGTCGTGGACGTCCTCGGCCTGCGCGACCGCCTCGCGCACCGTCCGTCCGAACTGTCGGGCGGCCAGCAGCAGCGGGTCGCGTGCGCGCGCGCCATCGTCGCCCGTCCCGAGGTCATCTTCGCGGACGAGCCGACCGGCAACCTGGATTCGCGGGCGGGCGCGGAGGTCCTCGGGTTCCTGCGCTCGTCCGTCCGGGAGATGGGGCAGACGGTGGTGATGGTCACCCACGACCCGGTGGCCGCCTCCTACGCCGACCGGGTGGTCTTCCTGCGGGACGGCGAGATCGTCTCCGAGATCTTGCAGCCGACCCCAGAGGCCGTCCTGGACCGGCTCAAGGCTCTGGGGGCGTGATGCTGAGAACGACGCTGGCGGGCCTACGCGCCCACAAACTCCGCCTCCTCCTTACCGCGGTCGCCATCACCCTTGGCGTCGGCTTCATATCCGGCACGTTCGTGCTGACGGACACGATGAACAAAGGTGTAGCCAAGACGTTCGCACGGTCGGCGGACAAGGTCGACGTCGCCGTAGTCCCCGATGAGCACTCCAGTGAGGGTCTCCCAATCTCGCTGTTGCAGAAGGTGCGTTCCCTGCCGGGAGTGACCGAGGCCCAAGGCGCGGTGAAGGGCGAGGCCGCCTTGGTGGGCAAGAACGGTAAGACGGTCGGCGACTTCCCAACGATGGGCATGTCCGTACCGTCCGGGCGGCTGCTCCGCTACGACGTGGACAAGGGACGGCCCCCGTCCAACGGCGGCGAGACCGTCATCGACAGCAAGGTCGCCGAGCGGGAGGGCTTCGCCGTCGGTGACGCGGTGACGGTCCTGGACGGCAAGAACCGGCCGCATCGATTCCGTGTCGTCGGGCTGATCGACTTCGGCATCGACCAGGAGGCGAGCATCTTCGGCGCGGTCGGGTTCGACCCCGCGACCGCGACCCGGATGACCGGCCAGAAGACCTACCAGGAGATCGACGTCGCCGGCACGGTCTCCAAGGCCGCCGTGAAGGCCGCCGCCGGCTCCGGCGCCCGCGTCTACACGGGGAAGGAGCTGGGCGCGAGGCTGGCGAAGGCGGCGGGCGCCGACACGGAGATCATCCGCGCCGGTCTGCTGATCTTCGCGCTGGTCGCGATACTGGTGTCCGCCCTGGTCATCTACAACACGTTCGCGATCCTGGTCGCGCAGCGGATGCGGGAGATGGCGCTGCTGCGCTGCGTCGGCGCGACCCGCCGGCAGATCTTCGGCGGCGTCCTCACCGAGTCGGCGGCGGTGGGCCTGACCGGCTCGCTGCTGGGGCTCGCCGCGGGCGTCGGGCTGGGACAGGGCGCACTCGTCCTGATCAACCGCCTGGACGGCAACGTCGCGCTCACCGCTCCGACCCTCGCGCCGCGGACGATCCTGATCGGCCTCGCGGTCGGCATCGTCGTGACCGTGCTGTCCGCGGTGCTGCCCGCCCGCGCGGCCACCGGCGTCGCGCCCGTCGCGGCGCTGCGCGCGGAGACCGAGCCGGGCAGCGGACGGTTTCGCCTCGGCGTCCCGCGCACCGTCTCCGCCGTCGTGCTGGGCGCCGCCGGCCTCGCGATCGGCCTGTACGGCGCGCTGGTGATGCAGGAGGGCCAGACCGCGATGTCCGCTGTCGCGTTCTCCGGCTGCGTCTTCTTCCTCGCGGTGGTCGCCGGGATGCCGGCGCTGGTCCGCCCGCTCGGGCGGGTCGCGGGCGCGATCCCGGCGCGGCTCGGCGGCGTCCCCGGACGGCTGGCGGTCGCGAACGCGCGCCGCGCCCCGCGCCGCACCGCCACCACCACGATCGCGCTGACCGTCGGCGTCGGGCTGATGAGCCTGTTCGCGGTCGTCGCGGCGAGCGGCAAGGCGACGGCGGTCAAGGAACTGGACGAGCAGTTCCCCGTTCAGTTCAGGATCGCCGCGCAGAACGCCGAGAGCCTCCCGGCCGCGCTCGGCGACGACCTGCGGAAGCGGCCCGGTGTGGAGCAGGTCGTCGAGGTGCGCGGCAAGGAGACCAAGGTCGGCGGCGAGGACGCGTCGATCACGACGGTGACCGCGTCCGCCTGGGGCACGATCGCGAAGCCGAAGATGAAGACCGGGTCGGTCTCCGACCTGAAGCCGGGCACGGCCCTGGTGGACGAGAGCGCCGTGAACGTCCCGGGCTGGCAGGTCGGCAAGACCCTCCAGGTCGCGACGCGGCACGGTACCGTCCCCGTCAGGATCAGCGGGACGTACAAGCTGGGCGGTCAGTTCACCGGGATCGTCGTCCCGGAGGCCGACTTCGTCCGGTACTTCGGCGCCGTGGACCCGGCCGAGATCTTCGTCAAGACCGGCGACGCGATCTCCGCCGACCGGGCGCGCGCGGCCGTCGACCAGGCCGCGCAGCCGTACCCGGCCGCGAAGGTCGAGTCCACCGCCGACTTCGAGGAGCAGTTGGAGAACGCCATCGACATGGTGCTGATGATCTTCGGTGGGCTGCTCGGCCTCGCGATCGTCATCGCCCTGTTCGGCATCGCCAACACGCTGACCCTCTCGGTCGTGGAGCGCACCCGCGAGTCGGCGCTGCTGCGCGCCCTCGGCCTCACCAAGCGCCAGCTACGCCGGATGCTGTCGATCGAGGCCGTGGTCATGGCCGTGATCGGCGCGCTGACCGGGGTGGCCCTCGGCGTCGCGTTCGGCTGGGCCGCGACCGGCGCGATGACCGAAGGCGCGGTGTTCGCCCTGCCGTATCTCCAGATCGTCGGATTCGTCGTGCTCGCCGGGCTGGCCGGGACGCTCGCCGCCGTCATGCCCGCACGGCGCGCCGCCGGGACGTCCATCGTCGAGTCCCTCGCGCATGAGTCAACTACTCGGCCTTGAAGGACCGGGCTTGTCTGCCCGGTCCGTGGGGCGTTGTTCACGCTCCCGACTGCCCGTTACGGGAGGGCGGTCACGGGTCGCATCCACCAGCGTCCCGGCTGTCCCGGGGGCGGGTTGGGGCATGTTGACGAATACCCACGCCGAGCGTGCGCGGTCGCGTACGTTGACCCCGGCGACGACGTCGGCGGGCCCAGCGAGACCGCATCGGCGACATGCGAAGTGGTCCCGTGCGGGACGGTTGTTCCTGGCGGTGTGGCCGCAGCGCGGGCAGCGCTGCGAGGTGTAGGCCGCATCCACCTCGATGTAGGGCACGCCGTGGCGGCGTGCCTTGTAGGCGATGAATTCGCCGAGTTGGTGGAAGGGCCAGGAGGACAGGCGTGCCCGCTGGTCGCGTGGAACCGTGACCCGTCCGCGGATCCCACTCAGGTCTTCGAGTGCGATGCCGCGTCCGGTGCGTGCCGCGACGGCGACGATTGCTTGGCGATCTTGTGGTTGACGTGCCGAGCGTGCCGCGCCTCCCGCCGCGCCCGCTTCTTCAGCAGCCGCGCGGCCGACCGGGTCCGTTTGGCCTGGAGTTCGGCGCGTTTGCGGGCCTGCCGCCGCCGGTACCGGGAAAGGCGCCGGCCCTGATGGTTGTCACCATCGGAAGTGGTGGCCAGGTTGACGACGCCGCGGTCCACCCCCACCCAGTCTCCGGGCTCGTACACGTCCGGTTCAGGGACGTCGCAGGTGGCGATCAGGAACCATTTCCCGTCCCGGTGGACCAGGTCGGATTCGCCCTTGCGGTGCGCGGCCAGCATCTTGGCCTGGTCAGGCGAGCAGGTGAACCGCAGGTTCTTGCACCGCCCGGCGACCGTCCAGATGCTGACGGTGCCCGCGTCCAGTTGCCACGACAGGTTGCGGTCGTCGAAGGTGTGCGCGGCGTCCGGGCGGAAGGCGATGGGTTTGGACTCGGCTTTGCGGCGCCGCTTGGATGCCGGGCCGCCGAGACGGCCGTTGCGGAGGGTGCCGCGCAGGGTGGTGTAGGCGTCCACGACCCGTTTGATCACGTGCTGGGCGGCCTGGGCGCCGAGCCCGGCGGCTTTGAGGTCGCCGTAGCACGACCTGCGCAGGGGCAGCTCACGGCAGCGCAGCCCGAACTCCTCGAACGCCACGGCCGCCACGTGGTTGGCGGCGGTGTTGACCTGGTGGAGGGTGTCGGCCAGTGCCGCTGCCTGCTCGGGCGTCGGCAGGAGCTTGACTTGCACCACCAATTTCACAGTCCGTGACTTTATCATTACGCATTCGAGATCATCCGGGGCTGGAACGGGCGGCGCCAGCGCGCCGTGTGCGAGACATGCGATTCCTCCCGGCTCTGAGTGACCGGGGTTGCTCGCTAACTTGGAAGCCCACTGAATGGGGGCCGGGGTGGCGTCCGCCACCCACCGGACCGCGTGACCGGGGGCCATGGGTACTCTGGTTCGCGCCCGTCCGGTACCTACCTGTGAGGACTGGAACGAACCGATGGACCCACATGCCCCCGGCGTGCCCGGAAACAGCCCGGAGGCCCCGGAGGACAGGCCCGCCCGGCTCGCGGTCGGCGTCGTCGGCGCCGGCCGCGTCGGCACGGCGCTCGGCGCCGCGCTGTCCCGCGCGGGCCACCGCGTGGTCGCCGCGACCGCCGTGTCCGACCGGTCGCGGACCCGCGTCGAGGAACGCCTCCCCGGCGCCGCCGTCGCGCCGCCGCAGGACGTGGTGGCCGCCGCCGACCTGGTGCTGCTGACCGTCCCGGACGACGAGCTGCCCGAACTCGCGGCCGGCCTGGTCGCCGCGGGCGTCTCCGTCACCGGCAAGCTGGTCATGCACACCAGCGGACGCCACGGGACCGCCGTCCTCGCCCCGCTCACCCGGGCCGGCGCGCTGCCCTTGGCCCTGCACCCGGTGATGACCTTCACCGGACGTCCCGACGACGTGGACCGGCTCACCGGCATCTCGTTCGGCGTCACCTCGCCCGATCCGCTGCGCCCCGTCGCCGAGGCGCTCGTCCTCGAAATGGGCGGCGAACCCGTCTGGATCACCGAGGACGCCCGCCCGCTCTACCACGCGGCCCTCGCCGGCGGGGCGAACCACCTGGTCACCCTCGTCGTCGAGTCGATGGACCTGCTGGGACGCGCCGGCGTGGCCGAACCCGGCCGCATGCTCGGCCCGCTGCTCGGCGCCGCGCTCGACAACGGCCTGCGCCTCGGCATCGACGGCCTCACCGGCCCAGTCGCCCGCGGCGACGCCGGCACGGTCTCCGACCACATCGCCGAACTGGCCAAGGTGTCCCCGGAGAGCCGGCGCGCCTACATCGCGCTGGCCCGCCTCACCGCCGACCGCGCCCTCGGCGCCGGACTGCTCAAACCGGAAGCCGCCGAACGCCTCCTGGAAGCCCTGGCCGATTGACCCCGCCCACCAAGGCGCACGCCCCCGGCCGGGAAGCGGACGCCTCACCCCAAGCGTTGAAAAGCCAAACTTCCAACCCCAACCGCCATTGCCGCCCGGCACCCGAGCACCGGCGAGGACGCCGGGCGCCGGGGAGCCGCCGGCAGGAGAACGCCCAGTGGGGAGCCGGATGATGTGGGAGGTCGAGTGAGACCCGTCATTGCGCGGACGCGAGAAGAGCTCGCCGCGGCGCGTGCTCGCGTCGACGGCACGCTGGCGCTGGTCCCGACCATGGGGGCGCTGCATGAGGGACACCTGTCCCTGATGCGCCAGGCCCGTGGCAGCGCCGGCGCCGTCGCCGTCAGCATCTTCGTCAACCCGCTGCAGTTCGGGCCCGACGAGGACTTCGACCGGTACCCGCGGACGTTCGACGCCGACGTGGAGGCGTGCGCAGGGGAGGGCGTCGACCTGATCTTCGCGCCGGCCCGCGAGGTCATGTATCCGGACGAGCCGCAGGTCACGCTCAAGTCCGGCCCGATGGGCGAGGTCGTCGAGGGCGCGGCGCGTCCCGGCCACTTCGACGGGATGCTCACCGTCGTGCTGAAGCTGCTCAACCTCGTCCGCCCCGACGTGGCGGTCTTCGGGGAGAAGGACGCGCAGCAGCTCGCGATGATCCGCCGCATGGTCGCCGACCTGAACGTGCCCGTGCGGGTCATGGGCGGCGCCACCGTCCGCGAACCGGACGGCCTGGCCCTCTCCAGCCGCAACCGCTACCTCTCCGCCCCCGAACGCAGGACCGCGGCGGCCCTGTCACGTGCCCTCCGGGCCGGCGCGGACGCCGCGGCCGGGGGACCGGACGCGGTGATCGGCGCCGCGAGCGCAGTCCTCGACAAGGCCGCGACCGCCGACCCGCCGCTCGCGCTCGACTACCTCGTCCTCGTCGACCCGGCGACCTTCACCCCGGTCGCCTCCGGCGGCCACGCCGTCCTCGCCGTCGCCGGCCGCGTCGGCGCCACGCACCTCATCGACAACGTTCACCTCCAGCTCGGCAAGGAGCACTGATGTTCCGGACGATGTTCAAGTCCAAGATCCACCGTGCCACGGTGACGCAGGCGGACCTGCACTACGTCGGCTCGCTCACCATCGACCAGGACCTGATGGACGCCGCCGACCTGCTCCCCGGCGAGCAGGTCTCGATCGTGGACATCGACAACGGCGCCCGCCTGGAGACCTACCTGATCGCCGGCGAGCGCGGCTCCGGCGTCATCGGCATCAACGGCGCCGCGGCCCGCCTCGTCCAGCCCGGCGACCTGGTGATCATCATCAGCTACGCCCAGCTCGCCGACGCCGAGGCCCGCGAGTTCGTCCCGACCGTCGTGCACGTCGACCGCTCCAACAAGATCATTTCCCTGGGCTCGGACCCCGCCGAGCCCGTCCCCGGCACCATGACGACCCGCGGCGACCTCGTCCACGACTGACTGCCCCCGTCCGGCCGGTGGGCCGTGCTCGCCTCGGTCGCCACTTGCCGGATGTGCGGCCGTGCCGATGGGCTCGCCGGGCGGTCGGCTCGGGCACGCGATCACACGTGGCCGGTCGCCGGTGCCGGGAATGCGGGGGGCGGGCGGCGGGGTTCTCCGGGGTTAGAGTCATAATGACGAGAACCGATTCCGGAGGAGGGCCAGTGATCCCTTCCGTACTCCACGCACCCGCGCCCGGCTGGACCGCCGAGGCCGACGTCGTCGTCATCGGATCCGGCATCGCCGGACTGGTCGCCGCGCTGCACTGCCGCCCGCACGGGCGGGTCCTGCTCGTCACCAAGGCACTCCTGGACGCCGGGTCGACCCGCTGGGCGCAGGGCGGGATCGCCGCCGCGCTCGCTCCGGACGACACCCCCGCGGAGCACCTCGCCGACACCCTCGTCGCGGGCGTCGGGCTGTGCGACGAGGACGCCGTCCGGGCGCTCGTCACCGAAGGGCCGGACGCCGTCCGCGGGCTCATCGACCTGGGCACCGCGTTCGACCTCGCCGGCGACGGCGGCGTCGCGCTGACCCGTGAGGGCGGCCACCACCGTCGCCGCATCGCGCACGCCGGCGGGGACGCCACCGGCGCCGAGATCAGCCGCGCCCTCCGCGCCGCGCTCAAGGACTCCGGCGTCGAGGTCATCGAGCACGCCCTCGTCCTCGACCTGCTGAAGGACGCCGCCGGACGCGCCGCCGGGATCACCCTCCACGTCATGGGCGAAGGGCAGCCGGGCGGCGTCGGCGCCGTCCGCGCCCGCGCCGTCGTCCTCGCCACCGGCGGGCTGGGCCAGGTGTTCTCCGCCACCACCAACCCCGAGGTCTCGACCGGCGACGGCGTCGCGCTCGCGCTGCGCGCCGGAGCCGAGGTCACGGACCTGGAGTTCGTCCAGTTCCACCCCACCGTGCTCTGGCTCGGCGAGGACGCGACCGGGCAGCAGCCGCTGATCTCCGAGGCCGTCCGGGGAGAGGGCGCGCACCTCATCGACCACGCAGGCGTCCGCTTCATGGTCGGGCGGCACGAACTCGCCGAACTCGCCCCGCGCGACATCGTCGCCAAGGGGATCATGAACCGGATGCACGAGACCGGTGCGTCCTGCATGCTCCTGGACGCGCGGCACTTCGGTGCCGCGATGTGGGAGAACCGGTTCCCCACCATCCTGGCGGCGTGCAGGCACCACGGCATCGACCCGGTGACCGAGCCGATCCCGGTCGTCCCCGCCGCGCACTACGCCAGCGGAGGCGTCCGCACGGACCTGTACGGCCGCACGTCCGTCCCCGGCCTCTATGCCTGCGGAGAAACCGCCTGCACCGGCGTCCACGGCGCGAACCGCCTGGCCTCCAACTCCCTTTTGGAGGGCCTCGTCTTCGCCACCCGCATAGCCAAAGCCCTGCACACCGACCTCGACCCCGCCCACACCCCCTCAACGCCCACCCCCTCAACGCGCGCCTCTTCCATGACCACCCCTGCCGCCCCCGGTTCGTCCGCGGACGGGCCTGTGGTGTCTGGTGGGTTGGTTGATGGGGGGCGGCGGCAGGAGATTCAGCGGGTGATGTCCTCCTATGTCGGGGTCTTGCGGGGGGCTGAGGGGCTGGAGCGGGCCGGGCGGGAGCTGGAGGGCCTCGGCGGGGACGCCGAGCCCGGGGTGGAAGCTTGGGAGGCCACCAACCTGCACACCGTCGCGTCCGCGATCGTGGCCGCGGCGCGGCGGCGGGAGGAGACGCGGGGGAGCCACTGGCGCGAGGACTTCCCCGAGCGGGTGGACGGCGCCTGGCGCGGGCACCTGGTGACCCGGCTGGCGGGCAACGTCCTGACGACGACTTATGAACCTCTGGAAGGAAAGCGCTCATGACACCGGAACTCTCGCAGCGCCTCGCCGCTGCCGGGCTGGATCCACAAACTGTGGAAAACCTCGTCCGGACGGCGCTGGCCGAGGACGGGGAGGTCGATGTCACCAGTACGCCGATCTTCGCGCCGGAGGACGCCGCCGCGGGGGACCTCAGGGCGCGGGACGAAGGAGTCGTCGCCGGCATCCCGGTGGCCTGCGTGGTGTTCGAGCTCTTGGACGTCGCCTACGAGGCGAAGGCCGCGGACGGTGACCGTGTCGTCTCAGGGCAGGTCCTCATCTCGGTCAGCGGGCAGACCAGGGCCGTGCTGAGGGCGGAAAGGACGGCCCTGAACCTGCTCACGCACCTGTCGGGTATCGCTACGGCTACGCGGCTGTGGGCGGACGCCTTGGACGGCACCAAGGCCAGGGTGCGTGACACCCGCAAGACCCTTCCCGGCCTGCGCGTCCTCCAGAAGTACGCCGTCCACTGCGGCGGTGGGGTCAACCACAGGATGGGCCTGCAGGACGCCGCGCTCATCAAGGACAACCACATCGCGGCGGCCGGAAGCGTCACCAAGGCGTACGAGGCGATCCGCGCCGTGTACCCGTCGCTGCACATCCAGGTGGAGTGCGACACCCTCGCTCAGGTGGAAGAGGCGCTCCAGGTGGGCGCGCAGAGCATCCTGCTCGATAACATGACCGACGCCGAGATGGCCGAGGCCGTGCGCCTCGTCGCGGGGCGGGCGGAGCTTGAGGCCAGCGGTGGCCTTACCCTGGACCGGGCCCGAGACGTCGCCGTGACCGGGGTGGACTACCTTGCCGTCGGCGCGCTGACGCATTCGGCGCACGTGTTCGACATCGGCCTTGACTTTTCCTGACCAGCGGGGACCTGATGCTGCTCACCATCGACGTCGGTAACACCCAGACCGTCCTCGGCCTGTTCGAGGGCGACGAGGTGATCGAGCACTGGAGGATCAACACCGATCCGCGGCGTACCGCCGACGAGATCGCGGTGGTCCTGCAGGGCCTCGTCCAGCAGAGCCCGCTGCTGGCGGAGACCGACATCAGCGGCATCGCGCTGTGCTCCACGGTCCCGTCCGTCCTGCATGAGATGCGGGAGATGTGCCGCCGCTACTACGGCGACGTGCAGGCGGTGATCGTGGAGCCGGGCGTCAAGACCGGCGTGCCGGTCCGCATGGACAACCCCAAGGAGGTCGGCGCCGACCGCATCGTGAACGCGCTCGCCGCCGTCCACACGCACGGCGGGCCCGCGATCGTGGTCGACTTCGGCACCGCCACCACGTTCGACGCCGTGTCCGCGAAGGGCGAGTACGTGGGCGGCGCGATCGCCCCCGGCATCGAGATCTCCATAGACGCCCTGTCGTCGCGCGGCGCCCAGCTGCACAAGATCGAGCTGGTCCGGCCGCGCAACGTGATTGCGAAGAACACCGTGGAGGCGCTGCAGTCCGGGATCATCTTCGGCTTCGCCGGGCAGGTGGACGGCATCGTCGAGCGCATGTCGGACGAGCTCGCCGCCGAACCGGAGGAGGTCACGGTCATCGCCACCGGCGGCCTCGCCCCGCTCGTCCTGGAGGAGTCCCGCAGCATCGACGTGTTCGAGCCGTGGCTGACCCTCATCGGGCTCCGCCTCATCTACGAGCGCAACAGCCCGTAGCCTCGGAAGTCGTTCGCGGGGCACGCGGCGGGGTCGATAGCCTTGAGCGGTGAGTGACGAGACCTTCGACGAGCTCCCGGAGCAGATGCGCGTGCGCCGGGAGAAGCTCGACCGGCTCCGCGAGAGCGGAATCGATCCCTATCCGGTGACCTTTCCGCGGACGGCGACGATCGCTGAGATCCGCGAGAAACACCCCGACCTGGAGGCGGGCACCGAGACGGGCGAGAAGGCCGGCGTCACCGGCCGCGTCATGCTGGTCCGCAACACCGGCAAACTGTGCTTCGCCACCATCCGGGACGGCAGCGGCGACCTCCAGGTCATGTTGTCGCTGGCGAAGGTCGGGCAGGAGCAGCTCGACTTCTGGAAGCGCGAGGTCGACCTCGGCGACCACATCGGCGTGGAGGGCGAGGTCATCACGTCCCGCCGCGGCGAGCTGTCGATCATGGCGGACCGGTTCGCGATCACGTCCAAGTGCCTGCGTCCCCTGCCGGAGAAGCACGCCGGCCTGACCGACCCGGAGGCCCGGGTCCGGCAGCGGTACGTCGACCTCATCGTGAACGACGAGGCGCGGAAGATGGCGCGCTTGCGCAGCGCGACCGTGCGTGCGGTGCGCGATTTCTGGCATGAGGAGGGCTACCTCGAGGTCGAGACGCCCATGCTGCAGCCCATCCATGGCGGGGCGACCGCACGTCCGTTCACGACGCACATCAACGCGTACGACATGGACCTCTACCTGCGCATCGCGATCGAGCTGTACCTGAAGCGGCTCGTGGTCGGCGGCATCGAGAAGGTCTTCGAGATCAACCGCAACTTCCGGAACGAGGGCGCGGACTCCACGCACAACCCCGAGTTCACGATGCTGGAGGCGTACGGCACGTATCTCGACTACAACGACATGGCCGACCTGACGCAGCGGATGTACCAGAAGGCGGTCGTCGCCGCCCTGGACACCAGCGTGGTCGTCCATGACGGGGTGGAGATCGACCTCGGGTTGGCGCAGTGGCCGCGCATCACGCTCTACGGGTCGGTGTCCGAGGCCCTTGGCGAGGAGGTCACGCCGCACACGCCGATCGAGGACGTCCGCAAGCTCGCGGACGCGCGCGGCATCTCGTGGGACCCCAAGTGGGGGCAGGGCAAGCTCGTCCAGGAACTTTTCGAAGAGCTGATCGAGCACACCCTCATCCAGCCGACGTTCGTCATGGACTACCCGGTCGAGACGTCGCCGCTGACCCGCCAGCACCGCGAGGAGCCCCTCCTCACCGAGAAGTGGGACCTCATCGGGTTCGGGACGGAACTCGGCACCGCCTACTCCGAGCTGGTCGACCCCGTCGAGCAGCGCCGCAGGCTCACCGAGCAGTCGCTGCTCGCCGCCGGCGGCGACCCGGAGGCCATGCAGCTGGACGAGGACTTCCTGCGCGCGCTGGAGTACGCGATGCCGCCGACGGGCGGGATGGGCGCCGGCATCGACCGGATGATCATGGCGTTCACCGGCAAGGGCATCCGGGAGACGATCCTCTTCCCGCTGGTCAAGCCCGAATTGTGACCGGAAGGTCGCGCAGGCCCCGCAGGACGAGGTTGTCCCGGTAGACGAGGTCGTGTCCGGCGAGGGCCACGTCGCGTTCGAAGAGCTTCTTGAGCGCGACCTGGCCCTCCAGCCGGGCCAGGGGTGCGCCCAGGCAGAAGTGGATGCCATGCCCGAACGACAGGTGCCGCGGAGTGTCGCTTCCCTCGGTGTAGCGCGTCAGGTCGAGCCGGTCGGGATCATCGAATACGGCCGGGTCGCGGTTGGCGGCGCCCGTCAGCAGGAGGACGAGCTTCCCGCGTTCGATGAACGCTCCGTCCAGGTCGACGTCTTCCAAAGCCGCTCTGAGTGTGAGTTGCACGGGCGGGTCGTAACGCAGGAGTTCCTCCACGGCCGCTTGGACGTTCCCAGGGCCCCGCCGGAACAACTCCAACTGTGCTGGATCGCGGAGCAACGCCAGGGCGCCGTTCCCGATGAGGTTCACGGTCGTCTCATGGCCCGCGACGAGCAGCAGCACGCACGTCGCGAGGAGCTCCTCCTCCGACAGGGCGTCCCCGCCGTCAGAGACGCTCACGAGCGCGCTCAGAAGGTCCTCCTGCGGCCGGGCGCGCCGCAGGGCGGCCAGTTCCCGGAAGTAGGCCGCGAACTCCTCACGGGCCTTCTCGCGCTGCTCGATCTCGGCCTGCGGCAGGAGGAAGTCGGGGTCGAGGCCCCGCGCGAGGCTGTCGGACCAGCCCTTGAACAGGTCGCGGTCCTGCGCGGGCACGCCGAGCATCTCGCTGATCACGATGACCGGGAGCGGATAGGCCAGCGCCGCGATCAGGTCGACCTCGCCGGACAGCCCGTCCAGCAACGCGTCGACCAGCGCCTCCACCCGCGGCCGCAGCCGTTCGACGAGCCTCGGCGTGAACGCCTTGCTCACCAGCCGCCGGAGCCGGGTGTGGTCGGGCGGGTCCATCGTCAGGAACGAGCGGTTCCGGGTGCGCGACTCGCGCCACAGCCCGCCGCCCTCGGGACGATGCCCGAACCGCGGATCGCGCAGCACCTGCTCGCACAGGGCGTAGGACGTGGTCACGCGGAGGCCGACGTCCGTCCGGTGCAGGCGGCTCCCAGCGGACGCGAGACGGCGGTAGTGCGCGTAGGGGTCGGCGCGGAAGGCCGGATCACCCGGATCGAAGCCGAGCACCGCCGCGGCCTCGGCCTCCACGACCTGCCCCGTCCTGTCCTCCATGCACCCAGTCACCCGGAAATAAGACGGGATGTCAACAGCGGTCCTGTGACGCGGGTGCGTTAAGCGCTTTCGCGGATGACCAGCTCGGGGCGCTGGACGACCTGGCGGTGCTGGTGCGACTTGCCCTCGCTCATCTCGGCCAGCGCCAGTTCGGCGGCCTCCCAGCCCAGCTCGCGGCGCGGCTGCCGGACCGTGGTCAGCGGGACGGCGGCGCTCGCGGCCAGCTCGATGTCGTCGTAGCCGATGACGGCGATGTCCGCCGGGACGCGGACGCCGAGCCGGGTCAGCTCGTTGATCAGGCCGATGGCCAGCAGGTCGTTGGCGCAGAACACGCCGTCGGGCCGCGGGGAGAGCGCCAGGACCTCGTGTGCGGCGGCCTGCCCTTCGGTGGGGCTCAGGGCGTCCTGGACGAGCGTGCGGGGCTTGCTCAAGCCCGCTTCGACGATCGTTCTGGCAGCGCCGTCGCGGCGCTCCACGCACGGCTGCGGTTCCGGTACTCCGGTCACGAAGACGATCCGCTCCCGGCCGATGCCGAGCAGGTACGCGGCGGCGATCTCCCCGCCCGCGACATGGTCGACCCGCGCCGTGCACGCCTGGGACGAGTCGCGGTCGATCAGCACCACGCTCATCCCGGCGGCGCGCAGCCGGGAGAAGTCGCCGGGATTCAGCCCGACCGGAATGATCAGCACCCCGGCGGCGCGCTGCTCCTCCAGGAGTTCCAGCGAGCGGCGCTCCTTGGCGGACGACTGGTCGCTGGAGAGCCAGAGGGCGTCGTGGCCCGCCGCGTTGAGCGCCGCCTCGGCGCCGCGCGCGACATCGGACGCGTACGGGTTGGTGAGGTCCTCGACGACGATGCCGAAGGCCCGGCGCGGCTGGTCGCCGAACTCGCCCGCGGTGCGCTCGGGGCCCCGGCGGAGCCGGCGCGCGGACTCGTTCCGGACGAATCCGAGCTCCTCGATCGCCGCGCGAACACGGTCACGGGTAGCTTCGGCCACGAGGTCTGGCCGGTTTAGGACATTCGAAACGGTCCCAACTGAGACTCCAGCACGCCTCGCGACCTCACGAATACTGGTCTGTGGCAACTCGCTCCTCGTCCCGACCCGGGAGACTTTTCCCAGGTAGTGGCGTTGTGCGCGGCGCGTGGCCGCTGATGCGGCTACGCAGCGTCATTAAACCGACGCGTAGCGCATTTGGGCAGCGCTTGACGGGCCGGATCCGGCCGCCTAGCGTTCCGAGCCAAAGCGTAGCTTGAAACGATTCACGATCTTGGTCCGCGGCGAGTTCTGGCGAGTCCGACGAGAAGGGACGGGTGCGGATGGCTGGCGATCCCATCCCGTCCTCCTCGCACGGCCAACGAGTGAATCGTCACCCGGAGTTCCCCCGAACGACCCCGCAATCGGCCAGGCGGCCACCTCCGGCCAAGCGCGCGAGACAGAAAAGGAACCCGATGATCTAAGTCCGGAAGGCTCCGGACCCGGCAACCCAACGCGCGTACAGATCGAGGCCCCCGTGCCTGTGCAGCGGACGGCTGCATCCCCGCGGTCATCACCACGGACGAGGGAGGACGGAGTGGAAACAGCCACACTCGCACGTCGTGGCACCGACGATTTCGGGCTGAACGAGGAGGAGATCCGGTTGCTCGCCCAAATCGCGAGCGGTGTCACCGCCGATGTGGCGGCACGGAAGCTGGAGCTGAGCGCACGGACCTTGCGGCGCCGGTTGCGGACGATCTGCGACCGGCTGGAGGTCAACACCCCTATCGAGGCCGTGGTGTGGGCGGCCCGCAGGCAGCTCATCTAGCAGCTTCACCCCCGACGCTCGCCAGGGGACGGGCGAGCGTCACCGAGAGACCCAGTCGGCGAACACGGTCGAATTCCGTCCGACCCCGCAGCGGCGGCGCCGGCGCCCTGGCAGGTAGGTCCCTGCAGGAGGCGTCGCCGCGGACGGCGTTCGAAGCCCGAGCCGATGGGTCTCAGGCCGATGGGTCTCAGTACGACGCCGCTGGAGCTCAGGCGACCCGGACAGCGCCGGCGAACGGGCGTCCGCCCATGGGGACGATCTTCACGACGTCACCCGTCTGGGGAGCGTGGATCATCTTGCCGTCGCCGACGTACATCCCCATGTGGTGGAGGTCGGAGTAGAAGAACACGAGGTCGCCCGGCTGGAGTTGGCTGCGTGACACGTGGGTGCCCGCGTTCCACTGGCTGCCGGTGTAGTGCGGCAGGTTGATGCCCACCTGCTTGTAGGCCCACATCGTGAGGCCGGAGCAGTCGAAGGTGCTCGGCCCGGCGGCGCCCCAGACGTACGGGCGTCCGAGCTTGCCCATGGCGTACCGCAGGGCCTGCGCGGCCTTGCCGGTGCCGATGACGGGGAGCTTGGCGAGCTGGGTGGGGTCGCGCTTGACGATCGTGCCGCGGACCTTCTCGTAGGTCTCGGTGACCTTCTTGCGCTGCGAGTCCAGCTGCGTCCGCAGGTCCTTGACCTGCTTGGCGCGCGCCTCGGCGGACTTGCGGGCGCGCTGGGCGGCCTGCATGGCCTGCATGAGCCCGAGGACCTTGGTGCTGTCCTGCTTGGCGAAGTAGTGGAGGGTCGCGGCCTGGTCGAGGACGGCCTGCGGGTCCTGGGAGGCGACGAACGAGACCGCGGGATCGGAGCCGCCCTGCATGTAGCTGGTCGCGGCCAGGGTGCCGACCTTCTGGCGGATGGCCTGGAGCGCCTTCTCCTGCCGTTCGGCGTTCTCGGTGGCGACCGTCGCGGCGCGCTTGGACTGCGCCAGCTTCACCTTCAGGCCGTTGTACTCCTCGGTCAGCTGCTCCAGCTGGTCGGCGAGCTTGAAGGCCTGGGACCGGAGCTCCTTGGTGGACGGCTCCGGATCGGCGTGCGCGACGGCGGTGGTGTGCGGGGCGATGACGTGCGGTGCGGCCGTCAGGGCGATGATCGCCCCGGCCACGGTGACCGCGCGGCCGCTGAATCGTGGAAGGAACGCAGGCCGCGATTGCTGCACGGATTCTCCTCTCCTCGTCCGCCTACCGGGTTAGCTGACGGGTTGGGGCCGGAGCAGCCCGTCCGCGAGCATGCACGGGTCGTCCCGCGGCGTTGCGGATTCACCCCTCACGGCGCAGGCCCGGGGCACGAATCCCCGGACGCTCCGAAAGTGGGTCCCCGGCTCCCCGGGACGCTGGTTGCGCCCCGCGGACTCGGCGGTGCGGCCTCCGTTCTCCGGGTGGCCGACGTCAGCGATGGACACTAACGGAACGCGCAATGGATGCCAACCAGAACAGGTGAAATCGCAGGTCGCCAGGGCGGGGCGCGATGGAAGCCGAGTACACGCCGTAACGGCGGCTGTGTTTTGCGTCACTTTTTCGAACACAGAAGACCATGCCTAGTTGTTTTTATCTAGTTCTCCCTGGGAGGCGCCCTCGCTACGTCTGCGGACGCGTGCGTTCGGTAAGACCCGGTGTTCGATAATCTCGCCTGTTTGTGGAGGTCGTGATCCGGCGTGCCCGTACCGCCGACGTTCAGGAGATCCGCAGGCTGGTCGATCTGTACGCCGGATCGGGGCGACGCCTGCTGAAGAAGAGCACCGTGAAGCTGTACGAGGACGTCCAGGAGTTCTGGATCGCCGAGGAGGTCCGGGAGGGGACGCCGGGGCCCGTCGTCGGCTGCGGTGCCCTCCACGTGATGTGGGAGGACCTCGCGGAGGTCCGCTCCGTCGCCGTGGAGAAGGGGTGCGGCGGGCGCGGCATCGGGCACCGCATCGTCGCCCGGCTGCTCGACACCGCGCGGGAACTCGGCGTGCGGAGGGTGTTCTGCCTTACCTTCGAGGTGGAGTTCTTCGCCCGGCACGGCTTCCAGCAGATCCTCGGGACTCCAGTGGCGCCAGAGGTGTACGAGGAGCTTCTCCGCTCTTACGACGAAGGCGTGGCAGAGTTCTTGGACCTCGACCGGGTCAAGCCGAATACGTTGGGCAACACCCGGATGTTGCTTCGCCTGGAGGACTGACCCAAATGAGCGATTCCCCCCACCGCGGGCGGCGTTACCAGGCGCCGCAGGGGCAGGGTTCCTACGGCCCCCCGCCCCCTTACCAAGGTTCCCAGCGGCAGCAGCCTCAGCAGCGGCAGCCGTCGCAGCAGCAGTGGCAGGAGCAGCCCCAGCAGCAGTGGCAGCAGCCCCAGCAGGACTGGGGGCAGTCCTACGAGCCGTCCCACGACGAGTACGGCGGCTCCCACGGCGATGAGCCGCAGCTCGCCCCGATCGCCCGGCGGGCGGGCGCCAGGGTCATCGACAACGCCCTCGTCGCGGTCTTCGGGTTCGCGCTCGTTTTGCCCGTGACGGTCGCCGCGTTCGGTCTCGGCGAGAAGAGCGGCAGCGACCAGGACGAGGGCGGCATCTGGAACTGGCCCATCATCTTCACCCTGTTCTGCGTCATGTCGGTGCTGCCGTTCCTCTATGAGGCCGTCCAGCTGTCCATGTGGGGGCGGACGCTGGGCAAGCGCGTCCTGGGACTGGGCATCGTCCAGGCGCGTCCGGTGGGCCGGCCGATGACCACCACGCAGGCCGTGTGGCGGGCCGGGATCATCCATGTCGGCTACCAGATCGGTGTCTTCTTCTTCCTCGTCCTGGCCGTGATGGTGTGGGAGTACGCCGCCTACGGGATGGCGCTGGTCTGGGTGGGCGGCGTGATGGCCTACCTGTGGGCGATCTGGGACCAGCCCCTGCATCAGGCCCTGCACGACCGCTTCGCCGACACGCTCGTCATCGACGAGCGCGGCGCATACGACGAGTACACCGAGTACACCGAGTACGCGGAGTAGGGCCGCGATGGCGGCTCCTCTCGCCGAACCGGGGCAGCGCCTGCTGGCGCGCGTCGTCGACACGCTCATCGTCGGCGTGCCCGTCATC
Organism: Actinomadura latina NBRC 106108; assembly: GCF_001552195.1. Taxonomy (GTDB): domain Bacteria; phylum Actinomycetota; class Actinomycetes; order Streptosporangiales; family Streptosporangiaceae; genus Spirillospora; species Spirillospora latina. Next base: position 624,165 of record NZ_BCQS01000003.1, read on the forward strand.
GCCATCGTCCGGGAACTGGTCTCCGGGCACCTGGTGGACGTCGTCGCCCCGCCCGCTGTGGCGGGATGCATGCTCCTGTACGAGGCGGTCCAGCTGTCCCTCTGGGGCCGGACGCTCGGCAAGCGCTTCGCGGGCACGGAGGTCGTCGTCGCCCTGTCGGCCGTGCAACCCGGCGGGGCGGACGCGGAGGGGACGGGTGGCGCGGCCATGGGCGGCGCTGGGGTCATGCCCGTCTCCGTGCCGGGATTCGTGCCCCTGACCGCGCCCGAGGGGCCGGAGGAGGGCGCGCCTGGGCGATCGGCTGCTTCTCAGGGTTCTCCCGGCGAGGTGGAGGCCGGCGCCCGTCCCGATGTTCTGCGGTCCGTTCTCCGCGCCGCGGTCTATTCGCTGCCGGTCGCCGCGCGCCCGATTCCCGTCGCCGGTCTCCTGGCGAGCGTCTTCTGGGTCGCGAACGCCGGGGCCATGTTCGAGGGGACGCGCCGCCAAGCCGTCCACGACAGGCTCGCTGGGACGGTCGTGGTAAAACGCCGCACGCCCTGATTCATCGGCCTTCTGCGGCCCTCTCAGGCGCGTTCAGACGGGCTTCCGGAGGTGCGATCCCCGTCCCTCGTCCCGTGATCCATCGTGGGACGAGGGTATTCGCCTGCCTTCTCCAAGCTTTCCTGGAGATGGCCAGGTCTGTTTCGGACGTCCCCGTTCGCCAGGCGAATCCCAGCTCGTTCCGGTTACGGGCTCGAATCCGAGCGGGATGTGTCGCGTCCCGGACGCCGCCTCCGGATTGAAAGTTGCTTCCGCCGGCCGTTGCCATGGAGCCGCGGTGCCGGTTCATAGCGCTACTGGACTAAGTGTTGATGGGACGTTGATGGGACGCGGCCTCAGTCGGGAACGGACTTTCCCGCGCCCATGCGCGTCGTGTGGGGACCGGCCGGTCGGATTGTGCCTCGATCTCCTGATTTCAGGAGTCCAAGCGGCGCCGGTGGTCTTCGGCGGGATCACCGTTGGCGGTGTGGACGGCGACTTCGCGTCCTGAGTCGCGGAACAGATTTTCGGAACCGCCCCCCTTCCGGTTATCCGGCAACATCGGCCGGTCAGGGGATGATCTCCGCTTTCCGTTCCTTGGGATCCCTCGCGCATACACGCGTCCATGCGTGCCCGGACGTCGTCTCGGGTCTCCCCAGGTGGCTGCCGTGCCCGAGGCCGCGGGGTCCGCGCGGATTCCCGCCCGGTGGACGGTTAGGGCCGGCACATCCGGGTTAATCGTCGAGTGCGTGCCGGTGCGTACCGCCTGTTAAGGTCCGGGCAGGGCTTTTCCGCCGGGACGGGCCGCACCGCTCGAAAGCCGAGGGCGTCCGCAAACCCGGCTCAATGCGTGGAGCGTCCGTCCCAGGTCAGCACGGCAGGCCGTGAGACCGGTCACGCCGGAAAACCCCGCCCGTCCGCCGCGCCGGGAATTCACGGGCGCCGGGCCGCGGCAGGCCCTGGTGCGTCCCCCGGCTGCTCCGGAAACGACGAGCGTGATTACGCCCGGTCACCGGCGGGAAGGCGACTTCCGGCGCAGTGCCGGTTCAACGCGAGCGCTTGAATTGTCATCCGCGGAGTTCTCGGTATATCTTTGTCAACCGATTGAAGTTTGCTCCAGCCGAAAGGTCTGTCCCCATGGCACAGAAGGTTCAGGTGCTTCTCGTCGACGACCTCGACGGTGGCGAGGCGGACGAGACCGTAGCGTTCTCGATCGACGGCGCCTCCTACGAGATCGACCTGAGTGGCGCCAACGCAACGAAGCTGCGGGAATCGCTGCAGCCGTTCGTGGAGAAGTCCCGCAAGGCGGGCACGGTCTCGCGCCGCCGCCGGCAGCGTGGCGCGTCCAGCCGGGAACGCAGTGCCGAGATCCGTGCCTGGGCCAAGAACAATGGCATCAAGGTCAATGAGCGCGGACGCATCCCGGCCCACGTGATCGAGCAGTACGAAGCGGCCAACTGATCCGCTTCACCACCGGCGGCCCGTCTCCCTTAACGAGACGGGCCGTTCGCCTTCTCCGGACCCCGGTTCTCCCGGGCCCGCACGACGTTCCGGCGGCCTGTGTTCTCGCGAACCCGCCTTCTTCCGCTCTCTCTGCCGTCCCGCGCTCTGCTGGGCATCCGCCTTCTTCCGGTCCCGCAGCGGTGCACGTTCCGCCGGGCGTCCGCGTCCTCCCGCCTCTCGACCGGGCCGCGTTCTTGCGGCCCGAGGAGCCGTCCTCCAAGGGCTCCGTCAGGAGCGGCGCGGCGCGGAGAGCCGGGCCGCGATGAAATCGGCCGTTCGCTTGTGGCGTAGCGGCAATGGGGTTCGGCGTGGAGGCGGCGAGGTACAGAGGCGGCGCGGGCGGAACTGCGGCCCATTCGGCGTGTTCGGCCCGCGCCCCGATCGACCTGCGGAAAGCCTCCGTTCGCTTGCGGCGTAGCGGGAACATGACGCACCGATGCGGTAGTTGGATGAGACTGAACAGCGCTTAGCTGGGGAACGTCTTCTGGTGGGAGTGCACCGGGCGGCCTCCTCGGGGCGGGCTAGCATGCGGAAGGACAGTTCCGGACGTTCCGGACTCTGCCCAACCGCTCTGTGAGGAGCGACGAGATGTTCGAGAGGTTCACCGACCGCGCGCGGCGCGTTGTCGTCCTGGCTCAGGAGGAGGCCAGGATGCTCAACCACAACTACATCGGCACCGAGCACATCCTCCTCGGCCTGATCCACGAGGGCGAGGGTGTCGCCGCCAAGGCTCTGGAGAGCCTCGGGATCAGTCTTGAAGCGGTGCGCCAGCAGGTCGAGGAGATCATCGGCCAGGGCCAGCAGGCGCCGTCGGGCCACATCCCGTTCACTCCGCGTGCCAAGAAGGTCCTTGAGCTGTCACTGCGCGAGGCGCTGCAGCTCGGCCACAACTACATCGGTACCGAGCACATCCTGCTGGGTCTGATCCGTGAGGGCGAGGGCGTCGCCGCCCAGGTGCTGGTGAAGCTCGGCGCCGACCTCAACCGGGTCCGCCAGCAGGTCATCCAGTTGCTGCACGGCTACCAGGGCAAGGAGCCGGCCGCCTCCGGCGGTCCCTCGGAGTCGGCTCCGTCCACCTCCCTCGTGCTCGACCAGTTCGGCCGCAACCTGACGCAGGCCGCGCGCGAGAGCAAGCTCGACCCGGTCATCGGCCGGGACAAGGAGATCGAGCGGGTCATGCAGGTGCTGTCCCGCCGTACCAAGAACAACCCCGTCCTCGTGGGCGAGCCCGGCGTCGGTAAAACGGCCGTCGTCGAGGGGCTCGCGCAGAAGATCGTCAAGGGCGAGGTGCCCGAGACGCTCAAGGACAAGCAGCTCTACACCCTCGACCTGGGCGCGCTGGTCGCCGGTTCCCGGTACCGCGGTGACTTCGAGGAGCGCCTGAAGAAGGTGCTGAAGGAGATCCGCACCCGCGGCGACATCATCCTGTTCATCGACGAGCTGCACACGCTGGTCGGTGCGGGCGCCGCCGAGGGCGCGATCGACGCCGCGTCCATCCTCAAGCCGATGCTGGCGCGGGGTGAGCTGCAGACCATCGGCGCCACCACGCTGGACGAGTACCGCAAGCACCTGGAGAAGGACGCCGCGCTGGAGCGCCGCTTCCAGCCGATCCAGGTCGCCGAGCCGTCCCTGTCGCACACGATCGAGATCCTCAAGGGCCTGCGGGACCGCTACGAGGCGCACCACCGCGTGTCGATCACCGACAGCGCGCTGGTCGCGGCCGCGCAGCTCGCCGACCGCTACATCAGCGACCGGTTCCTGCCCGACAAGGCGATCGACCTGATCGACGAGGCCGGTTCGCGGATGCGCATCCGCCGCATGACCGCGCCGCCGGACCTGCGCGAGTACGACGAGAAGATCGCCGACGTCCGGCGCGACAAGGAGTCCGCGATCGACGCGCAGGACTTCGAGAAGGCCGCGGCGCTGCGCGACAGCGAGAAGCAGCTGCTCGGGCAGAAGGCGCAGCGGGAGAAGGAGTGGAAGGCCGGCGACATGGACGTCGTCGCCGAGGTCACCGACGAGCTGATCGCCGAGGTCCTCGCCACCGCCACCGGCATCCCGGTCTTCAAGCTGACCGAGGAGGAGTCGACGCGCCTCCTGCGCATGGAGGACGAGCTCCACAAGCGGGTCATCGGCCAGCACGACGCCATCAAGGCGCTCTCGCAGTCGATCCGGCGCACCCGCGCCGGCCTGAAGGACCCGAAGCGTCCCGGCGGCTCGTTCATCTTCGCCGGCCCGTCCGGTGTCGGTAAGACCGAGCTGTCCAAGACCCTCGCGGAGTTCCTGTTCGGGGACGAGGACGCGCTGATCCAGCTCGACATGTCCGAGTTCATGGAGAAGCACACGGTCTCGCGGCTGTTCGGCTCCCCGCCCGGCTACGTCGGGTACGAGGAGGGCGGCCAGCTGACGGAGAAGGTCCGCCGCAAGCCGTTCTCGGTCGTCCTGTTCGACGAGATCGAGAAGGCCCACCAGGACATCTTCAACTCGCTGCTGCAGATCCTGGAGGACGGCCGCCTCACCGACGCGCAGGGCCGCGTCGTGGACTTCAAGAACACCGTCATCATCATGACGACGAACCTGGGGTCCAAGGACATCTCCAAGGGCGTCTCGATGGGCTTCGCCCGTCAGAACGACGAGCAGGGCTCGTACGACCGTATGAAGGCGAAGGTGTCGGAGGAGCTGAAGCAGCACTTCCGTCCCGAGTTCCTCAACCGCGTCGACGACACGGTGGTCTTCCACCAGCTCACCCCCAAGGAGATCATCCAGATCGTCGACCTGATGATCGCCAAGGTGGACGAGCGGCTCCGCGACCGCGACATGGGCATCGAGCTGCGGCAGGAGGCCAAGGACCTGCTCGCGCTCCGGGGGTACGACCCGGTGCTCGGCGCCCGGCCGCTGCGCCGCACGATCCAGCGGGAGATCGAGGACAACCTGTCCGAGAAGATCCTGTACAACGAGCTCAAGGCCGGCCAGATCGTGATCGTGGGCACCGAGGGCTTCGACCCCGACAACAAGGACTCGGTGGAGAACGCCAAGTTCACGTTCAAGGGCGTGCCGAAGCCGACGGGCGTCCCGGACAGCCCGCCGCCCATCGAGGGCGCGGTCAACTTCAACAAGGACTGACGTCTTCAACAGGGACTGACGTCCTGCGCAAGGGCCCGTGACCGGATTCGTCCGGCTGCGGGCCCTTTCGCATGCCCGACCTGGAGGCCGCCTGCGAGCACGCAGAAGCCACGGGCATCGCCCTGGCCGACTTCCTCCCGGAACCCGAGTCCCCTGTGTGGATCGCCTTCATGCCGACGCGTTCGGGATGTCGGTGGTGGCTCCTAGTATTCGAACATGCGATCGAATGAGGCGGGTGGGGCGGCCGGATTCCGGCGGCGGGGGGTGCCCGTACCGGTGAGCGAAGCGCGTGTGGCGGAGGCGTTCCTGCGCGACGTGGCGGCCCGTGCGCCGGACCGGTTGCCGATCTTCCGGTCGCGCCTGCAGGGCGAACTGCTCGCACGCCTGCTGCTGGGGCCGGTTCGTGAGATATCGATGCTCGACCTGGCGGTGATGCTCCGCACCGACCTCGCGTCCGTGATGCGCGAAGTGGAGCGGCTGGCGAGGGCGGGCATACTCGCGATGCGCCGCACCCTGGCCGGACGGCTGGTGGCGCGCGATGCGAGCAGCCCCCTGTACGAGCCGCTCGCCCATCTGCTGATGCTGACGTTCGGGCCGGCGGCGGTGGTGGCGGAGGAGTTCGGCAGGCTGCCGTCCGTTCAGGAGATCTACCTCTTCGGGGCCTGGGCCGGGCGGTACGAGCATCCGGCCGGGGGCCAGGCCGGCGACGTCGAAGTGCTGGTGATCGGCGACATCGCCCCGGACGCCGCATTCGACGCGGCGCAGGAGGCCGCCGGGCGCCTCGGTCTTCCCGTCCATCCGGTCGTCCGGACACGGGGCCGGTGGCACAACGACGATGACCCCTTTCTCCGCGAGATCCGGGCCGGTCCCCTGACCAGGCTCTAGCCGACGGACGGTGGTTCGGGGGCATGGCCGGCCAGCCATGTGGCGATCGCTCCGTGGAGCCGGGTCTTGGTGGCGTCGGGGGCGAAGGACGCGTCGACGCCGGCGCGGGCGAGGCCGGCGAGGGTGCGGTCGTCGTAGCCGAAGGCGTCGCGGACGCGGGCGTACTCGGCGGTCAGGGAGGTGTCGATCAGCGCCGGGATGTCGGTGTTGATCGTCACGATCAGGCCCGCGTCGCGGAGGCGGGGGAGGGGATGAGCGTCGAGCGACGGCGCGAAGCCCAGGGCGACGTTGGAGGATGGGCAGACTTCGAGGGGGATTCCGCGTTCGCGGACTTCGGCCACGAGGTCCGGGTCGTCCAGGATGCGGATTCCGTGGCCCAGGCGCTCGGTACGGCCGGGCCCGAGGGCCTGCCGGATGCTGGCGGGCCCTTCGCCTTCGCCCGCGTGGTGGACGACGTGGAGCCCGGCGTCGCGAGCGGCGGCGAAGACGTCGTCGAACGGGGCGCCGGGGTGGGCTTCGTCTCCCGCGAGCCCGATGGCCGCAACGCGGTCGTGGCGGCGGGCGAGGTCGAGCGTCCGCCAGGCGCGCTCGACGGACCGGCGCCGCGAGTGGTCGAGGATGACGCGGCATTCGATCCCGAACGCGTCCTGCCCGGCCTCCAGCCCCTCCAGGACGGCCCGGAGCGGCATGCCGAGGTCGCCGAGCCGCTCGCCGTGGCCGGCCGCGGTGAAGGAGACCTCGGCGTACTGGACGCCTTGGGCGGATTCGTCCTCGCAGAACTCGTAGGCGATGCGGCGGAAGTCGGCGGGGCGCCGCAGGCAGGCGCGGACGAGGTCGTTCTGCGCGAAGAAGGAGGCGAAGTCGCCGAACGTGCCCACGTCGTCGGGTACCCGGACGCCGTTGGCCGCGCCGATCTCCCGGAGCGTGGCCGACCGGACGGTGCTCTCCAGGTGGACGTGCAGATGGGCTTTGGGCAGGCTCAGCAGATCACGCACGCCCGTACGCTACCTCTCCGGCGCCTGAAGGGTTGAGGGCGGCGCGTACGACCACGCCCGCCATCGGGTGGCGTGCGACGTATCCTTCGTCCGTGGAACTGCGCTTCGAGACGCGCCGGTCCGACTCGCCCTGGGTCGACGCCGTCTGGACCTGCACGAGCGAGCAGGTCACGGAGATGACGTCCGTCGCAGGGGTGCGCTGGGGCCTGGTGTTCTGGCAGCAGGACGGCCAGGCGTACACGAGCGTCACCGGCCCCGAGACCCGGACCGGCACGGCGCCGGTGCCGGAGGGCGCGACCTTCACGGGCATCGATTTCGCCGTGGGCACCTCGTTGCGAGCCGTGCCCACGCCCGCGCTGGTGGACGCGGGCATCGAGCTCCCCGACACCACGCGCCGGACGTTCCGGCTGGACGGCGCGCGCTGGGAGACTCCTGGCCCCGACGACGCCGAGGCCCTGGTCGAGCGTCTCGTCCGGGCCGGGATCGTGGTCGGTGACCCGCTCGTCGCCGAGGTGCTGCGGGGGCGCCGCCCGGACGTCTCGGGGCGCACGGTCGAACGCCGGTTCCGCGCCGCGACCGGGCTGACCCGGGGCGCCGTCCGGCAGATCGAGCGGGCCCGCACGGCGGCGGGACTGCTGGCGGCCGGCGAAACTGCCGCCGACGTCGTCGCCAAGCTCGGCTATTTCGACGAGCCGCACCTGGCCCGGGCGCTGCGCTCCTATGTCGGACGGACCGCCGGGCAGCTGCGCGAGGGCGCCGGCGGCGCGATCGGTCTCGACCTGGATCAGCGCTTCACGTCGTAGACCAGCTTCAGGATCCCGTTCGGGTAGCTCTCCGACTCCTGGAGCGTCAGCATGTACTTGTCGCGGTCGGCCCGCCCGAACAGGCTCTTCCCGGCTCCGAGCAGGACGGGGAAGACGAGCAGGTTGTACCGGTCGATCAGGCCCGCGTCCGACAGCCTCCGGGCCAGTTCCGCGCTCCCGTGGATGAGGATCGCGCCGCCCTCGCCCTCCTTGAGCGCGGCGACGTCCTCGGTCGAGCGCAGGATCGTCGTCGGCCCCCACCCGTCGACAAGGGCGTCCTCGGACAGCGTGGTCGACACCACGTACTTGGGCAGCTCCTTGTAGTCGGCGTGGTCCTCCGAGCCGGGCCAGACCGGCGCGAACGCCTCATAGCTGCGGCGGCCGAACATCAGCGCCGTCGTGTAGGCGAGTTCCTCGCCCTTGAGCGACCAGGCTTCCGGGACGAACTCGAGGTCCTTGAACACCCAGCCGCCGGCGCGGTGCTCCTCTCCCGGCCCGCCGCCGGGCGAGTCCACGACGCCGTCGAGGGACATGAAACCGGTGTAGACCAGGTCACGCATAGCGCTTTCTCCTCATGATCAGGCGAACTCTTCACTTCACGCTAGACCGCGGGTGCGGGGCCGTCTTGGACGGAAACGACAGCGGGTCGACCAAGCCAGGCGAGGTCAGGGAGCTACGCGGGAGGGATTCCGATCACTGGATCGCGCCCGGCGGAGAGGGGCGGCCGTGCCCGGTGCGTCGCCGTCGGCTTGCGGGGGTGCGGCCGCTCAGGCGGGGAGGGCGTAGTGGCCGTTGTCCAGGGGGTCGACCAGGCCGTCGGCGATGAGGGCGTCCAGGGCGCGTTCGCGTTGGACGGCGTCCGACCAGACGATGTCGAGGGCGGGTTTCGGGACCGGTCCCTCGGCGTCCCGCAGGACGGCCAGGAGGCGGCCGCGGCACTGGCGGTCGGTGCCCGCGTACGTCTGGCCCCGGCGCGGCGGCCCGTCGTAGGCGGGCCGGCCGGCCAGCTGCCAGGCGCAGCTGCCGAGCACCGGGCAGTCGGCGCAGCGGGGTGTGCGGGCGGTGCAGACCAGCGCGCCCAGTTCCATGACGGCGACGGCCCAGCGGGCGGCGGTCGGGGGATCGACCGGCAGGAGGCTCTCCGCGAGCGCCACCTCGGCCTTGGTCTGCGACTTCGGCGGGTACTCGACGCCGGACACCAGCCGGGCCAGGACGCGCCGGACGTTGGTGTCGAGGACGGCGTGCCGCTGCCGGAACGCGAAGCTCGCGACGGCCGCGGCCGTGTAGGCGCCGATGCCCGGCAGGGCCAGCAGCTCCTCGTGGGCGGACGGCACGTCGCCGCCGTGCCGTTCGGTGATCGCGCGGGCGCTCGCGTGCAGGCGCAGCGCGCGGCGCGGGTAGCCGAGCCGTCCCCACGCCCGGACGGCCTCGCCGGGCGGTTCGGCGGCCAGCGCGGCGGGCGTGGCCCAGCGCGCCATCCAGGCGTCCCAGACGGGCAGGACGCGGACGACCGGCGTCTGCTGGAGCATGATCTCGCTGACGAGGACGCCCCACGGGGTCGCGTCCGGCGCCCGCCACGGCAGCTCCCGGGCGTTCGTCTCGTACCAGCCGAGGATCGGGGCGGTGTAGGCGGAGTTCAGGTTCATGGTGCGCCGCCATTGTGGCACGCGGCGGGTCGCCCCCTCTCTCCGGTTCGGTGAATGCATACTGACCGTATGGGTCCGAATACTGGACGTGACTCGGACGGTTCTGGGCTGGACCAGTACTGGCGGCGCCGCGCGTTGGCCCTGGCCGGATTGCTCGGCGCCGTCGGCCTGCTGGCCTGGGCGTGCGCCGGTACGGGAGAGGGCGAGCCGGTGCGGGACGCGAAGGCGGCCGAGAGCGCCAGCCCGCCGCCCCCGCCCACCGCGATGCCGACGGTCACGGTCACCACGACGGCCACGCCCGAGCCGGCCCCGGCGGACGACGGCGGTCCCTGCGACGCCGATGACCTCGTCGTGAACATGTCCGCCGCCGGCGACACCTACAGGGGCTCGGAACGGCCGGAGTTCCGGATCACGGTCGTCAACACCGGCCGCGGCACCTGCAGGTTCGACACGGGGACGCTGGACGTCCGCATCACGTCCGGCTCGGACCGCATCTGGTCGTCCGCCGACTGCCGCCATGGTGACGCGCCCAAGGAGACCCTCCGCCGCGGCATTCCCTACGTCGACACCGTCACCTGGGACCGCGAGCGCGGCTGCAAGGGCAGGACGCGGGCCCGCCCCGGCACCTACGTGGCCGACCTGAAGGACACGAAGGTCAAGAAGCTGATCTTCCGCCTGCGCTGACCGCACAGGCCCGTCCCGCCGGCCCTGCTGGGATGCCGCCGGCACTGGTGACCGCTGCCACGGGTGCGCGCGTGGTCAGACGTAGCGTTCCAGGATCGAGGATTCGGCGAGGCGGGAGAGGCCCTCGCGGACGCTGCGGGCGCGGGATTCGCCGACGCCGCCGACGGCCTGGAGGTCGTCGATGCTGGCGGCGAGGAGTTTCTGCAGGCCCCCGAAGTGCTCGACGAGGCGTTCGACGACCATGCCCGGCAGCCGCGGGACCTTCGCGAGGAGGCGGAACCCCTTGGGGCTGACCGGCAGGTCGAGGGCGTCCGGGCCGGCGAAGCCCATCACCTCGGCGACCGTCGACAGGTCGAGCAGCTCGTTGGCGGAGAGGGTGTCGAGGGACGACAGGATCGCGGCGACGCCGCGGGCGCGGGTGTCGTCGGACGGGTAGTCGCGGACGATCAGCTCGCGGTCGGCGTCGACGCCGGAGACGAGCTCGTCCAGCTGGAGGGAGAGCAGCCGGCCGTCGGTGCCGAGCTCGACGACGTAGCCCTCGATCTCGTCGGCGATGCGGCGCACCATTTCGAGGCGCTGGACGACGGCGCTGACGTCGCGGACGGTGACGAGGTCCTCGATCTCCAGCGCCGAGAGGGTGCCGGACACCTCGTCCAGCCGCAGCTTGTAGCGTTCGAGCGTGGCCAGGGCCTGGTTGGCCTTGGACAGGATGGCCGCCGAGTCTTCGAGGACGTAGCGGATCCCGTCGAGGTACAGCGCGATGATGTGCATCGACTGGCTGACCGAGATGACCGGGTAGACGGTCTGGCGGGCGACGCGCTCCGCGGTGCGGTGGCGCGTCCCCGACTCCTCGGTGGGGATGGTCGAGTCGGGCACGAGGTGGACGGCGGCGCGGACGATGCGGCTGTGGCTGTCGTCGAGGACGATGGCGCCGTCCATCTTGGCGAGCTCGCGGAGCCGGGTCGCGGAGAACTCGACGTCGAGCTCGAAGCCGCCCGAGCACAGTTCCTCGACGGTCTTGTCGTAGCCGAGCACGATCAGGCCGCCGGTGTGGCCCCGCAGGATCCGCTCGAGTCCGTCGCGGATCTGGGTGCCCGGGGCCACCGCTGCCAATGTGGCACGGCGTCGCTCGTCATAACCCTTGTCGTGTGATGGCACCTGACCCCCGGAGGTCGCTGGACGGCGTCAGTTTACCGAGGCGGGCCGCGCCCTGGTTCCTCCGCAGGTCGCAAGACCGAGTTGTGTGCAGTAATACTCTGGCGTGACTCCCGTCAGGGCGCCGTAAACGCGACCTGGAGGGCCTGCTGCAGGCTGTCCACCTCCATCACCTTCATGCCCTCGTAGCTGCTGAGCTGCGGATCCGCGCGTTTGAGCGGCGATCCGTCGGCGAGTTCGAGGGAGCCGCGGGGGACGATGGCGTGCTTGAAGCCGAGCCGCGCCGCCTCGCCGAGCCGCCGCTGGACGCCGGGCACGACGCGGACCTCCCCGGCGAGCCCGACCTCGCCGAGCGCGATGAGGCTGTTGGACAGGGCCTGCTCGACCGTGGAGCCCGCCACGGCCAGGGCGAGGGCCAGGTCGACGGACGTCTCGCTGAGCCGCACCCCGCCGACCGTCGAGACGTACACGTCCTGCTCGTGCATGGAGATCTTGCAGCGCTGCGCGAGGACGGCGAGGACCATGGCGACCCGGGACGTGTCGAGCCCGGACGTGGCCCGGCGCGGCGCGGGCAGATGCGATTTCGCGACGAGTGACTGGACCTCGGCGACGAGCGGGCGGCGTCCCTCCAGCGTGACCGTCACGCACGTGCCGGGGACGGCCTCCTCGCGGCGGGTGAGGAACAGGCCGCTCGGGTCCGGCAGCCCGACGATGCCCACCTCCGAGAGGTCGAAGCAGCCCAGTTCGTCGGTCGGCCCGTACCGGTTCTTCACCGCGCGGATCATGCGGAGCCGCGAGTGCCGGTCGCCCTCGAAGTACAGGACGACGTCGACCAGGTGTTCCAGCAGCCGCGGCCCGGCGATCGCGCCCTCCTTGGTGACGTGGCCGACCAGCACGACGGTGATCCCGCGCTCCTTGGCGACCCTGATCAGGTTGGCGGCGACCTCGCGGATCTGCGTGACGCCGCCGGGCGCGCCGTCCACCTCGGACGTCCCGACCGTCTGGATGGAGTCGACGACGAGCAGCGACGGCTCCACGGAGTCGATGTGCCCGAGGATCGCCGACAGCTCGGTCTCCGCCGCCAGATACAGGTGGTCGGTGATCGCCCCGACCCGGTCGGCGCGCAGCCGCACCTGCTCGGCCGACTCCTCACCTGTCACATAGAGGACGTTCTTCCCGCCGTCCCCGGCCGCGGTCGAGGCGAGCGCGGCGACCTCCAGCAGCAGCGTCGACTTGCCGATGCCCGGCTCCCCGGCCAGCAGCAGGACGGCCCCGGGCACGATGCCGCCGCCGAGCACCCGGTCCAGCTCGTCCAGGCCCGTGGGCCGCGTGCGCGCCGACCGGACGTCCACCTGCCCGATCGGGCGCGCCGGCGCGCTGACCGGCCCGGCGGACACGACCCGCGCGGGGGTGGCGGAGGTTCCCTCGGTGACCGTCCCCCACGTCTGGCACTCGCCGCAGCGCCCCACCCACTTGGACGTCTGCCACCCGCACTCCGAGCACCGATAGGCCGCCTTGGCCGTCTTAGCCTTCGCCATGCGCGGCAGCCTAGAGCCCGGCACCGACAGCGTCCGCCCAGGGGGACGCCCCGCTGGAACCCCCGTCACGACGCAGGCGATCCTCACGCCGCTGTTGCGGCCTCTGTGCCTGTGCGGTTCGTGCGGCGTCGCTGCGGTCGCCTGCGTCGCCGGGCATGCCCGTGGTGTACCGGCTCAGGGGGCCCCTGGGTCAACAGTCCTTGCGGGCTCGTTCGATCAGGTCGCCGAGGTGGTCGGAGACGGCGCCGGGGCGTTCGAGCATGGCCATGTGGCCGGCCGACGGGACGACCTCCAGGCGCGCGGACGGGACACAGGAGGCGATCTTGAGGCTGTGCTCGACGGGGGTGAGCACGTCGTTCTCGCCGCCGAGGACGAGCGTGTCGGCGCCGGCGAGGGAGGCGCAGTCGCTGATGACGTCCGTCGTGATCATCGAGCGGAAGTAGTCGACGAACGCGTCCATGCGGGTCTCGGTCATCATCTGCTCGGCGAAGGCGATCGCGGCGGGGCTCGCTTCGGGGCCGAAGGCGACCAGGTCCTCGATGAGGGTGGCGGCGTCGCGGCCGAGGTGGCGGACCCTCTCGATGGCGCCGGAGCCGGTGCCGAGCGCGGCGAGGGCGCGGGGCAGGACGCGGTGGGTGGTGCGCGCGACGAGGGCGGGCATGCCGAGGGTGACCTCGCCGAGAGCGCCGGACGACGTGCACAGCAGGCAGGTCGCGAGGACCCTGCGGCCGACCAGGCCGGGGTTCTCGTCGCAGTACCGCATGATCGTCATGCCGCCCATGGAGTGGCCGACGAGGACGACGGGCGTGCCGGCGGGGACGGTGGCCTCGATGACGGCGCCGAGGTCGGCGGCCAGGCGCGGGATGGAGTAGCCGTCGCGGGCGCCGCCGTCGGAGCGGCCGTGGCCGCGGTGGTCCCAGAAGACCAGCCGGCCGAGGCCGCGCAGGGCCTTGCGCTGGAAGTGCCAGGAGTCCTGGGTGAGCGTCCAGCCGTGGGAGAACACGACGGCGAGGTCGGTGCGGTCGTCGCCGTCGATCTCGGCGTACAGGCGGGTGCCGTCGTCGGCGCGGACGGGGACGGGACGGCCGCGCAGGGAGCCGAACGGCTCACCGGCGAACGGGTCGGGGCGCAACTGGAGGCGGCGCATGGCGCGGCGCTGGGCGACCAGCCCGGCCCCGGCGCCGGCCGCGCCGACGGCGGTGGCGGCGGCGAGGCCGCCGAGCGCTCTTCCAGCAGTGACACGGCCCATGTCCGTACCTCCTGAACGACCCAACTAGTCAGTAACTCAGGCAACGCCACCACAAATTAACGGCATAGTCCACCTCAAGTCCGGGGTGCTCGCGCAGGCAGGCGTCCGCGAGGCCGGGCGGGAACTCGATCCGCAGGACGGCGGCGAGGTCGTCCCGGTTCTGGAACGACCACCGGATCGTGAGGGGCTCGCGGGAGAAGCCGCGCCGCGTCCAGAACCGCTCGACGGCCGCCGGGTCGTATTTCGGCAGGGCGCGCCGGAACCAGCGGCCGAACGTGGAGCGGGTGGCGTCGTTGTCGATGATGAAGATCGCTCCGCCGCGCCGGACGACCCGGTCCAGTTCACGCAGGCCCGGTTCGCAGCCCGGCCCGAAGAAGTACGCCCACCGGGCGTGGGCGACGTCGACCGAGGCGTCCGGAAGCGGCAGGGCCTGGGCCGCGCCGGCACGGACGGTGACGTTGGGGAGGTCGCGGGTCCGGCGGGCGGCGGCGGAGGCGAGGCCCGCGTGCGGCTCGACGCCGATCACGCGGCGGGCGCCGGCGGCGAAGAAGGGCAGGTGGAAGCCGGTGCCGCAGCCGACGTCCAGGACGTCCGCGCCGTCCCATGGGCGGATGGCGCGCATCGCGCCGGCGAGCACGCCGTCGGGGTCGACGGCGCGGTTCTCCAGTTCGTAGACCTGCGGGGAGTTCCAGATGTTGGGGCTCGGCACGGCGCCCGGCGCGATATCGGCCACGGCGACCGAGAGTAGCGGCCTCCGGGGGCAGAGCAATCAGGATCACTCCGGGCGGTTGTTTCATCACCGCCGCCGCCGCATAGGCTTTACCGTGCGAACCCGATGACCATCGTCGAGCGATCATTCCTGGCGAGGAAGCCTTGACCCCGCAGCACAACGGCGTCACTACACCCGCTCTCCGCGTACCGGACGCGCCGATCACGCTCTCCACCGCGTCGGTCTACCCGGAGAAGGTACCGAGCGCGTTCGAGATCGCCTCACTGCTGGGCTACGACGGCATCGAGGTCATGGTCTCCACGGACGCCTCCTCGCAGGACCTGAACGTCCTGCGCCGGCTGTCCGACTACCACGAGGTGCCGATCAAGTCGATCCACGCGCCATGCCTGCTGCTCACGCAGAGGGTGTGGGGCCGCGAGCCCTGGGGCAAGCTCATCCGCTCCAAGGACGTCGCCGAGGAACTGGGCGCGGAGGTCGTCGTCGTCCATCCGCCGTTCCGCTGGCAGCGCGACTACGCGAAGGAGTTCGTCGAGGGCCTCGCCCGCATGCAGGACGAGACCGACGTCCTGTTCGCGGTGGAGAACATGTTCCCGCTCAAGGCGCGAGGTGCCGAAGCGGGCATGTACCTGCCCGACTGGAACCCGGTCGACCAGGACTACCCGTACGTCACCCTCGACCTGTCCCACACCGCCGTCTCCGGGTCGGACCCCGTCGACATGGCGGGCGGCCTGGGCGACCGCCTGCGGCACATCCATCTCGCCGACGGCGTGGGCATCACGAACAAGGACGAGCACCTCGTCCCCGGCCGGGGCCACCAGCCGTGCGGGACGATGCTGGAGAACCTTGCCGAGGGCGGCTTCCGGGGGCACATCGTCCTGGAGGTGAACACGCGGCGCGCGTCCAGCCGGGTCGAGCGCATGGAGGACCTCGCCGAGGCCCTGGCGTTCGCCCGCCTGCACCTCGCCGCCGCCGACCACACCTGGGAGGTCACGTCGGCCGGGGAGGTCACCCGCCGGGGCGTGCGGTGACCGATCCCGCCGCGCCGAGGGGCCGCCGGCCCGGCCCGACCGAGACGCGCGAGAAGATCCTGGCCGAGGCGCGCGACCTGTTCGCCGAGAAGGGCTACGACGGGGCCTCGCTGCGCGCCATCGCCCGCGCCGCCGGCGTCGACCCCGCCCTCGTCCACCACTTCTTCGGCAACAAGGAGGGCGTGTTCATCGAGGCGATGCGCTTCCCGGTGGACCCGTCCGTCCTGCTGCCGCGCATCATGGCCTTCCCCGGCGAACGGCGCGGTGAGGCGATCGTCCGCGCGTTCCTGGACGTGTGGGGGGACGACGACAGCCGGGCGCCCATGCTCGCGATGCTGCGCTCGGCGATGACGAACGAGCGGGCGGCGGCGCTCCTGCGCGAGTTCGTCGCGGTCGCCCTGTTCGGCCGCGCCAAGCAGGCGACCGAGGCGCCGCCGCTCGGCATCCAGGCGGCGGCGGGGCAGATGATCGGCGTGATGATCCTGCGGTACGTCCTGCGCATCGAGCCGATGGCGTCGGCGTCGGAGGACGAGCTGATCGCACTGGTGGCCCCCACCGTCCAGCGCTACCTGACCTCTTGACCGGGCCCCGCCGTCCGCTTAAATTCAACACATGATGAGTTCTAGCCCGGCGAGCGGTGCCGAGCCGGCCGTGCGCGTCCGCGATCTGCGGGTCGTGCGCGGCGGCCAGGAAGTCCTGCGCGGGCTCACCTTCGACGTCCCGCGCGGCTCCATCGTGGGGCTGCTCGGCCCGAGCGGCTGCGGGAAGACCACGCTGATCAGGGCGCTCGTCGGCGTCCAGATCGTGCGGAGCGGCACGGTGACGGTGCTCGGCGCGCCCGCCGGATCGGCCGGCCTGCGGAACCGCGTCGGCTACGCGACGCAGTCCCCGGCCGTGTACGCCGACCTGACCGTCGCCGAGAACCTGCGCTACTTCGCGTCCGTCCTGGGCGCGCCCCGCTCGGACGTCGACCGCGTCATCGACGAGGTCGGACTCGGCCGGAGCCGCGACCAGACGGCGGCGACGCTGTCCGGCGGGCAGCTCAGCCGCACCAACCTCGCCGCGGCGCTGCTCGGCGCGCCCGAGCTGATCGTCCTGGACGAGCCGACCGTCGGCCTCGACCCCGTCCTGCGCCAGGAGCTGTGGGAGCTGTTCCGGGAGCTGGCCGACCGGGGCGCGACCCTCGTCGTGTCCAGCCACGTCATGGACGAGGCGGGCCGCACCGACCGCCTCCTCCTCATGCGGGAGGGCATGATCCTCGCCGACGGCACCCCGGCGGGGCTCCGCTCCCGCACCGGCGCGCCCGACCTCGAGGCGGCGTTCCTCCACCTGATCACCGAGAAGGCCGGGAGCCCGGCATGAGCGCGGCCGTCACCCTCGCCACGATGCGGCGCATCCTCGCGCAGCTCAAGCACGACCACCGCACCCTCGCACTGCTGATCGGCGTGCCGGCGCTGCTGATGATCCTGCTGCGCTACGTGTTCGACCAGCCGATGCTCTTCGACCGGATCGGGCCGATGCTGCTCGGCCTGTTCCCCTTCACGGTCATGTTCGTCGTGACCAGCGTCGCCACCCTCCGCGAACGGACGAGCGGCACCCTCGAACGGCTGATGACCATGCCGCTCGGCAAGCTCGACCTGCTGCTCGGGTACGCGCTCGCCTTCGGGCTGATCGCGCTGGTGCAGGTCGGCGTCGTGCTGGTGATCTCGCTGACCTGGCTCGGCCTCGACCTGAAAGGCTCGCTGGGGTCGCTGGTCCTCGTGTCCCTGCTGGACGCGCTGCTCGGCATGTCGCTCGGCCTGTTCGCCAGCGCCTTCGCCCGGACCGAGTTCCAGGCCGTCCAGTTCATGCCCGCCTTCGTCCTGCCGCAGACGCTGCTGTGCGGCCTGATCATGCCGCGCGACGACATGGCGTCCTGGCTGAACGCGCTCTCGGACGTCCTGCCCCTGTCATACGCCGTCGAGGGCATGCAGGAGATCAGCGCCCGCCCCGACTTCACCGCCACTCTGACCCGCGACGTCGCCGTGATAACGGCCTTCACGATCGTGGCCCTGGTCCTGGGCGCGGTGACCCTCCGCCGCCGCACCCCATGACCCGCGAAAGGGGGTTGAGGTTTACCTGCGGAGGCGGGTTGCGCCTTAATCGGACAGGTGGGTTGAACCGGGCCATCCCGGGTCGATCCTGCTGGTAGCTTCTGCGCCATGACCGCGCCAGATCACTCCGGACCGCAGGCGCCGCAGCGGGCCGACCAGGGCCCGCAGGCACCGGCGGCAGCTCAGGCCACCGAGGCCCCAGCGGGGCCCGGCGCCCCCCAGGGCGACGGCGGGGACGCCTTCTGGGCCGGGGCCGACGGCGCCGAGCGCAAGCGCAAGCGGCGGTGGCCGCGGGTCCTGATCGCGATGGGGTTGTTCGTCGCGCTGGTCGTGGCCGGGGTCGGCGGGCTGCTGTGGCAGCGCCAGTCGTCCTACAACGGCAACATCGACCGGATCAAGGGCGTCATGCCGACCGACCGGGCGAACCGGCCGGGGCCGAACGTGGAGGGCACCGAGAACTGGCTGCTCGTCGGCTCGGACTCGCGGGCCGACGCGGCGACGACCGGCGAGGGCAACCAGGTCTGGAAGCCGGGCCGGCAGCGCACCGACACGATCATGCTGCTGCACCTGCCGGCGGACCGGAAGAAGGCCTACATCATCTCGTTCCCGCGCGACTCGTGGGTCGAGATCCCCGGCTACGGCAACCAGAAGATCAACGCGGCGTTCTCGTTCGGCGGGCCGAAGCTGCTGATCGAGACGATGGAGAACCTCACCGGGATCCGCGTCGACCACTACGGCGCGATCGACTTCGAGGGCTTCAAGTCGATGACGGACGCGCTCGGCGGCGTCACCGTCAACATCAAGCAGAGCGTGTACGACCCGGCCCGCAAGAAGCAGTGGACGGCGGGAAAGCAGAAGCTGAACGGCGAGGAGGCGCTGCTGTTCGTCCGGCAGCGCTACAACCTGCCGAACGGCGACTTCGACCGGATCAAGCGGCAGCAGGCGTTCCTCGGCGCGCTCGCCAAGCAGGCCGCGGACCGCGGCACGCTGACCAACCCGCTCAAGCTCGACCGCTTCCTGTCCGCGCTGTCGAAGTCGATCAGCGTGGACGAGGGCGTGTCGGCGGGCGACCTGCGCTCGCTGGCGCTGAGCATGCGCAGCGTCCGGGTGTCGGACGTGATGTTCATGACGCTCCCGCACAAGGGCACCGGCATGCGCGGCAAGCAGAGCGTCGTGTTCGTCGACGGGACGAAGGCGAAGCAGCTGTTCGAGGCCGTCAAGACCGCTCAGATGTCCGAGTACGTGAAGCAGCACGGGGCCGGCAACAGGCTCGGCACGGTGTCGTGATCGCGCGGGCTTAACCTGGGACGAGGAGAACCAGGGAGCGAAGGGTGCGCACAGTGCTTCGTCAGGCGTTGCTCGCCGCGTCGCGCAGTGGCGGCGCGCGCAGGGTCGTGGAGACCGCGCCGTTCACCGGGGACGTCGTCCGGCGCTTCATCGCGGGTGAGACGATCGAGGACGCGGCGCGCGTCACCGGGCGGCTGACCGGCGAGGGGCTGCTCGTCACCCTGGACGTCCTGGGCGAGGACACGTCCGACAAGGGACGCGCCGAGGCGAACGTCACCCACTACGTCGAACTGCTGGAACGGCTCGGCGCCGCCGGGCTCGGTGCACGCGCCGAGGTGTCGCTGAAGCTCTCGGCCGTCGGCCAGACCCTCGACGAAGACCTGGCCCTGGAGAACGCAAGGCGGGTGTGCGAGGCCGCCCGTTCCGCCGGGACGACGGTGACGCTCGACATGGAGGAGCACACCACCGTCGATTCGACCCTGCGGGTCGTCCAGGAACTACGGCGCGACTTCCCGGACGTGGGGGCGGTCATCCAGGCGTACCTGCGGCGGGCAGAGGAGCACTGCGCGGAACTGGCCTACGAGGGGTCGCGCGTGAGGCTGTGCAAGGGCGCGTATGCGGCACCGGCGGCGGTGGCCTTCACCGACAAGGATGAGATCGACAAGTCGTTCGTCCGCTGTATGAAGGTCCTCATGGCGGGCAAGGGCTACCCGATGCTCGCCACGCACGATCCTCGGCTCATCGATATCGCCGGTGCGCTGTCGATTCTGCACGAGCGTGACGCCGACACGTTCGAGTACCAGATGCTCTACGGGGTCCGTTCGCAGGAGCAGCGCCGGCTGGCCGCGCAGGGAGCGCAGGTCCGCGTCTATGTCGCGTACGGGCGCGAGTGGTACGAGTACTTCATGCGGCGCCTGGCGGAACGTCCCGCCAACCTCCGCTTCCTCGTGCGCTCCCTCGCCGGACGGTCGTGATCAGAGCGCTCTTCCGGGGGGTGGGGGCGTCCCCCCACACGAGAAGGGCCCGGCGCTAGGCTGGTCCGGTCGTTGAATCCCCACGTCAAGGTATGCCGATGATCGCGATTCTGGGTGCCGGGAAGATGGGCGAGGCGCTGCTGTCCGGGGTGCTCCGGGCCGGCCGCCGCCCGTCCGAGCTGATGGCGACCGCGCGCCGGGAGGAGCGGGGCGCGCTGCTGCGCGAGCGGTACGGCATCGAGATCGTGCCGAACGCGGTGGCCGCGGCGAAGGCCGAGACGCTCATCCTCGCGGTGAAGCCGCAGGACATGGGCGCCCTGCTGGACGAGATCGGCGCGCACGTCCCGCCCGGCCGCCTCGTGATCTCGATGGCGGCGGGCATCACGACCGGGTTCATCGAGGCGCGGCTGCCGGCGGGCGTCCCCGTCGTCCGCGTCATGTCCAACACGCCCGTGCACGTGGACGAGGCGATGAGCGTGATCTCGCCCGGCTCGCACGCGGCGGAAGAGCATCTGAAACTCGCCGAGGAGCTGCTGTCCCCGGTCGGGAAGGTGCTCCGCATCCCCGAGTCGCTGCAGGACGGCGCGACGGCCCTGTCCGGCAGCGGCCCCGCGTACTTCTACTACCTGGTCGAGGCGATGGTGGACGCGGGCATCCTGCTCGGCATGCCGCGCGCCGCCGCGCTGGAGATGGTGATCCAGTCCGCCGTGGGCGCGGCGATCATGCTCCGCGACTCCGGCGAGCACCCGGTGCTGCTGCGCGAGGCCGTCACGTCCCCGGGCGGGACGACGATCTCGGCGATCCGGGAGCTGGAGCGGCACGGCGTCCGCGCCGCCGTCCTGGAGGCCATCGAGGCGGCCCGCAACCGGGGACGCGAGCTGGCGGGCGGCTGATCGGGCCCGGCGGCCTCAGCGAAAGTTCATCTTTGAACATTTGAGCCGGTCCGGGGGGTCCGCCCGTGCTAGGGGTATGGGACTCATACTCCGCCTGATCGTCGCCGCCGGGCTGGCGGCCGACGCCATCGTGCACTGGATGTTCGCGCCCGACATGGCCTACGTCGCGGGCGGGTCCATCGGCGGCGACGACCTGTTCCGCATCCAGGCGGCGGTCGCGGGCGTGGTCGCCGTCGTCGTCCTCACCTACGGCGCCCGCTGGGCGTACGCGCTGGCGTTCCTCGTCGCGGCGAGCGCGGCCGGGGCCGTCGTCCTCTACTACTACGTCGATCTCGGGGCGCTCGGCCCGCTGCCGGACATGCACGAACCCGTCTGGTACCTCGACAAGACGATCAGCCTGGCCGGTGAGGGCGGCGCCGCGCTGGCCGCCCTGGTCGGGTTCTTCGCCGCGGGCCGCGGGCGCCGCGCGGAGGACGCGTACCTCGAACGCGAACCCGCCGGCCGCTTCTGACCGCCGCCCGGAGGGACCGCTAGGCGGCCGCGGTGCGGCCGGGGGCGCTGTGGTGCGTGACCGAGCAGATGAACGCGGCCGCGTCGCGCATCGCCTCGCCCGCCTCGGGCAGCACGCGGTTCAGGATCTGGAAGACGTGCATCTGGCCGTCCCAGACCTGGAGTTCGCATTTCCCGCCGGCGCTCCGCAGGGCGTCCGCGAACGCCTCGGCCTCGGTGCGCAGGACCTCGGCGCCGCCGACCTGGATGAGGACGGGCGGCACGTCCGTCCAGGCGCAGGTGAGCAGGGCCAGCCGCGGGTCGTCGAATCCGGCCGGCCCCACCACGAGGCGGGCGACCCGGCGCGCCGACGCGGCGCTGATGTACGGGTCGTGGGCGCGGGCCTGCGCCTGGATGGAGAGTTCGCAGGTCAGGTCGATCCATGGGGAGAAGAGGGTGATCCCGGCGGGGGCCGGCAGGTCCTGCCGGCAGATCTCCCCGGCGAGGACGCCGGCGAGGTGCCCGCCGGCCGAGTCGCCCGCGATCACGATGCCGGCCGGGGGGACGCCCCGCGCGAGCAGCCACCGGTAGGCGGTGACGGCGTCCTCCAGCGGCGCCGGGAACGGGTGCTCGGGCGCCAGCCGGTACCGGGGGGCGAGGACGGGCAGGCCCGTGTCGTGCGCGAGCCGCGACGTGATCGGCCGGTGGGTGCGCGGCGAGCAGGCCACGTAGCCGCCGCCGTGCAGGTAGAGGACGGCGCCGTCGGGCCGGCCCTCGGGGGCGTCCCGGGGGACGAGCCATTCGCCCTTGATCGGGCGCTCACCGAGGTCTTCGCCGGGCCGCTCGTTCAGCCCCTCGATCCGCACCCCCGAGCAGGGCCGCATCAGTAAGGACGCGGCGTCCACCGTGGACCGGGCGGTCCGGATCCCGGTGGCGTGGCCGGGCAGGTAGTGCAGGAGAGGCCGGACGCCCAGCCGCAGAGCGCTGCTGATCGCACGACTGCGCACGCTTGGGCTGTCCATGTACCCCCCTTTGGTATTTTGACGTCGTGTGATCGGTATGCCCGTTTTCGGACAGTAATTCACGTCACAGTCCGGCAATCGGTGACCGGGACCGGGGCGGCGCCCCTGAGGCGGCCGTGTGAGCCGGGCCACGTGACGCTCGCGATACCGTGAGGTCATGAGCAGTCCCGATGCGTCCCGGCCCGCCGACCCCGAGAACTGCGGACTCGAGATCTTCTGGGACGAGCGGCTCATCTCCTACGACTTCGGCTCCGGGCATCCCATGGACCCCGTGCGCGTCGAACTGACGATGGCGCTGGCCCGGGAACTCGGCGTCCTGGACCGTCCCAACGTGCGCGTGTCGGAGTTCGAGGCGGCCGGCGACAAGCTGCTGCGGCTCGTCCACGAGGAGTCCTACATCGCGTCGGTCAAGCACGCCGGCGCGACCGGGCTCCCGGACGTCAGGCACGGCCTCGGCACCGCCGACAACCCGATCTTCCTCGGCATGCACGAGGCGTCCGCCCTGGTCGCCGGCGCGTCGGTCGCCGCCGCCGAGGCGGTGTGGACGGGCCGCGCCGAGCACGCCGCGAACATCTCCGGCGGCCTGCACCACGCCCTGAGCGGCGCCGCCAGCGGGTTCTGCGTCTACAACGACCCGGCGATCGCCATCGCGTGGCTGCTGGAGAACGGCGCGGAGCGCGTCGCGTACGTCGACATCGACGTCCACCACGGCGACGGCGTCCAGGCCGCCTTCTACGACGACCCCCGCGTCCTGACGATCAGCCTGCACGAGACGCCGCGCACGCTGTTCCCCGGCACCGGCTTCCCGAACGAGACGGGCGCGGAGGGCACCTCCGTCAACATCTCGCTGCCGCCCGGCACCGGCGACCGGCCGTGGCTGCGCGCGTTCGACGCGATCATCCCGCCGCTGCTGCGCCGGTTCCGCCCGGACGTCCTCGTGACGCAGCAGGGCGCCGACGGGCACGCGCTCGACCCGCTCGCGCACCTCATCCTCAGCGTGGACGGGCAGCGGACGGCCTACGCGCTGCTGCACCGGCTGGCGCACGAGACCGCGGGCGGCCGGTGGGTGCTCACCGGAGGCGGCGGCTACGAGCTGGTCCAGGTCGTGCCGCGCGCGTGGACGCACCTGCTCGCCGAGGCGGCGGGCGGCCCGATCGCGCCGGGCACGGCGACCCCGGAGGAGTGGCGCGACCTCGTCCGGCGGCGGACCGAGGAGATCGCCCCGCGCCGGATGACGGACGGGACGGAAGTCGTGGAGGTCGTCAGGTGGGGGGACGGCTACGACCCGGCGAGCCCGATCGACCAGGCGATCCTGGCGACGCGCCGGGCGGTGTTCCCCGAGCACGGCCTCGACCCGATGACGGACGAGTGAGGCCCGCCCCTGTGAAACCCGCCCCCCTGAAACCGGCACCCGCCCGCGCCGAGCTGCGCGCCCACCTCGTCCGGACGATGATCGCCGGCGACGTGGCGACGCCGCGCCAGAACAATCTGCTGCACTACCGGCGGATGGCCGCCGGCCAGCCGTACTACCAGTTCGGCCTGGAGCTGAAGCCGTCGTGGACGGAGCGGACCGTCCTGGAGATGATGGTCGAGCGCTGCGGCGTCGACCCCGACCCCCGGTACCTGTACGGGGACGACACCATCGATCCCGACATCACGCTCGACACGCTCGAGGCGATGGGCGACCGGATCGGTCTCGCGGCCCGCCGCCGGGAGAACGTGGTCATCGCGACGGGCCATCCGGCGACGCTGACCCCGCTGTACCAGGCGGTCGCGCGGGCGCTGGCGGAGGCGGGCTGCCGGGTGCTGACGCCCGCGGCCGGCTGGACGTACGAGATCGAGACCGGCTACGGCGGCTCGGACCTGCGCCGCATCGTCTACGCCGAGCCCGGCGTCGCGATGCTGGAGGGCGACGACCGCCGGACGCACCACACGCACGACCCGCATCCGATGGAGGCCATGCTCCGGGAGCTCGCCAATAGTGGTTCTGAGCGCTCCTCGGAGGCTAAACCTGATATTTGGCCGGATCTGGCCATCGCCGATCACGGCTGGGCCGGAGCCGCCGGTCAGGCGGGCATCGACACCGTGGGGTTCGCGGACTGTAACGACCCGGCGCTGTTCGCCGGGGCCGCCGAAGGCAAGATCGACGTGGTCGTGCCGCTCGACGACGGCGTCTCCCCGCACCACTACGCGCCGCTGACCGCGTACATCCTTGATCGTGCGGGACTGTCCGCTTCCGCCTGACTCCCCTTGCCTCCGCGCCGTGCCGCTCTGGCGTTCCGTCCCGCATGTCACGGGGTGTGACAGGGCTGCCGTAACGGGGCGCATGGGCTTGCGATGTGCCATCGGGAACGGCGGAACCGCAGGTCAGTACGGGGTTGTGGTTGACAACCGTTCGTCGCGACACGGGTAGTGCCGTCACGTTCGCGCTGTGTGCGGGATCAGCACTGTCACCCGCGAGTCAGGTCGGGATACGGAAATGTGCGGAACTCCCCTCTTGCGACTGCCGATACGCGATTTACGCTGGAGAAGTACACGTGCGTGATCAAAGTCACCCGAAGGGCCGGTGCGCGGCACGTGTGGAAGAGGGCGTCCGATGACCTCAGGCGAGCGACCTCTGAGCGAGGTCAGGTTCCTGACCGTGGCCGAAGTGGCGGCGGTGATGCGGGTGTCCAAGATGACCGTCTACCGCCTCGTCCACTCGGGCGAGCTTCCCGCGATCCGCGTGGGCCGCTCGTTCCGGGTTCCCGAGCAGGCCGTTCACGACTACCTGCGCGACGCGTACATCGAAGCCGGATAATGGGTAAGGGCGGGGGATGACTCACGACCCCGCCGCATACCTTGCTCACCACCCGGCCGTGCAGGGGGCGTCGGGGCGATCCGCACGGACCGTCCCGAAGCTGGGGAAGCAGGACGAGGACCGGCCGGTGGCCGCAGGGCCGCCGGAGCCGGCGTCGAGGGGAACGGGGGCGCCGCCCCCGCCCGCCCCGACCCGGCGAGTCGGTCCGGACACCGAGCGGGACGGGCTGCCGGCGAAACGGCCGGCGACAGGGCCCGCCCCGGTGGAACGGTGCCCGGCGCCGTGCGACGCGCGGCGCCGGACGCCGCGCCGCGAGGACGCCGTGCCCTGTCCAGGGACGGGCCGCGGCGTGATCTCCGCCCGTTCGGCGGTAGTCTTGGGCGGCGGACCGTGCGCGCTCATCGAGCCCTGCTCTCACGCGGGCTCTTCCGCGGCACGTTCGTCTCCTGCACGTCACCCGATACGCCGAGCGAGGTCCCGTGGGCTCTGTCATCAAAAAGCGCCGCAAGAGGATGGCCAAGAAGAAGCACCGCAAGCTGCTGAAGAAGACGCGTATCCAGCGCCGCAACAAGAAGTGATCACGCCGGCAACTCAGCCGTGAAGGGGTGGGGCGCACAGTGTCCTCCATGCCCGCCGCCGCGGCCCGTGTCGTCCTCGTCACGGGCGTCTCCCGTTTCCTGGGGGCGCGGGTCGCGAACACCCTGCAGGCGGACCCGGGCATCGAGCGGGTCATCGGCGTGGACACGGTGCCGCCCGCCGAGTCGCTCGGCCGCACCGAGTTCGTCCGCGTCGACATCCGCACGCCCGGAATCGCGAAGATCATCGCGTCGGCGGGGGTGGACACGGTGGTGCACCTCAACCTGGTGACGTCCTCCAGCGCCCCGCGGGCGAAGGTCAAAGAGTTCAACGTCATCGGCACGATGCAGCTGCTCGCGGCCTGCCAGCGCTCGCCCGACATGCGCAAGCTCGTCGTGCGGTCCTCGGCCGCCGTGTACGGGTCCTCGCCGATGGACCCGGCGGTCTTCACCGAGGGGGACGAGCCCGCCGAGGTGCCGAAGACCGGCTACGCCAAGGACGCCGTCGAGGTGGAGGGCTATGTCCGCGGGCTGATGCGGCGCCGCTCCGACCTCACCGTGTCGGTGCTGCGGTTCGCGAACTTCATCGGCCCCGGCGTCGACTCGCCGCTCACCCGGTACCTGCACCTGCCGGTCGTCCCGACCGTGCTGGGGTTCGACCCGCGGCTGCAGTTCGTCCACGAGGACGACGGCGTCGAGGTGCTGCGCCGCATGACCACAGAGAACCACCCCGGCTGCTACAACGTCGCCGGGGACGGCGTGCTGCTGCTGTCCCAGGCTCTGCGGCGCGCCGGACGGCCGTACGTGCCCGTCCCGGCGCCGTCGATCTCGGTGCTCGGCGACATGGGGCGCCGCTTCGCGGGCCTGTCCGGGTTCTCACCCGAACTGCTGCGCTGGCTGACGTACGGCCGGGTCATCGACACCACCGCCCTGGAGGACGAGCTGTCGTGGCGTCCCAAATACAGCTCCGAGGCGGCTTTTGCCGACTTCGCCGCCGCCCAGGGGCTCGTCCACACCCGGCTGACGAATCTGCTCGGACGCGCCTGAAAGGGGAGTGACCCCGATGATGAACGCCCGCCACCTGGATGACGGCGACGAGGGCGCGCAGGTCATCCAGCTCGACACGGGCCACCACCAGGATTCAGCCGAGTCCGGTGCGGAGCAGAGCCCGCTGGAGCGCACCCTCGCGTCCGGGCTCGCGTTCCTGCGCCGCCGGCTGGCCGGCGACTACGAGGTGGACGAGTTCGGGTTCGACCCCGAGTTCAATTCCACGCTCCTGCTGCCGTTCGCCCGCGCCCTGTACGAGCACTGGTTCCGCATCGAACTCTCCGGTCTGGAGAACGTCCCCGAAGGCGGCGCCCTGCTCGTCGCCAACCATTCCGGCACCGTCCCGCTCGACGCGCTGATGCTGACGGTCGCGCTGCACGACAACGTCGACCGGTGCATCCGGCTCCTCGGCGCCGACCTCGTCTACCAGATCCCGGTGCTCGGCCACCTGGCCCGCAAGGCCGGCCACACCCTCGCCTGCCAGGCCGACGCGTCACGCCTCCTCGCCAAGGGCGAACTCGTCGGCGTGTTCCCGGAGGGCTTCAAGGGCGTCGGCAAGCCGTTCGCCGACCGGTACAAGCTGCAGCGCTTCGGCCGCGGCGGCTTCGTCGGCACCGCGCTGCGCGCCGGCGCCCCCATCGTCCCGTGCGCCATCGTCGGCGCCGAGGAGACCTACCCCAAGATCGCCGACCTGCGGCCGCTGGCCCGGCTGCTCGGCCTCCCGTACTTCCCGATCACGCCGACGTTCCCGCTGCTCGGGCTCGGCGGCCTCATCCCGCTGCCGTCCCGGTGGGTGATCCAGTTCGGCGCGCCGATGACGCTGGACGAGTACGAGCCCGACGACGCCGACGACCCGATGACGGTGTTCGAGATCACCGACCACGTCCGCGAGAACATCCAGCACATGCTCTACGAGGCGCTCATGCGCCGCGGCCCCGCCTTCCTCTAGGACCCGCCGCGGATCTCGCCAGGGTGACTGCTTCTGCGTATGATCATGACGGTCGTCCGCCACCATTGGAGGCGTCATGGCTTCGGAGATCGTGCCCGCCGATATCGATGTCACCATCCCCAATGTCGCGCGTATTTACGACTACTTCCTGGGCGGGAAGGACAATTACGCGGCCGACCGGGCGGCCGCCGAGCAGATCATCGGCGCGGCACCGGCGACTCGCGCGACTGCTCTGGCGAGCAGGCATTTTCTCGCGCGGGTGGTGCGGTTCCTCGCCGTCGAAGCGGGAATCGACCAGTTCCTGGACATCGGATGCGGGCTGCCCACCCAGCAGAACGTGCACGAGGTGGCGCAGGAAGCGCGTTCCGACGCGAGCGTGGTCTACGTCGACAACGATTCCGTCGTCCTCGCCCACGCGCGGGCGCTGCTGGCGACGCGGACGCGGACCGAGGTCATCGGCGGAGACGTCTGCGATCCCGAGTCGATCCTGGCCGATCCGGATCTGACGGCGATCCTCGATCTGGACCGTCCGGTCGGGGTCCTGCTGTTCTCCGTCCTGCACTGCGTGTCCGACGACGACCTGGTGCGGGACGCGGTCCGGCGGTTACGGGACGCGCTCGCGCCGGGCAGCCACGTGGCGATCTCGCACATCACCCGGCCGCCCGCCGCGTCCAGCTACCGGGCGGCCGCCGAGGAGGCGGCGCGGACCTACCGGGACCGGGGCGTCAACACCGGCATGACCTTCCGCGACCGGGAGCAGATCGCCGGGTTCTTCGACGGGATGGAGCTGCTGGAACCGGGCCTGGTCGGCCTGCCGGACTGGCGGCCCGACCCGGAGCTGGGCCCGGTGTCCGGGCAGGGGCTCCCGGCCGTGTACCTGTGCGGCGTCGGCCGGAAGGCGGCGCGGTGACCGCGCCGGACGTCCCGTTCGACCCGTTCGCCGGTCCGGGGCCCGCCGGGCGGGCCCATCGGCTCCTGGACGAGCTGCGCGAGCGGCACCCGGCGTTCCGCAGCACCGCCGGGCACGGCTTCTGGGTGCTGACCCGCTACGACGACGTCCTCGCCGCGTTCCAGGACCCGGAAACGTTCTCCAGCCGCGCGATCGCCGTCATCGACCCCGACCCGGCGTACCAGTGGATCCCGGTCATGCTGGACCCGCCGCTGCACACGACCTGGCGGCGGCTGCTCCGCCCGTTCTTCACCCCCGTGGCCGCCGCGGCGCTGCGGGACCGGATCACGCGGCACTGCGCCGCCCTGATCGACGGTCTCGTGTCCCGGGGGTCGTGCGACTTCGTCGCCGACTTCGCCCGCCTGTACCCCACGACCATCTTCCTGGAACTCGTCGGCCTCCCCACCGAACGGCTGGAGGAGTTCCTGGGCTGGGAGTACGCCATCCTGCATCCGCCGCCGTCCGGCGACGGACGGACCGCGGCCATGGCGGCGCTGACGGCGTGCTTCACCGAGCTGATCCAGGATCGCCGGGCGCATCCGCGGGAAGACCTCATCAGCGCCGCGACCGCCTTCGCCGTCGACGGACGCCCCGTCACCGACGACGAGCTGCTGCAGCTGTGCATCCTGCTGTTCCTCGCCGGCCTCGACACCGTCACCGCCCAGCTGTCCTACATCTTCTGGCACCTGGCGGGGCACGACGCCGACCGGGCCCGCATCACCGCCGACCCGGACGGCATCCCTGACGCGATCGAGGAGTTCCTGCGCGTCTACGCGATCGTCCTGCCCGCGCGCAAGCTCACCCGCGACGCCGACGTGCGCGGCTGCCCGATGAAGGCCGGGGACATGGTCATGCTTCCGCTCTCCATGGCGACCCGTGACCCGCGCGTGGTCCCCGCCGGGTCGTCGGTCGACCTGGACCGTCCGCCGACCAAGCACCTGGCCTTCGGGGCGGGCCCGCACCGCTGCCTCGGCGCGCACCTCGCCCGCCTCGAACTCCAGATAGCCCTGCGCGAGTGGCACGCCCGGATCCCCGACTACCGCATCACTCCCGGGGGCCGGCCCCTCGAGCACGCCAGCCTCGTCCTGGGCCTCGACACCCTCCCGCTGACTTGGTGAGGTGCGCCGGGAGCGCCTCACCGCATCGATGGACACCGACAACGCCGAAGGCGGTGCCGATGCATCCCGAGATTGAGCCGCACGCGACGGAAATTCGACCCGGATCGCTACCGGGTCGTCCTGTTCGACCAGCGCGGCTGCGGGCGCAGCACCCCGCACGCGAGCGACCCGGCGACCGGGCTGCGGCACAACACCACCTGGCATCTGGTCGCCGACATGGAACGGCTCCGCGAGCATCTCGGTATCGACCGCTGGCTGCTGTACGGCGGCTCGTGGGGTTCCACGCTCCTGCTGGCCTACGCCGAGCGGTATCCCGAGCGTGTGTCGGAGATCGTCATCTCCAGTGTCACGACGACGCGGCGGTCGGAGATCGACTGGCTCTACCGCGGCGTCGGACGCTTCTTCCCCGAGCAGTGGGAACGCTTCCTCGCGGGTGCTCCCGGCACCGGACGGGACGGCGACATCGTCGCGGCCTACGCGCGCCTGACGGAGAACCCCGACGCCGCCGTGCGGGAGCGGGCGACGGCCGACTGGTGCGCCTGGGAGGACGCCGTGCTGTCGGGGGAGACGAAAGGCGCCGCGAATCCGTACGGCGATCGTCCTCCGGCCGCACGGCTGGCCCTGGTGCGCATCTGCGCCCACTACTTCTCCCATGGGGCGTGGCTGGAAGAAGGGATGCTGCTCCGCGAGGCGGGCAGGCTGGCGGGGATTCCCGGCGTCCTCGTCCACGGCCGGCTCGACATGGGCGGGCACCTCGGCACGGCCTGGGAACTCCGCCGGGCCTGGGCCGGGTCGGAACTGATCGTTGTGGAGGCGGCGGGCCATCTGGGCGGGGAGATGACGCGGAGGCGTGTGCTGGGCGCCCTGGACGCCTTCGCGGCGGGTTCGTGAACCGCGGTCGTCGTGCTCATGCCGCTTCACGCAGGGCGGTTGCGAGACGGGTGCGTTTTCTGCAAGATCAGAAATGGTGCTCCGTGCGACCGGGAAACAGCATCGCGCGGCAGGACCTTTCACCGCAGGGCGTCCGGCCGGCGGGCGCCAGGACTGGAGCGAGCCTTGCCCGATCCCGTTTCGCCGACTCCCGCGGACGGAAGACGAGAGCGCCAGGAGCAGTTCGCCAGAGACCTGCGCCGTCTCCGCGCCGCGGCGGGCAACCCGTCGTTCCGGACGATGGCCGGCAAGGCGGGCAGTGTCAGCCATACGACTCTGCATGAGGCAGCGAAGGGCGCCCGGTTCCCGAGCTGGCTCACGACGAGTGCCTTCGTCGATGTGTGCGGCGGAGACGTGGACGACTGGCGTGCGCGCTGGTACGAGGCTTCCGGCGCCGGGGAGGCCGAAGATGCGCCGGAACAGGCCGGCGCCGGGGCGGGGCAGGACGAGGCCGCCGGTCGTTCCGGCGCGGACACCGTCGAGATTCCGGGCGCCGCCGAGGGCCGTGGCGGGGTGCCGCGGTCGTACATCGTCGTGAGCGCGGTCTGCGGAGTGCTGCTGATCGCCGGCGGGACCGCGGTGTACCTGCTGCCGGGGCAGCACGAACGTCCGGGGGCGCGCTCCACCGTGGCCGCGGAGGCACCGCCTCCCGAACCTCTCTTTCCCGGGGACAGGAGTGTCTTCGTCCGCGATGTCACCATTCCCGATGGGACGGCGGTGAAGGTCGGCCAGCGGTTCGAGAAGACATGGGAGGTCAAGAACGCGGGGACCGTTTCCTGGCACGGCCGATTCCTGCAAAGGGCCGATCTGCCGGCTGACAACGGAACGTGTTCCACTCCGGGAAAGGTGCGGGTCCCCGATACCGCACCGGGGCGGCACGTGCTCATCAAGGTTTCCGTCGTGGCGCCGAACCGGCCCGGTTCGTGCTGGGTCGGCTGGAAGATGGTGGACGGACGGGGACAGCAGTTCCTGCCGGGCGCCAGGCCCATCTATTTCGTGGTCAACGTCGCCGAGTAGCCCCGGGCGCCTCCGGCCGCCGGCCCGCCCGGCTGTCAGAGACTGTCATAGCTTGTCAGACGTGTACCGGACAGCGGAGTCCCGCTGCCAGGCTTGCGCCGTCCGCGCTGGGCGGGCCTGAGCAGAAGGGGCAGACATGAGAAGAATCGCCAAGACGGCGCTGGCGGGATTCCTGGCGGTGCCGGCGGTCGTGGGAATTCCGGCCGTCGCCAATGCCGAAACCGCTCCCGGGTGCTCCGGCGCCGTGCAGATCGGCAGTACCGCGCATATCACCTCGGGCGGCCAGACCTTCGCCTCGGTGAAGCAGTACAAGGGATGCGGGAAGAACTGGGGCTACCTTTACGTCTGGGCGGGATACCGCAGTTCGCACAGTTCCTGGAACGCGTGCGTCGCCGTCGGCGACAACAGCACCCGTTCGCTGGAGGGCACCCAGTGCCGGACGAAGACCAAGGAGATCTGGTCGCTTAGCGCCAACACCCTCGCCCACTGCACGCAGGCGGTCGGCTGGATTCCCGGCGGCCCGTCCGCCAAGTCCAGCGAGCGCTGCTGAGGACGGGGGGGAATCAGTGCGTCTGCGCGAACGTGCCGCGGCGGTGGCCACCTCGCTCGCCGTCGCCGCCGGATTCACCATGGCGGTGTCGCCCGCGGCGCACGCGGGCGGCTACGGCTGCTCCGGCTCGCTCATCGACACCTACGCGGTGAAGTCGCCGGTGAACACGCTGAGCCACGTGTACCTGTATTACAACTCCAGCACCGGCTACAACTGCGCGGTCAACGTCAAGACCGCGTACTACTCGCAGTTCAAGCACGACATCAGCATCGAGATCTACAACACGACGCTGACCGAGGACAACATCCGCTGGGGCGTCAACATCGACCAGGACAACGGAAAGTACTGGCAGTACGCCGGCCCAGTGAAGGTGAAGGGCCGCGGCATGTGCATCTCCATCGTCGCCAGCACGTACTACTACGACGAGTTCGCCCACCTGTACAAATCCGCCCAGCACTGCGGCTGACGCCGCAGGCGGTCCGGCCGTGGGCGGTGCCGGCGGCACCGCCCACGGCGGGCTTCACAAGGTGAGCATCGTGCGGGTGGCGATGGCCCCGTCCTGGAGTGGTTTCAGGGCCAGGCGCATCAGAACCAGCACGTTGTCGTCACCGGCGATGCGGTTGGCACTGACCTTCTCGCAGGTCTGGCACTGATGGATGATCATCCACTCGCCGTCGGGGCGTGCGGACAGTGTCAGCGGCTCCATGCGCCTCCGGCAGGCGGACGCGCGGTCGCCGGGGACGCGGTGGTCCACGTGCAGGCTGACCAGGCAGTTCGGGCAGTGGTTGCGGTGAGCGCTGCCCGGCGCGTCCAGGGACACGTCGAGCCGGCACCCGACGCAGCGGAAGGCGCCCGCGCGCCCGCCCTCGGTGTGGAGGACGTCCTTGCGGCGCTGCGGCCGCCGTTCCCGCGGGTTCTTTCGCCTTGGCATATCAAAGCGATCCGAACGTTTCGAGAGGGAACGGCGGCTCCGCCAGCGGACGCACCGCCATGCGCATGAGGATGAGCTGGTTGTCATCCGCGCACACCGGATTGGACGTGAGCAGGTCGCAGCCCACGCAGCGATGGACGACCATCCAGTCGCCGGTGCGCAGCACCGCGATGGCGATGGGCATCATGCGCGAACGGCAGTCGCTCCGGCCGCCTTCGATGTGGTCGATGACGTGCTCGGAATGCAGACACGCGGGACAGTGGTTGCGACGCGTACCGTCAGCGGCGCGGACGGTGACGGTCAGACCGCACTTGACGCAGAGGAAGGTGTCGGACACCCGGAAGCTCCTTGCTGAGAGTCGTTGAAGACAGCAAGAGGCGGCCGAGCGGTCTCGGCGAACGGCTACAGAATGCGCCGAGTAACGCTCGGCACGGGCTGGGACATAAATCCTCTTCCTAAGGCACAAGGCCAGGTACATGCGATCTGGTGGACTCGCCAGCGTAGACACCGTCCCACGCCGCACGCGACTGGTTTTTCCGGAGGTCACCAGGTGGCGGGGAAGAGGCGGTGCTTGAGAAGGCGATCGATCTGGGCGGCGGCCGTCCCGGCGTCGCCGCATAGGGACAGGTAGCCGTGCCGCCCCCGCTGGGCGTCGTGGTAGGCCCAGGCGCGCCCGGGGACGGCGAGGGCGCTGACCACGATGCCGACGTCCTTGGTCCCGCTCGCGTGGATCCAGAGCAGCGGAGCCGGGACGGGGAACTCCTCACGCCGGTAGAACTTCACGAACCGCCAGCCCTGGGGTGCGAGCGCCGCAGCGAGGTCGTCCAGATACCGCGTGGCCGTCTGGTGTCCCAGCCGTGTGCGCCACCGCAGTAGGTGACGCTCCGCGCGGACGGCTATATCCCGCACTTCGCCCACGCCAGCTTCCCTCCTTCCACCAGCGGCCGTGTCCCCCAGTCATGGGCGAGACCGGCCACCATCCGGAGTCCGCGCCCGCTGATCGCCGCGTGGTTCTCCGGCTTGACCACCGGCTGCCCGTCACCGCCGTCCCGGACCTCGATGGTGGGCAGGCAGTCGCGCTGGTCCTGGAACACGCGCAGGACGATCGGGCCCTCCCCATGCATCAGCGCGTTCGTGACCAGCTCGGAGACGATGAGCCGCCCGGTGTAGTCGTCGGCGATGCCCCAAGCCCCGAACCGCTCGGCGACGAAACGCCGCGCCTCGGCCGGCGCGTGCTCGTCCGGTTCGAGGATGAGCGTCGAAACGCCCTCGCCGCACATTGCGGCCACTCCCTTTGTGAATTGATTCATTGCCCAGCACTCCATCCCGTCCGATTTGCCCGACAGGTTGCGAAAACCAATTCCGCTATGACCGTTTCGCGGGGAACTGTCAAAAGATCCGCATCGAACATGGCGACTCTTTTTCTGTCATCCCCTGGCCGAGCATCGCGCACAGTGTCATGCTGGGAAATGCGAAAGGAACCCCACAAGGCAACCTCGGACCATGGCCCCCGACCACTGGTCGTCACTGGTCATGGCTGGTCAAAGGGAGAAGTCATGCCGCAACCCCCGAAGCGACTCACCCCGTCGAACAGCGCCCTCGACCTGTTCGGATCAGAAGTCCGCAGATACCGCGTGCTCGCGAACTACAGCATCAAGCAGCTCGCCGACAAGATCCTTTACAGCCCGTCCTTCATCGGCGCCGTCGAACGCGCCGAATGCCACTGCGAACGAAACTTCGCCGAACACTGCGACGCCTCCCTCGACACCAAGCAGGCCCTCGCCCACCTCCACGACGGCCTGTTCGGCGACAAGAAGGACGGCTTCCCCGAGTGGTTCCGCAAGTGGCCCGGCGTCGAGGAGGAAACGCGGACCCTCAAGGTCTACGAGCCGCAGGTCGTCTACGGCCTCCTCCAGACCGAGGAGTACGCGAGCACGCTACTCTTCGGCGACAGAGAGGCGATCGACGCGAGAATGGCCCGGCAGGCGATCCTCACGCGCACCGCGCCGCCACCACCGCGCCTGATCTACCTGCTGCCCGAGACCGTGCTTTGGAACGACGTGGGCGGGCCAGAGGTGATGCGTGCCCAGCTCCAGCGTCTTTCGGGTGCAGTTGGGCCCCGCCTCAGCGTCCAAGTGGTTCCCAATGGGGCAACGCATCCAAGCAACGGAACGTTCACGCTTGCGACGCTGCCGAGCGGAGAGGAGATCGCTTACGTGGCGACTGCTGCTCGTGGCATCATGATGGAGGCGCGAGCGGACATCTGTAGGCTAAAGGAGCGATTTGACGCGATCTGGACACAGGCGCTCCCGGCCAACCTGTCCGTCGAGCTGATCAATCGCACAATCGAAGAGAAGTGGTCTTCATGAAGCGAGAACTCGCTTGGCGCAAGTCGAGTCGCAGCAGCAGTGATGGTGATCAGTGCGTCGAACTTGCCAAGGTAGAGCACGGGGTTGCCATTCGGGACTCGAAGGATCCACAAGGTCCGGTTCTCGCCACCTCCCGCGACGCCTTGCGTGACGCCATTCGTCGTGTGCATGTGACCTCATGACGCGAACGACTTGGCGTAAGTCGCGCCGCAGCGGTAGTTCCGGCGGCGACTGTGCCGAGTTGGCCGACGCGAAGGATGGCGTGGCCGTGCGGGACTCGAAGGACCCGGACGGGGCGGTCCTGCTCGTTCCGCGTCCGGTCCTGCGGGCGGCCCTTCGCGGCCTGATCGGCCGTTAGGCCCGGCGGCTACTCATCCTCCGGCCGATCCAACGATCTGACGGCGAACGGAATGGGACGCGGATGTCGGCCGGCATGGCCCGCCGGCAGCGGGATCAGCCGGTCGGTACTACGTTGCGTGCACGCCGAGGACCGGCGGAGGCTGCCAGTGTGGCGGCGCGGTGGTGTGTCACAGGGGGCGTCTACGATGAAGGCCATGCTGACGGAGCCGAGTGGGAGTCTCTCCGACACGACGCCGAGCGCAGGCGGCGCGCCGGTGCAGTACGGGGAAGTCTTCACCCGGCGATGGATCGTTGAACTGATCCTCGATCTCTGCGGCTACTCCGTGGACACGGACCTGACAACGAAGAGGCTCGTAGAGCCTGCCATAGGCTCCGGTGCCTTCCTCATGCCGGTCTTGGACCGACTGTGCGAAGCCAAGGAGAAGTACTCGCCCGACGGGCCTTGGGATGAGTTGCTTCCCGCCATCCTCGCCATGGACGTCCAACCTGGGCATGTGCGCAATTGCCGGCGGCTCGTCGTGGAACGACTCACCAGGGCGGGGTGCCCGGCTGAAGCCGCGAACCGACTTGCGGTCGCCTGGGTATGGGAAGGGGATTTTCTGCTCGACAAGGTCGTCGGCGGCGTGGATTATGTGGTTGGGAACCCACCGTACATTCGCATCGAAGACGTGGCTCCCGGCCTTCTTGCCGCGTACCGGCGGGCCTGCCCCACTATGGGAGGCAGGGCTGATGTTTACATTGGCTTTTTCGAGCGCGGCCTCGACCTACTCGGTGAAGGCGGCACTCTGGCGTTCATCTGTGCTGACCGCTGGATGCGGAACCAGTACGGACGCCGCTTGCGAGAGAAGATCGTCAAGGGTGGTTTCGCCGTCGACTCCTGCTTGGTGATGCACGATGTCGCTGCGTTCGAGAACGAGGTGTCCGCCTATCCGGCGATCACGGTTCTCACGCGTGGACCGCAAGGCGATGTGGGCATCGGCGAGGCGGGCGAGACCTTCGACTTCGAAGCCGCCGCGGACTTCGCGAACTGGTCGAGCCTCCGGACGCGTAACCCCCTCCATGGCGCAGCCGTACGGGGGTCACGCCTGCCGCATTGGCACCGCACCGCCGACTCGTGGCCGGATGGAACTCCCGAGGCCCTGGCGTGGCTTGAGGATTTGCAGGACCGGCATCCGCCGCTCGAAGATCGCGAGGCCGGCACTCGGATAGGGATCGGTGTCGCGACCGGAGCCGACGCGGTTTACATCACGCAGGACGCCGGGGCGGCCGAACCGGAACGTATGCTGCCGCTCGCCATGTCCGCCGACGTGAAGAGCGGCACCTATGGCTGGACGGGACATTACCTGGTCAACCCATGGGACGACGATGGTCTCGTCGACTTGGACGAATGGCCGCGGTTGTCCGAGTACCTCAGCCGGAACGCGACCGCCGTCCTGCGCCGTTCGATCTCGAAGCGGTCACCTGCGAGTTGGTTCCGCACCATCGACCGCGTCACGTCGTCTCTCACCGACCGGCCGAAGCTTCTTCTTGAAGACATGAAGCGGCAGCCGAATCCCGTCCTGGAGCCGGGCGGCCACTACCCGCACCACAATCTCTACTACCTGGTGTCTCAGGAGTGGAACCTGGAGGTCTTGGGCGGCCTCCTCCTCTCTGAGGTGGTAGAGCGCCAGATCGCAGCATACTGTGTGAAGATGCGCGGTAACACCCTGCGCTTTCAGGCTCAGTATCTCCGCAGGGTGCATGCTCCGCGGCCTGCGGAGATCTCTGCGGACATAGCAGATGAGCTTGTTGTGGCGTTCAGGGCTCGCGATAGGGCCGCAGCCACGGCCGCAGCGCTGGCTGCCTACAAGTTGAGCGCGCTTCCCTAGCTTTCGCCTCCTCCCCCCGGAGTAGTCCATGGGCCATACGGCCGAGCAAAGAGTGCAGCTTGCTCTTGAGCACTGGGTTCAAGTGCGTCGTGAGCAGCAAGAGAAGTCCAGAGCCAGCGGCAATGCTCAGGAGGGCAACCGGTCAGCGGTCACTGGTGCTGGGCATCTCGACGGGCTGAACACCCTGATCGTGGACGAGATACGGAGCACAGGTGCGTCCGGCCTGGAAATCCGAACCAATCGAAAGGCCACCCTGCCGGGGTACTACCGGCCGTCCAAGGCATGGGATCTGCTCGTACTCCAGCACGGCTGCCCCGTACTCGTCGTAGAGTACAAATCGATGAAGGGAAGCGAAGGAAAGAACCTCAATAATCGTGCTGACGAGATATTCGGGATGGCCGAGGATCTTCGGCAGGCGGAACTCAACGGGCGGCTCTTGCGGAATCTGCGTCGAGCCTATGTATTCGTTATGGGCCTCACCCCCGAGAGCCTCAACCCGGTGGAGGTGCAGACCGCTTTCGGTGGAGCCGACCCGATCTTTGATGGGCGCTCCTACTTCGAACGTTCGGTGATCATGTGCCATCGGATGCGCGAGTCGGGTCTATTCCACCTGACCTGGGCCGTCGGCGTCCGGGAGGATCCGGTCAGTTGGTACGAGCCGAACCCTGAAGTCGGATGGCGGCGCTTTGCCACGGATCTGCACGGGGCCTTCGGCGGCAATGTCCCCGTGCCTCCAGAAGTCCCCTGACCCCCTGACGTACAGCGCCGCACGTCAGGACCGAACTGCGGCTACCTCACGGGGACCATGCCCGCGACCTGATGATCGCGGCGGCCTTCCTGCCTTCCATCCCATGACCCACCGCCGCGGAGATGACGGCGAGGCCCCACTCGACTAGAGACACCGTCCCACGAGTGCAGAGGGCTGCACGGGTCAGTCGTTGGCCGGGCCGCCAGGCGGCTCACTCGAGGCCGGTACTCGGATCTCGGCCTCCAGCCGGTATCGGAGACCGGGCGAGAGTTCGTCCAGTAGCCGCCTTCTGGAACGCACCGGCATCGACCGCAAGATCTGGACCGCCTTCGGCAGGTCGATGAGTTCCAGCACGGCTGCGGCCCGCCGCGCGGACATCCGCCCCAGCACCTCGACGCAGTCGCTCGTCTTCAAACGCTTGAAGAAGTGCTGGGCGATGCTCTCGGCGGCCTGAGCAGCGTCTTCGGACCGGTAGTTGACGAACACGCCAGTCATTCTCCGAAGGATAATCCGCGGACCATCCGAGGAAGTGTCTTTCGCGGATCGAGCCTGCGGGCCGATGAAACCGGGTGAAGCCGTGGTGAAAGAAGGGTGAAAGCGGGGGGCTTCAGAGTCTTCGGCATGGTGATGGGAACTGGGCAGACGGCCATTTCGGTGGTCGGGCTGCGGAAGGTGTTCGGGGAGAAGGTCGTCCTCGACATGATCGATCTCGAGGTGGCGCGCGGGACGGTGTTCTCGCTGCTCGGGCCCAATGGGGCGGGCAAGACGACGGCCGTGCGGATCCTGTCGACGCTGATCCGGGCGGACGGGGGCGAGGCGCGGGTCGCCGGGTGCGATCCGGTGCGGAACCCCGACGGGGTGCGCAGGGCGATCGGGGTCACGGGGCAGTACTCGGCGGTGGATGGGCTGCTCACCGGGCGGGAGAACCTCATCCTGATGGCGGACCTGCATCATCTGGGGAAGGCCGCTGGGCGGCGGAGCCGGCGCAGCGCGACGAGCGCTCGGGTGACCTGCGGCCCCTTCAGCATGAACGTGGTTCGGACTCGTCCGGCCCCAGCCGGTACCCGGTCGGCGTGCTCTCGATGACGTCGGCGCCCAGCGCCGACCGAGCGCGCGAGACCACGACCTGGAGCGCCTTCACCGGGTTCTCCGGACGCTCGCCGTCCGCCCACAGGCTCTCGGCCAGGCGCACGGCGGACACGCCGCCGCGCGGCCCACCGGCGAGCAGCGCGAGGAGGTCGCGGACCCGCGGACTCGTGACGTCCCGCCCGCGGCACGCGACCCGCGACAGCAGGGTCAGCTCCACGGGGACAGCGTAGGGCGCGTCCTGCGAACGTGATCGATCGCGATTCAGGTGGCGCGGTAGTGGCGGCGGAGGGCTATGCCGGCGGCGACGCCGCCGGCCAGGGCGCCGGCTCCGGCGGCGGCGGGGAGTGCGACCATCGTGACCTTGCGGCCGGTGCGGAAGTCGTGGATCGGCCAGCCGTTCTCCCTGGCGTGCGCGCGCAGTTCGGCGTCGGGGTTGACGGCGTGCGGGTGCCCGACGACGGTCAGCATCGGCAGGTCGTTGATCGAGTCGCTGTAGGCGGAGCAGCGGTCGAGGTCGAGGCCCTCGCGCTGGGCGAGGGCGCGGACGGCCTCCGCCTTCGCCGGCCCGTGCAGCAGGTTCCCGACGAGCCGCCCGGTGTAGAGGCCCTCGCGGGTCTCGGCGACGGTGCCGAGGGCGCCGGTGAGGCCGAGGCGGTGCGCGATCGTGCGGGCGACCTCGACGGGCGTGGCGGTGACCAGCCACACCTGCTGGCCGGCGTCCAGGTGCTGGAGGGCGAGGGTGCGGGTGCCGTGCCAGATGCGGTCCGCCATCACCTCGTCGTAGATCTCCTCGCTGAGCGTGACGATCTGGGCGACCTGCTGCCCGGCGACGAACGCGAGCGCGGCCTCCTTGGCGCTGCCGATGTGCTCGGAGTTCTCGGTGCCGCGCATCCGGAACAGGGCCTGCCCCCACGCGAACATCGCGAGGTCGCGCATGGTGAACAGCTTGCGGGCGGCGAGGCCGCGCGCGAAGTAGTAGATGGACGCGCCGCGCATCATCGTGTTGTCGACGTCGAAGAACGCCGCCGCGGTGGGGTCCGGCGCGGGGATCGGGCCCGGCGGGGCCGCGGCCGCGGCGGCGGCCTCCCCGGCGCTTTTGTGGTCCACGTCGCGCTGCCAGAATCGCCGCATGAGGCGAAGCCTAGTCAACCGCCTCCCGGCGGCCGTCGTCCCCGCGACGATTGCGGCATTCTTCACTCCGGTCGTTCGCGGCGGCCATCAGCCGTTCACGCAGCACTTCACGGAACCGCGGATCCGGCCCCGCCCCGCTCGCCCGCAGCCGGACGAGTGCGTCTCCTCGCTCCATGGTCCTTCCCCGCCTCGTCTTCACCTGGTCCTCCGAAGGGATGCCCGGCCTTCAGACCGGGAAGGAATTGGGACCCCATCCTCCTTCCGGAGTCGGCCGCCGCTCCCTTGCGGAATCCGGGCGCGCCAGCGCCTCCGCCCGCAAAACGAGCGGGCGGCGCGGCGGGTTACGGCCCGGTGATTAATTGATAAACAGTCTAATAATGTCGTTCGGCGGTGCGTCAATGGCGCAGGTCGTCGGGGAGCATACGGCCCAGCGACCGGACGGCACGATACTGCAGTGCCTTGATCGCGCCCGGTTTCCTGTCCATGACCAGCGCGGTCTCGGCGACCGACAGGCCGTGCAGGAACCGCAGGACGATGCATTCCTGCTGCTCGGACCCGAGCCGCCGGACGGCCAGCAGCAGCGTCCGGTTGGTGAGCGCGTCGATGACGGCCCGCTCCGGCCCCTCGTGGTGGCGGTCCGGCTCGATCAGCTCGGCGGTGCAGACCTCCAGCCGGTAGCGGCCGGACTTGAAGTGGTCGGCGACCAGGTTCCGGGCGATCGTCACCAGCCAGGCCCCGAAGTCCTTGCCCTGCCAGTGGAAGTCGCGGATCCGGCGGAGGGCGCGCAGGAACGTCTCGCTCGTCAGGTCCTCGCTGAGGGAGTGCGTCCCGACCCGGTAGTAGATGTACCGGTAGACGAGGTCCACGTAATGGTCGTAGAGGGAGCCGAACGCGTCGGCGTCGCCGTCCCGCGCGCGCAGGACCAGCGCCTTGAGGACCTCCGCCCGGTCGGCCCCCGGCTCGCCGGGACGGGCGGCACGGCTCCGGGAACGCCGAGGAAACGGGATGACCCCGGCATCGAGGGTCAAGCTGCTCATGCAGTTCTCCTCGGGGCGTACGCGACGTCCGGCGTGATCTGCCACTCTAGATACCGGAAGGTACGGGAAGCAATGGCCGTTCCACGGCCCGGCGGGCCGTCTTCCACGGCTCTTCTCCGACGCGGTTACCAGTCCGCTCGCGGCATCGGGCACCATTAGGCGCGATGGTCGACGCTCTTCTCGCGCTCCTGGCGACCCTTGGTGCCTTAATGGCCACCGGGTTGCTGGTTCAGCGCGCCCACAAGGACCGGCTGCTCTACCTCATCGCCTGGTCGTTCACGCAGGTCGGGCTGACGCTCGCGCTGCTGTGCATGGCTTTCGGCTTCATGATGGGGTTCAGCGGCCCGCTGTTCCGCGTCATGGAACTCGGCGCCGCGCTGATCGGGCCGGTGTGGCTCGCGCTCGGCATGATCGAGCTGATCGCGCGGTACGTGCAGGTGCGGTTCGCCGCCTGGCTGTTCGCGATCTCCTACACGGTCGTCGCGATCGTCATCCTGATCCTGGACCCGCTCAAGGGCTCGCTCTCCAAGAGCCTGCCCAAGCCGAGCGCCACCTACGACGCGCTGCCGCTGCTGCTGATCGACGGCGCGCACGTCGTCGCGGTGATCTCCCTGGCGGCCTGCACCGGCGTGACCGCGTGGCTGGCGAGCAAGCAGGACCGGGAGGCCGCCGAGCTGCTCATCCCGGTCGCGCTGGTCGCGCTCGCGGGCGTCCTCGTGGTCAGCGGCACCCGCGGGTTCCTGCCCGCGCCGCTCGCGGTGATCGCGCTCGGCGCCGCCGCGGGCCTGGTCTGGTACGGCGCGATGCGCACGATCCCCGTGTACGACGAGGACGAGGGCTACGACGACTACGCCGGCCGGGGCGACTTCGGGGACGAGCCCGCGACCGGCTACGAGGAGCAGGCGTACCCGGCGAAGCCCGACCCCGTCCCGGCGCCGACCCCGTCCCCCGAGCCGAGGCGCGGCGAGCTGCGGTTCCCCGAGCCGGCGGCCGAGGAGCTGCGCTTCCCGGCCGGCAACCCGGCCGGGCCCACCGCCGTGGACGGCCTGGGCGCCTCCGGCGCGCTCCCCGCGCCCGGCGGGCTCCCCGCGCCCGGCGGGCTCCCCGCCCCCGGCGGACTCCCCGGCGCGGCGCCCGCGGCCGGGGACCTGGCGAACGCGTGCGGGCAGATCACCGTCTACACGCTGCTGGACGGACGCGAGGAGGCCTTCGACCGGCTCGCCGCCGACCTGGTGAAGGCGGCGCTCGCCGCCGAGCCGGACACGGTGATCTTCGCCTGCCACGAGGTCGTCGGCGGCCCCACGCAGCGGATCTTCTACCAGCTGTTCCGGGACGAGGCGGCGTTCGCCGCGCACCGCGGGCAGGCGCACCTGCGCCGCTTCCTGGCGGAGTCGCGCACCCACGTGCTGGCCACGAACGTGATCGAGCTGAGGCTCGGCCCGGCCAAGGTGCCGCTGCCGGCCCCGGACTTCCCGAGGCGGTGACATGCCGGACGAGATCGTGATCACGCTGCTCGGCAAGCCGGGCTGCCACCTGTGCGACGACGCCCGCGCGGTGATCGAGCGCGTCGCCGGCGACCTCGGCGTCCCTTGGGAGGAGCGCGACATCACCCGGTCGGAGGCCGACTACGAGCGCTACTGGGAGCAGATCCCGGTCACGCTGATCAACGGCGTCCAGCACGATTTCTGGCGCGTCGACGAGGGCCGCCTCCGCGCGGCCGTCGCCGAGCTTCGCTGACCCCCGGCCGCCGCCGGCGACCCCGCGGATAGGCCGCCACCACCGCCGCAGCGCGCCCGGAGAGTGGCGGCGGCGGCCCGCCGGATGTCTGGTCGGTCACATCCGAACGATATTCGGGTTGGTTCGTCGTACCCTCTAGATCCCTGATGGACGGCCCTTCCGCGGTGCCGTCCGGCCCATGCGACCGGGGGGTGACTTTGTGCGCGTGTTCACAAAGGCTTAACCTGGTGGCCAGCCCTGGGGGCGGTCGGGCCGCGGTCGTCAGGCCGTCACCGAGCCGCGCGAGCCGGGGCGAGGGGTTCACCGAGCGCCCCGTCCCCAGCGTCGAGCCCGAAGAGCAGGCCGTGACATCTCGACAGAACCGGCACCGCGACCGCGGCGGCCGCGGCATCCCCGAAGCCACCGTGGCGCGGCTCCCCGTGTACCTGCGCGCCCTCACCGGGCTGCAGGAGCGCGGCGTCGCGACCGTCTCCTCCGAGGAGTTGGCGGCGGCCGCCGGGGTGAACTCGGCCAAGCTGCGCAAGGACCTGTCCCACCTCGGCTCCTACGGGACGCGCGGCGTCGGCTACGAGGTCGAGTACCTCGTCTACCAGATCTCCCGCGAGCTGGGCCTCACGCAGGACTGGGTGGTCGCGATCATCGGTGTCGGTAACCTGGGCCGTGCACTGGCCGGCTACGGCGGTTTCGCGTCCCGCGGCTTCCGCGTGGCGGGCCTGCTCGACGCGGACGAGTCCATCGTCGGCCAGGAGATCTCCGGGATGACGGTGCAGCACATCGACGGGCTGGAGGACATCATCGCGGCCCACGGCGTGTCCATCGCCGTGATCGCCACCCCCGCGGGCGCGGCCCAGGGGGTGTGCGATCGCGTGGTCGCCGCGGGCGTGACCAGTGTGCTGAACTTCGCCCCCGTGGTCCTGTCCGTGCCCGACGGCGTCGACGTGCGCAAGGTCGACCTGTCGATCGAGCTGCAGATCCTCGCGTTCCACGAGCAGCGCAAGGCCGGCGGGCCGGACGGGCCGGCCCCGCTGGCCGCCGGCGACACGCCGCCGGGGACGTCGCAGTACGTAGAGACGATAGAGGCATGAGCGGAGACGCGGGAGACAGGGCATGAGCATTCTGGTGGTGGGGCTCAGTCACCGCAGCGCGCCCGTCGCGGTG
Organism: Actinomadura latina NBRC 106108; assembly: GCF_001552195.1. Classification (GTDB taxonomy): domain Bacteria; phylum Actinomycetota; class Actinomycetes; order Streptosporangiales; family Streptosporangiaceae; genus Spirillospora; species Spirillospora latina. The sequence goes on from NZ_BCQS01000003.1 coordinate 669,144, forward strand.
CTGGAGCGGGCGGCGGTGGCCGGGGACGACCTGGTCAAGCTGCTGCACGCGGTGCACGACTCCGCGAACATCGCCGAGACGGCGATCGTCTCGACGTGCAACCGGGTCGAGATCTACGCGGTGGTCGACAAGTTCCACGGCGGCGTCTCGGCGATCTCCGAGCTGCTGGCGCTGCACTCCGGCGTCCCGATGGACGACCTGTCGCGGCACCTGTACGTCCACTACGAGGAGCGGGCCGTCCAGCACGTGTTCGCCGTGGCGTGCGGGCTGGAGTCGATGGTCGTCGGCGAGGGGCAGATCCTCGGCCAGATCCGGCAGGCGTTCAAGCTCGCGCAGGACGAGCGCACGCTCGGCCGCGACCTCCACGACGTCCTGCAGCAGTCGCTGCGGGTGGGCAAGCGCGCCCACCACGAGACCGGCATAGACAAGGCCGGCGCGTCGCTGGTCAGCGTGGGGCTGGAGGTCGCCGTCCGGCACCTCGGGCCGCTGGACGGCGTCCGCGCGCTGGTGGTCGGCGCCGGTTCGATGAGCTCGCTGGCCGCGGCCACGCTGAGCCGCGCGGGAGCGCGCGAGGTGGTGGTGGCCAACCGCACCCATGCGCGGGCCGTCCGCCTCGCGGAGTCGCTGGAGGTCCCGTCCCGCGCGATCGAGCTGGCCGCGCTGGACGTCGCGATGGCCGACGCCGACCTGGTGGTGTCGTGCACCGGCGCCGCCGGCCTGGTGGTGTCCGCCGGGCAGCTGACCGCGCGCGGCGTCGGGGCCGACGGGCGCCTCCGGTTCTTCCTCGACCTGGCGCTGCCGCACGACGTCGAGCGGTCCGTGCGCGACCTGGACGGCGTCGAGATGGCCGGGCTGGACGATCTGCGGACCGCGCAGGAGGCGGCGAAGGCGATCGGCCCGGCGGCCGTCGACGCGGCCCGGCGGATCGTGTGCGAGGAGGTCGAGGCGTTCCTCAGCGCGGCCCGCGCCGCCGCGGTGGCGCCGACCGTCGTCGCGCTGCGCAGCAAGGCCGCCGAGGTGGTGGACGCGGAACTGTCCCGGCTGACGGGCCGGGTGCCGGACATGAACGACCGGGACCGCAGGGAGATCGAGCAGACCGTGCGGCGCGTCGTGGACAAGCTGCTGCACGCGCCGACCGTCCGGGTCAAGGAACTGGCGGCGGCGCCGGGCGGCGGCAGCTACGCCGACGCGCTCCGCGAGCTGTTCGACCTGGACCCGAAGGCGCCGGTGGCGGTGGCCCGCGCCGATGTGAACGTTGAGACGGTGAACGCCCAGGCCGCCAGCGTCCGGGCGGTCAGTGCCCGGGACGCGGTCCCGGCGCGTGAAGGAGACGAGACGTGAGTACAAGCAAGGGCCCGCTGCGGCTCGGCACCCGCAAGAGCCTGATGGCGACGACGCAGTCGCGGGGCGTCGCGGATGCGTTGACGCGGCTGACCGGGCATGCCGTGGAGCTGGTCGGGGTAACCACGCAGGGTGACGTCTCCAAGGCCCTGCTCGCCCAGATCGGCGGAACGGGCGTGTTCGTGAACGCGCTGCGCGACAAGGTCCTGTCCGGCGAGGTCGACTTCGCCGTGCACTCGCTGAAGGACCTGCCGACGTCGGAGACGCCGGGCATCGCGCTGGCCGCGACGCCCGCGCGCGACGACCCGCGGGACGCGCTGTGCGCCCCGTGCAAGCTGGCGGACCTGCCGCGCGGCGCCCGCGTCGGCACCGGCTCGCCGCGCCGGGTCGCGCAGCTGCGCGCGCTGCGCCCCGACCTGGAGATCCTCCCGATCCGCGGCAACGCCGACACCCGGCTCCGCAAGATCGCCGATGGCGAGCTGGACGCCATCGTGCTGGCGCACGCGGGCCTGAAGCGGATCGGCCGGCTGGCGGAGGTCGGCGAGGTCTTCGACACCGACCAGATGCTGCCCGCGCCCGGCCAGGGGTCGCTCGCCCTCGAATGCCGCTCCGACCGGGACGACCTACGCGAGCTGCTTGGAACGGTCGACGACCCCGCGACCCGGCGCGCCGTCACCGCCGAGCGGACGGTGCTGGCGGTGCTGGAGGCGGGTTGCTCCGCGCCCGTGGGAACATACGCTGCCGAAGTAGATGAAGAGCTGCATCTGACGGCGACCGTCGCGGCGATCGACGGGAGCAGGCAGATCAGGCTGTCCGCCAGCGGCCACCCGGATGGCGCCGAGCAGATCGGCCGCGACCTCGCGGCCCGGCTGCTCGCGCAGGGGGCCGACCAGTTGATGGGGGAGCGCGATTGAGCCCCGCCGCGAAGAGCGCCGCTGCGAAGAGCAGCGCCGCTGAGAGCAGGACCGCCGCCCGGGTGGCCGCGCCGAGCCGGACGGCCGACCCGGGGACGGTCGCGATCGTCGGCATGGGCCCGGGAGACCCGGGGCTGCTGACGCTGCGCGCCGCCGCCGAACTGGAACGCGCCGACACCGTCATCGTCAGCCGCGCGCACTGCCCCGCCGGCGTCCTCGCGCACTGCCGCGCGGACGCCGAGATCCTCGACACCGCCGAGGGCGACCCGGTGAAGCTCGCCGTCCGCGCCGCGAAGGCCGGCCGCCGCGTCGTCCGGATGTTCGCCGGCGACCCGGGCGTCGCCTGCGGCCTGGCCGCCGAGGGCACCGCGCTGCGCAAGGCGGGCGTGCCGTTCGAGGTCGTCCCGGGCGTGTCCGCCGTGACCGGCGTGCCGGGGTACGCGGGCATCCCGCTCACCGACCCCGAGCACCGCGAGTTCCGGTTCGTGGACGCCTCCGCCGGCGGCGTCGACTGGGAGGAGTTCGCCGGGTCCGGCGCCACGCTCGTCATCACGGGCGCGGAGGGCGCGGTCGCCGAGGTCGCCAAGGGCCTGATCGCGGCCGGGCGCGCCGACTCCACCCCCGCCGCCATGACGAGCCTCGGCACCACCACCGAGCAGGAGACCGTCGTCTCGACGCTGAGCAGGCTCGCGTCCGACACCAAGGGCATGGAGTCGCCCGCGCTGATCATCGTCGGGGACGTCGTGAAGCTGCGCGACAAGCTGTCCTGGTTCGAGACCAAGCCGCTGTTCGGCTGGCGCGTCCTGGTGCCGCGCACCAGGGAGCAGGCCGCGTCGCTGTCGGACCAGCTGCGCGGGTACGGGGCCGTCCCGGACGAGGTCCCGACGATCTCCGTCGAGCCGCCGCGCACCCCGCAGCAGATGGACCGGGCCGTGAAGGGCCTCGTCACCGGACGCTACGAGTGGGTGGTCTTCACCTCCACCAACGCGGTGCGGGCCGTCCGGGAGAAGTTCACCGACTACGGCCTCGACGCCCGCGCGTTCGCCGGGCTGAAAGTCGCCGCCGTCGGCGAGCAGACCGCCGCCGCGCTGGTCGAGTTCGGCGTGCAGCCCGACCTCGTCCCGGCCGGCGAGCAGTCCGGCGAGGGCCTGGTCCGCGAGTGGCCGCCCTACGACGAGGACCTCGACCCGATCAACCGGGTGCTGCTGCCGCGCGCCGACATCGCCACCGACGTGCTCATCGCCGGGCTGACCGAGCTCGGCTGGGAGTGCGAGGACGTGACCGCGTACCGGACGGTCCGGGCCGCGCCGCCGCCCGCGCCGATCCGCGAGGCGATCAAGGGCGGCGGGTTCGACGCCGTGCTGTTCACCTCGTCCTCGACGGTGAAGAACCTGATCGGGATCGCCGGCAAGCCGCACAACGTGACGGTGATCGCCGTGATCGGCCCGCAGACCGCGAAGACCGCGCAGGAATACGGGCTCCGCGTCGACGTCATGGCGAAGGAGCCGTCCGTATCGGCCCTCGCCGAGGCGCTCGCGGAGTACGGTGCGAACCGGCGGGCGGCACAGATCGAGGCGGGCGACCCGCTCCGCAAGCCCAGCCAGATGCGCCGGGGGGCCCGGCGCAGGAAGTAACCCATACAGAGGGATTCCATGTCCGCACAGTTCCCCGTCGCGCGCCCGCGGCGGTTGCGCCGTACGCCCGCGCTGCGCCGGATGGTCGCCGAGACGCGGCTCGCGCCGGCCGACCTCGTGCTGCCGATGTTCGTCAAGGAGGGCATCGCCGAGCCGCAGCCCGTCGCGTCCATGCCGGGCGTGTTCCAGCACACCCGCGACAGCCTGCGCAAGGCGGCGCACGAGGCGGCCGAGGCCGGCGTCGGCGGGATCATCCTGTTCGGGATCCCGGCCGAGAAGGACGGCACCGGGTCCGCCGCCGACGACCCGGACGGCATCGTCCAGCTGGCGCTGCGCGACCTGGCGTCCGACCTCGGCGACGCGACCGTGATCATGACGGACCTGTGCCTGGACGAGTACACCGACCACGGCCACTGCGGCATCGTCACCGACTCCGGCGAGATCGACAACGACGCCACCCTGGAGCGCTACGCCTCCATCGCCCTGGCGCAGGCCGAGGCGGGCTCGGCCGTCGTCGGTCCGTCCGGCATGATGGACGGCCAGGTCGGAGCGATCAGGACGGCCCTCGACCAGGCGGGCCACACCGGCACCGCGATCCTCGCGTACTCGGTGAAGTACGCCTCCGCGTACTACGGCCCGTTCCGCGACGCCGCCGAGTGCGCGCCGCGGTTCGGCGACCGCGCGTCCCACCAGCAGGACCCGGCGAACGCCGCCGAGTCGCTCCGCGAGGTCCTCCTCGACGTCGACGAGGGCGCCGACATGGTCATGGTGAAGCCCGCCGGCGCCTACCTCGACATCGTCCGCCGCGTCCGCGACGCCGTGGACGTGCCCGTCGCCGCCTACCAGGTGAGCGGCGAGTACGCGATGATCGAGGCCGCCGCGGAGAAGGGCTGGATCGACCGCGAGCGCACCATCATGGAGTCGCTCGTGTCCATCCGCCGCGCCGGCGCCGACATGCTCCTCACCTACTGGGCCACGGAGGCGGCCCGGCTTTGTTAGCCCGGGGGGGCGACCCCCTGGAACCCTCGTCACGAGCCGGGCGCTGGGCGCGCCCTCCGCGGGCATGCCGTGTTGTGCTGGCAGAGTTCCGTGTTGCCGCTGTCCCGGGGTGGGACGGGACGCCCCTAGTTACTTAGGGTCGTTTTCCAGGGGTCGCCGTGTCTGGGCGTGACCCCGGCGGGCATCATCGGTAACCAGGAACCCAACGCGCGACCTTGGGCTATTTGGGGGGCGACATGCTGGCGGTCACGGGGCACAGGCGGCAGAAGGCGGCACGGAACCGGATGGCCGCGGCGGCGCGGGAGTACGCCGATTTCGGGTGGCCGTGCTTTCCCGGCGCCCATGTCGGCGCTGACAGAGCGTGTTCGTGCGACCGGATCGGGTGTCCCGACCCGGGCGCGCATCCGGTATCGGCGGCCTGGGCGCATCAGGCCGGCGTGGACCCCGAGGTGATCGAACGCTGGTGGGGGAAGCGCCCGGAGGCCAACATCATCCTGCCGACGGGCCGGGTCTTCGACGTGTTCGACGTCCCGGCGGCCGCCGGCGCCATCGCCCTCGACCGGATCGAGCGGGAGGACCTCCCCGTCGGTCCGGTCGCGTCGTTCGGGGGCGAGCGGCACCTGTTCTTCGTCGCGACCCGCGGCGCGCCCGCCGACGAGGACGAGTGGTGGTCGTGCCATCTCGACACCCTGCCGGAGGACGTCGCCGAGACGCCGGGGATGCGGTGGCACTGCCGCGACAGCTACGTCGTCGCGCCGCCGTCCGTCCTGCCGTACGGGCGCGAGGTCGCCTGGCTGCGGCCGCCGGGCCGGGACGCGCTGCCCGACCCGCTGCGCCTCCTGGGCGTCCTCGCGGACGCCTGCGAGGACGCCTGAGCTAGCGGCCCGGCGCCTTCACGGCGGGCTTCGCGCCCCACTTGGAGTAGGAGCCGCGCTGCATCTGGTTGCGGCCCTTCTCGGGCCCGGCGCGGACCCAGAACGCGACGGGCCGGTGGCCCGCGTCGAGCTTGATGGCGAAGGCGATCTCCTGGGCGCCGGTCGCCTGCGCCATCCGCGCGTACATGGGGCCGAGGCCGGGCGCCTGCGCCAGCTGCGCGGCGGGCGCCTCGCCCGTGTAGATCCCGCCCGCCAGCGTCAGCTTCGTCGCCGACCGCAGCAGCGTCGTCAGGTTCGTCACCGAGCTGCCCTGCCGGACCTGGTCGGCCGCCGCCGGGTAGCCGCGGCCGCCGAGCGCGGACGACTTCCACTTCTTGCCCACGCGCACGTACAGCCGGTTCTGGACGACGACGGCGGGCAGCGGCTTGCGGGCCGATCCCGAGCCGGCGAGCGTCATGGAGTAGGAGGCCTGCCCGCCCTGCAGCTCCAGCGTGCCGCGGCTGGTCACGGGGAAGCCGCAGCAGCCCGTCTGCCGGTAGCTGAACGCGGCGCCGGGGGCCTGTGCGACGGCCTGGTCGATCTGGGCGATGAGCGGCGCCGGGTCGACGCCGCCGGCGGGCAGCGTCGGCTGCGGGGTGCTGCTCTGCGCCGGGGTCGGCTCGGGCGGCGGCTTCTTCGCCTCGTCCTTCAGCAGCACCGCCGCGCCCGCGCCGCCGCCGGCGATGACCACGACGGCGGCGGCGATGGCGATCCAGCGCGTCCGGGACCGGCCGCCGGACTGCTTGCCGGCGACGACCGGGTTGCGTCCGCTGCTGCGGGCCGGCTTCGGCTTCGGCGGCTCGGGCTGCAGCGCGGCCTGCGCGGCGAGCTCGGTGAGGCGCCCGCGGCCCTGCGCCTCCCACGACGGCCCGTAGGCGGAGACGGCCGCGTCCTCCAGCGCGCCGAGGAAGTCGGCGGCGGACTTCGGACGCTCTCCCGGCTCCTTCGCGAGCCCCTGAAGGACGAGTTCGCGCAGCGGCCCGGGGACCTCCTCGGCGGGGATCGGCGCCTCGCGGTGCAGCCGCGCCATGTTCCGGCCCGCGTACGGGGGCCGTCCGGTGAGCGACTCGTAGAAGATCGCGGTGGCGGCGTACAGGTCGGTGGCGGCGGTGGCGGGCTCGCCGTCCCACAGCTCCGGCGCCGCGTACTGCGCGCCGAACCGCACCTCGGTGCCGGCGGGCGCGGTGGCGAAGTCGGCGAGCTGCGCGTTGCCGTCGCCGTCCAGCAGGACGTTCGCGGGCCGGAGCGCGCCGTGCACGACGCCGCGGTCGTGCGCGGCGGCGAGGCCGAGCAGGACGCCGCCCAGCACCGACAGCGCCGCGAGCGGGCCGGTGGGGCCCTGCGCGGCGAGCATCCGCCGCAGGCTGACGCCCTCGACCCACTGCATCACGATCGCGGCGCCGTCCGCGGACTCCACGAAGTCGTAGAAGTCGACCACGTTGGGGTCTTCGAGTTGTGACAGCGGGCGCGCCGCGGCGCGGAAGCGCGCGAGGAAAGCCTCGTCGGCCGCGAGCGCGCCGTCGAGGTATTTGATCGCGACCTTCGTGCCGGTCTGGTCGTCGACCGCCAGCATCACCCGGCCCGAGGCTCCGCCGCCCAGCTCCCGCTCATGGGTGAAACCCGGGACCGTCCAGCCGTCAACCACGTTGAAAGCCCATCCCTCCGATGTCGTACTTGGTGGAATATCGGCCCGTACGCCGCGAGGTCAAGGCAAGTTCCCGAACTGCAACTGAGAGACTGAAACCGTGACTGAAATCGACCGCTCCCAGCAGCTGTTCGACCGCGCCTCCGGGGTCGTTCCCGGCGGCGTCAACTCCCCGGTGCGGGCCTTCGGCGCCGTCGGCGGGACGCCCCGCTTCATGGCGTCCGGGCGCGGCCCGTACCTGACGGACGCCGACGGGAACACCTACGTCGACCTGGTGTGCTCGTGGGGCCCGCTGATCCTCGGGCACGCGCACCCGGCCGTGGTCGAGGCGGTGCGGGACGCGGCGGGCCGCGGCACCTCCTACGGCGCGCCGACGCAGGGCGAGGTGGAGCTCGCCGAGGAGATCGTGTCGCGGACGCCGGCGGGCAAGGTCCGGCTCGTCAACTCCGGGACGGAGGCGACGATGTCGGCGATCCGGCTGGCGCGCGGCTTCACCGGGCGCACCAAGATCGTGAAGTTCGCGGGCTGCTACCACGGGCACGTCGACTCGCTGCTCGCCGCGGCCGGGTCGGGCGTCGCGACGTTCGGGCTGCCCGACACGCCCGGCGTCACGGGCGCGACCACGGCCGACACGCTGATCCTCCCGTACAACGACGTCACCGCCGCGGAGACGGCGTTCGACGAGCACGGTACCGACATCGCGTGCGTCATCACCGAGGCCGTCCCGTGCAACATGGGCGTGGTGCCGCCGCTGACCGGGTTCAACGCGCTGCTGAAGCGGCTGTGCGAGCGGTACGGGGCGCTGCTCGTCGTCGACGAGGTCCTCACCGGGTTCCGTGCCTCCCGGTCCGGCTGGTTCGGGATCGAGGGCGTGGCGGGCGACCTGATGACGTTCGGGAAGGTGATGGGCGGCGGGCTGCCCGCCGCCGCGTTCGGCGGGCGCGCCGACGTCATGGACCACCTCGCCCCGGCCGGGCCCGTCTACCAGGCGGGCACCCTGTCCGGAAATCCGCTCGCCACGGCCGCCGGGCTCGCCACGCTGCGCAACGCGACCGCCGAGGTGTACGCGGCGATCGACCGGTCCGCGGAGACCGTGTCGAAGGCCGCGTCGGAGGCGCTGGAGCGGGAGGGCGTCCCGCACTCGCTGCAGCACGCCGGGAACCTGTTCTCGATCTTCTTCAGCGAGACGCCGGTGGGCGACTTCGCCGCCGCGCAGCGCCAGGACTCCAAGGCGTACGCCGCGTTCTTCCACGCCGCGCTGGAGCACGGCGTGTACCTGCCGCCGTCCGCGTACGAGGTGTGGTTCCTGTCGGCCGCGCACGACGAGGAGGCGCTGGGACGCGTCCTGGAGGCCCTCCCGCACGCCGCCCGCGCCGCGGCCCGGGCTTCCTCCTAGCCAGGCTTTCCTAGAGGGACTGGAACGCCTTCATGGCGGCGGCGACCGACTCGGGACGCGGTGCGCGCAGGGGAGCGCGCACCGCCGGGTCGTCGATCAGGCCGACCTCGGCGAGGCACGCCTTGAGGACGGCCGGGGCGGGTTCGCCGAACAGCGCCTCCACCATCGGCAGCAACGTGTTGTGCGTGGCCAGCGCGTCGTCTCGGCGCGTGGCGGCGAACATCGCCGCGTAGGCGGACGGCGCGAGGCACGCGCACGCGGCGATGCCCCCGGCCGCGCCGAGCCGCAGCATCGGGTAGATGTACGCGTCGTCCCCGCACAGCACCGCCTTGCCGGGGTTCGACGCCAGCATGGTGAGGGTGTCGGCGTCGATGCCGCCCGCGCAGTGCTTCATGCCGGCGACGCAGTCGAGCGCCAGGATCTTGAGGAGCGTGCCGGCGGACAGGTGCTTCCCCGTCCGGTACGGGATGTTGTACGGGAGGAGCGGGACGTCCACGGCCGCGCCGATGGCGGCGAAGTGGTCGACGACGGCCTCGTCCGACGGGCGCAGGTAGTACGGGACGACGACGAGCAGCGCGTCGGCGAACGCGGCCCTCTCGCGCGTCTGCCGGATCGAGTCGGCGGTGCCCATCGTCCCGGCGCCGACGATCAGCGGCGTCCCGTGCTCGTCGCAGACGGCGCGGCACACCTCCAGCGCCGCCCGCTGCTCCTCCGGGGTCAGCAGCGCGGCCTCGCCGGTCGTGCCGAGCGCGACCAGGCCGTCCACGCCGTTCTCCAGGCAGTGGGCGGCGAGCCGTCCGAGCGACTCCGCGTCCACCTCCCCGGAGCGGGTGAACGGCGTGACGAGCGAAGCGTGGATTCCGTGCAGGGTCATGTCACCTCGCTTGTTCATGTCATCTCGTTGGTCGGAGCCGGCGCGATGCGCATGCGGGACGGCAGCCGGATGCTCCCGGCGGCGACGCCCGCGATGATCAGAGCGGCGCCGGCGAGCCGTGTCGCGGTCACGTGCTCGCCGAGCAGGACGGCCGCCGACAGCAGCCCGAACGGCGGAACGAGCAGCGAGTACATGGCGACCGTGCCCGCCTCGTACCGGCGTATCAGCCACCCCCACGCGCCGAAGCCGAACAGCGTGGCGACGTAGGCGATGAACGCGAGCGACGCGATCCCGGCGACCGACAGGTGCCGCGCGGAGTCCGGCAGCGCCCCCGGCCCCTCGAAGATCAGCGACAGGACGAACAGCGGGACGGGCGGCACCAGCGACATCCAGACCATGAACCCGAACGCGTCGACCGGCTGCTCGGTGACCTGGTTCATCCGCCGCATCCCGACGTTCGCCAGGCCCCAGCCGGCCGCGCCGCCGAGGCAGATCAGGAACGCCGCCACCGGGGAGCCGCCCTCGGCCTGCGCCACGCCGAGCAGCGAGACGCCGCCGAACGCGACGACCATCCCGGCGACCTGCCGGGCGCTGAGCCGCTCGCCGAGCAGCAGGCCCGCGAACAGCGCCGTGAAGACGGCCTGCACCTGCAGCACCACGGACGCGAGACCCGCCGGCATGCCCATGCTCATTCCGATGAACAGCAGGCCGAACTGCCCGACGCCGAGCGGGACGCCGATCAGCACGAACCAGCGCGCGGCGACGGGCGGCCGGCGGACGAGGAACACCGCGGGCACCGCCGCGGCGGTGAACCGCAGCGCGGCCATCAGCAGCGGCGGGAAGTCGTCCAGGGCCACCTTGATGGGGACGAAGTTGAACCCCCACAGCGCCGCGATCACGGTGGCCAGCAGGACGTGGCGCGATCTCATGCCCCGATCGTCGCCGCGCATTTTATTTAGGACAAGCGAGTAATGCTTGACACCTCGTTTTAGTATTGCTTCATGCTTGATCTCGAACGGCTGCGCGCCCTCCACTCGGTCGCGACCTACGGCTCGGTCAGCGCCGCCGCCGACGTCCTGCACGTCACCACCTCGGCCGTCTCCCAGCAGCTCGCGAAGCTGGAGCGGGAGACGGGGCAGAAGCTCCTCGAACGCAACGGCCGCGGCGTGCGGCTGACCGACGCCGCCGAGCTCCTCGTCGCGCACGCCGAGCGGATCCTGTCCCTCGTCGAGCAGGCGCAGGCCGACCTGGAGGCGCACCGCGGCTCCGTCGTCGGGCAGCTCACCGTCGCCGCGTTCCCCACCGCCGTCCGCGGGCTGATGCCCACGGCGCTGCGGGATCTCCGCGCCGACCACCCCGACCTGCGCGTCCAGCTCCGCGAGGAGGACCCGATGCGCAGCATGCCGCTCGTCTCGCGCGGCGACATCGACATGGCCGTAGTCCAGGACTGGAACAACGAGCCGCTGCCCTTCCACGAGGGCCTCCACAAGGGCGTCATCTGCGACGACGTCGCGGACGTGGCGCTGCCCGCCGACCACCCGCTCGCGGGGCGCGACACGATCGACCTCGAGGAACTGGCCGGCGACCCCTGGATCAGCTCCTCGCCGGACAGCATCTGCTGCGACTGGCTGCTGCGCACGCTCCGCGCCGTCGACAGCGAGCCCCATATCGACCACATGGCCTACGAGTTCGCCACGCAGCTGTCCCTGGTCGCCGCCGGGCTCGGCAACGTGATCCTGCCGCGCCTCGGCCGCTGCGACGTCCCGCCCGGCGTGGCGGTCGTGCCGCTGTCCGCGCCGCTTTCGCGCCGGGTGTACGCGGTGTGGCGGGAGGAGGCGGCGCGGCGCCCGGCGATCCGCGCGGCCGTCACCGCGCTGCGCGCCGCCGTCCCGGCCGGCGTCCCGGAGGTCGTGCCCGTCCTTAACTAATGCATTTCCGGACGGCTCGCCGCAAATAACCCCAGTTCGGTAAGTTCATCGCGATCATGGACTTTGCGGAGGGGCACGTGGACGGGGAGTGGCGGGTCGACGGGTACACCGAGGTGCGCGAGCTCGGTGCCGGCGCCCAGGGGCGGGTCGTGCTGGCCCGGCACGACGCGTCCGGCACGCCGGTGGCGATCAAGTACCTGGCCACCCGGGCGGACGAGGCCGACCGGGAGCGGCTCCGCCACGAGGCCCTGATGCTCGGCCGGGCCGGCAGCCCGCACGTGGCGCGCCTGTTCCGGCTCGTCGAAGGCCCGGAGACGACCGCCATCGTCATGGAGGCCGTCGACGGCGTCTCCCTCAAGGAACTGCTGGAACGGCACGGCGCGCTCGGCCCGGAGGCGTCGCTGGCCGTCCTCAAGGGCTCGCTGCTGGGGCTCGCCGCCGCCCACGCGGTCGGCGTCGTCCACCGCGACTACAAGCCCGCGAACGTCGTCGTCCCGGCGGACGGGCGCAGCCGCCTCGTCGACTTCGGCATCGCCGCACCGGCCGGGCAGGAGGCGGGCGGCGCCGGAACCCCGTACTACATGGCGCCCGAGCAGTGGAGCCGGCACGTGGCCACGCCCGCGTCCGACGTGTACGCGGCGACCTGCGTGTTCGTGGAGTGCGTGACCGGGCAGCGGCCCTACGCCGGCGACCGCGCCGGCCTGATGCGGGCCCACCTCACCGGCGAGATCCCCGTCGAGGCCGTGCCGGAGGCGCTGCGACCGCTCGTCCTGCGCGGCATGGCCAAGGCGCCGGAGGACCGTCCGGGCGGCGCCTCCCTCTTCGTGGACGAGCTGGAACGCACCGCCCGGGAGAGCTACGGCGGGGACTGGGAGTCGCGCGGCGTCCACGCCCTGTCCGCCGGCGCCGTCGCGCTCGCCGCGCTGTTCCCGCTCGCCGCCTGGCTGGTGCCGGGGGCGGCGGGCGCGGCGGGCGCGGCCTCCGCCGCCGGAGCGGGGGGCTCCGCGGCCGGTGCGGCGGCCACCACCGCGAAGATCGCCGGTGGCTCGGCCGTCAAGGCGTTCCTCGGCAGCGGCGCCGGGCTCACCGCCGTCTCCGTCGGGACGGTCGCGGTCGTCGGGGCCGGCGCCATCGCGGTCCAGCAGCTCACCGAGCAGGATCCGGCGCCCAGGCCGACCGCGACCGCGAAGGCCGCGGCCACCGTCGCGGACGTGCGGCCCTGCGTCGTCCAGGCGCTGGGCGGGGTCACCACACCGTCCGGGGGCCCCGCGAAGGTGACGCTCCCCGCCCAGGTCAAGCTCCCGAAGAACGCCGCCGTGTACCGGTCCGGCCAAGGGTTGCTGATCGGTCCCGCAGGGGCTCAGTGCGAGGGGTCGATGGGTGCGAACGCGGGCTCCAGCACGGTCGGCGACTTCGGGACGGCGCAGGTCGGCCAGAACTGGCAGGGGTCGATCGGCGGCATCCGGAGCCAGCTCTGCGAGTACTTCCCGGACTCCCCCCAGGCGCGGAAGGAGCGGGCGCAGGGCAACGACTGCACGTCGATCCTGTCCACCCGGCAGCCCCTGGAGACGGGCGTCCCCGGCGTCCAGGCGGTGCTCACCCGCGGGCCGGGCACCGACGATCTCCCGCCGTCGCCCGCCGTGAAGGCGGAGCTGTCCGTCCTGACGACGAACGGCGTGGCCTGGCCGATCACCTGCGTCGCGCCGGCGGCGCACGCGGGCATCTGCAAGGCGGCGCTGACCTACTGGTTCATCCAGCGCCTGGGGGACGTCCAGCCCGCCAAGGCCGACCTCGACCGCGCCGCCGCGAGCATCGCCGAGTTCGTCGACTCCACCCGCATCTGAGCGGCGCCCTTGCCAGCAGGGCGAGGAAGGGACGGGCGTGCGGCGCGGGTACCCTGACCGCGATGACTGACACGACGATCGTTCACATGCTGCGGCACGGTGAGGTGCACAACCCCGAGGGCATTCTCTACGGGCGGCTGCCCGGCTACCGCCTCAGCGAGGACGGCGTCCTCATGGCGAAGGCCGCCGCCAAGTGGTGCGCCGACCGGGACGTCACCGCGCTGTTCTCCTCGCCGATGCAGCGGGCGCTGGAGACGGCCGCGCCGCTCGCGGACGCGCTGGACCTGCCGGTGACCGTGGACGACCGTCTGATCGAGGCCGACAACCACTTCGAGGGGCTGACGTTCGGGGCCGGAGCGGGCTCGCTGCGCCGCCCCGAGCACTGGCGCCATCTGGTCAACCCGTTCACGCCGTCGTGGGGCGAGCCGTACCGGGAACTCGCCGCGCGGATGCGGGCCGCCGTGATCCGGGCGCGGGCGGCGGCGCGCGGCCATGAGGCCGTGTGCGTCAGCCACCAGCTGCCGATCTGGATCCTGCGGCTGCACGCCGAGCGCCGCCGGCTGTGGCACCACCCGAGCCGGCGCGAGTGCGGCCTGGCCAGCCTGACGAGCCTGACGTTCGAGGGCAGCAGGCTCGTCGAGGTCGCCTACTGCGAGCCGGCCGCCGGGATCGCGAAGGGACCCAGTGTCGCCGGAGCCTGACCGCACCGCTAAGTTGTGTACTACGTCCTGTAGTAGTAGGAGGGTCCGTTGAGCCCCCGAATCTCCCCGCTGCGCGCCGCCGCGGCCGCCGTCGCGCTGTGCGGGCTGCTCGCCGGCTGCGCCGGCACCAACGCCGCCGGGAGCGGGCCGGACGGCGGCGACAACCGCTTCATATCCGGGGACGGGAACGTGACGCACTACGCGCCCGCCAAGCGGAAGAGCGTGCAGAACGTCACCGGGGAGCGCCTCGACGGCAAGGCGTTCGCACTGTCGGAGCTCAAGGGCAAGGTCGCCGTCGTCAACTTCTGGGCGTCGTGGTGCGCGCCGTGCCGCGGCGAAGCGCCCTCGCTGGAGCAGGTCTACACGGAGAACAAGGCCAAGGGCGTCGAGTTCGTCGGCGTCAACTTCAAGGACTCCAAGGCCAACGCGCAGGCGTTCGAGCGCAAGTTCAAGGTCACCTACCCGAGCCTGTTCGACGCGGACGGGCAGGTCACGCTGGCGTTCCGGGAGGTCCCGCCGAGTGCGATCCCGAGCACGCTCGTCCTCGACCGGCAGGGCCGGGTCGCGGCCCGCATCATCGGCGCGACGACGTACTCGAAGCTGAATCCCCTGGTCGCCGAGATCGTCCAAGAGAAGTGAGCGTCAACGAGACGGTGGTCAACGGGTCACTGGTGGCCGCGGCGCCGCTGGCGGCCCTCGCCGGGCTCGTCTCGTTCGCCTCGCCGTGCGTCCTGCCGCTGGTCCCCGGCTACCTGTCGTACGTGACCGGGATGTCCGGCGCCGACCTCGCCGAGCAGCGGCGCGGGCGGCTCCTCGCCGGCGCGCTGCTGTTCATCGCGGGCTTCAGCGTCGTGTTCGTCAGCTACGGCCTCGTCTTCGGCGGCCTCGGGCGGTGGCTGCTGGAGTACCAGGACACGATCACCCGCGTCCTCGGCGTCGTCACCATCGTGTTCGGCCTCGCGTTCATGGGGTTCATCCCCGGCCTGCAGCGGACGGTGAAGTCGGGGCGCCTGCCGGCGGCGGGACTCGCCGGCGCGCCGCTCCTCGGCGTCCTGTTCGGGCTCGGCTGGACGCCCTGCATCGGGCCGACGCTCGGCGCCGTGCAGAGCCTCGCGATCACCGAGGCCAGCGCCGGGCGGGGCGCGCTGCTGTCGCTGGCGTACTGCCTCGGCCTCGGCCTGCCGTTCGTGGCGACCGCGATCGCCTACCGCCGGGCGCTCGGTGCGTTCGGCGCCGTGAAGCGCCACTACCCCCTGGTCATGCGGATCGGCGGGGGGATGCTCGTCCTCATCGGGGTGCTGCTGGTGAGCGGCCTGTGGGGGAACCTGACCATCGAGCTGAAGTCGTGGATCAGCGGCTTCGAACCGGTGATTTGAGATGACTGAGACAACGGAGACCGGTACCGAGGCGCCCGCCGCGCGGCAGGCCCCCGAGGAGGTGCCGCGCCCCAGGGGGATCGGGCCGCTCGGCTGGCTGCGCTGGGCGTGGCGGCAGCTCACCACGATGCGCACGGCGCTGATCCTGCTGTTCCTGGTCGCGCTGGGCGCGGTGCCCGGGTCGGTCCTGCCGCAGCGGGGCCAGGCGCCCGAGAAGGTCGTCGCCTACCTGGACGAGCACCAGACGCTCGGCCCGTGGCTCGACCGGTTCTCGATGTTCGACGTGTTCGCCGCGCCCTGGTTCGCGGCGATCTACATCCTGCTCTTCGTGTCGCTGGCCGGCTGCGTGCTGCCGCGCGCGGTCAAGCACTACAAGTCGATGCGGGCCCGCCCGCCGGCGGCGCCCCGCAACCTGGGCCGGCTGCCGCAGTCGGCGGCGTACGAGACGGACGCGTCCCCCGAGGACGTCCTCGCCGAAGCGCGCACGGTGCTGCGCGGGCGCCGGTTCCGGGTGGACGTCTCCGGCGGCGCCGCGTCCGCCGAGAAGGGCTACCTGGGCGAGTCCGGCAACCTGCTGTTCCACCTCGCGCTGCTGGGGCTGCTGTTCGCGCTCGGCTTCGGCAACCTGTTCGGCTACCGGGGGAACGTCCTGCTGATGGAGGGCAAGACGTTCGCCAACTCGCTGGGCCTGTACGACCAGTTCCAGCCGGGACGGGCGTTCGAGGGAGGCGACCTGGCCCCCTTCACGATCACGCTGGACGACTTCAAGGCGAAGTACGAGACCGAGGGCGACAAGCGCGGCATGGGCACCGATTTCAACGCCCACATCCGCTACCGCTCCACCCCGGACGCCAAGGAGAAGCCCTACGACCTCCAGATCAACCATCCGCTGAAGGTCGACGGCACGAAGGTGTACCTGCTCGGCCACGGGTACGCGCCGGTGTTCACCGTCCGCGACGCCAAGGGCAACGTCGCCTTCCAGGACTCGGTGCCGTTCCTGGGGATGGAGCCGCGCAACCTGACGTCCGAGGGCGTCATCAAGGCCCCCGACGCGCAGCCCGACCAGCTCGCCTTCTACGCGATCCTGTGGCCGACCGCGACCGCCAGCGAGGACGGGAAGCAGATCATCTCGGCGTTCCCCGCGCCGCTGCGCCCGGTCGTCACCGTCACGGCGTTCAAGGGCGACATCGGGCTGGACTCCGGTACCCCGCAGTCGGTCTACAAGCTGGAGGGCATCGGCAAGACGCTCCAGCCGGTCAAGGGCGGCCAGAAGCTGCTGGAGCCGGGGGAGACGTTCGAGCTGCCCGGCGGCGCGGGCTCCATCACGTTCGACGGGCTCAAGGAGTGGACGAGCCTGTCGGTCAACCACGACCCCGGACGCATCCCCGCGCTGATCGCGGCCATCCTCGCCGTGCTCGGCGTGGCGACCTCGTTCACGGTGCGGCGGCGCAGGGTGTGGGTCCGTGCGAGCGCCGGAAGGGACGGGCGTACGGTTGTGGAGGTCGGCGGCCTCACGCTGGGGAACCCGACCTCGGAGTTCGACGAAGTCGTGGCCGCGCTGCGCGGCCCGGAGGACGAGCCCGGCCCGGAGGACGGGCCCGGCACCGAGCCCGGCACCGAGCCCGGTGAGAGCGATCCCGACGCCGATCAGGAACCCGGGTCGGCCCCCGAAACGAAGGAGTGACGAGGTGAGCAACGCCGACCTCGCGAACCTGAGCGACAAGCTCATGCTGACCACCGTCGTGCTGTACATCGTCGCGATGGTCGCCTACGCCGCCGACCTCGGCTTCGGCCGCCGCCGCACGGCGGCCGCGCAAGCGCCGGCGGAAGCGAAGGTCCTGGTCGGCGCGGCGGGCGCGGAGACCGCGGCCGGCGGCACGGAGGCGGCGGAGGACGGCGAGTCCGAGCGGCCCCGGGTCGACTGGGCCAGTCTCGCGGTCCTGCTGAACGTGCTGGGCTGGGGCGCGCACCTCGGCGTCCTGGTGACCCGCGGCCTCTCCGCGAACCGGTGGCCGTGGGGGAACATGTACGAGTTCCTCACCGCCATCTCGCTCGCCGCGGTGACCGCGTTCCTGGTCGTGATGTTCCGGTACAAGGCGCGGTTCCTGGGCGCGTTCGTCATGGTCGCCGCGGTCATCGCGCTCGGCGTCGCCAACATCTGGCTCTACGACTCGGTCGGCCCGGTCACCGCCGCGCTCAACTCCTACTGGATCGCCCTGCACGTGACCGCCGCGATCATCGCGACCGGCTCGTTCACGGTCGCGGGCGCCGCCACGATCCTCTACCTGGTGAAGGAGCGCGCGGAGTCGCGCGGCGGCGCGGCGGAGGGCGGCGTCCTGTCCCGGCTGCCGTCGATCGAGGGCCTCGACCGCCTCTCCATGCGGGTCACCACGTTCGCCTTCCCGATCTGGACGGCCGCGATCATCATGGGCGCGATCTGGGCCGACCAGGCGTGGGGCCGCTACTGGGGCTGGGACCCGAAGGAGGTCTGGTCGTTCATCACGTGGGTGATCTACGCCGCCTACCTGCACGCCCGCGCCACCTCCGGCTGGAAGGGCCGCAAGGCCGCGATCCTGTCGCTGATCGCGTTCGCCGCGCTCATGTTCAACTTCTTCGGCGTCAACTACATGTTCTCCGGCCTGCACTCCTACGCCTGAGCGAAGCGGACCCGGGGGGTGCGGGGGGTCGTCCCCCCTCGGGAGGAACGGCCTGAGCGAAGCGGACCCGGGGGGTGCGGGGGGTCGTCCCCCCTCGGGAGGAACGGCTTAGCGCACGCTCGTTACTCGGGGGGATGACGGCGTGTCGGGTTCCGGCTTACCCTGCCTCCGGGGCCCGGTCCGGCGCGCACGCCGCTCGACGTCCACGGGGCCCGCAGACAGAGGAGCCCGATGCGCTTCAAAGGCGTCCACCGCAAGCCCCGGGAGCAGCGGACCCGCGAGGCGCCGCGCGGCGGCCGGTTCCGGGCCGACACGGCCCGGGACGAGGTCGCCTACGCGCCGTCCCCGCCCGACTCCGGGCAGGTGCGGCCGCGCAGCAACCAGCCGCGCGACCGGTTCGGCCGGTTCCGCAAGGCGGGCCGCGACGACGACTTCGCGGTGAACGGCCCGGACGGCCCCGCGCTGGCGGGCGCCGACACCGCCGGCGGGCCGCGCGGCCTGACCGGCAGGCTCGCGCGGCGCGGGCACGGGCGGCCGCGCGCCGCCGACTACTCGTGGAGCGACTTCGAGCTGGAGGACGACCGGGTCCGCGTCGAGCCGTACCCGCCGGGCATGCCGCACGTCGCCGACGGCCGCCGCCACTGCGGCGTGCTGGAGAGCGTCCTGTACCGGCAGTGGGACGTGCGGGACGGGCCGCCGACACCCGAGGTCATCGGCGCCGTGGACAGCCTGGCGTCGCTGCCGGAGGCGCTGAAGGAGAAGCTCGCGGCCGGGCTCGACGGCATCTATGTGGGGCCGGGCGGCGTCCCCCAGCTGGACGACATGGGCCATCTGCGCGACCGTCCGCTGCCGTCCGGCCGAGCGACCTGGGACATCTGCGCCGGCGCGTACGGCGACCGCAAGATCGTCGTAGGGGACCGGCCGTCCCCGACACCGGACGTGATGCTGCACGAGGTCGGGCACGCCCTCGACGACATCGACGGCGACGACGGCGAGTGGACGTCCGACAGCCCCGCCTTCGTCAAGCTGTACGAGGAGTGCCGGCCGCATCTGGCGAGCGCGTTCCACAGGCAGCCGGACGCGCTCGGCCGCCGCGAGTTCTTCGCCGACGCGTTCGCCGCGATCTCCTCCCGGCAGCGGCCCGCGCTCGTGGATATGCTCGCCGGCAACATCAGGACGGCGCTTGAGGTCATGCTCTTCTTCAACCGCAGGTACGGGATCTAGGACACCGCGATGGCAGACGGCGAGGGTGGTCGACGATGTACGTGATCCGGCTCCCCGACGGCACGCTCCGGGTTCCGCACAGCGTCGTCGCCGACGCGGACGAGTCCGGGCCGGAGGCGCGCGAGGGACGGATCATCGCCGACGCCTACGTCGAGATCGGCCCCGGCGACCCCGACTACGACCGGCTTCTCCGCGAGTCGCTCACCGAGGAGGAACTGGAGGACAGGCGGCGCCGCTGGCGGGACGAGGACGCGGATCTGCTCCGCAGGTTCGAGGAGTGGAAGGGGGACGCGGAGGACTGAGCGGGAGACGCCCCCGGGTCGGGTGCGATGCCCCGGCCGCCCGGCTGGAAGGACCGGTCCGTGGCGCGGCGGTCCGGGCGGCCAGAGCCTCGTCAGCGGGCCGATGAATGCTCGGCGACGGGCTCTTCGCCGCGCAGCAGCGCGTGCACCTCGGACTCGCGGAAGCGCCGGTGGCCCCCCGGAGTGCGGATGCTGCTGATCCGGCCCGCGGCGGCCCACCGGGTGACCGTCTTCGGGTCGACCCGGAAGAGGGCGGCGACCTCCCCTGGGGTCAGCAGGCGCTCGCTCGTGCTCTCCACGTTTTCTCTCCCCCTTTGTCCCGCTCTCGGCGCGGGTGGACTGTTTAACAGTGTGGCGGGTCAAGACCGATTTCTCCCTTGTTTTCGGAAAAGATCACCGACCGTAGTTTCCCGAACTGGAGCGATCGCGCTCAGTATTCGCCTCCTCTGGCACAGCGTGCACGCTGACCCCGTTTGACCTGCCATGTCACGGCGGAAACGCGTCTCCGGGCCCCTGCCGGCGGCGCCCGAAGTAGTCTTCGAGACCATGTCCGATCTAGTCACGCTGCCGGAGATCGAGCGGGCCGCCGAGCGCATCGCGGGCGTCGCGGTCCGGACCCCGCTCGTTCCCTTTCCCCGCGACCCCGACCCCGCCGCCGGAGAGCCGGCGCTGCTGGTGAAGGCCGAGTCGCTGCAGCCGATCGGCGCCTTCAAGGTGCGCGGCGCGTACGCCGCCATAGCGTCCCTCACCGCCGCCGAGCGCGCGGCCGGCGTGGTGACGCACTCCAGCGGCAACCACGCGCAGGCCGTCGCCTACGCGGCCCGCGCCCTGGGCATCAAGGCGGTCCTGGTCATGCCGCACACCACCCCCGGCGTGAAGGTCGACCGGTGCATCGCGCTCGGCGCCGAGGTCGTCTACGTCGAGCCGACCGCGCAGGCCCGCGCCGAGACCGCGGGCAAGCTCGCCGCCGCGCACGGCTTCACGATGATCCCGCCCTACGACGACGCTCGGGTCATCGCCGGGCAGGGCACCGCCGGGCTGGAGATCGTCCAGGACTGCCCGGACGCCGACGTCGTGCTCGTCCCGATCAGCGGCGGCGGCCTCATCGCGGGTGTCTCCGCCGCCGTCAAGGCGCTGCGCCCCGAGGCGAAGGTCATCGGCGTCGAACCGGAGCTCGCCGCGGACGCCCGCGACTCGATGGCCGCGGGACGTCCCGTCTCCTGGGACGCGGAGAAGACCGGCCGCACCATCGCCGACGCCCTCCGCGTCCAGCAGGTCGGCGACCTCCCGTTCGCGCACATCCAGGCGCACGTGGACGGCATCGTCACCGTCACCGAGGACGAGATCCGCCAGGCGATGCGGCGCCTCGCCCGCGAGGCCCGCCTGATCGCCGAACCGGGCGGCGCCGCCGCCACCGCCGCCTACCTCCACCACCGGGCCGAACTGCCGGAGGGGCGCACCTACGTCTCGATCCTCTCCGGCGGCAACGTCGACCCGGCCCTCTTCCTGGACGTCCTGAAGTGACCCCAGGGGCCGGACCATGGAGCACCGGGGATAACCTCGAAGGGCCATGCGATCCGTCATTCTCTACACCGTCGCGCGGCTCGCCATCTTCGGGGCGACCGCGGGTGTGCTGGCGCTCTTCGGCGCCCGCGGCTTCCTGCTCCTGCTGACGGCCCTGCTGATCAGCGGCATCGTCAGCTACGTACTGCTGTCCGCGCAGCGCGACCGGATGTCCGCGGCCGTGAACCGCGGCGTCCGCTCCCAGCGCCGGAAATTCGACAAGAGCCTCACCAAAGAGGACGGGCTGCGCCCCGGCGGGGAGTAGCCGCCGGCCGCGGGGCGCCGGGCGGTGCGCGCGGCGGGTCGGCCGTCCTTCTAGGGTGGGGGCATGACCCGCGCCTCTCTTGACAAGCAGCCCGCCGACGTCGCGGCGATGTTCGACGGCACCGCCGAGCGGTACGACCTGCTGAACACGCTGATGACCGGCGGGCAGGACCGGCGGTGGCGCCGGGAGGTCGTGCGGGCGCTGGAGGCGAAGCCCGGTGAGCGCGTCCTCGACCTCGCGGCGGGGACGGGTACCTCTTCGGTGCCGTTCGCGGAGGCGGGCGCCGACACCGTGGCGTGCGACTTCTCGCTCGGCATGCTGCGCGTCGGGGTGCGGCGGCAGGCGGACGTGCGGCGGCTGAGCTTCGTGGCGGGGGACGCGCTGCGGCTGCCGTTCGCGGACGCCTCGTTCGACGCCGTCACGATCTCGTTCGGGCTGCGCAACGTCGCCGACACCGGCCGGGCGCTGCGCGAGCTGCGCCGGGTGGCCAGGCCGGGCGGGCGGCTGCTGGTCTGCGAGGTGAGCCATCCGCCGAACGCGCTGCTGGCGCTCGGCCACAAGGCGCACCTGCGCTACGGGCTGCCGCTGCTGGCGCGGGTCAGTTCCAATCCCGACTCCTACCGCTACCTCGCCGAGTCGACGCTCGCCTGGCCCGACCAGGCGGCGCTGGCGCGGCTGATCCAGGACGCGGGGTGGGGCGGCGTGCGCTGGCGTGATCTCACGTTCGGGGTGGCCGCGCTGCACCACGCCGTCAATCCGGGCTGATCGCCGCGGCCGGTGGGCCGGACCGGTCCGAACTCAGACCGACCCAGAAGTACCCACCAGTCGTGATAAAGGAATAGACTCCCCTGTCGGATCCTTGTGAAGTGCTTCACAAGCGAACGAGCTGAAGAGGACCGCCGTGACCGACTCCACCCGACACGCGGACGTGATCGTCGTCGGGGCAGGCCCCGCCGGGTCGTCGACCGCCTACTGGCTCGCGCAGGCGGGCCTGGACGTGTTCCTGCTGGAGAAGGCCGCCTTCCCCCGGGACAAGATCTGCGGCGACGGGCTCACCCCGCGGGCCGTCCGCGCGCTCATCGGCATGGGCGTCGACATCAACGACCCCGGCTGGGGGCGCAACAAGGGGCTGCGCATCTACGGCGGCGGCGTCAAGGTCGAGCTGCCCTGGCCGGAACTCGCCTCGTTCCCCGACTTCGGCCTCGTCCGCAAGCGCACCGACCTCGACCAGTTGCTCGCCGAGCACGCCGCGAAGGCCGGCGCGCAACTGCTGCAGGGCTGCAACGTGACCGGTCCCATCCTGGACGAGCGCACCGACCGCATCATCGGCGTCACCGCGCAGTTCGACGGCGAGGAGGTCGAGTTCCGGGCGCCGCTCGTCGTCGCCGCCGACGGCAACTCGACCCGGCTGTCGCTCGCGATGGGGCTGCGGCGGCGCGAGGACCGTCCGATGGGCGTCGCGGTCCGCCGCTACTTCCAGACGCCGCGCCACGACGACGACTACATGGAGGCGTGGCTCGAACTCTGGGACGGCGAGCGCCTCCTGCCCGGCTACGGCTGGGTGTTCGGCGTCGGCGACGGGACGTCCAACGTCGGGCTCGGCCTCCTCAACACCAGCAAGGCGTTCCAGAGCGTCGACTACCGCGGCATGCTGCAGCGCTGGTGCGCGCAGATGCCGGAGGACTGGCAGTTCGACGAGGAGCACGCCACCTCGAAGATCCGCGGCGCCGCGCTGCCGATGGGCTTCAACCGGCAGCCGCACTACACCCGCGGCATGCTGCTCGTCGGCGACGCCGGCGGCATGATCAACCCGTTCAACGGCGAGGGCATCGACTACGCGCTGGAGTCCGGCCGGCTGGCGGCCGACATCATGGTGCAGGCGCTCGCCCGCCGCACCCCGGCGCAGCGCGAGCGGACCCTGTACGAGTACCCGCGCATCCTGAAGGACGAGCACGGCGGCTATTTCACCCTCGCCCGCGTGTTCGTGCAGGCGATCGGCGATCCGCGCATCATGAAGTTCCTCACATCGCACGGCCTCCCGCATCCGACGCTGATGCGCTTCACGCTCAAGCTCCTGGCCAACCTGACCGACCCCAAGGGCGGGGACGCGATGGACCGTGTCATCAACGCGATGCAGAAGGTGGCTCCGGCGGCATGAGCGGGCGGACGACGCGGCTGATCGAATTCAAGCTTCCGCAGGTGAGCGGACTACAGTGCATAACCCGACCCCCTGAGGGGAGCGCTATTGATCACCTTGGTTAGGGTGGCGGGTCGCGGTCGGCCCGTCCCGTACAACGTCGTACGTCCCGAGGAGAGGTCGTAGGGATATGGATCTCTATATTCCGATCATCGTGCTCGGAGTGCTCGCCTTCGCCTTCGCCGGCGGCTCGGTGCTGATGGCCGCGTTCACCGGCCCGAAGCGGTGGAACCGCGCCCGGCTGGACGCCTATGAGTGCGGCATCGAGCCGACCCCCCAGCCCGTCGGCGGCGGACGATTTCCGATCAAGTACTACCTGACGGCGATGCTCTTCATCGTCTTCGATATTGAGATCATCTTCCTTTATCCCTGGGCGGTCGCTTTCGACCGGATGGGGCTCTTCGGCCTTGTCGAGATGGTTCTTTTCATCGTCACCGTCCTCGTGGCGTACGCCTACATCTGGCGGCGCGGCGGTCTGGAGTGGGACTGACATGGGTCTAGAGGAGAAACTGCCCAGCGGATTCCTGCTGACCACGGTCGAGCAGGTCGCGGGATGGGCGCGCAAGAGCTCGGTGTGGCCGGCGACGTTCGGCCTCGCCTGCTGCGCGATCGAGATGATGGCGGCCGGCGACCCCCGGCACGACTTCTCCCGGTGGGGGATGGAGCGTGCCTCGGCGACGCCGCGGCAGGCCGACCTGATGATCGTCGCGGGCCGGGTGAGCCAGAAGATGGCGCCGGTGCTGCGGCAGATCTACGACCAGATGACCGAGCCGAAGTGGGTCATCGCGATGGGCGTGTGCGCCTCGTCCGGCGGCATGTTCAACAACTACGCGATCGTGCAGGGCGTCGACCACATCGTCCCGGTGGACATCTACCTGCCCGGCTGCCCGCCGCGGCCGGAGATGCTGCTGGACGCGATCCTGAAGCTGCACGACAAGATCCAGAACACCAAGCTCGGCCCGCAGCGCGAGAAGCAGATCGCCGAGCTGGAAGAGGCCAAGCGCCGGCAGCTGCCGCTTCTCGGACAGGGGGCGTGACGTGAGTTCGGAGCACCCCGAGCAGCAGGCCGAGCAGGCCGCCGACCAGCTGCCCGCGCACGCCGAGGAGGAGCGCCGCGAGCAGCCGGTCGTCCGCAAGGGCATGTTCGGCGCGAAGACGACCGGCGACACCTCCGGGTACGGCGGCCTCGTCGTCCGGCAGAGCCCGAAGGTGTCGGCGCCGCGCCCGTACGGCGGGCCGGGCGGCGCCGCCGAGCCCGGCGAGTTCGACGAGATCGCGGACGAGCTGGAAAGGGCTCTCCGGGGTTCGGGGTCGTCCCCGGAGAAGGCGGGGCCGGACTTCGGGGACGCGATCGAGCGCGTCGTCGTGCACCGCGGCGAGCTGACCTTCCACGTCAGGCGCGAGCACCTGCGCGAGGTCGCCAAGACCATGCGGGACGACCCGTCGCTGCGCTTCGAGCTGTGCTCGGGCGTGTCCGGCGTCCACTACCCGAAGGACGAGGGCGCCGAGCTGCACGCCGTCGTCCACCTGCTGTCGATCACGCACAACCGGCGGGTCCGGCTGGAGGCGAGCTGCCCCGACGCCGACCCGCACGTCCCGTCGCTGGTCCCCGTCTACCCGACGGCCGACTGGCACGAGCGCGAGACGTACGACTTCTTCGGGATCGTCTTCGACGGCCACCCCGCGCTGACCCGCATCGAGATGCCGGACGACTGGGTGGGGCACCCGCAGCGCAAGGACTACCCGCTCGGCGGCATCCCCGTCGAGTACCGAGGAGCGGAGATTCCGCCGCCGGACGAAAGGCGGTCGTACGTATGAGTTCGACGAAGTACACCGAGTACGACGCGTACGCCGCCGAAGAGGCGGCCGAGGGCAAGGTCTTCGACGTCGGCGGGCAGGACTGGGAGAAGGTCGTCTCCGCCGCCGAGGAGATGGGCGACGAGCGGCTCGTCATCAACATGGGCCCGCAGCACCCGTCCACGCACGGCGTGCTCCGGCTGATCCTCACGCTCGACGGTGAGACGGTGAACGAGGCCCGGGTGGTCATCGGCTACCTGCACACCGGCATCGAGAAGAACATGGAGTTCCGCACCTGGACGCAGGGCACCACGTTCTGCACCCGGATGGACTACCTGGCCCCGCTGTTCAACGAGGCGACGTACTGCCTCGGCGTGGAGCGGCTGCTCGGCATCGAGGACCAGATCCCCGAGCGGGCCCAGATCATCCGCGTGATGATGATGGAACTGAACCGGATCTCCTCCCACCTGGTCGCGATCGCCACGTTCGGGCTGGAGCTCGGCGCGACGACCGTGATGCTGAACGGGTTCATCGAGCGCGAGTACACCCTCGACCTGTTCGAGGAGATCACCGGCCTGCGGATGAACCACGCCTACATCAGGCCGGGCGGCGTCTCGCAGGACCTGCCGAGCGGCGCGGCCAGCAAGGTCCGCGACTACCTGGACCGGATGCCGAAGCGGATCCAGGCGCTGCGCAAGCTGATGGACGACAACCACGTCTTCAAGGCCCGCACGCAGAACGTCGCGTACCTCGACCTGACCGGCTGCATGGCGCTCGGCATCACCGGCCCGATACTGCGCTCGACCGGCCTGCCGTGGGACCTGCGCAAGTCGCAGCCCTACTGCGGTTACGAGACCTACGACTTCGAGGTCCCGACGCAGGACACCTGCGACGTGTACGGCCGCTACCTCGTCCGGATGGACGAGATGGAGCAGTCGCTGCGGATCGTCGAGCAGTGCCTGGAGCGGCTGCAGACGGTCAAGGGCCCGGTCATGATCGAGGACAAGAAGATCGGCTGGCCGGCGCAGCTGGCCATCGGCGCGGACGGCATGGGCAACTCGCCCCGGCACATCGCGCACATCATGGGCACCTCGATGGAGGCGCTGATCCACCACTTCAAGCTGGTGACGGAGGGCTTCCGGGTGCCGGCGGGGCAGGCGTACGTGCCGATCGAGTCGCCGCGCGGCGAGCTCGGCGCCCATGTGGTCAGCGACGGCGGCACCCGCCCCTACCGCGTGCACTTCCGCGAGCCGTCCTTCGTCAACCTGCAGGCCGCCCCGGCGATGAGCGAGGGCGGCATGGTCGCCGACATCATCGCCGCCGTGGCCAGCATCGACCCGGTCATGGGGGGAGTGGACCGATGACATACGAACCCGACGTACGCGAGCGGCTGGAGCGGGACGCCAAGGAGATCATCGGCCGGTACCCGCGGCCGCGGTCGGCGCTCCTGCCGATGCTGCACCTGGTGCAATCGGAGGAGGGCCACGTCACCAAGGACGGCGTGGCGTTCTGCGCCGAGACGCTCGGCATCACGCCCGCGCAGGTGATGGGCGTCGTCACGTTCTACACGCAGTACAAGCAGAAGCCGGTCGGGGACTACCACGTCGGCGTCTGCACGAACACGCTGTGCGCGATCATGGGCGGCGACCAGATCTGGGACGAGCTGAGCGAGCACACCGGGGTCGGCCACGACGAGACCACCCCGGACGGCAAGGTCAGCCTTGAGCGGGTCGAGTGCAACGCGGCCTGCGACTTCGCCCCCGTGGTGATGGTCAACTGGGAGTTCTTCGACAACATGACTCCCGAGAAGGCCAAGCAGCTCGTCGACGACCTGCGCCTCGGCAACGACGTGCTCCCCTCCCGCGGCCCGAACCGCCTGAGCACCTGGAGGGAGGCGTCCCGCGTGCTCGCCGGGTTCCCGGACGGGCTCGCCGGCGAGGGCGTCCAGGCCGGGCCGGAGTCGCTGGTCGGCCTGAAGCTCGCGCAGGAGCGCGGGTGGGCGGCCCCCGCCGTCGACGCCGACCGCGAGCGGCCGGAGGAACCGGTGAAGCCGGAGCAGATCGCCGAGCCGCCGCACGAGCCGGGCGAGCCCATCCCCGGCGAGGCCAAGCCCGGCAGCCAGGAGGGACGGAACAAGTGACCACGCTGACCCCCGTCCTCACGAACAACTGGGACCAGGCCGACTCGTTCACCCGCGCCGGCTACGAGCGCGGCGGCGGCTACACGGCGCTGCGCACCGCGCTGCGCATGGCGCCGGACGAGATCGTCCAGGCCGTCAAGGACTCCGGGCTCCGCGGCCGCGGCGGCGCCGGATTCCCCACCGGGATGAAGTGGGGCTTCCTGCCCCCGTCCAGCCCGAACCCGCGCTACCTCGTCGTCAACGCCGACGAGTCCGAGCCGGGCACGTGCAAGGACATCCCGCTGATGATGGCGAACCCGCACGTCCTCATCGAGGGCGTCATCATCAGCGCGTACGCCATCAAGTCGAACCAGGCGTTCATCTACGTGCGCGGCGAGGTCCTGCACGTGATCCGCCGCCTCCAGCAGGCGGTGGCGGAGGCGTACGAGGCCGGATACATCGGCAAGGACATCCTCGGCTCCGGCTACGACCTGGACGTGGTCGTGCACTGCGGCGCCGGCGCCTACATCTGCGGCGAGGAGACGGCGCTGCTGGACTCCCTGGAGGGGTTCCGCGGTCTGCCCAGGCTGAAGCCCCCCTTCCCGGCCGTCGCGGGCCTGTACGGCGGGCCCACCGTCATCAACAACGTCGAGTCGATCTCCTCGGTTCCCTCGATCATCGGGAACGGGCCGGAGTGGTTCGCCGCGATGGGCACCGAGAAGTCGCAGGGCTTCGGGATCTTCTCGCTGTCCGGGCACGTCACGCGGCCCGGCCAGTACGAGGCGCCGCTCGGCATCACGCTGCGCGAACTGCTCGACATGGCGGGCGGCGTCCGCGCGGGCCACCGGCTGAAGTTCTGGACGCCCGGCGGGTCGTCCACGCCGATCTTCACCGACGAGCACCTGGACGTCCCGCTGGACTTCGAGTCCGTCGGCGCCGCCGGGTCCATGCTCGGCACCCGGGCGCTGCAGATCTTCGACGAGACGACCTGCGTCGTGCGGGCCGTCCAGCGCTGGTCGGAGTTCTACGCGCACGAGTCGTGCGGCAAGTGCACGCCGTGTCGCGAAGGCACCTACTGGTACAAGAACATGTTCAAGCGGCTGGAGGCCGGCGACGGTTCCGAGGAGGACCTGGAGACCCTGCTGGACATCTCCGACAACATCCTCGGCCGCGCGTTCTGCGCCCTCGGCGACGGCGCGACCAGCCCGGTCGTGTCGTCCATCAAGCTGTTCCGGGACGAGTACCTCCAGCACTTCGAGCAGGGCGGCTGCCCGTTCGACCCGGCCAAGTCCACCCTCTGGGGAGGTGCCAAGTGACCGTCACCGACGACAAGTCGGCGGTGGAGAAGCCCGTGGAGATGGTGTCCTGCACCATCGACGGCTTCGAGATCGAGGTGCCGAAGGGCACGCTGATCATCCGGGCCGCCGAGCTGATCGGCATCCAGATCCCCCGGTTCTGCGAGCACCCGCTGCTCGACCCGATCGGCGCGTGCCGGCAGTGCCTTGTGGAGATCCCCGACGCGGGGAACGGCCGGGGGATGCCGAAGCCGCAGGCGTCCTGCACGACGCCGGTGATGCCGGGCATGGTGGTCAAGACCCAGCTCACCTCGCCGGTGGCCGACAAGGCCCAGCACGGCGTCATGGAGTTCCTGCTCATCAACCACCCGCTGGACTGCCCGGTCTGCGACAAGGGCGGCGAGTGCCCGCTGCAGAACCAGGCGATGTCCAACGGGCGGGGCGAGACGCGGTTCCTGGAGACCAAGCGGACCTGGCCTAAGCCGATCCCGCTGTCCAGCCAGGTGCTGCTCGACCGGGAGCGGTGCATCCAGTGCACCCGCTGCACCCGCTTCTCCGACGAGATCGCCGGCGACCCGTTCATCGACTTCTTCGATCGCGGGGCGAAGGAGGAGATCGCGACCGCCGACGGCAACCCCTTCCACTCCTACTTCTCCGGCAACACCGTGCAGATCTGCCCGGTGGGAGCGCTCACCGGCACCGCGTACCGGTTCCGGTCCCGGCCGTTCGACCTCGTGTCGCAGCCGAGCGTCTGCGAGCACTGCGCGGCGGGCTGCGGGCTGCGCACCGACCACCGGCGCGGGAAGGTCACCCGCCGGCTGGCCGGGGACGAGCCGCAGGTCAACGAGGAATGGAACTGCGACAAGGGCCGCTGGGCGTTCACCTACGCCACGCAGCCGGAGCGGCTCACCACCCCGCTCGTCCGGGGCGAGGACGGCGAGCTGGAGCCGGCGTCCTGGCCGGAGGCGCTCACCATCGCGGCGCGCGGCCTCGCGGCGGCGCGCGGCTCGGCCGGCGTGCTGACCGGCGGCCGCGTCACCCTCGAGGACGCCTACGCGTACGCCAAGTTCGCCAGGATCGCGCTCGGCACCAACGACGTCGACTTCCGGGCCCGCGCGCTGTCGGACGAGGAGTCGCGGTTCTTCGCGTCGTCCGTCGCGGGACGCTCCATCGAGGTCTCCTACGCCGACCTGGAGAAGGCGCCCGTCGTCGTCCTCGCCGGCTTCGAGCCGGAGGAGGAGTCGCCGATCGTGTTCCTGCGGCTCCGCAAGGCGTTCCGCAGGAACCGGCTCCCGGTGTACGCCGCCGCGCCGTTCGCGACGCGCGGGCTCACCAAGGTCGGCGGCACGCTGCTGCCGACGCCGCCCGGCGCGGAGGCCGAGACGCTCGGCTCCCTCATCGGGGACGAGGCCCGGTCCGACGTCAGGACGCTGCTGGAGACGCCCGGCGCCGTGATCCTGGCCGGTGAGCGGCTCGCGACCAGCCCCGGCGCGCTGACCGCGGCGGTCCGGCTCGCGCAGGTCACCGGCGCGAAGCTGGCGTGGGTGCCGCGCCGGGCCGGGGAACGCGGCGCGATCGAGGCCGGGGCACTGCCCGGCCTGCTGCCGATCGGCCGCCCGGTCACCGACCCCGCCGCACGCGCCGAGGTCGCCCGCACCTGGGGCGTCGCGGAGCTGCCCGCCGGGCCCGGCGAGGACACCGCCGGGATCATCGCGGCGGCGGCGGAGGGGCGGCGCGGCGCGCTGCTCGTCGGCGGCGTCGACCCCTACGACCTGCCCGACCCGGATGCGATGCTGCGGGCGCTGGACGCCGCCCCGTTCGTGGTGAGCCTGGAGCAGCGCCCGTCCGCGGTCACCGACCGCGCCGACGTGGTGCTCCCGGTCGCGGCCGTCGCGGAGAAGTCCGGGACGTTCGTCGACTGGGAGGGCCGCGGCCGCCCGTTCGACACCGTGCTGAAGTCGGCCGGGCGGATGTCCGACCTGCGGGTGCTGGACGCGCTTGCCGACGAGATGGACGTCCACCTGGGCCTGCCCGGCCCGGAGGCGGCCCGCCGCGAGCTGACCGAGCTCGGCGCCCACCGCGGCGAGCGGCCGGAGGCGCCGAACACGGCGCAGGAGCTGCCGCCGCACCCCGAGCAGGGTGAGGCGCTGGTCGCGACGTGGCGGCTGCTGCTGGACCGGGGTCGGCTGCAGGACGGGGAGCCGTTCCTCGCGGGCACCGCCAAGCCCGCGACCGCCCGGCTGTCGCCCGCGACGGCCGCGGAGATCGGCGCGAGCGACGCGGTGACCGTGTCGGCGGCGCGCGGCGAGGTGACGCTCCCGCTGGAGATCACCCCGGACCTGCCCGACCGGGTGGTGTGGCTGCCGACGAACTCGGCCGGCTGCGCCCTGTACCGGGACCTGGGCACGGCCGCGGGCGGCGTCGTCAAGATCGCGAGCGGGATGCTCGCGACGGCGACCGAGAACGCTGGAGGCACCGAATGAGTCCCCTCGCCGCCGCCCCGGCGGCCGACCCGACGCTGCAGGACTTCGGCGCCGACCCGTGGTGGCTGATCGGCGGCAAGGTCGTCGTGATCTTCGCGTTCCTCGTCGTGACCGTGCTGCTGACGATGTGGATCGAGCGCCGCGTCATCGGCCGGATGCAGCTGCGCGTCGGGCCGAACCGCGCCGGGCCGTTCGGCCTGCTCCAGGGCCTCGCCGACGGCGTCAAGCTGGCGCTGAAGGAGGACATCGTCCCCCGCCAGGTGGACAAGGTGGTGTTCGTCCTGGCGCCGGTCATGGCGGCGGTGCCTGCGTTCATCTCGTTCATCGTCATCCCGTTCGGGCCGACGGTGTCGATCTTCGGTCACCAGACGGCGCTGCAGGGCACCGACCTTCCGGTCGCGGTGCTGCTGGTCCTCGCGATGTCGTCGATGGGGATCTACGGCGTGGTGCTCGCCGGCTGGTCGTCGATGTCGCCGTACTCGCTGCTCGGCGGGCTCCGCTCGTCCGCGCAGATGATCTCCTACGAGATCGCGATGGGCCTGTCGTTCGTCGCGGTGTTCATGTTCGCGGGCTCGATGTCCACGTCGGAGATCGTCGCGGAGCAGCACGACACCTGGTTCGTGGTGCTGCTGGCGCCGTCCTTCATCGTGTACGTGATCACGATGATGGGCGAGTCGAACCGCATCCCGTTCGACCTGCCCGAGGGCGAGGGCGAGATCGTCGGCGGCTTCCACACCGAGTACTCGTCGCTGAAGTTCGCGATGTTCTTCCTCGCCGAGTACATCAACCTCACCACCCTGTCGGCGCTCGCCACCACGATGTTCCTCGGCGGCTGGCGCGCACCCGCGCCGATCTCCACCGTCTGGGCCGGCGCCAACTCCGGCTGGTGGCCGGTGCTGTGGTTCCTGATCAAGGTCTTCCTGTTCATCTTCTTCTTCATCTGGCTGCGCGGCACGCTGCCGCGGGTCCGCTACGACCAGCTGATGCGGCTCGGGTGGAAGGTGCTGATCCCGGTCTCGCTCGGCTGGATCATGCTGGTCGCGGCCATCCGCGCGTTCCGCAACGAGGGCTACGACATCCAGCAGATCGCCATCGCCACCGCGGTGGCGGCGGCGGTCGTGCTGGTGGCGACGGTGGTCTGGGAGATGGTCCGGGGCGGCGAGGACGACAAGGAGATCGTCCCCGGCGCCGCACAGGGCGACCGGCCCGACCCGGCCGCGGGCGGGTTCCCGGTGCCGCCGCTGGACCTGCCGCACTACCACGGCCGCGTCCACGAGCCGGTCCGGCCCACGATCGAAACTTCCTCCGAGGAGGTCACCAGTGGGAGTAAGTGATTTCCTGAACCCGGTCAAGGGGTTCGGGGTCTCGTTCCACCAGATGTTCATGAAGAGCGAGACCGTCCAGTACCCGGAGGTGAAGAAGCCGACCGCCCCGCGCTTCCACGGGCGGCACCAGCTGAACCGCTGGCCGGACGGGCTGGAGAAGTGCATCGGCTGCGAGCTGTGCGCGTGGGCCTGCCCGGCGGACGCCATCTTCGTCGAGGGCGCCGACAACACCGAGGACGAGCGGTACTCGCCCGGCGAGCGGTACGGCCGCACCTACCAGATCAACTATCTGCGCTGCATCCTCTGCGGGCTCTGCATCGAGGCGTGCCCCACCCGGGCGCTCACGATGACGAACGAGTACGAGCTCGCCGACGACAGCCGCGAGAGCCTGATCTACACCAAGGACATGCTGCTGGCGCCGCTGCGCGAAGGCATGGAGACGCCGCCGCACGAGATGCGGCTCGGCGACACCGAGGAGGACTACTACCGCCTCGGCCTCCAGCCCGACGAGGGCCCGGCCGTCCCGTCCGAGGGCGGCGGCCGGGCGAGCCTCGACAACGCGGTGAAGGCGGAGAAGCGGCGCAAGGACGGTGAGGGCGAATGAGCACCGCCGTCCTCGCGGCCGAGGTCGCCGACAAGCAGTCCGGTGAGCCGTTCTTCTTCTGGCTGCTCGCCGTCGTCTCGGTGCTCGCCGCGCTCGGCATGATCTTCACACGGAAGGCGGTGCACTCGGCGCTGCTGCTGGCGACCGTGATGCTGAGCCTCGCCGCGCTGTACGCGATCCAGAACGCGCCGTTCCTGGCGTTCGTCCAGGTGATCGTCTACACCGGCGCGGTGCTGATGCTGTTCCTGTTCGTGATGATGGTCGTCGGGGTCAGTACCACCGACTCGCTGGTGGAGACGATCCGGGGGCAGCGCTTCTGGGGCGTGATCGCCTCGATCGGCTTCATCGCCCTGCTGACCGCGGGCCTCGGGAACGCGTCGCTCGGCGGCTCGGCGGGCCTGAACCAGGCCAACGCCGAGGGCAACGTGATCGGCCTGGCCCGGCTGCTGTTCTCCAAGTACGTGTTCGCGTTCGAGGCGACCAGCGCCCTGCTGATCACCGCGGCGCTGGGCGCGATGGTGCTGGCGCACCGCGAGCGCACCGAGCCGAAGCCGACGCAGAAGGACCTGTCCAAGGGCCGGTTCCTGGCCGGCGACCACCCGGGCCCGCTGCCGGGCCCCGGCACCTACGCCCGGCACAACGCCGTCGACATGCCGGCGCTGCTGCCGGACGGGACGCCGTCGGAGCTCTCGCTCAACCCGGTCATCGCGGCCCGCACCGACACCGCCGAGCGGCACGCCGACCTGTTCGGCGGTACCGAGGAGGAGGCGCTCGAACGGGACGTGGCCGCGGTCAAGGCGGTCACCGAGGAGGCCGAGGAGGCCGACGCCGAGGGGCGCTCGGTGAAGGCGGGGACGCCGGCCGCGGGCGGCGGCACGAGTGAAGGCGAGGCTGGTCAATGAGTCCGGGGCACTACCTGGCGCTCTCGGCGATCCTGTTCACCATCGGAGCGCTCGGCGTCCTCGTGCGCCGCAACGCGATCGTGGTGTTCATGTGCATCGAGCTCATGCTGAACGCGTCCAACCTGGCGTTCATCTCGTTCTCCCGCATGCACGGCAACCTCGACGGCCAGATCATCGCGTTCTTCGTGATGGTGGTGGCCGCCGCGGAGGTCGTGGTGGGCCTGGCGATCATCATGACCATCTTCCGGACCCGCAGGTCCTCGTCGGTCGACGACGCGAACCTGCTGAAGTACTGAGAGGTCGGGAATGCAAGCGGAAGGCATCCAGGCCGCGTCCTGGCTTCTCGTCGCGCTCCCGCTCGCGGGCGCCGCGATCCTCCTGCTCGGAGGGAGGCGCACCGACAGGTGGGGCCACCTGCTCGGCACCGCGACGGCGGTCGCGTCGTTCGGCGTGGGCGTCGCGATGCTCGTGCAGATGCTCGGCTACGACGCCGCGGCGCGCAGCCGGACCCAGCATCTGTGGGACTTCATCGACGTCGGCTCCTTCAAGATCGGCATGGACCTGCTGGTGGACCCGCTGTCCATCAGCTTCGTCCTGCTGATCACCGGGGTGGGCTCGCTCATCCACGTCTACTCCATCGGCTACATGGCCGAGGACCCCGAGCGGCGCAAGTTCTTCGCCTACCTGAACCTGTTCGTCGCGGCGATGCTGCTGCTCGTGCTCGGGAACAACTACCTGGTCATGTTCCTCGGCTGGGAGGGCGTGGGCCTCGCCTCGTACCTGCTGATCGGGTTCTGGCAGCACAAGCCGACCGCGGCGACCGCGGCGAAGAAGGCGTTCGTCGTCAACCGCGTCGGCGACATGGGGATCATCATCGCGATCGCGCTGATGTTCGCCACGTTCGGCACGATCGACTACGGGCCGATCCTCGGCGGTGAACAGGCGGGCCTCGCGTCCCAGCTCAGCACCGGTACGGCCACCGCGATCGGGCTGCTCCTGCTGCTCGGCGCGTGCGGCAAGTCGGCGCAGCTGCCGCTGCAGTCGTGGCTGCTGGACGCGATGGAGGGCCCGACCCCGGTGTCGGCGCTCATCCACGCGGCGACGATGGTCACCGCCGGCGTCTACCTGATCGTCCGGTCCGGGCCGATCTTCGAGATGTCGCAGACCGCGCAGCTCGTCGTCACGATCGTCGGGGCGGCCACGCTGCTGTTCGGTGCGATCATCGGTTGCGCGAAGGACGACATCAAGAAGGCCCTGGCCGGCTCGACGATGTCGCAGATCGGCTACATGACGCTGGCGGCCGGGCTCGGCAAGGCCGGGTACGTGTTCGCCATCGCGCACCTCATCGCGCACGGCTTCTTCAAGGCGGGCCTGTTCCTCGGGGCCGGCTCGGTCATGCACGGCATGAAGGACGACGTGAACATGCGCCACTACGGCGCGCTCCGCGCCGTGATGATGTTCACCTACGTCACGTTCGGGCTCGGGTACCTCGCGATCATCGGGTTCCCGTTCCTGTCCGGCTGGTTCACCAAGGACGCCATCATCGAGGCCGCGTTCGACAAGGGCGGCACGTCCGGGGCGATCCTCGGCGTCTGCGCGGTGGTCGGCGCGGCCATCACCGCCTACTACATGTCGCGCGTGATGTTCATGACGTTCTTCGGCGAGAAGCGCTGGGCGGACGACGTCCACCCGCACGAGTCGCCGAAGGTCATGACGGTGCCGCTGGTGCTGCTCGCGGTCGGTTCCGTCGCCGCCGGCGGCCTGCTGATCCTCGGCGGGTTCGCCGACTTCCTCGAACCGGTCGTCGGGGCCCCCGAGCACGAGCACGAGTTCACGTGGCTCACCGCCCCCGGCGCGGCCGTCTTCGTACTGATGGTCATCGGTGCGGCGATCGCGTGGCGGCAGTACGGCGCCCGCAAGGTGCCGCGCGAGGCGCCCAAGGGCTCGTTCGTCACGGTCGCGGCCCGCAAGGACCTGTACGGCGACGCGTTCAACGAGTCGCTGCTCATGCGTCCCGGGCAGTGGCTGACCCGGCTCGCGGTCTGGTTCGACGGACGCGGCGTCGACGGCCTCGTCAACGGCACCGCCGCCGGTGTCGGCGGCAGCTCCGGCCGGCTCCGCCGGGTCCAGACCGGCTTCGCCCGTTCCTACGCTCTCTCGATGCTGGGCGGCGCGGCCCTCGTGGTCGCGGCGCTCCTGGTGGTGAACGTTTCATGAGCGACTTTCCCTGGCTGAGCGTCCTCATCGGACTGCCACTGGTGGGCGCGCTGCTGCTCGTCGTCATCCCGCGCGAGCGGGAGACGCTGGTCAAGCAGTTCGCGCTCGGCGTCTCCCTCGTCGTCGCGGCGCTCACCGGCGTCGTGGCGGCGGGCTTCGACGCGGGCGGGGCGCGCTTCCAGTTCGAAGAGAAGTACTGGTGGATCAGGGAGTTCGGGGTCCACTGGGCGCTCGGCGTCGACGGCGTCGCGCTGACGCTGATCCTGATGTCGGTGATCCTCGTCCCGCTGGTCATCCTCGCCTCCTGGAACGAGGCCGACCGCTCCGGCGGCTCGGACGTCCCGCCGAAGCGATCGGCGAAGACGTACTTCGCGCTGCTGCTGTCGCTGGAAGCGACCATGATCGGCGTCTTCGCGGCGACCGACGTGTTCCTCTTCTACGTCTTCTTCGAGGCGATGCTGATCCCGGTGTACTTCATCATCGGGTCCTACGGCGGCGCCCAGCGCTCCTACGCCGCGGTGAAGTTCCTGCTGTACTCGCTGTTCGGCGGGCTGCTGATGCTGGTCGCCGTCATCTGGCTGTACCCGCTGTCGGCCAAGTCCGTCGCGGACGGCGGCCTCGGGCACGGGACGTTCATGTTCGACGAGCTGTCGAAGATGAACATCGACCCGACCACGGCGAAGTGGCTGTTCCTCGGCTTCTTCGTCGCGTTCGCGATCAAGGCGCCGATGTTCCCGGTGCACACCTGGCTGCCGGACGCGGCGCAGCAGTCCCCGGCCGGCGCGCTGGTGCTGATCGTCGGCGTCCTGGACAAGGTCGGCACGTACGGGATGCTGCGGTTCTGCCTGGAGCTGTTCCCCGGCGCGTCCAAGTGGGCGACGCCGGCCGTGCTCGCGTTCGCGGTCGTCAGCATCATCTACGGCGCGGTCCTCGCGATCGGGCAGGTCGACATGAAGCGGCTGATCGCCTACACGTCGATCTCCCACTTCGGGTTCATCGTGCTCGGCATCTTCGCGATGACGTCGCAGGCCCAGTCGGGCGCGGCGCTGTACATGGTGAACCACGGCTTCTCCACCGGCGCGCTGTTCCTCATCGTCGGGTTCATGATCGTCCGGCGGAGGTCGGCGCGGATCTCCGACTTCGGCGGCATGCAGAAGGTGGCGCCCGTGCTGGCCGGGATGTTCCTCGTCGCCGGCCTGTCGAGCCTGTCGCTGCCCGGCCTGTCGCCGTTCATCTCGGAGTTCCTCGTCGTGGTCGGCACGTTCAGCCGCTATGAGTGGGCCGCCGTCGCCTCCATCATCGCCATCGTGCTCGCCGCCATCTACATCCTGTGGATGTACCAGCGGACCATGGGCGGCCCGACGGTCCCCGCGGTCGAGGGCATGAAGGACCTGTCCGCCCGGGAGAAGTGGGTCATCGCCCCGATCATCGCGATCATCGTGGCGATGGGCTTCTTCCCGCAGCCGGTGCTGCACGTGATCAACCCGTCGGTGGACCACACGCTGGCCCGGGTCGACCAGCACGACCCGGCGCCGGACATCACCGGTAACGTCGCCGAGAACGGAGCCCGTCCATGAGCACCACCAACCAGGTGAGCGCGGTCCTCGCGCAGGGGGGTGACATCCCCGCGCCGCACATCGAGTACGGGCAGATCGCCCCGCTGCTCCTGGTCCTCGGCATCGCCGTCGCGGGCGTGCTCGTCGAGGCGTTCGTCGGCCGCAACGCGCGCTACTACGTGCAGGTGCCGCTCGCGTTCCTCGGCCTCGCCGGCGCGTTCGCGTGGACGATCGCGCTGGGGTGGAGCGAGAACCCGCACCACGTCGCGGCCGAGGGCGCGCTCGGCGTGGACGGGCCGACGCTGTTCATCCAGGGCACCATCCTGGTGCTGGCGCTCGTCAGCCTGCTGCTGATCGCCGAGCGCGGCGGGGCCCGTGCCGACGGCGCGTTCGCCGCGCAGGCGTCCGCGCTGCCCGGCAGCGAGGCCGAGCAGCGCACCACCGAGGCGGGGATCACCCAGACCGAGGTGTTCCCGCTGATGATGTTCGCCGTCGGCGGCATGATCATGTTCCCGGCGTCGAACGACCTGCTCACGATGTTCGTGGCGCTGGAGGTCATGTCGCTGCCGCTGTACCTGCTGTGCGGGCTCGCCCGCCGGCGGCGCCTGCTCTCCCAGGAGGCGGCGGTCAAGTACTTCCTGCTCGGCGCGTTCTCGTCGGCGTTCTTCCTCTACGGAATCGCGCTGCTGTACGGGTATGCCGGGTCGGTGCGGCTGTCGGCCATCTCCGCGCAGATCAGCAAGGACGCCGGCAGCGAGACCCTGCTCCTCGCGGGCGTCGCGCTGCTGTCGGTGGGGCTGCTGTTCAAGCTCGGCGGCGTCCCCTTCCACATGTGGAAGCCGGACGTCTACCAGGGCGCCCCGACCCCGATCACGGCGCTGATGGCGTCCGGCACGGTCGTCGCCGCGTTCGGCGGGATCCTGCGCGTCTACTACGTCGCGTTCGAGACGCTCCGCTGGGACTGGCGGCCCGTCATGTGGGGCGTGGCCATTCTCACGATGGTCGTCGGGTCGCTCATCGCGATCACGCAGACCGACATCAAGCGGCTGCTGGCCTACTCGTCGATCGCGCACGCGGGCTTCCTGCTCATGGGCGTGATCGCCAGCTCCCCGCACGGCCTGTCGAGCACCCTGTTCTACCTGCTCGCCTACGGCTTCACCTCGGTCGGCGCGTTCGCCGTCGTCACGATGGTGCGGGACGCGAACGGCGAGGCCGGGCACCTGTCCCGGTGGGCCGGGCTCGGCAAACGGTCCCCGGTCGTCGCCGGCGTGTTCGCCTTCTTCCTGCTGGCGTTCGCCGGCATCCCGCTCACCAGCGGGTTCACCGGGAAGTTCGCGGTGTTCAAGGCGGCCGTCGAGGCGGGCGCGACCCCGCTGGTGATCGTCGCCGTCGTCGCGTCCGGCGTCGCCGCGTTCTTCTACGTCCGGGTGATCGTCGTCATGTTCTTCAGCGAGCCGGACGCGGACGGGCCGGTCGTGGTCGCCGGGCCGGCCACCGCGGTCGCCGTGGCCGTCGGCGTGACGGCTACTGTTGTACTCGGCGTGATCCCGCAGCCCGTTCTGGACCTCGCGGGTCAGGCCACGACCCACATGTTCGTCCGTTAGGGAGTCTTGGGTGAGCAACCCATCCGCCGAGAAGTCCGGCGGGCCGGCCGACAAGGTGACCGGCCCGTTCGGGCTTCCCATCGACGCCGCGCTCGCGTCCGACGCCAATGGGCGCCTGGCCGACGTCGAGACCATGCTGCTCGACTGCGTGCGCGGCGAGGACCCGCTGCTCACCGAGGCGTCCGAGCATCTCGTCGAGGCGGGCGGCAAGCGGTTCCGGCCGATGCTGGTGCTGCTCGCCTCCCACTTCGGGGACCCCGCCGCGTCCGGCGTGGTCCCCGCCGCCGTCGTCGTCGAGCTGACCCACCTCGGCACCCTGTACCACGACGACGTGATGGACGAGGCGACCGTCCGGCGCGGCCAGGAGTCCGCCAACTCGCGCTGGACGAACACCGTCGCCATCCTCACCGGCGACTACCTGTTCGCCCGCGCGTCCGACCTGCTCGCCGACCTCGGCCCGGAGGCCGTCCGGATCCAGGCCCGCGCGTTCGCCCGGCTCGTCCGCGGCCAGATCCAGGAGACCGTCGGCCCCGGCACGGACGCCGACCCCCTCAAGCACTACCTGGGCGTCGTCGCCGACAAGACCGCGTCCCTCATCGCCGTCTCCGGCCAGTTCGGGGCCCTCCTGTCCGGCGCCCCCTCGCACGTCGTCGACACGATCACCTCCGCCTGCGAGAAGATCGGCGTCGCGTTCCAGTTGTCCGACGACATCCTCGACATCGACGCCGAGACGGAGGAGTCCGGCAAGATTCCCGGCACCGACCTACGCGAAGGCATCCGCACCCTCCCGATGCACCTGGTCCTCGCCGGTGTCGGCTCCGGCCCGGACGACGCCCGCCTCCGCGAGCTCCTCGTCCAGGACCTCACCGACGACGCCCTCCACGCCGAGGCCCTGGCCCTGCTGCGCGCCCACTCCGCCATGGACCGCGCCCGCGCCGACCTCCGCCAGTGGGCCGAGGACGCCCGCGCCGAACTCCTCACCCTCCCCGACATCCCCGCCCGCGACGCCTTCACCAACCTCTGCGACTACGTCGTCTCCCGCACGGGCTGATCAAAGCGGGGCCGCTCCCGCCGCCGGTGTCGAGCCGGCGGCGGGAACGGCCCCGCTTTCTCGTTCTAGGCGTTCTGGGGTTCGGGTTCTCCGGTCAGGCCGCGGACCTTCATCGCGTGCAGGACGAGGTCGATGAGGACCTGCTTGCAGGATTCGAGGCTGCGCGCGTCGCAGAGCATGACGGGGACCTTGGGGCCCAGGTTGAGGGCCATCTGGATCTCCGCGAGGTCGTACTCCTTGGCGCCGTCGAAGCAGTTGACGGCGACGATGAACGGGGTGCCGCGGCGCTCGAAGTAGTCGACCGACGGGAAGCAGTCGGACAGCCGGCGGGTGTCGGCGAGGACGACGGCGCCGAGCGCCCCGAGGGAGACCTCGTCCCACATGAACCAGAAGCGCTCCTGGCCCGGGGTGCCGAACAGGTAGAGGACGTACTCGTTCCGCATCGTGATGCGGCCGAAGTCCATCGCGACCGTGGTGGTGCTCTTGCGCTCGACGCCGGAGAGGTCGTCCACGCCGACGCCCTGGTCGGTGAGGAGTTCCTCGGTGCGCAGCGGCTGGGTCTCGGAGACCGTGCCCACCATCGTGGTCTTGCCGACCCCGAAACCGCCCGCGATCACGATCTTGACCGCGGTGGGGAGCCGGCGGGCGCGCACGCCCCTAGAGGGCCCGGAGACCATCGATCACCGCCTTGTAGAGCCTGATGTCGTGCATGTCCGCCTCCGGTTCGGGTTCTTGCAGGGAGACGAACCCCTTGTCGAGCAGGTCGCCGAGCATCACCCGCACGGTCGCGACCGGCAGGTCGAGGTGCCCGGTGAGTTCGGCGACCGACATGACGTTCTGGCTGAGCTGGAGGATCGCCAGATGCTCGGGTCCGAGCCCGATCGTGGTGTCGGGTTCCGCGCCGACCGCGACCACGAGTGTGATCAGGTCGAACTTGCCCCGGGTCGGCTCGATGCGCCCGCTGGTCATCACGTAGGGCCGCACCATGGGTCCGGCGTGCTCGTCGAGGTAGCGCTCGTGCGGTTCCGGCTCCGGGACGGGCGGGCGCGGCGGGTCCTCCGGCCAGAGTTCGGGCGAGGGATCCTCGGGCGGCATCATGTCGGGCGGCCCTCCGCGGCGGTCTCCGTCCGCGACGGCGAGGTGAGATGGTCGCCCATGCTGGTGACGAGCATCGCCATCTCGTAGGCGATGAGGCCGACGTCGGCCTCATCGTCGGCCAGCACTGCGAGGCACGCGCCCTTCCCGGCCACCGTCACGAGCAGGAACCGCGACTGCATCTCGATGATCGTCTGCCGGACGGGGCCGCCGCCGAACCGCGCCCCGGCGCCCTTGGCCAGGCTCTGGATGCCGGCGGCCACGGCGGCGAGGTGCTCGCCGTCGTCCTGGCTCATCCCCTCCGACGAGGCCATGAGGAGACCGTCCGCCGACAGGACGACCGCGTTGCGCGCGTGCGGCACGCGGTGCACCAGGTCGTCCAGCAGCCAGCCCAGATCGGACGGTGAACCTGCCTTCTGCTTCACTGCTCGTCCTCGCCTTCCACTGCTTCGTTGCCGAGCGATTCGACCGCCGTCCTCGCAAGGCGGGTGCCGCGCTGGTAGGAACCCATGATCCGCTGAATCTCCTCGGGCGAGCGGCCGGGGTCGTCGTGCTCGTCCGGCTGCTCGGCGGCGGCGGACTCGTCGGTGCGCAGCGGCTCCGCGAGGTTGGCCTGGGGAACGCGGACGGGCAGGCCGGACGGGGTGGTTGAGCTATCGGTCACGGGCGGCTGGTCCTCCGGGTGACTGGTCGCTGCGTCACCGGGCGGTTCGGGACCGTCCGGCGGTTCCGCCGGGGCGGAACCATGGGCGGGGTCGGCCTGGGGTGCGGTGCTCAGCGGCTCGGCGGCCTGCGGTCCGGTGCTCTGCGGTCCGGTGCTCTGCGGTCCGGTGGTCAGCGGGTCGCCGGTGGCGTCCGAGCGGGTGCCGGTCCCAGTCCCGGTCGCCTGGGCCTCGGGGGAGTCCGGGGCGTCCGTGTCGTCGGATTCGGACGCGGGCGGTGCCACCAGGGCGAGCGGGGAGGCGGACTGCTGCCTGGTCAGGGTCGCGACACCGCGCGTCCCGGCCGCCTGCGCGTCCGCAGGCCGGCCCCGCTCGGCGCCGGCCGGGACCGCCGCCGGCTGCCGGACGGCCAGGCCGTTCTCGGTGGTGGCGGCGGGGGCCCGCCGGGCGCCGCTCTCGACGACCAGCTCCTGCGGGATGACGATGACGGCCGTCGTGCCGCCGTAGGCGGAGCGCTTGAGCGCGACGCGGACGCCGTAGCGCTCGGCCAGCTTCGCGACGACGAACAGGCCGAGCTGCACGGAGCTGCGCAGGTTGAACTCGGGCGGGTCGACGATCCGCTCGTTGATCTCGGCGAGCTTGTCGTCGGTCATGCCGAGCCCGCGGTCCTCGATGTCGATGGCGAAGCCGTTGGCGACGAGGTGCCCGCCGATGTGCACGGCGGTGTCGGGCGGGGAGAACGACACGGCGTTCTCGATCAGCTCGGCCAGCAGGTGGGTGACGTCGCCGACGGCCCGTCCGGCCAGTTCGATCGGGCCGAACGGCAGCACGGTGACGCGGGTGTAGTCCTCGACCTCGCCGACGGCGGCGCGGACGACGTCCACCATCGGGACCGACTGCCGCCAGCCGCGGGCGGGGATCGAGCCCGACAGCACGATGAGGTTCTCGGCGTTGCGCCGCATGCGGGTCGCGAGGTGGTCGAGCCGGAACAGCTCTTCCAGGTCCTTGGGGTCGATGTCCCGCTTGCGCTCCATCGTGTCGAGCATGTTCAGCTGCCGGTGCACCAGCGTCTGGGTGCGGCGCGCCAGGCTCAGCAGGACGTCCCGGATGCCGCGGCGCAGTTCCGCCTGCTCGACGGC
Source organism: Actinomadura latina NBRC 106108 (assembly GCF_001552195.1). Taxonomy (GTDB): domain Bacteria; phylum Actinomycetota; class Actinomycetes; order Streptosporangiales; family Streptosporangiaceae; genus Spirillospora; species Spirillospora latina. Next base: position 712,767 of record NZ_BCQS01000003.1, read on the forward strand.
GGTGCGGATCGCGGTCTCCTGGACGGCGTTGAACGCGCGCCCCACCTGCCCGATCTCGTCGTTGCCGAACTGCAGTGGCGGCGCCTCGACCGCGATGTCGACCTTCTCGCCGTGCCCGAGCCGCTCGACGACGCCGGGCAGCCGCTGCTCGGCCAGCTCCCAGGCCGCGCCGCGCAGCCGTTCCAGCTGCCGCACGAGGGCGCGCGCCGTGGTGATCGACACGATGATGGACGCGATGACCGCGAGCAGGCCGAGACCACCGGCGAGCAGCAGCCGGACGATGACCCAGACGCCGAGCGGCGTGGCCCGGTCGATGGTGCGCTCACCGGCCTCGTCGATGCTCCGGTTCATGTCCGCCAGCCCGGCCTGGGTGGTCTGCCGCCACTGCGCGGCGGTGACCCGCGTGCGCTGGCCCGGCCGGGTTTGGAGCAGCCGGTCCTCCAGCGCCTTGACCGCCGCCAGCTCGGGGCTGGTGGTCATCTCCTGGTATTCGCGGTGCTCGGTGTCGCGCAGCCCGACCATCGCCTGGTCGAAGGCGTAGCGCCGGACGGCGATGGACTGGTTGACGGCCTGCAGATCTCCCGAGCTGAGCCGACCGGTCTGAAGCATGCCGGCGACCAGCGCGTCCTCCCGGGTGAGCAGCTCGCCGCTACGGGCGACCGCGATGGCGGCGCGCACGACGTCGGCGAAGTCATCGTCGTCCAGGGTGGCCATGGCGTCGTACATGCGGTACACGGCCTCGTTCATGGCCGTGTAGTTCTGGAGCGCCTGATTGCGGCCCATCGCGCCCGAGTCCACGGCCCGGCGGTAGTCGCCGAGCTTCCGCAGGAGTCCGACCGCCTCCGCCATGCGGTTCTCGAGCGTGTCGTCGGCGGCGCGTCTCACCGAGCCGCTCTCGGTGCGGTCGATCATGGTCGCCACGGTCTTGTCGGTCTTGCTCCGCTGGGTCACCATGGCTTCGCGCCCGTTCTGGTTGGGAGCGGCGAGGTAGACCATGGTGAAGCGGCGCTCGTTCTGCAGTTCGACCAGCATCGGGTTGGATGCGGTCACGACCGTGTTCAGCGTGCTCACCCAGAGGAGGTTGACGCCCTCCCGTGCGGTCACCCATGCCGCGAAGGCCCACAGAGCGGTGAGTGACAGCAGCATCGCCGCAATCTTGGTCCGCAGTCGCGAGTTGCGGAAGCGCATTATTTAACCCAACAATATGTCAAGGCGCCCTGCAATTGGCGGAAAATGTCCGAATGCTGGGCGCGCGATGGTGGGGTATGCAGGGGAACGCCGATGTCGGCCGGTTCTGTTGCTTGCAGCACCATACCAACGACCTCATAGGCACTCAAGGCGAATCGTTTGATTTGGGAAGATTCCGAACGCCTTCACGAGGATCGAGTGGGGTGAATCACATCAGAGATCCCGCACGGTATTCCTGGAGCAGCGCGAGTGCGGCGAAAGTGACAGCGCTCACGATGGTGGCCGGGAGGTATGTATCCTTGTCATGCCACAGCGGTGGATTATTGAAATTTGTTAGCATTTGTCCGATTGTTTGGGGGGTGTCCGCCGCATCCGCCGTACCCCCCGCCGTCAGGGCCGATCGGATGAAGGCGCCGCCGCGGAAGGCCGCACGCAGGCACTCATTCCAGAGCGGCTCCCGAGCCGATCCGGCGAGCAGGAGGATGTGCACGGCGTACGCCGTCTCCTCGATGGTGCCGTCCCAGCGTCCCCACCCCCCGTCCGCCCGCTGGGAGCCGAGCACCCAGCGGACCGCGCGGTCCACGCAACCCGCGTGCCCGGACCCGGAACCGTACCGCTGAAGGGCCAGCGCGGCGCAGCACGTGGCGTAATAGGGGGACGCGTGCCAGCGGTCCCGCCAGGAACCGTCGGCCTCCTGCCGCTCGCACAGCCAGGAAGTGATCTTGAACATCGGGGCGGAATAGCGGTGTGCCGCGGTGCCGCCGCCGGTGGTCTCCAGGAAGTGCCCGAACGCCTCCAGTACGTGGGCGTTGGTCGTCACGGATCGGCCGTTCTCGCCCTGCCAGGTACAGAAATGCGTGTCCAGCTCGTACTGCAGGAGAAGGTCGGGTGCACAGGGACTGCCGAGGAGCGAAAGGGCATAAAGCACACCAGAGCTGGTGTCGGCATCGGGCGGGAGGCCTTCGCCCCCTCCGGTACCGGCCGACCCCAGAGCGGCACGCAGTTCGGCCGTCAGCCGCGGCGGCGCCTTCACCGGGATTCCGGCCCGTGTCAGCCAGCTCAGTACCCATCCCCGCTCGAACTCGGTGATGGGCGTGGCCACAGGCACCGGTCCTCTGTACTGGGCGACGCCCGCCTCCAGATACCGGCGAGCCCGCGCCCGGGTACCGTTGCGCGGGTCGGGTTCATGGCCGAGCCAGGCGGCCGTGGCCGCGGGGGAGGCGCCCACCGTCCCCGAAGGCCCGGGAACGACGGAGCCGGTTCCGCGGGCGGAGTCGCCCGCGATCTCCAGCGCGTGCAGGAGCTTCTCCGGGATCGGATCGCCCCGCTCCAGCACCTCCCGGACGACGGGAAGCAGTTCGCCGGTCATCCCGGCGGGGGCGCGCAGGCGGCGGTCGGGGGCCGTCCAGTGCCCCAGCCCGGGGATCCAGCTCATCGCCCGCGCGTCCAGCCGGACGTTGATCCGTTCGATCAGGTAGGGAACGATGTGCTCGATGGCGGGCATGTCCGGCAGGTCGAGGACGCGCCCCGGGGCGAGCCACCTCGACAGCAGCACCATCCCCCGCCCGGCGGCACGCGCCACGTCGGCGACAGATACTCCGGGCGGCTCCACGCGGGAAGGGGATGCGCCGAGGGCGGAGAGCAGGGCCTCGGTCGCGCTGAGGGTCGGAACCAGCGCGTACCCGTCGTCCGGCAGGCCCCAGCCGCCGTCCGGCCGCTGCTCTGCCAGCAGGAACCGCAGCCGCTCTCCGTGGCCGGTCAGCCAGGGGACCAGGGACACCAGCCTGCCGGTCTCGTAGACCGACGGCGAGGACGACCCCCAGGGCCGCTCGGTCAGGTCGTCGACGATCTTCTGCGCCGACACGATGATGTCGACGAGGCCCGCGCAGTCCGGGGTCGCGTCCAGTGTCACAGCGATCCCCAGTAGTCGCTGATGCCGTAGAACCCGGTGCTGTAGCCGATCTGGCGTTCCAGGTAGTCCACGGCCTCCGGGCACTCGCCGCGCAACGGTTCGAGCAGCGTGCGGCAGTGCCGGACGATCTCCTCGATGCGCGCGGTCAGCATGCCGGCGTCGGCGCCGAGCAACTGCGCGTTGAGATCGTTCCAGGCCTTGTCCCGTTCCAGTGTGGCCAGGTCGTTCAGCAGCCGGAGGATCTTCTGCACCTCGCGGCTGATGACCTGGAGCCGGTCGACGTGTGCCAGGGTGGCCGTGTCGCCGTTGACGATCCAGTGCGAGATGTTGACCCAGGCCGATCCATAGTTGTCGGCGTTGTCGAGGTAGTCCTCGAAGGACGGCAGGGCGCTCCGGTCACCGGACGAGGCCGACGCCTTCCACTCCACCTCCCGCGCCCCCGCCTCCAGCAGCCGCACCAGCTGGCCCCGCCAGTCGTCGCGCAACCCGGCGAAGGCGGGGGAGGCGGCGACATCGTCGCGGATGTCGGCCAGGAACCGGGCGAGCCCGTCACCGGGCGCCGGATCGCGGCCGTCGGCCACGGCGAGGCAGCGCCGGTTGAGGTCGTCGATCTCCTTCCGGGTCGTCGCCACGTGGTCGACCAGCCAGTCCAGGCCGAAGATCCACAACGAGGTGCGGTTGGCGATCCGCAGCCGCGCGGCGCTCAGCTCCGGGGAGCCGAACGCGTTGGCGCACGCGACGGCGGTGAACAGGGTTCCGTCGATGGGCTTGACGGCGAAGACGTCGGGATAGGCCTCCGCGCACGCCGCGAGGTCGCGGGCGGCCCGCACCGCCTGCGCCAGGACTGCGCCGTGGCCCTGGGCCACGCGCATCGGAACGCCGGCGGCCCGCTCCGCGCTGGACGGGGGGACGCCGTCGTCCGGGATGTCAGTGTTCGGCATCGCTCTGCCCTCGATGCCGTTCTCAGGCCGGCCGCTGGAGGGGATCCAGCGTCATCATGATCGGCTTGTCGGGCCGCAGCGTCAGACCCACCTGCGGCTTGGGCATCTCCGCCCCTTCCACCGGCCGCGTGCGGAACCGGCTGAAGATGGAGGCGAGGATCAGCTGCGCCTCGGCCTGGACGATATGGCGGCCGATGCACTGGTGCGGGCCGCCGCCGAAGGGGAAGTAGGCGTAGCGGTGGTACCGCCTCGCACGCTCGGGCTCGAACCGGTCGGGGTCGAAGCTGCGGGCGTCCTCGCCCCAAATCGACTTCATCCGCTGGGTGACGAAGGGGCTGACCAGCACGGTGTCACCCTTGCGGATCCGCACCCCGCTCAGCACGGTGTCCTCGGTGGCCACCCTGGAGAACAGCCAGCCCACCGGGAAGATGCGCAGCAGCTCCTGGACGACCTGCTTGGTGTATTGGAGTTGCGGCAGGTGCTCGGCGCGGACGCGGTCGGTGCCCACCACTCGCAGGGCTTCCTCATGCAGCTTCTCGCTGACCTCCGGATGCCCGTTCAGCAGCGGCCACAGCCAGGTCAGGGCCACGGTGGTGGTCTCGTTGCTCGCACCGAACGTGGCGAGCAGATTGCTGCGGATCCACCGGTCGTCCACCGGGCCGCCCTCCTGCTTGCCGGCACGGCACAGCGCGGTGAAGATGTCGTTGCCCTCGCCGGGGTCGTCGCGGTAGCGCTCGACCAGTGCGAACAGGCAGTCGTCCATCGCCTTGACGGCGGCACGGAACGCCCGGTCGCCGGGCATGGGCACGGACCGTGGCATGAACGGGAACAGGAACCGGTACGCGATCCTCATGACGATCTGCTGCAGGGGCGGGATCATCACATCCGCCTCGGCACGCGTGATCTTGTCGCCGAAGAGCACCTTGACCACGGTCTTATTGATGATCAGGTACATCTCCTGGAGCATGTCGACCGGGGTGCCGCCCCGGGCGTTCTCCTCCAGCCCGTCCACCGCGCCGTTGATCGCATCCGCCATCAGCGCGGTGAGCCTCTTGGTGTTGTGGAGGGAGAAGACCGGCTGCAGGGTCCGCTTGCTCGCGTCCCATCCCGGGCCCTCGTCCAGGATGCTGTCGGTCATCAGGTCGCGGATGGGACGCCAGTAGACCCCGCTGCGGTCGAAACGGTCCGACTGGTGCCGGAGTACCTGTTCCACGTCCTCGGGATCGGTCGCGAGGTACGGGCGGGAGGCCCCGAGGCCGATCCGCATCAGCTGCCCGCCGGCCTCCTCGCCCATGCGTTCGAGCTGCTGCAACGGATCTTTGATGAATCCCAGGGCGGTTCGGTACAGAGGAAAGTTCTTGGCCCGTCGCAAGGGGACGGCGTCAACATCAACGGACACTTCCGACGGCCCCCCACGAGCTCGACATCATCGGACCGCCTGCCGTGGCCGCTGCGCTGAGGTCCTGGCTGGGCGATTAGCGATCTCTGGCCACGTCTGAGTTTCTTGTGGTGCTTTGTAAGTTTTGCCGGAAGTATCACATGATCAATTAACGCGATCAAGAGGGCGAAGGAAAGAAATATCAGCCTGTTCCGGGTGGCGTTCGTCACTTGCTGGACGTGTTGTCTCATTTGTTGAGCGACCCTGACATCGTCTGCCCAGGTCACGCCTGGATAGGACTTACTGTCAGCGCTTGAATCCGCTGAGTAGCGGACGCCGAAAAGAAAAGGTGCCGACCTTATACCGGTTACCGGTCGTCTAGCCGGGGCGGGAGGAGGTCCGGCCATGCGACCCGTCCCGCCACCCGGACCTCGCCGGTCACCGTGCGCGACCCGCAGTGCGCGACGACCGCGTACGTGCTCGGCGCGGCGTCCGGCTTCACGATCGCGGCGCCGTCCGCGGCCCGCCTGGTGAACGCCTCGGACACCACCCGCGCCCTGCCCGCGCACCCCGGCACCGAGACCCGGACCCGCTCGCCCGGCCGCACCATCGCGGGCTGGACCGCGACGTCGTCGTGCCGGGTCGCCTTCGCCTCGCCGGTCGCCGGCGCGAGCATTCCCGCCGCGATCAGGGCCGTTCCCAGCAGGCTGACGGTGACCAGACGCAACGGGACTCCTCGAATCCGGGCATATGACGTCCGGCACTTTAGCCCCTTCAGGCGGCTTCGGGCAGACCTTCCCGCCGTCCCGCGCGCAACCCGTCCCACGTCAGTGTCACCAGTGCGAGCCACACCAGCAGGAACCCCGCCCAGCGGCTCGGCGGCATCTCCTCGTGCTGCACGAAGTACCCGATGAGGAACTGCAGCACGGGCGTCAGGTACTGCAGCATCCCGATCATGCTCAACGGCAGCCGGATGGCCGCGGCGTTGAACAGCATCAGCGGAACCGCCGTCACGACCCCGGCTCCGACCAGGAGGGCCGCGTTCCCCGCCCCGTGGTGCCCGAACGTCCCGCCGCCCTGTGCGTCCAGGATCAGCACGAACGCCAGCGCGGGCGGGAGCAGCACCGTCGTCTCGACCGCCAGGCTCTCCGCCGAAGGCATGTCGGCGAACTTCTTGAGCAGCCCGTACGTCGCGAACGCGACGGCCAGCAAGAGCGCGATCCAGGGCGGGCGCCCGTAATCGACGGTCAGCACCACCACGGCCGCGGCCCCGACCCCGACCGCTCCCCACTGCCAGGCCCGCAGGCGCTCCCGGAAGACCACCACGCCGAGGACGACGCTGATGAGCGGGTTGATGAAGTACCCGAGCGCGCACTCGATCGTCCGCCCCGAGTTGACGGCGTAGATGTACGTCACCCAGTTGACGCTGATGACGACCGCCGCCAGCGTCAGCAGCAGCGCCTGCCGCGGACCGAGCCTGCGGATCCACCCCCAGCTTCTCCTGCCCGCCAGCACCGCCGCGACGGCCACGAGCGACCACATGACCCGGTGCGCGAGGATCTCGACGGCCCCCGCCGGCTTCAGCAGCGGCCAGTACAGCGGGAACAGTCCCCAGAACGCATAGGCCGCGACCCCGTACGCCACCCCCCGCTTCACCACGACGAGTAACCTACCAGGCCGTAATCAGCCAACAAGAGCGACGCTCATGACCGCTCCGGGCATGGCACTCCCGGCAGGGACGAGCCCATCCCAGTGCCGCTCTGGGCGGGTTGCTGGACGATGGGGACACGGGCGGTTCGGTTGCGGTGTTCGTGGACGGCGAGCCCGTGGTGGACGTCTGGGGCGGGTTCGCCGACGCGGACCGCAGGATTCCGTGGCGGCGGGACACGATCACGAATGTCTGGTCGGTCACCAAGACGATGACGGCGCTGTGCGCACTCATCCTGGCCGATCGCGGCGATCTCGATCTGGCCGCGCCGGTCTGCCGCTACTGGCCGGAGTTCGCCGTGGCGGGCAAGGAGAAGGTGCTGGTGCGGCACCTTCTCGCGCACACTGCCGGCCTGCCCGACTGGGAGGGGCCGATCGAGGAACTGTACGACTGGCCGTCCGCCACGGCACGTCTGGCCGCCCAGGCTCCGCGCTGGGAACCCGGAAGCGCGGCCGGGTACCACTCGCTCACCCAGGGGTTTCTCGTGGGCGAAGTCGTGCGCCGGATCACCGGCCGAAGCGTGGGCGAGTTCTTCGCGGAGGACGTGGCGGGCCCGCTGGGTGCCGACTTCCGCATCGGGTCGCCTGCCGAACATGACCACCGGGTGGCGCTCGCGGTGCCGCCGCCGTTCCGGGACGAGGACTATGCCGCGAGCGCGCCGGGCGGTGGTGCGTCCTCCGCGGCCGGCACCGCCGTACGGGTCCGTGACGGGAACAGCGTGGCCTGGCGTCGGGCGCAGATCCCCGCGGCCGGCGGATTCGGCAACGCCCGGTCGGTCGCCCTTGTGCAGTCGGTGATGGCCTGCGGGGGCGCAGTAGGCCGGGTGCGGCTGCTGTCGCGGGCGGGCTGCGACCGCGCGAGGGAGGAGCAGTTCAGCGGCGAGGACCGGCTCCTGGGCATGGCGGTTCGTTACGGGCTCGGCTACGGCCTGTTCGGCGACAGCTTCGGCTGGGGCGGCTGGGGCGGCTCACTCGTCATGGTCGATCCCGGGAACCGCATGGCGGTGGCGTATGTCACCAACCAAATGCGTGAGCCGGAGCTCGATAACCGGGGCCTGGAGATCGTGATGGCCGCCTACGACGGGGTTCAGGGCCTACGGACCTGATACGGCCTCGTCAATGCTGACCCAGGGAGATGGGTGCGCAGGAGATGGTGGAGAGCAAGTCTGCTGAAGAGTGCGTAATCCTGCGCTGATTTCGGGCGTCGAACTGTTGCGGGGTCCGCGGAGGGAGAACGATCATGACGGAGCAACGGGTCGAGCCGGAACCGGGCAGCGTGCCGACGAACAGCATGCCGACGAACGGCATGGCGACGGCCAGCATGGTCATGGGTGTGCTGGGGCTGGCTCCGTTCGGGCAGTTCGCCGTCGGTGCGATCGTCCTGGGGCACATCGCGCGCAGGAGGATCAGGCGGACGGGGGAAGGCGGCAGGGGACGGGCCACCGTGGGTCTGATCTTCGGCTATCTCTTCACCGTCCTTTGGGCGGCCGTCCTGGGCATCACGATCTGGGCCTACGGTGTGGCCTTCCAGGCCTGGCCGCCCGGCCCTTAGCCGCGGTACTTGGATTTTGCCCAGGCGTACTCTAGTGGCGGCGAAGAGTCCTCGCTGAAGGGGCTGAAGTGTTCTCTTTGATGCGCACGAGCGACCTTGCCGAGGATGCTTACGTGACCAGGTACTTCGATACGGGACGCGAACGCCAGGGGGAGGGTGGACGAGGTGGCGTCCCCGCCGCGTCGCCGTAGCCTCGACGGGGCGGCCCGCGGCGGACCTCCACCGTCTGAGTAGGGGTTCCCGGGGGTGCGGGGGCGATGTACATTGCCCATAACCGCGGTCCAAGGATGGGCATGATGCCTCTTGACGAGCCGACGCAGAGTTTCATGCAACTCGGAATCCCGCGGCGTGCGGCCAAAGCGACCTCGCGTCTCCTGCGGCGTGACGTCACGGACAGGATGTGCTTGCTGCTCCCTGACGCCGAGTCCTCTGTCGCCCCCGGCAGCCTGATCGGTGCGCAGCGAATTCTCATCGAGGTCGTTCCCGACTTGACCCGTGACCTGATCAAGTCCGATGCGATGGTCTTCGCCCCGGACGTGGCCAACTCCTCGGCTCTGCCGCTGATCCTGTTAGAGGCGATGATCTTTGAGCTGGTCGACCGGGCCGGCATGAAGATGGGGACGGCGGCGATGAGGCGCCCCAGTCCCTCGGGTTTCCTGGTGGAAGCGCGGAGCTTCAACACGCGGCGCATCGCCGGTGGTGACGGAGTCCCGGCGATCACGCCGGACCTTCAGCTCCTGCTCGGCGGCATGGTGCGCCGTTTCATCGTCGAGAGCATCGCCGCCCAGGAATCGCATGGCAGAGCGCAAGAATGGACGGGATGGGCACTGCTGGCGGCGATGCACGCCATGGAGACCTACGACCACAAACTCCCGGTTCCGGGCCGGACGCTGCGCGACCTCGACGGCGTCGGCGCCTACCTGGCCTTCGACATGGGCCGCAGGATCATCGTCGCGGCCGCCATCGACCTCATCGACCAGGCAGAACGCGACGCGGCAACCGATTCCTAGGACCGCTGCCGTGCAGGAACTCCTGTGCGGGAGCGGAGCGGGTTAGTGTTGAGCGGCTGGAGGTGTGGGATGGCGCTGCTGAACCCCCGCGAACGGCGCGTCGTCACGAATATCAGGGACAGAACTGAAACATGGTGACTGAGGGTATGGGCTTTGAAATTGTTTGTGAGGTCGAGCCGCCGACTCGGCCTGATTTGAGGACGGTTCGGCATCAGATCGGGGTGATGAGTCCGGTCGCGGATTCGTTCCTGATTCCCGATAACCATATTGGGCGGGCCACGGTGTCGAGTGTGGCCGTCGCGCATGAGGTGCAGGCCATGGGGGCGCGGGGTATCGCGTGCTTGAACTCGCGCGACCGGAATCTGCTCGGGTTCCGGCGGGATCTGCTCACGGCGGCCGCCTACGGGGTCGATCGGTTTCTGTTCGTTTACGGGGACAAGCCGGGTGTGGGCGGACGGACGAGTGAGCTGACCGTCCGGGCGATGATGGAGGAGGCTCGCGCGGCGAGTGGGGACGAGGTGTTCGCCGGGTGCGCGCCGTTCCAGGTCGGGGTGACGTCCGGGCTGCGGAGGGTGCCCGAGTGGAAGCGAGCCGCGGATTTCACGTTCGTCCAGGTCAGTTACTCGGTGGAGAGTCTGCTCCGGTGGCGGGAGGACGCTGGGATCGATGGGCCCGTCTATGCCGGCGTCATGGTGTTGGCGAGTGCGGGGATGGCGCGGAACCTGGCGGCGGCCATTCCGGATATCGACATTCCCGCGGAGCTCGTCGAGGCGGTGGAGCGGGATCGGGCGGCGGGGGTCGCGGCGGCCTGCGAGCAGGTGCTCGCCGTCCGCGACACGGGGGCGTTCGACGGGGTGCATCTCGTGCCGGTCAGCCGGTACCGGGAGGTCGCGGCGCGGCTGGAGGGTGAGCTGTGAGAGCGGGGTTGCGGGGGCAGGTGTCCGGACGTCCGTGGGGACGCGCGTCGAACTGGAGCACCGCGCGGCCAGCCCCGTCGGTGTGCGGGTGACCGTGGAAGCGCAACTCGAAGAGGTCGACGGGAAGCGGCTCGTGTTCGCGGTCACGGCGGTCGACGAGCGCGGTGTGGTGGGAGACGGCCGCATCGAGCGGGTCGTCGTCGAGCGGGACGGGTTTCTGGCGCGGCTTCAGTAGGGGAGCAGGCGGCCCGAGGGGGTCCTCAGGTCCGGCTGGCTCGGGGGACGTGGGGGCTTGGGGCGTTTGACGAGCTGCTGCCGTGCCATGGTGATCATCTCCCCCCAACGGGACCGACTTAACCGTCGTCACCTCGTACTACGCGACGGGCGTGTGCGAGGTTCGCTGAGCTTATGCGACGAACACTGTCGGTTCGACCGATTTTCAGGAAGAGGTCGTCGACGAGGCGTGCCGAGGACGTCACGGAACGTCGCCAGAAATCACGAGACGATGTCGCGGGTGCGGAAGCGGCGGAACGCCAAGGCGAACAGGATCAGGGCGTACGAGAGGGATATCGCGGCGCCTTTCGCCATCCCCGTCCACTGGATCTGGGGCTGGAGGGCGTCCATCCAGGAGTACATCCAGTGGGTCGGGAGGAAGTCGCGCCAGGAGCCGAGTGCGGTGACGGCGTCCAGGATGTTGCTGACGATGACGAGGCCGACGGCGCCGCCGACCGCGCCCAGAGGCGAGTCCGTGGTGACGGAGAGCAGGAAGGCGAGGGCGGCGACGACGAGCTGGGCGATCAGGGAGTAGCCGATGATGATCGCCATCCGGCCGAGCGCGGTGCTCACCGGGACGGTGCCGCCGGTGGGGAGTTCGACGTCGCCCCAGCCGAAGCCCGCCGTGCCGGCCACGAGGGACATCAGCGGCAGGCTGACGACCGCCACGACGGCGTAGGAGAGGGCGACGATCAGTTTCTGCCGGAGCAGGCGCGCGCGGGGCACGGGGGCGGCGAGGAGGTAGCGGAGGGACGCCCAGCCCGCCTCGCTGGCGACGGTGTCGCCGCAGAACAGGGCGACCGCGACCACCAGCAGGAAACCCGTCGAGACGAACAGGGCGAAGAGGGCGAAGTTGAGCGCGGACGACGTGGCGACGTCGACCAGGCTGGGGACGCCGTCCCGGCCGGGATCGCCGCCGAGCTTGAACGCGAGCACCAGGATCCACGGGAGGACGAGCAGGATCCCGAACGCGACGAGGGTCCGCCGGCGCCGGAACTGGCGGACGGCCTCGACGCGCAGGGGCAGGGTCCGCCGGACGTGGTAGGTCGTCATGAACTCTCCCCGATGATCTCCAGGAACGCGTCCTCCAGGCGGCGGCCGGAGCCGGTGATCTCGCTGACCGGTCCGGCGGCGACGCGGCGCCCGCCCGCCATGACGACCGCGTGCGTGCAGGTCTGCTCGACCTCGGCCAGGAGGTGGCTGGAGACGATGACGGTTCGTCCGGCGGCGGCGTACCGGACGAGCACCTCCCGCATCTCGCGGATCTGCGGCGGGTCGAGGCCGTTGGTGGGCTCGTCCAGGACGAGGAGGTCCGGCAGGCCGAGCATGGCTTGGGCTATGGCGAGCCGCTGCCGCATTCCCTGCGAGTACGTGCGGACCGTCCGGTCCAGGGCGGATCCCAGGTCGGCGATCTGCAGGGCCTCGTCCAGGTGGGCCTCGTCCAAGGGACGGCCGGTGGCGCGCCAGTACAGGTCCAGGTTATCGCGCCCGGAGAGGTGGGGAAGGAACCCAGGTCCCTCTACGAAGGAGCCAAGGCGAGACAGGACGGGCGCCCCAGGGGTGACGCGGTGGCCGAAGATGCGGATCTCGCCTGAGTCGGGATGGATCAGGCCCATGAGCATGCGCAGGGTCGTCGTCTTCCCAGCACCGTTCGGGCCCAGCAGCCCCAGCACCTGCCCCTTCTCGACACGGAACGACAGGTCGGCCACGGCGAGATGGCCGTTCTTGTATGCCTTCGTAAGGCCCGTTATCTCCAGCGGGACGTCGTTGCCCGTGGACGAGCCGCGCCGGCGACGTCCAGGCAAGAGGATGGCGACGGCGACAGCGAGAGCGGCCACCGGCAGGACCCACACCCAGGCGGGCAACGGCGGGGAGGCCGTGGTCAATGAGGGCACCGTGGGCACGCTCAAGGGCGAGACCACCTGGACCTTGTAGGACGAAGGCGCAGCGGGCGTCGCGAAGCCCATGTCCGTTGTGGCGATGACGAGTCGCAGGCGGTGGCCGCGGTCGAAGCGGTAGTCCATCGCGGGGAGCGTCACCGTGACCTCGCCGTCCGATACGCGGAACGGCGCCGCCAGCCGCCGCGCCGGAGCGGCGCGGCCGTCCGGCGCGACGTCGTAGAGCTTCGCGAACAGCGGGCCGTCCCCGCGCACCTTGAGGCGCACCGTGGCCGCTCCGGTCAGCCGCACGGCATGGTCCACCGGAGGCGTGTCGAACGCGGCGGTCTGTCCCGGCATGTCGGACGGCAGCGACCCGCCCAGGGAGCCCAGCGAGCCCAGTGACCCGAGCGCCCCCAGCCCCGGCATCGCCGAGATCGACGCGGGCGACCCGCCCGCCGGGTTGAAGATCGTCTGCTCCCCGCCGGAAAGCGGCATCGCCACCGGATCCCCGGAAAGCCCCGGATACCGGGATGTCGTCGCCTCCCCCACGACGACCTGCTGCGTGGACGAGTCGAGCCCACCGGCCCGCGTCACCGTGAAAGCGCCCAGAGCGGGCGAGGAACGGCGGAGCCGCACGTCGAAGAAGTCGCGCACCAGCCCGTCGACCCGCGCCGTCTCCGGATCGCCGCCGTCGTGCCCGCCCTGGAACCAGACCACCGACACCGGCGCGCCGTTCCGGGCGATGGCCCGCGCGTTGGCGTCGGCCTGGTCCAGCGGGAACAGCGAGTCGGCCTGCCCCTGGATCAGCAGCGTCGGCACCTTGATCCGGCCGGCCACCGAGGCCGGGCTCGACTTCCGCAGCGTCTCGATCGCCGACGAGGTGGGACGGCCCTTCTCCGCGACCTCCTGGTACATCTCGCACAATGACGGCAGAAAGCGCCCGCATGCGGAACGATCCGCGCCGCTCGTGAAGAACAGTCCCGCCCACAGCTTCTTGAACACGCCGTCCGAAGCGCCGGCGCCGCTCGCGGACGGGAAGAGCGCGTCCGCGAGGCTGTTCCAGGTGATCTGCGGCGCGATGGCGTCCACCCGCCGGTCGTACGCGGCCGTCATCAGCGCGATCGCGCCGCCGTACGACTGGCCCGCCATCCCGACGCGCGGGTCGCCCGGGCCGTCGAGGACGACCTCGGGACGCTCCGCCAGCCAGTCGATCAGCTGCCGGACGTCCTTGACCTCGTAGTCGGGCGAGTTGAGCGCGATCTCCCCGGTCGACCGCCCGAACCCGCGCGCCGACCACGCCAGCACCGCGTACCCGGCGCGGGCCAGGTCGCGCGCCTCGGCGGCCACGTCCCGCTTGGAGCCGCCGAAGCCGTGCCCCAGCATGATCGCCGGGCCCTTCGCCCGCCCGGCGGGCCGGTAGAACGTCGTGTCGAGCGTGACGCGCTGGTCGTTCTTCGGGCCGTCCACCACGGCGATGCGCTGCTCGGACGTCCGGACGCTCGGCGCGTCATCGGCCGCGACCCCCCACGCCGTGCCGCCGCCCGCGAGCACCACGGCCGCGCCTGCCGCCGTCCAGCGCGCGGCCCGTCCCGTCCTGCCCCACCGCGCCCGGAGAGCGCCCCCCAGCCTCATGGTCAGCAACCCTATGCGCGGTCCGCCGCGCCGGAGCTCCGACCTGGAGACGATCCCGGCCGCGCCGGCTACGCCCCGCGGCGTACGGGCGGGGCGAGCGCGGCGCCGAACATGGCGGTGAGGCGGTCGGTGACCTCGGCGGGGTCGGCCGCGCGCAGGTCCGCCAGGCCGAAGAGCCGCCGGACGGGCCCGCCGCCCATGATGATCGTGGACGCGAGCAGCGCGCGGGCGCGGGCGTCCGGCCCGTCCAGCTGCGCGATCATCGGCTGGACGATCCTGTCCTCCAGGTAGCGGAGCAGGATCTCCTTGACCTCGGGGTGGCCCGCCGACCGGTCCATGATCCGGGACATGGCGGTGGCGGGGCGCTGGTCGATCTGCCGGACGAAGTGCTCGGCGAGCCGGCGCGGCAGTCCCGCCGGGTCGCCCGCGATGACGTCGCGGATCACCGACTCGCCGGCCAGGACCTCGCCGAACAGCGCCGCCTTCGAGCCGAAGTACCGGTTGACCAGGGCGACGTTCGCCTCGGCCCGCGCCGCGATCTCGCGGACGGTGACGCCGTCGTAGCCGTGCTCGCCGAACAGGTCGCGGGCGGCCTCCAGGATGCGGCGCTCGGTCGCCTCCCGGTCCCGCCTCGGCCGCCTGCCCCGGGCCCGCCGGTCCTCGCTCGCGTCGGACAGCATCGCGCGCTCGTCCTCGACCCGCATCCCCATCCCCGGCCTGTCGGTAACGGTCAGTGTTCAGTATCCACCGAGTTGCAAGTAAACAAGCGTCTACCTAGGATACATGCACGGCACAGGTAAATACCCGTACGCATGGGGGCAGGGTGGCACAGACCAGCGTGACGTCGCACGGCCCGGCGGCGTCCGAGCCGGCGAGACCGCAGTACACGCACCGACAGATCTTGAAGATCCTCGCCGGCCTGATGATGGCGATGCTGACGTCGATGATCTCGACGTCGGTCGTCGCCACGGCCCTGCCGACGATCGTCGGCGACCTCGGCGGCCAGGACCAGCTGTCCTGGGTCG
The DNA here is from genome assembly GCF_001552195.1 of Actinomadura latina NBRC 106108. Lineage (GTDB taxonomy): Bacteria > Actinomycetota > Actinomycetes > Streptosporangiales > Streptosporangiaceae > Spirillospora > Spirillospora latina. The sequence continues at coordinate 728,182 of NZ_BCQS01000003.1, forward strand.
CCAGCGCCTCGCTGCTGACGATGACCGCCTCGACCCCGCTGTGGGGCAAGCTGTCGGACATCGCCGGGCGCAAGCTGATGTTCCAGACCGCCCTGCTGATCTTCGTCCTCGCCTCGGTGGGCGCGGGGCTGTCGCAGGACATCGGCCAGCTCATCGCGGCCCGCGCGTTCCAGGGCCTCGGCGTCGGCGGCCTGTCCGCGCTCGCCCAGGTGATCCTCGGCGACGTCGTCGAACCCCGCCAGCGCGGCCGCTACGCCGGCTACATGGGCGCGGTGTTCGGTGTCGCGACCGTCGCCGGACCGCTGCTCGGCGGGTTCATCGTGGACGCCGACGGCCTCGGCTGGCGCTGGACCTTCTACGTGTGCGTGCCGCTCGCCGTCGTCGCGTTCATCGTCATCCAGAAGGCGCTGAAGCTGCCGAAGGTGCGGCGCGACACCCGGGTGGACGTGTTCGGCGCGTTCACCATCACCGGCAGCGCCGCCCTGCTGATGCTGGTCCTGTCCATGGGCGGGACGGAGTTCGAGTGGAACTCCCAGTGGACCTACATCCTCCTCGGGGGCGTCGCGGTCCTGCTCGTGCTGGCGGTCGTCGCCGAGCGCGTCGCCCGCGACCCGATCCTGCCGCCCCGGCTGTTCCGCAACCGGATGTTCGTGCTGACGTCGTTCATCTCCATCTGCGTCGGCATGGCGATGTTCGGCGCGATGATCTACATGCCGCAGTACCTGCAGATCGTGAAGGGGATGAGCCCCACCGCGTCCGGCCTGATGACGCTGCCGCTCGTCCTCGGCATGCTGGTCACCTCGACCGGTTCCGGGCAGGTCGTGACCCGGACGGGCCGCTACAAGCTCTTCCCCGTGGCCGGCATGCTGTGCGTCGCGGCCGCGATGTACCTGCTGTCGCGGCTGCACACCGACTCCTCGGAGATCGTCATCGGCGCCGACCTGGCGCTCCTCGGCATCGGGATGGGCCTGACGCTGCAGATCCTGATCCTGGCCGCGCAGAACGCCGCCGCGCCCGCCGACCTGGCCTCGACGACGTCCGGCGTCTCGTTCTTCCGGAACCTCGGCGGCGCGATGGGCGTGGCCGCGTTCGGCGCGATCCTGACCAACCGGGTGGCGAACGAGATCGCGGCGGGCTTCCGCGCGGCCGGCATCCCCATGCCGTCCGGCACGTCCGGGAGCCTCGGCTCGCCGGAGGAGATCCAGAAGCTGCCCGAGCCGGTGCACGGGATCATCCAGGACGCGTTCACCAAGGCGATGGAGGCCGTCTTCCTGGTCGGCGTCCCGGTGGCGGTGATCGGCTTCCTTGCGGTCCTCGCGCTGAAGGAGCTGCCGCTGCGGGGATCGGCGGGGCGCGGCAAGTCCGCCGAGCGGCCGCCGGCGGACGGTGTTCCGGCCGATGGTGTTCCGGCGGAGAACGGCGTCGTCCGACCGCCGGCCCCGGTGGCGCGGACGGGAGCGGTCGGTGCCGTCGGCGCCGGACGGCACGCGCGCGAGCACGACCACGCCCCGGACGCGCGGCTCGCCGCGGTCGCCGCGCCCGCACCCCAGGCCGATCTGGCGGCGCGGACGCAGATCCTCGCGCAGCAGAACGGGCAGAGCGGGCAGAACGGTCAGGACGGCGGCGGCGTGCCCGTCCGCGGCATCGTGCGGACCGGTGACGGCACGCCCGTCCCGTCCGCCGCGCTGACCCTGATCGGCGTGGACGGCCACCAGCTCGCCCGCGCGCTCACCCGGGAGGACGGCCGGTACGCGCTGCCCGCCCCGGGCCCCGGGAACTACGTGCTGATCGCCGCGACCGGCGAGCACGAGCCGCAGGCCGCGACGCTGGTCGTCGGCGACCGGCCGGTCGACTTCGACCTGCTGCTCGCGGGCAACGGCGGCCTCGCCGGGACGGTCCGCAGCGGCGACGGCGCCCCGATCGCCAACGCGATGGTCGTGGTCACCGACGTGCGCGGCGACGTCGTCGGCACCGGCCGCACCGACGGCGACGGGAACTACCTGTTCAAGGACATCACGTCCGGCGGCTACACGCTCGCCGTGTCCGCCGCCGCGCACCGCCCGGTCGCGCTGCCCGTGGACGTGGTCGGCAACGGGCAGACCCGGCAGGACGTGAAGATGCCGCCCGGCGCCCGGATCCGCGGGACGGTCCGCAACGAGGCGGGCGAGCCGGTCGAGGAGGCCCGCGTCACCCTCGTCGACGCGGCCGGCAACGTCGTCGCGATGGTGATCACCGGACCGGACGGCGAGTACGCCTTCACCGACCTGACCGGCGGACAGTACACCGTGATCGCGTCCGGATATCCTCCGGTCGCCACCGGTCTGTCCCTTTCGGGCAGCGGGCTGGACGAGCACGACGTGACGCTCGGCTACCCCGGCGAATGACGGGCGCGATCCCGGGCCGTCCGGCAGCGGCGGCCCCCGACACGAAGGTCGTTGATGGTTGCTGAACGAGGTCTGCGCGGCACGGTGCGGACGAAGGACGGCTGGGCGGTGCGGCACGCCATCGTCACGGTGACGGACCTGGCCGGCGACCAGGTGGCGCGGGAGCGGACCGGAGAGGACGGCGTGCTCGCCGCCGGCCCACTGCCCGCCGGGACGTACACGGTGATCGTGACGGCGATGGGCTTCCAGCCGGCCGCCTCCACCCTCATCGTCTCCACGTCCGGCACGGCCGACATCGGGAAGATCGTGCTGGGCCGCGCCGGCGGCGCCGGACTGCCCGCGCCCGGCCCGTGGACGATCGACCCGGCGCACTCCACCGTCGGCGCCGTCGCGCAGCACCTCGGCCTGTCCAGCGTCCGCGGCCGGTTCGCCGCCTTCGAGGGACGGATCGACGTCGCCGAGCCGGTCGAGGAGTCGCGGGTCACGGCGCGCATCGAGACCGCGTCCATCGACACCGGCAACAAGATGCGCGACGACCACCTGCGCTCGGCCGACTTCATGAACGCCGACGTCAACCCCGTCATCACCTACGAGGGTGATGGGCTCACCGCCGCCGGGCCCGACCGGTGGACCGTCCACGGCCGGCTCACCCTCAACGGGATCACGCAGCCGGTCGACCTCGACCTGACCTACCTCGGCAGCGGCTCCGACCTGTGGGGCGGCGTCCGCGCCGCGTTCCGCGCCACCGCCGAACTGTGCCGCGCCGACTTCGGCATCCGGTACAACCAGATCCTGGAGGCGGGCGTCGTGCTGGTCGGCGAGAGCCTCCGCGTCGAGCTGGAGATCCAGGCCGTCCAGGGCGAGGAGATCCCCGAAGGCTAGGGTCCTAGCGGCCCTTGAGGTCGCGGACGAGCCTCTTCGCCGCCGCCTTGGTCGGGGAGCCCGTCACGACGACCTTCCCGTCCGTGATCGCCATGTCGACGCGGGGCAGGGTGACGAGCCTGTCGCGGACGACGAACGCGAGGTCCCGCCCGACCGTAGCGCGGGTCAGGTCGGCGAACGCCTGCCGGTCGGCCGGCCGCAGCGTCACCGCCACGTCGTACCCGCCCGGCTTCACCCGCGACTTCTGGACGCGCAGGTCGGCGACCTTGCGGATCGCGATGCCCTGCGTGAGGTGGTAGCACGTCGGCCCGGTGGACGCCTGCCCGGTGATGCCCTTCGTGCCGGCCGGGCACGCCCCCGGCGTCGCCTGCGCGACCGGGTAGATGTGCAGCGGCGCGGCCAGCGCCACCGGCCGGGTCCGCATCGAGGAGGCGATCATCGCGCCGGACACCGCGACGGCCGCGATCAGCAGCCCCAGCGTCAGCACCATGACCAGCAGCGCGGACCGGTGCTGGTCGGCGACCCCGGCCGGGGCCGCCGCCTGCTGCACCCGGGGCCGCCGCCCGGCCCGGCTGCGCTTGACCTCCGCCGCCCGCCGCTGCCGCTCGGCTGCCCGCGCCCGCCGCCGCGCGGCCTCGCCGCCCGCGGCCGGCAGCACCGCCGTGGTCGCCTCCGGCTTCGTCCCGCCCCGGAAGCTCTCCTGCCCCAGCGCCTCCGCGGGATCAGGCCCCGCGAGGATCGGCTGCGTGTCCCCCTCCGCCGGGACGTCCTTCTCCGGCCGCCCTTCTCCGCCGGGCGCGTCGTGCGGGGGAGCCGGAGGCAGCGCGGTGCCGTTGGGCGGGGTGGGAGTGTCCGGGCTGGGGATGTCCGGGCTGGGAGTGTCCGGACTGGGAGCGCCGGGCTCTGCGGGGGCTTCGTCGCGCGGACGATCCTTGCTGCGGCGCGGAATGACCCGCATCGTCACCTCCCCGGCTTCATGATCTCCATCAGTCTTTCAGGATGAGACGCCGCCCCGCATCGCGTCCCGGCCGAAGACCGCCGCGAATCGTCCCTTGGTCATCATGTCCAACCGTGCCCGTTCGCGGGCGTTCAATACGCGCGAAAAAGCCCGGCCCCGGACGAACCGGGGCCGGGCCTGCGCAAAGGCGATTAATCGATTCGCCAGGTGTCGCCGGAGCCGAGCAGCGCGGCCAGGTCGCCCTCGCCCTGCTTCTCGACGGCCTCGTCGAGCTGGGCCCGCATCAGCTCGTCGTAGGACGGGCGGTCCACGTCCCGGAAGATGCCGATCGGGGTGTGCTCGAACGCCGGCTGGTCCAGCCGCGACAGCGCGAACGCCTGCGACGGGTCCGGGTTGTGGGCGTCGTGCACCGCGATCTCCGCCGGGTCGACGTCCGCGACCCGCACCACCTCGAAAGACCCCGTCCGGGTGCGGCGCAGCGCCTTGTCGCGGTCCGCGCCGAAGACGATCGGCTCCCCGTGCTCCAACCGGACGGTGACGTCGTCCCGCACGGAGGCGTCCTTCAGCGGCTCGAACGCGTTGTCGTTGAAGATGTTGCAGTTCTGGTAGATCTCCACGAGCGCCGTGCCGCGGTGCTGGGCCGCCGCCCGCAGCACCGACTGCAGGTGCTTGCGGTCGGAGTCGATCGTGCGGGCGACGAACGTGCCCTCCGCGCCGATCGCGAGCGACAGCGGGTTGAACGGCGCGTCCAGCGACCCCATCGGCGTCGACTTGGTGATCTTGCCGAGCTCGGACGTCGGCGAGTACTGCCCCTTCGTCAGCCCGTAGATCCGGTTGTTGAACAGCAGGATCTTCAGGTTGACGTTGCGGCGCAGCGCGTGGATCAGGTGGTTGCCGCCGATCGACAGCGAGTCGCCGTCCCCGGTCACCACCCACACCGACAGGTCGGGACGGGACGTCGCGAGCCCCGTCGCGATCGCGGGCGCGCGGCCGTGGATCGAGTGGAACCCGTAGGTGTTCATGTAGTACGGGAACCGCGACGAGCAGCCGATGCCGGAGATGAACGTGATGTTCTCCCGGCGCAGCCCGAGCTCCGGCAGGAAGGACTGGACGGCCGCGAGGATCGCGTAGTCACCGCACCCGGGGCACCAGCGCACCTCCTGGTCGGTCTTGAAGTCCTTCATCGTCTGCTTCGCGTCCGTCTTCGGGACGAGGGAGAGCAGCGACTTCCCGTGGCCGTTCCCGTTCCCGTTGACGGCGCCGCTCCCGTTGGGGGAGCCGATCCCGTTGGAGGAGCCGTTCTCACTCACTGTCGATCACATCCTGGATGACGACCTGCAGCTCTTCCGCCTTGAAGGGCAGGCCGCGGACCTGGTTGTAGCCGATCACGTCGATGAGGAGCCGGCCGCGCAGCAGCATCGCGAGCTGGCCGAGGTTGATCTCCGGCACGATGACCTTGTCGTAGGAGCGCAGGACCTCGGGCAGGTTCGCGGGGAACGGGTTGAGGTGCCGCACGTGCGCCTGCGCGATGTTCCGGCCGGTCGCGCGGACCAGCCGGACGCCCGCGGAGATCGCCCCGTACGTCCCGCCCCAGCCCAGCACGAGGACGCGGGCCGCGCCGGACGGGTCGTCCACCGCGAGCGGCTCGACGTCGTTCGCGATGCCGTCCACCTTGGCCTGGCGGAGCCGGGTCATGGTGTCGTGGTTGGCCGGGTCGTAGGAGATGTTGCCGGACCCGTCGGCCTTCTCCAGGCCGCCGATCCGGTGCTCCAGCCCGGCCGTGCCCGGGATCGCCCAGGGGCGGGCGAGGGTCTCCGGGTCGCGCTTGAACGGCTGGAAGTCCTCCTGCGACGGCTCCGCGAAGTTCGGCTCGATCTTCGGCAGCGACGCCACGTCCGGCAGCCTCCACGGCTCGGAGCCGTTCGCGAGGTAGCCGTCCGACAGCAGGATCACCGGCGTGCGGTACTTCACCGCGATCCGGGCCGCCTCGATCGCCGCGTAGAAGCAGTCCGACGGGGACTGCGGCGCGATCACCGGCACGGGCGCCTCGCCGTTGCGGCCGTACATGACCTGCAGCAGGTCGGCCTGCTCGGTCTTGGTCGGCAGGCCGGTGGACGGGCCCGCCCGCTGCACGTCGATGACCAGCAGCGGCAGCTCGGTCGCGACGCCGAGGCCGATCGTCTCGCTCTTCAGCGCGATGCCCGGCCCGGACGTCGTGGTGACGCCGAGCGACCCGCCGAACGAGGCGCCGAGCGCCGCGCCGACCGCGGCGATCTCGTCCTCGGCCTGGAACGTCCGCACACCGAACTTCTTGTGCTTGGACATCTCGTGCAGGATGTCGGACGCCGGGGTGATCGGGTACGAGCCGAGGAAGATCGGCAGCCCGCTCTGCACGCCCGCGGCGACCAGCCCGTACGCGAGCGCGAGGTTCCCGGTGATGTTGCGGTAGAGGCCGGGCTCGTGGTCGGCCGGCTTGACCTCGTACTGCACCGAGAACGCCTCGGTGGTCTCGCCGTAGGACCAGCCCGCCTGGAAGGCGGCGATGTTCGCCTTCATGATCTCGGGCTTGCTGGCGAACTTCTTCTCCAGGAAGCCGAGCGTCCCCTCGGTGGGACGGTGATACAGCCAGGACAGCAGCCCGAGCGCGAACATGTTCTTCGCGCGCTCCGCGTCCTTCTTGGAGATGTCGAAGTCCTCAAGGGCCTTCACCGTCATCGACGTCAGCGGCAGCGCGTGCACGCGGAACTCGGCGAGCGAGTCGTCCTCGACGGGGTTCGTCTCGTAGCCGACCTTGGTGAGGTTGCGCTTGCTGAACTCGTCGGTGTTGACGATGAGGTCGGCGCCGCGCGGCAGGTCCGCGAGGTTGGCCTTGAGCGCGGCCGGGTTCATCGCGACCAGCACGTTGGGCGCGTCCCCGGGCGTGAGGATGTCGTGGTCGGCGAAATGCAACTGGAAACTGGACACGCCGGGCAGCGTCCCGGCAGGGGCGCGGATCTCGGCAGGGAAGTTGGGCAGCGTCGACAAGTCGTTGCCGAACGCCGCGGTCTCCTGGGTGAAGCGGTCACCGGTCAGCTGCATGCCGTCGCCGGAGTCGCCGGCGAAGCGGATGATGACGCGGTCGAGTTGCTGGACCTGTTTGGTCACAGAGGAAGACCTCCTCGACGGGCAGCACCGTCCCGGGGGAGGCACCCGGGATCGTGATGCTACTTAGGCTTGCCTTCATGGTATGTCCGGGATCGGATGGTGTTATCGGGACGACCGCTCACCGGAAAGTACGACCTGGGGCGGTGCCCTAGTTCATCCCGGAACACAGGCTGCTGCGCTGCCGGCACAGGTCGACGTGCAATCGCCGGACCAGTTGCGCGGAGCTCGCCGAGGAGCCGAGGCTCCCCAGGGACGTGGAGTTCACGACCCGAAGTGTAGACAGCGCGGGCTCCCCGCGACCGCACCGCCCCTGGAACGCGTCACCTTACGGTTGCCCTGGTGACCGGGATGTGGCGACTTCGGGACCGTCCGATCGCTCGGCCGAGGGCGTTCCCGGCCCGGGCGATCCCGTGGTGGCCGGATTCGGCTTCAGGACGGCCTTGCGTTCCCGGTCGACCCGCGCGAGCAGCTTCGGGACGTCGGCCGCGTCCAGCGCCTCGCCGACGACGCGGGCCGCCGCCTCGTACGGGTAGGAGCCGGGGTTGTCGAGCGCCTTCCGCATCCAGTTCCGCCACAGCCTGCTGGTGACGGTGCAGCGCAGCACCACCGAGCGGTCGGCCTGCACCGGGCCGGCGGTCGCGCAGGAGCCGAGCGCCTTGTCCCCGGAACTGATCGTCGCCCGCAGCGCGGCCCGCGCGCCGTCCGGCACGCTCCCCTGGGGCGCGGTCAGCGTGGCGGGCAGGCTCACCGTGCAGCCGTTGGTGTTCTGGTCGCAGTTGCTGAACGTCAGCGTCCCCGGCCTGAACGCCAGGTTCGGGTCGGGCGCGCCGCCGAGCGCGGCCACTCTCGGCCGCAGCTCGGTGAACAGCGTCGCGGGCGCGGCGACCGGCGCGGCGGTGAACCGCGGCGCGTTCTGCCCGGCGCCCCGCACCGCCAGCAGCCGGTACGGCGCGGCCGCCGTGACCAGGTAGTCGGCGGCGGACGTCCGGATCCGGTACGCCCGGACGCCGTTCACGTCCTCCACCGGCGGGTTCCCGGACGTCTTGCCCAGCGCCCCGGCGATGGACTCGGGCCCGAGGACGTCCGGCACGTCGAAGCCGGGGACCGACGCGGGCGCCTTCGACCAGCGGTCCGCGTAGTACTCCGGATGCGCGATCTCACCGGCGAAGTCGCGCCAGAACGCGAGCCCCGCCTTGAGGTAGGCGGTGCCGTCGATCGCGACGACGTCCGCCGCCAGGGTGCCCGCGATGATCCGCCCGCTGGCCGAACCCGACGGCGTCACCCGGAGGTGCGCCTGGACGGGCCGTCCCTTCAGCGTCAGCGTGCCGTCGTATCGCAGGCCGGTTCCGGACGTGAGATCGCGCCCCAGCGCGACCGTCCACGCGGGCGGCGGCGCCGACACGGTGGGCGTGGCCTTCTTCTTCGCCGGCTCGCCCTCCCCGCCGAGCGCGACCGCGGCGACGGCGCCGGCCGCGACCACGGCGACGGCCGCCGCCCCGGCGACCATCATGACCCGCGCTCCGCGTCCCTTCCGCTGCCGCCCGCCCTTCCCGGGCGGGACGGGCCCGCCCGTGGCACCGGCCCCGTAGGGCGGGACGGGGACGCTCTGGGGAGTGCGTGGGGTCGCCCGGGGGTCCATGGGGGGATGGTGCGAGGACGTCGGGGACGGGTCGTCCTGATCAGCGCTCACTGGGGCTCACTCTGCTCACTTCCGGGGCCGGGTTGCGGCCCGACCGTCAGGCACAAAGCAAGGGATGGGGAGGCGTCCTCAGAGGGTGCCGGCGAGGCTCGGGACCGGTCCGGGGGGTGAGGGGCGGCCGCCGGGGCCCTGGAGGGCGTCTCCACAGAGCATAAGGGTGCCCGGCGGCGCTTTCCCCGGACGGGGAGGAGCGCCACCGGGCACCCGGCTGGCCCAGGGCCGGCGCGCGGTACCGCGCGCCGGGCGCCTCACCTGCGCGTCATTCGCTTTCCAGGCCGTTCTGCAGGCCCTGCACCTCCGTGGACGTGGCGCCGATCACCTTGTAGTCGGCGTGCTTGTAGAACGTGCCGCCGGTGGCCTTGGCCCAGCTCTTCCACGCGCTGCTGCTGACCCGGCAGCTCGCCCACTGCGACGTGGAGCCGGTGATGGTGACCTTGGTCGTGCAGTCGCCGAGGTCCCGGCCGGTCAGCGTGCCGGCGGTGAGCCGGTACCGCACCTCGATGGTGACGGGCTTGTCCACGCCGAACGGCGGGCGGATCTTCGCCTGGACCGTGCAGCCGGAGTCGCTGTTGCAGCCGCCCTTCTTCCACTCGTCGACCGACGGCCGGGCCGAGCCGTTGAAGGAGTCCCGCAGCTCGCCCATGCTGGAGCGCATGTCCGAGACGAGGGACGAGGCGTCACCGGAGTCCTTCGGGGTGACGTCCAGCGCGACGCGGGGCGTGGTCGCCTCGTAGCGCAGCAGCTCCGCGTCATCGTCGTCGGTGATGTAGAGGGTGGACGAGAAGGTGCTGAACTTGAGGGCCTTCTTGCCCTGCCACGTGGTCTTGATCGGCTTGACCCTGGACGTCCGGGCGGAGCGGATCTTGGCCGCCAGCGCCGAGGGCGACAGCTGCGTCTTGAAGTCGAGGTTGAGCTCGTCCTCGTCCAGCCGGCCCCACTGTTCGCCGGACTTGAGGTAGTACGGGTCGTCGGCGGTGATCTCCTTCTCCCAGTACGCCTTGTCGGCCTTCACGAACAGCTTGCCGTCGGCCGACAGGATGGTGACGTTGTCGCCGCCCCAGGTGACGGGCCCCATCGCGCGGCCGCCCCTGGTGACGTTCAGCTCGCCGCGCAGCGTCTCGGCGCCGCCGAAGGTGCCCTTCAGCTGCACGGCGCGGGCCGTGGACATGCTGGTGGCCGCGGCCGTCAGCTTCTCCTCGGGCGACTTGCCGCCGCCCACGGACACCGCGTACACGACGACGGCGATGATGATGAGGAAAACGAGGCCGCCGCCGATCAGCCCGAGGACGAGCCCGCCGCCTCCGCCGCGCTTCGGCGGCGGCATGGGGGGGCCCATCGGGGCGCCGGGAGGCGGGGGGAAGAAGGGCGGCGGGGTTCCGGGGCCGCCGAAGCCGCCGGGCGGGGGAGGCCCGCCCGGACCGCCGGGACCACCTGGGCTTCCAGGCCCGCCCGGACCGGGGCCGCCCGGCCCCGCCGGCGGCGGCGGAGGCGGCCAGGAGGCACCGCCCGGGGATTCCCAGCCCGGGGGAGGCGGGGGGTTGCTCATCCGGTCACGTCCTTCCAGGTCAACCTGACCCAATGCAAACCTAGTGTGCAGCAAAACCATGACATTGTGGTCCTCCGGGAGGAGGTTCCACGCCACACTCCCCTGACCTTGGGGCAGGGGATACTGGATGAGACGCACGCGAGGAGGATCTGGTGCATAACTATTTCGACACGTATGTCGTTGTGGTCGTCCTGCTCCTCGTGGGCGCGGGGATCGTCGGCGGTGCGCTCGCCGCCAACCGGATGCTGCGTCCCGATCGTCCGACGACAGAGAAACTGACCACGTACGAGTGCGGGGTCGACCCCGTGGGCGAGGGCTGGGCCCACTCCTACGTACGCTATTACGTCTTCGCCTACCTGTACGTGGTGTTCGCCGTGGACGCGGTGTTCCTGTTCCCCTGGGCGACGGTCTTCTCGGCCCCCGGCTACGGGGCCACGACGCTCGGCGAGATGTTCGTCTTCCTCGCGTTCCTGGCGACCGGGCTCGCGTACGCGGGCAAGAAGGGCGTCCTCTCCTGGGTCTGAGGCGCCGGGCGCTGTAACAATGGCGCTGTGGGCACCATCGATCTACCGCCGCCGAGCGTGGGACCGCTGTCGCGGCTCGCGCCCAAGCCGATCAAGTTCGTGCTCAACTGGGGCCGCCGCTACTCGCTGTGGGTCTTCAACTTCGGCCTGGCCTGCTGCGCCATCGAGTTCATCGCGACGTCGATGAGCCGGCACGACTTCATACGGCTCGGCGTCATCCCGTTCGCGCCCGGCCCCCGGCAGGCCGACCTGATGGTCGTGTCCGGCACCGTCAGCGACAAGATGGCGCCCGCCGTGCGGCGCCTGTACGAGCAGATGCCCGAACCCAAGTACGTCATCTCGTTCGGTGCCTGCTCCAACTGCGGCGGGCCGTACTGGGACTCCTACTGCGTCACCAAGGGCGTCGACCAGATCATCCCGGTGGACGTGTACGTGCCCGGCTGCCCGCCGCGCCCGGAGGCGCTCCTGCAGGGCATCGTCCACCTGCAGGAGAAGATCGCGGCCGAGTCGCTCGGCGACCGCTACGGCGGCGGCGACCCGGTCAGCCCGCCGCCGGCGCCGCGCCCGCTGTCGGCGACGGTGCTGCGCCGCCCGATCCAGCCGCCCCCGCCCCCGCCCCCGCCGGACCAGGACGAGACGTTCGAGCACTGGGACGTCATGGGCGAGGAGGCCCGCCAGGAAGGCGCGGGCGCCGAGGACGAGACGAAGCCCGTCCCGCACCTCGGCGACGTCCCCGCCGAGCCCGGACCGGCGCCCGCGCGGCCCGACGACGAGACCCGCCCCGTCCGGGCGCTGCCGGACGACGCGCCTCCGGTGCATCCCGCCGAGGAGGTGACCCGTCCCGTCCCGGCGGTCGAGGACGAGACGGCCACGCGGCCCGTCTGGTCGATCGAGCACGATCCGTCGATCATCCCCGGGCTGGTCGACGACGACGGCCACGACGACGACCACGACGACGGCCACAACGACCACGACGACCATGACGACCGGATCGGGCGCGACCGGTGAGCGCCGAGCGCGCGGCCGGGCTCGCGGACGCCTGGACGGGCCGGTTCGGCGACGAGGTCAGCACCGAGGAGACGTTCGGCGGCCTCGCCGTCGGCGTCCCGCCCGAGCACTGGGTGGACGCGCTGACCTTCGCTCGCGACGACCTGGCCTGCGGCTTCTTCGACTGGCTGACCGGCGTGGACGAACTGGAGGACGGCTTCGCCGTCGTCGTGCACGTGTACTCGCTGGAACGCCGGCACCATCTGCTGGTCCGGACGCGCGTCCCGAAGCGGGCCCCGGTGCTGGCGACGGCGACGGGTATCTACCGCGGCGCCTCGTGGCACGAGCGCGAGACGGCGGAGATGTTCGGGATCCTGTTCGAGGGACATCCGAACCTCGTCCCGCTGCTCCTGCCGGACGGTTTCGAGGGCCACCCGCTGCGCAAGGACTTCGTGCTCGCCGCCCGCGTCGCCAAGCCGTGGCCGGGCGCGAAGGAGCCGGGCGAGTCGGGCCACGGCGCCCCGAGCCGCCGCCGCGTCCGCCCGCCCGGGGTGCCGGAGACCGGGCCCTGGGCGGCCGCGGCGGAGCGCCCGCGGAGCGAGGACCGTCCAAGGGCCCCTCGTGGGCCTGAGGGCCGTCCCCCGGAAGGGCGGGGGACGGATGCTTGAGATCGTCGTCAAGCTGGTCCTCGTCGCGGCGGCGTTCGCGGTGCTGCCGCTGCTGGTGGGGCAGGCCGAGCACAAGGTGATGGCGCACATGCAGGGCCGCCTCGGCCCCATGTACGCGGGCGGTTTCCACGGCTGGGCGCAGCTCGTCGCCGACGGGGTGAAGTTCGCGCAGAAGGAGGACGTGGTCCCGCGCGACGCCGACCGGTGGGTGTTCAAGCTGGCGCCGGGCGTGGCGCTCGTCCCGTACCTGCTGGTCCTGCTCGTGATCCCGGTCGGGCCGGGCGGGCAGGTCGCGCTCGACCTCGGGCCCGGGGTCTTCTTCGCGCTCGCCGTCATGGGCGTCGGCGTGATCGGCGCGATCATGGCGGGCTGGGCGTCGGCGAACAAGTACTCGCTGCTCGGCGGGATGCGGGTCGCCGCGCAGCTGATGTCGTACGAGCTGCCGATGGTGTTCGCGGCGTCGTCGGCGGCGATGGCCGCGGGGACGCTGTCGCTGCAGGGGATCGTGGACGAGTGGCGCTGGTGGTGGCTGCCGTGGCAGGCGGTCGGCGCCGTGGTGTTCTTCGTCGCGGGCCTCGCCGAGCTGCGCCGCCCGCCGTTCGACATGCCGGTCGCCGACTCGGAGATCATCTTCGGCCCGTACACCGAGTACGGCGGGCTGCGGTTCGCGCTGTTCCTGCTCGCCGAGTACGCCGGGATCGTGGTGCTGTGCGCGCTGACGACGGTCCTGTTCCTCGGCGGCTGGAAGGGCCCGTTCCTGAACACCGAGCTGGGCTGGCTCTGGACGCTCCTCAAGATCAGCGTGCTGGCGTTCTGCGTCATCTGGCTGCGGGTCAGCTACCCGCGCATGCGCGAGGACCAGCTGCAGAAGCTCGCCTGGGCGTGGCTCGTCCCGCTGTCGCTCGCCCAGCTCGCGCTGACGGGCGTCATCGCCGTCGCGGTCTGATGGTCACCGCAGCGGTCTGAGGGTCACCGCAGGAAGATCGTGAAGTCGGCCATCTCGGGGAGGACGTCGGGCGGGATGTCCGCGTCCACCGCCATCTCCTCCACGGACAGGAACCCGCCCTGCTCCGCACGCCGGTCGATCACGCGGTCGACCATTTCGGGCGTCATGCCCGGCAGCGCCTCAAGGATCTCGCGGGGCGCGTGGTTGACGTCCACGAGCCCGCCGTCGTCGTAGGTGCGGGGCACGTCGGGACGGCCGATCCGCAGCTCGCGGGCGAGCGCCGGGTCCTCGGCGGCGAGCGCGCGGGCCTCCTCCCGCAGCGTCCGGCGGTACTTGGCGATCTCGATGGCGCGTTCGTTCTGGCGGTTGCGGGGCGACTCGCGGGGGAAGACGGCCGTCCGGACGGCGAACGCGTGCCCGGTGCCCGCCAGCCACAGCAGGACGCCCACGAACGTCCCCAGGACGGCGAGGACCGGATCGCCGGACTGCATCATGGTCACGACGGCCGCCGTGCCGACGCCGTACCCGGCGGCGGTGGCTCCGAACCCCCACGATCCGCGCCGGATGGCGGCGTAGAGGAACGAGAACGGCGTCCCGTAACCGAGTGTGATGAACGGCACGAAAGCCCACAGCACGCCGTTGGCCGCGTCCGGCGGCGGCAGCGGCACCGGCGGCGGGGGAGGCGGCGGCGGGACGGGCGGACCGGGGAAGGGCGCACCCGGGTAGGGCGGACGCGCCCCGGCCGGCCCGTACGGCCGCGGCGCCGGACGGCGGCTCGGCTGCGTGTGACCGGGATGCGGATGGCCCGGCGGGTGGCTCGATGAGGGGTGCGGCCGGCGGCCGGGGTCAGGATCGTAAGGGCGGTCTGCGTGATGACTCACATGCCCTCCCCTGCCCGTAAGCGCGTCAGATACCACACGGGCCCACTCCACGTAGGACGAACGCCGTGCCCATCACGTTCCCCCCGCGCCCATCGTGCGCAATCATGGGGCGCGTGGGACGGCTACCAGGAGGCGGGCTGGCCAAGGGGCTGGCGGTCACGTTGCGGACGATGACGCGACGGTCCATAACGCGTCAGTACCCCGAAGTGCAGCCCGATCTGCCACCGCGCAGCAGGGGTGTCATCGCCTTGTTCGAGGAGAACTGCACTGTCTGCATGCTGTGCGCCCGAGAATGCCCTGATTGGTGCATCTACATCGACTCCCACAAGGAGACGCTCCCGGCCGAGGGCGGCGGACGTCCCCGGACCCGCAACGTCCTCGACCGGTTCGCCATCGACTTCGCGCTGTGCATGTACTGCGGGATCTGCATCGAGGTGTGCCCGTTCGACGCGCTGTTCTGGTCGCCGGAGTTCGAGTACGCCGAGTACGACATCGCGGAGCTGACGCACGAGAAGGAGCGGCTGCGCGAATGGATGTGGACCGTCCCGCCGCCGCAGGCCCACGACCCGGCGGCGGAACCGCCGAAGGAAGTGGGCGCGGCGGAGAAGGCGGCGGCGCGGGCCGCGCGCCGGGGTGCGGCCGGATGAGCGGCCAGGAGGTCGTGTTCACGCTGCTCGGCGTGATCGCGGTCGGGTCGGCGGTCCTGGTGGTGACGACGCGGCGGCTCGTCCACGCGGCGCTGTGGCTGGTGGTGTCGTTCGGCGCGCTCGCGGGCGGCTACCTGGTGCTGACCGCGGAGTTCGTCGCCTGGGTGCAGGTCCTGATCTACGTCGGCGCGATCGTCGTGCTGCTGCTGTTCGGGATCATGCTGACCCGGGCGCCGATCGGGGAGTCCGCCGACCTCGACTCCGGGAACCGGTGGGCCGCCCTGGCCGTCGCGTCCGCCACGGCCGCCGTCCTCGTCACCGTGATGCTCATGGGTTTCCGGGACGAGCGGATGCCGCTGCACGCGGGCGGCGGGTCGGCGGAGGAACTGGGCGCCGCCGTGTTCCGGACGTGGGTGCTGCCGTTCGAGGTGCTGTCGGTGCTGCTGCTGGCCGCGCTGGTCGGCGCCATCGTCCTGTCGCGCTCCGACATCGGGCCGGGGAAGGAGGACGGCTGATGCACCTCGCCTACCCGACGGTCGTCGCCGCGCTGCTGTTCTCCGTCGGCGTGTACGGGGTACTGGCGCGCCGCAACGCGATCCTCGTGCTGATGTCGGTCGAGCTGATGTTGAACGCGGTGAACCTGAATCTCGTCACGTTCGACGTCTGGTACCGGGACAGGCTGCACGGCGGCCAGGTCCTCACGCTGTTCACGATCGTGATCGCGGCGGCGGAGATCGGGCTCGGGCTGGCGCTCGTCCTGCTGGTGTTCCGCAACCGGAAGATGATCGACGTCGACCGGCTGCGGACGCTCGCCGAGGAGGACGACGGCCCCCGGCCGCGTCCGGTCGAGCCGGAACCCGAGCCCGAGGCGGTCGACGCGCGATGATCTGGCTCGCCTCGCTGGCGGCGCTGCTGCCGTTCCTCGCCGCGTTCGCCGGAATGCTGGCCGGGCCGTCCCTGACCCGCGCCGTGCGCGGCGCGCCGGGCGGAGGCCCGGGCGTGCTCGCCTGCGCGCCGATCGCGGTGTCGCTGGTCCTGTCGGCGATCGTCGCGTTCGTCGTGTGGCGCGATCCGGGCGAGCGGACGGGCATGCTCGCGCTGGTCGACACGGGATCGGTGCCGATCCGGGTCGGCCTCCAGGTGGACGGCCTGTCCGCCCTGGCCGGGCTCATGGTGTGCTGCGTCGCCCTCGCCGTCCAGGTGTACTCGGTCGCCTACATGCGCGGCGACCGGCGCTACTCGTCCTACGCGGCGTTCATCTCGCTGTTCACGTCGGCGATGCTCCTGGTCGTCTACGCGGGCGACCTCCTCGTCCTGTACGCGGGCTGGGAGGTCATGGGCATCTGCTCGTACTTCCTGATCGGGCACCACTGGGAGGACCGGGCGAACTCGCGGGCGGCGGTCAAGGCGTTCCTCGTCACGCGGCTCGGCGACGCCGGGTTCCTGATCGGCGTGATCGTCCTCGGCGTCGGCGCCGGGACTTTCCAGATCTCCGGGATCCTCGCGCGGGCCGGCGAACTGCCCGGCACGACGGTCACGGCCGCGGCGCTGCTGCTGCTCGCCGGGGTCGCGGGCAAGAGCGCGCAGTTCCCGCTGCACACCTGGCTGCCGGACGCGATGGCGGGCCCCACGCCGATCAGCGCGCTGATCCACGCGGCGACGATGGTCGCCGCCGGCGTCTACGTCGTCGCGCGGCTGTACGGAGTGTTCGTCCTGACCCCGGGCGCCCGCACCGTGCTGGCCGTCATGGCGGTGATCTCCATGGTGGGCGCGGCGTGCGCCGCCCTCGCGCAGGACGACCTGAAACGCGTGCTCGCGTACTCGACGATCAGCCAGCTCGCCGTGATGGCCGCCGGTCTCGCGGTCGGCGCGAAATCCGCCGCGGTCTTCCACCTGCTCACGCACGGCGCGTTCAAGGCGCTGCTGTTCCTCGCCGCCGGATGCGTCATCGTGACGGCCGGGTCCAACATGCTCCGGGACTACGGCGGGCTCCGGCGCCGCATGCCGATCACCTTCTGGTCGATGACGGTGGGCCTGGCCGCGCTCGCGGGCGTCCCGCCGTTCAGCGGCTGGTTCAGCAAGGACTCCATCATCGAGGCCGCCCAACTCTCCGCCACACACGGCGGCGCGCCGGGCGGGCTCGTCCGGAAGGCTTTCGACGTCAAGCCCGGTGAGGGTTTTGTGCTCGGGATCGGTGAGCCCCACGCCCTGCCTGGCGGGATCGCGTGGCTGGTGTATCTGGGGCTGCTGGTCACGGTCGTGCTGACGGCGGCCTACGCGATGCGCACATGGCTGATGACGTTCTTCGGTGAGACGCGCGGTTCCTACGAGGTGCGTGACCCGTCGCGCCTCATGTCGTGGACGGTCGCGGCGCTGGCCGTCCCTGCCGCGATCCTCGGATTCTTCGGGCTCGGTGCTTCTGAACTGCGTCCCCACCTCGGGGCGTCGTTGCTCAGCGTCCTGCTGGTGGCCCTTGGGGCGGGTTCCGCCTTCCTGGTGTGGAACCGTGACCCGGCACTGGATCCTGCGCGCGCGCTTGGCCCGGTCCGTCCCGCCTTTGCGCGGGCCTTCTTCGTGGACGAGCTGTACGCGGCGGCCATCGTCCGTCCCGTTCAAGCTCTGGCGCGTTACGTCGTGACGTTCGACAGGGTCGGCGTGGACGCGGCCGTCGTCGGCACCGGACGCGGAGCGCGGCGCCTCGCGGAGGTACTCCGCGTCCCGCAGAACGGCAACCCGCAGACCTACCTCACCGGCCTGCTCGCCGGCGTCGTCGTCATCGTGGCCGGGGTGGTGATCCTCCTTTGATCTTCGTGCTGATGATGGCGATCCCGCTCTGCGGGGCGCTGGCGCTGCTCGTCCCGGCGAACCGGTTCCTGCGCACCGACTTCGCCGTCCGCGCGTTCGGGACGGCCGTGTCCGGCGCGACGCTGCTCGTCGCGGTCTCCGCGCTGACCGCGTTCGACTTCGGCGACACGTCCCGCATGCAGCTGGAGGTCGACCGGCCCTGGGCGCCCGCGATCAGCCTGCGCTTCCACCTCGGCGTGGACGGGATCTCGCTGCCGCTCGTCGTCCTCACCGCGCTGCTGACGTTCCTGTGCTTCCTCTACACGCTGCGGCACCCGCCGGCGGGCGGCCGGATCCGGCTGCTCACCGCGCTCCTGCTCGTCCTGGAGATCGGGATGCTCGGCACGTTCGTCGCCCTCGACCTCGTGCTGTTCTTCGTGTTCTTCGAGACCGTCCTGGTCCCCATGTACGTGGTGATCATGCTCTGGGGCGGGACGGGACGCCGCGCCGCCGCCTACAAGTTCATCCTCTACACCCTCCTCGGCTCCGGCCTCCTCCTCGCCGGGATGCTGCTCGTCGGCGCGACGTCCGGCACGCTCGACATGACCGCGCTCGCCGGCCGGCACGGGTCCGGCCTGTCGCACGGCATACAGATCACGGCGTTCGCCCTGATGGGCATCGGTTTCGCGGTCAAGGCGCCGATGTGGCCCCTGCACACCTGGCTGCCGGACGCGCACACCGAGGCGCCGACCGTCGGCTCCGTCCTCCTCGCCGGGGTGCTGCTGAAGATGGGGACGTACGGGCTGGTCCGCGTCGCGCTGCCGCTCGCCCCGGACGGCGCCCGGTTCTGGGCGCCGTGGCTCGGCCTCCTCGCCGTCATCGGGATCGTCTACGGCGCGCTCGCCTGCCTCGCCCAGCGCGACCTCAAACGGATGATCGCCTACTCGTCCGTCGGGCACATGGGCTTCGTCCTGCTCGGCATCGCCACCCTCACCCCGGTCGGGATCAACGCCGCCCTGTTCGGCAACGTCGCGCACGGCCTGATCACCGGCCTGCTGTTCTTCCTCGCCGGCTCCGTCAAGGAACGCTGGGCGACCACCGACATGACCGCGATCGGCGGCGGCATGCTCGGCAGCTCGCCCCGGCTGGCCTCGATCCTGACGTTCGCGTCCGTCGCCTCGCTCGGGCTCCCGGGCCTCGCCGGGTTCTGGGGCGAGGTGCTGGCGCTGGTCGGCGCGTACCGCCCGCACGCCGACCTGCCGCGCGAGACGTTCGTGACGTTCATGGCCGTCGCGGCGCTCGGCGCCGTCCTCACCGCCGCCTACTTCCTGCGGATGCTCGCCAAGCTCACCCACGGGCCTCCCCCCGGTGCCGAGCGGGGGCCGGTCGCCGCCGTCTCGGTGCAGGAGTACGCGGCCTGGGCGCCGCTGATCGCGCTCACGCTGCTCGTCGGCCTCTGGCCGAAGACCCTGCTGGACGTGACCACCGGCCCCGTCCGCGCGCTGTTCGGAGGCGGCTGATGATCCAGGGCATCGACTACGCGGCGATCGCGCCGCCGCTGATCCTCGCCGCCGCCGCGCTCGGGCTGCTGCTCGCGGACGCGTTCGACGCGCCGCGCCGCGCGCTGTCCCTCGTCTCGGCCGGGTCGCTGCTGGCGGCCCTGATCGCCGTTGCCGCGCTGGCCTCCGGCGACCGCCGCGCCACGTTCTGCCTGCCGGACGGCCTGCGCGCCGGCGGCCCGCGCTCCTGCTCCTACGTCGCGGACGACTTCACGCTGCTCTTCCAGGGGATCGTCCTCGGCGCCGCCGTGATCGTCGTCCTGCTGTCCCTGCGGGAGATCACCGACTCCAAGATGCCGGTGGGGGAGTACCACTTCCTGCTGCTGGCCGCCGTGATCGGCGCTCTGGCGCTCGTCGCGGCCCGCGACCTCGTCCTCCTCGTGGTCGCGCTGGAGACCCTCTCCCTGCCGGTCTTCGCCCTCGCCGCCCTGCGCCGCTACGACGGGACGGCGTCCGAGGCGGCGCTGAAACTGTTCCTCGTCTCCGTCGTCTCCACCGCGATCATGCTGTTCGGGATCAGCCTCGTATACGGCGCGACCGGCGCCATGCATCTGGACCGCATCGCACCGGCCCTCGCCCACCTGGACGCCGACCTGGACCCGATCGCCTCGGTCGGCTCCGTCCTCGTCCTCGCCGGGTTCGCGTTCAAGGTCGCCGCCGTGCCGTTCCACTTCTGGGCGCCGGACGTCTACCAGGGCTCCCCGCTGCCGATCGCCGCGTTCCTGTCCGTCGTGTCGAAGGCCGCCGGATTCGCGGGCCTCGCGATCGTCCTGGCCCTCGGCCTGCCCGCCTACGGGCACGTCTGGGGACCCGTGATCGCCGTCCTGGCCGCCCTCACCATGACCCTCGGCAACCTGATGGCACTCCGGCAGCGGACCGCGATCCGGCTGCTCGCCTGGTCGTCGGTCGCCCAGTCCGGCTACATGCTCGCGCCCCTGGCCGTCGGCTCGCACCGGCTCCCCGAGGCCGTCGCCGCCACCACCGCCTACGTCGCCCTCTACGCCGTCATGAACCTCGGCGCGTTCGCCGTCGTCATCGGCTACCACCGCCGCCGCACCCTGGACGACTACCGCGGCCTCGCCCGCCGCAGCCCCGCCGCCGCCACCGCCCTCGCCTTCTTCCTGATCTGCCTCGCCGGCCTGCCGCCCGGCGTCATGGGACTGTTCGCCAAGGTCGTCGTCTTCCGCGCCACCGTCGCGGGCGGCGTCACCTGGCTGGCCGTCGTGATGGCGATCAACACGGTGATCGGGCTGTACTACTACCTGGCCTGGGCCGTGCGCCTGTTCACACCGTCCGCACCCGGGGAGCACCTCGACGAGGGGCCCGGCCTGCCGGTCCGCGCCGCGATCGCCGCGACGGCCGCGGGCGCGATCGTCCTGTCGGCCGCGCCGCAGATCGTCCTGCAGACCGTGTCGCAGGCCACCTGAACGGGAACGTTGACCCAGGTCAAACCGTTGATGTTCATGCCGGAGTCGACGGGGAGGCAACGGAAGTGCAGAGCAACGGCGTCAAGACGGCAGCACTGATCGCCGCGCTGTCCGCCCTGATGCTCGTCGCCGGATGGGCGTTCGGCGGCACGGCCGGGCTGACGATCGCGCTGGTCATCGCCCTCGGCACCAACGGCGTCGCCTACTTCTTCAGCGACCGGATCGCGCTGCGCTCCATGCGCGCCCACCCGGTCGGCGAGGTCGAGGCGCCGGTGCTGTACCGGCTCGTCCGGGAACTCTCCACCGCCGCCCGGCAGCCGATGCCGCGCCTCTACATCTCCGAGACCCGCCAGCCCAACGCCTTCGCCACCGGACGCAACCCGCGCAACGCCGCCGTCTGCTGCACCCGCGGCATCCTGCACATCCTGGACGAACGCGAACTGCGCGCCGTCCTCGGGCACGAACTGTCCCACGTCTACAACCGGGACATCCTGATCTCCTCGGTCGCCGCCGCGATCGCCACCGTGATCACCTACCTCTCGCACCTGGCGATCTTCCTGCCCATCGGCCGTTCCGAGGACGACGACGGCCCCGGCATCCTCGGCGCCCTCCTCATGCTCGTCCTGGGCCCGATCGCCGCCGCCGTCGTCCAGATGGCGATCTCCCGCACCCGCGAGTACTCCGCCGACGCCGCCGGCGCCCGCCTCACCGGCGACCCGCTCGCCCTCGCCGCCGCCCTCCGCAAGATCGACGCCGGCACCCGCGCGATGCCGCTGCCGCAGGACCCCGAGCTCGCCACCACCAGTTCCCTGATGATCGCCAACCCCTTCACCGGCTTCGGCATGGGCACGCTCTTCTCCACCCACCCGCCTACCGCCGACCGCATAGCCCGCCTGGAACGCATGGCCGGGCACCACTAGACCATTCGTGCCCCTGGCCCTCGCCCGGACGCGCCTCGCCGCAACTCCGCCCGGATTCCGCCGAACCACTCCGGACACGGCCGCGTCATAGAACACGAGAGCACGCCGGCCCCCTCTGCGGGGGATGGGGCCGGCGCGCTCCCAGAGCGGACTATCGGTAGTTCACGAACTGCAGGGCCACATCAAGATCCTTGCCCTTGAGCAGCGCGATGACGTCCTGCAGATCATCCTTCTTCTTCGAGCTGACCCGCAGCTCGTCCCCCTGGATCTGGGCCTTGATCCCCTTCGGCCCCTCATCCCGGATGATCTTCCCGATCTTCTTGGCGTCCTCCTGGGCGATGCCCTCCTTGAGCCCCACGCCCAGCTTGTACACCTTCCCGGACAGCTTCGGCTCGCCCGCGTCGATCGCCTTCAGCGAGATCCCCCGCTTCACGAGCTTGTCCTTCAGCACGTCCAGCACGGCGTTGGCCCGCTCCTCCGTGTTCGCCTGGATCTCGATCGACTCACCCGACCACTTGATCCCCGCGTCCACGTTCCTGAAGTCGAACCGGTTCGCCACCTCCTTGGCGGCCTGGTTCAGCGCGTTGTCGACCTCCTGCCGGTCGAGCTTCGACACGATGTCAAACGACGAGTCGGCCACGGCCCACACATCCCCTCAGCAGCAACTTCCGGATCCAGAGAGCGTATCGACTCCAAACGATCAAGCCCACGCCCCGGACGCCCGCCCTCGATGTCACACCCACTCCCACTGTCCGCTATTCTTTCCAGTGCCGTCGCGCAAGCGACACCCACGGCGGGTTGCCCGAGTGGCCAATGGGAGCGGACTGTAAATCCGTCGGCTTAGCCTACCCAGGTTCGAATCCTGGACCCGCCACCCACGCTGAAACAGCCTCTGACCAGTGCAAACGGTCGGAGGCTGTTCGCTTCCAAGAGCCCCGGCAGGCATCCAGATGGCGCCGGAGGCGCCCGGGTGTCGCTGGTCGCGGAGATAGATATCCGCGGCTCATGGCACGCGTTGTCGCCCAGGTCAGCCGTGCTGGGTACGTGTTTAGCGTTCGTCGTCGTTGATCCTTGTGCGGACGTACGTGATGAGGTGGTCCGGACAGGTGGCGATCGACTCACCGGTTGGGTAGACGATCGTGAACTCTGCCTCACGCTTGCAGACCGCAGAACCCCCTTGCGCGCATTTGCCCGCCTTGCTCTTCTCTGCCTTTGGTGTGAAGTGGTCGGCGCTCCACCTCTTCACCGTGATCTCTGCCATGGTGCGCCCTTCGGCGGGTTGGCTGTTCCGAGGTTCACGGTAGTCCGAAGCCAGCCTCAAGAGCGGAGGGCCTGGGAGAAGGTCGCCATGCCGAATGTCCGGCCGAGTGGCATAACCGCAGGTTGAGAGGCGATCTGCTGGCTGGGCTGCGCAGGTTCGAGTCCTGGGTACGTTGAGCGACTCCTGACTGGCTGTGACGCTGTCAGGGGCCGTTCTCGTTGTGCCGGCTGTTCCGGCGGTGGGCGCGTGACGTGGCAGGGGCGGCCTTCGCGGGTTGACGCAACCAGATGGTTGCGTTACGGTTATAGCAACTGGATGGTTGCTATG
Source organism: Actinomadura latina NBRC 106108 (assembly GCF_001552195.1). Lineage (GTDB taxonomy): Bacteria > Actinomycetota > Actinomycetes > Streptosporangiales > Streptosporangiaceae > Spirillospora > Spirillospora latina. The sequence goes on from NZ_BCQS01000003.1 coordinate 751,726, forward strand.
TACAAGGGGGTGCCCCGATGGGGTTTCCAGACCGGATCGAACGCACGGTGCGCATCGAGCGGCCGCTGGACCGGGTGTGGGCGGCCATCACCACCGCCGACGGGCTCGCCGGCTGGTTCGGCGACGGCGCCGAGATCGACCTGCGGGTCGGCGGTACCGCCACCTTGACCTGGGATTCGGGGGAGAAGGCGCACCTGCGCGTCGAGCGGATCGAACCGAAGACGGTCTTCGGCTACACCTGGGGCATCAACGGCCTGCCCGAGGATGACCCGCGCCGCACCTACGTCGAGTTCACCCTGGTCCCGGACGAGACCGGCACGACGGTCACCGTGGTCGAGAGCGGATTCTCCCAGCTCGACGCCGACCGGCACCGCAAGGCGTTCGAGGGCAACACCTCGGGCTGGGCCAGCGAACTCGACGAGTTGGTCGCCTATCTCCATGCCTGAGAAAGGGCCGGAGGCCGCCGCTTCGGAGTCGGTCGCGGAAGCGGTGTTCGTGGCGCTGGCCGACCCGAACCGGCGGGCCATCCTGGCCGCCCTCGCCGCGGGTGGACCCGCGACGGCGACGGACCTGGCCGCCCAGTTGCCGATCACCCGGCAGGGCATCGCGAAACACCTGGCGCTGCTGGCCGAGGCCGGACTCGTCGCGACCGAGCCCGGGGGCGGGCGCCGGGTCCTCTACCGGCTGCAGTCCGCACCGATGCAGGTCGCGCAGCAGTTCCTCGCCGCCCTGGCCCGTGACTGGGACGGCCGTCTCGCCGCACTCCGGTCCCACCTTGAATGACTCGCTTCACTACCAGAAGGAATGTCATGACCAGTCAGAGCTTTGCCACGTCCTTCGTAGTCGACCAGACCCCGGCCGAGGTGTTCGCGGCCATCGCGAACGTGCGGGGCTGGTGGACGGGAGAAATCGAAGGCGGCGCCGACCAGATCGGCGACGAGTTCGCCTACAGCTACGGTGACATCCACTACTCCCGGCAGCGGGTCACCGAATCCGTGCCGGGCCAGAAGATCGTCTGGCGCGTGCTCGACGCCAAGCTCACGTTCGTCGAGGACCCGGCCGAATGGGTCGGCACCGACATCACCTTCGACATCGCCCGGACGGGTGATCAGACCGAGGTCCGGTTCACGCACGTGGGGCTCGTTCCCACCTTCGAGTGCTTCGACGACTGCTCCGGCGGCTGGAACTTCTTCGTCAACGGCAGCCTCCGCCGACTGATCACCACTGGGGAGGGGCCCCTGACGCCGCCCTGGGCCTGAGCGGGCACCGGCGCGGCCGGCGCGGCAGATGGTCAGAACCTCCTGCTGACTTGGCGGTGGGGGCTTTGCGAAGGTCGACGCCGTCCCAGAGGACGGAGCCCTTGTCCGGGTCGTAAAAGCGGCACGGGAGTTTGACCAGTGTGCTCTTCCCCGCGCCGTTCACTCCCACCAGGGCGACGCCCTGCCCGGACGGGAGGGATGTGCAGGTCGACCCCGCGCAGAATCCACGGGTGGTCCTCGCTGTAGCGGAACCACACGTCCCGCAGCTCGATCCCTGCCGCGTCGGCGGGACGGGACGCAGTCCATGGCGCGGAGGCATGTCGGGCTCGGCCTCCACGATCGCGGTGAAGTGACCGAACAGCAGCAGGGCGCGCGAGCCCGCTGAGCACGGCATCTTGATCGCGCGGCCGGTGGATGCTCCCCGTGCCGCGCGGGCGGCGAGAGCCGCGTCACAACGGCGGGGGCTGGTTTTTTATTTTTTACTAGTACAAACTGGAGTAAATAAGGCCTTCGTCATCGAGGAGGGATGCGCGATGACTTACATCGTCTACGGGGACTTCAACTGCCCCTACTCCCATCTGGCGAGCCTGCGCGTGGACGAGTTCGTCCGGCGGGGCGGGACCGGTGTCGAGTGGCGGGCCGTCGAGCATGATCCGCGGCTGCCGCTCACCGGTTCGCCGAGCGGCGCCGCGAAGGAGGAGTGGGCCCGTGAGCTGGGGGAGATCGCCGGCGTGGCGCGACCCGGCGAGCGGGTGCCGGACGCGCCGCCCGCCCTCGTCAGCAACACCGGCGCGGCCGTGGCCGCCTACGCCGAGGCGCTGACCGACGGCCTGGCCGACGAGGTGCGGCGGGCGCTCTTCGACGCCGCGTGGGTGGAGGGACGGCACCTGAGCAGTCCCTACGAGGTCCGCCGGATCATCGCGGAACTCATGTACCCGCGGACGCCGGCGGACGTCCACCGGTACGGCCCCGACCTGGCAATGGCCGTGGACGCCGGACGGGTGGCCGCCGGCACCGAGCGGCGCTACGGCGCCACGGTCAGCGTGCTCGGCGGGCCTCTGACGGTGACCGGTCAGCGCCGCATCGAGCGGTGGCGCGCGGAATGGCGGAGCATCACGCAGGTGGTTCCGGCGGTCCTAGGCCCGGACGGCAGTGTGCTCCCCGGTCTCGCAGGGCTGGCCCGCCTCGCCGAACTCCTGGACGGGCCGTCCCCTGCCGTGGCCGCGGAGGAGTCTGTCGACCGTGAGTTCGCCAGCGCCGCCTGAGCGGAACACCCGGATGCGGAAGGCCGAGGCAGCCGCGCGCCCCGGCCTTCCTGGAGGGTCAGCCCTTGCGGGCGGGGAGGATCCGCTTCACGGCCAGGCCGGCCGAGACCACGGTGAACAGGGCCAGGCCGAGCCAGAGGGCCTGCAGGCCGAGCCACGGGGACGCCGCGGCGGCACCGCCGAAACCCGCGGCGATGCCGCCGATGGGGGGTGTGTTGTACATGCCTACCATTTCCTTTCTTTGCGCCAGGCCGCCTGCCAGAAGGCACGGGCCTGGACGATCTGGAGGAAGACGTCGAAGACCATTTCGACGACGATGGTGGCGGCGATGGCCATCTGGAGCCCGCCGCGCTGCCGGACGGTCACGACGCGCTCCACCATGAAGATCACCGTGACGGCGGCCCAGATGGGGCTGATCTGGATGCCGCCGAGCCAGATCGCCGAGTAGACGAGCGAGGACAGGTAGGCGGTGATCACCAGGATGCCGACCAGGGAGAGCAACTGCCGTCCCCAGTACGGGCGGGTGATCGGCGTCCAGCCGTAGTCGACGAGGTTCTCCAGGGCGCCGCGCTTCCAGCGCAGCCGCTGCTGCGCCAGTTCCCGCCAGGTCGGCATCACCTCGGTGGTGAGCGTGCATTCGCCCGGGCAGATGATGCGGAAGCCGAGGTGGAGGATGGCCAGGGTCAGCTCGTTGTCCTCGGTGAGGACGCGGACGTCGTAGACGTGGGGAAGCCCGGGAAGGCGCTCCGACCTGCGGGCCGCGACCACTTCCTGGAGCGTCGTGGCGCGGAAGATGGTGGCGGTGCCGGTCAGGACGAGCGCCTTGCCCTGCAGCCGCCGGACGTCCCGGGCGTAGCGGGCGTACTCGTTGCGCTGGAACATGCCGACGGCGCCGCCGCCGCGCTTGCCGGTGAAGGTTCCGCCGACGGCGGCGTAGCGCCCGTCCGCCAGGTAGCCGATGCCGTGCCGGATGAAGCCGGGGTCGAGGGCCGAGTCGGCGTCCATCACCATGATCGCGTCTTCCGGGCCGAGGATCGGCAGCAGCCGGTCGAGGACCTGGTTCAGGGCCCCGGCCTTCTTGTGCTCGTTGCCGCGCGTCCCGACGATCTCGACGCCGCAGAGCTGCGCGAACGCGGCGGTGGCGTCCGTGCAGTTGTCGGCGATCACCACGATGTTGTCCGGGGGGCGCTCCTGGCGGCGCAGCGACGCGATCGTCTCGGTGATCTGCTTGGCCTCGTTGTGCGCCGGGATCAGCACGGTCACGCGCATCGCGTCCACGGGGATGTGCGGCAGGTCGCGTTTGCCGTCCCCGGTCCGCCGGTGGGAGCGGGCGGCGCCCGTCCGCGGACGGGCGGGTGCCGGCTCCAGGCGGCGTGGACCGGAGGGCGGCGCCTGCGGTCGAGGGGAAGGGGACGGGGCGGGCGGCGCGAGGAGGCGCGGTCCCGCCGGCGGCGCGATCCCGGGCGCGGCCCGGTCGGGCAGGGTGACCGTCGGCGAGCCCCCCGCCGCCTCGAACGCCAGGCGACCCGTCCCGGCGGCGGGGACGGGACGTCCGGCACGGGCCGATCCCGGGCGGCCGGAACCGGTGATCCGGTGCGCGGCGGAGCGGTCGGGGATGGTCACGGTGCATTCGGAGCCGGCGAAGGACGCGGGGTCGAAGGTCGCGGGCATGTCAGCGCGCCTCCTCGGACCGCACCAGGTGACCGAAGGCGATCACGTTGTCCGTGTAGTGGCCGCTGCCGCGGTCGAAGCGGCCGCCGCAGGTGATCAGGCGAATCGCCGCGTAACCGGGATCGCCGTAGACCCGCCGGGTGGGGAAGCGGTCCTTGCCGACGCGTTCGACGGAGTCGATCCGGAACACGGCGGTGCGGCCGTCGGCGCGGAGCACCCGGGCCCGGTCGCCGGGACGGAGCGCCCCGAGCCGGTAGAACACCGCGGGCCCGCCGGCGGTGTCCACATGCCCGATGATCACCGCCGCGCCCCGGCTGCCGGGCGCGGCGCCGAGCCGGTACCAGCCGGCCTCCTGGGCGCGGCTCAGCGGCGGGGTCTCGACCGTCCGGTCGGCGTTCTTGGCCAGCGTCATCAGGGGCGTCCGGACGCCGATCCGCGGCACCTCCAGGCGGAGCGGCGCCGACCGCGGCAGCGCGGGGGACGCGGACGGCCTCGCCGTGCCGGACGCGGCGGACGCGGCGGACGCGGCGGGCCCGGGCATCGGCGGGGCGGCGGTGGCCGGGTGCTCGCGGAACGCCTGGAATACGAGGAACGCCGCCGCGACGAGGCCCGCCAGCCCGACGGTGACCGCCGCGAGGGTGCGCGAGCGCTGAGCATGACGTTCCACGGACCGCTCCCCTTCGCTGCTGGACGGGTGGTGACCTCGCCACACGCCGCGGCGAACGGATGGCACCGTAACGCGTTGACTAGGGCTTTTGCGTGCTCAGGTGGGTAAAACCTCAGATGGTCGACATGCGGCGAATGTGCCGCGAGGGGCCATCCTCGGCGGCCCGTTGGATCCCTCGCCGGGACGGTCCATCACGCTCTGTCATGGACCAAGTTTCTCGTCGGCTCGTCCATTTCCTGCCTCTGACCTGTGGAAACATGCGCCCGGTCGACGGTGGGCCGGGGGTGGCCGCGGCCGGGCCGGGATTTGAGGAAGCCGGCGAAACCGGGCATGGATACAAAGATCACTGTCCGGAAGCGGTCATATGGATCAGGTCGAAACACGGGCTGAAGCCGGTCGGCGCATCCGCTTCATCACCTTTGATCTGCGGATCTCCCACCGGACGTCCCCCGACGCGACGGCCCATGATCAGCTGAATTCGCACCGCCCAGATGTCCATAATTCGACGCTGGAAGTCCCGCCTTCGTCAGGACCATGACCACGGACAGTGACCACGAGCCGGGGCGACCGCGCGGGCCGTCCGGCCCAACGCCGCGGAAGGCGAGACGCCGATACAGCAGAGCGGCAGGTCGGCGGGCCGGGGTGTGCGGGTTTGGTCTAGCGGTCCCGGCCGGGCCGTCCACCAGGTAGACCTGCAACCGTGCAGGTGAGTTATGTGAGCGAGGCGACGCCGGGACGGGAGAACGAGGACTTCGTGGCGGCCGGCCCCGGCTGGGTCGTGCTGCTGGACGGGGCGACGGCGCCGCCGGGGGTGGACAGCGGGTGCCGGCACGATCCGGCGTGGCTGGTGCGCAGGCTCGGCGGCCGGATCGCGGCGCTGCTCGCGCTGGAGGACGGCAAGCCGCTGCCCGACCTGGTCGCCGAGGCCATCAAGGTGACGAGCGAGGCGCACACGGACGCGTGCGACCTGCGCAACCCGGACAGCCCGTCCGCGACGGTGTCGCTGCTGCGCCGCCGCGGCGAGGTCGTGGAGTGGTTCGTGCTCGCCGACTCCCCGATCGTGGTGGACGTCGGCGAGATCAGGGTCTTCCGGGACGACCGCGTCGATCATCTGCCCAGCTACACCCTCGAAGGCGTGCGCAGGTCGCGGAACAGCCCCGGCGGGTTCTGGGTGGCGAGCACGAAACCGGAGGCCGCGTACGAGGGGCTGACCGGAGAGGTCCCGGTCGCCGGACTGAAACGGGCGGCGGTGCTGAGCGACGGAGCGTCCAGGCTGGTGGAGCGGTTCGGCCAGCTGGACTGGGACGAGCTGCTCCAGCTCCTCGACGAGGAAGGCCCGAGGGAACTCGTCCGGAGAACGAGGATCGCTGAAGCGGCGGGTACGAAACCGCGGGGCAAGCAGTACGACGACGCGACCGCGGTCTTCGTCCGGTTCTAGCCGATCACTTCGGCGCGGCGGTACGAGACCTCGAAACCGTCCACTATCTTGGAATCAGATTCTAGAATGACGTCCATGGAGCCACAGGATTTCGCCGACGTGCTCAAGGCCGTCCGCAGCTTCGTCCGCGAGCAGGTGATCCCCCGCGAGGAGGAGATCGAGGAGACCGACGCGATCCCGGCGGCGCTGCGCCGCACCTCCCAGGACATGGGCCTGTTCGGGTACGCGCTGCCCGAGCAGTACGGCGGCCTGGGGCTGACGCTGAGCGAGGAGGTGCGCCTCGTCTTCGAGATCGGCTACGCGAGCCCCGCCTTCCGCTCCATGTTCGGCACCAGCAACGGCATCGCCGGGCAGGTCCTGGTCAACTCCGGCACGGACGCGCAGAAGGACGCCTGGCTCGCGAAACTCGCGTCCGGCGAGGTCATCGGGGCGTTCGCGCTCACCGAGGCCGAGGCCGGCTCCGATCCCAGCACCCTCACCACGACAGCCGAACGCGACGGCGACGACTACGTCATCAACGGCGCGAAGCGGTTCATCACCAACGCCCCCGAGGCCGACGTCTTCATGGTCTTCGCCAGGACGGGCGGCACCGGCTCCCGCGGCATCTCCACCTTCCTCGTGGAGAAGGGCACGGACGGCCTGAGCATCGGCCCGTCCGACCAGAAGATGGGCCAGCGCGGCGCCCACACGGCCGAGGTCTTCTTCGACAATGTTCGCGTCCCCGCCGACGCCATGGTCGGCACCGAGGGAACGGGTTTCCGCACAGCGATGGCGTCCCTCGCCCACGGGCGGCTCAGCATCGCCGCCGTCTGCGTCGGCCTCGCCCAGAGAATTCTGGACGAGACCGTGGCCTACGCCAAGGAACGCAGCCAGGGCGGCAAGACGATCGGCGAGTACCAGCTCGTCCAGGGGCTCATAGCCGACTCCCAGACCGAGCTGTACGCCGGACGCTCCATGGTCCTGGAAGCCGCCCGCGCCTACGACGCCGGTGAGGACACGAAGCAGGGGCCGTCCTGCGCCAAGTACTTCTGCTCCGAGATGGTCGGACGCGTCGCCGACCGGGCCGTCCAGGTCTACGGCGGCATGGGCTACATGCGCGGCGTCGCCGTCGAGCGCTTCTACCGCGACGTCCGGCTGTTCCGCATCTACGAGGGGACGAGCCAGATCCAGCAGCTCGTCATCGCCCGCAACCTGCTGCGCTGACCTGCGCCGACGCCGACGCCGCAATCGGGTTCGCCACACTCGCCGAGGCCGTGTATGGTTTCACTGCGCGAGCGACGCAAGCCCCTTTAGCTCAGTCGGCAGAGCGTCTCCATGGTAAGGAGAAGGTCTACGGTTCGATTCCGTAAAGGGGCTCACGGCATACCGGCCGCCATCCGGCACCATCGGACGGCGGCCTTCGTCGTTCTCGGGGCTCGTGCCTCCATGCCGGAACGGGCCGATTCGCTCCGTACAGGGCGCTGTGGTACCGTCCCACCGGTTCCAGCAGGGCGTTTCGCAGCTCACCGGCACACCCGGTAGCCTGGGAGGCGGTCCAGCGGAACCCGCGAAACCGAATCCCCGATCTCGATCCGGGTTTTTGCGTTTCCAGGGTTCGGTGAGCATCCGGTATCCTTGCAATCCGGTCCACACCGACCATCACGGCGGGGTAGCTCAGTCAGGCAGAGCAAGCGGCTCATAATCGCTGTGTCGCCGGTTCAAGTCCGGCCCTCGCTACTACCCGTGCCTCTCATCTCCGTCCCGGGGGTGAGCAGGCTGGGTCGAATCGCCGGCCGCCCTCCCCGGGCGGCCGAGGTCCGAGATCCATGTCCCTTACCCAGAAAGGCACTCCATCGTGGCTGCCACTGACGTCCGGCCGAAGATCACGCTGGCCTGCCAGGAGTGCAAGCACCGCAACTACATCACGCGGAAGAACCGGCGCAACGACCCGGACCGCCTGGAGATCAAGAAGTACTGCCCCAACTGCCGTTGCCACCGCCCGCACCGCGAAACCCGCTAGCTGAGGTTCGGGCGGCGAAATACTGCCCCGCTGCGCTCAGCACGGGCCGGCTGCCACCGCCCGCCGTCCGCAGCGGGACACACGCCGGCCGAAGCCGGGGTCGCCGTCCAACGCGCAACCCGCGGGCTCAGCGCCGCAAGGCCGGCAAAGCAGCGACTTCTTGGCGCGCTTGCCCCGACGACAATCAGCCCGTCCTCGCCAGTGAGACCCGGCAAGGGCGGGCTGAACGCCATTCTGTTACCGTCCGAGCGAAGACGGAATCAGGCGTGCTCAGGCGGGCGCCCGGGCAGGCGCCCAGGCAGGGTGGCCCCGTTCGACCTGGAGGGACGGATTGCATGGCACTCAACCGTGATTTCATCGGGCGGAGCTTCCCGCCCAGCGACCCGTACGAGGTCAGCCGGGTGAAGATCCGCGAGTTCGCGGACGCGATCGGCGACCGCAACCCGATCTACCGGGACCAGGAGGCGGCCAAGGCGGCCGGATACCCCGACGTCATCGCGCCGCCCACCTTCCCCATCGTCGTCTCGCTCGGCAACGCCGGCCTCGCCGACCCCGACCTCGGGCTGAACTACGCGATGGTCGTGCACGGTGAGCAGCGCTTCGAGTACACCCGCCCGCTCCGCGCCGGCGACGTCGTGACCTGCACCGCGACGATCACCGAGATCAAGTCGATCGGCAGCAACGAGAAGATGGTCATCGAGACCGACGTCACGACGACCGAGGGCGAACTGGTCTGCAAGACCTACAACACGATCGTGGAGCGGGGGGCCTGATGACCGCCAAGGTGAACTACGCCGACGTCGAGGTCGGCACCGAGATCCCCGCGCAGACGTACGCGATCGACCGCGCGAACCTCGTCATGTACGCGGGCGCGTCCGGCGACTTCAACCCGATCCACTGGCGCGAGTCCGTCGCGAAGGCCGTCGGCCTCCCGGACGTGATCGCGCACGGCATGTACACGATGGCGCAGGGCGGCCGGTTCGTCACCGACTGGACCGGCGACCCGGGCGCCGTGGTCGACTACGGGGTACGGTTCTCCTCTCCGGTCGTCGTCCCCGACGAGGGCGGCGCGACCCTGGAGATCAGCGGCAAGGTGGAGGAGAAGCTCGACGACAACAAGGTCGTCGTCGCGCTCACCGCCAGGTCCAACGACCAGAAGGTCCTCACGCGCGCGAAGGCGGTCGTCAGGCTCGCCTGACGAGCAGCGACGCATCGGCCGGGGCCGCCCCGGCCGGTGCCGAGGCCGGCGGCACGTACGGGAGGGGAAGACGACGTGGCGGTGTTCGCCGAAGACGTGAACCTGGCGGGATACACCACGCTGCGGCTGGGCGGCCCCGCCCGCCGCTTCGTCGAGGCGACGACCGAGGCGGAACTGGTCGCCGCGATCCGCAGGGCCGACGACGAGGGCGAGCCCGTCCTCGTGCTCGGCGGCGGCAGCAACCTGGTCGTCTCGGACGACGGCTTCCCCGGCACCGTCGTGCACGTCGGCACCCGCGGCACCGAGCGCGCCGCCGCCGACGGCGACCGGATCCTCGTCCGCGTCCGGGCCGGCGAGGACTGGGACCCGTTCGTCGCCCGCTGCGTCTCCGACGGCCTCGCCGGCGTCGAGTGCCTGTCCGGCATCCCCGGCCGCGTCGGCGCCACCCCCATCCAGAACGTCGGCGCCTACGGGCAGGACGTCAGCGAGACGATCGTCGAGGTCCGCGCCTACGACCGGGAGGCCGGCGCCGTCGTCGCGCTCGACCGCGACGCCTGCCGCTTCACCTACCGGCACAGCGCCTTCAAGGGCAGCGACCGGTACGTCGTCCTGGACGTGACGTACGCGCTGCACGAGGCGGAAGAGTCGCAGCCGATCGCCTACGCCGAACTGGCGCGCAAGCTGGGCGTCCGGCCGGGCGACCGCGTCACCCTCAAAGAGGCCCGCGACGCCGTCCTCGAACTGCGGCGCGGCAAGGGCATGGTCCTGGACGCCGCCGACCCCGACACCCGCAGCGCCGGCTCCTTCTTCACCAACCCCATCCTCGACGCCGCCCAGCTCGCCGAACTGGAACGCCGCGTCGCCGAACGCCTCGGCCCGGACGCGACGTTCCCGTGCTACCCGGAGGCCGGCGGCCGGGTCAAGACGTCCGCCGCCTGGCTCATCGACCGCGCCGGATTCGCCAAGGGCCACGCCCTCGGCCCGGCCCGCATCTCCACCAAGCACACGCTCGCCCTCACCAACCCGGGCGGCTGCAGTACAGCCGACCTCCTCGCCCTGGCCCGCGAAGTCCGCGCCGGCGTCCACGCCGCCTTCGGCGTCACCCTGGTCAACGAACCCGTCATGATCGGCGCCACCCTCTGACCTGTGCGCAGCCTGACCAGGGGTTGTAGGGTGGATGGGTCGAGGGGGAGTAGTCCCAATCGCGTGATCGACATGCTGGCGCCGCCGACGGCGCCCGGTCGCGCGGGCCGATCCAGATCGCGGCGGACGAGACCTTCGGCCTGGCAGTCATGCCGGGCCGGGGTCGAGCGCGCACAGCCCCGCCCTTCGCCCGGCATCCGAGCGAGAGGGATCCGGTGTCCGCCTTCCTCATCAGCCTGGTCGTGATCTTCGTCGCCGAACTGGGCGACAAGAGCCAGCTCATGGCCATGACCTTCGCCACCCGCTTCCGCGCCCTGCACGTGCTGCTCGGCATCACGGCCGCGACCGCGATCGTCCACCTGGGGAGCGTCGCGCTCGGCGCGGCGCTCGGGGCCGCGCTCCCGACCGGACCCCTCTCGATCCTCGCCGGCATCGCGTTCCTCGGGTTCGCCCTGTGGACGCTGCGCGGGGACGAGCTGGACGACGACGAACGCGACAAGGCCCGCCGCGCCACGGGATCGGCGATCCTCGCCGTCGGCGGCGCGTTCTTCCTCGCCGAACTCGGCGACAAGACGATGCTCGCCACCGTCACCCTCGCCGCCGACCACGGCGGGTTCCTCGCGCTGACCGGCGTGTGGGCCGGCTCGACGATCGGCATGGTCGCCGCCGACGCGCTCGCCATCGTCGCCGGCCGGCTGCTCGGCCGGAACCTCCCCGAGCGCGTCATCAAGTACGGCGCCGCCGCCGGATTCGCCATATTCGGCGCCATCCTGCTCGCCGAGGGCATCGCCGCCTGACGGAACGGGAACCACTAGGGGCAAGGGCCCTTGCCGGCCGCGGGGCGCGTCGCGGTAGGGCCCCGGACTTGGAGTACGACCGTGGCCCTACCCGCCCCCCTCCCCCCGCCCCGGCCGGCGCTCGGCACCCGGCCGCAGCTGAGCGACGAGGCCGCCGCCCGCATCCGTGAGCTGATCATGGACGGCCGGCTCCGGCCCGGTGAGTTCCTCCGGCTGGAACGGCTGGCCGCCGAGTTCGGCATCAGCGTCACGCCCGTCCGGGAGGCGCTGAAGTCGCTGCGCAGCGAGGGCTTCGTGGTGCTGGAGCCGAGACGCGGGTTCGTCGTCGCGCCGCTGTCGAAACGCGACGTCCAGGACCTGTTCTGGGTGCAGGCCGGCATCGCCGCCGAACTCACCGCCCGCGCCGCCCTCCGCGCCGACGCCGGCCTGCTCCGGGAGCTGGACGGGCTCCAGCGCGCCCTGGAACGTGCCATGGCCGCGCGCCGACCCGACCTGCAGGAGGAGTACGACCACCTCTTCCACCGGGCGGTCAACCTGGCCGCCGACTCCCCGAAGCTCGCCTGGTCGCTCGCGGCGGCGGCCCGGTACGTCCCGCGCGGGCTGTACGGGCGGCTCGACGACTGGCCCGGACTCGCCGTCCGCGACCACGCGCGGATCCTGGCGGCGCTGCGGGACGGGGACGCCCGGACGGCCGGCACCGAGATGCGCGGCCACATCGTGCGCACCGGGGAGCTGCTGACCGCCCACCTCGAACGCCGCGGACTGTGGCGCCCGGCCGGCCACTAGCTTGGACGGCGTGAGCCCGAGGACGAGCGCCGCGGAACGCCCCGCCGACCCGGAACGCTAGCCCGCGAGCCAGGCGTCGACGCCGTCCAGCAGGGTTTTGCGCAGGTCGTCCGGAGCGGCCGACGCCCTGATCGACTGCCGGGCCAGCTCCGCCAGTTCGGCGTCGGAGAACCCGTGGTCGGTGCGGGCCAGCTCGTACTGGCGGGCCAGCCGCGACCCGAACAGCAGCGGGTCGTCCGCGCCCAGCGCGATCGACGCGCCCGCCTCGAACAGCCGCCGCACCGGGACGTCCGACGCCGTCGCCGCCACCCCGAGGCCGACGTTCGACGCCGGGCACACCTCCAGCGTCACGCCCCGGTCGACGATCGCCGCCAGCAGCCGCGGGTCCTCCACGGCGCGGACGCCGTGCCCGATCCGGTCGGCGTCCAGCGTGTCCAGGCACTCCCGGACGCTCGCCGGGCCGAGCAGTTCGCCGCCGTGCGGGTCCGACAGCAGCCCGCCGCGCTTCGCGATCCGGAACGCGCCCTCGAAGTCGTAGGCGCGGCCCCGCCGCTCGTCGTTGGACAGCCCGAACCCGACCACGCCCTTGCCCGCGTAGCGGACGGCGAGCCGCGCGAGCGTCTTGGCGTCCAGCGGATGCCGCGTCCGGTTCGCCGCGATCACGACGCCGATGCCGACGCCGGCCGCCTCCGACGCCTCCCGCGCCGCGTCCAGCACCAGTTCGACGGTCGGAGTCAGCCCGCCGAACTTCGCCGCGTAGCCGCTCGGATCGACCTGGATCTCCAGCCAGCCCGACCCCTCCGCCGCCTCGTCCTCCGCGGTCTCGCGCAGCAGGCGGCGCAGGTCGTCCGGCGTCCGCAGCACCGAGCGCGCGATGTCGTACAGGCGCTGGAACCGGAACCAGCCGCGCTCGTCGGTCGCGTGGAGCTTGGGCGGCCAGTCCTCGACGAGCGCGTCCGGCAGGTGGACGCCGTGCCGGCCGGCGAGCTCCACCATCGTCGAATGCCGCATCGACCCGGTGAAGTGCAGATGCAGGTGCGCCTTCGGGAGCAGGGCCACGTCCGGACGGGCGGCGCCCCGCGCGGTGGCGGGCTCCCCGTCGCTCGGCACGGAGCGGTCCGGCACGGAGTGCTGCTGGGCCGGGCGGGCTGAAACGGTACTGGCCTCCATGACCCAATGCTGCCGGATCATCGGCCCCGCCGAATCCCGTACACGCAGGATCACCACACCGGACTACCTCGTATGACACGCGGCGGCCATCCCGTTCATGGGCATCTCGGAAAAACTTCGGCACCGCGTGCAACCCCACCCGGGCACCGTGCGTATACGAGGGGCGCCAGAGAGATACGGGCCACCCCCCGCAGCAAGACACCGGGCAGAGAGGGATACACCATGATCACGCTGAAGGCCGCCTTGATCGCCGCGTCCGCCGTCGGGACCGTCGCCGTCGGCGGCGGCGCCACCTGGGCGATGACCGGCACCCACCATGAGGCGGGCCTCCAGTCGAGCGGCGCCCAGGCTCCGGCGGCCGCGCGCCAGGCGGAGGACCCGGCGCCCAAGACGCTCCCGACCTGCCTCCCGGCCAGGTCCGAGCTGCCCAAGGGAGTCGAGCTGCCCAAGGGAGTCGAGCTGCCCAAGGGCACGGTGCCCGAGACCGGCGCGAAGAAGCAGGTCGAGCAGCGGCTCAAGCAGAACCCGGTCACGAAGGACCTGCCCGAGACCGGCGTCCCCGCCCAGGACGTCCCGAAGGCGGAGCTCCCCGCGACGGACGCGCAGGCCCCGAACCTCAAGGGCAAGGTCCCGGCGAACCTGCCGACCTGCGCGCCGTCCGCCAAGGACCTGCCGGGCGCCCCGGCGGCCAAGCCGTCCGCGCGCGTCCCCGCAAAGCCGGGCCCGGCCGCCCTGCCGAAGCTCGACTGCAGCACCCTGCGGCCCGCGGTGAAGGTCGGCGGCACGGTCGAGAAGGCCGTCATGCTGCCGAAGGGCCTGCGCTACGCCTCGGCCGTCCCCGGCACCGCCGACCTGCGCGAGAAGAAGATCTGCGCGGTCACCCAGAAGTGGACCGGCGAGGCCGGCCGGTGGCTCACCGTCGAAACGCTGAAGACGCCGGCCGGGATGACGCAGAATCAGCTCCGGCAGGCGCTGCGGCTGCCCGAGGGTGGCACCCCGGTGACCGTGGCGGGCGTCGCGGGCTGGCAGAGCCCGAACGGCGGCGGCGTGCTGCTGTTCGACCCGAGCGGATACTCGCTGTTCGTCAACGGCAGCCCCGTCCTCGCCGGCGGGCCTCGGGACGTGGCCACCGCGCTGCGGCAGGCGCGCTGACCCGAGCACGGGCGGGCGGCCCTGGCGCGGGGGCCGTCCGCCCGGTGGAAGGACCGGAACCGCACTAGCCGGGACGGAGCACAGTGGGGCGTCGAGACGACGAGTCGTTCGTGGAGTTCGTGGCGGCACGCGGCGATGCCCTGCTGCGCACCGCGGCGTTGATGTGCGGGGCCCGGCAGGACGCCGAGGACATCCTGCAGACCGCGCTGGAGAAGGCCTACCGCCACTGGGGGCGGCTGGAGGCGGACAGCGATCCGGAACCCTACGTCCGCCGCATCCTGGTCAACCTCGTGATCAGCCGCGCCCGCCGGTGGAAGGTGCTCCGCGAGATCCACATGGAGCGGCTCCCGGAGACGCCCGCCGCATCGCCGAACCACGCCGTCGAGCTGAGGGGGACGCTCATGGACGAGCTGCGCAAGCTCGGCCCGCGGCAGCGGGCGGTACTGGTCCTGCGCTTCTGGGAGGACCTCTCGGAGGCGGAGACGGCGCAGGCGCTCGGCTGTTCGGTCGGAACGGTCAAGAGCCAGGCGTCCCGGGGGCTCGCCAGGCTCCGGGAGCGCCTCGACACGAACCTGGCGCCACTGGGGAGATGAGCGATGGACCTGGAGAGTGAACTGCGGAAGGCCATGGCCGAGCGGGTGGCCGGGACGTCCGCGTCGCCGTCGCTCGTCACCGACGTCAAACGGCGGCACCGGCGCCGGAGGGCCCGGATGCACGCCGCCGCGGGCGTGGCCGCCGCCTCCGTCGCCGCGCTCGCCCTCGTGCCCACCTATCAGTCGTTCCGGGCCGCACCGGCCGGGAGTTCCGAGACGGCGCGCCCCACCGCCACCGTCCCGGCGTCCCGGCCGCCGGAGCGACCTCCCGCCCCGGGCCTCCCCGCGTCCCCGCCGTCCAAGGGGAGGCCCGAGGCGGGAGCTTCACCGAACCCGGAGCCGCACCCGTCGTCCGGCGCCGGGACGGAACCGCGCAAGCCAGGTGCGGACGGCGTGGTCGGCAGGCTGCCGGGCTGGATCACCTACATTCCGGGCGGCCTGACCGCGACCGGCCCGTGCCGGGCGGCCCGGGACGCCGACCGCGAGACCACGACGTGCGCCTGGCGCGGCACGGCCGGCTGGGTGGAGATCGCCCTGGTGAAGGGCAGCGGATTCAGCGGCCCGGGCGACCTCATACGCACACCGGGCGTCCCGGGCCGCACGTCCGTCCGGGGGATGCCGGCGCTGACCGGCGACCGCGCCGACTCGGCGCGGCAGATCTCATGGCTGGCCCGGCCCGGAGTCGGCGTCACCGTGACCGCGCAGGGATCGGCGAAGGACCAGCTCATGCGCATCGCCGAAGGAGTACGCCCCTGATACCCGCCCTGGCGGGACGGTTCACAGCGGAGAGGGGCCGCTGCGGGACGTCCCGTCCGGGCGTCTGCGGACGGGGCCGGGCATGCCCCGTCCACATGAGACCGGCCCCGGGCACGTGTGCGCCCGGGGCCGGTTCATGCGTGCAGGTTCAGTTCCGTGCAGGTTCAGTTCGCCTCGGCGAGCAGCTTCGCGACGCGCGAGACGCCCTCGACGAGGTCGTCGTCGCCCAGTGCGTAGGAGAGGCGGAAGTAGCCGGGCGTGCCGAACGCCTCACCCGGCACCAGCGCGACCTCCGCCTCTTCAAGGATCAGCGAGGCCAGCTCGACCGACGTCTCCGGGCGCTTGCCGCGCAGCTCCTTGCCCAGCAGCGCCTTCACCGACGGGTAGGCGTAGAACGCGCCCTCCGGCTCGGGGCACACCACGCCGGGGATCTCGTTCAGCATCCGCACGATCGTCTGGCGGCGCCGGTCGAACGCCTTGCGCATCTCCGCCACGGCCGACAGGTCGCCGCTCACCGCGGCGAGCGCGGCGGCCTGCGACACGTTCGCCACGTTGGACGTCGCGTGCGACTGGAGGTTCTGCGCGGCCTTGACGACGTCCGCCGGGCCGATCAGCCAGCCCACCCGCCAGCCCGTCATCGCGTACGTCTTCGCCACGCCGTTCAGGACGAGCGTCCGGTCGGCGAGCTCCGGCACCACCACGGGCATCGAGTGGAACTCGGCGCCCCCGTACACGAGGTGCTCGTAGATCTCGTCGGTGACGACCCAGAGGCCGTGCTCGTCGGCCCAGCGTCCGATGGCCTCGATCTCGTCCCGCGAGTACACGGCGCCGGTCGGGTTGGACGGCGACACGAACAGCAGCACCTTCGTCCGGTCCGTGCGGGCCGCCTCGAGCTGCTCGACGCTCACCTTGTAGCCGGTGGTCTCGTCGGCGACGACGTTCACGGCTACGCCGCCCGCCAGCTTGATCGACTCGGGGTAGGTGGTCCAGTACGGGGTCGGGACGATCACCTCGTCGCCCGGGTCGAGCAGTGCCGCGAACGCCTCGTACACCGCCTGCTTGCCGCCGTTGGTCACGAGGACCTGGTTCGCCTCGACCCGGTAACCCGAGTCGCGCTCGGTCTTCTCGGCGATGGCGGCGCGCAACTCCGGCAGCCCGCCCGCCGGCGTGTACTTGTGGAAGCGCGGCACCCCGCAGGCGGCCACCGCCGCCTCGACGATGTAGTCGGGCGTGGGGAAGTCGGGCTCGCCCGCGCCGAACCCGATGACCGGACGGCCCGCCGCCTTCAGCGCCTTGGCCTTGGCGTCGACGGCCAGCGTGGCGGACTCGGATATCGCGGCGATGCGCTTGGAGATGCGAGGACGGTCAGTGCTCATGCCCCCATCGTTACAGATCGCCGTTCGTGACCCGAGCCATATATCCGCGCCGGTCACGTCGGCCCCGCCGCCGGCCGGTGAACGATGTCTGAGTATCGGTTCGACGCAGGGCCCTCCGCCACGTAGACTCACCCTCCAAGTGACGCGTCACCGGTATACGAGCCTGTCCGCACGCGGGCATCAACGTGAGGCCGTAAGCTGGGACCCGGCACCGTCCCGATCCCATGGTCGGGTGTTCTCCTTAGCCGGAGAATGAAGGGCAGTGGCTCAATTGGTAGAGCTCCGGTCTCCAAAACCGGCGGTTGGGGGTTCGAGTCCCTCCTGCCCTGCGAGGTGCGGTGCGCGCACCCGTGCCGGTCGCGTCACGGCGGGCGCCGTGGCAGGCCACGGCGCGGGATCGGGCGGCAACCACGTGGTGGTTGGATCACGACCTATGAGGTGAACGGCGGCAAATGGCGACTGAGACGCGCGACGAGCGCGACGAGCCCGAGGCCAAGGACGAAGGCAAGGGCAAGGGCAGGAAGAAGGCCCCGTCCAGGCGGACCTCGCCCGCGCTGTTCGTGCGCCAGGTCCTCGCCGAGCTGCGCAAGGTCATCTGGCCCACGCGGCGGGAGCTGGTCACCTACACGACCGCGGCACTGGTGTTCGTGCTGATCATGGTCGCGGTCGTCTCCGGCTTCGACTACGGGCTGCAGAAGGGCGTCTACGCCATCTTCGGCTGACGTCCCGGCCGCGGGTCCGACCTGGCCCGCCGCACCCTTTGCAAGTCCATCA
The DNA here is from genome assembly GCF_001552195.1 of Actinomadura latina NBRC 106108. Taxonomy (GTDB): domain Bacteria; phylum Actinomycetota; class Actinomycetes; order Streptosporangiales; family Streptosporangiaceae; genus Spirillospora; species Spirillospora latina. The sequence continues at coordinate 769,770 of NZ_BCQS01000003.1, forward strand.
CCGCAGACCGAGAGAAAGAGTCACTGTGTCCGAGCCCTCACAGCCCTACGACGAGGCCGTTGAAGAGGCCCAGTCCGCTGCGGCTGCTGCGGCCGACCAGGCGGCCGAGCCCGCCGACGAGACGGCCGAAGCGGCCGTGTCCGCCGGCGACGCCGAGCCCGCGGACACGAAGCTCGAGGGCGAGGGCGTCGCGCCGGACGCCGCCGAAGGCGCCGCTGACCTGGCCGAGGCCGTCGAGGGCGAGGACGCGGCGGTCGAGGGCGAGGACGCGGACGAAGACGAGGAGGCCGCGCCCGAGCCGCCGGCCGACCCGTACGCCGACTTCAAGATGGAGCTCCGCCTCCAGCCGGGCGACTGGTACGTCGTGCACTCCTACGCGGGCTACGAGAACCGGGTCAAGACCAACATCGAGACCCGCACGCAGACCCTCAACATGGAGGACTTCATCTTCCAGATCGAGGTCCCGCAGCACGAGGTGACCGAGATCAAGCAGGGCAAGCGGCAGAAGGTCAACGAGAAGGTCCTGCCGGGCTACATCCTCGTCCGGATGGAGCTGACCGACGAGTCGTGGGCCGCCGTCCGCAACACGCCGGGCGTCACCGGGTTCGTGGGCCTGCTGAACAAGCCGTCCCCGCTGAGCCTGGACGAGGTCGCCAACCTCTTGGCCCCCCAGCCCGAGGAAGGCGCCACCAAGACCGCCAAGGAGCAGGCGAAGGCGGGGCCCACCGTCGACTTCGAGGTCGGCGAGTCCGTCACCGTCATGGACGGCCCGTTCGCCACCCTCCCCGCCTCGGTCAACGAGATCAACGCCGAGCAGCAGAAGCTGAAGGTCCTGGTCTCCATCTTCGGCCGCGAGACCCCGGTCGAGCTGAGCTTCAACCAGGTCTCCAAGATCTGACCGCTTCCAGGCCGCGTTCGGGCCGTTCCCGCTCACGCGGGGACGGCCCGAGCACTTTCCGGACGGGCCCCGCGCGGACGTCGTGACCGACCGGCTTCGAGAGGCCGTATGCTAGGTGGGTCATCCCCGGCGTAGAAGCGTCAATGATCCGCGCCTCGCAGCAGTACTCGGCAGTACTCGCACAGTGCCAGGCGAACCTGCGGCCGGCGGTACCGCCCGGGTGGGGATGTCGAGTTCAGCGGTTCCTACACGGTGGATGCGTCCCAGCCGTCGTGTTGCCCGGACGACCGGGAGTCGGGACCACCATAAATGGGACATAGGGGTTCGCATGCCTCCGAAGAAGAAGATCGCCGCGCTCGTCAAGGTGCAGTTGCAGGCCGGGCAGGCGACGCCGGCGCCGCCGGTCGGTACCGCGCTCGGTCCGCACGGCGTCAACATCATGGACTTCTGCAAGCAGTACAACGCCGCCACGGAGTCCCAGCGCGGCAACGTCATCCCCGTAGAGATCACCATCTACGAGGACCGGTCGTTCAGCTTCGTCACCAAGACGCCGCCGGCCGCGCAGCTCATCCTGAAGGCCGCGGGCGTGGAGAAGGGCAGCGGCGAGCCGCACAAGAACAAGGTCGGCTCGGTGACCCGCGACCAGATCCGCGAGATCGCCACGACCAAGATGCCCGACCTCAACGCCAAGGACCTGGACGCCGCCGCGAAGATCGTCGCCGGCACCGCGCGTTCGATGGGCATCGACGTCAAGTAAGTCACCCAGTGGGAGGGCCGGCGCCGGCCCGCACCACGAGTTCCAGTGGAGGAACGACCATGAAGCGCAGCAAGGGCTACCGCGCAGCCGCGGAGAAGATCGACCGGGAGCGGCTGTACACCCCGGCCGAGGCCGTGCAGCTCGCCAAGGAGACCGCGGTCACCAAGTTCGACGCGACCATCGAGGTCGCGATGCGGCTGGGCGTCGACCCGCGCAAGGCCGACCAGATGGTGCGCGGCACCGTCAACCTGCCGCACGGCACCGGTAAGACCGCCCGCGTGCTGGTCTTCGCCGTCGGCGCGAAGGCGCAGGAGGCGGAGTCCGCGGGCGCCGACATCGTGGGCTCCGACGACCTCATCGAGCGGATCCAGGGCGGCTTCCTGGACTTCGACGCGGTGGTCGCCACGCCTGACCAGATGGGCAAGGTCGGCCGGCTCGGCCGGGTGCTCGGCCCGCGCGGCCTGATGCCGAACCCGAAGACCGGCACCGTCACCATGGACGTGGCGAAGGCCGTGACCGACATCAAGGGCGGCAAGATCGAGTTCCGGGTGGACCGGCACGCGAACCTGCACTTCATCATCGGCAAGGCGTCCTTCGAGGAGCGCCACCTGGTGGAGAACTACGCCGCGGCCGTGGACGAGATCCAGCGGCTCAAGCCGTCCGCCGCGAAGGGCCGGTACGTCAAGAAGGCGTCGCTGGCGACGTCGATGGGCCCGAGCATTCCGGTGGACCCGAACGCCGTCCGCAACCTGGCGGCGGACTTCGAGACCGCCTGATCGCGTCACCGGAAGGGCGTCCCCGCCGCGGCGGGGACGCCCTTCCGTCGTCCCGGCGTCCACCCAGCGGTATCGGCGGCTCCGGCCCGCCGTGTGCTCGGTACATTCGCCGGGATGGCGAGGAGTGTGATGGACGGTTCGCAGCGCCGGCTGCACGACGTGCTCGACGCGGCGGCGGCGGACGCGCCCGAGGCCCCGGCGCTGTCGGTGGACGACACGACCTGGACGTTCCGGGACCTCCGCGCCCGGGCGGACGCACTGAGCACCTACCTCTCAGCGCGCTGTCCGCGAGGCGCGCGGGTGGCGCTGCTGGCCCACAACCGCCCGGAGTACGTGGCCGCCTACTACGGAGTTCCGCGTGACGGCCGGATCCTCGTGCCGCTCAACCAGCGGCTGCACCCGCGGGAATGGGCGGACCAGATCGCCCGCAGCGGCGCCGGACTCGTCCTCGGCGAACCGGACCTCCTCGGCCGCCTGGCCGCCGACGGCGATCTGCCGCCGGACCACCCGCCCCTGGCAAGCGTCACGGACCTGCCCTGGGACGGCCCCGCGTCGGCGTCCGAAACGGCCCCGGACGATGTCGCGTGGCTGATGTTCACCAGCGGCACGACCGGCCGTCCCAAGGGAGTGCGTCTCACGCACCGGAGCCTGCTCGCGGGCATCGGGGTCACGGCCTCCGGCCGTCCCGTGCGGCCGGGCGACGTGTTCTGCACGCCGTTCCCGCTGTGCCATGTGGCCGGGTATCAGGTCATCCTGCACCACCTGTTCGGGCGGCATGCCGTCGTGCTGCGCCGGTTCACGGCGGCCGCGCTCGTGCAGGCGGCGCGCCGGCACGGTGTCACGAACCTGTCGCTGGCCCCGACGATGCTGGAGGATCTGCTCGCGCACGCGGCGGACGACCCGGCGGCGCTGGACGTCCTGCGCGGCGGCGTCCGCGTGATCGCGTACGGGTCGGCGCCGATGCCGGTCCCGCTGCTGCGCCGCGCCGCCGACATGCTCGGTTGCGACTTCAACCAGGGCTACGGGATGACCGAGCTGTCCGGAAATGCGGTCTTCCTCTCGCCGGCCGACCACCGCGCCGCCATCACGACCAGGCCGGAGCTGGCCGGGTCGGCGGGACGTCCCGCGCGGGGCGCCGAGATCGCCGTGCTGGACGCGGACGGGACGCCGCTCCCGCCCGGCGCGCTGGGCGAGGTCGGCGTCCGGGGTCCGCAGGTCACGACCGGCTACTGGGACGATCCGGATGCGACGGCCGAGGCGTTCACCGGCGGCTGGTTCCGCACCGGCGACGCGGGCCGCATCGACGCGGACGGCTACCTCTACCTCGTTGACCGCCTCAAGGACGTGATCATCACCGGTGGCGAGAACGTCTCCTCCCTGGAGGTCGAGGACGTTCTCCGCACGGTCCCGGGCGTCGGCCAGGTCGCCGTGGTCGGGCTGCCGGACCCGCGCTGGGGCCAGACGGTCTGCGCGGTGATCGTCCCCGACGGCGTTCCGCCGAGCGAAGCGGACCTCATCGCCGCCTGCCGCGCCCGCCTCGCCGGCTTCAAGGCACCGCGCCGCATCGAGTACGCCGACGCGCTGCCGCGGACCGGCACCGGCAAGATCCGCAAGTCGGCCCTCCGCGCCCGGCTGGCGGGACGACCGGCGTCCGCTTAGCACCGAACGCCGTGGATACAAAGATCGCAGTCCGGATCCGGACAATTCGTTCCCAGGTTGTTTTGTTACCTGCGGGGAACTTGGTGTTGAATTGTCCCTGTGAAGCGTCGTACCGACCGGGCCATAGCCATCTCCGCCGTGACCGCGGTGGCCGTCGTGCCCACGGCCATCCTGATGGCCGTCAAGGTCGGCGGGGACTCCGCGAAGGACGCGGGCGCCATGCCGCCGGCCGCGGCCATGGCCCAGCAGAACGGGACCAACCCGAACGGCTCGGCGTCCGGCACCGTCACGCCGGGCGCGCCCGCCGCGCCGGGCCCCGGCACGGGCAAGGCCCCCGGCTCGGGCGCTCCCGGCACCGGGAACGGCGGCGGCGCGCACGGCCTGCCCACGGCACCGCCCCAGCCGGGCCCCAGCCTGCACTCCTTCACCCGCAAGACGGACATGAAGGTGACGATCGGGGCGAACGGCGACTTCCAGCACGCCGTCGAGACGGCCTCGTTCACCCTGTGGCCGACGTTCGCGATGAGCGCCACCGGCGTCACGACGACGAGCCAGGACGGCGAGCAGAGCAAGGTCACCCAGAAGGTGATCGTGAGCGGGACCACCCTGAAGGGCTTCGACGGCGCGAAGTGGACGACGTCCACGCTCACCGCGGCCCAGCTGGGCAAGCTGCAGAACGACTCCGACCCCCGGCAGTTCACCTTCATGATCGGGACGCTGCCGGGCATGATCGCGAGCGAGCCGGACGCGGCGGGCAAGACCCGCTTCTCCGCGCAGGCGCTGATGGGCGGCGTCTACACGCTGCTTCCGCAGGACGCCGCGACCCGCTTCCGCACCTGGATCCCGGACGCCACCGGCTGCGGGCTCGACCTGTGGGCCGACAGCAAGGCCCGTCCGGCGTCGATCCAGCTGAACGCGCAGGCGCCCGGCGCGACGTTCAACGGGTCGATGACCTTCGGTTCCTACCGCTGACGCCGCGTTCCCGCGCCGCCGTCCGGCAGTGCGCGGGCTACGCCGTTGGTCGTACCGCCTGAGCGCCCGTTCGTACCACCGGGGGATGCCCCGGATGTTGGCGTCCCGCAACACTGGGAACACCAGAAGGGCGACAAGGGAGGCTCAACCCTCATGAACCGACGACTCGTGGTGGCGGTCGGCAGTACCGCCGTGGGTGCCGCGCTCGTCCTGTCCGGATGCAACGGGGACGGGTCGGCGAACACGGAGAACATGAAGCTCAGTGCCGGGCAGGCGCTGCTGAAGACGTCCCAGAAGGCCGAGAACGCCGACACGTTCAAGGCCGACCTGACCGTGACCGGCACCGGGGACGGCGCCGGCAGGATCCACGCCGACGGGCAGTTCCAGCTGCGCCCGGCGCTGAAGTTCAGCGCGAAGCTGGACGAGTTCAGCCACAACGGGCAGAGCGTTCCGGGCGCCAAGGGCCAGGCGGTCTTCACCGACAACGTCCTCTACGCGAAGGTCCCGCAGCTCGCCCAGTTCGTCAGCGGCGGCAAGCCCTGGGTGAAGATCGATGTGAACCAGGTGTCGCAGAAGACCGGGTTCGACGTCCAGGGCCTGGTCAACCAGGTGCAGAAGGTGGACCCGGCCGAGCAGACGAAGATGTTCACCGGCTCCAAGGACGCCCGCCGGGTCGGCACGGAGACCGTCGACGGCGTGCGGACGGTCCACTACACCGGCACGGTCACCGTGCAGGACGCGCTGAACCGGCTCGACCCGCAGGCGCGCCAGAAGGTCGCCACATGGCTGCCGAAGGACCGCGCCAACGGCAAGATCAACTTCGATCTGTGGACGGACGGCGACAACCTGCCGCGCAAGATCGTGTCCAAGGCGAACGGCTCGCAGGGCGAGACCGGCTCGGTGACCGTCCGCTACAGCGACTATGGTGACTCGTTCACGGTGAACCGGCCGCCGTCCGACCAGGTGGGCGAACTGTCGCTCGGCTCGTTCCTCGGCGGCAACTGAACCCGGATCACATCGATCGGAGTGAACCGGACGGAGTTCTCCGGCGTCTGATCCAACGTTCGGCCCGTGCGCCCGGGCGACCAGCCAACAAGGAGAACCCCCACGATGATCCGTCGTTTCGCCGCCGCCACGGCGCTGGCCACCGGCCTCGCCCTCTCGATGACCGGCTGTCTCGGGGACGCCGGGAACAAGGTGGACGAGGCCGGCAAGAACATCAAGCTCACGGCCGCGCAGGTGCTCGGCAAGGCCGCGGAGAAGACCGGCCAGACCGACTCGTTCAAGGCCGACATGTCCATGCTGATGGCGGGGACGTCCGAGGGCGACGTGTCGATGAACGGCACGATGCAGTACCGGACGAAGCCCGACCTCGCCTACAGCATGAACTTCGCGGACATGTCGGCCGGCGGCAAGTCGATCGGCGGCATGGAGCAGCGGCTCGTCGGCCGGACCATCTACATGAAGATGGCGATGCTGAGTGCGCTCGGCGGTGACGCGTCCAAGCCCTGGATCAAGATCTCGCTGGAAGACGTGGGCAAGAAGTCCGGCATGAACATCGAACAGCTGCTGCAGCAGTCCCGCCAGATGGACCCGGTGCAGAACACCAAGATGCTGACCGCGTCCAAGGACGCGCGCGAGGTCGGCAAGGAGACGGTGGACGGCATCGAGACGACCCACTTCACCGGCACCTACCGGATGGAGGACGCGATCGCGAAGCTCTCCCCGGAGATGCGGGAGGCCTACCGCAAGAACCTCACCTCGTCCGGCATGGAGAACATGCACTTCGACCTCTGGGTGGACGGGCAGCAGCTGCCGCGCCAGCTGAAGATGAAGTCGGACCAGACGTCCGAGGGCACGCTGAACATGACGATGAAGTACCGCGACTACGGCAAGCCGGTGCAGATCACCGCGCCGCCCGCGAGCCAGGTCACGGACTTCGGCGAGATGCTGAGCAAGCTCGGTGGCGGCGGCGGCCTCCCCGGCGCCTGACCCGCCACGTGAACGAACGAGGGACCGCGCCCCGCGGAGGGCGCGGTCCCTCGTCGCGTTACCGATTTGGCCTTAGCCGGTGACGCACGTATTCTGTCCGTTGCCGAAGACCGCCGGTCGTCGCCTCCGTGTGAGGCGGCCGAAGGACCCGACTCAGTTCGGGCGGCCTGCGTAGGTGAGACGAGAGCTTCCGCATGGCCTCCGTGCCTTGCCTGGACGCCCCGTGCGCCTGCGCCGGGGCGTTTTTTGGTGGATCGGCGTCCCAGTCCCCATCGCGTGGGACGGGCGCGGATCGGACCACCCAGGTAATCGGAAGGAGGGCTATGGCCAAGGCCCACAAGGACGCGGCGATCGCCGAGCTCAAGGGCGAGTTCGAGAGCTCCAGCGGCGCCGTGCTGACCGAGTACCGCGGGCTCAGCGTCGCGCAGGTCAAGGAGCTGCGCGACAACCTCGGCGAGAACGCGCGGTTCCGCGTGGTGAAGAACACGCTGACCAAGCGCGCCGCGAACGAGGCCGGTGTCGACGAGCGGTTCCGTGAGCTGCTCGAAGGCCCGTCGGCGATCGCGTTCGTGCGCGGCGACGTGGTGGAGGCCGCCAAGGGCCTGCGCGACTTCGCCAAGACGAACCCGATGCTGGTGATCAAGGGCGGCTACATCGACGGTCAGTCGATGGACGCCGCCGAGATCACCAAGCTGGCGGACCTCGAGTCGCGTGAGGTTCTGCTCGCCAAGCTGGCCGGTGCGATGAAGGGCTCGATGGCGAACGCCGCCGCGCTGTTCAACGCCCTGCCGACGCAGGCGGCCCAGCTCGCCGAGGCCCTGCGCGCCAAGCGCGAGGGCGAGGGCGAGACCGCCGAGGCCCCTGCCGAGGCACCCGCCGCCGCCGAGGCGTCCGCCGAGTAGGCACACCCGCGGTTCCCGTACCACCCGAGATTCAAGCCATAGCGGAGGAAACATCATGGCGAAGCTCAGCACCGACGAGCTGCTCGACGCTTTCAAGGAGATGACCCTTCTCGAGCTCTCCGAGTTCGTGAAGCAGTTCGAGGACGTCTTCGACGTCAAGGCCGCCGCGCCGGTCGCGGCCGTCGCCGCCGCCCCGGGCGCCCCGGCCGCCGGTGGCGAGGAGGCTGCCGTCCAGGACGAGTTCGACGTCATCCTCGAGGGCGCCGGCGACAAGAAGATCCAGGTCATCAAGGAGGTCCGCTCGCTGACGAGCCTCGGCCTCAAGGAGGCCAAGGACCTGGTCGACGGCGCGCCGAAGCCGCTGCTGGAGAAGGTCAACAAGGAGACCGCCGACAAGGCCAAGGAGGCCCTGGAGAAGGCCGGCGCGTCGGTCACCGTCAAGTAGGACGGCTCCAGAGCTCCGGAGCCTCGCGGCTCCACCGCTCTCCAAGGAGGCGGCCACCCCTTCCCGGGGTGGCCGCCTCCTTCGCGTTCCGGTGTGCTCGGCTCTGCTCAGTCCTGCTCAGCCGGGGGATCCGATTCCTGTGCGGGAGTGATAAACGTCCGCGAAAAAGCGTGTGCCGCGACGGGTTGTGTGGCCATCGGCGGGCGGCGTACCGTCCCGTTCTGACGCTGTGGTCACACTGGGCGGTCTCCGTCCCTTCCGTCGGGTTCGCCGGGCGGTCTGCGGGCGGCCGGGACCCGGTCTTGAGGCTCTGGTTCTTGGACCACTAGTCTCATAGGTGCCGTAAGTAACGATTGTCTTACGACGTCGCATTTAGCCGCTGATCTGGACTGGAACCCCTTCCATTTGGACGGCGGCCCGCTACGGTAGTGAAACCCGGCGCGGCTACCGGACGGTAGCAACACGGCGGACACGCCGTGTGACGACAGCAAGAGCCTGAGTGCTACTCGCTCATTGGTTCGGGATTTCCCCCGGCCTGGACGAAAGGTGACGAGTGGGCGTCGAGATCAGAGTCGAGGGCCTGACCAAGTCCTTTGGCCGCCAGGTGATCTGGCAGGACGTGTCGCTGACCATTCCCGCAGGTGAGATCTCCGTTCTTCTGGGCCCGTCCGGTACCGGCAAGTCGGTCTTCCTGAAGTCGCTCGTCGGGCTGCTCAAGCCGGACCGCGGGCACATCTGGATCGGCGAGAGGGACCTGCCCTACCTGCCCGAGTCCCAGCTGTACGAGACCCGCAAGCTGTTCGGCGTCCTGTTCCAGGACGGCGCGCTGTTCGGCTCGATGAACCTTTTCGACAACATCGCCTTCCCGCTGCGCGAGCACACCAAGAAGTCCGAGTCCGAGGTCAAGCGGATCGTTCTCGAGAAGATGGAGATGGTCGGTCTCCTCGGTGCCGAGCACAAACTTCCCGGTGAGATCTCCGGCGGTATGAAGAAGCGCGCCGGCCTCGCCCGCGCGCTGGTGCTGGACCCCGAGATCCTCCTCGTGGACGAGCCCGACTCCGGCCTCGACCCGGTCCGCACCGCGTTCCTGAACCAGGTGTTCATCGACCTGAACGCGCAGATCGGCGCGACGTTCCTCATCGTCACCCACGACATCAACACGGCGCGGACCGTCCCGGACAACATCGGGCTGCTCTACCAGCGCAACCTCGCCATGTTCGGGCCCCGGGAGATGCTGCTGTCCAGCGAGGAGCCGGTCGTCCGGCAGTTCCTCAACGCCAGCAAGGTCGGCCCGATCGGCATGTCCGAGGAGAAGGACGCCTCCGAGCTGGAGGCCGAGGCCAAGATGGGCCTCGACTCGGGCAAGCTGCCGCCGATCCCGCCGCAGCAGATGGCCAGCAACGGGCTGATCCGGGCCGGCATGCACGCGCCCGGCGCGTGGTGCGCCGCGCACGGCGTCACCCCGCCGCCCGGCTCGTTCATCGACGACCTCGGCCGCAACTGGGTGGAGGAGTGGCCGCGGTACGTGGCGTCCATGGCGCCCGTCGGCGCCCCCGCCCCGGGCGGACCCGGCGGTCCGCCGCCCGGCCCGCCCCCCGGCGGCCCCGGCGGCCGGTTCCCCGGCAACCCGCCGCCCGGCCGGCACGCGGGTGGTGCAGGCTACTGATGTCCACTCCTCAAAAATCCGGCATCGGCGCGGGCCGGCGAGAGGGGAAGGGCGGCGGCTCGGCGACGTTCCGCAAGATCGGGGACGGCGCCGCCAACGTGGTCGTCAAGGAGCCCGGCCGGTTCTTCGCCCTCTGCCTGGACGTCGCCCGCGCGACGTTCCAGTGGCCGTTCCAGTGGCGCGAGTTCATCCAGCAGGCCTGGTTCATCGTCAGCGTGACGGTCGTCCCCACCATGCTGGTCGCCATCCCCTTCGGCGGCGTCCTGTCGCTGCAGGTCGGCGGGCTGATCCGGCAGCTCGGCGCGCAGTCCTACACCGGCGCGACCGCGGTCGTCGCGATCGTCCGGGAGGCCAGCCCGCTGGTCACCTCGCTCCTGGTCGCCGGTGCGGCCGGGTCGGCGATGTGCGCCGACATCGGCTCCCGGAAGATCCGCGAGGAGATCGACGCCATGGAGGTGCTGGGCATCAACCCCCTGCACCGCCTGGTGGTGCCGCGGATGTTCGCGTGCGCGTTCGTCGCGCTGTTCCTCAACGGCCTGGTGTCGGTGGTCGGCCTCATGGGCGGCTACTTCTTCAACGTCATGCTGCAGGGCGGCACGCCCGGCGCCTACCTGGCGTCGTTCAACGCGATCGCGCAGCTGCCCGACCTGCTGCAGGCCGAGTTCAAGGCGTTCGTGTTCGGCATCACCGCCGGCCTCGTCGCCGCGTACAAGGGACTGAACGCCAAGGGCGGGCCGAAGGGCGTCGGTGACGCGGTCAACCAGACCGTCGTCATCACCTTCATGCTGCTGTTCCTGGAGAACTTCCTGATCTCCACGCTGTACTTCCAGTTCGTCCCGTCGAAGGGGATGTGATGGCTGCCCCTGGAAAGACGGGTAAGGCGGTCTCCCGCGTGGTGAGCGCGCCGCTGGAGCGGCTGGACGACTTCGGTCACCAGATGTCGTTCTACGCCCGCGCGTTCGCGTGGGTGTTCCGGGTGCTGCGCCGCTACCGCACCGAGGTGCTGCGGCTGCTGGCCGAGGTGAGCCTCGGCACCGGCGGCCTCGCCGTCATCGGCGGCTCCGTGGTGATCGTCGGCTTCATGACGTTCTTCACCGGCAGCCAGGTCGGCCTGCAGGGCTACGAGTCGCTGAACCAGATCGGCACGGCCGCGTTCACCGGGTTCGTCGCGTCCTACTTCAACACGCGCGAGATCGCGCCGCTGGTGTCGGCGCTGGCGCTGTCGGCGACGGTCGGCTGCGGCTTCACCGCGCAGCTCGGCGCGATGCGGATCTCCGACGAGATCGACGCGCTGGAGGTCATGGCCGTCCCGTCGATGCCGTTCCTCGTCACGACCCGGATGCTGGCCGGGATGATCGCGGTCATCCCGCTGTACATCGTCGGCCTGCTCGCCTCCTACGGCGCGACGCGGGTGATCGTGACGATGTTCTACGGGCAGTCGACCGGGACCTACGACCACTACTTCCATCTGTTCCTACCGCCGAACGACATCTTGTGGTCCTTCGGCAAAGTGATCATTTTTGCGGTGCTGGTGATGCTGATCCACTGTTACTACGGCTACCACGCGAGCGGCGGCCCGGCGGGCGTCGGCGTCGCGGTGGGCCGCGCGGTGCGCACCAGCATCGTCGTGATCAACGTGGCCGACCTGCTGCTCGGCATGGCCATCTGGGGCACCACCACCACCGTCCGGATCGCGGGGTGACGGCGCGATGAGCGAACAGGTTCGCTACCGGGTGCTCGGCATCGGGATGATCACCGTGATCGTCCTGCTGCTGGCGCTGACCGTGGCGCTGTACAACAAGGCGTTCACGCCCGTGACCGAGGTGAAGGTGAAGACCGAGCGGGCCGGGCTGCAGCTGCTGCCGCACTCGGACGTGAAGGTGCGCGGGCTGATCGTCGGCGAGGTGCGCGGCACCGACGCGACCGCCGGCGGCGCGACGCTGCACCTCGCGCTGGACCCGGGCAAGGCGAAGCTCGTCCCGCGGAACGTGCAGGCGCGGCTGCTGCCGAAGACGCTGTTCGGCGAGAAGTACGTGGATCTGGAGATCCCCGACCAGCCGGGCCCGCTCGGGCTGCGCGAGGGCCAGGTCATCCAGCAGGACCGCTCGCAGGCCGCGATCGAGATCGACAAGGTGCTGAACGACCTGCTCCCGCTGCTGCAGGCGGTGAAGCCGGCCGAGCTGAACGCGACGCTGAACGCCCTCGCCACGGCGCTGCAGGGCCGCGGCGACCAGATCGGCCAGAACCTGGAGCAGGCCGACGACCTGCTCCGCAAGATCAACCCGCAGCTCGGCACGCTGGTGCACGACCTGCACGGCCTGGCCGACGTCTCCGACATCTACGCGGCGGCGGCGCCCGACCTGCTGCAGACGCTGCGCAACCTCAACGTGACCAGCCGCACGATCACCGACAAGCGGGCCACGATCGAGCAGCTGATCCCGGCGACGACCGCGCTGGCGCAGGACGGCGACGCGTTCATGCGGCACAACGGCCCGAAGATCATCGGCGTGAACATCGCCAACCGGGACGTCGCGAGCCTGGTGGCGCGGTACTCGCCGTCGCTGCCCTGCGTGTTCGCCGGCATGATGAAGCTGAAGCCGGAGGCCGAGCGGGTGGCCGGCGGCGGCGGGTCCAAGACCTTCAACCTGACGATCGAGATCGTCAAGCCGCGGCCGGGCTTCAAGTACCCGCTGGACAAGCCGGAGGCCAAGGACCAGCGCAACCCGCGCTGCTACGGCCTGCCGAACCCGAAGGTGCCGTCCCCGGACTACCTGGCGCTGGACGGCACGCAGGACGACCTCTGGTGGAAGAACCCCGACGACCCGAACGGCGGTGGCGGCAGCCGCGGCCGGGCGCTGTCGAACGTGTTCGTCGACACCGGCTCGCTGACCCCGAAGGAGCAGCTCAAGAGCGTGCTCGGGCCGCTGACCCGGACCAACTCCGATGAGCTGTCCGACGTGTCGGCGCTGATGTTCGGTCCGCTGCTGCGAGACGGATCGGTGGTGACGATCAAGTGAGGACGACGAACGCGGCGATCAAGCTGGCCATCTTCGTGGTCATCACCTCGGTGGTCACCGGGATCCTCGCGATGACGATCGCCAACCTCCGCTTCCAGGACACCCGCGAGTACAAGGCGATCTTCACGGACGCCACCGGGCTGCTCGACAACGACGACGTCCGGGTCGCGGGCGTCCGGGTCGGCCAGATCGAGGGCATCAAGCTCTACCGGGGCGACAAGGCCGAGGTGACGTTCAGCGTCGCGGAGGACGGCCCGTTCAAGGCGGGGCTGCCGTCCACCACGCAGGCGCAGATCCGCTACCGGAACCTGATGGGCCAGCGGTACCTCGCGCTGACCGACGGCGCCGGGCAGGCCAACGACTACCTGAAGCCGGGCGGGACGATCCCGGTCGCCCAGACCAAGCCGGCGCTGGACCTGACGACGCTGTTCAACGGCTTCCGGCCGCTGTTCCGCGCGCTGGAGCCGAAGGACGTCAACTCGCTGGCGATGCAGATCATCCAGGTGCTGCAGGGCGAGGGCGGGACGATCAACAGCCTGCTCGCGCACGTCGCGTCGCTGACCAACACGCTCGCCGACCGGGACCAGGTCATCGGCCGGGTGATCGACAACCTGAACACCGTGCTCGGCACCATCGACGAGCGGCACGACCAGGTCGACCAGCTGGTGCGGGACCTGCGCGGCTTCGTCAGCGGCGTCTCCGGCGACCGCAAGGCGATCTTCGACTCGGTCGCGGCGCTCAACGACCTGACCGGCACGACGCAGGACCTGCTCTCCGACGCGCGCCCGAGCATCAAGAACGACATCGCCGGGCTGCGCAAGCTCGCCGGGACGTTCAACGCGAACGGCGCCGAGCTGGACGCGGGGCTGAAGCGGTCGCCGAAGCGGCTGGAGGGGCTCGTGAACATCTCGTCCTACGGGTCCTGGTTCAACATGTACATCTGCGGTCTCGACGCGCGGGTGCGGCTGCCCGGCGGACCGGTCTACCAGACGCCGGCGATCGTGAACGAGAACGCGAGGTGCAAGTAGATGAGGATTCCGTTCCGGGAACGCAACCCGGTCCCCATCGGGCTCTCCGCGTTCGCGATCATCGCCGTGCTGCTGGTGCTGGCGATGAACCTGGAGAGCATCCCGTTCGTCGCCGGCGGCAAGACCCACACGGCGTCGTTCAAGGAGGCGGCCGGGCTCAGGGCCGACGAGGAGGTCCGCATCGCGGGCGTCAAGGTCGGCAAGGTCACCGGTCTGGACCTGGACGGCGACCACGTCAAGGTCACCTTCCGGGTGGACGACGGCGTGCGGCTGGGTTCCCGCACCGAGGCCGGCATCAAGATCAAGACGATTCTGGGCTCGCACTACCTGGAGCTCACCCCGCGCGGCACCGGCAGGCTCGGCCGCAACATCCCGATCGAGCGGACGCACACCCCGTTCGAGGTCGTCCCGGCGATCAGCGAGCTGAGCCAGCGGGTCGGCGCGATCAACGTCCAGCAGGTCGCGAAGTCGTTCGACGTGCTGTCGGAGACGTTCAAGAACTCGCCGGAGGAGGTCCGGGCGTCGCTGCAGGGCCTGCGGCGGCTGTCCGACACGATCGCGTCGCGGGACGACGAGCTGCACGAGCTGGCCGGCAAGGCCAAGGACGTCTCGCAGCTGCTCGCGAACCGCAACCAGGACTTCGCCAAGCTCGTCCAGGACGGCGACAAGGTGCTGCAGGCGGTGCAGGCGCGCCGCGCGGTCATCCACCAGCTGCTGATCAACACCGTGACCCTGTCCCAGCAGGTGAACGCCCTGATCAGGGAGAACGAGAAGCAGTTGCGCCCGATGCTCGACAACCTGGCGAAGGTCAACCAGATCCTGTTGAAGAACCAGAACAACCTGGACCGGATCCTGCAGCTGTTCGCGCCGTTCGCGCGGCAGTTCTCGGACGTCACCGGCACCGGACGCTGGTTCGACTCCTGGATCCAGAACCTCCTCCCGATCCCCGCCTCGATCCAGGACGCCCCGAAGAGCGGCGGGACGACGACGAAGAAGCAGGGCGGCCAGAACGGCAACCAGACCGGCAACAGCAGCAACCCGTTGCCGTTCCTCCCGTGAGCAGGCAGGTCACAGTGCGCAACTCAGGAACCGTCCTACGCCTCGGCGGCGCGATCCTCGCCGTCGCGGTGCTGGTCGCCGCGCTCCTGCTGATCCTCCAGGAGCCGGAGCAGCGCCGCATGACGGCGTACTTCACCAAGACCGTCGGCCTGTACAAGGGCGCGGACGTCCGCATCCTCGGCATCCCGGTCGGCGAGGTCACGAGCGTCGACCCGGTCGGCGACGCGGTCAAGGTCGAACTGAAGTACGACGCCAAGTACAAGGTGCCCGCGAACGCGCAGGCGGTCATCATCAACCAGACGCTCGTCGCGGACCGCTACATCCAGCTGACGCCCGTGTACAAGAGCGGCGCCGTCCTCGCCGACGGCGCGACGCTGACCACCAGCCGCACCGCCGTCCCGGTCGAGGTCGACGAGGTCGGCGGCAGCCTGAGCGACCTCTCCAAGGCGCTCGGGCCGGAGGGCGCGAACGCTCCCGGGCCGGACGGCCAGCAGGGCTCGCTGTCGCGGCTCCTGCAGGTCGGCGCCGCGAACCTGGAGGGGCAGGGCGACGACATCAGGCAGACGATCGCGGACGCGTCCAAGGCGCTCAGCACGCTGAGCACCGACCGCGGCGACGTCGCCGACACGATCCGGAACCTGCGGATCATCACCGACGCGATGAAGGCGAACGACCTGCAGATCAAGTCGTTCACCGGGCACCTCAACGGGGTGTCGGCGCAGCTCGCGGGGGAGAAGGAGGAGCTGAGCGCGGCCCTCAACACCCTCGCCCCGACGCTGCGGAACGTGCAGCGGTTCGTCAAGGACAACCGCAGCGAGCTGGCCGTGAACGTCCGGCAGCTCGCCCAGATCACCGGCGTGCTGGTGAAGGAGAAGGACGCGCTCGCCGAGATCCTCACCGCCGGCCCGCTGGCCGTCAACAACCTGGCCCGCGCGTACGACCCGATCAGCGGCACCATCCACACCCGCAACAACTTCCGCCAGTTCCACGACCTGGCCGACTGGATCTGCTCGCTGGCGTACTCGGTCGGCACGCCCGCCAAGGAATGCCTCGACTTCGTCAAGCCGTACAACGGCATCGGCAAGGCGCTGACGGGCTTCAGCCTGGACCTGTCCTGGATCACCGCGCTGACCACGCACTACGACCCGGTGCCGATCCCGCCGGACGCCTACGGCCCCGGCGGCCGCCAGGGCAAGACGGGCAAGACCGCCAAGACGAACACGACCACGAAGACCGCGACGGCCGGGACGAGCAGCAGGCCCGGAGACCTCAGCGCGCTGCTGCCTGGAGGTGGCCGATGAGCAGGACACGGCCGGTGCGCCGCGCCCGGCTGCTGGGCGCCGCCGCGATCGCCGCGACGACGGCCCTGTCGGGCTGCTCGTTCAACGGCGTCTCGTCGCTGCCGCTGCCCGGCGGCCCCGACCTCGGCTCGCACCCCATCACCGTCAAGATCGAGTTCGCGAACGTGCTGGACCTCGTCCCGCAGTCGGCGGTCAAGGTCAACGACGTGTCGGTGGGCAAGGTCGACGACATCAAGCTCACCGGCGGCAGCCCCGGCCAGGGCGGCTGGTACGCGCTCGTCACGGTGAAGATGCGCGGGGACATCGACCTGCCGGACAACTCGATCGCGACGGTCAGCCAGACCAGCCTCCTCGGCGAGAAGTTCGTGCAGATCGAGCCGCCGACGTACGAGGCCCCGAACGGCAAGCTCGGCACCGGCGACCTGATCCCGCTGAACCGCACGTCCCGCGGCACCGAGATCGAAGAGGTGCTGTCGGCGATGTCGCTGCTGCTGAACGGCGGCGGGCTGGAGCAGGTCTCCACGATCAGCCACGAACTGCAGGCCGCGATGAACGGCCGCACGGACACGATCAGGTCGGTGCTGGAGCGGGTCAACACCTTCGCCGGGACGCTGGACCGCAACCGCGCCGCGATCACCCGCGCGCTCGACAGCATCGACCGGCTGACCGGCAAGCTCGCGGACGAGCGCAAGACGATCCAGGACACCATCGACGAGACGGGCCCCGCGATCGACGTCCTCAACCGCAACCGCGCCGACCTCACCAAGATGCTGGTCGCGCTGAACAAGCTCAGCCGCACCACCACCACCGTGATCGACCGGTCGAAGGCCGACCTGCTGGCGAACCTGCGGGACGTGGACAAGATCCTTCGGAACCTCAACAAGGCCGGCAACGACCTGCCGAGGTCGCTGGAGTCGCTGATCACGTTCCCGTTCCCCGCCACGTTCGAGAACGTCGTCGAGGGCGACTACGGCAACGTGCGGCTGACCGTCGACCTGGACTTCGAGTCGATCGCCCGCAACCTGCTCGGCGGCACCGACCTCGAAGGGACGCTCGGCAGCGGCAAGCAGATGCGCAACATGCTGCAGGTCCCGAACGTCACGCTGCCCGACTCGCCGCTCGGCGTGCTGCCGCAGGCGCCCGGCGGCGTCCCGGGCCTGCCCGGCCAGTCGACGCCGACTCCGAAGACGACGCCGACATCGAAGAAGACGTCCAGCACGCCCACACCGGAGCGGACCGGCGCGCTCGGCTCCGACGACGGCGGTCTGCGGACCCTGATGACGGGGGGCCTGTCGTGATCCTGAAGCGCGGCGTCATCGTCCAGCTGATCGCGTTCGTCGTCATCACGATCGTCGGCGTGGCGATCGTCTCGGTGAACTACATCGGGCTGGGCCGCGACCTCCTCGGCAAGGAGTACGTCGCCTACGTCGACCTCACCGACTCCGGCGGCGTGTTCACCAACGCCGAGGTCACCTACCGGGGCGTGCCCGTCGGGCGCGTCGGCCCGATCGAGCTGACCAAGGGCGGCATCCGCGTCAAGCTGGTGCTGAAGCGCGGCGAGCGGATCCCCCGCGACGGCACCAAGGCCATCGTGGCGAACCGGTCCGCGGTCGGCGAGCAGTACATCGACCTGGAGCCGACCAAGAAGAGCGGCCCCTACCTCGACCAGGGCAACGCCTACACGATCCCGAAGGAGCGCACCACGCTGCCGGTGTCCACCGCCGAGCTGCTGCGCAACGTCGACTCGCTCGTGGGCTCCGTCAACACCAAGGACCTCGGCACCATCGTGGACGAGCTGGACAAGGCGTTCTCCGGCTCCGCCGAGGACCTCCAGTCGATCCTGGACGACACCGACCGGCTGCTGAAGACGGCCGACGAGGCCTACCCCGACACCAAGCAGCTCCTGGACAACAGCGTCACCGTCCTGGACACCCAGCGCGGGCAGGCCGCCAACATCCAGGGCTTCGCGCGCAACCTCAACGAGCTCACCACGTCCCTCCGCAACGACGACCCGGCCCTCCGCAGGACCATCGACGGCGTGCCGGGCGCCGTGGACGAGACGCACAAGGCCATCAAGCAGCTCGCGCCGACGCTGCCCGTCCTGCTGGCGAACCTCACCACGACCGGTCAGATCATCACGTCCCGCCAAGCGGGCCTCCGGTCGCTGTTCATCCTGTACCCGGTGACGGTCGCCGGTGCGTTCACCGTGACGCCCGGCGACGGGACCCAGCACTTGGGCCTCGACCTGAACATCGACTCGCCGCCGCCGTGCACGCAGGGCTACGAGAAGGTCAAGCACCGCTGGCCGCAGGACACGTCCCCCAAGAAGCCGCGCTTGGACGCCGGCTGCAAGGCGCCGCACAACGCGCCCACCGCCGTCCGCGGCTCGCGCAACTTCCCGAAGGACGAGATCCTGCCGTACCCGCAGGTCCCGGCGGGCGCCACCGCCGGCGCCGGTTTCCCCGCGGGCGGCGCGACCGGCACCGAGGGCGGAAAGTCGCAGGCCGAGGGCAAGAGCGGGGCCAAGACGAAGGCCGCCGCGGCGGCCCCCGCCGGCCAGGTCGACGACGGCCGGCTGATCCTTTCGTATCCGTCCGATTCAGTGGAATTCGCTGGATACGATCCAACGACCGGTGCGGTCTACGGGCCCGACGGCAAGCGATACGTCATGCCGCGCAGCGCCGGAACCCGTCAGTTGGGAGAGGAATCCTCGTGGAAGTGGCTCCTGCTCGGACCTCTGAGCCAGTGAGGCGGGCACGGTGAGGCGCCGCCTGCCCCTGGTCACCGCGATCACGCTCAGCGTCATCGTGGTCGGCCTGGCCATCGCGTCCGGCTGGCTCGGCGTCGTGACCCTCCGCAACAAGGACGAGGCCGGCCAGCGGGCGAAGGCGATCCAGTCCGCGCGGCAGATGGGCGTCAACCTGATGTCGCTCGACGCCTCCACCGCGCAGCGCGACATGGACCGCATCGTGGCCGGCACCACGGGCGATCTGAAGAACAAGCTGGCGAGCCAGTCGAACGCCTTCATGCAGCAGATCACCAAGGCGAAGGCCAAGTCGACGGTCAGTGACGTCAACGCCGCGCTGGTGTCGATGGACGGCGACTCCGCCGAGGTGATGGTCTCCCTCAACGGGACCGTCACCAACGACAAGGTGCAGAACGGTACGCCGCAGGGCTACCGCTACCAGATGGACCTCACGCGGGTCGACGACCGCTGGCTCGTGTCCGGACTGGAGGTTGTCCCGTGACGATGCTCGGACGGGGCAAGAAGAAGCCCGACGACAAGGCGGCCAAGGCCGAAGAGGCGGCGAAGCTGGCCGAAGAGGCCGCCGCGAAGGCCCGCGAGGCCGCCCGCCTGGCCCAGATAGCCGCCGACGAGGCCGCCGCCGCGGGGGCCGAGGAGGCCGAGGAGCCGGAGAAGGCCGCCAAATCGCCGGAGAAGCCCCGTAAGTCCCGGAAGGCCGCCAAAGGCGAGCCCGCCCCCGAAGACGCCTCAGAAGCCGACTCAGCCGCCGCAGCGGACAGCGAGACCGGGGACGAGACCGCCGAGGACGACGAAACCGTCGCGGGCGGGACCGTCCAGGCCGACGACGAGGACGTTGCCGACGAGGACGAGGCCGACGAGGCCGACGAGGACGAGAAGCCGGCGAAGCCGGCGCGCCTGAAGTCCAAGAAGGCGGCGAAGGCCGTCGCGGACGACGACGAGGAGGACGAACCCCGCCGCTCCCGCCGCGTCGGCGGGCTCTCGACGGTGATCGCCGTCCTGGCCGTCCTGACGATCGCCCTCGGCGCCGGCACCACCGTCCTCTACCTCAAGGTCAGCGAGCAGAAGGCGACCGAGCAGGCGGGCAAGGACGCGTCGATGGCGTCGTCCCGCGCGGCCCAGAAGCTCTCTTCGTACGACTACCAGACGCTCGACGCCGACCTGAAGGCCGCGTCCGCCACGACGACGGGCAAGCTGCACACCGACTACGAGAAGCTCGCCCAGGAGCTCAGGACCGTCGCCGTCCAGCAGCAGGCCGTCTCCAACACGACGGTGATGAAGGTCGGCGTGGTGAGCGCGTCCCCCGACAAGGTCGTCACCCTGGTCTACGCCAACCGCTCGTCCGTCACCAAGGACGACAAGCAGCAGCGCCTCCCCGAGCCGCTCCGCATCAAGATGACGATGGTGAACAAGGACGGCAAGTGGCTGGCGTCCGAGCTGACCGTCATCTCCTAGCCGCCTGAACGAACGCACCCCGTGGCCTCCCGCCGAGGTCACGGGGTTCTTTTTGCGCCGGGGGTCCCGGTGGATCCGGTCGCCTCGCGGGGACCCGGACGCACCGGGCCGCGCCGACGGATGCCCGACCCTCGCCGGTGCCCTAAACTATGGCCTTCCTCACTGCAGGTCAGGGCCTGAAAAGTCCAAGTCCGCTCTTGACTGAGAGGCGCTGAGGGGCGATGCTCCATGGCAACGTGATGCATACTGCGGCGCTAGAGTTGCGAGCGGTGTACCAGTCGGCTACACTGCCCCTTTGCGCTGCCCTCTGACTATCCACGTGTGAGTGCACCCCTGCAGGGGTCTGTTGTAGACCCTGAAAAATCAGGTCTCGGACGTGGATCGTCTGGCGTGCGTGTCGTCAGTTACGCCGCGAGCCCTCGGAAGGACCACTCTTGGCAGCCTCGCGCAACGCCTCGAATACCGCAACCGGTCCGAACCGCGTCTCCTTCGCGCGCATCAAGGAGCCGCTCGAAGTCCCGGACCTCCTTGCACTGCAGACCAACTCCGTTGACTGGCTGCTGGGCAACGAGAGGTGGAAGGCCCGGGTCGAGGCGGCCCAGAAGGCCGGAAGTAAGAGCGTCCCGACCCAGTCGGGGCTGGAGGAGATCTTCGAAGAGATCAGTCCGATCGAGGACTTCTCCGGAACCATGTCCCTGTCGTTCCGGGACCACCGGTTCGAACCGCCCAAGTACTCCGTCGAGGAGTGCAAGGACAAGGACATGACCTACTCCGCCCCGCTGTTCGTCACGGCGGAGTTCATCAACAACACCACCGGTGAGATCAAGAGCCAGACGGTGTTCATGGGCGACTTCCCGCTCATGACCCCGAAGGGCACCTTCATCATCAACGGCACCGAGCGCGTCGTCGTCTCCCAGCTGACCCGGTCGCCCGGCGTCTACTTCGACCGCGCCCTCGACAAGGCGTCCGACAAGGACATCTACGGCTGCCGGGTCATCCCGAGCCGCGGCGCCTGGCTCGAGTTCGAGATCGACAAGCGCGACAACGTCGGCGTGCGCATCGACCGCAAGCGCAAGCAGCCCGTCACGGTGCTGCTCAAGGCGCTCGGCTGGGACGAGGCGCGCATCCGCGAGCGCTTCGGCTCCTACGAGTCGATCAACGTCACCCTGGAGAAGGACCACACGTCCGGCCAGGACGACGCTCTGCTCGACATCTACCGCAAGCTCCGTCCGGGCGAGCCGCCGACGCGCGAGTCCGCGCAGACGCTGCTGGAGAACCTGTACTTCAACCCGAAGCGGTACGACGTCGCCAAGGTCGGCCGCTACAAGATCAACAAGAAGCTCGGCCTCGACCTGGACATGCGGCAGGGCACCCTCACCGAGGACGACGTCGTCGCCACGGTCGAGTACCTCGTCCGGCTGCACGCCGGCGAGGAGGAGGCCACCCTCGGGGCCGTCCCGGTGCCGATCGAGGTCGACGACATCGACCACTTCGGCAACCGGCGCCTGCGCACGGTGGGCGAGCTGATCCAGAACCAGGTCCGGCTGGGCCTGGCCCGGATGGAGCGCGTCGTCCGCGAGCGGATGACCACCCAGGACGTCGAGGCGATCACGCCGCAGACCCTGATCAACATCCGGCCGGTCGTCGCCTCCATCAAGGAGTTCTTCGGCACCAGCCAGCTGTCCCAGTTCATGGACCAGACCAACCCGCTGGCCGGGCTGACGCACAAGCGGCGGCTGAACGCGCTGGGGCCCGGTGGCCTGTCGCGTGAGCGGGCGGGCATGGAGGTCCGCGACGTCCACCCGTCCCATTACGGCCGCATGTGCCCGATCGAGACGCCGGAAGGCCCGAACATCGGCCTGATCGGCTCGCTCGCCGCGTTCGGCCGGGTCAACCCGTTCGGGTTCGTCGAGACGCCGTACCGCAAGGTCACCGAAGGCGTCGTCACCGAGCAGATCGACTACCTGACCGCCGACGAGGAGGACCGCTACGTCATCGCGCAGGCCAACTCCCTGCTGAACGACGACGGCACCTTCGTCGACGACCGCATCCTGGTCCGCCGCAAGGGCGGCGAGGTCGAGCTGGTTCCCGCCCGCGAGGTCCAGTACATGGACGTCTCGGCGCGGCAGATGACCTCGGTCGCCACCGCGATGATCCCGTTCCTGGAGCACGACGACGCCAACCGCGCGCTGATGGGCTCCAACATGCAGCGCCAGTCCGTCCCGCTGCTGCGCAGCGAGGCGCCGCTGGTCGGCACCGGCATGGAGTACCGCGCCGCGGTCGACGCCGGCGACGTCATCACGGCCGAGAAGGCCGGCGTCGTCGAGGAGGTCTCGGCCGACTACGTGACCGTCATGAACGACGACGGCACCCGGACGACGTACCGGGTGTCCAAGTTCAAGCGGTCCAACCAGGGCACCTGCTTCAACCAGAAGCCGATCGTCGACGAGGGCCAGCGGGTCGAGGTCGGCCAGGTCGTCGCCGACGGGCCGTGCACCGACGACGGCGAGATGGCGCTCGGCAAGAACCTCCTCGTGGCGTTCATGCCGTGGGAGGGCCACAACTACGAGGACGCCATCATCCTCAGCCAGCGCCTGGTGCAGGACGACGTCCTCTCCTCGATCCACATCGAGGAGCACGAGGTCGACGCCCGCGACACCAAGCTCGGCCCCGAGGAGATCACCCGGGACATCCCGAACGTCTCCGAGGAGGTCCTCGCCGACCTCGACGAGCGTGGGATCATCCGCATCGGCGCGGACGTCGTCCCCGGCGACATCCTCGTCGGCAAGGTCACCCCGAAGGGCGAGACCGAGCTGACCCCCGAGGAGCGGCTGCTCCGCGCGATCTTCGGTGAGAAGGCGCGCGAGGTCCGCGACACCTCGCTGAAGGTGCCGCACGGCGAGCAGGGCAAGGTCATCGGCGTCCGGGTGTTCTCCCGCGACGACGGCGACGAGCTCCCGCCCGGCGTGAACGAGCTGGTCCGCGTGTACGTCGCGCAGAAGCGCAAGATCACCGACGGCGACAAGCTCGCCGGCCGGCACGGCAACAAGGGCGTCATCTCCAAGGTGCTCCCCGTCGAGGACATGCCGTTCATGGAGGACGGCACGCCGGTCGACATCGTCCTGAACCCGCTGGGCGTCCCCGGGCGCATGAACGTGGGCCAGGTCCTGGAGACCCACCTCGGCTGGGTCGCCTCCCGCGGCTGGAAGGTCGAGGGCGACGACACCGACTGGAAGAAGGCCCTCAGGGCCATCGGCGCCGACGAGGCCGAGCCGTGGACGAACACCGCGACGCCGGTGTTCGACGGTGCGCAGGAGAGCGACGTCACCGGCCTGATCGAGAGCACGCTGCCGAACCGCGACGGCGACCGCATGGTCGGACCGGGCGGCAAGGCACGGCTGTTCGACGGCCGCACGGGCGAGCCCTACCGGGACCCGATCTCGGTCGGCTACATCTACATCCTCAAGCTGCTCCACCTGGTCGACGACAAGATCCACGCGCGGTCGACCGGCCCGTACTCCATGATCACCCAGCAGCCGCTCGGCGGTAAGGCCCAGTTCGGCGGCCAGCGCTTCGGTGAGATGGAGGTCTGGGCACTGGAGGCGTACGGCGCCGCCTACGCGCTCCAGGAGCTGCTGACCATCAAGTCCGACGACGTCCTCGGCCGCGTGAAGGTGTACGAGGCCATCGTCAAGGGCGAGAACATCCCCGAGCCCGGCATTCCCGAGTCCTTCAAGGTGCTCATCAAGGAGATGCAGTCGCTGTGCCTCAACGTCGAGGTGCTCTCCAGCGACGGCATGTCCATCGAGATGCGCGACACCGACGAGGACGTCTTCCGCGCCGCGGAGGAGCTCGGCATCGACCTGTCCCGCCGTCCTAACGAGGGCGCGATGAGCGTCGACGAGGTCTGAGAACTCAAGGGGAAAACAGTTGCTTGACGTCAACTTCTTCGACGAGCTTCGCATCGGTCTGGCGACCGCCGACGATATCCGCCAGTGGTCGCACGGCGAGGTGAAGAAGCCGGAGACGATCAACTACCGGACCCTCAAGCCGGAGAAGGACGGGCTCTTCTGCGAGAAGATCTTCGGCCCGACCCGGGACTGGGAGTGCTACTGCGGCAAGTACAAGCGCGTCCGCTTCAAGGGCATCATCTGTGAGCGCTGCGGCGTCGAGGTGACCCGCGCCAAGGTGCGCCGTGAGCGGATGGGCCACATCGAGCTGGCCGCGCCGGTCACGCACATCTGGTACTTCAAGGGCGTGCCGTCCCGCCTCGGCTACCTGCTGGACCTGGCCCCGAAGGATCTCGAGAAGATCATCTACTTCGCGGCCTACATGATCACCAGCGTGGACACGGAGCGGCGCGACCGCGACCTGCCCACGCTGGAGGCGCACATCTCGGTGGAGCGCCAGCAGATCGAGCAGGCCCGCGACGCGCAGGTCGAGGCCCGCCAGCAGAAGCTGGAGGGCGACCTCGCGGAGCTGGAGGAGGCCGGCGCGAAGGCCGACCAGAAGCGCAAGGTGCGCGACGGCGCCGAGCGGGAGATGAAGCAGCTGCGCGACCGCGCGCAGCGCGAACTCGACCGCCTCGACGAGGTCTGGAGCCGCTTCAAGAACCTCAAGGTCCAGGACCTGGAGGGCGACGAGCTGCTCTACCGCGAGATGCGCGACCGGTTCGGCAAGTACTTCGAGGGCGGCATGGGCGCCGCGGCCATCCAGGCGCGGCTGCAGAACTTCGACCTCGACGCCGAGGCCGAGAAGCTGCGCGACATCATCCGCACGGGCAAGGGCCAGAAGAAGGCCCGCGCCCTGAAGCGGCTGAAGGTCGTCTCGGCGTTCCTCAACACCCGCAACAGCCCGCTCGGCATGGTGCTGGACTGCATCCCGGTCATCCCGCCGGACCTGCGCCCGATGGTGCAGCTCGACGGCGGCCGGTTCGCCACGTCCGACCTGAACGACCTGTACCGCCGGGTCATCAACCGGAACAACCGGCTCAAGCGCCTGCTCGACCTGGGCGCTCCCGAGATCATCGTCAACAACGAGAAGCGGATGCTGCAGGAGGCCGTCGACGCGCTGTTCGACAACGGCCGCCGCGGCCGCCCGGTCACCGGGCCGGGCAACCGTCCGCTGAAGTCGCTGTCCGACATGCTCAAGGGCAAGCAGGGCCGGTTCCGGCAGAACCTGCTGGGCAAGCGCGTCGACTACTCCGGCCGTTCGGTCATCGTCGTCGGCCCGCAGCTCAAGCTGCACCAGTGCGGCCTGCCCAAGCAGATGGCGCTGGAGCTGTTCAAGCCGTTCGTCATGAAGCGGCTGGTCGACCTCAACCACGCGCAGAACATCAAGTCCGCCAAGCGGATGGTCGAGCGCGCGCGTCCCGTCGTGTGGGACGTCCTGGAAGAGGTCATCACCGAGCACCCGGTGCTGCTGAACCGCGCGCCGACCCTGCACCGGCTCGGCATCCAGGCGTTCGAGCCGCAGCTGGTCGAGGGCAAGGCCATCCAGATCCACCCGCTCGTCTGCACCGCGTTCAACGCGGACTTCGACGGCGACCAGATGGCGGTGCACCTGCCGCTGTCCGCCGAGGCGCAGGCCGAGGCGCGGATCCTGATGCTGTCGACCAACAACATCCTGAAGCCGTCGGACGGCAAGCCCGTCACCATGCCCACCCAGGACATGGTCATCGGCCTGTACTGGCTGACGACGCAGAAGGACGGCGCCACGGGCGAGGGCCGCGCGTTCGGGTCGGTCGCCGAGGCGATCATGGCCTACGACCGGGGCGAGCTCGACCTCCAGGCCAAGATCCAGATCCGGCTGAAGGACATCCCGCCGCCGCGCGAGTGGATCGCGCCCGAGGGCTACGAGCCCGGCCGGCCGTACCGGCTGGAGACCACGCTCGGCCGCGCGATGTTCAACGAGACGCTGCCGGACGACTTCCCGTTCGTGGACGACGAGATCAGCAAGAAGCAGCTCTCGGCGATCGTCAACGAGCTGGCGGAGACGTACCCGAAGGTCGCCGTGGCCAACGCGCTCGACGCGCTGAAGAGCACCGGGTTCCACTGGGCGACCAGGTCCGGTGTCACGATCGCGATCGCCGACGTCATCACGCCGCCCAACAAGCAGGACATCCTGACCGGCTACGAGGCGCGCGCCGAGAAGGTGCAGCGGGAATTCAACCGCGGCCTGATCACCGACGACGAGCGCAAGCAGGAGCTCATCGAGATCTGGAACAAGGCCACCGCGGATGTCGCGGTGGACATGGAGAAGGCGTTCCCGAAGGCCAACCCGATCTGGATGATGATCCAGTCGGGCGCCCGCGGCAACCCGCTGCAGCTCCGCCAGATCGCCGGCATGCGCGGCCTGGTCTCCAACCCGAAGGGCGAGACCATCCCGCGTCCGATCAAGTCGTCGTTCCGCGAGGGGCTGTCGGTCGTCGAGTACTTCATCTCGACGCACGGCGCCCGCAAGGGCCTCGCCGACACCGCGCTGCGCACCGCCGACTCGGGTTACCTGACCCGGCGCCTGGTGGACGTCGCGCAGGACGTCATCGTCCGCGAGGAGGACTGCGGCACCGACCGCACGATCCCCTTCGAGGTCGCCGACCGGCTGCACGACGGCACCCTGGTCAAGCTGGCCACCTCGGAGACCAGCCTGGTCGGCCGCACGATCGCCGAGGAGGTCGTCGTCGACGGGACGGTCATCTTCCCGGCCGACACCGACCTGTCCGACGCGGTCGTGACGCGCCTGGTCGAGGCGGGCGTGGAGAAGGTCCGCACCCGCAGCGCCCTGGTCTGCGAGGCCAAGATCGGCGTCTGCGCCGCCTGCTACGGCCGCTCGCTGGCCACCGGCAAGCGGGTGGACGTCGGCGAGGCCGTCGGCATCATCGCCGCGCAGTCCATCGGTGAGCCCGGCACGCAGCTGACCATGCGCACCTTCCACACCGGCGGTGTGGCCGGTGGCGACATCACGCACGGTCTGCCGCGCGTCCAGGAGCTGTTCGAGGCCCGCATCCCCAAGGGTGTGGCCCCGATCAGCGAGGTCGCCGGCCGCGTCAAGATCGACGAGACGGAGAAGGCCCGCAAGGTCGTCGTCGTCCCGGACGACGGCTCCGAGGAGATCGCCTACCAGGTGCCGATGCGGTCCCGCCTCCTGGTCAAGGAGGGCGAGTCCGTGGGCGTCGGCCAGCAGCTCATCGCGGGTGCGATCAACCCGCACGAGGTGCTGCGCATCCTCGGCCCCCGCGCCGTCCAGCTCCACCTGGTCCAGGAGGTCCAGGAGGTGTACCGGTCGCAGGGCGTGTCGATCCACGACAAGCACATCGAGATCATCGTCCGCCAGATGCTGAAGCGGGTGAACATCCTGGAGTCGGGCGACACCGACCTGCTCCCGGGTGACCTGGTCGAGCGTCCGATCTTCGAGGAGACGAACCGGAACGTCGTGGCCGAGGGCGGCGTCCCCGCCGCCGGCCGCCCCGTCTTGATGGGCATCACCAAGGCCTCGCTCGCGACCGAGTCGTGGCTGTCGGCGGCGTCCTTCCAGGAGACGACCCGGGTGCTCACCGAGGCCGCGATGCACGCCAAGAGCGACCCGCTGCTCGGCCTCAAGGAGAACGTCATCATCGGCAAGCTCATCCCGGCCGGTACCGGCATGCCGCAGTACCGCAACGTCCGGGTCGAGCCGACCGAGGAGGCGAAGGCGGCGGTCTACTCCGTCGGCTCCTACGACGACGGCGCCGAGTACGCCTTCGGGCAGGGCTCCGGCGAGGCCGTCCCGCTGGAGGAGTACGACTTCGGCCAGTACAACCGCTAGCGTCCCGTCCCGGGACGCCGCTCCGGCGGCGTCCCGGCTCGCGGACACCCGTGCCTGACGACACGCGAAGAGGCCCCACCCGCCCGGGTGGGGCCTTTTTGCGTCCGGCCGCCGAGGCCCGAGCCGTCTACAGTCGGTCCATGGGAGGCCGGAGCGCAGGGGACGTCCGTGACGTGGTGGTCGCGCATCGTCCCGGCTATCGCATCCACTCGGTGGAGTTGCTCGGCGAAGGCGAGGACAACATCGCCTTCGAGGCCAACCACGAGTTGATCGTCCGTTTCGGCAAGGAGTCCGATGCCGTGGGGCGGGCCGCTCGGGTGCGCGGCGAGGCCCGCCTTCTCGCCGCGGTCGCGGACGTGTCGCCGCTGCCGGTGCCCGAGCCGGTTTTCACGGTGGCAGAGGACGGGTGCCTCGCCTACTTCAAGCTTCCGGGCATCCCGCTGATCGACGTGGCCCCGGCACAGCGCGCGGCCCATGCCGACTCGATCGCCGCAGCGCTCGGGGAGTTCCTCGGCGCCTTGCATGCTGTCCCGGTCGCCCGGGTGGACGGCCTGGTGGAGGTCGATGACGAGCCGGCGGCAGCGTGGCTGGAGGAGGCGGCACAGACCTACCCGCTGGTCGGCGAGGCGGTCCCGGTGGCGCATCGCCGGGCCGTGGAGGCGTTCCTGAGCGCTCCGCCGCCGCCCGAGCGGGGCGAACTCGTGTTCTCCCACAACGATCTGGGGATCGAACACGTCCTCATCGACCCGGCCACCTGGGCGGTGACCGGGATCATCGACTGGAGCGATGCTGCGATCACCGACGCGGCCTACGACTTCGGCCTGCTCTACCGCGACCTCGGCCCCGCCGCTCTCGACCTGGCGCTCCGCAACTACCAGGCGGGTGTCCACGACGCCGAGGAGATCGAAGCGCGCGCCGGCTTCTACGCCAGGTGCAGCGTGCTGGAGGACATGGCCTACGGGCTCCAGGAGGGGCACGCCAAATACCTCGACAAGGGCCTGACCGCACTCAAGTGGCTCTTTCCGACCGGCGTCCGCTGAGCCGCCACCGCTTGCGTGCAGCAGCCGTGGGCTTGACCTGGGTGTATCTCCGTTTCCTTGACCTTTGTCCGGTTTTGTCGCTGTGTGGGGCGGGGATGAAGGCACTCGTTGCCTGATGTACGCGACGGGGGAGAAAGCCAGATGAAGAGGGTCATGACCGGTGCGCTGATCGCCGCTTTCGTGGGAGTCGCCGGAGTGGGCAGCGCCGCCGCCGCCCAGCCGTCCCAGGACCGGGGCACGCGCCAGGACTGCCGCACCTACTCCAGCGTCACCGAGTGCGGTAAGCCCAAGCTCAGTGAGAAGCAGCAGGCGTGCGTGAACGCGGCGGTCCAGCAGGGCATGACCGAGCGCCGCGCCACGGTGGAGTGCCACGCGTTCGCCTGAGCCCGCCGCGCGTCGAAGGGGCCCGTTCCATGCGGACGGGCCCCTTCGACGCGCGGAGGGCTGGGGCGTCCGCGCCCTGTCAGCCGGCCTTCGTCAGCCGGCCTTCGTCAGCCGGCCTTCGTCAGCCGGCCTTCGCCCCCGCCGGAGGTGCGGTGAGCGCGTAGATCAGCAGGACGCACAGGGCGATGGTCAGCACCGACCAGATCGGGAAGGCGAGCAGGAACGCCAGATGCCCGATGGCGGCGACGACGGCGAAGAAGACCCCGGTCGCACGAGCCCACATCTTCCCGGACAGGATCGCCGCACCGACCGCGATTTGGACGATGCCGAGGATCAGCCAGATCCAGCCCCAGGTCGTGTAGTCGAACACCAGGATCTGGTTCTGGCCGACGAGGTAGTAATTGTCCCTGAACAGGCCCACCAGGCCGTCGATGATGTTGAACGCGCCGATCACCAGGGCGAGCGTGCCCGCGAAGGCGAGCCATCCCGATGTCCGTGGTCGTGTCATCGTCGAAGCGGATCCGTGGGCGGTCTTGGTCGTCATTCGATCCCCCTCCCGGTCGCGGTCGATCGCCGCCGACTCGGTGCTCGAAGGTTGCCCGCCCACGCCGATGCCACAAACCGTGATCGACCAACACTTAACGGCACATTTACGGATGTCGACCACGCCGCCGCACGTGCCGGCGGTGGGGGCCCGTCCGGCGAGGAACGGCCCCCTCCCGGAGCCATCAGCGGTCAGGGCTCAGCGCGGCGGGTGGGCGTCGGCCCATTCGGTGATCTCGAACGCCTGCGCCCGTCGAACCTCGCCCGCCGCCGGAACGCGGTCGCGCCCCCCGGCCGCGGTTGCGCTGCTGCCGCAGCGGGGCGGGGTCAGGCGGGCGGGAGGGGGCGCCGGGGGACCGGAGAGGACTGGAGGATCGAGGTCGTCGTCCGGGCGTAGGGGGTGAAGCGGTCGAGGATCGGCTCCAGTTCCTCGACCCTGCGGAGGTGGGCGATGAAGAAGAAGCAGTCGTCGCCCGTGATGCGGTGGCACTCGGTGATCTGCGGGACCTCGTCGGCGATCTTGGGGATGCGGCTCAGCTCGCGGGGATTCGGGCTGACCCGGACGAGGATCGTGATCGGGAAGCCCAGCGCGACCGGGTCGACGGTCGCGTGGTAGCCGGTGATGACGCCGGTCTCCTCAAGGCGCTGGACGCGTTCGGCGACGGCCGGGGCGGACAGGGCGACGCGGCGGCCCAGCTCGGCGAGCGGCGCACGGCCGTCCCGCTGCAGCTCGGTGAGGATCTGAAGGTCGATCGCGTCGAGCGGCTTGGGTTCGTAGGCGCGGCCCGGTCGGCTCCTTCGGTTCGCCATTCCCCCAACTTAGGCATCGGCCGACGATACGGCCATGTCGTTTCCGCCCTGGGGGTGCTGTGCTCGCGGCCATGAACGCGTCCTTCTATATGGCGATCGCGCGGCTGCCGCTCGCCACGGTCGCCGCCATCGAGTTCCTGCCCGTCATCGCCCTGGCCGCTCTGGGAGTGCGGACGAAGCGCAACCTGGTCGCGTTGGTCGCGGCCGTCGGCGGCGTGTACGTGCTGACGGAAGTGCGATTCGAGGGGGAGCCGCTGGGGTTCGTCTTCGCATTCGCCAACGCGGGCCTGTTCGCGCTGTACGTGGTGGTCGCGCACCGGGCCGCGCAGTCGGACGCGGGAGGCATCGACGGGCTGGCCATGGCGATGGTCGCCGCCACCGTGTTCGTCCTTCCCATCGGCGTTGTGCAGGCCGTGCCGGTGCTGGACGACCCGATGCTGGTCGCCGCGGGGATCGGTGTGGGCATTACGTCGTCCGTCATCCCGTACGTGTGTGATCAGCTGGCCATGGCGCGGCTCAGCCGGGCCACGTACGCGTTGATGGTCTCGCTGCTGCCGGCGACCGCCGCCGTGACGGGGCTGGTGGTGCTGCGGCAGGTGCCGACGATCGCGGAAGCCGGCGGGGTGGGACTGGTGATCGCCGGGGTGGCGGTGCACCGTGGAGAGAGTTGAGAGGAGACAGACATGAAACAGGTACGGCTCGGCAGGAGTGGGCTGAAGGTCTCGCGGATCTGCCTGGGGATGATGAGCTATGGCGACCCGGCGGTGCGCAAGTGGGCGCTGGACGAGGCCGCGGCGGAGCCGATCGTCCGGCGGGCGGTGGACGGCGGGGTGACGTTCTTCGACACCGCCGACGTGTACTCGCTCGGTGTCAGCGAGGAGATCACCGGCCGGCTCCTGCCGACGTTCTTCGCGCGGCGGGACGACTACGTCCTCGCCACCAAGGTCTGCATGCCGATGGGGGACGGCCCGAACGACCGGGGCCTGTCGCGCAAGCACATCATGGCGGGCATCGACGACTCGCTACGGCGGCTGGGCACAGATTACGTGGACCTCTACCAGATCCACCGGTGGGACTACGGGACGCCCATCGAGGAGACCATGGAGGCCCTGCACGATGTCGTGAAGTCGGGCAAGGCACGGTACATCGGGGCGTCCAGCATGTACGCGTGGCAGTTCGCCAAGGCGCAGCACGTCGCCGAGACGCACGGCTGGACGAAGTTCGTGTCGATGCAGAACCACTACAACCTCGTCTACAGGGAAGAGGAGCGGGAGATGATGCCGCTCTGCCTCGACCAAGGGGTCGGTGTCATCCCGTGGAGCCCTCTGGCGCGCGGCCTCCTCGCCGGGAACCGGGAGAGGGGCGGTGAGCGGAAGACCGTCCGGGCCCAGAACGACGCCTTCGGGGACGGCCTGTACACCGATGCCGACTTCGACGTCGTCGACGCCGTCAGGGAGGTCGCGGGCGAGCGCGGCGTGCCGGCGGCGCAGGTGGCGCTCGCGTGGCTGCTCGGACGTCCCGGAGTGACGGCGCCGATCGTGGGAGCGACGAAACTCACTCATATGGACGACGCGATCGCCGCCGAGGGCCTGGAGTTGGACGAGAAGGAAACCGCGCGGCTGGAGGCCCCGTACCGCCCGCACGAGGTTCTGGGGCACTCCTGACGGGTAGATGGGCGCGGACGTCCCCGCACGGAACGTACAGGGGGCGTCCGGCGTCTATCAGGGGGTGGTGATTTGCGATTCCCCGGGAGATCGGGGCAGGCTGTGGACGAGAACGCCCACGCATGGCAAGACCGCCACGTGGTGATATGGGTGAAGGTTCGGAGGCGGCGTTATGCGCCGCGCGCCTCCGGGCTGCCGGGAGCTGAGGAGCCCCGGGACGACGGCGCTGAAGGAGCCCGACGATGACCGAGAACGACGGTACGCAGGGACCGCAGCGGCCGTTGCCGGAGGACGAGGGGAAGCCCGGGCCGCTGGAGGGCCAGGAACCTCCCGCCCGGCCGCTGGGGGACCGCACCGTGGTGTTCGGGGCTCCGCAGCTGGGCGGCCAGACCGGCCAGGGCGGCGGCGCGACGCCGCCCGAGCCGCGCGAGGAGGAGCGGCCCGCGCCGCCTCCGCCGCCCCCCACGATGGTCGAGCAGCCGCTGCAGCAGTTCGGCGAGCAGCCTCCGGCACCGCCCCAGCCGCCCTACGGCGCCCCGCAGGAGCCGCCGCCGTACGGGCAGCCGCCCGCCGGCTACGGCCCGCCCCCCGGCGGTTTCACGCCCCCGCAGGACCCGCAGCAGTACGTCCCGCCGGGGGAGCCGCAGCAGTACGGCCGGCCTCAGCCCGGCTACGGGCAGCCGCCCCAGTACGACCAGCCTCAGTACGACCAGCCCCAGCACGACCAGCAGCAGTACGGCCAGCAGCAGTACGGGCAGCAGCCTCCGCAGCAGCCCGGGTACCCGCAGCAGCCGATGCACGGCGCCCCGCAGGAGCAGCCGCAGTACGGGCAGCAGCCGCCGCCGTTCGGCGGCCGGCCCGGCACGCCCGGTGAGCAGCCTCAGCCGGAGCAGCCGCAGGACGTCTCCGGCGACCGCACGGTGATCGTGCCGAGTCCCGGCACCGGCGCGCCCGAGCCCGAGCAGCCGCCGCGCCCCCCGATCGACGACCAGGCGACGCTGCACTGGTCGCCCGGCACCGACGTGCCGGTCGCCACCGGCCCCGAGCGCAGGCAGGACCCGCCGGCCGAGCCGTGGCAGGCGCCGACGCCGCCGTCCACGCCCGAGCCGTGGTCGCCGGAGGCGCCGCAGCAGGGCCGTCCGCAGTCCGGTCAGCAGCAGGGGCAGGGCGACCACGAGCGGACCATGATGGTGCCGCCGCCCGAGTCGGGCTTCGGCGCCGGCTCGACCTCGTCCGGCCCTTCGCCCTCGGTGGACGATCTGTACGCCCCGCCCGGTGAGAGCGGTGTCGAGGACGCGCGCCCGACCGAGGCGTTCGACCCGTCCGCCCCGTCCCAGGGACGGCACGCCGCCGAGACGCCCGGCACGGCGGACAGCACCCGGCTCGACATCGGCCGGCAGCAGTGGGGGCAGCAGCAGCCGCAGTCGCAGGCCCCGCCGCAGGCCGACCAGCAGTTCGGCCAGCAGCAGGCCTACGGCCAGCCCGAGCAGCAGCAGGCGTACGGCCAGCCCGAGCAGTACGGCCAGCAGTACCAGCAGGGCTACGGCCAGCCGGGTCAATACGAGCAGCAGGGTCAGTACGACCAGCAGGGCCGGCAGCCGGCCCAAGGCCAGCAGTACGGTCAGCCCGGCGACCAGCAGCAGTACGGTCAGCAGCAGGCGTACGGCCAGCCCGGTCAGCCGGGCCAGCCCGGCGAGTACGGCCAGCCCGCCCAGTACGGCCAGCAGCAGTACGGCCAGCAGCCGGCCTACGGGGCCGGCGCCGGAGCCGAGGAGGGCAAGGGCGGCAAGAACATGCTCTGGCTCGTCGTCGGCGGCGTCGCCATCGTCGTGATCCTCGTGATCGTGGTCGTGACGTTCGTTCTGTAGACCCGCGCGGCACTGCG
This sequence comes from Actinomadura latina NBRC 106108, assembly GCF_001552195.1. Lineage (GTDB taxonomy): Bacteria > Actinomycetota > Actinomycetes > Streptosporangiales > Streptosporangiaceae > Spirillospora > Spirillospora latina. The sequence goes on from NZ_BCQS01000003.1 coordinate 804,590, forward strand.
ATGACGTCCGGGGACGGCGTAAAGGCTGGTCCACATCTTCCCTAACCGGGAAGCGTGGGACAGAATGCTTGAACGCCGTCCTCGGCCATCGCCGCAACCATGCGCTAATCTCAGGGCAAAACATCCTTGAGGTCGGCCCGCGACAACCTCGGCGTTGCGATCGCTGGCGATGCCGGGTTCGGGCGGAGCGGGCGGCTGATCGCGAAGCGGGCCCGCCGGGCGAGCCGGAGCGGTGCGGCGATCGCCGCGGTACCGGACCGCCGGAGGCGGTGCGAAGAGCGCGTGCGCTGCTTGTTTTGCACTTTGCTGCGAGGATCGGTAATCTCTTCACTTGCGCCCGCTGTGCGGGCCACTGTGCGTGTGCGTCGGCGAGGCCGGTAGGCCAGCCCCAGCGCCGCATCTACTCCCCGGCTTGATTCGGCCCATGTTAAGGGCCGGGCGGTCTGTGTCGGTTTCGCGCGGTTGCATTTCCGTGGGGTGGCGACACGCCCGACCGCGGGGGTCGGAGAGGTCGGGAAACCGGCAGGTCACAGCCTCGCCTGAGGTGGTGATTGCAGCAAGAAGACTTACCGGCTCGGTACGAGGAAGACGGAGACGCGGTGCCCACGATCCAGCAGCTGGTCCGAAAGGGCCGCCAGGACAAGGTGACCAAGAACAAGACGCCCGCGCTGCAGGCGAGCCCCCAGCGCCGGGGCGTCTGCACGCGCGTCTACACGACGACGCCCAAGAAGCCGAACTCCGCGCTTCGCAAGGTCGCCCGTGTCCGGCTGACCAGCGGGATCGAGGTCACGGCCTACATCCCCGGCGTCGGTCACAACCTGCAGGAGCACTCGATCGTGCTCGTGCGCGGCGGCCGTGTGAAGGACCTCCCGGGTGTTCGGTACAAGATCATCCGCGGTTCGCTCGACACGCAGGGCGTCCGCAACCGCAAGCAGGCGCGTAGCAAGTACGGCGCGAAGAAGGAGAAGAGCTGATGCCGCGCAAGGGCCCTGCTGGCAAGCGCCAGCTGATCGCTGACCCGGTGTACAACTCGCCGCTGGTCACCGCGCTCATCAACAAGATTCTCCTGGACGGCAAGCGCTCGATCGCGCAGAGCATCGTCTACGAGGCCCTTGAGGGCGCCCGCGAGAAGACCGGCAACGACCCGGTCGTCACGCTGAAGCGCGCCCTCGACAACGTGAAGCCGACCCTGGAGGTCCGCAGCCGCCGCGTCGGTGGCGCGACCTACCAGGTCCCCGTCGAGGTGCGGCCGGCCCGCAGCACCACGCTCGCCCTCCGGTGGCTGGTGGTGTACGCCCGGCAGCGCCGCGAGAAGACCATGACCGAGCGGCTGATGAACGAGCTGCTCGACGCGAGCAACGGTCTTGGCGCGTCTGTCAAGAAGCGCGAGGACACGCACAAGATGGCGGAGTCCAACAAGGCCTTCGCTCACTACCGCTGGTAACCCCGGCGAACTGCACCGACGAGACGACGCGAGGACGACAGTGGCTACCAAAACCGGTGTAGACCTGGCCAGGGTCCGCAACATCGGGATCATGGCCCATATCGACGCGGGCAAGACCACGACGACCGAGCGCATCCTGTTCTACACCGGGATGAGCTACAAGATCGGCGAGGTCCACGATGGCGCGGCCACCATGGACTGGATGGAGCAGGAGCAGGAGCGGGGGATCACCATCACCTCCGCCGCGACGACCTGCCACTGGCCCGTGGACGAGACCGACCACACGATCAACATCATCGACACCCCCGGGCACGTCGACTTCACCATTGAGGTGGAGCGCAACCTGCGTGTGCTCGACGGTGCCGTCGCGGTGTTCGACGGGGTCGCCGGTGTGGAGCCCCAGTCCGAGACCGTGTGGCGCCAGGCCGACCGCTACGGCGTCCCGCGCATGTGCTTCGTCAACAAGCTCGACCGGGTCGGCGCGGAGTTCCACCGCTGCGTGGACATGATCGAGAACCGGCTCAACGCGACCCCGCTCGTGCTGCAGCTGCCGATCGGCGCCGAGGCCGACTTCAAGGGCGTCGTCGACCTCGTGACGATGAAGGCCCTCGTGTGGAACGAGGAGGCCAAGCTCGGCGAGATGTACGACACGGTCGACGTCCCCGAGTCGCACGCCGAGGCGGCCCGCGAGTGGCACGACCGGCTGGTCGAGACCCTCGCCGAGAACGACGACGAGATCATGGAGCTCTACCTGGAGGGCAACGAGCCCACCGTCGAGCAGCTCCACGACGGCATCCGGCGCGCGACGATCGGTGCGAAGCTCACCCCGGTGACGTGCGGCACGGCCTTCAAGAACAAGGGCGTGCAGCCGCTGCTGGACGCGATCGTCCGCTACCTGCCCTCCCCGCTGGACGTCGAGGCCATCGAGGGCCACGCCATCCGCGACGAGGCGAAGGTGCTCACGCGCAAGCCGAGCGAGGAGGAGCCGTTCTCGGCGCTGGCGTTCAAGATCGCGAGCGACCCGCACCTCGGCAAGCTCACCTTCGTCCGCGTCTACTCCGGCGTCATGGAGTCCGGCACGAACGTGATGAACTCCGTCAAGGAGCGCAAGGAGCGCATCGGCAAGATCTACCGGATGCACGCCAACAAGCGCACCGAGATCGAGCGCGCGGGCGCCGGCGACATCGTCGCGGTGATGGGCCTCAAGCAGACCACCACCGGTGAGACGCTGTGCGACGACAAGGACCCCATCGTCCTGGAGTCGATGAACTTCCCGGCGCCGGTCATCCACGTCGCGATCGAGCCGAAGACCAAGGCCGACCAGCAGAAGCTGGGCACCGCGATCCAGCGGCTCGCCGAGGAGGACCCGTCCTTCCAGGTCCGCTCGGACGAGGAGACCGGGCAGACCGTCATCTCCGGCATGGGCGAGCTCCACCTGGAGATCCTCGTCGACCGGATGAAGCGCGAGTTCAAGGTCGACGCGAACGTCGGCAAGCCGCAGGTCGCCTACCGCGAGACGATCAGCCGCAAGGTCGAGAAGGTCGAGTACACCCACAAGAAGCAGACGGGCGGCTCCGGCCAGTTCGGCCGCGTGATCATCGACCTGGAGCCGCTGGGCGGCGGGTCCGACGGTTACGAGTTCGAGAACAAGGTCACCGGTGGCCGCATCCCGCGGGAGTACATCCCGTCGGTCGACGCGGGCTGCCAGGAGGCCGCCGAGTTCGGGGTCCTCGCCGGCTACCCGATGGTGGGCGTCAAGGTCACCCTGCGGGACGGCGCCTACCACGAGGTCGACTCCTCGGAGATGGCGTTCAAGGTCGCCGGTTCCATGGCGTTCAAGGAGGCCGCCCGCAAGGCGTCCCCCACGCTGCTGGAGCCGATGATGTCCGTCGAGGTCACGACGCCCGAGGAGAACATGGGCGACGTGATCGGCGACCTCAACAGCCGCCGCGGCCAGGTCCAGTCCATGGACGAGCGGCACGGCATGCGCGTCATCAAGGCGCTCGTGCCCCTGTCGGAGATGTTCGGCTACGTGGGTGATCTGCGAAGCAAGACCCAGGGCCGGGCTGTTTTCACGATGCAGTTCGACTCCTACGCCGAGGTTCCCACGAACGTCGCGCAGGAGATCATCGCCAAGGCGCGGGGCGAGTAAGCACCCGGGCCTGCCCACAGATCACCAAGACGTACATCGAAGCGGTCGTCTAGACGGCCGAGGATCGCAACAAGGAGCAACCAGTGGCGAAGGCCAAGTTCGAGCGGACGAAGCCGCACGTGAACATCGGCACCATTGGACACATCGACCACGGTAAGACCACCCTTACCGCGGCGATCACCAAGGTGCTCCACGACAAGTACCCGGACCTCAACCCCTTCACGCCGTTCGAGGACATCGACAAGGCGCCGGAGGAGCGCGAGCGCGGCATCACGATCTCGATCGCGCACGTCGAGTACCAGACCGAGGCCCGGCACTACGCGCACGTGGACTGCCCGGGGCACGCCGACTACATCAAGAACATGATCACCGGTGCGGCGCAGATGGACGGCGCCATCCTGGTGGTCGCCGCCACCGACGGCCCGATGCCGCAGACCAAGGAGCACGTGCTCCTGGCCCGCCAGGTCGGCGTCCCCTACATCGTCGTCGCGCTGAACAAGTGCGACATGGTGGACGACGAGGAGATCCTGGAGCTCGTCGAGCTCGAGGTCCGCGAGCTGCTCTCCGAGTACGAGTTCCCGGGCGACGACCTTCCCGTCATCCGCGTGTCCGCCTTCCAGGCGCTGCAGGGCGACGAGAAGTGGGCCGAGTCCATCGTCGAGCTCATGAACGCCGTCGACGAGAACGTGCCGGAGCCGGTGCGCGACACCGAGAAGCCGTTCCTGATGCCGATCGAGGACGTCTTCTCGATCACCGGCCGCGGCACCGTCGTGACCGGCCGCATCGAGCGCGGTGTCGTCAACGTCAACGAGACCGTGGACATCATCGGCATCAAGCCCGAGTCCACCTCGACCACCGTCACCGGTGTCGAGATGTTCCGCAAGCTGCTCGACCAGGGCCAGGCGGGCGACAACGTCGGCCTGCTCCTGCGCGGCATCAAGCGCGAGGACGTCGAGCGCGGCCAGTGCGTCATCAAGCCGGGCACCAACACCCCGCACACCGAGTTCGAGGCGCAGGTCTACATCCTGTCCAAGGACGAGGGCGGCCGGCACACGCCGTTCTTCAACAACTACCGTCCGCAGTTCTACTTCCGGACCACGGACGTCACCGGCGTGGTGAACCTCCCCGAGGGCACCGAGATGGTCATGCCGGGCGACAACACCGAGATGCGCGTCGAGCTGATCCAGCCCGTCGCCATGGAGGAGGGCCTGAAGTTCGCCATCCGCGAGGGTGGCCGGACGGTCGGCGCCGGTCGCGTCACCAAGGTCATCAAGTAACACCCCTCGTAACGCGGCGGCCCAGCCGCCGGGACCCCGGCAACTGGGCCGCCGCGTCACGACCATGAAGTAAACAGCGGCACTACAGCAAAGGACACCGAGGCCACCATGGCGGGACAGAAGATCCGCATCCGGCTCAAGGCCTACGACCACGAGGTCATCGACACCTCCGCGAAGAAGATCGTTGAGACGGTGACGCGGACGGGCGCCAAGGTCGCGGGCCCGGTGCCGCTGCCGACCGAGAAGAACGTGTACTGCGTCATCCGCTCGCCGCACAAGTACAAGGACAGCCGCGAGCACTTCGAGATGCGCACGCACAAGCGGTTGATCGACATCATCGACCCGACGCCCAAGACGGTCGACTCGCTGATGCGGCTCGACCTGCCGGCCGGCGTTGACATCGAGATCAAGCTCTGAGGGACGCACCGAGAATGAGTACGCAGAGGAAGGGCGTCCTGGGCGAGAAGCTCGGCATGACCCAGGTCTTCGACGATGAGGGCCGGATCGTTCCGGTGACCGTCGTCCAGGCCGGGCCGTGTGTCGTGACCCAGCTCCGCACCCAGGAGAACGACGGCTACACCGCCGTCCAGCTCGGGTTCGGGCAGATCGACCCCCGCAAGGTGAACAAGCCGCGCGCGGGTCACTTCGAGAAGGCCGGCGTGACGCCGCGCCGCTACCTCGTCGAACTGCGGGCCGACGACACCACCGAGTACGAACTCGGCCAGGAGATCACCGCCGACGTCTTCGAGGCCGGCCAGAAGATCGACGTGACCGGGACGAGCAAGGGCAAGGGCACCGCCGGTGTCATGAAGCGCCACGGGTTCAAGGGCCTCAGCGCTTCGCACGGCACCCAGCGCAAGCACCGCTCCCCGGGTTCGATCGGCGGCTGCGCGACCCCCGGTCGCGTCTTCAAGGGCCTCCGCATGGCGGGACGGCACGGCAACGCCCGTACCACCGTGCAGAACCTGACCGTCCACGCCATCGACGCGGAGAAGAACCTGCTGCTCATCAAGGGCGCGGTTCCCGGTCCCAACGGCGGCGTGGTGCTGGTCCGCGACGCAGTGAAGGGGACGGGCAAGTGACCTCCAAGCTCGACATCGACCTGCCCGCCGAGGTCTTCGACGCGAAGACCAGCGTGCCGCTGATCCACCAGGTCGTGGTGGCGCAGCTGGCCGCCGCGCGCCAGGGCACGCACTCCACCAAGACCCGCGGCGACGTCCGCGGCGGCGGCAAGAAGCCGTACCGGCAGAAGGGCACCGGCCGCGCCCGCCAGGGCTCGATCCGCGCGCCCCAGTTCGCCGGCGGCGGCACCGTGCACGGCCCGCAGCCGCGGGACTACTCGCAGAAGACGCCCAAGAAGATGAAGGCGGCCGCGCTGCGCGGCGCCCTGTCCGACCGCGCCCGCTACGGCAGGGTGCACGTGGTCGACAGCATCATCGAGGGCGACACCCCGAAGACGAAGACGGCAGTGAAGGCCCTGCGCACGGTGCTTGCCGATGCGCACGGAGCGGGCACCGAGGCCAAGCGCGTCCTCCTGGTCCTGGACCGCGAGGACGAGCTGACCTGGAAGAGCCTGCGCAACGAGCCGAGCGTGCACGTTCTCGTCTCCGACCAGCTCAACACCTACGACGTGCTGGTGAACGACGTCGTCGTCTTCACGAAGACGGCCTACGACGAGTTCATCTCGCGCGCGGCGAAGAAGTAAGGAGGGTCGCACCCATGAACAAGATCGCCGACCCCCGCGACATCATCATCGCGCCGGTCGTCTCGGAGAAGAGCTACGGGCTGCTGGACGAGAACAAGTACACGTTCATCGTCCGCCCGGACGCCAACAAGACGCAGATCAAGCAGGCCGTCCAGGCCGTGTTCGGCGTCAAGGTGACGAACGTGAACACGCTCAACCGGCAGGGCAAGCGCAAGCGCACCCGGTTCGGTTACGGCAAGCGCAAGGACAGCAAGCGAGCCATCGTCAGCCTGGCCGAGGGCGAGCGGATCGACATCTTCGGCGGCCCGGCCTAACCGGCCGAGGCTCCGGAGCAGATAAAGGGATGAACGAAAAAGATGGGCATCCGTAACTACAAGCCGACGACTCCAGGGCGTCGCGGCTCCAGCGTGGCCGACTTCGTCGAGGTCACGCGCGACGAGCCGGAGAAGTCGCTGCTGCGTCCGCTCCCCAAGAAGGGCGGCCGCAACAACCACGGCCGCATCACCACCCGGCACCAGGGCGGCGGGCACAAGCGCGCCTACCGCGTGATCGACTTCCGCCGGCACGACAAGGACGGTGTGCCGGCCAAGGTCGCGCACATCGAGTACGACCCGAACCGCACCGCGCGGATCGCGCTGCTGCACTACGTGGACGGCGAGAAGCGCTACATCCTCGCCCCGCGCGGACTCAAGCAGGGCGACCGGGTGGAGAACGGCGCGGGCGCGGACATCAAGCCGGGCAACTGCATGCCGCTGCGCAACATCCCGACCGGTACGGTCGTGCACGCCATCGAGCTGCGCCCCGGCGGCGGCGCCAAGATCGCCCGCAGTGCGGGCGCCGGCGTCCAGCTGCTGGCCAAGGAGGGCAAGTACGCCACGCTGCGCATGCCCTCCGGCGAGATGCGGATGGTGGACGTGCGGTGCCGCGCGACGGTCGGCGAGGTCGGCAACGCCGAGCAGTCGAACATCAACTGGGGCAAGGCCGGCCGGATGCGGTGGAAGGGCAAGCGCCCGACCGTCCGCGGTGTCGCCATGAACCCGATCGACCACCCGCACGGTGGTGGTGAGGGCAAGACCTCCGGTGGCCGCCACCCGGTGAACCCCGCCGGCAAGAAGGAAGGCCGCACTCGCCAGGCGAACAAGTCGAGCGACCGGCTGATCGTCCGTCGTCGCAGCAAGAAGAAGCGGTAGGAGTCGCTCGTCATGCCACGTAGCCTTAAGAAGGGCCCGTTCGTGGACGACCACCTTCAGAAGAAGGTCGACGTCCAGAATGAGAAGGGCACCAAGAACGTCATCAAGACGTGGTCGCGGCGCTCCATGATCGTGCCGGACATGATCGGTCACACGATCGCCGTGCACGACGGCCGCAAGCACGTGCCGGTGTTCATCACCGACTCGATGGTGGGACACAAGCTCGGCGAGTTCGCGCCGACGCGGACGTTCCGCAGCCACGTCAAGGAAGACCGCCGCAGCCGCCGAGGCTGAGCAGGCAGAGCAGTAGATCGTACGGAGAGGATCAGCGATGGAAGCCAGGGCCCAGGCGCGGTACATCCGCGTCACGCCCAGGAAGGCCCGCCGCGTGGTGGACCTCATCCGCGGCCTGCCTGCCGCGGAGGCTCAGGCGGTGCTGCGGTTCGCCCCCCAGGCTGCTAGTGAGCCGGTGGGCAAGGTGCTGGCGAGTGCCATCGCCAACGCCGAGCACAACTTCAAGCTCGACTCGGACGCGCTCGTCGTGAGCCGTGCGTGGGTGGACGAGGGGCCGACGCTCAAGCGTTTCCGCCCCCGCGCCCAGGGCCGGGCTTACCGCATCAACAAGCGCACGAGCCACATCACGGTGGTCGTGGAGTCGCGGGACGACGCGGTTTCCGCGTCGGGCGGCGGTAAGAAGACGAGGAGGGCCCGGTAGTGGGTCAGAAGATCAACCCGCACGGGTTCCGGCTCGGCATCACCACCGACCACAAGTCCGTGTGGTTCGCCGACAAGCTCTACAAGGACTACGTCAAGGAAGACGTCCAGATCCGGCGCATGCTGCAGAAGGGCATGGACCGGGCGGGCATCTCCAAGGTGGAGATCGAGCGGACCCGTGACCGTGTCGAGGTCAACATCCACACCGCCCGGCCGGGCATCGTCATCGGCCGCCGCGGCGCCGAGGCCGAGCGCCTCCGGGGGGACCTGGAGAAGCTGACCGGCAAGCAGGTCCGGCTGAACATCCTCGAGGTCAAGAACCCCGAGATCGACGCGCAGCTCGTCGCGCAGGGCGTGGCCGAGCAGCTGTCCAGCCGCGTCGCGTTCCGCCGCGCCATGCGCAAGGCGATCCAGTCCGCGATGAAGTCGGGCGCCAAGGGCATCAAGGTGCAGTGCGGCGGCCGCCTCGGCGGCGCCGAGATGTCGCGGTCGGAGTTCTACCGCGAGGGCCAGGTCCCGCTGCACACGCTGCGCGCCGACATCGACTACGGCTTCTACGAGGCCCGGACGACGTTCGGCCGCATCGGCGTCAAGGTGTGGATCTACAAGGGCGAGGCCGCGGCGACGCGCGCCGAGCGCGAGCAGAAGGCCGCGCAGCAGCGCGCGGCCGGCGGCGGTGGCGGCGGCGGCCGTGAGCGTCGCGGTGGCGGCGGCGGCGAGCGCCGTGGCGGCGGCCGCGGCGGTCGTGGCGGACGCGGCGGTGCCGGCGGCGAGCGCGGCGGCGACCGCGGTGGCCGCGGCGGCGCCGAGCCGAAGCAGCAGCAGGGTTCCGAGCAGCCGGCCCCGGCGGCCGAGGCTGCTCCGCAGGGTGAGGGGAGCTGAGTAACCGATGCTGATCCCTCGCAAGGTCAAGCACCGCAAGCAGCACCACCCGAGGCGCCGTGGCATGGCCAAGGGCGGCACGAGGGTGACGTTCGGCGAGTACGGCATCCAGGCCGTCGAGAGCGCGTACGTGACGAACCGGCAGATCGAGGCCGCGCGTATCGCGATGACCCGTCACATCAAGCGTGGCGGCAAGGTCTGGATCAACATCTTCCCGGACCGTCCGCTGACCAAGAAGCCCGCCGAGACCCGCATGGGTTCCGGCAAGGGCTCCGTCGAGTGGTGGGTGGCCAACGTGAAGCCGGGCCGCGTGCTCTTCGAGATCTCCTACCCGGACGAGCGGATCGCCCGGGAGGCCCTCACGCGCGCGATCCACAAGCTCCCGATGAAGTGCAAGATTGTTAAGCGAGAGGTGGGTGAGTCCTGATGGCCAAGGGTCTTGCCGCCGACGACCTGCGGACCGAGCCCGAGGACGTCCTGGTCACCAAGCTGAAGGAAGCCAAGGAGGAGCTGTTCAACCTCCGCTTCCAGGCCGCGACCGGCCAGCTTGAGAGCCACGGGCGCCTGCGCACCGTGAAGCGCGAGATCGCTCGCATCTACACAGTGATGCGCGAGCGCGAGCTCGGCATCGTCACGGTCGCCGAGGACGCCGCGGAGGGCAACGAATGACCGAGCAGCAGACGGAGAAGCGGAGCAGCCGCAAGGTCCTTGAGGGTCTCGTGGTCAGCGACAAGATGGACAAGACCGTGGTCGTGTCCGTCGAGGACCGGGTGACCCACCGCAGGTACCACAAGGTGATCCGCCGCACGAAGAACTACAAGGCGCACGACGAGGGCAACGAGTGCGGCGTGGGCGACCGCGTCCGGCTCATGGAGACCCGTCCGCTGTCGGCCACCAAGCGGTGGCGCGTGGTGGAGATCCTCGAGAAGGCCAAGTAGGCCCGCGGGGCGCGAGCCCCGCACTGTACATGACTGGTTCCACCAGGCTGGCCGGACGACGTCCGGTGCAGAACCGGTGTGACGAACAGGAGTTGACGTGATCCAGCAGGAGTCGCGACTCAAGGTCGCCGACAACACGGGTGCGAAGGAGATCCTTTGCATCCGGGTTCTCGGCGGCTCGGGTCGGCGCTACGCGGGAGTCGGCGACATCATCGTCGCGACGGTGAAGGACGCCCTTCCCGGCGCGGGCGTGAAGAAGGGTGACGTCGTCAAGGCGGTCGTCGTGCGCACCCGCAAGGAGCGCCGGCGCCCGGACGGCTCCTACATCCGCTTCGACGAGAACGCCGCCGTCCTGATCCGGGACGGCGGCGACCCCCGCGGCACCCGTATCTTCGGCCCGGTGGGCCGCGAACTGCGCGAGAAGAAGTTCATGCGCATCATCTCGCTCGCGCCGGAGGTGCTCTGATGAAGATCCGCAAGGGCGACGAGGTCATCGTCCTCGCCGGCAAGGACAAGGGCGCGACGGGCAAGGTCCTGCGCGTCGACCCGCGCGCGGAGCGCGTCGTCGTCGAGGGCGTCAACCTCATCACCAAGAACATCAAGGCCGACCAGCAGCGCGCCGGCAAGGAAAGCGGCCGCGTCACTGTCGAGGCGCCGCTGCACGTCAGCAACGTCGCGATCGTCGAGGACGGCAAGCCGGTCCGGGTCGGTTACCGCATCAACGAGGACGGCACGAAGGTCCGGATCTCGCGCCGCAGCGGTAAGGAGATCTGAGACCGATGACCGAGACCACCACAGAGCGTCCCGTCCCGACGCCGCGCCTCAAGGTCCGCTACCGCGAGGAGATCGCGGGGCAGATGCGCGAGCAGTTCGGCTACGCCAACGTCATGCAGATTCCCACGCTGACCAAGATCGTGGTCAACATGGGCGTCGGCGACGCGGCCAAGGACGCCAAGCTGATCGAGGGCGCCGTCCGCGACCTGTCGCTGATCACCGGCCAGAAGCCGGCGGTCAACCGGGCCCGCAAGTCCATCGCGCAGTTCAAGCTGCGCGAGGGCATGCCGATCGGCGCGCACGCCACGCTGCGCGGCGACCGCATGTGGGAGTTCCTGGACCGGCTGCTCGCCACCGCGCTGCCCCGCATCCGCGACTTCCGCGGCCTGTCGCCGAAGCAGTTCGACGGCAATGGCAACTACACCTTCGGGCTGACTGAGCAGGTCATGTTCCACGAGGTCGACCCGGACAAGATCGACCGCTCGCGGGGCATGGACATCACGGTCGTGACGAGCGCGAAGACCGACGACGAGGGCCGGGCGCTGCTCAAGCTCCTGGGCTTCCCCTTCAAGGAGAGCTGAGCATGGCGAAGAAGTCGCTGATCGCCAAGGCGGCGCGGAAGCCGAAGTTCGGTGTGCGCGCGTACACTCGGTGCTCGCGCTGCGGGCGCCCGCGTTCCGTCTACCGGAAGTTCGGCCTGTGCCGTGTGTGCTTCCGGGAGATGGCCCACCGCGGCGAGCTGCCCGGCATCACGAAGTCCAGCTGGTGACCGCGTCCCCCGGGGGACGACCCCGGGGGACGGGACACCGGCCTGTAATGACCAACCGGGAGCCCGAGAGGGCGCCCACGACCGCGCCAAAGGTCCACGGGCCGCATCAACCCGAGGAAACCGTGGCGAGGGAGGGCCAGTAGGCCATGACGATGACCGACCCGATCGCAGACATGCTGACGCGTCTGCGCAATGCGAATTCGGCGTACCACGACCAGGTGGCGATGCCGTACTCGAAGATCAAGGCGCACATCGCCGAGATCCTCCAGCAGGAGGGCTACATCTCGGGCTGGAGCGTGGAGGACGCCGAGGTCGGCAAGAAGCTCAACATCGAGCTCAAGTTCGGCCCGACCCGTGAGCGTTCGATCGCCGGCATCAAGCGCGTCTCGAAGCCGGGTCTGCGCGTGTACGCGAAGAAGGACAACCTGCCGAAGGTCCTGGGCGGACTGGGCGTCGCGATCATCTCGACGTCCTCCGGTCTGATGACCGACCGTCAGGCGGGCAAGCGCGGCGTGGGCGGGGAAGTCCTCGCCTACGTCTGGTGAGGGGAGGTACCTAACAATGTCTCGTATTGGACGTCTCCCCATCGCCGTGCCGAGCGGCGTCGAGGTCAGCCTCGACGGCCGGGAGGTCACCGTCAAGGGGCCGAAGGGCACGCTGTCGCACACGGTCGCCGAGCCCATCGAGGTCAGCCAGGAGGACGGCAGGATCGTCGTCACCCGGCCGAACGACATCAACAAGGTGCGCGGGCTGCACGGGCTCACCCGGACGCTGATCAACAACATGGTCGTCGGGGTCACCGACGGCTACAAGAAGACCCTGGTCATCCAGGGCGTCGGCTACCGGGTGGTGGCGAAGGGCCAGAACGTCGAGTTCTCGCTCGGGTACAGCCACCCGATCCCGTTCGAAGCGCCGGACGGCATCAAGCTCACCGTCGAGAGGCCGACGCAGCTGACCGTCGAGGGCATCGACAAGCAGCTCGTCGGCGAGATCGCCGCCCGCATCCGCAAGCTGCGCAAGCCCGACCCGTACAAGGGCAAGGGCGTGCGTTACGAGGGCGAGCAGATCCGCCGCAAGGTCGGAAAGGCTGGTAAGTAGTCATGGCAGGCACCAAGACCCTGGCCGCGAAGGCCACGTCGGCGCGGGCCAAGTCCCGCAAGCGCCGGCACCTGCGGGTCCGGAAGAAGGTCGTGGGCAGCGCCGCGCGGCCTCGCCTGGTCGTGACCCGCTCCAGCAGGCACGTGTTCGTCCAGGTCATCGACGACGACAAGGGCCACACGCTGGCCAGCGCGTCGACGATGGAGGCGGACCTGCGCGCCGACTCCGGCGACAAGACGGCCAAGTCCCGCAAGGTCGGCGAGCTCGTCGCCCGGCGGGCCCAGGAGGCCGGTGTCCACGCGGTCGTGTTCGACCGCGGCGGCAACAAGTACCACGGCCGCATCGCCGCTGTAGCGGACGGTGCGCGCGAGGGGGGCCTGCAGCTCTGATGACCGTCCTCCAGCCCCCACCCAGCAGCTTTAATGGAAGGAACCACTGATGGCAGCGCAGAGGCGTGGTGGCGGTCAGGGTGGCGACCGTCGCGATCGCCGCGACGACCGCCGCGGTGGCGCCGACAAGGGCCAGTCGTACATCGAGAAGGTCGTGGCGATCAACCGTGTCGCCAAGGTCGTCAAGGGCGGGCGTCGCTTCAGCTTCACCGCCCTGGTGATCGTCGGTGACGGCAACGGCACCGTCGGCGTCGGCTACGGCAAGGCCAAGGAGGTGCCCGCGGCGATCGCCAAGGGCGTCGAAGAGGCCAAGAAGCACTTCTTCAAGGTGCCGCGGATCCAGGGCACCATCCCGCACCTGGTGCAGGCGCGGGACGCGGCGGGCGAGGTCCTGCTGCGTCCGGCCAGCCCCGGTACCGGTGTCATCGCCGGTGGCCCGGTGCGCGCGGTGCTGGAGGCCGCCGGCATCCACGACGTGCTGAGCAAGTCGCTGGGCAGCGACAACGCGATCAACATCGTGCACGCGACGATCGCGGGGCTGAAGGCCCTGAAGCGTCCGGAGGAGATCGCGGCCAAGCGCGGCCTGCCGATCGAGGACGTCGCCCCGGCGGCCATGCTGCGCGCGCGCGCCGCGGGCAGCGAGCCCAGGGCGGAGGCCGCGTCGTCGTGAGCAATCTGAAGATCACGCAGAAGAAGTCCGTGATCAGCGAGAAGCAGAACCAGCGTGACACGCTGCGCACCCTCGGCCTGAAGAAGATCGGGCAGACCGTGGTCCGCGAAGACCGCCCCGAGGTGCGCGGCATGATCCGGACGGTGGCGCACCTGGTCACCGTCGAGGAGGTCGACTGACATGGCTGATCTCGAGAAGAGCGGCGACGCCGCGGAGGGCACGCCCCTCAAGGTGCACGACCTGCGTCCGGCCCCCGGCTCCAACAAGGCCAAGGTCCGCAAGGGCCGCGGCGAGGCGTCCAAGGGCAAGACCGCCGGCCGCGGCACCAAGGGCACCAAGGCCCGCAGTACCGTCCCCGTCGGTTTCGAGGGCGGCCAGATGCCGCTCATCCGCCGGGTGCCGAAGCTGAAGGGCTTCAAGAACCCGAACCGGGTCGAGTTCCAGGTCGTGAACCTGGACAAGCTCGCCGCGCTCTACCCCGAGGGCGGCGAGGTCACGGCGGACGATCTGGCGGCCAAGGGCGCGGTGCGCCGCGGCCGTCCGGTCAAGGTCCTCGGCACCGGCGACATCTCCGTCGCGGTCCAGGTGAAGGCGCACGCCTTCTCCGGCGCCGCCAAGGAGAAGATCGCGGCGGCCGGTGGAACCACCGACGAGCTGTAAGAAGCCCACTTCGATGCCGGGGCCGTACTCGCCTGACGCCCGGGACCGTGAGGTCTCCGGGAAAGGCGGGACGGCCCCGGCGTCATCTGCTGTTAGAGTCACACGGGCGAAGGCGACTCGCGTGAGATTGCGCACTTACGCATCTCCTCGGGTATCCTCCGCCCGACCTCATGGACCTGTAACCGGCCCCTCGGTGGCCATGATGAACCCGCCAGTCGCGCAGGAGGAATGGTGCTGACCGCGTTCGCTCGGGCTTTCCGTACGCCTGACCTGCGTAAAAAGATTCTGTTCACGTTGTTCATGATCTTGGTGTTCCGGATCGGATCGATCGTTCCGACACCGAACGTGAACGTGAAGGTGCTGAAGGACACCGCGGCCGCGGCCAAGGAGAGCAACCAGCTCTACGGCCTCGTCGACCTGTTCAGCGGTGGTGCGCTTCTCAAGCTGTCGGTCTTCGCGCTGGGCATCATGCCGTACATCACGGCGAGCATCATCCTGCAGCTGCTGGTGGTGGTGATCCCCCGGCTGGAGGCCCTGAAGAAGGAGGGCCAGGCCGGCACGACGAAGATCACACAGTACACCCGTTACCTGACGGTGGGCCTGGCGATCCTGCAGGCCACGGGCATCGTGGCGATGGCGAGCACCGGGCAGCTGTTCCAGGGCGTGTCCGGCAGCGGCGACATCCTCCATGACACGAGCATCTTCCCGATCATCACGATGGTGGTCTGCATGGTGGCGGGCACGACCGTCATCATGTGGCTGGGCGAGCTGATGACCGACCGCGGCGTCGGCAACGGCATGTCCGTCCTGATCTTCACCCAGGTGGTGGCGGTCTTCCCCGGCCAGTTCTGGGGCATCTACAAGGCCAAGAACGGCTTCGTCTTCGCGATCGTGGTCCTCGTCGGCCTGGCGATCATGGCGGCCGTCGTCTTCGTGGAGCAGGCGCAGCGGCGGATCCCCGTCCAGTACGCCAAGCGGATGGTCGGCAGGCGCATGTACGGCGGCACGTCGACGTACATCCCGCTGAAGGTGAACCAGGCCGGCATCATCCCGATCATCTTCGCGTCGTCGCTGCTCTACCTGCCGATCCTGGCGACCCAGCTGTGGCCCAACACCAAGTGGCTGCAGAAGATCCAGCCGTACCTGCAGCCGAGCAACGCGTGGCACATGGGGTTCTACTTCGTCCTGATCATCTTCTTCACGTACTTCTACGTGGCGATCACCTTCAACCCCACTGAAGTGGCCGACAACATGAAGAAGTATGGTGGGTTCATCCCAGGTATCCGTCCTGGTCGGCCGACCGCCGAATACCTCGACTTCGTGCTGACCCGGATCACCACACCCGGTGCGCTCTACCTGGGGCTCGTGTCGCTGATCCCCATGGTGGCCTTCGCACTCCTCAAGGCCGGCCAGGACTTCCCCTTCGGCGGCGCGAGCATCCTCATCGTCGTCGGCGTCGGACTGGATACCGTGAAGCAGATCGAGAGTCAGCTGCAGCAGCGCAACTACGAGGGCTTCCTCCGGTAGTGCGTATCGTGCTGGTGGGCCCCCCGGGAGCGGGCAAGGGGACGCAGGCCCAGTTCATCGCATCTCATCTGTCGGTCCCGAAGATCTCGACAGGTGACATCTTTCGCGCCAACGTCAGCGGCGGGACGGAACTCGGCCTCCAGGCCAAGCAGTACATGGACCGCGGCGACCTCGTCCCGGACGAGGTCACCATCGCGATGGTGCGCGACCGGCTGGGTGAGGACGACGCCCGCGACGGGTTCCTGCTGGACGGGTTCCCGCGCAACGTCCCGCAGGCGGAGACGCTGAAGAAGATCCTCGCCGAGTGGGACACGCGCCTCGACATCGTCCTGGAGCTGGTGGTCGACGAGGACGAGGTCGTCCGGCGGCTGTCGGGCCGGCGCACCTGCGACAAGTGCGGGCGGATCTGGCACGTCGACTTCGACGACAAGCAGGACGACATCTGCGACGACTGCGGCGGTCACCTGTTCCAGCGCGACGACGACAAGGAACAGGTCGTCATGCACCGCCTGGAGGTCTACAAGCACGACACGGCCCCGCTGGTGCAGTTCTACGCCGACGAGAACATTCTCGTCGGCATCGACGCCACGGGCCCGGTCGAAGAGGTCACCAAGCGCGCGCTCGCCGCGCTGCGCCCGCTGGAGCAGTGACGGCGCGGGCGCGGGGCCTGCGGCTCCGCGCCCGCCCGGCGGCCGACCCGGTGCAGGGGGAATGATGTTCAAACGGCGCAGGCCCACCATCCAGATGAAGACCGCGGAGCAGATCGAGCTGATGCGGGCGGCGGGGCTGCTCGTCGGCCGGACGCTGGAGCTGCTGCGCGAGGCGGTCAAGCCGGGGATCACCACCCTGGACCTCGACACGCTCGCCGAACGGCACATCCGCGACAACGGCGGTATCCCGTCCTTCAAGGGCTACCACGGGTTCACCGGGACGATCTGCGCGTCGATCAACGAGGAGATCGTGCACGGCATCCCGCGGGCCGGGAAGGTGCTGCGGGACGGCGACGTCATCTCCATCGACTGCGGCGCGATCGTGGCGGGCTGGCACGGCGACGCCGCCATCACCGTCCCGGTCGGGGAGATCACCGAGGAGCTGCGGACGCTGCTGGACGTCACCGAGGCGTCCCTGTGGCACGGTCTCGCGGCCGGCAGGGCCGGAGCCTGCCTCACGGACATGTCGCACGCGATCGAGGCTTACATCCGCTCTCAGGGGCCCTACGGGATCGTCGAGGGCTACGGCGGGCACGGCATCGGCACCGAGATGCACATGGACCCGCTGATCCCGAACCACGGCCCGGCCGGGTACGGCCCCGTCCTGGAGCCGGGAATGTGCTTCGCGGTCGAGCCGATGGTGAACCTCGGCACCAAGGAGACCCGGGAACTGGACGACGGCTGGACGGTCGTGACGGCCGACGGGCGCTACTCGGCGCACTTCGAGCACACGTTCGCCGTCACGCCGGACGGCCCGCGCGTCCTGACCGCACTGGACGAAGGCCGCGAATGGTTCCAGAAGCTGGGTCCGGCCACGCAGAATGGAACTGACAACTCGTCCTGAGGAGCGGAGGAACGATGGCGCCGAACCCTGACATCCGGGCGTCGGACGCCGACCGCGACCGGGTGGCCGCGAGCCTGCGCGAGCACTGCGCGCTCGGCCGGATCACGATGGACGAGCTGCAGGAGCGGGTCGACTCGGTGTACGGGGCGAAGACCGTCGGGGAGCTGCAGGAGATCACCTCCGATCTGCCGGAGGAGGACCTGTACCAGCTGCCCGTCCCGGCGACGCAGCCGAAGAGCACCGCGTCCGTGGCCAAGGTCCCGTCCCGCGATCTCGACGTGCGCGGCATGAAGGCCATGTGGGGCGCGTGGGCGACGGTCAGCGCGATCAACTTCACCGTCTGGCTGATCGTCCTGGTGACGACCGGTGCGGTCTACCCGTGGTGGATCTGGGTGGCGGGCCCG
This sequence comes from Actinomadura latina NBRC 106108, assembly GCF_001552195.1. GTDB lineage: Bacteria > Actinomycetota > Actinomycetes > Streptosporangiales > Streptosporangiaceae > Spirillospora > Spirillospora latina. The sequence continues at coordinate 822,737 of NZ_BCQS01000003.1, forward strand.
TGGGGCGCGATCCTGCTGATGCGCACGATCTTCGGCGACCGGGACGGCGACCGCTGAGCCCTCTCCGGCCGGGCCCCTACTCGACGTCCATGAGCGGCCGGTAGTTGCCGGTCGGGGCGAAGTGCGTGGTGGCGGTGCCGTCCTCGCCGATGAGGTGGAGGGCGAAGCCGGCGGGCTCCCCGGTGACGGCGGCGCGCCCCTGCTTGGTCAGGTCGAGGAACAGCTGCCGGTAGGTGCTCGGGCAGGTCGTGCTCACTCGTCCGGCGAGCGACCCGACCGACGCCCGGTGGACGTGCCCGGAGATGATCCGCACCACCTGCGGGTGCCGGGAGATCACCGCCGCGAACCCGGCCGGGTCGACGAACCGCAGGTCGTCGATGAACCGCATCCCGATCGGATACGGCGGATGATGCGTCGCGATCACCGTCGGCGTGTCGGGGGCCGCGCGGAGGACCTCCTCCAGCCAGCGGAGCCGTTCCTCGCTCATGTGCCCGTGCGGGTGGCCGTCCACGGTGGTGTCGCAGCAGATCAGCCGCACGCCCGCGACGTCGACGGCGTACTGCACGGGCGCCCGCGGGGCCGTCGCGGTCGCCGCGACCGCGGGATGGTCGCCGAACACCTTCCGCATCTCGTCGCGGTCGTCGTGGTTGCCGCACATCGGGTAGACGGCCATCGGCAGCGGCGACAGCAGCGCGTGCAGCCGCGTGTACTCGGCGGGCCGGCCCGCGTCGGCGAGGTCGCCGGTGAGGACGACCGCGTCGGGGCGCGCGGGCAGCGACAGCAGGCTCGACACGGCGGACCGCAGCGCGCGCACCGGCCCCGAGCCGTCGTCCACCTCGCCGTCCCGCCCGGCCGCCAGATGGATGTCGCTCAGCTGCGCGATGATCGCCATGGATCCTCCCCTTGCCCCCAGCACATCACGGCCCCCGTGCCGGGTACCCCGGCCGTGCCCCCGACGATCTTCGCGTCCGCCCGCCCGGCTGTCGACTCCGCTCCGTGGATAACGACATTACGGGCGTCTTCCGTCCCGCGCGTCCGCCCGCTACCTTGCTCGGCGGCGGATCACAGCGGATCACGGTGGATCACGGCGGGAGGGCGCGCATGGCGATGCGGCAGCGGTCGCACAGGGTCGTCCGCGGCTGCGCCGGCGGCGGGCACGTGATCCTGACCCCGCGGCTGGTCTTCCGCTCGGCGACCCGGTCGGATCTGCGCCGCATCGCCGCCACCGCCGGCGACCCGGCGGCGCAGCGGTGGCTCGGCTGGCGGCCGGACGCGGTGCTCCCGCCGGACGAGCGCGAGCGCCTCCTCGCCGCGCCCGCCGGCCGCGGCCGGGGCCGGTTCGGGCTGCCGAGCCCGCGCATCCAGACCGGCCTGATCGCCATCGATCCCGACCGCGGCACGGCCGCCGGGGCCGTCAGCCTGCTGCCGCTGTCGGCCGAGGTCTGCGAGCTGGGCGGCAACCTGGCCCCCGCCTACCGCGGCCGCGGGCTCGGCGCCGAACTGTTCACCGCGGGCCTCGTGCTCGCGCAGCGGCACCTGCACTTCACCGAGGTCCGGGCCGGCGCGGAGCCGGAGAACGTGGCGAGCGTCCGTTCGCTGTGGCGGGCCGGCCTCGACCCCGTCCCCGGCCCGGAGACGCATCGCCTCCCGGACGGCCGCGTCATCCCGTCCGCCTGGTTCGCGAACGTCGAGCCGAACCCGGCCTGGTGCCCGTCCGGCTGGTGACGTTCAGGCGACGTGCGGGATCACGAGGGAGAGCGCCGAGGTGACCTCCTCGGGGGCCGGGGCGATGTCGGGGACGACGTCGCGGAGGGCGAGCCAGCCGTTGATCGCCTGGACGGTCGGCTTGGCCTCGACGAGCTGCGGGTCGTCCAGCCCGTACCAGGCGGCCACCTTCGACCAGCGCCACAGCCGGTGCCCGGCGGTGGACATCTCCGAGGGCGGGAAGCCGGTCGCGCCGCGCGCGCCGGTGATCGCGTGCCGGACGGAGTCGAGCGAGCGGCCCACCCGTTCGGCGATGTCGCGGATGGTCAGCAGCAGGTCGGCCTCGACCTGCAGCACGTGCAGGCCGGGGGCGCTCTCCTCGACGTGCCCGACCACTTCCATGATCGCGGCGGCGAGGGTGGCGCCCGTCCACGAGCAGGACGCGTTGCCCAGCCGGTCGGCCGAGCGGAGCTCGTCGTTTGGATGGTGGTGGGCGGGGGCTGGAGTACGGTCGGCGTGCTGCGCCTCGCTGATGATCGACACCGTGACCGCGCCGTGCGTGCGGTCGAACAGCGGGTCCAGCTCGTCCTCGTAGAGGGGACGGCTGAGGATCAGCGCGAAGTCATAGCTCGGCATGCTGACCCTCCTCTGACGTCTCTACTCCTGGAAAGGTACAACGCGCGGGCGATGTATGCTTGTGTCGGGAGCAGTCTCCGGACCCGTGGCGTCCGCCGATTTCGCATTGCGCGTCCGGTTGACGTAGACTCCTGTGTCGGTCCGTCGCCGGCCGCCTGATTCCCCGTTTCCGACGCTCTCGCGTCGTGGTGGGTTGCGGCCGATTCTCCTCTGGAGAGCCGGGCCGCGTCCAATGAGCCGATCAGCGAAGCGCGGAGGACATGCCCAAGAAAGAAGGGGCCATCGAGATCGAGGGCACCGTCATCGAGTCCCTCCCGAACGCCATGTTCCGGGTGGAGCTCGAGAACGGGCACAAGGTGCTCGCCCACATCAGCGGCAAGATGCGGATGCACTACATCCGGATCCTGCCGGACGACCGCGTTGTTGTGGAGCTGAGCCCCTACGACCTCACGCGCGGTCGGATCGTCTACCGCTACAAGTAATCCCACTGGGGTTGCCTTCCCCGTGCGTGGCGGCGCGGGGGTGACCCTTATCTCTAGGAGACCCAGTGAAGGTCAAGCCGAGCGTCAAGAAGATCTGCAACAAGTGCCGCGTCATTCGCCGGCACGGCCGGGTCATGGTCATCTGCTCGGACCCGCGCCACAAGCAGCGTCAGGGCTGACGCTCAACAACCGACAAGCGCACCGCAGCCTTCACACGCACGCCGTACGCAGCGCGATCACCCGGGTCGGAAGCAGAGCTTCCCTCCCAGGGACCGGTGTCCACCCGGGGGCGACCCCCGGACCCCGGAGATCGGGCCGTACGGCAACGGCGCGTGAGGACCACCCTCGGATCGTCGGAGGCCGAGGCCGCCACCCGGGCAGGGTGTGTGCGGACGCGGTGCGTCCATACCTCCGCAGAATGAAGGGAACTGCCCACGATGGCACGCCTCCTCGGCGTTGACCTCCCGCGCGAAAAGCGCCTCGAGGTCGCTCTCACCTACATCTTCGGCATCGGCCGGACGCGGGCGCTGGAGACCCTGGCGGGTACCGGCGTCAGCGGCGACATGCGGGTGCACCAGCTCGGCGACGACGAGCTGATCAAGCTGCGGGACTGGATCGAGGCCAACTACAAGATCGAGGGCGACCTCCGCCGCGAGGTCCAGGCCGACATCCGCCGCAAGATCGAGATCGGGTGCTACCAGGGCATCCGGCACCGCCGCGGGCTTCCGGTGCACGGTCAGCGCACGCAGACCAACGCGCGCACCCGCAAGGGCAAGAAGAAGACCGTGGCCGGCAAGAAGAAGGCCGGCAAGAAGTAGTCCGGAGTCGGTCCTCCGGATCGATGACCTCAAGAGTAGAGAGAGCACATGCCTCCTAAGAGCCGTGTCGGCGCCAAGAAGGTGCGCCGCAAGGAAAAGAAGAACGTCGCTCACGGGCACGCCCACATCAAGAGCACGTTCAACAACACGATCGTCTCGATCACCGACCCCAACGGCAACGTGATCTCCTGGGCCTCCTCGGGCCACGTCGGGTTCAAGGGCTCGCGCAAGTCCACCCCGTTCGCCGCGCAGCAGGCCGCCGAGGCCGCCGCCCGGCGCGCGATGGAGCACGGCATGCGCAAGGTCGACGTCTTCGTGAAGGGCCCGGGCTCGGGCCGCGAGACCGCCATCCGGTCGCTGCAGGCGACCGGCCTGGAGGTGGGCTCGATCCAGGACGTCACGCCCGTTCCGCACAACGGCTGCCGCCCGCCGAAGCGTCGCCGGGTCTGAGGCAGGGGAGATCTAGAACAATGGCTCGTTACACCGGTGCGGACTGCAAGCTCTGCCGCCGCGAGAAGATGAAGCTGTTCCTCAAGGGCAGCAAGTGCATGGGCCCCAAGTGCCCGATCGAGATCCGTCCCTACCCGCCGGGTGAGCACGGCCGCGGTCGGCCCAAGGAGACCGAGTACCTGCTGCAGCTTCGCGAGAAGCAGAAGGCGCGGCGCATCTACGGCGTCCTGGAGCGGCAGTTCCACAACTACTACGTCGAGGCGAACCGCCAGCAGGGCAAGACGGGTGACAACCTGCTCGCCCTCCTGGAGCGCCGGCTCGACAACGTGGTCTACCGCGGAGGCTTCGCCAAGTCCCGCGACATGGCCCGCCAGCTCATCCGCCACGGCCACATCCGGGTCAACGGGAAGAAGGTCAACATCCCGTCGGCGCTGGTGAGCGAGGCCGACATCATCGACGTCAAGCCCAAGTCGATGGAGTCGACGCCGTTCCAGGTCGCGAAGGCCGAGATCGGCGAGCGTCCCGTCCCGGCGTGGCTCGGGGTGGACGGCGAGAAGATGCGGATCCTCGTGCACTCGCTGCCCGTCCGGCAGCAGATCGAAGCTCCCGTCCAGGAGCAGCTGATCGTCGAGCTCTACTCCAAGTAGGGCGCACGCCGTCTCGCCGGGGTCCCCGCGTGGGATCCCGGCGAGACGGGGAACACTCCAGAACGCGGTCGTCAAATAGCGGGCACCGCGGAAAGAAGGCACCACCATGCTCATTGCTCAGCGTCCCACTCTCACCGAAGAGCAGGTCGACGAGTACCGGTCGCGGTTCACCATCGAGCCGCTGGAGCCGGGCTTCGGCTACACGATCGGCAACTCGCTGCGTCGCACGCTACTCTCCTCGATTCCCGGTGCGGCCGTCACCAGCATCCGCATCGAGGGCGTCCTGCACGAGTTCTCCACCGTGCCCGGGGTCAAGGAGGACGTCACCGACGTCATCCTGAACCTCAAGGAGCTCGTCGTCTCGTCCGAGCACGACGAGCCCGTGGTCATGTACCTGCGCAAGCAGGGCCCGGGCGAGGTGACCGCGGCCGACATCGCGCCGCCGGCGGGCGTCGAGGTCCACAACCCGGACCTGCACATCGCCACGCTGAACAACAAGGCCAAGCTGGAGATGGAGCTGACGGTCGAGCGCGGCCGCGGCTACGTCTCCGCCGCGCAGAACAAGCAGCCGGGCCAGGAGATCGGCCGGATCCCGATCGACTCCATCTACTCGCCCGTGCTGAAGGTCACCTACAAGGTCGAGGCGACCCGAGTCGAGCAGCGCACCGACTTCGACCGCCTCATCCTGGACGTGGAGACCAAGCAGTCGATGCTGCCGCGCGACGCGGTCGCGTCCGCCGGCAAGACCCTGGTCGAGCTGTTCGGCCTGGCCCGGGAGCTCAACGTCGAGGCCGAGGGCATCGACATGGGCCCGTCCCCGACGGACGCCGCGCTCGCCGCGGACCTGGCCCTGCCGATCGAGGAGCTGAACCTCACGGTCCGCTCCTACAACTGCCTGAAGCGCGAGGGCATCCACTCGGTGGGCGAGCTCGTCGCCCGCTCCGAGCAGGACCTGCTCGACATCCGCAACTTCGGCGCCAAGTCGATCGAAGAGGTCAAGCAGAAGCTCAACGACATGGGCCTGTCGCTGAAGGACTCCCCGCCCGGGTTCGACCCGAGCGCGGCGGCGGACAACTACGGCGACGACGACACGAGCTACGCCGAGACCGAGCAGTACTAGAAACCCGATTCCGGACGGCCGGGGGCGCGTTCCCCGGCCGTCGCGGAACCAGCTGACACCGGTACCTGACACGGCCGGTGCAGGAAGGACACCACGATGCCTCAGCCCACCAAGGGCGCCCGCCTCGGCGGCAGCGCCGCGCACCAGAAGCTGATCCTGGCGAACCTGGCGACGGCGCTGTTCGAGCACGGCCGCATCACCACCACCGAGGCCAAGGCCCGGCGGCTGCGTCCGCTGGCGGAGAAGCTGATCACCAAGGCCAAGCGGGGAGACCTGCACAACCGCCGCCTGGTGGCCAAGACGATCCGCGACAAGAGCGTCATCCACACGCTCTTCACCGAGATCGCGCCGAGCTTCGAGACCCGCCCCGGCGGCTACACCCGCATCACCAAGATCGGCCCGCGCAAGGGGGACAACGCCCCCATGGCGGTCATCGAACTGGTGGCGGAGCCGATGGCGGCCGCCACGGGCGGGAAGGCGCCGAAGGTCAGCGAGGCGGAGCTCCCCGCCGAGGGCGAGGTCACCCTCAGCAAGGCCGCCGCCGACGAGCCCGAGGCCAAGGCCGAGGACACCGCGGCCGCGGACGCCAAGGACAACGAGGGCGACGCCAAGTAGAACGCCGGTCGTCCAGGGGCCCGCTCATCACCGCGCACGCGGGGGTGAGCGACCCCTTGGCCATTCCATTAAGGGTCTCGGCCGACATGATTGGGAGGGCCCGCCGTCTGCCTCGGGACGGCGGGCCCTCATCTTTGCGAGACTTGATCCATGGTCAGGTCAGGCGGGCGGCGATTCACCGGGGAGCGTGTCAGGGGAGTGCCCATCGAGCGGGCCGGCTCAGGGTGGAACGGAACAGGCAGTGACGCAGAAGGACAATTCGGCTGACATGACCGCTCTGGTACGACTCCGGCTCGACATCGGCTATGACGGGTCGGGCTTCGCGGGCTGGGCGAGACAGCCGAACCAGCGGACCGTCCAGGGCGTCATCGAGGACGCGCTGGCGCGCATGCTGCGCCTCGACCCGCCGCCCATGCTCACCGTCGCCGGCCGCACCGACGCGGGCGTCCACGCACGCGGCCAGGTCGCGCACCTGGTGGTGCCGGTCGCGGCGTACTCGGCGATCAACGGAACGATGCCGCGCCGGCTCGCCGGGCTGCTGCCGCCGGACGTGCGGGTGTGGCGCGTGTCGATCGCGCCCGAGGGGTTCGACGCGCGGTTCTCCGCGCTGGCGCGCCGGTACGTGTACCGGGTGTGCGACAACCCCGTCGGGGTGGAGCCGCTGCGCCGCCACGACGTGCTGTGGCATCCGCGTCCGCTGAACCTGTCCCGCATGAACGACGCCACGCGGCGCCTGGTCGGAGAGGCGGACTTCGCCGCGTACTGCCGGAAGCGGGAGGGCGCGACGACGATCCGCGAGCTGCTGCGCTACGAGTGGGCCCGCGACGACCGCGACCCGCATCTGGCGCTGGCGACCGTGGAGGCCGACGCTTTCTGCCACTCGATGGTCCGCGCGCTGGTCGGCGCCCTGCTCATGGTGGGGGACGGCCGCCGCGACGTGGAGTGGCCCGCCGAGGTGCTCGCCGCCCGCGTCCGCGACTCGGCCGTGAACGTGGCGCCCGCGCACGGGCTGTCGCTGGAGGAGATCCGCTACCCCGACGACGACAGCCTGGCCAGGCGCGCCCAGGAGACCCGCCGCGTCCGGACCCTCAACGCCACCGCCGCCGTCGAGCAGCAGCCCGCCTCGTCCCAGCAGGGGACGGCCTAGGCGCGTGACGACCGCGGCTCCCCCGGCGGGGCCCGCGGCCGTCGTGCGGCCGGCTCAGCCGTGCGCGCGGGCCATGATCGGGCGGAGGTCGTGGTCGATGAACTGCTGGGCGGCCTGCTTGATCAGCGGGTCGCCGGGCTTGGCCTTCTTGCCGTTCGCCCACTGGACGTAGGCGTAGGCGACGTACCGGCCGCGGACGGTCGCCGCCGCGTAGCCGCCGGCGCGGTCGATGTCCGGGGAGTGCTTGCCGGCCATGCCGCGGAACCACTCGTACTTGGCGGGGTCGCCGGCCTTGCTCACCGTGACCGCGGCGGCCTTCGTCGGCATCACCGCGACCCCGGAGGTGACGGCGAGCCCCGTCTCCCGGTCGATGTACGTCGCGCGGATGATCTTGCGGCACTGCTCGCGTTCAAGCGCGCTGAGCATCGAGCCGCGGGCCGCGTACTTGACGTCGCGGTTGAGGGACCAGCGGTCCCGCGTGTAGGTCCGCCCGCCGAGGCGGAGCTTCTCCTGCGGGAACACGTCGCGGAACGAGAGGTCCTTCGGGTCGGTCTTCTCGTCGGCGATGTTCACCGGGGCGGCCGAGGGGGCCGGCGTCGCGGGGGCGGCCGAGGTCGGCGCCGCGGACGGCTCGGCCGCCTTGCGGGCCTCGCCCTCGCCGCTCGGGCCGTTGCCGCCGACGGTGAACAGCGCGATGGCCGCCGCGACGACGACCGCGGCGCCGCCGCCGATCAGCAGCGTCCGGCGCCTGTTCCCGCCGGACGCGCCCTGCGGGGGAGTGCCGGGCGGCGGCGGGGTGTCGAGCGGGACGCCGCCCTCGGCGTGGTAGACGGGCGCGATCACGGGGGTCTGGGCGCCGGCCGCGGCGCCGTCCGCCGTCTCGGGGTGCGGGAACGGTCCGCTGCCGGTGGGCGGCACCACACCGGGCGGCAGGATCGCGTCGGGCACCAGCACGGCCGTCTGCGCGGCCGCGTTCTCGGCCTCCTTCGCCTTCTCGAAGGCGGAGAGCGGCGCGGGACCGTTCTCCGCGGTCTCGTTCACGGCGGAGTTGTCCACGGTGGTCTCGTCCTCTGCGGTTTCTTCCTCGGGGGCGGCGCCCTCCGGGCGGACGGCGGCGAAGCCGTCGGGGTCGGTGTCGTCGCCCGCGGTGGGGGGCTTGACGAGCGGCGCGGCGGGCACGGCCCGGCGGGAGTCGACCGACGGTACCCCCTCGCCGGCGACGAGCGTCCCGGGCGGCCCGGTGGCGGGCGGCCCGGCGGGGCCCTCCTCGTCCGCGCCGTCCTCCTGCGCACTGTCCTCTTGCGCGCCGTCGTCCTGCGCGCCGTCGTCCTGCGCGCCGTCGTCCTGTGCACTGTCGTCGGCCGCGGTCTGCGCCGCGGCCTCGGGCTCGACGGCGGGAGCGCTCTCTTCGGCCCGGGGCTGCGCCGCGGCCGCCGGCGGCTCTCCGGCGGGCGGGGCCGTGCCGGCGGACTCGGCGGCCCACCAGGGGGCCTCCAGGCCGAACGAGGGCAGCCGGAAGGAGGCGGCCTCGGCGGCCGATGCCGCCTCGCCGGCGGCCTTATCGGCGGGGGGCGCCGAGGCCGCGTCGGCGGGCCCGGCGCCGGCCGGGGGAGCCGTGCCGCCGAAGCTGGGCGGCGCCGGATCGGCGGGGACGCCTGACGTCCCCGCCTGCTCGGCGGTCTCCCGGGTGTCTCTAGGTCCAGACATAAGCAGTGAGGGTATTTCGGAGAGGTCACTTTTGGAGGGGCTTGCCTTCGGTTTCCCTGTAGTGCAGGGCCAGGGCGAGATTGCTGCCCTTGACCATCTGCGTACCGAAGACTCGGACGGCCGCATGGTACTTGCTCGCGACCTTCTTGCCGTCCGGGCGTTGCACCCACGTCATGATGACGTAGTGGCCGCGTGCCTGCGAGGTGCCGAACGCCTCGCCCTTGCCGTTGGTCTTGGACGCGCCCTTGCCGGGCAGCGCCTGGAGGAACGCGTCCTTGCCGGCGGCGGCCTTCACGGCCGTCTTGGCGGCCGCCTCGGTCTTCAGGTTGAACACGCCCACGGTACCGATGAGCGAGCCGGTGGAGAGGGCGTAGGTCGCCCGCAGCGCCTGCGTGCAGCCGCCCTTCTTCAGGGCCTTCTCCAAGGCAGTGCCGCCGACGACGCCGGTACAGCTCTTCTTCGCGTCCGCGGCCGTCCGCACGTACTTGTAGCCGCCCGCCGTGAACTTGCCCTTGCCGAAGACCTCCTTGAGGGTCAGCGGCTTCGGGTCGGTGCTGCGGCTCTGCAGCTTCACCGGCGCGAGGACGGGCTTCGTCGGGCTCGGCGTCGGCTGCGCCGGCGTGGACGCGGCCTGCGTCGGCGCCGCCTTCGGCTTGGAGTCGTCCTTCAGCAGCGACGACAGCCCGACACCGCCGCCGATGAGCAGGATGCCGGCGACGGCCGAGCCGCCGATGATCAGCGGCAGGTTGCGGCGCCGCCCGGGCGGGGGCGGCCCGCCGGACGGACCGGGTGGCGCGCCCTCGGGGAAGCCGTAGGCGTCATCGCCGAAGGCGCCGCCCGCGACGGGCTCGTCGCCCCAGGCCGCGGTCGGCCGGTCGTCCCACCCGCCGGGCTGGTCGTTCCACGCGGTGGGGTGGTCGTCGCCCCGGTCGCGCGGTGCGAACGGGGCCTCGTCGCTGTCATGGCCGTACGGCGGCGCTTCGGCTCGGGGTCCGTACGGCGCGTGCGGCGCCTGCCGAGGGGGCCAGTCGCCGGGTTTGCCTTGATCGCCCGGATAACCCATGGGGTGGACCTTACCGTCCCTCATTCGGGAGCGGGTCCGGTCACTTCCAGCCGAAGTCCTGGGTCCACAGCGGGCCGCCGGGTCCCGAGGCCACGCCGACGCCGATGGCGCGCAGGCCGCAGTTCAGGATGTTGGCCCGGTGACCGGGGCTGTTCATCCAGCCCTTCACGACGGCCGCGGCGGTCGGATAGCCCTTGGCGATGTTCTCCGCGCCGGGGCTCGTGTACCCGGCGTCCTCCATCCGCTTCCACGGGCTGTCGCCGTTGCGGGACGTGTGGTCGAAGTAGTTGTTGGCCGCCATGTCCGCGGAGTGCTTGCGGGCCGCGACGGTGAGCCGCGAGTCGGTGCGCAGCGGCTGGCAGCCCTCCTTGGCGCGCTCGGCGTTCGTGAGCGACACGACGGTGGCCTCGCTGCCGGACGATGCGCCGCCGCCGCCCGGTGATCCGCCGCCTCCGCCGGACGGCGGCCGGGCCGGTTCGGACGCCTTCTTGGACTTGGACGGCTCGGCCGACGCGCTCTTGCTCGGGTGGATCGGCTTCAGCGGCGGCGTCTGCTCCGCGGCCGTGGGCGAGGGCGATGCGCTGGGCGCGCGCCTGCCGTCCGCGGGGGCGCCGGACTCCGGGCCGGTCCCGGTCGGCGCGTCGCTCTGCGGCCCCGGCGGGATCACGGCGGACGGCCGCGCGTCCGGCCCGGACGCGGCGGTCTTCTCCGACCGCAGCTGGGGCAGGACGAGCCGGTCGATCGCGACGCCGATGCCGATGGCGAGGCCGGACGCGGTGACGACCACCATCAGCCCGGTCGCGCTCTTGGCCCGGGACCGCTTGCGTCCCCTGCCGCCGGGCCGGCGGCCGTGCGCGGCGCCGTCGTCCGGGCGGCGTCCGCGCGGCGGGGGTCCCGAACGGGACGCGCCGCGTCGCGGGCCGCCCGCGACGAGTTCGTCGCGGGGAGGGGGGACGTCGGCGCGGCGCATGGGGCCGCTCCGCCCGTCATGCCTGGGCTGGTGGCCTCCGGCGGAACCGCCGGGTCTGCGGGGAGTGGACAGCGGGGGCTCCCGGGTGCGGGCCGGCACGAGCCGGCGTGGACTCGGTCGCCCGGCACCATATCCCCATATGCACCCCGAGTTACGAGAATCTCTCAAGAAAGATCAAAATCACTACCCACCGTCACTTTGACGCCGCTCAGTGTCTCCTCGGTGCGACCTGGCTCGTCCTGGACCGCAAGGGGGAAAGACTGTGCGGCAGGTGGGCGTGCTTCGCCTCTCCCGTCTGACGAGCGTGGTGCGTGCTGCGCTCGCCATCCTGTATCCTGCGTAGTTGTTGTGTGCGTGACGCCTGCCCGCAGGGCGGCGCGGCGCCGCAGCGAGCCGGTGCGTCCCGAGGCGTACGCGTCAAGTGCCGCGAACGCGGGCCCCGGCCTCCCGGAGCGCACGGTCGGATGATCCTCTGATCGGCGCGAGCAGGATTTCCGCTGATACGTGGCGCTCGCCCGCGAGGGGGAGCGGAGGATCGAAACCGCTGAAGTCGACGAGAAACGAAGGCTGACGACCGTGCGCACGTACACCCCTAAGCCCGCTGACGTCCAGCGTCAGTGGTACGTCATCGACGCGACCGATGTCGTGCTGGGCCGTCTCGCCAGTCAGGTCGCGCAGCTGCTGCGGGGCAAGCACAAGCCGATCTACGCACCGCACCTCGACACCGGTGACTTCGTCGTCATCGTGAACGCCGGCAAGGTGTCGCTGTCGGGCAACAAGGCGGAGCGCAAGAAGGCGTACCGGCACTCCGGGTACCCGGGCGGGCTCCGCTCGGTGACCTACACCGAACTGCTGGCGAAGAACCCCGAGCGGGCGGTCGAGAAGGCGATCAAGGGCATGCTGCCCAAGAACTCCCTCGGCCGGAAGATGTTCGGCAAGGTGAAGGTCTACGCCGGGCCGGACCACCCGCACCAGGCGCAGAAGCCGGTCCCGTTCGAGATCACCCAGATCAGCCAGATCGCGAAGTGACACCCGCGCCTCCGGGCGCACCCAGAGACACGAGGCCGCCGGGGCACCCGTCAGACGGGTCGGCCGCCCTGGCTAGAACACCCTGAGGAGAACCGTGGACGACACCACCGGCGCCCCCGAGGCGGGCGCCGAACTCGACTCGTACGAGGACGCTCCGTCCGAGTACAGCACCGAGACCCCCGAAGCCGCCGGCGAGGGCCTCCTCGGCCAGCCGGTCGCGACCGGCCCGGCCGCCGGCACCGGCCGCCGCAAGCAGGCCATCGCGCGGGTCCGCATCGTCCCCGGCAGCGGCCAGTGGAAGATCAACGGCCGCACCCTGGACCAGTACTTCCCGAACAAGGTTCACCAGCAGATCGTGAACGAGCCGTTCGTGCTGCTGGGCCTGGAGGGCCAGTTCGACGTGCTCGCGCGCGTGGGCGGCGGCGGCACCACCGGCCAGGCCGGTGCGCTGCGCCTCGGCATCTCCCGCGCGCTGCAGTTCGCGAACATCGAGCACCGCCCGGCGCTGAAGAAGGCCGGCTTCCTCACCCGCGACGCGCGGGTGCCGGAGCGCAAGAAGGCCGGTCTCAAGAAGGCCCGCAAGGCTCCGCAGTACAGCAAGCGTTGATCGGCGGTACGAGCCGTCGCACCCCGTGGCCTCCACGCGGCCGTTCCGCGTGGCCGGCGCGGCGGGTGCGGCGGCTCGTACGCTTTCCGGGGTCGTCCAGTCTCATCGGGAGTTGAACTGTGGCTCGTCTGTTCGGGACCGACGGCGTGCGCGGGCTCGCCAACCGCGACCTGACCGCACCGCTCGTCATGGACCTGTCCGTCGCGGCGGCGCGGGTGCTGGGCGAGCAGGGCGCGTTCAAAGGCCACCGGCCGCTCGCCGTGGTCGGGCGCGACCCGCGGGCCTCCGGTGAGTTCCTGGAGGCCGCCGTCGTGGCGGGCCTCGCCAGCTCCGGGGTGGACGTGCTGCGCCTCGGCGTCCTGCCGACCCCGGCCGTCGCGTACCTGACCCACGCGCTGGACGCCGACCTCGGCGTGATGCTGTCGGCGTCGCACAACCCGGCCCCCGACAACGGCATCAAGTTCTTCGACCGCAGCGGCTACAAGCTGCCGGACGAGATCGAGGACCGGATCGAGGCGCGGCTGGGCGAGGAGTGGGACCCGCCGACCGGTGCCGGCGTCGGCCGCGTCCGCGAGGCGCACGGCGCCGTCGAGCAGTACGTCGCGCACCTGCTGTCGACGGTCACGGTGTCGCTGGACGGCCTGCGCGTCGTGGTCGACTGCGCGAACGGTGCGTCCTGCGACGTGGCGCCGGAGGCGCTGCGCCGCGCCGGCGCCGAGGTCTACACGATCGGCGCGGCGCCGGACGGCCTGAACATCAACTCGGGCTGCGGCTCCACGCACCTGGAGGCGCTGCGGGACGCCGTCCGCGAGCACGGCGCGGACGTGGGCATCGCGAACGACGGCGACGCCGACCGCTGCCTGGCCGTGACCGCGACCGGCGAGGTCGTGGACGGCGACCAGATCATGGCCATCCTCGCCCTCGACCTGCGGGAGTCGGGCGCGCTGCCGTCCGACACCGTCGTCGCGACGGTCATGTCGAACCTCGGCTTCAAGCTGGCCATGCGGGAGGCCGGGATCACCGTGGTGGAGACCGCGGTCGGCGACCGGTACGTCCTGGAGGCGATGAAGGCGGGCGGCTTCGGGTTCGGCGGCGAGCAGTCCGGCCACGTCATCATGCTGGACCACGCGACGACCGGCGACGGCGTCCTGACCGGCCTGCACCTGGCGGCCGCGATGGTCCGCCGGGGCCGCCCGCTGGACGAGTTGACCAAGGTGATGACCCGGCTGCCGCAGGTGCTCATCAACGTCCGGGACGTCGACAAGAACCGTGCGAAGACGTCCTCGGAGCTGGCCGGGGCCGTCGCCGCCGCGGAGGCGGACCTGGGTGAGACGGGCCGTGTCCTGATCCGGCCGAGCGGCACCGAGCCGATGGTCCGCGTGATGGTCGAGGCGGCCTCGGAGGACCAGGCCCAGTCGGTCGCCGAGCACCTCGCCGGCGTCGTGAAGACCGCGCTGGGCTAGCGCTCGTCGATCTCCAGGCGACCCACCTTGAGGTGCTTGATCTCGACGGTCCCGGCCTCGAGGTGGGCGATGACGGCGCGTTTCACCACGAGCTTGCCGATCGCGACGGCGCCGATCGCCAGCGCACCGAGCGCCATCGAGCCCACCGCCAGCGACCCGAGCCCGTTCCCGAGCCGCACCGTGAGCCCGGTCGCGGACGCCCCGGTCACCTCCGCCCCGGTCGCCCGCGCGCCGACGCCCCGCTCCGTCCGGACCCTCGGCCGCTCGTCCGCCGTGCCCTGCTCGTTGACTTCGTCGCTCATCGGACGAGCATATTCGGCCGTGCGGTGACCCGAGCGCCGGCGGACGCGGGCCCGGCGGTCATCCGCCGCACAGGTCGAGCATGATCTTCTTGTCGGCGTCCGTGACCGGCAGGTCGTACTTCAGCGCCACCTGTGCGAAGCGGACGCTGTAGGAGCAGCGGACGCGCTTGTTCGGCGGCAGCCACGACGCCGGGCCGGAGTCGCTCTTGGCCCCGTTGAGCGGGCCGTCCACCGGGATGAGGTTCAGCGGGTCGTTGGCGAGGGATTCGCGCTTGTCCTTCGACCAGCGCGCCGCGCCCATCTGCCAGCCGTACGACAGCGGGATCACGTGGTCGATCTGGACGGCCGTCGCGTGCGCCTTCTTCCACTCGATCGTCTTGCCGGAGTACGGGTCGTGCAGCGTGAGGGAGATGATCACGCAGTCGGACCCGGACCGGTAGCGGACCTTCTCGCCGTCGCGCTTCAGCAGGTCGTTGCGCGTGTCGCAGCCGTTGTGCGCGAACGGCACGTCGGGTGCGCTGTCCATCCACGCGTAGCCGAACTTGTCGCGCTCGTAGCCGGTCTTCGGGCCGCGTCCCTTGGTGTCGACCTTCTCGATGAGCTTGCGCGCCTCGGCCCGGTCGCCGCCGGAGGTGATGGCGGCGAGGCCAGGCTTGGTGCCCTTGGGGTTGTCGAGCGGGCTGGCCGCGTTCCCGTCGCCCTGGCCGGACACGGCGCCGCCGGGCGCTTCGGACGGTGCACCGGCGTTCAGAGTCGCCTCGCAGCCGGACAGCGCCAGCGGGACGGCGAGTGCGAGCGCCGCCGCGGCCAGCAGCCTCCGGCCCGGTTCCCGCCGAATCCGGTCATGTCGCGTCATGCCGTCACCACCCTGGGGTCGTTGTCGTTATTTTTCACCAATAGGCATGCAAATAGCCGATCAAACCGCATGTCGTACCGCCGCCGCCACACGACCCCTCCGTTTGCGGCACCATTGGCCGGTGCTGCATCTGAGAGCGATCGTCCCGGCGGACCGCACCGAGGCCGTCTGCGCGGTGCTGGCAGACTGCGCCGGCGCCACCAACGTCGTCGTCATCGGAGGCGCCGCCCGGTCCCCGCGCGGCGACCTCCTGACCGCCGACATCGCCCGCGAATCCGCCAACGAGGTGCTGGACGCGCTGCGCGCCATGGACGTCCACCGGGACGGGTCCATCGCGCTCGACAAGGTCGACCTGACGCTGTCGCATACCGCCGACCAGGCCAAGGAGCGGGCGCCCGGGCATGGCGACGACGCCGTCATCTGGCAGGAACTCGACCGGCAGGTCACCGAAGGAACGGCGCTGACCTGGTCGTTCGTCGCGTTCCTCGCGCTCGCCACGCAGCTGGCGGGGATCGCCGCGCTGATCGACTCGCCGGTGCTGGTGGTCGGCGCGATGGTCCTCGGGCCGGAGTTCGGCGCGGTCGCCGCGATCTGCTACGGGCTCGTCCGATGGCGGCCGGGGCACATCGTCCAGGCGGTGCGGGCGCTGGCCGTCGGGTTCGCCGTCGCGATCGTGCTCACCTATGTGTGCGCCCTGGTCAGCCGGTGGATCGGGGTGATCGAGCTGGACCGGCTGCCCGACCAGCGCCCGCTCACCGCGTTCATCTACAGCCCGGACCGCTGGTCGTTCATCGTCGCGCTGCTCGCCGGCGGCGCCGGGGTGCTGTCGCTCACCGCGGGCAAGTCGTCGGCGCTGGTCGGGGTGTTCATCTCCGTCACCACCGTGCCCGCCGCCGGGAACCTCGCGGTCGCGCTGGCGCTCAAGCACGGCAGCGAGATCACCGGCTCACTGCTGCAGCTCGCCGTCAACTTCGCCGGAATGATCATCGCGGGGACGCTCACGCTGCTCGTCCAGAAGGCGCTGTGGGGCGTCGTTCTCCGGCGGGGGCGACGTCCGGCCGCCGGACGTCGTACTTAGGTCGCCGCAAGACTGGACGAAAGGCTGCCCCCGCATAGCACTTCAGGGTGACGTGCCGCCCGATACCAGCCGCTAAATTCGGACCATGCCGATAATCGCCACCCAGGGCCTGACGATGAGGTTCCCCCGGGTGACCGCCTTGGACGACCTCAACGTGGCCGTCGAACCGGGCGTCGTCGGGCTCGTCGGAGCCAACGGCGCCGGCAAGTCGACGCTCATCAAGATCCTGCTCGGGCTGCTGCCGCCGACGTCCGGCACCGCGACCGTGCTGGGCCTCGACATAGCGCGCGAGGGCCTGCGGATCCGGGAGAGCGTCGGGTTCATGCCCGAGTACGACTGCCTGCCGCCGGACGTGTCCGCGACCGAGTTCGTCGTGCACATGGCCCGCATGTGCGGGCTCCCCCCGGCCGCCGCCCGCGAACGCGCCGCCGACACGCTCCGGCACGTCGGCCTGTACGAGGAGCGCTACCGCCCCATCGGCGGATACTCGACCGGCATGCGCCAGCGGGTGAAGCTCGCGCAGGCCCTCGTCCACGACCCGAAGCTCGTGTTCCTGGACGAGCCGACCAACGGCCTCGACCCGGCCGGACGCGACGAGATGCTCGACCTGATCCGCCGCATCGGCGCCGAGTTCGGGATCAGCGTCCTCGTCACCTCCCACCTGCTGGGCGAGCTGGAGCGGGTCTGCGACCACGTCGTCATCATCGACGGCGGCAGGCTGCTGCGGTCCCAGGCCGTCGAGGCGTACACGACCGCGAGCGGCGTGCTGACCGTCGAGGTCGACGAGGGACGGGACGTGCTCGGGCAGCACCTCCACGACCAGGGCGTGTCCGTCCATCCGGAGGGCCGGTTCCTCATCGTGGACATCGCCGGCGAGACGACCTACGACCAGATCCGCGACGGCGTCGCCGGCCTCGGGCTGCGGCTGATCCGGATGGAGCAGCGCCGCCACCACATCGAGGAGGTCTTCCAGACCGGGCCGCCCGCGCCGCCGGCCCCCGCCGGAACCGTCCAGCAGGGAGCGCCGCGATGAGCACGAGCACGATCCACGACATCGGCTACCGCCACTACGACGGGCGCCGCAACGGCCGCGCCTACGTGATGCGGTCGCTGTACGTGCACAACCTGCGCGCAGCGTTCGGGCTCGGACGCCCCGCGCGGGCCAAGGTCATGCCGTTCCTGCTGGTGGCGATCATGATGCTGCCGGCCGCCGGGTCGGTCGCCGCGTTCGCGTTCAGCAAGGAGCCGGACGCCCTGTTCCGCTACTCCTCCTACGTGAACATCATGCAGGTCATCGTGGCGATCTTCCTGGCCACGCAGGCGCCGGTGCTGGCCTCGCGGGAGGTGCGCTTCCACGTCATCCCGCTGTACTTCTCGCGCCCGGTCGGCCATCTGGACTTCGTCCTGGCGAAGGCCGCCGCCCTGACGACCGCGCTGTTCGCGCTGATGGCGGTGCCCGTCACCGTCCTGTACGTCGGCGGCCTGATCACCAAGATGCCCGACTCCGGCGAGCAGCTGCTGAAGTACCTCGGCGCCTTGGTCGGGTGCGTGCTCTACGCGCTCGTGCTGGCCGCGATCGGGATGGTGGTCGCCGCGTTCACGCCGCGCCGCGGCTTCGGCGTCGCCGCGGTCATCGCCGTCTACATGATCAGCGCCGCGTTCGTCGGCGCCGTGCAGGGCATCGCCGAGGCGGAGACGAACTTCACCCTGCAGGGCTGGATCGGGCTGGGGACGCCGTTCAACCTCGTGGACATCGTCCAGGTCCGGCTGCTCGGCGCGCAGTCGTCCTCGCCCGGCATCGCGCCCGGCATCACCGGCGGCGCGGTCGCGCTCGCGGTGTGCGCCGTCATCGTCCTCGGCTCGATCGCGGTCCTGTACCGCCGTTTCCGGAAGGCGGGCCTGTCATGAGTGAGTTGGTCCTGGAGGACGTGTCCCGCTGGTACGGGAATGTCGTCGCGGTCAACGGCGTGTCGATGAAGGTCGGGCCGGGCGTGACCGGTCTGCTCGGCCCGAACGGCGCCGGCAAGTCGACGCTCATCCACATGATGGGCGGGTTCCTCGCGCCGTCGTCCGGCAGCGTCACGCTGGACGGGAAGCCGATCTGGCGGAACCCGGGCGTCTACCGCAGCCTGGGGCTCGTTCCCGAGCGGGAGTCGGCGTACGACTTCCTCACCGGCGAGCAGTTCATCGTCGCGATGGCGAAGCTGCACAAGCTGTCCGACCCGGCCGCCGCCGCCCGCCGCGCCATCGGCCTCGTCGAGATGGACTACGCCGCGCAGCGCCCGATCGGCAACTACTCCAAGGGCATGAAGCAGCGGATCAAGATGGCGTCCGCCCTGGTGCACGACCCGCCCGTCCTGCTGCTGGACGAGCCGTTCAACGGGATGGACCCGCGGCAGCGGCTCCAGCTCATGGACCTCATCACCCGGATGGCCGAGGAGGGGCGCACGATCCTGTTCTCCTCGCACATCCTGGAGGAGGTCGAACGGCTGGCCAGCCACATCGAGGTCATCGTCGCGGGCCGGCACGCCGCGTCCGGCGACTTCCGCAAGATCCGGCGGCTGATGACCGACCGGCCGCACATCTTCGCCGTCCGCTCGTCCGACGACCGGCGGCTCGCCGCCTCGATCATCGCGGACGGCTCGGCCCGCAGTGTCCAGCTCACCGACAAGGGGCTGCGGATCGAGGCGGTCGACTTCCAGCGCTTCACCCTGCTGCTCCCGCAGCTCGCCCGCGACGCGGACGTCCGGCTGTGGGAGGTCTCCCCGGCGGACGAATCCCTCGAAAGCGTCTTCTCCTACCTGGTGGCCAGCCGATGAACCCGACGATTGCGATGATCACGTTCCGGGGGATGCTCGGACGCAAGCGCGCGCTGCTCCTGATGGGGCTGCCGCTGATCCTGCTGATCCTGGCGGTCGTGCTGCGCGCCGCAGGGCAGGACGACCTGGACGTCTCCGCGGGCGTCCTGCAGCGGTTCGGGCTCGCCACGCTGCTGCCGCTGCTCGCGCTGATCGCCGGCACCGGCGTGATCGGCCCGGAGATCGACGACGGCCAGATCATGTACGTGCTGACGAAGCCGATCCCCCGCGAGGTGATCGTGCTGACGAAGCTCGTCGTGGCGATCGTCCTGACGACGGCGTTCGCGACCGTCCCGACGCTGTTCGCCGGCCTCATCCTCACCGGGACGACGGCGCAGCTGACGCCCGCGTTCACGGTCGGCGTCCTGGTCGGCGGCGTCGCCTACAGCGCGGTGTTCGTCGCGCTCGCCGTCGCGAGCCGCAACGCGGTCACGATCGGCCTGCTGTACGCGCTGGTCTGGGAGTCGCTGCTCGGCAACTTCGCGCCGGGCGCCAAGTCGGCGTCCATCCAGCAGTGGTGCCTGTCCATCACGGACGCGCTGACGGACGCCTCCCCGGTCACCTCGACCGTCGACCTGCCGCTGGCGATCACGCTGCTCGTCCTGGTCACCGCCGCGGCGACCCTGCTGGCGACCTTCCGGCTCCGCTCCCTCCCGGTCGCCAGCGCCGACTGACGGGCAGCGGCCCGCCGGGGACCGGCGGGCCTCCCGTCCGGATCCGCGAGGCGATCGCCGCCTTCTGGCGGCGGTCTCACCGCCGGTCCGGTCAGTAGGCCTCGGGTGTTCCGGTGACGAGGGTCGTTACGGGATACCCGTCCAGCTCTTGTGGCACATCGCGCCGCACGGATTCGCTCGTGACGTGGACACGGATGACGTCGGTCCCGTCCGGTGCACGGCTCTGGTCCAGCCCCACGACGCCGTCGATCGACAGGATCCGCTCCGCGTGCCGCTGTATCGCCTGCGCCATGGACGGCGGGTGGGGCGGCGGACCGGACGATGCCGCCGCCCCTGCCGGAGAGTCATGGGGAGACTCGTGATCCTGCGGTTCTCGGCCCTTTCCCATGACCTCTCCTGTGCCGGCGTCAACTACGGGTGTGGAGCTCGATCTCGAGTGCGCTCAAGACCTTGGAGATCGGGTTCGCGTAGGTGATCCCCCTCTCCGAGCCCGCGAAGAGCAGACCCACCGGATTCTTCGGTGCGTCCCACGTCCAGATGCAGGACCCGGAGTCGCCGGGCGCCGAGAAGCGGGTCCCTTCGGCGCCCTGGATCGTTATCTGCTCGCGGAAGAACGCCCGCAGGGTTCGGTTCCGGTAGTTGACCACGCCGCACCAGCCGAGACCGGTCACGGTTCCCCGGGTGCGTCCAGTGGTGCGGCCGGACTTTCCGACCTGCATGCCCTGCGTGGCGAGGACGGGCTGATCGCTGATGTCGAAGTAGCTGACCGTGCCTCCGTCCGTGTAGCCGATCTGCGGCGTCACCGTGTCCGGATCGCACTCGGCGACGGCGCAGTCGACATAGTTCGCCGGGCGCTCCTGTCCGTCGACGAAGTGCAGCTGCACGAATTCCAGCAGCTCGGCGATCTCGTCCTCCGGGCAGCGCCCGCGGTCGCGGACGGCCGGCTGCGAAATGCGCTCGCCGGGCTCCGCGTCGTTCAGGCGGGCGATGACGTGGTTGTTGCTGAGCAGGAGCACCCGGTCGTCGTCCGGGTCCGTGTGCTTCGCCAGGCAGCCGAGCGTGCCGGCTCCCCGCGACCGGCAGTTGCCGATCGAAAAGCCGCCCGGGGCGGGCCGGACGAGTTTCTTGTTGTCCTCCAGTGCTTCGATGACTCCGCTGGTGATGAAACGAATGGGGACGTCGCCCGCCGACCGGACCCCCATCGCGTCCACGACGGTGGACCGGGCGTCATCATGGGTCGCCGATTCCGCCAGGTGCACATCGACGACCGGTGACGACGTACCCCCGGCGTCCGCCTCAGCCAGCCCGATGGAGACTCCCTGCACATTCCCTGCCCCCCGGAAGTCATCGGCGAAATCGGCGCTGGGCTGATGCTGGATCTCGGCCTCGATGGCTGCGGCGATCTCGTCTCTCACCGCCATGATCTCAACCGGTACGGAAGCGGACCAAGGTTGCGAATTATCGCTGCTCATGAATTAATTCCCTCCATCAAAAGACCGCACCGAGACGGTGCGATGTCCGTGCCGATCCCGCTACGGGACCACTACGTAGACGCAGCCGGGATCGCTGCTCGCGCTGAGCTTCAATGCGTTCTGCACCGCCGCCTTCACCGTGTCGGCGTGGTGCGGGTCCCGCGGGATCTGCAGGCTGTCCGCCAGGCAGATCACCGCGTACGTCGCGTTTCCTCCCTTCGCGCTGATCTGCTGGCCTTTTCCGTAGCAGTGACCGGTGTTGTCGATGACCTCGAACCCGAGGCCCTGGTTGTCAATGCGGACGGGATTGCGCCCGCTGGAGGAGATGATGGTGCGGCCCGTACGCCACAGGTCCACGAACTCGATACCGTCGGCCTGGTCGCCGATCTGCCTCCGGACGGTCCGATTCGTCTGATCGAGCGTGCGCGGCCTGCCTTGCAGCAACTGCACCATTGTTCTCTCCTCTTCCGTGCTCTGCTGTTCCGAGATGCCTCGTCGTGCCCGATGAAGATGCCCGGTGCCCCGTGTGAAGGAACGGTGGATGGACGGCTCGGGCCGGGCCGTCCGAGGGGCACCGGGCACGTTATGAAATCGGTCGGATCACGCCGGTCAGCTGCTCATCACCGCCGCCGGGGGCGTGTTCAGAACCGTGCCGGGGTCGACTGCCTCGCCGTTCGCGACGTGCCAGTTGTTCTTGTCGTCCAGCACCACGGTCTTCGCCTGGACCCCGTTGTCGTACGAGATGAGCTGGGCGTCGGTGTACGACGCCATATCCAGCATCTGACACTTCTTCAGGTTCCCGGCGAGGATGTGGTAGCGGGGGTGCAGAGTGCCCCGCTGCGTGATGTTGGGTCCCGCCTCGACCACGCATGCCGGCTGCCCGTCGAGAGTGATGGCGACCGAACTCGGCTGGACGCTCGGCGTCGGCACGGAACCGGTGTTGCTGATCCACAGCTTGTCGTGCGCCGGATCCGGGTCGCGGGTCATCGACCGGAGCAGGAAATCCCCCTCCACATAGTCGAACTGGGCGGCGCACTGGGCCGCCGAGGCCGGGTCGGCCTCAAGGGAGCCGTGCGCAGTCCACTGGTAGTCCTTGACCGCACCGCTCGCCGACCACGCGAATCCCCAGTTGATGTCCCAGGTGAACGTGTAGGTGTTCCCAGGGTGGATGACCTGGGTCAGCCACGCGGTGCTGAGGGCGCTGCCGTTGCGCGCCTCGGGCAGCTCCGCCACGATCGCAAACTTGGGGCTGCCTTGCGCGAGTTCCGAGTAGTTGGTGACGGACATCGTGTAGGTCGTCATGCTCTCGCCTTTCTGAAGGACCCGGCGATCGAGGGTCCTGGTGACACTCTCTGGTTAATCGCCGCGCCCGGTCTGCCGTGCATTCGCTGTGGCACTTTTCGGTGGACAACGAATTCACGATGGTCTTCGACCGGTCCTCACGCTACGCAGCAGTGCCATTGAAGAGAACCAGTGGACGGTAAAGCAATGCCCATGGCATTTGCAGGCGAGTCCGCCGCCGGCCCGCTAGGACAGGGAATGCTGCATTCCCTGTCATGAGTGAGCGGAGAAGATATCTGCGAAGCCACTCCTATGCTGCCCCATAACAATTCCCTGGGCATTGAGGTTTCCAATGCTCGGCGTCCGGGGAAGGGGTCAAGCCGGTGGCCGCGACCGATCGCGGTGACCGAATATCGGAAATCAGAAGGAAGTGGACGCCTTGGACGGCTATGCCAATGATGCGCTATCGGATCCCTTTTCGGCGGGCCGGGCGGGGAAATGATCATGACTACAGAAATGATCTTGACGGCCGAGGTCCCATTGGGGCGGGCGGCGGAGGAATTCCTCGTCCGCCGGGACCTGGACGCCGACACCGTCCGGTCCTACGGGCAGACGATGCGGTGGTTGCGCCGGGAGTTCGGGGATGGCGCGCCGCTCACCGAACTCACCCCCGAACGCGTCGCCGAGGCTTTCACCGGGACGTGGGAGGAATCGGCCGCCCGCACCTGGAACCGGCACCGCGCCACGCTGCGGTCGTTCACGACCTGGGCCGCCCGGCGCGGGTGGGCCGTCGGAGACCTGGCCGCCGGCGTCGCGCGGCGGCCGGAACCGCGGGGGCGCACGCGCGTCCTCGACCGGAAGACCATCGCGGACCTGCTGGAGCGCGCCGACGTCCCGCACCGGGAGAGGACGCTCTGGCGGCTGCTGTACGAGTCGGCGGCCAGCGCCGAATGGGTGCTCTCGCTCAATATCGAGGACCTGGACCTCATGCACGACCGCGGCAGCGTCGTCCGGGACGGTGCGGTCCGCTGGATCCGCTGGCAGGCCGTCACCACCCGCCGGCTCTTCGCCCTGATCGACGGGCGCCGGCGCGGCCCGGTCTTCCTCGCCGACCGGCGGCCGGCCCCGGCGCGCATGCCCGGCGCGTCCGACCTGTGCCCGGTCACGGGCCGGGGCCGGCTCTCCTACGAGCGTGCGCAGTACCTCTTCAAGCGGGCCACGCGGGACGACGACCCGGCCGGCCATGGCTACACCCTGTACCAGCTGCGCCACTCCAGGCTGACCCATCTCGGCGAGGACGGATGGACGGCGGCGATGCTGATGAGCCTGTCCGGCCACGACAGCCTGCGGAGCCTGACCGGATACGTCGATCCACAGCGGTCTGCCGGGGTGTGCCGTATCCGTGCGGTGTGACGCGTGTTACAACGGGCCTGGAGGGTCTTTGATCGTTCCAGTCAAGGGAGTGTGCACCCATGTCAGTCACGCGCCGCCGGCTCCTGGCGGGGACGGGCGCGGTGGGGGCGGGGATCGCCTTCACCGGCGCCGTCGAGCAGCTGTTCGCCGGGGGCGCCGCAGCCGCCCCGGCCGGCCGCCATGACGGGTACGGGCCGCTCGTGCCCGACCCGGACGGCCTGCTCGACCTGCCGCGCGGGTTCCGCTACACCGTCCTGTCCCGGGAGGGGGATCCGCTCCGCTCCGGGGAGGGCGCGGTGCCGAGCCACTGCGACGGCATGTCCGCCTTTCCCGGACGCGGCCGCACGTGGCTCGTCCGCAACCACGAGAACCGCCCGGACGCCGAGCACCGGGTGCCGCCGGTCGAGGGCGTCACCTACGACCCCGGGGGCCTCGGCGGCTGCACCGCGCTGGAGGTCGACCGGGCCGGGCGGGTGCGCACCGAGCGCGTCGCCATCGCCGGGACGGCCGTCAACTGCGCCGGCGGCCCGACCCCGTGGCACACGTGGCTGACCTGCGAGGAGACCGAGGACAAGGCCGGCACCGGCAACTACACCAAGGACCACGGGTTCATCTTCGAGGTCGACCCGTACCGGCGGGACCGGACCGTCCCCGAGCCGCTGACCGCGATGGGCCGGTTCCAGCACGAGGCGATCGCCGTCGACCCGCGCGACGGCACCGTCTACGAGACCGAGGACGCCTTCGAGAAGCCGTTCGGGCTGTTCTACCGCTTCCTGCCGGAGAACCCGCGCGGCGGATTCGGCAGCCTGCGGGCCGGCGGACGCCTGGAGGCGCTGTGCGTCCCGGACGTCCCGGACCTGTCGGTCGTCCAGGAGCCCGGCACGGTGTTCCACCACGTCGAGTGGAAGAAGGTGCCCGATCCGCTGGCGAAGGAGACCGGGATCCGGTTCCAGGACTTCGGGCCCGGCGGCATCACGCACGCGCAGAAGCTGGAGGGCTGCTACTGGGGCGGCGACCGCGTCTACTTCGTGTCGAGCTTCGCGAAGACGGCGGACGGCTCACGCGCCGACCACTTCGGGCAGGTGTGGTCGTACGAGCCGCGCCACCGCCGCCTCACCCTCGTCATCGTGTTCGGGCCCGGCACCGACGTCCAGAAGCCGGGCGAATCGCCCGACAACATCTGCCTGGCGCCGCAGGGCGGGCTGATGGTGTGCGAGGACGGCAACGGCGCCCAGTACGTGTTCGGCGTGTCCCGCCGCCGCAAGGTCTACCCGATGGCCCGGAACAGGCAGAACATCGGCACGGAGGACGAACCCGAATGGGGCGAGTTCGCCGGCGTCACGTTCTCCCCGGACGGCCGGACGATGTTCGTCAACGTCTACACACCGGGCACGACGTTCGCCGTCACCGGCCCCTGGCGCTAGCTAGATCCGGCGGAGGCGGACGCGCTGGACGCAGTGGTCGCGGTTCTTGTGCAGGACGAGAGTGGCGCGGGCGCGTGTCGGCAGGATGTTGGAGACGAGGTTGATCTCGTTGACGTCCCGCCACACGCGCTGCGCGAACGCGGCGGTCTCGTCCTCGTCCAGTTCGTGCGCGTACTTGTGGAAGTAGGAGCGCGGGTCGGTGAACGCGGTGCGGCGCAGCGCGAACAGCCGGTCGATGTACCACTGCCGGATGTCCTCGACCCGCGCATCCACATAGATGGAGAAATCGAAGAAGTCGGACACGCCGAGGGTGCCGGGCGGCGGCGCCTGCAGCACGTTCAGCCCCTCGACGATCAGGATGTCGGGCCGCCGGACGGTCTGCGCCGCGTCCGGCACGATGTCGTACTCCAGGTGCGAGTACACCGGGATCGGCGCCTCCGCCGCGCCCGCCTTGATCGCGGCGACGAACCGGACGAGGGCGCGGCGGTCGTAGGACTCCGGGAAGCCCTTCCGGTCCATGAGCCCGCGCTCGGACAGGACGGCGTTCGGGTAGAGGAAGCTGTCGGTCGTCACCAGCTCCACGCTCGGATGCTCCGGCCAGCGGGCCAGCAGCGTGCGCAGCAGCCGGGACGTGGTGGACTTGCCGACCGCGACGCTGCCCGCCACGCCGATGATGAACGGCGTCGGCCGCACCTCGCCGCCGAGGAACCCGCTGACGGTGTCGCGGAGCCGCCAGTCCCCCAGGAAGAACAGGTTGAGCAGCCGGGACAGCGGCAGGTAGACCTCTTCGACCTCGGCGATGTCGATCGGGTCCTTCAGGCCGCGCAGCGCCTCCAGCTCACCGGGCGTGAGCGGCAGCGGCGTGTTCTCCCGCAGCCCGCGCCAGGCGTCGCGGGAGAGTTCCACGTAGGGGCTCGGCACGCTGTCCCATCCGTCCGTCATGGCTGAACACTACGGGGGCGGTTCAGCGTGTCACCGGGTTTTCACCGGCTGTTCACGGTAGCGGCAACGTCCGCGCCGCCTGCGGGTAGGCCCTGGCCAGGACACCGAATAGAGTTGCCGCCATGTGCGGAATCGTGGGGTACGTAGGCGGCCGGGCGGCGCTCGACGTCGTCGTCGAGGGGCTGGCGAGGCTGGAGTACCGCGGCTACGACTCGGCCGGAGTGGCCGTGCTGGCCGACGGGAAGCTGGCGACGGCGAAGCGCGCGGGCAAGCTCGCGAACCTGCGGGGGGCGCTGGCGGAGGAGCCGCCGCCCGCCGGGACGCTCGGCATGGGGCACACCCGGTGGGCGACGCACGGCCCGCCGAACGACCGCAACGCCCACCCGCACGTCGACTGCACCGGCTCGGTCGCGGTGATCCACAACGGGATCATCGAGAACTTCGCCGCGCTGCGCGCCGAGCTGGAGGAGGGCGGGCACGGCCTCGCGTCCGACACCGACACCGAGGCCGTCGCGCACCTGCTGGAGGACGAGCTGAAGGCGGGCGGCGACCTCGCCGCCGCCATGCGCCGCGTCTGCCGCCGCCTGGAGGGCGCGTTCACGCTGGTCGCCGTGCACACCGGCGACCCCGACCTCGTCGTCGGGGCGCGCCGCAACTCGCCGCTCGTCGTCGGCGTCGGGGACGGCGAGAACTTCCTGGCCAGCGACGTCGCCGCGTTCATCGCGCACACCCGCGACGCGATCGAGCTGGGCCAGGACCAGATCGTCGAGCTGCGCGCCGGCGGCGTGACCGTCACCGATTTCGACGGGCGTCCCGCCGAGGTGAAGGAGTACCACGTCGACTGGGACGTGTCCGCCGCCGAGAAGGGCGGCTACGACTACTTCATGCTCAAGGAGATCGCCGAGCAGCCGCGCGCCGTCGCCGACACGCTGCTCGGCCGGATCGGCTCCGACGGCCGGCTGCACCTGGACGAGATGCGCATCTCCGACCGGGAGCTGCGCGAGGTCGACAAGATCATCATCGTGGCGTGCGGCACGTCCTACCACGCGGGCCTGATCGCCAAGTACGCGATCGAGCACTGGGCGGGGCTGCCCTGCGAGGTGGAGCTGGCCAGCGAGTTCCGCTACCGCGACCCGATCCTGTCGCCGACGACGCTGGTCATCGCGATCTCCCAGTCGGGCGAGACGATGGACGCGCTGATGGCCGTCCGGCACGCCCGCGAGCAGAAGGCCAAGCTGCTCGGCATCTGCAACGTCAACGGCTCCACGCTGCCGCGCGAGTGCGACGGCGTCCTCTACACCCACGCGGGGCCGGAGATCGCGGTCGCGTCGACCAAGGCGTTCCTCACCCAGCTCGTCGCCGTCTACCTCATCGCGCTGTACCTGGCGCAGGTGCGCGGCACCAAGTGGGGGGACGAGGTGTTCGCGATGGTGCAGCTGCTGGAGCGGATGCCGGAGAAGGTGGACAAGGTCCTGGAGACCATGGAGCCGGTCCGCGAGCTGGCCCGGTCGCTGGCGAACGAGCACTGCGTGCTGTTCCTCGGCCGCCATGTGGGCTTCCCGGTGGCGCTGGAGGGCGCGCTGAAGCTGAAGGAGCTCGCCTACATGCACGCCGAGGGCTTCGCCGCCGGCGAGCTGAAGCACGGCCCGATCGCGCTGATCGAGGAGAACCTGCCGGTCGTGGTCGTGGTGCCGCCGCGCGCGCGGGACGTCCTGCACGACAAGATCGTGTCGAACATTCAGGAGATCCGGGCCCGGGGCGCGCGGACGATCGTCATCGCCGAGGAGGGCGACGAGTCGGTCGAGCCGTACGCCGACACGCTGATCAGCGTCCCGCCCGTCCCGACCCTTCTGCAGCCGCTCGTCACGACCGTTCCGCTGCAGGTGTTCGCGTGCGAACTGGCGACCGCGAAGGGGCACGACGTCGACCAGCCCCGCAACCTCGCGAAGTCCGTCACCGTCGAGTGACCCGCCCTTGCGGACGCCTCTCAGCGGCTTTGAGAGGCGTCCGCGTCAGCAATTCTCGCGCCGTTGTGAGAATCTCAGTCCGGTGAAATTTGCAGCGTTCCTTTCGGCGCTGCCTTCAGGGGCGGTCGAAACGGCCGGCCTTGGCGTCGGCGGTGAACGCGCTCCATTCGGCCAGGCCGAAGGCGAGACGTGCGGCGGTGTCCTCGGTGTCCCGCACGGATACGGCGTCGTCGTCCAGCCGGGCGACCTCGACGCAGCCGTTGCTGGCGCATCGGGTGCTTTTCCTCCACTGTCCGGGCGGTGTCGCGTGGAAACTCATTCCGGCTCCCTGCATCGAAAGTTGCATTGAACTCGGCGGCGCTGCCGGTGCGTCAAGCACACGGTAACAAGATCGCAAAAAACGCCTGATCACGAACGGGTGGCGCGGTACCCGTGTGACAGGCGCGGCGAGGCGGGTCCAGAGTTTCCGGTGTGGTGGCGAAGAGCCGGGTCTGACGTGGCGACCCGGCTCGTCGGCGTGCCCTCCGCTCCGCCCTCGTGAGGCGGCGGAGGGGCTCAGCGGCGTTTCAGCGCCGCCTCATCGGCCCAGATCGAATTCGCCCTTCTTGGCTCGATCGAGGAAGTCCTGCCACGCTCCGTGCGAGAACGACAGGACCGGGCTTTGCGCGCCGTGCTTGGCGTCGCGAGCGCCGATAGAATGGGACGAACCGACCAGTGCGGCGATTTCGACGCACGTGTTGCTCGCCCCGCAGTGGGCGCTTCTCCTCCATTGCGGAGCAGGAGTGGCGAAAGGGGACACTCGGTGCCTTTCACAAGGATTGAGCCCCTTAGCGGACCCGTCACCAGGCGTCTTTGGCCGCGGCGATGCGCCGCCGGGATTCGTCGGTGGGCAGCGCCTGGCCCGCCAGGCTTGAATAGGCGAGCCTGTACATATAGGTAACCGCCTCATCCGCAAAGTGGCTGATTGTCAGGGATTCCACGTGCACGATATCAGGGAAAAGGATGTCATGCACAGGTGAGAATTCCAGAAGTATAAACGATTCGGCCAACACCGAGTGTGCGATCCCCAAGGGCAGGATCTGCACGGTCACGTTCGGCAGCTCGGTCATCCGGTACAGATGTTCGAGCTGCTCCCGCATGACCTTCTGGTCGCCGATCAGGCGCTGCAGAACCGCCTCGTCCAGCACCGCCGACAGTTCCAGCGGGCGCGTCCCCTGCAGCAGCTCCCGCCGCCGCATTCGCACGTCCAGCCGGCGTTCCAGTTCCTGCGGGGGCAGCGTGGCCAGGTCGCTCCAGCCGCCGATCACGTGCCGCGCGTAGTTCTCCGTCTGCAGCAGCCCGGGAAAGACGGTGCTGCCCCATTCCCTGGCGGCCGTGGCCTCGGACTCCAGGGCGATGAAATCGGCGAGCGGGCTCGGCAGGTCGCGGTACTCCTCCCACCAGCCGCGCTGCGCGGCGTCCTGCGCCAGTGAGACGAGGTCCGCGTGCCGGGAGCCGTCGATCTCGTACAGCTCCAGCAGCCGCCGCACATCGCCGATCTTCGCGCCGGTGCGGGCGTTCTCGAGCCGGCTGACCTTGGCGGTGGACCAGGCGAGCCGCGCGGCGACCTCGTCCCCGGTGAGACCCCTGCGCTCGCGCAGCCTCCGGAGCTCGGCGGCCAGCCGCCGCTGCCGGACGGAGGGACCTCGGGAAGTGCTCATTGCTCGGGCCTCTCCAGTCCCGGCGGACTGATCTGGGCGTATTCTGCCGCACCCGGTGCCGCGGCGCGAATACCCCGGAGCGGATGAGGAAGATTCTACGGCCGATGATTCTTTTCCGCACATGACACTGAAACTTGCAGTGCAACGTACAAATGCGCCGCGTGCGAGGGTTGCGGAGCGCATTCCCGTGGCACTCTAAGTGTGTGATCGACTTGGGGAGCCGGGGATGAGGTACGCGCACGAGGTCGGCAAGGTGCGAGCGGCCGAGGCGGCCCTGATGGCCCGCCTCCCGGACGGCGCCCTGATGCAGCGCGCCGCCGCCGGCCTCGCCTCGGTCTGCGCCCGCCTCCTGCCCGCCGTGTACGGATCCCGCGTCGTCCTCCTCGCCGGCGGCGGCGACAACGGCGGCGACGCCCTCTACGCGGGGGCCCGGCTCGCCCGGCGGGGCGCCCGGGTGCACGCCGTCCAGGCGGGCTCCACGATCCACGACGCCGGCCTGGCCGCCCTCCTGGCCGCCGGCGGCCGCCTCTCCAGCGGCGCGGAGACCGCCCTCGCGGGCGCCGACCTGATCATCGACGGCCTCACCGGCATCGGCGGCGCCGGCGGGCTCCGCGAACCGCACGCCCGGTACGCCGCGCTCGCCTCCGAGTCCACCGGCGTCGTCGTCGCCTGCGACGTGCCGAGCGGCGTGGACGCGAGCACCGGCCGCGTCGAGGGCGCCGCCGTCCACGCCGACGTCACCGTCACGTTCGGGACGCACAAGCCGGGCCTTTTCATCGACCCCGGCGCGTCCTACTGCGGAGTGGTCGAACTGGTCGACATCGGGCTCGGCCCCGACCTGCCCGACCCGGACGTCGTCGTGCCCCGCCCCGCGGACGTCCAGCCGCCCGAGCCGGGCCCCGAGTCCGACAAGTACCGGCGCGGCGTCGTCGGCATTCTCGCGGGCGGCGACGAGTTCACCGGCGCGGCCGTCCTGTGCACCGGCGGCGCCGTCCACGGCGGCGCGGGCATGGTCCGCTTCGCCTCCGTCGCGCATCCGGTGGAGCTCGTCCGCCACCGCTGGCCCGAGGCCGTCACCACGGTGATCGAACCCGGCCGCCAGGACGCCGGGGTCCTCGAACGCGTCGGACGCGTCCAGGCCTGGGTCGCCGGCCCCGGCCTCGGCACCGGCGCCGCAGCCGAGTCCCTCCTCGAAGCCGTCCTCGGCACCGATCTGCCGGTCCTGGTGGACGCCGACGGCCTCACCGTCCTGGCCCGCCGCCGCGACCTGCTGCGCCGCACCGCCCCGACGGTCCTCACCCCGCACGCGGGCGAGCTCTCCCGCCTGATCTCGGCCGACCGCGCGGACATCGAGGCGGCCCGCCTGGACCACACCCGCCGCGCCGCCGCCGAACTCTCCGCGACCGTCCTGCTCAAGGGCTCGACGACCCTGGTCGCCGAGGCCGACCGCCCCGTCCGGGTGAACCCGACCGGCAGCCCCCGCCTGGCGACGGCCGGCACGGGCGACGTCCTGTCCGGCCTGATCGGCGCCCTCCTGGCAGGCGGCCTGCCCGCCCTGGACGCGGCCGCCGCCGGCGCCTACCTCCACGGCTTGGCCGCCCGGCTGGCCGCCGCTCCCGCCCCCGGCGCGGAGTCGCCGATCAGCGCCTGCGACGTCATCGGAGCCCTCCCCGCCGCCTTCCGCAGTGTCGACCGGGGGAGCGCGGCCCGAGCCATGCGGCCGTGAGGACCGGGGCGTGTTGAACCCGGGGCCGGACAAGTGCGTCTTATCGGGCGAGGAGTGCTGCGGGAGCGCTCATCGGACGCCGATGTCCCGGTCATGACCTGGCGATAACGACTGGGCATGGCCATCGGGGCGGCACACTGGATGATTATGAGGGTTCCTGCGGAGGCGCGCGTCGATCTCGGCGCCATCGGCGACAACATCGGGCTGCTGCGCGAGCGCGTCCGGGGCGCCGAGGTCATGGCCATGGTGAAGGCCGAGGCGTACGGGCACGGACTGGTCGAGGCCGCCGGGGCCGCGCTCGCCGGCGGCGCGACGTGGCTCGGGGTCGCGAAGCTGGCCGAGGCGCTGCGGCTGCGCGACGCGGGCCTCACCGCCCGGACGCTGGTCTGCCTCGGCGTGCCCGGCGAGCCGTACGCGGAGGCCGTCGCGCGGGACATCGACCTCACCGTGGGCGCGATCTGGCTGCTGGACGAGGTCGTCCGGGCGGCGGAGCGGAGCGGGCGGCAGGCGCGGGTGCACCTCAAGGCCGACACGGGCATGTCGCGGGGCGGCGCGGGCGGCGCGGACTGGGAGGCGCTCGTCGACGCGGCGCTGAAGGCCGAGGCCGCCGGGCAGGTGCGGGTGGCCGGGGTCATGTCCCACTTCGCGTGCGCGGACGAGCCGGGCCACCCGTCGATCGCGGCGCAGCTCGGCGCGTTCACCGAGATGGTCGCGTACGCGGAGAAGGCGGGTGCGCGCTTCGAGGTCCGGCATCTGGCGAACTCGGCGGCCGCGCTGACCCTGCCGGAGGCGCGGTTCGACCTCGTCCGCCCCGGGATCGCGACGTACGGGCTGACCCCGGTGCCCCGGCTCGGGACGTTCGGGCTCCGCCCCGCGATGACGCTGGCGGCGGACGCGGCGCTGGTCAAGCGTGTCCCGGCAGGTCGCGGAGTGTCGTACGGTCACACGTACACCACACGTGAGGCCACCAACCTGGCCGTCGTGCCCGTGGGGTACGGCGACGGGATCCCCAGGCACGGCTCCAACCTCCTGGAGGTCCTCGCGGGTGGACGCCGCAGGACGATCGCCGGGCGGGTCTGCATGGACCAGTTCGTCATCGACCTGGGCGACGACCGGCTGTCGGCGGGTGACGAGATCATCCTGTTCGGGCCGGGCGGCCAGGGTGAGCCGACCGCGCAGGAGTGGGCGGACGCCTTGGACACGATCTCCTATGAGATCGTCACCCGCATCGGGTCCCGGGTGCCGAGGGCGTATCCGGGACGGGCGCTGTAGGGGGCGCGTGCATGGACAGCAAGAGCAGGCGCAGGATCGGCGTGGCCGGCATCGTCGCCGGCGTCGGCGCGGCGGGCGTGGGCGCGGCCGTCGGGCTGCGGCACTTCGCCGTCGGCCGGGTGCGGCTGCGGCCCGACCCGGACGCCGGCGAGCCGTTCGGCCTGCTGCGCGGGCGCGAGCTGACCGTCGAGGCCGACGACGGCGTCCCGCTGCACGTGGAGATCGACGGCCCCGACGACGCCGGCCTCACCCTGGTGTTCTGCCACGGCTACACCCTCAACCAGGACTCGTGGCACTACCAGCGCCGCGACCTGCAGGGGTCGCTGCGCATGGTGTTCTGGGACCAGCGCAGCCACGGCCGGTCCGGACGCGGGAAGCTGGAGCGCGCGACGATCGAGCAGACCGGCGACGACCTGCACGCGGTGCTGAAGGCGGTGGTCGGCCCGGACGAGCCGGTCGTCCTCATCGGGCACTCCATGGGCGGGATGTCGATCATGGCGCTGGCCGACCGGCATCCCGAGCTGTTCGACCGGCAGGTCGTGGGCGTCGCGCTCGTCAACACGTCCTGCGGTGACCTGGCGGAGATGACGCTGGGGCTGCCGCTGGTGGTCGCGAAGGCCGTCCGGCCGCTGGCGCCGGGGACGCTGCGCGGCCTCGGCCGCCGCGCCGACCTCGTGGAGAAGGCGCGCGGGCTGGGCGCCGACCTCGCGTTCGTCGTCACCCGGAAGATGGCGTTCGCCGACAAGTACGTCAGCCCGTCCGTCGTCGACTTCCTGGAGCAGATGATCAGGGCGACGCCGATCGACGTGATCGCCGAGTTCTACCCGGCGCTGATGGGCCACGACAAGGTCGGCTGCCTCGGCGTCCTCGGCAGGGTGCCCGCGGTGGTGCTGGCCGGCGGGCGGGACCGGCTGACCCCGGTCGAGCACGCGCGCCGCATCGCGGCGGCGATGCCGGACGTGGAACTGGTAGAGGTGGAGGTTGCCGGGCACGTGCTGCCGCTGGAGTACCCGGGGGTGGTGACCGGCGCGCTGCGGCGGCTGATCGCCCGCGTCCAGCCCGGCTACCAGCAGCAGGAGGAGGAGCGCACGGCGTGAACGCGATCACCGTCACCGTCCCGACCGCGGCGGACATGCACGAGCTCGGGCTGCGCCTCGCCGGCCGGCTCCGGGCGGGCGACCTGCTCGTCATGACCGGGCATCTGGGCGCGGGCAAGACGACGCTCACCCAGGGGATCGGCGAGGGCCTGAAGGTGCGGGGCCCGATCACCTCGCCGACGTTCGTCATCGCGCGGGTGCATCCGTCGCTCGCGGGCGGCCCGCCGCTGGTGCACGTGGACGCCTACCGGCTCGGCGGTTTCGCGGAACTCGACGATCTCGATCTCGACGCGTCCGTGGACGAATCGGTGACGATCGTGGAATGGGGAGAAGGGCTCGCGGAGGGCCTCGCCGAAGACCGCCTGGAACTGATCATTTCGCGCGGGGACGGGCCCGGCGAGGGACGCGAAGTAAGGATCGTCGGGGTCGGTCATCGCTGGTCCGACCTGGAACTCGGCGCTGGATGAGGGCCTGCGGGCAACTTCTGTGGTTTTTGCCATCCAGGATGGACCACTTTACGGCTGCATGTCGTACTCTTTGCCGAACAAGCCTCACCTACGCGACATATCGATTTCCTAGTGGGAGTGGGAACCGGTGAGTGGTAGCCATCGCAGCGGTAGTGACCGCGACAGCTACCGCGGTTCGGGCGGTGGCCAAGGGCCAGGCGGTGGTTACCGGCCGGACGGCGGTGCATACGGCACGGGCGGCGGCGAGTACACGCCGTCCCCGGGCCTGGAGTCCGGCGGCCCCTCGGGAACCGGCGGTCAGCAGACCGGCGGATACCGGACGGGCGGGTACCCGACCGCCGGTTCTGAGACCGGCGGGTACGAAACCGGCGGTTACGGGTCCGGCCAATCAGGTAGCGGTCCCTACCAGAGGGGCGGCGCCCCCTATCAGCGGGACTCCGGCGCGTACCGCCCGGAGTCCGGTTCGTACGGTCCCGCCGAGTCGGGTTCGTACGGTGCGGGCGAGTCGGGTTCGTACGGTGCCGGCGAGACCGGCAAGTACCGGTCGGAGCCGGGGTCGTACCAGCGCGAGACCGGTGCCTACCGGCGCGAGGCGAGCCCGTACCAGCGGGGCAGCGGCCCGTACCAGCGGGAGACCGGCCCGTACGAGACCGGTAGCGGCGGTTACCGGTCCGGCAGCGGCGGATACGGGAGCGGCGGATACGGGAGCGACACCGGCGGATACCGCGCCGGTGGAAGCGGCCGGCGGCGGGCCGACAGCGGCGGTTACCGCACCGGCAGCCACCGGGTGGCGCGCGATGGCGGCGGACGGCGCTGGGGCGTCATCCTGGGCGGCATCGTCGCCGGCATCGCCGTCTGCGTGCTCGCGATGATCGTCATCCTGGGCGGCGTCGGCGCGAGCGGCGACAAGGACGGCGGCGACATCGTCGGCAGCGGCGCCGCCGAGAGCTCCCCGACGGCGAAGGGCGAGCGCTCCGTCGTCCCCGACTCCTGCACGATCGTCGGCCAGGACCTGATCGACCGGCTGGCGCCGGGCTCCGAGCGCACCCAGGCCGACAGCTACCAGAGCAGCGAGCGGCAGAACCAGTGCGTGTGGGGCGCCTACGCGGGCGACACCAAGCGGCAGCTCACCGTCGAGCTCCGCGCGATCGCCGGCAACGCCGACCAGACGCCCACGGACGCCGCGACCAGGACGTTCACGTCCGAGCGCACCGCCGACGAGTCCGGCAAGGCGCTGCTGCCCGACCAGAAGCTCACCGAAAAGCTCCGCCTCGAGAACGTCGGCGACGACGGCTACATCGTGTACAGCGTCGACGACAAGCAGGGGGCGGGGGAGGCCGTCGGCAACGTCCGGCTCGCGAACATCCTGGTCACGATCCACTACTCGGGCTCGAACGACGGCGACCCGCTCTCGTCCAAGTCCGCGAACGGCGGCGCCACCGACGTCGCCAAGGCCGTGATCCAGGCCCTCAATCAGGGCTGAACCAGCACGGGCCGCCTGACCGGTAGGCTTACAACCCGTGCTGGTCTTGGCTTTCGATACCGCGACCGCCGCGATCACCGTGGCGCTGTACGAGTGGATTCCCGGCGAGGGCGCCGTGCCGCGCGGCGCGGCCGAGGCGGTCGACCGGCGAAGGCATACCGAGTTGCTCGCCCCGTACATCGCGCAGGTGATGGCGGAGGCCGGGGCTGCGCCGGACGACCTGAGCGCGATCTCCGTCGGCGTCGGGCCGGGGCCCTACACGGGGCTGCGCGTCGGGCTCGTCACGGCCCGCGCCATGGGCGAGGCCCTGAGCATCCCCGTGCACGGCGTCTGCACCCTGGACATCATCGCCTGGGCCACCGGCCGGGACGAGCCGTTCGTCGTCGCCACCGATGCCCGCCGCAAGGAGGTCTACTGGGCGCGGTACGACTCGGCCCGCGCGCGCGCCACCGAACCTGCCGTCGGCCCGCCGTCGGATGTCCCGCAAGGGCTGCCCGTCGTAGGTGAGGGCGCCGCCCTCTACCCGGAGGTCCTCGGTGACTCCGGCCATGAACCGCTGCTGCCGACCGCCGGGGCCCTCGCTGAGCTGACCGTGTCCCGCCTGGCCGGCCTCAAGGTCCCCGGACTGCTCACGCCGGAGCCGCTGTACCTGCGCAGGCCGGACGCGAAGGAACCGGGCCCCCGCAAAAAGGTGACACCGGCATGACCGATCTCGTCCTGCGGCCCATGACGGACGCGGACCTCCCGGCCGTCCACCGGCTGGAGGAGGCCCTGTTCCCCGAGGACGCCTGGAGCGAGGAGATGCTGCGCGGCGAACTCGCCGACCAGCCGCGCACCCGCCACTATGTCGTCGCGGCCGAACCCGGCGGCGAGATCGTCGGCTACGCGGGCCTCGCGGCGGCGGGCGGGCAGGCCGACGTGCAGACCATCGGGGTGCGCGCCGACCGGCGCAAGCACGGCATCGGCGCGGCGCTGCTCACCGAGCTGCTGAACGAGGCCGTCCGCCGCAACAGCGAGTCGGTGTTCCTGGAGGTCCGCGCCGACAACGACGCCGCGCACCGCCTCTACGAGCGGTTCGGCTTCGTCAGGGTCGGCCTCCGCAAGCGCTACTACCAGCCCTCGGACGTGGATGCGATCGTGATGAGCCGCACGCTCGACCGCCGCCGGCCCATGGGCTTCAACCGGGAGAAGTGATGATTCGGGACGAGCCGCTGGTGCTCGGGATCGAGACGTCGTGCGACGAGACCGGGGTCGGGATCGTGCGCGGCAACACGCTGCTGGCGGACGCCATCGCCTCCAGCGTCGAGCAGCACGCCCGCTTCGGCGGCGTCGTGCCGGAGGTCGCGTCGCGCGCGCACCTGGAGGCGATGGGGCCGACCGTCGAACGCGCGCTGGCGGACGCCGGCGTGGCGTTCACCGACGTGGACGCGTTCGCCGTCACCGCCGGGCCGGGCCTGCCGGGCGCGCTGATGGTCGGCGTCGCGGCCGCGAAGGCGTACGCGCTGTCCCTCGGCAAGCCGCTGTACGGGGTCAACCACCTCGCCGCGCACGTGTGCGTCGACCAGCTCGAACACGGCCCCCTGCCGAAGCCCTGCGTGGCGC
Organism: Actinomadura latina NBRC 106108; assembly: GCF_001552195.1. Taxonomy (GTDB): domain Bacteria; phylum Actinomycetota; class Actinomycetes; order Streptosporangiales; family Streptosporangiaceae; genus Spirillospora; species Spirillospora latina. The sequence goes on from NZ_BCQS01000003.1 coordinate 860,809, forward strand.
TGCTGGTGTCGGGCGGCCACTCGTCCATCCTGCTGGTGCCGGACGTGGCGGGCGACGTCCGCTCGCTCGGCAGCACGGTGGACGACGCGGCCGGCGAGGCGTTCGACAAGGTCGCGCGCGTCCTCGGCCTCGGCTTCCCCGGCGGCCCGATCATCGACCGGATGGCCCGCGAGGGCGACCCCGCCGCGATCGCGTTCCCGCGCGGCAAGTACAAGGACGGCACCTACGACTTCTCGTTCTCCGGCCTGAAGACGGCGGTGGCCCGCTGGGTGGAGGCCAAGGAGCGCGCGGGCGAGGCCGTCCCGGTGCCGGACGTGGCCGCGTCCTTCCAGGAGGCCGTGGTCGACGTCCTGACGCAGAAGGCCCTGAAGGTCTGCGCGGACAACGGCGTCCGCGACCTGCTGATCGGCGGCGGCGTCGCCGCGAACTCCCGGCTCCGCGCCCTGGCCGCCGAACGCTGCGAGGCGGCCGGCGTCCGCCTGCGCGTCCCGCGCCCCAAACTCTGCACCGACAACGGCGCGATGGTCGCCGCCCTGGGCTCCGAACTGGTCGCCTCCGGCGCGTCCCCGTCCGACCTGGAACTCCCCGCCGACTCCAGCCTCCCCATAGAGACGATCACGCTCTGAGGAGCTAGCACTCCGCCAGGAGCGCGGCCAGGTAGTCCTCGAAGAGGGGGACTTTGGCCTCGTCCATCGTGTGGTCCTCGGTCTCGGGGAGCAGGTCCAGGAGGCAGCGGACGTCCCAGTAGGGGTCGTGGACGTGACCTCCGGAGACCTGGTCGAAGGACGCGAGGAAGCGGTCGGCGACCGAGGTGCCGTAGCGGAGGGCGAGGCCGCGGCGCATGCAGGCGATGTCGGCGGCGACGGGGCCGGACGAGGCGTCCGACCAGTCGACGACGCCGGTGAGCCTTCCGTAGGACCACAGCGTGTTGTCGGCGTGGTAGTCGCGGTGGATGAACCGGACGGGCGCCTCGGGGGCCGGACGGGCCGCGACCTCGAAGGCGCGCTCCCACAGGCCGGGGCGGAGCGCGTGCTTGGGCGGGCGCCGCACGTCGAGCCGGTTGTACGGGACGTACGGGGGCATCGTGGACGCGCCGTTCAGCGCGTGCACCGCCAGCAGCGCGGCGGCCAGCTGGATGAGGTACTCGGGCAGGTCGTCGGGGGACGGCCGGGGCGGATGGCCGGGGAGCCGGGTGATCAGCAGGGCCGGGACGTCGCAGTAGGCGCCGGCGGGGTCGGCGGCGACGAGGGCCGGGGTGGGGATCTCGCAGCCGGCGAGGAGCGCGAGCGCGGCGATCTCCCGTTCGGGGCAGAAGTCGGGCGAGGCGGCGGGGCTCGTCCAGCGGCGCAGGACGAGGCGGTGGGCGCTGCCCGAGCCGCTCTCCACGAGCAGGGCGTGGTTGGCGTGCGTGGTCCCGCCGGCGAGCGGCCGCACCATGCGGACCTCGGCGCCCTTGCCGAGACACCCCTCGACCCAGCGAAGGGTGAGGTGGCCGGGTGGGGCGCCGGTCGGCAGGCAGGGAGCCGGTGTGCGAGTCACCTGATCCATAAAAACGGATTCCGAAGGGTATTGGGAGTGATTTTGCGAAGACAGAACGTAACAGAATGCACGTCAGCGGGGCGGCTTGCAGGAGCACCTTCGGTCGTCGCGGGCGGTTGCCGGACAAACGCCGCGGATTCCGTTGGGTATCCGGAGGTGTCCGGGTGGGGCCCGCGCGGCCCCACCCGGACGGAGGTCAGTCCTTGGGGTCGCGGCGGGGGCGCAGCAGCGCCTCGGCCAGCGCGAGCATCGTCTCCTCCAGCGTGGACAGCCGCTTCAGCACGTCCTCGTGCACCGCGTTGACCTGCTTGGAGACTTCGTCGTGGACGCCGTCGACCTTGCGGACGACCTCGTCCTCGACGTGCAGGAAGCGCTTGGCGAAGTCGGCCTGCGCGGCGTCGGCGCGCCGCCCGGCCTCGTCCTGCATGCCCTCCACGCGCCGCGCGAACTCCGCCTGGACGCCGCCCACCTGCCGCGCGACGTCCTCCTGCATGTTGCCGACCTGCTTGGCGACGTCCTCGTGGATGTTGCCGACCTGCCGGGTGACGTCCTCGTGGATGTCCCCGATCCGCTTGCCGAAGTCGTCGTGGACGTTGCCGACCTGCCGCGTCACGTCGCTGTGCACGGACTCGACCTGCTTGGCGACGTCGGCGTGCACCGACTCGACCCGGCGGGAGACGAGGTCGACCTGCGCGGTGAACTCCTCCAGCGCGCCGTCGACCCGCTTGGCGACCTCCTCGTGGATGTTCTCGATGCGCTTGCGGACGTCCTCGTGCACGTCCTCGAACCGGCGGGAGAACTCGTCCATGCGCTTGGCGACGTCGCTGTAGGCGGTTTCGGCGATCTGCGACATGGTCGCCTTGACCTCGTCGCGGTCCGGCCGGGCGCGCAGTTCCTCGATCAGCGGGTCGACCGCCTCGGCGAGGTGCTTCTCCAGCGCGTCGAACCGGTCGCCGTACTCGGCCGCGGGACGCTGCGCGAGGTCGCGCAGCATGCGGTGCAGCTCGGCGATCTCCAGCGTGGCGGGGAGCCGGCCGATCCGCTCGCCGACCCCGTCGATGCGGCCGTCGAGGCCCTCGAACCGCCCGTCCAGGCCCTCCAGCTTGCCGGACAGCCCTTCGAGCCGGCCGTCGACGCCGTCCAGCCGCCCGTCCAGTCCGTCGAGCCGGCCGCCGACGCCCTCGACCCGGCCGCTGACGGCCTCGAGCCCCTGCTCCATCCGCTCGGCCATCTCGCCGAGCGACTGGTCGACCCGCGACGTGACCCCGTTGATCGAGTGTTCCAGCCGCTCGGACCGGTGGCCCAGTTCGGCGAGCGACTTGTCCAGCCGGTTGAAGCGGACGGACGCGGCCTCCATGCTGCCCTGGAGCTTGTCCAGCCGCTTGGTCATCTCGTCCATGCGCTGGGACGCCTGCCGGGTGGCGTCGGTGATCTGCTGCGCCGAGTCGAGGACGGCCTGGATCCGGGTCAGGCCCTCGTCGACGTTCTCGGCGACGACGCCGACGTCAGCCCACAGCGCGGGCAGCTCGGCGACGGGCTTGACCCGCTCGCCGAACGACTCGATGTGCTCGGCCAGTCCCTCGGCCCATTCCGGGGGCTTGCCGGACAGCTCGTCGACCTGGCCGCGGACGCTCTCGATCTGCCCGGTCAGCCCGCTGAGCTCCCGCTCGCGGACCTCGCGGAGCAGCCACTCCATGCCCTCCAGCCGCTGCCGAATCTCGTCCAGGACCTGACCCTGTGAGCGCTGTTCATAGACGTGGTCCTGCGCCGCACGGGCGAGCAACTCCCGCATCCGATCCGAGACCGGTTGACCCCCCGTCTGCAGGAAGTTGTGATTCGTTTCCACCCGATGCTCCTTCGTGTGCCGGCGCGACGAAATGACGCACGGCAAATGAATCTGTGAGATGGCCACTGTAGTGCGTGTAGAGAGCCGCTAAAACGGGTAGCAGAGAAGATTGTGAGTTCTGCGGAATGCGCCTGTTATCCGGCTGGGGTGAATAGCGAAAAATGGCCGGGTGCGGGTTTGTTCCCCGCTTCGCGGCAATCGCGGTGCTCGTGGTGATGTGTCAGTGGTGGGCGGCGGGCGCGGTGTGGCGCCGTGTCCGTACATCTCGTCCGACATCGGCAGTTCCCGAACCGCCGGTGAGTACGGATGGCCGACGCGTATCCACGGGAATGTGATGCCGCGCGGCGGGCTCAGGCCCTATTTCGGAGGGTATTTCGCGGGCCCGAAGTCCCTGCCGCTGAAGCCGCCTCGGTGTTTTCGGGTGCGTTGATCTCGGTGCGCCGATTCGCGGCCGGTGCCGCGCCCTTGCCGGGCACCCGCAATCCCTGGTGGACGTGATGCCGGAAAACGCCGATGATTTGCACCGCCGTGGCGCGTCGCCCGGTCCCGCTTGGCGTTGCCCGCCCGTGCGGAAGATCTTTGGGCACGGTTGCCGTCCGGTGCCCGCGCCGGCCCGGTCAGGCGCCCGGGACGGGGCGGGTGAGGAGGGCGACCGGGTCGCGCCCGACGCGCGTCACCACCAGCGTCAGCTCCGCGCCGCCCCGGCGCGCCCTGCGTCCGCCGAAGCCGAGGTCGCGCCGCAGCCGGTCGACGTCGACGGCCGAGCCGCGCTTCTTGACGGTCAGCACGCCGGCCTCGCGGCGCCGCAGCTCCGAGCGCAGGCGCTTCACGGAGAACGGCAGCACGTCCTCGATCTCGTAGGCGGACGCGAACGGTGTCGGGCACAGCCGGTCGGACGTGATGTACGCGATGTGCGGGTCCGCGAGCCCGCCGCCGACCAGCTCCGCCACCTCACCCACCAGATGGGCGCGGATCACCGCTCCGTCAGGCTCGTACAGGTAACGGCCCCACGCGCGCACATCCGGGACGTCGAGCCCCTGCGGGGTCAGCGTCCAGACCTCCGGGTCGGTGTCGGACTTGAGCAGCGTGGCTCGGCGTCCCACGTCCCCTGCGAGCGACCCTAGCCAGAGGGCCGCCTCCTTGACGTCGCCGTGGACCGACACCCACTCGGCCTCTGCGTCGTCTGGAACGGCCTCATGCGGTATGCCGGGCGCCACCTTGACGCAGGCGGCAGGCAGCTTCCGGGCCATGTCCAGGACGATGTCAAGCGGCGGCTCGTACGAGCGGGGGTCGAAGACCCTGCCACGAGCAGTACGTCGCCCGGGGTCGGCGAACACCGCGTCGAACCCGTCCAGGGTGGCCTTGGTGGCGTCCCCGATGCGCACAGAGGCGTTGAGTCCAAAAGCGGCCACGTTCGCCTGCGCCACCTCTGCCGTGAGGAGGTCGAGTTCCACGCCCTCCCCGGCGAGGTCCGCACGCGCCCGCGCGATGAGGTCGGCGCCTATGCCGCACCCGAGGTCGAGCACGCGTGCGCCGTCCAGACGGGCGGCGAACCGTCGCGCACGATGTGCCGCCACACTCGCGCGGGTCGACTGCTCAAGCCCCGCCTGCGTGAAGTACATGCGGTCGGCGTCCGCACCGAACTTGACCCGTGCCCGCTCCCGGAGCCGCACCTGCGTGAGCGCCGCCGCGACGAGCGCCGGATCGTGGCGTTCGCGCAACCGGGACGCCGTCGCCAGCAGCGCGTCCTCGCGCACGTCCGCGTCCGCCGCCTCGCTGAGGAGTGCCTGGCCGGACGGGGTGCGCAGGGCCCGGAACGACGCGATGTCCATGGGGGGAAGTTAGCGGTCGGTGAACACTGCCCCGTGCGCCCGTGTCCGTGTTGACGCGCTCACGGGCACGGAATAGTCTCCATGACTGGCACTCTCGTACTGAGAGTGCCAACAAACAGCGACAAAGGTCGGTCTGGCACCCGCGACGGCAGGCCGGTCCAGGGTCGCCTCTCTGTCACATGTGCTGGCCGGTCATCCGTGGCCGGCCGAGGACCAATCGAAGGGGAGGTCAGATCGTGACGACCGCCACCAAGGTTGTTCTCAAGCCGCTTGAGGACCGCATCGTCGTCCAGCCGCTTGAGGCCGAGACCACCACCGCGTCGGGCCTGGTGATCCCGGACACCGCGAAGGAAAAGCCCCAGGAGGGCACCGTCATCGCGGTGGGCCCGGGCCGTGTCGACGACAAGGGCGAGCGCGTCCCCGTCGACGTCAAGGTCGGCGAGGTCGTGCTCTACAGCAAGTACGGCGGCACCGAGGTCAAGTACAACAACGAGGAGTACCTCGTCCTCTCGGCCCGCGACGTGCTCGCGGTCATCGAGAAGTAATCACCGAGACGTGATGCACCCGCCCCGGTCGGCGCCGCCTTCGGCGGGGCTGCCGGGGCGGATCGCGTGAAGAGGAGTATCCGCATGGCGAAGATCCTGGAATTCGAGGAGGACGCTCGCCGGGCTCTTGAGCGCGGCGTCAACGCTCTCGCGGACGCCGTCAAGGTGACGATCGGCCCGCGCGGCCGCAACGTCGTCATCGACAAGAAGTTCGGCGCGCCGACGATCACCAACGACGGCGTCACCATCGCCCGCGAGGTGGAGCTGGAGGACCCCTACGAGAACCTCGGGGCCCAGCTCGCCAAGGAAGTGGCGACCAAGACCAACGACATCGCGGGCGACGGCACCACCACGGCGACCGTCCTCGCGCAGGCGCTGGTCCGGGAGGGCACCCGCAACGTGGCGGCCGGCGCGTCCCCGCTCGCGCTCAAGCGCGGCATCGACGCCGCCGCCCAGTTCGTGTCCGACCAGCTGCTGAAGTCGGCCCGGGAGATCGTGGAGAAGGACGAGATCGCGCACGTCGCGACCATCTCCGCGCAGGACCCGCAGATCGGCGAGCTGATCGCCGAGGCGTTCGAGAAGGTCGGCAAGGACGGTGTCATCACCGTCGAGGAGGCCCACACGATGGGCCTTGAGCTGGAGTTCACCGAGGGCCTCCAGTTCGACAAGGGCTACCTGTCGCCGCACATGGTGACCGACCACGAGCGCATGGAGGCCGTCCTGGAGGACGCCTACGTGCTCATCGTGGACGGCAAGATCTCCAACGTGCAGGAGTTCCTGCCGCTGGCCGAGAAGGTCGCGCAGACCAAGAAGCCGCTGCTCGTGGTGGCCGAGGACGTCGAGGGCGAGGCCCTGGCGCTGCTCGTCGCCAACAAGATCCGCGGCACGTTCCTGTCGGTCGCGGTGAAGGCGCCCGGCTTCGGCGACCGCCGCAAGGCGATGCTCGGCGACATGGCCACCCTCACCGGCGGCCAGGTCGTCAGCGAGGCCATCGGCCTCAAGCTCGACTCCATCGGGCTGGAGGACCTCGGCCGCGCCCGCCGCATCACCGTCACCAAGGACGCCACCACCGTCGTCGACGGTGAGGGCTCCGCGGACGACATCAACGCGCGGGTCAACCAGATCAAGGTCGAGATCGAGAACTCCGACTCCGACTGGGACCGCGAGAAGCTGCAGGAGCGCCTGGCCAAGCTGGCCGGCGGGGTCTGCGTGCTGCGCGTCGGCGCCGCCACCGAGGTGGAGCTGAAGGAGAAGAAGCACCGCCTGGAGGACGCCATCTCGGCGACCCGCGCGGCGATCGAGGAGGGCATCGTGTCCGGCGGCGGCAGCGCGCTGGTGCACGTCGCCAAGGAGGGCTTCGACGCGCTCGGGCTGTCCGGCGACGAGGCCACCGGTGCCGAGGCCGTCCGCCGCGCGCTGAACGAGCCGCTGCGGTGGATCTCCGAGAACGCCGGCCAGGAGGGCTACGTCGTCGTCTCCAAGGTGCAGGCGCTGCAGGCCGGGCACGGCTACAACGCCGCGACGGACGAGTACGGCGACCTGATCGCCCAGGGCGTCATCGACCCGGTGAAGGTCACGCGTTCGGCGGTCACCAACGCCGCGTCGATCGCGGGCATGCTGCTCACCACCGAGGTGCTCGTCGTCGACAAGCCGGAGGAAGAGGAGCCGGCCGCCGGCGGTCACGGCCACGGTCACGGGCACGGCCACTGAGCCGTCCGGAACCGCATGGCAGGCCCCCGTCCGTCCGGGCGGGGGTCTCGCCTTTCGCCGACTGAGGACCTGTCCGGAGCTGGAGGAGCCGGTCAAGATTTCGTGACACCGGGCGGTGGAGCGAACGCGCGGCGTAGTATCCCCAGGTTCGTTCCAGCACTGTGACCATTCCGTTGCCATGGACGGGGCAGACACGCCCGGCGGTGCTGGGCATCATGCTTGACGTGACCGAGGGATGCTACGCCGGGACCATGACCGCGCGCGCTGCCGAACCCTCGGGAGGGCCTGCCCCTCCACCGCCCCGCGACACCGGCCGCGGGACCCGGGTTCCGCGCGCCGCGGTCGCGGGCGACGGCGATCTCAGGGAGCTGACGAACCTCGCCGTGCAGGGCGATCCAGGCGCCATCGAGGTCCTCATCGCCGAGGTGCGTCCCATGATCGTCCGGTACTGCCGGGCCCGGCTCGGCCGCGTCTCCGGGCAGTACCACATCGCCGACGACGTGGCACAGGAGGTCTGCATCGCCGTCCTGTCGGCCCTGCCCCGCTACCGGGACATGGGCCGCCCCTTCGCCTCCTTCGTCTTCGGCATCGCCGCGCACAAGATCGCCGACGCGCTGCGCAGCGCGGTCCGCGCCGCGGTGCCCACCGAGGACCTGCCGGACGGTCCCGACGACCGTCCCGGGCCCGAGGAGACCGTGGTCCGCTACATCGAGGCGCAGCGCGCCCGCGACCTGCTCACCCGGCTGCCCGAGCACCAGCGCGAGCTGGTGCTGCTGCGGGTCGTCGCGGGCCTGTCGGCCGAGGAGACCGGCAACGTGCTGGGCATGTCCGCGGGCGCGGTGCGGGTCGCGCAGCACCGGGCCCTGGCCCGGCTCCGGGCGATGGCCAGAGAGGAGTCGATCGCTTGACGGAGCGAGGCCCCCTCACCGGCATCGGGGGCGCCCCGAATCCGGCCGAGCCCTCGCACTCCGGTGATGCCCCGGCCCCGGCGGCCCGGCCGCCGGCCGCGGACCTGGCCGCGGACCTGGCCGCGGTCCGCCGTACCGACGCGCTCATCGAGTCGCTGGCGGCGCGGCGCGGCCCCGGCCCGGCGCGTCCGGCCGACGAGTCCGACCCGGCGGTGCGGCTGCTGAGCGCGCTGGTCGCGGACGTGGACGAGCAGATCGCCGACCCGGCCCCGCCGGCCCCGCCCGGCCCCGGCCCGCGGCGCCGCGGGCCCCGCACCATCGTCGCGCTGGGCGTGGCGGGCGCCGTCCTCGCCAGCACCGGCGTCGCGGCGGCGGGCGGCGGCGTCGCCGACCGCTCCGCCGCCGCCCCGGCCCCCAGCTCGTCCGGGATGCCCGGTCGGAACGGCGAGCCCGCGGCCGCCGACGTCGACGCCGCGACGCACGAGCGTCCGCGGCCGCCCGCCCGCCCGGTGCCCGGCACGGCGTCCCAGCCGCGCCGCGACCTCGAGCGCGCGGACATCGAACGCCTCAAGCGGCGCCTGGAGCAGCTGTTCCCGCCCCGGCACGAGCACGGCCGCCCGGACCTCCCCGCCGCGATCACGCGCTCGGCCCCGTCCGGCCGCCCGGACGCCGGCCCGCCCGACGACGACCTGGGCCGCCGCCTGGACGACCTGCGCCGCGAAGCCGAGGAACAAGCGAACAACTACAAAACCCCACGCTGGGACGGCTGACGGCCCTCCGGGAACCGGCGGGCCCTCCGGAACCGGCGGGTGCGGCGGCTAGGTCTCGTCGTGGCCCTCTTCGCTGTCGATCACGCCGTCGACGTAGCCGCGCGCGTACTCCCAGCTCACGTAGTCGACGGGGTCGGGGGAGAGGGCGGGTTCGTGGACGCGGGGCAGGCCGGCGTCCAGCAGGTGGCGCAGGTTGCCGTGCAGCAGCTCCCAGTCGATGTAGTGCAGCTTGCCGCAGTCGCCGCAGTCGACGGTGAGCCCGCGCACGCCGAGCGGCTCCAGCAGCGCCCGGAACACCTCCAGGTCGGCGAGGTCGGCCAGCACGTCCTCCCGCTCCGTCACGGTGAGCGGAGCGGCCTCGTCGCCGGGGTCGCCGAGCGCCGCCGCCGGATCCTCCGGATCTCCGGCGAACGGGTCGAGCGGAGCGTCGTCGTGCACACTCCCACGCTACTGCCGGACGGCCCGAAAGGTGCACCCCCCGCTCTCCTCTGTGCGCGAACAGACACGCTGCGTGGAGGAGTGACGGGAATGTTCGGCGCCGTCCGGCTTGTTGAGTGGTGTCATCAAGACCACGTGCCCGTCGTGCGCAAGAGCCCGTCCCGGCGCGGGCTCACGGCCTACCATGGGAACAGGGTCCCGCGTGACCTGGCCCGATGCCGCCACCACCACGGGAAGGACGTCATGAACCCCGCCGCCGAGCCCGACAAGTTCCTCCCGCAGGGCCTGACCTTCGACGACGTGCTGCTGCTCCCCGGGTACTCCGACATGCAGCCCGGCGAGGCCGACACCACGACGCGGCTCACCCGCGCGATCTCGCTGCGGATCCCGCTCCTGTCCGCGGCGATGGACACGGTGACCGAGGCGCGCACGGCGATCGCGATGGCGCGGCAGGGCGGCATCGGCGTCCTGCACCGCAACATGTCGATCGAGGACCAGGCCGAGGAAGCCGACCGGGTCAAGCGGTCCGAGTCCGGGATGATCACCAACCCGGTCACCTGCCTGCCGGACGCGACGCTCGCCGACGTCGAGGAGCTGTGCGCGCGCTACCGGATCTCCGGCGTGCCGGTCACCGACGTGCGGGGCGTCCTGGTCGGCATCGTGACGAACCGCGACATGCGCTTCGAGTCCGACCTGTCCCGTTCGGTCCGCGAGGTCATGACCCCGATGCCGCTGGTGACGGCGCCGGTGGGCGTGTCGCGGGACGAGGCGTTCCGGCTGCTGGCGGGCAACAAGGTCGAGAAGCTCCCGCTGGTGGACGCCGACGGCCGGCTCAAGGGCCTCATCACCACCAAGGACTTCACCAAGAGCGAGCAGTATCCGGACGCCACCAAGGACTCCGACGGCCGGCTGCTCGTCGCCGCCGCCGTGGGCGTCGGCGAGGACGCGATCCGCCGCGCCCGCGCGCTGATCGAGGCCGGCACCGACGTGATCATCGTGGACACGGCGCACGGCCACTCCAAGGGCGTCGCCGACACGATCGCCGTGATCAAGGGCAACTCCGGGGTCGAGGTCATCGGCGGCAACGTGGCCACCTACGCCGGCGCGAAGATCCTGGTGGACGCGGGCGCCGACGCGATCAAGGTCGGGGTCGGCCCCGGCTCGATCTGCACCACCCGCATCGTCGCCGGCGTCGGCGTCCCGCAGATCACCGCGATCTTCGAGGCGGCCCGCGCGGCGAAGGAGGCCGGCGTCCCGGTGATCGGGGACGGCGGCCTGCAGTACTCCGGCGACATCGCCAAGGCCCTGGTCGCGGGCGCCGAGACGGTCATGCTCGGCAGCCTGCTCGCCGGCGTCGAGGAGTCCCCGGGCGAGCTGATCTTCGTCCATGGCAAGCAGTACAAGTCGTACCGCGGCATGGGCTCGCTCGGCGCGATGCGCAACCGCGAGCGCGGCGCGTCCTATTCCAAGGACCGCTACGCGCAGGCCGACGTCAGCGCCGAGGAGAAGCTGATCCCCGAGGGCGTCGAGGGCCAGGTGCCCTACCGCGGCCCGCTCGCCAACGTCGCGCACCAGCTGGTCGGCGGCCTGCACCAGTCCATGTGGTACGCGGGGACCCGCACGATCCCCGAACTCCAGGAGCGCGGCCAGCTCATGCGGATCAGCGCCGCCGGCCTCCGCGAAAGCCACCCCCACGACATCCAGATGACCGTAGAAGCCCCGAATTACCAAGGCCGATAGAATCCCCAGGGTAGGAACCAGACCTGCAACAACCGAAACGTTGCGATCGCGTGCGAAGCCGGGTTCGAGCTTGCGAGAACCTGATCGCGCAGCGGGCCCCTGGGCGAGTCGGAGCGATGCAGCGATCGCCGCATTGCCCGCCGACGAAGGTGCTCCAGCGCCTGACGCCGAGGGCGATGAAAGGAACAGAGTGGCTGCTGAGGTGGAGATCGGCCGGGGTAAGAGCGGCCGCCGGGCGTACGCCTTCGACGACATCGGCATCGTGCCGTCCCGCCGGACGCGCGACCCCGAGGAGGTCAGCGTCGCCTGGCAGATCGACGCCTACCGCTTCGAGATGCCGCTGGTCGTCGCGCCGATGGACAGCGTCGTCAGCCCCGCCACCGCGATCGCCGTCGGCCGGCTCGGCGGCCTCGCCGTCCTCGACCTCGAAGGGCTGTGGACGCGGTACGAGAACCCCGAGCCGCTGCTCGCCGAGATCGCCTCGCTGGACGACGTGCGCGCCACCGAGCGGCTCCAGGAGATCTACTCCGAGCCGATCAAGGACGAGCTGATCGGCCGCCGGATCGAAGAGGTCCGGGAGGCGGGCGTCACCGTCGCCGCGCGGCTGTCGCCGCAGCGCACCGCCCAGTTCCACAAGGCCGTCATCGACGCGGGCGTCGACCTGTTCGTGATCCGCGGGACGACCGTGTCCGCCGAGCACGTGTCGGGACGGGCCGAGCCCCTCAACCTCAAGCAGTTCATCTACGACCTCGACGTCCCCGTCATCGTCGGCGGCTGCTCCACCTACACGGCCGCGCTGCACCTGATGCGGACCGGCGCCGCCGGCGTCCTGGTCGGGTTCGGCGGCGGCTCGGGGCACACGACGCGGACCGTCCTCGGCGTCGCCGTCCCCATGGCCACCGCGGTCGCGGACGTGGCGGCCGCCCGCCGCGACTACATGGACGAGTCCGGCGGACGCTACGTCCACGTGATCGCCGACGGCGGCATGGTCAACAGCGGCGACATCGCCAAGGCGTTCGCGTGCGGCTCCGACGCCGTGATGGTCGGCTCCCCGTTCGCCCGCTCCACCGAGGCGCCCGGGCGCGGCTACCACTGGGGCAGCGAGGCGCACCACGGCGACGTCCCGCGCGGAACCCGCCTCGACATCGGGACGATCGGGACGATGGAGCAGATCCTTTACGGCCCGTCCCATGTCGCGGACGGCTCCATGAACCTCATCGGGGCCCTGCGCCGCGCCATGGCGACGTCCGGTTACACGGAGTTGAAGGAGTTCCAGCGGGTACAGGTCGTGGTGGCTCCACGCCGGTCCACCGACTGAGAGCGAACCCACGCTCGTTCAGGGTTTTCGGGAGTGGGCCCGTCCCTACTCTTGGGTAGGTACTGCTGGGAACCGAACGCTGTGGGGGGATATGCGATGACGGCATCACCGGTGACCGGACTTGGAAGTTCCCGGCTGGGCCCGGCCGAGCGGGCGGCGGCGCTCGACCGCATGGCGCGCGAGGAGTTCGACGTCGTCGTCGTCGGCGGCGGCATCGTCGGGGCGGGCGCGGCGCTGGACGCGGCCACCCGGGGGCTGTCGGTCGCGGTGGTCGAGGCGCGCGACTTCGCGTCCGGGACGTCGTCGCGCTCGTCGAAGCTGATCCACGGCGGGCTGCGCTACCTGGAGCAGTACAACTTCGACCTCGTCCGGGAGGCGCTGACCGAGCGCAGCCTGCTGCTGCAGCAGATCGCGCCGCACCTGGTGAAGCCCGTCCCGTTCCTGCTGCCGACGACCCACCACGTGTGGGAGCGGGCGTACCTGGGGGCGGGCGTCGCGCTGTACGACGCGCTCGCGTTCCAGATGGGCAGCACCCGCGGCGTCCCGCACCACCGGCACCTGACCCGGCGCGGCGCGCTGCGGCTCGCGCCGTCCCTGCGCAAGGACTCCTTCACCGGCGCGATCCAGTACTGGGACGCGCAGGTCGACGACGCCCGCTACGTGATGACGGTGCTGCGGACGGCCGCGGAGTACGGCGCCCAGATCGCGTCCCGCACCCAGTGCCTCGGTTTCCTGCGCGAGGGGGAACGCGTCACGGGCCTGCGCATCCGCGACCTCGAAGGGAACACGACGAGCGAGGTCCGCGCGAAGCAGGTCGTGAACGCCACCGGCGTCTGGACGGACGACATCCAGGAACTCGTCGGCGGGCGCGGCCAGATCCATGTGAAGTCCTCGAAGGGCATTCACCTGGTCGTCCCCAAGGACCGCATCCACTCCTCGACGGGGATCATCCTCCGCACGGAGAAGTCCGTCCTGTTCGTGATTCCGTGGGGACGCCACTGGATCATCGGCACCACCGACACGGCCTGGGACCTCGACAGGGCGCATCCGGCCGCCTCCAAGGCCGACATCGACTACGTGCTGGACCACGTCAACTCCGTCCTCAACACCCCCCTCACCCACGACGACGTCGAGGGCGTCTACGCGGGCCTGCGCCCCTTGCTCACCGGCGAGACCGAGGAGACTTCCAAGCTCTCCCGTGAGCACGTCGTCGCGCACCCCGTCCCGGGCCTGGTCCTGGTGGCCGGCGGCAAGTACACGACGTACCGCGTCATGGCCAAGGACGCCATCGACGCCGTCGTCCACGGCCTGGACGGCAAGGTCGCCGAGTCCTGCACGGACCGCATCCCGCTCGTCGGCGGCGACGGCTTCCAGGCGATGTGGAACGCCCGCCACCGCCTGGCGTCCCGCTCCGGCGTGCACGTCGCTCGCATCGAGCACCTCCTGCGCCGCTACGGCACCCTCGTGGACGATCTGCTCGAACTGATCTCCGACAAGCCCGACCTGGCCAAGCCGCTGACGGGCGCCGAGGACTACCTCCGCGCCGAGGTCGTCTACGCCGCCACCCACGAGGGCGCCCGGCACCTCAACGACGTCCTCGCCCGCCGCACCCGCGTCTCCATCGAGACCTGGGACCGCGGCGTCGGCGTCGCCCAGGAGGCCGCCGACCTCCTGGCCCCCGTCCTCGGCTGGTCCAAGAAGCAGCGCGACCGCGAGATCGAGTACTACCGCAAGCGCGTGGAGGCCGAACGCGCCTCCCAGACGCAGGACGACGACCAGGAGGCCGACGCCCACCGCAAGGGCGCCCCCGAGATAGTCCCCATCGCGACCCCCTGACCCGGCCGAACCGGCCGAACCGGCCGTGAACGTCGTGGGGCCGCGATGCGGGCGCGGTCAGGCGGGGGCGTCCGGGCAGGGGGCCTGCACGAGGGACTTGCCGGTCCTGTAGAGATCGGCGGGGACTCGGTCCGGGTCCAGGAGGTGCTGGAAGGCCAGGCCGAAGTCCAGCGCGAGAGTGAGGGTGGCGCGGTCGGCGGGAGCGATGCCGTCCGCGGGTTCGAGTTCGCTGGCCAGCTGGGCGCGGCGCTCGGCGTACCAGTCGGCGATCCGCCAGCCGGCGGCGTAGTCGCGCATGCCGTAGAGCCAGAACTCGACGAGGAGCAGCGTGATGCGGCGGGGCCCGTCGTCGGCGTCGTGGCGGGACGGGCGGCCGCTGAGGCCGGCGCCGTCTCCGGCGGCGCGCAGCTCGTCGCAGACGTCGGGGCGGGTGCGGTCGCTGGTGATGCGTTCCATCAGCGCGAGCAGCAGGTCGGTCTTGCCCGCGAAGTTGGAGTAGACGGCGCCTTTGGTGAGCCCGGCCGCCGCCGCGATGTCGTCGAGCGAGGCGCCGTGGATGCCGTGCTCGGCCCAGAGGCGCTCGGCGGCGCTGAGCAGAGCGACGCGAGTCTGCTCCCGCCGGTCCCGCCGCGGCCCGGGGCCGCTGCCTCCGGGCGGCCGCAGGGCCCCGCCCCCCGCGATGGCATCCTCAGACCGCCTGTCGCCGTAGGCGTCCCTCATACGCTGTCCCCTCCCTGGCCGAGACACGTGCTCCTCGTGCGTCGCGTGTCCGGCTCCCCATGTGCCGTGGCCGTACCTTCCCGCGCGGGCGCCGGCCGCCCGTGCGCGGCTCCGTTCGCGGGCGTGCGTCCGTTCCTCCCCTTGTGCGGCGGCGGCTCGCCGTGGCCGGACGCGTGGCAGCGGCCGGTCCGGGCGGCGGGTCGCGCGCCGAGATTCTCCCGTCCTCTTCGGAATACACCGGTCGGACATGGTCAGTCTGGGAGTTGCGCAATTCCGGCCGTCTTGGAACGCTCCGTTCGCCGCCGGTTGTCAGCTGGTGACGGACACTACGGGATCAGGTGGGGCATATCACTGCACGTAGTGCGTTACTTGCAGGTAGCCAAAAATGGCCAGGGGGTCATACTCTGCCTGCATGGCATCCCCGACGGTCCCTGCCAAAGACGCGCAGCTCTCCCAGACCCTGGTCGACCGGCTGGTCTCCCACGTGGTCTCGGACGGCTCAGAGAGCGCGACGATCCCCAGCCCGTTCACCGGTGAGCCGCTCGCTACCGTTCCGGTCTCCAGTGCCGACGACGTCCGCAAGGCCCACGAGCGCGCCCGGGAGGCGCAGCGGGCCTGGGCGGCGCTGCCCGCAGGGGAGCGGGTCAAGCCGTTCCTGCGGCTGGCGGACGCGCTGGTCGACCGGCGCGAGGAGATCCTCGACGTCATCCAGCTGGAGACCGGCAAGGCGCGCCGCCACGCGATGGAGGAGTTCCTCGACGTGGCGCTGTGCTCGCTGTACTACGCCCGGCGGGCCCCCAAGCTGCTGAAGCCGAAGCGGCGGCAGGGCATGATGCCGGGGCTGACGCGCGTGCAGGAACTGCGGCACCCGAAGGGCGTCGTGGCGCTGATCTCCCCGTGGAACTACCCGTTCGCGCTGGGAGCGAGCGACATCGCGCCGGCGATCATGGCGGGGAACGCGGTGATCCACAAGCCGGACACCCAGACATGCCTGTCCAGCCTGTGGGTCTTGGACCTGCTGGTCTCCCTCGGGCTGCCGAAGGACCTGTGGCAGATCGTCGTGGGCGAGCCGTCCGAGATCGGCGACCCGCTGCTGGAGAGCGCCGACTACGTCTCGTTCACCGGTTCGACGCGCGGCGGCAAGGCCATCGCCGAGAAGGTCGCGTCCCGCCTCGTCGGCTACTCGCTGGAGCTCGGCGGCAAGAACCCGATGATCGTCATGGCGGACGCCGACGTCGAGCGGACCGCGCGCGGCGCCATCCGCGCGTGCTTCACCAACGCCGGCCAGCTGTGCATCTCGATCGAGCGGATGTACGTCCACGAGGACATCTACGACCGGTTCGTCCCCCGGTTCGTCGAGCTGGTCAAGGACATGAAGCTCGGCGCCGGCCTCGACTTCGACGCCGAGATGGGCTCGATGACCTACGAGCGTCAGCTGGACGCGGTGAGCCGGCACGTCGACCAGGCCGTGGAGAAGGGCGCGACCGTCCTCGCCGGCGGCAAGGCGCGTCCCGACGTCGGCCCGCTGTTCTACGAACCGACGATCCTCGCGGACGTCGACGGCGACATGGACCTGTGCGCGAACGAGACGTTCGGGCCCGTCGTCGCGGTCTACAAGTACCGGGACGAGGACGAGGTCGTCGCCCGCGCCAACGACACCCCCTACGGCCTGAACGCTTCGGTGTGGACGAAGAACGCGGCGCGGGGCCGCCGTCTCGCCGCCCGCATCCAGGCGGGAACCGTCAACGTGAACGACGGCTACGGCGCCGCGTTCGCGTCGTACGACTCCCCGATGGGCGGGATGAAGCAGTCCGGTATGGGACGCCGCCACGGGACCGAGGGCCTGCTGAAGTTCACCGAGGTGCAGACCGTCGCGAGCCAGCACCTCATGGACCTCGAACCCCCCGGCGCCATCGCGTACGACAAGTTCGCGGACTACATGGCGTCCGGCATCAAGCTCATGAAGAAGCTGCGCATCAAGTAGGGATCGCCCGTGAAGCATGACTTCGACGTGCTCGTCGTCGGATCGGGGTTCGGCGGCAGCGTGTCGGCGCTGCGGCTGACCGAGAAGGGCTACCGGGTCGGCGTGATCGAGGCGGGCCGCCGCTTCGACACGAACCCGTCCGGCGCGCCGGGGGCCCGGTATCCGGAGCTGCCGAAAACGAACTGGCGGATAGCGCGGTACCTCTGGGCCCCGGCGCTCGGCCTGACCGGCATGCAGCGGATGCACCTCGTCCGGGGTGCGAAGTCGAGCCGCGTGATGGTGCTCGCGGGCGCCGGTGTGGGCGGCGGGTCGCTGAACTACGCCAACACCCTGTACGTCCCGCCGGAGCCGTTCTTCAAGGACCGGCAGTGGGCGCACATCACCGACTGGCAGCAGGAGCTGGCGCCCTACTACGAGCAGGCGAAGCGGATGCTCGGCGTCGTCCAGAACCCGACGACGACCGAGGCCGACAAGGTCATGAAGAGGGTCGCCGACCGGATGGGCAAGGGCGACACCTTCGTCAAGACCCCGGTCGGCGTCTACTTCGGGCCCGGCGCCGGGATCGAGAGCGCCGACCCGTTCTTCGGCGGGGCCGGCCCGCGCCGCCGCGGCTGCCTCGAATGCGGCGAGTGCATGGTGGGCTGCCGCCACGGCGCGAAGAACATGCTCACGGAGAACTACCTGTACCTCGCCGAGAAGGCCGGCGCCCGGGTGATGCCGCTCAGCCGCGTGACCTCGGTCAAGCCGCTGCCCGGCGGCGGCTACGAGGTCGAGATCGTGCGGACCGGCTCGTTCGGGCGCAACCGCAAGACGTTCACCACCGGCCAGGTCGTCTTCGCCGCCGGCACGTACGGGACGCAGAAGCTGCTGCACAAGCTCAAGTCGACCGGCGCCCTCCCGGGCCTGTCGGACCGTCTCGGCGCCCTGACCCGCACGAACTCCGAGGCGATCCTCGGTGGCGGCCGCGGCAACGGCAAGCCCGGCCCGGACTTCTCCGCGGGCGTCGCGATCACCTCGTCGTTCCATCCGACGCCCGACACGCACGTCGAGCCCGTCCGCTACGGCCGCGGCTCCAACCTTCTCGCCGGCCTGCAGACCCTCCTCGTCGACGGCGACCGCCCCGGCGAGAAGCACCGGCCCCGCCTCCGCAAGTTCGCGCGCGAGGTGGTGCGCAGGCCCCGCGACCTCATCCAGCTCTTCGACGTCCGCCATTGGTCCGAGCGGACGGTCATCGCCCTGGTCATGCAGACCCGCGACAACTCGATCACGCTGCGCCCGAAGCGGGGCCCGTTCGGCTGGGACGTCCGCGCGTCCGCCGGCCACGGCGAGCCGAACCCGACCTGGATCCCGGAGGGCCACGAGGCCACCCGCCGGATCGCCGAGGAGATCGGCGGCATCGCGGGCGGCACCTGGGGCGACCTGTTCGACATCCCGATGACGGCCCACTTCCTCGGCGGCTGCGCCATCGGCGACTCCGCCGAGACGGGCGTGATCGACGCCTACCACCGCGTCTACGGACATCCCGGCCTCCACATCGTGGACGGCTCGGCCGTCTCCGCCAACCTGGGCGTCAACCCGTCCCTGACCATCACGGCCCAGGCCGAGCGCGCCATGTCGTTCTGGCCGAACCGCTCCGAGGACGACCCGCGCCCGGCCCTGGGCACCGCCTACCGCCGCGTGGCCCCCGTCCGGCCGAAGAACCCGGTCGTCCCGGCGGACGCCCCTGCGGCCCTGAAACTCCCCATCGTCGACATCACCTGATTTCCCGGTGGCCCGGGGCGGTGGGCGCCGCGGCTCTGGTGGACGTGGTGGAGCCCACCGCGGCGGGGTGGCCGCAGTGGGCTCCGAGGGGGCTGGTCAGGCGCGGTAGGCGGCCCACTGGGACTGCATGCGGGCGTTCTGGCCCGGAGTGAACTCGTACATGCACGAGTCGTAGCTGTAGTCCATGAAGTTGTGGATCGGGTCGGCTCCAGGGGCGGAGCACGTGTTGCGGCCGGTCGGGCAGCCGGAGGCGGGGCTCTGCTCGGCGGGGGTGTCGGAGACGCGGTCGCCTTGGCCGCTGCAGCCGCCCTGGAAGGTGTGGTAGAGGCCCATCCAGTGGCCCACTTCGTGGGTGGCGGTGTCGCCCTCGTTGTAGTTGCCCAGAGCGCCGCCCGGCAGGCTCTGGTAGTGGATGACGACGCCGTCCATCGTGGGCTGGGAGCGGTAGCTGCTCGGGAACGTGGCCCAGCCGAGCAGGCTGCTGCCGAGGTCGGCGGTGTAGATGTTGAGGTCCTGTGCGTTGCCGGTGTGCAGGGAGCTCTTCATCTGGCGCTCGTAGCCCTCCGGGTCGGAGAACCAGGACGCGTTGCTCGTCCGCCTGATCTCCGCGAGGGTGAACGTCACGTTGCTGCCGGCGTAGGCGTTGTTGAGGACGGTGAGCTGCCGCTGCAGCGTCGTGTCGGACACGTTGCCCGCGCTGCCGTAGACGACCTGGAAGTGCACCCTGACGGTGATGGCCGCGGCGGCCCGCATCGTCTTGAGCTTGCCGGCGCGCTTCTGGAAGTCCTTCTCCATCGCGGCGACCTTGGCCGAGCTCGGCTGGTTCCGTTCGGTGACGTGGGCCCCGGCCCGGACGCGGGCCTGCGCGGGCTGGTCGGCGCACTGGGTGGACTGGGTGGACTGGGCGGACTGGGCGGACTGGGCCGCCAGGGTGGCGGGGGCGGAGGGCGCGTACGCCGTGAAGGCGGCGGCCAGGCCGAGGACGGTGGCGATTCCGGCGCGTTTCATGGAACTCCTTGGGGGGCGGCGCGAGCGGGGGAGCGCGCGCTGGGGGAGCGGAGTCATCGCTGGAACAAGAGTGGATGCGAACAAACGTCACGTCTTTGGCAAACCTGGACGAATGGGGACGTGTAACGCTGAAAACGGCGCCCTAGCGTCGGGGCGTAGCGTGTCCCGCATGGACGTGGAGGGGGCGGCGGCGCAGATCTTGGCGGAGTTGCGCGCGCAGGCCGACCCGGCGCGGGCCGAGAGCGAGAAACGCTATCTGAAGAGCGATTTCACGCACATCGGCGTCCCCGTACCGGCGGTGCGCAAGGTCGCCGTGTCGGCGGTCAAGGCCGCGCCTACGCGGAACGAGCTGCTGAGCCTTGCACGGGTTCTCTGGGACGTGTCCGACGAAGGCCGTCCCGTGCATGAAGCCCGCATGGCGGCCATAGAGGTGCTCGTCAAACGGGCCGCGCTGCTGGAGCCTCGCGACATGGGGATGGCGGAACGCCTCGTCCGCGACTCAGCGAGCTGGGTGTACGTCGACAACATCGCGGAGAGGGTCGTCGGCCGGCTGGTCGTCCGGCATCCGGAACTGGCGACGGCCTTGGACGCATGGGTCGCCGACCCCTACATGTGGATACGGCGCACGGCCGTCCTGGCGCTGCTGCCGGGCGTCCGGACGGGAAACCCGGATCTGGAGAGAATCAGCCGGTTCGGAGACGCGCTGATAGGCGAGCGCGAGTTCTTCATCAGGAAGGCCCTGGGGTGGGTCCTCCGAGAGCTCTCCAAGAAGGACCCGGCGTGGGTGGTGCGATGGGTCGAGCCCCGTCTCGGCACCATCTCGGGCGTGACGTTGCGCGAGGCCCTCCGGCGCCTGCCCGAAGACGATGCGGCTCGGCTCCGGAGGGCCTCCTAAGCGCGGTAGGCCTGCCACACCTCGTGTATACGGGCACCCTGGCCGGTGGTGAAGGACGTCATGCACGTGTCGTAGCTGTAGTCCATGTAGTTGTGCACGGGGTCGGACCCAGGGGCGGGGCAAGTGTCCTTGCCGGTCGGGCAGCCGTTGGAGGGGTCGCGCTCAGCAGGGGTGTCGGCGACCCGGTCGCCCTTGCCGCCGCAACCGTCCTGGAACGTGTGGTAGAGCCCCAGCCAGTGCCCCACCTCATGGGTGGCGCTGAAGCCCTTGTTGAAGTGCTCTATGCCGCCGCCCGGCATGCTGCCGTAGTGGATGGTCACGCCGTCCATCGCGGGGTCGGCCTTGTACTTCCATGGGAACGTCGACCAGCCGAGCAGGTCGCCGCCGATGTAGGTGCTGTACAGGTTCAGCGTGCCCTTGCCGCCCTTGTGCAGCATCGGCTTGTAGGTGCCTTCGTAGCGTTCCGGGTCCTGGAACCAGGCCGCGTTGTCGGAACGGCTGATCTCACGCAGTACGAAGGAGACGCCCGTGTTCGCACCACCGTTGCGTCCGCCGTAGGACGCGTTCATGGTGCTGATCTGGCGCTCGACCTCCGCAGTGGACACGTTGCCCGTCGCCCCGTCGTGAATCACATGGAAGTAGACCGGGACGGTGATCTGGGCGGCCTGACGCACGTCGGTGCCGTCCGGCTGGTCGTCCGCGTCGAGACTCAGGCCGAGGCCGTCCAGGATCCGGTCGAGACGCCGCTCCACGATGGCCGCCTGCGCCGGGGTCAGGTCGTTGCGCTCCCGGCCGTGGCCGTTCGTCCGCAGCCGCGCCTCGGGGTGCGCGCAGTCGTCCGCGGGCCCGCGCAAGGCGGCGGGCCCGGACGGAGCGGCGGGGACGAGAGCGGCGATCAGGACGGCGGCGGCGAGCAGCTTCACGGCACTCCTAGGGAGGTCGCTTGCGGACGGGGACCATGCGGGCGCGGTGCTTTCGACTACAGGACGTCACCAAGACGTATCAGAACGAAGTGCCGCAGCGAGTGGGATCAAGGTAAACGAATGCCGACCGTTATCGGCCAATCGCACCATGTGATGGGAGTGTCGGGGGTCGGCGCATCGGCGCAGGCAGCGGGCCCGTAGACTGGAGCCCCCTTCCGGCCGTGCGAAAGGCTTAGCTGGTGGCCGCAGACCAGTCCTTTGACACCGTTCTCGTCGTCGACTTCGGCGCGCAGTACGCGCAGCTGATCGCGCGGCGCGTCCGCGAGTGCCATGTGTTCAGCGAGATCGTCCCGTCCACCATGCCGGCGGCGGAGATGCTCGCGAAGCGGCCGAAGGCGATCATCCTCTCCGGCGGCCCCGCGTCGGTGTACGAGAACGGCGCCCCGATCGCGCCGGAGGGGCTGTTCGACATCGGCGTCCCGACGCTCGGCATCTGCTACGGCCACCAGGTGATGGCGCAGGCCCTGGGCGGCACGGTCGAGAACTCCGACGTCGCCGAGTACGGCGGCGCGACCGTCGCGGTCGCGTCCCCGGGCATGCTGTTCGCGGGCCTGCCGCACGAGCAGGCGGTGTGGATGTCCCACCGAGACTTCGTCAGCGGCGCCCCGTCCGGCTTCACCGTGACGGCCAGCACCGACGTCACGCCGGTCGCCGGCATGGAGGACCTGGAGCGCGGCTTCTTCGGCGTCCAGTTCCACCCGGAGGTTCTGCACACCCAGTACGGCATGGAGATTCTCCGGCGTTTCCTCTACGAAGGCGCCGGATGCCGTCCGAGCTGGACGATGGTGAACATCGCGGACGAGTCGATCGAGGCCGTCCGGAAGCAGGTCGGCGGCAGGCGGGCGATCTGCGGGCTCTCCGGCGGGGTCGACTCCGCCGTCGCCGCCGCGCTCGTCCAGCGGGCCATCGGCGACCAGCTGACCTGCGTGTTCGTCGACCACGGCCTGCTGCGCAAGGGCGAGCCCGAACAGGTCGAGAAGGACTTCGTCGCCGTCACCGGCGTGAACCTGCACGTCGTGGACGCCCAGGACCGCTTCCTCGCCGCCCTCGACGGGGTCACCGACCCCGAGGAGAAGCGCAAGATCATCGGCCGCGAGTTCATCCGCGTGTTCGAGGAGGCGGCTCGAGAGATTGTCCACGGCGGTTCCGGGGGGTCTGGGGGGGCGTCCCCCCAGAAGAGTGCGGAGGACGCGTCCGAGCCGGTCGAATTCCTTGTCCAGGGGACCCTCTACCCGGACGTGGTCGAATCGGGCGGCGGCACCGGCGCGGCCAACATCAAGTCGCACCACAACGTCGGCGGCCTCCCCGACGACCTGCAGTTCAAGCTGATCGAGCCGCTGCGGACGCTGTTCAAGGACGAGGTCCGCGCGCTCGGCGAGCAGCTCGGCCTGCCGTCCGAGATCGTCTGGCGGCAGCCGTTCCCGGGGCCGGGCCTCGGCATCCGCATCATCGGCGCCGTCACGCGCGACCGCCTGGACATCCTCCGCGACGCCGACGCCATCGCCCGGGAGGAGCTGACCCGCGCCGGTCTCGACCGCGACATCTGGCAGTTCCCGGTGGTGCTGCTGGCGGACGTCCGGTCCGTGGGCGTGCAGGGCGACAGCCGGACGTACGGGCACCCGATCGTCCTGCGCCCGGTGACCAGCGAGGACGCGATGACCGCCGACTGGGCGAAGCTCCCGTACGACGTCCTGCAGCGGATCTCGACCCGTATCACCAACGAGGTCCGCGAGATCAACCGCGTCACGGTCGACATCACGTCCAAGCCCCCGGGCACGATCGAGTGGGAGTGACCGGCCGGTAAGACATGAGGGCCCGGGTGCGCGCACCCGGGCCCTCACGTTTCTCCGGTGGTTCAGACGGTCGCGGGGGCCAGGGCGGCCTCGGCGTCCAGGGTCGCGGCGGCCGCGTTGACGACGGCGGCGATCCGCAGCGCCTCCTGGACGAGCTCGCGCGACAGGCCGCCCCCGCGGACGACCTTCTCGTGCGACTCCAGGCACTGCCCGCAGCCGTTGATCGCGGACACGGCGAGGCACCACAGCTCGAAGTCGACCTTGTCGACGCCGGGCCTGCCGATGATCGACATGCGCAGCTTGGCGGGCAGCGTCGCGTACGTCTCGTCCCCGATCAGGTGGGTGGAGCGGTAGTACACGTTGTTCATCGCCATGATCGACGCGGCGCCCTTGGCCGCCTCGAACGCCTCGGCGGACAGGTAGTCGCCCGCGTCCTCGGCCAGTTCCCGGATGACGACGGCGCTGCGCGTGGCGAGGGCGCAGGCGAGGACCGTCCCCCAGAGCTGCTGCTCGGTGAGCTGGGACGTGGAGGTCAGCGACCCCAGGTTGAGCTTGGTGTCCTTGGCGTAGCCCGGGAGGGCGCTCTTCAGCGCGTCAACGCTCATGATCATGCGTCCTTTCATGCGAACGGCCGGCCGCGACGCGCGGCCGGCCGTGAAGGGGTTCGGGATCAGGCGCCGGCCAGCAGCTTGGTGGCGTCGAGGGTGTCCTCGCCCTTGTTCCAGTTGCAGGGGCACAGCTCGTCGCTCTGGAGCGCGTCGAGGACCCGCAGGACCTCCTTGACGTTCCGGCCGACGGAACCGGCGGTCACCATGCTGAACTGGATCTCGTTGTTCGGGTCGACGATGAACGTCGCGCGCTGGGCCACGCCGTCCTCGGTGAGGATGCCGAGGGCCTCGGTCAGCTCGCGCTTGAGGTCCGACAGCATCGGGAACGGGATCTCGTGCAGGTCCGGGTGGTCCTTGCGCCACGCGAAGTGGACGAACTCGTTGTCGACGGACGCGCCGAGCACCTGGGCGTCGCGGTCGGCGAAGTCCTCGTTGAGGCGGCCGAACTCGGCGATCTCGGTCGGACACACGAAGGTGAAGTCCTTGGGCCAGAAGAAGACGACGCGCCACTTGCCCTCGTAGGACTTGTGGTTGATCGTCTCGAACGCGTTCTCGGCGTCCAGCGAGACGCAGGCGGTGAGCTCGTACTCGGGGAACTGGTCACCGACAGTAAGCACGGATGCTCCTTCGTCAAGAGAGGGTCGCCTCCGCTTGAGGAGGCGCAGGAGGGGCCGCGGGGTTCTGCGCCTCGGCGGCCGATGTCACTCACAGTGCCGCGGATCGATTCAAAAGAGAAATCGATTAATCCCAAGAGTGCGATAGGAGTTACCTATCAATGCCCCGGAAAACGCCGTGACCTGCGGTGATGAAATTCCGGCGATGCACTGAAGTGACGTCCAATAGACGTAAATCACAGAAACTCATCCGAAATCGGGCCTAACCCTGCGTAGCGAGCAAGTGTAGAGCCTCTGTCGCCCGTCGCACGCATGGAGTGACCAGAACCTCCGGCGTGACCGGCGCCTGCCGGATCGTCCGGGACGGCTTGCGAAGCCGGTCGTCGCGGTATTCGTCCCGCTGATAGGCGTCGTAATCGAACGGCGGGATGGTCACGGGCCGAGCCTTCCACCAAGCGGGCCCCGCCCAGGGGGAACGGGGCCCGCAGTCTGATGTGCGTCAGATGTCGAATTCGTTGTTCGTGACGCTCTCGATGAAGCCCTGCCACTCGTGGCGGTCGAACTCCAGGCACAAGGTGCCCTTGACGAACTCGTACGGCCGACTCATGAACTCCTCCTGAAAGTTGTGGGCAAGACAGCCCAGACGCTCTTACCGCCGTGCTCGGGACGGCAGCCGTGTTCCTCGGCGAGAGACGCGATGATGCTCAGGCCCCACCCACCCGGGTCCGGCGCGTCGTCCGGCAGGGGTTCCGTCGGCATTGTGAGGTCGGGCGTGGACGCCTGCGGCTTCTCCGGGGAGCCGTCCCACACCTCGATGCGCAGCCCGGCCGGGACGAGGGCCAGCCGCAACGTGATCGCCTGACACGGTGTTGCCCGACTGGCGTTCGTCAGCAACTCGGACGCGATGAGGGCGGCGTCGTCCACCGTGCTCTGCGGAACCCTCCACTGGAGGGCCTGCGACTCCACGATGAGACGGCCCTGCTGGACGGCGTCGGGTGTGGCGAGAAGGCTTCGCCGCAGTGCCTTGGGGCCGGCCGACGTTCCCTCGATCATGGCGCTCACCGCCGGCCTTCCCTCGCCAGCGCGTCCTGCTGGGCCATGAGGTCGCCGAGCGTGTGGAGATCGCCCGCGGTGACCGTGGCGACCAGGTGCCCGTCGCTGTTCCGGAGCGTCTCGGGCCGGCGCAGATGGACCGTCCACAGCCCGGTACCACGCGCCCGATAGGGCTCCGCCCACCGCGCCTCGGTCCGCTGGACGGCCGGAAGCGAGTCCGTTTCGTCTATGAAGTCATCCTTGCGGAATTTGTCGATACCCATTCTCGTGATCGCCTCTGTCGTGGACGTTCCTATTCCGCGCCACAGATTGACCAACAAGGCTTATGGTTGTCATTGTTGCCGACAACATCAGAAAAACAATGAAGTGCGGAGGTGCGCGATCATGGTCCGTCCGTCCCCTGACCCGCACGAGTCGATCTACGCCTTCCTGGCCTACTACCTGCGCTTCCTGCGCCTCCAGCGCGGCCTGACCCAGGCCGACGTCGCGAAGCTCCTCAACTGCTCCATCGGCCAGGTTTCCAAATACGAGTCCGGCGAGAAGCAACTCGGCACCCGCGAGTGCGCCGCCCTCGACAAGGCATGGGACACCGGCGGCGTCTTCACGATCTGGCTGGGCTACGCAAAACTCGGAATCGATGCAAACGCCCCATCCCGCCTCGACCGCTACCAGCGCAAGGCCATCGAGCACTGCATCTACTCCCACAACCTGGTGCCGCTTCCGCTTCAGACGGAGGAATATGCGAGGAGTCTGCTGGCGGCAGGCCACGCCGCGGGTCTCATTGATGACCTTGAAGTGGCAGTGGCGATGCGGATGGATCTTCAGGCGGCGATCCTGGACGGTCAGCCGAACCTATGGATCCTGATCGACCAGATAGCTCTTCGGCAGATGGCGAGTCCGCAGGTCATGGCGGATCAGCGGAACAAACTGGTTGAGATGGGCAAGTCACGCCATGTCTCCGTCCGTATACTTCCGCTGTCGGCTGCGCCGCATACGGGCGTAGATGGTTCCTATTGGTGCTTCACGCTGCCAGGTCGGCGCTTGGCGGCCTACTCGGGTAACGCGCTGGGTATCGGTCGAGTCATCGATGATCAGACTGAGGCCGTTGGTGTGGCGTCGCGCTTCCAGCGGCTCGCGGCACGAGCCTGGAGCGAGGATCAGTCGCGTGAGCACCTAGAGCAGATAGGCGAGTGCTATGACGACATGGCGGAAGAGCAGCTACAGCCAGTCACACGGAACCTCTGACTGCGTGGAGCTCGCCTCCTTGGAGGGTGCTGTCGGGATTCGGGACAGTAAGAGCCTGTCCGCTGCGCACCTGGTAGTCAGCGCGGGCGACCTGGCGGCTCTCCTGGGGCGGGTCAAGGCGGGGCACTACGACCTTTGATCCAGGGGCCGGTTGGCCGGGGACCGCGCCGCTTCTTCTCTGCATGATCAAGATCGGCTGTTGCCCGGCCGCTGGCCGCCGTCTCCTTCAGTGACTCGTACTCGCGCAGGCTGGTCACGGCGGCCAGGTTCGAGTGGAACTCGCTCGCGGACATCGGTTGCATCGCACCCCCCCTCCGAGTGAGGGTACGCAATCACGTACATCGGCTGTGAGCATGTCGCGTGAATCCGCGGGAGCAGAATCGGGGCTGCGGGCGGAGTGATGGGTGACCGTACCCGTTCGCAGAGAGGCGCCCCAATGACAGGTCACCAGACGTGAAGGGCACCGGGATCGCTCGGCCCGAACCGCGTCAGGCCGACGACTTCGCGGTGCATTACGACGAGCATTTCACCGACATCCACCGCTACATCGCGGGGCGGCTGGGACGGGACGTGGCGGACGACATCGCCGCCGACACGTTCGTCATCGCGCTCCGGCAGCGGCACCGCTTCGACCCGGAGCGGGGGAGCATCCGGCCCTGGCTGTTCGGGATCGCCACGAAGCTGGTGGCGCAGCACCGGCGGCAGGAGTCGCGCCGGTACCGGGCGATGGCGAAGGTCGGCCCGGAGACGATCGACGGCGGCCATGAGGAGCGGGTCGTCAACTGGGTGCGGGCCGAGGGCCTGCAGCCGCGCCTGGCCAAGGCGCTGCGTTCGCTGACGCAGGGCCAGCGGGACGTCCTGCTGCTCAGCGCGCTCAGCGAACTGTCGAACCAGGAGATCTCGGAAGCACTCGGCGTTCCCTACGGCACGGTCACGTCGCGGCTGAGCCGCGCCCGCGCGAAGGTGAAGGACGCCCTCGGGAAGGACAGCGATGAATGACGACCGCATGATCCGCGCACTGCTGCTGGAGGAGCCGCCGTCCGAGGACGTCGTCGCGGAGGGGCGCCGCCGCCTGCACGCGGGCAAGCCCGCGGCGCGGCGCCAGATGAGCCGGCGTCCCGTGTTCGGCCTGGCCGGGGCCGCCGCCGCCATGGCGCTCGCCGTCGGCGTCGCCACGGTGCTCACCGGCGGCGGAACCGGTTCGGACGGCGAAGCGCCGCAGCTCGGATCCACGGACCCGAACGCGCAGCGCATCCTGCTCGCCGCCGCCGATCACGCGTCGACAGAGGCGCCCGGACGCTACTGGCACGTCGTGAGCGAGGACGGGAACGTGTACCGCGTCGGGGGAGCGGACGGCTACTCCATCACCTACGGCGACCGATGGGACCGCTGGAAGGCGCGTTCGAGCTCCGACCCCGACGTCGAGTACGCCATGGTGGCGCCCGGCGCGAGGCCGCTGACGCCGAAGGACGCCGACGCCTGGAAGAAGGCCGGTTCGCCGCAGAGCATGCGCGTGGAGGCGGACGGCCACCGGCTGACGCTGACCACGAAGGACCTGGGAACGGTCGGCTGGGAGAAGCGGGTCGAGACACCGGAGCACAAGAAGGCCTCGCTGGCGCAGCACGACCCGGCGGACATCCGGAAGAAGTGCGCGGCCAACGCGGACCGGCCGAGCGAGTGCGAGTTCCAGATGCTGGCCCTTGAGCAGCAGCTCCAGAAGTTCGGCGAGAATCCGGACCGGTACAAGACCCTCATGCTGGGCGATCCCCGCAAGACCGCCACGGTCGACTACCTGTGGAAGGGGCTCCGGCTCATCACCCTGAACCCCGTGTCGGCGTCCGGACGGTCGGTCGTCTTCCGCGCGATGGCGGACCTGCCGGGGGTGAAGGCGATCGGCACGGTGAAGGACGCCAAGGGCCGCACGGGGATCGGGCTGGCGATGCGCGACGCCGCGACGGAGACGCGCGTCGTCCTCGACCCGGACACCTACCGCCTCATGGGCTTCGAGCGGATCGCCGTGGACGTTCCCCAGCGCGAGCCCGGGGACGTCCTCAGCTACACGACGGTCACGTCGGCGGGCTGGACGAACGAGCAGCCCCACCGCGGCTGAGCGTCGCCGCCGGTGGCTCGCCCGCGGCCCGGGGGCGCGGGCGAGTTGCCGGTGGACGCGCATTGACGCGGCGGTAAGTTAGAACTTACGTTTCTGGGGACGTCCGTATCCAGAACGGGGAGGCCGCCGTGCCCTTGCAGACCGCGCCGGACATGGAGAACATCTTCACCCCGTTGATGCACGAGCACGACTACGTCATCGACGAGGTGGACGGCGAGCTCCCGGCCGGCCTGACCGGGACGCTGTACCGGATCGGGCCGGGCAAGTGGGAGGTCGGGCGCACGCTGCTGCACCACCTCTTCGACGGCGACGGGATGGTCTCGCAGTTCGCCTTCGACGGCCGCGAGGTCAGGTTCCGCAACCGGTACGTCCGGACGCCGCAGTTCCACGACGGCATGGTCGCCGGCCGTGCGCGCCGCCCCGCCGTGGGGACGGCGCTCCCGGGCGGGTTCTGGACCAACTTCGCCAAGGCGAAGGGGCCCGCCAACGCCGCCAACACCGGCGTCGTGATGCACGCCGACCGGCTGCTGGCCCTGTGGGAGGGCGGGCCGCCCTACCGGCTCGACCCGGACACCCTGGAGACCCTCGGCATCCACGACTTCGGCGGGCGGCTCCGGGGCATGCTCAAGGCGTTCTCCGCGCATCCGAAGTGGGACCCGGCGACCGGGGAGATGTTCAACTTCGGCCAGGAGTTCGCGCCGTTCCCCGCACTGAACTGCTGGAAGGTCGACCGGCGGGGCCGGATGCGGCGGCTCGCCAGGGTGCGGATGCTGAACATGCCCTGGAACCACGATGTCGCGCTGACCAGCGAGCACATGGTGTTCGTCCTGGACCCGTACATGTTCGACCTGCGCACGATGCTGAGCGGCGGACCCATGTTCGACGCGATCCGGCACCGTCCGGAGAAGGGGACGCGGTTCGTGCTCGTCCCGCGCAACGGCGGGCCGGCGCGGATCGTGGAGCACGAGACGCTCGTCCACCTCCATGTCGCCAACGCCTTCGAGGACGGCACGGACACGGTCGTCGACCTGGTGGAGTTCGACGACTACGAGGAGATCCGGCGGGACCTCACCGGGTTCCGCACGCGGTTCCCCGAACTGCCGGCCAGCAGGCTCATGCGGTACCGGATCACGCCGTCGGGGCGCGTGATCGGGACGCAGCTCTCCGATGTGCCGGGCGAGCTTCCGCAGTTCGACTGGCGCCGCTCCACACGCCCGCACCGCTACACCTACATGAGCGGACGGACGGGGACCAGCGGCGAGTACGACAGCGTCCTGAAGGTCGACAGCGACACCGGCCGTACAGAGGTCCATGAGATGGGGCCGCACGCCTACGTGGGCGAACCCATCTTCGTGCCCCGAACGCCCGATGCGGCCGAGGACGACGGGTGGCTGCTGAGCGTGGTGTATCTCGCTGCGGAACACCGGTCGCAGCTCAGCATCCTGGACGCCCGAGGCCTGGAGGATGTCGCCACGCTCCACCTGAAGCACCACATCCCGTTCGGATTCCACGGCACGTTCACGAGGCGTGTCGCCGAGCCCGGTTCACCTATCCCGCACCCGGACCGGCTGCCGCTGTGGTGAATCACACCGTCGGCTGACCAGCGATTCATCACGATCCGTGACGGCCGAGAGGTACCGTTCGATTGAGATGGCGATCAGCAGACCGACGGTGGCTCAGTTGCGGGCGTTCCTGGCGCTCGCCGAGCATCTGCACTTCCGGGACGCCGCCGCCGCGCTGCGCATGAGCCAGCCCGCCCTCTCCGGGGCGGTGGCCGCGCTTGAGGAATCGCTGGAAACCCACCTTGTCGAGCGGACGACCCGCAAAGTACTGCTGACCCCCGCCGGGCAGCAGGTCGCACGGCGGGCGGAGATCGTCCTAGCGGAACTGGATCGCCTGGTAGACGAGGTCAAGGCCGTCCAAGGGACGCTGGTGGGCCCGCTCAAGGTGGGCGTGATCCCGACCGTGGCGCCGTACCTGCTGCCCATCGTCCTGCCGAGGCTCGCCAAGGAGTTCCCCGACCTGAAGCTGTCGGTGCATGAGGAGCAGACAGAACACCTCGTCACGGAACTGCTCGCCGGACGGCTGGACGTAGTCCTCCTGGCGCTGCCCGTCCTCACGGCCGGGGTCACGGAGGTCGCCCTCTACGACGAGGACTTCGTGCTCGTCGCGCCCGCGGGGTTCGAGCTGGGCGACGAGGAGATCCCGCGAGAGGTCCTGAACGACCTGGACGTCCTCCTCCTCAACAAGGGCCACTGCCTGCGCGACCAGGCCCTGGACGTCTGCCGGGACGTGGGCGCGCGCGCCGCCGCCGCGACCTATGCGACGAGCCTGGCGACCCTGGTCCAGCTCGTGTCGGGCGGGCTCGGCGTGACGCTCGTCCCGGAGACCGCGCTGCCGGTGGAGACGGGCCGCGCCCCGAACCTCGAACTGCACCGGTTCACCCCGCCGGCGCCGTTCCGGACGATCGGGCTCGGGTTCCGGTCGACGTGCCCGCGCGCGGACGAGTTCGAGGTGCTCGCCGAGAGCGTCCGGATCGCCATGGCCGACTCCGGTGTCGCGCCCGGCATCCGGCCGGCGCGACCTTAACGCCCCGGTAAACCGCGGCTAGACGAGGTCAAGTCTGTGCCAGGGGACGGCTTGGCAATGGCGATGCGTGTTCATGCGGTGGCGTAACGTCACCATGCTCGGTGGGGCGAGAAGGAGGCCCCATGCCGAAGCTCAGCGTCGTCGTGCCGTTCCACAACACCGAGGAGTACTTCCGGGAGTGCCTGGAGTCGCTGGCCGCCCAGACGCTGCGCGACCTTGAGGTGATCCTGGTGGACGACGGGTCCGCCGACGGCAGCGCCGTGATCGCCAAGGAGATGTGCGCCCGCGACCAGCGGTTCCGCCTGTTCACGCGGGAGCAGGAGGGCCCCGGGGCCGCACGCAACGCGGGGGTGCGGCAGGCGAAAGGCGATTACCTGGCCTTCGCCGACGCCGATGACGTCGTGGAGCGCGACGCCTACACGTGGCTGGTCGGGTCCCTGGAGCGGACGGGCTCCGACATGGCGTCCGGCAACGTCGAGCGTATGGACGCCGACCGGAAATGGCAGTCCCCCTTGCACGATGGTGTCTTCACAGACGCGTGCTCAAGGACGCACGTGTCGTCCAAGCCCGTGCTCATGCGCGACCGGACGCCATGGAACAAGGTCTACCGCCGTGAATTCTGGGACAAGGCAGGTCTGGAATTCCCCACGGGCTTCTACGAGGACCCGCCCGTCACGGCGCGCGCGCACGCCATGGCCCGGTCGGTGGACGTCCTGACGGAGACCGTCTACTACTGGCGCAAGCGGCCCGGGTCCATCACGGAGGACCGCTACGACTGGGACAACATCAACCAGCGCATGGCGTCCGCCCGTGCGCTGCGGGACGGCCTGGCCGACTACGCACCCGACCTGCTGAACGCCTACGACGAGCACGCGCTCGTCCCCATCGAGCTTCGCGTCCTCCTGGAGGCCCTCCCCAGGACGCAGGACGACCACCGCGAGGAACTCGTCGCGATGGGCGCCGCGCTGGCCCGGCAGATCAGCCCGCGCGTGGTGAAGCGGCAGCCCGCGCTCACGCGCCTGCAACTGCACCTGCTGTCCCGGCGGATGCTGCCGGAACTGCTGGAGGTCCTCCGGTTCGCCCTGCTCCGGCAGGCGGCGGACGTGCCGCGGGTCCGGCGCGGCCTGCGGCAACGCTGGTACGCGGAGTTCCCGTTCTTCGAGGACGAGGAGCGTGGCGTCCCGGCGCACGTGTACGACGTGACCGACGAGCTGAAGCCGGTCGCGGCCGTGGACCGCGCCACCTGGGTCGACGGGCGGCTCCGCATCGAGGGGCACGCCTACATCCGGCACCTGGACTCCTCGACCGAGGACGGTTCCCGCATCCGGGTGTGGCTGGTCGCGGCGAACAGGCGCGGGCTGGTGCGCGTCCCGGTCGAGAGGGTCCGCCGGCCGGACGTGACCGCCCGGTCGCGGCAGTCGGGGGTCTCCTACGACTGGTCCGGGTTCGTCGCGGAGATCGACCCGGCGGCGCTGAGGATTTTCGGACGCTGGCGCGACGTCGACTGGGTCCCCTGCGTGGAGATCGTCAACCGGGGGCTGCGGCGGCGCTGCACGTTCGCGAACCCGCGCCTCACCGGCCGGCAGTGGCCGGACGACCGGGAGTGCGCGCCGGGCGTCCTCGTCCAGGGCGTCGCGGCCCGGAACCGGTTCGTGGTGCAGGTGCGGCGGACGCCGGCGGCGGTCGTCGGCTGCCATCTGGAGCGCGGCGAGCTGTGCCTGGACGGTTGGAGCCGCACCCCGCTCGGGGACGAGCCGCGCGTCACCGCCGCGCCGAAGGCGGGGCGCGCCACGGTGACCGGCCCGGTCGAACCGGTCGGCGGCGAGGGGTTCCGGGCGAGGCTGCCGGTCGCCGGGCTGGCCCGGCGGCAGGGCGACTGGGAGGTCAGCCTGCCGGGCGGCGTCAAGCCCTACCTGGACGCGGACGCGGCCGGAACCGCCTTCCCCGTCCCCGGCGGGGAGCTGGAGGTCGCCAGGACGCGGCGGAGCACGTTGCGCATCGTCGTGCGCGGACGGGCCCTCGTCGTCGAAGAGGTGTCGTGGTCGTCCGATGGCGCCCTGCGTCTGGCGGGCACCTGCACCGACCGTGCCGGACGGCCCGATTCGCTGTTCCTCCGGCGACGGCGGTCGTCCGAGGAGCACAACGTCACGTTGCTTTGGGAAGGCGACCGTTTCACCGCGAGGTTCTCTCCCGCGCGTATGCCGGTGCTCGGGCTGTCCCGTCCCTTGGTGGCCGGCCGCTGGGACGTCCTCACGACCATCGGCGGACAGGACCACCCGGTCGTCATCAGGCGTCACACCCTCCGCGACCTGCCCGAGCCGTTCGAGGCGGGCCTGCACCGCATCACCGTCCGCGCCCACAAGACCGACCAGTTGACCCTGCGGATCGAGACCGCCCTGGACGA
Source organism: Actinomadura latina NBRC 106108 (assembly GCF_001552195.1). Classification (GTDB taxonomy): domain Bacteria; phylum Actinomycetota; class Actinomycetes; order Streptosporangiales; family Streptosporangiaceae; genus Spirillospora; species Spirillospora latina. The sequence goes on from NZ_BCQS01000003.1 coordinate 895,058, forward strand.
CGACGAGCGCGGAGCCTACGCGCAGAGCCGGATCCGGTCGGGCCACTACCGGCGGCACCTCAACCTGCCCGTCCGCGACCTGGCCGTGTTCGACGCGTACCGGGGACGCCAGTACGCGTGCAACCCGCGCGGCATCTATGACGAGCTTCGGCGGCGCGGAACCGACCTGGAATGCGTGTGGGTCACAGAGAACGGCCAGTTCGGCAGGCCGGCGGGTGCCCGCACGGTCCTGGTCGGTACGCGCGAGCACTATGAGGCACTCGCCCGCGCGCGCTTCGTCTTCGGCAACTGGTCGCAGCGGGAGTGGTTCACCAAGCGCGACGACCAGACGTACGTGCAGTGCTGGCATGGGACGCCGCTGAAGAAACTGGGCTACGACGTCAAGCAGATGCCCTACAAGCGCACCGAGAGCGTCGACTGGATGGAGTACGACGTCCCGCAGTGGGATCTGCTCCTCGCGCAGAACGCGTTCTCGGTGCCGCTGTTCCGGCGGGCGTTCGGCTATCAGGGCGAGGTCCTCGAAAGCGGCTATCCCCGCAACGACGTGCTGAGCAGCCCGCACCGGGACGAGATCGCCGCTGCGGTCAGGCGGCGCCTCGGCATTCCCGAGGGCAAGCGGGTCGTGCTCTACGCGCCGACCTGGCGGGACGACTTCCACCACTCGATCGGCAAGCGCGCGTTCCGCCTCGAACTCGACATCGACCGGTTCAGGGCGGCGCTCGGCCGCGACCACGTCCTGCTCCTGCGGACGCACTATCTCGTCACGGACCGGCCGAAGCTGCGGCCGGGCGACTGCGTGATGGACGTGTCGGTCTATCCCGACATCTCCGAGCTCTTCCTGATCAGCGACGTGCTGGTCACGGACTACTCGTCGTCCATGTTCGACTTCGCCGTCACCGGCCGCCCGATGGTGTTCTTCACCTACGACCTGGAGCGCTACCGCGACCACGTGCGCGGTTTCTACTTCGACTTCGACGCGGAGGCACCGGGGCCGCTGCTGAGCACGTCCCGGGAGGTCGTCGAGGCGCTGCGCGACCCGGCCGCCCTGGAGACCGGGTACCGGGACGCCCGCGCCGCCTTCGCCGCCCGCTACTGCCCGCACGACGACGGCCGCGCCGCCTCCCGCGTGCTGGACCGGGTCCTCCGATCCGGTCACTGACAACCCCGCTCACCCCAACACGGAGTCGCTCGTGTCCCCGCAGATCAGCATCGTCGTCCCGTTCCGCAACACCGGCGGCCGCCTGGCCGAGTGCCTGGAGTCGCTCGCAGGCCAGACCTTGCGCGACGTCGAGGTCCTCATGGTGGACGACGGGTCCGACGACGGCGGCGCGGTCGTCGCCAAGGAGTTCGCCGGGCACGACGACCGCTTCGCGCTGCTCCAGCCCGGCCCCGCCACACCGGCCGCCGACGCCGGCGTGGAGCAGGCCAAGGGCAGGTATCTGGCCTTCGCGGACGGCGAGGACGCGCTACCGCCCTACGCCTACGAGCTGCTGGTCGGCACCCTCGACTCGACCGGGTCGGATCTCGCCGGCGGAAACGTCGTGTGCCTGGACGGGGAACAGGTGTGGCAGTCACCGCTGCACCGCGAGCCCTATGCGAAGACGATGAAGTCCACGCACGTCACCCGCCACCCCACGCTCCTGCAAGACCGGACGCTCTGGAACAAGGTGTACCGGCGTTCGTTCTGGGACGCGCACCGCTTCGAGCCGGGCACGGACCACGACACCCTGATCGCCGTGCAGAGCCAGCTCCTGGCCTCCGTGGTGGACGTACTCGACACGACCGTCTACTTCTGGCGCGACCGTCCGGGAACGGCGCCGCGGCTCCGTCCGGAACCTGCCCACATCACCGACCGGATGGCGACCCTCGCGAAGGTCCGGAACTTCGTCCACGACCACGCACCCGAGCTTCTGGCCGTCCACGACATGTACGCGCTCGACCTGGACCTGCGCGAGCTGATGCTCGCCCTGCCCGCCGCCACCTGGGAGGAACGCGAGCGCCTGGTCGAGCTGGGCGCTGAGGTCGTCGCCGACGCCGACCGCTCGGCCACCCGAGGACTGGACGCGATCAGGCGCCTGGAGCTGCACCTGCTCCGCGAGCGCATGGTGCCCGAACTGCTCGAAGTGCTCCGGTTCGAGGAGGGCGGACTCCAGGACGTCCCGATCGTGCCCAGGGGGCGCCTCCGCCCGCGCTGGTACGCCCGCTACCCCTTCTTCGACGACGCCGAACGCGACATCCCCGTCGACGTGTACGACGTCACCGACGAGATCGGCCTCTGGGCGGACATCGACCGTGTCGAATGGGACGTCGACACCCTCATCGTCGAAGGGCACGCCCACTTCGACCGGTTCGACGTGTCGGCGGCGGCCGATTCCCGCATCCGGGTCTGGATGCGGGACGTGAAGACCGGCAGGGAGGTCCGGCTGCCGGTGGAACGGACCCGCTGCCCGGAGGCCACGGCACGGTCCGGGCAGTCGAGCGTCTCCTACGACTGGTCCGGGTTCACCGTCCGGGTGGAGCCCGAGTACCTGCTGGACGGCGACGAGTGGCGGACGGCCACCTACGAGCTCCTGGCCGAGGTGTCCACGGCGGGACGCAGGGCCGCGCAGCGGCTGACCGCGACGGCCCCGGCCGTGCGGTGGACGGCGGCGCGGCAGGTGGACGAGCACGTGGCCGTCCAGCCGGCGGCCGGCGACGACGATGTGTTCGCCGTCCACGTCAAGCGGGCCAAGGCCGTCCTCACCCGGATCCGCCGCGACGGGGACGTGCTCGAACTGACCGGCTGGACGCGGCGCGCCCTCGGCGCCGGGGCCGCCATGGTCGCGGCCCGCAGGCACGGGGGAGAGGAGGTCCGCGGCGAGGTGACGCTGCGCCAGTCGGCCGTCCTGCGCATGGCCGAGGGCACCGGGTTCGACTTCACGGCGCGGCTCCCGCTGGAGTTCCTGACCTCCACGCTGGCCGACCCCCGGCAGCCCCACCTGCGGGACGCCATCGACTGGGACATCCGGCTGACCGGCGAGGGCGGCCCGCTGCGGCTCACCGTCGCGAGCAACGTCAAGCCCGTCCGCCACGCCCTGCCGGGGCACGACCGCGAACTGGCGCTCACGCGCACGTCGTTCGGCAACCTGCGCGCCGTCGAGCGCACCTTCCGCCCCGTCGTCCGTGCCGCCGAATGGGACGACGACGGGCTCCTCACCTTCACTGGCGACTACGCGGCCCCGGAGGACCGTCCCGGCCACTTCGTCGTGCGGCGGCGCCGGACGGGCGACGAGCACCGCATACCCGTCACCTGGGACCAGCACCGCTTCACCGCCGCCTTCACCCCCGCGGCCATGGCCGTGTTCGGGACCGACCTGCCGTTGCCCAGCGGAACATGGGACGTGCTGGCGCGCGCGCGGTCCGGCGAGGTGGCGGTCGTCGTCGAGCGTGAGGCGATCCCGGCTCTGCCCGACCGGAGGCGCGTCGGCACCCACGAGTACGAAGTCGGCGTACACCAGATCGACGCGTTGACCCTGCACAGCCGTCCCGCCCTGGGCGACGACGAACGAGGCAGCCACGCCCAGGCGCTGCTCCAGCAGCGCGACTACCCCGTCTATCTGCGAAGCCCCCTGACGGACATCGTCGTCTTCGACAGCTACGACGGAACCCAGTACAGCTGCAGCCCCAGGGCCATCTACGAGGAACTCGCCCGACGCAACCCCGACCTCGAATGCGTGTGGGTCACCCAGGACGACCAGTTCTCCATCGACTTCACAACCGACGTGAAGACCAGGACCGTCCTGGCCGGAAGCCGCGAGCACTACCGCGTCCTCGCGCGCGCAAGGCACATCATCACCAACCACGGGCTCCCGCCCTGGTACTTCAAGCGCGACGGCCAGACCTACGTCCAGACCTGGCACGGCACCCCGCTGAAGCGCCTCGCCCACGATCTGAAGGACATGCCCTACCAGCGCACCGAACGCCACGACTGGATGGAGTGGGAGGTGCCGCGATGGGACCTGCTCGTGTCCCCGAGCCCGTACGCCACCCAGATCATGCGGCGGGCGTTCCGGTACGACGGCGACGTCCTGGAGAGCGGATACCCGCGCAACGACGTCCTCAGCGCCCCCGAATGGGAGAGCGTCGGGACCCGCGTGCGCAAGCGCCTGGGGATCCCGGACGGCAAGAAGGTCGTCCTCTACGCGCCGACATGGCGGGACGACCGGCGCCACGGGCCCGGTAAGCAGGGCTTCTCACTTGAGCTAGACGTGGAGGCCGTGCGGCAGACCTTGGGCGACGACCACGTCCTCCTTCTGCGGACGCACCACCTCGTCACGGACAAGGCCCGTTCGGCGGCGGACGACTTCGTCATGGACGTGTCCCGTTACCCCGACGTCACCGAGCTCTACATGGCGGCCGACGTACTCGTCACGGACTACTCGTCCGCCATGTTCGACTACGCCGTCCTAGGCCGCCCGATCGTTCTCTACACCTACGACCTGCAGCGGTACCGCGACCATGTGCGCGGCTTCTACTTCGACCTGGAGGCCGAGGCGCCCGGACCGGTCGTGACCACGTCGGCGGAACTCGCCAAGGCGGTCAGGGCCGCACCCGACAGCGAGGACCGGTACGCGGACGCCTACGACCGGTTCTTCGTGAAGTACTGCCCCTACGACGACGGCCACGCGGCGGCCAGGGTCGTCGACCACGTGTTCGCCCACCTGTTCGCCTGACGCGTCAGCCGGGCCGCCGGGCGCGCGCGAACAGCCACACGCCCGGCCACCCGCCGCACACCGGCAGCCGCCGCTCCAGCGCGGCCGACAGGCGCAGCGCCTCGTTGGCGAGCGGATGCAGCGGCGCCAGGTCCTCGCGGCGCGCCGTCCGGTGCCTGAACGGGCGCAGCAGCGGCCGGAGCAGGACGCCCCTGCTCCACACCGCCTCCAGCACCAGCCCGGCGCCCTCGACCAGCTCGGCGAGCGTGCGGCGGGTGTAGCGGCGGACGCGGCCGAGCGCCACGTCGTGCGCCGACCACAGCGCCATGTCGCACGGCACGGACAGCAGCGCGATCCCGCCCGGCCGCAGCACCCGGGCGATCTCCGCCGCCGCCCGCGCGTCCTCGTCGACGTGCGCCAGCACGTCCAGCGCCAGCGCGAGGTCGTACTCGCACGGCGGCAGCGGCAGGTAGCGGGCGTCGCCCTCGTAGGCCTCGACGCCGTGCGCGCGCGCCAGCGCCACGGCGGCCGGGCTCAGGTCGATGCCGGTGGCCCGCCAGCCGTGCTCGGCCAGCACCCGGCAGTGCGCGCCGGACGCGGCGCCGATGTCGACGGCCGTGCCGGGCACGCTGAACCGCAGCAGCTCCGCGGACAGGATCTCCCGCCGCTCGCGGTACCACCAGTTGCCGTCCTCGATCCGGGCGATCCGCTGAAGCTCGATGGCGTCCACGGGTCAAGCCGACGGCATCGGCGGCGGCCCGTTCCACCGTCGCCGCCGTCCGCGGGCCGATCGTTGACCCCGGTTTGACCCCCGCCGGGCGTCAGCGCCTGCGGCGCCGCCGCAGGAGGAACCGGATGGCCAGCAGCAGCGCGACCAGGCCGCCGACCGCCGGGACGGCCCGCTTGGCGACCGACGGACCCGCGATCTCCAGCAGGTCGATCGCGTCGTCCTCGTCGGCCACGTGCAGCGGGCGCCGCGCGGGACGCTCCGGCGCGGCGGCCGGCACGGCCGCCTCGGCCCGGGCGGCCGCCTCGTCGGTGGCCTTCACCGGGCCGGGCTTGTCGGCCGGTTCCGCGGGCTTCGCGGACGCCACCCCGGTCTCGGCCTCCACCTCAGCCTTCGCGGCCTCGGCGGGGCTCTCAGCGGGCGCAGTGGGCGCGGCGGCGGCGGACGTCTCGTCGGACGACTCCAGCTCGGCCTCCAGCGCCTTCGCGAACCGTGAAATGATCTTCGAGCCGACCTCGGACAGGATGTTGCGGCCGAACTGCGCGGGACGCCCCGTCACGTTCAGCTTGGTGTGCACGGCGACCCGCGTCGTGCCGTCGTCCTGCGCGTGCAGCCTCGCCTGGACGGTCGCCGCCGCCGTGCCGGAGCCGCGCGCCTCCTTCGCGGACGCCTCCATCGCCACGACCCGGGCGGCCTCGTCCGCCGAGACGATCCGCGCGGTGCCGCGGTAGGTGATGGTCATCGCGCCGACCTTCACCTTCATCCGCCCCGAGTACTCCTCGCCGTCGACCGAGTCGAGCGTGGCGCCCGGCATGCAGGCCGCGACCCGCTCCACGTCGAGCAGCACCGACCAGGCCTGATCCACCGGTACGGGGACGGTGAAATCGTGGTCGAGCTCCATGATCAAAGTCCTTATCGTCCGGAGAACTTGCCCGCGACCTTACGGCGGCGGCCCATCCCGTCGCCAGTGGGGGCCGCTGACAGCCGATCCGTTACCCGGGGGCGTTACCCGGGGGCCGGGCGATCATGCGGCCGGGTCCCGGACCCCCGGGGTCCGGCCGCATGATCCGGTCAGCCCGCGGCGGCGGTCAGCGCCCGCGCGGTGAGCACCGTCGCCAGATGCGTCCGGTACTCCGACGACCCGCTCAGGTCGGTGGGCGGTTCCGTGCCGGCCGCGGCCTGCGCCGCGGCGGTCCGGAACGCGTCCTCGGACGCCGACCCGCCCCTGACGGCGGTCTCCACCGCACTGGCCCGCACTGGGGTCGGCCCCATGTTGGTCAGCGCGATCCGTGCGTCATCGATCCCGTCACCGTTGCGGTGGACGGCACACGCGACACCGACGATCGCCCACGCCTGCGCCGTCCGGTGGAACTTTTCGTAGTGCACGCCCCAGCCCGCGCCCAGCTTCGGCACGCGCACCCCCACGAGCAGTTCGTCCGGCTCCATCGCCGACGTCATCCAGTCGACGAAGAACTCCGCCGCGGGGATCTCCCGCTCGCCGCGCACGGACCGGACGAGGAGCACCGCGTCCAGCGCCAGCGCCACGGCCGGAAGGTCGCTCGCCGGGTCCGCGTGCGCCAGCGACCCGCCGAACGTGCCGCGGTGCCGGACGGCCGGGTCGGCGACCGTCTCCGTCGTCTTCGCGATCAGCGGGACGTGCTCGCGCACCAGCGGATCGCGGATCACCTGGTGGTGCGTCGCCATCGCGCCGATGACGATGGCGTCGCCGTCGTCGCGGATCTCCCGGAGCCCGTCGAGGCGGTCCAGGTCGATCAGCGCGTCCGGGATGGCGAGCCGCATCCGCAGCAGCGGCATCAGGCTCTGCCCGCCGGCCAGCACCTTCGCGTCCTCGCCCGCGTCGGACAGCGCCCTCGCGGCGTCGTCCAGCGAGGCGGGCCGCACGTAGTCGAACGCCGCGGGGATCACTGGTCACCTCCGACCGAGCCGAGGCCGCCGGCCGCGCCCGGTTCGGCGGCGGCCGGGGCGGATTCTCCGCGCAGCGCGCGCCAGACGCGTTCGGGCGTGCACGGCATCGGCACGTCCGTCACGCCGCGCGGGCGCAGCGCGTCCACGATCGAGTTGACGACCGCGGGGGTGGAGGCGATCGTGCCCGCCTCACCGACGCCCTTCACGCCCATGGGGTTGGTCGTCGCGGGCGTCTCGGTGCGGTCGGTCGTGAACGTCGGCAGGTCCGCCGCCGACGGGATCAGGTAGTCGGCCATGGTCGTCGTGGTGAGGTTGCCCTCCGCGTCGTACACGGCCTCCTCGTACAGCGCCTGGGCGATGCCCTGCGCGAGCCCGCCGTGGACCTGCCCCTCCACGATGAGCGGGTTGACGACCTTGCCGACGTCGTCCACCGCCACGTACTTGCGTATCTTCACCATCCCCGTCTCTGTGTCGACCTCCATCGCGCACAGGTGCGTGCCATGCGGGAAGGAGAAGTTGTCCGGGTCGAACGTGGCGTCGGAGTCCAGTGAGGGCTCGATGCCGTCCGGCAGGTCGTGCGCGGCGAATGCGGCCAGCGCGACCTCCTGCATCGTCTTCCCCTCATCCTGGACGCCCCGGACGCTGAACCGCCCGGCGGTGAACTCCAGGTCCTGCTCGGACGCCTCCAGCAGATGCGCGGCGATCGTGCGGGCCTTGTCGACGACCTTCTCGCAGGCGGAGAACAGCGCGACCCCGCCCACGGCCAGCGAACGGGAACCGTACGTGTCCATGCCCTTGTGCGAGATGGCCGTGTCGCCGTGCAGGACCTTCACGTCCTCGAACGGGACACCGAGCTTGTCCGCCGTGATCTGTGCCCAGGCCGTCTCGTGGCCCTGCCCATGCGCGGACGAACCGGTGACCACCTCGACCTTGCCGGACGGCAGAACCCGCACGGCCGCGTGCTCCCAGCCGCCGGCGCCGTACGACAGCGAACCCAGCACCCGGGACGGCGCGAGCCCGCACATCTCCGTGAACGTGGACACCCCGATGCCGAGCTGCACCGGATCCTGCCGTTCTCGCCTGTCGGCCTGTTCAGCGCGGAGTTTGTCGTACTCGAACAGCTCCAGGGCCTTGTCCGTCGCCGCCTCGTAGTTGCCGGAGTCGTACGTGAGGCCCGCGATCGTCTCGTACGGGAACTCCTCGTGCTTGATCCAGTTGCGGCGCCGCACCTCGATGGGGTCGATGCCCAGTTCGGCGGCCAGATCGTCCATGATCCGCTCGATCGCGAACGTGGCCTCCGGACGGCCCGCGCCCCTGTACGCGTCCGTGGGCATCTTCGTTGTGAACACGCCCGTGCAGGTGAACGAGAGCGCGTCCATCTTGTAGATGCCGTTGAACATGAACGCGCCCAGCAGCGGGATGCCGGGCGTGACCAGCATGAGGTACGCCCCCATGTCGGCCAGCAGATCCACCTTCAGGCCACGGATCCGGCCGTCCTGCTCGGCGGCGAGCGTGAGCCGCTGGATCTGGTCCCGTCCGTGGTGGACGGTCATGTTGCCTTCGCTGCGCGTCTCCGTCCACTTGACCGGGCGGCCGAGCCTGCGGGCCAGCAGCAGCGCGAGGACCTCCTCCCCGTACACCTGGAGCTTGGAGCCGAAGCCGCCGCCGACGTCCGGTGCGACGACCCTGATCCGGTGCTCGGGGATACCGGTGACCGTGGCCAGCATCAGCCGCAGGATGTGCGGGATCTGCGTGGCCGAGTACAGCGTGAACTCGTCCCCTTCCGGGACGCACAGAACCGACCTCGGCTCCATCGCCGTGGGGATGAGCCTCTGCTGGACGTAGCGGCGCTCAATGACGACCGGCGCGTCCCTCATCGCGGCGTCGAGATCTCCGTTCTCGAACACCCACGTGTAGGACTTGTTCGTGCCCAGGTCGTCATGGACCAGGTCGGCGCCCTCGGCCAGTGCCGCCTCCATGTCCACAACCGCGGACAGCGGCTCGTAGTCGACGTCGATCTCTTCCAGGGCGTCCACGGCCGCGGTCTTGTCGCGGGCGACGACGCATGCGACGGGCTCGCCGACGTAGCGCACCTCGGTCACCGCCATGGGCGGGTGGTCCGGGTGCTTCATGTCCTCGGTGACGACCCACGCGCATGGCAGCGACCCCTGCTCTTCGGCGAGGTCCTGGCCGCTGAACACGGCGACCACACCGGGGCTCTGCTTGGCGCGCGAAGTGTCGACGTTCGTGACCCGGGCGTGCGCGATCGGGCTGCGCAGGAACGCGACGTGCAGCGTCCCCGCCGGGGTCATGTTGTCGGTCCACCGGGTCCGGCCGGTGATGAGCCGTGCGTCCTCCGACCGCTTGCGCGGGCTGCCGACCTCCTGCACGGTCACGGCGTCACCTCCTGCCCGGCGGGCTCGCGCATGTCGCTCGCCGCTCGCCGCACCGCCTTGACGATGTTCTGGTAGCCGGTGCACCGGCACAGGTTGCCTTCGAGGCCCTCCCGGACCTCGTCCTCGGACGGGTCGGGGTTCTCCCGCAGCAGATCGAGCGACGCCATGATCATGCCGGGCGTGCAGTAGCCGCACTGGAGCGCGTGCTCCTCGTGGAAGGCCTTCTGCATCGGATGCGGGGTGCCGTCGACGCCGAGTCCCTCGACGGTGGTCACATCGCGGCCGTCCGCCTGGACGGCGAGCACGGAGCAGCTCTTCACGCTCATCCCGTCCATCAGGACGGTGCAGGCTCCGCAGTTGCTGGTGTCGCACCCGACCGGGGTCCCGACCTTCCCCAGCCGTTCGCGCAGATAATGGACGAGAAGCAGGCGCGGTTCGACGTCGTCCTCATACGTCGCACCGTCTACCTCGACACGGATACGTGGCATGCGTTTCTCCCAGGGACGTCTCGGTGTGGACATGGAGAAGAGAGGTCCCCAGGGGCGGGGCGCGCTGGTCAGGCCACGTCATCGGGGCCACCTCCGTGGAAGGCGACCCTACGAACCTATGCCGCGGTTGAATGCCGTACTAGCCCCCGACGTCGCATATTTACCGACGTCTGGCCCAATGATGGCCAGTGCACGCGAAGCAGAACCGGCCAGGCTATCGGACCGACGATGCCGTCGTCAGTGACACCGCCGCACCGCTGGACCGCCCGATCGCCGCGTCGCCCGGGGTGTGCCGATCTCTGGGGCGATGAGCTGGGATTGCGGGGTAGGAGGCCGTTATGTTCCTCTTCTTCTCGTCTCGCCTCGGATGCCTGGGATCGCTGATCGTGACGCTGATCCTGAGCGGGCTCGTCTACCTGGTCATCAGCCGCTGACACGCCCGCGATCGGTTTGACAAGGGGCGGCGGTGCGTGTCTTCTTGGGTGCGTGACCGAGCGCGTGTCGACTGACAGCCCCGTGGCCCTGCGCCGCGCGGCCAGCGCGCTGTGTCCTTCGTGTTGTCGCTGAACCCGTTCTCACCGGCCGACACTCGTACACGAAGGACCTTTCTCATGGTTCCCGACCTCACCATGCGTGGCCAGGACGATCCGCACGGCCGCGCGGTCGCCGTCCGCCCGCCCACCGCGGGGCAGCTCGCCGCTCGCGTCCGGGAGCTGGCCGCGCGCCCCGACGAGTGGTGGCGGCTCGTCCGGTTCGACGCCGACCGCCCGCGGAACGTCCCGCTGGACGATGAGACCTGGCTGACGACCTGGCTGACGACGTGGCCGCCCGGACACGGCGGGACCGTGCACGGCGGCGTCAGCACCCTGGTCGCCGGCGAACTGGCCGTCGTCACGATCACCGAGCGCGGTGTCACCGAGCGGCCGCTGCGCGCCAACCGCGTCCGCGTCCACGGCGCCTCGCAGGCGCTGACGAACCCCGGCCCGGCCTTCGCCGTCAGCCTGCACGCCGGCGTGGCCCGCTGAGCCTCAGCCGGCGTCGTCGGTGAGGTAGCGGGACGCGGCCTCCCGGCCGATCAGCGGGAGCAGCGCGAAATAGGTCAGCGAGGGCAGCAGCGACGAGAGTTCCCCGGGCTCGCCGGTCTCCATCTGGACGTGGATCGCGCTGTAGATGCCGCCGACGATGGCGTCCACCACGGCGACCGGGACGGGCGGCAGGGACGGGCGGGTGAGGAAGTCGCGGAACCGGGCGAGGTTGTCCAGGCGCGCCTGCCGGACCTGCGGGCCCGCCGCGTTCACCTCCACCAGCGACACCCGCGCGAACCTGGGCTCGCGGGCGAGGGCGGCGAGCAGCGCGCGCAGGGCGGCGTGGACGCCGTCCGGCTGGTCCGCGGCCGACTCGTACGCCTGCGTCATGCGCCGGAGCAGGATGTCCATGCCGCGCTGGTAGGCGGCGAGGAAGCATTCGTCCAGGTCGGCGAAGTGCGCGTAGAACGTCTTCTTCGTGACGCCGGCGCCCTCGGTGACGCTGCTGATCGTGGTGTGCGCGTAGCCGCGCTCCGAGACGACCTGGACGAACGAGTCGATCAGCCGTTCACGCTGGATGCCGGCGACGGTCTCGGGGGAGAGGCCGTGCCGTCCGGGCTTGATGGCGCGGCCCGGATCCAGCGCGGAGCGAGACCCGGGCAGCACCTCCGTGCGTCCCGCCTCGGGCGGCCCGGTCTGCCCTGCCATCGAACCCCATTCCGTCACCTGCCGTCGGGCTCACACTACTTCCCGTTCCGGGAGTGCGGGGAGGCGTGATCGCGGCGATGTCAGCGCAGGTGGCGGCGGCGTCCCCGGGTCAGCACCCGGACGGTCCCGACGAGACCGAGCCCGATCAGCACCACGGGGGCCAGCACCGTGGCGGAAAGGATGGGCTCGTCCGTCAGGCCCTCGGCGAGGAACAGCCCGGCGAGGGCGAGGAAGAACACCCCGGTCACCGGGCCCGCCGGGTCGAACCGGTATCGCTTGGCCACGTCGTTCCCCCTAGGCACGGTGCACGTCCACGTCTCCGACCTTGCTGCGTATCCGCAGCTCGATCACGGGCGGGTTCCCGCCGGGGGTCTCGGGTTCCAGGACGCGGGTGACCTTGGCGTTCGGCCCGCTCGTCGTCCGTTGCTGGATGCGCAGGTCGCCGAGCGCGATCCGGGCGTCCACCATGACGCGGGCGGCGGCCGGGATCGTGACCTCGAGGCCGCCGAGGCCCACCTGCGCGTCGATCGTGACGCGCTGCCCGGGGGCCATCGGGAGGGCGGTGAGGTCGAGGTCGCCCTGGCCGACGCCCACCTTGTAGGTCTGGTTCGTCTGGGACACGTCGGTGGGGCGCCAGTCGATGTCCCCGTACTCGGCGTTGCGCGGCATGTCGCCCACCACGGTCGTCGTCAGCATGCTGAGGGTCAGCAGGGTGCCCGCCGTGGCGAGGCCGTGCGTGCGGAACCAGCCGCCGAGGACGAGGCCGAACCCGACGACCGCGAGCGCGGGCGCCATGACGATCAGCCAGGAGTCGGGCGCCGGGTATCCCTTCGCGACGGGGATCATCGCCGCGCCCGCGGCCATGGCCAGCAGCACCGTGATCGTGGCCGCCGGCGACCCGCCGCCGCATCCGTCCTTCTCGGGCGCCTTCTTGGCCGCCTTCGCCGCCGCCGGAGCCTCGTCGGCGAGGGCGTCGGCGCGCGTGGCCGAGTACTCGGCGAGGTCGATCATGCCCGCGGGCAGCCCGCCGCCCGCCGGCCGCTCCCCGGACAGGTCCTTGTAGAGGGACACGCCGCCGACGATCACGTCCTCCGACCGCGTCCACGCGGCGGACGGCTCCGGCGGGTGCCCGGCGAGCCGCTCGGGGACGGACCGCGCCGCCGCCACCAGGTCCGCGCCGCGCGAGTGCGCGACGACCAGCACCAGCCCGAACACCACCATGACGGCGATCGCGTCGGTGTAGGCCCCGCCGAACAAGGTCAGCGCGACGCCGACGCACAGCAGCGCGCCCAGGATCGACAGGACGGCCTGCGCGTCGAACCACCGCTTGAAGAACTGCTCCGCGAGCGACGACTCGCCGGGGCTCGCGGGCATCAGCAGCACCGCCGCGATGTAGAGGAGGATCCCCTGCCCGTGCGCCAGCACGAGGATCGCGAAGCCCACGCGGAAGACGACGGGGTCGATGCCGGTGTAGCGGCCGAGGCCGGTGCACACGCCGGCGAGCAGCCGCCGGTCCGCGTCCCGCGCCAGCCGCTGGTAGCCCTGGTCCGTCCGCTCTTGCGTCTTCTGCTCGCCGTCCATGCCTGCCATCGTGGCCCTTCACCGCCCGCGCGCGGTATCGGGGACGTCCCTGACCCGACCCTGAACCGGGTTCCGGGGTGCGTCCCTGATGCGGTCCGGGCGGGCGCGTGTGACGATCGGTGGCGTGGGAGTACCGAGGAAGGGGCGGCGGTGAGCCAGGAGACGGCGGAGCTGCCGGACGCGGCGCCGGTGCGTCCGCCCGCGCTGGAGCGCTCCGCCGAGGGCGGGCTCGTGGCGGGGGTGTGCCGCGGGCTGGCCGGCCATCTGGGCGTGGACGTGCTGCTCGTCCGGGCCGCGTTCGTGCTGCTGACGGTGGCGAGCGGGTTCGGCGTCGCCGCGTACGCCGCGTTCTGGATCCTCGTCCCGGCACCGGAGCGGGCCCCGGCGGCCGACCGGCGGCGCGGCCGCGACTGGGGCCAGCTGCTCGCCTACGCGGCGGTCACGCTGGGCCTCGCGGCGCTGCCGTGGGGCGCGGCGGGGATCGTCCAGTGGGCGCTGTGGCCGTTCATCGTCGGCGGCGTCGGCGCCGCGATCCTGTGGCAGCAGGCCGACCGCGACCAGCGGCAGCGGTGGACGCTGCCGCTCCGGGAGCGCTGGCTGCGCAGCCTGCTCGGCCTGCTGCTGGTGGTCGGCGGCATCGGCGGCGTCGTCGTGCAGAACGTGGAGGCCGACCAGGCGCGGTCCGTGATCATCGCCATGGCGATCATCCTGACCGGGGTCGCGGTGATCGTGACGCCGTGGGTGGTGCGGCTCTGGCAGGACCTGGACGCCGAGCGCCACGAGCGCATCCGCTCCCAGGAGCGCGCCGAGCTGGCCGCGCACATCCACGACTCGGTGCTGCACACGCTGACGCTGATCCAGCGGAACGCGCACGACATGCGGGAGGTGCAGCGGCTCGCCCGGTCCCAGGAGCGGACGCTGCGGACCTGGCTGTACGAGCCGCGCGCCGACCCCGACCAGACGTTCGCCGCCGCGATCAGGGAGCTCGCCGGGGAGGTCGAGGACGACCACGGCGTGCCGATCGAGATCGTCTGCGTGGGCGACACGGCGCTGGACGAGCGGCTCGGCGCGGCGCTGCAGGCGGCGCGGGAGGCGATGGTGAACGCCGCCAAGTACTCGGAGGCGCCGTCGGTGTCGGTGTACGCGGAGGTGGAGAGCGACGCGATCGCCGTCTTCGTCCGCGATCGCGGCAAGGGGTTCGACCTCGAACAGGTCCCCGGGGACCGGATGGGCGTGCGAGGGTCCATCATCGGACGTATGGAGCGCAACGGCGGCAAGGCGACCGTCCGCACCGCGCCGGGCGAGGGCACCGAGGTGCGTTTGGAGATCAGGAAATCGTGAGCGAGGCGCTGAAGAGGGTCGTGCTGGTCGACGACCACCAGATGTTCCGGACGGGCGTCAAGGCGGAGCTGGGCGGCGGCGTCGAGATCGTCGGCGAGGCGGGCGACGTCGACGAGGCGGTCGCGGTGATCCGCGGGGTGCGGCCGGACGTGGTGCTGCTGGACGTCCACCTGCCCGGCGGCGGGGGCATCGAGGTGCTGCGGCGGCTGCACGGCTCCGTCGCGTCCAAGTTCCTCGCGCTGTCGGTGTCGGACGCGGCGGAGGACGTGATCGGGGTCGTCCGGGGCGGGGCGCGCGGCTACGTCACCAAGACGATCTCGGGGCCGGAGCTGACGGACGCGATCGGCCGGGTCGCGGAGGGCGACGCCGTGTTCTCCCCCCGCCTCGCCGGTTTCGTGCTGGACGCGTTCGCCGCCACCGACGTCCCGGCGGTCGACCCCGAGCTGGACCAGATCACCCAGCGGGAGCGGGAGGTCCTGCGGCTGATCGCGCGCGGCTACGCCTACAAGGAGATCGCGAAGGAGCTGTTCATCTCCGTCAAGACGGTGGAGACGCACGTGAGCAGCGTGCTGCGGAAGCTGCAGCTGTCGAACCGGCACGAGCTGTCCCGGTGGGCTGCCGCCCGCCGCCTCGTGTAAGCCGTATAGCGGGCATAGCGGCTGAAAGCGGTGTCAGCGGCCGATACAGTCGCTGGTCATGGCATATCCACCCCCCGGACCCGGATATCCGGGTTCCCAGCCGCCGTACCCGCCCCCTCCGCCGCCGGGCCCCGGCTACGGGTCGCCGTACGGCAACGACAAGACCAACGGCCTGGCGGTCGCGGCGTTCGTCACCGGGCTGCTCGGCTGCTTCGGCGTCCTCGGGCTCATCCTCGGCGCGATCGCGCTGAGCCAGATCGGCCGGAACGGCGGCCGCGGCCGCGGTTTCGCGATCGCGGGCATCATCTTCTCCTGCCTGTGGATCGTCACGGGCGTCACCATCGGCGTCATCGCCGCGAACAGCGACTCCTCCGGCGGCGACCGGGCCACGCCGAGCGTGACCCGGACCAAGCCGAAGGAGGTGGACGCGAAGAAGATGAAGCTCGGCGACTGCATCAACGACAACACGGCCGCGGCCAACCCGTCCGCGTCCGAGCCGGTCGAGGTCGAGAGCGTCAAGATCGTCCCGTGCACGTCGCCGCACGACGGCGAGGTGACGGCGGTCTTCCGGCTGTCCGGCAGCACTCTGCCGCCGGAGGCGCAGCTGCGGCGGCTGGCCTCGGACGGCTGCAAGATCCGCACGCGGGCGAGGATCAGCCGCGACCCGGCGGCGGGCAGCCTCGCGAACTCCTACTACTACCCGACCGACGACTCGTGGCGGCAGGGCGACCGCTCCGTCACCTGCGTCGCCGTGGCGGCGGACGAGGGCACGAAGCTCACCCGCCCGCTGCAGCGCTGACGATCCCGGCGTCCGCCGGGCGGCCGGCCCGCCGCCCGGGCCCGGGACGCCCCGCTCAGCGCGAGTCGCGCATGGTGCTCGCGACCATCTCGGCCACGTGCTCGACCGTGGACACGCCGGCCTCCATCGTCGGGTTGTCGCCACTGCACACCGCGATGAGGAAGTCGTGGTCGTGTCCGGTGACGCGGCCGACGCTGTTCACCGCCCAGCCGTTCCCCTGGTTGTGGATCGGCGCCCAGCCGTTCTTCAGCGCGACCTTGTCGCCCGGACGGGCCGCCGCGCTCACGCCCCACGCCTGCTCCTTCAGGACGGACCCCATCAGGTCCAGGATGTAGTGGCGGCCCGAAGCCTTGATGGGGCTCTTGTCGGAGACCAGGTTCGCCAGCAGGCGGACCTGATCGGCCGGAGTCGTCAGGGACGAACCCCATGAGGTGGGGAACGGTTTCGTGTTCCTCAGCCCGAACTTCTTGTTGGCCTTCCTGACGCCCTCTCCGTAGCCGGCGGCGGAGTACAGGGCGTCCGCCGCGCTGTTGTCGCTTTCACGGATCATCCGTCCGGCCAGTTCCCGCTGAGCCGCGGTCAGGGCGTGATGGCCGCGCTGCCGCTGCAGGACGAGGCTCGACAGGATGTCGACCTTCACGATGCTGGCGGTGACGAACCGGCCCTTCTCGTTCTCTCCGAAGGACAGCCCTGTGCGGAGGTCCCTCGCCATCACCCCGGCCTTGCCCGGACGTGTCCCGAGGTAGGCGCGGACGGCGTGGCTCAGCGCCCACGCGTCGAACGGCCGGGCCTGCACCTTCGCCACGGCCGCGCCCTGCTCGGCCGTGATCGGCTCGGTGGCGCCGACGACCACGCCGCTCCTGCGGTGCGGTGCGTCGGAGGCGACCCAGTGGGCGGTGAGCCCCGCTCCGGTGGCGCCCGCGGCCAGCGCGAGCACGATGACATGACGCCGCATCGATCCCCCCGAATTCGTGCGACCCGTAATGATCAGGAGTTGCTAGAGGACGCCCGGAAGGCGGGCCGGGCAGCCCGGCTCGCAGCGCTCGGAGT
Organism: Actinomadura latina NBRC 106108; assembly: GCF_001552195.1. Taxonomy (GTDB): domain Bacteria; phylum Actinomycetota; class Actinomycetes; order Streptosporangiales; family Streptosporangiaceae; genus Spirillospora; species Spirillospora latina. The sequence continues at coordinate 912,428 of NZ_BCQS01000003.1, forward strand.
GCCGGGCGACCCGGCGCGCGTAGGCGCCGAACCGGCGGCGCAGCGCCGCCCGCGTGAACGGCCCGGTGCCCGGGAAGCCCTCGATCTCGCCGCGCCAGCGGATCAGCGTGCCCGCCGGGCAGGGCTCCAGCGTCACGTCCGCCCGGACGCGGCGCCGCGGCGGACCGGCCAGCGCGACGTACCCGTAGTGCCGCGGCGGGTCCCAGGCCACGACCTCCTCGCGCCAGGGCGGGACGGACCGGACGGCCCCGATCCCGTTCGGGTGCTCGGTGCCGTCGGCCTCGCGCCTGGCGCGGATCCAGAAGCCGCCCCACTCGCCCCACGCCTCCGCGACGCACAGATGCTTGAAGATCACATCCGGCCCGGCGCAGGAGGTGGCGGTGGCTTCGATCTCATCCGGCATGACAACCCCCCGTGTTCTGTCACATGGGGTACATGCCCGATTCGCAGTTAATTACGGCTTGTGAAGAAGTGTATTTGTAGTGTGACCGAAAACTCCTGGAAGCTCAGGCGGTGTCGACGACCTGGAACGACTCGGCGAGCCGGTCCTCCGGGAGGCCCGCCGCCGCGGCGTTGGCGCCCAGCCAGCCGCGCAGCATCTCCGGCAGCCCGTCGCCCATGTGCCCCGTCTGGCTCACGTGCGCGCGCAGCGCGTTCACCTTCCGCTCGAACCGGTCGGTGATGTCGACGTAGTGGTTCACGACGGGCCCGCCGCTGATCCACACCTCCCGCGCCGTCCACGCGTCCAGGCCCTCGTCGGCGAGCAGCTCCGGGAACGCGTACGGGTTGCGGGCGTCCGGGTAGACGGCGTCGAGCGCGGCCGAGCCGACCGCGCGGTGGTCGGGATGGCTCGGATAGATCCGCTCGTAGTTGCGCTCCGGGCTCGGCATCAGCACCCGGTCGGGCCGCACCTGCCGGATCACCCGGGCGATGTCGCGGCGCAGATCGAGCGTCGCCTCCACCCGGCCGTCGGAGTAGCCGAGGAACCGGACGTCGCCCACGCCGACGCACTTGGCCGCCGCGCGCTGCTCCTCCCGGCGCAGCGCCGCCATCTCCTCGCGGGACACGTTGTCGTCGAAACCGCCCGCGTCGCCGTCGGTCACCATGAGGTAGACGACCTCGATGCCCCGGTCCGTCCAGCCGGCCACCGTCCCGGCCGCGCCGAAGTCGACGTCGTCGGGGTGCGCCATCACCACCAGGATCCGCTGCAGCTCCCCGTCCTCCAGCCCCCGCCCGCCGCCATTCAACGGACGAGCTCCGCTCGGCTCACCGTCCTCCAGCCCCCGCCCGCCGCCATTCAACGGACGAGCTTCGCTCGGCTCACCGTCCTCCAGCCCCCGCCCGCCGCCATTCAACGGACGAGCTTCGCTCGGCTCATCGTTGTCCAGAACATTGGTCACGGTTTCAACAATAAGGTCATTGAACGATCCGGGCACATCCGAAAGATCGGGACCTTCCCGCGCGGGACGGAACTCAGCGCGAGGTCAGGGCCCTGAGCAGGCGTTCCTGGAACGCCGGCACGTCGCTGCCGACCGCGATCTTGACCGGGCGGCGGGTGTCCTCGGCGGGCAGCGAGCGCGCGTCCCACACGGTCGTGCCGCGCGTCAGCTCGCCCCGCAGCTCCACCCGGACGGGACGGTGCGTGTACTCGCCGAGCTCCGGGTCGGCGGCCAGCATCGCGGCGAGCGCGTCGTGGATGACCGCGCCCCGCCGCTTCAGCGTGGGCGTGTAGGCGACCTCGTAGAACTTCAGGACGCGGGCGGCGAAGCGGGCGACCTCGCCGTCGTGGGCGGCCAGCCGGTCGAGCCAGTCGTCGTGGACGGCCGTCGGGTGCGTCGCGTCCAGCGGCACCAGCACGACCGGCCAGTCCGCCGCGAACACCAGGTCGGCGGCCTCCGGGTCGTGCCAGATGTTCGCCTCGGCGTGCGTCGTGATGTTGCCGGGGTGGTCGAACGCGCCGCCCATCACCACGACCTCGCGGATCAGCGACGGCAGCTCGCCGTCCAGCAGCAGCGCCGCGCCCAGGTTCGTCAGGGGGCCCGTCGCCAGCAGCGTCAGCTCGCCGGGCATCGCGCGCGCCAGCCGGACGATCTGCGCGGGCGCGGACTCGGCCACCGGCCGCCCGGCCGGGTCGGGCAGGCGGGTGTCGCCCAGGCCGTCGGTCCCGTGCCAGTCCAGGGCGTAGTGGACGTCCTGCGCCATCGGCCGGGCCGCGCCGACCGCGACGGGCACGCCCTCCGTGATCCCCGCCGCCTCCAGCACGCGCAGCGTGTTCAGCGCGCCTGTCAGCGGGTCGATGTTGCCGTGCACCGTGCCGACGCCGACGAGCTCCGCCTCGCCCGCGCGCACGAGGGAGGCCAGATAGAGCAGCGTTATGGCGTCGTCGATGCCGGTGTCGCAGTCGTACAGGAACGAAGGTCCATTCGTCACGCAGGCAACCTATCCGGATCTTGCCGATCCCGGATTGGGCCTGGGACGCGGCGCCGCACGGGGGTACAGCATGAGCATGCGCAAACTCATCAACGCCCCGGCGGACGTGGTCTCCGACGCGCTGCGCGGACTGGCCGCCGCGCATCCCGAACTGAACGTCGACCCGGAGAACGGCACCGTCGTGCGGGCGGACGCGCCGCGCGCCGGGAAGGTCGCCCTGGTGTCGGGCGGCGGGTCCGGTCACGAGCCGCTGCACGCCGGGTTCGTCGGCCACGGCATGCTGGACGCGGCCTGCTGCGGCGAGGTGTTCACCTCGCCCGTGCCCGACCAGATCATCGCGGCGACGATGGCGGTGAACGGCGGCGCCGGCGTCCTCCACCTGGTGAAGAACTACACCGGCGATGTCATGAACTTCCAGCTGGCCGCCGAGCTCGCGGAAGACGAGGAGATCGAAGTCACGTCCGTGATCGTCAACGACGACGTCGCCGTGGAGGACAGCACCTTCACCGCGGGGCGGCGGGGAACGGGCGCCACCCTGTTCGCCGAGAAGATCGCCGGTGCGCTCGCGGAGGAGGGCGCCGCGCTGGACGCCGTCGCGGCGGTGGCGCGGGAGGTGAACGAGCGCAGCCGGTCGTTCGGCGTGGCGCTGTCGTCCTGCACGGTCCCGGCCGCCGGGACGCCCACGTTCGAGCTGGGCGAGGACGAGATGGAGCTCGGCATCGGCATCCACGGCGAGCCCGGCCGCGAACGCGTCCGGGCCGGCACGGCGACGCAGATCGTGGACGCCTCGCTCAGCGCGATCGACGCGGACATGCGGCTGTCCGGATCCGAGGTGCTCGTGCTGGTCAACGGGATGGGCGGCACCCCCCTGATCGAGCAGTACGTCGCCTACGCGGCGGCGGCCGAGTGGCTGGAGGGGCACGGCGCGACCGTCGTCCGCCGCCTGGTCGGGCCGTACGTGACCAGCCTGGAGATGGCCGGCTGCATGGTCAGCGTGTGCCGGGTGACGCCCGAGCTGACCCGGCTCTGGGACGCGCCCGTCGAGACGCCGGGACTGCGGTGGGGCCGTTGAACGCGGCAGATCTCGCCGCCTGGATCCGGCACGCGGCCGAGCTGGTGTCGGCCGACGCCGAGCGGCTCACCCGGCTGGACGCGGCCATCGGCGACGGCGACCACGGCCACAACCTCGACCGGGGCTTCCGGGCCGCCGTCGAGGCGCTCCCGGACGACGCCCCGCCCGGGAAGGTGCTGATCGCCGCCGGACGGGCCGTCGTGTCGAAGACCGGCGGCGCGTCCGGCCCCCTGTACGGGACGCTGCTGCGCCGCGCCGGCAAGTCGCTCGGCGACGCCGAAGAGGTCGGCGCCGCCGCGCTCGGCGCCGCGCTCCGGGCCGGGCTGGACGGCGTCCGGGACCTCGGGAAGGCCGAGGACGGCGACAAGACGATGGTCGACGCGCTGGCGCCGGCCGTCGCGGCCTACGAGGCGGCGCTGGCGGACGGCGCGGACCTCGCCGGCTGCGTGCGCGCCGCCGCCGGCGCCGCGGCCGAGGGCGCCGACGGCACCGTCCCGATGCAGGCGCGCAAGGGGCGGGCCAGCTACCTGGGGCCGCGCAGCGTCGGGCACATGGACCCCGGCGCCTCGTCCAGCGCGCTGCTGCTGCGCGGGCTCGCCGACGTCGCGGGGGAGGGCTGACATGGTCGGGATCGTGATCATCTCGCACAGCCGGACGCTCGCCGAGGGCGTCGCCGAGGTCGCCCGCGCGATGGGCGTCGGCAAGGCCGTGGTCGAACCCGCCGGCGGCGACTCCGAAGGGCGGCTCGGCACCAGCATCGACCTGGTCGAGCAGGCCGTCGCGGCGGCGGACGAGGGGGAGGGCGTCGTGCTGCTCGCCGACCTCGGCAGCTCCGTCCTCACCGCGAAGATGCTCATCGAGGACACGGGCGGCGACGACGTCCTGCTCGCGGACGCGCCGCTGGTCGAGGGCGCGGTCGCGGCGGCGTCCATGGCCGCGACCGGCGCCGGGCTCGCCGCCGTCCACGCCGCGGCCGAGTCCGCCCGCGACCACCGCAAGAGCGGCTGAGCGGCTGAGCGGCCGTGGGCGGGCCGGGACCAACCCGCCCACGGCGGCTTCAGGTCGTGTCGGGGCCCGCGTCCGGGCCGTGGAGGAGGGCGCCGAGGACGGAGCCGACGCCGGCCGTCGGGTCGCCCCGCACCTCGAAGACGCGGGGCTCCTCGTCCGGCTCGTCCACCGTGACCCGGTAGGCGGGGAGGTCGGCGCCGATCTCGTCCGGCTCGCCGCGCTCCTGGGCGGCGGCGAGCGCGTCCACCGCCGCCCGGATGCGGCCGGCCCGCCCGGCGGGGAGCGCGGCGGTGTCGTACAGCGCGACGACGGTGTTCCGGCCGGTGAACCCGCCGGCGCTCTCGATCTTCACGCGCATGAACGCCTCCCCGCCGGTCGCCTACTTGCTGAAGGCCCGGCGCAACTCGTCCAGTTCGTCCCGGAGGATGTCATCGTCCTCCAGCGACCCCCGCCTGGCCAGTTTCTCCGGGGCGACGACCTGGTACTCGGGCATCTGCATGGTGCCGCAGCAGCGCGACCTGTCCTGGTCGGCCCGCAGGCTCGCCGAGTGCTCGTCGTGCGCCTCGACCTCCGTCACGTCCCGCCCGTCGCCGGTGTAGCCGGGGTCGGTCATCGCCATCTGCCCGCTCATCAGGTCGCGCAGCGGCGTCGCCGCCGTCGTGATCTCGCGGACCGCGAACCGGTTCCGGATGAACGTCCGGTAGATCGCCGGGTCGCCGCGGCCCGCCGACACCTCCAGCATCTTGTTCGCGACGTCCACGTACCGGGCGCCGGTCGCCGGGGACGCCGCGATCGCGTCGAACACCAGCCTGCAGAGCGCGGACGCCGTCTCGATCAGCACGATCGTCGCGTCCTTCGTGCGCCGCTGCCGGCTCATCTCGAACGTGAACATGTCCGCGAGGACGTCGTAGATCGCGCCGGTGAACACCTGCGAGATCGCGTGGACCTCGTTGCCGACCTGGCCGAGCTTGAGGTCGTTGTCGGCGTTCCGCAGCCCGGACGGCATGCCGAGCGCCTTGCCGAACTCCTCCGCCAGCTCCGACAGGAACGACTTGTCGTGCAGGTTCGCCTTGGTGAGCGCGACGAGGGCCTCCGCCTGGTCCGGCTCGGCCAGCGCCAGGAAGATCGCGGTGATGTCGCCGAACGCCTCGTGCAGCCCGCCCGTCTGCGGCGGGTTGTCCGCCGACAGCCAGCCCGGCTTGAGGCCGTCCAGGACCGCGTGCCCGGTCTCGTGCGCCACGATGTCGAGCGACCGGCACGTGTGCAGGACGGCGCCGTCCCCCTGCGGCGTGAAGAACAGGAACTTGAGCGCCTTCGCCGTCCTGCTGTAGAAGGCGTTCGCGCCCTCGCCGGCGTGCGGGAACACCGTGATGCGGTCGGTGTTGCCGCCGACGTTCCACGCGAACGGGATCGGGTCGCCGCCGTTGTGCCGCTCGTACATGGCGATCGTCTGCCGGACGACGGCGAACGCGTGCGCGCAGTCGAACTGCGGGCTTCCGGCGGCGAACACGAAGTCGCCGCTGATGTTGCGGACGACCGGGGTCACGCCCTCCAGCTCCGTCCGGACGCGGGCGTCGGTCGGGCCGTTCAGCACCACGGTCGGGATGAACGCCAGCCGGGCGCCGAGGTCGGTGACCGAGGGGTCCTGCTTGTAGACGAGGAACCGGTGCCCGGTCCTCAGCGGCGCCGGAACCGGCACCGGACGAGGCGCGGGCCCGGGAACCGGGGGGACCGCTCGCCGTACTCGCTGGGCGGGAATGTCGATCAGCATCGATTCGGCGTCCCGCGGCGCCTGGAAGTCCTGCTGGTGGATCGTCATCGAAACCACCTTCCCCTGACAGTGCGCGAGGTCCTGATGACCCTGCGCCCCTGCGAGCGGACATGCGGCGTCGAAGTGCGGGGCCTTCACCCGTGGACCGGCGCGGCCGGCTCATATGTCCGCTCCGTCTGCCCAACGTCCGCCGGGCGCGAGATCCAATCAACCCCGGGGACGTGAAAAGCAGGCCATCTGTCCACATGCTGCCGCGGGGGCCCGCGCGGGCGGGCGCGGCCGGACTCCGGGACGCGCCGAAAACGTCCGCGCCGCGCCGTAGACTCGCTCGTGATGTCGAAGACCGAAGCTCACCCCTTGCTCGATGGCCTCAACCCGCAGCAGCGCGCCGCCGTCGTGCACTCCGGCGGCCCCCTGCTCATCGTCGCGGGCGCAGGCTCGGGCAAGACGCGGGTGCTCACCCACCGCGTCGCCCACCTGCTCGGCGAGCGGGACGTGCACCCCGGCCAGATCCTCGCGATCACCTTCACCAACAAGGCCGCCGCCGAGATGAAGGAGCGCGTCGGCGCCCTCGTCGGGCCGCGCTCGCGCGCCATGTGGGTGATGACGTTCCACTCCGCGTGCGTGCGGATCCTGCGCCGCGAGGCCAAGCGCCTCGGCTTCCCCACGAGCTTCTCGATCTACGACCAGGCCGACGCGAACCGCCTCATGGCGCTCGTCTGCCGCGAGCTCGACCTCGACCCGAAGCGGTACCCGCCGAAGTCGTTCAGCGCGCAGGTGTCCAACCTGAAGAACGAGCTGATCGACTACGAGACGTTCAAGAACCGCGCGTCGACGCACATGGAGCAGACGCTCGCCGAGGCGTACGAGATGTACCAGGCGCGGCTCCAGCAGGCCGGCGCCATGGACTTCGACGACCTGATCATGATGACGGTCAACCTGCTGCAGGTGTTCCCGGAGGCCGCCGAGCACTACCGGCGGCGGTTCCGGCACGTCCTCGTCGACGAGTACCAGGACACGAACCACGCGCAGTACGAACTCGTCCGCGAGCTGACGGCCCCGGTCGAGGGGGTGGGCGCGGCCGAGCTGTGCGTGGTCGGCGACGCCGACCAGTCGATCTACGCGTTCCGCGGCGCCACGATCCGCAACATCCTGGAGTTCGAGCGCGACTACCCGGACGCCACCACGATCCTCCTGGAGCAGAACTACCGCTCGACGCAGACGATCCTGTCCGCGGCCAACGCGGTCATCGAGCGCAACCCGCGTCCCCGGCCCAAACGGCTGTGGTCCGACCAGGGCGAAGGCCCCAAGATCACCGGTTATGTGGCCGACAACGAGCACGACGAGGCCGCGTTCGTCGCCCACGAGGTCGACCGGCTCACCGACGACGGCGACGCCCGTCCCGGCGACGTCGCCGTCTTCTACCGCACCAACGCCCAGTCGCGCGTCTTCGAAGAGGTGTTCATCCGCGTCGGCCTGCCGTACAAGGTCGTCGGCGGCGTCCGCTTCTACGAGCGCAAGGAGATCCGCGACGCGCTCGCGTACCTGCGCTGCCTCGCCAACCCCGAGGACACGGTGTCGCTGCGGCGCATCCTGAACGTCCCCAAGCGCGGCATCGGCGACCGCGCCGAAGCCTGCGTCGAGGCGTACGCGTCCCGCGAGCGGATCTCGTTCTGGCAGGCGCTCCGGGTGCCCGAGGACGTGCCGGGCATGGCGACCCGCTCGATCAACGCCGTCCGCGAGTTCGTCGCCCTGCTGGACGAGCTGCGCACCGCCGCCGGGACGCTCACCCCCGCCGACCTGATCACCGAGGTCCTCAAGGCCAGCGGCTACCTGGAGGAACTCCAGAACTCCAAGGACCCGCAGGACGAGACCCGCGTCGAGAACCTCCAGGAACTGGAGGCCGTCGCCCGCGAGTTCGAGGAGCGCCTCGACGGCGAGTCCGCCGAAGGCCGCCTCCCCGAGTTCCTGGAGCAGGTCGCCCTGGTGGCCGACGCCGACTCCATTCCCGGCGGCGCCAAGGGCGGTCCCGTCCCGCCCGGCGAGCAGCCCGCGGAGACCGACCAGGGCGTCGTCACCCTGATGACCCTGCACACCGCGAAGGGCCTCGAATTCCCGGTCGTCTTCCTGACCGGCATGGAGGACGGCGTCTTCCCGCACCTGCGTGCCATGAGCAACCCGAAGGAGCTCGAAGAGGAGCGCCGCCTCGCCTACGTCGGCATCACCCGCGCCCGGCAGCGCCTCTACGTCTCCCGCGCCGCGATGCGCAGTTCCTGGGGGGCGCCGCAGGTCAACCCGCCGTCCCGCTTCCTCGGCGAAGTCCCCGCGACCCTCCTCGAGTGGGAGCGCGAAGCCTCGTCGACGTCCACCCCGGCGATGTCCCGGATGGCGGAGCGGCCCGGCACCCGCTCCCCGGGAAACCGCCCCGTCCCGTCCCTTTCCCCGGGCGACAAGGTCACCCACGACGCCTTCGGCCTCGGCACCGTCGTCTCCGTCTACGACCGGGGCGAGAAGGCCAGCGTCGACTTCGGCGGCGACTACGGCGTCCGCACCCTCGTCCTCCGCTTCGCCACCATCGAAAAGCTCTGATCCTCCGCGACGGCGTCCACCGGGAGGCCCCATGTTCGCTCGCACGCTCGCCGACGGCGCCGAACTCCGTCCGCTGGAACCGTGGCAGGCGGCCGAGTTCGCCGAGCACGCGCGGAAGGTCCGTGCCGACATCCACGCCTACATCCCCTGGGCCCGGACGGTCGTGGACGAGGAGTCGGCCCGCGAACTGCTCCAGTCCTACGCCGCGAAGCAGGCCGCCGACAGGGGGCGCATCTACGGCATCTGGGTCGACGGCGTCCTCCAGGGCGGGACGGTCTTCCGGACGTTCGACGCCGAACGGGGCGTCTGCGAGGCGGGCGTCTGGCTGGCGGCCGGGGCGCGCGGGCGCGGGCTGGTCACGACGGCCGTCCGCCACATGATCGACTGGGCGTTCGGGACGCGGGGGCTGCACCGGGTCGAGTGGCTGTGCGACCCGCGCAACACCGCCAGCGCGGCCGTCGCGGAGCGGCTCGGCATGACGTGCGAGGGCATTCTGCGGGAGGCGTTCGTGCTGGACGGCGAGCGCAGGGATACCCAGGTCTGGGCCGTCCTCGCCGACGAGTGGAGCTCGTGACTCCCGGGGGCTCACCGGTCACCGTCGCGTTCCCCACTGGCAAGCCGGGCGCCATCGCGACGCGCCGGTGGCGAAGCCCGGTCTACGAGCAGTCCGGCTAAGGGACGGGGAGGGGGCGTTCCAGGGCGGAGAGGGTGAGGAGGACGAGGGACGCCGTCCAGCCGAGGGGAGCGGGGCCGGCGGGCTTGCCGTCCGGCCCGACCTTCTCCGGGAGGACGCCCAGGGACGTGCGGTGGGCCCCGAGCCAGCCGAGCCGGCCGAGGGCCTCGTCCGGGCGGCCCGAGGCGGCCGAGTTCAGGCCGAAGAGGGCCGTTTCCGGGGTCCAGGCGACGTCCGGGGTGCCGGACCAGCGCTCGCCCGGCAGCACGCCGCCGTTCGGCAGCGCCTGCCTGCGGGCGGCGTTCCCGATCGCGGCCGTGATCTCCGCGTCGGCCGGCGCGAACGGCGGGGCGAGGAACGTCACGGAGGTGTCCATCAGGCCGCCGAGGACGGGCGAGCGCGGGTAGCCGTACGGCGCGAACTGCCTGGCCACGGCGTCGGCGACGCGGTGCGCGGCGTGCTGCCACTCGGCGGCCTTGGCGGTGTCGCCGCGCAGCAGCGCGAGGTCCGCGGCGGACCGCAGGCCCGCGAGCACGGGGCCGACGACGCCGAGCGTCGGGCGCCGCGGGTCCTGCTCGCGGAGGGGGTCGCGCTCCCAGTAGTCGGACGAGGCGGGCGGCAGGCCCTCGGCGTCCAGGGAGCGCGCCAGGTGGTCGGCGGCGCGCCTCACCATCGGCCACAGGTCGGGCAGCTCGTCCGCGGGGCCGGTCTGGACGCGGTGGAACCAGGCCGCCCACAGCACCCAGCCGAGCGAGTCGAGCTGGGGCCGGCGGCCGTCGGCGACCGCCGTCCCGTCGGCGTTGTAGCGGGCGGCCCACATGCCGTTCCCGCTCTGCGCTCGGGCGAGGAAGCGCAGGACGCGGCGGGCCTCCGACGGGTGGCCGGTGACGGTGAACGCGGCGACGGCGAACGCCGAGTCGCGCGGCCAGCTGTACCGCCACTTGGTGTACCAGGAGGCGAGCGACGCCCCGTTCGGGCGGGTGAGGAGCCGCAGGTCGAGCAGAGCGCGCGCCGCCATGTCGCGGTAGGTCTGGTCCCTGCCGCCGGTCGGGACGGTGCCCTGCGACAGCCACGCGTTGTCCGACCGGACGGCCGTGGCGACGCGGGGGTCGGACGGCTTCACCGTGATGGGCGTGTCGCCGCCGGACGGGATGAGCCGGATGCGTCCGTCCGCGAGCCGGATGACCGAGCTGTCCGGCAGGTAGGCGGCCCCCTCGGCCTGCTCGGGGGAGAGCGGGACGCCGGCGAACGGCCAGCCGCCCCCGCCGATGAGCCCGGGACTCGCCCAGCCGGGGCTGGACGGTTCCGGTACGGTGGCGCCGCCGGTCGCGACGAGCGCGGCGACGATCAGCAGGGCGGCGGTGCGGCGGACGTTGCGCACGCCCGAGGCCCTGCGGGGTCTGGACCGCCTGAGGGGATGCGACGGCTGGACGTGGACGGCCCGTAGGGGGACGGCGGCTGCGGGGGACGGGTCCCGTTCATCCGCCATCGCCATGCGTCCAGCCCCCTTTGCCGCACCCGCCGAAGCGAAATAAGTACATCAAACTATGTCAATTGGTTCATCCTCCTCACGAGCCACTCGTGCCCACCCCTCAGGATGAGACACCTTCCGCCCGGTGACACTTGCCTTCGAGAGGGGACACTCCGTGACATATGGACCCGGCGGCATCACCACGCAGGCGGGTTGACTAGGCTGCATCGACGGAGCGGACCGCAGAGTGCAGGCCGCACGGAAACCCGTGCAGATCGCCGACTCGTGTGGTCTTTGGCTGTCGATCCGTTAAGGACGCCCTCGTGGACCTGTTCGAACACCAGGCGAAGGAACTCTTCGCCGAGTACGGGGTACCGGTGCCTACCGGCAAGGTCGCCCATACTCCCCAGGAAGCGCGCGCCATCGCGGAGGAGCTGTTCTCCGCGGGCAGCAAGAAGGTCGTGGTCAAGGCCCAGGTGAAGACCGGCGGCCGGGGCAAGGCCGGCGGCGTGAAGCTGGCCGACACGGCCGACGAGGCGGAGACGCTCGCCGGCCAGATCCTCGGCATGGACATCAAGGGCCACACGGTCCACAAGGTCCTGATCGAGGAGGGGAGCGCGATCGCGCAGGAGTACTACTTCTCCTTCCTGCTCGACCGCGCCAACCGCACCTTCCTGTCCATCTGCTCCGTCGAGGGCGGCGTGGAGATCGAGGAGGTGCCGCACGACCGGCTGGCGCTGGTGCCGGTCTCGCCGCTGGACGGCATCGACCGGGCCAAGGCCCGCGAGATCGCCGAGAAGGGCCGCCTCCCGGAGGAGGCCCTGGACGGAGCCGCCGAGCTGATCGAGCGGCTGTGGGCCGTGTTCAGCGACGAGGACGCCTCGCTCGTCGAGGTGAACCCGATGATCCTCACCGCCGACGGCCAGGTGAAGGCCCTCGACGGCAAGGTCACGCTGGACGACAACGCCGGCTTCCGCCAGGACCACGACAAGTTCGAGGACAAGGCCGCCGCCGACCCGCTGGAGGCCGCGGCCAAGGCCAAGGACCTCAACTACGTGAAGCTGGACGGCAGCGTCGGCGTCATCGGCAACGGCGCGGGCCTGGTCATGTCGACCCTCGACGTCGTCGCCTACGCGGGCGAGCGGTTCGACGGCCAGAAGCCGGCGAACTTCCTCGACATCGGCGGCGGCGCGTCCGCCGAGGTGATGGCGAACGGGCTGGAGATCGTCCTGTCCGACGCGGCCGTCAAGTCGGTCTTCGTGAACGTCTTCGGCGGCATCACCGCCTGCGACGCCGTCGCGAACGGCATCGTCTCGGCCTACAAGCTGCTGGCCGACCGCGGTGAGTCCGTCGACCGCCCGCTCGTCGTCCGGCTGGACGGCAACAACGCCGAACTCGGGCGCAAGATCCTCAACGACGCGGCGCTGCCCGGCGTCCAGCAGGTCGACACCATGGACGCGGCGGCCGAGCGCGCCGCCGAACTCGCAGCGGCAGGTGCATGAGCATGGCCATCTGGCTCACCGAGAACAGCAAGATCATCGTCCAGGGCATCACGGGCTCCGAGGGCACCAAGCACGGCCGCCGGATGCTCGCGTCCGGCGCCCAGGTCGTCGGCGGCGTGAACGCCCGCAAGGCCGGCCAGACGGTCGACTTCGACGGCACCGTCCTCCCGGTGTTCGGCACCGTCAAGGAGGCCATGGAGGAGACCGGCGCGGACGTGTCGGTCGTGTTCGTCCCGCCGAAGTTCACCAAGGACGCCGTCGTCGAGGCGATCGACGCCGGGATCCCGCTCTGCGTGGTCATCACCGAGGGCATCCCGGTGCACGACACCGCCTACTTCTGGGCGTACGCCGAGAAGCACGGCAACAAGACCCGCATCATCGGGCCGAACTGCCCCGGCATCGCGTCCCCCGGCAAGTCGAACGCGGGCATCATCCCGGCCGACATCACCACGCCGGGCCGCATCGGCCTCGTGTCCAAGTCGGGCACGCTGACCTACCAGATGATGTACGAGCTGCGCGACGTCGGCTTCACCACCTGCGTCGGCATCGGCGGCGACCCCGTCATCGGGACGACCCACATCGACGCCCTCCAGGCGTTCCAGGACGACCCGGAGACCGACGCCATCGTGATGATCGGTGAGATCGGGGGCGACGCCGAGGAGCGCGCCGCCGCCTTCATCGAGAAGAACGTGACCAAGCCGGTCGTCGGCTACGTCGCCGGGTTCACCGCCCCCGAGGGCAAGACCATGGGCCACGCGGGCGCGATCGTGTCCGGCTCCGCCGGCACCGCGCAGGCGAAGAAGGAGGCCCTGGAGAAGGTCGGCGTCCGCGTCGGCAAGACCCCGAGCGAGACCGCCGTCCTCATGCGGGAGATCATGAAGAACCGCTGATCCCGCGCGCACCGAAAAGACGCCCGAGCCGCCTCGCCGCGGCCCGGGCGTCTTTCGCGTCCGTCCGGTGCGTGGCGGCCCGGCGGCGCGACGACAAGGCGACACGCCGGGCGGGCGGGGCGTCCGGGGGCGGGCGTGGTGCCAGCATGGAGCGGTGAGCGACGAGACCCCCGGGCGGCGTGCGAAGCGGGAGCCGGCGAAGGGCGGGCCCGGACGGGCCGGCGGACGGCCGCGGGCCGAGGCCGCCAGGGGGCAGCCGGCCGCCGCCATGGCGCGGCCGCTGTACGTGACCGGGCTGGTCGCGGCGCTGTGGTGCGTCGGGATCGGGCTCGCCGTGCTCACCACGATCACGCTCATCGGGTGGATCGCGGCGCCGAAGACCGCGCTCGGCCACGGCATGTCCGGGGTGTTCCGGACGGCCGTGAACTTCTGGCTCGTGTCCCACCACGCGGGCTTCTCCTACGGGCAGGGACGGGTCGGGCTGCTGCCGCTGGGCGTCCTCGTCCTGCCGGGCGTGCTGCTGTACCGGGGCGGCGGGTGGATGATCCGGGTCGCCGGGCTGCGGCAGCGTCCCCGGATCGCGGTCGTGCACGTGGCGGTCGCGCAGGCCGCGCCGTACGCGGGGCTGGCCGCGCTGCTCGCGCTCGCGGCCTCGTCGGAGGAGGTGCGGCCGTCGGCGTGGCAGGCGCTCATCGCGTGCTTCCTCGTCGCCGTCATCGCGGGCGGCCTCGGCGCCGCGCGGGCCGTGGTCGCCGCGCAGGTCGCGGCGGAGGCGAAGGGACGGCGGGTCCGGTCCGGGCTGGGCGCGCTGCTGCGGCTGCTGCCCGAGCGGCCCCGCTCGCTGGTGATCGGGGTGGCGGGCGCGCTCGGCGTGCTGCTCGCGTCCGGCGCGGTGCTCGTGGGCGCGGCGCTCGCCATGAACACGGCCGGCGCCGACGACCTCTACGGCATGCTCGCCCCCGGCGTCGTCGGCGGCGTCCTGCTGCTGCTCGTCGAGCTGGCCTTCCTGCCGAACGCGGTGATCTGGGGGATGGCCTACGCGGTCGGGCCGGGGTTCTCCGTCGGCGCAGGGACGAGCGTCTCGCCGACCGGGGTGTTCCTGGACATCGTCCCCGCGTTCCCGCCGCTCGCCGCGCTGCCGCAGCCCGGCCCGGCGCCGGCGCTGTCGCTGCTCGCGCTGGCCGCGCCGTTCGTCGCGGGCGCGGTCGGCGGCGTCCTCACGATCAGGTCGCTGCCGAGCCCGGTGGCGGAGGGCGCGCCGCTGTGGGGGTTCGTGTCGGGCGCGCTGACCGGTGCCGTGGCGGCCCTGCTCAGCGCGCTGTCCGGCGGGCCGCTCGGCGGCGGGCGGATGGCGACCGTGGGGCCGTCCGCCTGGCAGGTGGGGCTGCTGGCGGCCCTTGAGGTGGGCATCTCCGCGGCCATCGCGGCGTGGGTGGCGAACTGGATGGTGCTGCGGCGCCCGGCGCGCGCGGCCACCCGGAAGAGCAGGCCCGGGAAGGCGCCGAAGAGGCGCGTCCGGCCGAAGCCCGCGGCGGTGCCGCTGTCGGCCCCCGTCCCGGGCGACTACGACCTGCCCGCGACGCCCGCGCCGAAGGCGCCGAGGGCCCCGCACGCGCCCGATCCGCTGGAGTTCGAAGAGGCCGACCCCGTCCTCGCCCCGCGCCGTCCCCGCCGCCGGAGCGATCCGCTGCCCGACCTCGCCGGAGAACGCCCCGGACCGAAACCGGCGCCACCGCCGTCACCGCCGGGCGACGGCACGATCGTCGTCGAGGGCCACATCGTGGACGACCCGGCTCCCGAGCCCGAGGAACCGCCCAGGCCCGTCCCGCCGCCCCGCGCGGACCCGAACCGCACCGAGAACCGCGGCGGCGCCATCTACGTCCTCCGCGAAGAACCCGAACGCGGCGACTAGCCGGCGACTAGCCGGCCAGGGGGCGGCTAGAGCAGGTGCCCGTACTTGTCCATCCAGCCGGGGGGCAGGTCGAGCTTGTCCTCGATCTTCGGGTAGTACTCGTCGCGGCACGCCTGCTGGTCGGTGTGGGTGTTGGACGCGTTGACGCAGTCCCAGTAGCCGCTGAACTCGGTGCGCAGGAAGACCGCCATCCCGACCATCAGCACCGACATCGCCAGGCCGATCGCGCCCATCACCATGCCGGGGACGGCGCCGGGCACGGCGTCCGCCGTGCCGCGCGCCTGCCGCCGGGCCCTGATCCCGACGACGAGCGAGGCGACGCCCAGCACCAGGCCGAGCGGGTAGAAGAACAGGGAGGTCACCAGCGCGATGCCGCCGAGCCAGAGGGCCCGCACGCCGGTCTGCCGCGCCTCGGACGGTCCCGCGGGCGGCTCTCCCGCCGGCCGCCCGTCCGGGCGGTCATCGGGACGGGCCTCGCGGCCCCGCTGCTCGCTCACGTTTCGTTTCCTCCTGGCCCGTGGGTGCTGTCTGCGGTGAAGCGGCGCCGAGCCCGCCCGATAGGCTTCGTGGTGGCCGCACACCCCGTCAACGTCCACCTGGGAGTCATGGTGTCCGCCCGGCTCGTCGTCCTCGTCTCCGGCGCGGGGACCAACCTACAAGCGCTGCTCGACGCGTGCGCGGATCCAGCCTACGGGGCGGAAGTCGTGGCCGTGGGCGCGGACCGCCCCGATATCGCGGGAACCGAACGCGCAGAGCGTGTGGGTTTGCCCACTTTTACGGTCTGCATCCCGGATTTCCCGTCCCGGGACGGCTGGGACGCGGCGCTGACCGAGGCCGTCGCGAAGCACGAACCCGACCTCGTCGTCTCCGCCGGCTTCATGAAGATCCTCGGCCCGCGCTTCCTGGCGCGGTTCGGCGGCCGGACGGTCAACACCCACCCCGCGCTGCTGCCCTCCTTCCCCGGCGCCCACGCCGTACGGGACGCCCTGGCGTACGGCGTGAAGGTCACGGGCTGTACGGTTCACTTCGTCGACGAAGGCGTGGACACCGGACCCGTCATCGCCCAGGAGACCGTTCCCGTGGGCTGGCATGACGACGAAGACTCCCTGCACGAGCGGATCAAGCAGGTGGAGCGCCGGCTCCTCGTCGACGTCGTCGGACGGCTCGCCCGCGACGGCTGGACCACGCGCGGCAGGCGGGTCTCCATGAAGTGCGGGACCTGCGGTGATGCGTCCGACAGGGATTCTTCCGACGACCATGAGGGGAGCTCGGCCGGTGAGTCGGGTGGCGATTAGGCGTGCGCTGATCAGCGTGTACGACAAGACCGGGCTGGAGGAGCTGGCCCGGGGCCTGCACGAGGCCGGGGTGGAGATCGTCTCGACCGGGTCGACGGCGGGCCGGATCTCCGCCGCCGGCGTCCCGGTGATGCGGGTGGAGAAGCTCACCGGCTTCCCCGAGTGCCTGGACGGACGGGTCAAGACCCTGCACCCGAGGGTGCACGCGGGCCTGCTCGCCGACCGGCGCAAGGAGGACCACCTCCAGCAGCTCGAAGACCTCGCCGTCGAGCCGTTCGACCTGGTGATCGCGAACCTGTACCCGTTCGCCGACACGGTCGACTCGGGCGCGGGGCCGGACGAGTGCGTCGAGCAGATCGACATCGGCGGCCCGACCATGGTGCGCGCCGCCGCGAAGAACCACGCGAGCGTGTCCGTCGTCGTCGACCCGTCCGCCTACGCGACGGTCCTCGACGCGGTGCAGGCCGGCGGGTTCACCCTGGCGGAGCGCCGCCGCCTCGCCGCGCGGGCGTTCGCGCACACCGCGTCCTACGACGTGGCCGTGGCGTCCTGGTTCGCGAGCGGCTACGCCCCGGACGAGACGGCCGCCGAGACGCAGTGGCCCGACTTCCTCGGCGCCACCTGGGAGCGTTCGGACACCCTCCGGTACGGCGAGAACCCGCACCAGCGCGCGGCCCTGTACCGCTCGCCCGGCGAGACCGGGCTGGCCGGCGCGGAGCAGCTGTACGGCAAGGAGATGTCCTACAACAACTACGTGGACACCGACGCCGCCCGCCGCGCCGCCTACGACTTCACCGAGCCGTGCGTCGCGATCATCAAGCACGCCAACCCGTGCGGCATCGCGGTCGGCGCCGACATCGCCGAGGCGCACCGCAAGGCGCACGCCTGCGACCCCGTCTCGGCCTACGGCGGCGTGATCGCGGCGAACCGCCCGGTCACCGCGGACATGGCGCGGCAGGTCACCGAGAGCTTCGCCGAGGTCGTCATCGGCCCCGCCTTCGACGACGAGGCCGTCACCGTCCTCAAGAACCGGTTCAAGAACGTCCGGCTGCTGGTCTGCCCGGACGCCCCGGCCGGCGCGACCGAGTACCGGCGCATCGACGGCGGCGTCCTGCTGCAGGGCGTCGACCGCGTGGACGCGCCCGGCGACGACCCGTCCACCTGGGAACTGAAGACCGGCGAGGCCGCCGACGACGCGACGCTGCGCGACCTGGCGTTCGCGTGGCGGGCGATCCGCTCGGTGAAGTCCAACGCGATCCTGCTGGCCGCCGGCGGCGCGACCGTCGGCGTCGGCATGGGGCAGGTCAACCGGGTCGACTCCGCCAAGCTCGCCGTCGCGCGGGCCGGCGCCGAGCGGACCGCGTCCGCCGTGGGCGCGTCGGACGCGTTCTTCCCCTTCCCGGACGGCCTGGAGGTGCTGACCGAGGCGGGCGTGAAGGCGATCGTCGAGCCGGGCGGCTCCGTCAACGACGACAAGGTCATCGAGGCGGCGGAGAAGGCCGGGATCACCCTGTACTTCACCGGCGTCCGGCACTTCTACCACTGACCGGCGGCCGGCCCGGTGTGGCGGAGAACACCGCCGCACCGGGTTTGGCCCCGGATATTCCACTCCGCACTGCGGGTAGCCTCGGCCCGGCCGCGCCTTGATGACCCTCCCTTGACCCCGGCGCGGGCGTTCCATGAGGAGGCGCGATGGACGTGCTGCTCGCCGTCATGCTGAGGTCGGTGTACCTGGCGGACTCCCTGCTGATGGACTCCCGGCAGGTGATCGGGCTGATCGCGGCCTTCCTCGCCGCCGTCCTGGCCGCCCAGCTCGGCTGGCACGGCACCGACCGCATCATCACCTCGCGGCAGCGCTCCGAGGACTGACCCGCCCCGCCGCTACCATGGGTTTTCACGCGACTGGCGCGGCAAGGTGGATCACCACCGGGGAGCGAACGACAGTCCGGACACCGCGCGCCTGGGTGGACGGGACCTCGAGCCGGGCCCGGCCCCGCGGGGCCCCGGCGAGATCCACGCGGAGGAACGCATGACGGCACAGATTCTGGACGGCAAGGCCACGGCCGCCGAGATCCGCTCGAACCTCAAGGTGCGCGTCGAGGCGCTCCGCGACCGCGGCGTGACCGTCGGGCTCGGCACCGTGCTGGTCGGCGACGACCCGGGCAGCCACGCGTACGTCGGCATGAAGCACCGCGACTGCGCCGAGGTCGGCATCGAGAGCATCCGCCGCGACCTGCCCGCCACCGCCACCCAGGACGACGTCGAGCGGGCCGTCGCCGAGCTGAACGCCGACCCCGCGTGCACCGGCTACATCGTCCAGCTCCCGCTGCCGAAGGGCCTGGACGAGCAGCGCGTGCTGGAGCGCATCGACCCGGCCAAGGACGCCGACGGCCTGCACCCGGTGAACCTCGGCCGGCTCGTCCTCATGCAGCCGGGGCCGCTGCCGTGCACCCCGAAGGGCATCGTCGAGCTGCTGCGCCGCTTCGACGTCCCGATCAAGGGCGCGGAGGTCACCGTCGTCGGCCGCGGCATCACGGTCGGGCGCTCGCTCGGGCTCCTGCTGACCCGGCGCAGCGAGAACGCGACCGTCACGCTCTGCCACACGGCGACCCGCGACCTGGCCGCGCACACCCGCGCCGCCGACATCGTCGTGGCCGCCGCCGGCGTTCCGGGCCTCATCACCGCCGGCATGGTCAAGCCGGGCGCCGCCGTCCTCGACGTGGGCGTCTCCCGTGTGGACGGCAAGCTCGCGGGTGACGTCGCCGCCGACGTCCGGGAGGTCGCCGGATGGGTCGCGCCCAACCCCGGCGGTGTCGGGCCGATGACCCGCGCCATGCTGCTCGTGAACGTCGTCGAGGCCGCCGAGAAGAGCCTCTGACACGTGGCCGGGGCCGCCACTCAGCACCGAGGTGGCGGCCCCGCACACATTGCTCCTGGCCGGGCCGCGCCGTCACTTGCGCCGCCCCGTCGGAGGTTCAGCGATCGCCCTCATGCTCGCGCTGCCGGGAGGGCGACCGCAGGTTCACATCAGCTGGCCCTCCGTCCGGCCGTGCTAGGGGCCGGACGTCCCGGCCCGTGGGCGTGGCCGGGGCTGCCCGGCCTCCGGTTCTCCGTCGTCCCCCGCACTCCGGGGACCCGGCCGTCCATCGGCGGACGGCCCTGGTGCGGAACGTGCACCGGTGGCAGCGGACGGACGAGGCCCATCGCGATGACCTCGTTGGCGAGCCGGGTGCGCCGGTTGGCGCCCTCGGGGATGCGGAACTTCTGGTAGAGGCGCAGCAGGTGCTGCTTGACGGCCGCCTCCGTCACCACCAGCTCGCCGGCGATGTCGCGTGCCGTGGCGGGGGCCACGAACGCCTCGTCGGACAGGGCGGGTCGGCACAGCGAGGTCAGCACGTCGACCTCGCGGCGGGTGAGCTCGGGCGCGACGGCGCGCCGCAGTTCGACGTCCGGGTCGACCTCCTCACGGGGGATGCCCCCCAACCGGCAGCGCGCCGTGCCGAAGCTCACGACGTCACCGTCCTCCAGCACACGGCGGGCGATCGGCCGGCCGTTGACGCGCGTCCCGTTGCGGGACAGGCCCATGTCCACCACGTAGACGTACGGACCGCGTCGGACGATTTCTGCGTGCAAACGGGACACACTCGGGTCGTCGAGGCGTACGTCGACTCCTCTCCCTCTCCCGACCGTCGTAACGTCGGGGCGCAGCGGCATCACCAGCCCGCTGTCCTCGATCCGCATGAACGGCCCCTCCACGGCAGTCCTCCCAGCTAGTTAGCGACCCCTGTCTGCCGGGTTACCCGGGCGCCGTGCCGTCACACCCTCCTACTGGCGAGTAGCACCGATGGCGCAAGGGATTCCGGCCTCTCCGGCATCACCCGGGCACCCTGTGTCACACCGCTTTTCCGGCCGATGGGCGACAAGACGGACCGTTCCATCGCGGCGATGTCGTCCGGTCGCGCGATCGGCGATACCGTGAGGACCATGAGCACTCAGGTGCACCGGCGCAGGCGCAGGGCGCCGCGACGCAGGGGCGCCGCGCCGCACTGGCTGGCGCAGCTGCCGTACCTGCTCGTGCTCAGCGGGGTGGGCGCCGGCCTGACCCTGTGCGCTTTCAACTACTTCCGCAAGGGCTCCGGCCTGATGGCCGCCGCACTGCTCGTCGGCGCGCTCGCCCGGCTGCTGCTGCCCGAGTCGCAGCTCGGCCCGCTCGCCGTCCGCAGCCGGTCGGTCGACTGCTGGACGCTCGTCCTCCTCGGCGAGATGGTCGCGTTCGTGTCGCTGAGCGTCCCGCCGATGAACAAGACCGGCCTCGTCCTCGCGGGCGCGTTCGGCATCCTCATCGCCCTCACGGCCGCGGCCCGCGGCATCCGGCTGCTCATCGCCGGACGCCGCTCCGCGCCCGGAAACGGACCACCGGGCTAGTGCGTCGTCCCAGGTGGCGGCGTTCGGGGCCAGGCCAGGTCTAGACCGCGTGACCGCCTCGGCTAGCCTAGCCAGTTGAGCCTTACAAGGACTGCTGGCCAGGTGTAGGAAAGGGACAGCACAAGCATGCCCAAGATCAAAGTAGCGGGCCCGGTCGTCGAACTCGACGGCGACGAAATGACGCGGATCATCTGGAAATTCATCAAGGACCAGCTGATCCTGCCCTACCTCGATGTGGACCTGAGGTACTACGACCTGGGGATCGAGCACCGTGATGCCACGGACGACCAGGTCACCATCGACGCCGCCAACGCCATCAAGGAGCACGGCGTCGGCGTCAAGTGCGCGACCATCACCCCCGACGAGGCGCGCGTCGAGGAGTTCGGCCTGAAGAAGATGTGGCGGTCCCCGAACGGGACGATCCGCAACATCCTGGGCGGTGTGATCTTCCGCGAGCCGATCGTGGTGTCCAACATCCCGCGCCTGGTGCCGGGCTGGACCAAGCCGATCATCATCGGCCGGCACGCCCACGGCGACCAGTACAAGGCCACCGACTTCGTCGTCCCCGGCCCCGGCAAGGTGACGATCACCTTCACGCCGCGGGACGGCTCCGAGCCGATGGAGATGGAGGTCGCCGACTTCCCGGGCGGCGGCGTCGCCATGGGCATGTACAACTTCGACGACTCCATCCGCGACTTCGCGCGGACGAGCATGCGCTACGCGCTCAACCGCGAGATGCCGCTGTACCTGTCGACGAAGAACACGATCCTCAAGGCCTACGACGGCCGGTTCAAGGACCTCTTCCAGGAGATCTTCGAGACCGAGTTCAAGGCCGACTTCGAGGCCAAGGGCATCACCTACGAGCACCGGCTCATCGACGACATGGTCGCCGCCGCGCTCAAGTGGGAGGGCGGCTTCGTCTGGGCCACCAAGAACTACGACGGCGACGTCCAGTCCGACACCCTCGCCCAGGGCTTCGGCTCGCTCGGCCTCATGACGTCCGTCCTGATGACCCCGGACGGCAAGACCGTCGAGGCCGAGGCCGCGCACGGCACGGTGACCCGCCACTTCCGGCAGCACCAGCAGGGCAAGCCGACGTCGACCAACCCCATCGCGTCGATCTTCGCCTGGACCCGCGGCCTCGAGCACCGCGGCAAGCTGGACGGCGACAAGGAGCTGATCGGCTTCGCCCGCTCGCTCGAAGAGGTCTGCGTCGAGACCGTCGAGCACGGCCAGATGACCAAGGACCTGGCCCTGCTGGTCGGCGGTGACACGCCGTACCTGACCACGCAGCAGTTCCTGGAGGCGCTCGACACCAACCTCCAGAAGAAGATCAACGGCTGACCCCCCGAGTCTTCCGCCGAGGCCGTCCTGGATCCGTCCGGGGCGGCCTTCCGCGTGTTCCGGGGCGGCGCCATGCCGGTGGGTGCACCTGGGGGGTTGCCGGGTAGGGGACGCGCGATAGCCTGAACCACGGAAGTATCTCGACGGCGAGAGAAACCGCGGCGGCGCGGCTCTTCGGCGGTCGGGTTCGAAGGATGGCCGCCTGAGCCCCGTCAGGTCACTCCAGGAGAAGAAGGACAATGACGCGCACCCCAGTCACCGTCACCGTTACCGGCGCCGCGGGCCAGATCGGCTACGCGCTGCTGTTCCGCATCGCGTCCGGGCACCTCCTCGGCGCGGACGTGCCCGTACGCCTGCGCCTGCTGGAGATTCCGCAGGCGGTGAAGGCCGCCGAGGGCACCGCGATGGAGCTGGACGACTGCGCGTTCCCGCTGCTGTCCGGCATCGACATCTTCGACGACGCCACCAAGGCGTTCGAGGGGACGAACGTGGCGCTGCTCGTCGGCGCCCGCCCCCGCACGAAGGGCATGGAGCGCGGCGACCTGCTGGAGGCCAACGGCGGCATCTTCAAGCCGCAGGGCGAGGCCATCAACGCGGGCGCGGCGGACGACGTCAAGATCCTCGTGGTGGGCAACCCGGCCAACACCAACGCCCTGATCGCGCAGTCCCACGCCCCGGACGTCCCCGCCGGGCGCTTCACCGCGATGACGCGCCTCGACCACAACCGCGCCCTCGCGCAGCTGTCGAAGAAGGCCGGCGTCTCCGTCGCCGACATCAAGAAGATGACGATCTGGGGCAACCACTCCGCCACCCAGTACCCGGACATCTTCCACGCCGAGATCGCCGGCAAGAACGCCGCCGAGACGGTGAACGACCAGGCGTGGCTGGAGAACGACTTCATCCCGACCGTCGCCAAGCGCGGCGCCGCGATCATCGAGGCGCGCGGCGCCTCGTCGGCGGCGTCCGCCGCGTCGGCCGCGCTCAACCACGTGCACACCTGGGTGAACGGCACCGCCGACGGCGACTGGACGTCCATGGCGGTCGTGTCGGACGGCTCCTACGGCGTCCCCGAGGGCCTGATCTCGTCCTTCCCGGTCACCACGAAGGACGGCGAGTGGGAGATCGTCCAGGGCCTGGAGATCAACGACTTCTCCCGCGCCCGCATCGACGCGTCGGTGAACGAGCTGTCCGAGGAGCGCGACGCCGTCCGCAAGCTCGGCCTCATCTGACCTCTCCAGTGGACGAGCCCCGGACCGCACCGGTCCGGGGCTCGTCCCATGTTCGCGGGCGGCCGCGTCCACGGGAAGCGAGCGTTCCAAAATGATCTGAAGGCGTCGGTACCGGTCGCTAGTGTGTGATGGCTCGGAAAGGTGATCAGGAGGCGGACGGTGGCGGAACAGGCGTTTCAGGTGGATCTGCGGGGTGTGGTGGATCTGCTCAGCCGCCATCTCTACGCGAGCCCGCGCGTCTACCTGCGGGAACTGCTGCAGAACGCGGTGGACGCGATCACCGCGCGGGGCGCGGGCGGCCGGGTCGAGATCGAGACCGGCGGCGGCACGCTCCGGGTCCACGACGATGGGGTCGGGCTCACCGAGGACGAGGTCCACACGCTGCTGGCGACCATCGGGCGGTCGTCCAAGCGGGACGAGCTGGGGTTCGCGCGGCACGACTTCCTCGGGCAGTTCGGCATCGGGCTGCTGTCGGCGTTCCTCGTCGCGGACGAGATCGAGGTCGTGACGCGGTCGGCGCGCGGCGGTGACGCCGTCAGATGGACGGGCCGTTCGGAGGGCAGCTACCAGGTCGAGCCGGGCGAGCGAGACGAGCCCGGCACGACGGTGACGCTCCGGGCGCGTCCGGGCGCGGGGGAGTTGCTGAGCCCGGAGGTCGTGACCGAACTGGCCAGCACCTACGGATCGCTGCTGCCGGTCGATCTGGTCGTCGACGGTGTGCCGATCACGGGGGACGGGCCGCCGTGGCAGGCGTCCCACCGCGATCCGGGCGGGCGGCGGCGGGCGCTGGAGCAGTACTGCGAGGAGCTCTACGGGTTCACGCCGTTCGACGTCGTCGATCTCGACGTGCCCGAGGCGGGGCTGACCGGGGTCGCGTTCATCCTGCCCGCGCCCGTTTCGCCGACCGCGCGCGCCGCGCACCGCGTCTACCTGAAGCGGATGCTGCTGGCCGAGAGCGTCGAGGGGCTGCTCCCCGAGTGGGCGTTCTTCGCCCGCTGCGTCGTGGACGCGGGGGAGCTGCGGCCGACCGCGAGCCGCGAGGCCCTGTACGAGGACGAGCTGCTCGAATCGGCGCGGCTGGGGCTCGGGGAGGTGCTGCGGCAGTGGCTGGTGAGGCTGGCCGAGACCGACCCGGCGCGGCTCCGCGCCTTCCTGCGGCTGCACCAGCTCGGCGTGAAGGCGATGGCGCTGCACGACGACGCCATGCTGCGGATCGTCGACCGCTGGCTGGAGTACGAGACGTCCGCCGGGCCGATGACGCTGCACGAGTTCCGCCGCCGGCATCCGGACGGCCGGTTCACCGGGAGCGTGGACGAGTTCCGGCGGCTGTCGGCGGTCGCGGGCGCGCAGGGCGTCGGGCTGGTCAACGGCGGTTACGTGCACGACACCGAGATCATCGAGCGGCTGCCCGACGTGGACCCCGACATCCGGCTGGCCCGGCTGGACGCGGCGGAGCTGACCACGACGTTCGGCGTCCTCGACCCGGCGGCGGAGCTGGCGCTGCGGCCGTTCCTCGCGGCGGCGCAGCGGGCGGTGGAGCGGCTCGGCTGCGAGGTGGTCGTCCGCGACTTCGACCCCGCCTCGCTGCCCGCGCTGTACCTGACCAGCCGCGACGCGCAGTTCCGGGAGGAGCTGACGCGGGCCAGGGAGGAGGCCGGTGAGCTCTGGGCGGACGTGCTCGGCGCCGTCGACCCCACCGGTGTCGAACGACCCCAGCTGGTGCTGAACTACCGCAATCCGCTGGCCCGGCGGGTCACGTCGCTGGGCGGCGGCGGGCCGGTCGAGCCGGCCGTCCAAGCGCTGTACGGGCAGGCGCTGCTGCTCGGCCACCATCCGCTGCGGCCCGCCGACACGGCGGTGCTGAACCGTTCCTTCATCGGCCTGCTGGAGTGGGCCGTCCACTCCCCGGAGGAGCCCAAGTGAGCACGGACGACGTCTACGCGCTGATGGCGCGGTCGCAGGAACTGCCCTACGGGGAGGCCCGCACCGTCCTCGTCGAGGACGCGCTGCGCCGCGCGGAGGCGGCCGGTGACGACGTGCTGGCGTTCCACGTCCGGGTCCGGCTGACCGATGCGTACCGGTACGGCGGCGAGCCCGCGAAGGCGTTCGCGACGTTCAGCCGGACGCTCGCCGACCACGACCGCGACCCGGGCCGGTTCGACGAGACGCACGGTCTGCTGTGGCAGATGAAGGCGATCGTCAGCTCCCTCACCCTCTTCCCCGAGATCCCGCTGGACCGTACCTACGCCGTGCTGGACGACATGGAGCGGCGCTACAAGGCCGGCGGGCACAGCCTCCAGGCCGTGTATCACTACCGCAACGTGGTGGCGCGGCACGTCGGCGACGGGACGGCCGACGAGTGGTACGTGAAGTGGCGCGCCGCCGAACGCGATGAGCTGTCCGACTGCGAGGGGTGCGACCCCACCGGCATGGCCCGCCACCTCGTCGAGGCCGGCCGCCATGAGGAGGCGTTCGAGATCGCCGCGCCGGTGCTGACGGCGCAGCTGAACTGCAACGAGCAGCCGCAGTCGATCCAGACGTCACTGCTGCCGGTGTACCTGCGGACGGGCCGTGCCGAGCAGGCCGCCGACGCGCACCGCCGCGCCTACCGGGTGCACCGGACGCGGCTCGCCGACCTCGGCGACATCGCCGAGCACCTGGAGTTCTGCGCGGTCACCGGCAACGAGGCGCGCGGCCTGGAGATCCTGCAGCGGCATCTCGGCTGGCTGGACCGCGCCCCCAGCGCGTACCCGGACATGGGGTTCTCCGCCGCGGCGGCCCTCCTCCTCGGCCGGCTGACGGCCGCCGGGCACGGTGCCACGACGATCCGGCGCCCCGCCGCGGACGGCCGCCCGGCCGCCGACGTCCCCCTGTCCGGGCTGCACGCCGAGCTGGCGGAACGCGCGACGGGGCTCGCCGCCCGGTTCGACGCCCGCAACGGCACGTCCCACCAGGGCGACCGGGTGCGCGCCACGCTGGCCGCCGAGCCGGTCATCGGCTTCCTCCCGCTGGCGGCGCACCACCGCCGCCCGGCGGCCCAGGCCCCCGCACCGGAACCCGCCCCGCGGGACGACCTCGCCTCCCTCGACGACCTCGACGATCTCGACGAACTGCTCGACACCGCCGACCGGTGCCGCAGGAAGAAGGACCTGCCGGGGATGCTGGCGGCGTGGCGCCGGTTCGACGCCGTGGCCGCGACGACCGAGCCGACGCCGCTGCAGCATGCCCGCCGCCTGGACGCCCGGGGCGTCGAGCACGCCGTCGACCGCGCCGGCCGGGAGGCGGTCGAATGCTGGGAGGAGGCGGCCCGGCTGTTCGGCGAGCTGGGCGACGAGACGCGCCGGCACCGCACCCTCGGCCGGCTCGGCGCGCTGCGCGTCGACCTCGGCGACGCGGGCGGGCTCGACCAGGTGATCGCCTCGGCCGAGCACTGCACCGCGCACCCGGTGGAGGCCGATGACGCGCCGGCCGCGCTGCTCCGCCTCGCCGCCGCTTACCTCAGGCTCGACCGCCCCGCCGACGCCCTCACCGCGCTGGACCGGGCCGCCGCCGGCGACGCGCCCGACCGCGCCGGTGAGCTGTGGTACCTGCGGGGGCAGGCGCTGCTGATGTCCGGCGAGACCGACGACGGGATCGCGGCGCTGCGCCGCTCCGCCGAGCTGTCCCGCGCGTCCGGCGACCCCGAGGAGATCGCCGCGCCCGCGCTGCAGCTCGCGCGGGCGGTGGCGCGGCGGCAGAACGCCCCGGACGAGGAGACCCTCGCGCTGCTGGACGAGGCGCTCGCCGCGATGCCCGGCCCGTCCCCGCTGCGCGCCGCCGCCCTCGCCGAGCGCGGCGCCTCGCTGATCGCCCTGGACCGCCCGGCCGACGGCGTCCCCGACCTCGTCGAGGCCATCGCGGAGTGGACGGCCGAGGGCATGCACGAGAACGCCGTCCACCTGCGGGTGGACCTCGCCGGCGGCTACCTGTCGACCGACCGGCCGCTGGAGGCCGCCGAGGCCGCCGAAGAGGTCCTGCAGGCCCTCCCCGAACCCGGCGGCGACGCCGACCCGTCCGTCCACCACGCGAGGCAGCGCGCCCGGCTGGTCCTGGCGCACGCGCAGAAGCAGCTCCGCGAGGAGGGCGCCGCCGCGACGTTCGCGTCCCTCGCCGACGACGCGGCCCGCGACGGGGAGCACGGCGCCGAGGCCCACTTCCGCTACGAGGCCGCCGACGTCCTGACGGAACTCGACATGGACGGCCCGGCCGCCGAGCGGTACGCCGAGTCCGCCGAGGCGTACGAGAAGGCGGGCGACCCGTACGGCGTGGTCCGCGCCCGCCGCCGCGCCGCGGTGTGCCTGATGTGGAGCGGCGACGTCGACGCGGCCGTCCCCGCCATGGAGACGGCCCGCGCCGCGCTGGCGGGCCTGCCCCCGGACAACGAGCCCGCCCGCGTCTGGGAGACCGCCCTGACGTCGTTCGAGCAGGCTCGCGTCCTGGCCCGGGCGGGCCGCGTGGACGACGCCGCTGCCCACGCGTCCGCCGCCGTGGACGGCTTCACCGCGCTCGACCAGACCGGCCCCGCCGAGGAGGCCACCCGCCTGCTGGAGGACATCCGGGCCGCGCTCGGCTGACGTGCCGCGCCCTACGGCTGACGTGCCCCGTCCTACGGCTCGCGGAGATCAGCTGAGCCGGTGAGCGGCCCGGGAGGGTATCGCGTCCAGGAACTCCGGGGGCGTCCAGGCCCGCTTCGCGTAGGCCGCCGTGATGGCTTCGCGGACCTTGTCCGCGCGGGCCGCAGGCGTCAGGACGATGACGGAGCCGCCGAAGCCGCCGCCGACCATGCGGCCGCCGCGGGCGCCCGCCCGGAGCGCCGCGTCGACGGTGACGTCGGCCTCGGGCCACGAGATCTCGAACTGGTCGCGCAGGGACAGGTGCGAGGCGTTCAGCATCCCGCCGAACTCGGGGAGGGCGCCCGCGCGCAGCAGGCCGACGCTCGCCTCGACGCGGTGGTTCTCGGTGACGACGTGCTGGACGCGGCGGCGCAGCACCGGGTCGCGCAGGCTCCCCAGCGCGGCGGCCAGATCCTTGACGTCGCGCAGCGCGTCCACGCCGAGCAGGGACGCGGCCTCCTCGCATTCGGCGCGGCGGCGGCCGTATTCGCCGCCGGTCAGGGTGTGCGAGGCGCGCGTGTCCACGACCAGAAGGCTCAGCCCGGCGGCGGCCGGGTCGAACGGGACCTGGGACGACAGCTCGCTGCGGCAGTCGAGCAGGAGCGCGTGCCCCGCCTCGCACAGCAGGGACGCCGACTGGTCCATCAGCCCGCACGGCATGCCGACCTGCTCGTTCTCCGCGCGCTGCGCCAGCCGGGCCAGCGCGGGACGGTCGATCTCCACGCCGTACAGGTCGCGGAGCGCCAGCGCCGTCGCGCACTCCAGCGCGGCGGACGACGACAGCCCCGCCCCCTGCGGGAGGTCGGAGTCGATCAGCAGCGACGCGCCGCCCGTCCCGTACTCGCGCAGCACCCGCGCCACACCGACCGGGTACGCCGCCCAGGCGCGCTCGGCGGGCCACCCCTCGGAGACGACCGGCGGGCCGTCCACCGGGGCGGTCACGACGGTGGACGCCTGCCGGGACCGCACCTCGACCATGCCGTCGTCGCGGCGCGCGGCGGCCACCGAGACGCCGCGCGACAGCGCGAACGGCAGCACGAACCCGTCGTTGTAGTCGGTGTGCTCGCCGATCAGGTTGACCCTGCCGGGCGCGTGCCAGACACCGTCCGGCGCGCGCCCGTAGGCGTCCGCGAAGCCGTCGGTCATCGGGACCGCAGGAAGGTCCACGCGTCGGCGATCATGGTGCGCAGGTCCCGCTCGGGCTTCCAGCCGAGCTGCGCCTGGATCTTCTCCGAGGAGGCGATCAGCACGGCCGGGTCGCCGGCCCGGCGCGGCGCCGCCTCTGCGGGGATCTCGCGGCCGGTGACCTCGCGGCACGCGTCCACGACCTCCTTCACGGAGTAGCCGCTGCCGCTTCCCAGGTTGAAGATCTGGTGGGTGCCCGGCTCGCAGGCGTCCAGCGCGAGCAGGTGGGCGCGGCCGAGGTCGACCACGTGGATGTAGTCGCGCACGCAGGTGCCGTCCGGCGTCGGGTAGTCGTCGCCGAACATCTTCACCGCCGCGCCGTCGCCCTGCGCGATCTTCAGCACGTTCGGGATCAGGTGGGTCTCGACGGTGTGCCGCTCGCCGAGCCGCCCGTAGGCGCCCGCCACGTTGAAGTACCGCAGCGACACCCCGCCGACGCCGTGCAGCCGCGCGTACTCGGCGAGGGCCGTGTCGATCGCCAGCTTGGTCGCGCCGTACGGGTTGGTCGGACGGGCCGGGTCGGTCTCCAGGATCGGCGTCGACTCCGGCTCCCCATAGGTCGCGGCCGTCGAGGAGAACACGATCCGGGGCACGCCGGCGACGCGCATCGCGTCCAGCAGCGCCAGCGACTCGCCGAGGTTCTTGTCCCAGTAGAGGCCGGGGTTCTCCACCGACTCGCCGACGAGGGACTTGGCCGCGAAGTGCAGGACGGCGTCGAACCCGGCGCCGCCGAGGACGTCCGCGGCCGTGTCGCGCAGCGTGCCGCGCACCAGCCTGGCCCCCTCCGGCACCGCGTCCTCGTGCCCGGTGGACAGATCGTCGAGCACCACGACCTCGTGCCCCGCCTCCAGGAGCAGAGCGGAGACGACACTGCCGACATAGCCGGCGCCTCCGGTGACGAGCAGCTTCACTGACGGACCTCCACGAAGAAGACTCTGGGACGGCGGGGTCCTCCCAGGCTATCCGGAACGCCGATCTGGGAAGGCTGAATGCATGGACCGGACGCCGCCCCGGCGGCCGGCGGGTCTCGCGCGCCCGCTGGTCTGGCTGCTGTCCCGCTCGGCCAGCCTGGTCGTACGGCTGTCGGGCGGCGACCCGGAAGCGCTGCGCGAGGAGATCACCGCGGAGCGGATGCGGGCGCTCGTGGCGCGGAACACCCAGCTCACCGCCGAGGAGCGGGCACTGATCGGGGAGGTGTTCGCGGCGGGGGAGCGGCCGCTGCGCGAGGTCCTGGTGCCGCGCACCGAGGTGGTGTTCCTGGACGCGACGCTCCCCGTCCGCGCCGCCGCCCGGCTCGCCGCGCGCAGCCCGCACTCCCGGTTCCCCGTCTGCCGCGACTCCCACGACGAGGTGGTCGGGTTCGTGCACATCCGCGACCTGCTGGCGCCCGAGCCGCCGGAGAAGGACGTGCCGGTGGGCGACCTGGTGCGCCCGGTGAAGTTCCTGCCGCCCTCGAAGCGGGTCCTGCCGGCGCTGTCGGAGATGCGCAGCGAGGGCTGCCACCTGGCGATCGTCATGGACGAGTACGGGGGCGTCGCCGGGATCGTCACGCTGGAGGACCTCCTGGAGGAGCTCATCGGCGACATCCGCGACGAATATGATGTGCAGGACGCGCAGGCACGGCGCCTGCACGGCGGGGTGGTCGAGGTCGACGGCCTGCTCAACCTGGACGACTTCGCCGCCGAGACCGGCATCCGGCTGCCGGACGGGCCGTACGAGACGGTCGCCGGGCACATCATGGCGGTGCTGCGCCGGGTGCCCGCCGAGGGCGACTCGGTGGAGGCCGGCGGCCGCAGCCTCGCGGTGGCCCGGATGGACGGCCGGCGGGTGGCCCGGGTGCGCGTCATGCCGCGCGCGACGCCGCAGGCCCTGCCGGTGCCGCCCGGCACGCCGTCCGCGACCCCGCGGGCGGTGACCGGCGACGCCGCCGCCGGTCCGCTCGGCGAGCGGGCCACCGGGGGCGGAGTCTCGAGTGACACCTGAGAGAATCGTGCACATGCCCGAAGCGCCCAGCCAGTCCGAAGCGCCCAGCCAGCCGGCGTCCGGAACCACCGCGGTGACGCCGCGCGTGTTCTCCGGCATCCAGCCCACCGCCGACTCCTTCCACCTCGGCAACTATCTGGGCGCGCTCCGGCAGTGGGTCGCGATGCAGGAGACGCACGAGGCGTTCTACTGCGTGGTCGACCTGCACGCGATCACGGTCGAGCAGGACCCCGATCTGCTGCGCCGCCGCACGAAGGTCGCCGCCGCGCAGCTGTTCGCGATGGGCCTGGACCCCGAGCGCGCCACCGTGTTCGTGCAGAGCCACGTCCCCGAGCACGCGGAGCTGGCGTGGGTGCTCGGCTGCCTCACCGGGTTCGGCGAGGCGGGCCGGATGACCCAGTTCAAGGACAAGTCGTCCAAGCAGGGCTCGGCCGGGACGAGCGTCGGCCTGTTCACCTACCCGGTGCTGCAGGCCGCCGACATCCTGCTCTACACGCCCGACCCGGCGGCCGGCCGGCCGCTGCGGGTGCCCGTCGGCGAGGACCAGCGGCAGCACCTGGAGCTGACCCGCACCCTCGCGCAGCGGTTCAACCACCGGTTCGGCGAGACGTTCGTGCAGCCGGACGCGCACATCCCCGAGGGCGCCGCGAAGATCACCGACCTGCAGGAGCCGGGCGCGAAGATGAGCAAGTCGGCGTCCTCGCCGCAGGGGATCATCGACGTGCTGGAGGAGCCCGGCCCGATGCGCAAGAAGATCATGCGCGCGGTCACCGACACCGGCTCCGAGGTCGTCTACGACGAGGAGAAGAAGGCCGGCATCACCAACCTGCTGCGGATCTACGCCGCGCTGGAGGGCACGTCCGTCCCCGACCTGGAGGCCCGCTACGAGGGCTCCGGCTACGGGCAGTTCAAGAAGGACCTCGCGCAGGTCGTCCTCGACACGTTCACGCCGATCAGGGAGCGCACCCTCAAGCTGCTGGACGACGAGGACCACCTCGACCGGCTCCTCGCCCAGGGCGCCGGGCGCGCCTCCGAGGTCGCCGTGCGGACGATGGAGACGGTGCGCGAACGGGTGGGATTCGTGGGACGTGGTCGCTGACCGCGCACCGCTCGACGGCGACGCCGCGGGGGGCCAGGGGGAGGCCCCCTCCGCGGCCCAGACCACGATGACCGGGGGCATTCCGGCGGTGTCCCGGCCCGGCCGCCGCGCGATCGGCGTCGCCATCCCGATCCCCGACCCGTACGGCACGTACCTGCAGGCCAGGCGCGCCTCGTTCGGCGACCCGCTCGCGCACGCGATCCCGACGCACATCACGCTGCTCCCGCCGACCGAGGTGGCCGAGGCCGCGCTGGACGGCATCCACGAGCACCTGATCGGGATCGCACACGCCGAGCGCCCGTTCCCGATCAGGCTGCGCGGCAGCGGAACGTTCCGGCCGGTGTCCCCGGTCGTGTTCGTGGCGCTCGCCGAGGGGATCGGCGGCTGCGAGCGCGTCCAGGAGAAGGTCATGTCGGGCCCTCTCGGCCGGCCGCTGCCGTTCCCCTACCACCCGCACGTCACCATCGCCCACCACCTGCCCGACGACGTCATGGACCGCGCGTTCAAGGAACTCGCCGCCTACAGCGCCGACTTCCTGGCCTGGGGCTTCTCCCTCTACGAGCACGGCCTGGACGGTGTCTGGCGCCGCCGGTGCGACTACATCTTCGGCGACGGCGCCACTGTCTATCGGGGGGACGACCCCCCGGACCCCCCGGCCGCGCGGCACGAGTCTCCTCGCTCCGGTCGCTAGCGCTCCCCGCGCTGCGGGGACGCGGCGCGCCGGGCATCGATGCGCTGGGTTGAACGAGTGATTACCGAATGCGGTATCGAGTCGGGCGGTGTGGGTACGTTGCGTAGATGCGGCAGGTGATCAATCGAGTGCAGGGGCGGATCGAGTCCCTGTTCGGCAAGGGGAAGGGCCTGCTGCGGGGCGCGCGGGAGCGGTGGCGGTGGTTCGACCACCAGGTCCGGGCGTTCGAGCGGTACCAGGATCGGCGCGGCGACCGGCTCGCCGCCGCGCTCACGTGCTACGCGTTCCTGTCGTTCTTCCCGCTGCTGGCGCTCGCGTACTCGCTGCTCGGCTACCTCGTCGGAGTCAGCGCGCAGGCCCGCGACTACTTCGTCCGGGCGATCAACTCGCAGCTGCCCGGGCTCGGGGGCCAGCTGCAGGTCGAGCAGATCGCCCAGTCCAAGACGGCCGTCGGGGTGCTGGGCCTGGTCGCGCTGCTGTTCACCGGGCTCGGCTGGGTGCAGGTGCTGCGCGAGTCGCTGCGCGACATCTGGGGCAACGAGCCGGGCGGCGGCGGCAACTACGTCCTGATGCGGGTCTGGGACGCCGCCGTGCTGGCGTTCCTCGGCGTGATCCTCATCTCCGGGATGGCGGTCACGACGGTCACGAACTCCGCCACGCACACCGTCCTCGGCTGGCTCGGGTGGGACGACGTGACCGGTGCCGGGACGGGGCTGCGGCTGCTGTCGCTGGGCTGCGCGATCATGTTCGACACCGTGGTGTTCCTGGTGCTGTTCAGCCGGCTGTCGGGCACCCGCGCGCCGTGGCGGCGGATCATCCGGGGCGCGCTGTTCGGCGCCGTGGGGTTCGAGATCCTGAAGCAGGTCGCGGCGCTCCTGCTCGCCCGGACGACGCAGAACCCCGTCTACGGCACGTTCGCCGTCCTGGTGGGGCTGATGGTGTGGATCAACATCGCGTCCCGGTTCGCGCTGTTCGCCGCCGCGTGGACGGCGACGCGCCGGGTCGTCCTCACCGCCGACGCCGACAACCCGGAGAACTGCGCCGAGCATGCCGAGGTGGAGGCGCTCCAGGAACGCGCCGAGGCCGGCGAGGAGCCCTCGTCCGCGCCTTCGGCGCGCTGACCTACCGGCGGGTGTCGCGCGGGACGGAGCGGGCGGCCTCCAGCCGGCGACGGCGCCGCAGGACGACGAACAGCGCCATGATCGCCAGCAGCGCGCCGGCCGCGCCGCCGCCCAGGAGCAGCCACCTGCGGGACGCGTCGTCCGAGGCGAGCGGGGCGTCCGGCAGCACGCCGCCCGAGTCGCCGTCCTTCTTGGCCTGCCTGATGTCGCCGGGCGGGACGAGCGCGCCCACCGGCTGCACCTTGCCGCGGGCCGCGAAACCCCAGTCCAGCAGCTTGGCCGCGTACGGGGACGGCGGCCGGTCCGCGCGCATCAGCGAGATCACGATCGTGTGCCCGCCGCGCCGGGCCTCGGCGACGAACGTCTGCTGGGCCGCGATCGTGTAGCCGTTCTTGCCGCCGATCATGCCGGGGTAGGACTGCCGCTCGCCCGGCAGCATGTGGTTGTGCGTGTGGATCGGGTAGCCGCCGACCTTGAGGCCCTTCTTGCGCTGCTTCTTGGTGGGCGGCGCCGGGAACTTGATGTCGACGGCCTGCATGTACGCGCGGTACTGCGGGTTCTTCATGCCCTCGCGCAGGATCAGCGCCAGGTCGTAGGCCGAGGTGTGCTGGGTCCGGACGTTCAGCCCGAGGTCGCGGTCGAGCCCGTTCGGCGACCCGGCGAGGGTGTCGTGGGCGTTGATCCGCTTCGCCTCGGCGTTCATGTCGGCGAGGGTCTTCCGCACGCCGCCGTCCGCCTCGGCGAGCGTGAACGCCGCGTCGTTCGCGGACATCATCAGCATCGCGTGGAACAGGTCGGAGACCTTGTACTGCATCTTCGGCGTCAGCCCGACCTTGGTGCCCTCGACGTCGCACGCGTGCTGGGACGGGCGGACGAGCCGGCCCGGGTCCAGCTTGGGTATCAGCGTCAGCGCGGTCAGCGTCTTGATCGTGCTGGCCGGGAGGTAGCGCCCGTGCGGGTCCTTGGCGGCGAGGACCGCGCCGGTGTCGGCGTCCGCGATCAGGTACGAGGCGGCCTTGATCTTCGGCAGCGCCGGGATGCCGGGCGCCTTGTTCACGACCACGCCGCGACCGGCGAGCTGCGGCCCGCCGACGGTCTCGGCCGTCGGCGCGGCCGATGGTGCGGCCACCGGGCCCGCCGCCGGAGCGGCCGCCGCGGCGGGTGCCGCGACCAGGGCGGGTGCGGCGGCGACGGCCCCCACCGTGACCGGAATCGTGATCACCGTCAGGGCGCGGCGGACGCCGGCCGGCCCTCGTCGCTCGGCTCGCAAGCTCTCGACGCTCCTCTTTCCCGTGGGAGCCGCTTCGCTCCCGACGCGCAGGCGCCCAACGCCCATGACTCCCCCGAAGACTAGGCGACGTATCCGGCGAAGGGGTACCCGACCGCGAAGACGGCAAGCACGGGATGGACGCGACGCATGACGCAGACGTGATATGACGGTACGTAAGGGACACCAAACCTTGGTCACGGTCCGTCATCGGCGGTATTTTGGGACGGGCTGACTAGTTCGATCTAGTGGTGTCCCGAACAAGATCGATGACCGAAAAGTAGGACCCCGGGGCGTCCGCCCCCCGCCCGCATGAGTCAAATGATCCGCAAAGGGCATGGACACCCGGCAGGGTGGCGGGCACGAGCGCCATCATGGGAGCGAACACGTGACCTGGGCCCGGCGTTTGTCCAGGCTTAGGGACCCGCTGGCTGAATTGCGCCACGTGCCACGCAACGACCTGCAAGGATTGTGGACGGAGGTTGGCCGTGGCCATTGACTTCAACGTATCGAACGGGGCGACGCTCGGCGTCGAGTGGGAGATCCAGCTCGTCGATGCGGAGACCAGGCACCTGCGGCAGGACGCACGCGAGGTGCTCGCCGCCCTGCCCTCGCTCAGCCTGGACGGCGACAATCCCCGTATCCGCCACGAGCTCATGGAGTCGATGGTCGAGGTCGTGACCGGCATCTGCAGCACCGTGGGGGAGGCCAAGGCCGACCTGTCCGGCACGCTCGGCGCGCTGCGGGCCGCCGCCGCCGACCGCGGCATCGCGCTCGCCTGCACGGGCACCCACCCGATCAGCGACTGGCGGGACGCGGTGATGGCGCCCATGGGGCGCTACGCCCAGCTCGTCGAGGAGATGCAGTGGCTGGCCCGGCGCATCCAGACGTTCGGCGTTCACGTCCACGTCGGCATCTCCGACGGCGCCAAGGCGATCCCGATCGTCAACGCGCTCTCGTCCTACCTTCCGCACTTCCTGGCGCTCACCGCGTCCAGCCCGTTCTGGAGCGCCGGTGATACCGGCCTCGCGTCCTGCCGGGCGGTCGTCTTCGGCCAGCTGCCGACGGCCGGACCTCCCCACTCGTTGGACGACTGGGCGGCCTTCGAGGATTACATGGCCACGCTGATGCGTTCGGGAACGATAAGGAGCATCAAAGAGGTCTGGTGGGACATCCGCCCGCATCCCGACTTCGGGACCGTCGAGATCAGGATGTTCGACGGCATCCCCACCCTCCGTGAGGTGGGCATGGCGGCGGCGCTGTGCCAGAGTCTGGTCACGCTGTTCGATCAGCAGCTCGACCGGGGCTACACGCTGCCGAGACCGGCCGCCTGGGTGGTGCGCGACAACAAGTGGCGCGCGACCAGGTACGGGCTCGACGCCATCGTCATCACCGACGACAGCGGCAACACCGCGCCGCTGCGGGACGAGCTGTACGAGCTGATCCGGGAGCTGGAGCCGGTCGCCGACCGGCTCGGCTGCGCCGAGGAGCTCAAGGTCGCCGGTGAGGTACTGGAGCACGGGGCCCCGTACGAGCGGCAGCGCGCGATCCGCGCCGGGGGCGGAACGCTGGAGAACATCGTCGACGCGGCGATCGCGGAGCTCGCGGAGGACCGGTTCGTCACACTGGGGGAGGTCGTACATGCCGGAGCCTGAGAGGCCGCAGCGAACGGCCCGTCCCGGTGAGCTGGCGGGCGCGACGGACCCGGTCGGCCCCGTGAACGCTTCACCGCCGAAGAGCGAACAAGTAGCAGAGAACGTTCCCGAGAACGAGAACACCACCGGGCGGACGCCGTTCGGCTCCGCCGTCGCGCAGGGGGCGCAGATGACACATCCGGGACCCGGGGTGATGCCCGGCCCTGAACCAGCAACCGTCGCGGACCCGGCGGATCGGGAGGCCGGCGCGGCCGGCCGCCTGAACGGGGCCGCGGCATCCGGTGCGGCGGTGTCCGCGGCCGGCGTGCCCGGGGCGGGCCATGCGGGCGTGCCCGCGGTGCTCGGCGGGGCCGTCCTGCAGCCGCAGCTCGACGCGTTCCTGGCCGCGCACGAGGACGAGCTGATCGCGTTCCGCCGGGACCTGCACGCGCACCCCGAGCTGGGCTACGCCGAGCACCGGACCACCGCGAAGATCGCCGAGCGGCTGTGCGCCGCCGGCCTCGACCCGGTGGTACTGCCCAAGGGCACCGGTCTGTTCTGCGACATCGGCCCGGCCGATGGCACCACGGTCGCGCTGCGCGCCGACATCGACGCCCTCCCGCTGGCGGACGAGAAGGAGCACGCCCCGTACCGGTCGACGGTCCCGGGCGTCGCGCACGCGTGCGGCCAC
The DNA here is from genome assembly GCF_001552195.1 of Actinomadura latina NBRC 106108. Taxonomy (GTDB): domain Bacteria; phylum Actinomycetota; class Actinomycetes; order Streptosporangiales; family Streptosporangiaceae; genus Spirillospora; species Spirillospora latina. The sequence goes on from NZ_BCQS01000003.1 coordinate 950,362, forward strand.
GACGTCCACACCACGATGGTGCTGGGCGCGGGCCTGTTCCTCGCGCAGCAGGCCCAGGCGGGGCTGCTGCCGGGCCGCGTCCGGCTGCTGTTCCAGCCCGCCGAGGAGACCCCGGGCGGCGCGCTGGACGTGATGGCCGCCGGCGGCATCGCGGGCGTCGACCGCGCGTTCGCGCTGCACTGCGACCCGCGCATCGAGGTCGGCCAGCTGGGGCTGCGAACCGGCCCGATCACCGCGGCCTGCGACAAGGTCTACGTCAAGGTCACCGGCCCCGGCGGGCACACCGCCCGGCCGCACCTGACCGCCGACCTGGTCTACGCGCTGGCCAAGATCGTCACCGAGCTGCCGTCCGCGCTGTCCCGGCGCGTCGACCCGCGCTCCAGCCTGTCGCTGGTGTGGGGGCGCGTGTCCGCCGGGTCCGTCGCCAACGCGATCCCCGACGACGGGATCGCCGAGGGCACCGTCCGCTGCCTGGACGACGAGGCGTGGCACCGCGCGCCGGAGATGATGAAGGCGCTGCTGCAGTCGGTGGCCGCCGCCTACGACGTGGAGGCGTCCCTCGAATACGTCCGGGGCGTCCCGCCGACCGTGAACGAGGCGGCCAGCGTGCAGATGTTCCGCGACGCCGCCGCGCAGGTCATCGACGAGGAGGGCGTCGTCCCGACGCCGCAGAGCCTCGGCGGGGAGGACTTCGGCTGGTACCTGGAGTCGATCCCCGGCGCGCTCGCCCGGCTCGGCGTCCGCACCCCCGGCTCGTCCGGCGAGTACGACCTGCACCGCGGCGACTTCGACGTCGACGAGCGGTGCATCGCGGTCGGCCTGCGCGTGCTGAGCGCCACCGCGCTGACCGCGCTGTGGGAGGGCGGCCGCCCCGGCGACACCGAGCGGATCGAGGGCGCGGCGATCGCCTGACCACCGCGTCACGCAGTGTGACCTTCCGTCTCCCGTCGGTACCCCGTGACCTGGCACACCCATGTGTCCGCCCTGGCCACCGACGTCGTCGCTGACCTGTGGCGATATGCGTACGCATTGGTAACGGACCTATTGCGAATCAGTGCAGGCGGGAAGTTTGCCCGCTTTCGCGGGGTAGCGTCCGATCGATTTCGGTGACCGGACCGGTCGCCGGACCGTGGGTGGGAACGGAAGGAGCGCTACCTTGCGCCGTGGACTGAAGACTTCGCTCGTCACCGTGACGGGTGCGGCGCTGCTGCTCAGCGCTTCCGCATGCGGTGGCAAGAAAGCGGACACCGGTGGCGGTGGTGACGAGGGCGCCAAGAAGACCCTCAAGATCGGCCTGGCCTTCGACATCGGCGGCCGCGGTGACCAGTCCTTCAACGACTCGGCCGCCGCCGGGCTCGACAAGGCGAAGAAGGACCTGAACGTCCAGACCGAGGAGATCTCGGCCAAGCCGGACGAGCCGGACTCCGACAAGGAGTCGCGCCTGCGGCTGCTCGCCAACAAGGGCTACAACCCGATCATCGGGGTCGGCTTCGCCTACACCACCTCGATCGTCAAGGTCGCCAAGGACTTCCCGAACACCAAGTTCCTCGTCGTCGACGCCGACCAGTGCAAGGTCGAGGGCGCCAACGTCAGCGGCGCCTGCTTCGCCGAGGAGCAGGGGTCCTACCTGGTCGGCGCCGCCGCGGCGCTGAAGTCCAAGAGCGGCACGATCGGGTTCATCGGCGGCGTCAACGTGCCGCTGATCCAGAAGTTCTTCGCCGGCTACCAGGCGGGTGCCAAGGAGGCCAAGCCCGGCATCAAGATCCTGCCGCCGAAGTACCTGACGCAGCCGCCGAACTTCAACGGCTTCAAGGACACGAGCCTCGGCAACGAGGCCGCCAAGGGCCAGCTCGACCAGGGCGCGGACGTCATCTACCACGCCGCGGGCGGCGCCGGCATCGGCGTCATCAAGACCGTCGGCGCGGCCGGCAAGTGGGCCATCGGCGTCGACTCCGACCAGTACAACCAGCCCGCGGTCGCCGGGGTGAAGGAGCACATCCTCACCTCGATGGTGAAGCACGTGGACGTGTCGGTGTTCGACTTCGTCGAGGGCGTCGCCAAGGGCACGTCCAAGGCCGGCACCAAGACCTACGACCTCAGCAACGACGGCGTTGGCTACTCCACGTCCGGCGGCAACGTCGACGACATCAAGGCCAAGCTCGAAGAGCTGAAGGCCAAGATCGTCAGCGGCGAGACGAAGGTCCCGACCAAGGCCTGACCCGGCGGTCCGGCCGTGCCGCACCGGGAGCCACCCGGCCGGGTGGCTCCCGGTGCGCACCGCGTCCACCGTCGCCGACAGCGCGTCCTAGGCAGGAGGAGGGGCACTCGTGCCTGAGCAGGTGCCGGCCGTACGGCTGACATCGATCACCAAGCGGTTCCCCGGAGTGGTGGCCAACCGCGACATCAACCTCACGATCGAGCGCGGCGAGGTGCACGCGCTCTGCGGCGAGAACGGCGCCGGCAAGTCCACGCTGATGAAGATCCTCTACGGGATGCAGAAGCCGGACGAGGGCACCATCGAGGTCGGCGGCGAGCAGGTCTCCTTCCGGACGCCGGCCGACGCGATCGGCCGCGGCATCGGCATGGTCCACCAGCACTTCAAGCTCGCCGACAACCTGACCGTGCTGGAGAACGTCGTCCTCGGCGCCGAGCCCCGCGCCAAGGGGTGGCGGCGCGGCCGGATCGACTTCGCCGCCGCCCGCGCCAAGATCAAGGAGATGTCGCAGGCGTACGGGCTGCACGTCGACCCCGACACGCTGGTGGAGAAACTCGGCGTCGGCGAGCGGCAGCGCGTGGAGATCCTCAAGGTCCTCTTCCGGGGCGCCCGCGTGCTGATCCTGGACGAGCCGACCGCCGTGCTCGTCCCGCACGAGGTCGAGGAGCTGTTCGGCAACCTGCGGGAGCTGCGCGCCGAGGGCCTCACCGTCCTGTTCATCTCGCACAAGCTGGACGAGGTGCTGACCGTCGCCGACACGATCTCGGTGATCCGGCGCGGCACCACCGTCGCGACGCGGCTCGACCCGCACGAGGTCACCTCCCGGCGGCTGGCCGAGCTGATGGTCGGCTCCGAGCTGCCGACCCCGGAGCTGCGCGAGTCCACCGTCACCGCGGACGTCGAGCTGGAGGTCAGCGGGGTGACCGTGCTGACCGCCGAGGGCCGTCCCGTGGTGGACGACGTTTCGCTGCGCATCCGCCGCGGCGAGATCGTCGGGCTGGCCGGCGTCGAGGGCAACGGGCAGACCGAGCTCATCGAAGCGATCATGGGCGTCCGGTCGGCGGACACCGGGACGATCGTCTACAGCGGCGACGACATCACCCACTGGTCGACCCGGCGGCGCCGCGAGGCCGGCATCGCCTACATCCCCGAGGACCGGCACCGGCACGGGCTCGTCCTCGAAGGCTCGCTCTGGGAGAACCGGATGCTGGGCCACCAGACGCAGAAGCCGAACGTCCGCGGCCCGTGGGTGGACCGGCGCGGCGCCCGCCGCGACACGACCCGGATCGTCCGGGAGTACGACGTCCGGACGCCCGGGATCGACGTGCCCGCCGCCGCGCTGTCGGGCGGCAACCAGCAGAAGCTCATCGTCGGCCGGGAGATGTCCGGCGACCCGCACCTGCTGATCGCCGCGCATCCGACGCGCGGCATCGACGTCGGCGCCCAGGCCGCGATCTGGGAACACCTGCGGCAGGCCCGCGCGGACGGGCTGGCCGTGCTGCTGATCAGCGCCGACCTTGAGGAACTCATCGGAATGTCCGACACCCTGCACGTGATCCTGCGGGGCCGGCTGGTCGCGGAAGTCGATCCGCGGACCGTCACCCCCGAGGAACTCGGCTCCGCCATGACCGGCGCGGGCGGCGCCTCATGAGCGGGCCGAAGGACCCGACGCCGCCGGGCGAGGACCCGTCCGTGCCGGGGCAGCGCGAACCGGACGAATCGGAGCGGCCGGACGAGGCGCCGCAGGGCCCGGAGGCCGGCGAGCCGCCGGCGTCCGGCCGGACGGCGACCACGCCGGGCGCGGCGGAGATCGCCGCGGTGCCGGCGTGGAAGGCGATCCTGAAGGGGATGGGCCCGACCGGGCTCGGGCTGAAGATCGGCGCGCCGGTGCTGGCGCTGCTGATCTCGCTCGGCATCACGATGATCCTGCTGCGGGTCACCGGCGCCGACCCGATCAGCTCGATCCGCAGCATGATCGACTACGGCACCACCGAGAACTCGATCGTCGACATCGTCAACCGCGCGACCAGGTACTACCTGTCGGCGGTCGCGGTGGCGATCGGGTTCCGGATGGCGCTGCTGAACATCGGCGTGGACGGCCAGTACCGGATCGCCGCGTTCCTCGCCGCCGCGCTCGGCGGCGCGCTCACCCTGCCGGCGCCGTTCGGCCAGCTGCTGGTGATCGTCGCCGCGATGGTCGTCGGCGGGCTGTGGGCCGCGATCGCGGGCGTGCTGAAGGTGACCCGCGGGGTCAGCGAGGTGCTGTCCACGATCATGCTGAACGCGATCGCGACCGGCGTCATCGCCTACCTGCTGAACGACAAGCGGCTCGCCGAGGTCCGGCCGGGCAGCAACAACGTCGCGACCCCGCAGATCCCCGAGTCGGGACGGGTGGGGCCGCTGAACGGGTTCCTGTCCTCGATCGGGATCGACCTGCCGGGCGACGTGTACGGGCTGCTGCCCCTCGCGGTCCTCGTCGGGATCGTGTTCTGGGTCGTCATCAACTACACCCGGTTCGGGTTCGACCTGAAGATCTCGGGACTGTCCCCGTCCGCCGCGCAGTCCAGCGGCGTCAACGCCGGCCGCATGATCGTCTACACGATGATCGCGTCCGGCGTGGTGGCCGGCCTGATCGGCATGCCGGAGCTGCTCGGCGCGTCCCACGAGTATTCGCTGAACTTCCCGGCCGGGCTCGGCTTCACCGGCATCACGGTGGCGCTGCTCGGCCGCAACCATCCGGCCGGCATCGCGCTCGCGGCGCTGCTGTTCGCGTTCCTCGACCAGACCTCCGACGTGCTCCAGGAGGTCGACGTGCCGAAGGAGATCGTCGGCGTCATGCAGGGCGTGGTCGTGCTGACCGTCGTCATCGTGTACGAGCTCGTCCGGCGCTGGGAGATCCGGCTGCAGCAGCGGACCGTCGCCGCCGAGCTGGCCACCGGCCACGACCTGGCCCGCGAGGCCGCTGGGAGCGCCTCATGAGCGCCGTGACCGAAACGGCGGCCGTCAAGAAGACCGCCAACGGCAAGTTCCAGCTGCGCTGGCCGCACTACCTGCTGATCATCTCCGGCCTGCTGGTGCTGCTGTCGCTGGTCCGCGTCGTGGACGACGCCGACCCGGTGACGTCCAGCGGGACGGTCAGCGCCGCGCTGCGCCTCGCCGTGCCGATCTTCCTGGCCGGCCTCGGCGGGCTCTGGTCCGAACGCTCCGGCGTGATCAACATCGGCCTTGAGGGCATGATGATCCTCGGCACCTGGACGGGCGCCTGGGCCGGCTACCAGTGGGGTCCGTGGATCGGCGTCCTCGCCGGGATCATCGGCGGCGCGCTCGGCGGCCTCCTGCACGCGATCGCGACCGTGTCGTTCGGCGTCGACCACATCGTGTCCGGCGTCGCGATCAACATCCTCGGGCTGGGCCTGACGCAGTTCCTGGCCGGGCTGATCTTCGACACCGGCGAGGCGAAGGCCCTGGGCGGCGGCCCCCGGCAGTCTCCACCGGTCGATCCGATCGCGACACTGACCTTGCCGGTGCTGTCCGGCGGCAAGATCGGCGGCTGGCAGAGCCCCGACTGGCTCGGCTCGCTGGAGGACCACCACTGGTTCGTGCTGTCGGACGCCGCCGGGATCGTCCGCGGGCTGACGAGCGACATGTCGCTGCTGACGCTGGTGTCGCTGCTGCTCGTCCCGCTCAGCTTCCTGATCCTGTGGCGGACCCCGTTCGGCCTGCGCATCCGCTCCTGCGGCGAGGACCCGTACGCCGCCGAGTCGCTCGGCGTGCAGGTGTACCGGATGAAGTACGCCGCCGTGATGATCTCGGGCGCGTTCTCCGGGCTGGCCGGCGCGTTCCTCGTCACCGTCGCCGCCCCGCTCTACCAGGACGGCCAGACCAACGGCCGCGGCTTCATCGGCCTGGCCGCCATGATCTTCGGCAACTGGCGTCCCGGCGGGCTCGCCGCGGGCTCGCTGCTGTTCGGGTACACCGACGCGATGAACGTGCGCGGCGGCGGCGAGGCCGTCCACGCGCTGCTGCTGTTCGTGGCGATCCTGCTGATCGCCGTCGCGGTCTGGCAGGGCGTCCGCGCGAACCGGCTGCGGCCGCACGCGATCACCGACCTGGCGCGCCGCGAGATGCGCAACGCCTACCTCGGCGCGGTGCTGGCGCTGGTCTCGGCCGCCGGGCTGCTCGCCTGGTTTCTGATGAGCGAGATCGTCCCCGGCGAGCTGGTCTCCTTCACGCCGCACCTGACGACGCTGCTCGTCCTGGCCCTGGCCAGCCAGCGGCTCCGGATGCCCGCCGCCAACGGGCTCCAGTACCGGCGGGGCGAGGCAAGATAGCGCGTATGGAGATCGACTGGCCCGTCCTGCGCGACGCCGCGCGGGAGGCGATGACGCGCGCGTACTGCCCGTACTCCGGTTTCCCGGTCGGTGCCGCCGCGCTGGCGGACGACGGCCGGATCATCACCGGCTGCAACGTGGAGAACGCCTCGTACGGGGTCGGGCTCTGCGCGGAATGCTCGCTCGTGTCGGCGCTGCACGGCCCCGGCAAGTCGTCGCGGCCTCGCCTGGTCGCGGTGTCGGTCGTCGACAGGCACGGCGACCCGGTGATGCCGTGCGGGCGCTGCCGCCAGCTCCTCTGGGAGCACGGCGGCGCCCCGATGCTGCTGGAGACCGTCCGCGGCATCCAGCCCATGTCGGACGTCCTCCCGGACGCGTTCGGCCCCGACGACCTCATCGAGAGAGCGTGATTCGTGGACGCCATTGACGTCATCCGCGCCAAGCGCGACGGCGGCGTGCTGACCCATGACCAGATCGACTGGGCCGTCGACGCCTACACCCATGGCGCGATCGCCGAGGAGCAGATGTCGGCGCTGGCGATGGCGATCCTGCTGAACGGCATGACCCGGGCCGAGGTGGCGCGCTGGACGGAGGCGATGATCCGCTCCGGGGAGCGGATGGACTGGTCGTCCCTGGACCGTCCGACCACCGACAAGCACTCGACGGGCGGCGTCGGCGACAAGATCACCCTGCCGCTCGCGCCGCTGGTGGCAGCGTGCGGCGCGGCCGTCCCGCAGCTTTCCGGGCGCGGCCTCGGCCACACGGGCGGCACCCTCGACAAGCTGGAGTCGATCCCGGGCTGGAAGGCGTCGCTGTCGAACGCGGAGATGCTGGACGTCCTGCGTTCGGCGGGCGCGGTGATCTGCGCGGCGGGCAGCGGCCTGGCCCCGGCGGACCGCAAGCTCTACGCGCTCCGCGACGTGACGGGGACGGTGGAGTCGATCCCGCTGATCGCCTCCTCGATCATGTCGAAGAAGATCGCGGAAGGCACGGGGGCGCTGGTGCTGGACGTCAAGGTCGGCTCGGGCGCGTTCATGAAGACCGTGGAGAACGCCCGCGAACTGGCCGAGACGATGGTCGCGATCGGCACCGACCACGGGCTGCGCACGGTCGCGCTGCTGACCGCCATGGACCGTCCGCTGGGAAACGCGGTCGGCAACGCCGTCGAGGTCGCGGAGTCGGTCGAGGTGCTGGCGGGCGGCGGCCCCTCCGACGTGGTCGCACTGACCCTGACCCTGGCCCGCGAGATGCTCGCCGCCGCGGGCATTACGGGCAAGGACCCGGCGGACGCGCTGAAGGACGGCTCTGCCATGGACGTCTGGCGCCGCATGATCACCGCCCAGGGCGGAGACCCCGACGCGCCGCTGCCGACCGCCCGCGAGACGCAGGTGGTCACGGCCCCGTCCTCGGGCGTCCTGACCAGCCTGGACGCCTACGGAGTCGGCGTGGCAGCCTGGCGCCTCGGCGCCGGCCGCGCCCGCAAGGAGGACCCGGTCTCGTTCGGCGCGGGCGTGATCTGCCACGCCAAGCCCGGGGACACGGTCGAGAAGGGCCAGCCCCTCCTGACCCTCCACACCGACGACGAGACCCGCCTAGCCCGAGCCCTGGAGTCCCTGGACGGCGCCTACGAGATCGAGGACGGCGGAACCCCGTCCCTGCACCCCCTGATCATCGACCGCATCGCCTGACGGACCAGCGCAAGCCGCGCCGGAGGCCGGCTCCTGCTGAGGAACGAGCCGATCTCGACGGTGCTCACACGTCCTCCAGTTCACGGGCGAGCCGGTCGACGACGTCGCGGACGTCTCGCACCGGTGCGATCAGCCGTCCGTCCGCCCAGGTGAACCACCACCCGGACCGGAGGTAGTCGCACCCGACCTCGACCGTCCTCCCCGACCGTCCGACCACGCTCACCCACGCGACACCCCGCCGCTCAACCACATCGCACGCGAGCTTCCGCCGTGCTGCGACGGCGCCCTGCAAGGTCTCCAGGTGTGAGCGCCGGTCGTTGCGCATCGTGGTAAGGACGCCGGTCGTGCTGTGCTTCCCCGCAGCCATGACTCCATCTCCTCTCGTGGGACGGCGCGGCCGGTGGGCCCGGGGGGACGTCCACCGGCCGCGCCGCGTTCGTGAGGCGGTGGCGCACCCGCCACCGCCACGCGCATCAGCGGTTCCGGACCTGCGCCTGCTCGGCCTGCCGCAGCAGCGCCTTCCGCAGCAGGGGCGCGGTGGGGAACATCAGCGTCGGCTCGACGCCCACCCGGGGGTCGTGCAAGCTGGCGACCCACTCGCCCAGCCGGCCGTCCTGCTTCACGGCGCGCCAGATCCGCCACCCGCCGAAGTCGCCCCGCAGCCGCTCCAACTCCCGCTCATCCCGCTCTCGCACGTCCATCCCGAACCCTCTGATCGCTCGCCTTGACCGATTGGTGTGACCATCTTCACACGGTCGGCTACGCTAAGGAATCGATCGCGCACTACCTGCAATGCACCACAGGCAAGATCGATCGCACCCGCCCCCAGGGTGCAGCCCCCGGAGGTCGAGATGCCCGCGAAGTCAGAGCCCTACGAGGCCCCCGCCATCGTCACGTACGCGAAAGAACTCGAATGGCGCCGGAAGCAGGCCGGCCTCACCAAGAGGGAACTCGCCGAAAAACTGGGCTTCGCCGACTCATACGTCGGCCAGGTCGAACTCTGCAAGAACCTGCCGTCCGACGAGTTCACCGCCGCCCTCGACACCTTCTTCAAGACGGACGGCTTGTTCGAGCGCCTTCTGGAACGCATCAACGAAACCCGCCACCTCGCCGTCCTGCCGCCGGGCTTCCCGGAATACCTCGGCTATGAAAAGAAGGCCAGCCACCTCCGCGTCTTCAGCGCCAACCTGATCAGCGGCCTCTTCCAAACCGAGGCGTACGCGACCACGGTGATCAGTTCGCTGATGGGCTCGGCCACCTCGAGAGTCGTCGCTGAGCGTATGGAGCGAAAGTCGATCTTCGATCGTGACGACCCTCCCCACACCTTCCTCATCTTGGACGAGGGTGTCATCCGCCGAAACGTGGGCGGCAAGGAGGTCATGCGCGAGCAACTCGGCTACCTACTGGATGTTGGACGGCGAAAAAGGACACAACTGCAGATCGTTCCGTACAGTGCAGGCTTTTATTCTGGGCTGACAGGAAGCTCTATCGTCCTTGGTCTGGACGGTGCGCCAGATGTCGCCTATACGGAGTCTTCTGGAGAGGGGATATTCCTGCGCCAGCCCGACAGAGTCGCGCTTCAAGTCGTAAGGTGGGACTTGATCCAGGGGCACACGCTCTCTGCCGAGGAGTCCTTGGCCATGATCCAATACGCGATGGAGCAGCTATGAGCACCTCAAAGACGTCGAATGTCCGGTGGCGAAAGAGCAGCCAAAGCGGTCCTGAGGGCGGCGAGTGCGTAGAGGTCGCGGAGATCGCCTCTGCGGTCGGGGTGCGTGACTCGAAGGACCCAGACGGTCCCATACTCACCTTCGGTGTGGCCGAATGGCGGGCGTTCGCGCAGCACGTGAAGGTGCGCAAGTTTGACCTGCAGGGATAGCGATGACCGCGTCGGACGTCCGCTGGCGCACGAGTAGCCACAGCGACCAGCATGGTGGGGAATGCGTGGAGGTCGCGGCGCTTGCTCCTGCGGTTGCGGTGCGGGATTCCAGGGACCCGGAGGGTCCTCAGCTGGCGTTCGGCGCGGCTGCGTGGTGGGCGTCTGCTCGTCGGGTGAAGGCCAGTGAGGTGTCCTCGCGATCGCGAGGCTCGCGCTTCTCGGTGGCCGCCTAGGCCGGGTAGCGGGTGGCCTCGTCGACCTCTGTGCTGCTCGGGTCCGCGATGACCTGGGGCTTCGGCGGAACCTCCTGGCCGGCCACCGTGTCCTTCAGCGGGATGTGCGGCGGCAGCGTATGCCATCGGTCAGCCGTGTCCTCGTCCCGCTGATCACCACTCATACGACCATCATGCCGCCTCGCGGGCATTTTGGACATCTCCAGCGGCTCGCGAGTAGCTGGAACTCGCGGCATGGTCGCCCGCGTCATCTGGTGTCCCCGTGCAGGGGGAGCGGTATCGGCGTCCGGCCGAGGGACGGACGCCGATACCGGTCATGTCAGGCCGGTGCCATGGCGCCGCTCAAGTGCCGGGCGAAGAAACGCGCGGCGCTGTCGGCCTCGAACCTGGGCATGGCTTTGTGCGCGCCCGCGTTCGCGTGCAGCGTCTTCTCCTTCGAGGCGAAGGCGTCGAACAACGCGAGGCCGGATTGGCGCGGGATGTGCTCGTCGTCCCACTGGAGCGCGAACTCGACCGGAACGGTGATGCGGCTCGCCACCTCGGCCAGGTACTCGTTGTGCCAGAAGAGGCCGAACGCCGCGGCGGTGATTCTGGAGTCGGCCGCCGTCAGCGGCATGCCGATCGCGGTGCCCATGTTGATGCCGTAGTAGCCGACCGGGCCTTCGTCGCCGATCTCGGGCAGCTGCTGGAGGGCGTCCAGGGTCGCCTGCCATTCCGGCAGGGCGCGCTCCGCCAGATGCAGGTTGTAGGGGACGACGATCGGGCCGACGGGCTCGCCCGAGGCCATCGCCCGCTGCATCGCGGCGATCTCTCGCTCGTCGGTCGCCGTGCGCGGCCGGTCGCCGTGGCCGGGCGCGTCGATGGCCGCGACGTTGAAACCGCAGCGGGTGACGAGGAGGTGTGCGCGCCCGGCCGTCGGCGGGGCCTTGCTGTCGCGGCCGCCGCCGTGCCCCAGCAGGACGAGGGGGGCGCGGTCGCCGCCGGAAGCGGGCGTCCAGAGCATGCCGGGGATCTCGCCCACGGCGAATTCGCGTTCGAGGACACCGCTGGACGATGTCTCCGCAGTGAAACGCACAGAGTGCATAGGTTTCGCCTTTCGGGAGTGCCTTGTTGTTGCGGCGCCCCCGGCGACCCCTACGTCAATCGCCCTACCGTGACGACGAGGGGAGCACCCACATCGATACAGCGTTCATGGGTCTCACCTCCTCGCGTGATGTCACGGCCTCCGGCACGTTAACACCCGCCCGCGGCCCGCCCAACTTCTTTTTTTCCGCGGCGCGGGCTTCCTCGCCTGAGAGATGAGTTCGGGCGGCAGGGGGAGTCTGCCTGGTATGACTCGAATCATCGCTGACATCTCGGTGTCCCTGGACGGCTTCGTCACCGGGCCCGACCCCGGCCCGGACAGCGGTCTGGGCACCGGCGGCGAGGGCCTGCACACCTGGGCGTTCTCCGACGACGCCGACGATCGCCGGATCCTGCGCGAGGCGACCGCCCGCTCGGGTGCCGTCGTCCTCGGCCGCCGGCTCTTCGACGTGGTCGACGGGCCGGGCGGCTGGGACGACGACGTCGGCTACGGCGCCGGAGAGGTCGGCAAGCCCGCGTTCTTCGTCGTGACGAGCACGCGACCGGCCTCGGTCCGGCTCACCGGCCTCGACTGGACGTTCGTCACCACCGGCCTGCCGGACGCCATCACCGCCGCCCGCGCGCGTGCCGAGGCCGCCTCCTCGGATACCGGCAAGGACCTCGACGTCGTCCTCATGGGCGGTGGCGCCCTGATCCGCTCGGCGTTCGAGGCCGGGCTGGTCGACGTGCTGTCGCTGCACCTCGCACCCGTCGTCCTGGGCGCCGGGACGCCGCTGTTCACGGGCGGGACGCCGCGCACGCTGGTGCAGCGGACCGTGACCGCGACATCGACCGCGACGCACCTGACCTACGACGTCCGCTGACGACGCCTCAGTGCTGGACGCGGACGACGAGTTTGCCTGCGGCGCGGTTGTGCTCCATGTCGTCGTGGGCCTGCGGCACCTGCTCCAGGCCGTCATAGACGCGGTCCACGGGGAAGCTCAGCCGTCCGGCCTCTCCAACCAGTGGACGGTACGGGACTTCTCCCCCAACGAGTACATACCGAGGGCCGCGACCGCCTCAAGGATCTCCTGGAGCTCCCGCCGAAGCAGGCCGTGCCGTGCACGCGCACCGCACGCAGGGTGTCGGGCAGAGTCGGCGTGCCGACGAGATCGAGGGCCGCGTCGACGCCGTCCGGATACAGTTCGCGCACCGCGGGCGTCCCGCTGGTCATCCTCGCCTCCTGGAACCCGCAAGCCGAGCGGGCAGACGGCGACGAAGCAGGAAACCCAACCGGCGACGGTTGGAATCCCCCGCCTTTAGGCGTGGGGAGGAAGTCAATCCCGGCTCGCGGCGCGAGTGCGGTCGAGCCGCGAGGAGCGCACCATGTTTGCCCGCTGTTCCGGCGCGGCACTAGCTTTGCCGAAGTGGATCTGTTCTCACGCTCGTGGACGGCGTTGCGCGCGGCGGTCGGGGAACTCTCCGGCGACGACTGGGAGCGGCCGTCCGGCTGCACCGGCTGGCTCGTCCGCGACCTGGTGTGCCACCTGGTCATCGACGCCCAGGACGTGCTCATCACGCTGGTCACTCCCGCCGGGGGCGGACCCACCGTGGACTCGGTCACCTACTGGAAGCTCGTCGAGCCCCCGACCGGCGACGACCCGCTCGACGCCCTGATCCCGCGGCTGGCCGCCGCCTACGGCGACCCGAGCCTGCTCAGGTTCCATTTCGACGACGTCGGCTCCGCCGCCGGCCGGGCCGCCGAACTCGCCGACCCCGGCCTCCGCGTCAGCACGCAGGACGAAGTGCTGACCGTCGGCGACTATCTGTCCGCGTACGTCATGGAATGGACGCTGCACCACCTCGACCTGATCGCGCACCTGTCCTCGGCCGCCGGACCGCCCGCCGAGACCCTCGCGGCCGCGCGAGCATCGCTCGAAAAGATCGCAGGAGCGCCGTTCCCAGCCTCCCTCCCCGACACGGACGCGCTGCTGATCGGAACCGGACGCCGTGCCCCGACGGGCGCCGACAAGGCCGCGCTGGGAGAACTGGCCGCCAAGCTTCCGCTCGTCCTCGGCTGAACTGCGGGACGTCAACCGGCGAGCGAACACCACACCGCTCGGGCGCTCTCGCTCTCGATGTGGCGAGCCACCACGAATCCGAGGCCGCGCTGACCAGCCTCAACCTGGCGCCAGCCGCAACCGGCGCCACACCACGGCACAGACGGCTCCGGCCAAGCGTACAACCGCATCAGGCGATCACTGAAAATCTATGGTGTTCAAGGTAGATATCCGGGGCGGGATGGGGTAGTGTTCCTGTCATCGAAGAGGAACAAGTCCAGCAGACGCGGGAGAGGACGAACTGCCCGCACAGATGGATGACGCGGGCCGGGCGTGCCGGGGTCAACGCAGTGGAAGGGACCTCGGCAGCCGGCCTCGCGGACGGCGGCCAACGGGCCGCCGGCAGTACGACGGCAAGTGGCAACAACGAACAGGTAACGCAGGTAGAGAACACGGAAGGAGGGTCTCGGCACCATCGGGATCGCCCGTCGCAGGCAGCTCCAGTCACGCCGCACGGGTACCGCAGCCCCACAGATTGGACGGTGGTTGACGGTCACGTATCCGCGATCCCCGCGCCCTTGCCGGAACAGGCCGGCGCGGAAGACAACCGGCCGCAGCGCCGGATAGATGGTGTTGTACCTCATGGCCCCGGCGCCGCTCTTCGGCGCCGGGGCCTCGTCGTTCACCCCGAACGCATCCGGCACCGGCCCAAGAGCACTCCACGCAGGTGCACCAGACGACAGTACGGAAGGTTTTGTGAGAGCACCCCAGCCGGTTCAGACCGGTACCCACCCAGCACACCGTGACCCGCGCCCCGTCCCGCCTGGTCCGGTGCGAGGCGCCCCCGGCACCGAGATCGACAGCCGGCTCGACGACAAGCTGGACGATGAGGACTACCCGGCCTACAGCATGGGCCGGGCCGCCGAGATTCTCGGCGTCACCCCCGGGTTCCTGCGCGGCCTGGACGCCGCGAAACTGTTCGTCCCGCAACGCTCGGCCGGCGGCCACCGCCGCTACTCCCGCTACCAGCTGCGGCTGGCGCACCGTGCCCGCGACCTGGTCGACCAGGGCACCGCCCTGGACGCGGCCTGCCGCATCATCATTCTCGAAGACCAACTCGCCGAAGCCCAGCGCATCAACGCCCAGCTGCAGCAGCGCCTCGACCAGGACCTTGGTCAGGCTCCCTGAGCGGGTCCGGCCCGCCGCCGGCCATGGCCGCCGTGCTGCCGCGCCGCGGCGTGTCGTCTGGCCGGTCGGTGCGGCCACCTGCGTAGGGTGCCTGTATAGGGTGCGTGCGTAGGGTGTCGCCACACTCTTGCAGCGAGAGGTACCGGCCCCATGAGGCTCGAACTCACCAAGTACGAAGCCCTGCACGGCTGGGGCGTCGTCAATAACAGCGCCGATTGGTATGCCCAGCGCAACCGCAAGCCCCCCGCGGCCGTACAGGCGGTCGGAGACATCCTCTTCACCGCTTACGACTGCCAGACCAACACCACGACCACGGTCGAACTCAGCGACGACGAGCGCGCGAGCCTCGCCGAGCTGGTCAGCGAACACATCGCGGTGTGGACGAAGCGCGGCCAGGAGAACTCCGCAACACCTCACCTGCGCTCGCTGGTCGCGAAGCTGGGCGGCTGACATACCTGCACCGCCCCCTGTTCCGGGAGGCGACGGCCCAGGGGGAGACGGCGCTGGTGAGCACTTCTGAGGAGCGGGGGTTGCAGCCCGCGCGATTCCTCTATTCGTGGGTGACGGACGATCCGGTGTAGTGGCGGGTCTGGTCGGCGGCGACCAGGTCGGCGAATTCGGTGGCGAGGGGGCTCAGAGCGTCCCATTGGCGGGCGGCCCAGCCGACCGTGATGGGGGAGAGCGCAGGGATCGGGACGGTCCGCACCGCGCTGGACGGTGCGAGCGCAAGCCTCGGAAGGGACGGCAGGACGGCGTGGCCGATGCCGAGTTCGGCGAGGAGGACCGCCGTGTCCCAGTCGGCCACACCTACCGTTTCCGAGGGCGTGCATCCGAGGCGGACGAAGTTCTCCTCAAGGCGCCGGTGTGACGCTGAGTTGGCCGGATGCGCGATGTAGCGAAGGGTGCGCAGGTCGCAAGGGTCGAGTGTGTGCCTGCCGGCCAGCGGGTCGGCGGCGTTGACCACCAGGACCCAGGGCAGGTCGATGACCGGACGTTGCTGGATGTCGGGAACCGGTCCGTCGAGGGTGATCCAGGCCAGGTCCGCCTGCCCGCTGCGCAGAAGGTCCAGGCAACGTCGGGTGGAATGGGCGGATCGGAAGTTCAGGGTCGCTTCCGGATGCCGGTCGCGGAAGGCGGTGATGGCGTCCGGCATGAAGTGCCGCACCGTCACGCCGCCCGTGGTGATCTTCAGGGTGCCGCCGTTGCCGTCGCGGAGCTCCCGGAGCCGGCGGAGGGCGGCGTCGAGGGAGGCGATGCCGGCCAGTGCCGCCTGGTGCAGGATCTGGCCCGCGTCCGTCGGCGAGACTCCGCGGGGCCGGCGTTCGATCAGCGTGAGCCCGATTTCGCGTTCGAGCCGTTTGACGTGCTGGCTGACCGCCGGCTGGCTGCAGGACAGCTCACGCGCGACGGCGCTGAGGTTGCGGCTCTCGCACACGGCGAGGAAGACCCGGAGGTCGTCTAATGTCACCGCTCCAAGGTATCCCTTGGGGATATCCAAGGAAATCCAAGAATTGACTGGAGTCTGCGCCGCCTCCAGGCTGAGTTCTACGGAACCGGAAGGTCTCCGCAAGCGGCGGCAACCCGTCCGCGAACCCTGCGCCGTGCGCTGATGACCCGGGACATACGGCCGGACGGCGAAAGGGCGAGCGGACGGGTGCCGACCTTGGAGGAAGGGGCCGGTATGGAAACCGACGACCCGGCGGCCGAACTCCTGCTCGCCAAGGGGGCGGACCGCGTCGAACATCCGGGCGGCACGCTGTTCGCCCATCTGCGGCGCGTGCACGTGATGCTCGGTGAATGGGGAGCGCGGCCCGAACTCCGTCTCGCAGGTCTCTGCCACGCCTTCTACGGGACCGACGGTTTCGGCGCGGCCCTCGGCCACCACGGGCACCGGGACGAGTTGATCCAAGTCATCGGAGCCGGCGCCGAACGGCTGGTCTACCTGTATGCGAGCTGCGACCGGGCACGGTCATATCCGCATCTGACCTCGCCTGATGGCCCTTTCACCGATCGCTTCACCGGGACCGTGCAATGCCCGCCGCTGCCGGATCGCCGCGACTTCGCCGAACTCACCGTCGCCAACGAAATGGATGTGCTGGCAGCGTCCCCCGAACTGCGTGCCGCGCACGGTGAATCGTTGGCCGAATTGTTCACCGCGTGGCAGCCGCTGCTCAGCCCGTCCGCCAACCGTGCCGTCCAGAACTTCGGCCGGTAGCGCGTGGTCACCGCGCCGCTGGACCTCCGCCCGGCCGGCCGATCAGCGGCGTAGGAGGGCGTTGAGGCGGGCGGCCTGGCGGGTCAGGTGGGCGCGTTCGGCGAGGTTGGGCGCCTTCTGGGCGGCCTCGGCGTACAGGTGCGCCGCGGTCGCGAGGTCGCCGTCGCGTTCGTGGAGGTAGGCGGCCACCGCGGCGTGGCGGGGCAGTGCGGCGTCCAGGGGAGCGAGTGCCGCCAGGCCGGCGCGCGGGCCGTCGGCCTCGCCGACGGCGACCGCGCGGTTCAGCCGGACGACTGGGCTGTCGGTCAGGCGTGCGAGCTCGTCGTACCACTCGACGATCTGCACCCAGTCGGTCTCCCCGGCGGTGGGCGCGTCGGCGTGGAGCGCCGCGATGGCGGCCTGAGCCTGGAACTCGCCCAGCCGGTCGCGGGCGAGCGCCGCCTGCAGGATCTCCACGCCCTCGGCGATCAGCCGCGTGTCCCAGCGGCCGCGGTCCTGGTCGGCGAGCGGCACCAGGCTGCCGTCGGGCGCGGTGCGGGCGGCGCGCCGGGCGTGGTGGAGCAGCATGAGGGCCAGCAGCCCCGGGACTTCCGGGTGGTCGATCACCGCCGCGAGCTGCCGGGTGAGCCGGATGGCCTCGGCGGCCAGGTCGACGTCGCCGGAGTAGCCCTCGTTGAAGACCAGGTAGAGGACGCGGAGCACGGTGGCGACGTCGCCGGGCCGGTCCAACCGCACGCCCGAGACGGTGCGTTTCGCCCGGCTGATGCGCTGCGCCATGGTCGCCTCGGGCACCAGGTAGGCCTGGGCGATCTGGCGGGTGGTCAGCCCGCCGACGGCGCGCAGCGTGAGCGCGACCGCGGACGACGGCGTCAGCGACGGGTGCGCGCACAGGAAGTACAGCCGGAGCGTGTCGTCCACCGCGGGCGCGGAACCGGGGGCCGGCTCCTCGTCGACGAGGGCCTCACGGCGGCGGCGCGCGGTGTCCGACCGGGTCGCGTCCAGGAACCGGCGCCAGGCCCTGGCGACCAGCCAGCCCTTCGGGTCTCGCGGCGGGTCGGACGGCCAGCCGCGGACCGCCTCGACCAGCGCGTCCTGCACGGCGTCCTCGGCCGCCGCGAAGTCGGCTCCGCGGCGGACGAGGATCGCGAGCACGCTCGGCGTGAGGCTCCGGAGCAGGGCCTCGTCCATCTGGGACGTCACTCGGTGATGGTGGGCGGCTCGGTCAGGAACGGACGCAGCTCCAGCCATTCGTGGATCGGCTTGCCGCCCGCCCCGGGGGCGGCCGACAGCTCGCCCGCCAGCTCGACGGCACGCTCGTAGTTGTCGACGTCGATCACCATCCAGCCGGCGATGAGGTCCTTCGTCTCGGCGAACGGGCCGTCGGTGACGGGCGGGCGGCCCTCGCCGTCGTAGCGGACGAACGTCCCCTCGGGCGCGAGCGCCTGACCGTCGACGAACTCGCCGGTCTCCTCCAGCCGGGCGGCGAAGTCGTTCATGTACTGGACGTGGGCCGAGATCTCGTCCGGCGTCCACTGGTCCATCGGCACGTCGTTGACCGCTGCCGGAGCGCCGCGGTAGTGCTTGAGCAGCAGGTACTTGGCCATCGCTAGTCCTCCTCGGTGCTGTGCGACCCATTGTGGGCCGCCTTCACGACCGGGGACGGAGCCGGGAACGGATTCTCGACATCGCCGGCCGAACTTTTTTGGAGACCCTTGCTCCGCGAGGCCCTACTGCTCCGCGAGGCCCTACTGCTCCGCGAGGCCCTACTGCTCCGCGAGGTCCTGCGAGGCCACCGCGGCGTGGTCCGGCCGCAGGGCCAGGAGCTGGCTGGTGTGACCGGGTAGTTCCGCTTTCGCGAGGCCGGTGATGAGGTCCCGCAGCGGCATGGGCTGGTCCACCATGACCTTCCCGTTGGACAGGAGCAGGGTCGGCACGGGCGTGTCGAGTTCGGTTTCGCTGAGCATCGGTCCGCCGAGTGCGCACAGAGCGTCCGCTTGGAGGCGGATGCGGTCCCGGAGCCCCGCGTTGCCGCCGGCGAGCGTGATGACGCGGTCGATGGTCCAGGCGTCCTGAGCCAGGCGGTTGTCGTACGTCGTGATCGTTCCCGTGGCGGCGGAGGAGACGGCCGTGATCGTGGCGGCGTTGATCAGGACGATGTGCGCCAGGATCTGGTCGGCGTTCCACTCGCCGGGCGGGGCGGCGCCGGAGCCGGGCACGGTGGCGGCGGCGTCCAGCAGCGCGCGATAGGCGTCCCGGAGCGGTGCGGTGTCCAGCATGTCTGCTTCCTCTCGTCAGTGTGTCAGGCGTGCGCCTCGGACATCTCCCAGGGCGCCTGCGGCAGGACGTCCCCGGTCTCCAGCAGCGACTTGAGGTTCGCCAGGACGGCCGGCCACCCGCTCGAGATGCCGTCGAGCATCTCCCGGTTGGGGAGGTTCTCGTGGGTCACGGTGAGGCGGACGATGTCCTGGTGCGGCTCGACGAGGAACGTCACGACGGACGGCTCCCGCGGCGGCTGGACGTCCGCGGAGTCCTCGAAGGTGATGACCAGGCGCGCCGGGGGCTCGGCCTCGACGACCTCGCCGACCACGTCGACGGCGTCCGACCCGTCCACGCGCCGGTGCTCCCAGGATGAGCCCGGCTGCCAGTCCGAGACGTTGGCGTGCCCCCAGTAGCGCGCGGTGAGGTCGGCGTCGGTCAGGGCTTGCCACACCTGCTCCGCGTTGGCGCGGATGTAGGTGACATAGACGTAGTTCGGCACGGATGTGTCGGTCATGGCGTACTCCTCTGCGTGGTTCCTGATGGCACTGAGCGCTTGCAGGCGGGGCTTGTCGAACACGGAGATCCAGCGCTCCTCGATCTCGTGGATCGGCGCCGGGTTGAGGTAGTGGAGCCGTTCCCGCCCCCGCCGGACGACGGTCACGAGGTTCGCCCGGACGAGGATGTCGAGATGCTGCGTCGCCGACTGCCGCGCCATGTCCAGGCGTTCGCACAGCTCGCGCAGCGTCTGGCCGTTGTGCTCGCGCAGCCGGTCGAGCAGCAGGCGCCGCGTGGGATCGGCGAGCGCCTTGAAGGCGAGATCCATCGTGTTCGCTTCGGGACTCACCTCTCCATTATGCAGGCATATACCTGCCTAACGTCAACGCCGACCTCCGGACCGGGGGGTGCTGGGGAGCGATCGGGGGTGCAGCGCACCACGCGGTGCCGCACGCATGGACTCAGGTGACATCTGCGGTGTTAACGGCGCTGAGGGTCGTGGGAATGGACGATTCCGTCGGGGGTGGGGAATCTTGCTTTGTGATCGTCCACGTGTGGGACTGGACGTCGCCGGGGCTGGGGCCGTCCGCGATCGGGGTTCCCGGAGAGTTGACAGAGTCCATTACCGGGCCGCCGAAACCCGTTACCCGGTGTGCATCAATCCCGGGGAGATGTCCGCAATAACGCCTCGGCTAGGGATTTGTATCGGATGGGAGAGGCGTACATGCGGCTTGGTTGCGGGCCCGCTCCTAGATCGAATCATTCGTGATCGAGGATCTCCGGACACGAACTTTGCGCGCGCGGTGACATCACGGTCAAGCACGCGGCCCGCGTCGCCGCCGACACCGCCCGGTCCAGTGAGTCGACCCTCTGAGCTGCGCGATCGCCGTGTCACAGGCGCATCTCCGGCCACTGTGACAGTGGGCGCTGGGACGCCGGGCGACCGGGGAGAGCGCCCGCTTAGCACGGTGAAATCATGCCCCTGCCGTCACACCGGCAACTGGTTGCACATTAAACTCATCCATCCCAAGCTGATCACCATGGCACTGGGGGCCCTGCTGGAACATGACTCGCAGTCCTGATCGCCCTGTGGCTGATTACGGTCAGGCAGAGATGCCTTGCGTCTGGTGATCATTCGTTTCAGTATGGCGTGAGAGTTTCACGCGAGCGATTGGCGAGGAGGTTCGCGCGGTCGGCCGAACGGCCGATCGAGCTGTTTTTTTTGATCACCGGAATCTCACGACTTCCCCCTGCACTGACCTGCCGACACGTGAGAGCGGACACCATGACGAATGCCCTAGTTGATCTGTCCACGACCGATTTCATCGCCGGCATCCGGGCCATCGCCCCCCGATTCGACACCGCGAGCTACCCGCAGCAGAACCTGCCGGCGGACGACTGGACGCTGCTGACCCGGGCCGGCGTGCTGCTCCCGACGCTGCCGAAGGAGTACGGCGGCCGCGACAGCCACGTCGAGATGTGCAAGGTCGTGGAGGCCATCTCCGAATGGAACCTTCCGCTCGGCATGTACGTCACGGTCATCACGGGCGTCGCCCTGCGGCCCATCGGGCTATGGGCGAGCGACGAGGCGAAGCGGGAGGTCCTGCCGCAGTACGCGAGCGGTGACCCCATGGTCGCCGGTTTCGCGTCGACCGAGCCCGGCTGCGGGTCGGCGATGTCCGGCATGACGACCACGTTCGAGGATGTCGAGGACGGCTACCGGATCCGCGGCCGCAAGCACTGGCAGGCGTTCAGCTCCAGCGCGCACTGGTGGCTGGTCAGCGCGAAGAACGACGACGAGGGCCGCGAGTACGGCTACTTCATCGTGAAGCGCAGTGAGGGATTCCGGACCCTGCAGCCGTACGAGCCGCTCGGCCTGAAGGTGATCGACTACGGGCTGAACGAGATCGACGCCGTCGTCCCGCCGCACCGGCGGATCCACGCGGACGGACGCAACCTGAAGCCCATGGTCGAGATGCTCATGGCGTCGCGGGCGATGATGGCGGCGATGGGCGCCGGATTCCTGCGCCGCCTCAGCCGCGAGGCGCACGCATACGCCGACCGGCGGCGGATCGGTCCCGCGCCGCAGTCGGCGATCCGCTTCGTCCGGTACCGGCTCGCGGCGATCGACACCTCGTACACGATCTGCGCTGCGCTGAACGACTACCTGCAGACCGAGCTGGACATGAAGTCCGACATGATCGGCGCGTTCCCCGCCGTCCAGGCGATCAAGACGGTCGCCACCGAGCGGATGCTCAGCGCGGCGCAGCACTACCAGCAGCTCGCCGGCGGCGAGGGGTACCGCTGCGGGTCACCGACGAACATCTCCGCCCAGGCGTTCCTGGACGCCCGCGTCTACACCATCTTCGACGGCACCAACGACCTGCTCAGCCAGCAGCTCGCCGAGTACTGCCTCGCCAGGACGGACGGCCTGCCGCTCAGCAAGTTCCTGGCCGAGTGGCCGCTCACCGCGTCCGCGATCACCTCGCACGGGCTGGACCTCGGCTTCCTCGACCGGGACCTCCGGCAGGAGCACCTGGTCCTGGCGGGCCGCGCCATCGCCTACGCGTTCGCGATCGGCCAGGTCATGCGGTGGGCCGGCCGGCCCGGCGCCGACGCCGGCCGGGCGCGGGCGGCGGTCGAGTTCCTCAAGGCCGATATCGCCGGTGTCGCCACGGAGTTCGGGCTGCTGTCCTCCGGCGTGCTCGGCATCGAGGACGGCGCCGTCCCGCCCCCGGCCGGGGTGCGGTTCTCCCCGTCCGTGCCGGTGCCCGCCGAAGTGTGACCGGGTTGGTCAGCCCAGCCGTTCCTCGCGCCGCCGGATCAGCTGGAGCAGTTCCGCCGCGCGCTCCTTGATGAGGTTCAGCCCCGGATGACCCCATGGGCGCGGCTCTTGGTCGATGATGCAGATCGTGCCGAGGGCCGTGCCCGTGCGGTCGATGAGCGGGGCGCCGACGTAGGTCCGGATGCCGAGCTTGTCGACGACCGGGTTGCCGGCGAAGCGCGGATAGTCGCACACGTCGTCCAGGACGAGCGCCTTGCGCCGGACGACGACGTGCGGGCAGTAGCCGTGGTCGAGCGGCACCTCCCGGCCCAGCTGGACGCCGCCCCCGGCGGCTTTCGGGTCCTCCGGGGCGTACAGGCCGGCGAGGAACTGGTGGTCGGTGACGAAGTTGACCATCGCGAACGGGGGGACGCCGGTGCCGACGAGGCGCCGTGCGGTTTCGGCCAGGTCGCGGGCGAAGGCGTCGAACTCGGGGTCCGGCGCCTGCCCCAGCCCGAGTTCCCGCAGGCGCGCGACGCGCTGCGGGACGTCGTGGTCGACGGGGGTGAGGAGGTGGCCGGAGGGCTCGTACAGCGGTTCGTTGGTCACGGGATCTCCATCTGCGGCGGGGCGGTAGGGCTGGGAGGCTGGGTCAGGCGGACGGGGCGGGGACGGCGGCGAGGAGGTGCCGGATCAGGGCCCGCAGCACCGAGGTGGCGGACCGGCCGTCCCGCGCGTCGCACAGCACGATCGGCACGCGCGGGTCGAGTTCGAGGGCCGCCCGCACCTCGTCGGCCGTGTAGCGGAACGCGCCGTCGAACTCGTTCACCGCGATGAGGAACGGGGTCCCCCGGTTCTCGAAGAAGTCGACGGCCTCGAAGCACGCGTCCAGGCGGCGCGTGTCGGCGAGCACGACGGCGCCGAGCGCCCCGGCGGACAGCTCGTCCCACATGAACCAGAACCGCTGCTGCCCGGGCGTGCCGAACAGGTACAGGACGATGCCGTGCTGGTCGATCGTGATCCGGCCGAAGTCGAGCGCCACGGTGGTCGTGGTCTTCTGCTCCACCCCGCCGAGGTTGTCGATGCCGACGCTGGCCGTGGTGATGAGCTCCTCGGTGCTCAGCGGCTCGATCTCGCTCGCCGCCCCCACGAACGTCGTCTTGCCCACGCCGAAGCCGCCCGCGATCAGGATCTTGACCTGGGTGGGGAACACCTCATCAGGCTCGTTGTAGACCATCGAGCAGCTTCTCCAATAGGTCTCGGTCGGTGAGGTCGGCGGTGGGACGCGGTGCGCGCGTGGTCATCGCCCGCCAGTGCACCAGGTCGGCGAGGAGCACCTTGGTGACCACCACGGGGAGCCGCAGATGCGCCGAGACCTCGGCGACGGAGGTCGGCGTGCGGCACAGGTCGAGCGCCGTGGCGTGCTCCGGGTCCAGCGAGGCGGGGGCCGGGCCCGTCGCCACCACCAGGGACAGCAGGTCGAGGTCGACGGCCGGGCGGGTGCGGCCGGACGTCACCGCGTACGGGCGTACCAGCGGCCCCGCGTCGTCGTCGAGCCAGAACTCGTCGTCGCCGGGGGTCATCGCGACGGGTTCGGATTGCTCGCCGTGGGCGCCGTTCGCGCCGCGGTGCCGAGGAACGGCCGGACGGACTTGATCAACCGGGCCATCTCGAACCCGACGACGGCCGGGTCCGCCTCCCCCTTCGCCAGCACCGCGAGGACGGAGTTGTAGCCGGCCCACGAAATGAACAGCTGGCTGGACTTGAGTTCCGTCACCACCTGCCGGACCTCGTTGCTGTTGTCGAACTTCGTGCCCGCGCTGCGCGCGATGGAGAAAAGGCCGGAGGCGAGCGCGGCGAACTGCTCCGCCGTGGCGCGGTCGAAGCCGTGGGCGGCTTTCAGCATGCCGTCCGAGGACAGCAGCACGCTGCCGCGGATGACCGGAACCTCCTCGCCCAGCCCCCGCAGCAGCCAAGCAAGATCCTGAGCCTGGTTCGGGGAGACAGCACTCAATGGACGCTCCTTATCCCTCGTAAAGTTTCATCAGCCCGCGCTATCGGTGCCATCCGCAATGTCGTCGTCCTCCTCGGCGCCGCGCACACCCCGCTGGAATGCCGCCATGAGACCGGGATTGTGTTCGATTTCGTCATCGTCCTGCTGCTCCGGCGCGGGTGGATCGAGGAGTTCGGGCGCCAGGTTCGCCTGGACGCGGCGGCGCGGCAGCGACGGCCGCTCCCCGCTCTCCGCGGGTCCGGGCGGGGCGGACCCGGTGCCGGGCTCCCACTCCCCGGACCGCGCGGGCAGCACCGGCCGCTCCCCGCCCGCGGCGGCCGGCTGGGCAGCGGCCGGCTGAACGGCGCCCGGCTGGGCGGCGGGTCGCGCCGCCGCCGGTGGCTGCTGCGCCGCGTGCGCGGCGGTCGCCTCGCGCTCGTCCGGGCCCCAGCCCGCGTCGCCGCCGGACCCGAAGCCGGACAGCGCCGCCGACGGCGCGGGCGCGGCGGCCACCGCACTGGCGGCCGCCACCGGAACGCGCTCGGCCTGCGCCGGCCGCTCCTCGGGCCGGGGCTCGGGCCGGGCCGCGGGCTCCTCCGCCTCCGCGCCGACGATCGCCGTCGGCACGATGACGACGGCCTGGGTGCCGCCATAGAGATTGTCCTGGAGCTGGACGCGGACGCCGTGCCGGCGGGCCAGCGCCGAGACGACGAGAAGCCCGATGCGCCCCTCCTGCAGCAGCTCGCCGGTGGCGGCCCGGTCGGGGTCGGTGAGCACCTCGTTCAGCCGCCGCTGGCTCTCGCGCGGGATGCCGAGCCCCCGGTCCTCGACCTCGATGGCCAGGCCGGCGCTGACGGCGTCCACGCGGATCAGCACCTGGGTGTGCGGCGGCGCGAACCGGGTGGCGTTCTCGACGAGCTCGGCGAGCAGGTGGATGACGTCCGCGACCGCGCGGCCGTCCAGCGTCCCCTCGACGGGCGGCACGACCTTGACCCGGTTGTAGTGCTCCACCTCGGCGATGGCCGAGCGCAGCACCTCGTACACGGTCACCGGCCGGCTCCACTGCCGGCGCGACGCGGCGCCGCCGATCACCGCGAGGCTCTCGGCCTGGCGGCGCATGCGGGTGCTGAGGTGGTCGACCCGGAACAGCCCCTTGAGGAGGTCCGGGTCCTCGACCTGGTTCTCCAGCTCGTCGAGGCCCTGGATGGCGCGGTGGGCGAGCGACTGCATGCGCCGGGCGAGGTTGACGAAGACGTCCACCCGCTGGTCGCCGCCGCCGGCGCTCTCGCGGCTCATGGCGTCCAGCACGGCGTTCCACGCCTCGCCCTGAGCCTGCCGCAACTCGTACGCGAGCCGGACGAACGGGTCGCCGGAGTCGGTGGCCGGGACGTCCTCGCTGCGCGGCGCGGTCTCGCCCGCGCTGACCCGCTCCACCAGCTCCTGCAGGCCCTGCCGGCCGCGCGCGATCGAGAACCACAGCTCGCCGAGCCGCCGCTGGACGTCCTCCTGCGCGCGGACGGCCTGCCGGGCCTGCTGCCGGTCCACCCGGCGGGTCGCCGCGTCCGCCGCGAACACGGCCGCGCCCAGGGTGAGCACGACCCCCACGGCGATCGCGGCCAGCAGCAGATGCGTCCCGCGCGTCGCGGTGTCGCCGCTGTACAGCACCGCCACGGCGATGCCGCAGAGAACCACCGCGACCGCCGCCGGAAGGACGGAAATGCACAGGTGAAAGGACCGAATATTGTTCTGCCGGCGTGCACCGTGGGTCGGCGGCCTGCCATGCCGGCGGACATCCTGGCGCTCGGCGTCGGCGGCGGGTTCGGAGAAAACAGACATCGGCGTCCTCAGCACGGTCGACGGCACGGCAGGGGTCACATTACTGAGTAAGGCGTACCGATACGGGTACAGTCCGTATCTAGGCTGACACAACGCTCGATCGGGCAAGCGCGGATCGCCGAGATTCTAGGGATGTCGGCCTACTTTCAGTAGACCCATCCCGCTGTGCCCATTTCGCCCGAATCCTGCCAGATGTACGCCGACATTACGAATGCCCGCGTCTGTCACCCGCCGGGACGTCGCGCGGTTACCAGCCGAGGCCGCCCTCTGCCATTGCCCGTCCTTTTGTGGCCACCCTCCGCCCCTGTGGTGCTCGTGCAGTACGGCGGCGTGCATGGACGGCGTGCATGGGCGGCGTGCATGGGGCAAGGCGTCGAGGGACGCGTGAACGTCGAGAGCGGAACCGCGGGGACGGCCTCGCCGCGCACCTCCACTGCGCGGTCCGGGACCGCTGGTTCCGGTCGATGCCCATGGCGTCGTCGGGCGTGGTCACGGGACGCGGTGCCGGCGACCGCCGACACCCTCTGCGGATGTGACGACTATCACACCAACTTCCGGCCGCCGAATTCCTGATCTTGCCGTCATTGGGAATCGCGGAATGAACCCGAACCAAACGGCTTCCCGCCTCATCGTACGAAGGCATAAGGGGGCACGGAGCCGAGGCCGAAAGTCGAGTAGGCCGCCGTGTCGTAATGGGGTAAGATGCGACTCGGAAAGGCGACCGTTCTCGGTCTCGTTCTCGGCGGCCTGACGATCGGCCTGGCCGCGCCCGCGATGGCCGACGGCGGGGACGTGGTCGTCCAGCCGAGCCAGGCCCGCCCCGGTGAGCAGATCACCGTCGTGGGCAAGAAGTGCCAGGTCGACGGCGAGGCCGGCTCGCTGGCCTTCGTGGGCGGGGCCGTCCCGCTGAACGGCGCCGAGGAGGTCGACGGCCGGGCGGGCCTGGCCACCGTCAAGCCGGACACGGTCCCCGGCGACTACACCGTGCAGGTCCGGTGCGGCACCCACCGGTCGATCGGGTACCTCAAGGTGCTGGACGCCAAGACGCCCCCGAAGACCTCGCAGCCGACCCCGAGCGGGACGGCGCACCCCACCCCGAGCGGGACGGCGCACCCCACGCCGATGGGCAGTGGGCACCCGATCCCGAGCGGCGGGGCCAAGACCGGCTTCGGCGGCGGCTCCGACGGCGCGAACCTCGTACTGCTGGCCGGCGGCGGAGTCCTCGTGCTGGGCGCGGTCGGCGCCGGCGGCATGGCCGTCCGCCGCCGCAACGACACCGGCTCCTGAAGCCCCGGCATCGGTGGCCGCCTCGCCCGGAGGCGGTCGCCGATGCCTTTCCGCAAGCAATAGCGAATGGGTGAACGAGAATGGTGCGAAAGGCCGGTCCGTGGACGCCGGCGGTAATTCTGCTGGCGGCCGGCCTCACGTTCATGGGGCTCGGATTGCACGGTTCCGGCGGCCCGCCGCAACCGCCCGCGTGGGCGGCGGCCACACGGCCGGTCGATCACCGCGTACCGGTACTGCCGCGCTCGGTGCCCGTCCGGGTCGGCGTCCCGTCGATCGGCGTCCGCGCCCCGCTGATCGGGCTGGGCCTCGACGCCGGCGGCTCGGTGCAGGTCCCGTCCGCCGGCCGTCCGGACGAGGCCGGCTGGTACGAGCGCGGGCCGGCTCCCGGAGAGCGCGGCGCGGCCGTGCTCCTCGGCCACGTCGACTCGAAGAAGGGCGCCGCGGTCTTCTACGACCTCGGCCGCCTGCGGCCGGGGGACCGCGTCGAGGTGACCCGCGCGGACGGCCGCACGGCCGGTTTCACCGTCGAATCCGTGGAACGCGTCGCCAAGGACCGGTTCCCCACCAGCCGCGTCTACGGCCCGCTCGACTACGCCGGCCTCCGGCTCGTCACCTGTGGTGGCGCGTTCGACTGGAGACACCGCAGCTACCGCGACAACATCATCGTCTACGCGGCCCTCACGTCCGTCCAGTAGGAGCTCGTGGACCCAGTCCGTCGCCCATCCCGCCCGGGTGGCCCGCTGGTCTCTCGCCCTTCTCTTGACGCAGGTCAGGGGCGGTGCAAGCGTGAGAGGTGATGGTGAGAAGGGGGACCCATCATGACCGAGATCAAGAGCATCGAAAAGCCGGACGACCGGCGCGACTTCCCCGGGGGACACCTGGAGATCGTCAACCTCACCGGCCTCGTCTTCGGGAAGGCGACGTTCGAGCCCGGCTGGCGCTGGACGGAGTCCGTCAAGGACATCGCGGGCACCGACCTGTGCGAAGTCCACCACAACTGCTACGTCGTCGAGGGCCGCATGCGGGTCCGGATGAGGGACGGCTCCGAAGGCGAGGTCGGCCCCGGGGACGTGTTCGTCCTGGAGCCGGGCCACGACGCATGGATCGTCGGCGACGAGCCCTGCGTCGTGTTCGACTTCGCCGGCGGCATGGGCGACTACGCGAAGGCCGGCTGACCGGAAGTCCCGGTGACCGAGCGGCGGCCGGCGGGGGAACCCCCGCCGGCCGAGGTTGTGGCGACAGTTGACGACGTGGGAGCGGGCGGCGCCGGGTAGGTTCGAAAGATGAACGAGCGGCCGACTCTTGAGGACATCCGGCGGGCGCCGAAGGTGCTGCTGCACGACCACCTGGACGGCGGCGTGCGCCCCGCGACCATCATCGAGCTGGCGCGGGACGCCGGGTACGCGGACCTGCCCGCCGCCGACGCCGACAACCTGCGGACGTGGTTCGAGGAGGCGTCCAACTCGGGGTCGCTGGAGCGGTACCTGGAGACGTTCTCGCACACCGTCGGCGTGATGCAGACCGTCGAGGCGCTCACGCGCGTCGCCTACGAGTGCGCGGAGGACCTCGCGAACGACGGGGTCGTCTACGCGGAGGTCCGGTACGCGCCAGAGCAGCATCTCAGCATGGGGCTGACGCTGGAGCAGGTCGTCGAGGCCGTCCTGGACGGGTTCGCGCGCGGCCGCGAGGACTTCGGCATCCGGGTCGGGACGCTGGTCACGGCGATGCGGCACCAGGCGCGCAGCATGGAGATCGCGGAGTTGGCCGTCCGGTACCGGGACCTCGGCGTGGTCGGGTTCGACATCGCCGGAGCCGAGGCCGGATACCCGCCGACCCGGCACCTGGACGCCTTCGAGTACCTGCAGCGGGAGAACGCGCACTTCACCATCCACGCGGGCGAGGGGTTCGGGCTGCCGTCGATCTGGCAGGCGATCCAGTGGTGCGGCGCGGACCGGCTCGGGCACGGCGTCCGGATCATCGACGACATCGAGGTGGACGGCGACGACGCCCGCCTCGGGCGGCTCGCGAACTATGTGCGGGACAAGCGGATCCCGCTGGAGATGTGCCCCACGTCCAACATCCAGACGGGGGCGGCGAAGTCGATCGCCGAGCACCCGATCGGGCTGCTGCGGCGGCTGAGCTTCCGGGTGACGGTGAACACCGACAACCGGCTCATGAGCGGCACGTCGGTGTCGCAGGAGTTCGCGAAGCTCGTCGACGCGTTCGGCTACGGGTGGGACGACCTGCAGTGGTTCACGGTGAACGCGATGAAGTCGGCGTTCGTGCCGTTCACCGAGCGGCTCGAACTGATCAACGGCGTGATCAAGCCGGGTTTCGCGCAGATCAAATGGAGCGGCGCCAGGCCGCTGGCATGATCGAGCCATGACCATTCGCTCCACTGGCGGGCGCGTCGCCGCTTACGCGTGGCTCGTGTTCGCCGTGCTGAACTTCGTGGACCTGTTCGTCGGCATCACCGGTGACCCCGACTACTCGCTGACGACGGCCACGATCGCGTTCGTGCTGCTGCTCGGCTGCGGCATCGCCTACACGGTCGGCCTGCGCCCCGCGATCGTCGGAGACGACGAGGCGCTCACCGTCCGCAACCCCCTCCGGGACATCCGCGCGCCCTGGGCGGCGATCCACAGGATCGAGGGCAAGAATGCGGTGACGGTGCGCTTCACCGGCCGGGACGGGACGGAATTGGAGACCCGCGCCTGGGTGCACCAAACCTCACCACGCGCGCAGGCCAAGGCGGAGGCGCGCGCGCAGAAGCAGGCCCGCAAAAGCCAAGGCGCGGGCCTCGATTTGACGGGACGCACGCCGACGGGGTTCGCGGCCCAGCAGCTCAACGAGATGCGCGACCGCCACCGCCCGAAGACGAAGTCGGGCGCCCCCGACCAGGCCGCCGCGGCCGAGACGGAGGAACCCGCAAGGGGAAGCGTGACCTGGTCCGTCCCGGCGGTGGCCGCCCTCGCCGTCCCGCTGGCCGGCCTGCTCGCCGCCCTGATCGTCTCCTCGGCCGGCTGAGCGTACGCCTTACCTGCCCGGGCCCGGTCTCCTCCGCTGCCGGAAGACGGCTCGTGCCGCCACCGCTGCCGCGGAGGCGGTCGCCACTGTGAGAAGCGTCGAACCGAGCAGCGGCCAGATCCCGAGCGCCTCCTCGGCGGAGGAGTGCGGATCCCGAGGGTCGTAGCGGATGTCGACCTTCGCGCCGTCCGCCTCCCTCCACTCATCGCGGAGACCCCGGAAACGGACGACCTGCCCGTCGCCGGTGGCGTACTCGATGACAACGAAGTCGCTGCTCGCGCGTCCCCCGGCGGCCCCGAGGACCCGTCCAGTCGCCTTGCCGGGCGGCTGGTCCCAGGAAAGGAGGACGGTGGCAGTGATCGCGAAAAGGACGGCGAACGACGTCATGGTCACGGCGACGAGCGCCAATGCGATCACACGTCCGTTCGACCTCTTCGGAAGGCCCTGGATCGTCACGCTACTGGGACGTTGCAGAATCCCGTTCGGCTCCCCGAACGTCCTGGGGGAGGCGGAACCCGCTGCCTCCCCCGGATCGCGCGTTGATCAGCGGAGGATCGTGGAGAGGTCCGCGCGTAGCGCGTCCAACTCGGCGGCGGCGCGCGCGCGGACCACGCTGACGTCGTCTTCGACGGGGAGGACCACCTCTAGGTAGCACTTGAGTTTCGGTTCCGTGCCCGAGGGCCGGATGACGACACGCGAACCCCCGGCCAGGCGGAACCGCAGCCCGTCGGTGGGCGGGAGGCCACCGGACGGCCTGGACAGGTCGTCGAATGACTCGACGGCGCGTCCCGCCAGTTCCTGCGGGGGAGCGGCGCGCAACCGCGCCATGGCGGCGGTGATCAGGGACAGGTCGTCCACCCTGACCGAGAGCTGGGACGTGGCGTGCAGGCCGTACCTGCGGGCCTGGGCGTCCAGGAGGTCGAGGAGGGTGCGGCCGTCGCGTTTCGCGCCGGCGGCGAGGGCGGCGACGGCGAGGGCGGCGCCGATGCCGTCCTTGTCGTCGACGAGGACGCCGCGGTCGTCGCCGACGCTGTAGCCGAGGGCCTCCTCGTAGCCGAAGACCAGGCGGTCGGACGGGCCGCCCGCCTTCATGATCCACTTGAAGCCGGTGAGCGACTCGGCGAACCGGACGCCGTGGGCGGCGGCGATCGAGCGCAGCAGGGACGACGACACGATCGTGGTGACGACCAGCCGGTCGTCGCCGGCGGTGTGCCGCAGGACGTGCTCGGCGAGCAGCCCGCCGACCTCGTCCCCGGTCAGCGTCCGCCAGCCGGACGGGGACGGGACGGCGACGGCGCAGCGGTCCGCGTCCGGGTCGTTCGCGATCACCAAGTCGGCGCCGCGGGCCTCGGCGAGGCCCAGGGCCAGGTCCAGCGCGCCGGGTTCCTCCGGGTTCGGGAAGGCGACGGTCGGGAAGTCGGGATCGGGGTCGGCCTGCTCGGGGACGACGACCGGGGCCGGGAAGCCCGCCCGATCGAACGCCGCCAGGAGGACGTCCCTGCCCACGCCGTGCATCGGGGTGTAGACGATCGAGATGTCGCGGTCGCCGCCGAGGCGGAGGGACGACACCGCGTCCAAGTAGAGGCCGGCGTCCTCGTGGACCGGCCAGCCGGAGCCGAAGGGGAGTTCGTCCACGCGGCCGACGGCGTCGATCGCGGCGGAGATCTCGGTGTCCTGCGGCGGGACGATCTGCGCCCCGTCCGACCAGTACACCTTGTAGCCGTTGTCGCGCGGCGGGTTGTGGCTGGCCGTCACCATGACGCCCGCCACGACGTCGTCGAACGTCCGGGTGAAGTGGGCCAGGACGGGGGTCGGGACGGGATCGGCGAAGACCTCGGGACGCAGCCCCGCCCCGCTGAGCACCGCCGCCGTGTCGTCGGCGAACCGCCGTGAGCCGTGGCGCGCGTCGAAGCCGATGATCACCCGGCCGCCGCGCGGCAGGCGGGCGGCCAGGCCGGCGGCGGCGCGCATGACCGTCACCCGGTTCATCCGGTTCGGGCCCGCGCCGAGTTCGCCGCGCAGGCCGGCCGTCCCGAACTCCAGCCGGGAGCCGAACCGGGCGGCGAGCGCGTCGTCGTCGGAGAGGATCGCCTCGAGTTCGGCGCGGGTGCCGGGGTCCGGGTCCTGCGCCAGCCATTCCTCGGCGCGTGCGCGGAGGTCGCTCACAGCTTCGCCAGGACGGTGGCGAGGAGGGTGCCCATGCGGCCGGCGGACGCGCGCCCCGCCGCGAGGACCTCCTCGTGGTCGAGCGGTTCGTCCGACAGCCCGGCCGCGATGTTGGTGACGAGGGAGATGCCGAGGACGTCCGCGCCGCCGCGCCGCGCCTCGATCGCCTCCAGCACGGTCGACATGCCGATCATGTCGGCGCCCAGCGTGCGCAGCATGCGGATCTCGGCGGGCGTCTCATAGGTCGGGCCGCGGAACGCCGCGTACACGCCTTCGGAGAGGGTCGGGTCGACCTCCTTGGCGAGGGCGCGCAGCCGCTTCGAGTACGCCTCGGTCAGGTCCAGGAACGTCGCGCCGGTGAGCGGGTTCGCGCCCGACAGGTTCAGGTGGTCGGAGATCAGCACCGGGTCGCCGACGCTCTGGTGCTCGGGCCGCAGCCCGCCCGCCGCGTTCGTCAGCACCATCGTCGTCACACCGGCGGCCAGCGCGGTCCGGACGGAGTGCACCACGGCGTCGACGCCGCGCCCCTCGTACAGGTGCGTCCGGCCGAGGAAAACCAGTGCGCGGCGCCCGCCGGCCTCGACGACCCGGATCTTGCCGGCGTGCCCCTCCACGGCGGGCGGCGCGAAGCCGGGCAGTTCGGTGGCCGTCAGTTCGGTGACGGGCTCGCCGAGCCTGTCGGCCGCCGGGACCCAGCCGGAGCCCATCACGAGGGCGACGTCGAAGGAGTCGATGGACGTGCGGTCGCGCAGCGCGTCCGCGGCCGCACGTGCCAGTGCAAAAGCGTCGTTGCTCACAAGGCCGACACTACCGCCGGGTCGCGATGGTCCCGATCAGTCGCCGAGCGACTTGCAGGGACGTGTCCGCAGGTCCTTGACGTAGTCGTCGGGCGCGCCGGCCTTCTCCGCCGCGTCCGCGAGGATGCCGAGGTAACGCGCGGACGGCAGCCCGCCCTCGTAGTCGTCCAGGACGTACAGCCAGCACAGGACGTCGCCGTCCAGCGTCTGCACCCGGACACGGATCTTGCGGTAGACGCCGAGCGCGGCCCCCTCCCAGGCGTCGAGTTCCTTCTCGTCCCAGGCGGGCACGTCGTACGTGACGACGAACACCTGCTCGGAGTCGTCCTCGACGACGGTCGCGAGGGCGCCGTCCCAGCCCTTGTCCTGCCCTCCGAAGGTCAGCCGCCACCCGGCCAGCCAGCCGGTGCCGCGCATCGGGGAATGCGGAGCCCGGCTCGCCATCTGCTCGGGATCCATGTTGGAGGCGTACGCCGCGTACAGTGCCACGTTGGCCAAGGCTACGCCACGCTTGAAACGGGGGTGTGGGGGTTGCCCCCCACAATGACGCGCCACGCTTGAAACGGGGGTGTGGGGGTTGCCCCCCACAGTGACGCGCCACGCACTTCTCGGGGTGCTGAACGGGACTTTTCACTGCCTGGAGTAGGAAACAATGGAAGATGTGACCCGCATCGTGATCATCGGAGGAGGCCCGGGCGGTTACGAGGCCGCGCTCGTCGCGGCTCAGCTCGGCGCGGACGTGACCGTCATCGAACGGGACGGTCCCGGCGGCGCCTGCGTGCTCACCGACTGCGTGCCCTCCAAGACGCTCATCGCCACCTCGACCCGTATGGCGGTCATGTCGGAGTCGACGGTCCTCGGCCTGCGCTTCAACGGCGGCCCGGACGGCATCGTCGGCGCCCTGGAGGCCGACATGGCCGAGGTCAACAAGCGCGTGAAGGACCTCGCGCGGGCCCAGTCGTTCGACGTCGCCGAACGGCTCGCCTACGAGGACGTCAAGATCGTCCGAGGCGAGGCGCGGCTGGTGGAGCCGCACGTCGTCGCGGTCGGCGACCAGCGCATCCAGGCCGACATCGTGCTCCTCGCGACGGGCGCGACGCCGCGCGTGCTGCCGGGCGCGGAGCCGGACGGCGAGCGCATCCTGAACTGGCGCCAGCTCTACGACCTGCCGGAGCTGCCCGAAGACCTGATCGTGGTCGGGTCCGGTGTGACGGGCGCCGAGCTGGCCGGGGCCTACCTGTCGCTCGGGTCCAAGGTGACGCTGGTGTCGTCGCGCGACCGGATCCTCCCGACCGAGGACGCCGACGCCGCCGCCGTCCTGCAGGAGGTGTTCCTGCGGCGCGGGATGAACGTCATGTCGCGGTCCAGGGCCGCGGGCGTGGAGCGTTCGGGCGAGGGCGTGATCGTCACGCTGGAGGACGGGACGAAGATCGAGGGCACCCACTGCCTGATGACGGTCGGGATGGTCCCGAACACCACGGGGATCGGCCTGGAGGAGATCGGCGTGCGGTGCGACGCGCGCGGCTTCGTGGAGGTCGACAAGGTGTCGCGGACGTCCGTCCCGCACATCTACGCGTCCGGCGACTGCACGGGCATACTCATGCTGGCGTCCGTCGCGGGCATGCAGGGGCGTATCGCGATGTGGCACGCGCTGGGCGAGGCCGTGCAGCCGCTCAAGCTCGGCTGGGTCTCGTCCAACATTTTCACCGACCCCGAGGTCGCGTCGGTGGGCGTGACGCAGCACATGGTCGACTCCGCGGACGTGAACGCCCGGACGGTCATGCTGCCGCTGTTCACGAACGCGCGCGCCAAGATGCAGGGCTTCGAGGACGGTTTCGTGAAGCTGTTCTGCCGCCCGTCCACGGGGATCGTGCTCGGCGGCGTCATCGTGGCGCCGCGCGCGAGCGAGCTGATCCTGGCGGTGTCGATCGCCGTCCAGCAGCACCTGACCGTGGATCAGGTGGCCCAGACGTTCGCCGTCTACCCGTCGCTGTCGGGCAGCATCACCGAGGCGTCCCGGCGGCTGATGGCCGAGCACGCCTACTAGAGCCGCCAGAGCTGCTAGCGGACGTGCCCGGCCGCAACGCGCGCCAGAAGTAGCGCGCGCGAGAAGCACCGCGCTAGAAGTAGCGCGCGCTAGAAGTAGCGCAATGCCACGTACACCCACGCCATCAGCGTGCTCAGCACGGTGACGATGATCCCGTAGCGGGTGAACTGCCAGAAACTGATCGGGTTCCCGGTGCGTGCGGCGATGCCGAGCGCGACGACGTTGGCGCTCGCCGCGACGGCCGTGCCGTTGCCGCCGAAGTCGGCGCCGAGCGCGAACGACCACCACAGCGCCTCGGCGGTCGCCGGGTCGGGTGCGCCCGCCGCCATCCCCTCCACGATCGGCGCCATCGTCGCCGCGTAGGGGATGTTGTCGAAGAACGCGCCGAGCACCGCGGACCCGAACAGCAGGGCGGTCGCGGCGACGAAGTAGTTGTCGCCGATCGTGTCCGCAGCCCAGGTGCCGATCGTCTCGATGACGCCGGTGTGCCCGAGGCCGGCGACCATCACGAACAGGCCGATGAAGAAGACCAGCACGGGCCACTCGACCTCGGCCAGCACCTCCGAGACCTCGACGCGCGACACCAGCAGCATGACGCCCGCGCCGACGAGGGCCACGATCGACGGTTCCACGTGCACCACCGAGTGCACCATGAACCCGACGATGACGAGGCCCAGCACGACCATGCACCGGATGAGCAGCTTGGGGTCCGTGATCGCCTTGCGCTCGTCCAGCGACATGACCTCGGCGACGTACCGCTCGTCGTACTTGAACGACTTGCGGAACAGCACCCGCGCCAGCAGCACGAAGGCGACGAAGGCGACCACCACGATCGGCGCCATGTGGACGAGGAAGTCGTTGAACGTCAGCCCCGCCCGGCTGGCGATGATGATGTTCGGCGGATCCCCGATGAGCGTCGAGGCGCCGCCGATGTTGGACGCCAGCACCTCGGCGATCAGGTACGGGTGCGCCGGGATGCGCAGCCGGTTGCAGACCACCACCGTCACCGGCGCCACCAGCATGATCGTGGTGACGTTGTCCAGGAACGGGGAGGCGACCGCGGTGATGACCATGAGCATCACCAGCAGCCGGTACGGCCTGCCCTTGGAGCGTTTGGCCGCCCAGATCGCCAGGAAGTCGAACAGTCCCGTGCCCTTGATGATCCCGACAATGATCATCATGCCGAGCAGCAGGAAGATGACGTTCCAGTCGATCCCGTCGTGCTCGGAGAAGAAGACGTCGGCGCCGGGCGCCAGCCCGAGCACCGTCATGAGGCCCGCGGCGATCAGGACGACCTTGACCTTGTCGGCCTTCTCCGTCGCGATGAAGAAGAACGCGACGACGAAGATGGCGAGCGCCGCCACCGCCGTCATCGCGCCACCCCGGCCGCGACGGGCCTACGGGTCAGTCGTCGGGCCTGGTCAGCGCCAGCGCCGACAGCAGCCGATCGAGGATGACCGCGCCGGTGAGGAGCCCGGCGTCGTCCACCACGGCGACCAGGGGGCTGCGTTGGCGGGCCATCAGGGTGGCGAGTTCCAGCAGGGTCGCGGACGATTTCACGATGACCGGGCGGGGAGTGTGCGTGCCGAGGCAGTCGCCCACTCTCATGTCCCGGATCTCGTGCCAGAAGACGTCCGCGTGGGCTTCGTCCACGGCCCGGGTCAGCGCCGGATCCTCCTGGTAGGCGACGGGCACCGCCAGTCGCAGCACCTGCGTCCCGGGCAGGACGAGGCGGGGGCGTTGCTCCTCGTCCACGACGATCAGTCCGGGCAGGCGGCCGAGGGCCATGACCTGTATCGCGTGCGCGATCGAGTCGTCCCGTCTCACGGTCGGCACCTTTATGGCGATGTCCCGCGCTTGCATGTCGTCCTTTCGGCTTCCGGAAAGCCTGACCCTTCGAGTTGATAGGTTCCTCCTTCTAGCGCCGGGGGCGGTCCCGTCGCAAGACGGCCTCCGCGGCGCTTTCGGCGGGTGGCGATGCCCGCCGCTCATTCGCTGTGCCATGCGTCCGCCCCTTTCGCGTACCGTTTCCAGTCTTTGCGGCGGCGGCCCGCGCCTATATAGGGGACAACCCCCATATGGGCGCTGTGGATCATGTATCCGCGCGTGAACAAGGGTGCTTCGCGGCGCGCGAGCCTAGGATGGAGGCGAGACCGGAGGTGATCGGGTGCACACTCGCGAGTCCGCCACCCGGATACTGCTGGCCGACGATCACGCGCTGGTGCGCCGCGGGCTGCGGCTGATCCTGGACGCCGAGCCCGACATGACCGTGGTCGCGGAGGCGTCCGACGGGGCGGAGGCGATCGACGCGCTCGGCGCCGGCGGCGTCGACCTCGCGATCCTCGACATCGCGATGCCGCGCATGACGGGCCTGCAGGCCGCGCGGGAGATCTCCCGGCGCTTCCCCACCGTCCGGATGCTGATCCTGTCGATGTACGACAACGAGCAGTACCTGTTCGAGGCGCTGAAGTCGGGGGCGTCCGGCTACGTGCTGAAGTCCGTCGCCGACCGCGACCTGCTGCACGCCGTCCGCGCCGCGATGCGCGGCGAGCCGTTCCTGTACCCGGGGGCGGTCACCGCGCTGATCCGCGAGTACCTCGGCCGGGACCGGAACGGCGACGGCCCCGACAGCATCCTCACCCCGCGCGAGGAGGAGGTCATCAAGCTGATCGCGGAGGGCTACTCGTCCAAGCAGATCGCGGAGACGCTCACGATCAGCGTGAAGACCGTCGACCGGCACCGCGCGAACATCCTCGGCAAGCTCGGCATGCGGGACCGGCTGGAGCTGACGAAGTACGCGATCAGGGTCGGGCTCGTCGAGCCCTAGCCTCCCGCCGCCGGACGCGAACCCTCCGGCGGCACCTCCAGCCTGACCTCGGTGCCGCCGCCGTCGGCGGGGCCTATCGTCAGCAGCGCGCCGATGAGCATCGCGCGCTCCCGCATGCCGTGG
Organism: Actinomadura latina NBRC 106108; assembly: GCF_001552195.1. Taxonomy (GTDB): domain Bacteria; phylum Actinomycetota; class Actinomycetes; order Streptosporangiales; family Streptosporangiaceae; genus Spirillospora; species Spirillospora latina. The sequence goes on from NZ_BCQS01000003.1 coordinate 988,854, forward strand.
ATCCCGGAGCCGTCCTCGGTGGGCGGGCCGGAACCGTCGTCGACGACCCGCAGGACGACGCTTCCGTCCTCGTCCTGCGTGAGCGACAGTTCCGCGTTGCGCGCGCCGGAGTGCCGCCACACGTTCGTGAGGCCCTCCTGCGCGATCCGGTAGATCACCAGTTCGGCGTCCGGGCCGAGGCCCGCCAGCCCGGCCTGGACGCGGCGGGTCACCCGCGGCCCGCCGCCCGTCCCGGAGAAGTCCCCGGCGAGCTCGGTGAGCGCGCTGGTCAGGCCCAGATCGTCGAGGACGCCGGGACGCAGCCGCCGGGCGACGTGGCCCACCTCGTCCAGGCTGGACCGGACGAGCTCCTGGACGCCCCGCAGCTCCTCCGCGACCTTCGCCGGCGCCCGGTTCACCACCGACTTCAGCTCCAGCAGCACCACCGTGAGGGACTGGCCGATCTCGTCGTGCAGGTCCTGCGCGATGCGGCGCCGCTCGGCCTCCTGCGCGTCCAGCACCACGGCGGTGCTGATGCTGCGGTCGGCCTCCAGCCGGTCCAGCATCGCGTTGAACTGGTCGACCAGGTGGAACAGGTCGCCGTTGCCGGTGCTGGACAGCCGGTCCCGGGAGCGCAGCGAGTCCAGCCGCGCCATCAGCGCGGTGAGCCGCTCCAGCGGCGACAGGCTGGCCCGCAGCAGCAGCGCGTTCGCCGCCATCATCACGACCAGCCCGATCACCAGGACGGGCAGCTCGCGCAGCAGGATCGGCGAGGATATGGTGACGGGCGCCACGGCCAGTAGGACGGTGCCGATCGCGAAGATCAGCCCGTTGATGCCGAGGATGCGCCAGTAGAGTGCCGAGGCGGGTGTCCTGCTCATGACCCCCACGTCACCTCATGAGACGGCCTCTTGTCCATTCGGGACGTCCCACCGCCCGCCTGCATGACGCTCCCCCTCCCTTATGGGCACTGGGCCCGATGGCGCTTCCCCGGCCCGCCGCCGACGGTGGAGCGTGAGAACGAGTGGGGGAGGGCAGATGACCGACCGCGCCGAACGCGCCGAACGCGCCGTGCTCGCCGCGCGGGAGAGCCCGCTGGCCCCCTCCACCGCGTTCCTCATCGTCCTCGGGCTGGTGATCGTCGTGGTCGCGGTGTCAGGGCTGCGGCGCGTCGAGGCGTCCGAACGGCTCGTCGTCCGCCGCTTCGGCAGGACGCGCGGGGTCCGCGGACCCGGGCTGCGGTACCTGCTGCCGCTCGCCGACACCGGCGTGCGCGTCCCGATGGGCGCGCGGCCGCACGACATCTGGCTCCGGGCGATGACGAGGGACGGCGTGTCCGTGCGAGTCAAGGCACACGCCCTGATGGGAGCCGACGACCCCGTCAGGTACGCCGAGTCCGCGGACCCGCCGTCCTTCGCCGCGCAGGCCGGCACCGAAGCCGCGCTGCGCGGGCTCATAGCGGACCGGGACCTCGCGGACCTGCCGTCCCTGCTGGCGGACGGGGACGATCCGGAGCTGGTCCGGCGCGTCAACGAGGCGGTGCGGCCATGGGGAGTGGCCGCGAGCCTCGTTTCCATCACCGACGCGACGGTCCCGGTCCGCTCCGCGCCGGCCTCCGCGCCGGCCTCCACGCCGTCCTGCTCCTGCGCGTCCCGTCCGGGCTGACCTGCTGAGCCGACCAGCCGGCTGACCGGCCGGGCTGACCGGGACGGTCAGAAGCCGCCGAAGTCGCCGCCCCCGCCGAAGTCGCCGCCGCCGAAGTCCCAGCCGCCGCCGATGTCGCCGCCGCCGTCGCCGAACCCGCCGCCCATGCCGCCGCCCCAGCCGAGGCCGGGACCCATCATCGAGCCGAGCATGGTGCCGACCATCAGGCCGCCGAGCAGGTCGAACCCGCCGTAGCCGTAGTAGTAGCCGCCGGCGTAGGGCGCGTACCCCGGGCCCGCGTTCCAGTACGGCTGCCGGGCGCCCCGGTACGGGACCATCCGGATGTCCGGGTCCGTCCCGCGGGTGACGGCCGCCGCGTCGGCCGCGCACGCCGGGACGGAGCGGGCGCTGCCGCCGGGCGGCGCCCACACGACGTCCTCGACGGACGGCCCGTGCTGCGGGTTGAAGAAGCAGGGCGCACGCCGTTCGGGCACCGGTTCCCCGGCCAGCCGGGCGCGGGTGGCGGTCATGTAGTAGCGGCCGTCCTCCAGCGCGGTCGTCACGGACTGCATCTCCCGCGGCCTCGCGGCGCGCTCGGTCGACTGCTTGGCCTGGTCGTAGGAGTTGAGCGCACGTTCGTAGTCGGCGCGGATCGCGGGGTCGAGGTCCGTGTCCATGACGTTGAGGTCCAGGCGGGCGATGTCCTCGCCGAGGAGGGTCACGTCCTCCTGCACGCCTTCCTTGAGGTCCTCCATCTCCTCGGCCTCGCGGGCCTGGCGCCGCTTGCGCGAGGTGAGGAACAGGCCCACGGCGCCCGCCACCAGCAGCGCGAGCACACCGAGCACGACGTATCCGACGACCGCGCTGGACGCGGCGTTCTCGTCGACCTTCTTCTCGGCGCGGTCGCCGAAGTCGATCAGCCGCTGCTTCAGCGGCTGGCCGTTGGTGCGGGTGACGATCTGGTTGATCTCGCCGGCGTCGAGCTTCTTCGAGATCGCCGCCATCCGGCTGCCGTCGGCGGTGATCGCGACGAACGTCTCGCCCTTCCCGACCCGCTGCGCGACGGCCGGGAGCAGCTGCCTGACCTGGTCGCCCGTGGCATTGTTGCTGATGACCATGGCCCGGATGTCGGCGTCCCCCTCACCGGCGAGGCTCTGCTTGATCTGGTTCTGATCGGCGGACGACAGCACGTTCCCGGCCTCGCTGGTCACATAGAGCCGCGAGTGGATGAGCCCGTTGGCGATCTGCCCGACGGTGTCCGCCGCCGCTGCGGGCACCGCCACCACCGTGCCACCCGGCTGGACACCGGCCTGCGCCGCGCCTGCCTGGAATCCGGCGGCCTGGAGCGTGGTCGTTCGGAGTGTGCCGGAGCCGGTCGGGGAGGGCTGCCCGGCGGCGTGGGCGGGGGCGGCGAGGGCGAACGCCGGCACGGCCACGGCGCCGATGATCGCCGAGACGGCGCCACGGCGTGCCGCCCGGATGGCCCGCTTCTCGGTGCTCATATCTACTATCTGCCCATATGAACGGCCTGATGCCTCGTCCGTGAGACGGATTTTCGGTCGTCCTCTATGGGGGCCGGCACCCATGCCGGGGCGCGGCCCCGCCCGCGGCGGGGCGGGGCCGGCCGCGGTCAGCTGTCCTTGATCTCGCAGATCACGGCGCCGGCGGAGACGGTCTGCCCCACCTCGGCGGACAGGCCGGTGAGCGTCCCGGCCTTGTGCGCGGTCAGCGGCTGCTCCATCTTCATGGCCTCCAGGACCACGATCGTGTCACCGGCCGCCACGGTCGCGCCGTCCTCGACGACGATCTTGACGATGGTGCCCTGCATCGGGCTGACGAGGGAGTCGCCGGACGCCTGCGCGCCGCCGCCCTTCCTGCCGCCGCGCCGCTTGGCGGGCTGCGCCTTCCCGGCGGCGCCCCCGCCGGTCGGCGCGGCGCCGAACCCGGCGGGCAGGACGACCTCGATGCGCTTGCCGCCGACCTCGACGGTGACGCGCTCGCGCTCGCCGTCCTCCGCCTCGTCCCCGGCCGGGACGTGCTCGAACGCCGGAATCCGGTTGTCGAACTCGGTCTCGATCCACCGGGTGTGGACGCTGAACGGCGTTTCGTCGTCCGCTGGGACGAACGCCGGGTCGTCCAGCACCGCCCGGTGGAACGGCAGCACCGTCGGCATGCCGTCGATCACGAACTCGGCGAGGGCGCGGCGGGCCCGCTCGACGGCCTGCCGCCGCGTCGCGCCCGTCACGATCAGCTTGGCGATCAGCGAGTCGAACGCCTGCGGGACGGTCTGCCCCGCCTCGTAGCCCGCGTCCAGCCGGACGCCGGGGCCGGTCGGCGGCTGCCACGCGGTCAGCGTGCCGACGGCCGGCAGGAACCCGCGGCCCGCGTCCTCGGCGTTCAGCCGGAACTCGATCGAGTGGCCGCGCAGCTCAGGGTCGCCGTAGCCGAGCTCCTCGCCGTCGGCGACGCGGAACATCTCGCGGACGAGATCGACGCCCGCGACCTCCTCGGTGACCGGGTGCTCGACCTGCAGGCGGGTGTTGACCTCAAGGAACGAGATCGTGCCGTCCTGGCCGACGAGGAACTCGCACGTCCCCGCGCCGACGTACCCGGCCTCCTTCAGGATGGCCTTGGACGAGCTGTACAGCAGGTCGAGCTGCTCGTCCGACAGGTACGGGGCCGGGGCCTCCTCGACGAGCTTCTGGTGCCGGCGCTGCAGCGAGCAGTCGCGGGTGGAGACGACGACCACGTTGCCGTGCTTGTCGGCCAGGCACTGGGTCTCCACATGCCGGGGCTTGTCGAGGTACCGCTCGACGAAGCACTCGCCGCGGCCGAACGCGCCCACGGCCTCGCGGACGGCGGAGTCGTACAGCTCGGCGACCTCGTCCAGCTTCCGGGCGACCTTCAGGCCGCGCCCGCCGCCGCCGAACGCCGCCTTGATCGCGATGGGCAGGCCGTGCTCCTCGGCGAACGCGACCACCTCGTCCGCGCCCGACACGGGGTCCTTGGTGCCGGCCACCAGCGGCGCGCCGACCTTCTGCGCGATGTGCCGGGCCTGCACCTTGTCGCCCAGCGCGGTGATCGCGGCGGGCGGCGGACCGATCCAGGTCAGCCCGGCGTTCTCCACCGCCGCCGCGAAGTCGGCGTTCTCGGCCAGGAACCCGTAGCCGGGGTGGACGGCGTCCGCGCCCGCCTCCTCGGCGATCCTCAGCAGCTTCTCAATGTTCAGGTAGCTCTCGGCCGCCGTCTGCCCGCCCAGGGCGAACGCCTCGTCGGCGACCCGAACGTGCAGCGCCTCCAGATCGGGCTCGGCGTACACCGCCACACTCGCCAGCCCCGCATCACGGCAGGCACGGGCTATACGTACCGCGATCTCACCGCGGTTGGCGATCAGGACCTTGCGCACGTGGGTCTCCTCCCTGAACCTCGCAGGCAGTCTAGATAACCGCCGATCCAGGTTTTCGTAAGCCCCTCCTTATTGGGGCCCAGGTCCCATATAGCGGGAGGTCTCGCGTGATAACGGTCTGGTGACCGGGGGAGCCCGGCCGCGCCGCCCGCCGTCTCATGGAGCGACCCGCGAGCCGAGTGGTACGGGTCGGGAGGAGTGGTCGTGGCCAACAAGGAGTCGTCCGCCGACAAGATCCGGTCCGCGGGCAGGAACCGGGTCTCGGGGCTCGGCAAGCCCCGCCGGCGCACCGCCGTCATCGCCGCCGTCCTGCTGGTCGTCGTCGGCTGGCCGGTGCTCAGCGCCCTGTTCGGCGGGTACGAGCGGACCAGCGGCGGCGAGATCGCGGTCGTCCGCAACGGCGGGTTCTTCGACAACAACAGGATCCGGCAGGTCATCGACCCCGGCTCCGGGCGGGTCTGGATCGGGCTCTACTCGCAGGTCCACAAGTACCCCGCCCAGCAGCGCTTCTACACGATCACCTCGGACGCGCGGAAGGGCGACGAGACCGGCGTGGACGTCGTCACCGTGCCGAGCGCCGACGGCGTCAACATGGGCATCGAGGGGACGCTGTACTTCACCCTCAACCAGGACCACAAGACCCTCCGGGACTTCGACGACAAGTACGGCACGCGCAAGTTCCGCAGCGCCGGCGGCGAGATGTACAACGTCTACGACGGCGACAAGGGCTGGTCCGCGTTCCTCGACCAGATCGTCCGGCCGGTGATCGACAACGACCTGCGCAGCCAGATCAACAGCTTCCGCTGCGCCGAGCTGGTCTCGTCCTGCGCCCTCGTGCAGAACTCGTCCGCGCAGCCGAAGAACGTCCAGGCCGTGGGGCAGAAGGCGCAGAGCAACAACGCCAACATCGCCAAGGTGCAGAACGCGATCAACACGAGCCTGGCCGCGGACCTGGAGCAGACGCTCGGCGGCAGGTTCGTGACCAACATCCACTTCAACCTCGTCCGGGTCACCCTGCCGTCCAAGGTGCAGGACGCCGTGGACCGCGCCCAGGCCGCCTTCGCGCAGGTCAGCGAGGCACAGGCGAAGGTCGCCACGGCGAAGGCGGAGGCCGCGGCGAACAAGGCCCGGCAGAACGGCTACAACAAGTGCCCGACCTGCGCGAGGATCGAGGAACTGAAGGCGCTCCCGCAGGGCATCACCGTCTACGCGCCCGGCAACCCGAACGGGCCGCTCCTGCGGGGCAACTGACGGAGGCCGATCGTGCGGTTCCTGATCGTTCTGGTGGCGCTGGCGGCGGCCGCCGCGGTGGTCGTCCTGCTGATGTACGCGTTCGCCGACCGCTCGGCCGCCGGCCGGGCCGCGCTGGAACGCGGCGCCCGGTGGGAGGCGCACACCGAGTCGTCCGGCGGCGTCACCACGGTCGTCGTCCGGCAGGTCTCCCGGAACGACGCCGGAGACCTGCTCGCCGAGGTCGGACGGCAGACCGTCGCGTCCATCCCGGACGGCGATCCGGAATGGGAGGAGCGCTATCACGAGGCGATGGCGCAGGCCCGTTCCCGCGTCGCCGCACTGCAGAGCGAAGCGGACTGACCTGCCATTTCCCGGAAAAGCCCCCGCCCCCTTCCGCGGGGGCGCGGGCCTTCGGGTGAAAGCACGCCCTCCGCACCGCGCCGGCCGGTGTACCCTCGGCTCGAATCTGCTCGCACATGATCAGCGGGAGACGCCGATGGTGCGCCCCTGGCTCGCCCTGGCGGTCGTGCTGGCGGCCTGCCTGGCGGCGCCGTCGTCCAGCGTCCGGCGGGAGAGTCCCGCCGTCGAGGACTACGTCACCCGGCAGCTCACCGCCGTCGCGAGCACCTTCCTGGAACGCCGCTCCCAGGCCCTCGTCCCGAAGCGCGACCGGGACCGCTGCGACACGCCGACGGAGGTCCTCGGCGTGCGGATCTCCCCGACGCTGGCGCGCTCGCAGGAGCGCGCCCTCCGGGAACTGGAGGCCAGCAGCCGCGCGCCCGTCGAGGGCGGCCCCGCCTACACCGGCGCCCGCACCCGCCTCGACCCGGCGCGCGCCGTCCGGTCCGGCGACCGGATCACGCTGGAGGCGGTGGAGCACACCGAGGTCCGGTACGGCGGCGGCAAGGTCGTCCAGTCGGTCCGGCGCCGGTTCGTGTTCCGGACGCGCGGCGAGCAGATCACCCTGGTCGCCGAGCGCGTCCTGGACCCGGACGCGCACCCGGTCAACGACCCCGTCAGCACCGACCGCTGACCGTGCTTTCCGCCTGAAAACGTTCTGAAATTCCCTTGACGGGCAGTAAGTAAGCTCGTCACAACCCCGCCGTGGCCACATCCGGACATCCCGAGATGGCGGGATTATGGCCGTTTCAGCGGACGACGGACGAGGCAAACCTGGATTGTCGTGAGAGATGGGGCGTAAGCTGACGCCATTCTTTCCCGTACCACGGCAAAACGTTCGGCGATCAGCGACGAAAGGGCCGGAGCGATGGGTGACAAGCGCGGCGCCAACCTGGGCGAACTCGAGGAACTGTCCCGCATCTTCAGCAAGCACTCCCGCAACCTCGATGCCCTGATCAAGGACCTCAACGGCCGCACCGTCAGCAGCAGCGCCGCCTGGTGGGGTCCCGGCGCCGACCGCTTCCGGAGCGCCTGGGCCGAGGCCAAGACGGCCTTCGACAAGATGGCCCTCGCCCTGGAGCAGGGCAGCCAGGACATCCGCAAGTCCCAGCAGAACATCGAGGCCGCCACCCGCTGACCTCCCCGAGCCGCGGGTCCCGGCCCATCCCCCCGAGGCCGGGACCCGCATCAGCTTCCATCCCCGGCGTCCCCCGCAGCCGGCTCCACGCCAGAGGGATCCCGTGAGCAAGCCGTCACCGCTGCAACTGCAATTCCTCCTCGGCCATATCCAGCTGCTGTCCGACGAGCACTGGCACCTGCTCACCGCCTCCCGCCAGGCCATGGACGACCACGCCTGGGTCGGCGGCGGCGCGTCCCGCGACTTCGCGCGCAAGCTCGACGAGAGCGACGCCGCCTTGCACGCCGAACTGCGCAAGGCCCTCCAGCTCCTCAGGGACGAGCTGAACCGCAACCCGTTCGGGACGAGCTGACATGGGCGACACCTGGCTCGACCCGAACACCTGCGGCGTGAAGCTCGCCGAGTTCGAGCACATGACCCGGCAGATGACGCAGGCCGCCCCGAAGCTCGCCGAACTCGCCGACAAGCTGTGGCAGGCCCTCAACACCGCCCAGGTCAGCACGGCGCCCGCGATGGAGATCAAACGCATCGCCGCCTGGGCCAACGAGGCCGCGTCCGACCTGCGCCGCCGCAACCAGCTCGCGCACGACCTCGACCGGCAGAAGCTCGCCTTCGTCGTCTGCCGCCAGGACGGCGACTACCTGAAACTCCCCGACCGCTACACCGACCAGGTCGGCTACGCAGCCGGCCGCCGCAGCGCCGGCCTGTTCCGCCGCGCGGCCTCCGGTGACCTTGAAGCCAAAGCCGCTCTGCGCCGCCTGCGCCCGGAGGACATCACCCCGATGTTCGCCAAGGGCCTCCTGGAGGCTCTCGGCCCCGAGGCGCTCCTCAAGCTCCCGATGGACCTGACGCTCCCGCTTGCCGCCGACGTCCGGCAGCACCGCGAAGGCGTGGACGCCCACGCCGCCGAGACCCGCGCGACCCTGGCCCTCCTGGGCCGCAGCCTGGCTCTGGCCACCCGTCCCGACACGAGGGCCTACCTGGGCGACGACTACCTTCGTGCCCTCACCGCGGCCGGACGCAAGAACTTCCCGCCCCTCAGCGCCCCGCCGAACGGCACGTCCGGCTACCAGTCCCTGACGGCTCTCCTCAGTGCCGCCGGCGACACCCGCTTCTCCGCCCACTTCATCGAGGTCGTCGGCAGCGACATGATCGCCTACGACAGCCGGCTCCGGAAGACCCTCGGCCAGGAGCCGCGCCCCACCCTCACCGGCAAGGCCGGCCTGGGCAACGCCCTGAACCCCACCACGACCAAGGTCGTCCCGGACGACCGCAAAACAGACTTCCTGGCACCTCTGCTCACCGCCGCCGCCCTCGCCGGCAAGGAGGCGTCCCAAGCCCTACTGACCCACGTCTACATGGGCCCGTTCCAGGAGGGCACCGACCCCAACTTCAAGGGCACGACACTCCAGTACCTCCTCCACGACCGCCGCCCCACCTGGGGCCTCACCGACCACGGCGCCGCCCTGGGCCAAACCATCCAGACCGCCGCCACGGGCCAGGACAAAGAGTCCACGGACCTCGCCTTCGAGGCGGCGAAGATCCTCACAGCCGATGCCCGCAAGAACTTCGTGGTCAAGAACGGGGTCCTTCAGATCCCGGAGCAAGGACCGTTCGACGCTCTAGGACACGGTGAACTGGGCGACGCGATCGCTCGCCCGAAGCACTTCGACGAACTCTCCGGCCTGCGCCCCGCCATGGCGACGGTCCTTGTCGCCCACCTGGAGAGACTGCACGACATCGTGCGGCTCTCCGACTACACCAAGAGATCCGGATCTACGGGACTGACCGGCCAGGATCTCGACTACCTCCTCCTGGACCTGACACGGGACGCGAGTGCCTACGAACACCTCCTCATGGGGCAGATCGCCCACGCGAAGCTCGCCGTTGACCGGGCGGTGGCCAAGAACGGTGATCTCTCCGGTGCCATCACTGACGAGAGCCGGATGTTCGGTCACCTCCTGGAAGCCCGTCACCAGACGGTTGGTGCCGAAGAAGGACGCCTCGCCGAAGACCTCAACCGCATGCGCAAGTACGTGGGTTTCTCCGTCGGCCTCGTCCCGCTCGCCCCGGCAATGATCGCCGAGCGTATCCCAGGCGGGGGGAAGGCTGCCGAGGCGGCCATGCTCCAGCTCACCGGAAAACTGACCGATGTCGCGGCGAAGAGACTGGCGGACAAGGCCGATCAGACGATCCTGGCCTCGACCACGGAGACAGAGGCCGTCGAGCAATTGTTCGATCAAATGATCCTCTCCTCGATGGTGGCCAACGGACGTCTCGACGGTCCGGATCTGGCTGGACAGCCGTTTGCCACGAAGGGTCCTCACCCCAGGGTTCGGCCTATCGAATCGATGAGCGAATCCGAGTTGGAGAGGTTTCTGTTTTGGGCCGAGAGTAGATTGCACCTGGGGGATATTGCCGGTGATGTTCAGGATAGGATACGGAACGGGCGAGAGAAGACCGCCGGGCATTACAAGGGCTCGGATGGTAAGAGCGTGATTCCGAGCCCTCAGCGATGACTTCGGTGCGGAGCGCCCTGGGGCTTGTTCTGGCGATCACGATGGTGTTCGTTGCGGGATGTCATGGCGGTTCGCGGAAGCCGAATCAACCTCCTGACGTGCGGCCCGTTGCGGACGGTGCCCCTTACCTTTGTGACCTGGTGCCAGAGTCCGCCTTTCGTCGGGCGACGGGGGTTACCGGCCCGCTGAAGAGTGACTGGGGTAAACCGCGGACAAATGATGGGCTCTGTCTGGCGCGGCCTCCGAAGGGTCCTGCTTCGCTGGGTCTCGAGTGGTCATATGACGGCGGGGAGAAGATTCTGCGGACGCAGCGGGAGAACTGGACTCACCGGTCACCTCATCAACTCCCGCCCGAGTTGGGGCGCGGGCTGGCCGGATACCAGGCGTCGGGTGGCCTCGATGGGCTTCCCAACTATGTGATCGCGTTGTTCCGGTGCGGGAAGAAGAAGCCGTGGATCAGTCTCGGTTTCGTTCGGGTGGTGCGAGGGCGGGATGCGGTGCAGGACATGTTTGACTTCATGCGAATTGCCGAGAAGCGGTTCGGGGAGATTCACAAGTGCACGCCGAGGCCGTCATGAGTAGGGGGCCCGCTCTCGGGGTTGCCGAGTTCGAGCGACGGATCCGGTGTGCGGTGTGGGGGACGGCCGTCACCATGGCGTTGACCGGGTGGACGATGGCGCCGTGGGTCGACGCAAGCGGCACGAGCTACGTGCTTTGGGAGTTGGCCGCAGTACCGGAGGTGGACGGGCCGGGTAGGGCACTGCCCTTGCTGATGATGGTCACCCTGCTGCTGGGGGTGGCGGCGAGCGCGGCGGCAACACGCTCACTCTCTTTGGCGGCGTGGCTGGTCGGCTGCGTCACCGTTGTCTCGACCTTCGCGTTCTCCTTCGACCCGGGTGACAAGTACGACCTCGGATACGGCGCCCACTATGCGGTGACGCTCTCCCTCGCGTACGTGGTGGTGTTCCTCTGCGTGTGGCGGTCGGCGAAGGGGAAGCCTCCGCCGGAGAAGGTGGCCCGGTGGATGGATCCGTCATTCGGGACGGTCGACGAGCGCGGGCGGCGCGGATGATCAGCCGGTAGGGGTCACCCGCCGGCGTCCTCCTGGGCCACGGTGCGGGAGTCAGGGCTTGAGGCGGGCCCAGACCCATTTGCCGCCGGCCGGGTCGGGGGTGTAGCCGCATGAGGCGGCGAGGGCGGCGACGATCGGGAGGCCCCGGCCGCCGTTGTCGTCCCAGTGCTCCTCCGAGACGTCCAGTGTGTCGAGCGTCATGTCGGCCATGGGGCGGATGCACGGGACTGCCGGGCTGGTGTCCCATACGGCGATGAGGACGCCGGCGATGTCGTGGCTGCACTGGTAGCGGATCTCCTTGCCGGGCGTGGCCGCCACGGCGTTGGCGATCAATTCCGAGGCGATCAGGAATGCATCGTCCGAAATATGTGCATAGCCCCATTTGTCGAGTCGCGAGCGCGTGAGCGTTCGCGCCAGGCCGGGAGCCGCCTTCGATGCCAGAATGGGCATCACCAGGCAGTCGGGCGTTGTGATCATGGCCGGGCCTTTCGCGCTGCTGTTTCTATGTTTCTCCTCCAAGGATGGGCAGCTGCGGCTATCTTCTTGTGTATCTCCGAAAATCGGAAACACGGGAGGTTGTGTGGCTCGCGTCAGAGACCCCCTCGACCCCAAGATCTCGCTGTGGCATTTTCTGGCCTATGCCCTGCGCTTTGAGCGCGAGAAGCACGGCCTCTCCCTGGCCCAGTGCGGAGAGATCATCAGTGCCGCTCGCTCGACTGTTTCCAACATCGAGGCGGGCAGGCTCAAGCTCGGCGATGACCAGGCCAGAAAGCTCGACGTGCGGTACAACACCCCGCGCATGTTCGAGCTGCTGATCTTCTTCGCCAATACGTCCCATGATCCGGATTGGTTCCGGCAGTACACCGAGTACGAATCCAAAGCCGAAATCATCCGGATCTACCAGGGGCAGGTGATACCCGTCCCATTGCAGACAGAGGACTATGCGCGAGCGTTCCTTACCGTGGCCGGTGTCAAAGACGTCGACCGAGCGTTGGCGGCGCGGGTCGCTCGGCAGGACGTGATCTTCGAGCGTCCGAATCCGCCCGTTCTACTCGTTCTGCTGGATGAGGACGCCATAGATCGTCCAGTGGGCGGAATCGACGTGATGAGGGCGCAACTCCAGCAACTGCTTGATCTCGGTGAGCGGCCGGATGTGATCATCCGTGTCGTCCCCAGGAGGGTGGGAGCGCACATCGGCCTCAACGGGCCGTTCCAGGTCATGAGCCTCGAGGCCGACGTCGCATACATCGGTGCCTTCCATGGTGGGCGATTGGTCCAAGATCCTGTGGAAGTGCGGGAGCTCGCCGTAGATTTCGAGATGATCGGGGCGAAGGCGCTGAGTGAGGACGCGTCCAGGACCCTGATCTTTGAGATCATGGAAGGTTTCTCATGACGATCTACTGGCGCAAGAGTTCCCGCAGCGGAAGCGCGACCGATGAGGCGTGTGTCGAGTTGGCCGCGTTGCCCGGGGGAGTCGGGGTCAGGGACTCCAAGGATCCGGACGGCGCACGGCTGGTCGTGAACCGGACCCAGCTTGGAAGCCTGTTGCACGCGATCAAGGAGGGGACCCGCGACCGGGCCTGACGGGGAGCAGCGGCCGGTTTGGGGGCGAGAGACTCCTTCCAAGACCGGCTGGCTCGATGGGGGTTAGTCGGTGCTGGTGGGGGGTGGGAGGGCTACCTGGATTTGGGTGGTGACTCCGGTGGCCACGAAGAGGCCGCGGCCCGTGGGGCCGCCCAGGGGGGCGTTGCGGGGGAGGCGGAGGCCGAACAGGTCGCCGTCGTCGGGGGAGTCGATGGACAGCAGGACGCCGGACCGGGAGCGGCGGGTGTCGGACAGGAAGCCGCGGTAGCCGCGGCCCAGGTCGGCCGTGGTGCCGCCGATGACGACGGCGTGCTCGCCGTCGCGGGCGGTGCGGAGGACGTCGCGGAGGGCGTCGTCCAGGTCCGTTTCGTCGAGGAGTTCGGCGTCGTCGACGATGACGGCGTAGCGGTGCTCGTCGCCGATGGCGTCGGCGAGGTCGTCCGGGTCGGCGTCGGAGGTGAGGAGGCCGAGGACGCCGGGGCGGCTGGCGAGGAGGCGGAGGGGGGAGCGGCGGGGTGTGACCAGGACCACCGGGACGAGGCCGCCGCCCACGGACGGGTCGAGGAGCGAGTGGACGATCGTGCGGAGGGTGGTGGAGCGGCCTGAGCGGGGCGGGCCCGCGACGGCGAAGCCGGGGCCCTCGTTGAGGAGGTCGACGCCGACGGGGGCGAGGGTGTCGCCGCCGACGCCGACCAGGGCCCAGAGGGGGGACGGGGCGGTGAACTCCGGGTCGAGCGACATGGCCTCGCGGTAGGTGACGCGGACCGGCAGTTCGTCCACGTGGAGGGGGCGTTGGCGGCGGGGGAGGCGGCCGTAGCGGGAGACGCAGGTGCGGGCTATCTCTTGAAGTACCGCCACCTGGGACGTGCCGGACGGGTCGTCCCCTAGCAGGCCCACCTGGGATTCGCGCGGGGGTGCGCCGGGGACGGTCGGTTCCAGGGCGCGGCCGGGGGGCATCGCGGCGGGGGACCTGCTTGTCCTGGAGGCCGCCGTAGCCGTAGTCGTTCGGGTCGGCCATGCGCAGGAGGAGGCGGCGGTCGAAGACGGTGGAGACCTGTCCGCCGAGGCCGGAGCGGTCGCCGGTGAAGACGGCGCGGAGGCCGACGGCGGCGCCCTCGCGCAGGAGGCGGATGACCTGGTCGACGAGGCGGCCGTAGTCGTAGTGCTCGAACGCGCCGACGAAGCCCTCCCAGCGGTCGAGGAGCAGCACCATCCAGGGGAGGCGGTCGGTGGCGGCGACGGCGGTGCGCTGCTCGGCGAGGGACGCGAAGCCGGCCTCGGCGAGGAGCTGCTGGCGGCGGGCGACCTCGGCGGTCAGCGCGGTGAGCAGGCGCTCGCAGCGGTCGAGCTGGTCGCGGGTGACGACGGCGCCGCAGTGCGGCAGGGAGATCAGCGGGAGCAGCGCGTTCGCGCCGCAGTCGATCGCGTACAGGTGGGCGTCGTAGGGGGAGCAGGACACCGCCAGGGAGCCCGCGATGGTGCGCAGCGCGGTGGATCGGCCCGACTGGGCGGACCCGGCGAGGTAGAGGTGGCCGCCGGACGCGAGGTCCAGCGCCAGTTCCTCGCGGGACTGGACGGCGGGCAGGTCGGTGATGCCGAACGGGATCGGCGGGACGTCCACGACGGAGCCGCCGGCGGCGGTGCGGGGGGTGAGCCGCACCTGTTCGGGCAGCGGGTTCAGCCACGGGGACGGCTGCCGGCCGATGCCGGCGCGGCGGGCGGCCTCGTCGATCGCCTGGACGAGGACGCCCAGGTCGGTGGCCATGGTGGAGTCGTCGGCGGCCTCGCGGGGCGCGGGCAGCGGGTGGCCGAGGCCCTGCCAGGGGAGCGGGAGGATCGTCGGGCCGCCGGCGGCGGCGGTGCCGGGGCGGCGGCCCCCGATCCGCGCGGACTGGACGGCGTGCGGCGACGACACGCCGGAGCGGACGTAGCACCGGCCGGGGGTGGACTTGGAGATCTGCGCGGCGTCGGGCGAGTCGAGGACGTCGGTGGATTCGTCCGGGTCGGTGACGCGCAGCGCGATCCGCAGGTTGGTGTTGGCGCGGATGTCGGCGGTGACGACACCAGCGGGACGCTGCGTCGCGAGGATCAGGTGCACGCCGAGGGACCGGCCGCGGCGCCCGATGTCGACCAGGCCGGTGACGAAGTCGGGCAGTTCGGTCACCATGGCGGCGAACTCGTCGATCACGAGGACGAGGCGCGGCATGGCCGGCAGCCCGGGGTCGGTGATCCGGACGTCGTTGTAGTCGTCGACGTCCTTGGCGCCCGCTTCGAGCAGGATCTCCTCGCGGCGGCGCAGTTCGGCGGCGAGGGATTCGAGGGCGCGTTCGGTGGCGTGCCCGTCCAGGTCGGTGACCATGCCGACGGTGTGCGGGAGGCGGGCGCAGTCCTTGAACGCGGCGCCGCCCTTGTAGTCGATGAGGACGAAGGTCATCTCGTCCGGGCGGTTCGCCACGGCGAGTGATGCGATGAGCGTCTGCAGCAGTTCCGATTTGCCCGCACCGGTGGTTCCCGCGATGAGACCGTGCGGGCCGTCCGTCCGGAGGTCGACCTCGTAGGGCTGTCCTGAGCCGAGCCCTATGGGGACGCGGGTGGTGCGCCCGCCCGTCCGGCTCCACGACTGGAGGACGTGCTCGGCCGTGGGCTCGGGCATGTCGAGGACGTCGAGAAGCCGCACGTCGGCCGGAATGGAGTCTTCGGCGTCCTCGCGGGACACGTCCCGGACGGGGGCCAGCGCGCGCGCCACCCGGTCGGACCACGTCGCTGAAACCTGGTCGGCGACCACAGGACCGACGGCTTCGAGCCCCTGACCTTGGAGCCGGATGAGCGAAGGCCATTGCGGCTCCCACGCGGCGACCGCCTGGCACTCTTCCGGGAGGAGACGTTCCTCGTCGTCCACGCAGATGGCGTAGAGGCCGTATTCGGCACCTCGTGACAGGAGCATCGGCATGCCGGGTATGCGACGCAACGCGCGCGCGCCGTCCAGCACGATCAGGATGTTGTACGGGACGGAAGGCCCCCCGGCCTGCCCGAAGAACGGCGATTCCGACTGTGCGGCACGCCGCCGTTCCGTCAGCCGGATCGCGAGTTCGGTGACGCGGTGCGCGGCCGATTCCGGGTCGGTGCCGACGAGGGCGACGCAGTCCTCGCCTTCGCGCGGCGCGCAGTGCGGCAGCCAGCGCACCCAGTTCCACTCGGTGCCGGCCCGCTGCTCCGCGGACAGGACGACGATCGCCAGGTCGCGGGGGCTGTGCAGGACGGCGGCCTGCGCGACCAGCCACCGCGCCAGTCCGCGCGACGCGTGCCGCGGGCCGGTCAGCCCGATGACGCCCAGCTCGCCGAGCGGCAGCGCCACCGGGACCTGCCGGGCGGCCGGAATCGGCACGTCGCCGGGCTCGCCGGTCAGCTCGATGCGGGCGGGCAGGTCGGCGAGGCCGACGCGCAGGTGCAGGACGTCGGCGTCGTCGCGGCGCCGCTCCCACAGGCGCCGCCGCGGCCCGGTCGCGGTGAGCAGCACCTCGGCGGGGTCGGGGTGCAGGGCGCGCCGCTCGGCCTCGTCCGCGCGCCGCAGCCGCTCCATCTCGCCGTCGAACTCGCCCGATTTCTGGTGGTAGTCCTTCAGCGCCTTCTTGTACGACTTGCGGCCGTGCAGCCGGTCGCCGATCCACTCGCCGACCGTCATCACCGGCCACGCCAGCGCGAACAGCGCCCACCACCACTGGCCGAGCGCGAACGCCATGACGAGCCCGAACGCCGAGAACAGCAGGGCGCCGAACAGCCGGAGCCGCTCGCGTGGGTTCCGCTCGGGGCGCTTCGGGACGTCCAGCGTCCGCGCGTGCCGCGCCGGGCGCAGCCGGGGCGGCCGGTTGAACGCCAGGCCGCCCTCGGGCAGCGGCTCCAGGTGGGTGTCGGGCGCGGCGCTCGGCGCGAGCGTCAGCACGCTGCCGCCCACCGACAGCATCCCGCCCACCGGCCAGATCGTCTTCGCGCCGAGCGGGGTCCCGTCCAGCGCGGCGGAGCTCTGCATCGTCATCGCGGACGGCTCGACCTCGACGGCCTCCCGCCCGACCGTGAGCCGCAGGGACCGGGCCGGGACGGACGGGTCGTCGAGCACCACGTCCACGTCCCGCCCGGACCCGATCGTGCTGGTGCCGAGGCCGAGCCGGTGCACCGACCCGGCCGCCGGGCCGCCGGCGACCCGCACCTCGACGAGGCCGGTCGGCTCGGCGAGCACGGTGGCGGCGGCGCCGCGCTGCTCGACCGCCACGACGGCGCCGTCCCGCAGTTCCTTGACGGCGAGGGCCTGCGGGTCGAGCATCCGGCCGTCCATCCACAGGGCCTTGCGCGGGCCGTGCCCGTCCCTGACCCCGTCTTTCGCGAGGAGGGCCGCCTTGGAGAACCGGGGCGCCAGGGCCGGCGCGGGGCCGTCCAGGGTGGCGGCGAGCGACTGCGCGACCCCGCCCACGGTGACCTCGGAATCGACATTTATCACAACATCGCGAGGTCCTCCGCCGGTCAGCGCCGTGAACGAGATCCGCATCCGAGCCTCCGACGTCCGATGGTCGATCGGAGCCAGCTTAATTACCCACGCCTTCCGACTTCCGGTAGGCGGCGACGATCGTTTTGAGGGCGTCGTCCATCGGCGTCGGAGCCATCCCGAACGTCGCCTGAAACGCGGAAGAGTCGAGAATGTACGGCTTGTCGAACTGGTAGCGGGTTTCCCGCAACTCCTTCAGCATCGGCGAGACCAGCCCGAGCGCGCTGAACGCGGCGCGCGGCACCTGGTGGACCCGCGGCGCCGGCGCGCCGGCGATCGCGCACAGCCGCTCCGCGACCTCCAGCGTGGACACGGCCGGGCCCGTCGGGACGTGCCACGGCCGGCCCCACGCCCGCTCGTCCGTCCCCGCGATGGCGAGGGCCTCGGCGACGTCCGGCAGGTACGTCCAGGCGTGCGGGACGGACGGGTCGCTGAAGTACGCCACCCGCTTGCCCGCCAGCAGCGGCTTCACGAACCGCGTCTCGCCGATGTACGCCTGGTCGGTGCTGCGCGGCCCGTAGTAGTCGGACGGGCGGAGCTCGGTCATCCGGATGCGCCCGGCCCTGTGCGCCGCGAGGGCGTCCTCCCACATCCTCGCCCGCACCCGGCCCTTGGTGCCGGGCGCGGAGAGCGGCAGGTCCTCGGTCATCGGCCCGTCCACCGGCCCGTACACGTACAGGTTGCTCAGCGTCACCAGCACCGCCCCGGTGTCCTCGGCGGTCCCGAGGAAGGACGACGCCATCGGCGGCCAGTCCTGCGCCCACCGGTGGTACCGCGGGTTCACGCAGTTGTAGAGCGCGTCGGCTCCCTTGGCGACGTCGGTCAGCCGGGCCTGGTCCGCGACGTCGGCGGCGACCCGCTCGACCCCTTCGGGCCCCGACCCGGACCGCGTCACGACGACGACGTCGTGCCCCCGGCGGACGAGCCGCTCGGCCAGATGCGCTCCGACCTGCCCGGCTCCGACGATCACGTGCTTCCCCATGGTCTCTCTCCTTCTCGCTGGTTCCCGTGCGCTGTCAGGCGCGGGTTTCGAGGTGGTCCTTCAGGGCGGCCAGGCGGGTCTCGTGGCCGGCGCGGAGCTTGTGCGGCGGGTAGACGCGGTGGACGAGCGGGCCGTCCAGCGATTCCTGGACGGTGACGCGGGTGCGGCCGTCCTCCTCGGCCAGGACCAGGCGGTCCACGGCCCGGTAGCGGGCGAGGAAGGAGCCCGTCCAGCTCAGCTCGCGGCCCGGGTCGACCACGGCGAACCGGGAGCGCAGCGGCGTGCCGTTCTGGGTCCAGCGGAACTCGCGGCCCGGTTCGACGGCGTCCAGGGCGCGCAGCCGGAAGCCGGGCGCCCAGGTCTCCCAACCGCGCAGGTCGGCGAGGACGTCCCAGACCCGGGCGGGTGAGGCGTCGATCAGGACGCTGGACGTGTTGGTGACGGGCGCGGACTCGTCGATCCGGCCGCGCAGCGCGTACTCGTCGTGCAGGGTCGCCAGGCTCGGCATGACCGCCTCCTTGTGGTTCAGTGCTCCACTATGAGAGCAATGCTCTCTCCAGAGAGCGGCGATGTCAAGAGCAGCGCTCTCGATTTTGTGCGTCGCTCTGCTAATCTCGGACCATGAGCGCAGGTCGTACGGCACGGGAGCGGGTTCGGGCGGAGCTGATCCGGGAGATCACCGGGATCGCGAGACGGCAGCTGGCGACGGCGGGCGCGGCGGGGCTGTCGCTGCGCGCGGTCGCCCGCGAGATGGGCATGGTGTCGTCGGCGATCTACCGGTACTTCCCGAGCCGCGACGACCTGCTGACCGCCCTGATCATCGACGGCTACAACGCCGTCGGAGAGGCCGTCGAGCGGGCCGACGCGAAGGCCGCCGCAACGGCCGGCGCGAAGGCCGGCGCAGACGACGACTTCGCCGGACGGTGGCTGGCCGTGTGCAGGGCGGTCCGCGAGTGGGCGCTCGAGCATCCGCACGAGTACGCCCTGCTGCACGGCTCGCCGGTGCCCGGCTACAAGGCGCCGCAGGACACCGTCCCCGCCGCCATCCGCGACACGGTCGTCTTCACGCGGATCATCTCCGAGGCCCATGCCGCGGGCGCGCTCGAACCCGCGGGCCCGTGCCCTCCCCCGCCGCCTTCGCTCGCCGAGGACTTCGCCCGCGCGCGCGCCGCGCTGACCATGGACATTCCCGACGACGTGATCGCTCGGGCCTTCACCGCATGGTCCGGTCTGTACGGAACGGTCAGCTTTGAATTGTTCGGGCAATTCAACAATGTGATCGAGGAGCGGGCCGCCTACTTCGACCACTCGATGGCCCTGCTCGGCCGCCTCGTCGGCCTGCGGCCGTGACGCCGGGGGCCCTCCGGAGGTGTCCAGCATGTGGTCAGTGACGGATGTGACTGGTGGTAAGTAGTCATGTGATCAACGAATTCGCAGGTCATCGCGGTACGCCCGGATACGGAACGGCTTCACTCCACCGAATCCATTGACGGGACCTTGCCGCCCCCGCAAGCATGGATCGCTCGGTGTGCGCGGACACCGTCCGACGGGGTCCGCGAGAGGGCGGGAAGGAGCGCGTGGGCAGCGCGATGAAGGCCAACCAGTCGACCGTCTCGGGCGGTGGCGCGGCGGGGTCGTCCGGCGGGACGGCGGGGCTCGGCCGATCGGGGCTCGGCACCTCGGGGGGCCAGCGGCTCCCCAGTTCGCCGCGCGAGCGCAAGCCGGCGCTGGCGGCGCTCGCGGTGCTGCTGATCCTCGGCGGCGCCCTCGCCAGCGCCTACCTCGTGGTGGCGAGCGGCGAGCGGGTGTCGGCGATCCGCGTCGCGCAGCCGGTCGCGGCCGGGCAGCAGATCCCGGCGAGCGCCCTCGAAGAGGTGCAGATCGGTGACACCGGGATCCAATACCTCAGCTGGGCGGAACGGGAGAAGGTGACCCGGCACATCGCGGCCGTCCCGCTGGTGCAGGGCGCGCTGCTGACCAACGGCATGATCAGCCCGGAGACCGCGCCGCAGAACGGCCGGGTGATCGTCGGGCTCGCGCTCAAGGCCGGCCAGATGCCGTCCGGCAAGGTGATCGAGGGCAGCCACGTCGCCCTCTACGCGGTCGGCGGCGGGCAGAACGGCGGCCCGCGCGCCGGGACCGTCCTCGCCCAGGACGCCGTCGTGGTCGGCATCGGCGCCGCGGACGACGGCGGCCCGACCCGGCTGCGCTCCGACCAGACCAGCGTGGACGTCGCCGTCCTCCCGGCGGACGCTGCGCAGGTGACGCAGGCCGCCTCCGCCGGAGCGGTCGCGCTCGCGCTCATACCGCCCGGGACGAAGGTGGCCGCGCAGCCCAGGCAGGGCGCCGAGCAGCCGTCCGGCGGCGGCGTCGAACCCGTACCGGGCGGCACACCGAATCCTGGCGGCACACCGAATCCGGGCGGCACGCAGGGCCAAGGCACGGGCGGTAACTGACGGTGGCACTCATCGCGCTCGCGGCCGACAAAGGGGCGCCGGGCGTCACGACCGCGGCGGTCGCGCTCGGCGCCGTGTGGCCGCGTCCCGTGCTGGTCGCGGAGTGCGACCAGGCCGGCGGCGACCTCGTGTACCGGCTGCCGGCCGCCCCGCCGGACGGCGGCGACGGGGACGGCGGCATGCTCAACCCGTCCCGCGGGCTGCTCAGCCTCGCCGCGACGGCCCGCCGCGGCCTGCGCCCCGACCAGGTCGCCGAGCACTGCCAGCGGCTCGTCGGCGGCCTGGACGTGCTCGTCGGGCTCACCAACGCCGAGCAGGCGCAGGCGATGACGTGGCTGTGGGGGCCGCTCGGCCGCGCGTTCGCCGGCCTCGCCCCGGTGGACGTGCTCGCCGACTGCGGGCGGCTCGGCGCGGGCACCCCGCTGACCGAACTGCTGCGGGAGGCCGACATGGTCGTCCTGCTCACCCGCGCCACCCTCGAACAGGTCGCCCACCTGCGCGAACGCGTCAGCGCACTGACCGAGGAGCTGCGCGGCGGCCCGCCGATCGGGGTGCTCGTGCTCGCCGACCCGCGCGACTTCCGCGGCTCGATCGCCGAGGTCGACCGCATCATCGCGGGAGCGCGGAACCGCGGCCAGGCGCCCGACCCGGCGCAGGGCCCGCCGCCGCCCGGCGTGACCGTCCTCGGCGGCCTGGCGCTCGACCCGAAGGGCGCCGACCTGCTGTCCGGCCAATGGGGCGGGCGGCTGGACCGGTCGCTGCTCATCCGGTCGGCCCGCGAGGTTGCGGCCGACCTCACCGGACGCCTCGCCCCCGCCCCGCCCGCCGAGGCGCCCGCGCAGGTTCCGGTCGGGGCGCAGCGGGAGGGGAGGCACTAGATGGACCACGGGCTCGTCAAACGCCTCCGCCAGGAGGTCGGCGACCGGCTGGCGCAGCAGCGCCGGCTGGACGCGGCGAACGGGCTGCCGTCGATGTCCGGGGAGGACGAGCGGCAGTTCGCCCGCGCGCTGATCGGCCAGGTGCTGGAGGAGTTCGCGCGCGGCGAGATCACCTCCGGGCGCCGCCCGCCGAACGCCGAAGAGGAGGAGGCGCTCGCCGCCGGCGTGCACGCGGCGCTGTTCGGCGTCGGCCGGCTCCAGCCGCTGCTCGAAGACCCCGAGATCGAGAACATCGACATCAACGGCTGCGACCGCGTGTTCATCGGCTACGCCGACGGGCGCGAGGTGATGGCCGAGCCGGTCGCCGAGAGCGACGAGGAACTGGTCGAGCTGATCCAGATCCTCGCCGCCTACAGCGGGCTGTCGTCGCGCCCGTTCGACACCGCGAACCCGCAGCTCGACCTGCGCCTCCCGGACGGCTCGCGCCTCTCGGCCGTGATGGACGTGACCGTCCGTCCCGCGCTGTCGATCCGGCGCGCCCGGCTCGGCAAGGTGTTCCTCGCCGACCTCGTCGGCAACGGGACGTTCTCCCAGGAGATCGGGCAGTTCTTCCGCGCCGCCGTCCTCGCCCGGAAGAACATCATGCTCGCGGGCGCGACGAACGCGGGGAAGACGACGCTGCTGCGCGCGGTCGCCAACGAGATCCCGCCGAACGAGCGGCTGATCACCGTCGAACGCGCCCTCGAACTCGG
The DNA here is from genome assembly GCF_001552195.1 of Actinomadura latina NBRC 106108. Taxonomy (GTDB): domain Bacteria; phylum Actinomycetota; class Actinomycetes; order Streptosporangiales; family Streptosporangiaceae; genus Spirillospora; species Spirillospora latina. Next base: position 1,011,433 of record NZ_BCQS01000003.1, read on the forward strand.
CCTGGACGCCTTCCCCGAGCTGCACCCGAACTGCGTCGCGTTCGAGCAGCGCCTCCCGAACTCCGAGGGGCAGGGCGCGATCTCGATGGCGGAGCTGGTCCGCCGGTCGCTGCGCATGAACCCGTCCCGGGTGATCGTCGGGGAGGTCCTCGGCGACGAGATCGTCACGATGCTGAACGCGATGACGCAGGGCAACGACGGGTCGCTGTCCACGATCCACGCGAACTCGTCGGTGGAGGTCTTCAACCGCGTCGCCACGTACGCGATCCAGTCGGAGGAGCGGCTGCCGGTCGAGGCGACCCACATGCTGATCGCGGGCGCGATCGACTTCGTGGTCTTCATCGAGAAGCGCAACGAGTACGCGTCCGGGGGGCGGCTGCGCCGCTTCGTGTCCAGCGTCCGGGAGGTCACCGGCGTGGACGGGCGGGTCCTGTCGTCGGAGGTGTTCGCGCTCGGCCCGGGCGGGTTCGCCGTCCCGGCCGCGCCGATCTCCTGCGCCGCCGAACTCGCCGAGCACGGCTACGACCCGTCGGCCGGGGGCGGTTGGTGATGTACTCGCCGGACCTCCTCCTCGCCATCGTCGCGGGCGCCGTGGCCGGCGGCGGCTTGCTGCTGCTGATCGCCGCGCTGCGCGGGCTGCCCGCCCGCACGAAGCCCGCGCGCGGGCGCAGCCGCGAGGACCTCGTCCGCACCCTCACCACCCGCACCGCCGTCGCCGTCATCGTCGGCTTCCTCGTCCTGATCGTGACGCAGTGGCCGATCGCCGCCGCCGGCACCGGCGCGCTCGTCCTCGCCTGGAACGGGCTGGCGGGCGGCGCCGCCGAGGAGCGCCGCGGCATGGCGCGGCTGGAGGGCCTCGCCGCCTGGACGGAGTCGCTCCGCGACACGATCGCCGGCGCCGTCGGCCTCGAACAGGCGATCCCGGCCTCGCAGCGCGCCGCCGCGCCCGCCCTGCGGCAGCCGCTCCGCGACCTCGTCGACCGGCTGCACACCCGCGTCCCGATGCCGGAGGCGCTGCGCCGGTTCGCCGACGACATCGACGACCCGTCCGCCGACCTGGTGATCGCCGCGCTGATCCTGAACGCCAAGCTGCGCGGGCCCGGCCTGCGCGACATGCTGAGCGCGCTCGCCACGTCCGCCCGCGCCGAGCTGGACATGCGCCGCCGCGTCGAGGCCGACCGGCGCGCCACCCGGCGCAGCGTCCGCATCGTCGTCGCCGTCTCCGTCGGGACGGCCCTCGCCCTCGCCGTGTTCAACCACTCCTACGTCGAGCCGTACGACGACTTCCTCGGGCAGCTCGTCCTGTGCATCGTCGTCGCCCTGTACGGGGCGGCGTTCCTGTGGCTGCGGCGGCTGTCGCGGTACGAGCTGCCGGGACGGTTCCTCAGCGAGCCCCGCAAACCGGCCGAGCCGGGCGTGCCGGGCGAGGTGCCGAGCACGGTCGCCGGCTGGCAGGGCAGGAAGGCCCAGGAGCCCGCGCCGCGCGGCCGGCACACCACGGACGCCGGCGGGGGTGGCGCGTCGTGAACGCCGCGATGATCGCGGGCGCCGTCGCCGGCCTCGGCCTCTACGTCCTCGTCCGGGCGCTGTTCCCGGCCCGTCCCGGCCTCGCCGCCCGGATGGCCGCGCTCGACGCGGCCCGCCGCCGCGACCTGGAGGAGCAGCAGCTCGGCCGGATGTCTCCGACCCTGGAACGGGTCGGCGGCATGCGCGCCCGGATCGGACGCGAGCTGGCCCGGTTCTGCGAGTCGCGCGGCTGGCGGCTCCGGTCCGTCCGCGCCGACCTCGCGATCACCGAGCGGTCGCTGGAGGCGTACCTCGCCACGAAGTTCCTGCTGCCCGCCGGCGCGCTGCTGTTCGTCCCGCTGATCGTCGCCTACTTCACGCTGCTCGGGCTCGGCTCGTCCGTCGCCGTCCCCGCGTGGATCTGCGTGCTGTTCGCCGTCCTGTTCTTCTTCTTCCCCGACATGCAGCTCCGCCAGGAGGCGCAGGCCCGCCGGCAGGACTTCCGGCACGTCGTCGGCGCGTTCCTCGACCTCGTCTCGATGAACCTCGCGGGCGGGCGCGGCGTCCCCGAGGCGCTGATGACCGCGTCCAACGTCGGCGAGGGCTGGGCGATGCACCGCATCCGGGACGCGCTGTCCAACGCCCGCATCACCGGGCAGACGCCCTGGCAGTCGCTCGGCCGGCTCGGCGAGGAACTCGACATCGCCGAGCTGCGCGACCTCGCCGGGGCGCTCGCGCTCGTCTCCGACGACGGCGCGCAGATCCGCAAGTCGCTCGCCGCCCGCGCCGCGTCCATGCGCAGCCGGGAGCTGTCGGAGCTGGAGGGCAAGGCCGGTGAGCGCTCCCAGTCGATGCTCGTCGCGCAGCTGTTCCTCTGCGCCGGATTCCTGATCTTCCTCGCCTACCCGGCCCTGATGCGGGTGCTCGCGTCATGACCCGAGGGCCTGCCCGAAACCCCGTGGAGGTGTCTGGATGAATCCGCTCAACCCCCTGAACGATCCGGCGGTCGCGTACCTGCGCGCCCTGCTCGGCGCCCGGATGGCGCGGCTGCGCGCGGAGGAGGAGCGCAGCCGCGGCGCGTCCGCCATCGAGTGGGCGATCATCACCGCGATCCTCGCGCTGATCGCGATCACGATCGGCGCGGTGATCCAGAAGAAGATCCAGGACAAGGCCAACAGCATCAACACGGGCTGACCGCCGATGCGGTCCCGTGGGCGCCTCACGTCCCTCTTACGGTCGGACGCGGGCGTGTCGTCGATGGAGTGGGCGCTGCTCACCCCAGTCCTCATCCTGGTGATGCTCGTCGTCGTGCAGTTCGCCATGGTCTTCCACGCCCGGCACGTGGCGCTCGCCGCGGCGCAGGCGGGCGCCCGCGTCGCGCGGACGTCCCCGGTCGGCGGCGGCTGGGAGGGTGCGGCGACGGCGAAGGCGTCCGGGTCCGTCCGGGAGATCGGCCCGGACCTGCTGAGCGGGCTCCAGGTGCGGGCCGGTGAGGAGAACGACGAGCGGTGGGTGGAGGTCAGCGGCGAGGCGGTCCAGGTCGTCCCGTTCATGAGGTTCCACGTGTCGCAGCGCTCGCAGGGGCCGATCGAGTGCTTCCGTCCCGACGTCGGCTCGGGCACCGCCTGCCGGCAGGGGGCGGGCCCATGAGGGACCGCGGCGCCCTGCGCCTTTGCGAGCGGGGCTCCATGTCGCTGGAGATGGTGCTGGTCACGCCCATCTTCATCGCGTTCCTGCTGTTCCTCGCGGGCGCGGGCCGGATGGTGGACGCGAAAAGCCAGGTGGACGGCGCCGCCCGCGACGCCGCCCGCGCCGCGTCCATCGCCCGCAGCGCCGGGTCCGCGCAGAACCTCGCCGCCGACACCGCCGCCGCCGGGATGCGCGGCACCGACTGGTGCTCGGGCGGCCCCAGCGTCCAGACCGACGTGTCCGCCTGGGGCCCGGGTGGAAGCGTCGCTGTGACCGTCACCTGCGACGTCGATCTCGGCGACCTGGCGTTCATCGGGCTGCCCGGCACCAAGCGCCTGCAGGGTCACGCCATCGCGCCCGTCGACACGTTCACCAACCGCGGGACGGACGCGGGCGGCGCCGACGACCCGGGAGCCGCGCCATGAGCCCCGCCGAACGCGCCGACCGTGTCGAACGCGGCGACCGCGGCACGATCGCGATGTACACGGTGCTGTTCACGCCGGTCGTCCTGCTGCTCGCCGGGCTGCTGGTGGACGGCGGCCTCGCCATCCACGCCCGGCAGCGGGCCGCCGACATGGCCGAGCAGGCGGCGCGCGCCGGCGCGAACCAGATCGATACCGACGCCCTCCGCGAGACCGGCGAACCCGTCCTCGATCCGGGCCGGGCCCGGGCGGCGGCGTGCGACCTGCTCGCCGCCTACCCGGACGAGGTCACCGGGTCGCGGTGCGACGCCAACGACCAGGAGGTCGCGGTCACGGTCCAGATCAGCGTGAAGCCGCAGCTGCTCGGGATCATCCCCGGCTTCGGCTCGTTCCAGCTGACCTCCAGCGCGACCGCCCGCCCGGTCACCGGAGGAGATGGGCCGTGATCGTGCGGGAGAACGGACTTACGATGAGGGCGACGTCCGGGGAAACGGCAGGGACGCGATGGTGACGCGGCAGGATCGGCGAACGCCCGTCCGGGTGGACGGGCGCCGCAGCGCGGGCGACATTCTGGCCGGGATCGGCGCGGTCGCCGCGCTGGCCGCGCTGATGATCGGTGTCCCGTTCGCGCTGCTGACGCTGTTCGGGTCGCCGCTGCCGGACCACGTGCCGTCCGCGTCCGACCTCACGCAGAAGGTCGGGCCGGGTTCGCTCATCGCGATCCTGGTGGCGCTGGTGTGGCTCGCCTGGCTGCAGCTCGCCGCGTGCGTCGCCGTCGAGCTCTACGCGGGGATCCGCGGGGTCGGCGTGCCCGCGCGGGTGCCGCTCGCGGGCGGGACGCAGTCGCTCGTGCACCGGCTCGTCGTGGCCGCGCTGCTGCTGTTCACCGCCACCACCACGATCATGCCCGCGTTCTCCGCCGGCGGGCTGTCGCAGCACCCGCCGGTCCAGGTGCAGATGCAGATGCAGCCGCAGTCGGCGCGGTTCCAGCAGGTCCCGGACGCGCCCGAGCAACAGGCCGCCGCCGGCCGGGTCGCCGGCGACCTCGCCGCGGACCCCGCCGAGAAGTCCGCCACCACGAAGATCTACCGGGTGCAGCCGCCGGAGGGACGCCACCACGAGAGCCTGTGGGAGATCGCCGAGAAGTGCCTCGGCGAGGGCCGCCGGTACAAGGAGATCTATTCCCTCAACAAGAACCACATCCAGCCGGACGGGACGCGCCTGACGATCGCCAGCCTGATCCGTCCGGGCTGGATCCTGGAGATGCCGGCGGACGCCAAGCATGCGAAGGTCATCCCGGCCGAGGACCTCCACGAGTACTTCCGGTACGGGCACGCCGTCCCGGACGAACCGGGCAAGCCCGCGCCCGAGCCGGCACCGCAGCGTCCGGCCGAGCCCCCGGCCGCGGAGGCGCCGCCCGCATCGCCGGCGCCGCCGGCCTCGGAAAGCCCGGCGCCCGAGCACAGCCCCGCGCCCGAGCAGACCCAGGCGCCCGAGCAGACCCAGGCGCCGGAGCAGACCCATGCGCCGGAGCAGAGCCGGGCACCCGAGCAGAGCGCGCCGCGGGAGTCCGAGCCCGCGCATCCGCCCGCGCACGGGGAGGGGCCGTCGAGCGAGATGGGCGGCGCCGCGGGCAGCGGCGGCGCGGCCGTCCCGGGCGAGGGCTCGCCGCAGCGGGAGGAGACCGGCGGGACGTTCGACCTCGGCTGGCCGCAGGGCCTCGCCGCGGCGTCGCTGGTCGCCGCCGGGCTGCTCGTCGCGCTCGGCCGGCGCCGCCGCGCCCAGCTGTGGCACCGCGCGTTCGGGCACATGGTCGTCCGGCCGGAGGGGGAGGCGGCCGAGGCGGAGCGGGCGCTGCGGATCGGCGCCGACGACGACGCGGCGAAACTCCTCGACCTCGGGCTGCGGCACATGTCGAAGTCCATGGCGGCGGGCGGCCGGGCCCTCCCGACCGTCTACGGGGTGCATCTCGGGCGCGGCAGCCTCGACCTGTGGATCGCGCCCGCCGACCGGAACCCGCCCGCCCCCTGGCAGGCGTTCGACGACGGGCAGGTGTGGCGGCTGCGCGGCGACGCGCTGCCCATGCTGGAGGCGTCCGACCTCGGCGACGTCCTCGCCCCCTACCCGGGCCTCGTGTCGATCGGCACGAACGCCAACGGCCGCATCCTCGTCGACCTGGAGGCCGCGCACGGGCTGATCGCGGTCCGCGGCCCCGAGGACGTCCGCCGCGCCGCGCTGTCCGCGATCGCGCTGGAGCTGGCCACCAACCGCTGGTCCGACCACATGCGGATCACACTCGTCGGGTTCGACGCGGAACTGGGCGAGGGCCTGACCGAGATCGCCCCGGACCGGGTGCGCTCCGTCCCGACGCTCAGCGACGCGCTGCCGGAGCTGGAGGGCCGCAGCGAGGAGGTGCGGCAGGCGCTCGCCGCGTCCGGCGTCGACTCGGTGCTCACCGGGCGCTGCCGCGGCGTGTTCGGCGAGGCGTGGATGCCGCACTACCTGATCATGGCGGACCGGCCGGACGAGCAGGAGGCCGACCGGCTCGTCGCGCTCGCCCGCACCGGCACCCGGATGGCCGCCGGCTACATCGTCCCCGGCGACGTGCAGGGCGCCACCTGGACGTGGGACGTCGACGACGCCGGGCACCTCCAGGCCGGCGTGCTCGGCTTCGAGGTCGACGCGCAACTCGTCCGCGACGACGACTACCGCGGCGTGTTCGAGCTGTTCCGCACCGCCGGGCGGCTCGACTCCGTGCAGCTGCCCGGGCTGTCCGGCGGCGCGGAGCCGCCGACCGCGCAGCAGTCGTCGGTCGACATCCGGCTGCTCGGCCCGATCGAGGTCGACGCCCCCGGCCCCATCGACGAGACCCGCCGCGAACTCTGCACCGAGCTGCTGGTGTTCCTCGCCGCGCACCCGGAGGGCGTCCACCCGACGGTGCTGTCCGGCGCGATCTGGCCGCGCGGCGCCAGCGCGGGCGTCCGCGACGCGTGCGTGGCGCGCGTGTCCGACTGGCTCGGCCGGGACGCGCGCGGCCGCCCCAACCTGTACTACGACGAGCGCGGCCGGATCAGGCTCGGCTCGGAGGTGCGGGTCGACATCGCCGTGTTCCGCTGGCTGGTGTGGCGGTCGGCGGCCGAACCCGCGTCCGAGACCGCCTACATGGCGTACGCGCTGGACCTCGTCCGCGGCCCGCTGCTCGCCGACCGGCCGCGCGGCCGGTACGCGTGGCTGGCGAACCACGACCTGGAGTACGAGACGCCCGCGCGGATCATCGACGTCGCGCACCGGCTCGTCGTCCTGCGGCTGGACGAGGGCGACCCGCGCGGCGCGGTCGGCGCGGCCCGCGCCGGGCTGCGGCTCGCGCCCGCCGACGAGGGCCTGTGGCGCGACCTGCTCCGCGCGACCCACGCGACCGGCGACGTCGCGCAGGTGCGGGTGGTCGTGGACGAGCTGCGCGCCCGCCTCGCCCGCGACCCGTTCCTCGACCAGCTCCAGCCCGAGACGGAGGCCCTGGTGGAGGAGCTCGTCCCCGACTGGCACCGCGTCGGCTCGCGCTGAGACGGCGTAGCCGGGCCCGGCCGGCGCCCGTTCAGTCGGACTTGCCGATTCCTATGCCGAACTCGCGGTAGACGCGCTCCCAGAAGCCGTCCCGCAGCCACGTGCGGGCCTCCTGGTAGGGGCGCAGGGAACCGCCGAGCTCCTTCTCCGCCTCGATCAGCAGTTCCTTGTCGATGACGGGCGGCAGGATCGGGCCGGGCAGCAGGTCGCGGATGTTGTCCCGGCCCCGCTCGAAGATCCACTTCTGTGCGACGTGCTCGCCGATCTCCAGCATGTGGTCGCGGTCCGGGCCGAGCTTGCCGTCGGCCTGCGCGGAGTTCATCGACGCGGCCACCGTGGCGGGCGTCACGGCGCCGGTCACCGGGACGGCCGTGCGGACGGCGCCGGGCGCCGGCTTGACCGACGGCGGCTTGCCGGCGAACACCTGCGACGGCGACGGCACGGGGTTCGCCCGCTGCGCGGCGGCGGCGGCGTCCTTGATGGCGGCGGTGGTGCCCGGCGCGGGCACCGGCAGCACCTTGGCCTTGGTGAAGTACGGGCGGAGGAACTCGGAGGGCAGCACCTCGACGGTGTCGGACTCCCACACCAGCCACTCGGCCTGGTTGGAGCCGTGCGTCGGCTCCACGCCCCACAGGTGGACGCGGACGCCGTAGCGCTGCGCGGCCTCCACGGCGGGCAGCATGTCCTCGTCGCCGGCCAGCAGCACCGCGTCGGTGATCGCGCGGTGCCGGGCGAGGGCCTCCAGGTCGGCGCGCAGCTGCGCGTCCACGCCCTTCTGCTGGCCCTGCGCGTTCAGGTTGCCGAGCCGCAGCTTCACCAGCGGCAGGTTGGCGATCACCCGCTGGTCGACCGTGGGCTGCTTCTTCGGCGCCGCGTCGAACCAGTACACCCGCAGCAGTTCGCCGCGCCGCTGCCCGTCGGCGTGGTCGGTCAAAGCCTTGATCAGCTTCTCCGCCGCGACGCGGTACTCCCGCCGGGAACCGCAGCCGAGCAGCAGCGCACCGGAGGCCGCGTAAAGGTATCCCGCGTCGACGAAGATCGCGTATCGCGCGGGCTGGGCAACGTACTCCGAGGTGGCCATGGCCTTCCACCTTATTCGTGCCGAGCCCCCCGCTGGGCGTGAACCACGGTTACATGTCGCTTCGGACCGGCCGGTGAGAGGCCGCGCGCGCGGCGGCTTCCCAGGTGGGCGGGACGGCTCAGCGGGGCAGGCCGCTGGCCCGCCAGGCCCCCGGCCCGCGCGGCCCGAGGTCGCCCGCGAAGGTGTTGCGGACGAGCCGGGACCGGTCCGCCCAACGTGACGTGCGGGCCGGTCCGGCGCCGTCCCGGGCCGCGGCGGCGGCGCGGGCGCGGGCGGTCAGCACGGCGACGAGCGCCGCGATCTCCGCCGGGCTCGCGTCGCCGCGGACGATCTGCAGGAAGGGCTTCTGCTCAGCGCTCACGAGATCCGACCTTCGGGGAGTGTTCGCATCAGAGCGGGATGTTCCCGTGCTTCTTCGGCGGCAGCGTCTGGCGCTTCTCGCGCAGCGCCCGCAGCGCCCGCACCACCTGGCCGCGCGTCTCCGAGGGCTTGATCACGTTGTCGATGTAGCCGCGCTCGGCCGCGACGTAGGGATTGGCGAGCGTGTCCTCGTACGCGGTGATCAGCTCGGCGCGGCGGGCGTCCGGGTCGTCCGCGGCGGCCAGGTCGCGCCGGTACAGGATGTTGACCGCGCCCTGCGCGCCCATCACCGCGATCTGCGCGGTCGGCCACGCCAGGTTGATGTCGGCGCCGAGGTGCTTGGACCCCATGACGTCGTACGCGCCGCCGTACGCCTTCCGCGTGATGATCGTCACGAGCGGGACGGTGGCCTCGGCGTACGCGAACAGCAGCTTCGCGCCGCGCCGGATGATGCCGTTCCACTCCTGGTCGGTGCCGGGCAGGAAGCCGGGGACGTCCACGAACGTCAGCACGGGGATGTTGAACGCGTCGCAGGTCCGGACGAACCGGGCGGCCTTCTCGGACGCGTCGATGTCGAGCGTCCCCGCGAACTGCATCGGCTGGTTCGCGACGATGCCGACCGAGCGGCCCTCGACCCGCCCGAAGCCGACGATGATGTTCGGCGCGAACTGCTCCTGGACCTCCAGGAACTCGCCGTCGTCCAGCACCCGCTCGATGGCGGTGTGCATGTCGTACGGCTGGTTCGGCGAGTCGGGGATGAGGGTGTCGAGCTCTTCGTCCAGCTCGGTCACGTCCACCGGCACGTCGAACGCGGGCGCGTCGGACAGGTTGTTGGACGGCAGGTACGACAGCAGCGCCTTGACGTACTCGATCGCGTCGTCCTCGTCCGACCCCTGGTAGTGGGCGACGCCGGACTTGGAGTTGTGCGAGTGCGCCCCGCCCAGCTCCTCCATCGTCACCTCTTCACCGGTGACCGTCTTGATCACGTCCGGCCCGGTGATGAACATGTGGGACGTCTGGTCGACCATGACGATGAAGTCGGTGATCGCCGGCGAGTACACCGCGCCGCCCGCGCACGGCCCCATGACCAGCGAGATCTGCGGGATGACGCCGGAGGCGTGCACGTTCCGCTTGAAGATCTCCGCGTACAGGCCGAGCGCGACCACGCCCTCCTGGATCCGCGCGCCGCCGGAGTCGTTGATGCCGATCACCGGGCAGCCGGTCTTGATCGCGTGGTCCATGACCTTGACGATCTTCTCGCCGAAGACCTCGCCGAGGGACCCGCCGGAGACCGTGAAGTCCTGGCTGAAGATCGCGACCGGACGTCCGTCCACGGTGCCGTACCCGGTGACGACGCCGTCGCCGTAGGGCCGGTTCTTCTCCATCCCGAAGTTGGTGGACCGGTGCCGCGCCATCTCGTCGAACTCGACGAACGAGCCGGGGTCGAGCAGCGCGTCGATCCGCTCCCGGGCCGTCATCTTGCCCTTGGCGTGCTGCTTCTCGACGGCGCGCGCCGAACCGGCGTGCACCGCCTCGTGCCGGCGCCGCTCCAGGTCCGCGATCTTTCCCGCCGTGGTGTGGACGTCGTAGTCCACGGGGGGTTCAGGGGCTTCCGTCGCCATGCCGGTCAGGGTAACCGCACGCTGATTTCGCCCGTGCGCCCGGGTGCCGGTGACCGGGACCGACTCCGGCCCGACCGCGCTCGTTAGGCTTGGCGGGTGGCTACGAAGACGCGTGACACCTTTCGTCAGGACATGCCCGAACCGCTGCGCCGCGATGTGCGGCTGCTGGGCGCGATGCTCGGCGACTCCCTCGTGGAGTACGGCGGGAAAGGGCTGCTGGACGACGTCGAGCGGCTCCGCCACGCGGTGATCGCGGCCCGCCGCGGCGAGACGGGCATCGAGGAGGTCGCCGCGCTCGCCGACGGCTGGACGCTGGAGCGCGCCGGCCAGGTCGCCCGCGCGTTCACCGTCTACTTCCACCTGACGAACCTCGCCGAGGAGCACCACCGCATCCGGACGCTCCGGGAACGTGACACCGGCGACACCGTCCCCGGCTCCGTGGCCGCCTCGATCGAGCAGATCCGCGCCTCCGCCGGCGCCGACGACGCGGGCCGCCTCGACGCGATCATCGACGGCCTGGAGTTCCGCCCCGTCTTCACCGCGCACCCGACCGAGGCGCGCCGCCGCGCCGTCGTCACGGCGATCCAGCGGATCAGCGACCTGCTCACGCACCTGAACGACGCGCCGGGCGCGTCCGAGCGCGAGGAGACCGAGCGGAGCCTGCGCGAGGAGATCGACCTCCTCTGGCGGACGGCGCTGCGCCGGCACACCCAGCTCGACCCGCTGGACGAGGTCCGCACCGCGATGGCCGCGTTCGACGAGACGATCTTCCGGGTCGTCCCGCACATCTACCGCTCCCTCGACCGCGCGCTGAACGGCGACGGCAGCGGCACCCGCCCGCCGAAGGCCCGCCCCTACCTGCGGTTCGGCAGCTGGATCGGCGGCGACCGGGACGGCAATCCGTACGTCACCGCGCAGATCACCCGGGACGCCGTCATGATCCAGGCGGAGCACGTCCTGCACGCCCTGGAGAACGCGTGCGCCCGGATCGGCCGCGAGCTGACCGTCCACGAGATCACCACGCCCGCCTCGGGCGCCCTGCTGGACGTCCTCGCCGCCGCGCGCACCGCGCACCCGCGGCTGATCGCCGAGATCGGCAAGCGGTCGCCCGGCGAGCCGCACCGCCAAGTCCTGCTGCACGCCGCCGCCCGCATCGCCGCCACCCGGGAGCGCGACGCCGACCTGGCCTACGCGTCCCCGGACGAGCTGCTCGCCGACCTGCGCGCCGTGCAGGACTCCCTCGCCGGTGCGGGCGCCGCCCGGCAGGCGTACGGCCGCGTCCAGCAGCTGATCTGGCAGGTCGAGACGTTCGGCTTCCACCTCGCCGAGCTGGAGATCCGCCAGCACTCGGAACTGCACGAGCAGGCGCTGAAGGAGGTCCGCGCTGGCGGCCCCCGCTCGGAGATGACGGAGGAGATCCTCGAGACCCTCCGCGTGGTGGCCTGGATCCAGGGGCGGTTCGGCGTCCGCGCCTGCCACCGCTACATCGTCTCCTTCACCCGCTCCGCCGAGGACATGGCCAACGTGCACGCCCTCGCCGAGACGCTCGGCGACGGCGCGCCCGTCCTGGACGTGATCCCGCTGTTCGAGACCGGCGAGGACCTGGAGCGGGCCCCGTCCGTCCTGGACGGCATGCTGGAGATCCCCGCCGTGCGGCGCCGCCTGGACGAGACCGGCCGCCGGATGGAGGTCATGCTCGGCTACAGCGACTCGGCCAAGCAGCTGGGCCCGACCAGCGCCACCCTCCGCCTCTATGACACCCAGGAGGCGCTCGCCGCGTGGGCGGCCCGCCACGACGTCAGGCTGACGCTCTTCCACGGCCGCGGCGGCTCCCTCGGCCGCGGCGGCGGTCCCGCGAACCGCGCCATCCTCGCCCAGGCGCCCGGCTCGGTCGCGGGCCGCTTCAAGGTCACCGAGCAGGGCGAGGTCATCTTCGCCCGCTACGGCCACCGCCAGATCGCCCGCCGCCACGTCGAGCAGGTCACCAGCGCGGTCCTGCTGGCCTCGACCGACGCCGTCCAGGACCGTGCCCGCGAGGCCGCCGCCCGCTTCCGCCCGCTGGCCGACAAGATCAGCGACGCCGCCAGGTCGGCCTTCCGCAGCCTGATCGAGACCGAGGACTTCGCCGTCTGGTTCGCCCGGGTCAGCCCCCTGGAGGAGATCTCCGAACTGCGCATCGGCTCCCGCCCGGCCCGCCGCAAGGCCGCCCGCGGCCTGGAGGACCTGCGCGCCATCCCGTGGGTGTTCGCCTGGACGCAGACCCGCGTCAACCTGCCCGGCTGGTACGGCCTGGGCAGCGGCCTCGCCGCCGTCTCCGACGACGGCCGCGACCTCACCGAGCTCCGCGAGGCGTACGAGGCGTGGCCGCTGTTCAACACCCTGCTCGACAACGCCGAGATGAGCCTCGCCAAGTCCGACCGCGCGATCGCCGAGCGCTACCTGGCGCTGGGCGAGCGTCCCGAACTCTCCGAGACCGTCCTGGCCGAGTACGACCGCACCCGCCGCCTGGTCCTGGCGGTGACAGGCCACGAACGCCTCCTGGAGAACCGCCGCGTGCTCTCCCGGGCCGTAGAACTCCGCAACCCCTACGTGGACGCCCTCTCCCACCTGCAGCTACGAGCCCTGAAGGCCCTCAGAGCAGGCGTGGAGAACGAGGAAGAGCGAACCCACCTGGAAGACCTGCTCTTGTTGTCGGTCAACGGCGTGGCCGCCGGCCTCCAGAACACCGGCTGACCCGGCTGACCGCGCCGGACCCCGGCGAGCGCGGCGGGCCCGCCCTGCGTGCGCCGGGGTTCCGGGGGCGTCGGCTTGGCTAACAGCCCCAGTTGGGCTTGCGCTTCTCGGCGAAGGCGGCGATGCCTTCGCGGCGGTCCGCGGAGGAGGCGGCGGTGCGCCAGGCGTTCTCCTCCAGGTCCAGACCGGCGTCGAGGCTGACGCCGGAGCCCTGGCGGAGGGCGCGCTTGGCGGCGCGGACGGCGACCGGGGAGTTCTGCGCGATCACGCCGGCGAGGGCCAGGGCCTCCTCGCGGGCCGCTCCGGCGGGGACCTTGCGGTCGGCGAGGCCGCAGGCGAGGGCCTCGTCGACGCCGAGGCGGCGGCCGGTGAAGACGAGGTCGGCGGCCTTGCCGGGGCCGAGGCGGCGGAGCGCGAGCTGGGTTCCGCCGCCGCCCGGGACCAGGCCGACGCTCACCTCGGGCAGGCCGAACACGGCGGTCTCGTCCGCGACGATCAGGTCGGTGGAGAGGGCGAACTCGCAGCCGCCGCCGAGCGCGTAGCCGTGCACGGCGGCGATGACCGGCTGGGGCAGGTTCAGGACGCCGCCGAACGCGGCGCGGAAGACCGGCCGCTGCGCGAAGATCTCGGCGTCGGTCATCGCGTTGCGCTCCTTGAGGTCCGCGCCGACGCAGAACGCCTTCTCGCCGGCCGCGCTCAGCACCACCGCGCGGACGGCCTCGTCCACCGCGACCTCGGCGCAGACGCCGGCGAGGCGCCGGGCCATCGCGGTCGACAGGGCGTTGAGGGCCTCGGGCCGGTCCAGCACGATCTCGGCGACGTTCCCGTCGCGCCGCAGCGTCACACCATCCATAGAGCGCACCTTAACGACCGCTCGATGCCTTTCCGGGTGGCTGGCCCCAAGATCGGGGTTCCGGTGGGGTTGGATGGAGGACGTGGACACCGCTTATGGGGATCTCGGCCGGCCTCCGTTGCACGAGGGGGCGCTGCGGCGGGCGCTCGTCCGGGACGGCGGGTTGTGGCGCGAGGTCCGCGTCGTGGACGAGACCGGCTCCACCAACGCCGACCTCGCGGCCCGCGCGAAGGAGGGCGCGCCGGAGGGGACCGTGCTGGTCACCGAGCTGCAGACGGCGGGCCGGGGGCGGCAGGGCCGGACGTGGACGGCGCCGCCGCGGTCCGGGCTGACGTTCTCGATGCTGCTGCGGCCGGTGGTGCCGGTGCCGCGGCTGGGGTGGGCGTCGCTGCTGACGGGCGTCGCCGTCGCCATGGCCGTACGGAGAATGACCGCCTGGTCGCAGACGGGGGACGGGTTCCTCGGCGACGCGGCGGACGTGGCCGTGGACGCCCGGCTCAAGTGGCCGAACGACGTGCTCGTCGGCGACCGGAAGCTCGCCGGGATCCTCGTCGAGAAGGTCGAGGACGGCATCGTGATCGGCGTCGGGCTGAACGTGGGCCTGCGGGCGGAGGAGCTGCCGGTGCCTGCCGCGACGTCGCTGGCGATCGAGGGCGCGCCGCTCAGCGACCGGGCGCCGCTGCTGCGCGCGATCCTGCGCGAGTTCGCGACCTGGTACCGGGAGTGGACGGCCCTGGACGGTGATCCGGAGGCCAGCGGCCTGCGTACCGCCTACCGGGACCTGTGCACGACGCTCGGGCGCGAGGTCAGGGTGGAGATGCCGGGCGACCAGCGGCTGGTGGGGACGGCGCGGGACGTGGACGGGACGGGGCGGCTGCTGGTCGCGGGGACGGCCGGGGAGAGCGCGATCAGCGCCGGCGATGTGGTGCACGTCCGGTGAACGTGGAACGAGGATTGGCCGTCCGTACGTTGATTCGATTGCTGATCTGCACCGATATGTTCTGGTATCGAATCACGACGTCGTCGCCACGGCCCATGGCGGCGGCGGACTGAGGGGCGGGAAATGGCGGCCGGATTGCCCGATCCGAAGGAGATCGAGGAACTCCTCCTCGGCGGCGAGCTGCGGTACAACCGCGTCCAGGCCGTCCGGCGGGCCGGGGTCTCCCGGGACTTCGCCGGCCGGATCTGGCGGGCGTTCGGCTACCCGTCCATGCCGGACGAGGAGGTCGCCTACACGGAGGGCGACGTCGCGGCGCTGGACCGGCTCCGCAGGCTCGTGGACGACGGGATCCTGGACGAGGACGCCGTGATCCGCCTCGTCCGGGCGTACGGGCAGACGATGACGCGGCTCGCGGAGTGGCAGGTCAGCCTGCTGCGCAGCATGCTCACCCCGGATCCGCACGACGTACCGTCCGCCGAGGCGGTCGACACGGTCGTGGACATCGCGGAGAAGCACATCGGCGAGTTCGAGCCGCTGGTCGTGCACGCGTGGCGGCGCCAGCTCGCCGCGGCCGGGACGCGCGCGCTGGCCGCCGCGACGACCCGGGAGAACGGCGACCCGGCGGGCCGCCCGATGACCACCGTCGGGTTCGCCGACATGGTGTCGTTCACGCAGGTCAGCCGGGAGCTGGAGGAGATCGAGCTGGCCCGGGTGGTGGAGTGGTTCGAGGAGACCGCCGCCGACATCATCGCCTCCTGCGGCGGCCGGCTGGTGAAGACGCTCGGAGACGAGGTGCTGTTCAGCGCGGAGACGCCGGAGGTCGGCGCGGAGATCGCGCTGACGGTGGCGGCGGCCATCCAGGACGAGACCGAGGTCCCGGACGTGCGGGTCGGCGTCGCGTACGGGCCCGTCCTGCCGCTGATGGGCGACGTGTTCGGGACGACGGTCAACCTCGCCGCCCGGCTCACCTCGCTGGCCCGGCCGGGCTCCGTCGTGATCGACAGCGAGCTGGCCGCGCGGCTGGAGAAGGACCCGGCCTACCAGGTGACGCGGATCGTGCGGCGCCCGGTCCGCGGCCTCGGCATCGTCCAGCCGTACGTGCTGCGCCGCAAGGCCGAGCCCGGACCGGACGCGTCGTAGCGGCTCAGTAGGCGCTGGGGCCGCTCTCGGCGGGCGAGTCGGTGAGGCGCTGCAGGTAGTTCTGCTCTCCGAGCGCCTGGACGAGGCTGAGCTCGGTCTCCAGGTAGTCGACGTGCTCTTCCTCGTCGGCGAGGATCTCCTCGAAGAGCCGGGCGGACGTGATGTCACCGCGGGAGCGCATGAGCTCGATGCCGGGGCGCAGCCGGGCCACGGCCTCCATCTCGATCTCCAGGTCGGCCTTGAGCTGCTCGACGATGGTCTGCCCGATCCGCAGCGTGCCGATCTTCTGGTAGTTCGGCAGCCCCTCCAGGAACAGGATCCGGTTGGTGAGCCGCTCCGCGTGCCGCATCTCGTCGAACGACTCGTCGCGGGTGTGCTTGGCCATCCGGACGAAACCCCAGTTCTCCTGCATCTTGGAGTGCAGGAAGTACTGGTTGATGGCCGTGAGCTCCGCGGTGAGCTGGTCGTTCAGCAGCGCGATGATGTCCTTGTCGCCTTCCATGGCGCCCATGCTTTCATGCACGCCTGATTGAGGACAGCACAAAGCCCCGCACGGGTGCGTGTCCGCCAGGCCGTGCGGGGTGCGGAGGGGAAGGCTCAGGCGGCGGTCGGCGGGGCGGCTTCCCGGGGGGCGAAGTCGGCGGCGGCCTGGACGGCCGGCATGGCGGGAGCCGGGTCCGGGGCGGCCATCAGGGCGAGGGGGCCGCCGGTCAGGGCGTCCGCCAGTTCGCCGGCCGTCCGGTACTCGCTGACCATGGTGTGGATGCGCTTGGTGCACATCCCGCAGCCGGGCTTGAAGCCGCACGCGGCCTTGACGGCCTTGGCGGTCGCGCAGCCGCTCGTCATGCAGCCGTGAACGTCGTCCTCGGTGATGGCGTTGCAGATGCAGACGTACATGCCGGTGGGGGCCTTCCGTGCGGCTGGAACTGGCTCGGCGTGCCCGACCTCCGACCCTTAGGGTGCCCTTATTGAGGTAAGGCATGCCTAAGGTAGCTCAGGTATGTCCGTTCTGGCCAGTGGACTCCCGATCGGTGTGATCCACCCCTCACGGGGAAGGGCTTCCGGCGTGCGCCGCCGGGCCCTCGGCACCCGGCCCGCGGTGCGCCATGGACGGGAGGACGGGACAGTGGCACAGGTTTGGCCGGGCGACGCCTACCCCCTCGGGGCCCGGTTCGACGGCGCGGGGACCAACTTCGCCGTCTTCTCCGAGGCGGCCGAGCGGGTGGAGCTGTGCCTGTTCGACGGGCCGGCGGGCGACGGCGAGGAGACACGGCTCACGCTCCCGGAGGTGGACGCCTTCGTCTGGCACGGCTACCTGCCGGGCGTCATGCCGGGACGGCGGTACGGCTACCGCGTGCACGGGCCGTACGAGCCCCGCCGCGGGTTCCGCTGCAACCCGGCGAAGCTGCTCCTCGACCCGTACGCGCAGGCCGTCGAGGGCGAGGTCGACTGGGACGCGTCGTGCTTCGGCTACGACTTCGGCGACCCCTGGTCGCGCAACGACGCCGACTCGGCGGGCCACACGATGCGGTCGGTGGTGGTCAGCCCCTACTTCGACTGGGGGGACGACCGCCCGCCCCGGATCCCGTACCACGAGACGGTGATCTACGAGGCCCACGTCAAGGGGCTCACGGCGCGGCATCCGGAGGTCCCGCCGGCGCTGCGCGGCACCTACGCGGGCCTCGCCCACCCGGTGGTCACCGACCATCTGCGCTCGATCGGGGTGACGGCGGTGGAGCTGATGCCCGTCCACCAGTTCGTCCACGATGATGCGCTGACGAGCCGCGGCCTGCGCAACTACTGGGGCTACAACACGATCGGTTTCTTCGCGCCGCACAACGAGTACTCATCGTCCGGGCAGCGGGGCGAGCAGGTGCTGGAGTTCAAGGCGATGGTGAAGGCGCTGCACCAGGCGGGCATGGAGGTGATCCTGGACGTCGTCTACAACCACACCGCCGAGGGGAACCACCTCGGGCCGACCCTGTCGTTCCGGGGCATCGACAACGCCTCGTACTACCGGCTCGCGGACGACGACCCGCGCTACTACATGGACACGACGGGCACCGGGAACAGCCTGCTGATGCGCAGCCCGCACGTCCTGCAGCTGATCATGGATTCGCTGCGGTACTGGGTGACCGAGATGCACGTGGACGGGTTCCGGTTCGACCTCGCCGCGACGCTGGCCCGCGAGCTGCACGCGGTGGACCGGCTGTCGGCGTTCTTCGACCTCGTCCAGCAGGACCCGGTCGTCTCGCAGGTGAAGCTGATCGCCGAGCCGTGGGACGTCGGCGAGGGCGGCTACCAGGTCGGCAACTTCCCGCCGCTGTGGACGGAGTGGAACGGCCAGTACCGCGACACGATGCGCGACTACTGGCGCGGGCAGCCGGGCGCGATGCCCGACTTCGCCTCCCGGCTGACGGGTTCGTCCGATCTTTACGCCGACGACGGCCGCCGCCCGATCGCCTCGATCAACTTCGTGACGTGCCACGACGGGTTCACGCTGAACGACCTCGTCTCCTACAACGGCAAGCACAACGAGGCGAACGGGGAGAACAACCGGGACGGGACCGACGACAACCGGTCGTGGAACAGCGGGCACGAGGGCCCGGCGGACGACCTGGACATCGTCGCGCTCCGCGAACGGCAGAAACGCAACTTCCTGACCACCCTGTTCCTGTCGCAGGGCGTCCCCATGCTGCTGCACGGCGACGAGATAGGCCGGACCCAAGGCGGCAACAACAACGCCTACTGCCAGGACACGGAGATCTCGTGGGTCGACTGGACGGGCCTGCGCGACGACACGTTCTTCGACGAGCGCGGGCCGCTGCTCGACTTCGTCCGGCGCCTGTCCAAGCTGCGCACCGAGCACCCCGTCTTCCGGCGGCGGCGCTTCTTCCTCGGCGACCAGCGGACGAAACGGGCCCGCAAGGCGGCGCGCCGCAAGTCGGACGCGGAGGCGGAGTACGAAGAGCTGCCCGACCTGGTCTGGTTCACACCGGGCGGGCAGGAGATGGCCGACAAGGACTGGTCGGCCGGCTTCAACAAGTCGCTCAACGTGTTCCTGAACGGCGACGCGATCGGCGAGCCCGACCCGCGCGGGCGGCAGGTCCGCGACGACTCGTTCCTGCTGCTGTTCAACGCGCACGACGGGGACCTCGCGTTCACGCTCCCGCCCGCCGTCTACGGGCAGATGTGGATCAAGATGCTCGACACCGCCGACCCGCTGCTCGCCGAGGAGGAGTCGCCCGTCGTGAAGGCCCGCGAGAACGTCCCGGTGGGCGCCCGCTCCATCCAGGTCCTGCGCCGGGTCTGAGGACGCTCCCTCCATGCACGACGACATGCACGCCGAACCCGCCGCCGAGGAACCGCTCCCCGCCGACCCCCCAGAGGAAGCCGTGTCCGAGGACCACAGCACCGAGAAGAGCCTGGCCGACGACCTCGTCCCCGCCGAGGACCCGTTCGCCGCACCGCCGTCCGGCACCTACCGCCTCCAGCTCCGCGGGACGCCCGACGGGCGCTTCGGGTTCGCCGAGGCCGCCGCGCTCGCCCCTTACCTGGCGTCTCTCGGCGTGTCCCACGTCTACCTGTCACCCGTCCTGCAGGCCGCGCCCGGCTCCACGCACGGCTACGACGTCGTCGACCACTCCCGGCTCTCGGACGAGCTGGGCGGCGCCGAGGCGTTCGGCGCGATGGCGACCCGGTTCCGCGCGCACGGCCTGCGGGTGCTGGTCGACATCGTCCCCAACCACATGGCGATCCCCGAGCCGCACGACCTGAACCTGCCGCTCGCGGAGGTCCTCGAAGACGGGCCGGACTCGGCGTTCGCGACGTGGTTCGACATCGACTGGGACGCGGGCGGCGGCCGGATCGTCCTCCCCGGTGAGGGCGAGCCCAACTACCGGCGATTCTTCGACATATCCGGGCTCATCGGGCTGCGGCAGGAGGACCCGGAGGTCTTCCGGCGCACCCACGGGCTGCTGCTGGGCCTGATCGAGCAGGGCCTCGTGGACGGCCTGCGCGTCGACCACCCGGACGGGCTCGCCGACCCGCGCGGCTACCTGCGCCGGCTGGCGGAGGCCGCGCCGGACCGCTGGGTGCTCGTCGAGAAGATCACTGAGGGCGAGGAGCGGCTGCCGCCCGACTGGCCGTGCGCGGGCACCACCGGCTACGACTCGCTCGGCATGATCGGCGGGCTCTTCATCGACCCGGCCGGCGAGAAGCCGCTCACCGACCACTACGTGTCGCTGACGGGGAATCCGGCCGAGTTCGAGGAGGTCGAACACGACGCGCGCCTGCACGCAGCCACGCACGGGTTGAAGCCTGAGATCGACCGGCTCTTGCGCGTCCTCCATCGGGTCGTGGGCGAAGGTCGACCCGGCCTGGAGCGGGCTCTGGTCGAACTGCTCGTCGCCATGCCCGTGTACCGCGCGTATGTCGTGCCGGGGGAGGACGCACCGCAGCAGGCCGTGGACGTGCTGAACGAGTCCGCCGACCGTGCCCGTGCCCACCTGCCCGAGGACCTGCACGACGACCTGGAGACCGTCGTAGACCTGGCTCTGGGACGAGGTGAGCGCACCGATGCCGAGTTCATCGTGCGGTTCCAGCAGACGTCCGCACCGCTCGCGGCCAAGGGCGTCGAGGACACCGCCTTCTACCGGTGGAACCGCATGGCCGCGCTGAACGAGGTGGGCGGCGCCCCAGGGCGGTTCTCCGTCAGCCCAGAGGACTTCCACGCGTACTGCGTCAGGCTCGCGCGCGACTGGCCGTTGACGATGACGACGCTCTCCACGCACGACACCAAGCGGGAAGAAGACGTACGGGCCTGGCTGGCCGTGCTGGCGGAGATCCCAGGCGAGTGGGCGGACGCGGTGGAACGGTGGCGGACATGGGGTTCCGCCCCGTCGCCGCTGGAGCCCGACCTCGAATACCTGCTCTGGCAGACGCTCGTCGGCGCCTGGCCGATCACCCAGGGCCGCCTGGAGGAGTTCCTCATCAAGGCGATGCGCGAGGCCAAGACCCGTACGTCTTGGGTCGAGCAGGACGCCGGCTACGAGGAAGCCGTGCTCGCTTATGCGCGGGGCGTGCTGTCCGATGCCGACCTCATCACCGACATGACGTCGTTCGTCGCCAAGCTGGCGCCCTACGCGCGCGTGAACACGCTGGGGCAGAAGCTCGTCCAGCTGGCGATGCCCGGCGTCCCGGACGTCTACCAGGGCTGCGAGCTGACCGGGCTGGCGCTCGTCGACCCCGACAACCGGCGGCCGGTCGACTACGGGCGGCGCCGCGAGCACCTCGCCCGGCTCGACACCGGCCGCCGGCCGAAGGAGTCCGACGACGAGAAGCTGCTGGTCACCTCGCGGACGCTGCGGCTGCGCCGGGCGCACCCCGAGTGGTTCGGGCCGGGCTCGCGGCACGAGCCGGTCGCGGCGCGCGGGCCCGCCGCCGAGCACCTGATCGGGTTCGCCCGGGGCGACGCGGTCGCGCTCGCCACCCGGCTGCCCGTGGGGCTGGAGCGCCGCGGCGGCTGGGACGGCACGCGGGTGGACGTCCGCCACCAGGGCTGGCGGGACCTGCTGACCGGCTGCACGCACATGGGCCCGATCCTGGACGCGGGCCGCGTCTTCGAGCATCTGCCCGTCGCGCTGCTCGTCCCCAGGGAGATCGATAGGTGAGCGCACGGTTCGCGGTGTGGGCGCCGGCCTCCCAACGCGTCGAGGTCGTGGTCGACGGCGTGACGCGGCCCATGGAGGCGCAGTCATCCGGCTGGTGGGAGACCCGAGTCCCCGACGCGGGCCATGGGACGGACTACGGGTTCGTCCTGGACGGCGCCGACGAAGTACTGCCCGATCCCCGTTCGCCCTGGCAGCCCGATGGCGTGCACGGTCAGAGCCGTGTCCACGACCACGGCCGGTTCGCCTGGACGGATCAGCACTGGCATGGCCGTCCCCTCCCCGGGAGCGTCCTGTACGAGATGCACGTCGGGACGTTCACGCCGGAAGGGACCTTCGACGCCGCGGCCGAGCGTCTCGACCATCTGGTGGCGCTCGGGATAGACGCGGTGGAGTTGCTGCCCGTGGCGTCCTTCCCCGGACACCACGGATGGGGGTACGACGGTGTCCACCTGTGGGCGCCGCATGAGCCGTACGGCGGTCCGGACGGGTTGAAGCGATTCGTCGATGCCGCCCATGCGCGTGGCCTGGCCGTCATTCTGGACGTCGTCTACAACCACCTCGGCCCGGACGGCAATCGCCTGGGGAGCTTCGGCCCGTACTTCACCAGCGCGCACGCCACGCCGTGGGGCGATGCAGTGAACTTCGACCAGGAGGGCTCGGACGAGGTCCGCGCGTTCGTCGTGCAGAACGCGCTGATGTGGTTGCGCGACTACCACTTCGACGGGTTGCGGATCGATGCCGTCCACGCCATCACCGACCACAGCGCGGTGCACGTCCTCGAAGAAATGGGACGCGCGGTGGCCGCGGAGTCCGCTCACCTCGGGCGCGAACTCTTTCTCATCGCCGAGTCGGACCTGAACGACCCGCGACTGGTGACGTCCAGAGAAGCGGGTGGGTACGGCCTGGACGCGCAGTGGAGCGACGACTTCCACCACGCCCTGCACGCGGCCCTCACCGGCGAGCGGCAGGGTTACTACTGCGACTTCGGCTCCCTGGAAACGCTGAAGAAGGCCATTACCAGAGTCTTCGTCCATGACGGGACCATGTCCACCTACCGGGGGCGGCGTCACGGGCGTTCGGTGAACGTCCGGGAAACACCCGCACACCGTTTCCTCGGCTTTCTGCAGAACCACGACCAAGTTGGCAACCGCGCCTCGGGGGACCGCATCGGCACCCTCTTGCCGTCCCCAGGCTTGCTCAAAGTGGGTGCGGCTCTGCTTTTGCTCGCGCCGTTCACGCCGATGCTCTTCATGGGCGAGGAGTGGGGCGCGTCCACCCCCTGGTGCTATTTCACCGACCATCAGGACCCCGACCTGGCGCGGGCCGTCAGCGAGGGACGCCGACGTGAGTTCGCGCGGCACGGCTGGACGGGCGAGGTTCCCGATCCACAGGCTGTGGAAACGTTCCGCCGCTCGGTCCTCGACTGGACGGAGCCGGACGATCCGCACCACGCTGACCTGCTGGAATGGCATCGCGCCCTGATCTCGCTGCGCAGGTCCAGGCCCGAGCTGAACGACCCCCGGCTGACGGCGACGCGGGTCGAGGCGGACGGGAACGGGGCGCGCTGGCTGATGCTGCGGCGCGGTGAGATCCGCGTGGCGGCGAACCTCGGCGACGTCCCGGTCGTGCTCCCGGCCGCTCCGGCCGGCGTACGTCCCCGGCTGCTGCTCGCCTCAGATCCGGCAATTCACCTCGATACGGACGAAGGCAGCGATTCCGGAACGGCCTCGGTGGAGTTGCCGGCCGCCTCCGTCGCGGTTTTTCGCTGACCCCTGCACACGCGTAATGCGGCGTAGACCCGGGTATTGCCGGATATGCCGTGTTCGTGAATGTACTACGAGTGGCAAACCGCAGGTCAAGAGCGCGGAGGCGGCCCGGTAATGGTCAAGAATGGTCATACGATCGGTTCATGACCTCAGTACTGCTCGCCGAGGACGACACGTCCATCTCCGAGCCTCTCGCCCGCGCGCTGCGTCGCGAGGGGTACACCGTCGAAGTAAGCCCGGACGGCCCGCAGGCGCTGGAGCGGGCGCTCGGCGGCGGGGTGGACCTGATCGTCCTGGATCTCGGCCTTCCCGAACTGGACGGCCTTGAGGTGGCCCGCAGGGTACGGGCCGAGGGGCACGGCGTGCCCATCCTGATCCTGACCGCCCGGGCCGACGAGGTCGACACCGTCGTCGGGCTCGACGCGGGCGCCGACGACTACGTGACCAAGCCGTTCCGGCTGGCCGAGCTGCTCGCCCGGGTGCGGGCACTGCTGCGCCGGGGCAGCACCGAGACCCCGATCGTCCAGGGGGTGCGGATCGACGCGGAGTCGCGCCGCGCCTGGATGGGCGAGCAGGAGCTCCAGCTGACCACCAAGGAGTTCGACCTGCTGCGCGTCCTCGTCCGGGACGCGGGCAAGGTCGTGACCCGCGAACAGATCATGCGCGAGGTGTGGGACACCAACTGGTGGGGTTCCACGAAGACCCTCGACATGCACATTTCCTGGCTGCGCCGCAAGCTCGGCGACGACGCCGGCAGCCCCCGCTACATCACCACGGTGCGGGGCGTCGGCTTCCGGTTCGAGCGCGGCGACTAGCACCGGCCGCCGCGGCCGCGCGGGACGACCGGGAGCCTTCCCGAGAGGCGCCCGGTCCCCGTGCCGCGCGCCCGCGGCCCCACCCTCGAAGGAGCCCTGATGAGGCGCCGACTCCTGCTGTCGACGCTCGCGGTGGCGGTGGTCGCGATCCTCTTGCTCGGCATACCCCTCGCCTACGCCGCCCACAAGCTCGTCTACGAGGAGGCCGCCCGGTCGCTCGACCGGGAGGCGTCCTCCATCGCCGGCAGCGTCGGGTACAGCCTGGAGAAACCGCAGCCCGTCACTGGCGCGATCATCGCCCGCGAGTATCCCGGCCGACACATTTCCGTCACCCTGCCGGACGGCCGCACCGTCACCGCCGGCCCGCCGCGCCGCGGCCGCGTCCTCAGCGCCACCGCCGTGCACGGGGGGGTCCGCGTCCGGGTGTCGCGCCCGGAGCCGGAGGTCCGCGACGCCGCGCTGCGGCTGATCCTGCTGATCGCCAGCCTGGCGCTGCTCGGCGTCGCCGTCACCGTCGGCCTCGCGATGGTGCAGGCCCGCAAGTTCATGCTGCCGCTGCGCGAGCTCGCCGAGACCGCCGACCGGCTCGGCAGCGGCAACGCCCGGCCGCGTCCCCGCCGCTACGGCATCCCGGAGATCGACCAGGTCGCCGAGGTGCTGGACCACAGCGCCGTCCGCATCACCGACCTGGTCGTCGCCGGCCGCCAGTTCGCCACCGACGCCAGCCACCAGCTCCGCACGCCGCTGACCGCGCTGTCCATGCGGCTGGAGGAGATGATCGAGGCGGCCGAGTACCCCGACGTCGTCCGCGAGGAGGGCGCCGCCGCCGTCGCGCAGGCCGAACGCCTCGTCGCCGTCGTCGAGCAGCTCCTCGCCCGCGCCCGGCACGACCCGACCGGCGGCGCCGTGCCGTCCCCGATCGACGAGATCATCGCCCAGCAAGTCAAGGAGTGGCGGCCCAGCTTCCGCAAGGCCGGGCGGGACGTCCGCATCATCGGCGAGCAGGGCCTCGTCGGCCTCACCAACCCCGACGGCCTCTCCCAGATCGTCGCCACGCTCCTGGAGAACTCCCTCGCGCACGGCGCCGGCACCGTCACCATCCACACAAAACCGGGCGTCGGCTCGGTGGTCGTCGAGATCGGCGACGAAGGCACCGGCATCCCGCCCGAACTCGAACCCCGCATCTTCGACCGCAGCGTCAGCGGCGCCGGGGGCACCGGCCTCGGCCTCTACCTCGCCCGTTCCCTGGCCATCGTGGACGGCGGCCACCTGCAACTCGTCACTGCCCGTCCCGCCGTCTTCCGCTTAGTCCTCCGCGAACCCGCCGAAGCCCGCCTGGCCACTGAACGAGTGGTGATCGGCCCCGCCTGACCGGGCCGCGAGCGCGGCGACCCGCCGCGCTCGCGGCCGGGGTGGTGGAGGACGCCGTCGTGGACGACGCCGTCAGATCTCGGCGTAGTCCTCGGTGTGGGTGTCCAGGGGGTGGCCCAGCCGGGGGGAGTGGCCGCCGGCGCGGTGGATGCCCGAGGTGTCCGGGGCGGCGGGGGCCTCGGGGAGGCCGGACGCCGGGTCGACGCTCGGGGCGCTCGACGGCAGGAACACCCACTTCTTGTACGACCAGAAACGGAACAGCGTCGCCACGCCGGTGCCGATGATCAGGGCGATGTTGTAGAAGACGGCGCCGTCCAGGCCGAGGACGTAGTGCGAGAAGCCGATGAACAGCTCGGTGATCACGAGGCCGACGCCGTTCAGCGCGAAGAACAGCACGTACTCGCGGCCGAGGCCGGTGCGGTCGCGGTGCCGGAACGTCCAGTAGCGGTTCGCCAGGTACGAGAACGTCGTCGCGATGATCGTGGCGACGCCGTTGGACGTCAGGGGGCCCACCCCGAGCCCGGTGTGCAGGCCGTTGCCGATCACGACCGTGATCACGAACGCGATCGCGCCCACACTGCCGAACTTGGCGAGTTCCTGCACGAGGTGCGCGAACCGCCGATGGAGTTTGGCGACCAGGCTCACGAAGGGGAACCGTCCTTCCGGACTTCGTCGAACGCCACGGCCGACGGCGCGGCGGCTGATGCGGAGGCACCACGAGAATAGACGCCCGCTGCCGCGGGGGCGTCGGAACATGAACGTTTCACCCTCACCAGGCGTTCCCTGCCCATTGCCGAGATCCCCACACACCTACGACGCCGGACGCCGGGGATTCGTTCGGGGCGGGCGGCCGATAACCTTCTGACGTGACAGTTCAGCGCCCTTCGACGGGGGACGGCCCCCAACGCTCCCCGGATCGGCCGCGCCGGGCGGAAACGCCGGTCGTCGGCATGGCGGGCGGTGGGCAGCTCGCCCGGATGACGCAGCAGGCCGCGATCGCGCTCGGCGTGTCGCTGCGCGTCCTCGCCGGGGCGCCGGACGAGTCGGCCGCCAAGGTCGTGCCCGACGCCAGGGTGGGGGACGACCGGTCCCGCGACGACCTGCTGGCGTTCGCCAAGGGCTGCGACGTGGTGACGTTCGACCACGAGCACGTCCCGGGCCCGCACATCCGGGAGCTCGAGGATTCGGGCGTCCCGTGCCGTCCGGGCGCCGCGGCCCTGGCCCACGCCCAGGACAAGCTGGTCATGCGCGACAGGCTGCGCGACCTCGGCGTCCCGTGCCCCGCGTACGCGCACGTGCCGGCGTCGTCGCCGGCGGAGTTCCTGGCGGAGTTCGGCCGCGAGCACGGCTGGCCGCTGGTGCTCAAGGCCACCCGCGGCGGCTACGACGGCAAGGGCGTCTGGATCGTCGACGAGCCGTCCGGAGAGGCGGAGCGGCTGATCGCGGAGGGCGTCGACCTGATGGTCGAGCAGCACGTCCCGTTCCGGCGGGAGCTGGCCGCGCTCGTCGCGCGCTCCCCGTACGGGCAGGGCGCCGCGTACCCGGTCGTGGAGACCGTCCAGGAGGGCGGGATCTGCACCGAGGTGATCGCCCCCGCGCCGGGCCTGCCGGACGACCTGGCCGCCGAGGCGCAGAGCCTCGCGCTGCGCGTCTCGGACGAGCTCGGCGTCGTCGGGCTCCTCGCGGTGGAGCTGTTCGAGACCGGCGACGGCCTGCTGGTGAACGAGCTGGCCATGCGCCCGCACAACTCCGGGCACTGGACGATCGAGGGCGCCCGCACGTCGCAGTTCGAGCAGCACCTCCGGGCCGTCCTCGACCTGCCGCTCGGCTCCACCGAGCCCGCCGCCCCGTACACGGTCATGGCGAACGTGCTCGGCGGCGACGACCCGGACGTCTACTCCCGCTACTTCCACGTGATGGCCCACGACCCGGCCGTCAAGGTGCACATGTACGGCAAGGAGTCGCGGCCGGGCCGCAAGATCGGCCATGTGACCGCGTCCGGCGACGACCTCGCCGACGTCCGCGAACGGGCCCGGCACGCCGCCGACTACCTGCGGTGGGGGACGAAGATGGGGGAGCACACCAAATGAGCGGAGCGATCCGGGGGGTGTGGGGGGTCGTCCCCCCACAGGAGGCACGATGACCGGTCCGGTCGTCGGCGTGGTGATGGGCAGCGACTCGGACTGGCCCGTCATGGAGGGCGCCGCGCAGGCGCTGGCCGAGTTCGGCGTCCCCTACGAGGCCGACGTCGTGTCCGCGCACCGCATGCCGCACGACATGATCGCCTACGGGGAGGGCGCGGCGGACCGCGGCCTCCGCGTGATCATCGCGGGCGCGGGCGGCGCCGCGCACCTGCCGGGGATGCTCGCGGCGGTGACTCCGCTGCCGGTGATCGGCGTGCCCGTCCCGCTGAAATACCTCGACGGCATGGACTCGCTGCTGTCGATCGTGCAGATGCCCGCCGGCGTCCCGGTCGCGACGGTCGCGGTCGGCGCGGCCCGCAACGCGGGGCTGCTGGCGGTCCGCGTCCTGGCCGCGTCCGACGAGGGTCTGCGGGCCAAGATGAAGGTCTTCCAGCAGGACCTCTACGGCCAGGCGAAGGCGAAGGGCGCGCGGCTCCGCGAGAAGAGCTAGCGGCGCAGGGCCCACTCGACGGCGGGGCAGCGGTCCATGACGACGTCGAGCCCGGCGTCCCTCGCGCGCCGCGCCGCCGCCTCGTCGATCACGTCGAGCGGCAGCCACACGGCCCGCGCGCCCGCCGCGATCGCCTCGTCCACCGCCCGCCCGGCGTGCTCGGCGCGCCGGTAGACGCCCACGACGTCCACCGTGCCGGGGACGTCGGCGAGCGACGCGTACCCCCGCTCGCCGAGCACCTCGCGCGCGTCCGGGTGGACGGGGACGATCCGCTTCCCGCGCTGCTGCATCAGCCGGGCCTGGTTGTAGACCTCGCGGTGGGGGTTGTCGCCGAGCCCGACGAACGCCCACGTCCCGGACTCCTTCAGCAGCCGCCGGATCACGTCCTGGTCGGCGAATTCGTCAGCCATGCCCACGACAACAGCTCCCGCGATCCTTTGCTTCCCCCCGGCTCAGGGGCGTCCGAGGGCCCGGTAGTTCCAGCCGGCCGCGCGCCAGCGCTCGGGGTCGAGCGCGTTGCGCCCGTCCACGATGTTGCGTTCGGCGACGACTTCGGCGAGCGCGTTCGGGTCCATGCCGCGGAACTCGGCCCACTCGGTCAGCAGCAGCACGACGTGCGCGCCGCGGGCCGCGGACAGCGTCGAGTCGCCGTACTCCAGTGACGGCTGGGCGCGGCGTGCGTTCCGCATGGCCTGCGGGTCGTACACGGTCACCTCGGCGCCCTGGGCCCGTATGGACGCGGCCACGTCCAGCGCGGGGGAGTCGCGGACGTCGTCGGAGTTGGGTTTGAACGCGGCGCCGAGGACGCCGACCGTCCGCCCGGCGAACGAGCCGCCGAGCAGTTGCCGGGCGAGGTCCACCATCCTTATCCGCCGCCGGATGTTGATCTCATCGACCTCGCGGAGGAAGGTCAGCGCCTGGTCGGCGCCCAGCTCCCCGGCGCGGGCCATGAACGCCCGGATGTCCTTGGGCAGGCAGCCGCCGCCGAACCCGAGGCCGGGGCCGAGGAACTTGCCGCCGATCCGGTCGTCGTAGGAGAGCGCCTCGGAGAGCTTCGTCACATCGGCGTGCGCGGCCTCGCAGACCTCCGCCATCGCGTTGATGAACGAGATCTTGGTGGCGAGGAACGCGTTGGCCGACACCTTCACCAGTTCCGCGGTCGGGAAGTCGGCGGTGATGAACGGCGTCCCCTCCGCGATCATCGTCCGGTAGATCTCGCGGAGCACCTTCTCGGCGTGCTCGGCGGCCCCCTGCTCGGCGGGCAGCCCGGCCACGATCCGGTCGGGGTGCAGGGTGTCCTGGACGGCGAACCCCTCGCGCAGGAACTCCGGGTTCCACGCGAGCACGGCGTCGCCGCCGGCCGGCGCGACCCTGTTCAGGGTCTCCGCCAGCCCCGCCGCCGTCCCCACCGGCACGGTGGACTTCCCCACGATGAGGCAGGGCCGCTGAAGCAGGGGCGCCAGCGAGGCGATCGCCTCGTCGACGTAGCTCAGGTCGGCCGCGTACTCCCCGGCCTTCTGCGGCGTCCCCACGCACAGGAAGTGGACGTCGCCGAACTCCGCGGCCTGCTTGTAGGACGTGGTGAACCGCAGCCGCCCGGTCTCCAGGCCCCGCCGCAGGACGGGCTCCAGCCCCGGCTCGTAGAACGGCAGGTCGCCGTCCGACAGCCGTGCGATCCGCTCGGCGTCCACGTCGAGGCCGAGCACCTCGAATCCCAGGTCGGCCATGCACGCCGCATGCGTGGCGCCCAGGTAACCCGTTCCGATGACCGTCAGCCGGTACGTCAAGACCCGCTCCCTTCGATTCGCGGTCGCCGACTAGCGGCCTTGGTGGAAACGTGCCCGCTCCGGGCCCGTACCCGCGCCGCCCGGCAGGCCCTACTGGCGGGTAGCATCTGCGGCATGAGTTCTGACTTTCCCACGTATGCGCCGTCCGAGGAGCATGAGCTGCTGCGGCGTACGGTGCGTGAGCTGGCCGATGCCAAGATCGCTCCTTTCGCGGCGGAGGTGGACGAGGAGTCCCGGTTCCCGCAGGAGGCCCTGGAGGCGCTGGTCGCCAATGACCTGCATGCGGTGCACGTGCCCGAATCGTACGGGGGCGGTGGAGCGGACGCGCTGGCGACGGTGATCGTGATCGAGGAGGTCGCGCGTGCGTGCGGGTCGTCGTCGCTGATTCCGGCGGTGAACAAGCTGGGCACGGTGCCGGTGCTGCTGGCCGGTTCGGAGGAGCTGAAGAAGAAGTACCTGGCGCCGGTGGCGCGGGGTGAGGCGATGTTCTCCTATGCGCTGTCGGAGGCCGAGGCGGGGTCGGACGCGGCGGGGATGAAGACCCGCGCGGTGCGCGACGGCGGGGACTGGGTGCTCAATGGCGCCAAGATGTGGATCACCAATGCGGGGGTGTCGGAGTTCTACACGGTGATGGCGGTGACCGATCCGGCCGCCGGTGCCCGGGGCATCTCGGCGTTCGTGGTGGAGAAGTCCGATCCGGGCGTGTCGTTTGGGGCCAAGGAGCGCAAGCTGGGGATCAAGGGGTCCCCGACCCGGCAGGTGATCTTCGAGGACACCCGGATTCCGGCGGATCGGATCATCGGTGCGGAGGGGACGGGGTTCAAGACGGCGCTGGCGACGCTGGACCACACGCGGATCACGATCGCGGCGCAGGCGCTGGGGATCGCGCAGGGCGCGCTGGATTTCGCGTTGGGGTATGTGAAGGAGCGCCGGCAGTTCGGCAAGCCGATCGCGGATTTCCAGGGTGTGCAGTTCATGCTGGCCGATATGGCGATGCGGCTGGAGGGGGCGCGGCAGCTGACCTACCACGCGGCGATCAAGTCCGAGCGGGCGATGCACGGTGAGAAGATCCCCGATCTGACGTTCGTGTCGTCGGCGTGCAAGGCGCTGGCTTCGGATGTGGCGATGGATGTGACCACCGACGCGGTCCAGTTGCTGGGCGGGTATGGGTACACGCGGGAGTTCCCGGTGGAGCGGATGATGCGCGACGCCAAGATCACCCAGATCTACGAGGGCACCAACCAGATCCAGCGCATGGTCATGGCCCGCCAGCTCCTCAAGTAGCCGCGGAAGGCCGGGGGCGGAAACGTGCCCCCGGCCTCACGGAGCAGATGTGGGGCCGAGGACCAGGGCGGCGGCGAGGTCGAGGACGTCCGCACGGTCGCGGCCCTCGTGGTCGGCCGCGAGGGAATGGTGCCCGATCGCCACGCAGAAGGCGATCAGGCTGCGGGCCTCGATCTCGTCGGGATCGGAGCAGAAGGTGCCGATCATTTCGCGCAGCAGGCCCATGCGCCGGTTGTCCACCCGCCGCAGGCGTTTGGCCACCGCCTCGTCCCGCCGGGCCCAGTCGCGCACGGCGAGGTCGAGGGGAAGCAGCCGCTCGCTGGAGAAGGTGAGCGCGCCCGCCCGCCGGGCCTTGGCCTTCGGGTCGCCGCCCGTCTCCTCGACCCGGTCGATCACCTCGTCGACGCTCTCCCGCTCCCAGGCGTCCAGCATGGCCTCCAGCAGCGCGCCGCGGTCGGCGAAGTACCCGTAGAAGCCGCCCTTGGTGACGCCGAGCCGTTTGGCCAGCGCCTCGACGCGCACGGCGTCCGGGCCGCCCGTGGCCAGCACGCGCAGACCCTCCTCGATCCAGTGTTCCCGCGGTGTCCGGGGAGCGCCCATGGTGTGTCCCGCCTCACATATACGCAGCCGTATAAACAGGTTAGCCTGCCGTTATACGTAACCGTATACCTGCGGGGCGGTGAGACGACCGCCAACGTCATCGTTCGCACGCCCTGATGAGGTGAAGATGCGACTTTCCAACTCGGCCCACGCGCGGCAGCCATGGCGAATCCACGCCATCGCACCCGACTTCCATGTGCAGGACGTGTGGTCCTACCGCACCCCCGGCGCTGGACCGGACGACTTTCCCGTAATGCTCGCGCTGATGGAGAACGCCGGCGGATTCAGCCACCAGCCCCGTCCGGTCAAGCTCCTGTTCGCGGTGCGCTGGACACTCGGTCGCCTCCTCGGATGGGACAAGCCCGGCACGGGCCTCGGGACCAGAGTGGAATCGCTGCGCGATCGGCTGCCGGCCGACCTCGCCGAGACCACCGCCCAGGACTCCGGCGGCTCGCCGTTCACCCCCGTGTACCGGCTCGGCAACGAGGACGTCCGTGAACTGGCGAACAAGACCGTCCACGGCGTCATGCACCTGGGATGGGCGCCGACCGCCGCCGGCGACTACGAGCTGCGGATGGCCGTCCTGGTCAAGCCGAACGGCTGGTTGGGACGGCTCTACATGGCCCTCATCGCACCGTTCCGCCACCTCATCGTCTACCCGATGCTGACCCGCCAATGGGAACGCGTGTGGGGAAACCGCCCTCCGGACGCCATGGGCGGCCTCGCTTGATGCCGATGCGCCTGAAGTAGCCCGGCGTTGACTTTCTCACAAAATCCATGTTCGATCCATCGCATGGAAGGTTCGGAGCGAGTCGCTGCGCTCATTGAGCGGTTGCGGACCACCGAGCACGTCACGGTGGTCGAGCTGGCCGAGGAGACCGGTGCGTCCGAGATGACGATACGGCGCGACCTCGACCAGCTCGCCGGGCGCGGTGTGCTGCGGCGGGTGCGGGGCGGCGCGGTGAGCCTGCTGCTGCGCGGTGAGGCGATGCCCTTCGCCGTCCGCGAGCAGGAGGCCGCCGGCGCCAAGGAGCGCATCGCCGCCGAGGTGGACGGCCTGCTCGCCGACGGCGAGGCGGTCATCCTGGACGGCGGCACCACCACGCTCACCGTCGCCCGCGCGATCACCGCGCGGCGGCTCACCGTCGTCCCGCTCGACCTGCACGCGGCGAACGCGCTCAGCGGCGCCCCGCAGGTGCGGCTGCTCGTCCCCGGCGGGCGGACCGCTCCCGGGGCGCTCGCGTTCACCGGGCCGCTGACCGAGGCGTCGCTGGCCACGCTGCGCGTCGACACCGCCGTCCTCGGGGTGTGCGGGCTTTCGCCCGAGCACGGGCTCACCGCCCACGAACTCGACGAGGTCCCGGTCAAGCGGGCCGCGATCGCCTCGGCCCGGCGCGTCGTCGCCGTCTGCGACGGAACCAAGTTCGGGCGTACCGGGCTCGGGCTCGTGTGCCCCGTCACCACGCTCGACATGGTGATCACCGATCGCTCCGCGCCGGCGGCCGCCGTGTCGCGCCTCCGCGACGCCGGGGTGGACGTCCGCCTTGTCTGATCCACAGCGGTCGTTGCGCGCGGGCCGGATCGCCACCTTCGCCTACTTCGGGCTGAACGGCTTCCTGCTGGGACTGTGGATCGTCCACATCCCGGTCATCGAGGACCGCGCGGGGATCGGCCACGCCGTCCTCGGCTGGCTCCTGCTCCTGCTCGGCGCCGGAGCCCTCGGCGGAATGCAGATCGCCGGGCGTCTCACCGACCGCGCCGGCGCCCGCGTCGTCGTGCCGCTCAGCGCCGCCGTGTGCAGCGCCGCGCTGGTTCTGCCGGGCGTGGCCGCCGACGCCTGGACGCTCGGCGCGGCACTGCTGGTGTTCGGCGTCGGCAACGGCGCGCTGGACGTCTCCATGAACGCGCACGCCGTCCAGGTGGAACGCGGCTACCGGCGGCCCGTCATGTCCGCCTTCCACGCGACCTTCTCCCTCGGCGGCGTCCTCGCCGCGCTGGTCGGCGCCCGGACGCTCGGCTGGGGCTGGAGCCCGGCGGCGACCCTGGGCGCGGTGGCCCTGCTCGGCGGCATCGCCGCCGCCCTGACCGCCCCCGTGCTCCTCCGCCCCGACACTCCCCAGGGCGCCGCACCCGCCGCTGGAGGACGGACCAGGACACCTCGCCGCATCTGGATGATGGCCGCCCTCGCCCTGATGGTCATGCTGTCCGAGGGCGTGGCCAACGACTGGAGCGCCCTGCACCTGCGCGACGGACTGGACGCGTCCGCCGCCACCGCCGCACTCGCCTACGGGGCCTTCGCCACCGCCATGACCGTCGGCCGCCTGCTGGCCGACCGGGTGGCGGCGCGCTTCGGCCCGGTGGCCGTCCTCCGCTACGGTGCCGGCCTGGCCGCGCTGGGGCTGGCGGTGGCGGCGCTGTCCCCCCGGATCCCGTCCGCCCTCACCGGGTGGGCCCTGTTCGGCGCCGGGCTCTCCGGCTGCGTCCCGCAGCTCTTCAGCGCGGCGGGCCACCACGACCCGGACGCCGTCGGCGCCAACGTCTCCCGGGTCGCCGGCCTCGGCTACCTCGGCATGCTCGCCGGACCCGCCGTCATCGGACCCTTGACCGACCTCGTGCCGCTCAACCTCACGTTCTTCCTGCCGGTAGCCCTCTGCGTCGTCGCCGCGTCCACCGCAGGCATCCTGCGTCCGCCGCGCGGCCCCCTCGACAAGGCCCGCCCCACCGAACCGGACGCGTCCGCCGACCCGACCGCCACGTCCGGCCCGCACCGCTGACCACCGCGCCGTCTCGACGGCACCACCTCGCCCCGCAGCCGGCGCGGCGAGGGCGCTCGACACGCCGCGTCCGCCGGCACCGCGTTCAGCGCGCCCAGAGGTGATGTTCAGATTGCGTCACGGTAAGCGATTAATCCGTGACACAATGACGAGATTCCCCGTGCATCTGCCAGTCGGTGATCATCCCCGAATGTGAAGCAGGAGTTCTCGATGCCGGTGTCCGTTGCCACCATGCCTGAGACACGTCCCCCGGCCGGTGCCGGAACCCGTCGCACGGAGGTGCTCGGGCTGGCGGCGCTGCCGTCCGCGGTGCCGGCCGCGTGGCACTTCGCCCGCGCGCTGCTGGGAGCTTGGGAGGTGGGGGAGGCCCGCCGGTGGGCATGCCAGCAGGTCGTGGCGGAGTTCGCCGGCGACGCGCTGGCGGCGGCGCGCGGTACCGCGATGCTGACGGTGCGGTTCCGGTTGTGCGCCCGCTACCTCGTCGTCGAAGTCCACGACGACGGCTCAGGGTGGTCGCGGGCCGCGCCGGACGGCAGCGGCCGAGGGCTCCCGCCGATCGGATCCCTCGCGTCCGAGTGGGGCGTGTACGCGCAGGCGGGCGGCAGAGTGGCGTGGGCCGCCTGGGGGCTCGCCGAGAGCACAGGGTTCGCGAGTGATGCGAATCCGGCCGACCTGCCATCCGCCGAAGGTCTCATGGATCCGGTAACGCCGCACAACTGGTGATCAACATCTCACCGCCAGGGCGGAGCAGGCTGCGGGGGACGGGCGGTGGGCCCGTCCCCGGGCGTGCGGGTCAGTCGTGGGAGATCTTCAGGGTCACCGTGCCGTCCTTGTTCAGGCGGGGACGGAACGTGATGCCGTTGTAGGTCGCGCTGGTGTTCGTCTTGGCGTCCACCGTGCTGATCATCTTGGTGCTCTTGCTGCGGATGGTGAAGGTCGCCCGGCTGTCGTCGATCTTGATGTGGATCGGGTCGAGGCCGTACTTCTTGTCGAGCTTGATCGTCTGGCCGTCGCGGACCTTGACCTCGCACTCGGCGTCCGCGCACTCCTTGAGCTCCTTGTCGCCCTCGGCGGCGGGCGGGGCGGACGGGTCCGCCGCGTCGGAGGACGGCGCCGCGTCGGAGGACGGCGCTGCGGCCGATGGCGCCGCGGACGGGGCGGCATCGGACACCGCCGGTTCGGGCGGCGGGGCGGCGTAGGCGCTCGCGGCGGCGATGCCGGCGGTGAGCGTCAGCGAGACGGCGGTGGTCGTGGTGAGCAGGCCGAGAACCCTGATCGACATCCTCTGGACTCCTGATCGATGACTGCATTCTGTCACTGGTCCGTTACCCAGTGTATTCGATCAAGAACATCCCGTCATGATCGTTCGTCCACGAGGAGGGTCTGCAGGGCCCGGCCGAGGTCGCCGGAGCGGTCGGCGAGGGTCGCCTCGCAGAGGGCGCTGCCGCCGGGGTCGGCGTTCAGGGACGCGGCCATGCACAGCCACTCGCCGACCGGGTCGCGGTGCAGGGCGACGGTCAGGTCGGTGTTGATGATCAGCCACTTGGAGAGGTCCAGCTGGCTGCCGATGCCGGACGCGCTGTCCGCGAGCCTCAGGGCGTGCACCAGTGGCGTGTCGCCCTCGCCGGCCACCAGCGGGATCCGGGACCGGGCCCAGGTCGTGCCGGGGCCGGGCTCGCCGAAGGAACCCTCGACGGGACGCCACTCCATCGCCGCGAGGTAGCCCTCGACATGCAGGCCGTGCCACGTCCCGAACTCCGGAGTCGAGCCGGGCAGCGGTGTCGGGGCGGGAGCGTGGCTGACGGGTTCCAGGTGGGACGGCGCCGCCATGATCCGCCAGGCGGTGGCGCGGACGACCGTCCGTCCCTCGTGGGCGATCTCGCCTTCGAGGAGGCTGACCCGCTTGCCCGGCCGGACGACGCGGACGCCGACGTCGAGCGCGGCGACCGGGACGGGGCTCAGGATCTCCACCGTGACGCGGGCGATGCGGGTGCCGGGGACGGGGTCGTGCCGCTCGAAGGCCCGTCCGATCAGGGCCGACACCGGGCCGCCGTGCTGGAAGTCCGGTGACCAGGGGCCCGCCGTGGCGGCGGTGCTGGTGAAGCGGCCGTCGCCCAGCGGCTCGTAGTAGGCCCCGGCGGGCGCGTCCTTGCTCATGCGGCTCCCTCCCACGTCCACTAGAACGTTATTCTAGCGGTGCTCAGGCGCAGAGCTTCGACGTGGCCGTGCCCGTCTTGATCGCGGGGGACGAGGACGGCGACGCGCTCGGGGCCACCTTCACCTTCTTCACGCCGTCCCAGTTGGCGCCCACCATGACCTGGACGCGCGAGCCCAGGGACGGCACCTTCTTCAGCTTGGCGCCGGGAATCGCGGCGGCCAGCGTCTTGGCGGAGTCCTCCCGGCCGGGGCCGTACTGGATCTGGGTGGTCTGCAGCCCGCGCCGCGCCACGCCCGGCGCGACGGTCACCTTGAAGCCGAGGTTCCGCAGCTGGCTGCCCGCCCTCGTCGCGAGGCCCTTGGTGCCGATCGCGTTCAGGACGCGGACGGAGACGTCCTGCGGCGGCACGGTCAGCTCGTCCTCGGGCTTCTGCGTCGGCGAGGCGCTCGGCTTCGCGGTGTGCGGGGCCAGCGGCTGGTCGCGCCTGATCCGGGTGAACAGGTCCTGCGCCTTCCCCCGGTCCCACTGGACGGTCGACTGCGGCGTCGGCGCGTTCCACAGGACGGCGTTGTAGTCCGGGTTGGACAGCGGCACGTTCGCGAACGTCAGGTCGTCGGTCGACAGGCCCTTCATCTGGTCGGCGAGCTTCGGCAGGCTGTCGGCCAGCTTCGAGTCGACGCGCAGCGACTTCAGCGCGGCGTTCAGGAACTTCGTCGACTTCACCGGGTCGCCCAGCGTCTTCGTCGACAGCGCCTGTTTCATCATCGCGGCCATGAACTGCTGCTGCCGGTCGATGCGGCCGAGGTCGCTGCCGCCGGTCAGCGTGTAGCGGGCCCGCGCGAAGGCGAGGGCCTTCAGGCCGTCCACGCGCGACTTGCCGGCGGGCAGCCGGAGGCCGCTCTTCGGGTCGTCGACCGCCTGCTCGGTGCACACTTCCACGCCGCCGAGCGCGTCCACCATGTGCACGAAGCCGTAGAAGTTCACCTCGACGTAGTGGTCGATCGACACGCCGGTGGCCTGCTTGACGGTGCTGACGGTGAGGTCGGGCCCGCCGAACTGGTACGCCCAGGTCAGCTTGCCCGGACGGGCCGCGACGCGCGCCCCCTTCGCGCCCTCCGAGCCGTTCGACCTGTGCGGCGGGATCGTGACGTAGGAGTCGCGCGGCAGGCTCACCACCGACACGCTGTCGTGGTCGCGGGACACGTGCACCAGCAGCATCGTGTCGGAGCGCTCCCCGGCGTCGTGGCCGAGCTTCGCCGCCTTCTGCTGCGCCTTCGTCAGCCCCTCGCGCCGGTCGACGCCCGCGACGAGGATCGTCATCGCGCCCTTCGGCGCGTCCCCGCCCTTGCCGAGCCCGTTCACCGAGACCTTGTCGATCGCGCCGGTGACGTAGTTCTGGAACGCCCACGCGCCGCCCGAGGTCAGCAGCACGAACGCCGACATCGTCCCGGTCAGGGTGAGGAAGCGCTTCTGCCGCCGCGCGCTCATCGCCGCGCGCGGGCTCAGCTGCCGGCCGGGACGGCGCGGGCCGCGCGGGCCGTCCACCGTCACCCGCGGCGCGGGCATCCCGTCGATCGTCACGCCGTCGATGCCGGCGTCGCCGTCGCTGTCGCCGCCCGGCGCCGGCTGCGCGCCCGGACGCGGCCGGAAGTAGCGCTCCAGCGGGTCCGGCTCCGCCGAGCGGCCCTCACCGCGGCCCTCGCCGCGACCCGAGTCGTGCCCGTCTGCCATGCCGGCCGCCGCCTCCCGAAGATCACGTTCCGCCGTGCGTCCCCACCACTCTAAAGTGGGGGACACCCGTCCGTTCGCTACCTGGCCCTCGTGTCCTTGCAGTAACGTGGCGCCGTCTTGACCACACCCCGGCGGCCCGCACGCGAACCTGGGTGGCGTGGGCCGCGTCAGGCAAGCGAGCAAGAGAGGAAGGGCGCCCGCCTCCGGTTGTCCCGGTCGACGTGCGTCCGCGAGCCCACATGAATTCGTCTCCCCGTGCCCATCGCGCCACGAACCAGGAAACCCAGTACGCCGTGAAGACCCGTCCCGAGTCCGGTGAGCGCACCTGGCCCGCGGTGTCGGTGGTGATGCCCGTCCTCAACGAGCAGCGCCACCTCGCCGACGCCGTGCGCGGCATCCTGAGCCAGGAGTACCCCGGCGAGCTGGAGCTCGTGCTCGCGATCGGGCCGTCCCGCGACCGTACCGAGGAGATCGCCCGGAAGCTGGCCGCCGAGGACCCGCGCGTCCTCGTCGTCGCCAACCCGACCGGGCGCACCCCGCAGGGACTCAACATCGCGATCAAGGCGTCGCAGTACTCGATCATCGTCCGGGTGGACGGGCACTCGCTGCTGCCCGCCGACTACGTCCGGGCGGCCGTCGAGACCATGGAGGACACCGGCGCCGACAACGTGGGCGGGATCATGGCGGCCGAGGGCGTCACCCCGTTCGAGAAGGCCGTGGCGCGCGCGATGACGTCCAAGCTCGGCGTCGGCAACGCCCGGTTCCACACCGGCGGCGAGGCGGGCGAGGTCGAGACCGTCTACCTCGGGACGTTCCGCCGCAGCGCGCTGGAGCGGGTCGGCGGCTACGACGAGACGTTCGTCCGCGCCCAGGACTGGGAGATGAACCACCGCATCCGGGAGACCGGCGGCCGGATCTTCTTCACCCCGCGCATGCGGGTCACCTACCGGCCCCGTCCGAACCTGCGGGCCCTCGCCAAGCAGTACTTCCACACCGGACGCTGGCGGCGCGTCGTCGGGCGCGAGCACCAGGGCACGCTGAACCTGCGCTATCTGGCGCCGCCGATCGCCGTGGTCGCGATCGCGGCGGGCGCGGTCGCCGGGCTGTTCGGGTTCTGGCCGGGCTGGCTCCTGCCCGGCGGATACGCGGCCGCGATGGTCCTCGGCGCCGCCGTGGAGGGGCGCGGGCTGCCGCTCGCGGCCTGGGCGCGTCTCCCGCTGGTGTTCGCCACCATGCACCTGACCTGGGGCTTCGGCTTCCTGACGAGCCCGCCGCGGCTCGGCCAGCCGACGCCGGTGAAACCCGGCGAGTCCGTCCAGTAGCGGGCAGAAGGCATATCCACCGTCGAACCGGCGTGCGCTCCCGCGCGTCTCAGCGTTAGGTTGAGCGGGATCTTGCCCGCTGCTCGGAGGTGGCCATGTCCAACGGAGCACGTCACGGCCTCGGCGTGGTGATCGGCCTCGTCGTGACGCCGGTCATCGCCGTGTGTCTCATGTACGGGACGAGCAAGCTGCGCCTGGTCATGACCCTCAGCTTCGGGAGGTTCCAGGACTACCACGGCAGGAATCTCTGGATCGGCGCCGTGCTCTTCGCCGTGGCGGCCGTCCTGCTCGGCCTCGTGGCGGGCAGCCGGCTGTCACCGCTGGCGTCGCTCATCCCGGGCGTGGTCTACGCGGCCCTCGGCGTCGTGTGGTTCGCCTCTCCCCGCTGGGCGGTCACCCATCCCGCCCGGGACACGTTTCCGCGCGACCTGGAACTCGGGTACGTGACGCTCGGCTCCACGGCCGTCCTCTTCCTGCTCGGCGTGATGCTCGTCGTGGCGTCGCTGGCGCCGTCGCGGTGGAAGGCCCGCGCCGCGGCCGGGGCCGCGCCGCGCTTCGCCGGGCCGCCGCCCGCGCCGATGGGCCCGCCGCCCATGCACGGCGCGCAGGCTCCGATGGGCGCGCCGCAGCAGCCGGCGCAGAGCCCGCCGTGGCAGGGTGCGCCGCAGTACGGCGCGCCGCCCGCTCAGCCGGCCTCGTCCAACCCGCCGCCGCTTCCGCCGGCGTCGCCCATGCCGGCGCCCGCCGCGGAGAAGAAGCCGGAGCCGTCCATCGACAGCGACGATGACGAGCCCGGCGAGTGGACGCGCATGTACGGCGGGAACCGGTGAGGGTCAGACGGCCGCGAGGACGCCGGGGACGTCGTTGACGACCATCGCGTCGAACCCCGCCTCGGCGTAGGTCGGGGCCGCCTCCGCCGACGGGCACCAGGCGATCGTCTCCAGGCCCGCCTTGTGCGCGACGTCCACGCAGTGCTCCAGCGGACGCAGCCGCGTGTCGGGGTGGTCGATGCCGCACGACCCGGTGTGCACGGCGACGGCGTCCAGGCCGAGCCCGGCGGCGGCCGGGACGGCGTGCCACAGCGGGAACCGCAGCCACGTCAGCAGCCCCAGCGGGACGCCCGGCAGCTCGCCGCGCAGGAACACCAGCAGCGACGGGTCGAACGACGTGACGAGCAGCCGGCGCCGCTTCGCCTCCCGCCTCAGCACCGGGACGAGCAGCGGGCCCGTGCGGCGGGCCGGCTCGTCCAGCGCGTCCTCGAGGACGGTCTTGACGTCCACGTCCACCGCCATGTCCGCCGGCAGCGCGTCGAAGATCTCGGTGAGCAGCGGGAGGCCGCTGGCCGTGGCGGGCAGGTCGACCAGGTGGTCGCCGTCCACCGTCGTCGGGTCGTGCCGCAGGACGAGGTGGTCGTCGGCGGTGCGCGTCACGTCGATCTCGACCCAGGACAAGCCCGCGTCGGCGGCGGCGAGCAGCGACGGCAGCGTGTTCTCGGAGACGGGAGCGGCGGCGCCCGGCGGCGTGAGATCGCCCGACCCGTACCCGCGATGCCCGATGACCGCGGGCGTGCTCTCGAAGATCAAGGGTTCCCCCCGGATGCGAGATGTTCGGCGACGACGGCGTCGAGGGGCTGGGTGACCTTGAGGTTGCGCTCGCTGCCCGCGACGACGCGGATGGGGACGTCCGGCAGGTAGCGGTGGACGATTCCGCAGTCGTCGGTGGCGCGCAGGGCCGGGTCGGCGAGCGCCAGCTCGTAGGCCGCGCGGATCGTGCCGAGCCGGAATCCCTGCGGGGTCTGGAACCGGTTCAGCGTCTCGCGCGGCGGCATCGAGGCGACCACGCCGTCCGCCACCACGACGATCGTGTCGGGCGACGGGACGCCCACGGCGACGGCGTCGTGGTCGTCCAGCGCGGCCAGCACGCGGTCGATGACGGGGCCGTCCACGAACGGGCGGGCCGCGTCGTGGAACAGGACGCGGACGTCGTCGGGCCGTCCGTCCAGGACCCGGAGCGCCGCGACCGTCGACGCGGTGCGGGTGTCGCCGCCCTCGATCACGGCGGCCGTCTTGCGGAACGGCGCGGCGATCGCGGCGGCGTCCCGCAGGTGCCCGGCCGCCATCACGACCACGACCTCGTCGATGCCGGGGTGCGCGTCGAACGCGCCGATCGCGTGCGCCAGGATGGGCCGGCCGCCGACCTCCAGGAGCTGCTTGGGGCGTCCCGAGCCCATGCGCGCGCCGACCCCGCCGGCGAGCACCACCGCAACCGTCCGCGCCGCCATGTCACCCCAGTCCTCCCGGCATCCCGGCCACGCTCAACGTACCGGAAGGCTCCCGGCGGGGAGCGGACGAACCGGCTCGCACCGCCCGATCGCGCGGGATCGAGTATGGTTACCTCGCCGTGCCGGGGTCCGCGCAAGCGGTGCAGGCACCGCGCCACCACGACGGCACCGTCCGCCCCGCCGAGGGCCCGGCTCGTTCGCGTGTGCCGCGCCGACCGCCTACGTTGCGGGCACGGATCACGTTCGACCTGAGGAAAGAGGAAGCATGATCGGCATGGTGCTGGCGGCGGGTGCGGGCCGGAGGCTGCGGCCCTACACCGACACCCTCCCCAAGGCCCTGGTCCCCGTGGACGGCGAGACCACCATCCTGGACATCGCCCTCCGCAACCTCGCCGAGGTCGGGCTGACCGACGTCGTCATCGTCGTCGGCTACCAGGCCGGCGCCGTCGAGGACCGCCAGGCCGCCCTCGAAGAGCGGTACGGCGTGAGCATCACGCTGGTTCACAACGACAAGGCCGAGGAGTGGAACAACGCCTACTCCATGTGGCTCGCCAGGGAGCACTTCTCCAAGGGCGTCCTCATGGTCAACGGCGACACGGTCCATCCGGTGGGCGTCGAGAAGACGCTACTGGCCAGCCGCGGGCCGGACATC
The DNA here is from genome assembly GCF_001552195.1 of Actinomadura latina NBRC 106108. GTDB lineage: Bacteria > Actinomycetota > Actinomycetes > Streptosporangiales > Streptosporangiaceae > Spirillospora > Spirillospora latina. The sequence continues at coordinate 1,054,187 of NZ_BCQS01000003.1, forward strand.
CTCCTGGCCGTGGACGATGTGAAAACTCTGGCCGACGAGGAGATGAAGGTCATCCTCGACGGCGAGGGCCACCTGAAGACCATCACCAAGCTGATGGACCCGTCGACCGCGGGCGGCGAGTACATCGGCGCCACCCTGATCGAGCCCGCCGCGGCCGAGCCGCTGGCCGACGCCCTCAAGGCCACCTGGGAGCGCGACCCCGACCTCTACTACGAGGACGGCTACCAGGAGCTCGTGAACCGCGGCGGCCGGATCGGCGTCGCGCCGATCGGCGAGGTCGACTGGGTCGAGGTCGACAACCACGACGACCTGGAGAAGGCCCGGCGCATCGCCAAGGGCTACTGACCCGCCGTCCGCCGGATCCAGGCGCTCAACCGAGCGAGGAGGCACATGCCCCTGCTGACGCGGATGCTGAACGCGCCGCTCTCCATCGACGTGCGGCGCGGCGCCGTCGCCGCCCTCGGCGAACTGCTCGCCGACAGGCGGATCGCCACCGAGGGACGGGTGGCGATCGCGGTCGGCCCCGGCCAGGGCGACCAGATCGCCGAGCAGGTCCGGCCGTCCCTGACGTCCTGCGACGTGTTCCAGGTCGAGGGCGGGACCGTGGACGCGGCCGTCGCGCTGGGGTCCAAGCTGCGCGCCGGATCGTACGAGGCCGTCATCGGGATCGGCGGCGGCCGGACGATCGACGCCACCAAGTACGCGGCGACGCTGTCGGGCATCCCGATGGTGTCGGTCGCGACGAACCTGTCCCACGACGGGATCTGCTCCCCGGTCGCCTCGCTCGTGCACGACGGCGGCAAGGGCTCGTTCGGCGTCGTGATGCCGCTCGCGATGATCGTCGACCTGGACTACGTGCACGCCGCGCCGAAACGGCTCATCCGGGCCGGCATCGGCGACGTGCTGAGCAACTTCTCCGCCGTGGACGACTGGCTGCTCGCCGCCGAGCAGTGCGGCGAGCGGGTCGACCGGATGGCGCTCACCGTGTCGCGCACCGCCGCCGAGGCGCTGCTGCACCTGCCCGGCACGATCGAGTCGGACCGGTTCCTCACCGTCCTCGCCGAGAGCCTCGTGCTGTCCGGGATGTCGATGGCGTTCGCCGGCGACTCCCGTCCGGCCAGCGGCGGCGACCACGAGATCCTGCACGCCATCGACCAGCTCTACCCGGACACGGCCAACCACGGCGAGCTCGCGGGGATCGGCACGGCGTTCTGCTACCACCTGCGCGCCACCCGGCTCGGCTCCGCGGAGGGGGAGGAGCGGCTGCGCGAGATCCTCGCCTGCCTCGGCCGGCACGAGCTGCCCCGCCTGCCCGGCGACATCGGGCTGAGCGCCGAGCAGTTCACCGAGGCCGTGCTGTTCGCGCCGAGGACCCGGCCCGGCCGCTACACCATCTTGGAATACCTCAATCTCGACAAGGGCGAGACTCGCGAGGCGGTGGAAGAGTATGTCCAGGCCCATGGAGGCTGAGCTCCCCGGGCACTCCGCGGAACCGTCCGGGGACGACCCCGGCGGCGACCAGCGGCCGCACCGCAAGGGCGCGAAGGTCGCCGACGTCCGCCGCTACGGGCAGCCGCCCGGCCTGAAGGACCGGCGCAACGAGGAGCACTGGGCGGGCCGCCTCTACATGCGGGACCTGTCCCCGTACTTCGGGTGGATCGCGCTGCGCCTCGGGTTCAGCCCGAACCAGCTCACCTACCTGATGATGGCGAGCGGCGTCGTCGCCGGCCTGGTCGTGTCGCTGCCCGCCGACCCGCTGTGGACGGCGCTCGGCGGCGCCGTCCTCGTCCAGGTCTACCTGCTGCTCGACTGCGTGGACGGCGAGGTCGCCCGCTACCTGCGGCAGACGTCGGTGGCCGGGGTGTTCCTCGACCGCATCGGCCACTACCTGTCCGAGATCTCGCTGCTCGTCGGGCTCGGGTTCATGGCCCAGGGCGGCTGGCAGAACGGCGGCTGGGGGGAACTCGGCCTCGTCGCCGCGCTCGGCGCCGCGCTGATCAAGGCCGAGACCGACAACGTCGTGGTCGCCCGCGCCAAGTCGGGGCTGACCGCCGACCCGTCCGGCGGCGACCGGGCGCTGCGGCCCCGCTCGACCCGCATCGCGCTGGCCCGGCAGGCGGCGTCCATGCTGCGCTTCCACCGGATCATCGGGGCCGTCGAGCTGTCGCTGCTCATCCTCGCGGCGGCCGTGATCGACTCCGTCTCCGGGTTCGGCACGCCGGTCGCGGTCCGCGTCCTCATGGTCGCGGTGGCCGCCGTCGCCGTCCTGCAGACACTGCTTCACCTGGTCAGCATCCTGGCCTCCCGGAGACTGAAGTGAAACTGAGCGTCGTCGTCCTGACCATGGGCAACCGGCCGGAGGAGCTGGCCCGCGCCGTCCGCAGCGCCCTGGAGCAGGAGCACGTGGACGTCGAGGTCGTCCTCGTCGGCAACGGCGCCGACCCCGTCGGCGGCCGCGCGGACGCCGCGCCGTTCGACGACGAGCGCGTGAAGACGCTCAGCCTCCCCACGAACCTGGGCATCCCGGGCGGACGGAACCGGGGCGTGGAGGCGTCCTGCGGCGACGTGATCCTCTTCCTGGACGACGACGGCTGGTACCGCTCCCCCCGCCTCGGCGCCCACCTGCGCGACCGGTTCTCCGCCGAACCCGACCTCGGCGTCGTCTCGTTCCGCGTCCGCGACCCGGAGGGCGGGCGCGGCGAGCGCCGGCACGTCCCCCGGCTGCGCGCGGGCGACCCGGAGCGCTCGTCCCCCGTCACGACGTTCCTCGGCGGCGCCTGCGCGATCCGCCGCGCCGCGTTCGACGCCGGCGGCGGCCTCCCCGAGGACTTCTTCTACGCCCACGAGGAGACCGACCTCGCCTGGCAGATCCTCAACGCCGGGTACCGCATCGTCTACGACGCGTCCGCGGTGATGTTCCACCCGGCCGTCCTGCCGACGCGGCACGACATGTTCTACCGCTACAACGCGCGCAACCGCGTCTGGCTGGCCCGCCGCAACCTCCCGTGGCCGCTGGCGCTCACCTACCTCGCCGTGTGGGTCGGCATGACCGTCGTCCGCGAGCGCAAGCCGAGCGCCCTCAAACCGTGGTTCAGGGGCTTCCTGGAGGGCTGGCGCAAGCCCGCCGGGCCGCGCCGCCCGATCTCCTACCGCACCGCCTGGCGGATGACCCGGACGGGGCGTCCGCCCATCATCTAGGGGGTCCGCACCGCCGCCAGGATCAGGTGGGTGAGTTCGGCGATGATGTCGTCGAGCGGGATGTCCTGGTCGCGGGCGGACCAGTAGTGGACGAGGTTGTTGACCGCCCCGATGACGGCGATCATGGTGAGGCGGTAGTCGCGGTCGACGGCCTCGCCGCGCCGGGCCGCCTCCCGGGCCATCGTGGTCAGCGAGTCCTCCCACCGGCCGCGCCAGCGGAAGCGGTGCTGCTCCAGGTCGGCGCTGACGCCGATGACCTCGACGAACGCGATGCGGGCCCAGCGCGGGTCGCTCGCCGTGACGGTCACGAACGCGCGGACGGCGCCCTCGACGCGGGTACCGAGGTCGGCGTCCGCGGCCTCGGCGTAGGCGGCGGCGAGGGCCTGCGCCGCGCGCTCGTTGATGCTGCTGTGCAGTGCGGTGAGGAGCTCCTCGCGGCCGGTGAACTCCTCGTAGAAGTTGCGGGTCGACACGCTCGCCGTCGCGCACAGCCGCTCGATGGACGTCGCCGCGTAGCCGCGCGTCCCGAACAGTTCGAGCCCGGCGGCGAGCAGCCGCTCCCGCCGCTCGGCGCGGCGCTCCTCCGCCGACCGGCCGCCGTAGCTGCGTCTGGGCGCGGGGTTCCGGCCGCTCATCGATCTCCGTTCACCCGGGCGAAAGGGGGCATCGTCAGCCTAACCCGCGCGGACGGGCATTTATCCCTCGCGCGCCGCCTCCCGCAGCCGGGCGGCGGTGTCGCGGGCAGGGCAGATCGGCGATGGGCGTGACTCAGCCGGTCAGCAGCGTGTCGCGCCATTCGGGATCGGCGGTGAGCACGGTCAGCCGCTGCGTCGCACGGGACACCGCCACGTAGAGGACGCGCATCCCGCGCGGCGACTGCGCGGCGACGGTCTCCGGCGCCACGATCACGGCCGCGTCGAACTCCAGCCCCTTGGCCTCCAGCACGTCCAGAACCTGGACGCGCTCCGGCAGTCCCTCCCCGAGCCTCTCCCGGTCGGCCGCCGTCCACGCCGCACTCCCGCCGTCCGCCGTGGTCGTGCCGGTCGTGCCGGTCGTGCTGGTGGGGTCGTCGAAGAGGGAGGTCTGGGTGGTGGCGGGCGGTGGCGGAAGCGGTGTGGGCGATGGCCGGGACTCGTCCGAGGCCATGGGGACGATGACGCCGATGGTGCCCTCGACCTGGTCCAGGAGCCGTTCGGTCGCCTGGCGGGCGGCGGCGGCCAGGTCAGGCTCGGGGACTACGCGGACGATCGGGTCGATTCCCGACGTGCGGACGGCGCGGGCCGGACGGGCTTCGGGAAGGGCGCGGGCGAGGACGCGGGCCGAAACGGCGGCGATCTCGGTGGAGTTGCGGTAGTTCGTCGTGAGTTCGTACTCGTGCCGCATCCGAGGCGCCGGCTTGCGGGCGCGGCGGCGGCCACGGGACGGCCTCTCGCCGCCGAGGGCGGTCTCCATGGCCCGGCGGGCGGCGCCGAGGTCCTCCCAGGCGCTCTGGGCCGGGTCCTCGACGATGGTCCAGCTGGCCTGCCGGCCGCGGCGGCCGAGCATGCGCCATTGCATGGGGGAGAGGTCCTGCGCCTCGTCCACGACGATGTGCGCGTACTCGGGGCGCTCCTCGATCACGCCGTCGTCCACGCGGCGGGAGCGTTCGAGGCGCTCCATGGACGTGGTCAGCTCCTGCATCTCCGGCTCCCACGTCTCGTCCACGACCTCCTCGCCGGTGAGGATGTTGACGCCGTCCACGACGAACGGGTCCTCCTCGGACGGGGCCTTCCGGCGCCGGGACGGGCGGGGCGGCGAGCCGAGCAGCGCGTCGAGCTCGTCCAGGAGCGCGACGTCCTGGTAGCTGAGCGGGGCGCCGCCGGCCCAGGACGCGGCGAGCGGGTCGATGTCGGCGCGGTCGACGTCGCGGCCGGCGGCGCGGCGGAGGCGGGCCGGGGCGCCGAGCGAGCGCAGGACGTCCAGGGGGCGGCGGATCGGCCACCACGCGACGAGGAAGTCGGTGAACGCGCGCTGCTCGCGGACGCGGGCGTCGAACTGCGCGCGCTTGGGGTCGCCGTTCTGCCGGCCGCGGGCGGGCTCGTCGTCGAGGGAGGCGAGGCCGTCGGCGGCCAGGATCGCGTTCCACAGGCCCGCTTCGGCGCTCTCCTCGGCCTCGGCCGCCTCGGGTCCGCCGACGTCGTTGAAGCGGCCCCAGAGTGCGTCCAGGAGCATCTCGGCGGCCCGCCCGCGCGCCGCGTTCACGCTGCCGCGGCTGCGCCGGTGGAGGTCGTTCCGGATCCGGTCGAGGCGGTTCCGGTCGAGCGTGACGACGACGCCCTTGAACACGACGCGCAGCTCGTCGGGGGCGCCCGGCGCGTGGTCGGCGACGGCGCGGCGCAGCACGTGCACCATCGCGTCCGCGCCCTTGACGCGGGCGAGCCGCGGCGGGTCGTGGACGGTCGCCGTGACCCCGTCGACGAGGTCGCCGAGCGAGCGCAGCGTCGCCGAACCCTCGCCGAGGGACGGCAGCACCCGCTCGATGTAGGCGGTGAACCGCCGGTTCGGGCCGATCACGAGGACGCCGCGCGACCCGAACCGGCGCCGGTGCCGGAACAGCAGGTAGGCGACGCGGTGCAGCGCGACGGCGGTCTTGCCGGTGCCGGGGGCGCCGCGCACCAGGACGGTCCCGTCGGCGGGGGCGCGGATCACCTCGTCCTGCTCCCGCTGGATCGTCGCGACGATGTCGCGCATCGCGCCCTCGCGGGTGCGGGCGAGCGAGGCGAGGAACGCGCCGTCGCCGACGATCGTCATGCCGTCGGCCGCGTCCGGGTCGAGGAGGTCGTCCTCCAGGTCGACGACGGTGTGCCCGCGCGAGTGCAGGACGCGGCGGCGGACGACGCCGCGCGGGTCCTCGGGGGTGGCGCGGTAGAAGTCCTCGGCGGCGGGCGCCCGCCAGTCGATCACGAGCGAGTCGTGCTCGCTGGTGCGCACGCCGATGCGCCCGATGTAGCGGACCTCCGCGGCCGCCTGTTCACCCGCCGCCTGTTCACCGGGCAGCAGGTCGAGCCGGCCGAAGACCAGGCCGTCGTCGGCGATGTCGAGGGCCTGGGCGCGCAGCGACGCCTGGTGGACCATGGCGTCGCGGTCCACGAGCGAGGCCTTGGTGCCGGCGAGCGACTGCCGGAAGCCCTCGCGGATCATGGCCTGCGCGTCGGCGCGCATCTCCTCCAGCCGGGCGTAGGCGATGTCGACGTAGCGCTGCTCGGCGGCGATCTCTTGATCCTTCACCGTGCCGCCGGGACCGGTCGGCCGCCCGGTGACCTGGGACGACATGCAGGCTGCTCCTCGGACGTGTGTCGCGCCGGGGACGTCCCCCGGCCCCCCGGAGGGGCGAAGGAGACAGCTTAATCGGTCGGCCCCGGTTCAGCGCGGGGCGGCCGTCCGGGCGAGCGGGCGGCGTCCGCGCCGGGGGCGGACGTGCAGGTCGCCGGGCGGGCGGGCGAGCGAGCGGTCCACCGCGTCGAGGACGAGGCGCGCCGGGGTCTCATCGTCCAGGTGGACGCACCGGATCGTCACCCCGCGCCCGCCGTGCTCCGTGAACAGGGCCTCGGCGTACGCGGCGACGGCCCCGGACGCGGCGGTCGTCGCGCCGGGCTCCGGCGGCGGGGCGCAGAGGATCAGCTCGCCGGCGCCGCGCTCCAGCATGCCGGGCAGCGTGGCGCGTACGACGTGCATGGTGCCGTACACGTCCGTGCTGAGAACCTGTTTCACTTCGGCGGGCGGTTGCTCGAGCACGGGCGCGGCCGGCGCGATCACGGCGGCGTGCACGACCCGGTGCACGGGACCGATCACCGCCAGGACGTCCACGACGGCCTTGGGGTCGGTGACGTCGCAGGTCCGCACGTGCATGTTGGGCGATCGCAGCGCGGTCTCCGCCAGGCCCGCCTCGTCGACGTCCACCGCGACGACGTCCCAGGCCGCCGCCGCGAGCCGCCGCGCGGCCGCCGCGCCGAGCCCGCCCGCCGCGCCCGTGACCAGCGCCGTCCGCTTCACCGGCGCACCTCCTCGGCGCCGTCGAAGACCATCCGCAGATGCCCGACCGTGCTGCTGCTCAGCGCCCGCGCGCGATCCAGCCCCAGTCCCCGCAGTTCCTCGGCCACCGGGTGGTCGCCCAGGACGACCTTCGCCCCGCCCGGACGCGTCCGCACGTCGGACGGCGTCAGCGTCCACGGCGTCCGGCGCGTGACGCCGTCCATGCAGGAGTAGGCGTCGACCTTCGGCGCGGCGGTGCTCCCCGGCATCGGCACGCCCGGCTTCACCGCGATCTCGATCGCCGTCCTCCCGCCGAGCCGCACCGCGCACCGCTTGACGCGCCCGGCCAGGTCCATGGGGATGTCGGCGATCTCCTTGGGGAACCCCCAGATCGTCCGCCCGGCCTCCAGCGTGAACTCCTGGTTGACCGGCAGCCAGTGGATGAACGCCCCGACGCCGCGCAGCCGTCCGCGCATCCCGGCGGGCGCGGGGCCGGGCGGGCGCACCAGGAACGCGACGGCGAACTCGTGGTAGGGCCCGAGGTCTCCGTCCGCGTACCGGACGAAGGCCAGCGAGCAGACCGCCCGGCCGGGCAGCGGCTCGGCGACGTCCAGCCCGGAGTAGGCGATGACGGCCTGGGCGGCGCGGGCGGGCACGGCGAACATCGCCGACGCCACGGCGGCGTCGCGGATCCGCACCGGAAGGGTGACCCGCTCGCCCTGGATCGCATGCGCTTGCACGGTGCTTGTCACACCGCTTAGTAGAACAGGTTCTCGTTTTGCTGCCAAGAACCGGGGCCTACCGCTTCTCGGCGGCCGTCCGGATCCGGTCGAGGGTGGCGCGCATGCCCGCGCGGTTCACGGCCGCGCGCCGCTCCGCCGGGACGCCGGTGAAGACCTTGCCGAGCACCGAGACGAACTTCGCGCCCCGGCCGTCGCGGCGCAGGTCCTCCCAGTACTCGGTGAGCCGCGTCCGGGGCGCGGACGGGCCGTCCGAGACGTCCTCGACGCGGTACCCCCACAACGCCACCGGTACCCCGAAGCTCGACACCCGGAACGCGAACGCCGTGCCGGGCACCGCCGCGGTCACCTGGCACGTGGTGAACCACACACGCCACCCGATGCGGTTGAACCCGACGAACCTCGTGTCCGGCCCGATCGTCCGCCCGCGCACCCAGATGGCGAACACCTCGGGGCTCCACTCGCCCATCCGCCGCAGATCGGCGACGGCCGCGTACACCTCGCCGGGCTCCGCCGCGACGGCGACGCTCTCCTCGACCACCCACTCCCGCTCCATGCACCGATCATCCCACCCCCGTGACCGTCCGGTCATAGCAGGTGGGCGTACTCCGTCCGCCAGGACGCGTACCAGGCCCTGAACCAGGGGTGGGGCGCGGTCAGCGGGACGATGTAGGTGAGGGTCTCGGCGTAGTAGCGGCGCTGGAAGTCCGGGGGCATGTCGCCGAGGGTCTGGACGTTGCTCACGCGGTCGGCGAGCTTCACCTGGACGGCCTCGGCCGGGGCGTCACCGAGGCGGCGCAGGTAGGCGGCCTTGGCGGCGCGCTTGGCCTGGCGTCCGGCGCCGGCTGCGGGCGGCTTGGTGACCCAGTCGACCAGTTCGGCGACCTCCGCGCCGAACTCGGCCTCCACGTCCGCCAGGGTCGCGGGGGTGTCCTCGACGACGTCGTGCAGGATCGCGGCGGTCAGCACGGCCGGTGTGGTCACCCCGGCCCCGCGCACCAGGACTTCGAGGGCCTCCAGCAGATGCTCGACGTAGGGTGCGCCCGTGGGACGCTTCTGATCGCCGTGCCACTGCCGCGCGGCGGCGACGGCCGCGCCCAGCGCGTCCACGTCGACCGGCGCACCGGACGCGGCGATGTCCGCACGGACCGTGTCCCAGGAGTGCCAGCGGGTGAAGACCTCCACGGTTCGACTCCGTTCTGTCGCGCCCGGCGCCTCTCACACGGCATGGTGGGTGTCGTCCCAGACACAGTAATCAGCGGGAGGAGGCGGCGCGGTAGTGGTCGGGAGCCGGCAGCGGCCTGGTGGCCGACCGGAGTCCGTGGGCAGGGTCCGCGTCGTGCTCGGGCTGGTCTCCGCCGCGGTCGCCGTGGCGCTGTGCGTCGTGCTCGTCGACACGTACGTCCTGCGCGCCGAATGGTGGCAGGTGCGGCACACCGTGACCGGCGAGCCCGTCACGCCGCAGCGCGAGGTCGGGCCGCCCCCGGGCCCGCTCGCGGTGAGCTGGGAGAAGACGACCCGGATGCAGCACGGCGCCGCCGGCGGCTACGACGGCGTCGCCTACCAGGTCGCGCAGGGGCAGGTCGTGACCGCCTCCGGCCACGGGCTGGAGGTGCGGGACGCGCGGACCGGCGGCGACCGCTGGAGCTACCGCCGCTCCGGGTGGACGCTGCTCGGCTGGACGTCCACGCGGTCCCGGCTGGTCGCCTACTTCGAGCGGAACGGCGACCGGCGCGACCGGGCGCTCGTCGCCTTCGACGCGCTCTCGGGCGGGCTGCTGTGGCGGCGGGAGGGCGAGCGTCCCGCGGCGGTGTCCCGGACGACGCTGCGCTGGCCCGCCGGATCGGACATTGTCCTCACCACCGACGAGCGGCACCGCACGCTGTTCGGCGTCTCCGCGGTGACGGGCAGCCGGGTGTGGCGGCTGGCGCTGCCGCGCGGCTGCCGGCTGTTCGAGGGCGGCGCGCACCCGTCCGACGGCCGGGAGGACCTCGCCGCGTTCGGCCTGGACTGCCGGGAGGAGGCGGGGCGGCGCCGCAGCCGGCTGCTGGCCGTCGACCCGGCGAAGGGCACCGTCCGCTGGGACGAGCGGCTCGGCTCCAAGGAGTCGCCCGAGGTCTCGATGCTGGACGGGGTGACGCTCGCCTCGGACGGGACGGCGCTGCGCGCGTTCGGCGCGGACGGCGGCCAGTTCGGCGTCTGGAAGGGCGACGGGGTGTGCGGCGACCTGATGTGCCCGGGGGTGCTGACGCCGGGGCGGCTCGTGGTCGTCTACCACCCGGACGGGTCCGGCGGCGCCCGCATGGAGGCGGTGGACGTGGCGTCCGGGCGGGTCGACTGGGGCCGCGACGTCCCCGCGTACGCGGCGCTCGCGCAGGCCGGCGGGCACGTCTTCGCGCTGCGCCCGCGGCTGTCGGAGGGGCTGCTGCCGGCCGGCGTCGACATCGTCGAGCCCGGCGACGGCAGCGCCACCACCGCGCCCGCGCCGTTCTCGATGGACCCGGACCTGCCGGGCGCGCGGCCGTGGCTCGCGGCGGCGGGCGGGCTGCTGTACGTGTCCGTCCCGCAGGCGGCGCCCCGCCCGGACGGTGCGGCGCGGCTGCTCGCCCTGCGCGGCGGGCGCACCGGCACCGGCCCGGCCGAACTCGGCGGGGTGCCCGTGGCGGACTGGCCGGACGCGTGCTCGCTGCTCACCAGGACCGACCTCGTCACGGCGCGGATGGACGGCTACACGGCCGCGCCGAGCCGCGCGTCGGCGGGGCCGGTCCGGCTGCCGCGCCCGGTGTCCTGCACCTACGAGCCGCGCGACGAACGCGACGAACGCGGCAAACGCGCCAAGCGGGAGTCCGGGGACGACGCGGACGACGAGAAGAGCCCGAAGCCGAGCACGTCAGGGTCGCCGAAGCCGTCCGTGCGCGCGTCCGAGGACACCGATCCGGCCGTGCGGGGCCTCACCGTGAGCGTCCGCTGGGTGGCCGAGACGGACGAGGCCGCCTCCCGGATGCTGGACGCCCTGCAGGCCACGCAGGCGCAGGCGCGGCGGCGCCGCGACATCGGCGGGGACGAGGCGTACGAGATCGGCCCGACCGCCGGGATGATCGCGCTGCGCGTCGCCCGGTACGTCGTGGTGGTGGAGGCGAACCGCCCGCCGGGCGCCGCCGCGCGCATCGCCCGGTCGGTCGCGTTCCGGCTGCACCACCCCACCTGACCGGCGGGTCAGAACTCGGGGACGGGCTCGGCGACCGCCTCGGTGGAGCGGTCCGCCCAGGCCTCCAGTTGCGCGACGAAGCGCGCGGCGTGGACGGGCCAGTGGAACCGCGCGCGGGCCGCCTCGTAGCCGCGCTTGCCCAGCTCCGTGCGGAGGGCCGGGTCGTTCCGCAGCCCCAGGACGGCCTTCGCGGCGGCCTGCGGGTCGCCGAACGGGACGACCAGCCCGCAGCCGGCCGGTTCGACGATGCCGACCGCCGCCGGGTTCGGCGTGGTGATCACCGGGATGCCGTGCGCCATGTACTCGACGACCTTCGTCGGCATCGAGTGCCGGTAGTTCGGCTCGTCGTGCAGCAGTGCCAGCCCGGCCATCGCGCCCTCGGCGATCCGCAGCGCCCGGTCGTTCGGGACGAACCCGTACCAGCGCACGAGCCCCTCCCGCTGGGCGCTCCGCAGCGCGTCCCGGACGTCGGCGTCGGCCGCGCCGATCAGCTCCACCAGGATGCCCTCGGCGGCCAGCGGGCGGGCCATCTCGATCATGTCGAGGGCGCCGCGCGCCCGGGACAGCTGCCCGACGTAGACGGCGCGCCGGCCGTCCGGCGGGCCGGGCGGCCGGTCGGAGACGTAGGTGGTGTTGGGCACGACCGGGTGGTCCCCGCGGAACCGGGCCCGGTAGCCCTCCTCGGCGAGCAGCAGCCGGTGCCGCCGCTCGCTGCGCCGCTCCAGACGGTGCACGGCCGGGCGCAGCACGGGCCGCGCCGGGGCGGGCAGCCAGTCCTTGGCGGACAGCGCGGCGGCGGTGTCCTCGTGGACGTCCCACACGACCGTCCGCTCCCGGACCTCGCGGGGGAGGGACACCAGCAGCTCGGGGTCGTGCAGCAGGACCACGTCCGCGTACCGGGCGTGCTCGGTGAGCGCCCGGTGGGCGGCGCGCAGGGCCCGGAGCCGGTGCCGCCCCGTGGCCCGCGGGACGTCCACCGGGCTGATCTGCCGCCACGGGGTCGCATTGCATGCCCGGAATGGGGCGATATATGTGACCTCGTGGCCGGCGTCGAGCAGCGCGCGAATCTGCCGGTGCAGAATGCGTGCGTCCTCGGGATGGTGCACCACCGTGCAAACACAGACCCGCATCACACTCACTCCGTAACGCGCTGGAATCATCATCTACGTCCGATTCTCGGCGGCTGAGGGAAATTGCCGATGAATTCCCGCCGTCCTCGACATGGACGCTGCCGGGCGACTCGTCCCCCTCTGCTAGAGGAGTTCCACGGTGTCCAGCTGGGAGTCGCGCGTCCGGCCGCGGGTGTCGAACAGCAGCCGCGCGTGCCGCGTCAGCGTCCCGGCGTCGTAGGCGGCGTGGTCGGCCAGCACGATCGCCAGGTCGGCCTCCCGGAGCGCGGCGGCCAGGTCGTCGCCCGCGTGCGGGACCGGCGCGCCGTCGACGTCCCAGGACGCGACGAACGGGTCGTGGAACGCCAGGTCGGCGCCCAGCCGGGCCAGCCGCCGCGCCACCGGGCGGGCCGGCGACTCGCGCTGGTCGGCGATGTCGGCCTTGTAGGTGACGCCGAGCAGCACGACCCGGGCGCCCTTCAGCGCGCGTCCCTCCCGGTTGAGCAGCTGCTGGGCGCGTTCCGCGACGTACCGGGGCATCCGGTCGTTGATCTCCTGGGCCAGCTCCACGAACCGGAACGGGTAGCCCAGCGACCTGACCTTGTACGACAGGTAGTTCGGGTCGATCGGGATGCAGTGCCCGCCGACGCCCGGCCCCGGCCGGAACGCCTGGAACCCGAACGGCTTCGTGGCCGCGCAGTCGATCGCGTCCCACAGGTCGATGCCCAGCTCGTTGCAGAACACCGCCATCTCGTTGACCAGCGCGATGTTGACGTGCCGGTAGGTGTTCTCCAGCAGCTTCGCCATCTCGGCCTCGCGGGTGCCCCTGGCCTGCACGACCCGGTCGACGAACTTGCCGTAGAACGCCGACGCCGCCGACGCGCACGCCGGGCCCAGCCCGCCGACGATCTTCGGGGTGTTGCGCACCCCGTAGACCGGGTTGCCCGGGTCGATCCGCTCCGGCGAGAACGCCAGGTGGAACTCCTCGCCCGCGACCAGGCCGGACGTCTCCAGGATCGGCCGGACGACCTCCTCGGTCGTGCCCGGGTAGGTGGTCGACTCCAGCACCACCAGCGTCCCCGGCTCCAGGTGCCGCGCGACCGCCTCCGCCGCGCCGCGCACGGCGGTGAGGTCGGGGCCGCCCTCCGGCGACAGCGGCGTCGGCACGCAGATGACCACGGTGCGGGCGCCGTCCAGGACGTCCTCGTGCAGGCTCGGGGCGAACCCGGCCTCCAGCATCTCCTCGATCTCGGCGGGCGAGACGTCGTCGATGTGCGACAGGCCCGCCTTGAGGCCGGCGACCACGCGCGCGTCGCGGTCGAGGCCGCCGACCCGCAGGCCGGCCCGGCAGGCCTCCCGCGCGAGCGGCAGGCCGACGTAGCCGAGTCCGATGACCACAAGATCCATGCGCCCGGCTCCCTTCGATCTAGGTGAGTCGGTAGGCGGCCCGGTATCGCTCGGTGACGGCGCGCCAGGTGCGTTCCGCCGCGACCCATTCCCGGGCCGACCGTCCGATTTTCTGTCTTTGATCGGGAGCGTAAGCCAGATCTTCCAGACAATTCGCCCATGCTTCCGGGTCTTCCGGAACTGTTAACGCGCCCGTCACGCCCGGTTCCACGATTTCCCGCAGAGCTTTGACATCACTGGCTACGACGGGGATTCCCCCTGCCATCGCCTCGATCGGCTTGAGAGGCGTCACCAATTGGCACACCCGGTCCGCCCGGCGCGGAACCGCGAACACATCGAGGACGGCGTGGAATCGGCGAACGGACTCCATCGGCACCCGCCCGGTGAACACGGCGTGAACCCCGTGCCGGGCGGCCCGCCGTTCGAGCCGCGTCCGCTCCGGGCCGTCCCCGACGAGCAGGAGCGTGACGGGCGCGCCGCGGTCGCGGAGCAGGGCGGCGGCGTCGATCAGCGTGTCGATGCCCTCGTAGCCGTAGAACGACGAGGTGAGGCCCACGACCGTCGCGGTCCCCGGGATGCCGAGTCGCTCGCGCAGGTCCCGCGCGCCGGGGAGCGGCTCCAGGAACGCCTCGTCCACGCCGTTCGGGACCGTGAAGATCTTCTCCTCGGGGATGCCGCGGGACGCGATCTCGGCCCGCATCGCCTCGCCGAGCGTGACGACGGCGTCCGCCTCGGCCATCCGGCGCGTTTCGAGCTCGCGGGTCAGCCGGTAGAAGTCGTCGGTCTCGCGGTGGGCGGGGTCGCGGGACAGCCAGGAGTCCTCCAGGAAGCCCCGCACCTCGTAGACGACGGGGATGCCGTGGCGGCGTCCCAGTTCCAGCGCGACGGCCGCGTTCAGATGGTTGCTGACCGCGTGCAGGACGGCCGGCCGCAGTTCCTCGACCAGCCGTCCGGCCAGATCGGCGCCCTTCCCGACGGCCTTGACGGGATCGGACGGCGGCAGCCAGGGCAGCAGCCGGTGGTACGGGACGCCGTCGACGTCCACCCGCGCCCGCGCGTCGCCGACGCCCTGGCTGAGCGGGTAGCCGAGCCGGGTGACCACGTGGGTGTCGAGGCCCGTCTCCCGCTGGGCGAGCGCGATCCGGTGCGTCCGGACGGTGTATCCGGCGCTCGTGCACGGCAGCGCGTTCGTCACGAACTGCAGAACGGTGCTGCCGGGCCTGGGCTCGCGCCGCGCGGCGCTTGGGGGCTGCGCAAGGAGGGCACGCAGGTCTTCGGTCTCGCGCCGGACGTCCCGGGGCTCCGGGACGGCCAGCGGCGACTGCCGCAGCCGGGCACCGAACGGGGTGCGCGCGACCAGCCGCACCGCCAGTCGCGACGCCCGGCCCGGATCGTCCCGCAGCTGCCGGCAGGCGAGTCCGGCCAGGTAGACGGGTTTCTTCAGTACGGATTGGTCGACCACGGGGCCGGACGCTAAGCGACCCCGATGAACAGAAGGGAAATTGTGTTGGCACCCATCGTGCACGTCCTCGGGGCGCGGCCGAACTTCGTCAAGGCCGCCCCGGTCATCGCCGCCCTGCGCGCCGCAGGCGCCGAGCAGGCGGTGATCCACACGGGTCAGCACTACGACGCCCGGATGTCGGACATCTTCTTCGCCGAGCTGGGGCTTCCCGAGCCCGACGTCAACCTCGGCGTCGGCTCGGGCGGGCACGCCGAGCAGACCGCCGCGCTCATGATCGGCCTGGAGGGGGAGTTCACGAGCCGTTCACCCGCGCTGGTCATCGTGTACGGCGACGTGAACTCGACCATCGCCGCCGCCCTCGTCGCGGCCAAACTGCACATCCCGGTCGCCCATGTGGAGGCCGGGCTGCGCAGCTTCGACATGACCATGCCGGAGGAGGTGAACCGGCGGATCACCGACCAGCTGTCCGCGCTGTGCCTGGTCACGAGCCCGGAGGGGATCGGGCACCTGGCCGCCGAGGGCGTCCCGGTGTCCCGGACGCACCTGGTCGGCAACCCGATGATCGACACGCTGCTCGCGAACCTCGACTCCTTCGACACGGCCGCAGTCCGGGAGGCCCACGGCCTGCCGGAGCGGTACGTCCTGGCGACCATGCACCGCCCCGCGAACGTGGACGCGCCCGAGACCGCGTCCGCCCTCGTCCGGCACCTGCACGGCGTCGCCGACCTCGCCGACCTGGTCATCCCCGTGCACCCGCGCGGCCGCGCGAACCTCCTGGCCGCCGGGCTGGACGACCACTCCGGCGTGCACATCCTGGACCCGCTCGGGTACACCGACTTCATCGCCGCCGTGCGGGGGGCGGCGGCGGTGGTCACGGACTCGGGCGGCCTCCAGGAGGAGACGACGATCCTCGGCGTGCCGTGCCTGACCGTCCGTCCCAACACCGAGCGGCCGATCACCATCACGCACGGCACGAACCGCCTCGTCACGTTCGAGGAACTCGTGCCCGCCGCGCGCAAGGCCCTGGAGTCGGGCACGCCGCCGGCCGACCGGAGACCACCCCTGTGGGACGGCCACGCCGGCCCCCGCATCGCCGAAGTGATCATGGAGTTCCTGAGTGAGTGACGCCAAGGACGCGAAGGCGTACCAGCAGCTGGGACGGCTGAAGTCGACGCTGCGGGAGCGCGAGGCGCGGCTCGCGGAGCTGGAGAAGCGGCTCGCCGCGATGGAGATGTCGACGGCCGTCCAGTTCGGGCGCCTGGTCGCCGGGGCGGCGCGCAACCCGAAGCGCGGCAAGCGGCTGCCGAAGGACCTGTACCGGCTGTGGCGCAAGCGGAACGCCGCCGTGTCCGGCTCCGGCTCGTCGCCGGGCGGAGGCGTCCAGCCCGACCGCGTCGACCGTCCCGAGAACCGCCTGCTCGTCGCGGGCCCCTGCGAGGGGTTGATCATCGCCGGGATCCTGGCGCCGCGCACGGCGGCGCTGCTCGCCGAGCACACCAGAGTCGTCCCGCTGTACCCGCATGACGCCGCGATCGTCCTGGACAGGGCCGACGTGGACATGCTCGTCGTGGACGCGGCGGCGGGCGAGCCCGGCGGCCCGTGGGCGTACCTGGGCGTTCCCGGCATGTACGACCGGGATCTCGCGCTGCACGAGATCCGCGAGATCGCCGCCGCCCGCAGGCTCCCGCTCGTCCTGTGGGGACAGGAGCCGCCCGCGACCCTCGCGTCCCTGCGCTGGGACGCCGTGCTGGCCGGAGGCGCCACCGCACCCGGCCGGCTCGCCGACGTTCTCGAACCGGCCCGTTGAAAGGAACAACCGTGCGACCACGTGCCCTCGTCTACGGCGACGTCGACCTCAACATGATCGACGGGTCGGCGATCTGGGCCCAGGGCATGGTCCAGGCCCTCGCGCGCGCCGGCTGCGAGGTGACCCTGGTCCTCAAGGCGCCCGTCCGGACCGGCCGGCTCGTCGACCCGCTCCGCGCCCTGCCCGGCGTCACCGTCCGCAGCCCGCACGCCGAGGGACTCCTCGACGCGCCCATGGCCCCGCGGCACGCCGCCGCGATCCTCGCGCGGATCGACGCCGAGGCCCCGCACGACCTGGTCGTCGTCCGGGGCCGCCGCCTCGCGGGCAAGCTCGCCGCGGGCCCCCTGGCCGGACGCCTCTGGACGTACCTGACCGACGTCCCGCAGTCGGCCGCCGGGTTCAGCGTGGCCGCGAAGGGCGAACTGCGCCGCATCGCGGACGCCTCCCGCGTCCTCCTGTGCCAGACGGAGGAACTGCGCGGCTTCCTGGAGAGCGCCGTCCCCGCCACCGCGGGCAAGAGCGTCCTGTTCCCGCCGGTGGTCGTCCTCTCCGACCTGGAGACCCGCCCTCCCGGCGCCCCCGACGGCCCGCTCCGGCTCGTCTACACGGGCAAGTTCGCGCCGCGCTGGAACACCTACGAGATGACGTCCCTCCCGCGCCTGCTCGCCATGCGCGGCGTGGACGCCGAACTCCACATGATCGGCGACAAGGTCCACGACGACCCCGCCGACCCGGGCTTCGCGACCCGCATGCGCACCGCGCTGGAAACGGCCGAGGGCGTCGTCTGGCACGGCGGCCACCCCCGCGCCGAGGCGATGCGGCTGACCGCGTCCTGCGACGTCGGCCTGTCGTGGCGCGACCCGTCGATGGACGCGAGCCTGGAACTGTCCACGAAGGTCCTGGAATGCGGCACTCTCGGCGTCCCGGTGGTCCTCAACCGCACACCCATGCACGAACGGCTCCTCGGCGCGGACTACCCCCTCTTCGCGGCCACCGAGGACGACGTCCTGGACGCCCTGACCCTCATCGGCAAGAACCCGGACGTCTACACCCTCGCCGCCGACCGCTGCCGCACGGCCGCCGCCGACTTCACCCTCGACGCCGCCGCTGAACGCCTCCGGAGCCACCTCTCCCAGACCTTCCCCGAACCGTCCCCGGGTGTCCTGGCCGTCAAGGGCCGTCCCCTCCGCGTCGGCGTGGCAGGCCACGACCTGAAGTTCTTCACCCGCCTGCTCGACTACCTGCGCTCCCGCCCCGACATGGAAATCCGCGTAGACCACTGGGCAGCCCTCAAGGCCCACGACGAGAAACGCAGCCAAGACCTGGTCGACTGGGCGGACGTCATCATCTGCGAATGGTGCGGCCCGAACGCCCTCTGGTTCGCGAGCCACAAACGCACCGACCAGCGCCTGGTCGTCCGCCTCCATCGCTTCGAGCTCTACGCCGCTTGGCCGAAGCAGCTCGACATCGATGCGGTCGACCAGGTCGTCTGCGTCAGCCCCCACTACACCGACCTGACCCGCGAAGTGACCGGCTGGCCCGCCTCCAAGGTCGTCACGATCCCCAACTGGGTGGACGACGCCCAACTGGACCGCGCCAAACTCCCCGGCGCCGAACACCACCTGGGGATGATCGGCATAGCCCCGTCCCGCAAACGCCTGGACCTGGCCCTGGACGTCCTCGAAGAGCTGCGCCGCGACGACCCCCGCTTCACCCTCTTCGTCAAATCCAAGCTCCCCTGGGAGTACTGGTGGATCTGGCAGAAGGAAGAAGAGCGGGCCCACTACGAGAAGGTGTTCCGCCGCATCCGCCGCTCCCACCTCCTCTCCGGCGGCGTCGTCTTCGACAGCTACGGCCGCGACGTGGCCTCCTGGCTGCGCCGCATCGGCTTCGTCCTCTCC
The DNA here is from genome assembly GCF_001552195.1 of Actinomadura latina NBRC 106108. Lineage (GTDB taxonomy): Bacteria > Actinomycetota > Actinomycetes > Streptosporangiales > Streptosporangiaceae > Spirillospora > Spirillospora latina. The sequence goes on from NZ_BCQS01000003.1 coordinate 1,073,030, forward strand.
ACTAGCGACGACGAGAGCTTCCACCTGGCCCCGGCTGAAGGAATGGCGTCCGGCGCCGTCCCGGCCCTCCTCAACTGGCCCGGCGCCGAAACCATCTACGACCCCCGCTGGATCCACGAATCCCCAACGGCAATGGCCGCCTCGATCTCGGCCACAGTCACCCTGAACCGCTGGCAACAAGACAGTGACGTCGCCAAAGCCCAACTCAAAACCGCCTACGCCCTACCCGAGGTATGCCGCCAATGGACAGACCTCCTAACCGGATAAGGCCAAGGCGACGGCCAGCCTCGCCACCCTCGGTCTCACAACCGGGCATCACAACCCATAACGCCAGAACACCGGCGTCCCTGCCGTCGGCTGAGGCGAAGGGGCTCGGTGCGGACGTAGCATTGGCCAGAGCTATCCAGAAGGTCTGATTATTCTCACTGGGTTGGGCAATTCTGAGCGTGTTCGTTCGATAGCATGGAGTTATGTGTTCGAGCGGAATCGATGTCACGTCGATGTCCACCGGTGAGCTGGTGGACGCGGCGGCCTCGATCGCGGCCGAACTCGCCCGGCGCGAGGCGCCCGACTCCCCGGCCGTCTGCATGGCACAGGCCGAAACGCTCGCCCGCGCCACCGATCGGCATGAGAGCGCCCTGGCCGCGCTGATCGGACGCATCGACGCGTCCGCCGAGGTGCGCCGGTGGGGCCTGCCGTCCACGCTGGCGTGGCTGCGCACCCGCATGGGCATGCGCGAAGCCCGCGCCAGAGAACGCCTCCACCTCGCCCGCCACAGCCGCCGCCTCCCCGAAGTGGCGCGTCGGCTCGCCGCAAGCGACCTGTCCTACGGGTATGCCTCCACCATCGCCGCGGCGGTCGCCCGGCTGGACGACGCCGACTGCGCCGCCGCCGAACAGATCCTCCTCGATCTGGCCGGGCAGGGCTTCTCCGCCGGAAAGGTCGCCGCCCTCGGCAACAGGATCACCGACCTCATCGCCGAACGCGACGGCACCGAAGCGGCACCCGACACCGACACCCGCCGCGGCTACGAGCGCTCCTGGATCGACACGACCCGATCCCTGGACGGCGGCCGCTACGTCAAAGGCTGGCTCAACGCCGAAGACGCCGCGATCTGGGACGGCACCCTGGCCCCCCTGGCCAAACCCGCCGGCACCGACGACCGCCGCGACCCGTCCGAACGCACCGCCGCCGCATTGACCGCCGTCCTGTCGGGCGGGCACACCGCCACCCGCGTCACCGTCATCTGCGACCTGGACACCCTCACCGGCGGCCAGGCCCCAGCCCGACTGGCCGACGGCACCCCGATCCCCGCCGCCCAAGCCCGCCGCATCGCCCTGGCCGCCGGAGTCTCAGCGCTCCTCCTCGGTCGC
>NZ_BCQS01000004.1 GCF_001552195.1 Actinomadura latina NBRC 106108
ATTGGGCGAAAGCAGCCGGCCTTGCACGGACACGCAGTTCGGACGCATCGCCGTTTCCGTCATGACGCATAACCCTGACATACCCCTTAGCGCCTGACGAATCTTCAATTTTTATTACGGGCGACCCGGGTAGCCATTAGGCTGTTAGGCTTGCCTTACCTAACTGCCCAACGGGGAAGTTTGATCAGCGGGAACGTGCCAAAGGTGCCCGGTCGACGCACCGTCCCAAATCAGGGCCTGCTCTTTCGAGGTGCCCATCCGGGCACTTGCCTCCGCTCCGAGCCGTCCTTAGCTTTCGTCGATGACGTCCGGAAGGAGGTGGCATGGCGCCGGCACTCGCTCGGGAAACCCAGGACGCCGCCGAGGCGCAGGCACTCGGCGATGAGTACGTCACGGCACTCGGCAAGATCATCAATAGTCATGTGCGCAATGAGGCGGCGGGGGCGGCGGTGTTCGACGAGCCGTCCATTTCGCTCGCCCCCACCGCACGCGAGAAGTGGCTCGCGTGCAGAATGGCGATGGAGGAGTACGGTCACCATTTAAAGTTCAACAAGCTCGCGCACGATCTCGGGCTGGAGGACGCCCATGGCCGTCCGCCGCTCTCGGTCTTCGACTACCAGGTGGAGACGTGGACCGGATATGTGATGACCAAGGCGATCGTGGACCTTGCCGAGGTCGTGCTGATGGAAGACCTGTGCGAGTGCTCGTACGTGCCGCTGCGCAGACTGTGCCGGTCGCTGATGGCGGAGGAGCGCTTCCACGTCGGCTTCGGGACCACGAGCGCCAAGCGGCTGGCCGCCGATCCGGACACCCGCGAGGAGGTCCGCTCCTCGGCGCACCACCTCATCACGATGACCCTGCCCTTCTTCGGCCGCGGCGACTCCAGGAACAACGAGGTCTTCCGCAGGTGGGGCATCAAACGGCTGACCAACGATGAGGCGCGGGCGGAGTTCGTCCGGCGTACCCGGGCGCTGCTGTGCGACGAACTCGGACTGGACTACCCGGAGGTGGCGACGCGATGGCCCGGTACTACGAGCTGAGCGCCCCGCCCGAGGGACTCGCCCGCGACCTCGGCCGCGGCGGCGACCGCGTCGCCGCCCTGCTCCACGGCGTGTCCGCGCACCTCCCGGCGGACGGCGCGCCCCCGCCGCGACGAGATGAGGGCCGCATCCCCGCGGCGGTGGCGGGCGCGCCGGTGCGGCCGACGGGCGACGTTCCCGCGGCCCTCCTCGACCGGGTGGACGACGGCTGGCTGGCGCGGCTGGAGCATCGCCGCCACGTCGCTCGCCGGCGGCTCCTCGACGCCGGCCGCGAGGACCGGCTGGAGCTCGCCGAGCACGTGGCGATGCTGGTCGCCACCCCGCGGCTGCGGCCCGCCGATCCCGGCGACGCCGACGCGCTGGCGATGTCCGGCGCGATCCTCTGGCTGGTCGGCACCCTGGTCGCCATCGCGTTGACCGATGACCGCGACGACGCGCTCGCGGAGCTGATCACCCGCGGCTGGTGGCCGGTGGGTCCCGTGGACGGCGTCTTCCTCATCGCCCCCCTCGATCTGCCGAGCAGGCCCCGCAGCGGCCTGCCAGAAGGGTCTCGTCATGCCTGAGCTCCCGCCCGGCCGTATCGCCGTCCAGTCGCCGACCGTCCCGCAGCGAGGCGGGAGGGAGACCGCGGCGGCCGCGCCCGCGAACTTCGCGATGCGCCAGGCCGCCAGGGCTCGGCGGGCGGGGTGGTGGCAGCGGCCCGCATTCCACACCCCGGAACGCTCCTGGACGCATGGCGAGGTGCACGCCCTCGCCGCGTCCGCCGCTTCGGTTCTCGCCGGCCGGGGGGTCCGCCCCGGGGACAGGGTGCTCATCGCGTTGGGCGACGGCATCGCATGGGTGACGGCATTCCTCGCGGCCGCGAGGCTCGGCGCGGTGGCGATCCCGGTCAACCCCGAGCTCGTCCCCGGCGAGCACGCGTTCATGGCCGGCGACTGCCGGGCCCGTCTCGTGGTGGCCGAGGACCACCTCCTCGGCCGCTTCGACGGACCCGCCGTCCTGGCGGGCGGGCACCTGATGCGGCTGGCCGCGAACGCCCCCTCCGGACCGGCCGCGGACGTGACCGGCGACACGCCGCTGTACGCGCAGTACACGTCCGGCACGACCGGTGCCCCCAAGGCGGCACTGCACCGCCACGCCGACCCGGAGCGCTACCAGCGGGCCGCGGGCGAAGGCGTGGTGGGCGTGCGGCACGACGATGTGACGCTGTCGGTCTCGAAGCTGTTCTTCGCCTACGGCCTGGGAAACGCGCTGGTCTTCCCGCTCCTCTCCGGCTCCGCCGCGGTGCTGCTGCCGCATCGCCCGGCGCCGGCGGAGATCGCCGAGGCCGTGGCGCGGCACGGTGTCACGCTGCTGTACGGCGTGCCGTCCGCATACGCCAACCTGGTGGCCGAATGCCCGTCCGAGGCGTTCTCCCCGGTACGGCTGGCCGTCTCGGCCGGCGAGTCCCTGTCCACCGCCCTGGGCGCCCGGACTCGCGAGCTGCTGGGCGCCCCCGTGCTGGACCAGCTCGGTTCCACCGAAGTCGGCCACGCCTACATCTCCAACACCGCATGGCGGGACGAACCCGGCACCATCGGCCGTCCACTGCCCGGATACGAGGTCGTGCTGCGCGACGAGAGCGGCGACCCCAGCACGCGGAGCCGGGGCGAGATCTGGGTACGAGGCGCCTCGATCATGACCGGGTACCTGGGGCGTCCCGAGCAGACCGCCCGGGCGCTGCACGGCGGCTGGCTGCGGACCGGGGACCTGGCGGAACGCGTGGACGGTGGTGCGATAAGGCACTGCGGCCGCAACGACGACATGGAGATGGTGGGCGGTATCACCGTCTCCCCTGTGGAGATCGAGCGTGTGCTCGCCGGGCATCCGGCGGTGGCGGAGGTGGCGGTCGCGGTCATCGCCGACGAGCACGGCGCACGCAAACTGCGCGCCTTCGTCGTGCCTCGCTCCGATGGGGACCGGGCCGAACTGGAGAGCGAGCTGATCGCCTTGGCCCGGCTCCGGCTGGCCGCCTACAAGGTGCCGCGCAGCGTGGAGTTCCGCCCGAGGCTGCCGCGCACCCCCACCGGCAAGCTGCGCCGCTTCGCGGTGCGCGAGGGAAGGTGGTGAACATGCCGAACTCGCGCCTGGCATGGAGCGAGCGGTCCGGCCTGGCCCCCGCGGCCCAGTGGCCCCCGGACGAGCCGGCGGTCGTCGACTCCTGGCTGATCGCCGAAGGACGGGTCCGCGACCTGGCGCTGCACGGGCAGCGGTTCCTGCGCGCCTGCGCCGACACGGTGCCCGAACTGCCGCCCGCCACCGTCCACGGCTTCCTGGACGCGGTACGGCACTGGCTCCCATCGCGGGGCCGCTGGTTTCCCCGGATCGAGGCCTACGGCGGGCCCGAGCCCCGGCTGGCCCTGTGGCCCAGACCCGCGCCCGACGCCGGCGCCGGCGCCGGCGCCGGGGAGGTGACGCTATGGATCCCGCCGGAATCGGACCCCCGCGTGCGGCCCACGGTCAAGGGCCCTGATCTCCGCGTCCTGGCCGGGCTGCGCGAACAGGCCAGGACGGCCGGGGCCGATGACGCGCTCCTCTACGACGGCGGCGGCACCGTGCTGGAGACCGCCCACAGTGCCCTGGTGTGGTGGCGCGGCGACGAGTTGTGCGTGCCCGAGGCCGGTCTCCCCGTGCTGCCGTCGGTGACCAGAACCCATCTGGAGCGGCTGGCCGAGTGCTGGCGATGCACCGTCCGGCACGACCGAGTCGGCCTCCCCGAACTGCCGGGGCTGGAGACCTGGACCCTCAACGCCCTGCACGGTCTTCGTCCCGTGCGCGCCTGGATCGGCACCGACGGCCGCCGGACGGCCGCCAGGGTCTCGCCCCGGGCCGCGGACTGGCGGCGCGCCGTACGGCACCGCGCCGTCCTGCCCGCCTTCAACCTCTGGGAACTGCCGTGCGCACACTGATCGTCGACAACTACGACTCCTACACCTACAACCTCTTCCAGCTGGCCGCCCAGGCCTACGGGGTCGAGCCGGTGGTGATGCCCAACGACGATCCCGGCTGGGCCGGGCTGGATCCGAGCCGCTTCGACGCCCTCATCATCTCCCCCGGACCCGGACGTCCCCAGCAGCGGCGCGACATCGGCATCACGCTCGACTTGATCCGGGACTCCGGGCTGCCGACGCTGGGCGTCTGCCTCGGCCACCAAGCGCTGGCCTGGCTGTCGGAGGCCGACGTGGTGCCCGCACCCGCGCCCATCCACGGTCACGTGGAAGAGATCAGGCACTGCGGGCGCGACCTGTTCCGCGGCCTCCCCCAGCGCTTCCTGGCCGTGCGCTACCACTCCCTGTGCGTGGCCACGCCCGCGCCCGACGACCTGGAGATCACCGCCTGGGCCGCGGACGCGGTCGTGATGGGCCTGCGGCACCGCCGGATGCCGTGGTGGGGCGTGCAGTTCCACCCGGAGTCGATCTCCACCGAGTACGGCCCGAGATTGATGTCCAACTTCCGCGACCTCGCCGCGGAGCACAACGAGGCGGCGAGGCGGCGAGGCGCCGCCGTCATCGCGAGACCGCCGCAAACCCCGCGCTGGACGCTGGAGGCCGAGCGGATCTTCGGCGTCCCCGACGCCGCGGACGTGTTCTCCGAGTTGTTCGCGGACGAGCCGTACTCCTTCTGGCTGGACAGCAGCCGGGTCGAGCCCGGTCTGTCCCGCTTCTCCTTCCTGGGCGACGCGGGCGGACCGCACGGCGAGATCCTGTGCTGCCGGCCGGGGTCCGACAGCGTGCTGGTACGCGCCGGCGGCACCGAATCCACGGTCCTCTCCTCGATCTTCGACGTGCTCGACGCCCATGTCGCGGCACGGGCCGTCCCGAGCGATCCGGCACTGCCGTTCGATTTGAACGGCGGTTACGTCGGCTACTTCGGCTACGAGCTGAAGCGCGACTGCGGTGCCCCCGCGTCGCACGTCTCGTCCTCGCCCGACGCCACCTGGATGTCGGCGAGCAGGTTCGTCGCGATCGACCATGAAGCCGGAGAGACCTGGGCGCTCGCGCTGACCGACGGCGCTCGCGGGAGCCGGGCCGCGGCCCGCGCGTGGGTCGACGGGGCGGCCGGCGCCTGCCGTAAACGGAGGGCGAGGACGCGACCGGCCCTCCAGCCGACCAGGGAGTTCGATCCTGAGCCGTGGCTCGTCCGGCCGCGAGCGCGCTACCTCGCGGACATCGAGGAATGCCTGCGGCTTCTGCGTGCCGGAGAGAGCTACGAGATCTGCCTGACCAACACGGCAGAGATCCCCTTCGACGGCTCGCCCTACGCGCTGTATCTCGCTCAGCGACGGCTCAACCCGGCGCCCTATGCCGCGTACCTGCGTTTGGGCGAGATGCACGCCCTGTGTTCCTCCCCTGAGCGTTTCCTGAAGGTCGACCGGGACCGGGTGGTCGAGTCCAAGCCGATCAAGGGCACCGCGCCGCGCGCCCCCGAACCGCACCTGGACGCCGCCCTGCGCGAGGAGCTGGCCGCCTCCGTCAAGACCAGGGCGGAGAACCTCATGATCGTCGATCTCCTCCGCAACGACCTGGGCCGTATCAGCGACGTCGGCACCGTGAGCGTGCCGCGCTTCATGGCGGTGGAGTCCTACGAGACCGTGCACCAGCTCGTCTCGACCGTGCGGGGCCATCTGCACGATGGGGTGACCGCCGTGCAGGCGGCGAGGACGTGCTTCCCCGGCGGATCGATGACCGGAGCGCCGAAGCTGCGCACGATGGAGATCATCGACCGGCTGGAGGGCCGGGCGCGCGGTCCCTACTCCGGTGCCATCGGCTTCTTCGGCCTGGACGGGACCGCCGATCTCAACATCGTCATCCGCACCGTGGTCGCGCACCCGGGCCGGCTGTCGGTGGGCGCGGGCGGCGCGATCGTGCTGGGCTCCGACCCCGAGGCCGAGTACGAGGAGATGCTGCTCAAGGCGCGGGCGCCGCTGCGCGGGCTGGCCGCCCCGGACCGCGGCATCCTCGCAGGCGGGCGCCTGTTCACCGGCGAGCCCGCCGTGAGGTCCCGGGGTCCCGAACCAGTCCGCGACTGAGCGCGACGGCGGCCGCCAGCGTCCTGTTCGAGCAGTTGAGCTTCGCCAGAATGTTGGCGACGTGCCGTTTGGCGCCGTGCTCGGAGATGCCCAGGCGGCGGGCGATCTGCTTGTTGCTCAGCCCCTCGACCATCAGGGTCAGCGCCTCCAGCTCGCGATCCGTGAGCGGGGTGGACTCCGTGCCCGCCCGCGCGGCGGGCGCCGCGACCGGCTCCGGCCCGGCCGGCTCGACGGGACCGACCTCGGCCAGGAGCTTGCGGGCCACCGGATGGGGAATCGGCACCAGCCCGCTGTCCAGGTCGCCCAGCGCGTTCACCAGCACCTCGTGTGTCACGGTCGGCTCCAGCAGGTAGCCGTCGGCGGGCACGGCCGCCACCTGCGCGAGCGCCTCTCCGGTGGCGCTCCGCAGCATCAGCAGCACTCGCACGCCGAAGCCGGTGGCCGTGCTCGCGAGCTTCTCCGCCTGCCGAGGCTCGTCGCCGTAGTTCAGCACCAGCAGCGTGGGCCGGCCCGAGTGCAGCAGTTCCATGCTGTGGTCGAAGCTGCCGCTGGCGACCACGTCGTCCAGCGCGTCCAGCTCGCGCAGCATGGTTCCCACTCCGCACCGGACCACCTCGCTTCCCAGCGAGACCAGGGCGACGTGGGCGCCGTTCCGTCCTGCCTGCCGTTTCGAAGTCATCAGAACCTGTCGTCGATCCGGAGAGCAATGACCGCTATCGCATTAATGTCACCGCCGCAAACCTGACTCATATCCCAGTACCCGAGAGAAGGCTCCCTATGCCCCCAAGAATGGGACATCACCGGCTACGTCGCGTCCGATCAGCCCACCCGCGCCGCCGCCGGCCTGCGCGGCTCGCCGGCCTCCGCGAACCGACTCTCCCGCTCATGCGAAGAGGGACCCACCCGACACGGGTGGGCCCCCCTTCGGATGTCCGGTTAGTGAGCCGCTTCGTACTGCTCGATGACGTTGGCGGGGATGCGCCCGCGCTCGTTCACCTTGATGCCGGCGGACTTCGCCCACTCGCGAATCTCGGCGCTGCGCTCCCGGCCGCCGCTGCTTCGAGCCGCGGCCTTGCCGCCCCTCACGGCCTTGAATCGACGCCCCTTGTCCATGAACGGATGAAGAGCGGTGCGAAGCTTGTCGGCGTTCTTCTCGCTGAGGTCGATCTCGTACGCCTTGCCGTCGATGGCGAACGACACCGTCTCGTCGGCCTCGCCGCCGTCGAGGTCATCCGTCATCTGAACTATGACCTTCTGAGCCATGTGCGTTCCCCTCTTTGCCGCTCTACTGAGTGACCTCGACGGTAGCCGATTCCACTGCGTAGTCGATCCAGAACAGCAGTATCCCGTTCCGGTCTGGGCTCGCTGCGTGTCGCCCGCGAATCCCTTTCTCGTTCCCTCCGCAGCCAGTGAGCACGGCTTTGCGCGCCTACGACGGGCCGGGTTTCAGAAGCACTGGTCGGCGGTGACGATTTCTGCTCGCATGTTCAGCTCCATCATGCGCAGCGCGGCGTCACCCAGCTCGGGGTGTATGTGCGCGACCGCGTCGCGCACCACCTTGATCTGGAAATGCCTGACGTAGGCGTCGAGCGCGCTGTAGAGCACGCACTGCTCCGTGACCTGCCCGGTAAGGATGACCTGGCCCACTTTCTCGCGGGTCAGCAGATACTCCAGCGGCGTGCCGTAGAAGATGCTGTGCCGTATTTTGGCCAGCAGGTCACAGCCATCCGGTGGGACGATGGGCTCCACCAGGTCCGGCCGCTTCCCGTGCAGTGCCCGCTGGATCAGGTCGTGGCGGTCGGCGGAAAAGTCGCCGTAGTTGTCATTGACGTACAGAACGTGGACATCGCCGCGTTCCCCGGCGCTGCGCAGCAAGCGGCGCAAGGGCGTGATCATATGCTCGACGCCGGCGGCCAGCGGGCCCGCATCCGGGTGATCGTAGGGGTTCAACATGTCGATGACGATGAGTGCGCTCGTGGTCACGCCGACATCCTGCCCCGCCAGCGAGACTTGAAATGCTGCTGAAACGCACCCATTAGCGTGCCGCCCGGCGGCTCGGCTCGGCTCGGCTCGGCTCGGCGGGAATGGTTCGCACGCCGAGGCGCACCGCAGGTTCACCGCGGTGCGCCTCGGCGACTCCCCCAGGGGGTTACCAGTGTGTCCGGTCGTTCACCATCGGTACCAGCGGCCGCGGCGGCCGCCCGTACCGGCGGGACGGGCCACGAAGCCGATCAGCCACAGCACCAGGACGGCGATCGCGATCCACCACAGGATTTTCAGCGCGAACCCGGCGCCGGCCAGAATGAGAATGAGCAGAAGAACCAGTAGCAACGGAACCATGTGTGCACCTCCGGCCCCGGATATGCCCTTCCAATGCCGAACTATTCCGCGTCCTTGACCCGTGTTCTACTCGCGGCGACGGAAAGGAATGGGCGCGTCCGCGGAAATCGGTATGCACTCACTCAGGGTCACGGCGCATGACGATGAGGGCGACGTCGTCCTCCCGGGGGCCGAACTCGGCGATGATGCGGTCGCTGAACTTCTCCAGGTCGTCGTCCACATGCCCGGCGACGGCGCGCAGCCGCTCCAGATTGGTGCCCATCGGGACGCCGCGCTCCTCGATCAGCCCGTCGGTGATCAGCACGACGGTGCCGCCGGGCGGCACCGTGAGTTCCTCGGTCCCGACCTGGTTGACGGGGAAACCGAGCAGCAGGCCGCCGCGGCCGCTGTACTCGACCCGGTCCCCGGCGGCGTGCAGCGGAGGAGGGTGCCCGGCGTTGGCCACCTGCAGCGTCCCGGTCCGCGGGTCCAGGGTCATCAAGATCATGGTGGCCGTCTGATCGTCGTGGTAGCGCTGCAGCACATCGTTGAGGAGTTCGAGGATCGCGACGGCGCCGTGCCCCTCCTCGGCGAAGGCGCGCAGCGCATGCCGCAGCTCGGCCATGACGGTGGCGGCGTGCAGGGAGTGCCCCTGGACGTCCCCGATGGCGATCAGCACGTCGTCGCCCCGGTCGATGACCTCGTAGAAGTCGCCGCCGACCTCGGCCTGGTCGCTGGCCGGCTCGTAGCGGACGGCGAACGTCCAGCCGGGCACGACGGGCCGGGACGCCGGCAGCAGGCTGCGCTGGAGGGTCAGGGAGATCAGGTGCTCCACCGTGTACGAGCGCAGCGCCTCCATGGCCAGGGCGAGCGCCTGCCCGAGCTGGCGCAGCAGGTTGGCGTCGTCCTCGTCGGACGCTCCGTGCGCCGCGATCGCGACGCCGATCGGGGGACGGTCCGGCTTGATCCGCGAGGTGACCAGGAGGACGTCGTCGTTCTCGACGGCGCTGTCCGGCAGCAGCTCCCGCCACCGCCCGGCGGAGACGGGCACGACACGGGTGCCGGTGCCGTCGCCGAGCCCGGTCAGCTGCGCCAGCTCCGCGGGCATGCCGGCCGGGGACTTCCTCGACAGCGGCTCACCGCTCAGCGTGACGGTTCGTCTCACCCGGCCGTCCGGAGGGAGGAGGAACACGGACGCGGGCTCGCCGAAGATCTCGAAGGCGCCGCGCGCCGCGACCACCGCGAGCGCGTCGAAGGTCTGGGCGGCGTTGATGGCCAGGGACGTCCGGGTGAAGGCGGCCATCCGGTCGGCGATGCGCTCGGCCCGGCGCCGGGCCCGATAGTAGCGCAGCACCGCCTCGGCGGTGGCGATGAACTCGCCCGGATCGATCGGGTCGGTCATGTAGGCGTCGGCACCGCGCTGCAGCCCGTCGGTGCGGTCGGCGACCTCGACCGCCGTGGCGGAGATGTGGATCACGGGCAGGGCCGCCGTGGCGGGCGAGCCCTTGATCTGTTCGCAGACCTCCATGCCGTTGACGTCGGGGAGCTGGATGTCCAGGACGACCAGTTCCACCTCGTGTTCGGCGAGCCGTTCCCAGACCTGCGCGGCGGACGCGGCCTCGATGACGGTGTGGCCGGCGCGGCGCAGCCAGCTGCCGATGATGTACCGCTTGGTGTCGTTGTCGTCGACGACGAGGGTCGTGTACGAGGGACGGTCGCTCATCGGACGGTTCCCCGTGCTCGCGGCGCCCGGGCGCGTACGACGGCGTCGGCGAGCATCGCCGGGGAGACCTGGTCCTCCGCCAGTACCGCGTCGACGCGTTCCCGCCCGGCATCGTCCGGGTGGGCGCCGGCCGCGGAGGCGATCAGCACCACGACGCTCCCGGGCACCGGCCGGGCCAGCGCGGCGGTGACGTCGGACGCCGGCAGATTCGGGCCGAGCAGGACCAGGCCGGGCGGGTCCGCGGCGATCAGGTCGCGGGCGGCCGCTCCGTCCGAAACCTCGCTGACGCGTCCGGCGGCGCCGTCGAGCACGGCGCGCAGAGCACGGCGGGCGGCCTCATCACCGTCGGCGATCAGGACGTGGCCGAAGCCGAGGTCGCCCAGGTTCCGGTGCGGGGGCAGCCGCAGGGTCACCGTGGTGCCGGCGCCGGGCTCGCTGGTCAGCAGGAGGTCGCCGCCGAGGGCGCGGGCGAGGTGCCGGGAGTAGGGCAGGCCCAGCCCGGTTCCGCCGCGCTTGCCGCGCGGCACCTGGTAGAACTCCTCGAAGACGCGTTCCCGCTCGCCGGGAGGGATGCCCACACCGGTGTCGGCGACGATGAACTCCAGGTGGTCCGGGGTCTGCCGTACGGTCAGCCGCACCTCTCCCTCGTCGGTGAACTTCAGCCCGTTGGCCAGCAGGTTCCGCAGGATGCGGGTCAGCATCTCCTCGTCGGTGACCACGTCGGCGGGCGCGGCCGGGTCGGTCTCCGTCCGCAGCTCCACGCCCGCCTGCTCGGCCATCGGCGCCAGCAGCTCCGACAGCCGCCGCAGCAGGGACGGCATCCGGACCACGGTCCGGCGCGGCGCCAGCCGGCCCTGTTCGGCCTTGGCCATGTCCAGCAGCTCCCCCACCAGCGACAGCAGCGTCTCCCCGGCATCGGCGATCAGGGAGATCTGGTGACGCTGCTCCCCGGTGAGGGACTCCGCGGCGGGGTCGAGCAGCAGCCGGGTGAGGCCGATGATCCCGTTGACGGGGGTGCGCAGTTCGTGGCTGACGTTGGCCCAGAACCGGTTCTTGACCGCTCCCGCCTCGCGCAGCTGGTCGGACTTCTCCTCCAGCTCGGCGTACAGCGCCACGACGCCGCGGTTGGTCTCCTCCAGCTCCGTGGAGAGCTCGCTGTAGAGCGCCATGACACCGTGGTTGGTCTCCTCCAGCTCGGCGTTGAGCAGCCGGAGTTCCTCGCGCTGGCGCCGGACGTCCTCCAGTGCCTCGATGAGCTCGGCGTTCTGGGTCCGCAGCTCCTCCAGCGCGGGGACGGGACGCAGCCGTCCCAGCCTTCCGCGCAGCTCGTCCAGCGCGGGGCCGTCCACCGCGCCGGTGTCGGGCGGGAGGTTCTTGCGCAGCCGGACGCCCGGCCCGGCCGGCGTCTCCATCTCCTCGACCGAGTCGAGCAGGCGCGCGGCGGCGGCGTCCCCCTCCCGCGGGAGGTCCACGCCCTCGACGGGCTCGGCGCCCAGCTCCACCACCAGGCCGGGCGGATGCCCGCGGTCCAGGAGGAACACCACGGTGGCCGCGCCGGCATGGGCGAACAGCTCGCGGCCGACTTCGCTGAGCGCCGTGGCGACCCGCACCTGGTCCTGCGCGTCCAGCCGCAGCGCGGCGGCGACCTGCCGACCGGCCTGCCGGACGGCGAAGACGCTCTGCTCGTCCGATATCCGCAGGCGCAGCAGTTCCTCGGCCACGCTTCACCTCCAGCCGGCCGTGGTCACGGCCAGGACTCCGCGGTCGTCGTGCCGTACCCCCGCCTCGCGCATCAGGTCGGCGGCGAGCAGCAGCGGGTCGCGGCCGGGGCCGGGGCGGCCGGCGGCGTCCCACTTGGCGGTCAGCCCGTCCGAGTGCAGCACCACCGCCGCGCCCTGGGGCAGGTCGTACACCTGCTCGCGCAGCCTCCGGGCCTGCGCGCCCGCGATCCCCGGGACGGAGACCATGCCGTGCCGGCGATCGCGTCCGATGATCCATCCGGCGACGTTCCCGAGCCCGGCGAACCGCACCACGCCCTTCGCGGGCTCCACGACGGCCACCGCGACCGCGCCGCCCCGGGTCGGGCCCAGCCGCCGGTGCACCTGTGTCAGAAGGTCGGCGGGACCGGCGGGAAGCGCGGCCTCCCGCACCGCCGCGACGGCCTCCGACGCCGCGCGCGCCGCCATCGGGCCGTGCCCGAGCCCGTCGCAGAGCATCGCGTAGACGGTCCCGTCCTCCAGCCGGGCGGCGTAGGCGTCACCGCACTCCTGCTCGCCCTCGATCGGGCGCGTCAACCCGGCGAAGGGCAGGCCGGCCGGCGCAGGGGCGGTCCCTTCGCCGCCCGGGTGCAGGAAGCGCGCGAACAGCACGGTGCCGGTCCGCGGGACGGAGTGGACGCCGCTGTGGTCGGCGAGCCGCTCGATGGCCCCCAGGCCGATGCCCAGGGTGCCGGTCGTGGAGCGTCCGTCCAGCTGGGAGCCGGGCACGTCGCCGATGCCGGGTCCCCGGTCCAGGCAGACGATCTCCAGCGCGGCGTCGTCGCCGGCGCGCACCACCCGCACGAGCATCTCACCCTGCACGGCGTGCTTGACCAGGTTGGTGGCCGCCTCGGTCACCGCGATCTGGATCTGGGCCACGCGCGCCGCGGTGAATCCGACCCGCTCGGCCAGCCGGACGGCATGGCGCCGCGCCCCCGCGGCCGCGCTGGGCTCCTCCGCCCGGGCCCACACCGCGTCGCCGGTGAGCGGGCTGCTCACCCAGCGGGCCGTCAACGGGCCCACTTCGCCACCGTCACCGTGGTGCCCGCGCCGACCTCGGTCTCCAGCGTGAACTCGTCGACGAGCCGCCGCGCGCCGGGCAGACCCAGGCCCAGGCCGCCGCCGGTCGTCCACCCCTCGCTGAGCGCCTGCGCGACGTCGGGGATGCCCGGCCCCGTGTCGGTGAACACGAGCCGGACGCCGGGCCGGCCGCGTTCGCTGACGACCGGCTCCACCAGGGCGGTGCCTCCGCCGCCGTACACGAAGGTGTTGCGGGCCAGCTCGCTGGCCGCGGTCACGATCTTGGTCTGGTCCACCAGCGACATGCCGGCCGCCGCGGCGGCGGCCCGCACGACCTGCCGGACCTGCACCACGTCCTCGTTGGAGGCGATGGGCAGCGGGGCGCCCGGCGGGGTCGTCACCGGTCGTCCACGGAGCCCGGCACCACCGCGGGCAGCGGGGCGCCGAGCAGTCGCATGCCCTTCTCCAGATTCAGCGCGGTTCGCACGTCACCGAGGGAGAGCCCCAGCTCCACCAGCGTGATCGCCACGGCGGGGCGCATGCCCACCACCACCGTCTCGGCGTCCATCAGGCGCGACATCGACGCGATGGTGGCGAACATCCGTCCGATGAAGGAGTCGACGATGTCGACCGCGGTGATGTCGATGATCACGCCGCGGGCGCCGGTGCCGACGATGCGCTCGGCCAGGTCCTCCTGGAGCGCGAGGACGGTCTGGTCCTGCAGATCGACCTGGATCGACACCAGCAGGACCTGACCGATCTTGAGAATCGGCACCCGCTCCATCAGGCGCTCGTCCTCTCGCTCACGTGGATCCCGCTCTTCTCCAGCGCGTACGCCAGTGCGTCGGCCAGGGTCGCCTTGGTGGCGATCTCGCCGAACTCGATCCCCAGCGCCACGATCGTCTGGGCGATCTGCGGCCGGATACCGGAGATCACGCACTCGGTCCCCATCAGCCGGGCGGCCATCACCGTCTTCAGCAAGTGCTGGGCGACCTCGGTGTCGACGGCGGGCACCCCCGTGATGTCGAGGACCGCGAACCGGGATCCGGTCTCGACGAGCCGTTCCAGCAGCGTCTCCATGACCACCTGCGTGCGGGCCGAGTCGAGCGTGCCGACCAGCGGCACCCCGAGGATCCCGTCCCACAGCTTCACCACCGGCGTGGACAGCTCCATCAGCTGCTCCATCTGGTCGGCGATGACCTGCTCGCGGGCGGCGGCATAGATCTCGAAGGTCACGAGCCCCAGCTCGTCGAGACGGGCGGAGAACGAGGCGAACTCGGCGTAGGCCTCGGTGTCGCCGGACGCCTCCACCTCTTCCAGCACCGCCTGCTTGAGCGCGAAGACGCTGGTCGCGGTCTCGGTGGGGCTGAACCCCTGCCGGGCGCGGCTGCGGGACACCTCCGCCAGCGCGGCGCGCAGCTCTCCGGCCGCCTCCTCGTCCCCGCCGATGACCGTCCGCTCGATGAGCGTGTACAGCTCGCCCAGTTCCGTCCTCAGCTCGTCGGCGGTGAGCCGCCCGCGCACGCCCTCGGCGGCGAGCTCCACCCAGCGGCCGAGCAGCGCCTTCCGCCGCGACCTCAGCAGCTTTGGAAGATGCGTCCTGTCCGACCCACCGCTCATCGACCGTGCTCCCCTCGATCACGCGCGAACCCGGTCGAGATCACGCGACAGTCCTGCCGGAACAGTACCGCCCACATTTGAGCATTACGGACATGACGGGCAAACTGCATGGCGTTTCACGGGCACACCCCCGACGGCCGCCGACGTCCCGTCACGCCCGGCGCGCGGCGGCGATCGCCTCGTCCACCGTGGGGTGGAAGACGAAGATCTGGTCGAGTCCGATGATCCGGAAGACGTCGAGGAGGTCGGGGCTCAGCCCGGCGAGCAGCAACCGGCCGCCGGCCGGCTTCGCGCGCTTGTAGGCGTTGATGAGCACGGTGATCCCCGTCGAATCGCAGTAGGCGAGTCCGGTCAGGTCGACCACGACGCTCTTGCCGGGGGAGAACGGCACCGCGTCCAGGGCCTCCCGGAGGAGCGGGGCGGTGTGGTGATCGAGGTCTCCGGCGACGTGCAGGACGGGGACTTCGGCATCCTGCGACGAAAGGTCGACGGTGAGGTTGTTGTGCGTCACCTAAAAGGCTCCTGTGGGGATGGTGCTGGCCGGGGGGTGGAAGGTCTCGCCAAGAAACTGGTTTATCCTATTTTTCCTGCGCATCACCTCTTCCCCGCCCCCGGCGGGTAACCCAGACGAGCGGAGAGGCCGCCGGAAGGACGTCCCGTGACCCGACCCGACGGTGGTGAGCACGGCGTGCCGGCCGCGGCCGGGACGGACGTGTTCGGCGCCGATCACGAGGTCGGCCGCCATCTCGCCGCGGTCGACTGGGCGGCGACCCCGCTCGGCCCGCCCGCCGCCTGGCCGCAGAGCCTGCGGACGGCGGTGAGCATCCTGCTGTCGTCCCGGTTCTCCATGTGGATGGCGTGGGGCCCGGAGCTGACGTTCTTCTGCAACGCCGCCTACCGGCGCGACACCCTGGGCCGCAAGTACCCCTGGGCGCTGGGCCGCCCGGCCCGCGAGGTGTGGGCGGAGATCTGGGACGACATCGGCCCGCGTATCGACACCGTCCTCACCACGGCGGAGGCGACCTGGGACGACGCGCTGCTGCTGTTCCTGGAGCGGTCGGGGTACACCGAGGAGACGTACCACACCTTCTCCTACAGTCCGCTGCGCGACGACGCCGGCACCGTGGTCGGCATGCTCTGCGTGGTCAGCGAGGAGACCGAGAGGGTCATCGGCGAGCGGCGGATGGCGACGCTGCGGGACCTCGGTTCCGACCTCAGCGCGGTGCGCACCGAGTCGGAGGCGCTGGCCTTCGCCCACCGGCAGCTGGACCGCAACCGGCAGGATCTTCCGTTCACGGTGACGTACCTGTTCGACGAGGCCGGGGCGGCCCGGCTGGCGAGTGCGACGGGACTCTCCGCCGGGCATCCGGCCGCGCCGCCCGCGCTGCCCGCCGGTGGCACCGGCCCGGGGGCGGTGTGGCCCGCGGCGGCACTGGCCCGGGGCGAATCGGTACTGGTGCCGCTGAACGGCGGCCCGTTCACCGGGCTACCGGCCGGGGGCTGGTCGCAGCCGCCCGTCCAGGCGCTGGTCGTGCCGCTGCTGCAGCAGGGGGACGCGCCGTACGGGTTCCTGGTGGCCGCGCTGAACCGGTACCGGCCGCTGGAGGAGGGCTACCGCGGGTTCGTGGAGCTGACGGCCGGGCACCTCGCGGCGGGGATCGCCAGTGCCCGCAGCTACCAGGCCCAGCAGCGGCGAGCCGAGGAACTGGCCGAGCTGGACCGCGCGAAGACGACCTTCTTCTCCAACATCAGCCACGAGTTCCGCACCCCCCTCAACCTGATCATGGGGCCGGTGGAGGAACTGCGCGGCCGGCTGGCGGACGCCGGCGACGACGTCCGCCAGGACCTGGAGGTCGTCCACCGCAACGGGCTGCGGCTGGGAAAGCTGGTCAACGCCCTGCTGGACTTCTCCCGCATCGAGGCGGGCCGGATGCAGGCGACCTACGAGCCGGCCGACCTGCCGGCGGTCACCGCGGAACTGGCCAGCGTCTTCCGTTCCGCCATCGACAGGGCCGGCCTCGACTTCGACGTCGACTGCCCGCCGCTGCCCGAACCCGTCCACCTCGACCACGGCATGTGGGAGAAGGTGATCCTCAACCTGCTCAGCAACGCGCTGAAGTTCACCTTCGACGGCGGTATCCGCGTCTCCGTCCGGGCCGAGGATGGGCACGCCCGGGTCACCGTCGCCGACACCGGGATCGGCGTGCCCGCGGCAGAGATGCCGCGGCTGTTCGAGCGGTTCCACCGCATCGAGAACGCCCGTTCGCGGTCCAACGAGGGCAGCGGCATCGGCCTGGCCCTGGTCAAGGAGCTGATCGGCCTGCAGGGCGGCACCATCACCGCCGACAGCCGTGAGGGCGAGGGCACCCGTTTCACCATCCGGCTTCCCTTCGGGACCGCCCACCTGCCCGCCGGGGCCCTCGGCTCGCCGGGCGCCCCGGCGGTGTCGGAGACCGCCGATCCCTACGTGCAGGAGGCGCTGCGCTGGCTGCCCGGCGAGCCCGCCGGCCACGGCACCCCGCCGGACGCGGCGGGGGCGCCTTCTTCCGATCCGGCGTCCCCCGAGGGACCCGCCGCGGCGGCCACGGTGCTGGTCGCCGACGACAACGGCGACATGCGCGAATACCTCGGCCGGCTGCTGCGCGGCGCCGGCTACCGGGTCGGCACCGCCGCCGACGGCCGCGCCGCACTGGAGGCGGTGCGCCGGGACGCTCCCGATCTGGTGGTCAGCGATGTGATGATGCCCCGCCTGAACGGGCTGGAGCTGGTGGCCGAGCTGCGCGCCGACCCGCGCACCGCGGCCGTGCCGGTGCTGCTGCTGTCGGCCCGCGCCGGGCAGGAGGCGTCGATCGAGGGCCTGCGGGCGGGCGCGGACGACTACCTGCTCAAACCGTTCGCCGCGGCGGACCTGCTGGCCCGGGTCCGGGCGAACGTGGAACTGGCCAGAATGCGCAACCACCATGCCCGCTGGCGCACCGCACTGGTCGACTCCCTGCAGGAGGCGTTCTTCGTCTGCGACGAGGACGGCGCCGTCATCGAGATCAACGCGGCGTTCACCGACGTCCTCGGCTACGGGCCGGCGGATCTGCCCTACTCCCGGGTGCACCCCTGGTGGCCGGACGAGGAGACCGACCCCGAGGCGCACCGGATGGTCGCCGACGCCGTCGCCACCCTGCTGGGCCGGGTGCGCGGCACCTACACCATCCCCGTCGACCATCGCGACGGGCACCGGCTGTGGATCACCACCTCCTTCAACCATGTCCACGACCCCGACACCGGGCGGCGCGTCGTCGTGGGAACCTTCCGCGACGTCACCGCCGAGCACTACGCCATCCAGCGCGAGAGCGCCCTGGCGGCGCTGAGCCTGCGCCTCGCCGGAGCCGCCGGCCTGCCGGACGCGCTGGCCGGCGCGCTGGACGAACTGCGGGAGCTGTGGCAGGCCCGGCGCGTGCTCGCCGTCCTCTTCACGGACGGCGAGCCGCCCGTCCTCACCTCCACCGACCCGGACCTGACCTGGCAGGCGCTCCCCGAGCGGCGCCGCCGGGAGCTGGGCGCCCTGCGCGCACATCCCACGCTCACCCCGTCGGCGGAGCATCCGGCCGCCATCACCCTGGAACACCCCCGGGGCACCCTGGCGGTCTGGGTGGAGCTGAGCGAGCGGCGCCCCTTCAGCGACCAGGACCAGGTCCTCCTGACGCTGCTGGCGGGGCACATCGCGCAGGGGCTCGTCCGCGCCCACCAGATCGACCAGCAGCGCGACACCGCCCTCGCCCTGCAGCGCGCCATCCTCGGGCCCGCCCGGCTCCCCGCCGGATTCGCCGTCCGCTACGAGCCCGCGGCCAGCCCGCTGGAGGTCGGCGGCGACTGGTACGACACCTTCGACCTTCCCGACGGCCGCATCGGCATCGTCGTGGGCGACTGCGTCGGCCGCGGCCTCGCGGCGGCCACCGTCATGGGCCAGCTGCGCAGCGCCTGCCGCGCCCTCCTCCTCCAGGACGCCAGCCCCGCCCACACCCTCATGGCCCTCGACCACTTCGCCGCCGGCATCTCCGGAGCGAGGTGCACGACCGTCTTCTGCGGCGTCCTGAACCCCGGCACGGGCCGCTTCACCTACTCCAGCGCCGGGCACCCGCCCGCCATCCTCGCCCACCGCGACGGGACCACCGAACTGCTCGGGGGCGGCAGGTCCTTTCCGCTCGCCGTCAGGCCCGGCAGGCCCCGGCCCGACGCCGAGACCACCATCCCGGCCCGCGCCACCGTCCTGGTGTACACCGACGGCCTCGTCGAACGGCGGCGCCGCTCCCTGGACGACGGCATCGCCCAGGCCGGCCGGACCGTCCAGGACGGCCGCGACCAGACCCTCGACGATCTCGCGACCCGCGTCATGGACCGCCTGGCGCCGCCCGGCGGCTACGACGACGACGTCGCGCTGCTGCTGTACCGGCACCCGGCCCCGCTGGAGGTGGCCTTCCCCGCCGAGTCGTCCCAGCTCGCCCCCGTCCGCGAAGCCCTCCGCGACTGGCTCGCCCAGTGCCGGCTGTCCCGCCGCGCGGCGCAGAACGTCCTGGTGGCCGCCGGTGAAGCCTGCGCGAACGCCATCGAACACGGACACCGCGACACCCCCGGCCGCATCGTCAGGCTGCGCGCCGAGGTCGACGTCGACCGCCTGCACCTGACCATCGCCGACTCGGGCCGGTGGAAGACGCCCCGGCCGGACCCCCACTCCGACCGCGGCCGCGGCACGGCCCTGATGCGCGCGCTGATGCAGCAGCTCACGATCACGCCCGGTCCCGACGGCACCACCGTCCGCATGAACACAAGAATCGAGCCATGACCGCACTCTTGACCCTCACCACCGGTCAGCGCCCGGACGGCGCGGCGATCCTGACGGCCGCCGGTGAGATCGACATGAGCAACAG
This sequence comes from Actinomadura latina NBRC 106108, assembly GCF_001552195.1. Classification (GTDB taxonomy): domain Bacteria; phylum Actinomycetota; class Actinomycetes; order Streptosporangiales; family Streptosporangiaceae; genus Spirillospora; species Spirillospora latina. The sequence goes on from NZ_BCQS01000004.1 coordinate 19,467, forward strand.
CCAGACTCTCGCCGCCGCCATCGACACCGCCCTCGCCGGCACCGGCGGCCGCCTCGTCCTGGACCTCACCGCCGTCGAATACCTCGACAGCGCCGGGCTGAGCATCCTCTTCGCGCGCGCCGAGCGCCTCGAACTGATCGCTCCGCCCCTCCTGGAGCCCGTCCTCACCCTCTCGGGACTCGCCGACCTCGCGACCGTCCGGACGACACCGCAGGCCGACCCCCGCTGAGCACGGAGGCCGCGCGTCAGCCGGCCGCCTGCTGAGACCGCGGGTCGCGATGGACGGGGCGAGCGGCCTCCCGAAGCCCAAAGCTGACGCTCCCCGTTTGCGCAGGGGGTTCTATGGACCCCGCGCTACAACAGGTGCACACTGCGGGCCATGGTCGATGCGCGGCACCTGCTTGGGCCGGACGGGATACGGGTCGATGTGGTCACACTGGAGGACGGCGACCTTGCCCTTGCGCAGGCCCATCACCGCGACGCCCGTGCACCACACTGGGCGCTCCGCATGACGCTTCGCGCCCAGTGCCCGCGAGGCAGGATCATCCCGCGCGATGCGGCACGACGGCGACCGTGCACGGGGCGTGCTTGAGCAGCGCGTCACTCGTCGCGCCCAGGGACAGCGACTCGACGACGCCCGTGCCGCGGGCGCCCACCACCGCGAGGGTGGCGTCCTCGGCCGCCTCGAACAGGGCCTCGCGCGGCGACTTCAGGACCAGCGACGTCGTGGCCTGGACGTGGGGGTACTTCACGCGCCAGGGCGCCACGGCGCGTTCCAGCACGGCGCCGGACACGCGGCGCAGCTTGTCCTCGTCGCCGAACAGCGAAAGGTCGCCGTCGGGCGCCGCGCCCGGTTCCCAGCATCCGTACACCGCGCGCAGCCGCCAGCCGCGCAGGGCCGCCTCCTCGAACGCCAGCGCCAGCGCCGCGTCCGCGCCCGCCGAACCGTCCACGCCGGCCACCACCAGCCCATCGCGCGGCCCGGCCGCCCGGACGACCACCACGGGACGGTCCGCCGCGGCCGGCACTCGCAGCGCCGTCGACCCCACAGGAATCTCATCCGGCTCGTGCGACCCGACCACGATCAGCTCGGCGTCCCGCCCTTCGCTCAGCAACGCCGGAGCGGCACTGCCGTCCCGGAGCCGCTTGCGGACCGTCAGGTTCGGTGCCAGCTCCCGCGCGAGCGTCACACCGTGGTCGAGGAGGTGCTCGCCCATCCGGCGGATGATGGCCTCGCCCTCGTAGTCGATGTAGCTGATCGGGTACGGCCAGCGCCATGCGTGGACGACCGTGAGCGGCAGCCGCCGCAGCTGCGCCTCCTTCACCGCCCACCGCAGAGCCCGCTCACTGTCGCCGGTTCCGTCGTAGCCCACGGTCACGTGGCTCATCGCGTCCTCCTCTGATCGGCACTTCCATCCCATCGCCGGACAGGTCTCCTTCCCAGGGCCGAAGGGCCCATCCCACCGGGACCTCCGCCGCCCGCTCCCTGCTCACCGCACGGTGGCGCCGGCACCTGGACGCAAGGCGCAGATCGGGGCGAAGGTCCCAGCCGGCGGGGACCGTCGGCACTGACCCGCGGGCCCTCGGCGCGGCAGGCTGGAAGCGACTCAGGGAGGTCGCCGATGTGGATCATGCCCGAGCGCGCACAGCGCCGAGTCGCGGTCCGCGCCGGCCGCATCCCGCGTCCGAGGCTCCCCGAGCCCGCGAGCACCCCCAGGAGGAGACCATGAAACGCCGGACGGTCCAGGACGTCATGACCACGAGCGTCGTGACGGTGGCAGAAGAGACCCCGTTCGCCGAGATCGCCGACGCGATGGCCGAGCACCGCATCAGCGGGATGCCCGTCCTGGACGCCGCGGGACACGTCACCGGCATCGTCACCGAGGCCGACCTGCTCCGCAAACAGGAGTTCAAGGACGGCGACCACCGGCCGTGGCCGGCCCGGCTGCGGCGCCACGCCGAGGCGGAGACGAAGGCCGCGGCCGTGGACGCCCGGGGGCTGATGAGCGCGCCGGTCGTCTCCGTCGCCCCGCGCACCTCCATCGCCCAGGCCGCCCGGCTGCTGAACGCCCGCGGCTACAAGGCGATGCCCGTCCTCGACGAGGACGGCCGGCTCGCCGGCATCGTGGCCCGCCGTGACCTGCTGCGCGTCTTCCACCGCTCCGACGCCGAGATCCGGGACGAGGTCATCCAGGACGTCCTGGTCACCAAGCTCTGGCAGGACCCTGGCGAGTTGCACGTCCGCGTCCAGGAAGGGGTCGTCCACCTCACCGGGCGCGTCGAGCAGAAGAGCCTCATCCCCATCATCGTCCGCCTGACCGCCGCCACCGAAGGCGTCGTGGACGTCGTCCACACCCTCGGCTACGACCACGACGACACCCGCCCCGCCCCCTACCCCCGAGCTTGAGCGTGTGGATGGAAGGCCTCAGGGCTTCTTCACATCCGGGTCCCGCTCGTGGACGACGGCGACCGGGCTCGGCGCCTCGTGCAGCACGCCCCTGGTGACCGCGCCGAGCAAGGTCCTGGGGGACGATCCGATGCCGCGGTCGCCGACCACGAGCAGCAGCGCGTCCTGGGCGTTGTCGGTCAGGACGCGCTGGGCGCGTTCCATGACGAACCGGTACTCCACGGCGACATCGGGATAGTCGGCCAGGCACGGCTCCACGGCGGCGGCGAAGCGCGCCTTGGCCCGCTCCTTGACGGCCTGGGGCTCGGTGAACGGCAGCCGCTCGGGGCCGGGCAGGGCGGCGGGGTCCCACCACGCGCACACCAGCGTCACCGCGGCATCGCGGAATGTGGCCTCCTGCAAGGCGAACCGCAGCGCGGCCTCACTTGCCGGAGAGCCGTCGATCCCGACGACGATCCGCTTCGCGCCGTGCTCCTGCTCATGCTCGGGGACCACGATCACGGGACGGTCGGCATGCGCGGGCACGTGCAGGGCCGTGGAGCCGATCGGCAGCTTGTCGAAACCGCCCGCGCCCCGCGCGCCGATCACGATCAGGGCCGCGTCCGCCGACGCGTCCAGCAGCGCCCCGGGCGGCGTGCCCTTCACCAGCAGCGGCCGGACGTCCAGCCCCGGGACGGCCTCCCGTGCGAGCCGGACGCCGTCCTCCAGCGCCAGCGTGCCCATACCGCGGACGATAGCCAGGGCGTTCTCGTCCTGCGGGCTCAGCGGATAGGGCCAGGTCCATGCGTGGCAGACCAGCAGGGGCACCCCGCGCAGGGACGCCTCACCCGCCGCCCAGCGCAGCGCCCGCTCGGCGGCCGGCGAGGCGTCGAAGCCCACCAGAACAGGTCGTCCTTCCATGCGGCTCACCTCCTTCTTCCGAGCCTTCCCGACTGCGGCCGCGGTCATCAGACGCATGGGTCCACCGGTCCGGAGGACCCTGGGCCCTGTGGACGGAAGCCGCGGCCACCGCTCGGATGGCCGCGGCTCCAGAGTGGCCGTCAGCGGGACAGGACGACCTTGAGGGCGCCGGTATCGGCGGCGTCGGCGAAGACGTCGTAGGCCTTGGCGAACTCATCGAGGGTGAAGTGGTGGGTGATGAACCGTGCGGCGTCGATGTGCCGGCCGGCGACCAGGCGGAGCAGGGTCGGCGTGGACGACGTGTCGACCAGGCCCGTGGTGATGGTGATGTCACGGATCCACTGCTCTTCCAAGTGCAGGGTCGCCGGAGCGCCGTGCACGCCGATGTTGGCGATGTGGCCGCCCGGCCGGACCAGCGCGACCGCCGTCTCGAAGGTCGCGGGCACGCCGACGGCCTCGATGGTCACGTCCGCGCCGAGCCCGCCGGTGAGCTCCCGGACGGCCTCGAGCGGGTCTTCGCGGGAGTTGTTGACGGTGGTGTCGGCCCCGAACCGCTTGGCCGCCTCCAGGCGGCTGTCGGCGAGGTCGATCGCGATGATGCTGCTCGGGCTGAACAGCCGCGCTCCCATGATCGCCGACAGCCCGATCGGGCCGGCGCCCACCACCGCGACCACATCGCCCGGACGGACGGCGCCGTTGAGCACGCCGACCTCGTAGCCGGTCGGGAGGATGTCGGCCAGCATCAGCACGTCCTCCGCCGGCACCCCCTCGGGCACCGGGTACACCGACGTGTCGGCGAAGGGCACCCGCACGTACTCCGCCTGCGTCCCGTCGATCTTGTGGCCGAGGATCCAGCCTCCGCCGCCCAGGCACTGCCCGTAGCGGCCCTCGCGGCAGAACCGGCAGGTCCCGCACGCGGTGATGCACGACACCAGTACCTGGTCGCCGGGCTTGACCGTCCGTACGGCGGGGCCGACCGCCTCGATCGTCCCGACCGCCTCGTGCCCGAGGATCCGCCCGTCGGTCACGGCCGGCACGTCTCCCTTGAGGATGTGCAGGTCCGTCCCGCAGATGGTCACCGCGTCGACCCGCACGATCGCGTCGCCGTCCTCGACGATCTGCGGCTTGGGCACCTCCTCCCACGCCTTGTTCCCGGGGCCGTGGTACACCATGGCTCGCATGACGCGCCTCCTTCATCGGTTCGGCTGCGTTTTCAGCGTCTCCCCGGGCGGGACGGTGCTGTAGTGCCCAACGTCCCCGCCCGCGGGCCTAACGTCCTTGCCCGGCCACTGCGGCGCTCTCCTCGGGCGCGGGCTCCGCGGCGCCCATGTCGAGCCGGAACGGCGGATACCGGTCGGTCATCAGGAAGGCGTAGCCGGCCACCCGCAGTGCCCAGCGGTTCATGCCCATGACGAAGTCGAAGATGCCGCGCAGGTAGCGCGTGGTGAACAGCAGCGCGACGGCGGCGATGAGCACCAGCACGGCGACCAGGCCGGGGACGTCCCGGCCGGCGTCGTCCCCGGCCATGCCGCCGCCGGTGAACAGGGCGATCACCAGGTAGTGCGGGATCGCCAGCAGCCACCACTTCACCAGCACCAGCCCCCGCGACAGCCGCTCCGGATAGTCGATGTGCAGGCGGGCGGGATGATCGGGGACGTCCTTCAGCGTGAACGGCGGGTACCGGTCGGTCGCCAGCGCGCCGTATCCGTAGAAGGCCACCCGCCACGCCCACCGCAGCACGCCGAGATTGAACTCGAAGATCGGCCGGGGGTAGCGGCCCGTGAACAGGATCGCGAAGAACGCGACCACGGTCAGCACCGCGAACCCGATCCCGAGGAAGAACAGCACGATGTAGTGCGGAATCAGCAGCAGCCATTTCACCAGCCACAGCCACCGCGACAGCGGCTCGTCCAGCCGGCCCTCCACCCGGACCGGTTCCTGCCGACCGTTCATATCGGCCTCCCAGCGGTCGAGCACCCGGCCCCCAGAACCAGCCAGGCGGCACCTATACCAACGGTCGCCGCCTATGGCCGGCAGGCTGTAGAGAGATACGTCCGCACCCTCCAGGACCTAGGTCCCGCCGTGCTCGCACGACCTCACCGCGCACGCCCGGTCATGGGCGGGTGCTGCTTCTGCGGACGATGGTCCACGACGCGGCCTGGGAACTCGCGGGCTGCCCGAGCGCCGCCAGCGCGCATGACGCGCCCTGGTCGCGCAGCGACTGCGCGACCGTCGTCAGTCCGAGCCGGGCCGCCACCGCAGCGTCGTCCCACCCGGTGACCGCCACATCGCCGGGCACGGCGCGGCCGGCGGCACGGACGGCGCGGAGGGCGCCGGCCGCCTGCTGGTCGCTCATGGCGGCGATCGCGTCCGGCGGTTCGGCGGAGGCCAGCAGGGTCGCCGTGATCCGCTCGGCCTCGGCCGCGTCGTTGCGCGCGCATACCGCGACGGTCACGTCCCGCCAGGCCGTGCCGGCCTCCTCGGCCGCTCGCCGGTAGCCCTCCAGCCGTTCACGCGTCACCGGGAACGGGACGTCCGCGATGCCGGCGCCGCTGGTGATCGCGCTGATCCGGTCCCGGGACAGCGGGAAGCTCACCACCGCCGGACGTCCGGCGTCCGCGAAGGCGATGGCGCCCACGGCATGCGCGGCGGCACGGTTGTCGATGCCCACCAGCTCCAGGCCGCCGACCGCCGGCCCCCCGTGGACCACCGCGGGACGCCTCGTGGCGCGGACGGCGGCCAGGACCGGGTCATCGTCGGACGTGGTCCAGACGATGAACCCGTCGACGGCGGCATCGGCGATCCGCGGCACGTCGCCGGGGCCGCCGGTGATCGGCAGGATGGTCACGCCATAGCCCTGATCGGCGCAGACATCGGCGATCCCCGCCAGGAAGGACACCGCCTGGGGGTCGTCGAAGGCGTAGCTCAGATGCTCGCCCATGACCACACCGAGCGTGCGGGTGCTGCCGCGGCGCAGCGACCGCGCGCTGGGGTCGGGCCCGGCGTACCCGAGCCGGGCCGCCGCCGCCAGCACCTTCGACCGGGCCCGCTCGGAGACGCGGTCCGGCCGGTTGTAGGCGTAGGACGCGGTCATGACCGACACGCCGGCCAGCTCGGCCACCTGCGCGAGGGTCACCCGCCCGGAGCCCGCGGAGGATGCCATGACGTCCACCTTAACGGCTATGTGTATCGTTACACATATGACCCGGACGTCCACCGTCCCTCCCCGCCGCCTGGTCGCCTCGGCGTTCGTGGCGTTCGCCGCCTTCGGCTCCTTCTGGGGCGTGTGGGGCGGGTCGGTGCCGCGGGTCCAGCGCCAGGCCGGCGTCGGCGACGGGCAGCTCGGCCTGGCGCTGCTGTTCGTGGGCGCGGGCGCGCTTCCCGCGATGCTGCTGGCGGGGCGGGCCCTCGACCGCTGGGGACTCAGGGTCGCGGCCGCGGCCATCGCCGCCCTCGGCGCCGCCGGAGCCGGACTGGCGCTGACCGCGGTGAGCCCGGCCGGCCTGTGCGCCGCGCTCGCCCTGGTCGGCGCCACGAGCGGGGCGGCGGACGTGGCCATGAACGCGGTCGCCGGACGCGCCGAGAAGGTCGCCGGCCGGCCCGTCATCACCCGCGCCCACGGCGTCTTCTCCGCCCTGGTGGTCCTCGCCAGCCTCACCACCGGGCTGGCGTCGGCCGCCTCGCTGCCGCTCGCCGCGCCGTTCGCCGCGGTCGCCGTCCTCTCCCTGGCCGCCGGGGCCGCCCTGCTCGCGACGCTGCCCGCCGGCCCCGCCGCTCCCGGGCACGACCGCCTCCGGGCGGCGGAGGCGGCACCGCCCGGCCGGCGCGGGACCGTCCCGTTCGTGCTCATCGGAGTGCTCGGCGCCCTCGCGTTCGCGAGCGAGAACGCGCATCAGAGCTGGAGCGCGGTCTTCGCGTACGAGGAGCTTCACTCAGGCGCGGGGCTGAGCGCCGTCGCGCCCGCCGTGTTCGCCGGCACGGTCGCGGTCACGCGCTTCCTCATCGGCGGTCTCACGACCGCCCACGCGCGCACGGTCCTGCTGTCCGGCGCGTCCGCCGCCGCGGCGGGCACGGCCATGATCGCCGCCGCGCCCACGATGCTCATCGCCGGACTGGGGCTCGCGGCGGCCGCGGCCGGAACCGCGGTCCTGTTCCCGACCCTGCTCGGCCTCGTCTCCGGGAGCGTCGAGGAGTCCCGCCGGGGGCGCGCGACCTCGATCGTCACGACCGTGTCCTACCTCGGCTTCCTCGCCGGCCCCGGCTACGTCGGGCTCTGGGCCGGCGCCGCGGGCCTGCGCGGCGCCATGGCCGCGGTCGCCGCCCTCGCGGCCGCCCTCGTCGTCCTCACCCCACCGCTGCTGCGCCTCAGCGGCCGCGGGAGCCGGACGGAGCGCCGCGGACGGCGCCGGGTCAGGCGGCGCGGGCCTGGGCCTCCAGGTGCACGCCGACGCGGGGCGCTTCCATGATCGAGTTGTGCACGGTGCAGCTGTCGACGGCGGCCATCAGCCCGTCGGCCTCCACGGCCGAGAGCCGGGCGGGCGGGCGCAGCCGCAGGTCGATGCGCGACACCCGGGCGGGGACGCTCGGGCTCATGGCGTAGCCGGCGGTGACCTCCAGCCCGGCCGTGGGCAGGCCGTGCCGGTTCAGGTACCTCCGCGCGTAGTGGGCCGCGCAGGCGGCCAGCGAGGCGACGAACAGCTCCACCGGCGTGGGCCCGATGTCCAGCCCGCCCGCCGAGTACGGCTGGTCCACATGGATCACGTGGTCACGGACGAGCACGGCGAAGGCGTCGTTCTCGCGGTGGACGACCAGCATCTCCCTCACCAGGACCATCTCCTCAGCTCGTGGTGACGTGTGTTCCAAGGTTCCGCCTCCGCGGCCCGCCGCAGGTAGAGCCGAAGGTCCCGGGTGCGCGGGACACTCGGCACTGACGTTCGCCCGAGGCCATGGCTACCCCGCAGCCGGCATGCCAGAATGGAAACGGTGTTTCCATTGAGGGAGTGGTGGTCCGGTGCGGTACGTGGTGATCGGGTGCGGGAACGTCGGGATGGAGCTCGCCCGGCGGTGGGTCGCGCAGGGGCACGCGGTCGTCGGGACGACGACGTCCCGGGAGCGGGTCGGCGAGCTGAGGGAGGTCTGCTCGGACGTCGCCGTGCTGCGGGGCGCCGACGAGGCGGCCGTGGCGGCGGCGACCCGCGGGGCCGACGCGGTGGTGCTGACGGTCAGCCCGCGGATGTCGCGCGCCTTCGACGCCGCTCAGCGGGTCGCGGAGTACGCCGACACCCTCGCGGCGAGCGCGCGGACCGCCGTGTCCGTCCACCCGCGGGTCGTGTTCACCAGTTCGGCGTCGGTCTACGGCGCGGGGAGCGGGACGGTGATCGACGAGGCCGGCCCGACGACCCGCGACGAGGACGCGTCGCCGCGCAACTTCATCGCGGCGGAGGAGGCGGTGCTGGCGTCGCCGGGCGGCGCCGTGGTGCGCATCCCGGACGTGTACGGCCATCCCCGCGACATCGACTATCCGGCGCGGGTGAGGTTCGCCCACGAGGTGCTGGGCGGGAGCGTCCCGTTCTCGGCCGGCGCCCTGCTGTACCGGATCGACTACCGGGACGCGGCGGCGGCGCTCGACTTCGTGGTGAGCGAGGGGCTGACGGGCGTCTACAACGCCTTCCCGGACGCGGAGGTGCCGCCCACGAACGGGGAGGTCTTCGGCGGGATCTGCGCGGCCGAGGGGCTGCCGGAGCTGACCTACCGGGGCGAGATCAGGACACCGGAGGTCCCGGTGACGTCGGCGCGCCTACGCGCGGCGGGGTTCGCGTTCGCGCACTGAGGCGAGGCGCCGTCCCACCAGGCGGCCGAAGGCGAGCGCGGGGGTGAGGCACATGCCCGAGCAGAACGCGTTGCCGTTGACGGCGGCGGAGCCGATGACCTCCCCCACCGCGTACAGGCCGGGGATGGCGGCGCCGTCCTCGCGGCGCACCCGGAGCCCGGCGTCGACGTCGAGGCCGGCGAACGTGATCAGCGTGACGGGATGGTTCTCGATGGCGTAGAACGGCGGCTCGGCGATCGGCGCGGGCAGGTGCCGGCGCCCGAACGCGCCGTCGGTTCCGGCGGCGACGGCGGCGTTGTACCGCGCCAGTTCGGCGGTGAGGCCGGCCGGGTCGATGCCCGCGAGCCGCGCCAGCCCGGCGGGGTCGCCGGCGCGGTGCAGGCCGCGGCGGCGCCCGCACCGGGCGTCCAGGTCGGCGGGGCTCCAGCCGTGGACCATGGGACGGGACTCCCGCAGCGCCCGCGCGTCGAAGACCATCCAGAAGGTCATCCGGTCGACGCCGGTGAGCACCCGCTCCTTGCGGTCGATGCTCGGCTCGTCCTCCGCGATCCACCGCCGGCCGTGCCGGTCCACGTAGATCTCCCACGGCGGGCGTTCCGCCGCGACCAGCTGCGGGCGGTTCGACCAGTCCACGCGCGGGTCGCCGCCCTCCGGCGGGAGGCCGCCGAACGTCGGGATGTACTGGCCGAGGCCCTGCAGCGCGGCGCCGATCCGGCGGGCCATGAGCAGGCCGTCGCCCGTCGAGGTCGGCGCGGCCGAGGTCGTCAGCGGCGCGCCCTCCAGCTCGGCGAACAGGCCGGGGGCGTGGCCGAAGCCGCCGGTCGCGAGCACGACGGCCGGCGCCCGCTCATCCTGGTCGGCGGCCACGCCGGTCACGGCCCCGCCCTCGGTGAGCAGCCCGGTGACGCGGGCCTCGCAGCGCACCTCGATCCGTCCGGCCTCGGTGTGGGGCGCCAGCAGGCGGCGCAGTGCGCTGAGGATCGCCGGGCCGCCCGGCGTCTCGGCCGCGTGGACGGTGCGCGGCGTGGTGTAGGGCTCGTGCCCGTACACGATCCGGGGCGTGGCGGGGTCGATCTCGTAGCCCGCCGCGAAGAGCCATTCCAGGACGGCGGGCTGTTCGCGGAGCGAGAGCCTGGTGAGGTCCTCCCGCCCGGTCCCCCGGTTGATCCGCCGGATGTCGGCGTAGTGCCGCGCCGGGTCGTCGGCTATGCCGCGTGCCCGCTGGGCGGAGAAGCCCCCGGCGGACAGGTGCCCGCCGGAGTACGGCAGCGCCCCGCCGATGTCCGCCGCCTTCTCCAGGACGAGCACCCGCGCGCCGGCCTCGGCCGCCGCGATCGCGCAGGCCAGCCCGCCCGGCCCGGCACCGACCACGATGGCGTCGAACGCCATGGCGCCTCCTCTGTTTCGCTCAGGGATACAGTGTTTCTATCTATTGGGACACGGGTCAAGACCCCCCTTGCCGGTGCCAGTGGAACAATGTTTCCATTGGGGAAACAAGCGGTCCCGGAACGGAGACGAGCGCGTGCGACCCCATGTCGAGCTGATCCAGGAAGACGACTACGTCTGGCACGCCGCCGAACTGGCGGGCGGCGAGGGCCGGGCGAGCGAGCGCCGCCTGTCGGTGGACGAGGAGGACGGCTCCTCCTCGCTGCGGCTCGACTTCCGCACCGGCTGGGGACGCGGCCCCGGCATCCACCACGCGAACACCGAGTACTTCGTCCTCGACGGGTCGATGACGTACGGGGGCCGCGAGATCGGCAAGGGCGGCTACGTGTACGCCCCGAAGGGCGTGCCCACCGACGCCATCACCTTCACCGAGGGCACCCGCATCCTGCACTACCGCGAGTACGGCGACGCCGGGTTCGACCCGGTCGGAAGCCTCGACGCGCCCCGCTGGAAGGACGCCTACGAGGACGTCATCGTCGTCGACAGCGAGGCCATGCAATGGGACGCCGTCCCCAAGGCGGGGCCGATGCCCGGCCTGTTCATCAAGTACCTGCACGTCGACCCGGTCAGCGGCTTCTACACCAGGCTCGTGCACGCGCAGGAGGGCTGGACCGACCACCGGCTCGCGCACCATCCCTGCTACGAGGAGGCCTACACCGTCCAAGGGCACATGGAGTACAACTTCGGCACCCTGGACCTGGGCACCTACTTCTTCCGTCCCGCACGCGTGAAGCACGGGCACTTCACCACCCAGGAGGGCGGCGCGACCTGGCTCCTGCGCTCGGACGGCGAACTCGTCAACTGGTACACGCAGAACGAATGGGTCCGGTGGGGTGGCGAGGCCGTCAACTACGGGCCCGAGGACGGCCGGATGCGCTGGTCCATGGCCTCGCACGACCTGGGCCGCGGGACGAAGGGCCGTTCCGAGCGCGATCTGAAGGAGCTTCAGGAGGCGGTGCGGTACCAGCGCGAACTGGGCGAGATCGACGACGACTACGTCCAGCACGGGCACGGCGCCGACAAGAGCGTCCTCGCCATCGCCAAGGCTCTCGACACGGCGCGCTTGCAGGGCGGCCACGGCCACGATCATGACCATGACCACGATCACGACCACCCGGAACTGGACTGGGGCGCCGACACCGGCGTGCTGGAGCACGCGGACGAGCGCACCGACGCACTGAGCCACAACTGGGGCGCGGGCCGGGCCTGGCGTGAGGGCGGGCCCGTCCCGGCCCCCATCCTGTCCAGCCTCCCCGTCCGCAGCCGGTCCACAGGCCGCTGGGACGGCGACGGGATGTAGCCGCGGCGAAACCCCCGCGGGCCGCCTTCGCAGGGCCTGCGGGGGTTTCGCCGTGCGGAGCGCCGTCAGTCGTGCGCCCTCCGGCGGCGCGGGATGATCAGCAGCGCCGCGCCCCCGGCCATGACGAGCGCGGACGCGATCAGCGCGTAGGTCGGCACCCCGTCGGGGCTGCCGGTGTTGGGCAGATCCCCGCTGCCGCCGTTGGCGGTGCCCCCGCCGCCACCCGAGCCGCCATCGCCGCCGCCACCGCCGGAGCCGCCGCCGTCACCACCACCACCGCCGCCGCCGGAGCCGCCTCCGGTGAAGGTGAGCGGGATCTCGGCCGTGTTGGGCCCCTGATTCCCGGGCGCGGTGACGGCGAGGACGCAGGCGCCCGCCTTGGCCGTGCAGTCGACTCCGGCGACCTTGGCGACCATCTTGATCTTGGCGTTCTTGGACTTGGCCTTGGTGATGAAGTTGCCGCCGGCGTCGGTGCCGCCCACCATCGCTCCGCCGCTGGACTGCGGCGCGCAGTCGTCCGGGAGCTTCGGTCCGGGCTTGCACAGGCCGAGCGTCACGAACGTCTCGTTCGGGGTCATGCCGGTCACCTGGACGGTGATCGTGTCGCCCGCCTTCAGGCCCGTGGTCTTGCTCGCGCTGATCTTCGGTGCGGCCAGCGCGGGCGGCGCGAGCGCCAGCACGCAGGCCCCCGCGAGCGCGGCGACGGTACCCGCGCGTCTCCGGGCTCTGGTCACCCTGGTTGCGGTCACTGTGTTCGCTCCTTCTGGTTATCGGCTGCGGCGTTGGACGGCGGTGACGGCGGCACCGGCGAGGACGAGGAGGCCGGCGGTGGCGGCCCAGAGCGGGGTGGACGGCCCGCCCGTGCCGGGCCCGGCGCTCGCGGCGGGCTTCGCGGACGTCCGGACGGCGGCGCCGCCCTTGAACGGGGACCCCTTGAAGCCGACCCGGACGATGGCGGTGTTGGCGTCGACGACGGCGTCCGGCACGGCGCCCGGCAGCGGGCCCGCGCCAATGACGCACTGCCGCGTCCTGCAGTCGATACCGCTGAACTTCGCATGTGTCCTGAGCTCGACCTCGGGGAACCGGCCCTGGGCGTCGATGTTGACGAAGGTGGCGCCGCCGCCGAGGTCGCAGTCCTTGAGGCCGTTGGTGTAGCCCTCCCGGCACAGCCCGACGGCGACCGACTTCAGCCCCGGCCGGAACCCGCTCCCGGTGACGGTGATCGTCTCGCCCTCCGCGAGGTCGGTGGCGCGGCTGACGGAGAGCGCGGGCGCCGGCGCCGCGCCGGCGGGGGCGGCGGGGGCGAGGGGCGGGGCCAGCGCCGCCGCGGCGAGCACGAGAGCGATCACTGGGCGGAACCTCCGGTGCTGCGGGCCGCCGCCGGCCGGCGGGCGTCGCCGGGCGCGGGGACGGGCTTCTCGGTGACGCGGTCGCGTTCGACGGCGTAGGCGCGGCAGGCGAGGGCGTGCACCTCGGGGGCGGCCGGTCCGGCGATCAGCACGGCGGTGCCGGTGGCGGCGAGCCGTCGCAGCACGGTGTGCGCGGCTCCGGCGCACGGGCCGGAGGCGAGGCCGTCCACCAGCAGCAGCCTGGGCCGGGTGAGCAGCGCCTCGGCCAGGGAGAGCAGGCCCTTCTGCGCGTCGGTCAGCGCGCCGGTGTGCGCGCCGCCGAGGCCGCGCAGCGCGGGGAAGACGTCCAGGACGGCGTGCGCGGCGCCATGGGGGTCGGCGTGCCCCAGGGCGCGGGCGTGACCGGCCAGCCCCTCGGAGACCGGCCGTCCCTCGGGGACGCGCGGATCGGGGCCGGCGAGGTGGCAGAGTCCGAGCGCCATCCGCTGCCCGGCGTCGAGCGCGGTCAGGTCGGCGCCGCCCAGCCGGACCCGGCCGCGGCAGCGCGCGTGCCCCGCGAGCGCGGCGAGCAGCGCGCTCGCGCCGGGGCCGGACAGCGCGACCGTCTCCCCCGCCGCCATCACCAGCCGGACGCGGCGCAGCGGAACCGGGCCGCGCGGAACCGACAGGGCCCGGACGTCCAGGAGAGGCGGCGGCTGCGAGACCTCGGAACCGCGCACACGCAGGGCCAGCAGCGCACCCAGAATCGGCGGCAGTGCCGTCAAGGTCAGCGCGGACCCCTCGGCGAGCACCCCGCGCAGGGCCGCGACGCACCCGGATCCGGCCAGCCCGCCGACCACGGCGGCGGCGCCGGTGAGACCGGCCGCCGCCAGAAGGCGCGATTCTGGCAGCGGCCGGAGCACGGTGGTGTCGAGCGCGGCGATGGCCAGGCAGGCGGCGGCCAGGGCGACCGCGAACCCGGCCGCGAGCAGTTCCGGGCCGGGCGCGCTCGCCATCAGCAGCGGCGCCGCCGCGCCCGCCAGCAGCAGCCACGGCACGGTCTGCGCGGCGCCGGCCGCCCGGCGCCCGAGGACGACGAGGATCACCCCCGGCGGCAGCGCCCACGCCAGGTACCGGACCGAATCCGCGCCGAGCAGGTCCCACCGGAAGGTCAGCAGGTGCAGCCCGCCCATGAGCGAGGCTCCGACGACCCATCCGATGAGCAGATGAACCGGGAGTGACGCCCGGACGTCCCGCAGGACGCCCCGCGCCACCGGGCGGTCGGCCATGCCGGGGCCGGTCCCGGCACCGGCCGCGAGCACCGCGGCCAGGACGCCCGCGACCAGGAGCGCCGTCCCCGGATCGGCGGACCAGATCGTGGCGATCCAGGCGGCCCCGGCCGTCCCGGCGAGGGCGGCGGCCTGGCCCGCGGCGGCGGCGCCGGGCGACCGGGCGGCGCACGCCCGGGGCACGGCGAGCAGCGGGCCCGCGAGGAGACCGGCCGCCAGCAGGCCGGTGGCGAACACCGGCACGGCCGGGACCGCCCCCGCGAGGGCGACGGCGAGCCCGGCGAGCGCACCGCCGGCCGCCGCCGTCCGGTGCGGACGCACCCGTCCCGCCGTCCACAGCAGCGGAAGCAGGCCCGCGCACGCGAGCAGGAGCCCGGTGAGCGCCATGTAGGTCACGACGTCGCCGGGGACCTTCACGACACCGCCGAGCGCGTCGGCGAGCAGCAGCACCGTGCCGCCCGCCAGCGGCCCGGACGCGGCTCCGGCGGCCCGCCGGAACGAGGCCGTCATCGCGGCTCCCCCCTCGGCAGGGCGAGGAACCGTTCCAGCGCCTCGACGTCGACGGTCTTCCCCGCCTCGCCGGTGCGGCGCTCCAGGTAGCCGATCAGCTCGTCGCGGTCGAGCACGTACGCCCCGGACGGCGACGGCGCCACCGAGTCCAGGTAGCCGATCACGTCCTCGAGCTCCACCGTCCGGGCCGGGCTCGGCGCCGCCGGCGGCGCGGAGGCGGGCACCGGACGGCGGCGCCGGCGCCGGGCCGCCGCCCACCGGCCCAGCGTCAGCCGGATCCCGACCAGCAGGAGCAGCGCGGCCAGCGCGTTCACGCCGAGCAGGCCCCAGGGGTAGGCGCTGAAGGTGGTCTCGAACGGGACGGAACCGGCATACCTGCCGCCCACCACGAACCGCCCGAAGGCGGCCGGTGGCAGCACCACCGGGATCCGGTAGGTGGCGGTCTGCCCCGGCCGCAGCGTGCCCGTCTTCGGGGCGTCCAAGGGGCTGTCGGGGGCGCCGCCGGCGCCCCAGCCCACCACCAGCGGGGCGTTCTCGATGGGCTCGGCGCCCGAGTTGCGGATCCGGAGCACCAGGGTCCGCCGCGGCCTGCCGCCGAACAGCTCGCCGCGCCCCCCGCCGCCGGTGACCTCCAGGCCGACGACGTCCGCCCGGACGGGCGCGACGTCGCGGCGCACCCGCTCGACGGGGTGCCCCTCGACGGTGAACGGCGCGGTGACCGTGGCAGGCGGGCCGGGCCCGCCCGGCAGCGTGCTGACGCGGATCACGCAGGGGCACGCGGACGGCGGCGCCCCCACGGTGAGGCCCGCCTCGAACGTCCCCGCCGGCGCGACCATCGCGGTGACACCGCGTTCGGTGTCGCAGTCGGCCGAGCCGTGCACCGCCCCGGCCCCGCAGACCTGGACCTGCACCGTCGCGCCGGGCGTCCATGAGCTGCCGCGTATCCGGGCGGACGTGCCGGCGGCGGCCGAGCCCGGCTCGACGCGCACGCCGGGAGCCGCGGCCCGCGCCGGCGCGGGCCGGGCCGCCGGGACGGTGCCGGCGGCGAGCAGGACGGCGAGCAGGACGGCGGCCGGGCGGAGTCTCACAGGAACACCCCCGTCTCTCCGGAGGTGAGCCCGGCCCGCTCCCGCCAGCGGCGGATCAGCCGGGGCAGCACGGACCACAGCATGAACACGGCCCCGGCGAAGGTGAGCAGGGCCGCCCAGGGCACCGCGACGAACCCGGTCTGCGCGCGGACGTCGATGCCGCCGGCGGCGACCAGCTCCACGTGCACGGTGACCGCGTCCAGTCCCGGGGTGCCGGTCCAGGGCAGTGTGATCTCGGTGCGCTCGCCGGG
This sequence comes from Actinomadura latina NBRC 106108, assembly GCF_001552195.1. GTDB lineage: Bacteria > Actinomycetota > Actinomycetes > Streptosporangiales > Streptosporangiaceae > Spirillospora > Spirillospora latina. The sequence continues at coordinate 35,816 of NZ_BCQS01000004.1, forward strand.
CAGGATCTCCGGCAGCCGCCGGTCGGGCCACCGCTCGATCTCGCGGCCGAAGGCGCCGGTGGCGCGGACGCGGGCGGTCGGCGAGATCCGCTGGTTGCCGGTGTTGACGACGGTGTAGCGGATGCTCCCCCGCCCGTGCTGGACGAACGGGATCGCCGGGTCCCTGCGGTGCACGCGGACGCCGTCGGCGCGCAGCCCGGGGGTGAGCGGCCCGGCGACGCGCAGGTAGACGCGGGCGCCGACGGCGCGCCGCACGCCGACCCGGGCGCCGCCGTTCTCCTGGACGCTCTCGATCGCGGTGTTCAGCGCGACGATGCCGCCGATGTGCTCGCCGGGGGTGGCGTTGCCGGGGATCTTCAGCGTGAACGGGAGCTCCTTCGCGGTCCCGGCCGGGAGCTTCACCGACGAGGACTTCAGCGAAATCCAGGCGCCCACGTCCCGTGGCCTCTCCTCCGCGGTGCGCAGCGCGAACCCGGCGTCGCGCGGGGTGTTGTAGGCGTCCGCCCCGTACACCCGGAACGTGATGGGGCGGGCGGTGAGGTTGGTGATCCGGACGACGTCCCGGACGGTCTGGCCGGGCGGCGCCTCGAACGCGAAGAACGGGCGGGCGGCGAGGGCGCCGCTGCGGTTGGCGGGCCCCACCGACCAGGCCCCGTTCCCCGTGGCGGGCCCGGGCGCCGGCGCGGCGGCCGCCGCCGCGCCGCCGGGTGCGGCGGCGGCGCAGGCCAGGCCCACGGCCGCCGCGGCGGCGGCGATCCGGTCTCGGGCGCTCATCGATCACCTCGATGCGGCCGGGCGGAGCACACCGCCCGGGCGCGGCTCGGGACGGTCAGGACAGCGTGAGGGTGAGGACGGCGGTGTAGCGGCCGGCGCCGGTGGCCGGCGGGACGGTGAGCTTGAGGCCCGCGCCGGCGGTGAACGTGCCGCCGACGATCTGCCCGGAGCCGTCGGGCGCGCCGCACAGCGTGGCCGCCGTCGCGGTGTCGAGGGGGCCCGCGCTGCCGGGCGTGACGGCGCTGGAGCCGGGCGCGGCGGTGCACGCCGGCGTCCAGGACAGGTTCCCGGCGGGGATCCTCGTCCCGGCGGGCGCCGAGAAGTCGGTGAGCGTGCCGGTGAGCGACCATCCGGTGGCGCCGCCGCGCGCGTCGATGACCTCGATCCGCTTGAGCGACCCGGTCGCGGTCTGCTCGGTGCCGTCCAGCGTCACCGGGGTCAGGTCGACCTCCCCTGGCTCGCGGGACATGGTGAGCGGCCCGCCGTCGACGGTCAGGTTGATCTTCTGCTCGCCGCACCGGTCCGCGGGCTCGCCGGCGCACGCGCCGGTGGGCGGCGGCGTCTTCCCGGTGACGGTCAGCGCGACGCTCTTGCTCACCGAGCCCTGCGTGACCACGATCGTGCGGGCGCCCGGGGCGGCGGACTCGGACACGGTCGCCGAGGCGGTCAGCCTGCCGGCGGCGTCGGCGGAGCCCGCCGCTCCGGTCAGGTCGTCCGGATCGCACGCGGCGCCGTTGGCGTCGCACAGCGCCAGCTGGACCGCACCCGGCTCCCAGCCGGTTCCGGTGATGGCGATGGCGCCGCCCTGGACGACGGACGAGGGGCTGACGGACGCTCCGGGGCCGCCCTCCCCCACGTCGATCGTCGCGAGGGGCCCGGGGGTGTCCTTGGGCGTGCAGGTGATGGTGGCCTGGGCGCCGGCCTCGGCGACGACCATGAGCCCGGCGGGGGCGATCTTCACGGCGCCGGCGGCGGCGAGCGTGAGCTTGCCGGAGACCTTGCCGATCGGCAGCTCCCCGTGCGCGGGGATCGTCTCGGTCCGCTTCGGCGCCTGGATCGGCACCGATCCGGACTGCGCGCCGGAGACCGCCAGGGTGCCGGAGGTGGTCCAGGAGTTGACGGGCAGCGGCGCGACCCCGGGCAGGTTCGAGAAGTCGGCCTCGACGGTGACCTCGTCCCCCACGTCGGCGGACGCGGGCGCGGAGACGGTCACGGCGGCGTCGTAGTCGAACACGGTGCTGAAGATCTTGCACTGGTAGGGGACCTGGCCCGTCCCGGCGTGCGCGGTGCCCGCCGCGGCCACCGGCACCGCGGCGGCGCCCGCCGCGGTGACGACCGCGGCGGCGCCGCGCAGGGCGGTGCGTGTGCGTCTCATGTCGCCGCTCCTCTCCGAGCTCTGTTTCGGAGAAGGAAACAGAGTTTCGCAATGTGCGGATAGCACAACCGCTGCGAACCGGACATGTCAAGGGGCGGACGCCACTGGAGACACAATCGTTTCACTCTGGGGATCGCCGTTTCCCTACCGAAGAGTTACGGTTCCTGCCCATGCGCACGCTGCTGCGGACCGCGGCCGAGCTGTCGATGACCGCCGGCCTCGTCCTCGCCCTCTTCGTCGCCTACCTGTCCTGGGGCACCGGCGAGTACACCCACCGGCAGCAGGGCGACCTGCACGACGACCTCGAACAGCAGTGGAACACCGCGCGGGCCCGGAGGCTCGCCGCCGGGACGCGGCACCGGACGGCGGCCGCCGTCCCCGCGCCCGCCGAGGGCCGGGCGTACGCACTGCTGCGCGTGCCGAGGTTCGGGCCGTCCTACCGGTACACGGTGGTGGAGGGCGTGGGCGTCGCCGACCTGCGCAAGGGCCCGGGACACTACCCGGGGACGGCCGGGCCCGGCGAGATCGGCAACATGGCGATCGCCGGCCACCGCACCACCTACGGCGCGCCGTTCAACCGCAACGGCGAGCTGGCGCCCGGCGACGAGATCCTCATCGACACGGCCGCCGCGACCTACGTCTACAGGGTGACGAAGCGCGTCGTCGTGCGGCCGAGCCGCACCGACGTGACGGCGCCCGTGCCGGGCAGGCCGGGGCGCGGGCCGCGTGAGGCGATGCTCACGCTCACGACCTGCCATCCGAAGTTCTCCGCCGCCTACCGCCTCGTCGTGTTCGCCGAGCTGGCGGGCCGCCGGGCACGCGCCGCCCGGACCTGAGATCCCGTGTTACGGTTCCCCACACTGAAACACTGTTTCCATCCGAGGAGGACGGTCGTGGGGGCGCACGCGCACGGCTGGTGGATCCTGCTGCACCTGGTGCTCTTCGTGTTCTGGCTGGGCGGGGACCTCGGCGTCTTCTACTCCAGCCGGTTCGTCCTCAAGCCGGACCTGACCCCCGCCGCGCGCGCCACGGCGCTCAGCGTCATGAGCGGGCTCGACCTCGGCCCCAAGATCTGCCTCGTGCTGTTCCTGCCGAGCGGGGTGACGCTCATGGCGCTGGACCCGCACGGCGCCGAAGTGCTCGGCGCGCCGGCCTTCGGCTGGTGGCGGGTCCTGCTGGTGTGGCTGCTCGCCGCCGGCTGGCTCGCCGCCACGATCGCCGACCACCGCACCCACGGCCGCTTCCCCTGGGTGCGCCGCGCCGACTGGGCGGTCCGCATCGGGCTCATCGCCGCGCTCGCCGCCGTGGCCGCCTACACGCTGCTCGCCGACCGCCCGTTCGGCGTCGGCACCGACCCGCGCTGGCTCGGCGGCAAGGTCGCCCTCTACACCGCCGCCATCGCCTGCGGGCTCGGCATCCGCATCACCCTGCGCCCGTTCGGGCCCGCCTTCGGCGCCCTCATGAGCGGCGGCTCCACCCCGGCGGTCGAGCGCACGCTCCGGCGGTCGGTGGACGGCTGCCTGCCGTACGTGTTCGGCATCTGGGCGGCCGTCCTGGGCGCCGCCGCGCTCGGCGTGTTCAAGCCCGGCGCCAATCTGTGACCGGCGGGCCCGGTGCCGCCCCCCGCCGCCCCGCCGTCAGCCGCTGTGGCCCTGCCGTCAGCCGCTGTGGCCCTGCTGTCAGCCGCTGTGGCCGAGCTGGCCGGAGATGCGCGCCGCGGACTCCACCAGCGGTGGCGCGCACTCGGCCAGCCGCGGCTTGAACCGGCTCAGCGGGCCCGCCACGCTGAGCGCCGCGATGACCCGGCCGTCGTGGTCGAAGATCGGCGCGGCGATCGAGGCCGTCCCCTCCTGCCGCTCGCCCTGGGACGAGGCGTACCCCCGCTTGCGGATCGCCGCCAGCTCCCTGCGCAGCCGCTCCTCGTCCACGATGGTCCGCTCGGTCAGCGCCTCCAGCCCGTGCCGGGCGAGCAGGCCGCCGACCTCGGCCTCGTCCAGGAAGGCCAGGATCACCTTGGACGAGCTGCCCGCGTGCAGCGGGTAGGGGATGCCGAGGCTGACCTCCACCCGCAGCTCGTGCGGCGGCACGATCTGGTCGACGTAGAGCCGGGTGTCGCCGCGCCGGACCGACAGCGTGGCGGTCTCCCCGAGCTGCCGGGCGAGGCGCCGCAGCTCGGGGGCGGCCATCGCGCGCAGGTCCATCCGGGCGAGGTAGGCCCGGCCGAGCGCGATGGCGGCGTGCCCGAGCGCGTACCGGCGCGTCACCGCGTCGACGGTGATCAGGTCGCGGCTGCGCAGCGCGGTCAGGATGCGGTGCACGGCGGCCTTGGTCAGCCCCAGCTCGGTGGCGATCTCGGTCACCCCGAGGTCGGGCCGGCCGCTCCGGCCGAACAGCAGCAGGACGTCCATCGCGCGCTCGACGGCGGCGATCGACCGGCTCTGCCCCTCGCCCTCCTCGGCGTGGGACGCGGGGGCGCCCGGGGCGCCCGGGGTGGTCGGGGTGGTCGCACGACGCGACACGGCGGTTCCTTCCGACGGTGCGGGATCAGCCGCAGTCTAGGCCATCCGTTTCCCTTGGCGAAACGCTTGTCACCGGCTCGGGCCGTTGACACCCGCTCCGCGTGCTCGTTACCGTGAGCGGGACGGTGTTTCCTAAAGCGAAACGAAGGGCGCGATGCGGTGACGGTCGACGCACAGACCTTCCGCGCGGTGCTGAGCCAGTGGCCGACCGGCGTCGCGGTCGTCACCACCGTCGCCGCGGGCGGCTGGCACGGCATGACGGCCGGCTCGTTCGGCAGCGTCAGCCTCGATCCGCCGCTGGTCATGGTCTGCCTGGCCCGGAACATCCACACGCACGCGCTGGTGGAGCGCAGCGGCGTCTTCGCGGTCAGCTTCCTCGGCAAGGACCAGGCCGCCATCGGGCACCGGTTCGCGGGCCGCGAGCCGGGCGACCGGTTCGCCCGCGGCTCCTGGTCCGCCGCGCCCACCGGCGCGCCGGTGCTCGGCGAGGCGCTCGCCTGGCTCGACTGCCGGGTCGCGCACTCCTACCCCGGCGGCGACCACACGATCTTCGTGGGCGAGGTCCGCACCGCCGCGACGCCCCGCCGCACCGCGCCGCTGCTGTTCCACTCCCGCTCCTGGGGCCAGCTCGCCGACCCCCTGCCGGACGAGGTGACGATCGCCGACACCGGCCTCGCCGCCGCGCTGCACCGCAGGCTCGGCGCGTCCGGCACCGCGCCCGCCCGCGTCACCCGGGCCGGCGTCGCCCGGCTGCTGGAGTCCGTCCGCGCCGCGGGCGTCCGCGTCCGCACGCCGTGCCCGCCCGGACCCGCGCCCGGCGCCGGATCGCGCGCGTCGTGGTCGATGCTGGTCGAGAACGCGGCGTGCCTGGCGGAGGTCCCGCGCGAATCCGGGGTCACCGCCGAGATCGTGGACGGGCCGGACGCCCCCCGCCTGGTCGAGGCGGCCCGCGCCCGCGGCCTGGCCGTCACCGGCCGGGTGGGCGACGCCTTCGCCCCGGCCCGGCAGGCCGGGGTGCTCGCCGCCGTCGACCGGCTGGTCGCCGGCGGGTGCGCCGAGATCGCCCTCGACGAGGGCCCCGAGGCCGCGTCCCCGCTGCTCGTCCGGAACCTGCTGCAGGAGGCGGTGGCCCGCGCGCGGCCCGTGCCGGTCCGGGTGCGGCTGCGCGAGGCCTGCGGGCTGGGCCTCGCGAACGCGCTGACCGCGATGAAGAGCGGCGTGCGGAGCTTCGATGTGACCCTCGGCGGCGTCGACGGCGGCCTGTGCGCGGAGGACGTGCTGTTCCTGGCCGCCCGCCTCGACGTCGCCACCCCGATCGACCGGGCCGCCCTGGTGGCCGCCGCCGCAGACCTGGAGAGCGTCTGGGGGGCGGTCCTTCCCGGCCGCACCTACCGGACCGCGTCCTGACCAGCTGAAGGGATCCAGCCGATGACCCAGCCGACGACCCAGCCGACGGGGCTGACCGGCGAACGGCTCGTCGAGCCGATGACCGGCGCCGAACGCGAGCGGGCCGGGCGCGTGGAGGCGGTGCTGCCCCGGCTGCGCGCGGCCGCCGCGGCCGCCGACGCCGCCGCCGAGTTCCCCGCCGGGCACGTGCCGCTGCTGCGCGAGGCCGGGCTGCTCGGCCTGGTGGTGCCCGCCGAGTACGGCGGCCTCGGCGGCGGGCTGCGCGACCTGGCCGCCGCCACCTACGCGATGGGCACCGCCTGCCCGTCCACCGCGCTGGCGTACTTCTTCCACAACACCAGCGCGTCGCGCGGCCTGCTGCCGCTGGAGGCGGTCGAGGCCGGCCTGTTCAGCGGGGACGACGAGTGCAAGCCCGTGCGGGCGTTCGCCGAGAAGGTGCTGAACCGGATGGCCGCCGGGACGTGGATGGCCAACTTCGCCAGCGAGGAGGTGAAGTCGTCCAGCGCCAACATCGCGATCGCCACGACCGCGTCCCCGGCCGAGGGCGGCTGGGTCCTCAACGGGGTGAAGTCGTTCGGCTGCGCGACCGGCGTCGCCGACACCTACCTGGTGACGGCCCGGCTGGACGGCACGACGGACGCCGACGGGCTGGCGCTGTTCCTGGTGCCGCGCGAGGCGCCGGGCGTCGTGTCCCGCGATCCGTGGAACGGGCTCGGCATGCGGGCGTCCAACAACCACGGGGTGACGCTCACGGACGTGTTCATCCCGGCGGAGGAGGCCCTCACCGTGCCCGGCGCGTTCGTGCGGATGCTGCGGATGAGCCGGGGCAGCTTCGTCGGCAACCAGCTCGCCATCGCGGCCTGCTACCTGGGCGCGGCGCAGAACGTCTACGACTTCGCGATCGAGCGGCTCACCCGCCGGACCTTCGCCGACTCCGGCCGGCCGATCGCGTCGTCACCGATGCACCAGGTGATCATCGGCGACATGACCGAGCGGCTGGAGACGGCCTACCTGTGGATCCGCCGGCAGCTCGAGCTGGAGACCTCTGAGCCGCCGCTGCGGCCGAAGCCCGAGGTGTTCCGGCAGTGGCGCATCGCCAAGGGCGACATCACCGAGGCGTGCTTCCAGGTCGCGCTCGGCGCGTTCAAGGCGTGCGGGACCTCCGCCGCCATGATGGACGGGGTCGTCGGGCGGACGCTGCGCGATCTCGCCATGGGGCTGGTGATGACGTTCCCGGCGGAGCGGGGCAGGCTTGAGGCCGCCCAGATCATCACCGAGAGCAAGGAGAACGAGTTGTTCGCGAGCGTGCCGAGGTGACACCGCCCCATCGCGACCTGGTGGACGGGGAATGGGCGGAGACACCCGCGAACGGCCCCGTCCTGGAGGACCCGGCCACCGGCGCGGAGACCGGCCCGGCCGGGATCACCGGCGAGGCGCGCCTGGAGCGCGCGCTCGCCGCGGCGGACGCGGCGGCGAGCGGCTGGGCGGCGCGCTCCGCCGCCGAGCGCGCCGACCTGCTGGACGCGGTCGCCGGCGCGCTGGAACCGGTGACCGCGGAGATCGCGAGGCTGGAGGCGGCGGCCACCGGCGTCCCGATCCGGCAGGCGCTCCCGCTCGGCATGATCGTGTCCGGGTCGTTCCGGCTGGCCGCCGAGCAGCTGCGCGGAGGCGGCCTGGACGCCGGGTTCACCCGCCCGGACGGCCGGGCGGTGGAGGTGCGGCGGCTGCCGTGGGGGCCGGCGCTGTGCCTGGTCCCGTGGAACGCGCCCGCCCCGATGGCCGCGCACAAGGCGGCCAGCGCGCTCGCCGCCGGCTGCCCGGCGATCCTCAAGCCCAGCGAGTACGCGCCGTACGGGAGCCAGCGGCTCGCCGAGGCCGCCGCGGGGGTCCTCGCCGAGCGGGGCGTTCCGGGCGGGGTGTTCCAGCTCGTCCACGGCGACGGCGGCACCGGCGCGCGGCTGACCGGCGACCCGCGGATCCGGGCGGTGTCGTTCACCGGCGGACCGGCGGGCGGACGGTCGGTCGCCGCCGCCTGCGCGGCCGGGATCAAGCCGGTCCAGCTGGAGCTCGGCGGCAGCAACCCGCTCATCGTGATGCCGGACGCCGACCCGGACCGCGCCGCGCGCGCCGCCGTCGACCTGCTGACCACGCTCAACGGGCAGTGGTGCCGCGCGCTCGGCCGGCTCATCGTGCCCGAGGCCCTCCAGGACGCGCTGCTGGACGCGATCGGCGAACGGCTGGCGGCCCTGCGCGCGGGCCCGCCGCTCGACGAGGACACCGACCTCGGGCCGCTGGTGCACTCCCGCCACCGCGCCCTCGTCACCGCGCAGCGCGACGCGCTCGGCGGGCGGCTCCTCTCCCCCACCAAGGTCCCCGACCGGGGGAACTACCTGGCCCCCGCGCTCGTCACGGGCGTGGACCCCGCCGCCGCCACCGAGGAGATCTTCGGGCCGGTCGCCACCGTCCACCCGTACCGGACGCTAGACGAGGCCGTGGCGCTGGCGAACGGCACCGCGTACGGGCTCGAGGGCTATGTCGCCGGCACCGGCGAGGACGCGGCGCTGGCGGTGGCCTGGCGCGTCCGGGCGGGGGAGGTCAAGGTCAACGGGTCCAGCGTGATGAGCCTGCACCTGTTCGCGCCGCGTCCCGCGTGGGGGGCGTCCGGGCTCGGCGAGGAGGGCACGGCGGAGACGCTGCGGTTCTTCACCAACCCGCGCGTCGTGGGCGTGGAGGACGGGTTCGCCCTGCATTCCCGGGAGCCGTGATGGCGCGCGTACTGGTCGCCGGGGCCGGTCCGGTGGGACTCACCGCGGCGCTGGCTCTGGCGCGCCGCGGTGTCCCGGTCACGGTCCTGGAGGCGGAGCCGGAGCTGGCCGCCGAGTCGCGCGCATCCACGTTCCACCCGCCGTCCTTGGAGATGCTGGACGAGCTGGGCGTGCTCGACGCGCTGCTGGAGCGCGGCCTCGTCTCCCGGACGTTCCAGTACCGGGAGCGGCGCGGCGGCGTCATCGCCGAGCTGGACCTGTCGGTCCTGTCCGGGGACACGCCGTACCCGTTCCGCGTGCAGTGCGAGCAGAGCAAGCTCACCCCGATCCTGCGCGACCGCCTGCTCGCCCTGGGCGGCGAGGTGCTGTTCGGCGCCGCCGTGCGGGCCGTCCTGCCGCACGCGGGCGGCGTGGAGGTGGCGACCGCCGCCGGGCGTCTGCGCGGCGGCTGGCTGATCGGCGCGGACGGCGCCGGCTCGGCGGTCCGCCGCTCCCTGGGCATCGAGTTCGAGGGCATGACGTATCCGGAGCGCTTCCTGGTCGCCTCCACCCGGACCGATGTCGGAGGCCTGCTGCCCGGCATCGCCGCGGTGAACTACGTCTTCGACCCCGGCGAGTGGCTGGTGCTGCTGCGCACCCCCGACCACTGGCGGGTGCTGTTCCCGACCCCGGAGGGCACGCCCGACGCGCACGAGCTGGCGCGGCTGCCCGACCGGCTGCACGGAGTCGCCGACGCCTCCTGGGACGTCGCGCACGCCAGCCTGTACCGGGTCCACCAGCGCGTCGCCGCGACGTTCCGGGCCGGGCGCGTGCTGCTGGCGGGGGACGCCGCGCACGTCAACAACCCGCTGGGCGGCATGGGCATGAACAGCGGAATCCACGACGCAGTCCGGCTCGCCGGCGCGCTCGCGGACGTCCTGGACGGCGGCCCGGAGGCGGCGCTCGACGCGGCCGCGGCGGCGCGCCGCGACACGGCGCGGTCGTTCGTGCAGCGGGTGACGCACGCCAACTGGGAGCGGATGCGGTCCGGCGACCCGGGCGGATACCACGAGGAGCTGCGGCGGCTCGCCGCCGATCCGGTGGAGATGCGGCGGTACCTCCTGCGCACCTCGATGATCGCCTCGCTGCGGGACGCCGCGTGATGCCCGGCGAGATCGTCCGGGAGAACCCGGCCCGGCTGGAGGAGATCGTCGGCCGCGTCCGGGTGGCGGGCGCGGCGGAGGTGGACCGGGCCGTCCGGGAGGCGGAGGCGGGGCAGCGCGAATGGCGGCTCGTGGCGGCCGGCGAGCGGGCTGGCCTCCTGCGCGCGGCGGCCGGCGCCATCGACGCGATGCCCGGCATGGCGGTGCTGCTGGCCCGCGAGACCGGCAAACCGCTCGCCGACTGCGCCGGGGAACTGCGGTTCGCCACCGCCTGCCTGCGCTGGGTCGCCGAGCACGCGCCCGTGGCGCTCGCCGACCGGGAGACCGGCGACGCGGCCGGGCGGCTCGTCCTGCGGTACCGCCCGTACGGGGTCGTCGCGGCGGTCACGCCGTGGAACGCGCCGGTCATCCTCGCCCTGCTGAAGGTGGGCCCGGCGCTCGCCGCCGGGAACACGGTGGTGGTCAAACCGTCCCCGCTCGCGCCGCTGACGATCACGCGGGTGCTAGAGGCGTTCCCGCCGGGGCTCGTCCGGGTGGTGCACGGCGGCGCGGCGGCGGGCCGGGCGCTCGCCGGCCACTCCCGCGTGCACCGGGTCGCGTTCACCGGCGGCGGCGCGGCGGGCCGCGCCATCGGGGCGGCCGCCGCCGGGGCGGTCACCCCGGTCCTGCTGGAGCTGGGCGGCAACGACCCGGTCGTGCTGCTGGACGACGCGGACCTCACCGACGAGGCGATGGACCGCCTCGTCATGGCGTCCTTCGCCACCGCCGGACAGGTCTGCATGGCGGCCAAGCGCCTGTACGCGCCGAGGCCGCGGCTGGCCGAGGTCCGCGACGCCTACCTGGCGGCGGCCGAGCGGGTCCTCGTGCTCGGCGACCCGCTGGACGCGGAGACCACGGTCGGACCGGTCATCTCGGCGGACGCCGCCGCCCGCGTCCGGGACCTGATCGGCGGCTCGGCCGGGCGCGGCGGCACCGTCACCGAGCTGGGGACGGTCCGCGCCGACATGGGGCGCGGCCATTTCGTCCGGCCGGCACTGGTCATGGACGTGGCCGATGACGCGCCGGTCGTGGCCGAGGAGCAGTTCGGCCCGGTCGTCCCGCTGCTGGCCTATGACGACGAGGACGAGGTCGTCGCCCGCGCCAACGCCGGCGACCTCGGGCTCGGCGCGTCGGTCTGGTCGGCCGACGAGGACCGCGCGTTCGCGTTCGCCCGCCGGTTCGACGCCGGATTCACGTTCGTGAACACCCACAACCGCACCGGGATGGCGCTGCGGGCGCCGTTCGGCGGGGTGAAGCGCAGCGGGCACGGCCGCGAGTACGGCGCCGAGGGCCTGCTGGAGTACGCGCAGGCGTGCGCGATCCACGCGCCCGCCGCGTTCCGCGCGGGCGGCGCCGGCATGGGCGCGGGCGCGTACCCGGGCTGACCGCGCCGTTATCCGGTCGCGGCGCCGGACCCATTGCCCTCGCGCCCGCCGGCGTGCTTAATGGGGATGCCATATTGGAAACTCTGTTTCGCTGAGCGAAACGGAGTGGTTGCCTTCGGAGGCAGCATGCGCACCGTACGTGCCGTCCGGACCCTCACCGGAGCCACCGCCGCCGCCCTCGCGCTCACCGCCGCCGGCCCCCTGTCCCCCGCCCGGGCCGACGTCACCCGCGTCCAGACCACCGTCGAGATCCGCTGCGCGTTCACGATCCTCGACCAGAGCGCCGACTGGTACTTCCCGTCCGGCACGCCCCAGGGGCTGGTCTGGCTGCAGCACGGCTTCGCCCGCTCGAACGGCAACGTCGCCGACCTCGCGTCCGCGTACGCCGCCGCCGGCTACCTGGTGTTCGCGCCGACCCTGCCCACGGCGAACATCTTCGGCTGCACGCTGGAGAACCTGGGCAACAACACCGGCTTCCTCGGCAATGTCGCCGACCTCTTCGTGAAGATGGGCGACCCGTCCGACAAGCTCGGCCGGAGCTTCGCCAAGGCCAAGGCCCAGGCGGGACGGCCGGGACTCGCGCTGCCCGGCTCCCTGGTCTTCTCCGGGCACTCGGCGGGCGGCGAGGCCGTCAGCTACGTCGCCGGGAGGCTCCGCACCGACGGCGCGGCGGCGTGGGCCCGGCTCCGCGGCCTGGTGCTGCTGGACCCGGTGAAGTCGTTCATCGGCGGCAACCTCGCCACCGGCCTGACCGCGGTGGACGGGACCGGCCGCATGATCCGCACGATCTCCGGGCCGGACGGCACCTGCAACAACAGCGGCAGCGGAACCGACCTCGTCCAGGCCGACGTGCACGCGCCCTTCGTCGGCGTGCGGCTGACCACCGGCGCGCACACCGACGCCGAGGGCGCCAGCACCGACTCCGCGGGGACCCTCGCCTGCGGCACCCCGAAGGCCGAGAACGTGGCGACCCTCCAGACCTTCGCGGTCGCCTGGGCCGAGGACGCCTTCAACGGCACGCGGACCGCCGCCTATCTACCGGGCGGCTCCTACTACCAGAGCCAGTTGTCCAGCGGACGGATCGAGACCCTGTCCGGCGCCTCCTGACCGCGCACCCCGCCCGCCCCGGCGCGAAGTTTCTTCCCGGCGGCTCTGGCGGGCGGGGGACCGCGCTTGTAAGGTTTTGGAAACAGCGTTTCGCTAGAGGAACCGGGAGGCCCGATGGGTCCGGTCCGGGTGGCCGCCGTCCAGTTCGCGGCGGGCCTCGACGCGCCCGGCAACCTCGCCACCTGCCTGCGCATGGTGGACCGGGCGGCCGCCGAGGGTGCGAGCATCATCGTTCTGCCGGAGTTCTGCAACCGCCTGTCCTGGTACGCGGACCGCGCGGCCGCGGAGCGGCACGCCTGCACCCTGGAGGGCCCGTTCCTCACCGCGATCGCCGCCAGGGCCGCCGCGCACCGCGCGCACATCAAGATCAACGTCACGCTGGCCGGCGGCGGCCGGGTCACCGTCGCCAGCCTGCTCTACGGGCCGGACGGCGCGCTGCTCGGCCGGTCCGACAAGCTGACGCTGATGGGCGCCGAGGGCGACCACCTCGATCCCGGCACCGCCGCCGGGCCCGTCATCGCCACCCCGCACGGCCGCCTCGGCATGTACGCGTGCATGGAGGGCGTCACCAGCGACGTCCCGCGCGATCTGGCGGTACGCGGCGCGCAGGTCCTGCTCAACAGCCTCAACTCGTTCGCCACCGACGAGGCGAGCCTGCACGTCCCGGTCCGCGCCGCCGAGAACAAGGTGTGGGTGGTCGCCGCCAACAAGGTCGGCCCGCTGCTGCCCGAAGCGCTGCTGCCCGCGATCGCCGAGCGGCTGGGGGTGCCGCCGGAACTGCTGGACGGCGCCGGCGAGAGCCAGATCGTCGCGCCGGACGGGACCGTCGTGGCGAAGGGGCCGCGCACCGGCGAGGCGGTCGTCACCGCCGACATCGACCCGTCGCTCGCCGACCGCAAGACCCGCCCGGACGGCACCGACCTGTTCGCGTCCCGCAGGCCGCGCCTGTACGCGCCGATCGTCCGGCCGCCCCGCCCTCGCGAGGCGCCTCCGGGCGACGCGAAGGCGGACGTGGCCGTCGTCCGCTCCCCCGGCCTCGTGCGGCGGGCCGCGCACGCCGGGGCCGAGCTGATCGTCCTGCCGGAGCTCGCCTTCGGCCTCGACGCCGGTCCCGGCGCCGTCGTCGCGGAACTCGCCCGCGCGCTCCAGGGCACCACCGCGCACGCGGTGACCAGCGTGCGGGAGGGCGCCACGCACGCCGCCTACCTGGTGAACGCCGACGGCCTGGCCGGAAGCCAGCCGCAGCTGCACGCCAGTGCCCGCCATTCGGGCTGGGCCACCCGGTACGGCGAGGGCCTGGAGGTCTTCGCCCTCCCCTGGGGGCGGCTCGCGCTCGTCACCGGCGACGACTCCCTCTACCCCGAGGTGTTCCGGCTCGCCGCCATCGCCGACGCCGACGCCGTCGCGGTCCCCTTCGCCCCCGCCGAGGACTGGGAGATCTCGATCGGCCTGCCCGAACGCGCCGCCGAGAACCGGCTGAACGTCATCGCCTCCGGCCCGGACGGCGGCCTGATCCTCGCGGTCCCCGCCGACTTCACCCTGTGGACGTCCTGGGAGGGCCCGTTCGAGGGCCGCATCAGCCACCCGCTCGTCACCCGCGCCACCGAGCCGGTCACCCTTGCGGCCGTCCATCCGGCCCAGGCTGTCAACCGCCTCGTCTCCAAGAACACCGACCTGGTCGGCGGGCGTCCCGCGCACGCGGTCGCCGCGCTGGCCGACGACGAACTGAGCGGAGCGTCCCGTTGAAGGAAACGCTGCAGCACGTCGAGCAGATGGTGGACGAGTCCCCCGCCGTCGACGTGACCGAGACCTTCCACCGGTTCGGGTCGATCCTGACCGGGCTGAAGGCGAAGATCGACGGGCGGTTCGAGCTGGCCCGCGACCCGTCCACCGAGGTCCTGGAGTCGTACGGGAACCCGCCGGAGAGCCCCGGCGGGCGCCTGGCCGCCTACACCGGACCCGAGGTCGACTGGATGGTGCACTCGTGGCTCGGGAACCCGGCCGCGGGCTTCGCCAACCTGCACCTGACCGTGTGGCTCGGCCCGCACATCCGGGTGCCGCATCTGGGCATCGCGCTGCTCGTCTGGCCGGAGGGCTGGTTCTACGTCGACTCCGTGCCCCGCACGAACCTGCTCGCCGACGGCGGCTACTACGACGCCTACTACGAGCCGCTCAACGAGGAATGGCTGGCGGTGCGGGAGGCGAACCCGCAGCTGGAGTGGTTCACCAGCCGCGCCGGGTTCATCCGGGCGAGCCTGTCCCCCACCGCGCACTGCCACTCCTTCCCGCGCGAGGAGAAGAACGTCGACCTGGTGGAGCGGCTGCTGGACGAGCACGTCGACCGCTGGCTCCGCTGGGTCGACGAGGCCCCGCCCGTGCCCGGGGAGGAGCGCGCGGCGCTCGCCGCCGCCGACCTCGCGACCCGGCGCAACATCGCCGAGCGCGACCCCGCGAACGTGATGGGCGTCCGGTACTTCGGGCAGGAGACCACCGACCGGCTCGTGCGTGCGCTGTGGGGCGGCGACCGAGAACTGCCCCGCCCGTGAGCGCCCTAATGGACGTGCGGTCCCTGTGGTGGTCGGCGG
Organism: Actinomadura latina NBRC 106108; assembly: GCF_001552195.1. Taxonomy (GTDB): domain Bacteria; phylum Actinomycetota; class Actinomycetes; order Streptosporangiales; family Streptosporangiaceae; genus Spirillospora; species Spirillospora latina. Next base: position 50,914 of record NZ_BCQS01000004.1, read on the forward strand.
ACACCGGCGGCCCCGCGCCGTTCGGCACCGCGCACCTGAAGGTCTACTACCCGGCCCGCGCCGAGGGCACCGACGCCGAACGGCTGTCCGGGGTGTTCCCGCCCGATCCGCGGGACGCCCCGTACCCGGTCGTCGTGTTCTGCTCCGGCGTGAACGTCGAGCAGGCCGTCTACCGGGAACTGGCGGCCGGCGTCGCCGCCGCCGGGTTCGCCGTCGTGACGTTCGACCGGGTCGCGGAGCTGTTCGGCGGCCAGTACGGGCTCACACCGGGCGTCGACCTGGACGCGGCCCGTCCCGGCGCCTACGGCACCCGCCCGACGTGCCCCGCCATCCCCGCCGTGCTGGACGCGCTGAGCGGGATCGACCTGCTGAAGGACGTGCTCGACCTGGACCGGGTCGCCCTCGGCGGGCACTCGGCGGGGGGCACGGTCGTGCTCCAGTCGGCCCGGTTCGTCCCCAATGTGCGGGCCTGCTTCGCCTACGGGACGCACACCATGGTCGCCACCATGCTGGGCTGGCCGCCCGGCACCGTGCTGCCCGCGCAGGTCGACTGCCCGGTGCTGCTCGGCGTCGGCACCGAGGACGGCGTGATCATGGGCAGCTCGGACCGGTACGGCCAGGACGGCCCGTCCGACCCGGTCGCCCGCACGTTCGGCGAGGCGCTGAGCGATCCGCGCGACCTGCTCGCCGTCGTGCGCGGCGCCAACCACTTCGCCGTCGCGGACCCGGTCGACCCGACCGCGGCCCGCGCCTTCCTCGACCGGCGGCCCGCGACCGACCCCGGCGCGGCCCGCCGCGCCTTCACCGACCTGGTCACCGCGTTCCTGCGCGCCCACGTGCGCGGGGAGGACGTGGCACCGTCCGCCGACCCTGCGCTCATCGACCTCCGGCGCCGATAGGGAGCCCCCATGCTCAAGAACTTCTGGTACGCGGTCGAGTTCGCGCACGAGGTGACCCGCGCGCCGCGGCGCGTCACCTGCCTCGGGCAGGACTTCGTCCTCTACCGCAAGCGCGACGGCGCCGTGGTCTGCCTGTCGGACCTGTGCGTGCACCGCGGCGCCGCGCTGTCGGCGGGCAGGCTCGTCGGCGACGACGAGATCGCCTGCCCCTACCACGGCTGGCAGTACGGGCCGGACGGCGCGTGCAGCAGGATCCCGGCGAACCCGCCGGGCCGCGGCATCCCGAAGAAGGCCCGCGTCGACTCCTATCCCGTCCGGGAGGAGTACGGGATGGTCTGGGCCTTCCTCGGCGACCTGCCGGAGGCGGAGCGCCCGCCCATCCCGCACTTCCCCGAGCACGCGGACCCCGCGTTCCGCGCCGTCCACGTCCAGCTGGTCGTCGAGGCCAACTACGAGCGGACGTTCGAGAACGTGGTGGACGCCGCGCACACGCCGTTCGTGCACGGCACCCGGTTCGGCAACCCCGACAAGCCGGAGATCCCCGACTACGAGATCACGCAGGACGACTGGTCGGCGGCCGCCGACATCTCGCTCAGCCCGCCGCCCGCGAAGGGCCTCTGGAAGCGGCTGTACAAGGAGGCGCCGGAGGAGGTCATCGCCACCAACGGCTGGTTCCTGCCGAACATCGTGAAGCTGCACGTGCGGCTGCCGTTCGGGGACATGATCCTCTACGACCACAACGTCCCGCTCGACCGGAACCGCACCCTCGTCAAGATCGTCGGGTACCGGAACTTCTTCACCGGCAGGTGGGCCGACCGCGACGCCCGCAAGCGGATCCTCAGCATCCTGCTGCAGGACAAGCCGGTCGTGGAGAGCCAGCGGCCCGAGCTGCTGCCCTACGACCTGCCCGACGAGCTGCACCTGCGCAGCGACGCCCTCCAGGTCGCCTACCGGCGCCGCCGGCAGCAGCTCATGGCGGACGGCTGGTGGCTCGGCGACGACGACCACATGGCCGTCAACGGCAGGCGCGGGAGCGCGACCGTCATCCCGTCCCCGGCCCGCCGCGAGAACCCGGAGCTGGCCCGCGCCTGGCAGCACCGCGCCCGCGGCGGCACCCCGGTCCCCGTCCCGAAGACCACCACCGAAGACATCACCGAAGGAGTCAGCGAGTGAGCGCGTCGCCGCCGAAGGCACTGAGCGATCGGACGCTGGCCGCGCTGGCGGGCATCGAGGAGCTGACGCCGGTCCTGGAGAAGGACCTCGTGAGCGCGATGTCCCCGGACCCGGTCGGCACGCTGCGCGTCCTGCGCGGCGAGCGGATCGCGAAGGTCGTCTGCATCGGGCTGACCGTCGAGCAGATCGGCATGGACAGCCACATGATCTTCGCGTTCACCGCCGCGGACTCGGCCGTCCCGCACTTCACGCTCGACTCGGTGAAGGCGGGCGGCTACCTCGCCTACCACATCGACCTCGTGCCGCGCGCCGACCTCGGCGCGCACCTGGAGTACGTCAACGCGGTCTTCCAGCCGCTGACGCCGGCGTTCGAGGAGGTCAGGGAGCGGTTCGGGCCGTCCACCGCCGCGATCGGGCCCCGGCAGCACGCCGTGATGTCGCCCTGGATGCTCGTCAACCGGGCGGACGAGGAGCACTTCCGGCAGATCGGCGCCTACCTCGACCGCTACTTCGAGCACTGGCGGGACCTGCTGGTCAAGGGCGTCCCCGACGACGTGCGCGCCACGCTCGCGGACACCGACCTGGCCGCCCGCGACGCACGCAACCGCGCCGCCCTGTTCAGCCCGGAGGTCGACCCGGTGTGGGCGAACGTGGCCCGGCTGGTCGGCGACGAGCAGGCCGAGGAGCTGCGCGGCGAGCTGCTGAGCAACGATCTGCCGGACGGCGCGGCCGCCGATGGCTGAGCCGAGCGAGTGGCAGGCCCGCATCGAGGGCGAGTGGCACGGGCGCCCGTCGCTGTTCGACGCGACCGGCACCTGGCAGGGGTTCGAGGACATCCGCCGGTCGTCGGTCTTCGAGGACGGCGCCACCACCTACTACATGGACGGCGGCCTGGAGGGCGGCGGCCCCCTCGCCGGGCGGTTCCGGCTCGGCGCGCCGTTCGCGTTCGGGGTCGTCGACTCCGACAGCGACCGCGTCTACACCGGGCCCGACTTCCACGGAACCGGGCAGCCGTACGGCGGGTTCGTCGACGCGCACTACTACGGGCCCGGCTGGCAGGTGGACCTCAACACCTGGAACCACGTCCTGCCCGACGGCGAGACACAGGTGTACTCGTCCACCCTCTACCAGGGCTGGGCGCTCGTCGGCTGCTTCAACGGCGTCTACAAGCGCAGCACCGACTACGACACCAGCGCCGCGACGCGGGAGACGATCGACCGGTTCCTGGCCGACGAGACGCGGCACGGCCCGGTCCCCTACATCCTGCCGACCAAGCAGCGCGGCGCCTACGGCGGGACGTGCGAGCTGTGGGGCGCCGACCAGAAGCCGGCCGGCGAGGTCGCCGTGTCGATCGAGCTGGAGCCCGTCGACCTGCTGCGCACCCGCCGGCACGTCACGTGGACCGGCGCCCTCCAGCGGACCTACACGGTGGAGGCCAGGCGGGACGGGTTCCGCTCCTTCTTCGAAGGTCCCGGCGCCTGGGGCAACTCGCAGGCGTTCGGGCGGGCCGACTACCCGGTCGTCCACTTCGGCGACGTGTGGAAGCTGAAGGGCCGCGAGTTCATGATCGACGCCAGGCCCGGGATGTCGGCCGGGGAGACACTCGCCGTCGTGTACGAGCTGTTCAAGGGCAACGTCCTGCACAGCGTCCTGCACGGCGTGCTGAGCTGGGAGGCCGCATCGTGACCGCCGTCGTCGTCACCGGCGGGACGCGCGGGATCGGGCTCGGGCTCGCGAAGGAGTTCCTCGCCCGGGACGCCCGCGTCGCGATCTGCGGCCGGTCCCGGGAGTCGGTCGGCAAGGCGCTCGCCGAACTGGGCGACGGCGCGGTCGGGACCGTCTGCGACATGGCCGACCGCGACCAGGTGCAGGCGCTGTGGGACACGGCGGCCGGCGCGTTCGGGCGGATCGACCACTGGATCAACAACGCGGGCGTCTCCACCGCCCGCCGCCCGCTCACCGAACTGCCGCCCGAGCAGCTCGACACGGTCGTGGCGGCCAATCTGCTCGGCGTCATGCACGGCAGCGCCGTCGCGGTGCGCGGCATGACCGGGCAGGGCGGCGGCACCGTGTGGAACATGGCCGGGCTCGGCAGTGACGGCCGCACCGTCCCCGGGCTGATCGCCTACGGGGCGACCAAGCGCGGCGCCGACTACCTCACGACCGGCCTGGCCAAGGAGGTCGAGGGCGGCCCGGTGAAGGTGGCGCACCTGTCCCCCGGCATGGTCGTCACGGACCTCCTCGTCCGGGACTACTCCCCCGAGGAGCTGGCCAAGGCGAAGAAGGTCTTCAACATCCTGGCCGACCGGGTGGAGACGGTGACGCCCTGGCTGGCCGACCGGGTCCTGGCCGGGACGAAGAACGGCGGCACGGTCGCCTGGCTCACCACACCCAAGATCATGGGACGGTTCCTGCTCGGCGCCGTCCGCAAGCGCGACCTGTTCGGCGACGCGCCGTGACCGAGTACCCGATCGCGCTGGCCGCCGAGGACTTCGTCCCGGTGGCGCTGACCGCGGCCGGGGTGGCCATGCTGCGGCACAAGCACCCCCTGGTCCCCGTCGCCGCCGCGCTCGTCGTGGCGGGCGGGTTCGCCAAGGCGACCTGGAAGCTGGTCGTCGCCCTCGGCGGGCCGGACCTGCGCTGGCTGCACGAGGCGCTGTTCCCGCTGCTGGCGATCGGCTTCACGCTGCTGGTGTTCGCGCTGGCGCGGGAGCTGCGCCGTTCGGGCCACCCGGCCATGCTCGCCGTCCCGCTCGCCTCGGCGCTGGCGGGCTCGGCCGTCCTGCGCGACACCTGGCCCGCGATGGTGTGGACGATCATCGCGGTGACCGGCGCGGGCGCTCTGCTGCTGCGGTCGGCCGCGCGGGCGGGCGACCGGCTCGGCGCCTCGCTCTTCGGGCTCTGGCTCGCCGGGCAGTACCTGCTCGGCCCGATGGCGGCGCGAGCCGAGCAGTCCATCGCCCTGCAGTGGGTGGAGCAGTCCTGCAACACGGTCGCGCAGGCGGCGTTCGCGTTCGCCGCCTGGCGGCTCACCACGGCGACCCGTGCACGGACCATGGAAAGGACGGCGGCGTGACGGACGCACTCGGCTGGCGGCGCAAGTTCGGCGTGATCGCGCCCTCCACCAACACCATCGTCGAACCCGACTTCTACCGGATGGGCGTCCCCGGCGTGACGTCCCACTTCTCCCGCATCCACATCCGCGACCAGAACATGGCCGGCGACGCGGGCATGGAGCGGCTCCTGGAGCAGATCCGCGACGAGATCGGCGCGGCCTGCGAGCGGGTGCTGACCTGCGAGCCCGACTACATGGTGATGGGCATGTCCGCCGAGACGTTCTGGGGCGGCGTGGAGGGCAACAAGCAGTTCGTCAAGCAGATCAACGACATCACCGGCCTGCGGGTGGCGACCGGCGCCGAGGCGTGCGAGCGCGCGCTGACGCTGTTCGGGGCGCGGCGGATCGGCGTCGTCACCCCGTACCAGCCGGTGGGCGACGCGAACGTCCGGCGGTTCTTCACCGAGATCGGCTTCGAGGTCGACAAGATCATCGGGCTGAGGTGCCCGACCGCCGTGTCGATCGCGCACGTCACCCGGGCGGAGCTGCGCGAGGCGCTGCACGAGCTCGCCGCCGGGGAGGTCGACGCGCTGGTCCAGTGCGGCACCAACCTGTCGATGGTCGCGACGGCCGACGAGGCCGAACGCAGCCTCGGCCTGCCCGTCATCGCGATCAACGCGGCCACCTGGTGGATGGCCCTGCGCGACAACGGCATCGGCGACAAGGTCCACGGCGCCGGCACCCTCCTGCGCGAGCACTGACGGGAGGCGGCCGGTGAGGACCGAGGGCGGGTACGCCGACACGGAATGGGGCCAGGTCCACTACCGGGTCAACGGGCGCTCCGGGCCGTGGATCGGGCTGTTCCACGAGTCCCCGCTGTCGTCGCGGGTGTTCGAGGAGGTCCTGCCCGTGCTCGGCCGGCACGCCCGCGCCGTCGCGTTCGACACCCCCGGCTACGGCGCGTCCGACGCTCCTCCCGGGCCCGGGTTCGAGATCCCCGACTACGGACGCGTGCTCGCGCGGGCGGCGGCCGGCATCGGGATGGAGCGCCCCGTGCTCGGCGGCGTCCACAGCGGCGCCTCCCTGGCGCTCGCCGCCTCCGCGCACCTGCCCGTCGCGGGGCTGGTGCTGAGCGGCGTCCCGCTCTTCACCGCGGACGAGCGGGCCGCGTTCATCGCCGGCTGGACGCCCGAGGCGCCGCTGGACGACCGGGGGTCGCAGTTCGGCTGGGCCGTCGACCGCTACCTGCGCGGCTGGGGGCCCGGCGTCCCCCCGGAGCTGCTCCACCTGGCCGTGGTCGAGATGATGCGCGTCGCCGGCCGCTACGACTGGGGGTATCAGGCGGCGTTCCGGTACGACCCGGCGGACGCGCTCGCGGCGGCCGACGCGCCCGTCCTCCTGCTGAACACCGAGTCCGACGTCCTCTCCGCCAAGGACCCGGTGGCCATGGGGCTCGCCCGCGACGCCCGCCGCGTCGTCCTGCCCGGCCTGCCGGGGCAGCCGCACCTGCGGGCTCCCGGCGACTTCGCCGCCGCGCTGCTCGATTTCGCCCGCGAGACGACCGGCTCCTGACTCGCCGCGGCCGGGCTAGGCACCACTCGCGGGCGGTGGCGCAGGCGGGGATTCGGGCGGAGACCGGGACTCGGGCGGGGACTCGGGCACGGACGGGGACTCGGGCACGGACGGGGACTCGGCGGCGAGCACGGACGCGACCCGGTACACGACCGCGACGACCGGCACGGCGATGACGGCGCCCGCGACGCCCGCCAGCAGCGTCCCGGCCGTGACCGAGACGACGACCACGACCGGGTGCAGGTTCAGCGTCCGGCCCATGATCAGCGGTTGCAGGAGGTGGCTCTCGGCCTGCTGGACGGCGATCACCGCGCCGAGCACGAGCAGCGCGTCGGTGAGCCCGCCGCTGACGAACGCGATGAGCACGGCGGCGGCGCCCGCGACGATCGCCCCGGCGAACGGGATGAACGCGGCGATGAACGTCAGCAGGGTCAGCGGCAGCGCGAACGGCACTCCGATCAGCACGAGCGCCAAGCCGATGCCGAGCGCGTCCACCAGCGCGATCAGCACGATGCCGTGCACGTAGGAGACGAGCGCCTGCCATCCCGCCCGGCCCGCCGCGTCGATCTTCGGGCGGCGGTGCGCGGGCGCCAGGCGCGTGATCCAGCCCCACATGTCCAGGCCGTCCTTCAGCATGAAGAACAGCAGGAACAGGGAGATGAGCGCGGCGGCGGCCACCTCGGCGGCGACGCTCGCGCTCGTCATCGGGTCGGGTGAGGCCCGGCGTGCGGCCCTGATCGTGCCGTCGACGATGTTGTCGAGCTGCCGCTCGCTGAGCGGCAGGGGGCCGTTGACGAGCTGGTCGCGGGCCCGGTCCAGCCCGCTGGTCAGGCCGCTGCTCATCTCCCGCCACTGCCCGGCGACCTGGTCGCCGACCAGGGTGAGCGACCCGGCGATCACGAGGAGCAGGGTCAGCAGCCCGGACAGCGCGGCCGCCCAGGCGGGCGCCCGCAGCCGCCGCACCTGGCGGGCCACCGGCGCCACCAGCGCGGTCAGCAGCAGCGCGGCGATGATCGACATCGTCAGCGCCATGACCTTGACCAGGACGTAGACCACCAGCCAGACGGCCGCCGCGACGAGGAGCAGGCACGCCGCCACCGCCGCGGCGTCGCGCAGCGCGGACGGAACGGACTGCATTCCCCTGCCGCTGGTCATCGCGCGCCTCGTACCCGGTCGTCCGCACGGCAATCCCCCCGCGGGGTTCGGTAGCGTCGGGCGGATGCGGGTTCATGTGGGGTGCGCGATGTGGGCGCACGCGCGATGGCAGGGACGGTTCCTGCCCCCGGCGCTGCCCCCGGGCGAGCGGCTGCGCGCCTACGCGAGCTGGTGCGACGCGGTGGAGGGCAACACGACCTTCTACGCGACACCCGCGCGGAGCGCGGTGGAGTCGTGGGCGGAGCAGACCGAGCCGGGCTTCCGGTTCGTGGTGAAGCTGCCGAAGACGATCACGCACGAGCGGCGGCTCGCGGGGTTCGAGGAGGACCTCCGGTCGTTCCTGTGGGCGATGGAGCCGCTGGAGTCGCGGACGCACGCCCTCTGGGTGCAGCTGCCGGGCTCGTTCGGTCCCGGCGGCCTGGGGACGCTGGCCGGGTTCCTGCGCGGGCTCCCCACCGCGCACCGGTACGCCGTCGAGGTGCGCCATCGGGCGTTCTTCGAGGACGCGCGGTCCGCGCGCGACCTGGAGCGGGTGCTCGGGCAGGCCGGGGCCGAGTGGGTTCCGTTCGACACCACCGCCTTCTTCGCGAGCCCGCCGACCAGCGACGCCGAACGGGACGCGTGGACGAAGAAGCCGCGCGTGCCGCGCCGCTCCGCCGCGCTGACCGAGCGCCCGATCGTCCGCTACCTCGGACGGGACGACACCGACCGCACCGTGGAGGGCTGGCGGTTCTGGGTGGAGAAGGCCGTGGAATGGGTCCGCGAGGGACGCTCCCCGACCGTGTTCGTCCACACGCCGGACAACGCGGACGCGCTCCCCCTGGCCCGCCGCTTCCACGACGAGGTCCGGGCGCGGGCACCGGAGGTCGAGCCGCTGCCGGAGCCGGCGCCGGCGGAGCCGCCCACCCTGTTCTAGGTCTCCTCGTTGTTCTGGGTCTCCTCGTTCCAGGTCTCGTCGCCGGCGTCCAGCATCGCCCGGGTGGCCTCGTCGACGATGTCGCGCATGGCGCGTTCGGCGGCGTCCGCGTCCCCCGCCTGGACGGCCTGCGCGACCTCCGCGTGCCAGCGGATCGCGGCCGGCTCCGGATGGGCGGGCATCAGGTGGTGGTGGGTGCGGCCGGCGAGGACGGCGGCGACCACGCCGCTGAGCCCGGCCATCATCTCGTTGCCGGACGCCTCCAGCAGCGTCCGGTGGAACACGATGTCCGCGACGAGGTAGGCCTCCAGGTCGCCGGACCGGCCGTGCACCGCCATGTCCATGACGGCGCCGGTCAGCGTGCCGCAATGCGCGGGCGTGGCGCGGCGGGCGGCGAGCGCGGCGGCGACCGGCTCCAGCCCGCGGCGCAGCTCGCCGAGGGAGCGCAACTGCTCGTCGCGGCCCGCGCCGTCCAGCCGCCAGCCGATGATCTGCGGGTGGAAGAGGTTCCACCGCGCCCGCTCGGCGACCGTGATGCCGACCCGGCGGCGGCTGGTGACCATGCCCATCGACTCCAGGACGCGGATCGCCTCCCGCACCACCGACCGGGAGACCCCGAACCGGGCCTCCAGCTGCTCGATCCGCAGCACCTCGCCGGCGTCGAGCTCGCCGGACGTGATCAGCGTGCCGAGCCGGTCGAGGACGCTGCCGTGCAGCCCGGCCTGCGGGTTGTCCACCATGGCCCAATCATCACACGAAGCGCGATAGACCCTGCATAAAGGTCTGATTTGTCAAATCTTTCCCTTGTAAAGAGCAGGTCAATACGGTCACACTCGGGCAGACATCATCTTCGCCTCGCTCCCGGAGGATGACGAATGCACCCGATCCTGCTGGCGGCGGCGCCGGCGGCCTCGAGCGGGCGGCTCGTGCCGGCGGCGCTCGCCGGAATCGCGCTGATCGTCGTGCTCATCACCTACTTCAAGGTCCACCCCTTCCTGAGCCTCACCCTCGGCGCCCTGCTGGTCGGCGGCATCGCCGGGCTCCCCATGGCCGACACCATCGACGCGTTCGGCAAGGGCTTCGGCGACACCGCGGCAGGCGTCGGCGCGCTCATCGCGCTCGGCGCGATGTTCGGCAAGCTGCTGGCCGACTCCGGCGGCGCCGACCAGATCGTCGACACCATCGTCGGACGGTCCGGGCGCGCGTTCCTGCCGTGGGCGATGGCCCTCGTCGGCGCGGTGATCGGGCTGCCGATGTTCTTCGAGATCGGCCTCGTCCTGCTGATGCCGGTCATCTTCCTGGTGGCGCGCCGCTCGGGCCTGTCGCTCATCGCGGTCGGCATCCCGACGCTGGCCGGGCTGTCCGCGATGCACGGGCTCGTCCCGCCGCACCCCGGGCCGCTCGTCGCCATCGACGCGCTCAAGGCCGACCTCGGCCTCACCCTCGGCCTCGGCGTGCTGGTCGCGATCCCGACGGTCGCCCTGTCCGGCCCGGTGTTCGCCCGGTACGCGTCCCGCTGGGTGGACGTCATGCCGCCGCACCTCTACGTCGACGAGTCCGAGGACGGGAAGGCTCCGGAGGAGGGCCGGAAACGCCCGTCGTTCCCCGTCACCCTCGCCACCGTCCTCCTGCCCGTCGTGCTGATGCTGGGCAAGGCCGTCGCCGACATCGCGCTGGACGAGGACGGCGCGGTCCGCACGATCCTCGACAACCTCGGCACCCCGCTGATCGCGCTGCTCATCGCGGTCGTCGCCGGGATGTTCACCCTCGGCCTCGGCGCGGGCATGGACCGGCGGTCGGTCTCCGCGACGCTGACCGAGTCGCTGCCGCCCATCGCCGGGATCCTGCTGATCGTGGCGGCCGGCGGCGGCTTCAAGCAGACGCTGATCGCGACGGGGATCGGCGAGCTGGTCGCCGACTGGGTCAAGGACAGCGGGTTCTCGGTGCTGTTCCTGGCGTGGCTGGTCGCCGTCCTGATCCGGCTGGCCACCGGCTCGGCGACCGTCGCCACCGTCACCGCCGCCGGGATCCTCGCGCCGCTGGCCGGCGCGCTCGACACCGGCGAGACCTCGCTGCTCGTGCTGGCGATCGGCGCCGGCTCGCTGTTCTTCTCGCACGTCAACGACGCGGGCTTCTGGCTGGTGAAGGAGTACTTCGGGCTCGGCGTCGGGCAGACGATCAAGACCTGGTCGCTGATGGAGACCATCGTCTCGGTGTGCGGCCTGGTCTTCGTCCTGCTGCTGAACCTCGTCATTTAGCGGACGGGGCCGGACGGCGGCGGAGGCCGGCACGCGGGGCCCGGGGCCGGGACGTTCGGCCCTGGGCCTCCGCCGCGCACCGGGCGATCATGGAGGGCAGGGGTCAGGAAGACCCGCTCGGGTAGGTGAACGGCGTCCTCGCCGGAAGGAGAAGAGGCCATGCTGGTCCGGGAGGCGATGACCTCGCCCGTCGTGACGATCCCGCGGACGGCCACGGTCCGCCAGGCGATCCGCGTCCTGCACGAGCACGACATCACCGCCCTGCCCGTCGTGGACGAGACCGGGCGGCTGGCCGGCATCGTCAGCGAGATGGATCTCCTGAGCGGCGTGTTCGAGCGGGACCCGCGGGCCTTCGCCCGGCCGGTGGCGACGCCGGCGAACCCGGCGCCGCGCCTGGTGGATGAGGTCATGACCCGCGAGGTGGAGACCGCGCGGCCCAACACCGACGTGGCGACGCTCGCCGACACGATGATGCGGACGCGGATCAAGAGCGTCCCGGTACTGGCCGATTCCGGCATCGTCGGCATCGTCAGCCGCCGCGACCTCATCGCGATCCTCGCCCGCGGCGACGCCCGCATCCGCGACGACGTGCTCGCCGCGCTCGACGAGTACGGGCCGGACGGGCGGCGCTGGGACGTCTCGGTGCGGGACGGCGCCGTCGAGCTGCGCGGCGGCGGCGCGGACGAGCCGGCCCGCCGGGTCGCCGGCATCCTCGCCCGCACCGTCCCCGGCGTCACCCGCGTCTCGATCCAGGAAACGACCCAGGGGCAGGCCTGATGCGCCTCATCTCCGAATCCCATCTCGGCACCGTCCTCGCCGGCCTGCCGGGACGGCCGCGGGTCGTCGTCGGCGGCAACTTCGCCACCCCGCGCCGCGCCCTCGCCGTCCTGGACGAGGCGGTCCCCGAGTACCGGCTGTTCATGCTCAACGCGCAGGGTGAGCTGCCGGACCGCGACGGCGTCGAGCTGGAGACGCCGTTCGTCGGCGCCGGCATGCGGGGGCGCGCGAACCTGCGGTACTTCCCGTCGCGGCTGTCGCTCGTCCCGAACCTGCTGCAGGAGTCGCTGCCGCCCGACGTCGTGATCGTCCAGACGTCCACGCCGCGCAACGGGACGGTGTCGCTCGGCATCGAGGTCAACATCCTGCCCGCGGCCGTCGAGGCGGTGCGCGCCCGCGGCGGGCTGGTGATCGCGCAGCTCAACCCGCGCATGCCCTACACCTTCGGGGACGCCGTCATGGCGGTGGACGAGATCGACTACGCGATCGAGTCCGGCGAGCCCCTCGCGAACCCGGTGCCGCGGCCGCCCGGCGACGTCGCCCGCGAGATCGGCGGCCGGGTGGCGCGGCTCGTCCCCGAGCGGGGCACGCTGCAGCTCGGCATCGGCGCCGTCCCCGACGCGGTGCTCGCCTCGCTGCTCGACCGCCGCGGCCTCGGGATCTGGTCGGAGATGTTCAGCGACGGGGTCCTGGCGCTGGAGAAGGCCGGGGCGCTCGACCCCGACACGCCGATCACCGCGTCGTTCGCGTTCGGCGGCGAGGAGCTCTACGACTGGGCCGACCGGAACGAGCGCGTCCGGATGCTGCGCACCGAGAAGACCAACGACCCGAGCCTGATCGCACACCGGCCCCGGCTGGTGTCGGTGAACTCCGCGCTGCAGGTCGACCTGTACGCGCAGGCCAACGCCAGCCGGGTGCGCGGGGTGATCTACTCGGGGTTCGGCGGGCAGACCGACTTCGTGGTGGGCGCGCTGCACTCCCCCGGCGGCCGGGCCGTCATCGCGCTCCCGTCCTGGCATCCGAAGGCGGACGTGTCCACGGTCATCCCGCGGCTGTCCGGGCCGGTCACCTCGTTCCAGCACAGCTTCATCGTCAGCGAGCAGGGCACGGCCACGATCTGGGGCCGCGACTCGTTGTCGCAGGCCCAGCAGATCGTGGACCGGGTGGCGCACCCGTCCGCCCGCGACGAGCTGCGCGAGCAGGGGCGCGAGCTGGGCTTCCCGCTGCGCTGACGCGGCCTACCCGGCGGCCTTGGCCTTCTTCTTCCCGCCCTTCCGCCCCTTCGCGGACTTGTCGGACTTGTCGGGCTTCGCGGGCTTGGCGGGCTTGGCGGGCGGGGAGTCGACCGCCACCGCCTTCCCGGACGGCTTCTTCGCCTCGGCGCCCTTCTTCGCCTTCTTGGCGTTCTTGCCGGCCTTGCCGTTCTTCGGCTTCTTCGGCGCGGGCGCCTCGACCCGCACCGTCACCGCCGTCTCCGCCGCCGGCCCGGCGGCGGCCGCCACGGCGGCGGCCTCCTCGGCAACGGCCTCCCCGGTGGCGGGCTCCGCGTCGGGGGCGCTCCCGGCGACGCGGTTCCGGAACGTCTGCCCCGACCGGAACCGCGGCACCTGCGCGGCGGGCACCTCGACCGGGAGGCCGGTGCGCGGGTTGCGGGCGCTGCGGGCCGGGCGGGAGAGCCGGTCGAACGTCCCGAACCCGGTCACGATGACGCGCTCCCCGGCGGACACGCGCTCCATCACGGTGTCGAACACGGCGTCCACGTGCCGGCGGGCGGCGGACTCGTCGCCTCCCACACGTTCCGCCACGGTCCTGACCAGTTCACTGCGGTTCATGCGCCATGCCCTTCACTGTGGCGATATGTGGCGCTCAGCGTAGTGCGGCGCGGCGGCCGGGGCCCGGCAATCCGCATCCTGGCCAGCGTGTCTTCTCATTTTCCGATGAACCCCTTCGACTGCAGCCAGGTCTCGGCGACCTCCGCCGGCTGCTTGCCCTCGATGTCGACCTCGCCGCTGAGTTCCTGCAGGACGGTGTCCGTCAGCGCCGCCGCGATCGGGTTCGCGATCTTCTCGATGCCGGGGTCGTCCCGGTAGACGGAGTTGCGCACGGTGAGGGCGGGGTTGTAGACGGGGAAGAACTTCTTGTCGTCCGGAACCGGCGTCAGGGCGAGCGCCTTGATACGCCCGTCGGTGGTGGCGACCTCCCCGAAGTCGCAGGGCTCGCCCTTGCCGATGGCGTCGTAGATGGCGCCTTCGGCCAGCGTCGCGACAGACGACTTGGGAAGCGTGAACCCGTACGCCTTCTGCAGGCCGGGCCAGCCGTCGCTGCGCCCGGCGAACTCGCTCGCCACGCAGGTGGACGCCTTGGACGGGTCGCGCTCGGCCAGGGCGGCGTAATCCGACAGGTCCTCGATGCCGAGCCGCTGCATGGTCGTAGTCTTTACCGCGATGGCGTAGGTGTTGTTCGCGGGCGCCGCCGCGAGCCATCTCACCTTGTTCTTCGCGAGGTCCTGCTCCGCGACGGCCTTGTACTGCGCGGCCGGGTCGCCGATCGGCTCGGTCTGCTTCAGGTAGTTGATCCAGGCCGTCCCCGTGTACTCCCAGTACATGTCGATGCTGCCGGACGTCAGCGCCGCGCGAGTGGTGTTGCTCCCCTGGAGCCCGCACTTCTCCCGGACGGTCGCGCCCGCCGAACGCAGCGCGAGCGCGGTGACCTGGCAGAGGACGAGCTGCTCGGTGAACTCCTTGGAGCCGACGGTGAGGGTGGCGCCCTCCAGCGAGTTGCCCTCGGCCAGGCTGCCCGCCTTGGCGTCGGTGCCGCTGGAGCTGAAGCACCCCGCGGTCAGGGCGGCGGCGGTGAAACAGGCGGCGAGACGGGCGGCAGGGTGTGATGGTCCGGTCGGGAGCAGGCGCATGGTGACTCTCCTCAGGGGTTCAGACGCCGCGTGGGCGCAGGACGTACTCGACGAGTCCGATGAACCAGTCGGCGGCCATGGCGAGCACGGCCGTGAGGACGCTGCCGGTCAGCAGGATCGGGGTCCGGTTCAGCGCGATGCCGGTGTTGATCAGCTCGCCGAGCCCGCCCGCGTTGGTGAAGGCCGCGAGCGTCGCGCTGCCCACGTTGAGGATCACCGCGACACGGACGCTGGCCAGGATGACCGGGACGGCGAGCGGCAGCTCGACGCGGAACAGCACCGCCGTCCTGGACAGCCCGATGCCGCGACCCGCGTCGATGAGCGACCGGTCGACGCCCTGCAGGCCGACCATCGTGTTGCGCAGCACCGGCAGCGCGGACACGAGGATGAGCGCGATCACCGCCTTCTGGAACCCGATACCGACGGTGACGGCGAGCAGGACCAGCACCCCGATGGACGGGACGGCCTGCCCCACGTTGGCGAGCGCCAGGAACGGGGCGGACAGCCGGCGCAGCCGCGGCCGGGTCAGCAGCACGCCGAGCGGGATCGCGATCGCGAGGACGAGCGCCGTGGACACCGCGACCAGGCCGATGTGCTCGGCGAACTGGTGGACGATCTCCGTCCGGTTGATGGACCGGCGCTCGATCGGGTCCAGGTCGAGCCCGCGCAGGTAGGCGTAGAGCGCCGCGCACACCGCGAGGAGGAAGGCCGGCGTGACGAGGAGGCCGGTCCGGCCGCGGGTCTCCTCGCCGGACGCCGCCCGCTCCGGTACCGCGGTGACGGTCATCGTCCGCCGTCCGACACGATCGCGGACCAGGAGACCGTGCCGGCGGGGCGTCCGTCCTCGTCCAGGACGGTCGCGGTCTCCGCACCGGCCCGCAGCATCGCGTCCAGCGCCTCGTAAAGGGACTGGCCGGCCCGGACGGTCGCGCCGCCCGCGTCCCCGGGCTCGGCGGCGGGCAGCGCGATGGACCCCACCTCGACCAGCCGGAGCCGGCGCATCGCCGCGCCCGTCCCGACGAACGACGCGACGAACTCGTCGGCCGGCTCGGCGAGGATCGCCGCGGGCGTGTCGTACTGGACGAGTCTCGCGCCCTGCCCGAGCATCGCGATCCGGTCGCCGAGCTTGAGCGCCTCGTTCAGGTCGTGGGTGACGAGCACGATGGTCTTGCCGATCCGGGCCTGGATCTCCAGGAAGGCGTCCTGGAGCCGCTCCCGCGTGATGGGGTCGATGGCGCCGAACGGCTCGTCCATCAGCATCGCGGGCGGGTCGGCGGCGAGCGCGCGGGCGACCCCGACGCGCTGCTGCTGGCCGCCCGACAGCTCCTTCGGGTACCGGCCCCGGTAGGTGCCGGGGTCGAGCCCCACCAGGTCGAGCAGCTCGTCGACGCGGTCCCGGACGCGCTTCTTCGGCCAGCCGAGCGTCCGCGGGATGACGCCGATGTTCGCGGCGATCGTCATGTGCGGGAACAGCCCGACCTGCTGGATGACGTAGCCGATGCGGCGGCGCAGCTCGTCCGGGTCGGCGCGGGTGACGTCCTCGCCGCCGAGCAGGATCCGGCCCGCGGTCGGCTCGATCAGCCGGTTGACCAGCCGCAGCGTCGTGGTCTTGCCGCAGCCGGACGGCCCCAGCAGCACGACGATCTCCCCTTCCCGGACGCCGAGCGTGAGATCGTCGACCGCCGGGACGTCCTGGCCGGGGTACCGCTTGCTCACCCCCTCCAGGCGGATCATCTCCCGGCGTTCCGGCGCGGCGGCCTCGGTGGTTCCGGCGGCGGGTTCGGTCATCGCAGCCCCTTGGCGGTGGTGAGACGAGACAGCACGACGAACAGCAGGTCCAGGACGAGGGCCAGGACGGCGACGCCGAGCGTCCCGGCGAGGGTGTCGTTCAGCGCGTTCGCCCCGCCGATCCGGGCCAGCCCGCCGAAGATCAGCCCGCCGAGGCCGGGGCCCGCGACGGCGGCGGCGATCGCCGCGATCGCGACCGTCATGATCGTCGCGACCCGGACGCCGGTGAGCACCACCGGCCACGCCAGCGGCAGCCTGATCCGCAGCATGCGGCTCAGCGGCCCCATCCCCATGCCGCGCGCCGCCTCTTCCACGGCGCCCGGCACGCCTTCGAGCCCGGTGATCGTGTTCCGCAGGATCGGGAACACCGCGTACAGCACCAGCGCGGTGATCGTCGGTGCGAGGCCCAGCCCGAACAGCGGAATGAGCAGGCCGAACAGTGCCAGGGACGGGACGGTCAGCATGGTGCCCGTCACGCCGAGGGCGAGGCCCTTCGCCCTCGGCCGCCCCTCGACGGCGATGCCGAGCCCGATCCCGACGACGGCCGCGATGGCGACGGCGATCAGCACGACCTCGGCATGCTCGGCGGCCAGCCGGGCGATCGTGGGCCAGCGTTCGGAGAGGTAGTCGGAGAAGCTCATCGCCGCCTCCCGCGCGAGACGGCGGGAGCCCGGACGAGAACGGTGCGGCTCGCGTCTCCCATACCTCAGAGGCTGCCTATTGACGATCAGTCTGGCAATAACGGCCGGGGCATAGATCCGTTGAGTGCCGCCGGATTGTCGCGCAGGTGCCGCAGCAGGACGGCCAGATCCAGCCGGCGCCGCCCGCCGGGCGCGGAGAACGAGAAGCCGAGCCACGCCTCGGCCTGCGCGAGCCGCGCGGCGATCGTGCTGTGGTGCCGGTGCACCCGCGCGGCGGCCCGGCGGGCGGACCCGGTGGCGCAGAACGCGGCGAGGACGGCGAGCATGCCCGCCCCGTTCGGCTCCGCGGCGAGCCCGTCCAGCGCGGCCACGTCCGCGACGGCGGCGATGTCCTCGTCCCGCATCCGCGCGGCGATGACGGCGAGCGCCCCGAGCCCGTCATAGTGCACGACGTCTTCGCCGAGCCCCGTGAAGCGCAACGCGGTGAGAGCCTGCCGCCACGACGCGGGCGCCTCGATGGCGGGCAGCCCGGAGCCAACGCCCACCCGGAGCCCGCGGGGAAACCGTTCCGGCAGCCCCTTCGCGAGAACGGCGCGCGCACGCCCGATCGACACCACATGCGCGCCCGCCATCTCAACGTCGCCGGCGCCGTCGACGGCCAGGACGTACACCCGTTCGTCCGGTTCGACACGCAGCCGGCGAAGGGCCCGGCACCGTTCGAGCTCCCCGGCGTCCGCCGAGAGGGCCAGCTCGACAAGCCCGGAGTCCTCCCGCCGCGGCACCGCCTCCAGCAGCACCCTGGCGGCGATGGCGAACCGCTCCAGCACGATCTCATCGAGCGGAAGCGGCTCGTCCCTCCCCAACCACACCCGCCCCGTCCCGGAGACAGCCCTGCTCACCCCCGAAACACCACCCGCAGCCCGGTCGGCGGCTGGACGGTCGGCGGTTGCGCGGCCGGGAGGGGCGGGGGTCGCGTGGAGGGAGAGGCCCAAGGCGGTGTCGACGATCGCGGCCGGGCATTCGGCGAGGCGGGCGGTCTCCCGGACGAGGGTCTGCGGGCTCACCTTCGCGGCGATCAGCCCGTCGAAGAAGCTGATCACCCGGACGGCGTTCTCCGCATCGGCGTCCAGTGCCGAAAGCCGCAGGAGCAGGCCCTTCATGGGGGCAGCGTACGGCACCCGACGATCGGCGGCGGTCAGGCCGTTTTCCCCGGCGACCGGCGGCTGGGCAGGGCGCTCCCGACCCCCGACACTGGTGGGCACCGGCCGCGCGAGAGGAGCCCGTGGTGACCTACGCCTACGATCCCGAACTCGTCCCGTGGATCCCGATGATCCCGCATCTTTCGATCGCCGATATCCAGCAGGTGCGCCGGGAGGAAGGGGAACTGTTCGGGGACGCGCCGGTGTACGAGCCGCCCGTCCCGGTCGAGATCCGGGACCTCACCGTGCCGGGCCCGCAGGACGCACCGGCCGTCCCCGTCCGGGTCTTCAGGCCGGCGGACGGCGACGGCCCCCTGCCCGGCCTCGTCTACATCCACGGCGGCGGGTTCGCCCTCGGCAGCGTCGACCTCTACCACGACGACGCGACCGCCATCGCGGCCGAGGTCGGTGCCGTGGTCGTGTCGGTCGAGTACCGGCTGGCCCCCGAACATCCCTTCCCCGCCGGTCTCGAAGACTGCTACGCCGCGCTGGCCTGGACCGCCTCCCACGCGGGCGAACTCGGCATCGACCCGGGCCGCCTCGCGGTCGGCGGCGAGAGCGCCGGCGGCGGCCTGTCCGCGGCGGTCGCGCTGCTGGCCCGCGACCGCGGCGGCCCCCCGCTCTGCTTCCAGCTTCTCGCCATCCCGGAACTGGACGACCGGCTCGACACCCCGTCCATGCGCGCCTACACCGACACGCCCATCTGGCACCGGCCCAACGCCGAGCTGAGCTGGGACTACTACCTCGGCGAAGGCGTCCGCGGCACCGACGGCGTCTCCCCGTACGCGGCGCCGGCCCGCGCCGAGGACCTGTCCGGGCTACCGCCCGCCTACGTCACCACCTGCGAATTCGACCCGCTGCGGGACGAGGGCCTGGCCTACGGGCAGCGGCTGATCCAGGCGGGCGTCCCGACCGAGATGCACCACTATCCCGGCACCTTCCACGGTTCCACCCTGGTTTCCGACGCGTCCGTGACGAAGCGCATGAACGCCGACCGCACCGACGCACTGCGCCGCGCCCTGCATCCCGCCGGTTAGAGCTCCAGGACGAGGCGGGGCCCTCGGGCGCGGGACACGCAGATCATCATGAATCCCCCGTCCGCGCGCTCCGCCTCGGTCAGCACAGAGTCACGGTGATCGGGTTCCCCTTCCAGCACGGGGGTTTCGCATGTCCCGCACGTCCCCTCGCGGCAGGACGACAGGACGCTGACGCCCGCTTTCTCCACGGTCTCCAGGATCGAGCAGCCGGGTTCGATCCGCAGCGTGCGCCCGCTCAGCTTCAACTCGACCTCGAAGGCCTCATCGGGCCCCGTGACCGGTTTCGGTGCGAACCGCTCCGTCCGGAGCGCCCCGGGCGCCAGCGCGGCACACCGTTCCTCGACCGCCGCGAGCATCGGTTCGGGCCCACAGCAGTACACGAGCGCATCCGGCGCCGTACCGGCCAGGATTCCGTCGAGATCGAGCAGACCGGACTCGTCCTGCGGACGTATCTCGACCCGCTCGCCATGCACGGAGACCTCGTCCACGAACGCCATGGCGGAACGACGCCGTCCACCGTAATGCAGCCGCCAGTCGGCACCCGCCGCCTCAGCGGCGGCCACCATCGGCAGGATGGGCGTGATGCCGATGCCGCCGGCGAGGAAGACGTAGCGGGGCGCGTCCTCCAGCGCGAAGTTGTTCCGCGGCCCGCGCACCATGAGCCGGTCCCCGATCCGGATCCGCTCATGTACGACCGTGGACCCCGGTCCTTCCTTGAGGACGGCGATCCGCCACGTCCGGGAATCCTCCGGTTCACCGCAGAGCGAGTACTGCCGCACCAGCCCGTCACCGAGCAGGACATCGATGTGCGCTCCGGGCCGCCAGGACGGCAGTTCCCCCCCACCCACCGCACGCAACGTCAATCCGACGACGCTGTCGGCGAGCACGGCCCTCTCCCCGACGACGACCTCAGTTTCAGCGGCCACTCGCGCTCCATCCGGCGAACCCTGGTCAGCCACCAGGCACGACCCCTCTCAGAACGGCCGCCCACGACGGCTCACCTGACCAACCCGTCCGCCGGCCGAGCCGATCGGCCTGAACCGACCGGAACCCGCCGGCGCCGAGCCCCGACCCGACTCGGTCCACCTGACGCCCGCCCGGCTGGCAGGCACGGCGGTCATCCACACCACCGCCGTGCAGCAGCCACTGGCAAGTAGGGCTTCCATCGAGTGGAAGAACCCGCCCCCCGCCCCGCCACCACCGGGAAGGCTTGAGCTCACCCGTCCATCGCCCCCACCACACCGGACGGCCGCACCTTTGCGCACGGCTGTCCAATACCGCTGACCACATGGGATGGCCGCGGCCTGACCGCTTCCCAAGGCCGCGACCATCCCTCGATCTCGATGTCGCCCAGCGGTCAAACGGTCGGGATCTCGGTGTCCCACCCCCTGTCTACGATTGCCGCATGCTCGCGACCGACAGGAGCGCCAGGTGAGCGACGTGGACGTGCCGATGAAGATCCGAGAGATCTGCCTTTCGCTGCCGGAGGTGACGGAGAAGCCGTTCGGCGGCCACACCGCGCCCTCCTTCCGAGTCCGGGACAAACTGTTCGTGATGACCAGCGAGGACGGCCTCTCGATGACGTTCAAGGCGGGCCCCGGCGTGCAGGAGGCGCTCGTGGCGGAGAACCCCGAGGCGTTCTTCGTCCCGAAGTACGTGGGCAGCAAGGGCTGGGTGGGCGCCCGCCTCGACGTCGACCACGACTGGGACGAGATGGCCGAGCTCATCGAGGACAGCTACCGCCTCATCGCACCGAAACGCCTGGCGAACCTCCTCGACCGCGACTGAGCCGGGCGGCTATGTGGTCCATGGTGGCGTTGTCGGGGTTCCAGCCTCGGTGGAGCAGGGCGGTCAGGAGGGCCTCCAGATAAGGGGTCGGGCGGGTGCGGAAATCCTTGGTCACCGGGATCACCTCCCAGTGCATCTCCTTGGCCAGCCAGCGGCGGCGGGACGTGTCGTGGACGCGGGCCTGGAGGCCGGTGTGGTGGCGCTCACCGTCGTATTCGAGGCCCACGCGGAACTTCGGGTGGCCGAGGTCGATGTAGAGCCGGCGACCTTGCGGGCCCATCACCGGTACCTGGGTGCTCGGACGGGGGAAGCCGGTGTTCACGATGCCTACGCGGACCCATGTCTCGCCGGGGGAGGCCGCGCCGCGGTCGGCGAGGCGGATGATCTCGCGGAGGCGTCTGTTGCCGCGATAGCCCGGCGGTGAGCGGGACATCCTGATGAGTTCTTCGGTGTCGACGCCCTGCCGAAGGAACTGGTCGATTGCGGCGACGGCCGCGAGGCGGGGAAGCCAGCGAGCGCAGTCCAGTGCCGTGCGGGCCGGGACGTGAGGCGTACATCGGATTCCTCCATGACGTGGTCGGCCGGAAGCTTCACGGTGTCGGCGGTGATCGGATCCGAGTCGGACGTTCTGGGAGTGATGAGTTCGACCTCCCAGTCGGCCTCGTTCACTCCCGGGGGTAAGACGTCCAGGCCCCATATCCAGGCGGCCGTACGGCGAGCCACGACGGCTTCCTGCGGGAGGAGGCCGCTGAGCGCGGCGGCCCGAGCGGCTAGGGACGCGCCCTTGGCGGGAACGAAATAGACGCCGGGGCCGACGGGAACGACCGAGTCGGCGGCTGCGCGTCTCCAGGTGAGGCTGAAACCGTCCATGTGGCGATGATGCCCCGGCGGCGGCCTGGGCCGGTGGTGACTGCGGGAATGTGGATAACTCTGAGCTTCCGCAGGTCAGCGCACTCTCCCATCATGGGGTTCAGCATGCGGCGGCGTTGGTCGCCCATTTCGCTATGCGCTCGACCAGCGCCGGGGTCGCGGCCACTTCGGCGTGGCCGAAGGCAGGTTCGATCCATAGTTCCTTCGGGTCGGACGCCGCGTCGTAGAGCTGGTGCGCGTGTTCCAGAGGGAAGAACGTGTCCGCGTCGCCGTGGACGACGAGGAACGGCACCGGGGCTATACGTCCGGCGATCTCGTGGGGCGCCTCTGGGACGGGGTCCCAGCCATTGGGGGCGACGCGAGTGCCGCGGGCGAGACGGACCACCAGCCGGCCCAGGCGGCGTTCCACCACCCAGTGGGCACGCCGCATCGGCCTCGTTCCGCGGTAGTACCAGCGGGCCGGGGCGCTGACGGACACCACGGCGTCGACCCCGCCGTGCAGGGCCGCGTACCGGACGACGATGGCCCCGCCCATGGAGAACCCGGTGACGATGATGCGCTCGTAACCTCTGCGTCGCGCCGCGTCCACGGCCGCGTCGACGTCCAGGACCTCCCGGTCGCCGACCGTGGTGTGCCCTCCCGACCGTCCGTGGCCGCGGAAGTCGAGGGCGACGACGCCGCCGTGCGCGTTGAGGGCGCCGGCGATCCGGCGGAGCGCGGGCTGCCGCCACGAGCAGGTGAACCCGTGCGCCAGGACGAAGCACACGTCGCCGCCGCCACGCAGGTGACCCGCGTCGATGCGGACACCGTCGGCGGTGTAGAGGGTGAGCGGTTCGGGAGTCGTCACGTCCTCCATGATCGGTCATGCCGATGCGGGGCTGAACGAACGGGTTGCTGGGTAGTAGTGGAACGTGTCTGGAGGGCTGGTTGATCTGCGGGCTCGGGCGTCAGGCTGGCTGGTATGGACAGCGAAGACCGCACGCTCGGGGTGACGGCGCGCGGGAGCCGCGCGGACGGCCCGGAACGCGGCGCGACGTCCGCGGCATCTGCGGCGTCCGCCGCGGCGCGCCAGCGTGAAACCGACGACTACGCGTGCCAGGTGATGGTGTCCTCGGCGCGCGCCCACGAGCGGGCCGCTGCGCTGCTGGAGGAGATGGCCACCGCTCATCCAGAGGAGGCCGAGCTGCATCTGCAGTCCGCCGCCCGGCACCGCCGGTGGGCGGCGAACGACCGGGAGCTGGCACGGCAGTACGCGCCCCAGGGCGGCCCGGACGGTCCCTGAGCGCCCACGCAGTGCGTCTAACGGAGGATGGATCATGACCGTCGACCTGCGAACCGCCCGGCGTTCGCTGCACGGGGTGGCGGAGCTGGTGCTCGCCGGGCCTCAGTACCGGCAGAGCGGGACGATCCGGCTGAAGGTGGTCCCGGGCGGCTTCGGCACCGTTCAGGACCCCGAGCTGCGCGTGACCGGGACGGAGCTCGTGTGCGGCGACCGGGAGATCCCGCTGAACGGCGCCACCTGCCGGGAGCTGGCCACGGCGGCGGACACCGAGGCCGGGGCGGCCCAGGACCTCTACAAGGACGGCAGCGGAGTCGGCCCCGACGACACGCTGGGGATCGACGCTGAGGCCGCGCACCGCATCCACGAGGCGTTCGGCCGCGGAAACGAGGCTCTCTCCAGGTTCGCTCCGGAGATCACGCCCGTGCTCTGGCCGGAGCACTTCGACCTGGGCATCAGCTTCGACCAGGTCAATTACGGCGTGTCCCCCGGCGACTCCCACCTGGACGAGCCCTACGCATACGCCGGGCCATGGGAGCCGCGCCAAGGAGCGTTCTGGAACGCCTCTTTCGGTGCGGCACGGCCCCTGCGCCTGCTGCCCGGCGCCACGGCGCTGTTCGACTTCTTCATGGAGGCCAGGGACAGGGCCGCCCACGACCGGCCGCGAAGTCCGCAATGATCTTCGTGCCGCCTGACGGGCATCACGCGGCGGCTGTGTAAGGATCGGGTTACACGGTTCTAGGGAGGTCGTTGTGCGGGTTGGTGTTCTGCTGAACGAGCGTGGCGGGGCGGACGCGCTCGGCAAGCTGGCGGACGACGTGCGGCGCGCCGCCGACGACGGGTTCCCGTCGGCCTGGATCTCGCAGATCTTCGGCATGGACGCGCTCACCGCCCTCGCCGTGGCGGGGCGAGGAGTCCCCGGCATCGAGCTGGGCACCGCGGTCGTGCCGACGTATCCGCGCCATCCGGCCGTCCTGGCGCAGCAGGCGCGGACGGCCGCGCTGGCCCTGGAGGGACGGCTGACGCTCGGCATCGGCCTCTCCCACAAGATCGTCATCGAGAACATGTACGGGTACGACTACGCCCGTCCGCTCCGGCACATGGACGAGTACCTGTCGGTGCTGTCCCCCCTCCTCAACGGGGAGAACGCGTCCTTCAAGGGCGAGACGCTGCAGGGCGACATCGGGCTGAGCGTCCCGAACGAGGGGCGTGTGCCGCTCCTCCTGGCTGCGCTCGGGCCGAAGATGCTGAAGCTGGCGGCGGAGAGGGCGGACGGGACGGTCCTCTGGATGACGGGTCCCGTCACCGTCCGGGACCACATCGCCCCCACCATCACAGCGGCGGCCAAGGCGGCCGGACGCAAGGAACCCCGGATCGTATGCGCCCTGCCCACGTGCGTCACGAGCGACCCCGAGCGCGCGCGGGCGCGGGCTGGCCAGACGTTCGAGATGTACGGGCACCTGCCGTCGTACCGGGCGATGATGGACCGGGAGGGCGTGGACGGCCCCGCCGACCTCGCCGTCGTCGGGGACGAGGACACGGTCGCGGCCAAGCTGGAGGAGCTGGCCGAGGCGGGCGTCACCGATTTCGTCGCCGCCGAGTTCATGCCGAGCGAGGACCACGAGCGCACCCGCCGGTTCCTCAAGTCCGCCGCGGCGCGATGAGCTCGTAGAGGTTGCCGCTGGAGTCGGAGAAGTACAGGCCGCGGCCGCCGAGCGGACAGGCTACGGCGAAGTGAGTCGTCACTCCGCAGACCCGGACAGATCGGGATTGGGTGCCTGATACCGTTGCGGTGCTGCGCGCCCAGGAGCGAAGTCCGGTGTGATCCCGGCGCTGTCCCGCAACTGTGGTGCCCCTCTCGAAGTGGCCGAGCCAGGTCGCCTCCTTAGCGCGCCGACGATTATCGACCTCGTGGAAGGGCGATCCGTCATGGGCGGACGCGGCTTCCTGGCAGCCTGGAGGCTCCTGTGAGACCCGTACGTACTCTCGGCGCGGTGATGGCGATCGGCGTCGCCCTGGTCACGGCCGCATGCGGCGGTGACGGCGCGGACGACGCCAAGGACGGCGCGGCGAAGACCGTCACCGTCCAGGCCGCGAACGGCGCGGTGACCGTCCCGGCCGGGCCGAAGCGGATCATCTCGCTCGCTCCCACCCACACCGAGACGCTGTTCGCCATCGGCGCCGGATCGCAGGTGGTGGCGGTCAGCGACTACTCGAACTACCCGGCGAACGCGCCGCGCACCAAGCTGTCCGGCTTCAAGCCGAACGCCGAGGCGATCATCGCCTACAAGCCGGACCTCGTCGTCGTGTCCGACGACCTGAACGGCGTCGTCAAGGCGCTGGAGAAGGTGAAGATCCCCGTCCTGCTGGAGCCCGCCGCGACGAAGCTGGACGACGCCTACGACGAGATCAACGACCTCGGGCAGGCCACCGGCCACGCCGCCGAGGCCAAGAAGCTCACCGACGACATGAAGGCCGAGATCGAGAAGACCGTCGCGGCGTCGTCCGAGGCCATGTCGTCCAAGAAGCAGGACCTGACCTACTACCACGAGCTCGACAGCCAGCTGCACTCGGTGACCTCCAAGACGTTCGTGGGCCAGGTGTACGGGCTGTTCGGCCTGCGGAACGTCGCCGACGAGGCCGACAAGGCGGCCGGCGGCTACCCGCAGCTGTCCCGCGAGTACCTGCTCAAGCAGGACCCCGACCTCGTCTTCCTCGCCGACACCAAGTGCTGCGGCCAGAACGCCGCGGCCCTGGCCAAGCGTCCCGGCTGGTCCGGCCTGGACGCGGTGAAGGGCAACGACGTCGTCGAGCTCGACGACGACATCGCCTCCCGCTGGGGGCCCCGCCTGCCCGAGTTCGTCAAGGCGATCGGCGACGCCGTCCAGAAGGTGCAGTGACCGGGGCACCGCCGGTGGACGCCCGCTCATGAAGCTCATGCGCCGGACGGCCGCCGGCAGGCGGGCCGACGGGTCCCATGCCGCGTTGCGGCCGCTGCCGCTGGCGGTGGCGGTCGCGCTGCTCGCCGCGACGCTGCTGGCGGGGGTGCTCGTGGGCGCCGCGGGGCTCCCCGTCGGCGGGGTCCTGAAGGCCCTCGCCGACAAGATCCCGTTCGTGCGCGTCGACTCCGGGTTCGGGGTCATCGACGAGAGCGTGCTGTTCGAGCTGCGGGTGCCGCGCGCCCTGATGGCGGCGCTGGTCGGCGGGATGCTCGCCATGGCCGGCGCCGGCTATCAGGGCGTGTTCCGCAACCCGCTCGCCGACCCGTACCTGCTCGGCGCGGCGGCGGGCGCCGGGGTCGGGGCGACGCTGGTGATCGTCCTGGTGCCGGGCGATCCCGGCTACGGCGTGCCGCTCGCCGCGTTCGCGGGCGCGATCTGCGGCGTCCTGCTCGCCTACCTGCTGGGCCGGACGTCGGGAAGCAACGGAGCGGCGACGCTGGTGCTCGCCGGGGTGGCGGTGTCGTCGTTCCTGGCCGCGGTGCAGACGTTCCTCCAGCAGATGAACGCCGAGGATCTGCAGCGGATCTTCTCGTGGATCCTCGGCGGGGTCGGGTCGGCGGACTGGCGCCAGTTGCAACTTGTCGCCCCTTACGCGCTCGTCTCGACCGTGGTCCTGCTGGCGCACGGCCGGCTGCTGGACGTGCTGAGCGTCGGGGACGAGGAGGCGGCGAGCCTCGGGCTGTCGGCGTCGCGGGTGCGGCTGACCGTGCTCGTCGCGGCGTCGCTGGCGACGGCGTCGGCGGTGGCGGTGAGCGGCCTGATCGGGTTCGTCGGCATCGTCGTGCCGCATGTGGTGCGGCGGCTGGCGGGCGGCTCGTACCGGGTGGTGCTGCCGCTGTCGCTGCTCGGCGGCGCGGCGTTCCTGGAGGTGGTCGACCTGGTGGCGCGGACGGTGATCAGCCCCGGTGAGCTTCCGCTCGGCGTGGTGACGGCGTTCGTCGGCGGGCCGTTCTTCGTGGCGGTGCTGCGCGCGTCCCGCAGGCAGGTGGAGACGTGACCGTCAAGGTGCGGAACCTCGACGTGTCGCTCGGCGGCCGCCAGGTGCTGAAGGGCGTGTCGCTGGACGTCCCGGCCGGGTCCTGGACGGCGGTCATCGGGCCGAACGGCGCCGGGAAGTCGACGCTGCTGCGCGCGGTCCTCGGCCTGGTCGGGTCGCACGGCGAGATCAGCGTGGCCGGCGCCGACCTCGAGCAGCTCAAGCCGCGCCAGCGCGCCCAGATGATCGCCTATGCCGCGCAGAGCCCGAACCTCCCCGCCGGCATGACGGTGTTCGACTACACCCTCCTCGGGCGTTCCCCCTACATCCCGCATCTCGGGCGGGAGAGCGCCCGCGACCGCACCATCACCGGGGACGTCCTCGCCCGCCTCGGCCTCACCCCCTTCGCCGCCCGGCCCCTGGACCACCTCTCCGGCGGTGAGCGGCAGCGGGTGGTGCTGGCCCGCGCCCTCGCGCAGCAGACGTCCGTCCTGCTGCTGGACGAGCCGACGACCGCGCTCGACATCGGCCACCAGCAGCAGGTGCTGGAACTGGTCGACCAGCTGCGGCTGTCCGACGAGCTGACCGTGGTGACCACCATCCACGACCTGACCCTCGCCGGGCAGTACGCCGACGCCCTCGTCCTCATCTCCGGCGGCCGGGTCGCCGCGGCGGGCGCGCCCGAGCAGGTCCTCACCCGGGCGGTCGTCGAGAAGCACTTCGACGCGCGCGTCCACGTCAGCACCGGCCCCGGCGGCCGGCCGATCCTGTCATTGGAGCGTCCGTGAACCTGGAGACGGTGTGGCGCGAGGAGGACGGGAAACGCCTCGCCGCGACGGTGTGGCGGGCCGGCGGCGGGCACCGGATGATCTCGTCGGCGATGCTGGGCGGCGGGATCGGCCCGGCCCGGTGGGTGCTGAACGCGCAGGTCGCGGGCGCCTATTCGCGCACCGACCCGGTCGTCCACCTGACCGAGCTGGCCGCGTCCTACGGGCTGGACGGGCCGGGCGTCGGGATGCTCACGGCCGCCTCCGTCTCCCGCACGATGCGCGGGGACGCCGAGGGCGTGCGCGTGTCGGCGACGGTCGGGCTGCGCGTCCCGACCTGGGCGGCCTCCCCCGCCGGAACCCCGGACCCGGAGCTGGCGCCCCTGGACGGGAAACCCCGGCCCGCCTGGACGCCCGGCACGATCAACATCGTCGTCGCCGTGCCCGTCCCGCTGAGCGACGCGGCCCTGGTGAACGCCGTCATCACCGCGACCGAGGCCAAGACCCAGGCGCTCCTGGAGGCGGGCTTCCCGTGCACGGGCACTGCGTCCGACGCCCTCTGCGTGGCGGCCGCCACCGGCGGGGAACGAGAGATCTTCGCGGGGCCCCGCTCGGCGTGGGGCGCACGGATCGCCCGCGCCGTCCACGCCGCCGTCCACGCCGGAGCGCTCGACTACGCCCATTACCTGGAGTCCCGCGACTAGCACCGGCCGCCGTACCACCCCGGTGCGGTACGACGGCCGGTCTCAGGGCCAGTGCAGTGTGGGGGTTGGGCCTCACCTCCTACTTGTGCGTCACTCCGCCGGCGTGACCGTCAGCCGGCGTGGGGAAGGCGATGTCCATTGCGGTCCGGATATCCGCCGCCGCCGAACGGACCCGTGCGGTTCAGGGGGTCGGTGGCGAGCGGATCGCCGCCGTCCAGCAGCGATCCGCCCCGCGCCCCGTTCACCGGCCCGTTCATCGGGGGAAGCGCGTGCAGCCCGGTCGGCGGCTCCCGGTCGACGGCCGGGCGCGGCCCGGTGTCGTGGCGGTCGGTCAGCGCGGTGAGCGCGTCGACGCGGCGGCGGGCCCGGTCGGCCTCGGAGCGCGCTGCGTCGCGTTCGGCGGTCAGCGCCCGCACCGCCGCGCGCAGCTCCTCGGCCGTGCGGGACAGCTGCCAGTTGTGCTGCTCCAGCTCGCGGGCCCGCGCCTGGATCTGGTCGCGGTCGGCGACGGCCTGGCCGCGCTTGGCCTCGGCGTCGCGGACGGCGGAGCGCAGATCGTCGGCGGTGCGCTTGGCGGCGGCGGCCTCGACGCGCTGCCCCTCGACCAGCGTCTCGGCCTCCGACACCCGCCCGTGCAGGGAGACGAGCTCGGACCGGGCGCTCTCCAGCGAGGCGAGCAGCTCGCCCTCGCGGGACGCGACGCGGTCGCGCTCGCGTTCGGCGGCGATGCGGGCGGCCTTCGCGCCCTCCGCCTCGTCCCTGGACTGCTCGGACTCCGTCCGCGCGGCGTCGCGTTCCGCGGTGAGCCGGTCGGCCGTCGCGCGGGCGGACGCGGCCTCCTGCTCGGCGGCCTCCGCGCGGGCGCGGGCGGTGGCGGTCTCCCGCCACGCCAGCTCGGCCTGCTGCTGGGAGGCGTCCCGCTCGCGCTGCGCGATCGCGATGTGCCCGGCCGCCTCGGCGCGGGCGTCGGCGACCCGCCGCTCGACGCCGGCGACGCTCAGCTCCGACATCAGCGACCCGGCGAGCCGGTCGGCGACGCCCTCCAGCCGGTCGACCATCTCCCACGCCCATGCGACCTGCCCGGTCAGCCCCGGGGACTCCACCCCCCGCTCGCGCGCCTCCAGCGCGGCCCGCTCGCACGCGCCGTCGCCGTCCTGGCAGTAGCGGACGGTGCGGGCGCCGCGCACCGGCTGCGGCACGGGCCGTCCGCAGCCGGCGCACGGCCAGACCGCGACCGGGTCACCGAGGCGTGCGATCCCGGCGCGGTCGTCATCGGCGGCCGCGGGCCCGCCGCCGGACGCGGCCTCCTCCTCGGCGTAGGCGGCCGGGTCGGTGATGACGGGAAGGTCGGTCTTCGTCGGGGCGGCGGAGGTCGAGGCGACGTCGTCGAGCGGGGCGACCTTCTGGTCCTTCATGTGCCGTTGTACGCACGGGTCCCCGGAGGCGTTCGACGCTTCCGGGGACGAGTTGCGTCCCGCTCGCCCCGGAGGGCTCAGCCCGGCTGTTCCCGCAGGTAGTCCTCGCGGACGCGGCGCCGGCTGAGTTTGCCGGACGGGGTGCGCGGCAGCGACTCGCGGAACTCCAGCCGCCGGGGGTGCTTCAGTTTCGCCAGCCGCGGCCCGCAGAACGCGAGCAGTCCGGCGGCCAGCTCGTCGCCCGCCTCGGCGCCCTCGGCGGGTTCGACGAGGGCGACGACGCGCTGCCCCCAGTCCTCGTCCGGGACGCCGATCGCGACGGCGTCGCCCACCGCGGGATGCTGCAGCAGGACGGACTCGATCTCGGCCGGGTAGATGTTGACGCCGCCGGAGATGATCAGGTCGGTGCGCCGGTCGCTCATGAAGAGCCAGCCGTCGGCGTCGAGGTGGCCGAGGTCGCCGGGCGTGTAGTAGTCGCCGCGCATCGAGGCGGCGGTCTTGTCCGGGTCGTCGTGGTACTCGAAGCCGGGCTGCCCGCTCGCGTAGATCAGGCCCGTCTCCCCCGGCGGCAGCTCGGCGCCCTCCGGGTCGAGGATCTTGATCTGGACGCCGTCGACCGCGCGTCCGACCGTGCCGGGGTGGGCGAGCCACTCGTGCGGGGCGGCGACCACGACGGGGCCGCTCTCGGTGGAGCCGTAGTACTCGTAGAGGACGGGCCCCCACCAGTCCATCATCCGCTGCTTGGTCTCCACGGGGACGGGCGCGGCGGTGTGGAACACCTGCCGCAGCGACGACAGGTCGTACTTCGCCCGGACGCCGTCCGGCAGCCCGAGCATGCGGTGGAACATGGTCGGCACCATCAGCGAGTTCGTGACGCGGTGCCGCTGGATCAGCTCAAGGGTCTGCTCCGGCTGGAAATGACCGGAGATGACGACGGAGTGGCCGAGGCTGAGCGCCATCAGCGCGTGGACGCACGGCGCCGAGTGGTACAGCGGGCCGACGACGAGGTGGACCTCGTCGTCGCCGGGTTCGAGGCTCAGGTGCCGCATCAGCGTCTGCCGCATGACGTCGAACAGCAGCTCGGGCGGGATGTCCATGAGCGGGCGCCGGACGCCCTTCGGCCGTCCCGTCGTCCCGGACGTGTAGAGCATGACCGAGCCCATCTGCCGCTTGGCGGGCGGGTCGGCGCTCCCGTTGGAGCACAGCTCGTCCAGCGGCCGGAAGCCCTCGGCCGGGTCGGCGCTCACCCGTCCCTCCGCCGGGACGCCGGCCTCGTCCGCCGCGGCCGACACCGCGCCGGCGAACGCGCTCTCGGTGACGACGGCCTTGGCGCCGGAGTCGGCGAGGATGTAGCCGATCTCGGGCGTGGTCAGGTGGCGGCTCACCGGGACGAGGTAGAGCCCCGACTGCATCGCCGCCAGCATCACGGTCAGGAACTCGCGGCGGTTGCCGAGGACGGTCGCCAGCACGTCGCCGGGACCGAGACCGATGTCGCCCAGCGCATGGGAGAGGCGGTTCGCCTGGGCGTGCAGCTCGCCGTACGTCACCGGTTCGCCCGGGGCGAGCACGGCCGGACGGTCCGGGTCGTTCTGTGCGATCTGGTAGAAGCCGACACCCTCGACACCCATACGGCATCTCCTCTGTCCGGGACTGGCGGCCGGGCGACCTCGGGTCCCATCTGACCCGCCTTGCTGGCGGTCCGTCAAGACGCTCGGCCGCGCGGCCGCCGCAAAGATCGACCGGCCCCGGTCAGCGAACTCTCCTGACTGCGACGGTCCGGTTACGTACCATGAGGTGTCAGTGCCGGGGGGCCGAGAAACGAGACCTACACGGCGATGGGGCGTGCATGACGGGACCGCATGGCGGCGGAGGCGACCGGGCACGCCCGCCGGAGCGACAGGACGGCCTGCCCCAGTGGCTCCGCAGGTTCCTGCAGGTCATGTTCCTCGATCTGTGCTCCACCGTCATCGTCAGCATCGGGGTGACGCTCGTGCACGGCGCCTTCTGGCTGAACGCGGCCGTCACGCTGCTGGTCGTCGGCGTGCTGACGGCGGCCCTTCTCACCTTCTACCCGGACACGGCGCACGACGTCCTGGAACGCGTGTCGAGGACGCTGCGGTGGGGCGGCGCGACCCTCGGGTGGGGGCTCGCCGGCGCCGCGGTGATGGCGCTGATCCTGCTCGCCGGCAGCGGCGTCCACCGGCTCCGCGAACACGCGAGCTCCTGCGGTCAGCCCCTTGACCTGCGTGTCCTCACCGCACCGGAGACGCTCACGCCGCTGCGCGCCGCCGCGGCCGAGTTCGCGAACGACAGCGAGGACCGCGGCTGCCGCAAGTACAGCGTCACCGTCGTCCCGGAGGCCGGGCCCGTCCCGCTGTACGACGGGTTCCGGCTGCTGTGGCGGCGCAGCGAGGCGGCGGACGCGGGCCACGCCGACGACCAGCAGCTGTTCGGCCCGCAGCCCGACATCTGGATCCCGTCGTCGACCGCTGAGTACGACTTCGTCCCGAAAGGCCCCGGCCAGACCGCCGCGGCCGGGATGGGGGCGGAAGGGCCGTCCGGCAAGGGCGACCCGGTCTTCCGGGTGCACGGCTCGGCCGGGTCGTCGCCGCTGGTGCTGGCGCTGTTCACCAAGGCGCACGAGTCCGTCGCCGACCCGATCGCGGCGCCGATCGCGCCGAGCACGGCGGCGCTGCTGAAGCGCATCGCGGACGCGGGAGTGAAGCTGGACGCGATCGCCCGTCCCGTCCCGGAGACGTCGGCGGCGGCGCTCGCCGTCACGCCCGCGCTGTACGACGGGACGCCCGGCGGCGACGCGGAGGACGAGCGGTTCGCCGAGCCCGCCGACCTGGTGGCGCCGGACGCGGTGTCGCTGCTGTGCCGGTTCCGGGAGCGGGCCGCCGCGCAGGACTCCGAGCCCCCGGACGACATCGCCGTCGCCGTGCCGGAGCAGGTGCTGCACGACTACGACATGGGGCGGCCGCTCGGCGACCGCTGCGGCGCCGTCGACCCGGACGCCGCCCAGTACGCGAAGTGGCGGCTGAACCCGTACTACGCGACCGACCTGCCGACGCTGGACTACCCGTTCGTCCAGGTGCGGTGGCGCGGCCAGGACACCCGGGAGCGGGACGCGGCGGTCACCGCGTTCCGCCGCTGGCTGGACCGCAGCCCGCTGACCCTGCAGGGCTTCCGCGACGACCGCGGCGTCATCCCGCCCGCCCGCGAGGGCGACACCCGGCACTACTTCCTGTCGCGGCTGCAGGGCATCGTCGGCAACCGCGTGATGCCGACCGTCATCGGGCTGCCGCCGCCGGAGGCGGTGCAGGACACGCTCGACCGGATCGGCGCGGCCCGTCCGCGGACGTCGGTGTCGCTGCTGCTGGACGTGTCCGGGTCGATGGGCGGCGCGGCGCAGGCCCGCGGCGGTTCCCGGCTCGCGCGCGGGACGTCCTTCCTGCGCAGCCTGGTGTCGCAACTGCAGAGCAACGACCGCGTGGGGCTGCAGGTGTCGTCGGCGACGGCGTCGCCGAGCAGCTCCGAGACGTTCGGGCACGTTCCCCAGGACGCGGCGTCCCCGGAGCAGAAGAACGCGGTCATGAGCCGGCTGCAGGCGGTCGCGTCCGGCGGGGCGGACCAGCCGCTCAGCGACGCG
The DNA here is from genome assembly GCF_001552195.1 of Actinomadura latina NBRC 106108. Taxonomy (GTDB): domain Bacteria; phylum Actinomycetota; class Actinomycetes; order Streptosporangiales; family Streptosporangiaceae; genus Spirillospora; species Spirillospora latina. The sequence goes on from NZ_BCQS01000004.1 coordinate 84,748, forward strand.
ATCGCGGCGGCCGATCCCGGGCCCGGCAGGCAGAACCTCGTCCTCGTCACCGACGGCCAGATCCCGGCCACCAATCCGGGGCTCGGGTCGCGGGTGAGGTGGCTGTCGGGCGCGTTCCGCGAACGCCATCCGGAGCTGCGGCTGACCGTGGTGCTGACCGGCCCGGCGACGTGCGGCTCCTCGCCGGTGAAGGAGATCGTGGGCGCGCTCGGCCCGGAGGACGGCGGGGGCTGCGTGGCGCTGACCGAGGCGCCCGAAGCCGAGCAGGCCGCCGAACTGCTGTCGGAGCTGCGTTGACTTCCTCCCCACGCCTAAAGGCGGGGGATTCCAACCGTCGCCGGTTGGGTTTCCTGCTTCGTCGCCGTCTGCCCGCTCGGCTTGCGCCGTTTGGGTCTTACGTCGGCTCCACAGGCCGTGACCGCCAGCCCGGCGGCCAGAATGTTCTTCGCGGCGTTGACGTCGCGGTCATGGCGGGCGCCGCACCCGCACTCCCATTCCCTCACCTCGAGGGGCATCGCCCCGGCGACCGTCCCGCACGCCCCGCACAGCCTGCTGGAGGGGAACCAGCGGTCGATCACCACCAGTTCGCGGCCGTACCAGTCGGCCTTGTACTCCAGCATGGCCCGCAGGTCCCGCCACGCCGCATCCGAGATAGCGCGGGCCAGGGAATGGTTGCCGACCATGCCCGCGACGTTCAGGTCCTCGATCACGACCACTTGGTTCTCGTGGACGAGCCGAGTCGACAGCTTGTGCAGGAAGTCCCGCCTGCGGTCGGTGATCCGCGCATGGATCCGCGCGACCCGCACTCTGGCCTTCTCCCGGTTCTTCGACCCCTTGGTCTTGCGGGCCAGGTCTTTCTGCGCGCGGGCCAGGCGTTCCCGGTCGCGGCGCTCGTGCCGGGGGTTGGTGACCTTCTCCCCGGTCGACAGCGTCACCAGCGACCTCACCCCGGCGTCGATGCCCACGGCCGTCTCCACCGGGTCCAGGCGGGCGATGGCGTCCTGGCACAGCAGGGACACAAACCACCGCCCCGCCGCGTCACGCGACACTGTGACCGTGGACGGTTCGGCGCCCTCGGGCAGCGGCCGGGACCACCGGATGTCCAGCGGCTCGGACATCTTCGCCAGCCTCAACCGGCCGTCCCGCCACGTGAACGCCGACCGCGTGTACTCCGCGCTCTGCCGGGACTTCTTCCGCGACTTCAAGCGCGGGTAGGCGGCGCGTCCGGCGAAGAAATTGGTGAACGCGGTCTGCAGGTGCCGCAGCGCCTGCTGCAGCGGCACGCTCGACACCTCGCCCAGGAACGCCAGTTCCCCGGTCTTCTTCCATTCGGTGAGGAGCGCGGAGGTCTCCACGTAGGAGACGCGGCGCTGCTCCGAATACCAGGCGCGGGTGCGTTCCTCCAGCGCCCTGTTGTACACCAGCCGTGCGCAGCCGAACGTGCGGGACAGCTCCGCCGCCTGCTCGCCCGTGGGATAGAAGCGGTACCGGAAAGCCCGCTTCACCTGCCGCGCCATACCTCACATCCTATCCTCCCGCCGGTGAGGTTCGCCCACATGTTCGAGGTGACACCCGGGCATCGCGCGGGGGCGCGTTTCCTCCCCAGGGCTAAAGCCCGGGGTCTCCACACTCAGGAGCTTTAGATGAAGGCTGTCACCTGGCACGGCAAGCGCGACGTCCGTGTCGACACCGTGCCCGACCCGGAGATCAAGGAACCGAACGACGCGATCATCAGGGTGACATCGTCCGGCATCTGCGGGTCGGACCTGCACCTGTACGAGGTGCTCGGGCCGTTCCTCGGCGAAGGCGACATCCTCGGCCACGAGCCGATGGGCATCGTCGAGGAGACCGGCCCGGACGTCACGCACGTCAAGCCGGGCGACCGCGTGGTCATCCCGTTCAACATCTCCTGCGGCCACTGCCACATGTGCACCATGCAGCTCTACGCGCAGTGCGAGACGACGCAGGTCCGCGAGCACGACTCGGGGGCGGCCCTGTTCGGCTACACCCGGCTGTACGGGCAGGTGCCCGGCGCGCAGGCCGAGTACCTGCGCGTCCCGCAGGCGCACTTCGGGCCGATCAAGGTGCCGGAGGGGCCGCCGGACGAGCGGTTCGTCTACCTGTCGGACGTGCTGCCGACCTCGCGGCAGGCCGTCGACTGGGCCGCCGTCCCGGAGGGCGGCACGGTCACCGTGCTCGGCCTCGGCGCGATCGGCCAGATGTCGGCCCGGATCGCCCGCCACCTCGGGCACCGCGTGATCGCGGTGGACCTCGTGCCGGAGCGGCTGGAGATGGCGCGCCGGCACGGCATCGAGGTGATCGACGCCGATGACACCGACGACGTGCCGGACGCGGTCCGCCAGCTCACCGGGGGCCGCGGCACCGACTCGGTGATCGACGCGGTCGGCATGGAGGCGCACGGCTCGCCGGGCGCCAAGCTCGCGCAGACGCTCACCGGGCTGATGCCGGGCAACTCCGCCGCGCCCGTGATGCAGCGCGTCGGCGTGGACCGGCTCGCCGCGCTCACCACCGCGATCGAGATCGTCCGCCGCGGCGGGACGATCTCCGTCATCGGCGTGTACGGCGGCATGACGGACCCGCTGCCGATGCTCAAGATGTTCGACAAGGGCATCGGGCTCCGGATGGGCCAGGCGCACGTCAAGAAGTGGATCGACGAGCTGATGCCGCTCGTCGCCGACGACTCCGACCCGCTCGGCGTGATGGACCTCGCCACGCACCGCTGGCCGCTGGAGAAGGCGCCGCGGGCGTACGAGATGTTCCAGAAGAAGCAGGACGGCGCGATCAAGGTGCTGCTGCGGCCCGGCGCCTGACACCGCCGCGTCGTGACCGCGGCCGGGCCCCGCTCCCTCTAGGCTTTCGCCACGTCCTCACGGGCGAGCCGATGACCCGAGCCTGGAGGTGGGCCCGATGCACCCGTTCCGCGCGGCCATTGAGAAGGGCGACATCGACGCCCTCCCGGCGCTGCTGGCCGAGGACGTCACGTTCCTCAGCCCGGTGGCGTTCGCGCCGTACGAGGGACGGGCCGCGGTCACCGCGATCCTGCGCGCGGTGACCCGGGTGTTCACCGGCTTCCGCTACGTCCGGGAGATCGGCGACGGCCGCGACCACGCGCTCGTCTTCAAGGCGCGGGTCGGTGACCGCGAGGTGCACGGCTGCGACTTCCTGCACCACGACGACGCCGGGCTCATCGACGAGTTCTGCGTGATGGTGCGGCCGCTGTCGGGCGCCCGCGCGCTGGCGGACGCGATGGCGGTGGAGTTCGAGAACGTCCGGCGGGAGATGGGCCTGGCCTGACGCGCGCCGCCTCAGCCCCGGTGCGGCCGTCCCCCGTGCGGCCAGCCTCCGTACGGCGGTACCGCCCGGCCGGGCTCGCCGTGCCAGTACTCGTGCAGCGCGCGGCACAGGCCGTCGCCGCCGAACCAGAGGGTGACGCATCCGGCGGCGGTGCGGGGCGTCCCCTCGGACGGGTCGTGCAGGACGCACCACCATTCCAGCGCGGCCCGCCGCCCGGCCACGAGCGGCTCGCCGAACCAGATCAGCGGGTCGCGCTGCCGGCCGAGCGTCGCCGCCCAGTGCGCGCGGATCGCGGCGCGCCCGACGCGGGGGTCGCCGAACGGCCCCTGCCGGTACCGGGCGTCCTCGGCGAACAGCGCGGCGATGGCGTCGGCGTCGCGGTTCCGCCAGCCCGCCTCCAGCCGGTCGATCCATCCGGTGACGTCCATGGTCCTCCTGTCATCGGGCGAGTCCGAGTGCCAGCCAGCTCGCGAAGGCCAGCAGCAGGTAGGCGGCGGTCGCGGGGCGCGGCCACCGCGGCAGCCCCCGCGCGAACCGCCACGCGGCGAGCAGCGGGACGGCGAGCGGGACGGCCGCCCACCAGGCGGGTCTCGCGAACGCGGCCAGCAGCACCGCCGAGAGCGCCGGCGCGGTGAGGGCGAGCGCCAGCGTCCCGGTGAGGCCGAGCACCGTCACGTAGGTCCGCTCGCCCGCGCGCGGCGCCCGCGTGATCTTCCCGGCGGGCTCGGCGTGGCCGGCCGCCAGCACGGCCACGATCACCGCGACGAGCCCGTACCGGTCCGGGCCGTGCCCGGCCGAGTCCAGGTAGCCGGCGTAGAGGTAGAGGTGCAGCAGTACGGGCGCGGGCAGGCTCACCAGCAGGCCGGCGAACAGCCGGTCGGCCGAGGGCCGTCCCCACCGCCGGTGGACTCCGATGGCCGCGGCCGCGTACCCGAGCTGGACGAGCAGGACACCGGCCCGCCACGGCCACGCCGCGTTCATCGCCAGGATCACCACGGCGCCCGCGCCGTACAGCACGGCGAGGTCGCGTACCCGCACCGCACCGGACGCCAGCGGACGCCCCGGATTGAACCGCCGGTCGTAATCGAGGTCGCGGATGTCGTCCAGAGCCCGCATGAGCAGCAGGTCGACGAAGAGCGTCCCCGCCGCGACCGCCGTCCCGCCCCCCGGCCGCCACCCGGAGCCCGAGGGATCGACGGCGGCGAACAGCCCGGTCACCCCGTACGCCCACAGCGATGCGAACACGGCGGATGGCAAGGGCGGATGACTTCCCCGGACGAACCGCCCGAGTCGGGCTACCCCTCCCCTCATCGCGTCGCCTCGTCCGGCCAGGTGAGCGGGAGCTGCCAGATGCCGCGCATGAACATGCGGTCGCGCCAGGCCAGGTGGGCGGGGTCGACGGCCAAGGCGAGGTCGCCGAAGCGGTGGAGGAGGGCGGCCAGGGCGATCTGCAGCTGGGCGCGGGCATGGTGGGCGCCCAGGCACCTGTGGCGGCCGTGGCCGAACCCCAGGTGCGGGTTCGGGGAGCGGGCCGGGTCGAACACGTCGGCGGCGGGGAAGGCCGCCGGGTCGCGGTTGGCGGCGTCGGTGAGCGGGACGACGACGTCGCCGCGGCTGAGGGCCGTCCCGGCGAGTTCGGCGCCTGCGAGCAGGACGTGCGGCCGGCCACCGGTGCCGGCGAACCAGACCCAGCGCAGATACTCCTCGACGGCGGACGGGATCAGGGACGGGTCGGAGCGCAGCCGGGCGGCGAGCCCCGGACGCGAGACCAGGTCGAGGACGCACGCCCCCAGGAAGGTGGACGTGGTCTCGCCGCCCGCCATCAGGAGCCCGAACCCGAACACGATGATCTCTTCGTCGGACAGGCCGGAGCCGTGCACGAGCTCGGTGAGCAGGTCGTCGCCGGGAAGCGCCCGGCGGGCCGCGACCTGCTCGGCGAAGTAGCCGTGCATGCCCTCGTGCGCCGCCCTGACCTCGGTGTCCGGGTGGTGCCCGGCCGACATCATCGCGCTCACCCAGGGCAGCAGCAGGCCCAGGTCGCCGGCGGGGACGCCGAGCATGCCGCAGATGACCGCGTACGGGAACGGCGTCGCGAACCCGGCGACCAGGTCGGCGGGCGGGCCGTCCGCCGCCATCCCGTCCAGGAGGCTGCCGGCGAGCGCCGCCATGCGGGGGCGGTCCGCCTCCGCGCGGCGGGCCGTGAACCGCCCCTGGACGGCCCCGCGGCGGCGGGTGTGCGTCGGCGGGTCGCTGGTGACCAGGGCGAGGGACGCCGGGGTCCGGGCGAAAAGGGTGCCGCCGTGCCACGCCTCCCGGCTGAACCGGGCGCCGGACAGGACCGCCCGGACGTCGGCGTGCCGGGTGACGAGCAGCGCGTCGCGGCCCGCCACCGCGGCCGGGACCAGCGGGCGCTCGCGGAGGCGACGCAGGTGGCCCGCGTCCAGCGGGACGCCCGGACGGTGCGGCAGGGGGAAGTCCATCGGTCTCCTTCAGGCGCTCAGCGGCGGCGGCAGGGAGGTCTCCTCGGCGCGGCGGCCGCCGCGCTCCGCGCCCGGGACGCGGCCGGTCGTGAGGCGCGCCGAGGTGAGGGCGGCGCGGAACAGCTGGATGCCGCGCGCCGAGCTGGGGTCGACGCCGGACAGGTCCCGGATGCGGTCCAGCCGGTAGTGCAGGGTGCGGCGGTGGATCCACAGCTCCCGGGCGGCGCGCTCGCGGTCGAGGTTGCAGGCGAGCAGCACCTCCAGCGTCCGCCGCAGGTCGGTGCCGGCGTCGAGCGGCTTCAGCACGGCGGCGAGCCGGGCGCGGATCGCGGGCTGCTCCAGGATCGCCAGCTCGACCAGCAGCTCGTCCGCGCGGTAGGGGCGGTCCTCGGCGTCGGGGATGGCCTTGGCGACGGTCAGCACCCGGGACGCCTCCTCCAGCGCGTCGGGGATGTCGGCGAGCCCGCGCCGGAACGCCTCCGCGGCGTGCACCGGGCCTGCGAGGGAGGCGGTGAACTCGGCGGCCCTGTCCTCGGCGCGCAGCGGGTCGGCGGCCGGGAAGAGCACGATGAGGCCGGAAAGGTCGCCGGAGTACAGGACGCCGTCCCAGGCGTCCAGGCGCTCGCTCGCCCGCTCCCAGCCGGCGGCCGCCGCGGGCGCCTCGCACAGCAGCACGAGGTAGGCGGGCGCGAGCCGGACGCCGGCCGCCTCGGCGATGATGCCCGCGGGCGCGCCGTCGATCAGGGTCTCGGCGAGCAGCCGGCGCAGCGGCCGCGACCGGCTCCCCTCGCGGGGCGCCTCCGCGTACCCCTGGATGCACGCCTCCCGCGCGCCGATGGCGAGCCGCGCCGCGTGCGCGGTCAGCTCGGCGAGCTCGGCGAAGCAGGCGGCGGGCGCGATCGTCCAGCAGGTGCGGGCGGCGGCGGCGAGCGCGAGGTCCCACACCTCCGACAGCACCGGCAGCGGGATGGCCTGCCGCGCGGCGAGGACGCCGAGGTCGCGGAAGCGCCCGAGGTCCTCGCCGGGCAGCGGCTCGCCGGTGAGGACGAGGGCGATGAGGCGGGTGCAGGTCTCCCCGCGCCCGCCGAACATCGGGCCGGCGGCGCGCCGGATCGGCAGGTAGGCGGGGTGCCCGTGCAGGGCCTCGCCGATCGCGGCGGCGACCCGCGGGCCGTTGGAGATGAGGATGTCGGAGAGTCCGCCGGGAGCGGTCATCGCGTCCTCTCCTAGGCCACGGCCAGACGGAACCCGGGCATGTGGCCGACGGTCTCGTCGACCAGCCCGTGCAGTTCCCGGACGAAGCCCGGCTCACCGCCGAGGAGGCCGAGGGTGCCGTGCGCGCGCTCGACCAGCGGCGCGACGGAGGCGGCGCAGGCGTCGACGATCTCGCCGTCGAGCATCCAGGCGGTCAGCTCGGCGCGCGCGGCCGCCGAGTGCCGGGCGTCGGCGTGCAGCGCGAGCGCCTCCCGGCGCCGCCCGGCGGGCAGCGCGGACAGCAGCTGGACGAGCAGGTAGGTCGCGGTGCCGTTGGCGAGGTCCTCGTGCCGGCCGGACGCGAGGTCGCGCCGGTCGTTGACGAGCTGGCGCAGCACGCCCAGCGACCGCCCGAACGCGCGCCAGCGGGCGACGCGGGCGCCGTCCGCGCCGGCCAGGCACCCGGCCGCCGCGGCGGCCATCGCGTACGGAGCGCCGGTCTTGCCCTCGTAGCTGCGCAGCACGGACGCCGGCGTGGCCGCCGCCGCGCGGCCGGTGAGGTCGCGGAGCTGGCCGTCCACGGCGTCCAGCCAGCAGCGCGACAGCTCCTCGCCGAGCGCGGCGCGGGTCGTGGCGGTCACCGGCAGGCCGGCGAGGAGCCGGGCGGGCAGGTGGCTGCCGACGGCGAGCGCGGTGAGCACCTTCGGGCCGGCGGCGGCCCCGGGCGCGCAGGACGAGTCGGTCAGGTCGTCGAGGTACCGCGCGGCCGCCCACCAGAGCAGGTGGACCACCGCGATCGGCGCGGCCGGCCCCGGCTCGCCGGTCTCCGCGCCGTGCACCATCAGCGGCAGCGTGATCATCCCCCGCATGCCGGGACGCGAGCCCTTGGCGCGGACGAGGTCGAAGAACTCCAGCAGGAACTCCGACATGGCGCCGCCGACCATCTCCCGGCCCTCGTCCAGGCCCATCGCGCGGCCCTCGGCGAGCAGCTCGCACAGCCGCGCGATCTCCACCTCGATCTCGGCGATCGCCCGTTCCTGGGCGGCCCTGCCGAACGCTCCTTCGTCCACGTGCCAACTCCTCTGGTGCTGCGGGGTGTGTGCGGGCCGCGCCGGTGGCCGCCGGCGGGCCCCGTCATCGGCGGGCGCGGTCCTCGCTCCACCGTCCGGTCAGGACCCGGACCGTGCCGGCGCGCCCGTCCAGCTCGATCCACGCTCCGTCCGGGATGCGGTCGACGGCGCCGCCGACCGCGACCGCGGCCGGCACGCCGAGCAGCCGTCCCGTGACGGCGGTGTGCGAGAGCAGGGTGCCGCGCTCGACCACCAGGCCGGACGCGGCGATCATGAGGGAGAGCCAGCCGGGGTCGGTCTCCCGGGCGACGAGGATCCGGCCGGCGCAGTCGGCGGGCGGGATGCCGGGATCGAGGACGATCTTGGCGCGCCCCCGGACCGTCCCGCCGCTCGATCCGAGGCCGCGCAGGACGTCGCTGTCCGAGCGCATGGGATCGCTGTCCGAGCGCATGGGATCGCTGTCCGAGCGCATGGGATCGCCGTCCGAGCGCATGGGATCGCCGT
>NZ_BCQS01000005.1 GCF_001552195.1 Actinomadura latina NBRC 106108
GTCGCTGTCCGAGCGCATGGGATCGCTGTCCGAGCGCATGGGATCGCTGTCCGAGCGCATGGGATCGCCGTCCGAGCGCATGGGATCGCCGTCCCGGCGTCCGGGGTCGCCGGCGGGGCGGGCGCGGGCGAGGGCCGCGGCGACCGGGCGCCCGGCGGGGAGCGACAGCAGCGCGGGCGGGGGCGGCGCGTCCCGGTGGCGGTCGCGTTCGGCGCGCCGCACCGCCACGATGCCGCGCAGCCCGCACGGGCCGGAGCCGGGCAGGGTGCCGTCGAACGCGCCGATGGCCTCCTCCACGGTGAGGTCGAGGACGTCCATCGGGTCGTCGAGCGCGCCCGCCTCGGCGAGGTCGGCGCCGAGCCGCCACAGGACCGTGCGGGACAGCCCGAACAGCTGGGTGCGGCAGAACCGGGTGTCCTCGCGCGTCCGGACGAGCCAGCGCATCATGGCCAGCAGCACGTGCAGGACGGCGCGGCGGGCCGGGTCGCGGCAGGCCGACCGGAGCCGCCGCCGGGCGCCGGCCGCCGCGCGCGCCTCGTCGGCGCGGTTGCCGGCGACGGTGGCGCCCTGCCGGACGAACGGCGCGAGCGTCCCGGCGAGCATCCAGGGCCGCTGCCGGGGCGTCGGCGCTTCGAGCTTGAGGTCGTGCACGGCGCGGTCGCCGTAGCGGCGCAGGTAGGCGCGGGCCTCGGCGGCCACGTGCGAGCCGTGCCGGCCGGTCGCGATGCCGTCCCACACGGCGCGCAGGCTCTCCTCGTCGGCCGGGTCGGCGGCGAGGAGCCCGGCCTTCAGGTCCGGGCTCTGCGCGGCGCGCTCGGCGAGGGCGATGGCGGCGCGCGCGGCGGCGAGCGAGCGGTTCTCGCGGCCCCCGCACAGCAGCCCGACGAGCAGTTCGGGCCCGGCGTCCGCCCAGCGGCGCAGCAGTGCCGTCCCGGCGCGCATGACGAGGAGTCCGTAGACGCCGTTCGCGAGCGTGACGCCCCAGCGCGCCGACGCCTCCGCCCACACCCGCCGGTACAGGGCGATCAGCTCGTCCGGGGGCCGCTCGGCGAGCGGGCGGGCCGCCGGGTCGTGGACGTCCGCCATCACGCCGTCCCACCAGCGCAGGAACCGCACGGTCGCGCGGCGGTGCCCGGCCGCGCGCCACGCGGTCGCGGGGAGGGCGGCGGCGGCCCGGACCCGCGACCGCGCACGCGGCATGCGCACCTCGCCGGTGATGCCCATGGCGTCCTCCCATCCGGCGCGGATCAGGTCGAACACGGGCAGCTGCCCGTGCAGCTCCTGCCAGTCGTCCAGCCGGTAGTGGACGCGGCCGTCGAGGTGCCCGACCATGCGCGGCAGCCGGTGCGCGTTCGCGCGGAGCCGCCGCGCGGGCACGCCCATCCGCCGGTACAGGTCGGTGAAGGCCAGCTCGTAGAACATGCGCGCCTGGGAGTAGGTGAGCGCGCCCGAGACCCCCGGGAAGCTCTCGGTGATGTTGTGGTCGCCCCAGTGGACGCGGGGGCCGTCGTCCCGCGCGCTCTTCGCGAGCGGCCGTGCCTGGACGAGGTGGACGGCGCCGTCGGGGGTGAACGTCCCCTCGATGTCCTGCGGGCAGCCGAAGTGGTCTTCCACGCGGGCGGCGAGGCCGGCCACCTGCTGCGCCTCCTCGTCGGTCAGCACGGGGGCGACCCTGAGCTCCTCCGGTACCTCGACCACTCGCGGATCCGTCTCGCCGTCGGCGGGCGGCCCGACCATGCGCCGCTTGGACACGACCTCGGTCCGGACGGTGCCCGTCACCGGGTCGACGAAGAAATGGTCGATGTCGGCCTTCTCCTGGACGACGCCCTCACCGATCCCGTACGCGGCGGCGATGATGTGGTGCCGCGTCCCGTCACGGGGATCGCGGGTGAACGCGACGAACGAGCGCGTCCCCGGCACCATGCGCTGGACGCCCACGGCGACCCTGGCGCTCGCCGGATCGACGCCCCTGTGCACCCGGTAGCGGACGGCCTCGGCCTTGAACGCCGACGCCCAGCAGCGCGCCACCGCCTCCAGCAGCCCGTCCCGCCGGACGTACAGGAAGCTGTCGCTCATCCCGGCGAACGGGTCGTCCGCGGAGTCCTCTCCCCCGCCGCCCGGGCCCGGCACGACGCAGCCGCGCACGGCCGCCATGCCGCCCTCGCCGATGCGCTCGTCGAAGGCGTCCAGCAGCCCGGCGGCGAGGTCACCGTCCGGGAGGGTCTTGGCCAGCGCCGAGGCCGCCGAGGCGCACCAGTCCACGGCCGGCGCCGGCGGGACGGGCGGGAGCCGCAGCGCGCCGAGCGCCCGGTCGAACTCGCCCGCCGGCAGGCAGAAGAAGCCCGGCACGGGGAACCCCGCCGCGCGCAGCGCCTCCAGCCGCGCGAACTTGTGCCCGATCTCGCTCATCGTCACCACACTCCCGGCAGCACGCGCGGCCTCCCGGCGGCGTACCGCGCATAGCCCTGGACACGGTCGAGCGCCCGCTCCTCCACCCGGATCCGGCGCACCACGGCGCCGATCAGCAGGACCAGCGCCGCCCCGGTCACCGGGCCGGGGAAGAACGCCGTGAAGCCGACGTTGGCGAGCAGCATCCCCGCGTACGCCGGATGCCGGACGATCCCGTACGGCCCGTCCGTGACGACCCGGTGGCCGTCCTGCCGCACCACGTGGTGCGAGTAGAGCCGGCCGAGCGCGCGGATCGCGGCCTGCCGCAGCGCCACCCCGGCCGCGAACACGGCGGCGGGGACGAGCAGCCACGGCGTCCAGCGGTCCCAGGGCACCGGGCGCAGCGACGCGCCGGCGACGAGCAGGAGGCGGGCCAGCGCGTACGGCACGAGGGTCCGGGTGTCGGCGGGCGGGGCGGCGGAGCGCCGGAAGGTCACCGGGACCTCCAGCAGCAGCCAGCCGAGGTAGGCCGCCAGCAGCCCCGCCGCGGCCGTCCCCGGCGCGTCGCCCCGCCCCGCGTGCAGGACGATCCCGCAGCTCAGCACCCCCGCGCCCGCAGCGAACAGCAGGCGCGGCGCGAAGGTCACGAATCCCATCGGGGTCACCGCGCCCGCGTGCGGGCGTACTGCTCCGGGTCCACCGCGTACGCCTCGTAGGTGAGCGACCCGAGGTCGGCGCCGGTGGAGGCGTCCGCCAGCCTGGCCGCGCAGCGGGACCGGCGCCCGGAGGCGCGGGCGACCGGCCAGCGCAGCTTGAGCGGGACGTCGCGGCCGACCCGGTACGGGAGGTCCAGCCGCAGCATCACCCACAGCAGCGTCGCGTCCAGCGGGCGGCCGTGCTCCTCGTGCTCCAGCATCGTCGCGAACTGCCGGCCCGCCTCCACGATCTCCACGGGGCCGCGGAACGCGGGACGCGCGCCGGCCGGCTGCAGGACCTCGGACTCGACCAGCCCGCGGCCGCGCCGCACCGGCTCGCCGACCAGGATGTTCTCGGGGCGGCGCCGGTGCACGAGCCGGGCCGGGGCCCGCCGCGCGGGGGCCGGCGTCGCGGGCGGGTCGCCCGGGTCCGCCGGGTCCGCGTCGGCGAACGCGATGGACCCGCCGCACACCTCCCGGCCGGACTGCCGCGCGGCGACCGTCCAGGCGCGGTTCCGGCCGGGGACGGGGCGGCAGGCCAGCGTCGTGCCCCGGTCCAGCTCGCAGAACCGGGTGAAGTCGAGACCGGCGACGACCCGCCCCGGCCGCCGCCCGCGCGCCCGCAGCCCGTCGGCGCGGGCGGTGAGCTCCAGCAGGCCGCTGAACAGCAGCATGCCCGGCACATGGTCGAGCGGGTGGTCGAAGTAGAAGGAATCCGACTCGTCGACCACCAGCTCGCGGAATCGCTCGATAACGGACGCGGTCATGCGCGCTCCCTCCAATTACCGGCCCCGGGCTCCTCGGCCCACCTACCGAAAACGACACCGGAGGCCCTTCTCGGAAGGGCGGATAAGCCGAGCGGACGGCCGTCATCTTGCTACAGAAATGCGCATGGCTGAACTGCACCCCTGGGCAGTCCGGGCCTGGCCGGGCTGCCCAGTCCGGCAGTGCGGCGTCCCCCGGGCACGCAGCGTGCAAGGTCGTCCGGCCTGGAAACCGCATGTCAGCGTCCGCTTGCAGGGGGCGGCCCGGCGGCCGGCGGGGCAGACCGCGCACGTCATCCGCCCACAATGCGGATTGACAGCAGCGCGTTTCGCCGGACGCTCAGCAGCTTTTTACCGCACCGGTCGCACAAGATATATTTTCAAAAGATCGTTCAAATCAGGACGGATACATCCGAGGCTGTGAGGTTGCCCACAAATAATTGGCAGAATGCGGCCAGGCGGGCGGGGCCCGGTCCGTCCCCCGATCCGTCCCGCTTCCCGGCGGGCCGCCCGTGCGCCGTCAGGCGGGCACGTGCGCCTTGTCCCGCGTCCAGTGCCGGTGCGCCTTCACCGCCTCGATCAGCTCGGCGGGGAACTCCGCGGAGGGCCCCTCGCCGGTGACGACGCCGCTGTCGCTGACCGTGTTCCCGTCGGCGAACTCCACGGCGGTGATCCCGGCGCGCTCCAGCAGGCCGATGCCTGCGTCGAGTGCCCCGATCGCCTTGCAGTGGACGAACGCCTCGGCGACGAAGTGCACGGCGTCGCCGTCCTGCGCGAGCGTCCGCACGCTCTCCTCGCCGCCCGGCACGAAGACGGCGTCGTAGAGGACGGACGCCACGGTCGGCATGGCCCGGGTGACCTCGACCCGGCCGCCGTCCTCGGACTGGACGACGCCGTCCGCGGCGGCGAGGATGTCGCAGACCGCGCCCGCGCCGGTGAGCGCGTCCGCGACCGCCGCGACGGCGCCCGAGTCGACGCCGTCCGCGACCAGGATCGCGATCTTGCGGCCCTGCACGGAGTCCGCCGGCGAGTTCGCCTGGCTGAGCGCGGGCGAGGTCCGCCCGTGGTTGGCGGTCACCGGCCCCTGCGGCGGCTCCACGCCGATGCCCTCGGCGACCCGGACGGCGAGGTCGTGGTCGACGTGGTCGAGGTGCTCGACGACGCCCCGCCGGATGCGCATGTGATCGCACTTGCCGAGCTCGAACCGGAACGCGCCGACGATGTGCTCCTTCTCCCAGTCCGCCATGCTGTTCCAGAACAGCGTGGCCTGGGAGTAGTGGTCGGCGAAGCTCTCGCTCCGCTTGCGGATCTTGTCGCCGTCCACCCGCTCCCGGTAGTGCCTGAACGAGCCGGCGCCGCCGACCGCCGGGCAGCCGCCCGACAGCGAGTTCTTGTGGTAGCTCGCCTGCGCCGGGTGGACGTCCATCTGGTGGTAGCCGTCGCGGTGGTGGTTGCGCACCGGCGCGATCGGCCGGTTGACCGGGATCTGCGGGAAGTTCGGCCCGCCCAGCCGGATCAGCTGCGTGTCCAGGTAGGAGAACAGCCGCCCCTGCAGCAGCGGGTCGTCGGTGAAGTCGATGCCGGGCACGACGTTGCCGATGTGGAAGGCGACCTGCTCGGTCTCGGCGAAGAAGTTCTCCGGGTTGCGGTCCAGCACCATCGTGCCGACCGGCCGCACCGGGACCTCCTCCTCCGGGATGAGCTTGGTCGCGTCGAGCAGGTCGAACCCGAACTTGTGCTCGTCCTCCTCCGGCACCAGCTGGACCCCGAACTCGTACTCGGGGAAGTCCCCGTCGCTGATCCGGTCCCACAGGTCGCGCCGGTTGAAGTCGGGGTCCTTGCCGCCGATCTTCTGAGTCTCGTCCCAGGCGAGCGAATGGGTGCCGAGCTTCGGTCTCCAGTGGAACTTCACGAACGTTCCGCGGCCCTCCGCGTTGACGAGCCGGAACGTGTGGACGCCGAATCCCTGCATCATCGCGTAGCTGCGCGGGATCGCCCGGTCCGACATCAGCCACATCATCATGTGCATGGTCTCGGGCTGGAGCTGGACGAAGTCCCACAGCGTGTCGTGCGCCGACTGCGCCTGCGGTATCTCGTTCATCGGCTCCGGTTTCACCGCGTGCACGAAGTCGGGGAACTTGATGCCGTCCTGGATGAAGAACACCGGCATGTTGTTGCCGACGAGGTCGAAGTTGCCCTGCCGCGTGTAGAACTTCGTCGCGAAGCCGCGGACGTCCCGGACGGTGTCGGCCGAGCCGCGCGACCCGGCGACGGTGGAGAACCGCACGAACACCGGCGTCGACAGCGAAGTGTCGGTGAGGAACTCGGCGGTGGTGTACTCGGCGAGCGACTCGTGCAGCGTGAAATGGCCGTACGCGCCCGAGCCGCGCGCGTGCACGACCCGTTCCGGGATCCGCTCGTGGTCGAAATGCGTGATCTTCTCGCGAAGGTGGAAGTCCTCCAGCAGGGACGGGCCGCGCTCGCCCGCGGAAAGCGCGTTGTCCGTGTCATCGATCCGGAGCCCGTGATCGGTGGTGAGCTCCGTCCCCTCAGGGCTCACCCGCCGCTGGGCCATTTGCTCCTGTTTCGGATCCTCGCGTCCGGCGGCGTCGGCCATGGTCCAGCTCCCTCGACGATGAATGGGCGTTTCCGGGCGGCTACCCCCCGGCCCGAGCGGCATGCGCTGTTTGACCGGAACTTGAGTTCGGTCCGGGGCACCCGTTCCGCGGCGGCGCCCTCGCCTTGCGGCCCCGCGCTTGTCAGCGCGCTGACAAACGCAGGGCCGCGTGGTGAGGGCAGCTGAGTGTCGCGGATCACGCGCTCTGCCTAAATTGATACGACCGGACGCCTAGCCGCCCGGAAACGGCGTTTTCGGATCGGGCGATCGGAGGTGGCACCGTGACCGCTGCGTACGAGGACGCGCATTCCGCATCACAGGTCCTGGAAGGCCTGACGGAGGAGCCGTGGCGGGACGTCCCGGCGGAGGAGGCGCGCTGGATGCGCCCCCGCCTGCCGGACCTGCTCGGCGTGATGGTGAAGGGCGTGCTGCGGCACGTCCCCGAGTACGACCGGCCGGGCGACGCGGCCTACTGGCGGGTGGCCGAGGCCGCGGTCGCGCACGCGATGGAGCACTTCGTGCAGATGATCGCCGACCCAGACGCCTCGTGGAAGGAGGTGTACCAGGTCTTCTTCGACGTCGGCTACGGCGAGGCCGTCGAGGGCCGCAGCCTGGAGCACCTGCAGAACGCGATGCGCGTCGGGTCGCGGATCGCCTGGCGGCACCTCGCGGTCGAGGCCGAGCGGCTCGGCCGGCCCCGGGCGCTGATCAGCGTCCTCGCCGAGGCGAACTTCGCCTACCTGGACGCGCTGGCGTCCGCGGCGGCGCACGGCTACGCGCGGGCCAGGGAGAAGGCGGCCGGGGAGCGCGAGCAGCGCCGCGGCCGGCTGCTGGCGCTGCTGCTGTCGGACCCGCCGGCGCCGCCCGAGGTCGCCCGCGAGCAGTCCGCCCGGGCCGGCTGGCCGCTGCCGCGGCGGCTCGCGGTGATCGTGCTGCGGCCGCGGCCGGGCAGCGGCGGCGAGGGCCCGGCCGGACTGCCGCCGTCCCTGCTGACGGGCCTGGACCACGGCCGTCCCTGCCTGGTCATGCCCGATCCGGACGGCCCGGGGCGGATCGACGAGCTGACCGCGACGCTCGCCGGCTGGACCGGCGCCATCGGCCCGTCGGTGCCGGTGGAGGAGGCCGGGACGTCGCTGCTGTGGGCGCGGCGCGCGCTCGACCTCGCGCCCGCCGCGCCGGCCGGCCGGGGGGCGCGGCGCGGCGGCGTGCTCGTCCGGGCCGAGGAGCACCTGCCGGACCTGCTGCTGCGCGAGGGCGGGACGCTCGCCGCGATCGTGGCGTCCCGGCGGCTCGCGCCGCTGGACGAGGCGGGGCCGCGGCAGGGCCTGCGGCTCGCCGTGACCCTGCTGGAGTGCATGAAGCACGGCTTCAACGCCACCGGCGCCGCCGAGGTCCTGTGCGTGCACCCGCAGACCGTCCGCTACCGGCTGGCGCAGCTGCACGACATGTTCGGCTTCGACATCGAGGACCCGGAGATCCGGCTGGAGATGATGCTGCTCCTGCACACCTGGATCAAGCGCCACGGCGGCTGACCCCGGGGTCGCGTCCTTCCTCGTGAGCCCCCGGAATCCGCTACGGTCGGGGACGCCGCGTAGGCGAGGGGAAGGAAGACACAGAGCACATGGCCGAGAAGGTCATTCGCGTGGACGACATCGACGGCTCCGAAGGGGACGATGTCGTAAAGCGAGACTTCGAAGTCTTGGGTCGGACGTTCACGATCGACTTGAGCGATGACAACTACAAGCGGCTGAACGAGATGCTGGACGCGCTCGCGCCCTTCATCGAGAAGGCCGCGGAGGTGAAGCCCGCGGGGAAGGGCCGCAAGTCCCGCGTCGCGAAGATCAAGGGCTACACGAACGGCGATGTCCGCGAGTGGGCATTGCGTCAGGACATCGAAGTCTCCGAACGTGGCAAGATATCGGATGAGGTCTATGCTGCATTCATCGAGGCACATCCGGACGCCAAGCCGGACGCATAGCTAGAGGGAGTCCCCGCATGGCACAGAAGGTCGAAGTCCTTCTCGTGGACGACATCGACGGTGGAGAGGCTGACGAGACCGTCAGCTTTTCCCTCGATGGCACCACTTACGAGATCGACCTGAGCAAGAAGAACGCCGCCAAGCTGCGCAACGGCCTGGAGCCGTTCGTGGCGAGCGCCCGCAAGGCGCGCAAGACCCCGGGCCGCGCCGGCCGCGGGTCGCGCACCGCGGGCAGCCGCGAGCGCTCCGCCGAGATTCGCGAGTGGGCGAAGAACCGGGGCATCAAGGTCAATGAGCGGGGCCGTATCCCCGCCAATGTGATCGAGCAGTACGAGGCCGCGCACTAGCGGCCCCGCGGCCGGCGGCGTTCCGGCACGGCACCGAGGGGCCGGGGTGGAATTCTCACACCCCGGCCCCTTGCGTGCGCACTGGGCAAATCGCTTTAGTCGATATTGCCCGGAATGGTGTAAGACACGTAATAGGCGGGCTACGGCGGAGGGGGCGGACCGGTTGGCACCTGTGAGGCGACGGGACCGGGTCCGGTACTGGTTCGACCGGACGATGTCGAAAGGGACGCCCGCGCTCATCGGCTGGCTCGGGCTCGCCTCGGTGGCGCTGGTGCTCGTGGTGGCGTCCGCGGCGGTCGTCCTCGCGCCGCGCGACAGCGAGGAGAACGGGCACTGGCCCGGCATGGTGTGGCGCAGCCTGCTGCGCACCCTGGACCCCGGGACGATGGGCGACGACACCGGGACGGGACCGTTCCTGGCGCTGATGCTGCTGTCCACCATCGGCGGCATCTTCATCGTCAGCGCGCTGATCGGCGTGCTCACCACCGGACTGGAAGCGAAGATCAGCGAGCTGCGCAAGGGCCGGTCGCGGATCGTCGAGCAGGGCCACACGGTGCTGCTCGGCTGGTCGGAGCAGGTCTTCACCGTGGTCGCCGAGCTGGTGGAGGCCAACCAGAGCAAGCGCAGGTCGTGCGTGGCGATCCTCGCGAACCGCGACAAGGTCGAGATGGAGGAGGCGATCCGCGCCCGGGTCGGCGACCTCGGCCGCACCCGGATCGTGTGCCGCACCGGCGACCCGCTGAAGGTCGCCGACGTGGAGCTGGTCAGCCCCGGCACCGCGCGGTCCATCCTCATCGTCACGCCGGAGCTGGCGGACGCCGACACCCGCGTCATCAAGGTGCTGCTGTCGCTCGGCGCCCGGACGTGGGGACGGCACCGCCCGCACGTCGTCGCCGCCGTGCACGACTCGGCGAACCTGCCCGCCGCGCGGCTCGCCGGCGGCGACCGCGCGCACATCATCGACGCCGACGACGTCACGATCCGGCTGATCGTGCAGTCGCACCGCCAGTCCGGCCTGTCGCAGGTCTGCACCGAGCTGCTCGACTTCGCCGGGCACGAGTTCTACATGCGGCCCGAGCCGTCCCTCACGGGCGTGCCGTTCGGGGAGGCGCTGGCGGCCTACGACCTCGGCGTCCCGTCCGGGCTGCGGCGCGGGGACGGCACCGTGCTGCTCAACCCCCCGATGGACACCGTGATCAGCGCCGACGACGAGGTCATCATCCTGGCCGAGGACGACCTGCTGATCAGTCTCGCCGGCGGTTCCGGCCCGGCCGTCCGGGAGGCCGCGATCGGCACCGCCACCGTCCGGGAGCCGGTGCCCGAGCGGACCCTGATGCTCGGCTGGAACCACCGCGCTCCGAAGATCATCGAGCTGCTGGACGAGTTCCTCGCGCCCGCGTCCGAGCTCGTCGTGGCCGCGCCGCGCGAGGACCCGACCGGGGAGCTGGCCGCGCCCGCCAACCTCAAGATCGACTTCATCCGGGCGGAGCCGACCGAGCGGCCGTCCCTGGAGTCCCTGGACGTCGGCTCCTATCAGAAGGTCATCGTGCTGTCGGACGCCGGCCACGAGCCCGACCACGCCGACGCCCGCACCCTGGTCACGCTGCTGCACCTGCGCGACATGGAGGACGCGCTGGGCCCTCCGCCCCCTCCCGGAGGGACGCCGCCGCACGCCCCCCGGAACGACCCGTTCGCGATCGTCAGCGAGATCAACGACGACGCCAACCGGGAGATCGCGCAGGTCACCAAGGCCGACGACTTCGTGGTCAGCGAGAAGCTGATCAGCCTGATGCTGACCCAGCTGAGCGAGAACCGGCACCTGTACGACGTGTTCGTGGACCTGCTCGACCCGGCCGGGTCGGAGATCTACCTCAAGCCCGCCTGCGACTACCTGGTCCCGGCCGTGGAGGCGAACTTCGCGACGCTGATCGAGTCGGCGCGGCGGCGCGGCGAGGTCGCGCTCGGCTACCGGCTGACCGCGCGGTTCCACGAGCCGCCCGGCTACGGCGTGGTGCTCAACCCGGACAAGGCGGCGCCGCTGACGCTGTCGGCCGACGACCGCGTCATCGTGCTCGCCGAGAACTGACCCCCGGCCCGCCGGCCGGGCCCCCGCCGGGCGGGGTGAGGTCGCGGCCCGCGCGCACCGCGCTCGTGACCCGTGCGCGCAGCGCCAGCTCGGCCCGGTGGGCGTCCTCGGCCATGCCGCGGATCTCCGCGCCCGCCAGCTCGTCCCCGACGGTGCTCGCCAGCAGATCGCGGTACCGGGCGTTCTGCTCGGGGAGCCCCTGCAGCACCCGCGACTCGTGGTAGGCGTCGTCGGCCTCGCCGGCCCGGCGCGCGTACGCCTCCAGCGCCTCGATCCGCCCGGTGACCGAGCGGACCGACAGCTCCAGGGCGCGGTCCTGCGGGTCCAGCAGCGCCCGGACCCGCGCCGAGAGCCGCTCGGGCTGCTGGGCGAGGCGTTCCCGGCGCAGCCGGGTGTGCTCGGCGAGGGCGCCCGCGACGGCCCATTCCTGCCGCGGCAGGACGACCGTGTTGTTGATGTCGTCCAGCAGCCCGGCGCCGTGCGCCCGCGACCGCAGGACCGCGTCGATGGCGCCCTGGGCGCGGACGAGCAGCCCCGCCGCGGGCCCGTCGAAGTCGGCGGGCAGCAGGTAGGAGCCGTGGTGCTCGCGCGCGGCGCGGGCGGCGGCAGGCTCCCGCACGTGCCGCAGCGCGCCGATCACCCAGCCGGCGAAGCTCACCGCCGCGAGGACCGCGACGGCCGGCAGCTGGCCGAGCAGCAGCAGGAGGACCTGCAGGGCCGGGGTGAGCATCATCGCAAGGACGGGCAGCCGCCCCCAGCGCACCGCGCCGCCCAGCAGCTCGTCGTCGTCCAGCGAGGCGATGAAGCACATCCGCAGCCAGCCGCCGGGCAGGACGCCGTAGAAGACGGCGAACGCGGGGATCCACACCAGCCGCGCCAGGACCGTGGCCGCGCGCAGCCGCGGTGGCGGCGGCGCCGGCAGGCACGCCGCGACCAGCCGTTCCGGCGCCGCGGCGAGCAGCGCGCGGTCGTCGCCGCCGATGGCGGGATCGAACACCGGACGGGGACGGTTCTCGACGTTCATGGCGACTCCCGTACTCCCGGCGTCATGGCCGTGCTGGGGTTCATTCCACCCAGAGCGGTCGATAACCGTCCCCGAATCGGGAGAGACACCGTCCCGCCGGGGTAGGAGGATCTTGAGCGGAGGGCAGGCGGAGGCGCCGGCGGGAGGCGCGGGCGGAGGGAGGCCGGGTGAACGGCGCGCTCGGGCTGCTGGCCGTCCTGCTGCTGACGGCCGCGACCGGCTACTTCGTGGCGCAGGAGTTCGCGTTCGTCACCGCGGACCGGCCGGCCCTCGACCAGCGGGCGGCCGAGGGCGACCGGGCGGCGGCGCGGGCCGTGCGGGTGATGGGCCGGCTGTCGTTCATGCTCTCCGGCGCGCAGCTCGGCATCACGGTGACCGCGCTGGTCGTCGGGTTCATCGCCAAGCCTGCGCTCGCCGACCTGATGGACCCGCTGCTGCGCGCGGGCGGGGTCCCGGACGCGGCGGCCGGCGGCGTGGCGGTCGCGGCCGGGTTCGCCATCGCCACCGTGATCCAGATGGTGCTGGGCGAGCTGTTCCCCAAGAACCTGGCGCTGGCGAGGGCGGAATCGCTGGCCCGCGCGCTCGCCGCGTCCACCCTCGTGTACCTGATGGTCGCGGGGCCGCTGATCAGGCTGTTCGACGCGTCCGCGAACCGGCTCGTGCGCACGTTCGGCATCGAGCCGGTGGAGGAGCTGCACCACGGCGCGACGCTGGAGGAGCTCGGGCACATCATCGGCGAGTCCGGCGAGCAGCTGCCCGAGGGGCATGTCGACCTGCTGGAGCGCGCCCTCGCCTTCTCCGAGCGCGACGCCGAGGAGGTGATGGTGCCGCGGGTGGACGTGGTGACCGTCCCGGCGTCGGCGCACGCGGCCGAGCTGAGCGACATCATCTCCGCGAGCGGGCACACCCGCTACCCCGTGCTCGGCGCGGGCGTCGACGACGTCGTCGGCGTCGTCGGGCTGGAGGAGCTGATCACGCTCGGCCCGGCGGAGGCCGAGCGCACCGCGGTCGGGGCGATCGCCCGGCCGCCGCTGCTGGTGCCGGCCTCGCTGCCGCTGCCGGACGTGGTGCTGCGGCTGCAGGGCGCGGCCGAGCCGATGGCCTGCGTGGTGGACGAGTACGGCGGCTTCGCCGGCATCGTGACCTGGGAGGACGTCGCCGAGGAGCTGGTCGGGGAGATCGCCGACGAGAACGAGCCCGGCGAGGAGCTCGCGATCAGGTCCGGCGAGTGGTGGACGACCGACGCCGGGCTGCGGATGGACGAGGTCGCCCACGAGACCGGCATCGCGCTGCCGGAGGGCGACTACGAGACCGTGGCGGGGCTGCTGCTGAAGCTGCTCGGCCGGGTCGCGCGGCCCGGCGACGTGGTCAGCGTGGACATCCCGCCGGACCGGCTGGACGAGCCGCCCCGCACGGCCGTCGTGGAGGTCCTGACGATCCACCGGCACGTGCCGGAGCTGATCCGTGTCCGCACCGTCGAGACCACCCGGGGGGACCGGTGAACCTCGCCCTCGGCGTGCCCGTCACGCTGGCGCTGCTGGCCGGCAACGGGTTCTTCGTCGCCACCGAGTTCGCGCTGGTGGCGGCGCGGCGGCCGCGGCTGGAGCGCGCCGCGGCGCGCGGCGGGCGGGCCGCGGGCGCCGCCGTCGCCGGGATCGACGAGCTGTCGCTGACGCTCGCGGGCGCGCAGCTCGGCATCACGATGTGCTCCCTCGGCCTCGGCCTGGTGTCGGAGCCGGTGTTCGCGGGGGCGCTCAGCCCGCTGTTCCACTCCGCCGGGCTGCCCGGCGGGGCCGCGCACGCGGTCGCGTTCGTGCTGGCCCTGGCGCTGGTGACGTTCCTGCACATGGTCGTCGGCGAGATGGCGCCGAAGTCGTGGGCGATCGCCGACCCGGAGCGCTCCGCGACCGTGCTCGGGCTGCCGTTCCGCGCGTTCACGACCGTCGCCCGCCCGGTCCTGGCGGCGCTGAACGGCACGACGAACCTGCTGCTGCGCGCGGTGGGCGTCCGGCCCGCCGACTCCCGGGCGGTGGCGCGCACCCCGGAGCAGCTGCGCAGCATCGCGGAGGACTCGCGGCGGCTCGGGCTGATCGACGAGAACGAGCTGACGCTGCTCACCACCGCGCTGGACGCGCCGCGCGCCCCGCTGGCCGGCCTGGTCGTCCCGGTCTCCGGCATCGTGTCGGTGCCGCCGGAGGCGTCCCCGCAGGAGGTCGTCGACGCGGCCGCCCGCACCGGCCACACGCGGATCATGCTGCGCGGGTCCGGCCGGCCGGGCGCCGCCCGCATGGTGCACGTCCGCGACGCCTACCTGGCCCGCGCGCGGGGCGCCGCGACGCCGGCCGGGGAGCTGGCGCATCCCGTCCCGGCGATGCCGGTCGGGACCCCGGTGGGCGAGGCCGTCGCCATCCTGAAGTCCCACCACAGCCATCTGGGCCTGGCCATCGGCCCGGAGGGCGGCATCGCCGGCCTGGTCAGCCTGGACGACCTGCTCACCACCCTGCTGGCCGTCCGCTGAGGCGCAGCGCGTCAACGTTGGTTGACATCGCGTCTGTGTCAACCTACATTGACGTCATGAGCGATGGAGTGAAGCTCGCCGAGGAGGCGAGCAGCCGGGACCCGGCGGTGGGCCTGCGGGCCGTGCGGGCGCTGCGCGAGCTGGCCGAGCGGCTGGAGGCGCTGCAGGTGGCCAGCGCCCGCGACCAGGGCTGGTCCTGGCAGGAGATCGCGGTCTGCCTCGGCGTGAGCCGGCAGGCCGTCCACAAGAAGCACGGCGGCGGGCGCCGCCTTCTCAAGAAGGAGCAGTGAGGGGATGTTCGAGCGTTTCACCGACAGCGCACGGCGGGCGGTCACCGGCGCCCAGGCGGAGGCGCGGGCGCTGCACCACCACCACATCGGCACCGAACACCTTCTGCTCGCCCTCCTGGACGGCGGCGACGCCACGGCGCGGATGCTCGCCGGCCACGGGCTGGAAGCGTCCGCCGTCCGGGCGCTCATCGTCCGGAAGAGCCGGGATCCGCTCGACCCCGAGGCGCTGAGCATGCTCGGCATCGACCTGGAGGCCGTCCGGGAGGCCACCGAGCAGGTCTTCGGCGAGGGTGCCCTCGACGCTCCCGCCGCCCGGTGCCGGCGCCCGCCGAAGGGACACATCCCCTTCACGCCAAGGGCGAAGAAGTCACTGGAGCTGAGCCTGCGGCACGCGCTCCGGCTCAAGCACAAGCACATCGGAAGCGGTCACATCCTGCTCGGCGTCCTGCACGACAAGGAGTCCATGGCCGTGCGGCTGGTGATCGAGGCGGGGGTGGACGCCGGCGCACTGCGCGACCACATCGACCGGCTGCTCACCGCCGAGGCGGCCTGATCAGCGCCCGAACTGGTCGGTGAGGACGGCGACGCAGGCACGCCTGCGGAGCGGATCGTCCGGGAAGCGCCGCCCGCACTCCGCCGTGATCCACGACGGGGGCGCGGGGCGTCCGGTACGCGTCTTCTGCTGTGCGGGCGGGCGGGGACGCGGCCTGCGCGGTGCGGCGGGGCGGTGATGCGCGGGCTCCGGGACGGAATGCCCGCTGCGGGGAGCGCGCTTCCGCGGATGCGCGGCGGACGCCCTGTCCCCCGGCTCGGGCCGCGGTGGCGGTGGCGCGGACGTCTCCGCGGACGGTGACGGGGTGGCGGCATCCGGCGTCACCGTGCGAACGGGGGCCGGGCGCGTCGTCCCGTAGCCGATGGCGAGGACGAGACCGGCGCCGAGGACGAGCGCCAGCGCGGGCAGGAGCGGCGACCGGAGCGCGCGGGGCCCGGCGGGCGGGCTCGGCTCGGCACGGGTGAATCCGGCGGGCGGGAGGCTGGAGGAGAGGCGCACCCTCCGATGCTCACGCTGAGCGTCCGCCCGGACACGGAGAATCGCCGCGACCGTTGTCACCTTGATACACGGGTGTCACCTTGATACACGGGTCACCGCCCGGTGAGCAGTTCCACCACGGGCGCGAACTCCTCCACGAACGCCGACGCGACCGATACGTACGACACGCCCAGCTCGTCCCGCCGCCGGGCGAGCACGTCGGCCATCTCGCGGGGCGTCCCGGACAGTTTCGCGATCGCGTCGGAGTTCGCCATGGCGGCGGGGTCGACGCCCATCTGGCCCTGAAGCCATGCGGGCACCTCGTCGCCGACGACGTGCACCTGGGTGCACAGCTCCAGGTCGTCGAACCGCTCCCCCGCCGCCTTCCGGACGATGCCGACGTATCCGGCGAGTTCCGCTTCGCCGGTCAGCGGCGGGACGCCGAACGCGACCGTGCCGGCCCGCCGCGCGGCCAGCTCCAGCATCCGGGGCCGGGACGCGGCGACGAGCACCCGCGGCGGGCGTCCCGTCCCGGCGAACAGGCCCTCGGGCGGCCGCTCGACCGCGTCGATCACCCGCCCCACCGCGTCGATCCGCTCGGCGGGCGTGCCGTAGCGGACGCCGAGGAGCGCAGCGTCGTCCTCGCCGCCCGGCCGGCCCGCGCCGATGCCGAGCTCGAAGCGGTCGCCGGTGGCGAAGGCCATCGAGGCCGCCTCCCAGGCGATCATGTGCGCGGACCGGGTCGCCGCGGACAGCACGAACGTGCCGACCCGCAGCGTCGTCGTCGCACCGGCCGCGGCGGCGAGGGCCGCCGCGGGCATGGCCGTGCCGGACGTGTCGGGGGTCAGCAAGGTCGCGTACCCGAGCTCCTCGGCGCGGCGCGCCTGCGCCGCCCACTGCGCGCCGTCGCGCGCCCACGCCGCCATCACTCCGAACCGGAACAGCCGATCCGCCATCGTGCCTCCCGTGCCGCGGTCTCCTCGTCATCCCAGTTTGAGTGAGCACTCACTCAAACGTCAAGGGACGCTCTCCGAAGCTCGGGCCTCGCGTGTTCTCTAGCCGGCCTGGGTGACCGTGAAACGGCGCAGGCGGAGCGCCGGGTTCTTCTCCCGGACGGCGGCGACCCGCTCGGGCGAGACCTCCGCGGACGCGACGCCCGGCCCCTCCCCCAGCCCCGCGACCACCACGCCCATCGGGTCGACGATCATGCTGTTGCCGGCGCCCGCCGGCGCGCACTGGCCGGCGGCGGCCACGTAGATCGTGTTCTCGATCGCGCGGGCCCGGACCAGCGTCCGCCAGTGGTCCTCCTTGAGCGGGCCCGGCACCCAGTCGGCGGGCAGCGCCAGGACGTCGGCGCCCGCGTCCACGATCCGCCGCGTCACCTCCGGGAACCGGACGTCGTAGCAGGTCTGCATGCCGAACGCGACGCCGTCGACGAGGAACGTGTCCGGGACGCCGATCTCGCCGGGCCGGACGACGTCCGACTCCCGGTACCCGAACGCGTCGTACAGGTGGAGCTTGCGGTACTCGGCGACGATCTCCCCGCCGGGGCTCACGGCGACGAGCGTGTTGGAGATGCGGCACGGGTCGTCCAGCCGCTCGTTCAGGCCCGCGACCAGGTGCACGCCGTGGCGCCGGGCCAGGTCGCCGAGGCCGCCCGCGAACGGGCCGTCCAGCGGCTCGGCCGAGTCGACGAACCGGCCGTCCATCTTCGGCGCCGTGAACATGGCGAACTCGGGGAACACCACGACCTTCGCGCCGCGCCCCGCCGCGTCCCCGGCGAGCTCGCCGATCACCGCGAGGTTCGCGTCCTTGTTGACACCGGGCGCGAACTGCGCCACCGCGACCTGCACCATCCGCCGCCTCCCTCTACATCCGGTCGACGCCGGTCACCCGGATCACGGCCTCGCCCTCCTGGTCCGAGCCCGCGAGGTCGACCTCGGCGCTGACGCCCCAGTCGTGATGCCCCTCCGGGTCGTCGAACACCTGCCGGACCCGCCACAGCGCGTCCTCCGGAACCTCCTCGATCTGCAGCAGCTTCGGCCCCCGGGCGTCGGCTCCGGTGAGCAGCTCGTCGTGCTCGGCGAAGTACCCGTCCATGGCGTCCTCCCAGGCGCCGGCGCCGAAGTCGGGGTCCAGGTCGCCCAGCTCGCGGTACCGCTCCAGCGCGGCCAGCTCCACCCGCCGGAACATCGCGTTGCGGACCAGCACCCGGAACGCCCGCACGTTCGCGGTGACCCTCGTGACCCGCTCCTCGATCGGCTCGTCCACATCCTCGTCGGACGGGTTCGCGAGCTGCTCCCACTCGTCCAGCAGGCTGGAGTCGACCTGCCGGACGAGCTCGCCCAGCCACTCGATCAGGTCGATCAGGTCATCGGTCTTGATCGACTCCGGGACCGTCTGCTGCAGCGCCTTGTACGCCCCCGACAGGTACCGCAGGACGAGCCCCTCCGTGCGGGCCAGCTCGTAGAACCCGATGTACTCGGTGAACGTCATCGCCCGCTCGTACATGTCGCGCACGATCGACTTGGGACGCAGCGGATGGTCGCCGACCCACGGGTGCCCGGCCCGGTAGATCTCGTACGCGGCGTCGAGCTCGTCCTCCAGCGGCTTCGGGTGGTCGACGTCCTGGAGCAGCTCCATCCGCTCCTCGTACTCGATGCCCTCGGCCTTCATCTCCTGGACGGCCTCGCCCCGCGCCTTGTTGACCTGCGCCGCGAGGATCTGCCGCGGATCGTCCAGCGTCGCCTCGATCACCGACAGGACGTCCAGCGCGTAGGACGGCGACGCCGGGTCGAGCACCTCGAACGCCGCCAGCGCGAACGTCGACAGCGCCTGGTTGAGCGCGAAGTCCTCCTGCAGGTCGACGGTGACCCGCGCGTAGCGCCCCAGGTCGTCGGGCTGGGGCAGCACCTCCACGACACCGCCCGCGAGCAGCGACCGGTAGATCGCGATGGCCCGCGAGATGTGCCTCCTGCGCGCCGTCGGCTCCTCGTGGTTGTCCGTCAGCAGCCGCTTCATCGCCTGGAACGCGTTGCCCGGCCTGGCGATCACCGACAGCAGCATCGCGTGGCTGACCTGGAACCGGGACCGGAGCATCTCCGGCTCGGCCTCCTGCAGCTTCTTGAAGACGTCCTCGTCCCAGCCGACGAACCCCTCGGGCGGCTTCTTGCGCTGCACCTTCCGCCGCTTCTTCGGGTCGTCCCCGGCCTTCGCGAGAGCCTTCTCGTTCTCCACCACATGCTCGGGGGCCTGCGCCACCACGAACCCGACCGTGTCGAACCCGGCCCGCCCGGCACGTCCGGCGATCTGATGGAACTCCCGCGCCCTGAGCCTCCGCACCCGGTGCCCGTCGTACTTGCTCAAGGCGGTGAAGACCACGGTCCGGATGGGGACGTTCACACCGACGCCCAGCGTGTCCGTCCCGCAGATGACCTTGAGCAACCCGGCCTGCGCGAGCCGCTCCACCAGCCGCCGGTACTTGGGCAGCATGCCGGCGTGATGCACCCCGATCCCGTGCCGCACGAACCGCGACAGGTTCCGCCCGAACTTCGTCGTGAACCGGAAATTGCCGATCAGCTCGGCGATCCGGGCCTTCTCCGCCTTCGTGCAGACGTTGATGCTCATCAGCGACTGCGCCCGCTCGATCGCCGCCGCCTGCGTGAAGTGCACCAGGTAGACCGGCGCCTTCTGCTCGGCCAGCAGCTCCTCGATCGTCTCGTGCAGCGGCGTCACCCGGTAGTCGTAGATCAGCGGGACGGGCCGCTCCGCCGAGGTCACCAGCGCCGTCGGCCGTCCCGTCCGCCGGGTGAGGTCCTTCTGGAAGAACGCGACGTCCCCCAAGGTGGCCGACATCAGCAGGAACTGCACCTGCGGCAGTTCCAGCAGCGGGATCTGCCATGCCCACCCGCGCTCGGGCTCCGCGTAGAAGTGGAACTCGTCCATCACCACCACGCCGATGTCGGCGTCGGCCCCGTCCCGCAGCGCGATGTTCGCGAGCACCTCGGCCGTGCAGCAGATGATCGGCGCGTCCGAGTTCACGCTCGCGTCGCCGGTCATCATCCCGACGTTCTCGCGCCCGAACATCTCGCACAGGTCGAAGAACTTCTCCGACACCAGCGCCTTGATCGGCGCCGTGTAGAACCCGACCTGCTCCTTGCCGAGCGCCGCGAACAGCGCCCCCGCCGCCACCAGGCTCTTGCCCGACCCGGTGGGCGTCGAAAGGATCACGTTCGCGCCCGACACCACTTCGATGAGCGCCTCCTCCTGCGCCGGATACAACGTGATCCCGCGCCCCGACACCCACCGCTCGAACCCCTCGAACAGCGAATCGGCGTCGGCGTCGTTTCCGGAGGGAAGCTCATCGATAAGACTCACTCCTCCATCCTGCCCTTTCTCCCGACCGCCCGCGTCACCGAACGGGCGCGGACGGGGCCCGGCCTCAGACCAGGGCCTGGCCGTGCTCGGCCGCCGGCGGCTTGAGATCCGGCTCCCCGAACAGCGCGCGCATCGCCTCGAACGCCGCGGCCTTCTCGGCACCGAACCGCCGCACATGGACGGCGTAGGTCTCCGCGGACACGAACGTGGGCGGATCGGTCTTGCTGTGGAACTTGTCGGCGTACATGACGAGCCGCTCCTCGTCGCTCTCGGCCACATAGTCGCCCGGAGGCACGGGCAGCCCTTGCCGCTCGATGTCCTCCCGCGTCAGCCCCATTCCGGTATGGCAGGAACAGAACCGGCAGATCTCCTCGGGAAACCCTTCCTCGCGCAGCAACTCGTGTCCGAGCACCCCATGCCGCACATACTGCCTGAAATCGATTCTCCCGTTCGCGTCGTAGAGCCGGTAGACCCCGATGTCGTGCAGCAGGCACCCGGCCCGCACGAGATCCCGGTCGACCCGCGGCCCGGTGCGCGCCATGATCTGCTCGGCGATCTCGCCCACGATCACGCAGTGCGTCCAGACGAGTTCGAACGCCTCCCGGCCCGGCGCGTGCTTCCGGTGCAAAGCCCGAATCTCGTCGTCCGCCGGAATCCGCATCCCGCGAGTCTATTGACGGGCCCGGTGCGCGGTTAGGGCCGAGCCGTCGGGCAACAACGTGCGGCGGACGAGCCGTGAGCCATGCCCGGACATGCCCGTGTCCCCGTGAGCACTGCCCCGGGGGCACGGGCATGTCGGTTACTGCATCACGCCTTCGGACCTGGCGACCAGGCGGGCCAGCGTCCCGGCCATCTCCTCCTGGCGAGCGGACATCTTGCCGAGCTCACCCATGATCAGATTCACCGCCGAGCCCAGCTCCTGGTGGAGGTAGTCCTTGGTGACGAGGTCCTTCAGGTCGTCCTTGGTGGCCAGGTCACCGAGGGTGACCTCTTCGAGGGGCTTGGGCGACATGACGGGCATGCTACCTCTCCTTCTGGTCCTGTGTTCCGGGGGAAGCGACACCCTCAATCTGGCACCCCCCGAGGACTCTTGGTCGTCATTCGATCACGTTTAGCCACAACGGACCACCAGCGAATCACCCCACCCTCCGGTCGTCTTCCCTTGGGTGCTCCCAGGGGCCGGTGTAGCGCGCTGCTACCGGATGGGGACCGGGAAGCGCTGGTCTCAGGTAGTCACTTCGGTCCGGTCACCGCCCCAGAGGGTGTGGAAGGAGCCTTCGCGGTCGGTGCGGCGGTAGGTGTGGGCGCCGAAGAAGTCCCGCTGGCCCTGGGTGAGCGCGGCCGGCAGGCGGTCGGCGCGCAGGGAGTCGTAGTAGGCGAGGGCCGTGGAGAAGCCGGGCGCGGGGATGCCGAGGCGCGCGGAGGTCGCGACGACGTCGCGCCAGGCGTCCTGGGCGTCGCCGACGGCTTCGGCGAAGTGGTCGTCGGTCAGCAGGGTGGGTGTCTGCGGGTCGGCCTCGTAGGCGGCGCGGATGCGGTCCAGGAACTGG
The DNA here is from genome assembly GCF_001552195.1 of Actinomadura latina NBRC 106108. Taxonomy (GTDB): domain Bacteria; phylum Actinomycetota; class Actinomycetes; order Streptosporangiales; family Streptosporangiaceae; genus Spirillospora; species Spirillospora latina. The sequence continues at coordinate 21,665 of NZ_BCQS01000005.1, forward strand.
GCGCGGATGATGCAGCCGCCGCGCCAGATGGCGGCCATCGCGCCGAGGTCGATGTCCCAGCCGTATTCGGCGCTGCCGGCCTGGATCTCGTGGAAGCCCTGCGCGTACGCGACGATCTTGGACGCGTAGAGCGCCTTCTCGACGGCGTCGGCGAAGCCCGAGTCGGCGACGGCGCCGCGGGACGGGCCCGGCAGGTTCCGCGCGGCCTCACGGAGCGCGGCGTGGCCGGAGACCGAGCGGGCGAAGACGGCCTCGGCGATGCCGCCGACGGGGACGCCCAGGTCGAGGGCGGTCTGGACGGTCCAGCGGCCGGTGCCCTTCTGCTCGGCCTGGTCGAGGACGACGTCCACGAACGGCTTGCCGGTGGACGCGTCGGTGTGCGCGAGGACCTCGGCGGTGATCTCGATCAGGTAGGACTCCAGGCGGCCGGTGTTCCAGGTGCGGAACACCTCGGCGATCTCGGCGGGCGCGAGGCCGGCGGCGTGCCGGAGCAGGTCGTAGGCCTCGGCGATCAGCTGCATGTCGGCGTACTCGATGCCGTTGTGCACCATCTTCACGAAGTGCCCGGCGCCGTCGGGGCCGACGTGGGTGCAGCAGGGCGTCCCGTCCACCTTGGCGGAGATGTCCTCCAGCAGCGGGCCGAGCGCCGCGTAGGACTCGGCGGAGCCGCCCGGCATGATGCTCGGGCCGTGCAGGGCGCCCTCCTCGCCGCCGGAGATGCCGGCGCCGACGAAGTGGAGGCCGCGTTCGCGGAGAGCGGACTCGCGGCGGCGGGTGTCGGCGAAGTTGGCGTTGCCGCCGTCGACGATCATGTCGCCGGGCTCCAGCAGCGGGGCGAACTCGTCGATGACGGCGTCGGTCGGGCCGCCCGCCTTCACCATGATCACCAGCCGGCGTGGCCGCTCCAGGGACGCGACGAACTGCTCCGGCGTCTCGGCGGGCAGGAACGTCCCCTCGTCGCCGAACTCCTCCACCAGCGCCTTGGTCCGGCTGGACGTGCGGTTGTGGACGGCGACGGGATGCCCGTGCCGGGCGAGGTTGCGGGCCAGGTTCCGGCCCATCACCGCCAGCCCGGTGACACCGATTCGCGCCTTGTCCATTGGCTCACTCCTCCTCGTGTGCGACCCTGACCGAGGGGTTGTACGCGGGGCATGATCCCGCTCGTTCGAGCGTCCGGGCATGCCCGCGCTCAGCGCGGGAACGGGTCGCGCGGTACTGATCATGGTCAACCTTCACTTCGATGGTGACATTCCAGGGGGTGCGGATGCTGGGACTGCCGGACGAGGCGGCGGCGTGTCTCTTCGATCTCGACGGGGTGCTGACCCGGACCGCGTCCGTCCACGCCGCGGCGTGGAAGGAGATGTTCGACGGCTACCTGCGGGAACGTTCCGGGCGGACGGGTGAGCCGTTCACCCAGTTCGATCCCGTGGCCGACTACGGCCGGTACGTGGACGGCAAGAAGCGCGAGGACGGGACGCGGTCGTTCCTGGAGTCGCGCGGCATCGCGCTGCCCGAGGGCGACCCGGACGACCCGCCGGAGAAGGAGACGATCCGCGGGCTCGGCAACCGGAAGAACGCGCTGGTGCTGAAGATCATCGAGGAGAAGGGCATCGAGACGTTCGACGGCTCGATCGGCTACGTCCGCGCGGCGCGGGCGGCGGGGCTGAAGACGGCGGTGGTGTCGTCGAGCGCCAACACCGTCCAGGTTCTGCGGACGGTCGGCATCACCGGCCTGTTCGACGCGCGCGTCGACGGCGTCGTCGCGGCGGACCGGCACCTGCCCGGCAAGCCGGCCCCGGACATGTTCCTCGCGGGCGCGCAGGAACTGGACGTCCCGGCGGCGAAGGCGGTGGTGTTCGAGGACGCGCTCGCCGGCGTCCAGGCGGGCCGCGCCGGCGGGTTCGCGTACGTGGTGGGCGTCAACCGGGTGGGCGAGGCGCACGCGAAGGCGCTCGCCGAGCACGGCGCCGACGTGGTGGTCGACGACCTGTCCGAGTTGCTGGAGGGTGCGTGAAGGGGCGGGAGGGCCAGAGCGCCGCGGAGCGGCCGGTGTTCACGGTGGAGCCGTGGTGCGTCCGGGAGCCGGAGCTCCGGCTGGACCGGCTGGCGCAGAGCGAGTCGGTGTTCGCGCTGTCCAACGGGCATCTCGGCATGCGGGCCAACCTCGACGAGGGCGAGCCGCACGGGATGCCGGGCACGTATCTGAACTCGTTCTTCGAGCTGCGCCCGCTGCCGCACGCCGAGACCGCGTACGGCTACCCCGAGTCGGGGCAGACGGTCATCAACGTCACCAACGGCAAGGTGATCCGGCTGCTGGTGGACGACGAGCCGCTCGACGTGCGCTACGGCCGCGTCCACCACCACGAGCGGATCCTGGACATGCGCGCCGGCACGCTGACCCGGCACGTCGAGTGGACGTCCCCCGCCGACAAGACGATCAAGGTGACGTCGGTGCGGCTGGTGTCGCTGACCCAGCGGGCCATCGCGGCGATCTGCTACGAGGTCGAGCCGGTGGACAGCGCGGTCCGGGTGGTCGCCCAGTCCGAGATCGTGGCGAACGAGGCGCTGCCCGGCGGCGGCAAGGACCCGCGCTCGTCCGCGATCCTGGACAGCCCCCTCGTCAGCGAGGAGCACTTCGCCAACGGCACGAAGGTCCTGCTGCTGCACCGGACGCGGCACAGCGGGCTGCGGATGGGCGCCGGCATGTCGCACGACATCGAGGGCCCCGAGTCGATGCGGGTGGAGACCGAGAGCGCCCCGGACGTGGGGCGGCTGACGGTGGCGACCCGGCTGGAGCCGGGGCAGAGGCTCCGCATCGTCAAGTACATCGCGTACGGCTGGTCGAGCCGGCGGTCCCGGCCCGCGCTGCACGACCAGGTGGTCGGGGCGCTGGCGGGCGCGCGGCAGACCGGCTGGGACGGGCTGCTGGAGGAGCAGCGCGCGTACCTGGACGACTTCTGGGAGGGCGCGGACGTCGAGGTCGAGGGCGACCCGGAGATCCAGCAGGCGGTCCGGTTCGGGCTGTTCCACGTCCTGCAGGCCGGCGCGCGCGCGGAACGCCGCATGATCCCGGCCAAGGGGCTGACCGGCCCCGGCTACGACGGGCACACGTTCTGGGACACCGAGACGTTCGTGCTGCCCGTGCTGATCTACACCTCCCCCGGCGCGGCGGCGGACGCGCTCGCCTGGCGGCACATGACGCTGCCGCTCGCCTGCGAGCGCGCCCGGCAGCTCGGCCTGCACGGCGCCACGTTCCCCTGGCGGACGATCCGCGGCCAGGAGTGCTCGGGCTACTGGCCCGCCGGGACCGCGGCGTTCCACATCAACGCCGACATCGCGGACGCCATCGTCCGGTACGTCGACGCCACGCAGGACGAGCAGTTCGAGCGGGAGACCGGCCTCGACATCCTGGTGCAGACCGCGCGGCTATGGCGGAGCCTCGGCCACCACGACGTCGGCGGCGTGTTCCGCATCGACGGCGTCACCGGCCCGGACGAGTACAGCGCGATCGTGGACAACAACGTCTACACCAACCTCATGGCGCGCCGGAACCTGCAGGAGGCCGCCGAGATGGCGATGCGCCATCCGGACGTCGCCGACCGGCTCCGGGTGAACGCCGAGGAGGCGGCGTCGTGGCGGGACGCGGCGGCGGCCATGCTGATCCCCTACGACGACCGGCTCGGCGTCCATCCGCAGAGCGAGAGCTTCACCAACCACGCCCGGTGGGACTTCTCGGCGACCAAGCCCGACCACTACCCCCTGCTGCTGAACTTCCCCTACTTCGACCTCTACCGGAAGCAGGTCGTCAAGCAGGCCGACCTCGTCCTCGCGCTGCACCTGTGCGGGGAGGCGTTCACCGAGGAGCAGAAGGAGCGCGACTTCGCCTACTACGAGGGGCTGACCGTCCGGGACTCCTCGCTGTCGGCGCAGACGCAGGCGGTCGTCGCGGCCGAGGTCGGCCAGCTCGACCTGGCGCACGACTACCTCGGCGAGACCGCGCTGATGGACCTGCACGACCTGAACCACAACACCCGCGACGGGCTGCACATCGCCTCGATGGCGGGGGCGTGGAGCGGGCTCGTCGCCGGGTTCGGCGGGATGCGGGCCCGCAGGGGCGAGCTGAAGTTCGCGCCGCGGCTGCCGGGCGGCATCAGCCGGCTGGCGTTCCGGATGCGCTACCGGGGCAACCTGATCAAGGTCGGGGTGGGCGCGGAGGAGGCCCGCTACGAGCTGCTGGACGGCCCGGGCCTCAAGCTGTGGCACCACGGCGAACAGTTCACGCTGGGCGAGGAGCCGGTGGAGCTGCCGATCGAGCCGGTCCAGCCGCGGCCGGCGCCCACCCAGCCCGCCGGGCGCGAACCGGCGCCGCGCCGCTTCGAGCCGCACCTGCGCGCCCCCCGCCGCACGTAGCGGGCGGTCAGTCCCCCGGGGTGCAGACGGTGGCGCACTCCGGGGCCCGCCCGTCCCCCGCCGCACGGGACGGGGCGGCCGCGCGCTCGGTGAGGAGCCTGCGCGGCCCCGGGCCCTCGTCGCCGAGCCGGTCGTAGGGGTTGGCCAGCGCGCACTTGCTGATCGACAGGCAGCCGCAGCCGATGCAGTCGGTGAGGTCGTCGCGCAGCCGTTCGAGCTGCCGGATCCGCTCGTCGAGGTCGCCGCGCCACGTCTCCGACAGGCGCGCCCAGTCCGCGACCGTGGGGGTGCGCTCCTCGGGGAGGGTGGCGAGCGCGTCCCGGATGGCGCTGAGCGGGATCCCGACGCGCTGCGACACCTTGATGAACGAGACCCGGCGGAGCGTGTCGCGGCTGAACCGGCGCTGGTTGCCGGCCGTCCGGCGGCTGCTGATCAGCCCCTTGGCCTCGTAGAAGTGCAGCGCCGAGACGGCCACGCCGCTCCGCTCGGCGAGCTGCCCGACCGTCAGTTCGTGTACCCGGTGCTCCAGCCGCGTCATGGCCCGCATCCTACCCGACCTCAACTCCACTTGAGGTTTGCCCGGCCGCGGCGCCCGGCGGCTAGTAGCGGGCGGCCGGGCTCGTCCTGCCGTGCCGCCGGGCCTGGTGGCCGAGCCGGCGCAGCCGGAAAGCGGCGCCGAGCATGGCGGCGCCGGAGAGGATCGCGAGCAGCCCGATCAGCCAGACGACCGCGATGGCGCCCGACACCGGCCACGTGAACAGCAGGATCCCGAACAGGACCGAGATCGCGCCGGTCAGCACGTACGCCCACTCGCCGCGCAGCTCCCTGTGCATCGCGAGGGCGACCACGATCTCCAGGACGCCGGTGGCGACGGCCCACGCGGCGATGAGCATGAGCAGGACGAACGCGGTGATGCCCGGCCACACGAGTGCCGCGATGCCGAGCGCGATCCCCGCGAACCCGACCAGCATGAGCAGGCCGCGGGGCCCGCCGGTCGCCCCCCGGATCGCCTGCGTCACGGCGATCACGCCGTCCGCCAGGGCGTACGCGCCGAACAGCAGGACCAGCGCCCACACGGTGATGCCGGGCCAGGCCCAGGCGACGATGCCGAACAGGATCGCGAACGCGCCGCGCAGCGCCAGGACCCACCAGTGACGGGTCATCGACTCGAACATTCCGGCCTCCCGGGGACAGGACTTCCCCCATCCCTGCCCCCGCTCCGCACGGGAAAGGCCAAGGCCGGTCGCGGACTCGGCAAAGTCCGCGACCGGCCCCGTGCGTCACGCCGGCACTACACCCGGATCAGTGCTCCAGGCGCCGCACCAGGTCGTGGTACTCGTCCCACAGCGCCTTCGGCATGTGGTCGCCGAACTTCTCGAAGAACTCCGGCACGAGGGCGGCCTCCTGCTTCCACACCTCGGTGTCGACCGACAGGAGCATCTCCAGGTCGGCGTCGTCGATGGTGAGGCCGTCGGTGTCGAGCGCCTCCTTGGTCGGCAGGTGCCCGATCGGGGACTTGGCCGCGTCGGCCTTGCCGTTCAGCCGCTCGACGATCCACTTGAGCACGCGGCTGTTCTCGCCGAAGCCGGGCCAGACGAACTTGCCGTCGGCGTTCTTGCGGAACCAGTTGACGTAGTAGATGCGCGGGAGCTTCTCGGCCTCGGTCGCCTTGCCGATGTCGAGCCAGTGGCCGAAGTAGTCGCCCATGTTGTAGCCGCAGAACGGCAGCATCGCGAACGGGTCGCGGCGCAGCTCGCCGACGGCGCCCTCGGCGGCGGCGGTCTTCTCGGACGCGATGTTGGCGCCGAGGAACACGCCCTGCTGCCAGTCGAACGACTCGGTGACGAGCGGGACGGCGGACGCGCGCCGGCCGCCGAACAGGATCGCCGAGATCGGGACGCCCTTCGGGTCCTCCCACTCGTCGGCGATGATCGGGCACTGCCCGGCCGGGGTGGTGAAGCGGGCGTTCGGGTGGGCGGCCGGGGTCTGCGACTCCGGCGTCCAGTCGTTGCCCTTCCAGTCGGTCAGGTGCGCGGGCGGCTCGTCGGTGAGGCCCTCCCACCACACGTCACCGTCGTCGGTGAGCGCGACGTTGGTGAAGATGCTGTTGCCCCACAGCGTCTTCACGGCGTTGGTGTTGGTGCTCTCGCCGGTGCCGGGCGCGACGCCGAAGAACCCGGCCTCCGGGTTGATCGCGTAGAGGCGCCCGTCGTCGCCGAAACGCATCCAGGCGATGTCGTCGCCGATGGTCTCGACCTTCCAGCCGGGGATGGTCGGCTCCAGCATCGCGAGGTTGGTCTTCCCGCACGCGGACGGGAACGCGGCTCCGACGTAGCGGGTCTCGCCGGTGGGCGGCGTCAGCTTCAGGATGAGCATGTGCTCGGCCATCCAGCCCTCGTCGCGGGCCATCGTCGAGGCGATGCGCAGCGCGTAGCACTTCTTGCCCAGCAGGGCGTTGCCGCCGTACCCGGACCCGTACGACCAGATCTCCCGGGTCTCGGGGAAGTGGGTGATGTACTTGGTGGAGTTGCAGGGCCACGTGGCGTCGGCCTGGCCGGGCTCAAGCGGCGCGCCGACGGAGTGGACGGCCCGGACGAACGAGCCGCGCTCCTCGATGAGCCGCAGCGCGCCCGCGCCCATCCGCGTCATGATCTTCATCGACACGGCGACGTAGGCGGAGTCGGTGATCTCGACGCCCAGCTGGGAGATGTTGCCGCCGAGCGGGCCCATGCAGAACGGCACCACGTACATGGTGCGGCCCTTCATGCAGCCGTCGAAGAGACCGTCCAGGGTCTCCTTCATCTCGGCGGGAGCGACCCAGTTGTTGGTGGGACCGGCGTCCTCCTCCTTCTCGGAGCAGATGAACGTGCGGTCCTCGACGCGGGCGACGTCGGTGGGGTCGGACGCGGCGTGGAAGCTGTTCGGCCGTTTGGCCGGGTCGAGCCGCGTGAGCGTGCCCTGCTCGACGAGGAGGCTCGTCAGCCGCTCCCACTCCTCGTCCGAGCCGTCGCACCACTCCACGCGGTCCGGCTTGGTCAGCTCGGCGATCCCGCGTACCCACTCAATCAGTTCGGTGTGGCCGGTAGGGGCCTGGTCGAGGCCGGGGACCTGGATGGACACGGGCTACTCCTTCAGCTGTTCGCAGGATGTTTGCATGATGAACAACACCCGTCGTTTTTGCCATTTGGTCTGGACCAATCCCGTCCGCATTTGGGGGTTCTTGCCCGTTTTGTGATTGTTATCACGCGGGGACGGACGTGACGCCCGCCACCCGCGTGTGGTTCCGTATGGGCGCGTTCAAGCTGGGTAAACGTGGGTTTCGGTGGCCTTCACGGCTGCCCAGATCACGCTGCCCTCCGACAATTGGAGCTCCGCGACGGCGGCCGGAGTGACGTCCGCGACCGCGTCGAAAGGCGGTCCGGAGAGCTGCACCCGGACGCGGTCCCCCTGCCGTTCGACCGCCGCCACGCGGGCGCGCCAGAGATTGCGGGGACTGCCGTCGGGACGCGTCCGGTACAGCGCCACCGCGGATGGCGCGAAGGCTATGAACACCTCACCGTCCGGTGAGTCCACCGTGTCCAGGGTTCCGGTGCCGTCGCCGACCACCACGGTCCCGCCCTCGGCCCGCCCCCGGTACAGGTTCAGCCCGACGAGCCGCGCCACGTAGCCGGTGCGGGGATGGCGGGCGACGTACGCGGGCGCCCCCTCCTGGACGAGCCGCCCGCCCTCGATCACCACGATGCGGTCGGCCAGCACCATCGCGTCCAGCGGGTCGTGCGTGACGAGCACGGCCGCGCCCGCGAACCCGGCGAGGTGGCGGCGCAGCGCGGCCCGGATCTCCAGCCGGGTGTGGGCGTCGAGGGCGGCGAGCGGCTCGTCCAGCAGGAGCAGCCCCGGTTCGACGGCCAGCGCGCGTGCGAGCGCCACCCGCTGCGCCTGCCCGCCCGACAGCGCGCGGGGCCGGGCCGGCGCGTACTCCGCGAGGCCCACGCGGCCCAGCCACTCGGCGGCGGTCCGCCGGGCGGCGCGCCGGCCCGCGCCCCGGCAGCGCGGCCCGAACGCGACGTTCTCCAGCGCGCTGAGGTGCGGGAACAGCAGGTAGTCCTGGAAGACCATGCCGATGCCGCGGCGGTCGGGCGGCAGCGGGCGCAGGTCCTCGCCGTCCACCCGGACGTGCCCGCCCGCCATCGGGACGAGCCCGGCCAGCGCCCGCAGCGCGGTGCTCTTGCCGGCGCCGTTCGGGCCGAGCAGCGCGACGACCTCCCCCGGCGCGGCGGTGAGCGGCAGGTCGAGATCGAACGCGCCGCGCCGCACGACGAGCCGCGCGTCCAGCCCCTGCCCCGTCCCCAGGTTCGCTCCGCCCTCGCCACTCATGTGGTGCTCACCCACCGGTCGCGGAGCGCGGCCAGGACGATCACCGAGACGGCGAGCAGGACGAGGCTGAGCACGATCGCGGCCTGCGGGTCGGTCTCCAGCGCCAGGTAGACGGCGAGCGGCATCGTCTGCGTCCGGCCCGGGAAGTTGCCCGCGAACGTGATCGTCGCGCCGAACTCGCCCAGCGCCCGCGCCCAGCACAGCACGGCGCCGGCCGCCACGCCGGGCGCGACGAGCGGCAGCGTGACCCGGCGGAAGATCGTCCAGCGGCCGGCGCCGAGGGTGGCGGCGGCCTCCTCGTAGCGCAGGTCAGCGGCGCGCAGCGCGCCCTCCACGCTGATCACCAGGAACGGCATCGCCACGAACGTCTCGGCCAGCACGACGCCGGCGGTGGTGAACGGCAGCGTGATCCCGAACGTGGCGTCCAGCCACTCCCCGACCAGGCCGCGCCGGCCGAGCACGAGCAGCAGCGCGACGCCGCCGACGACCGGAGGCAGCACCAGCGGCACCGTCACCAGCGCCCGGACGAGGCGGACGCCCGGAAACCGGACGCGGGCCATCGTCCAGGCCAGCGGAACGCCGAGGAGGACGCACAGGCAGGTCGCGAGGGTCGCGCTGAGCAGCGAGAGGCGCAGCGCGTCCAGCACCTGCGGCTCCATGAGCCGCGTGCCGAGCGTCGACCACGGCGCCCGGACGAGCAGCCCGACCAGCGGCAGCACCAGGAACGCCAGCCCGGCCAGCGCGGGCAGCAGGAGCACCCAGGGGGGCCGCCCCGGAAGCCGGTCGGCCTCCCTCGCCGGCCTCACGGCGCCTCGAAGCCCGCCTTGGCCAGCACGGCTTTGCCCTGCTCCCCCAGCACGAGCTTGAGGAAGTCATTGGCGAGCGCGCTGTTCGGTGCCCTCTTCTTCGGCGGGGCGACCGCGACGATCAGGTAGTCGTTGACGGCCTTCGCCGCCTCAGGAAACTCGATCTTCGTGACCTTGCCATTCGCGGCCTCGACGTCGGTGCGGTAGACGAGCCCGGCATCCGCCTCCCCCAGGCCGACCTTGGTGAGGACGGCCTTGACGTCCCTCTCCCGCGACACGGGCTCGACCTCGACCCCCGCCGCGCCGAGCGCGGTCTTCGCGGCGGCCCCGCAGGGCACCTGCACGGCGCACAGGACCACCTTCAGGCCCGGCCTGGATAGATCGCCCACCTTGGCCACCTTGCCGGGGTTGTCCTTCGGCACGGCGATGACCAGGCGGTTCTTGGTGAACACCTGCGGCCGCCCGGATGCTTCGCCCGCGTCGGTCACCGTCTTCATCGTGGCCGGGTTCGCGGACGCGAACACGTCCGCCGGGGCGCCCTGCGCGATCTGCTGCGCGAGCGTCGAGCTGCCGCCGAAGTTGAACCTGACCCGGACGCCGGGGTGCGAGCCCTCGAACGTCCTCCCGAGCGCGGTGAACGTCTCCGTCAGCGAGGCCGCCGCGAACACGGTCAGCGTCCCGCCGCCGCTGCCACCGCCCGTCCCCGGCGAGGCGTCCCCGACGTCGCCGCAGCCGGTGAGGGCCGTGAGCAGGAGGACCGCTGCGGCCGCGGAGCGCTTGATCATGGCGATCCCCTCTCCGCGACCTCGACCACGACGTTCGTCGACTTCACGACGGCCTCGGCGACCACGCCCACCTGGAGGCCGAGGTCGTCGGCGGCCTCCCGGCTCATCAGCGACACGACCCGGAACGGGCCCGCCTGGATCTCCACCTGCGCCATCACGCCGTCCCGGACGACGTCGGTCACGATGCCCCGCAGCCGGTTGCGCGCCGAGGAGAAGCGCTCGGACTGGTCGGGCGGCCCGGCTCCGCGTGCCTGGTCGCGCACGAACGCGGCCAGCTCGGCGCCGGGCACCAGCCGGTGCCCGTGCCCGTCGCGGGACGCGGGGAGCCGCCCGCCGTCCACCCAGCGGCGGACGGTGTCCGCGCTGACCCCGAGCAGCGCCGCCGCCTCACTGATCCTGAACGTCGTCACGGGGCAAGCCTAGCCAACCGCAGATACAAGGAGAAGTAGGAATTATGCCCAGAGAATACGAGCCTTCGATCGATGCACGATTTGCAGATGCGGTCAGGGCACGTCCAGCAGCGCCTCCGCGATCATCCCCAGGTTCGCCCAGTCCACGAGCCGCTCCAGCAGCGGGGCGTGGGTCCGGCGAGGAAGACGGCGGCGTCCCACCGGTCCGGCGGCTCCTCACGCGCGTGGACGACCGTGATGTCACCTTCCATGGAAATGCTCCCTTTTGGGCCATGTGTGGGCCTTCCGGCCGCGTAGATCGGCCCGCTCCGGGTAAACGGTGTCTCAAAACAGAATCAGACGCCCGGTCAGGAGGAATGATCATGACTGGGACCATGCGAGCACCGCGCACCCGGGGCGTCCTCAGCGGATTTCTGCTGATCCTGCTGGGGCTGTGGGGCGGCCTGCTGCCGTTCGTCGGACCCTACTTCGGCTTCGGCTTCGCGCCCGACGACACCTGGGTCTACAACACCGACCGCCTGCAACTCAGCATCGCCCCCGGCGCCGCCGCCGTGCTGGGCGGGCTGATTCTGCTCTTCAGCGCCAACCGCGCCGCCGCGATGTTCGGCGGCTGGCTGGCCGCGCTCGGCGGCGCCTGGTTCGCCGTCGGGCCGTTCCTCGCCACCCTGTGGGACGTGCCGGGGATCGGCTCCCCGCTCGGCACGAGCGAGGGCCAGGTCATCTCCGAGCAGCTGTCCGGGTTCACCGGGCTCGGCGTCGTCATCGTGTTCCTCGCCGCGTTCGCGCTCGGCCGGTTCGCCGTCGTCGGCGCGCGGGAACGGGCCTGGGCGGACGAGCCCGGACCGGCGAACGCCGGCACCACCCAGCCGATCGTGCACGGCCGCTACGCGCGGGAGAACCAGCCCGGGCAGGCGGCGCCGCCGAGGGACGGCGACCAGCACGTCGCGGGCGAGCCGCGCTACGACCGCTGACAACCGCTGCGCGGCGGGCGCGGCGGGCGCCCGGCCGCGTCAGCGGCGGTCGCGGCTGCGCATGTTGCGGACGGCCTTGGTCGTCTCGTAGCTGGTGCGCTCGTCGTCCGTCCGGACGTCGTCGCGATCGGTGAACATGGCGACGAACGCGATCAGCAGCCCGACGCCGCCGATCCACGGCTCCCGCCAGGCGAAGCTGAGCGCCACGCATGCGGCAGCCACGGAGAGCAGTAGCAAGAGCTTCACGTCGCACCCCTCGACCCGCGCCCTGAGGTCCGGAGACGGGGGCCTCCGGACGAAACCGGTGTCCGTCCCGGGATTGCCGAGTAATGGAAGACTTACTCGCGTCCCGTAGAAGGCATCCTGACATGCCGCGGCCCGTCCGGGAAGAACCTGGACGGGCCGCATGCCGAATATTTCCGTTACTTCCGGCCCTTGCCGCGCTTCTCGCGGATCTTCATCGCGATGTCGAGCGGGGTCCCCGCGAAGCCGAACTCCTCCCGCAGCCGCCGCTCGATGAACCGCCGGTAGCCCTCCTCCAGGAACCCGGAGGTGAACAGCACGAACCGCGGCGGACGCACCCCCGCCTGCGTCGCGAACAGCACGCGCGGCTGCTTCCCGCCCCGCACCGGGTGCGGGTGGGAGTTCACCAGGTCGGCGAAGAACTGGTTCAGCTTGGACGTCGGAACGCGGGTGCCCCAGCCCTCCAGCGCCGTCTCGATGCCCGGCACCAGCTTCTCCATGTGCCGGCCGGTCTTCGCGGAGACGTTCACCCGCGGCGCCCAGCGCGCGTTGTGCAGCTGCCGGTCGATCTCGCGCTCCAGGTAATGGCGGCGCTCCTCGTCCAGCAGGTCCCACTTGTTGTAGGCGATCACCAGCGAGCGGCCTGAGTCGATCACCATCGAGATGATCCGCAGGTCCTGCTCGGCGAGCGGCTGGTCGGCGTCCACCAGCACGACCGCGACCTCGGCGCGCTCCAGCGCCGACTGGGTGCGCAGCGTCGCGTAGAAGTCGGCGCCCTGGTTCTCCCGGTGCCGCCGCCGGATCCCGGCCGTGTCGATGAACCGCCAGGTCTTGCCGCCCAGCTCGATCAGCTCGTCCACCGGGTCCCGGGTGGTCCCCGCCACCGAGTCGACGACCGCGCGCCGCTCCCCCGCCAGCTGGTTCAGCAGGCTCGACTTGCCGACGTTCGGACGGCCCAGCAGCGCCACCCGGCGCGGCCCGCCCTCCGCGCCGAACGTCTCCGCCGGCGGCTCCTCCGGCAGCGCCTCCAGCACCGCGTCCAGCAGGTCGCCGCTGCCGCGCCCGTGCAGCGCGCTGACCGGGTGCGGCTCGCCGATACCGAGCGACCACAGCACGGCCGCGTCCGACTCGGCGCCCATGTTGTCGACCTTGTTGGCGACCAGCACCACCGGCTTGCCGGACCGGCGCAGGATCTCCACCACGGCCTCGTCCACGTCGGTGGCGCCCACGGTCGCGTCGACCACGAACATCACCACGTCCGCCAGGTCGACCGCCAGCCGGGCCTGCTCGGCGATCGCCGCGGCCAGGCCGGACGAGTCGGGCAGCCAGCCGCCCGTGTCGACGACGGTGAACCGGCGCCCGCTCCACGTCGCGTCGTAGGCGACCCGATCCCGGGTCACGCCCGGGACGTCCTCCACGACGGCCTCGCGGCGGCCGAGGATCCGGTTGACGAGGGTGGACTTGCCGACGTTCGGCCGCCCCACCACCGCCACGACCGGCGCCGGGCCCGCCTCGTCGGCGACGTCGCCGGCGACGTCCACCGTCTCGATCTCATATTCACTCACTGCGATGCTCACTCAATGCTCTTTGGCGAGGCGGACAACCGCCTCGATGACCTCGGCGAGGCTCAGCTCCGTCGAGTCGATCTCGTGCGCGCCGGCCGCCTTGGTCAGCGGCGACGCCTTCCGGGTGGAGTCGAGCCGGTCCCGCCGCGCCTGCTCGGCCTGCGTGACCGTCACCGACGCGCCCGGGTCGGCCGCCAAGTCCTTCGCGCGGCGCGCGGCGCGCGCCTCCTCGCTGGCCGTCAGGTACACCTTCACGGCCGCGTCCGGCGCGACGACCGTGCCGATGTCGCGGCCCTCCACCACGATCCCGCCGGCCCCGATGATCTCCCGCTGCAGCTCGACCAGGCGGCTGCGGACCGCCGGGACGGCGCTGACCGCGCTGACCGCGTTCGTCACCTCGCGGGTGCGGATCGGGCCGGACACGTCCGTCCCGCCCACGGTGATCGCGGGCGCGTCCGGGTCGGTGCCGCAGGCGATCTCCGGGTCGAGGGCGCGGGCCGCGACCGCGACGCCGTCCTCGACCGGCACGCCGTTGTCCAGCATCCACCACGTCATGGCGCGGTACATCGCACCGGTGTCCAGGTACCGCAGCCCGAGCGCGCGCGCGACGCCCTTGGACGCGCTGGACTTGCCCGAACCGGAGGGTCCGTCCATGGCGATGACGAGCGGCACGATCGCTCCCTCTCTTCTTCGTCGGAGCACCCGCCGGCCACGGGCCGGGCGGGCGAAGCGGGCGGCGCTCGCCGCCGCACCGGCGCACAGGTGTCCCCCCGGACAAGCCCCGGCGAACCAGGCTACCGGTCTCCGGGACTAGCCGGGGACGGACCAGCCGCGGGCGCGGAGTTCGGCCGCGAGGCGTTCGGCGGCCTCCGGGACGACCGACAGCTCCAGCACGCCGAGCGGGCGGCCCGGCGAGTGCTCGATCGTCACGTCCTCGATGTTCACCCCCGCGATCCCCGCCGCCTGGAAGATCATCGCCAGCTCGCCGGGACGGTCCGGGATGACCACCTGGACGGTCGCGTACGCGGGCTGGTCGCCGCCGTGCTTGCCGGGGATGCGGGACCGGCCCGCGTTGCCGCGCAGCAGCAGGTCCGCGACATGCGCGGCGGCCTCCTCGCTGCCGTCGCGCAGCAGCGACGCCGCCACCGCGAGGTCGGTGGCGACGGCCTCCAGCACGTCCGCGACGGGCTGGGAGTTCGCCGACAGGATGCCGATCCACAGCCGCGGGTCGCTCGCCGCGATCCGGGTCACGTCCCGGACGCCCTGCCCGGACAGGCCCAGCGCCACGTCGTCCGCGCCGGTCAGCCGGGCCGCGACGGCGGCCGACACCACATGCGGGCCGTGCGAGACGAGCGCGACGGCGCGGTCGTGCTCGGCGGCGTCCACCTGGACCGGCATCGCCCCGCACGCCTTCGCCAGGCCGGTGACGACCTCGACGGTCTCCGGCGTCGCCTCCGGGGGCGCGCACAGCGCCCACGGGCGGCCGAGGAACAGGTCCGCGCGGGCGGCGCTCGGGCCCGACCGCTCGCTCCCGGCGAGGGGATGCCCCGCCACGAACGTCGTCAGGTCGCAGCCCAGCTCCGCCGCCTGCGCCAGCGGCAGCGCCTTCACGCTCGCCACATCGGTGTAGGCGGTGGCGAGGCCGCGCTTCTGCGCGTCCAGCAGCGTCACCGCCACGGCGGCCGGCGGCACCGCCAGCACCGCCAGGTCGGCGGGCTCCTCGTGCGCCCCGTCCGGCAGCGCCGCACCGGCGCCCAGCTCCACGGCCAGCGACAGCGCCGCCGAATCCCGGTCGGTCAGCAGCACCTCGGCGCCGCGCTCGCGCATCGCCAGCGCGATCGACGTCCCGATCAGGCCCGTCCCGACCACGACGATCCGCCGCGCCGCCCTCCCGTGCCCACTCACGTCCGAAGCCTCACTGTGCACGTCCGAAGCCTCACTGTGCGATGTCGAGGCGCAGCGCCGTCGCGCCGCGCAGGTACACGTGCTGGACGCCGGAGCGGGGGCGGCCGGTCTCGATGTGCGCCATCAGCCTGATCACCCGGGGCAGCGCGCCGGGGACGCCGATCTCGGTCGCGCACAGCAGCGGCACCTCGTGGAAGCCGAGCTTGCGGGCGGCGAGCGCCGGGAACTCCGCCGTCAGGTCCGGCGTCACCGTGAAGATGACGCTGATCACGTCGTCGGTGGTCAGCCCGTTGCGGGTCATCACCTCCGAGACCAGCTCCGTCGTCGCCTCCAGGATCTGGTCCCGGTCGTCGGCGTCGATCTGCGTGGCCCCGCGGACCGCCCGTACCGCCACAGTCGTCCTCCCGTCTCCTCGCGTCCGGCGTCCTACAGCCCGACGGCCTCGTACAGCTCGCCGATCTCCCGCACGGTCAGCGCGCGCATCCCGCCCGGCTTCAGCGACCCCAGCTTGATCGGCCCGAACTCTATGCGGGCGAGCTGCTGGACGGGGAACCCGACCTCCTTCAGCAGCCGCCGGACGATGTGCTTGCGGCCCTCGTGGAGGGTGATCTCCACCAGCACGCGGCGGCCGACCTGGTCGAAGATGCGGAACTTGTCGGCCTTGGCGGGCCCGTCCTCCAGCGTCACGCCCGCCCTCAGCCGCTTGCCGAGGTCGCGCGGGACCGGTCCGTGGATCTCCGCCAGGTAGGTCTTGTAGACCCCGTAGGACGGGTGGGTGAGCCGGTGCGACAGCTCGCCGTCGTTGGTGAGGAGGATCAGGCCCTCGGTGTCGGTGTCGAGCCGGCCGACGTGGAACAGCCGCTCGGGCACCTCCACGTAGTCGGCGAGGGACTTGCGGCCCCGCTCGTCCGACATCGTGGACACCACGCCGCGCGGCTTGTTGATCGCGTAGTAGCGCATCTCGGCGCGGGTCTCGACGCGCTTGCCGTCCACGTGGATGACGGCGGTCCGCGGGTCGACGCGCTCACCGAACCGGAAGACCTTCTCCCCGTTCACGGTGACGCGGCCCTCGCCGATCAGCTCCTCGCAGTGGCGGCGGCTGCCGATCCCGGCCTCGGCCAGGACCTTCTGCAGCCGCACGCCCTCGTTGTCGCTCACGAATCCTCAGCTATCCACTATGTCGTCTGGCAGGTCATCGGGCAGGTAGGGGGCGAGCTCGGGCAGCTCGTCGAGGTCGCGGAGGCCGAGGCGCTCCAGGAAGTACCCGGTGGTCCGGTAGAGGTGCGCCTGCGACTCCGGGTCCTGCCCGGCGTCCTCGATCAGGCCGCGCAGCGTCAGCGTCCGGATGACGCCGTCGCTGTTGACCCCGCGGATCGCCGACACGCGGGCACGGCTCACCGGCTGCCGGTAGGCGACGACGGCGAGCGTCTCCAGCGCGGCCTGCGTCAGCCGCGCCTGCTGCCCGTCGGTGACGAACCGCTCCACGACCGGGGCGCACACGTCCCGGGTGTAGAACCGCCAGCCGCCGGCGACCTCCCTGAGATCGAACCCGCGGCCCTGCCCGGTGTATTCCGCGGCCAGCTCCCGCAGCGTCTCGGTGACCTCGCCGCGCGGGCGCTCCAGCAGCTGCGCCAGCGTCATCACGGTGACCGGCTCGTCCACGACCAGCAGGATCGCCTCGATCGAGGCGCGCAGCCCCGGGAGCTCCGGCGCGTCCGCGGCGGTTTCCTCAGTCATCGTCGCCTTCCCCGTCCTTCTGGCCGTCGTCCTTCTCGGCAGGATCCTTCTCGGCAGGGTCCTTCTTCGGGGCGCCCTCGTAGTCGTCGCCGACCTCGACGTCGCCGTCGTCGGCACCGGTCCAGGTCACGTGCAGCTCGCCGAGGGGCTCGTCCTGCTCGAACGTGACGGCCTGCTCCCGGTACAGCTCCAGCACCGCCAGGAACCGCGCGACGACCTCGTAGGTGCCCTCCGCGTCGGCGGCGAGGACGCGGAACGTCGTCCGGCGCAGCCTGCGGAGCATCTCCACGACGATCGCGGCCTGCTCCTTGACGCTGGCCTTCGGCTGGTACATGTGCTCGACCGACACCGCGGGCGGCGCCTTCGGCGCGAGGGCCCGCGCGGCGAGCCGCGCGAACTCCTCCGGGCCGAGGCCGAGCAGCACCTCCGGCAGCAGGTTCGCGAACTTCGGCTCCATCGGCACGAGGCGCGGGAACCGCCGGCTCGCGTCGGCGATCCGCGCGGCGAGGACCTGCGCGACCTCCTTGTAGGCGCGGTACTGCAGCAGCCGCGCGAACAGCAGGTCGCGGGCCTCCAGCAGCGCCAGGTCGTCCTCGTCGTCGACCTCGCCGGACGGCAGCAGCCGCGCGGCCTTCAGGTCCAGCAGCGTCGCGGCGACGAGCAGGAAGTGGCTGGCCTGGTCGAGGTCCCAGTCCCGGCCGTAGGAGCGGATGTGCGCGATGAAGTCGTCGGTGACCTTGTGCAGCGACACTTCGGTGATGTCGAGCTTGTGTTTGGAGATCAGGCCGAGCAGCAGGTCGAACGGGCCCTCGAAGTTGTCCAGGTGGACGCGGAAGCCCTGCTCCTGCCCGTCCTCCTGCCCGTCGGCCCGCTCGGGCTCCGGCGACGTCTCGTCCACGTCGCTCACGGTAGCGGAGTGCTCCTCCCGCGCTGTGCTCACCGGCCACATCGTCCCACGCCCGGCGCGCGGCCCGCACGGGCCGGCCACCGCCCGGCCGGCGGCGGACGAGGCTCTCCGCGCCGCAGGGGGCCGGCGGGGGCGCCCTCAGTCAGGAGACTCCCGGGCGGCTCACTCGGTCTCGGCCCAGCGCACGAGGACCTCCCGTGCCAGGCTCCGGTACGCGTTCGCGCCCATCGAGCTCGGGTCGAAGAACGTGATCGGCTCCCCGGCGACCGTCGCGTCCGGGAAGCGCACCGTCCGGTTGATGACGGTGTGGAACACCTTGTCGCCGAACGCCTCGACGATGCGGCCGAGGACCTCGCGGGTGTGCAGCGTCCGCGAGTCGTACATGGTGCCGAGGACGCCGTCGATGACCAGGTCGGGGTTGATCCGGCCCTGCACCTTCTCGATGGTCTCCATCAGCAGCGCGACGCCGCGCATCGCGAAGTACTCGCACTCCAGCGGGATCAGCACGCCCTCGCTCGCCGCCAGCGCGTTGATGGTCAGCAGGCCGAGCGACGGCTGGCAGTCGATGAGGATGTAGTCGTAGTGCGGGATCGCCGACTTCAGCGCCCCCTGCAGGATGTACTCGCGGCCGACCTCGTGGACGAGCTGGACCTCGGCGCCGGACAGGTCGATGTTGCTCGGCAGGAGCTCCATCCCGTCGACGCCGGTCTCGATGACGATGTCCTCCCACTCGGTGTCGCGTTCGAGCAGCATGTTGTGGATCGTCAGCTCGAGCTGGCGCGGGTCCCCCTTGCCGAGGCCGACCGAGAGGGCGCCCTGCGGGTCGAAGTCGACGAGCAGGACCCGGCGGCCGTACTCGGCGAGCGCCGCGCCCAGGTTGATCGTCGTCGTGGTCTTGCCGACGCCGCCCTTCTGGTTGCAGACGGCCACGATCCGCGCGGGGCCGTGCTCGGGCAGCGGCTCCGGCTCCGGGAACACCGGCACGGGTCGCTGCGTGGGCCCGAGGGCGCGGCTCGGGTCGGTCTCTATGGTGGCGGAGGAGAGGACCCCCTCCGTACCGTTAGTGCTGGTCACCAGATCCCTCCCCGGCGGCCCGGAAATGCCATCCAGAACGGGGACTCTAGGGCCGTCCACCCCGTCGCTCAAGCCGACGCGCGACGAACGTCGCGATTTGTCGGCGTGCCGGTCCGTCCGATTCGTCCCGCGATGCACGCCCCTCGGGTCAGCTTCGCGCTCGCGGGTGCGACGTCGCGTACACCTCGCGCAGCAGCTGGACCGTCACCAGAGTGTAGACCTGCGTCGTCGTCACGGACGCATGCCCCAGGAGTTCCTGGACGACGCGGACGTCGGCCCCGCCGTCC
Organism: Actinomadura latina NBRC 106108; assembly: GCF_001552195.1. Lineage (GTDB taxonomy): Bacteria > Actinomycetota > Actinomycetes > Streptosporangiales > Streptosporangiaceae > Spirillospora > Spirillospora latina. The sequence continues at coordinate 41,139 of NZ_BCQS01000005.1, forward strand.
AGCAGATGGGTCGCGAACGAGTGCCGCAGCGTGTGCGGGGACACCTCCGACAGGTGCGCCCGGTCGGCCGCGGCGCGCAGCACCATCCAGGCGCCCTGCCGCGACAGCCGCCCCCCGCGCGCGTTCAGGAACAGCGCCGGGCCGCCCCGCCCCGTCCCCGCGAGTTCCGGCCGGGCGCGCACCAGGTAGGCGTCCACCGCGTCGCGGGCGTAGTCGCCGATGGGCACCACCCTGGCCTTGCCGCCCTTGCCGGCGACGCGCGCGAACCCGTCGCGCAGGTCGAGGTCGTCGACGTCCAGGCCGACGGCCTCGGAGATCCGCGCGCCCGACCCGTACAGCAGTTCCAGCAGCGCGCGGTCGCGCAGGCCCCGCGCCGTGCCCGGATCGCCGGCGGCCACCGCGAGCAGCCGCTCCACGTCCGCCGCCGAGATGGCCTTCGGCAGCCGGCGCGGCGGCGTGGGCGGCTTGACGCCGTGGGCGGGGTCGCCGGCGGCGAGGCCCTCCCGCAGCGCGAACCGGTGCAGGCCCCGCACGGCGACGAGCGCCCGCGCCGCCGACCCCGCCGACAGCGGCGGATGGCCGGCGTCGCCCTCCCGGAGCCCGGCCAGGAACGCGCGGACGTCGTCCTCGGTGATCTCGCCGATCGCCGCGCGCCCCCGCGCGTCCTGCACCTCGACGTAGCGGCGCAGGTCGCGGCGGTAGGAGCTGAGCGTGTTGGCGGCCAGGCCCCGCTCGACGGCCAGGTGCCCCAGATACGTCCGCACGGCCGAGCCGAGCGCGGAGACCGTGCCCGCGTCCTGTGCGGCACTCCGGGGGGACGGGCTCGGGGACAGTGCGGCACCTCTTCCGGCCGTGGACTCCGCGGACCCGCCCATCATGCCCCCTCCGCCGCCGGAGGGGGACCTCATCGGGCCTCAGTCCTCGGGCGCGTCGGCGGGCCGCAGGTCCCGGAAACCGGAGTCGCGCGCCGCCCGCACCGCGAGCACCCCCATGCAGGCGGTCATGTTGTGCAGCTCGCCGCCGAGGACCTTGCGGACCGCCTCGTCCAGCGGCACCCACACGACCGGCATGTCGGCCTCCTCGTGGACGCGCTCGAAGTCGATCTCGTCGGCGGGCACCTCGGCGAGGTCGCGGGCCAGGAAGATCCGGACGCGCTCGTCGGCCATGCCGGGCGAGGTGTACACGTCGACGAGCGTGTCCCACCGCCCGGCCCGGTAGCCGGCCTCCTCCAGCAGCTCGCGCCCGGCGAGCCTGTGCAGCGGCTCGCCGTCGACGTCCCGCAGCCCGGCGGGCGCCTCCCACAGCAGCCGCCCGACCGGATGCCGGTACTGCCGCAGCAGCAGCACCCGGTCGCGGTCGTCGAGGGCGAGGACGCCGACGGCGCCGATGTGCTCGACCACGTCGCGGCCGACGGGCTCGGTGCCGTCGCCGCGCGGCATCTCCACCTGGTCGCGCCGGACGGAGAACACCGGCCCCTGGAAGGCCGTGGACGACTCCAGGACCTTCCAGCGCTCGGGGCGGTCGCGGACGTCGCCGGGGCCGAGGTCCCCGCTCACGCGTCGCCCGCGCGCTGCTCGGCGTAGTCCAGGGCGGCGGCGATCAGCCCGGTGAACAGCGGGTGCGGGCGCGTCGGGCGGGACCGGAACTCCGGGTGCGCCTGCGTGCCGACGAAGAACGGGTGCCGGTCGCGGGGCAGCTCCACGTACTCGACGAGCCGCCCGTCCGGGGACAGGCCCGAGAACCGCAGCCCCGCCTCCTCCAGCTGGTCGCGGTAGGCGTTGTTGACCTCGTAGCGGTGCCGGTGCCGCTCGGACACCTTCGCCTCCCCGTACAGCTCCCGCACGACCGAGCCGTCGGCGAGATCGGCCGGGTACAGGCCGAGCCGCATCGTCCCGCCCATGTCGCGCTCCCCGGCGACGACGTCGAGCTGGTCGGACATCGTCGCGACGACCGGGTGGGCGGTGGTGGCGTCGAACTCGGCGCTGCCCGCGTCGGCGAGCCCGCCGAGCGTCCGGGCCGCCTCGATGACCATGCACTGCAGGCCGAGGCAGATGCCGAGCAGCGGGATCCGGTTCTCCCGGGCGTGCCGGACGGCGCCGAGCTTGCCCTCGATGCCGCGCACCCCGAACCCGCCGGGGACGAGCACGCCGTCGACGCCGTCCAGCTCCTGCTTGGCGCCCTCGGGGGTCTCGCAGTCGTCGCTCTTCACCCAGCGGATGTGCACCTTGGCGTCGTTGCCGAACCCGCCGTGCCGCAGCGCCTCGGTGACCGACAGGTACGCGTCCGGCAGGTCGATGTACTTGCCGACCAGCGCGATCGTCACCTCCCGCGCGGGCTTGTGGACACGGCGGAGCAGCTCGTCCCACGCGCCCCAGTCGACGTCGCGGAACGGCAGGTCGAGGCGGCGCACCACGTAGGCGTCCAGTCCCTCGGAGTGCAGCACCTTCGGGATGTCGTAGATGGACGCCGCGTCCACGGCCGACACGACGGCCTCGCGGTCCACGTCGCACATCAGGCTGATCTTGTGCTTGAGCCCGTCGGTGATCGGCCGGTCGGACCGGCACACGATCGCGTCGGGCTGGATGCCGATGGAGCGCAGCGCGGCGACCGAGTGCTGCGTCGGCTTGGTCTTCAGCTCCCCGGACGGCCCGATGTAGGGCAGCAGCGACACGTGCAGGAAGAAGCAGTTCTCCCGGCCGATCTCGTGCCGGATCTGCCGGACCGACTCCAGGAACGGCAGCGACTCGATGTCGCCGACCGTGCCGCCCACCTCGGTGATGACGATGTCGACGTCGCCGTCCTCGGCCATCCCGCGGATCCGGTCCTTGATCTCGTTGGTGATGTGCGGGATCACCTGGACGGTGTCGCCGAGGTACTCCCCGCGCCGCTCCCTGGCGATCACGCTGGAGTAGACCTGGCCGGTGGTCACGTTCGCCGACCCGTGCAGTTCGGTGTCGAGGAACCGCTCGTAGTGCCCGATGTCTAGGTCGGTCTCGGCGCCGTCGTCGGTGACGAACACCTCGCCGTGCTGGAACGGGTTCATCGTGCCGGGGTCGACGTTGAGGTAGGGGTCGAGCTTCTGCATGGTGACCCGGAGGCCGCGAAGCGTGAGAAGCCGCCCCAGGCTGGACGCCGTCAGTCCCTTGCCGAGGCTGGAGGCGACACCGCCGGTGACGAAGAGATGCTTGGTAGGACGTGGTCTACCAATGGCTGCCGATGGCAAGAAGGCGCTCCCGTGGTCGTGATGAGGCGGACGAGTCTCACTGTCCACGGGCCACCAGGATAACAAGTGAATCGCCCAGGCCGGACGCCGCCCGCGGCAACCGCGGCCGCCGCCGCCCTAGAGGCGGGGGGTCGCGGCGCTCGGCATGATGGTGCGCAGCTGGCGGGTCAGCTCGTCGATCAGGGAGCGCGCCTGGTCGGCGGCCTGCCGGGCCGCGTCGCGCTCCTGGGACAGCTCGGCGATCTGGGCGCGCTGCTCGGTGACGGCCTGGGCGAGCTGGTCGACCCACTGGTCGCGTTCGGCGAGCTTCTCGGCGATGGCGTCGCGTTCGGCGGCCATCTGCCGCATCCCGGTCACCGCCTTGTCGCGCTCGCGGCCGGCCTGGTCGGCGCGGCCCCGGGCGAGGGTGAGCTCGGACTCGGCGCGGGCCTGCGCCTGGACGGCCCCCTCCCGGGTCCGCTCGGCGGCCTCCCTGGACTTGGCGTTGGCGTCGCGCTCCCGCTCGGCCTTCTTCGCGGCTTCGAGCGACTGGGCGGCGGTGTCGAGGGCCTGCTGGCGCTCGGCCTCGGCGACGTCCGCGCGCTGGGACGCCTCCTGGAGGCGGCGCTCGGCGTCCTGCGCCCGGCGCTCGGCCTCCTGGGCGCGGCGCTCGATCTCCTGCGCCCGGCGCTCGGCGACCTCGGCGCGGCGCCGCGACTCGTCGACCTCCTGGCCCGCGGAGACGACGGCGTGCTGCAGGTTCTGCGCCGTCATCTCGGCGTCGGTCACCTTGGCGCGCAGCTGCGCGAGCTCGCCGTGCGCGGTCTCCAGCGCCCGGGACAGGTCCGCGGCCTGCTCGGCGACGCGGTCGCGCTCGGACTCGGCGGCGCGGCGGCCGCCGGTGGCGTCCTCGACGGCGCGCAGGGCGTCGTCGCGGGCCTCGCTCATGGCGTCGCGTTGCTGGATCGCCTGGCGGACGGTGGCCTCGGCCTCGGCGGCGCGGCGCTCGGCCTGCTCGACCTGGGCCTGCACCTGCTCCATCTGAGCGCGGGCCTGGTCGGCCTGGGCGCGGGCCTGGTCGGCCTGGGCGCGCCCCTGCTGGGCCTGGTTCCAGGCGGCGGCGGCGTCGCGCTGCGTGTTCTCCTTCTCGGTCTGGAGCGCGGCGATCTGCGTGACGGCCTCGTTCTGGACCTCGGCGACGCGGCGTTCGGCCTCGGCGAGCTGCCGCTCGGCCTCGACGGCGCGGCGGTCGGCCTGCTCGGCCTGGCCTCGGGCGCGCTGCACCTCGCCCCAGGCGGCCGCCGCGTCCCGCTGCGCCGCCTCCTTCTCCTGCTGGACGACCGCGACCTGCGAGGCCGTCTCGTTCTGGGCATCGCCGAGGCGCCGCTCGGCCTCGACGGCACGGCGCTCGGCCTGCTCGGCCTGGCCTCGGGCGCGCTGCACCTCGCCCCAGGCGGCCGCCGCGTCCCGCTGCGCCGCCTCCTTCTCCTGCTGGACGACCGCGACCTGCGAGGCGATCTCGGTCTGCGCCTCGTTGACCTTGCGCTCCCCGGCGGCGAGCGCGTCGCCGATGAGGTCGGCCATCTGGCGGAGCCGCTCGACCATGTCCCACGGCTGGGCCTCGGGCTGCCCCTCGGAGGCGAGCACCAGCTCGCCGCCCTGCCCGTGCCGGCCGTGCTGCCCATGCTGGCCGCCCTGGCCGCCCTGCGGGTGCTGCGCGGGCTGCGCGCCCTGGGCATGCTGTCCGGGCTTGGCCATCTGGATCGGCTGCTGGGCGGCCGGCAGCGCGCCCTCGGGCGCGCGTCCCGGGTCGCGGCCCATGGCGGGCCAGGGCGCGGCCGCGTCCGGGACGCCGCGGTTGCCGCCCGATCCGTTCAGCTCGCTCACCGTTCTCCTCGCCTCACGGCCGGGAGCCCGGCGGCCGGCATCGCGCCGCCCGGCCCGCTCGCCGCTTTCCTCGGACGGCTCGTCACTTGACTCACGTGTCTCCTCGCCCGGCGGCGCGCGGCCGCGTTCGCGGGGGTCGTTGTGCACATCTCGTTCGCTCCGCTGCCGGCCCTGTGGCTCCTCGCTTCGCTCACTAGAGGCACTCTAGTCCCGACCAGCGGAGCGTTTGCCCAGTTTGGGGTTTACTCTCTCGACTCCCCCGAGGCGTTCGCGCATGCCGGACGCCTGATGGCGGCCGGTACGGGCCGCATCACGGTGCCGCGGGTCACATCCGGCCGGCGGACGCGGCGGGTGGGACAATCGCGCCCCATGGAGCTTCGCACCCTGTATCCGCCGATCGAGCCGCACGAATCCGGGCTGCTCGACGTCGGCGACGGCGATCAGATCTACTGGGAGGTCTGCGGGAACCCCGCCGGCAAGCCCGCGGTGATGGTGCACGGCGGGCCGGGGGCCGGCTGCAGCCCGGCGCACCGCCGGCAGTTCGACCCCGAGGCGTACCGGATCGTCCTGTTCGACCAGCGCAACTGCGGGCGCAGCCTGCCGCACGCGAAGGACCCGGAGGTGTCGCTCGAGGCGAACACCACCTGGAACCTCGTGGCGGACATGGAGCGGCTGCGGGAGCACCTGGGCATCGACCGCTGGCTCGTGTTCGGCGGGAGCTGGGGCAGCGCGCTGTCGCTGGCGTACGCGCAGACGCATCCGGAGCGGGTGAGCGGGCTGGTGCTGCGCGGCATCTTCACGCTGCGGCCGTTCGAGCTGTACTGGTTCTACCAGGAGGGCGCGTCCCTGCTCTTCCCCGACCTGTGGGAGAAGTACGTCGAGCCGATCCCCGAGGACGAGCGGGAGGACCTCCTCTCGGCGTTCAACGAGCGGCTCAACTCCAAGGACCGGGACGTGCGGGTCGCGGCGGCGAAGGCGTGGTCGACGTGGGAGGGCTCGACGATCACGCTGCGGCCGGACGCCGAGCTCGCCGGGGCGTTCGGCGAGCCGGACTACGCGGTGGCGTTCGCCCGCATCGAGAACCACTACTTCGTCAACGAGGGGTTCTTCGAGGACGAGCAGCTCATCCGGGACGTGGACAGGATCCGCCACATCCCCGCGGTGATCGTGCAGGGCCGCTACGACGTCTGCACTCCGGTGGCGACGGCGTGGGATCTGCACCGCGCCTGGCCGGAGGCCGATTTCCATATCGTCGACGACGCGGGCCACGCGTTCAGCGAACCGGGCATACTTCATCATCTGATCGAGGCCACCGACCGCTTCGCCGCCCGGTAAATCCGGACACGCCATAAAGCGTATTCCAGAGGTCCGGAACAGAGCCGGGGTTCGGCGGCGACGCCGGGCCCCGGCCGGCTCGTTCCGGCCCGAAATTCCCATTTTCTTACTCCCCGGCAACCTGCGGCTTACCGTCCGGCCAGTGAACCTGCCCCTTGAAGGCAAGCAAGCCGGGGCTCCCAGAACGCCCGTGAACGCCGTGGTTCCCACCCGTCCCAGGCCGACCGCGACCGGACGACCTCGCCCGATGCGACGTGACGCTCGCCGCACCGGCACCGTTGACAGGCAATCTGAGTGACTTACCTCACACAACCGATACACAGAACTGCTCGCCAAGCGATGTCAGAACATTAAGCTGACGTTCAGGAAGCGTCCCGGCGCCCTCTCCCGCGCATTCGGCAGTACCTCCTGCGTATCAACGGGAAAGGCGGACCACCGCCCGCACGGACGCCGCTCGAATTGCACCGAATTCGGCAAAGCGTTTAACCCTACCCAGTGCACCGCGCCGCTAAACATCTCCCAGATAACAATCATCTGCGATCACGGCGCGAGATTCGCTAAGTTGCCTGGACATGGCAGCGCAACCCCTGGAATCACCGACTCGACGCCCCGACAGGAACGAGACGAACGCGGAAGTGCAACTCCAGGAGCCGAGCCTCTCCGACGGCCCGGGGCTGTGGCGGATCGCCCGGGACTCACAGGTTCTGGACGTCAACTCGCCGTACAGCTACACGCTTTGGTGCCGCGATTTCGCGGACACTTCCGTGGTGGCGCTCGACGGCGGCGTCCCGTGCGGTTTCATCACCGGCTACGTCCGGCCGGCCAGCCCCGACACGTTCTTCGTGTGGCAGGTCGCCGTGGACCGCGGCCACCGCGGCCAGGGCCTCGCCCGCCGCATGCTCGACCGGCTCGCCGACCGGCTCGCCCCCCGCGGGCACCGGTACATGGAGGCCACCGTCACGCCGGGCAACACCGCTTCCACCGCGATGTTCGCCTCGTTCGCCCGGGACCGCGGGTGCGAGCTCGCCCGCAGCCCGCTGTTCGGCGCGGAGCACTTCCCCGATGGGGGACACGAGCCCGAGGTGCTCTTCAGGATCGGCCCGATCGCCGCCGCGAACTGACCCAAGCACTCCCCCACCCGCTCCCCACCCCGACTGCCTGGAGGCAGACATGGACGTTTTCGCCCGCCTGGAATCGGAAGTCCGCGGCTACTGCCGAGGGTGGCCCACGGTGTTCACCACCGCGCAGGGCAGCCACATGACCGACGAGAACGGCAAAACGTATCTTGACTTCTTCGCCGGCGCAGGGACGCTCAACTACGGGCACAACAACCCGGAGCTGAAACGCCGGCTGCTGGACTATCTCGCCAGTGACGCGATCGTGCACAGCCTCGACATGTACACCGCGGCCAAGCGGGAGTTCCTGGAACGATTCAACGAGTACGTACTGGAGCCGCGCGGGCTCGACTACAAGGTCCAGTTCCCCGGCCCCGCGGGCAACAACTCGGTCGAGGCGGCGCTGAAACTCGCGCGGAAGTACACCGGCCGGGAGACCGTCGTCAGCTTCACCAACGCATTCCACGGGATGACGCTCGGCGCGCTCGCCGTCACCGGGAACTCGATGAAGCGCACCGGCGCGGGCGTGCCGCTCGGGCACGGCGTCGCGATGCCCTACGACAACTACCTCGACGGGCGCACGCCCGACTTCCTGCTGTTCGACACGATGCTGGACGACAGCGGCAGCGGCCTGGACAAGCCCGCCGCCGTCATCGTGGAGACCGTGCAGGGCGAGGGAGGCATCAACGTCGCCACTGCCGAGTGGCTGCGCGGCCTGCAGGACCTGTGCCGCCGGCACGACATCCTGCTCATCGTCGACGACGTCCAGATGGGCTGCGGCCGCACCGGGTCGTTCTTCAGCTTCGAAGAGGCCGGGATCACCCCGGACATCGTCTGCCTGTCCAAGTCCCTCAGCGGCTACGGGCTGCCGTTCGCGGTCACGCTCATGAAGCGGGAACTGGACGTGTGGGAGCCGGGCGAGCACAACGGCACCTTCCGCGGCTTCAACCCGGCGTTCGTCACCGCCGTCGCCGCGCTGGAGGACTACTGGACCGGCGACGACTTCGAGAAGCAGACCCTCGCCAAGGGCCAGCAGGTCCAGGCGGCGCTGGAGGAGATCGCGCTCGCGCACGCCGGCGCGATCGACGGCGTCCGCGGCCGGGGCCTGGCGTGGGGCCTGGTGATGAAGGACCCGGAGACGGCTCCCAAGGTGTGCGGGGAGGCGTTCGCGCGCGGGCTGCTGATGGAGACGTCCGGCCCCGAGGGCGAGGTCGTCAAGCTGCTGCCGCCGCTCACCACGACGGAGGCCGAGCTGGCCCGCGGCCTGGAGATCATCGCGGACTCGGTCGAGGCCGTCCGGGCGAAGGTCACGGTCTGAGCCGCCGCCCGGCACCACAGGAAAGAGGAGATCAATGATCGTTCGTTCCCTTGACGAGATCGTCGGCACCGAGCGCGACGTCCAGGCGCCCACCTGGTGCAGCCGGCGGTTCGTGCTCGCCAAGGAGGGCGTCGGCTTCTCGCTGCACGAGACGATTCTGTACGCGGGGACCGAGACGAAGATGTGGTACGCGAACCACATCGAGGCCGTCTACTGCATCGAGGGCCACGGCGAGCTCACCGACGACGAGACCGGTGAGAAGCACGAGATCCGGCCGGGCGTGATGTACCTGCTGGACGGCCACGAGCACCACACGCTGCGCGCGCACACGGACGTCAAGACCGTGTGCGTCTTCAACCCGCCCTGCACCGGCCGGGAGGTCCATGACGAGAACGGTGTCTATCCGCTGCTGACTGAGGAGGACGCATGAGCATCATCGAGTCCCATCCGACGATCGACGACGCCTACCCCACCCGGAAGGCCGCCGAGGCGGCGCTGCTGTACCGGCAGGACCCGGTCGTGTACGGCACGCCGCAGGACGGGCCGATCGATGGCGCCACCCTTGACTCGTTCGAGGCCAACGGCTTCCTGTCCGTCGACCAGCTGCTCGCGCCGGAGGAGGTCGAGGACTACCGCGCCGAGCTGCGCCGGCTGTCGTCCGACCCGGAGATCCTGGCCGACGAGCGCACGGTCACCGAGCGCGGCTCGAACGAGGTCCGCTCCATCTTCGAGGTCCACCGGATCAGTGAGGTCTTCGCCGGGCTCGTCCGCGACCCGCGCGTCGCCGGCCGCGCCCGGCAGATCCTCGGCTCGGACGTGTACGTCCACCAGAGCCGGGTCAACTACAAGCCGGGGTTCACCGGCAAGGACTTCTACTGGCACTCCGACTTCGAGACCTGGCACGCCGAGGACGGCATGCCGCGGATGCGCGCGGTGAGCATTTCCATAGCGCTCACCGAGAATTTCGTGCACAATGGCGGGCTAATGATTATGCCTGGCTCGCACAAGACCTTCGTGGCGTGCGTGGGACAGACCCCCGACGACCACTACAAGGAGTCCCTGCGCGGCCAGGAGATCGGTACGCCCGACCCCAACAGCCTCTCGATCCTGGCAGACAAGCACGGGATCGAGCTGTTCACCGGCTCGGCGGGCTCCGCGACCCTGTTCGACTGCAACTGCATGCACGGCTCCAACGGCAACATCACTCCCTTCCCCCGATCCAACGTGTTCATCGTGTTCAATAGCGTTGAGAACACGTGCGGCGAGCCGTTCTCGGCGCCCGCGCCCCGTCCCGCGTTCATCGGGGCACGCGATTTCACCCCTGTGGCCGGCTGACCGGGTGACAACAATTCGATAACCCCGACCGCTCGCCCCGCGCCCGCGGGGGCCCTGCCAGGCCCTCGCGGGCGCGACGGCACACCGACAGGAGTTCAACGATGACTTCTTCGAGAAGAGACTTCCTCCGCACCGCCGTGCTGCTGTCCGCCGCGGCGCCGCTGGCCGCGGCGGGCTGCTCCACGACGGATCCGGAGACGGAGAAGTCGGGCGGCGGCACGCTGCAGAAGGCCAAGGACGCCGGCTCGATCACGGTGGGCTTCGCGAACGAGGCGCCCTACGGCTACACCGACAAGTCCGGGAAGCTGACCGGTGAGGCGCCCGAGCTGGCCCGCGCCATCTTCAAGAACCTCGGCATCGACGAGATCAAGGGCGTCCAGGTCGACTTCGGCGGCCTGATCGCCGGGCTCAACGCCAAGCGGTTCGACGCGATCGCCGCCGGCATGTTCATCACGCCGGAGCGGTGCGCGTCCGCGGCGTTCGCGAACCCCGAGTACGTCGCCAAGAGCGCGTTCATGGTCAAGGAGGGCAACCCGAAGGGCCTGAAGAACGAGAAGGACCCGGCCGCGAAGGGCGCCAAGGTCGGCGTCCTCACCGGCGCGGTCGAGGCCGGCTACGCCGAGAGCACCGGCGTGAAGAAGGGCGACATCAAGACGTTCGCCGACCAGGCGAGCGCCTTCGAGGGCCTCAAGGCCGGGCGCATCGACTGCATCTGGCTGACCCGCATCTCGCTGGCCGACCTGCTGTCCAAGCACAAGGGCGAGGGCTTCGAGGTGACGGACCCGTTCACCCCGGTCATCGACGGCAAGGAGCAGCTGGGCGCCGGCGCGTTCGCGTTCCGCAAGGCCGACTCGGACCTGGTCACCGCCTGGAACGGCCAGCTGGACAAGCTCAAGCAGCAGAACGGGCTGCTGCCGATCCTGCAGCCCTTCGGGTTCACCCAGGACGACATGCCGGGCCCGGACGACACCTCCGCCAAGTTCTGCAAGGGCTGATCCCGCGTGTCCGACGTCCTCGACAGCTACCCCCAGTGGCTGGACGGCGCGTGGGTCACGGTCCGGCTCACCCTCCTCGGTGGCGCGCTGGCGCTGGTGCTCGCCTTGCTGTTCGGCATGGCGGGCACCTCGCGCCACGCGTGGGTGCGCGTGCTGAACCGGGTGTACGTGGAGTTCTTCCGCGGCAACGCCACGCTGGTGCTGCTGTTCTGGTTCTTCTACGCGCTCCCGCTCATCGGCCTCCGGTTCTCCACGATGTTCGCGGCCGTGCTGGCCCTCGGCCTGAACGTCGGCGCCTACGGCGCGGAGGTGGTGCGCGGCTCGATCAACGCCGTCCCGAAGGCGCAGTACGAGGCGACGGTCGCACTGAACTTCACGCCGTTCCAGCGGCTGCGGCGCGTGCTGCTGCCGCAGGCGTTCGCGCTGATGCTGCCGCCGTTCGGCAACCTGCTCATCGAGCTGATGAAGGGAACGGCCATCGTGTCCCTGGTCGGGCTCGTCGACCTGACCCGCGTCTCGAAGAACATCCAGGGCAGCACCGGCGAGACCGTCGCGGCGTTCTCGGTGGTCCTGGTCCTGTACTTCATCATCGCGCAGGTGCTGCAGCTGTTCGTCCGCTACGCCGAGCGCCGCGTGGACCGCATGCTCGGCCGCAGGCTGCCCAGTGAGCCGTCCCTCGGGACGGTCGCGGCGGGCGCCCCGGGAGCGGGGGTGGCCGGCTGATGAGCTGGGACTGGCAGTACTCCGGGGACATCCTCCCCGACCTGCTGAGCGGCCTGCGCTACACGGTCACCGCGACGCTGGCCGGCTACGTGATCGCGATCGTCCTCGGCCTGGTGTGGACGCTGCTGCGCCGCACGCCGAGCCGGGTCTTCAACCAGGCGGTCCGGTGGGTCACCGAGTTCATCCGGTCGACGCCGCTGATCCCGCAGCTGTACTTCGTGTTCTTCGTCCTGCCCGCATGGGGCATCACGATCGGGTCCCTCACGGCGGGCATCATCACGCTGGGGGTCCACTACTCGACGTACACGGCGGAGGTCTACCGGGCCGGGATCGCGGACGTGCCGAAGGGGCAGTGGGAGGCGTGCACCGCGCTGAACCTGCCGAAGTCGCGGGTGTGGCTGGACGTGATCCTGCCGCAGGCGATCCGGCGCGTCATCCCGACGCTCGGCAACTACCTGATCGCGATGTTCAAGGACTCGCCGATGCTGCTGGCGATCAACGTCCCGGAGCTGCTGTTCTCCGCGTACAAGGTCGGCGCGCAGAGCCTGCAGTTCCTGGAGCCGATCACCATGGTGGGCCTGTTGTTCGTCGTGGTGAGCGTCATATCCTCGATACTCGTCCGCCGCTTGGAGAGGCGCTATGCCACCACCTGAGACCACACCGGAAGCACCCAAGGACGCCGCGGCGGACTCCGCGGACGACGCCGTCACCGAGAAGGGCGTTTCCACGCAGAAGGGGGACGCGCCCAAGGGCGGGCACGCGGCGCCGCTGCCGCACGGCGCCGCGCCGGGAATCCGCTTCGAGAAGGTGGTCAAGCGGTTCGGCTCCAACGTCGTCCTCCGCGAGCTCGACTTCACCGTGGCGCCCGGCGAGCGGGTGACGCTCATCGGGCCGAGCGGGTCGGGCAAGACCACGATCCTGCGGCTGCTGATGACGCTGGAGACGCTCGACGAGGGCGTCATCTGGATCGGCGACGAGACGCTGTGGCACATGGAGCGGGGCGGCAAGCGCGTCCCGGCGAACCAGAAGCACCTGCACGAGATGCGCAAGCAGGTCGGCATGGTGTTCCAGCAGTTCAACCTGTTCCCCAACATGAACGTGCTGCGCAACCTCACCGAGGGTCCGGTGCGCGTGCTGGGGGTGCCGAAAGACGAGGCGGTCGAGCGCGCCAAGGACCTGCTGGACCTGGTGGGCCTCGCCGACAAGGAGAACGCGCACCCGACGCAGCTGTCGGGCGGCCAGCAGCAGCGGGTGGCGATCGCGCGGGCGCTCGCCATGCAGCCGAAGGTGCTGCTGCTGGACGAGGTCACCTCCGCCCTGGACCCCGAGCTGGTCGTCGGCGTCCAGGACCTGCTGCGCGACATCGCCCGGCAGAGCGACCTCACCATGCTGTGCGTCACGCACGAGATGGCCTTCGCCAAGGACATCTCCAACCGGGTCCTGATGTTCGACCAGGGCCAGATCGTGGAGGAGGGCCCGCCGGACCAGATCTTCGGCGAGCCGTCCGAGCAGCGCACCCGGGACTTCCTGCAGGCCGTCCTGGCCTCCTGAGCGATCCCCGGCACGTCGCCCGCGTCCCCGTCGCCCCGGGGACGCGGGCGACGCTCGTCCCGGCCGTTCCGGGCCCGCTACTGATCACCCCGCCCCGTCCAGCACCGAACGTCGTTCTGTACCGTGGCACTTACGGACGAGAAGAGCGAGGCGATGAGCATTCCCAGGGGCACTTCGATCGCGGGACTCGGCATGACCGAGCTCGGCAAGGTGTACGGGCGCAGCCCGCGACGGCTCGCGGCCGACGCGGTGCGGCTCGCCGCGCGGGACGCCGGGCTGGCGCTCGGCGACCTGGACGGGCTGCTGGTCAGCCACGGGATGGGCGGCTCCCCCGGCATCGAGCTGGCCGGCACGCTCGGGCTGCGCGATCTGCGGCTGCTGTCCCAGGTCAACTCCTTCGGCGCGACGGCCGGGGCGATGGTGTCCTACGCGGCGATGGCGGTGCTCAGCGGGACCGCGACCACCGTGGCCTGCGTGTTCGCGGACGCGCCGCTCAAGCCGAAGCGGTCGGCGGGCTCGGTCTACAACCGGGACGCCCCCTCGGGGTCCGGGGGCGCTCCCGGGAAGGCGGAGTGGTACGGGTTCGGCGGGATGACGGCGGCGCTCGGGCTGCGCAGCGTCAACTCGTTCTACGCGCTCGCCGCCCAGCGGCACATGGCCCGGTACGGGACGACCAGCGAGCAGCTCGGCGCGATCGCCGTCTCGACCCGCGACTGGGCGTCCCGCAACCCGCTCGCCCAGATGCGCGACCCGATCACGATCGACGACCACCAGAACTCCCGGTGGGTGTCCGAGCCGCTGCACCTGCTGGACTGCTGCCTCGTCTCCAACGGCGCCATCGCCGTCATCGTGACGAGCGACGACCGGGCCCGCGACCTGGCCCGCCCGCCCGTCCACCTGTGGGGGTGGGGGCAGGGGCACCCCGGGCACCGCAAGGAGCGCGGCAGCGACTTCGGCCTCACGACCGGCGCGGCGTCGTCCGGCGCGACGGCGATGAAGATGGCCGGGATCACGCCCGCCGACGTGGACGTGTGCGAGCTGTACGACTGCTACACCTACACGGTCCTGGTGTCGCTGGAGGACTACGGGTTCTGCGCGAAGGGCGAGGGCGGCGCGTTCGCCGCGTCCGGCGCGCTCGGGCCCGGCGGGTCGCTGCCGACCAACACCGGCGGCGGGCAGCTGTCGGCGTACTACATGTGGGGCATGACGCCGCTGTCGGAGGCCGTGATCCAGGCGCGCGGGGACGGCGGCGAGCGGCAGGCGCCGTCCAGGGACGTGATCCTCGTCAGCGGGAACGGCGGCATCCTCGACCACCACTCCACGCTGATCGTCAGCCCGCACCAGAAGGGGGCCTAGCCCATGGAGATCGGCGTTCTGCGGCGGGACGGGCGGACCGACCCGTTCTTCGACGGCACCGCCGCCGACCGGCTCGTCGTCAAGCACTGCCCGTCGTGCGACCTGTGGTTCCCGCCGGACGCGTCCGGCTGCCCCGAGTGCGGGGACGAGGACCTGGGCTGGGCGGAGGCGAGCGGCGCCGCGACCCTCGTGACCTGGACCGTCCTGCCGAAGGACCCGCCCGCCTACCTGGCGCTGGTCGAGCTGGCCGAGGGTCCGTGGCTGCACGCCCGCCTGGACGGCGTCACGCGCGAGGACCTGCGCGAGGGGCTGCCCCTCCGCGCGGCGTTCGAGCACCCGGACGAGGGCGAGTCGTACATCCTGTTCCGCCCCTAGACCGAATGACATTCGGTCCGTTAGCGTCGGAACCATGAACACCGAGGTCTGCAAGCGATTCGGCATAGAGTTCCCGCTCTTCGCCTTCAGCCACTGCCGCGACGTCGTCGCCGCCGTCACCAACGCGGGCGGCTTCGGCGTCCTCGGGGCCGTGGCCTACAGCCCCGAGCGGCTCGAAGAGGAGCTGCGCTGGATCGACGACCATGTGAACGGCCGCCCCTACGGCGTGGACGTCCTCGTCCCCGGCAAGATCGACAAGTCGGCGGAGGGCGGCGGCGGCCTCGACGCCATGCTCGCCGCGATCCCCGAGGAGCACTGGGCGTTCCTCACCGGCCTGTTCGACAAGTACGACGTCCCGCTGCCCGACTTCGAGAAGGCGAAGCGCTCGAACGCCCGCGGCGGCACGGGCGTCACCAAGCAGGGCGCGTCCGAGCTGATCGACGTGTCGCTCGCGCACCCCATCGGCCTCATCGCCAGCGCCCTCGGCACCCCTCCCCCGCTCATGGTGGAGAAGGCCCGCGAGGCCGGCGTCCCCGTGGCCGCGCTCGTCGGGACGTCCGAGCACGCCCGCCGCCAGGTCGCCGCCGGCGTCGACCTGATCATCGCGCAGGGTGGCGAGGCCGGCGGCCACACCGGCGAGATCTCCACGATGGTCCTGGTCCCCGAAGTGGTCGACACGGTCGCGCCGGTGCCCGTCCTCGCCGCGGGCGGCATCGCCACGGGACGCCAGATGGCCGCCGCCCTCGCCCTCGGCGCGTCCGGCGTCTGGTGCGGCTCGGTCTGGCTCACCACGGAGGAGGCGGAGACGTCCCCGGCCGTCAAGGAGAAGATGCTGGCCGCCACGTCCCGCGACACGATCCGCTCGCGGTCCCGCACCGGCAAGCCCGCCCGCCAGCTCCGCTCCGCCTGGACGGACGAGTGGGAGGGCCCCGCAAGCCCCGGCCCCCTCGGCATGCCGCTGCAGATGATCGTCGCCGAGGGCGCGATGCGGCAGATCACCAAAGTGGCCGAATCCGGCAACCCGGGCGCCCGCGCCCTCGCCAACTACTTCGTCGGCCAGTGCGTCGGCCTGATGAACACCGTCAAGCCCGCCCGCCAGGTCGTCTACGACATGGTCGAGGACTTCGCCGGCGCCGTGGAGCGCCTCAACACCATCACCGGCGACGACTGACCGGACAAGACCGGACGGTGATCGGGCCGTCACTTTATGACGCACGAACACCCGCGCCCCTACGCTTTCCCGGAACACTGAAGCACGTTCCGGAAGGCTGAACCGTGGGCAACCCCCGACCCACCGAGTCCGGGCGCGGACTCCTCGCTTTGTTCGACTGGATGTCCGGGCGCCTCCCGTGGCGGCTGGACTCCCGCCCGTACCCGGTCATCGTCCTGGAACCGGCCGACGACCCGGACGCCCCCGGCCGGCACCTCGACGAACTGAAGCGGCTCGCCGCCGAGACGGGCCTGCCGGCGATCGCCCCCGGCCTCGCCGCCGACCTGACCGGCGGCGAGGCCGGCGGCGCGGAGACCGCCGCGATCGCGCTGGCCGACACGATCTCCCAGCCGCTGACGTGGACGCACACCCGGTCGCCGTTCGGCCGGCTGCGCTTCCCCCGCTCCGACCTCATCCGGACGATCCAGGCCGCGGCCGCCGAACCCGGACCGGACGGCGCACCCGCCCCGCCCCCGTACCGCCGCTCCCCCGTCGCCGCCGTCGACCGCTGGAACGAGCAGGCCCGGCTGTTCCGCTGGCAGAGCGGGCCGCTGCGCGCCCCCGGCTGGTGGACCACCGTCGGCGGGTCCCTCGTCGCCATGATCGCCGTGCTGGCCGGCGGCATCGCCGAGCAGACGCCGAGCCTCATCCTGCTCACCGCCGCCGGCTGCCTCGCCGCGGTGCTGCTGGTCGTCGCGGGGCTGTCGACCCGGCGGATCTGGCTGCCCGTCCTGTCCCGCCTCGGCTTCGGCGGCCGGTACCGCTGGTTCGCCCGGACGTCGTTCTTCGCCGTCCTCGGCGACGGCGACGACGGCGGTGACGACCTCGGCTTCGAAGGCCGCCTGCACCGGGTGTGCGAGCGCCTCACCCGGCCGGACGCGGCCCGGTTCCTGCTCCAGATCAAGACGTTCGCGCTGCTGGAGGACCTGCGCGACCAGTACCGGCGGCTCGCGCCGGACCTGCGCGGCCTCAAGCGCCCGGCCCCGCCCGTCGTGTTCCTGTCCGGCGTCGGACGCGGCAACGGCGGCCTCGCGCTGCTGTCGGCGATCAGCGACATCCGCGCCCGGCGCAGCGAGTTCCACCCGCTGATCGTCATCGGCTCCATCGACGCCGCCACCCGCGACGCGTTCGGCGGGCCCGCACCGGGCGGCGACCCGCGCGACCGGTACGAGGAGTGGCGGTCGTCGCTCGGCACCGCGCAGGGGCCCAGCGAATCGATCCCGCTGCCCTACCTGCTGCGCATCCCGGTGACCGGCGACCCCGCCGCCGGACGCCCCGACGCCTTCGCCGTCCGGCGCCGTCCCCGCTGGACGTGGCTGTGGTCGTGGCGCAGCCTGGTCGCCGCCGCCATGGTCCTCACGCTCGCCCTGCTCTACGTGCAGACCCACCTGCGCTCCACGTACTGCAGCGTCGGGTTCCCCGTCGGCTGGAACGGCGACACCCGGCTGCAGACCAACGGCGACGGCAGCCACGAGTGCGTCGGGGTGTCCACGCACGGCGTCCGCTTCGAGCGCGACCGCGACAGCATCGGCCTGGACGCGGAGAAGCGCCGCCCGTCCCGCCGCAACACCGGCTCGCGCCTCACCCTCGCCGACCTCCAGCGCCGCATCCACGAGGAGAACGAGGCCGTCCTCGCCTCCGGCGAGCACTACGTCACCGCCGTCTACGCGGGCGTGTTCACCGCCAGCCCCGGGCAGAGCGACCTCACCGTCAGCAGCATCCGCGAACTCGCCGGCGTGTACCTCGCCCAGAAGCGCAACAACCGCTCCGGCCGGCCCGGCGAGGTCAACAACCCGCTCAAGCTGCGCATCCTGCCCGCGAACACCGGGCAGAACATGGTCTTCTCCCAGGAGACCGCCGACCGCATCCTCGACATCGCCCACCGCGACCCCACCCTCGTCGGCGTCATCGGCTTCGGCCGCAACACCGAGAACTCCCAGGCCGCCATCAAGGAACTGATCTCCGCCGGGCTGCCGGTCGTCAACACCGTCAACTCCTCCGACCAGCTCCCCGCACTGCCGCACTACTACGGCCTCGCCTCCACCGACTTCGACGAGGCGGCCGCGATCCGCGCCGCCGTCCGCGCCGAACTGCACGGCCGTCCGCTCTCCCGCCTGATGCTCGTCCACCGCGCCCCGGGCCCGTCCAAGGACGCCTACAGCCGCGAGATCGCCGACGACGTCGCCCGCGCGCTCGCGCCCGGCGACGTCGACCGCGTCGTCTACACCGGCACCGGCGACATCTCCGGCAAGGTGAAGGCGGCCTGCGAGGCCGCGCCCGCCCCGTTCGTCTACTTCGCCGGCCGCTCCGAGGACCTTCCCGGCCTGATGAACGGGCTCGTCGGGGGCGGCTGCACCCAGCACCGCCTCGTCCTGCTGGCCGGCGACGACGTGACCAAGACCCGGTTCGGGACCGGCCCGCACCAGGTGCCGATGCCCGCGAACACCGTCGTCTACCACACGGCGTTCGTCCACCTGCCGTTCCTGATCGCGGGCGACGCCGACCAGACCAACGGGTTCTTCACGCTCGCCCGCAGCCTCCTCGGCATCGGCGCACCCCGCGTCCGTCCCAACGAGCCGCTCCTCGTGGACGGCCAGATGGCCCTCACCTACGATGCCACCGTCGCCCTCGGCCAGGCCGCGCAGAACGCCTTCACGAACCTCGGCCTCACCGCCGCCGGGCCGGGCGTCGTGGCCGGCAGCCGCTCGGTGACGTCCGGCGACGTCATACTGGAGCTGCGCCACCTGCACGTCCGCAGCGCCGCGACGGGCGACATCGACTTCCGCGGCGACCAGCACAAGGTGAACGGCCCCGGCGACCGCAACCTGACGCTGATCAAGGTCATGCTGAAGAAGGGCGAACCGACGTCCACCCCGATCTGCGGCCGCCTGAACGGCGGCATCCCGGCTCCCCACCTGAAGCCCTGCCCCCGCTAACGCTGGAAGGCCGCGAAGCTAGTCCCAGCGGAGCGGCGGCGGCCCTGGGAACCGCATCCACACCGCCGTCCGCTCCCCATCCGGCCGCACGCCCCACTCCAGGCTCAGCGCGTCGATGATCCGCAGCCCGCGTCCGTCCTCGGCGAGCGGATCGTCCCGCATCACCGGCCGCCGGCCGCCGCCCGTCCGCCCCGTCATCGGCCACCTCCGCAACGACGTCCTCCGCCACCACGGAGAACACCACCGTCACCCTCCGCATGTTGAAGGCGCAACCTCGGTCGGAATGCCGGTTTCCCTCTGGTGCACACCTTTAGGACACGCGCTTGGCTGAGGTTCTCTTTTCATCGGTTCAGGGTGGTGCTGCAGGTGCACGGCTGAGGTGATCTTCCGAGGGTTGGCGCGCCCGTTTGCCTTTTCCGCTGATTGCTGCCACTTCGCTTGCGGTAGGTGCCCGGAAAGTGGTGTTACCCTTCCGGCCCGGCACGTGGTTGCTCTCTGGCCGCGCTCCGCGCGGCACATGGCGGGCGACGATCGGCAGCAAGGATGCGCGGGGCACGGTTCCCTCTGACGACACGGGGTGAACCGCCCCGCGACTGGCGTTTCTTGTGGAAAATAAAAGGGGGAGTTAGGTGGGATGTCTTGAATGCCCAGTGGCGGCAGTGACGGCTTGAGATATAATTGGAGAATGGATTAAGGGGAGGTGACTTTGGTGTCCATGCTCGCGGACAGCGCGGCTCCTCAGCGTGAATGGGGAGATCGGGAGTGGTTTCCGCCAGGGCCGCAACTGGCGATCTGTCTTTCCGGCGGGAAAGAGCACCTGGCCGAATTGACCGATGCCGAGCTCCTCCAGGTCGCCGCGGCCGCGCGCCGCCAGACCTCGTGGGCACAGGCTCGGGAGCTGGCCGCCATCGCCGAACTCACCGAACGCCGCACCCGGGACGAAGCCGACGGCGATCCCGACTACCGGATCCTGCCCGCCCGCGAATCCGTCGCGGAGGAACTCGCCGCCGCGCTCACTGTCACCGGCAACACCGCCGCCACTATGGTCCACCTAGCCGAACGCCTCACCGGTCCGCTCGCCGACACCGGTGCCGCGCTGGAAGCCGGACTCCTGGACTTCGCCAAGGCCCGCGTCATCAGCGACCTGACCGACCAACTCCCGGAACCGGTCACCCGCAGGGTCCAAGCGGAGGCGCTGCCGAAGGCATCCGCCCAGACCACCGGGCAACTACGCCGCACCATCAAGCGAATCTTCCAGCGGCTCGCCCCCGAGGCGATGGAGGAACGCAAGCGCGAAGCGGTGCGGCAACGGCGGCTGGAGATCTGGGGCACCCCCTCCGGCACCACCGATCTGGGCCTGTGCGATCTGGCCGCCGAGGACGCCCACGCCATCTACAACAAGATCACTGCCGCCGCGCACGGCGTCAGGCACGACGGCGACTCCCGGCCCCTGAACATGATCCGCGCCGACCTGGCCACCCGCCTCCTGCACGGACTCCCCCTCCCGGCCGCCGTCAGCAGCCTCATCGCCCCTGTTCCTGCCGACGGCCTCGCAGCGCCGTCCCACACCGATCCGGAACACGAACTCATGCGTCCGGAGTCAGACCAGTTGGCACCCGCATCCGACGACCGATCCGACACCGCCGGTCCGCATTCGGTGGGCGAACCAGCGTTGCGCCTGCCTGGCAACCACTCCGGCACCGGCACCCCGGGTCCGAGGGTGGGCGCGCACCTGCAGCCAGGGCCCGCCGTGGCACTGTGGCCTCACGGGATGGTGGTCGCGACCGAGGTCCGGGTCAGCGGGTACCTGGCCGGCGCCGGTGGAGGGACGGGTGCCGATGCGTTCTGGGCCGCGGATCTGGCCGGACGGCGGCTGGCGCACGTGAGCGCCCGCGTCCCCTCCCGGGATTTGGCGGCCGCCGTACCGCGCACCGTGCGACGCATCCACCGGGAACTCGCCCGTGCCCGCGAAGCCGCCTGCCGGGGCGATGCCCAGACTCACGGTCGCCCCGCTTACCGTCCGCCCGCCGCAATGCGCCGGGAAATCGAAGAGCGGCACCCCACCTGCGTGTTCCCGACCTGCAATCAGCCCTCGCACCGGTGCGACCTCGACCATACGGTGCCCTGGCGGCCCGGCATTACCTGCCGCTGCAACCTCGCCCCGCTCTGCAGACGCCACCACCGGCTCAAACAAAGCCCAGGCTGGACACTCCACCAGATCTGGCCCGGCTTCCTCATCTGGACCACCCCATCAGGCGCCTGGTACATCGTCCAACCAGACGAGAAGTAGCGCATCGGCGGGTGCGGGCCTTGGCACTCGCGGAGCCGGAATGCCGTTCGCACGGCCTTGGGCGCGACGATTTCCAGCGCGGACGGGTGTCCGTCGGAGGCCGCTGCGTGCTCCTGCTGAAGTCGTGGCCCGCTTTGTCAGACCCTGGATGTAGCGTTCTTGAGCGAGCAGCGAGGAGGCGTTATGGGCGTCGAGGAGAACGGGTGGGGCGGGGGAATGTGGGCGGCTGCCGACCTGGTCACTCCGATGGCCATTCGGGTGGCGGCGACGTTGCGGCTCGCCGATCACATCGCGGGCGGCACGCGGACGGACGCGGCGCTCGCCGCGGCGGTGGGCGCCGAACCCGACGCGCTGAGGCGGCTGCTCGGACACCTGGTCACGGCCGGGATCCTCTCCCGTGTGGAAGATGGCGGCTATGGCCTGACGAGTCTGGGTGAGCAGCTTCGGGACGACGATCCAGGGAGTATGCGGGCCTGGCTCGATCTGGAGGGGGCCATCGGGCACGCCGATCTGTGCTTCGTCGACCTGCTGCACACCGTTCGTACTGGTGAACCGGCGTTCCCACGTCGTTTCGGCCGGACGTTCTGGGACGACCTGTCCGCCGACTCCGGTCGCGCGGCGTCGTTCGACGCGCTGATGGGAGGCCGGCTGGTGCAGGAGGCGCCCGCCCTGGCCGCCGCCTACCCCTGGGGCGACCTCGGGCGCGTGATCGATGTGGGCGGCGGCAACGGCAGCCTGCTGATCACCATTCTGCGGGCCCATGAGGAGCTGCGCGGGACGGTCGTCGACCTGGCCGGGCCGGTCGCGCGTGCGGAAGAGGCCATCGCCGAGGCGGGCCTGGGCGATCGTGCCGATGCCCGGGCCGGCAGCTTCTTCGACGCCCTTCCCGCCGGGGCGGGCGGGTACCTGCTGTCGGGCGTCCTCCACGACTGGGACGACGAGCATGCCGCCCGCATCCTGCAACGGTGCGCCGAGGCGGGGGGCGGGACGGGAAAGGTCCTCGTCGTCGAGCACGTGGCCAACGTCCAGGGCGCCGAACGGGACACCGAAGGCGACCTGCGCATGCTCTGCTACGTCCGCGGCCGAGAGCGCACCCTCGACGAGTTGGGCGAGCTGGCCGAGCCGGCCGGGCTGCGGGTCGGCTCGGTCACGCCGGGAGAGCTGCACTCGATCGTCGAACTGTGCCCGTCCCGCTGACGCCATTCCCCGCCGGAGAAGCGTTCCAAGCGGACTGGCGGGTGCGCCGGGCGCGCCGATTCCTGCCCGGGTGACTCCGCGGCGGCCCGGTTCCCGGACCCGCGTGCACAGGTCGGCCTCGGTCGGGTCGATGGCGGCGGCGACGCGGGGAATGTGGTCGCGCGGCTGGTCGTCGCCCAGCGGCTCCAGGGCGCTGTGGGACGATGGCGAGGTGCCCGTTCCCGAGAGCATCACCGCAGATGCGCCAGGGTTGACCGGCCGGCCGTGGCTTACGCAGTGGTGGCTCGACCTCGCGTTCGTCCACTGGGCCGTGGAGCCGCGAGAGGTGGCGCCGCTGCTGCCGGAAGGCGTTGCCCCGGACACGCTGGACGGAGTCACCTATGTCGGGCTCGTCGCCTTCTGGATGCACCGGGTCGGCTGGTTCGGCCTCCCCGGGGTGCCGTACCTCGGGACGTTCCCGGAGACGAACGTGCGGCTGTACTCGGTGGACGAGCAGGGACGGCGCGGCGTGGTGTTCCGGTCGCTGGACGCGTCGAGACTGCTGCCCGTGGCGATCGCGCGCGCGGGGCTCCGGATGCCGTACCAGTGGTCGCGCATGACCGTCCGGGCCCGGAAGGACGTGATCAGCTACACCAGCTCGCGACGGTGGCCTGGGCCGCGCGGCGCCCACAGCCGCATCACCGTGCGGATCGGCGAGCGGGTGGAGGAGCCCTCCGAGCTGGAGCACTTCGTGACCGCCCGCTGGGGCATGCACAGCGAGCTCCTCGGACGCGTGCGGTTCCTGCCGAACGTCCATCCGCGGTGGCCGCTGCACCGGGCGACGCTGCTGCGCTGCGAGGAGAACCTCGTGGCGGCGGCCGGCCTCCCGGGGCCGCTCGGAGAGCCGGTGAGCGTGCTCTACTCGCCGGGCGTGCCGGTGCGGTTCGGCCGTCCGGACAGCTGATCACCCACTGGCGGGGAAGCCCATCACCGGGTTGCCGGTCAGCCGCGTCATGACCGCACTACCTACCTGAGCTTGCCTTGAGGGGGCCTGGATGCTTCCCGCCCTGGCCGTCCACCGGGCGAACGGGCGGGTGATCGAGATGCTCCTCGCCAACGTATCGGCGCGCGAACTGGAGGCCCGCGCTGACGCGAGGTCACTGGCCCGGACGATCCAGGCCGTGATCGCGGGCACCGGCCTGGCCTGGGCCCTCGACCGTGCGGGGACGCTGCCGGAACGGCTCCGGGACGAGATCGGCGCCGTCCTCGCGCCGAACATCCGCAGGGAGGAATCGTGAGGAAACTGACCGGTCAGGTAGCGCTGGTCGCCGGTGGCACGCGCGGGGGCGGGCGCGGCATCGCCGTCCAGCTCGGGGCCGCCGGGGCGACCGTCTACGTCACCGGGCGCAGCAGCGGCTCGGGGCGCTCCGAGCTCGGGCGGCCCGAGACGATCGAGGAGACCGCCGAGCGGATCACGGCGGCCGGCGGCGCCGGGATCCCGGTGCGCGTCGACCACAGCCGCCCGGACGAGGTCCGCGCGCTGGCCGGGAGACCCCCGCCTACCTGGGACGCGCGGTCGCCGCCCTCGCCGCAGACCCCAACATCATGCACAAGACCGGCAGGGCACTGGCGACTTGGGGCCTGTACCAGGAGTACGGGTTCACCGACGTCGGCGGCACGCAACCGGACTTCGCCGCGCACTGGGCGGAGGCGCTGGTGGACGAGCACGGCCCGCTCGGCGATCCCCTATAGCCCACCGATGACGAGCCGGCCGTCCCGCGCGGCGACGCCGGTGCCGAACGCACGGCACGCCGCGGT
This sequence comes from Actinomadura latina NBRC 106108, assembly GCF_001552195.1. GTDB lineage: Bacteria > Actinomycetota > Actinomycetes > Streptosporangiales > Streptosporangiaceae > Spirillospora > Spirillospora latina. The sequence continues at coordinate 65,761 of NZ_BCQS01000005.1, forward strand.
GAGACGCCCGGTGATCCAGGCGAGGTCGGCGCCGTCCGCCAGCCGGGTATGGGCGAAGTCGAGACGGAGCGGGACCGCCTCAACGCGGGACGGACGTCCGCCGTCCAGGGTCACCAGGAACAGCAGCCCCAGGTCGTTGCGCAGCCTGCCGTCAACGGCATAGTCGTCGATGAAGTCGCCCATGTCGTACATGACCGGCCAGGCCACGCCGTGGAACACGTGTGCCGAACTCCCCGCGATGAGCGACGCGCCCGCGTCCACGAGCGCTCCGGCCGCCCGCAGGACGTGCGCCAGCGGCTCCTCGATCATGTTCGGACCCCAGTGCGGCATGACCAGCACGGCGTCGGCCTGGTCCCGCAGCCGGCGGATCCGCCGCACCAGGCCGTCCGGGACGCCGCGCCGGAGATCGGCGTAGGCGACCCCGGGACGGCCGGGCGCGGCGGCGAAGTCGGCCGGGTGATCGGTGACGCCCACCACCGCGAGCCGCGTGCCCCGCACCTCCAGGACGGCGGGCTCGCGAGCCTCCGCGAGGTCCGCCCCGGCACCGACCGTGCGGATGCCCGCCCGCCGCAGGATGGCGACCGTGTCCAACAGCGCGTCCGGGCCGTAGTCCAAGGCGTGGTTGTTGGCGAGCGTCACGCAGTCGACGCCCAGGTCGGTGAGGGCGCCGACCGCGGCCGGAGGCGCCCGGAAATGGAACGGTTTTCCGGGCGCATCCCACGGATGTCCGCGCTCGGAGACGCAGCATTCCAGGTTCACGAGGGCGAGGTCGGCCCCGGCGAAGACTTCGCACACGCCGTCCGAGAACAGGCCGTGCGGGCCGGACGCGGCGATCCGCTTCGCCACGCCCCGTCCGAGCATGGTGTCCCCGGCGAGCGCGACCGTGACGGCCATGGGTCCCCCCATCCGACGGGACGTCCGGTTCCCAGCCTACGAGCCGCCCCGGAACCCGGCCCAGCGCAGGGCGGTGCCCTCGACCACTAGGACAGCGGGCGGCCGGGCCCCTTCTTGATCTGCGCGATGAACAACTGCGCCAGCGCGTGCTGCCCGGCGATCGTCGGGTGGTAGCTGCGCGGCTCGGCTTCGAGCGCCGACAGGTTCACCGTCAGGCCGTTCATGTACGCGTTCCGGCTGCCCACCTCGTGCCCGGCGAACGCGCTGTAGGCGTCGATGAACTCGACGCTGCCGGGGGCGTGCGTCGCGGCCTTCCGCGCGTCGGCCTCGGCGGCGGACTGCCGGATCAGCTGCCCCAGGGCGTAGGCGCGGGCGTTCAGCCAGCGCTGGTCCGGCACCGTGATGTTGTCCCCGTCGACGCCGCTGACCTCGGAGAACGCCTTCGGATAGCCCATCACGATCACCCGCGCGTACGGCGCTCGGGCGGCGATCTTGCCGAGCAGGCCCGGGAGGTCCTGGCGCAGGTCGGACATCTTCCCGGCGATCTCCTCGCCCTGCCCGGTGCAGCCCTTGCTCCACGGCAGCCTCACGACGCATCCGGCGAGCACCTTGGAGAAGCCCACGTCGTTGCCGCCGATGCTGAGCGTGACCAGGCTGGTGTCGCGTCCGATACGGCCGATCTGCGGGGGTTCGCCGCCCCGCCCGTCGAGGACGTCGTCGGTCGTCGCGCCGGAGCAGGCCCAGAACGAGGTGCCCTTCGCGAAACGGAAGGTCTGCGCGACATCGTGGTAGTACGCCTTGGACGTCCGATGGCAGCGGTCGAGAGGGTTGTGGTCGGCCGGCGTCGCCTCCGCGCCGACACCCGCCGAGTAGGAGTCCCCGAGCGCGACATAGGACCCGCGGGTGGCCGCTTCGAGCGGCGTGGGCGCCTTATGGGCGGCGACGGGGTCGGCGCGCTTCTCCGGGACGGGCATGCGGCAGCCGCCGCCGAAGACCTCGCAGCGTGCCGCGGGCAGCGCCACCAGCGGGACGACGGCCATCGTCAGCAGCACCACGAGGAAGACGATCGCGGCCCTCCGGTCGCCGAGCCGGTCCCGCACCCATGCCACCGGGCTGATCATCGTCCTCCTTCGCTCCATGGGGCAGACGTGCGTGAGCCGTCCCGGGTTCCCGCCTTTACATTGTAGATCTCAATTGGAACGCGGGCGCGGAGCCGCGCGTCCAAAGGACCAACGATAAGTCAGCGGGAGGGACGCATGCTCGCGGCACTGACCGGCCTCGGCCTCTCCGCCGCGGCGGGCCTCAACGCCTACATCCCGATGCTGGTCGTCGGCCTGCTCGCCCGGTACGGCGACCTCGTCCGGCTGCCCGCCGAGTTCGGCTGGCTCACCGACGGGCGGGTCCTCGCCGGGCTGGCCGTGCTGCTCGCCGCCGAGATCGTGCTCGACAAGGTGCCCGTCGTGGACAGCGTCAACGACGCCGTGCAGACGTTCGTCCGGCCCGCCGCCGGAGGCGCCGTCTTCGCGGCCACCGACGCCGCCGGGCGGCTCGACTCGTCCTCGTTCATGCAGGAGCACCCGTGGATCGGCTGGGGGCTCGGCATCGTCGTGGCGCTGGCCGTCCACGCGGCGAAGGCGTCCGTGCGGCCCGTGGCGAACGCGGGGACGATGGGCGCCGGAGCGCCGGTCCTGAGCACCCTTGAGGACGCCGCGTCCCTGGTCATGAGCGTGCTGGCGATCCTGGCCCCGATCATCGGGCTCATCGTCGTCCTGCCGGCCGGGTACGCGGGCTTCCGCCTCCTGCGGCGCCGCCGGCGCCGCAGGGCCGCTAAGCGGCCGGCGCCCACATGACGACGCGCGGCCCCAGGTCGTGCAGCCCGGCCTTGATCTCGGCGTCCCAGTAGGACCTGATGCCCGCCCCCCACCGCTCCTCGGGCAGCTCGGCGAACCCGTGCCGGGCGTACCAGGGGGCGTTCCACGGGACGTCCCGGAACGTCAGCAGGCTGACGCCGGGCGAGCCGGCCGCCGCCGACCGCGCCTTGACCTCCTCCAGCAGCCGGACGCCGATCCCCCGCCCGGTCAGGCGGCCGAGCACCGAGATCTGCTCCAGGTGCGCGGCCCCGTCGACCTCCTCGACCGCCGCGAACCCCACCGGCGGATCGCCGGCCACCACGATCTCGGCGCCCTTCTCGATCATCAGCTCGATCACGGCCGGACCGGGCGGGAACACGATCCCGATCTCCCTGAACATCGGATCGCCCGAGTTCTCGATGTCCGCCAGTCCCGGCAGATCCGCGGCCCGGGCCGGCCGCACCTCGTACTCCATCCCGCGATGGTAGGCCGCCGCAGAAGACATCGATCACGGTCATACCGGGGCTCCTTCCCGGGGCGGGGGCGGGCTCGTCCGGGGCAGGACGGCGAGGGCGAGGAGGGCGGCGCCGAGCAGGAGGACGGCGCCGAGGGCCAGGCCGAGCGCGTACCCGTCGCTGAGGGTCGCGGGCGTGACGGCGTGGCCGGTGCGGTCGTGGGCGACGGTGCCGAGGGCCGCCAGGCCGAGCGAGGCGCCGATCTGGCGGGAGCTGTTCAGCAGGCCCGAGGCGGTGCCGGTCTCGCGGGCCGCGACGCCGGCGGTGGCCGTGGAGACGAGCGGCCCCAGGCAGAGCCCGAAGCCGACGCTGGCGACGATCGACGGCCCGAGGACGTCGGTGGCGAAGGCGCCGTCCGAGCTGATCAGGCCGAACCAGGCGAACCCGGCCGCGGTCAGCGCCGCGCCGGCGGCCAGCAGGGTCCGGGGCGCGAGGCGGTAGCCGAGCTTGACGGCGAGCACGGAGCCGGCGATCACGCCGAAGGCGAACGGCAGGAACATGACCCCGGTCAGCGCCGCGCCGTGGCCGAGCACCCGCTGCAGGTAGAGGGACATGAAGTAGAAGGACGAGGCCATGGCGGCGCCGACCAGCAGGTTGTAGGCGTTGGCGCCGGCGACCGAGCGGTTGGCGAACAGGCCCAGCCGGACCAGCGGATCGCGGGACGTGCCCCGCTCGACGAGGACGAACCCGGCGAGCAGCGCGGCGGCGACCGCCAGGATCGTCACGGTGACGGGCGACGTCCACGGGTACCGGTCGGTGCGGACGACGCCGAACACCAGCAGGCTCAGGCCGCCCGTGGCGAGGACGGCGCCGAGCACGTCCGGGCGTCCGCCGCGGACCGGGCGCGGGCCGGCGGCGACGCCCCGCCAGGCCATGGCCAGCGCCGCGGCGGCCATCGGCACGTTCACGAACATCACCCAGCGCCAGCTCGCGTACTCGGTGAGCAGGCCGCCGATCAGGACCCCGAGGGCGCCGCCGGCGGCGTTCGTCGCGCTCCAGATCCCGAACGCCCGGACGCGGGCCCTGCCGGTGGGGAACGCCTCGGTCAGCAGCGCCAGCGCGGCCGGGGCCAGCGCGGCGGCCCCGACGCCCTGCGCGGCGCGCGCGGCGACCAGGTGGCCGGGCTCCTGCGCGAAGCCCCCGGCGAGGGAGGCGAGGCCGAACAGGCCGAGCCCCAGCAGCAGGACGCGCTTGCGCCCGTACCGGTCGGCGGCCTTGCCGCCCAGCAGGAGCAGCCCGCCGAAGGTGAGCGCGTAGGCGTGGATCACCCAGGCCACGCCCACCGCGCTGAAGCCGAGGCCGGCGCCGATCTGCGGGAGCCCGACGTTCACGACCGACAGGTCCAGCGAGACCATGAACTGCACGACCGCCACCGCGGCGAGGACGAGCCCGGGGCGCGCATCGGACGCGGCGACCGGCGTCAGCGTCCCGCCGACCGATTCCCTGACCGTCATCGCGACCCCCCGGGGCTCTTGCGGAATTCGTCCTTCACTCGGAACGTGTGCATGCCGGACATCGTGGTGTCCGGGCCGGTCACCCGTCGTCCTGCGGAGGAAGACACCTCCGCTCGGCACCCGGGAAGCAGCATTCGCCCGCCTACATCCCTGGGAGTAGTGGTCACTTGCGACGTGCGGCGGAGGACCTCGCCAGAAAAGCCCCATAACCTACCGAGATGGGCTTTATGAAGGGATGGCGGCCGCTCGCTCAGGACAGCCTGCTCGCCGTGGTGGTGGGCGTCCTACCGGTGGTCTTCGTGTTCTTCGCGCCGGACTCGGGCGTGATCGACCTCACGCTCGCCGTCGCCGGCTCGCTCGCGCTCGTCGCCTGGCGGCGGGCGCCCCTGGCGGCGCTGCTCGGCAGCACGGGCTGCATGCTCGCGGTCTCCGTGCACGTCCAGCCGGGCCCGTCGGCCGTCTTCCCCGTCCTGGTGGCCGTGTTCGCCGCCGTCGCGGCAGGCCGTCGGGCCGCCCCCGCCCTCGCCGCCACGGCCTTCCTGGGCGCCGACCTCGCGGTCGCCCTGCCCGGCGATGACGGGCCGGTGCACGACCTCGAGAACACCTCGCTGCTGCTCGGCTGGTTCGTCGCGGCCGGCGTGGCGGCGACGGTGACCCGGCACCGGCAGGCGTACCTGGAGGAGGCCGAGCGGCGGGCCGCCGAGGCCGAGCGCACCCGCGAGGAGGCGGCCCGGCGCCGCGCGGGCGAGGAGCGGCTGCGCATCGCCCGCGAACTGCACGACTCGCTCACGCACAGCATCTCGATCATCAAGGTGCAGGCCGGGGTGGCCGTCCACGTGGCGCGGCGGCGCGGCGAGGAGGTGCCTCCCGCGCTGCTGGCCGTCCAGGAGGCCAGCAGCGACGCCATGCGCGAGCTGCGCGCCACCCTGGAGGTGCTGCGCGACCCCGGCGGCTCCGGCGACGAGCCCCCCGGATCGGACGGGACCAGCGGCCTCGACCGGCTCGGCGACCTCGTCGAACGGGCCCGCTCGACCGGGCTGCCCGCCACGGTGACGATCTGCGGCACCCGGCGCGACCTGCCGGCCGAGGTCGACCGGGCCGCGTACCGGATCGTCCAGGAGGCGCTCACCAACGTCTCCAGGCACGCCGGCAGGGCGGCCGCCGCGGTGCGCATCGACTACACCGGCGGCGGGCTGGTCGTGCGGATCGACGACGACGGCGGGGCCGCCCCGGAGGCGCCGCCCGTCCCCGGCACGGGCCTGCTCGGCATGCGCGAGCGCGTCGCGGCGCTCGGCGGCCGGCTGCGGGCCGGGCCCCGCCCCGAGGGCGGCTTCACCGTGTGCGCCGAGCTGCCGCTGGGGGAACCGGCGTGATCCGCGTGCTGCTCGTCGACGACCAGGCGCTCATCCGCGGCGGCTTCCGGGCGCTGCTGGAGATCGAGGACGACGTCGAGGTGGTGGCCGAGGCCGCGAACGGCGAGCGGGGCGTCGCGCTCGCCGTCGAGCACCGGCCCGACGTCGCCCTCATCGACATCCAGATGCCGGTGATGGACGGCATCGAGGCGACCCGGCTGATCGCCGCCGACGAGCGGCTGACCGGCGTCCATGTCGTGATCCTCACCAACTACGGCCTCGACGAGTACGTCTTCAACGCGCTGCGCGCCGGCGCCTGCGGCTTCATGGTCAAGGACACCGAGCCCGCCGATCTCGTGCAGGGCGTCCGGGTCGCGGCCCGCGGCGACGCGCTGCTGTCCCCCGCGATCACCCGCCGCCTGATCGGCGAGTACGTCGCCCGCCGCCCCGAGCCCGCGCCCGGCGCGCTCGGCGTCCTGACCAACCGCGAGCGCGAGGTCGTCGCACTGGTGGCCCGCGGCCTGTCCAACGATGAGATCGCCGCCCACATCGTGATCAGCCCGAACACCGCGAAGACCCACGTCAGCCGCGCGATGACCAAGCTGCGCGCCAGGGACCGCGCCCAGCTCGTCGTCTTCGCCTACGAATCCGGCCTCGTCACCCCCCGCACCGGCTGACCGGGCGGGCGCGGCCGTCGCGGCGGCGCCGCCGGCGCCATTGTGCGAACTGCGGCAGAGCGGGCCCCGCCGTCGCCGCACACGGCGGCGGGGCTTCGAGAATTGGCCCCCTTTTTGTCATGCGGAATTGAGTCCACGTGATGCCATGGCACTGGCGGCCGGTCGAGCTTCTGATGTACCGGAACGCCATCGAAGAATATCCGCCCGGCTAGCTGGCGGAGGTTATCGGACGGACAGATGGACGCGCGCATCGCTTGACTTATTCGAGTTTGGCCCGATTTGCTACTCGCAGCCGTCCGGACGGCGTTTACGCAGGTGAAAGAATTGTCGAAGTGGCACGGCCCACATTCCCGGTGCCATACTCCGCTCGTTCCGCCTTTCGTGAAGGCGGAATTGGGAGCTCCCTCGAGAAAATCCACGGCATGGAACAGGAGAGAAGATGAAGCCGTACGAAACGCCCGTCCTGGTGGCGGCCGGCTCGTTCCGCAAGGTGACCGGCCTGCTCCTCAAGCACGGCAACGACCGTCTGATCCTCAGCAAGAACTGACGACGGGCGCCCAACGCACATGCCTGATCTGAACGGCATGCCGGGTCACGGCGAGGCGTTCTTCGTGGTCCTGCCGGACCACGAGGCCGCCCTCGCCGGCGCCGGACTCGACGAGCGGCAGCTGGCGGCGCGGCTGCTGTGGCCGCTCCCGCATCCGCTCCCGCACACGCCGATGTGGCGGGGCCTGCACGCCGTGGAGCCGGGCGCGCACCTGGTCGTGGAACCGGACGGCCGCACCCGCGTGCGCCGCTGGTGGACGCCGCCCGAGGCGGAACGGTCGCTGGCCGCCGGCGCGGCGGACCTCGCGGCCGTGCTCGCCGCGGCGGTCGGCGCGCGGACGGCGGGCGGCGGCACGGTGAGCTGCGACCTGTCCGGCGGCCTCGACTCCACTTCGGTCTGCTTCCTGGCCGCCCGCGGCGAGGCCGCGGTCGTCGCGAGCACCTGGCCCGGCCGGGACCCGGCCGACGAGGACCTCGTGTGGGCGCGCCGCGCCGCCGCCCGCATGCCCGGCGTCGAGCACGCGGTGTGGCCCGCCGAGGAGTCGCCGCTCGTGTACGCGGGGCTCCTGGAGATCGACGATCCGCTGGACGAGCCGTCCATCGGCATGATGGACCGGGCGCGGGTCCTCAGCCACGTCCCCCGGCTCGCGGCGAAGGGCAGCCGGCTGCACCTGACCGGCATCGGCGGCGACAACGTCGCCTGGTGCTCCGAGGCCCACTACCACGGGCTGCTGCGCCGCCGGCCGCTGCTCGCGCTGCCGCGGCTGCGCGGCTTCCGGGCGCTGTTCGACTGGGACCTCGGCCCGATGGCGGCGGCACTGGCCGACGGGCGCCCGTACCGCCGCTGGCTCGCGGACGCGGCCGGCGGCCTCCGCCGCCCCCCGCCGCCGCCCGCCACCGGGGCGCTCGGCTGGGACGGCGCGCCCCGGATGTTCGGCTGGGTCACCCCGGACGCCGTGCACGCGGCGGCGGAGGTGCTGCGGGAGGCCGCCCGCACGGCCGAGCCGCTGGCGCCCGACCGGGGACGGCACGCCGACCTGCAGGGCATCCGGTCGTGCACCCGCATCATCCGGCAGTGGGAGCAGATGAGCGCCCGCGCCGGGCTGCCGATGGCCTCGCCGTTCCTCGACGACCGGGTGGTCGAGGCATGCCTCTCCGTCCGCCCCGAGGAGCGGGTCACCCCGTGGCGGTACAAGCCGCTGCTGGTCGCGGCGATGCGCGGCACGCGTGGGTGGAGGCGGAGGGCCGGCCCGTCGAGGAGGACGTCCCGGACGGCTACCTCGTCCCGCTCATCACCGTCCCGCCGGCCGAGGAGCACCGTGCACGGTGAAGGCGGCGCGGGCGGCCTGCGCGGCGTCCTCGCCCTGGCCGCCGGGCACCGCGGGCCGATCGCCGCGACCGTGGCCCTCACCCTCGCCGCGTCGGCGCTGGGGCTCGCCCAGCCGCTCGTCGCCCGCGACGTGATCGGGGCCGCGGGGGCGGGCCGGACGCCGTGGGCCGCGGTGGCGGCGCTGGTCGCGCTGTTCACCGTCCAGGCGCTGCTGCAGGCGCTGGTCCGGTTCCAGCTCGCGCGCACCGGCGAGGGCATCGTGCTCGGCATCCGGCTGAACCTGATCGACCATCTGCTGCGGCTCCGCATGCCCGCCTACGACCGGCACCGGGTCGGCGACCTGATCTCCCGGGCGGACGCGGACACCCTCGCGCTCCGGCAGGTCGTCGCCGGCGGGCTCACCGACGCGGTCACCGGCGGCATCGGCCTGGCCGCCACGGTGGCGCTGATGATCTGGCTGGACTGGGCGCTGTTCGCGTGCGTCGCCGCCGTCATCGCGGTCGCGGGCACGCTCCTCGGGTTCGCGCTGCGCGGCATGCGGGCCGCGTCGCTGCGCGGGCGGCGGGCGACCGGGGCGATGGCCGCCGACCTGGAGCGGGCGCTCGGCGCGATCCGGACGGTGAAGGCCGGCCGGGCCGAGGACCGGGAGAGCGAGCGGATCGGGGGCCGGGCCTCGGCCGCGTACGCCGCGAACGTGCGGATGGCCGGGTTCGACGCGCTCGTCGCGCCGGCCACCGAGCTGGCGGTGACGGGTTCGTTCCTGCTGGTGCTGCTGACCGGCGGGGCGCGCGTCGCCGCCGGGGACGGGTCCGTCGCCGACCTCGTCGCCTTCCTGCTGTACATGCTGTACCTGACGGGGCCGCTGGGCGCGCTGTTCGAGTCGCTCAGCGTCGTCCAGCAGGGCACCGGCGCCGCCCACCGGATCGCGGAGGCCCTCGCCCTGCCCCGGGAGGCCGGTGACGCCCCCGGCGCGGACCTCCGCGCGGCGGACGCGTCCGGTGGCCACGCCCCGGCGCTGGAGTTCCGCGACGTGTGGTTCGGCTACCGCCCCGCGCGTCCGGTACTGCGCGGCGTGTCGTTCGAGGTGCCGCGGCGCGGCCACGTCGCGCTGATCGGCCGCTCCGGCGCGGGCAAGTCGACGATCTTCGCGCTGGCGGAGCGCTTCTACGACCCCGAGCGCGGCGAGGTGCTGGTCGGCGGGCTCCCGGCCGGGGCGCTGAGCCGGTCCGCGCACCGCGCGCGGATCGGGCTGGTCGAGCAGGACTGCCCGATCCTGGACGGCACCCTCCGCGACAACCTCCTCTACGCGGCCCCGGACGCCGGGGACGACGAGATCCACCGCGTGCTCGGCATGACCGATCTGGCGGATCTCGTCGCCCGGCTCCCGCGGGGCCTGGACACCCGGGTCGGCGAGCACGGCCGGGAGCTGTCGGGCGGCGAGCGGCAGCGGATGGCGATCGCCCGCGCGCTCATCACCCGTCCGGACCTGCTGCTGCTGGACGAGCCGACGTCCCACCTGGACCTGGAGAGCGAGCTGGCGCTGCGCCGCACCCTCGACGAGGCCGCCGGCCGGTGCGCGCTGCTGGTGATCGCGCACCGGTTCACCACGGTCCGCGCCGCCGCGCGCGTCCTCGTCCTCGACGGGGGCCGGGTCGCCGCCTCCGGCACCCACGACGAGCTCATGCGGGCCAGCCCCTACTACCGCGCCCTCGCCACCGGCTGGCCCGCCGACCACGCCGCCGCCCCCCGATGACCGCGCGACCCCGCCGGAAAAGGGGATGCGGACGGGGCGGCGGTGCGGGGATGCTCGGGTATGGGCTGGACACTCACCAATGACCTTGACGGCTTCCTCGCGCACGCGGGCGGGTTCCTGCGGGGCGACCCCGTCGCGAACACCGTGCCGCTGACCGTGACCGAGGCCATGCGCGTCCAGGGCTCCGGGCTCTACGGCGACGCGCTCCTCGGGTGGTGGACGGCGGACGGCCGGGTCGCGGGCGCGTGCCTGTGGACGGGCGCGCATCCGCCGATGCTGACCGCGATGCCGGAGACGGCGGCGGCGGAACTGGCGGAGACGCTGGCCGGACGGGACGCGACGGTGCCCGGGATCAACGGGTCGCCGGAGGCCGCCGAGGCGTTCGCGGACGCGTGGACCAGAAGGACCCGGGCGGCGAGCGGCGTCGCGATGCGGCAGCGGCTCTACCGGCTCGACGGCCTGGACGTCCCCGATCCGCAGCCCGAGGGTGCCGCGCGGGTGGCGGGCGGCGGCGACCGCGAGCTGGCGCTGGAGTGGTTCACCGCGTTCCACGCGGATGCCGGGGAGCCCCGGCGCGCGAACCCGGAACTGGTCGACGGCAGGCTCGCGGCGGGCGGGCTCATGCTCTGGGAGACCGGCGGCGGGCCCGTGGCGATGGCGGGACGGACGGCGGTCGTCGCCGGCATGGCCCGGGTCGCGCCCGTGTACACCCCGGCCCGGCACCGGCGCCGCGGCTACGGGGCCGCGGTCACCGCCGCCGTCACCCAGGGCGCGCTGGACGCGGGCGCCGAGCACGTCGTGCTCTTCACCGACCTCGCGAACCCGACCAGCAACGGCATCTACCAGCGCCTCGGGTACCGTCCCGTGCAGGACCGCGTCGTGCTGTCGTTCACCTGAGACCTGTCCTTCACCTGAGACCTGTCCTCCCTGGGAGCCGTCCTCTGCCTGAGACGGCGAACAGCGCGGGCCGCCGGGCCCGGTCGTGCTCCCCCCTACGTGACGCCGGCCTCCTTCATGTCGCGGAGCTCGCGCTTGAGTTCCTTGATCTCGTCGCGGAGGCGGGCGGCGAGCTCGAACTGCAGGTCGGTGGCGGCCTGGTGCATCTGGTCGGTCATCTGCTCGATCAGGCTCTCCAGCTCCTCGCGGGGCCGGTCGCCGACGAGGTCGGCGGCGTGCCGTCCGGCCTCCCTGGTCCTGGAGGCGAGACCGGGGACGGGGGCCTTGCCGCGGGACTGCTGGCGTCCGCCGCCGCCGATCAGGGTCTCGGTGTCGGCGTCCTCGCGGACGAGGGAGTCGAGGATGTCGGCGATCCGCTTGCGCAGCGCCGTCGGCTCGATGCCGTGCTCGGTGTTGTAGGCCTGCTGCTTGGCACGGCGCCGGTTGGTCTCGTCGATCGCCCGCTCCATCGACGGGGTGACCGTGTCGGCGTACATGTGGACCTGGCCGGACACGTTGCGGGCCGCGCGGCCGATCGTCTGGATGAGGGACGTCTCGGAGCGCAGGAAGCCCTCCTTGTCGGCGTCCAGGATCGCGACGAGGGACACCTCGGGCAGGTCGAGGCCCTCGCGGAGCAGGTTGATGCCGACGAGGACGTCGAACTCGCCGGCCCGCAACTCGCGGAGCAGCTCGATGCGGCGCAGCGTGTCGACCTCGCTGTGCAGGTAGCGGACCTGGATGCCGAGTTCGAGGAGGTAGTCGGTGAGGTCCTCGGACATCTTCTTGGTGAGGGTGGTGACGAGGACGCGCTCGTCGCGTTCGGTGCGCTCGCGGATCTCGTGGATGAGGTCGTCGATCTGCCCCTTGGTGGGCTTGACGACGATCTCGGGGTCGATGAGGCCGGTCGGGCGGATGACCTGCTCGACGACGTCGCCCTTGACGCGGTTCATCTCGTAGCTGCCGGGCGTCGCCGACAGGTAGACGGTCTGGCCGATGCGGTCGAGGAACTCCTCCCACTTCAGCGGCCGGTTGTCCATCGCGGACGGCAGCCGGAACCCGTGCTCGACCAGCATCCGCTTGCGGGACGCGTCGCCCTCGTACATCGCGCCGATCTGCGGGACGGTCTGGTGCGACTCGTCGACGACCAGGAGGAAGTCCTCCGGGAAGTAGTCGAGGAGGGTGTTGGGGGCGGTGCCGGGGCCGCGGCCGTCGATGTGCCGGGAGTAGTTCTCGATGCCGGAGCAGGTGCCGACCTGGCGCATCATCTCGATGTCGTAGGCGGTGCGCATGCGCAGCCGCTGCGCCTCCAGCATCTTGCCCTGCCGCTCCATCACGGCGAGGGTCTCCTCCAGCTCGGCCTCGATGGCGCGGATGGCCCGCTCCATGCGCTCGGGCCCGGCGACGTAGTGGGAGGCGGGGAAGACGTACAGCTCCTCGTCCTCGGTGATCAGCTCGCCGGTCAGCGGATGCAGGGTGGCGAGCTTCTCGATCTCGTCGCCGAACATCTCGATGCGGACGGCCAGCTCCTCGTACTGCGGGATGATCTCGATGGTGTCGCCGCGGACCCGGAACGTGCCGCGGGTGAACGCGAGGTCGTTGCGGGTGTACTGCATGCCGACGAGCTGGCGGAGCAGGTCGTCGCGGTCGATCTCCTGGCCGACGTGCAGCCGGACCATCCGGTCGACGTACTCCTGCGGGGTGCCGAGGCCGTAGATGCAGGACACGGACGCGACGACGACGGTGTCGCGGCGGGTGAGCAGCGAGTTGGTCGCCGAGTGCCGGAGCCGGTCGACCTCGTCGTTGATCGAGGAGTCCTTCTCGATGTAGGTGTCGGTCTGCGGGATGTACGCCTCGGGCTGGTAGTAGTCGTAGTACGACACGAAGTACTCGACGGCGTTGTGCGGCATCATCTCGCGCAGCTCGTTGGCGAACTGCGCGGCGAGGGTCTTGTTCGGCTGCATGACCAGGACCGGCCGCTGCAGCTTCTCCACCAGCCACGCGATCGTGGCGGTCTTGCCGGTGCCGGTGGCGCCGAGCAGCACCGCGTCGCGGTCGCCGCCCTCGATGCGGGCGGTCAGCTCGGCGATCGCCTGCGGCTGGTCGCCGGACGGCGTCATCTCGGTGACGACCTCGAACGGCGCGACGCGGCGCCGCAGGTCGGTGACTGGGCGCATCGGCACTCCCCTGGTCCTGCTGATTACTGGTCCTGCTGAGCCCTGCTCCGGCGAACTCCTGCTCTGACAACTGTATGCAGGGGGTCCGACATTCCGCGCCGGTCAGGACGCGGGCAGCGGCAACCGGGCCCGGACGGCGTAGCCGCCCTCGCGGGGACCGGCCTCGAAGCTGCCGCCGAGGGCGTGGACGCGCTCGCGCAGCCCGACCAGGCCGTTCCCGCCGCTCGGCAGCCGGTGCTCGGGCCGGGCGGTCGGCGGGGCGTTGACGATCTCCACCTCGATCGCCTCGGGCAGCAGGCCGAGCGCGACCCGGGTGTCGGCGGCCCCGGCGTGCTTGTGGACGTTGGTGAGGGCCTCCTGGACGAGGCGGTAGACCGTCCGTCCCACGGCGTAGGGCATCGGGCGCTCCTCGCCGCGGACCGACAGGTCGACGCGCAGGCCGGCGGCGCCGGACTGGCCGACGAGCTCGCGGACGTGGGCGAGCGTCACCGCCTCCTGGGGAAGGGCCTGCTCGCCCTGCCGCAGCACCCCGACGACGTGCCGCAGCTCCTCCAGCGCCTGCCGTCCCATGTCCCCGATGACGGTGGCGGTCTCGGCGGCCCGGACGGGGTCGCGGCTGGCGATCGCCTTGAGCGCGCCCGCGTGCACGACCATGACGCTGATCCGGTTGGCGACCACGTCGTGCATCTCCCGGGCGATGCGGGTACGTTCCTCGCCCCGCGCGCGCTCCGCGAGCAGGTGCTGTTCGCGCTCGAGCCTCGCCGCGCGCTCCTGGAGCGATGCGAGGAGCTGCTTGCGCGCGCCCATGTAGAGGCCGAGCAGCACGGGGACGGCGATGAACGCGATGCCGAAGATGGCCTGCGCGGCGAAGTTCTCGGTCGCCGCCGTCGGGGACGGGAACGCCAGCCCGGCGATGTAGGTCGTCGCGGCGATCGTCAGCACCGTACGGCGGGACGGGGCGTAGGCGGCGAGCGAGTACAGGATGACCAGCGCGGCGAAGACGCCCGCGCCGGTGACCGTCCCGAACACGAGCGAGAACAGGGCGAGGCCCACGGGATGGACGCGCCGCACGATCAGCGTCAGGCCGAGGACGACGCTGCACGCCGACACGACGGACGGCGGCAGCCAGAACCGCTGGTCGGCGAACCACAGGAACACGGAGTCGCCGGCCGCCAGCGACACGGCGAGGAAGGCGTCGAGCGCGCGGGAGCGCCGGGTCGGCCATGCCCCCGCCCACGCCCCAGCCCACCGGCCCCGCACGCGCATGCGACGAGTCTAGGGCGAGCGGGGCCGCACCCGGTCGCGCAAGGGACCGAACCCCTTACCCGCAGGGCTTTTCCGCATTCGTTGCACTGTGGTTACGATGACGGCGCCGACTAGGACGGGGTGCCAGCCGAACATGACCCGCTTCACGAACTGGCTCGGGAAGAACGCCGACGCGGTGATCGCGCTGGTGCTGGCGGTCGTCGTCGCCGTGCTGGGCCTCGGCGTGAACCTGCCGAACGAGGACGAGATCACCAACAGCGGCATCCTCGCGGTGATCGGCCTGCTGGCGACGTCGGTGCTGCGGGACCGGGGCCGGCGCATCCCGGTCGAGGCGGAGGTCCGCGACACGCTGCGGTCGTCGTCGGGCACGCTCGACGAGCTGAGCGCGAAGCTGACCCGCATCGAGGGGTTCGAGAGCGTCCTGTCCGACACCAAGCGCGCGCTGGACGAGACCACGGTCGTCCGCGTCATCAGCGGCGCGCAGGTCGCGCAGGTCCTCGCGGAGGCCCGCCGCGACACCGACCGGTGGTTCTTCAAGGGCGGGACGGGCACCTACATCCGCGCGCGGACGCTGCCCGAGTGCGTGGCGGCGGCGCGCAGGGAGCGGCGCACGCTGCTGTTCCGGCTGGAGATCCTCGACCCCACCAGCGTGGAGGTGTGCGAGGCGTACGCGCGGCACCGCCGCTCGGTGTCGGACGGCCCGGACGCGACGGGCGAGCCGTGGACGCTGGAACGCACCCGCAAGGAGGCGTACGCGACGATCCTGGCGGCGTGCTGGCACAAGCAGCGGTTCGCCATGCTGGACATCGACATCGGCCTGGCGCGGACCATGACGACGCTGCGCTACGACCTCGCCGCGTCCCGCCTGGTGGTGACCCGCGACGATCCGCGCGGCGAGGCACTGGTCGTGGACAGCGCGAAGTTCTACTACAGCTGGGTGAGCGCGGAACTGCAGACCAGCCTGGACCAGGCGCGCCGCGTCCCGGTCGAGCAGGCGAGGCTGGCGCCGCTGGACGAGGAGCCGACGGTCGAGGAGGTGCGCAAGCTCTTCGATGTGATCGGCATCGACCTCGCGCCCGGCTACACCGACCGGGACGTCATCGAGATCATCCGCAAGGCGCTGCGAGCGAAGGACCCGTACGGGTGAGGTACCAGGAGATCCGGGAGGAGATCCGCGCCGGGACCGCGGCGCGGACGCTGCCGGCATGGGCGGGGCGGGTCCTCGGCGAGGTCCTGGAGGGCCTCGCCTCCGGCGCGCCGCCGATCCCGGCGGTGCGCCATCCGCTGGGGTTCCTGTGCCTGCCGGTGGAGCGCAGCGGTGATCTCGGCGTGTGCCTGCACATCTGGACGCCGGAGGTGCCGCCGGCCCCGTCCACCACGTCGCCCGTGCACTGCCACAGCTGGGACCTGCTCAGCTTCGTCCTCTACGGGACGGTCCGGAACGTGCGGGTGGACGTGGAAGAGGCCGCCGGAAGGGCACCGCAGCAGGTCTTCGAGGTCGTCAGCCATGGCGACGTGGACGAGTTGAGGGCGACCGGGCGGGCCGTCCGCTGCGCCCCCGGCCGTTCCGCGGCGCACGGGACCGGCGAGTCGTACACCCTGCCCGCGGGCGTGTTCCACAGCACCCTCATCGAAAGCGGCCAGGACGCGGCCACGGTCGCGCTGGGCCGCCAGACGCGGGGCGGCGGCGACCTGTCGCTCGGCCCTCTGGACACGCCCACGCACCGCCTGCACCGCTCCCTTTCCGATCAGGCCGACACCGAGCGCGCCCTGCGGCGTTCCGCGCGCAAGATCACCGCCGCCCACTGCTCGGCGCGCCGGTAGGCCGCCGCCCGATCCCACTGGAGAGGCCCGATGAGACCCACGACCCCGTCAGCGGCCCTTCCGGTCGATCTCTCCGAGGCCCGCGCCGTGGCGGTGGACGCCGCCGAGGCGGCGGGCGCCCTGCTGAGCGCCCGCATCGGCGAACCGCTGGAGATACGGCCGAAGGGCGCCGGCGGGGACGTGGTGACGGAGCTGGACACGGCCGCCGAGGAGCTGATCGTCGGGCGGCTGCGGGCCGCGTATCCGGGGCACCGCATCATCGCGGAGGAGTCCGGTGTCCTGGAAGGGGCGCCCGGCGAGGAGATGGTGTGGCTCGTCGACCCGCTCGACGGCACCAACAACGTGGCGATCGGCATGCCCGTGTACGCGGTGGGGCTGGCGTTGTGCGCGCGCGCCGAGCCGGTCATAGGCGTCGTCCACGACCCGGTGTCGGGCCGTACATGGTCGGCGGTCCACGGCTACGGGGCCCGGGGCCCGGACGGGGCGCTGCTGAGGCTGCCCGGCCGCCCGCGATCGGGCAGGGAGCGGAACCCGCTCCTGGCCTGGACGCAAGGGCATCAGGTCGGGCCGGACGATCTCGTCGCGTTCGCCTTGCGCACGTCCCTGGAGAAGCAGTGCGCGCGCATGCTGCAGCTGTGGGCGCCGCTGGTCGCCTGGACGATGCTGGCGCGCGGCGACATCGACGGCATCGTCGGCTACCTGCCGGAGATCGTCGATCTGCCCGCCGGCGCGCTGATCGCGGCGGAGGCGGGTGCCGAGCTGCGCCGCCTGGACGGCGCCCCCTACGAGCTCGGCATCGACCGCCCGCCGTCCGAGCTGGGTTTCGTGGCCGCCCGCCCCGAACTCCTGAACCGCCTCCTGGAGACCACGACGCGGATAGCCCGCCCCGGCGGCCGCTTCCACGTCGCCTTCTGAGGCGGCTACCGGGTCAGCAGGAGCGCCCCCACGGAGGCCCCGCAGCCCGCGATCGCGAGGACGGTCCCCGTCACGACGAACTTGCGGATCGGTACGCGCACGTCCCACCGCCGGCACCACTCGAACCACAGCAGCGTGGCGAGCGAGCCCCACGGGGTGATGACCGGCCCCACGTTCGTCCCGATGAGCAGGGAGAGAAGCTGGTCCTTGTTCGACGCCGGTACGGCCGACTCCCCCGCCACGTACGCGGGAAGGTTGTTGAGGACGTTCGACAGGCCCGCACCGGAGAACGCCGCCCGGAACGCCCCCGCGGCGTCCCCGTCGTGGCCGACGAAGGCGCGCATGACGTCGTCCAGGCCGAACCGTTCGAGTGTGGGGACGACCAGGAACAGCCCGGTGACGAACACCAGGAGCTGCCAGGGGATGAGCACCGGACGCAGCACCGACCGGTCGCGGACGGCGAAGGCGGCGGCGGCCACGGCGGCGGCGGCGGTCGCGGCGATGCCCAGCTGGACGCCGGTGTGCACGCCGGCGAGGATCGCGCCGATGAACATCAGGCACGCGATCCCGGTGGCGGAGAACAGCACCCTGTCTCGGACTGGCGCGGGACCGGGCGGGTCGTAGGCGTCCTCACCGCGCATGCCGCGCCGCCAGTAGAACGCCCACAGCAGGGCCATGGTGACGGCCAGCACCGCCACCTGCGGCAGCCACATGCGGGCCGCGAACGCACGCGTCTGCAGGGCCACCCGGTCGGCGGCGAGCAGGTTGGTCAGGTTGGACACCGGCAGGAGGAGGCTCGCGGTGTTGGCCAGCCACACCGTCGTCATGGCCAGCGGCAGGGTCGCGATCCGCGCGCGCGCCGCCAGCGCCAGCATGACCGGGGTCAGCAGCACGGCGGTCGTGTCGAGATTGAGGAAGATCGTGGTGAGCGACGCGAACGCCACGCACAGGAGGAAGAGCGCGGCGTAGTTCCCCCGCCCGGCCCGCGCCATCCGCTGCGCGATCGCGTCGAAGACCCCGGCCTCCTTGGTCAGCTCCGCCAGGATGATGACGCTGAACAGGAACAGCAGCAGCGGTGCGATCCGTCCGATACTGGCCCGCGCCGTGCCGGCGGGCAGCAGGCCGGTGGCGACGAACACCAGCCCCGCCGCGAGGACCCCGAGCCGGATCCAGTCCAGTACACCGAGGGAGCCGACGGCGCGGCGCAGGGTCTCCATCGGGGGCGGCACGGCCGCCATAATCCCACAGGGGCCGCCGACGCCAAGATCCAAAAGCGTCGCGGCACCCTGTTCTCCGCGGCGGGCCGCGCGATACTGGCGGCATGACAACCCCCGGCGGCCACCTCGGGCAGGAGCGTCCGACCGATTTCTTCGTCAGCTACTCCCCCGCGGACGAGCGGTGGGCGTCCTGGATCGCGTGGCAGCTGGAGGCCGCCGGGCACCGGACGATGATGCAGGCGTGGGACTTCGTGCCGGGGACCAACTTCATCGACTTCATGGACCGGGGCCTGTCGGAGGCCAAGGCCGTGGTGGCGGTGCTGTCGCGCAACTACCTGCGCTCCCGGTACGGGCGGCTGGAGTGGATGGCGGCGCTGCGGGCCGACCCGGACGACCCGGCCCGCAAGCTCGTCACGGTCCGGATCGAGGACTGCCCCATCGACGGGCTGCTGTCGACGATCACCTACGTGGACCTGGTCGGGATCGACGACCCGGACGAGGCGCGCGGGCTGCTGATGCGGCGCATCCAGGAGGCCCTCGCCGGGCACGCGCGGCCCCTCGACGGCCCCGGCTTCCCCGGCGGCGGCCCGTCCCTGCCGGGTGGCGGCGGCGTCCTCCCGGGGCGTCTGGAGCCCGCTGAGCCGCAGCCGGAGCGGGTCGGGGAGCGTCCGGCCCGGCGGGCGCCCGCGGCCGCGCCCGCGTTCCCCGCGGCGGGCGCGGGGCACGAGCCGCGCGAGCATCTCAGCGTCCTGCACATCTCGGGTCCCCGGTTCGGCCGGACGCTCGCCGAGCCCGGTGAGCCGACCACCGCCGCCGAGCTGCAGGACCGCGTCTGGAGCGACGTGACGCGGCTGGCCGACTCCGGCGTGCCGCGTCCCGACCTGCTGGTCGTCACCGGCAACATCACCCACTCGGGCAGCCGCCGGGAGTTCGCCGAGGCGCTGTCGTTCCTGACCAGCCTGCGGGCGCTGCTCGGCCTGGAGGCGCAGCGCGTCGTGGTCGTGCCGGGCACCCACGACGTCACCCGCGCCGCATGCCAGGCGTACTTCTCCAGCTGCGAGGCCGACGACATCGAGCCGCAGCCGCCCTACTGGCCGAAGTGGCGGCACTACGCGGGCCTGTTCAAGGAGTTCTACCAGGGCATCGACGCGCTGATCTTCGACAGCGCGCAGCCGTGGACGCTGTTCCCCGTCCCGGACCTGCGGGTCGTGGTCGCCGGCCTCAACTCGACGCTGCCGCAGACCCACCGCGAGGAGGACCGGTACGGGCACGTGGGCCGGGCGCAGGCCGCCTGGTTCAACGAGCGGCTCCGGCACTTCGAGGACCAGGGGTGGCTCCGCCTGGCCGCGCTGGAGCACACGCCCATCGCCGGCGAGCCGGGCGCCCTCCGCGACCCGGAGACGGTGGAGACGCTGCTCGGCGGCCACGTCAACCTGTTCTTCCAGGGGACGGAGTCGGAGTTCGGCGCCGTCCCGCTGCTCGGCGGCCGGGGCGTCCCGTCCGTCCCGGCGCTCGGGCCGGGACGCCACCAGACCGTCGTGCTGCGCCGGGACGGCCTGGAGCGCTGGATCCCCGAGGACGCCGGGCGGCGCGGCCCCGAGCGCCTCGACCGGTCCTGGGCCGGCGCCCGGGGAACGTTCCCGCCGCCGCGCGCGCAGACCCCGCCAGCCCCTCCCGCCCCGGAACTCGGCCCCGCGCCGGACGGCGCCGCCGAACCCGTCCCCGACCCCACGGCGCGGCTGCTCGACCGGCTGACGGAGGCGTGCGAGACGCGGTTCGAGCGGGCGACGATCCGGCGGATCGTCCCGCCCCCGCGCGAGGACGGCCGCTCCGACCCGCCGCACCTGCTGCTCACCCACCTGGAGGACGGGTTCGTCCGCCAGTACCGCATCGGCGCCCACGTCGGGCAGGTCACCGAGGCGGACGTGGACGCGTTCATCCGGCACGTGCACGCCGACGGCACCGACCACGGGTCGGAGCTGGTGTACGTGGGGCCGGCGCCCGCCCGGTCGCTGCGCGGCGACGCGCTGCGGCGCGGCATCCGGGTCCGCAGCCTCACCGAGTTCCAGGGCCTTCTCGACCTGTCGGAGTACGTGGCGGCGCAGACGCGGCGGCTGTCCGGCGACGGGCTGTACCCGCCGTCCCTGTACGTCCCGCAGCGGTTCCGGGAGCTCGACCGCTTCCAGGCGCCCGGGGAAGGGACGCGCCTGGCCGGGGACGTCCGCGAGGACGTCGCCGGCGAGATGCTGCGGCTGCTGGCCGCCGACCACGGGCGGTTCCTGCTGCTGCTGGGCGACTTCGGGCGCGGCAAGACGTTCGCGCTGCGCGAGCTGGCCCGGCGCATCCCCGCGGAGCTGCCGCACGTCATCCCGATCCTCATCGAGTTGCGGGCGCTCGACAAGGCGCACTCGGTGGACGGCCTGGTCGCCGCGCACCTCGCCAACCACGGCGAGGAGCTGATCGACCTCAAGGCGTTCCACTACATGCTCCGGCAGGGCCGCATCGTGCTGCTCTTCGACGGGTTCGACGAGCTGGTCACGCGGATGACCTACGACCAGGCCGCCGACCACCTCGACACGCTGCTGCGCGCCGCCCGCGACAAGGCCAAGATCGTGGTGGCGAGCCGCACGCAGCACTTCAAGTCGCAGGCGCAGGTGCTGACGGCCCTCGGCGAGCGGGTCGGCGTGCTGCCGCACCGGCGCGTCCTCGGCCTGGAGGAGTTCACGCCGCCGCAGGTCCGCTCGTACCTGGTGAACCGGTACGGGAACGAGGACGCGGCCGAGGCGCGGCTGGACCTGCTCGCCGGCATCGAGGAGCTCCTCGCGCTGACGGCCAACCCGCGGATGCTGTCGTTCATCGCCGACCTGCCCGAGGCCCGGCTGCGCGCGGTCGCGCAGGCCCGCCGCGCCGTCTCCCCCGCCGACCTGTACCACGAGATCCTGTCGTCCTGGCTGGCGTACGAGGCCGACCGGGTCGGCGGCTCCGGCGGGCCGTCCGGGCTGAAGGCCGAGGACATGTGGCAGGCCGTCGGCACGCTCGCGCTGCGGCTGTGGGAGGGCAACGAGCAGTTCCTCAGCCTCGCCGAGCTGGCCGACGTCGCCGACACCCTCACCGGCCTCGCCGGCGGCCGGCTGTCGCCGCACCAGGTGACGCACGCCGTCGGCGCCGGCAGCCTGCTCGTCCGCACCGACGACGGCCTGTTCGGGTTCATCCACACGTCGGTGATGGAGTGGCTCGTCGCGCGGCACATCGCGGACGAGTTCGCGCGCGGCGCGGTCCCGGCCTCGCTGGGCCGCCGCGCGCTGACCCAGCTCGCCGTCGACTTCCTGTGCGACCTCGCCGACACGCGCGCCTGCCAGGACTGGGCGGCCGGCGTCCTCGCCGACCCCGGCGCCGGCGACCTGGCCCGCGCCAACGCGATCCGCGTCACGACCCGGCTGCGGACCCCGGCCCGCACCGACCTGCGCGGCGCCCGCCTCCAGGGCGAGGACCTGTCCTACCGCGACCTGCAGGAGGTCGACCTCACCGGCGCCGACCTCACCGACGCGCAGCTCGTCGGCGCCAACCTGTCCCGGGCGATCCTGCGGGACGCGTCGCTGGCCGGGGCCCGGCTGGACGAGGCCCGCCTCACCGGAGCCGACCTGCGCGGCGCCGACCTGTCCCGGGCCCGGCTCGCCCGCGCCGACCTGCGCGACGCCGCCGTCGACGGCAGCCGCTGGACGCGCGCCGCCCTCGTCGACGCCGTCCTCCCCGACCGGATCGCCGCCGCCCCCGAGCTGCGCGAGGCCGCGATCGCGCCGGGGCGTCCCATCGACATCCAGATCGCGCCGCCCGCGGTCGGCGTC
Organism: Actinomadura latina NBRC 106108; assembly: GCF_001552195.1. Lineage (GTDB taxonomy): Bacteria > Actinomycetota > Actinomycetes > Streptosporangiales > Streptosporangiaceae > Spirillospora > Spirillospora latina. The sequence goes on from NZ_BCQS01000005.1 coordinate 88,309, forward strand.
CCCTACGGGTTCCACTTCCAGACGAGCCGCCTCCCGCAGCCGCTCGCCTACAGCCCGGGCGGGTCCGTCGTGGCCGTGGGCAGCGAGGACGGCGGCGTCCTCGTGTGCGACGCCGTCACCGGCACGCCCCTGCGCACCCTCCAGGGCCACACCGACCGCGCCTACGCGGTGGCGTTCGACTCCGGCGGCAACCTGCTGGCGAGCGGCTCGGCGGACGGCACCGTCCGGGTGTGGGACCTCGCGACCGGGCACACGGCGCACACCCTCGCCGTCCACCCCGAGGGCGTGTGGCCGGTCGTCGTCGGCGGGCGCGCCCCGTCCGGCGGCGACCTCGTCGCGGCGGGCGCCGCCGACGGGACCATCCGCATCTGGGACACCGCCACCGGCGCCCTGGTCCACGAGCTGTCCGGGCACACCGCGCCCGTCTACACCGCCGTGTTCGACCCCGCCGGCTCCCTCATGGTCACCGGCGACGCGGGCGGCACCCTGCGCGTCTGGGACCTCGCCACGGGCGCGCTGCGGCGCGAGCTGTCCGGCCACCGCGGCGCCGTGTTCCGCGCCGTGTTCCACCCGGACGGCTCCCTCCTCGCCGCCGGGGACGAGGCCGGCGTGGTCCGGCTCTGGGACATCCGCACCGGCGACATCGACCGGGAACTCCTCGGCCACACCGGACGCGTCTACGCCATCGCCTTCCACCCGGACGGGGACCTCCTCGTCACCGGCGACACCGACGGGTCCGTCCGCATCTGGGCGGACGGCCTGCAGCGCAGCGTCCTCTCCGGCCACGGCGGCGGCATCTACCAGGCGACGTTCAGCCCGGACGGCGGCCGCCTCGCCACCGCCGACAGCGCCGGGTCCGTCCGGCTGTGGGACCCCGCGACCGGGCGGCAGCGCCTCGAACTCGCCGGGCACCGCGGCGCCGTGTGGCCGTTCGCGTTCCGCCCCGACGGCGCCCAGCTCGCCACCAGCAGCAACGACGGCACCGCCCGGCTGTGGGACGCCGAGACCGGGCAGTGCCGCGTCGTGCTGCGCGGCCACGGCCGCCGCGTCACCGGCGTCGCGTTCAGCCCGGACGGCGGCATGCTCGCCTCCAGCGGCAACGACGGCCTCGTCCGGCTCTGGGAGCCGCGCTCCGGCCGGATGATCCGCGAGCTGCGCGGCGTCGCCGACAACCTCACCTCCGCCGTGTTCAACACCCGCGACTCCCAGCTCGCCACCGCCACCAACGACGGCGGCGTCCACCTGTGGCAGGCCGGGACGGGCACCTTCGAGCGCGAGCTGAACGTCGAGACCGACCACGTGTGGGCGCAGGCGTTCGCGCCCGCCGGGGACGTCCTCGCCACCGCCAACGACGACGACTCCGTCCGCCTCTGGTACTGGACGACCGGCCGCGAGACCGTCAACCTCGCCGACCACCGGGGGCGTGTCCGCTCCATCGACTTCCAGCCGGGCGGCGCTCTTCTCGCCACCGGCTGCGACGACGGCCTCGTCCGCCTCTGGAACCCCCGCACCGGCGAACTCACCGCCGCTCTCCAGGGCCACACCGACCGCGTCTACCGGGTGGTGTTCTCGCCGTCCGGCGAGACCCTCGCCAGTGCCAGCAACGACGGCACCGTCCGCCTCTGGGACCCGTCCACGGGCGGGGCGCTCCACACCCTCACCGCCCACACCGGCCGCCTATGGACGACCGCGTTCCATCCCTCCGGGGCGATGCTCGCCACCGCGGGCGACGACATGCTGGTGCGCCTGTGGGACCCGTCCACCGGACGGCTCCTGCACACCCTCACCGGCCACACCCGCCGTATCTGGTCGGCCGCGTTCAGCCCGGACGGCGCCCTCCTCGCCACCGCCGGCGACGACGGCGCCATCATCCTTTGGGACGTCACCGACCGCGACGCCCCCGCGCGCCGCGCGACCCTCCTCGGCCTGGCCGAAGGCTGGGCCGCGCTGGCCCCGGACGGCCGCTACAAGTGGGAGGGCAACGCCACCGCCGAATTCTGGTACGCCGTGGGCATGTGCCGGTTCGAACCAGGCGAACTGGACCCCTACCTCCCAGAAGTCCACCGCCTCCCCCTCGACGCCCCGTTCTAGGAGGCGGCGCGGCGGGTGAAGGTCTCCCAGAGGGCGTCGACCTGCGTTTTCAGGTCGGCGAGGGTGCCGGAGTTGTCGATGACGTGGGTGGCCACGGCGCGGCGTTCCTCGCGGGACGCCTGGTTGGCCATGCGGGCGCGGGCGTCCTCCTCGGCCATGCCGCGGCGGGACGTCAGGCGGTCGAGCTGGGTCTCCTCGGGGACGTCCACCACGACGACCTCGTCGTACATGGGGGCCAGGCCGTTCTCCGCCAGCAGCGGGACGTCGTAGACGACGACCGCGTCCGCCGGGGCGGCGTCCATCAGCTCCTGCATGCGCTCGCCGACGAGCGGGTGGACGATCGCGTTCAGCGCGGCGAGCCGCCCGCGGTCGGCGAACACGATCCTGCCGACCTTCTCGCGGTCCAGGGCACCGGACGGCAGCAGCACGTCCTCGCCGAACTCCGCCACGACGGCGGCGAGGCCCGGGGTGCCCGGCTCCACGACCTCCCGGGCGATCTTGTCGGCGTCGATGACCACCGCGCCGCGCTCGTCCAGCCGCGCGGACACCTCGCTCTTGCCCGACCCGATTCCGCCGGTGAGTCCCACTTTCAGCACGGACTCAACGTATCGGTCAGGCGGTTTCCGCGGAGACGAGGGGCTTGCGCATGTGGACGAGGGTGAGGTGGGCGGCGACGCGTTCGCGGTGCGTCTCGGCGTAGCCGAGGCGGCGGTACAGGCGCAGGTTGGTCTCGCTGAGGTGCCCGGTGAACAGCACGCACGCGTCGACCCGGCCGGCCACCTCGGCCTCCAGTTCGGCCATCAGGCGCCGGCCGATGCCGCGGCCCTGCAGGTCGGGGACGACGACGAGCCGCCCCACCAGGCACGTGTGGTCGCTGAACTGGGCGCGGACCGCGCCGACGAGGCGGCCGTCCGCCACCGCCTTCAGCACCACCGCGTCCGTCTCCAGCACCTTGCGCAGCTGCTCGACCGACTCGACCAGCGGCGGGAGGAACGGGTCGCCGTACAGCTGCGCCTCCGCGACGTAGGCGGCGCGCTGGACGGTCATCAGCTCCCCGGCGTCCCCGGGTCCCGCCCGCTCGATCACGACCGGCGCTTCAGCCATGGAGCGACCCTAGCGCCGGGCGGGCGCCGCGTCCGCTCACCGCCCGATCCGGACGGTCACCGCGACCGGATAGTGGTCGGACGCCTCCGACCTCGGCACCTCGTAGTCGGTGACGAGGATGCCGTCCGACCCGAAGATCCAGTCGTGCGTGGAGCCGTCGGGCCGGGTCGGGTACGGCTCGCCGCCGAGGGCGGCGCTGCGCAGGTCGGTGCCGTCGGTCATCGCGGTCAGCTCCGGGCTGGCGGCATCGGTGTTGAAGTCGCCGCCGATCAGCGTGCGGGGCGCGCCGCCCCAGGCCCGCAGCAGCGCCGCGATCTCCCGGGACCGCTCGCCGGCCCGGTCGTCGCCGCCCTCCAGGTGCGTCGACCACACGTCCATCGTGGTCTCGCCGACGGCGAGCCGCGCCCACACGTACCCGCGGATCTGCGACCAGTCGCCGCGCGGCATCCGGCTCGTCCCGGAGCTGCGCACCGGCAGCGACGTCAGGATCGCGTTGCCGAACTGGCCGTCGGCGGCCGGGCCCCAGATCAGCTTCATGCCGAGGCGGCGGGACAGCCACACGCCGACGTCGGTGGTGCCGGACGTCAGCGACCCGCGGCCGGCCTCCTGCAGCAGGACGACCTGGGCGCGCTGGCCCTCGATGACGCGCGCGATCCCCTCGGGGTCGAGCTGACCGGACTGGTCGACCGCGTCGTGGATGTTGTAGCTCATGACCCGCACCTGGCCGGCGGCGGGCGCCGGCTGCGCCTTCCCGTCCGGCGCGGCCACGGTGAACACCAGCGTGCCGGCGAGCAGCACGAGGGCGGCGGCGCCGGCGGTGAGCGCGCGCAGCGGGGCGCGGGCGGGCAGCGGGCCGCCGCGGGCCGCCGCGAACGCGGCGAGCGCGCCGAGCAGGATCCCGGCGAGGCCGGGCAGCAGGTTGTTCGGGACGGGCAGCGGGGACACCGCGCTGACCTGGTAGGGGATCAGGATCGCGGCGAGCAGCAGGCCGCCGAGCGCGGCGCCGGCGTCGATCCGCCAGACCGGCCCGCCGGTCCCGGCGCGGCGCAGCGGCGCGCGGACGGCCACGGCCAGCAGCCACGCCGCCATCACCTGGCCGACGATCACGATGGGGACGGTCTCGATGCCGGAGAGCGCGTACGTCCCGGCGACGGCGCCCGCGCCGACCCCGAGGACGGTCCCGCCGAGCACGCACACCCCGCCCGGCACCGCCCGCACGGCGAGGCCGGAGGCGAGGAACGCGAGCGCGAGCCCCTGCCCGATGACGATGGTGACGTGCGCGCCGGTCAGCGACTGCCAGCCGGACGACGCCACGAACGCGGGGCTGGACAGGACGAGGACCTGCAGCGCGAGGAACGGCCCGAGCGCGGCGGCGCCCAGCGCGTCCCGCCAGGACACCCCGGGCGCGCCGACGGGCCCCGACGCCAGCTCGCGGTAGAGGGCGGCGGCGCCGACGCCGACGAACGCCAGGCACGCCAGCCACGGGCCGACGCCGTCCCGCCACACCGGGTCCCAGGTGGCGAAGCACATCCGCACGGCGCTGTCGATCGACAGGCCCGCGACCGCGGCGGTGGCGAAACCGACGCCGGACAGGCCGCGGGCGCCCTCGAAGAGCGCCGCGAGCGCGATCATGCCGATCGCGGTGCCCGCGAACGCGAGCCAGGTGCGCGGGTCGATCGCCTGCGCGAGGAGCCGGACGGCGAACAGGCCGCCGACGCCGGCGAGCAGCAGCCCGCGCGGCCCGGCGGCGCGGCGGATCGGCGGTGCGAGGAACCCGGCGAGGTAGACGACCAGCACACCGGCCGCGGCGACGGGGATGCCGGCCTGGTCGGCGAAGTGGTCGAGCTGCGGCAGTGAGAACCGCAGGGTCTGCGCGAGCACCGCGACGGTGACCGCGATCAGCGCGAGCCGGGCGGGGCCCTGCGGGACGATCGAGGGGCCGGCCGCGGCGGGGCCGCCGGTCCTGGTGCCGGCGTCGGTGCCGGCGTCTGTGCTGGCCAATTGAACGAGTGCTCCCGGGGACGAGCGGACCTTCGGGGGTGCGGCGAGGCGCCGAGGGGACGCGGCCCTCCCGCCATGGTGGCGCAACCGAAGCACGGCCGGAGGCCGATCCAGAAGATCGTTCTCCGGCCGTGTTCGTGTTGTTCATCCGCCGGCCGCGCGGGCGGCCGGCGGAGGGGTGCGGCTACTGACCGCCGGAGAGCTTCTCCCGCAGCGCGGCGAGCGCCTCGTCGGTGGCGAGGGCGCCACCGCCGGACTCGCTCTCGCCGCCGCCGGAGTAGGAGGTCTCGCCGCCGCCGCCGCTGCTGGTGCTGGTGCTCGCGGGCGCGGTGTCGGCCTCCGCCTCGGCCTTGCGGGCCTCCTCGATCTGCTTGCGGTGGGCGTCGAAGCGCGTGCGGGCCTCGGCGTACTGCCGCTCCCACGTCTCGCGCTGCTCGTCGAAGCCCTCCAGCCACTCGCCGGTGTCGGCGTCGAAGCCCTCGGGGTACTTGTAGTTGCCCTGCTCGTCGTACTCGGCGGGCATGCCGTACAGCGTGGGGTCGAAGTCCTCTTCCTCCATGCTGGCCGCGCCCTCGTTGGCCTGCTTGAGGGAGAGGCTGATCCGGCGCCGGTCGAGGTCGATGTCGATGATCTTCACGAAGATCTCGTCGCCGACCTGGACGACCTGCTCGGGGATCTCCACGTGGCGCTCGGCCAGCTCGGAGATGTGCACCAGGCCCTCGATGCCCTCCTCGACCCGGACGAACGCGCCGAACGGCACCAGCTTGGTGACGCGGCCCGGCACGACCTGGCCGATCTGGTGGGTGCGGGCGAACTGCTGCCACGGGTCTTCCTGGGTCGCCTTGAGCGACAGGGAGACGCGCTCGCGCTCCATGTCGACGTCCAGGACCTCGACCGTGACCTCCTGGCCGACCTCGACGACCTCGGACGGGTGGTCGATGTGCTTCCAGGACAGCTCGGAGACGTGCACCAGGCCGTCGACGCCGCCGAGGTCGACGAACGCGCCGAAGTTGACGATCGAGGACACGACGCCCTTGCGGACCTGGCCCTTCTGCAGCGTGTTGAGGAAGGTCTGGCGGACCTCGCTCTGCGTCTGCTCCAGCCAGGCGCGGCGGGACAGGACCACGTTGTTGCGGTTCTTGTCCAGCTCGATGATCTTGGCCTCGAGCTCGCGGCCGACGTAGGGCTGCAGGTCGCGGACACGGCGCATCTCGACCAGCGACGCGGGCAGGAAGCCGCGCAGGCCGATGTCGAGGATGAGGCCGCCCTTGACGACCTCGATGACCGTGCCGGTGACGATGCCGTCCTCGTCCTTGATCTTCTCGATCGTGCCCCAGGCGCGCTCGTACTGAGCGCGCTTCTTGGACAGGATCAGACGGCCTTCCTTGTCCTCCTTCTGGAGAACGAGGGCCTCGACGTGGTCTCCGACGGTGACGACCTCGTTGGGGTCGACGTCGTGCTTGATGGAGAGCTCACGCGAGGGAATGACGCCCTCGGTCTTGTAGCCGATGTCGAGGAGGACCTCGTCACGATCGACCTTGACGACAGTGCCTTCGACAATGTCGCCGTCGTTGAAGTACTTGATGGTCTCGTCGATCGCTGCGAGGAAGGCTTCCTCGGACCCGATGTCGTTGACCGCTACCTGCGGGGTGGTCGAGGTGGCCTCGGTGCTGCTCGTCATGTGTCGGCTGGCTCCGGTACGGACATGGAAGTCGTATGGGTAGTGCGCGGAGGGCCGTTATCCGCCCTGCCGAAGACCGGAATGGGACGCGGGCCGTGCCGCGTCAGTGAACCGAACCGTTGTCGCCGACCTGACCGAGCGCGAGCCTGCTCCGTCCGAAGCGCGCGCAGGCCCACAGCGCAGCGATCAGGATATGGGACCAATCTCGCGTGGTCAATCCGCAGGGGGCGGCGATGATCAATAGGTCCGCGCACGAGCCCGGTACTCCTTGGCCAGCCGGTCCTCGGCGGCCTTCGGAAACGTCACGGTGTTCGGATCCCCGTCAGAGGTGTACCGCTCATCGGGGTTCTTGTCCAGGTACTCCAGCCAGGCGGTGGAGCAGTACTTCTTGCAGTCGTTCTCCTTGATCTTGCCTTCGGACCGGATCCGGTCGATCTTCCTCCGGTCGTAGTCGGCGTCGAACGGCGACACCGAGGGCCGCCAGCCGGCGAGGAACAGGCCCTGGAAGGAGTAGCGGCCCCCGTCCTTCTCGGCCCAGCCCGCCTTCTTCGGGACGGACCCGAACGGATAGGCGAACGTCGTGGTGTGCGCGCCGGTGAGCTTGACGATCCGGTCCTCCATGTCACCGATCTCCTTGCGCACCCCCTTTTCCGACATGCCGGACAGGCTCGGGTGCGTCACCGTGTGGTTGCCGAGCTCGAACCCGTGCTGCTGAAGCCACTTCAGCCCGGCCCCGGCCTGCACGTCGTCCATCCCGAACAGCTCCTTGTTCAGGTAGAACGTCGCCACCGGCCGGAACCCCGGGTTCTCCCGCGCGACCTGCTCGATGATCGCGACCGCGGTGTCCGGCTTCGGATTGCCCTGCGCGTCGAGCCCGAAGTGGCCGGGCGTGCTGTCGTCGAACGTCAGCACCACCGGATGCCTGCCCGCCGGGACGTTGAACCGCCCGCCGACGAACTCCGCCGCGGTGATCGGGCAGTAGCCGTCCTTCGCGAGGCGCGTCAGCTCGTCGTACAGCTCCTTGGCCGACCGGTCCAGCGACTGCTCGGGCTTCTTCATGATCCGGTGGTACATCAGCACCGGGACCTGGCCGAGCTCGTTCGCCTTGGCCGCCACCGCCGCGGGCGCCGCCGCCGGGATCGGCGCGGACGCCGACGCGGAGGGCGCCCCGGACGGCCCGGCCGTCCCCGGTCCCGCCGGTGCGGGCGTCCCGCCGGCCTTCGCGGCCCGTACCGGGGGCGTCGCCTCGGACGCCGCTCCGGCCCGCTCGGCCGCGGTCCCCGCGTCCCGCCCGCGCCGCTCACCCGGCAGCGTCAGCCCGAGGACCACGGCGCAGACGATCACGACTCCAGCGATCTTGTGAAGGAGAGGCACGATACCCCCGCCGGTAGACCCGAACAGGACCAGGGGGACAGCGTACGACCCCCCGGACATCTAGGACACCTACCGGCGTACCCACATGATCCCCACCCACCACTCCCGCCCCACCCCGCATCCCCCAAAATGTCCATTGCCGTTCCTATGGCAACGAACGACGAGGACGCGGACACGCAGCCAAGAACCTGATCGCGCGGCGAGGGCCCCCAGGGCCCGAAGTGGGAGGAAAAGGCAAAGACCTAGTGCGCTGCGTCTTGCCAGGTCCTGCCGGTGCCCATGGAGACGCTCAGGGGGGCTCGTAGTGCGTAGGCGCCGGCCATTTCGGTGCTGACCAGGGTCTTCAGGGTGTCGAGTTCGCCGGCGGCCACTTCGAAGACGAGTTCGTCGTGGACCTGGAGGAGCATGCGGGACGTGAGGCCGGCGGCGCGGAGGGCGCGGTCGACGTTGAGGCTGGCGACCTTGATGATGTCGGCGGCGGAGCCCTGGATGGGGGCGTTGAGGGCCATGCGCTCGGCCATCTCGCGGCGCTGGCGGTTGTCGGAGTTGAGGTCGGGCAGGTAGCGGCGGCGGCCGAGGATGGTCTGGGTGTAGCCGTCCTGGCGGGCCTTGGCGACGATGTCGCGGAGGTAGTCGCGGACGCCGCCGAACTGCTCGAAGTACTCCTCCATGAGGCCGCGCGCCTCGTCCGGGGAGATCCGCAGCTGCTGGGAGAGTCCGTAGGCGGACAGGCCGTAGGCGAGGCCGTAGTTCATGGCCTTGATGCGGGCGCGGAGCTCGGAGTCGATCTGCTCCGGGGGGAGGCCGAAGACGCGGGACGCGGTGATGGTGTGGAAGTCGGCGCCGGAGCCGAACGCCTCCAGGAGCGCCTCGTCCTCGGAGAGGTGCGCCATGATCCGCAGCTCGATCTGCGAGTAGTCGGCGGTGAGGAGCGACTCGTAGCCGCCGCCGACGACGAACGCCTCGCGGATCTGGCGGCCCTCCGCGGTGCGGATCGGGATGTTCTGCAGGTTCGGGTCGGTCGAGGAGAGGCGGCCGGTCGCGGCGATCATCTGGTTGAACGTGGTGTGGATGCGTCCGGCGTCGTCGAGCATCGGGATGAGGGAGTCGACGATGCTCTTGAGCTTGGCGACCTCCCGCCAGCGCAGGATGTGCTCCAGGACGGGGTGGCCGTCCTTCTCCAGGAGGGTCGTGAGGGCCTCGGAGTCGGTCGTGTAGCCCGTCTTGGTGCGCTTGGTCTTGGGGAGGTTCAGCTCGTCGAACAGGACCTGCTGGACCTGTTTGGGCGATCCCAGGTTGAACTCGCGGCCGACGGCGTTGTGGGCCAGCTGCTCCTGTTCCTTGACCTGGCCGCCGAGAGAGGCCGATAGGTGCGCCAGGTGGTCGGCGTCCACGGCGATGCCCGCGCGCTCCATGTCGGCCAGGACGCCGACGAGCGGCAGTTCGACTTCGTGGAGCAGGCGGGTGGCGCCGCGCTTCTCCAGGTCCTGGTCGAGGATGTCGGCCAGTTCGGTGACGGCGCGCGCGCGGACCGCGAGGGCCTCGGCCGCCTCCTCCTCGCCGGAGCCGTCCAGGGTGAGCTGCCCCGAGTCCTCGGTCTCGCTGCGCAGCTCGCGGTGCAGGTAGCGCAGGACGAGGTCGGCGAGGTCGAAGGTCCGCTGCCCCGGGAGCGCGAGGTACGCGGCGAGCGCGGTGTCGCTGGTGACGCCCTCCAGCCGCATGCCGCGCGCGGCGAGCGCCAGCATCGGGCCCTTGGCCTCGTGGACCGCCTTGGGGTGCGCCGGGTCGGCGAGGTAGGCCGCGAGGGCGCGCTCGTCGTCCTCGATCAGCTCGGCCGGGTCGAGGTGGACGGCCGGCCCCTTCTTGGACGCGAGGGCCAGCGCGGTGATCTCGCCGGTGCCGCGCCCCCAGGTGCCGGTGACGGCGACGCCGAGCCGGTCGCCGGCGTTGGCCTCCAGCCAGGTGCCGAGCGCGCCGGGCTCCAGCGCGTCCAGGTCGACCTCGAAGCCCTCGTCGGCCTCGGGCTCGGCCGCCGACAGCGACGCGTACAGGCGCTCGCGCAGGACGCGGAACTGCAGGGAGTCGAACAGGGTGTGGATCTCCTCGCGGTCCCACTGGCCCATCACGAGCTGCGGCGGCGTCAGCTCCAGGCCGACCTCGGTGTCGAGCTTGTTGAGCTGCTGGTTGCGCAGCACCCCGGCGAGGTGCTCGCGCAGGTTGTCGCCGGCCTTGCCCTTGATCTCGCCGACGCGGGCGACGAGGGCGTCGAGGTCGCCGTACTTGGTCAGCCACTTCGCGGCGGTCTTCGGGCCGACACCGGGCACGCCGGGCAGGTTGTCGCTGCTCTCCCCCACCAGCGCGGCCAGTTCCCGGTAGCGCTCGGGCGGGACGCCGTACTTGGCCTCGACGGCGGCCGGATCCATCCGGGCGAGTTCGGACACGCCGCGGACCGGGTAGAGGATCGTGACATGCTCGTCGACGAGCTGGAACGCGTCCCGGTCGCCGGTGACGATCAGGGTGTCCAGGCCCGCCGCGGTGGCCTGGACCGACAGCGTGGCGATGATGTCGTCGGCCTCGAAGCCGGCGACCGACAGCCGCGGGATGCGCAGCGCGTCCAGCACCTCGAAGATCAGGCTGACCTGGCTGCGGAACTCGTCGGGGGTCTTCTGCCGCCCCGCCTTGTACTCGACGTACTGCTCGTGCCGGAACGTCGGCTCCGAGCGGTCGAACGCCACCGCGATGTGGGTCGGCTGCTCGTCGCGGAGCACGTTGATGAGCATCGAGGTGAAGCCGTACACGGCGTTGGTCGGCTGCCCGTCGGTGGTGGAGAAGTTCTCCACCGGCAGCGCGAAGAACGCCCGGTAGGCCAGGGAATGCCCGTCGAGCAGGAGAAGCCGGTCACGCTTGTCAGGGGTCGCTGGTGTCGTCGCCACACCAGGACTCTAGTCTGCGCGTACGACAGTTGTGTGGAGGCGTAAGTGACTGACACCAGCGGGATGTCCCCGCAGGAAGCGGCCGCGAAGATCGGCTCGGACGAGGGGTTCGACGGGTACGGCGATCTGGCCAAGGCCATGGGCGTCGAGTACCTGGAGGTGTCGGCCGAGCGCGTCGTGGGCCGCATGCCGGTCAAGGGCAACACCCAGCCGTACGGGCTGCTGCACGGCGGCGCGTCCTGCGTCCTCGCCGAGACCCTCGGCTCCACCGGGTCGGCGCTGCACGCCGGTCCGGGCCGCGTCGCCGTCGGCATCGAGATCAACGCCACCCACCACCGGTCCGCGACCGGCGGGTACGTGACCGGTGTGGCGACCCGCGCGCACGGCGGGCGCACGCTCGCCACCTACGACATCGTGATCACCGACGAGCAGGACCGGCGGGTCTGCACCGCCCGGCTCACCTGCATGCTGCGGGACGCTCCGCCCGGCGCCTGATCACCGGCGCCTGATCACCGGCGGCCGACCGGCGCGATCCGCGCTTTCTTTGCGATGCGCGGCCCGTGGTCTGTAGCGTGGACGAGAACGGCCCGGGATCACCGAGTAGACAACGTGCGCGCCGGGGAAGGTTCGTGCGGCCCCAAAGGTGATCCCGGGTCAATGCACGGGGACGGCGCGCCCCTCCGTCCGACACCGGCATAGGTCCGTCACTGGTTGCGGTTGGGTTGCGAAACGGAATCGCCGGTTCATCCCGCCCCCGATCGGCCGTACGTTCCGGATCATGCGCCACCGTGACACGCGCACCCGCCCGGCCACCGCACTGGTCCTCGCCGCCGTCCTCACCGCGGCCGCCCTCGCGGGCTGCTCCGGCTCCGGAGACGACCGGTCGGACCCCACCTACACGATCCCCGCCGAGAAGGCGCGCGAGGGCGAGTCCGTCCTCCAGGGCAAGACCGGGCAGAGCGCCGACATGCGCTTCACCGTCATCGGCTTCAGCGAGGCCATGACCGACGTCATGGGCACCCACGCCGCGATGAACGCCAAGGGCGCCTTCACCCGCGTCCGGGTCCTCGCCGTCAACACCGGCCGCGACATCCAGGTCTTCGACACCTGGAAGCAGCGCCTCGTCACCGCCGACGGCCGCGCCCACTCCCCCGACGTCAACGCCACCATGATCAAGCGGCAGCCCGAGCGGTTCTCCGTCGGCTCGTTCATGCGCGTCGAGTTCGATCTCTGGTTCGACCTGCCGCGCGGCGCAAAGACGAAGGCCGTCAGGCTCTACGGCTCCCCGCCCGTCGGCTCCGTCAGCGACCCGGCCCCCGCCGAGATCACGCTCCCCTGATCACGTCCCCGGACAGGCGGGCCCGGATACGGGCCCCGGACACGGCCGCGCCCGCCGGCCCAGGGCGAACCGGGCTCGGCGGGCGCACACCGCGAAACGGATCCCGCTACCCGGCCTCCTCCGTACCGTCGGCGGGCTCGGCGGGCTGCGCCGCGTCCGGCGCCGCCGCCTCGCCCAGCTCGCCGCCCAGGTAGGCGGCGCGGACCTGCGGGTCGTCGAGCAGTTCGCCCGCCGGCGCCGCCTTGACGACGCGGCCCGTCTCCAGCACGTACGCGCGGTGCGCGATCTGCAGCGCCTGCTGGGCGTTCTGCTCCACCAGCAGGACCGTCGTGCCGCGCCGGTTGATCTCCCCGATGATGGAGAAGATCTGCTGGACCAGCATCGGCGCGAGGCCCATGGACGGCTCGTCCAGCAGCAGCACCTTCGGCTTCGCCATCAGCGCCCGCCCGATCGCGAGCATCTGCTGCTCGCCGCCGGACATCGTGCCGCCCGCCTGCGACTTGCGCTCGGCCAGCCGCGGGAACAGCTCGTAGGCCTCCGCCAGCTCCTTGGACGCGTCGTCCTTGCGGGCGTACGCGCCCATCAGGAGGTTCTCCTCCACGGTCATCCCGGGGAAGATCCCGCGCCCTTCCGGCGCCTGCCCGATCCCGGCCGACACCCGCTTGTGGCCCGGCATCCTGCTGATGTCCCGGCCGTCGAACGTGATCGCTCCGGACGTCAGGTTCCGCAGACCCGAGATCGTCTTCAGCGTCGTCGTCTTCCCGGCGCCGTTCGCGCCGATCAGCGTCACGATCTCGCCCTCGTCCACGGACACCGAGATGCCCTTGAGCGCCGCGATCTTTCCGTAGTGGACGTGAATGTCCTCGATCTCAAGAAGCATCGGCCGGAGCCCCCAGATACGCCTCGATCACCCGCGGGTCGTTCTGCACCTCGGCCGGGAGGCCGTCGGCGATCTTCTGCCCGAAGTCCAGCACCGCGACCCGGTCGCTGATCCCCATCACCAGGCTCATGTCGTGCTCGATGAGCAGGACCGTCACCCCGGTGTCGCGGATCCTGCGGATCAGGTCCTGCAGCGCGACCTTCTCCGCCGGGTTCATGCCCGCCGCCGGCTCGTCCAGCAGCAGCAGCTTCGGCTTGGTGGCCAGCGCCCGGGCGATCTCCAGCCGCCGCTGGTCGCCGTACGGCAGGTTCTTCGCGGCCTCCTCGGCCCGGTGCGAGATCCCCACCAGCTCCAGCAGCTCGCGCGCCAGCTCCCGGCCCCGCCGCTCCTCGCGGTGGAACCACGGCAGGCCCAGCGCGGCGCCCGCCAGGCCCGTCCGGTGGTGCGCGTCCGCGCCCACCAGCACGTTCTCCAGCGCGGTCATGTTGTGGAACAGCCGCACGTTCTGGAACGTCCGGGCCACGCCGAGCTTCGTCACGACGTAGCGCTTCTTGCCGTCGATGCGCTCGCCGTCGAAGACGACCTCGCCCTCGGTCGGCTTGTAGACGCCGGTGGTCACGTTGAACACCGTGGTCTTACCGGCGCCGTTCGGGCCGATCAGCGCGAAGATCTCGCCCTCGCGGATGGTGATCTCCACCTTGTTCAGCGCCACGACGCCGCCGAACCGCATCACGATGTCGCGCAGCTCCAGGACCGGCTTGCGCTCGTCCGTCCCGCTCACTTGCCCACCTCCGCGGTCTCGGACTGGCCCGGCCCGGCGACCTCGGCGCCCATGCTGCCCATGCCGCCGGTGCCCTCCGCCAGTTCGGCCTTGCGCCGCCGCGACGGCCACAGTCCCTCCGGACGGAAGATCATCATCAGCACGAGCGCGCCGCCGAAGATCAGCATGCGGTACTCGTCCAGGAAGCGGAACCGCTCGGGCAGCCACGCCACCACGAACGCGCCCAGGATCGCGCCCGGGATGTTCCCCGAGCCGCCCAGCACGACCGCCGCCAGGATCAGCGCCGACACGATGAACTCGAAGTTCGCCGGCAGGATCGACGTCTGCTTCGCGGCGAACACGACGCCGCCGCTGCCGCCGATGGCCGCGCCGATCGCGAACGCCGCCAGCTTGAACTTGAACGTCGGGACGCCCATCAGCTCGGCCGCGTCCTCGTCCTCGCGGATCGACGCCCACGCCCGGCCGACGCGCGAGGCGTCCAGCCGCCGGACGAAGATGATCGCGATGATGATGAACAGGAGCAGCAGGTAGTAGTACGGCCGCGTGTCCAGCAGGCCGTACTTCAGCGGCTGCACGCCGAGGATCTCGAACTCCGACAGCGTCGGCGGGTGCGGGATGCCCTGCACACCGCGCGGGCCGTTCACGAACGAGCTGTTGTTCGCGGTCCGCTTGACGATCTCACCGAAGCCGAGCGTCACGATCGCCAGGTAGTCGCCGCGCAGACGCAGCGTGGGCGCACCCAGGATCACGCCCGCCAGCGCCGAGAACAGGATCGCCAGGACGAGCGTCTCCCAGAAGCTCCAGTGGTACCGCACCGCGAAGATCGCGATGGTGTAGCCGCCGACCGCGTAGAACGCCACGTAGCCGAGGTCCAGCAGGCCGGCCATGCCGACCACGACGTTCAGGCCCAGCGCCAGCAGCACGTAGATGGCGATCTGGTCGCTGAGCATGGACGGCCAGCTGGCGTCGCTCGGCGCCATGAAGCTGCCGATCGCCTCGCTCGGCAGGAACACCGCGCCGATGACGAGGAGGACGTACACCGCCCAGCGCTGCCAGCCGGGTGCGCCCGCCCACCAGTTCCGCAGCGGATCGAGGGAGAGGCCGGAACCGCGCCGGCCCGCTTTGCCGTTGATCGTCTTCGTGAGGTTCATGCGCGCGCCTGCTGGAGGGACTCACCGAGGATGCCGGTGGGACGGAACATCAGGACCAGGATCAGCACGGTGAACGCGACCACGTCCCGCCACTGCGAACCGAACAGGCTCGAACCGTACATCTCGAGCAGCCCGAGCACGAAACCGCCGGCGAGAGCGCCGCGGATGTTGCCGATCCCGCCGAGGACGGCAGCCGTGAACGCCTTGATGCCGAGCAGGAACCCGACGAAGTAGTTCGTCTGCTCGAATCGCAGGAAGTACAGCGCCGCCGCGACACCCGCCATGACGCCGCCGACCACGAACGTCACCGACACGACGCGGTCGATGTTGACGCCCATCAGCACGGCCGTCTCCGGGTCCTGCGCCGTCGAGCGGATACCGCGGCCGAGCTTCGTCCGGTTCACGAACTGGTCGAGCGCCACCATCATCAGCACCGCGCCGACGAAGACGATCAGCTTGTCGTTGCTGATCTGGATCGGGCCGAAGTCCACCACGTTCGTGAGCTTCTTGAAGTGCTCGTCGACGGGGAGCCTGCCGCCCTCCTTCGACGTTCCGAACAGATGGCGCACGGCCACCGTCGCGAACAGCTGCTGGATGAAGATGGACGCCCCGATGGCCGAGATTAGGGCCGCCAGCCGGGACGCGCCCCGTTTCCGGAGCGGCCGGTACGCCGTCACCTCCAGCAGCATCGCGCTGCCGGCGGTGACCGCGCCGGCCACCACCGCGGTCAGCGCCACCACCCCTACCAGCGCGAAGCCGCCCACGGCGCCGACGCCCAGTGAACGCACCGTCCACAGGGCTGCGAAGGTGCCGACCATGAAGATGTCGGCATGGGCGAAGTTGATCAGCCTCAGCACGCCGTAGACCATCGTGTAGCCCAGCGCCAGCAGCGCGTAGATCGCGCCGAGCGCCAGGCCGTCGATGGTCGACGGCCAGAATTGATTGATGAAGTCGTCGAGCACCTTTGGGTCGCCTTAATCAGAGAAGGAGCGGGAGCGCTGTAGCGCTCCCGCTCCCGCGCCATCAGGGGGTCTCGTCAGGGGCGTTGGTGACGCCTAGGAGACCTTCGCTTCGCTGCTCTTGCCGAGCAGCGGCAGCTGGTTGTCCTTCACCTCGTAGATGTAGATGTCCTCGGTGGCCAGCTCGCCGTTCTCGGCGAACTTGATCTGCTTGCCGACACCCTGGACATCGACCGTCTTGAGGAACTCGTTGATCTCCTCGGGCTTGGTCTTGCCCGCCTTGACGGCCTCGACGAACGCCGTCGCCGCGTCGAAGCCCTCCGTCGAGTAGATCGCGACGTCCGAGCCGAACTTGGCCTTGTAGTCGTCGGAGAACTTCTTGGCCTTCGGGTTCGTCTTGCCCGTGGGGTCGATGAGGCAGCCGCAGCTGATCAGCGTGCCCTGGGCGTTCTTCTCGCCGGTGCCCTCGATCAGGCCGGTGGCGAGCGAGCCGTCGCCCGACATCATCTTGCCCTTGTAGCCGCCCTCGCGCAGCTGCTTGAACAGCCGGCCCGCGACCGCGTAGTAGCCGCCGAAGTACACGAAGTCGGGCTTGAACTCGTTGATCTTGTTGACCGTCGAGGAGTAGTCGGTGCCCTTGTCGTCGACCGCGTCGTTCTGGGTCTGGGCGCCCTTGGCCTTCACGGCCTTCTCGATGGCGTCCGCGAGGCCCTTGCCGTAGTCCTGGTTGTCGGACACCAGGAAGACCTTCTTGGCGCCGGAGTTCATCGCGAAGGTGGCCACGCCGGCGCTCTGCGCCGCGTCGTCGGCCACCACGCGGTGCCAGTACTTCCAGCCCTTCTCGCCCAGCGTGATGTTCGTCGCCGACGGCGAGACGCTCGGGATCTTGGCCTCTTCCAGGATCGGGCCGACGCTCTGGGACTCGCCCGAGAACGCCGGGCCGACCAGGCCGGCGATCTTGTCGTTCTTGACCGCGTTGAGCGCCAGCGAGGTCGCCTGCTCCGGCTTGCCCTGGCTGTCATAGGTCTTGAACTTGATCTTGACCTTGGGGTTCGTGGCGTTGTACTGCTCGATGGCCAGCTGCGCGCCCTGCTTGGGCGGGATCACCAGGCCCGAGTTCTCACCGGTCAGGTCGCCCATGAACCCGATCGTGACCTCGTTGCCGCTGCCACCGGAGTCACTATCGTCGCCACCACAGGCCACGGCGCTGAGCGCGAGCGCCGCGCTCACCGCCACCGCGCCGGTGATCCTCATCTTGTTGCGCCGCAAGGTGCCCAACCTTTCCATCCGGATCCGGGAGGGGATCGGGTACGAGACATGCCCCGACACCGAGAACCAGGAACCGGAAAACGGGCAGTCGGGGATCAGCTATGTCGTACACCGTCGACCCACCTCAGAACAGGACCCCCGGCTCGAAGGGTTACTAGTTCGTTACACCTCTGTGCCCATCCGATACCCGCACTTGCCTGGGACGATTACACAGAGTGACGGCATCTGGCCGGGCCGGTCCGCATGGTTGGCCCTTGACAACGCGCCAGACGGCGGTAGTGGGAGGCTCAGCCCGCGGCGGGCTCGTCCCGGCCGCCGGACGCGCCCGCGACGACCGCCTCGGCGACGGCCCGCATCGTGAGGCGGCGGTCCATCGAGGTCTTCTGGATCCAGCGGAACGCCTCGGGCTCGGACCAGCCGTGCGCCTGCTGCAGCAGCCCCTTCGCGCGGTCGACCACCTTGCGGGTCTCCAGCCGGTCCTGCAGCCCGGCGACCTCCGCCTCCAGCGCCCGCAGCTCGGTGTACCGGCTCACCGCCATCTCGATCGCCGGCGCCAGGTCCGTCTTGGTGAACGGCTTCACGAGGTAGGCCATCGCCCCGGCGTCCGTCGCCCGCTGGACGAGCTCGCGCTGGGAGAACGCGGTGAGGATCACCACCGGCGCGATCCGGTCGGCGGAGATCCGCTCGGCCGCCGAGATCCCGTCCAGCACGGGCATCTTGACGTCGAGGATCACCAGGTCCGGCTTCAGCTCACCGGCCAGCCGCACGGCGGTCTCGCCGTCCCCCGCCTCCCCGACGACCTCGTACCCGTCCTCCTGAAGCATCTCCTTCAGGTCCAGCCGGATCAGGGCCTCGTCTTCCGCGATCACAACCCGCCGAGCGTTCTCCACGCCCACGACCCTACCGAAACCCGCTACCCTGGTCCGCAGCCGCCCCAGACACGGGCGACGAACCGGACAATAAGGTACATGTCCGGATAAGATGCCGGGATGGCGAAATAGGCAGACGCGAATTCCTCAAAAGAATTTGTCCGAAAGGGCGTGCGGGTTCGAGTCCCGCTCCCGGCACCAGCGGCGATGGCGGCGGAACCACGGTGGCCATCGCGACCAATCCACCTCGGATTACCCAGGGCCTGCTACTGCCCAGGCCCTTCACGATGGCATGAACGACGAAAGACCACCCCCTCATGCGTAACTTGACGCCTCACCATGCGCTGATGACGCTCGCTCGCCGACCGTGACAACCCGCGCACTTTCAGTGCCGGCTGCGAGAGTGCGGATATGGACGACCCGCGACAACGTCCGCCGGCGTCCCGCGGAACGAGTTCACGGGGCCTCAGTACTGAGACCGCGTTGCATTCCTGGTCGGAGGGTTGACTCGGTTTCCGGAGCGAAGTGGAAATGAGATCGGGTGGTGATACCTGCGCGGTGGGAAAGGAAGAGCCGGGCACCGCGCGGGGTGCGGTCGCGCGGTGCCCGGCGGGCGGGTGGCCGGTGCCGGGTCTCTCAGTGCTGGACGGCGATGGCGTCGCCGATGCTGTGCACGCGGAGGGCGTTGGTGGAGCCGGGGGTGCCGGGCGGCGAGCCGGCGACGACGACGACCTTGTCGCCCTTCTGGACGCGGCCGAGTTCGAGGAGGGCCTGCTCGACCTGGCCGAACATGGCGTCGGTGTGGTCGACCTGGGGGACGATGAAGGTCTCGACGCCCCAGACGTGCGCGAGGCGGCCGCGGACGGCGGGGACGGACGTGAACGCCAGCAGCGGGATCGGCGAGCGGTAGCGGGACAGGCGGCGGGCCGTCTCGCCCGACATCGTGAAGGCGGCGAGGGCCTCGGCGCCGACGATGGCGCCGACCTCGGCGGCGGCGCGGGCGATGGCGCCGCCGACGGTCTCCGGCATGCGCTCCAGCGTGTGGGTGGCGTGCAGGGCGGCCTGCTCGGCGGTCTGCACGATGCGGCTCATCGTGAGGACGGACTCGATGGGGTACTGGCCGACGCTCGTCTCGCCGGAGAGCATGACCGCGTCGGCGCCCTCGAAGACGGCGTTGGCGACGTCGGAGGTCTCGGCGCGGGTGGGCCGGGGCGCGGAGATCATGGATTCGAGCATCTGGGTGGCGACGATGACGGGGCGGGCCTTCTCGCGGCAGAGCTCGATGGCGCGCTTCTGGACGATCGGCACCTGCTCGAGGGGCATTTCGACGCCGAGGTCGCCGCGGGCGACCATGATGCCGTCGAAGGCGGCGACGATCTCGGGGAGGCGCTCGACGGCCTGCGGCTTCTCGATCTTGCCGATGAGCGGGACGCGGACGCCCTCCTCCTCCATGATCTGGTAGCAGATGTCGGCGTCGGCGGGGGTCCGCACGAAGGAGAGGGCGACGAGGTCGACGCCGAGGCGCAGGGCCCAGCGGAGGTCGGTCTCGTCCTTCTCGGTGAGGGCGGGGACGCTGACGGGGACGCCGGGGAGGTTCAGGCCCTTGTTGTCGGAGACCATGCCGCCGACGGTGACGGTGGTGCGGACCCGGATGCCGTCGACGTCCACGACCTTGAGGGCGACGCGGCCGTCGTCGATGAGGACGCTGTCGCCGGGGCTGACGTCGCCCGGCAGGCCCTGGTAGGTGGTGGACACCTCGCGGCGGGTGCCGGGGACGTCGTCGGTGGTGATGGTGAACTCGTCGCCGAGCGTGAGGCGCACGGGCCCGTCCGGGAAGCGCCCGATGCGGATCTTGGGGCCTTGCAGGTCCGCCAGGATGCCGACGCCGCGCCCGGTGGCGTCGGCCGCCGCCCTGATCCGGTGGTAGACCTCCTCATGGACGGCGTGGTCGCCGTGGCTCATGTTGAGGCGGGCGACGTCGATGCCGGCGTCGACGAGGGCGTGGATCTGCTCGGTGCTGGAGCAGGCGGGGCCGATGGTGCTGACGATCTTCGCTCGACGGGTCACGTGCACAACCGTACTTAGTTACTTGTCGGTACGGATATTCGTGCAGGATATGGTCGCCCGCGGTTCACCGAATGGTCTAGGTCAGAGGTCTAGACCACATGTGGCCCGGTCAGCCCTTGAACGCCTCCACGGCGGCCCGGCAGAAAGCCTTGAGGTCGTCGGGTTTGCGGCTGCTGACGAGGACGTTGGGCCCCTCCTCGCACACCCGCACCTCCTCGTCCACCCAGGTGGCGCCCGCGTTGCGCAGATCGGTCCGGAGGCTGGGCCAGGACGTGAGGGTCCGGCCCCGGACGACGTCCGCCTCCACGAGCGTCCACGGCCCGTGGCAGATGACGGCGACGGGCTTGCCGGCGTCGAAGAAGGCCTTGGCGAACGCGACCGCGCCCGGGTCGGTGCGCAGGAAGTCGGGGTTGGCGACGCCGCCGGGCAGCACGAGGCCGTCGAACTCGGTGTGCTCGGAGACGTCGACGGTGGTGTCGACGGGGAAGGTGTCGCCCTTGTCCAGGTGGTCGAACGCCTGGAGGCGGCCGGACTGGGTGGAGACGAGGCGCGGGTGGCCGCCGGCCTGCTCGACGGCCGCCCAGGGCTCGGTGAGCTCGACCTGCTCGGTGCCCTCCGGGGCGCAGAGGAAGGCGATGGTCTTGCCCTGGAGATCGTTCGACATGATTTCTCCTGCTTTAAGTGATTTTCAGGGCTCTTGCCCGCTGAGCCGGGTGGTATGCAGGAGAGGTGAATCCGACCGGCTATCGCGAGTACCAGGCGCCGGGGCTGGCCTGCGCGTGGACGGCGGCGCTGCCGCCCGGCGCCGAGCCGTTCGTCCAGCGTGTGGTGCCGGACGGCTGCGTGGACCTGATCTGGTCGGACGCCGGGATCCTCGTGGCGGGGCCGGACACCGGCCCGGCCCCCGCGGCGATGCGGCCGGGCGACGTGCTGGTGGCGGTGCGGTTCCGGCCCGGGACGGCGCCGCCGGTGCTGGGCGTCCCCGCGGACGCGGTCCGGGACGGGCGCGTCCCCTTGCGCGAGCTGTGGGGCGCGGAGGCCGACCGGCTGGCGGAGGACGTCGCGGCGGCCGGCGACCGGCGGGCGGCGCTGGTCGCGGCGGTGCGGCGGCGGATCGGCCCGCCCGATCCGCTGGTGCCCGCGGTGGTCGCGGGGCTGGCCCGGGGTTCGGTGCGGGACGTGGCGGACGACCTGGGCATCGGCGAGCGGCAGCTGCGGCGCCGCTCGGCGGCGGCGTTCGGGTACGGGCCGAAGACGCTCCAGCGGGTGCTGCGGTTCCAGCGGGCGCTGGCGCTGCTGCGGGCGGGCGAGACGCGGGCGGGCGCGGCGCACGCGGCGGGCTACGCCGACCAGGCCCACTTCGCGCACGAGGTGCGGGACCTGGCGGGCGAGCCCGTCCGCGGCCTGCTGTGAGCTAGGACTCGAGCCTGCCGTGGGCGCGGAGCGTCAGCAGCCGCTCGACGGTGGTGAAGCCGCGCCATTCGGGCCGGGCGACTGGAGGGCGTGCTGGGCCGGGACGGGCTGGCGGCCGTTGAGCCGCATGAATGCCTCGGCGCGGGCGAGGCCGGTGCGTGCAGGACTTTCATGGCACCCACGGTAGGACGGCCGGATCCAGCCGGTCTTGGAGAAAACGGCCGTCCGGGAGGCGGGAGCGGGGCGCGGTGGGCCCGGCCACCCCAGCGGTGGGTGGCCGGGCCCCTGGTGTCCCGCGTTGCGGGGTGCGGGAGCGCGGGCCCACGGCGGCGGGCCGGGACGGTCCGGGCGCCGGGCGTGAACCCTGGCGGGACGGTAGCCGACCGGCTTCAAGACCACAAGTGGCGCGTGGGGTACGAGTCACCGGCGAGGTGACCGCAGGCGGCAGAAGGCCCTGGAGGGACGTCCCTCCAGGGCCTTCACCGTGCTCGGGCGATCGCGGGCTCAGGCGATCGGCCGCGCCGTCGGCGGGATCGGGTACGGCAGGTCGGTCCGGCCGGTGAGGAACGCGTCGACGCCGCGCGCGGCGGCGCGTCCCTCGGCGATCGCCCAGACGATCAGGGACTGGCCGCGGCCCATGTCGCCCGCGACGTACACGCCGTCCACGGACGTCTTGTAGTCGCCGTCGCGGACCACGTTGCCGCGCTGGTCGAGGTCCACGCCGAGCTCGTCGAGCAGGCCCTCGCGCTGCGGGCCGAGAAAGCCCATGGCGAGGGTGACCAGCTCGGCGGGGATCTCCCGCTCGGTGCCCTCGATCGGCGCGAACCGGGTCTCCGGGCCGCCGACCTCCACCAGCCTCAGGGCGCGGACGTTGCCGTCCCCGTCGCCGGCGAACTCGGAGGTGGACACCGCGTAGACGCGGTCGCCGCCCTGGTCGGCGAGCTCCTCGTGGGCGCTCTCCATCTTGAACAGCATCGGGTACGTCGGCCACGGCTGGGTGTCCGGCCGGGACTCCGGCGGACGCGGCATGATCTCCAGCTGGGTGACCGACGCGGCGCCCTGGCGGATCGCGGTGCCGATGCAGTCGGCGCCGGTGTCGCCGCCGCCGATGACGACGACGTGCTTGCCCTTCGCGGAGATCGGCGACTCCTCGTAGTCGCCCTCCTGCACCTTGTTGGACGGCGGCAGGTACTCCATCGCCTGGTAGACGCCCTTGAGCTCGCGTCCCGGGACGGGCAGGTCGCGCCACGCGGTGGCGCCGCCGGCCAGGACGACCGCGTCGTAGCGGTCGCACAGCTCCTCGGCGCTGATGTCGACGCCGACGTTCACCGAGGTCTTGAAGGCGGTGCCCTCGGCGCGCATCTGGGCGAGGCGCCGGTCGAGGTGCCGCTTCTCCATCTTGAACTCGGGGATGCCGTAGCGCAGCAGGCCGCCGACGCGGTCGGCGCGCTCGTACACCGTGACGTCGTGGCCGGCGCGGGTGAGCTGCTGCGCGGCGGCGAGGCCCGCGGGCCCCGAGCCGACGACCGCGACCGTCTTGCCGGTCTTCACGGCGGGCGGCTGCGGCCGCACCCAGCCCTCCTCGAACGCCCGGTCGACGATCTGGAGCTCGATCCGCTTGATCGTCACCGGCTCCTGGTTGATGCCGAGGACGCAGGCGCTCTCGCACGGGGCGGGGCACAGCTTCCCGGTGAACTCCGGGAAGTTGTTGGTGGCGTGCAGCCGCTCGATCGCCTCGTGCCAGTCCTTGCGGTAGACGAGGTCGTTCCACTCGGGGATGAGGTTGCCGAGCGGGCAGCCCTGGTGGCAGAACGGGATGCCGCAGTCCATGCAGCGGCTCGCCTGCTTCTCCAGCCGGTCGTGGCCGAAGTCCTCGTAGACCTCGGACCAGCTCTGGATCCGCACGTCGACCGGGCGGCGCTTCGGGAGCTCCCGCCGGACGGTCAGAAATCCCTTCGGGTCAGCCATGTGGGAAGTCCCCCTCTCTCAGCTCTGCGCCGCGGCCATGACGGCCTCGTCGACGTCGCGTCCCTCGGCCTCGGCCTCGGCCATGGCGGTCAGGACGCGCCGGTAGTCACGCGGCATGATCTTGGTGAAGCGGCCGGCCGCGGTGTCCCATTCGTCCAGCAGCCGCCGGGCGACCTGCGAGCCGGTCTCGGCCAGGTGCCGCTCGACGAGCGCCCGGACGAACTCGGCGTCGCCGGAGTCGAGCGGCTCCAGGTCTACCATCTCGCCGTTGACCCGCTCGGGCACCAGGTCCAGGACGTAGGCGACGCCGCCGGACATGCCGGCCGCGAGGTTGCGTCCCGTCCGGCCGAGGATGACGGCGCGGCCGCCGGTCATGTACTCGCAGGCGTGGTCGCCGACGCCCTCGACGACGGCGGTGGCGCCGGAGTTGCGGACGCAGAACCGCTCGCCGACGACCCCGCGGGCGAACAGCTCACCGGACGTGGCGCCGTACAGGATGACGTTGCCGCCGATGATCTGCTCCTCGGCCGCGAACCCGGCGTCCGCCGGGGGCCGCAGCGTGAGCCGCCCGCCGGACAGGCCCTTGCCGACGTAGTCGTTGGCGTCGCCGACCAG
Source organism: Actinomadura latina NBRC 106108 (assembly GCF_001552195.1). Taxonomy (GTDB): domain Bacteria; phylum Actinomycetota; class Actinomycetes; order Streptosporangiales; family Streptosporangiaceae; genus Spirillospora; species Spirillospora latina. Next base: position 112,804 of record NZ_BCQS01000005.1, read on the forward strand.
CCGCAGCGTGACCCCGCGCGGCACGAACGCGCCGAACGAGTTGCCCGCCGAGCCGGTGAAGGTGACGTCGATGGTGCCGTCGGGCAGGCCGGCCCCGCCGTGCCGCTTCGTCACCTCGTGGCCGAGCATCGTGCCGACCGTCCGGTTGACGTTGCGGATAGGCAGTTCGAGCTTCACCGCGTCGCCGAAGGCGATCGCGCCCTCGGCGAGCTGGATCAGCGTGTTGTCGAGGGCCTTCTCCAGTCCGTGGTCCTGCTCGGCGGTGCAGCGCAGCGACGCGCCGTCCGCCACCTCGGGGACGTGCAGGATCGGGGCCAGGTCCAGGCCGGACGCCTTCCAGTGGTCGACGGCCTCGCGCGCGTCGATCATCTCGACGTGCCCGATCGCCTCCTCCAGCGAGCGGAACCCGAGGGCCGCCAGGTACTCGCGGACCTCCTCGGCGATGAACTCGAAGAAGTTCACGACGAACTCGGGCTTGCCGGAGAACCGCTGCCGCAGCACCGGGTTCTGGGTGGCGACGCCGACCGGGCAGGTGTCCAGGTGGCAGACCCGCATCATGATGCAGCCCGACACCACCAGCGGCGCGGTCGCGAAGCCGTACTCCTCGGCGCCGAGCAGCGCGGCGACGACGACGTCGCGGCCGGTCTTCATCTGCCCGTCGGTCTGGACGACGATGCGGTCGCGCAGCCCGTTCAGCAGCAGCGTCTGCTGCGTCTCGGCGAGGCCCAGCTCCCAGGGGGCGCCGGCGTGCTTCAGCGACGTCAGCGGGGACGCGCCGGTGCCGCCGTCGTGCCCGGAGATGAGCACCACGTCCGCGTGCGCCTTGGACACGCCCGCCGCGACCGTGCCGACCCCGACCTCGGCGACGAGCTTGACGTGCACGCGCGCCGCCGGGTTGGCGTTCTTCAGGTCGTGGATGAGCTGCGCCAGGTCCTCGATCGAGTAGATGTCGTGGTGCGGCGGCGGCGAGATGAGGCCGACGCCCGGGGTAGAGTGCCGGGTCTTGGCGATCCACGGGTACACCTTGTGGCCGGGCAGCTGGCCGCCCTCGCCGGGCTTGGCGCCCTGCGCCATCTTGATCTGGATGTCGTCGGAGTTGGTGAGGTACTCCGAGGTCACGCCGAACCGGCCGGACGCGACCTGCTTGATGGCGCTGCGCCGCAGGTCGCCGTTCTCGTCCGGGACGAAGCGGGACGGGTCCTCGCCGCCCTCGCCGGTGTTGGACTTGCCGCCGAGGCGGTTCATCGCGATCGCGAGGGTCTCGTGCGCCTCCGCCGAGATGGAGCCGTACGACATGGCGCCGGTGGAGAACCGCTTGACGATCTCCGATACCGGCTCGACCTCGTCGATCGGCACCGGCTCGCGGTCGCCCTCCTTGAGCTTGAACAGCCCGCGGAGGGTCATCAGCCTCTCGGCCTGCGAGTCGACCTGGGAGGTGTACTCCTTGAAGATCTCGTAGCGGCGGGTGCGGGTGGCGTGCTGGAGCTTGAACACCGTGTCCGGGTTGAACAGGTGCGGCTCGCCCTCGCGGCGCCACTGGTACTCGCCGCCGACGTCGAGCGTCCGGTGCGCGAGGTCGTTGCCGCCCGGCGGGTAGGCGCGGGCGTGCCGCTGCGCGACCTCGCGGGCCAGCACGTCGAAGCCGACGCCGCCGAGCCGGGACGTGGTGCCGGTGAAGCAGCGGGACACGACGTCCTCGCCGAGGCCGATCGCCTCGAAGATCTGCGCGCCGGTGTAGGACGCGACCGTGGACACGCCCATCTTCGACATGACCTTCAGGACGCCCTTGCCGTACGCCTTGACCAGGTTCCGGACGGCCTCCCCCGGCGCCGGGCCCTCGATCACGCCGCCGCGGACCAGGTCCTCGACGGTCTCGATCGCCAGGTACGGGTTGATCGCGGACGCGCCGTACCCGATGAGCAGCGCCATGTGGTGGCACTCGCGGGCCTCACCGGTCTCGATCACCAGGCCGACCTGCGTCCGGGTCTTCTCCCGGATCAGGTGGTGGTGGACGGACCCGGTGAGCAGCAGCGACGGGATCGCGGCGCGGGCCGAGTCGGCGCCCCGGTCGGACAGGACGATGACGCGGGCGCCGGCGGCGATGGCCCGGCTCACCTCGGAGTTGATCTCCTCCAGGCGGGCTTCGAGGGCCTCCCCCTCGCCGGACACCTCGTACAGGCCCTGCACGACGTGGGCCTCCAGGTGCGGCAGCGACCCCTCGTCGTTGATGTGGATGATCTTGGACAGTTCGTCGTTGTCCAGGATCGGGGTCGGCAGGACGAGCCGCCGGCACGAGTCGGGGCCGGGCTCGAGGAGGTTGCCCTCCGGGCCGAGCGTGGACTGCAGCGAGGTGACGAGCTCCTCGCGGATCGCGTCCAGCGGCGGGTTCGTGACCTGCGCGAACAGCTGCTTGAAGTAGTCGAACAGCAGCCGCGGCCGCTCCGACAGCACCGCGATCGGGGTGTCGGTGCCCATCGACCCGATCGGCTCGGCGCCGTTCTTGGCCATCGGCGTCAGGATGATCCGCTGCTCTTCCAGCGTGTACCCGAACGTCTGCTGCCGCTTGACCAGCGTCTCGTGGGTCGGGATCTCCCGCTCGCGGCGCGGCAGCTCCTCGAACCGGACGAGGCCCTGGTGCAGCCACTCGCCGTACGGGTGCTCGGCGGCCAGTTCGGCCTTGACCTCGTCGTCCTCGACGATCCGCCCGGCGGCGGTGTCCACGAGGAAGATCTTGCCGGGCTGCAGCCGGCCCTTGCGGACGACCTTGCTCGCCGGGATGTCGAGCACGCCCGCCTCGCTGGCCAGCACGACCAGGCCGTCATCGGTCACCCAGTACCGGCCGGGGCGCAGCCCGTTGCGGTCCAGGACGGCGCCGACGACGGTGCCGTCGGTGAAGCTGACGCTCGCGGGACCGTCCCACGCCTCCATCAGCGTGGAGTGGAACTCGTAGAACGCGCGGCGGTCGGCGTCCATCTCGGCGTGGTTCTCCCACGCCTCCGGGATCATCATCAGCACCGCGTGCGGCAGCGACCGGCCGCCGAGGTGCAGCATCTCCAGGCACTCGTCGAACGAGGCGGTGTCGGACGCCTCGATGTCGATCACCGGGTAGATCCGGGACAGGTCGCCCGGGATCAGGTCGGACTTCAGCAGCGCCTCGCGGGCCCGCATCCAGTTCCGGTTGCCCTTCACCGTGTTGATCTCGCCGTTGTGGGCGATGAACCGGTACGGGTGGGCCAGCTCCCAGGCCGGGAACGTGTTGGTCGAGAACCGCGAGTGCACCAGGGCGATCGCGCTGGTGAAGCGGCGGTCCGACAGGTCGGGGAAGAACGGCTCCAGCTGCGGGGTCGTCAGCATCCCCTTGTACACGATCGTCCGGCTGGACAGGCTCGGGAAGTACACCCGGACGTCCTGCTCGGCGCGTTCGCGCATGCAGAACACGACGCGGTCCAGTTCGAGGCCGGTCTTGCCCGCGTGCGGGCCCCCGGGGGCGGGGGCGACGAACAGCTGCGCGAAGTGCGGCATGACGCGGCGCGCGGCCGGGCCGGTGAAGTGCGGGTCGTGCGGGAGCTCGCGCCACCCGAGGACCGACAGGCCCTCCTCGACGCACAGCGTCTCGACGTGGGCGATCGTGGCGGCGCGCTCGTCGCCGTCCGCCGGGAGGAACGCGATGCCGGCCGCGTAGGCGCCGGCCTCGGGGAGCGGGAAGTCGCAGACCTCGCGGAAGAACGCGTCCGGGATCTGGACGAGGATGCCGACGCCGTCGCCGTCGTCCGGCTCGGCGCCCACCGCACCGCGGTGGTCGAGGTTCTTCAGAACGGTCAGGGCGTTCTCGACGATGTCATGGCTTTTACGGCCGTGCATGTCGGTGACCATGCCGACGCCGCAGGCGTCGTGCTCGTTGGCCGGATCGTACAGCCCCTGTGAATCAGGGCGGCCCTGTACGCGGGCAGCAGGTGTGTAGGCAGCCGAGGCCATCAACCCTCCCGTCGTCGTCTCGTGTCACTGCTTCGATGTCAGTGCAGTCGTGGGACGACGTTGGCCCTGCTGCGGTGAGATGACATTACATCACTGCCGGGATCATGCCCGACTGCACCAGATCGCGAAACTTCTCCGTGGTGATCGGTGGTGCGTCATCTCACAGTGGTTTAGACCAAGCGTAGTGGTCGACCTGGGCCGGACCCCGCGCGGGCCCCGGTGAGCATCATCACCGAGACGCGATGTTTACGGTGAGATGTCGGTGATCTACCGGAGAATTCCGCTGTCCGGCGCCTAGTCGGACGCCTAGTCGGACGCGCGGGCGGCGCGGCCGAGCACCGCCGGGGACTTGCCGCCCTCGATCAGCAGCGACAGCAGCGTCTCGTCGGTCGGGTCGCCCTTGCCGTCCAGCCGCTGCACCCACGACACCATGGCGAAATGGCCCATGGCGAGGCCGCGCGCCATGCCGAAGCCGCGCCCGAAGCCGTCCAGCGGCTTCGGTGCCGCCAGCGGCAGGACGAAGCCCGCGCCGATCGTGTGCTCCAGCTTCGCGACGAACCGGTCCGCGTCCGCCGAGGAGTTCAGGTTGAACACCGCGACGGCCAGGGCGTACCCGTTCCTGGTGTCGGAGTAGATGCCCCGCGCCGCCTGCGTGCAGCCGCCCCTGCCCAGCTCGGCGCCCACGGAGCCGCCCCACACGGCGGCCGCGCAGTCGCCGTCCAGCCGCTTGGCGCGCAGCTTCACCTTGGCCTTCCCGCTCGGGACGGACAGCGTGGCCGCCTCGCCCGGGAAGACCTCCCCGATCGTCAGCGGCTCGGGGTCCGCGCTGCGGGCGGTAATGCCGCCGTACGCCGACGTCGAGGGGGAACTGGAGTACGACGTCGGCGAGGGACCGTTCCCGGCGGGCGTCCCGATCTTCGCGTTCACCGCGTGGCCCGCGCCGGGAGCGTTCCCGCCGCGCAACAGGACCACGGCGCCGAGCCCGATGAGCACGAGCACGGCCAGCACGGCCGCCGCGCCGAAGTAGAGCTTCGGCCCGGCCCTGCCGGAGGCGCCCGCCTTCCGCGCCTCCCCCGGCCGTGTCGCCTTGCCGGGCTTCTTTCCTGGTTTCTTCGCCTCGCCCGGCTTCTTCGGCTTGCCGGACTTCGCCGGCTTCCTGCCGCGCGGGCCGGGGGTCGGGGCGGCGTCGTACGCCTCCTCATACGGTGCACGCTCATACGGAGCGCCCGCGTACTGCGCTCCCTCGTACGGAGCGCCCGCGTACGGCGCGCCCTCGTACGGCGTCTCGCCGTAGGGCGCCTCGTCGTACGGCTGGGCCGGGGGCGGTGGCGCGGGCCGCTCCCTCGGCGGTGCGGGGCGGCGGGGCGGGGTGCCCCGGCGGGGGCCGCCCGCGCGGGCGGGCGGGGTCCTGCGGGGGCCGGGCCGGCCGCGGCCCTGCCGGTTCACCGGCGCTCGCCCGCGGCCGCCGCGGCGGGGCTCATCGGGGTCCACGAGCGCGCAGACTACTGCCCGCCGGCCGGTGACACGCCCGTGCGCGGCGCGTTCACTGGCCGGGCTTCCCGCCGGAGGCCAGGTCGAGCCGCCCGTAGAGGAAGTCGGCGGCGTTCTCGATGACCAGGCTCACGTCGATCATCTCGTTGAGCGAGGCGGGCTGCGCCCCGCCGGCCCGCTCCACCCACGTGATCACGGCGTAGTGGCCGTAGGTCTTGGCGTAGGCGGCGCTGAACCCGGGCCCGAACGCGGGCACGCCCGGCGCCTTCAGCGGCACCGCCCAGCCGGCGCCGGTCGCCGGGTCCAGGTCGCGCAGGACCTGCTTGACGCCGTCCTCGGTCGCCATGTTCAGCACGATGAACTGCCCGACGTGCTTCTTGTCGGTGCTCACGTACGCGGCGCGGACGAGCTGCGTGCACTGGTGCTTGGCGAGGTCGTCCTGCAGGCGGGCCCCCCACGTGCCGGCCTTGCAGTCGTTGGTCAGCTTGGACGCGGCCAGCGTGAACGCGTACTTGCCGGTCTTCAGGTCCTTGGCGGAGAACGCCTCGCCCTCGGTGATCGCGCGGGCGTCGGCGGACCGGGACGCGATCTGGCCGAAGCCCTCGCCGAGGTAGTCCGGCGTGTACGCGGTCGGCACCGCCGTCTTCGCCGCCGGCTCGTCGCCCCCGCCGGTGAGCAGGACGACGGCCACGACCGCGACGATCACCGCGATCAGCGCGGCGGCGGCGGCCAGCAGCAGCTTCGGACTGGGGAGCTTGCGGCCTGGCTTCTCCGCCGGCCAGAAGTCCCCCCCGCCGGCCTGCTGCGCGGTCTGGGCGGAACCTGGGTCACGAGCCTCGATCACGCCCCGGAGCTTAGCGGTCCGGGCGCCCTTCGCGGGACCAAAGGGGCTTTTCGTCCGCATTCGTTGACACTAGAGGCCATTGCTGCCGATCAGCGCGCCGACGCCGTAGGTGATGCCCGCCGCGGCCGTGCCGAACAGCAGCTGCCGCGCCCCGCCGAACCACCAGGGCCGGGCGGTGATCCGCGACACCAGCGCGCCGGCGAGGAACAGGCCGAGGGCCGCGACGATCGCCGCGGGCCACAGCGAGGTGGCGCCCAGCAGGTACGGCAGCACCGGCAGGACCGCGCCGACCGCGAACGACAGGAACGACGAGCCCGCCGCCAGCACCGGCGACGGCAGGTCGCCGGGCGTGACTCCGAGTTCCTCCCTGGTGTGCACCTCCAGGGCCTCGTCGGGGTCGCGGGACAGCTGCCGGGCGACCTCGGCGGCCGTCTCCGGGTCGACGCCGCGCGCCTCGAAGACCTCGGCCAGTTCGCGCTCCTCGGCGACCGGGTGGCGGGCGAGCTCCAGCCGCTCCACCTCGATCTCCGCCTCCGCCAGCTCCGCCTGGGAGGCGACCGAGATGTACTCCCCCGCCGCCATCGAGAACGCGCCCGCCGCCAGGCCCGCGAGCCCGGCCAGCAGGACGACCTTCTGGTCGGCCCGGCCGCCCGCGACACCCGCGATCAGCGCGAAGTTCGAGACGAGCCCGTCCATCGCGCCGAACACCGCGGGCCTCAGCCAGCCCCCGGTGACGTCGCGGTGCTGGTGGTGGTGCTCCGGCACCACGCCGGTCTTCTCACCGCTCATCTGCGCCTACGTCCGACACCGTTGCCGTCTCCTACTTCCCGTCCGTGACGGGCTCCCCCTTCGCCGTTCGGCTGGGGTCCGCGGCACCGTCGCTCCCATTGTCCACGGTCTCGCCCCCCGCCTCGGCTTCGGCCTCGGGCTCGGGCTCGGGCCGGGGCTCGGCCTCGATCTGGGGCTCGGGGTCCGGGGTGTCCGCAGGGGCTTCCCCGGCGGCGTCGTCCTCAGCCGGGCCGCCCTCTCCGGAGTCCGCCTCCGGTTCGCCCGCGTCCTCGGTGTCCGCGTCCCGGGTGTCCGCGTCCCGGGTGTCCGCGTCCCGGGTGTCCGCGCCCTGGGTGTCCTGGGTGTCGGGGTCCTGGGTGTCCGCGGTGTCCGAACGGAGCTCCGGCTCGTCCGAGGGCTCCCCGGCCTCGGGCTCGCCCTCGCTCGCGCCGGCGTCGGCAGTGCCGGCGGGCACCGTTCCGACGGCGGGGGCGCCGACGTTCTCCGGGCCGCTGCGGCCGCGGTTCAGGTACAGGTAGGCGACCGCGCCGAGGAACAGGACGATCGACGTCCAGTCGTTCAGCCGCAGGCCGAGGATGTGGTGGGCGTCGTCGATGCGCAGCGCCTCGACCCAGCCGCGACCGACCGTGTAGGCGGCGACGTAGAGGGCGAACGCGCGGCCGTGCGTGAGGTGGTAGCGGCGGTCGGCCCAGATGACGAGGACGGCGACGCCGACGCACCACAGCGACTCGTACAGGAACGTCGGATGGTACGTCGCGATGTCGGCGTACCTGGGGTCGATGGCGGGCCCGCCGTCCAGCATCGGCCGGTGGTTCTCGTCGATCTTCAAGGCCCAGAAGGCGTCCAGCGGGCGGCCGTACAGCTCCTGGTTCCAGTAGTTGCCCCAGCGGCCGATCGCCTGCGCCAGCGCGATGCCGGGCGCGACCGCGTCCCCGAGCGCCAGCACCGAGATGCCGCGCCGCCGGCAGCCGATGACCGCGCCGACCGCGCCCAGCGCCACGGCGCCCCAGATGCCGAGGCCGCCCTTCCAGATCTCCAGCGCCCGCAGCGGCTCGCCGTTCTCCCCGAAGTACCGCTGGTAGTCGGTGATCACGTGGTAGAGCCGCCCGCCCACCAGGCCGAACGGCACCGCCCATACGGCCACGTCGACGATCACACCCGGCGCCCCGCCCTTGGCGGCCCAGCGCCGCTCGCCCAGCCAGACCGCGGCGACGATGCCCAGGATGATCATGATGGCGTAGGCGCGGATCGGGACGGGCCCGAGGTGCCAGACGCCCTGCGAGGGACTCGGGATGTAGGCGAGCTGGTGCATGACCGTTGACGTTACCGCCTCCCGGGCGCGGTGCGCGCCCTCTCCGTCACCGCGGCCCGGCCGCCGTGCCGCGCGACCGCGTGCTCCCGGGTGCGGGTGCGCTCCCGGCCGCCTTCGCGACCGCCTTCTTCAGCTCGTCCGGCGAGCCGAGGACGTCGTCGGCGACCTTCTTGCCGTTCAGCGCGAGGTACGGGGTCGCGTCGACGCCGGACTTCCCCGCCAGGGCGCTCGCCTGGTCCACGGCCTTCATCTTCTGCTCGCCGTTGACGCAGGCGGCGAAGGACGGGTCGGTCACCCCGACGTCGGCCGCCCAGGAGATGAGGTCCTGCGGGAGGAACCCCTTCTTGCCCTCCTCGGGCTGCTCCGCGTAGAGCCTGTCGTGGTACTTCACCCAGTGGTCGGCGGGCAGGCAGGCGGCGGCGTTCGCGGCCCGCCGCGAGTTCGACATCAGCGGCTCCTGCTGGAACAGCTGGAACGGCCGGTAGACGACCTTGAGACTCCCCTCCGCGGCGAGCTGCTTCATCGCCCCGCCGAGCCGCGCCTCCATCGCCTTGCACGCGGGGCACTGGAAGTCCTCCCAGACGTCGAGGACGGGCGTGCTCACCCCCGGCTTCGCCATCGCGACCGAGCCGTCCTGCTGCCGGGTCGCGGGGGCGAGCGCGCCCTTGTAGTCACCGATCACGGGCTTGTCGCCCCCGTCCCGGGACACCAGCACGACGATCGCCGCGACCGCGACCCCCGCCAGGGCGACGGCGCCGAGGACCACCAGCAGCGCGCGCTGCCGGCGGCCCCGTGCCGCCGCCCGTGCCCGTTCGTCCGCGAGGCGCTTCCGCGCGGACGGTCCCCTGCCCTGCTCGCTCATCGATCCCCCGATCGCCACCGTGCGTGCTCCTGAGCTATCACGAGCGTAGCGGTGACGGCCGGGGGAGGTCGTCAGGAAGCGCCGGGGGGCGGGGTCACTTCCCGGCCGCGCCGCTGGTCTCGATGGCGGCCCGCAGGCCCGCCGGGTTCATGAAGTGGGACGAGTCGAGCTTCTGGCCGTTCAGGAAGACCGTCGGCGTGCCGTCGACGCCGCGCTGCTGCAGCGCGTAGTTGGTCATCGCGTCGACCTGCGGCTTCTTCTGCTCGTCCCGGACGCACTTCTCGAAGTTCGGGTCGGAGACGCCGATGTCCTTGCCCCACTTCACGAGGTCGTCGGGCGAGAAGCCCTTCTCGCCCTCGGCGGGCTGGAACTTGAAGAGCGCGTCGTGGTAGGAGATCCACTTCTCGGCCGGGACGCAGAGCGCCGCCTCGGCCGAGCGCAGCGAGTTGGTCTTGATGGGGTCCTTCTGCTGGCCGAACAGGTGGAACGGCCGGTAGACGACCTTGACCTTGCCCTCCAGTGCGAGCTTCTCGACCGTCTCGCCGGTGGCCGCCTCGAACTGCTTGCAGATCGGGCACTGGAAGTCCTCGAAGATCTCCAGCTCCGGCTTGGTCACCCCGGCCTTGGCCATCACGATGGACCCGTCGTCCTGCCGGCTGAGCGGGGCGAGCGCGCCCTGGTGGACCTCGGCGCGGCCGTTCTTGTTCTTCTGGTCGATGACCAGGACGGTCGCGACCACGATCAGCGCGACCGCCACCACCGATCCGAGGACGATGGCGAGGAGCCGCCGCTGCTTCTCCCGCGCCGCCTGCCGCTTGCGCTCTGCGGCCAGGCGGTCCCTCGCGGACCGCTCTCGTGCGGCCTTGCTCATTGGTTCTCCTATGCGTGCGGACCCGGCGCCGCCATCGTGCGGCGCGGTAACGGGGAGATTAGTCGACCTGACCGATCCGTCGGAATTCGTCGGCCAGGACGAGGAGGAACAGCAGCACGGTGACGGCGTGGACCCCGGTGCACCACAGGCAGATCTTGTGCAGGACCGCCAGCTCGACGGTGACGAGGTAGACCACCATGAGCACGCCCACCGACACGCCCGCCACCCGGCCCCAGCGCAGCGGCGGCCATGTCGAGCGCAGCGCCCACGGCGTCAGCAGCGCGCCGAACCCCACGAAGAACGCGAGGCCGAGCAGCGGCATCGGGATGCCGAGCAGCGTGGAGTAGTCGCTCGTCGTGACCGCGTGGCAGTCGATCGTCGAGGTCGCCGAGCACACCAGCGCACCCTCGTCGTAGTGGGTGATCGTCAGGTAGACGGAGATCCCGAACCCGGCGAGCGTCAGCAGCCACGCCGCGACCTGGAACCATGCGGGCGGCAGCGGCGGCGACGCCGTCTTGGCCCGGCCTTCCGCCGTCATCTCTTGCGTCATCGTGTTCCTTCCGGGACCCGCCTCCTCCGGCGAACACACCTTACGGGAGACCGGCGGTACCACATGCAACAACTGGGCGGCGGCCGTCCGGAGTTCCCGGCGCGACGCAAAGCCCGCGCGGAAACGTTTTTTCCGCGTTCCGCGCGGGCCTCCGGAGCATGTCCGGAATGTGATCAGCGGCCGGCGCGCACGCCCGCCGCCAGCTCCTCGGTGAACGACCTGACCGCGGCCAGCCCCGCCTTGAGGTCGGGGGCCTCCAGGACGCGGCGGACGAACGCCGACCCGACGATCACACCGTCGGCGAACCCGGCGATCTCGGCGGCCTGCGCGCCGGAGCCGACGCCGAGTCCGAGCCCGATCGGCAGCCCGGTCCCGGCCTTGTCGATGATCGCGCGGGTCCGCTCGACCAGGCGCGGGGCGCCGGTGTCGACGGCCGAGCGGGCGCCGGTGACGCCCATCAGCGACGCCGCGTACACGAAGCCGCGGCACAGCCCCGTGATCGTCTCGATGCGCTCGTCGGTGGAGCTGAGCGCGACGAGGAACACCCGGTCGAGGCCGTGCGCGTCGGACGCCTCCAGCCAGTCGCCGCCCTCCTCGGGTGTCAGGTCGGGAGTGATCAGCCCGGACCCGCCGGCGGACGCGAGGTCGCGGGCGAACCGGCCGGCGCCGTAGTGGTCGACGGGGTTCCAGTACGTCATGACGAGGACCGGGGCGCCGGCGGCGGCGACGGCCTCGACCGTCCGGAACACGTCCGCGACGCGGGCGCCGCCGACGAGTGCCTGGTGGACGGCGTCCTGGATGACGGGGCCGTCGATCATCGGGTCGCTGTAGGGCAGGCCGAGCTCGATGACGTCGCAGCCCGCGTCCACCATGGTCTTGGCGACCTCGACGGCGCCGTCGACGGTCGGGAACCCGGCGGGCAGGTAGCCGACGAGCGCCGCCCGCCCCTCGGCCTTCGCCTTGTCGTAGGCGGTCTGGACGCTCACTGGGCGTTCCCTCCCCGGTCCTCCGGCATCAGCCCGAAGAAGGCGGCGGCCGTGTGCATGTCCTTGTCGCCGCGTCCGGACAGGCACACCACGATGGTGGCGTCCGGGCCCAGCTCCCTGCCGACCTTGAGCGCGCCGGCGAGCGCGTGCGCGGACTCGATCGCCGGGATGATGCCCTCGGTGCGGCACAGCAGCGCGAACGCGTCCATCGCCTCCGCGTCGGTGATCTCGCGGTACTCGGCGCGGCCGGTGTCGTGCAGCCACGAGTGCTCGGGCCCGACGCCGGGATAGTCGAGGCCGGCGGAGATCGAGTGGGTTTCGAGGGTCTGGCCGTCGTCGTCCTGGAGCAGGTAGGTCCGCATGCCGTGGATGACGCCCAGGGAGCCGCCGACGAGGGTCGCGGCGTGCCTGCCGGACGCGACGCCCTCGCCGCCCGCCTCGAACCCGTACAGCCGGACGGACTCGTCCGGGACGAAGGCGTGGAAGGTGCCGATCGCGTTGGAGCCGCCGCCGACGCAGGCGACGACCGCGTCCGGCAGGGCGCCCGTCATGTCGATGCACTGCTGCCGCGCCTCGACGCCGATGATGCGCTGGAAGTCGCGGACCATCATCGGGAACGGGTGCGGGCCCATGACCGAGCCGATGCAGTAGTGGGTGTCGTCGACGGTCGCGACCCAATCGCGGAACGCCTCGTTGCAGGCGTCCTTGAGGGTGCGGCTGCCGGTCTTCACCGGGATCACCTCGGCGCCGAGCATCCGCATCCGGGCGACGTTGAGGGCCTGCCGCTCAGTGTCGACCTCGCCCATGTAGACGGTGCAGGTCAGGCCGAGCAGGGCGGCGGCGGTGGCGGTGGCGACGCCGTGCTGCCCGGCGCCGGTCTCGGCGACGAGCCGGGACTTGCCCATCCGCTTGGTGAGCAGCGCCTGGCCCAGCACGTTGTTGATCTTGTGGGAGCCCGTGTGGTTGAGGTCCTCGCGCTTGAGGAGCACGCGGGCGCCGCCCGCCTGCTCCGAGAAGCGCTTGGCCTCGGTCAGCAGGCTGGGGCGTCCCGCGTAGTTCGCGAGGAGGTCGTCCAGCTCCGCGGTGAAGGCGGGGTCCCGCTTGGCCGCCTCGAACTCGCGGGTCAGCTCGTCCAGCGCCGCCATCAGCGCCTCGGGCGCGAACCGGCCGCCGAAGCGGCCGAAGTGGCCGGTGGCATCAGGTACAGCACCGCGCGCGGCGGTGTCCGTGGTCATGGGAAAACGCGTCCTGTCGTGGGAGAAGTGAGTGGGGTCGGCGGGGTCCTGGACTAGCCCCGCCATCGCTCCCGGAGCGGCTCGGCCTGCATGCTCCCACCCTATCCAGTCGGCATCCGGTCGGCCCGGTCAGCCGCTCTGCCGCAGCGCCGGGTGGGCACCCGCGGCGACGAGGTCGGCGACCGCGGCGCGCGGGTCCCGGCCGATGACGAGGCTCTCCCCCACCAGCACGGCGTCGGCGCCGCTGGAGGCGTAGGCGAGCAGGTCGTGCGGGCCCCGCACCCCGGACTCGGCGATCTTCACGACGTCCTTGGGGATCGTGGGCGCGACGCGGGCGAACACCCCGCGGTCGACCTTGAGGGTGCGCAGGTCGCGGGCGTTCACGCCGATGACCTTGGCGCCCGCCTCCACCGCGCGGGCCGCCTCCTCCTCGGTGTGCGCCTCGACGAGCGGCACCAGCCCGATCGACTCGGCCCGCTCCACCAGCGAGACCAGGGCGTCCTGCGGCAGCGCCGCGACGATCAGCAGCACCATGTCGGCGCCCGCCGCGCGCGCCTCCCACAGCTGGTAGGAGGTGACGATGAAGTCCTTGCGCAGGATGGAGACGCCGACATTGGCGCGGACGTCGGCGAGGTCTTCGAGGCTGCCGCCGAACCGGCGCCGCTCCGTCAGCACGCTGATCACCTTGGCGCCGCCGGCCTCGTAGTCGCGGGCGAGCGCGGCGGGGTCGGCGATCGCGGCCAGCGCGCCCTTGGACGGGCTGCTGCGCTTGACCTCCGCGATGACCGAGACGCCCGGGCCGCGCAGCGCGCCGAGCGCGTCCCGCGGGGCGGGGGCCTTCGCCGCCCTCTCCTTGAGGGCGTCGAGCGGGACCTCGCGCTGCCTGTCGGCGAGATCGGCCCGGACGCCGTCGATGATCTCGTCCAAAACGCTCAAGGTCGCAGGCCCCCTATTTCAGGTCGTTCCGTGCACTATATCGATCGGCGGGACGGCCCCCCGAACCGCCCGTCCACGACGCGGGGCAAGCCCGCCAGCCGACTAAGGGGCCGGCTAAGGGGCCGGTTAAGGTGCCAGCGCCTGGGCGAAGGGCAGGTTGCGGACGATCCAGTAGACGAACACCAGGCCGAGGAACGCGTACACCACCGGCTGCCTGAACAGCACGGTGCGCATCGGCAGCCCCCTGGCCGTCTGGACCGTCCACCGGACGTAGAGGTAGCCGAACACCGGCAGGAGCACGAACAGCAGCGGGTTGAGCCCGAACGCGGCGCCCACGTCGCCGTGCGTCAGCGCGTAGACGAGCCGCGTCATCCCGCAGCCCGGGCAGTAGTACCCGGTCAGTGCCAGGAACGGGCAGCCGGGATAGTGGCCCGCCTCGTTCGGATCCCCCCGGAACGCCACGACCAGGGACCCGGCGACCACGCCTCCGAGCACCGCCGCCTGCGGCAGCAGCGCCCGCCACCCCTGCCCGGGCGCGTGCGAGTGCTCTTGCGGCGGAACGGCTACCCGAGTCACACGTCCACGATAGGCGAGCCCGGTTCGAACCCCGGCCCCGGGAGTCCGAACCCCGGCCACCGGCTACGGGACATCCCCCCGGTGCGCATCGAGCACGTAGCCGATGCCGCGGACGGTCCTGATGGGGGTCCCTTCGCCCAGTTTGGCGCGGAGCTGCGCGACGTGGACGTCCACGGTGCGGCTGCCGGCGCCGGCGCCGGGCCCCCAGGCGGCGTCGAGGAGCTGCTCGCGGGTGAAGACGCGGCCGGGGTTGGCCATGAGGAATTCGAGCAGGTCGAACTCGGTGACGGTGAGGGTGACGCGGCGGTCGCCGGTGACGGCGGTGCGGTCGCGGGGATCGAGGGCGATCGGGCCCGCGCGCAGCGGCGGCGCCGGCGCCTCGGCAGGGGCGCCGCGGCGCAGGGCCTCGGCGACGGCGGCGACGAGGACGCGGGGGCCGAACGGGCGGTCCACGCGGTGATCGCCCAGCGAGCGGTCGATAGCGGGGTCCAGCGGGCCGGTGACGGCCACGACCGGGGCGGGGCGGGCGGCTTCGGCGACGCGGCGGTACAGGTCGGCGGGCAGCGCGGCGGTGGACAGGTCGAGGACGACGACGTCGGCGCGGGCGCGCTCGGCGGCGGCGGGCGCGCGGCCCGGGTCGGCCTCGATCTCGACGTCGAAGCCCTCCCGGGCGAGGTAGCGGCGCTGCAGCTCGGCGACGGCGGGATCGTGCTCGACCACGAGCACGAGGCCGCCACCGTCGCCGGTCATGGGCGGCCGTTCCGCTGGGCGGTCGGGTCCTCGCCGCGGTCGAGGGAGCGCCAGAGCGCGGACGGGTCGTCCGGCTCCTTCGCGGGCTCGCCGGCGCCCGGGCGTTCGTAGCGGGCCGACATGCCGGGCCAGCGGGCGCCGCGCACGGCCGTGACCAGGCCGCCGACGGCGAGCAGCACGCCGCCCGTGACCGAGACCAGCCACCACAGGTTCACGTTGAGGGCGGGGTCGGCGCCGAGCT
The DNA here is from genome assembly GCF_001552195.1 of Actinomadura latina NBRC 106108. Classification (GTDB taxonomy): domain Bacteria; phylum Actinomycetota; class Actinomycetes; order Streptosporangiales; family Streptosporangiaceae; genus Spirillospora; species Spirillospora latina. The sequence goes on from NZ_BCQS01000005.1 coordinate 128,222, forward strand.
TCAGCAGGGCGCTCTGGTCGCCGGCGGCCGAGAGCACGTTGGAGCGCTGGACGGCGGCGGCCGACGCGTAGGCGATCCCCGCGCCGAACAGGGCGATGAGGACGCCGACGGCCGCGCGCACGCGGCCGCGGGTGGCGAACAGGGCGGCGAGGCCGGCGAGTCCGGCCCAGCCGAGGGCGCCCGCCGCGCCGCCGAGGTCGCCGCCGGTCAGCGTCTGGGTGAAGGGGGTGATCGCGTCCTCGGCCTTGGCGGTGGCCCAGGTGCGGCCGGCGGCGAGCAGGGCGAGGCCGGCGCCGGCGGCGCACAGCAGCGCCGCCAGGCCGCGCTCGCGCCCGGGCGTCATGCGCTCTGCTCGGGGCGTTCCCCGACCACGGCGGGCAGGACGTCGGCGTCCCAGCAGGTGCGGTCGCCGGTGTGGCAGGCGCCGCCGACCTGGTCGACCCGCACCAGGACGGCGTCGGCGTCGCAGTCCAGCGCGACCGACTTGACCCACTGCTGGTGGCCGGAGCTCTCGCCCTTCACCCAGTACTCCCGCCGGCTGCGCGACCAGTAGGTGCAGCGGCCGGTGGTGAGGGTGCGGTGCAGGGCCTCGTCGTCCATCCAGCCGAGCATGAGCACCTCACCGGTGTCGTACTGCTGGGCGATGGCGGGCACGAGGCCGTTCGGGTCGCGCTTGAGCCGGTCGGCGATCTTCGGGTCCAGGTTGGACGGGGGTGCGGACATGACCCGAAGTTTATTGCGCCCCCGGTCCGGCATGGACGAAAGGGCCCGCTCCCCGGCGGAGGGGAACGGGCCCGGACGTACGACTAAGGGTGTTACAGGGGGACGACCTGGTCGGCCTGCGGACCCCGGTTACCCTGCGTCACCTCGAACTGGACGCGCTGGTTCTCGTCCAGCGTGCGGTATCCGGAGGACTGGATGGCCGAGTAGTGCACGAAGACGTCCGGGCCGCCGCCGTCCACGGCGATGAATCCGAAGCCCTTCTCGGCGTTGAACCACTTCACGGTGCCCTGCTGGGGCATGTCTTTCTCCTTGCGGCAAAACCTGGGCCCACACCTCGCGGGCCCGTGCGGTCGCTGCGGAACGCTCTCGCCCCCGGTACGGTCCCGGAAAAGCCAAAACGCCCGCTGCCATCAGTCCGCGGGCGTCTGCACGATCGAGAACCACGACTGCAACCGACGGGGCCACAGTATCACCGCTTCCGCGTAAAGCGGAGGAGCCGCAAGGCGCGCGATTCTCCTCCTGGCGAACCATGCCGTTACCTGGCCGTTAAAGACTCCAACCGGTCTCCGTCAGGGTCTTGACAGCCTCCGTGGCCCCGGTGAGGCGGACGTCCGCGACGTCGCGGCGGCCCAGCGCCCACAGGACGAGTTCGCCGACCGGGCCGTGCACGCGGACGGCGCCGCCCGCATTCCGGCGGGCGTCCCGGCCTGGGCCCGACACCCGGAGGCTCCGGCCGTCCGGTTGCACGAGCGTTACCTCGACGTGGACTTTCCTTAGGACAAAGCGGGCAATTCTTATCCGCCGCCAGAGCACTTCCTCGAGTTCCGGCGAGATCTCCCGGCGCTCCCAGTCGGGACGTGCGCGCAGGACGTCCTCATGGTGCACAAAGAACTCGACACCGTTCGCGATTTTGTCAACTCCCGGAAGCGCGTACGGCGAGAACTTCGCCGGCCCGTCCCGAAACCGTTCGACGAGCCGGTCGAACGGGACGGCCCGCGCCGTGCGGCGCCGGACGCGCTCGGTGTAGAAGGACAGCGGGGGCAGCACTATTCCGGGTGCGGCGTCGGGGCGGTTCTCCCGGACCACCAGATGCGCGGCGAGATCGCGGGCGTCCCAGCCGCCGCATTTGGTGGCCGCGTCCGGCCCCGCGTCCGCCAGCGCGCCGGCCAGCAGCAGCCGCTCGCGGCGCACCGGGCCGGGATCGGCGAGGCCGTCCTCGGGTGTGCTCATCGTCCGATCGTAGGCCGCGGCGGGACGGGCCGGGAATAAGCGCCGCGGCCGGGTGGTAGGCATGTGCGGGCCCGCAGATCCCCTCACCGCGGTCGAAGGGGGCATGTGCAGGGCTTCGTGATGACCGGGTCGTGATCAAGGAGTCGCCGTGCCACCTGCGTCCAGACGCGTCAGCCCGCACATCCTCAGGGAGGGGATGGGCGTGCTGTGGGTCGCGGTCAAGGCGGAGCCGCGGGTGTTCACGGTGTCGGTGCTCGCCAGCGCGCTGTACGCCGCGATGACGGTGGCGACCGCGAAGGTCCTGGGCTGGGCGACGGAGAAGGTCGTGCTGCCGGCGTTCGAGTCGGGGAGCACGACGGCCGGGGCGCTGGCCGGCGCCGCCGCCCTGATCCTGGGGGTGGCGGCGCTGAAGGCGCTCGGCGTCGCCGGGCGACGCTTCTACGCGGGCCTCATGCAGTACCGGATGCAGGCGGCCTACCGCCGCGCGGTGACCCGGCAGTACCTGCGGCTGCCGCTGGCGTGGCACCACCGGCATCCGACCGGGCAGCTGCTGTCCAACGCCAACGCCGACGTGGAGGCGGTGTGGGCGCCGATCGCGCCGCTGCCGATGGCGGTCGGCGTGGTGTTCATGCTGCTGATCTCGGCGGTGTCGATCCTGGCGACGGACGTGGTGGTGGCCGCGGTCGGCTTCCTGGTCTTCCCCGCCGTCGCGCTGATCAACGTCGTGTACCAGCGGCGGCTGTCGCCGGTCGCGACCCGCGCGCAGCAGCTGCGCGCGGAGGTCAGCGAGGTGGCGCACGAGAGCTTCGAGGGCGGCCTGGTGGTCAAGACCCTCGGCCGGGAGGCGGCCGAGACGGGCCGGTTCCGGGAGCGGGCGGAGGCGCTGCGGGACGCCAACGTCGCGGTGGGCCGGATCCGCGGGCTGTTCGACCCGGTGCTGGAGGCGCTGCCGAACCTGGGCGTCCTCGCCGTCCTGCTGATCGGGTCGCTGCGGCTGGAGTCCGGCGCGATGTCGCCGGGCGACCTCGTGAACGTCGCCTACCTGTTCACCCTGCTGTCGTGGCCGATCCGGGCGCTCGGCTGGGTGCTCGGCGAGGTGCCGCGCAGCGTCGTCGGGTGGGAGCGGGTCCGCGGCGTGCTGGACGCCAGCGGCTCCCTCCCCTACGGCGACGGCGCGCTGGACGGCGCCGGCGCGGCGACCGGCCTGGAGGTCCGGGAGATCCGGTTCGCGTACGAGGCGGACGAGAAGGGGGACGAGGAGGGGGACGGCGGCGGGCACCACGTCCTGCACGACGTGTCGTTCGCCGCGTCCCCCGGCCGGACGATCGCGGTGGTCGGCCCGACGGGCTCCGGCAAGTCGACGCTGACCTCGCTGCTGGTCCGGCTGGTCGACCCGGCGGACGGCTCCGTCCTGCTGGACGGCGTCGACCTGCGCGACGTCCGGCGCGGCGGGATCGCGGCGACGGCGGCGCTCGTCCCGCAGCAGACGTTCCTGTTCGACGACTCCGTGCGCGGCAACGTGACGCTCGGCCTCGACGTGCCGGACGAACGCGTCTGGGAGGCCCTGCGGCTGGCCCAGGCGGAGGGGTTCGTCGCGGCGCTCGCCGACGGTCTCGACGCGCTGGTGGGCGAGCGCGGCGCGACGCTCTCGGGCGGGCAGCGGCAGCGGCTCGCGCTGGCCCGCGCCCTGGTGCGCCGGCCGCGCCTCCTCGTGCTGGACGACGCGACGTCCAGCGTCGACCCGCAGGTCGAGGCGCGCATCCTGCAGGGCCTGCGGGAGGCGCAGTCGGACGAGGCGGGCGGCGCGACCGTCGTGGTCGTCGCCTACCGCAAGGCCACCATCGCCCTCGCGGACGAGGTCGTCTACATGGAGCACGGCCGCGTCGTCGCGCGCGGCGCCCACACCGACCTGCTGGAGAGCTCGGAGGGCTACCGCGACCTCGTCAACGCCTACGAGCGGGCCGAGACGGAGCAGGAGTCCGTCGAGGGCGGCGAGGAGGCCCTGGCATGACGATCCTGAACACGACCGCGACGACCGAGGGCGCGATCAGCACCCTGAAGCGCGGGTTGCGGCTCAGCCCCGAGTTCGCCGCGGGCCTCACCGGCACGATCGTGCTCGCCCTGGTCTCCACGGCGGGCCGCGTGGTGGTGCCCATCGCCGTCCAGCAGACGGTCGACAAGGGCATCGGCCGCCCCGGCGGCCCCGACATCGCCTTCATCCGGACGGCGGTGCTGCTGTGCGCGGCGGCCGTGCTGGTGACGGCGGTGTGCGCGTACCTGATGAACGTGCGGCTGTACAAGACGTCCGAGGGCGGCCTCGCGGCGCTGCGCGTGAAGGCGTTTCGGCACGTCCACGACCTGTCGATGCTCACCCAGAGCGGGGAGCGGCGGGGCGCGCTGGTGTCGCGGGTGACGAGCGACGTCGACCAGATCAGCCAGTTCATGCAGTCCGGCGGGCTGATGTTCATCGTGTCGATCGGCCAGCTGTTCGTGGCGAGCGTCCTGATGGTCGTCTACTCGTGGCAGCTGGCGTTCCTCGTGTGGGCGGCGTTCCTGCCGCTGGCGTTCGCGCTGCGCCGCTTCCAGCGGATCCTGTCGGCGGCCTACTTCCGGGTCCGCGAGCGCATGGGCGACCTGCTGGCCGCGGTCGGCGAGTCGGTCGTGGGCGCCCCGGTCATCCGCGCGTACGCGTCGGAGGAGCGCACCGGCCGGCGGGTGGACGAGACCGTGGAGGCGTACCGGTCGGCGCAGACCCGCGCGCAGGCGATGGTCGCGCTGACGTTCCCGGTCAGCGAGCTGGTCGCCGCCCTGGCGACGGGCGCCGTCGTCATCGCCGGCACCCTGCTCGGCATCGCCGGCGAGGTGTCGGCCGGCGAGCTGATCGCGTTCCTCTTCCTGGTCACCCTGTTCGTCAGCCCGATGCAGACGGCCACCGAGGTCCTGAACGAGGCGCAGAACGCGATCGCCGGCTGGCGCCGCGTGCTCGGCGTGCTGGACACCGTCCCGGACGTCGCCGACCCGGGCGACGGGGGCGAGACGCTGCCGCGCGGCCCGATCGAGGTGCGGTTCGAGTCGGTGGGGTTCGCCTATCCGGGCGGCCCGCCCGTCCTCCACGACGTGAACGCGGCCATCGCGCCTCGCAGCCGCGTCGCGATCGTCGGCCAGACCGGCTCCGGCAAGACGACGTTCGCCAAGCTCCTGACCCGTCTCATGGACCCGGCCTCGGGCCGCGTCCTGGTGGACGGCGTGCCCCTCACCGACGTCCGCTTCTCGTCCCTGCGCGAGCGGGTCGTGATGGTGCCGCAGGACGGGTTCCTCTTCGACGCGTCCCTCGGCGACAACATCCGCTACGGGAAATTGGACGCCTCCCGTGAGGACCTCGTCCTCGCCCTCACCGAACTGGGTCTCGCCGACTGGCTGGACGGCCTCCCGCAGGGCCTGGACACGCCGGTCGGGCAGCGCGGCGAGTCCCTCTCGGCCGGTGAGCGCCAGCTGGTCGCGCTGGCCCGCGCCTACATCGCCGACCCGGACCTCCTCGTCCTGGACGAGGCGACCTCGGCCGTCGACCCGGCGACCGAGGTCCGCATCCAGCGCGCCCTGGACGGTGTCACCCGGGGCCGCACCGCGATCGCCATCGCGCACCGCCTCTCCACCGCCGAGGCGGCCGACGAGGTGATCGTCTTCGAGGCCGGCCGCATCGTCCAGCGGGGCCCGCACGCCGCCCTCGTCGCCGAACCCGGCGTCTACGCGGACCTGCACGCCTCCTGGACGGCCCAGCGGGAGATATGAGGGCACGACTGCCTGGGGTAAAACACTTGCCCGTTATCTGGTCTGGTGCGCATTCTGGCGGGGTGAGCAACGAGGTCGTCTTGGAATCGGCGGGCACACTGCACGGTCAGCTGCAGCGAGGGCTCGGGAGGGGCGCGCGGCGCGCGGCGGACAGGCGCGGGGCGGGCGAGTACGTGTACGCCTGCGTGCGGCGGGATCCGCGGTGGGACCGGCAGTGCGAATCACGGCGGCTGTACTACGCCCGGTTGCTGGTGGATCTGGAGTTGCCGGTCGGGCCGGTGGCCAAGCATCTCTTCGATCCGTCCGACCACACCGATCCGGACGACTGGCGGGTCGACCTGGCCTTGGGCGTGCTCGCGGACCTGGTGCGGCTGAGCCGGCGGGAGGCGGCCGCGCCGCTGCGGCAGTACGCCGAAGAGGGCGCGCAGTGGTTCGACGCGGTCGTGGAGCTCATCGACCTCGAAGACCCGGCACTGACGATCGGTTTGGACGAGCTGGTGGCGGCCCGGTGCGACGACGCCGACCTGGCGCTGCTGGTACCGGCCGGGCGCAACCCGGTGATCGAGGCGTGGGCGGCCCGGCAGCCGCGGGTGGCGGCGGCGCTGGAGCGGCAGCGGGAGGCGGGACGGGCGGCGCGGCGCGCGATGGTCACGGCCCCCGGGCGGGGCGCGCAGAGCGAGGACGAGCTGCTGGAGCTGGCGCGGCGGCGCGGCGAGGGCGCCATCGCGGCGATCTTCGAGCTGGGGCGGCGGCGGACGCCGGCGCTGCTCGACCTGGCCGAGGAGCTGCTGCCGCAGCGGCCGAGCAGGGTCGGCGGCGCGGTGTGCCGGGCGCTGCGGGACTACGGGCCCGAGACGCTGCCGCGGGCGCGGGCGTGGGCGGCGGCCCGCGGCGGCTGCGCCGACATGGGCCTGCGCATCCTCGCCCGGTACGGCACCCGCCAGGACATCCCGCTCCTGATGGACGAGCTGCGCGGCGCCGTCGCCCGCCGGGAGTGGGGCGGCGCCGCCGGCCCGATCGAGGGCCTCGGGCGGCTGCGCGCCGGGGAGGCCGTCCCGCTGCTGAAGACCGCTTGGACCGAGTCGACCTACGCCTACCTGAGACCCCGCATCCTGACCGCGTTGACGAGAACCGCGCCGCACACCGCCGAGTCCTACAGCGTCGAGGGCCTGTGGGACTGCGAGGAGGGCGTGCGCGCCGAGGCCGCCCGGTCCGCGCCGCTCACCCGCGAGACGGGGCTGCGGCTGCGGCGGCTGCAGCAGGACGGCGCCGAGGAGCCCGGCGTCCGCGCGGCGGCGGGGGCCCGCCTGATGACCTGAGCACTGCGGTGAACCCCGCCGGGGCGGGATGCGTATTCACCCCTCGAATCGCGCATCTCACCCCGGAGAGGAATGGCGATGGGTTCCCGACACCCCCTCGACCTCATCAGGCCGCCGCTGCTGTGCGCGGCGGCGCTGGCGCTGCCGCTCGCGGCCGGCTGCTCCGCAAGCTCGGACGCCGCCGGCGAGAAGGCCGCCAAGCCGGCCAGCCTGCAGGAACTCGCGCAGCAGACGGACTGCAAGGTGACCGGCACCCGCAAGGTCAAGGACCTGGAGCAGGGGAACTGCAAGACCGGTCTCGGGCGCTACGTCCTGCTCAGCTTCACCTCCGACAAGGGCATGGACTCCTGGCTGCACGAGGCCAAGCCGTGGGGCGGCTGGTACCTGGTCGGGGCCCGGTGGGTGGCGGTCAGCGAGAAGCCGACGCTGGAGTCGCTGCGCAAGGAGCTCGGCGGCGAGATCGTCCAGGGCGACCACCACGGCACCGGGCACAGCGGCGGCGAGCACGGCTGATCCGGCTGATCCGGCTCAGCCGTCGCCGCCGCGGACCAGCAGGACGCTCCAGCGCTCCAGGGCGGGGCCGGTGCGGGCCAGGACGCGCCGTGCGGCCAGCCCGCGCCCGATGGTGCCCGGCCGCCACAGCGGGTGCCCGGGGCCGTCCACGACGACCCGGACGGCGGCGACCGGCAGCCCGCCGCCCCGCGCCGCGACGACGGCCGACTCCATGTCGGCGACGCGCGCGCCCTGCGCGGCGAGGACGGCGCGCTCCCCGCCGTGGACGACACGGCCGGTGGTGACGAGCGGGCCGACCTGCGTGCTCAGGCCGTCCCGGATCAGCTCCTCGGCGAGCAGCCGCGGCGCGGCGCAGGGCACCGCCGTCCCGCCGGGGCCGCGGATCTCGTCGGCGACGAGGACGTCTCCGGGCCGCAGCCGCGCGTCGAGCGCGCCGCCGAAGCCGACGACGACCAGCGCGGCGCACGCGTCCGGGAGCCGCGCCGCGCGCCGGGCGCGGTAGCCGACGACGACGACCGGTGTCCGGGTGAGCCCGCGCCGGACCGCACGCGCCTCGATCCCCAGCGCGGCGCACACGACCGGGCCGACCACCGGCGCTTCGGCGGCCTCGCCGCCGTCCACCGGGGCGCTGTCCGTACTCACGCGTCCAGCGAAGCACGAGGTCACCGTGAAGATCCAGCCGCGTCACCGTGCGGTACCACATTCGTCCCGGCCGGTTCCGCCTCGCGGAGGGCGGCGGCGGCCCGGCCTGCCCATAGACTCCCCGGCATGACCTCCATTCCCCTCCGGCGGAAGCTGGCCGTGATCCCGCTCGTCCTGCTGCCGCTCGGCGCGCTGGCAGCCTGCGGCGGCGAGAACAGCAAGACCTCCTGCGCCGTGAACTCCTGCACGGTGACCTTCGACCGCGGGGTCGACGCGAGCGCGTCCATCCTCGGGGTGAAGGCGGAGCTGGTGAAGGTGCAGGGCGACCTGGTCACCCTCAAGATCGCGGGCCAGCAGGTGACCGTGCCGGTGGGCGACGGCGGGCAGGAGGCCGAGGGCTTCAACGTCTCGGTCCAGTCGGTCACCAAGGACAATGTGGTGGTGAAGATCTCCAACGCCGGCTGAGCCGGGCTAAGCTTCGCACATGCGTTCGATGACTCCGGCGGAGCGGCGCGCCCGGCTCGCACTCCGCCACCGGCTCGCCCGGCAGGCCAGGACCGACGACGTCCTCGACATCGCGCGGTCCTTGGTGGTGCTGCACGCCACCGACCCGGCGACAGTGTTCCTGTCGGTCGCGGCCCGCAGCGCCGAGGCCGGCCCCGCCGCGGTGGAGCGGGCCCTGTACGACGACCGCACCCTGCTGCGGATGCTCGCCATGCGCCGGACGATGTTCGTCGCGCCCACCGACCTCGTCCCGGTCCTGCAGGCGTCCACGGCGAACGGGCTGGCCGTCAAGCAGCGCGCCACCTACACCCGGATGATCGAGCGCGGCAGCGGCATCGCCGACGCCCCGGCCCTGTTCGCCGAGGCCGAGGAGGCCGCGCACCGGGCGCTGCTCGCGCGCGGGGAGGCCACCGGCGCCCAGCTCGGCGCCGACGTGCCGCTGCTGCGGACGCAGGTCGACCCGGCGCCCGGCAAGTCCTACTCCCGGCCGACCGGCATCACCACCTGGGTGCTCGTCACCCTCGGCTGCGAGGGCCGCATCGTGCGGGGCCGCCCCAACGGGACGTGGGCCAGCAGCCAGTACATGTGGTCGCCCGTCGAGGCGTGGCTGCCCGGCGGCATCGAGGACGTCCCGGCCGACGGCGCCCGCGCCGCCCTCGTCCGCCGCTGGCTGCGCGCGTTCGGGCCCGCCCCGGTCGCGGACCTGAAGTGGTGGACGGGCTGGAACGCCGGCGACGTCAAGAAGGCCCTCGCGCTCCTCGACGTCACCGAGGTCGATCTCGGCGGCGCCACCGGCATCGCCCTGTCCGGCGATCTGGAGCCCGCGGCCGAGCCGGAGCCGTGGGCGGCGCTGCTGCCCGCGCTCGACCCGACGCCGATGGGCTGGCGGGAGCGCGGCTGGTTCCTCGGCGGCCACGGCCCGGCGCTGTTCGACCGCAACGGCAACATCGGCCCGTCCGTCTGGTGGGACGGCCGCGTCGTCGGCGGCTGGGGGCAGCGCAAGGACGGCGAGATCGCCGTCCGCGTCCTGGAGGACGTGGGCGCCGACGCCGAGGCCGCGATCGAGCGCGAGGCGGCGCGGCTGGCGGCCTGGTACGGCGACGTCCGCGCCGTGCCCCGGTTCCGCACACCGCTGGAGCGCGAGCTCACGTCCTGACAGGCCGGCGACGAACGTGCGCGGGGAGGTTCACCGGCGGGCGGCTCTGCGCCGGAGGAAGGTGATCACGAAGCTGAGGGCGGCGAGGCCGCCGAGCACGAGGGCGGCGAGGAAGGCGGAGCCGAGGTAGCCGTGCACGGTGGCGTCCGGCGCCACCAGGATCGGCCCGCCGGTGCCCCGGCAGGTCAGCCGCGCCGTCCCGGACGCCGGTGCCTGGAACGTGGCCGTGTAGCGGTAGCCGGCGCGCTCGGCCGCGCTCCAGGAGTTCTTCCGCGTCAGCCGGACGGGCCCGGACCGCTCACCGACCTGGACCACGCAGGAATAGGGCGAGGGGCCGCCGGTGCGGACGTAGAGGAAGTACCCGTACCCCTCGGAGAGCTGGACCCGCACCCCTGCGACCGGGTCCCCGGCCGCCGCCGGACCTCCCGCGACCTGGTAGTCGTCCCACAGGAACGCGAGCGCGGCGAGAAGGCCCGCCACCGCCGCGACGAGCAGGACGACCGGCAGCGCATACCAGCCCGCGCCGGGGCCGACACGGCGCTCCGGGACCCAGGAGGGCGCCGCCGACCCCAGGGGCGGCGGTCCCATCGGCGGGTTCGGCCCGGGCCGCATCTCGTGTTCTCCCCTCGGCGTGGGTTGTGGGAGGGCAACGATTCCAGACGGCACCGGCTCCGCCAAGGACGGCCCCTGGTAAGGGTCCGCTGATCGGCGCGCGGAGGCGCGTCTGTAACGTCGCCCTGAGACCGAGGAGGCGCACGTGGCCAGACCGTCCGACCTGGAGCCCGGGACGTTCCCCCCGCAGGCCGCCGAGCTGCGGGCGCAGGTCCGGGAGTTCCTCGCGGAGGCGGCGTTCACGCCCCGCTGCGACTGCTGGCTCACCGGCGCGGACCCGGCGTTCAGCAGGCGGCTCGGGGAGCGCGGCTGGCTCGGGATGACGCTGCCCGAGCGGTACGGCGGGCACGGCCGCTCCCCGCTGGAGCGGTTCGTGGTGATCGAGGAGCTGCTCGCCGCCGGGGCGCCGGTGGGCGCGCACTGGATCGCCGACCGGCAGACCGGGCCGAGCATCCTCGCCAACGGCTCCGAGGAGCAGAAGGCGCGGTTCCTGCCGGCGATCGCGCGCGGCGAGTGCTTCTTCGCCATCGGGATGAGCGAACCCGACTCCGGGTCGGATCTCGCGTCCGTCCGCACCCGCGCCGAGCGCGCGGAGGGCGGGTGGCGGCTGCACGGCACCAAGGTGTGGACGAGCGGCGCCCACATCGCGCACGCGATCCTCGTGCTCGCGCGGAGTTCCCCCCGGACGGACGACCGGCACGCGGGGCTGAGCCAGTTCATCGTCCCGCTGCCGGACGAGCGGGTGGCGATCCGGCCGATCCCGGGGCTGTCCGGCGAGCACCACTTCAACGAGGTCGTGCTCGGCGGGGTGTTCGTCCCGGACGCGATGGTGCTCGGCCGTGTCGGGGACGGCTGGCGGCAGGTCACCGCCGAGCTCGCCTACGAGCGCAGCGGGCCGGAGCGGCTGCTCAGCACGTTCCTGCTCCTGCGGCTGCTGCACGGCCGCGCGGCCGGACCGGCGGCGCGGCGCGCCCTCGGCCGGCTGACGGCGCGGCTGTGGGCGCTGCGGCAGGCGTCCCTGGCGGTCGCGGGGGCGCTGGACGCCGGGCTCACCCCCGACATCCCCGCGGCCCTGGTCAAGGACCTGGGGACGCGATTCGAGCGCGAGGTCATCGAGACGGTGCGGGAGCACGCGGACGTGGAGCCCGACCTCGCCTCCCCCGATCCGCTGGCCCGCGCGCTGGCGGAGGCGGTCGTCCAGGCGCCCGGGTTCACGCTGCGGGGCGGCACCAACGAGATCCTGCGCGGCATCGTCGCGCGCGGCCTGGGAGTGCGCTGATGGAGCTGCTGGAAGAGACCGCGCACGAGATCCTGGTCGCAGGACGACCCGTGGGCCGCGCTCGTGGAGTCCGGCCTGGCGCTGGCCGGCGTTCCGGAGGAGGCGGGCGGCAGCGGCGGGAGCCTCGCCGACGCCGCGGCGGTCCTCCGCGCAGCCGGGCACCGCGCCGCCGCCGTCCCCGTCGCCGAGACCGGCTGGCTCGCCGGGCGGCTCCTCGCCGGGGCCGGGCTGCCCGTCCCGCCCGGCGTCCTGACGGCGGCGTCCGGCGAGGTCGAGACCGACGGCCGGACCCTGAGCGGGACGCTGCGCCGGGTGCCCTGGGCTCGTTCCGCGCACCGGATCGCCGTCCTGGCGGACGGGCTCGTCGCGGTCGTCGACCCGGCCCGCGCGCGGATCACCGAGGGGGCCAACGTGGCGGGCGAGCCCCGCGACGACGTCGTCCTGTCCGGCGTCCGGGCCGAGGCCGCGGCGCCGTGCGGCGTGGACGCGGCGGAGCTGCGGCGGCGCGGGGCGCTGGCGCGGGCCGTGCAGCTGACCGGCGCGATGGGCCGGGTGCTCGACCTGTCCGTGCGGTACGCGGGCGAGCGGGAGCAGTTCGGGCGGCCGCTCGGGCGGTTCCAGGCCGTCCAGCAGATGCTCGCCGAACTCGCCGGGGAGGCCACGGTCGCGGACGTCGCGGTGCGCGCCGCCGTCCGCGCCCCGGACGACCCGGTCGCGGCGGCCGCCGCCAAGGCGAACGCGTCGCGCGCGGCGGGCACGGTCGCGGCGATCGCGCACCAGGTCCACGGCGCGCTCGGCGTCACCGGGGAGCACGTCCTCCGCACGCTCACACTGCGGCTCTGGTCGTGGCGGGACGAGTACGGAAACGAGACGGCCTGGGCGGACGAACTGGGCGCCTCGGCCGCCGCCGCGCCCGACCCGTGGGCGTTCCTCACCGGCGGATGACGATTGCGGTCCCCGCCGGCGGTTACCTTACTAGGTAGTAGCCCCATCGCGGACGGAGGCGGAATGGCGCCCTGGGACCGACTGCCCGCCCCACCGATCCGGCTGCGGCGCCCCGCCGCGCTGTCCCGCTACACGGTCGAGCGCGACCTGCCGGCGACCATGCCGGACGGCGTGACCCTCCTCGCCGACCGGTACGTCCCCGCCGGCGTCGAGCGGCCGCCCACGATCCTGGTGCGGACGCCCTACGGGCGGCGCGGCCCCGCCGCCCTGGCCAACGGGCTGCTGTTCGTCCCGTTCGGGTTCCAGCTGGTCGTGCAGAGCGCGCGGGGGACGTCCGGATCCGGCGGCGAGTTCGACCCGCTCGGCAGCGAACGCGACGACGGGCTCGCCACCGTCGAGTGGATGAAGCGGCAGCCCTGGTTCCACGGCGCGTTCGCCACCTTCGGCCCCAGCTACCTCGGCTACTCGGCGTGGGCGATCGCGGCGGAGGCGGGTCCCGAGCTGAAGGCGATGTCGCTGCAGATCACCGCGTCCTCCTTCCGCGACGCCGCCTATGTGGGCGGGGCGTTCGCGCTGGAGTCCACCCTCACCTGGACCGACCTGACGCACCGGCAGCAGCGCCCGCTCGGCATGATCACCGCGCCGCTGACGTCCCGGCGCCGCGCCCTGCGCGCCGCCCGCTCCGGCCGCCCCCTCGCCGAGCTGGACGTCCTCGCCGGCGGCGCGCCGATGCGCTTCTACCAGGACCTCCTCGCCAACCACGACCTCCTCGGGGGCCACGCCGTCCCGAACCGCTACTGGGACCGCCGCGACTTCAGCGGCACCGTCGGCCGGGTCGCCGCGCCCGTCAGCCTCCTCGGCGGCTGGTACGACGTGTTCCTGCCGTGGGAGATCAAGGACTACCTCGCGCTGCGCGCCGCCGGGCACGCCCCGTACCTGACGATCGGGCCCTGGTGGCACACCGACGCCCGGCACGGGCTGCCGGGGATCCGGGAGTCGCTCGCCTGGTTCCGCGCCCACCTGCAGGGCGACCCGTCCGGGCTGCGCCGCGACCCCGTCCGGCTGTACGTGACGGGCGCCCGCGAATGGCGGCACTACCGCGACTGGCCGCCGCCGGGCACGCGGCAGGTCCGCTGGCACCTGCACGGCGGCCCGTGGAACCGGCACAGCCTCGGCGAGGACGGCCCGCTGGACCACCCGGCGAGCACCTACACCTTCGACCCCGCGCACCCGACGCCGGCGCTCGGCGGCCCCACCCTGCTCGGCAGCTCCCGCCCCGTCGACAACCGCCCGCTGGAGCGGCGCCCCGACGTCCTCGCGTTCACCTCCCCCGCCCTGAGCGCCGACCTGGACGTGATCGGCCCGGTCGGCGCCGACCTGTTCGTCCGGTCCGACCGCGAGCACACCGACTTCATCGTGCGGCTCTGCGACGTCGCCCCGGACGGGACGTCCCGCAACGTCTGCGAGGGCGGGCTGCGCCTGCCCGCGGTCGCCGAGAAGCCCGTCGGGACGGACGGCGTCCGCCGCATCGCCGTCGACCTGTGGCCCGCCGGCCACCGGTTCGCGCGCGGCCACCGGATCCGCGTCCACGTCACCAGCGGCGCCCACCCCAAGGTCGCCGTGAATCCGGGCACCGGCGAGCCCCTGGCCACCACCGCGACCCGCATGCTCAAGGCCCGCCAGGAGGTCTTCCACGACCCCGACCACCCGTCCGCGATCATCCTGCCGATCGCCGAGCGCTCCCCCGAGGCCGCCGTCCCGGCACCCGAGGAGGACCCGGTCTAGAGGCGGGCGGCGATCGCCTCCGCGAATTTCGCCGCGCTTCCCGGACCGTGCTGCAGGTACAGGTTGGGTTCCGTCAGTTCCAGCTCGATGATGAGCGGGGACCCCTCCGGGCCGGGGATGAGGTCGACGCGGGCGTAGAGGAGGTCGTGGCCGCCCGGGACGGCGGCGAGGGCGCGGTACGCGACGTCCAGTTCGGCTTCGGTCGCGGTCGACGCGGTGACCTGGCCGCGCGTCCTGTCGTTCCGGACGGGGCCTTCGACGCCCGCGCCGGCGGTGAGGATCCGGGCCTTGCGTCCGGCGTGGCTGTACTCGCCGTCGCAGAAGACCAGGGCCGTCTCGCCGGCGGTGTCGACCGCCGTCAGGTAGGGCTGGACCATCGCCGTCCGGCCCGCGTCGCGCAGGGAGCGCAGGTGGGCGCGGGCCCGCTCGTCCTCGCCGGGGCCCCAGCGGGCCGTGTCGCCGGAGCCGATCGAGACCGCCGGTTTGACGACGTACTCCGGCCATCCGGACGGGATGCCGGCCGGGTCCCAGAGCGTCGGGACGACGGGCAGGCCGGCGCCGGCGAGGTCGCGGAGATAGCGCTTGTCGGTGTTCCAGCGGATGACCTCCGCCGGGTTGAGGACGCGCGGCAGGCTCTCCGCCCACGCGACGAACTCGTCGCGCCGGGACGTGTAGTCCCAGGTGGAGCGGACGACGACCAGGTCGTAGCGGGACCAGTCGACGTCGCCGTCCCAGATCACGGGCTCGGCGCCGACGCCCAGGGAGGCGAGCGCGCCGATCAGCTCCCGAACGTCGTCGCTTCCGCCGGGCAG
Source organism: Actinomadura latina NBRC 106108 (assembly GCF_001552195.1). Taxonomy (GTDB): domain Bacteria; phylum Actinomycetota; class Actinomycetes; order Streptosporangiales; family Streptosporangiaceae; genus Spirillospora; species Spirillospora latina. The sequence continues at coordinate 143,531 of NZ_BCQS01000005.1, forward strand.
CGGCGAGCACGTCGCGAACGCGATGGTCATACCGGGGGGCTTCCTCTTCAGCGGACGGGGTGGCCCGCCTCGCGCAGGGCGGTCTTGACCTCGGGGATCGTCAGTTCCCCGAAGTGGAAGACGCTGGCGGCGAGGACGGCGTCGGCGCCCGCGGCGACGGCGGGCGCGAAGTGCCCGACCGCGCCGGCGCCGCCGCTGGCGATCACCGGCACCGTCACCGTCTCCCGGACGCGGCGGAGCATCTCCAGGTCGAAGCCGGCCTTGGTGCCGTCGGCGTCCATGGAGTTCAGCAGGATCTCCCCGACGCCCAGCTCCTCGCCGCGGCGGGCCCACTCGATCGCGTCGATGCCCGTCCCCTCGCGGCCCCCGTGGGTGGTGACCTCGAAGCCCGACTCGGTGCCGGCGGCCCGGCGCGCGTCCACCGACAGGACGACGCACTGCGACCCGAAGCGGTGCGCGGCCTCGCGCAGGAACTCCGGCCGCGCGATCGCCGCGGTGTTGATCGAGACCTTGTCGGCGCCCGCGCGCAGCAGCCGGTCGACGTCCTCGACCGTGCGGACGCCGCCGCCGACCGTCAGCGGGATGAAGACCTGCTCGGCGGTGCGGCGCACGACGTCGTAGGTGGTGGACCGGTCGGCGCTGGACGCGGTGATGTCCAGGAACGTCAGCTCGTCGGCGCCCTCGGCGTCGTAGCGGCGCGCCAGCTCGACCGGGTCGCCGGCGTCCCGCAGGTTCTGGAAGTTGACGCCCTTGACCACGCGCCCGGCGTCGACGTCCAGGCACGGGATCACCCGCACGGCGACGGTCACTTCACGGCCTCCCTGATCACTTCACGGCCGCCAGGGCCTCTTCCAGCGTGAACGCCTGCGCGTACAGGGCCTTGCCGACGATCGCGCCCTCGACGCCATCGGAAACAAGACCGGCCAGGGCCCGCAGGTCGTCCAGCGACGAGACGCCGCCGGACGCGACCACCGGCTTGTCGGTCCGGGCGCAGACCTCGCGGAGCAGCCCGGTGTTGGGGCCGCGCAGCGTCCCGTCCTTGGTGACGTCGGTGACGACGTAGCGGGGGCAGCCGTCGTCCTCCAGCCGGGCGAGGACCTCCCACAGGTCGCCGCCCTCCCGCGTCCAGCCGCGGGCGGCGAGCGTCGTGCCCCGCACGTCCAGCCCCACCGCGATCTTGTCGCCGTGCGAGGCGATGATCTTCCGGCACCACTCGGGGTTCTCCAGCGCGGCCGTGCCGATGTTGACGCGGGCGCACCCGGTGCCGAGGGCCGCCTCCAGCGACGCGTCGTCGCGGATGCCGCCGGACAGCTCCACCTTCACGTCCAGCCGCCCGGTCACCTCGGCGAGCAGCTCCCGGTTGGAGCCGCGCCCGAACGCCGCGTCGAGGTCGACGAGATGGATCCACTCCGCCCCCGCCCGCTGCCAGGCCAGCGCCGCGTCGAGCGGGGCGCCGTAGGAGGTCTCGGTGCCGGCCTCGCCCTGGACCAGGCGGACCGCCTGGCCGTCGGCGACGTCGACGGCGGGAAGGAGCGTCAGAGTCATGCGGGAACCCTATCGAGGCTGATGGAACGGGTGATCAGGCGACCGTGGCGAGCCAGTTGCGCAGGAGGTGCGCGCCGGCGTCGCCGGACTTCTCCGGGTGGAACTGGGTGGCGCACAGCGGGCCGTTCTCGACGGCGGCGACGAAGCGGTCGCCGTGCTCGGCCCACGTGACCAGCGGCGGCGCGATGGTGCCGGCCGGGTCGGGCTCCAGGTCCCAGCTGCGGGCGGCGTAGGAGTGGACGAAGTAGAACCGCGCGCCGTCCAGGCCGTCGAAGAGGACGGAACCCTCCGGGGCGTCGACCGTGTTCCAGCCCATGTGCGGGACGACCGGCGCGTCCAGCCGGTCGACCGTGCCGGGCCATTCGCCGCAGCCCTCGGTGGTGACGCCGTGCTCGATGCCCTTGGCGAACAGGATCTGCATGCCGACGCAGATGCCGAGGACGGGGCGCCCGCCCGCGAGGCGGCGGCCGATGATCTGCTCGCCCCGGACGGCGCGCAGGCCCGCCATGCAGGCGGCGAACGCGCCGACGCCCGGGACGACCAGGCCGTCGGCGTTGAGCGCGGCGTCCCAGTCGGCGGTGACGGTGACGTCGGCCCCGGCGCGGGCCACGGCGCGCTCGGCCGAGCGCAGGTTGCCGGAGCCGTAGTCGAGGATGACGATGTTCGTCACAGCCACATCACTCCCCCGGCGAACACCAGCCCGGCGAGGACGAGCAGGATCAGCGCACCGACCTTGATGCCCTGCTTGATGAAGCTGTAGACGCCCGCCAGCAGGAAGACCGCGATCGCGAAGACGGCGATGTTGCCGTAGGTGAGGTGCAGGTCACCGATGTCCACGGCTACAGCGCTCCCTTGGTGGACGGGATGCCGTGCACCTTCGGGTCGAACGCCACCGCGTCGCGCAGCGCGCGGGCGAGGGCCTTGAACTGCGCCTCGACGATGTGGTGGGCGTTGCGCCCGTACGGGACGTGGACGTGCAGCGCCACCCGCGCGTTCGACACGAACGACTCGAAGATGTGCCGGGTCATCGTGGTGTCGTACTCGGGGCCGATCATCGGGGCCATGCCGTCCGGCTCGACGTGCACCAGGTAGGGGCGGCCGGAGACGTCCACGGTGACCTGCGCGAGCGCCTCGTCCAGCGGGATGGACGCGTCGGCGAAGCGGCGGATGCCGACCTTGTCGCCGAGCGCCTCCCGGAACGCCTGGCCGAGCGCGATGGAGGTGTCCTCGATCGTGTGGTGGCTGTCGATGTGCAGGTCGCCGGCCGTCTTCACGGTGAGGTCGAACGATCCGTGCTTGCCGAGCTGGGCCAGCATGTGGTCGAAGAACCCCACGCCGGTCGCGACGTCGACCCGCCCGGTCCCGTCGAGGTCGATCTCGACCAGGACCTGGGTCTCCTTGGTCCCGCGCTCGATCCGTCCCTTGCGCGTCACAGACTCTCCTTCAGTGCGGTGCGGAACGCGGCCATCTCGCCGGGGGTGCCGACGCTGACCCGCAGCCACTCGGGCGGTCCCACCTCCCGGATCAGCACGCCGCGCCCGAGCAGGTTCTCCCAGACCTCGCGGCGGTCCGGGAAGGTCCCGAACAGGACGAAGTTGGCGTCGGAGTCGGCCACCCGGAAGCCCTCGGCGCGCAGCCACGCGACGAGGTCGTCGCGCTCGCGGCGCAGGGCCTCGACGCCGCCGAGCAGTTCCCCGCCGTGGGCGAGGGCGGTGCGGGCGACGGCCTGGGTGACGGCCGACAGGTGGTACGGCAGCCGGACGAGCAGCAGCGCGTCGATCACGGCGGGGTCGGCGGCCAGGTAGCCGAGCCGGGTGCCGGCCATCGCGAACGCCTTGGACATCGTCCGGGTGACGATCAGCCGCGGGTTGCCGTCCAGCAGCGTGAGCGCGGACGGCGTCTCGGCGCGGCGGAACTCCGAGTACGCCTCGTCGACGACGACCATGCCCGGCGCCGTCCCCAGCACCGCCTTGATCGCGTCGAGGGGCAGCGCCGTGCCCGTCGGGTTGTTCGGCGAGGTGAGGAACACGACGTCGGGGCGGTGCTCCTCGACGGCGGCGGCGGCCCGCTCGGGTTCGAGGCCGAAGTCCTCGTCGCGGAAGGCGTTCACCCAGCGGGTGCCCGACACGGCGGTGATGACCGGATGCATCGAGTAGGAGGGCTCGAAGCCGAGCGCGGTGCGGCCCGGCCCGCCGAACGCCTGCAGGATCTGCTGGATGATCTCGTTGGAGCCGTTCGCCGCCCACACCCGGTCCCTGGTGAGGCCCGCGGCGGGCGTGTCGGTGTTCAGGAACGCGGCGAGGTCCTCACGGAGCGCGACGGCGTCGCGGTCGGGGTAGCGGTTGAGGGTCCCGGCGACGTCCATGACGGCCTCGCCGAGGGCCTTCACGAGCCGCTCGGACGGCGGGTACGGGTTCTCGTTGGTGTTCAGCGCGTACGGGACGTCCAGCTGCGGCGCGCCGTAGGGCACCCTGCCGCGCAGGTCGTCCCGCAGCGGCAGGTCGTTCAGCGAGGTCACGAAGGGATCCCCCAGTCGAAGCGTGCCTTCAGGGCGGCGCCGTGCGCGGGCAGGTCCTCGGCCTCGGCGAGCGCGACCACGCGCCCGGTGGCCTCGGCGAGGGCGTCCCGGTCGTATTCCACGACGTGCACGCCCCGCAGGAACGACTGGACCGACAGCCCGGACGAGTGGCAGGCGCACCCGCCGGTCGGCAGGACGTGGTTGGACCCGGCGAGGTAGTCGCCGAGCGACACCGGCGCGTGCCGCCCCACGAAGATCGCCCCGGCGTTGCGGACGCGGGCGGCGACCGCCGCGGCGTCGGCGGTCTGGACCTCCAGGTGCTCGGCGGCGTAGGCGTCGACGACCTTCAGGCCGTCCTCGACGCCGTCCACGAGGACGATGCCGGACTGCCGCCCGGCGAGCGCCTCGGTGATCCGCTCGGTGTGCCTGGTGCGGGCGGCCTGCGCCTTCAGCTCGGCCTCGACCTCGTCGGCCAGCCGCACCGAGTCGGTGACGAGGACGGCCGCGGCGAGCGTGTCGTGCTCGGCCTGGCTGATCAGGTCGGCGGCGACCTCCACCGGGTTCGCGGTGTCGTCGGCGAGGATCGCGATCTCGGTCGGGCCGGCCTCGGCGTCGATGCCGATCACGCCCTTGAGCAGCCGCTTGGCGGCGGCGACGTAGACGTTGCCGGGCCCGGTGACCAGGTCGGCGCGGGGGCACTCATCGGTGCCGTAGGCGAACATCGCGATGGCCTGGGCGCCGCCCGCCGCGTACACCTCGTCCACGCCGAGGAGAGCGCACGCGGCCAGGATCGCCGGGTGCGGCAGCCCGCCGAAGTCCTTCTGCGCCGGCGAGGTCACGGCGAGCGAGCCGACGCCCGCCTCCTGCGCCGGGACGACGTTCATGACCACGCTGGACGGGTACACGGCGCGCCCGCCCGGCACGTACAGGCCGACGCGCCCGACCGGGATCCACCGCTCGGTGACGGTGCCGCCGGGCACGACCTGCGTGGTGACGTCCGTGCGGCGCTGGGCGCGGTGCACGGCGCGGGCGCGGCGGATGCTCTCCTCCAGCGCGTCCCGGACGGCCGGGTCGAGGCCGGCGAGGGCCTCGTGGACGGCCTTCACCGGAACGCGCGTGCTCTCCAGCTCGACCCCGTCGAACGCCTTCGTGTGCTCCCGGACCGCCGCCGAGCCGCGATGGCGCACGTCCTCGCAGATGGGCCGCACCTTGTCCAGGGCGGCCTCGACGTCGAAGTCGGCGCGGGGCAGCACGGAGCGCAGGTCGCCGGGAAGCGGGCCGCGCAGGTCGATACGGGAAATCACCCGTCCAGTCTACGGAGTGCCCCCGGCCCCTCGCGCACCGTCTCACGTCGCGAGACGCGGCGCGCCGTCACGCGCTGAAGGCGCCGTCCAGGACGGTGACGGCCGTACCGGACAGGGTCACCCGGTCGCCGCGGACGGAGACGCGGACGTGCCCGCCGCGCGCGGACGCCTGGTACCCGGTCAGCGTGTCGCGGCCGAACCGCGCGGCCCAGTAGGGGGCGAGGGCGGTGTGCGCGGAGCCCGTCACCGGGTCCTCGGCGTCGCCGGGCAGGACGCGCGGCGCGAAGAACCGGGACGTGAAGTCGTGCGCCCGCCCCGGTCCGGCCGCCGCCGTGACGATCACACCGCGCGCGTCGATCGCGGCGAGGGCGCGGATGTCGGGCGTGGCCTTCCGCACGGCCGTCTCGTCCGCGACCTCGGCCAGCAGGTCGTTCTGGACGTTGCGGGCGGCGCGGAGCACCTCGGCGCCGAGCGCGGCGGCGAGGCCCTCGGGCACCTCGATCGGCTCGGCCGGGCAGGCGGGGAAGTCCATCGACAGCGCCCCGCCGTCCGCGCGCGCGACGGTGAGGACGCCGCTCCTGAGCGTCCGGAACCGGATCGGGCGGTCCGGCGCGACCGTCCCGGTCTCGTAGAGGGCGTGCGCGGAGCCCAGGGTGGCGTGCCCGCAGAGCGCGACCTCCATCACCGGCGTGAACCAGCGCAGTTCGAAGTCGGCGTCCGCATCCTCGATCGGGCGCACGAACGCCGTCTCCGAGTGCTTCATCTCGGCGGCGACGCGCTGCATCCACTCCGGGTCGGCGGCGTCCCGGAGCAGGCACACCCCGGCCGGGTTGCCGGTGAACGGACGGTCCGCGAAGGCGTCGACGACGAGCATCCTCATGCCGCCGACGCTACCGCCTTCACACTCTGCCAAAAGTTCTCTTACCAAGATCATCAATATGGACGTACGCTGGCGGGCGAGGGCGTCTTCCCGGTGGCGCCCAGGAACGCTGGAGTGAGAAGTTTGACCGAGCGGCTCGCCCTGTTCCCCCTCGGCACCGTCCTGTTCCCGGGGCTGGTGCTGCCCCTGCACCTGTTCGAGGACCGCTACCGCCGGCTGATCGGCGACCTGCTGGAGCGGCCCGAGCCGCGCGGGTTCGGCGTCGTCGGCATCGAGCTCGGCCATGAGGTCGGCGAGGGCGCCGCGCACCGGCTCGCCGAGGTCGGCTGCGTCGCCGAGCTGCGCGAGGCGACCCCGCACCCGGACGGCCGCTACGACATCGTGACCGTCGGGACCCGCCGGTTCCGGGTGAAGGAACTGGACCGGTCCCGCCCCTACCTGCAGGGCGAGGTCGAGTTCCTCCCCGAGGAGCCGGGGACCGACCCCGGCCCGATGGCGGCGCGGGTCCGGCTGCTGTACCGGCTGTACCGGCACCGGATCGGCGCCGCCGGCGCGGGCGTCGGCCCGGTCGGGGAGGGGCCGCCCCCGGACGACCCGGTCGCGCTGTCCTACCTGATCGCGGCGTCGCTGGTCCTGGACGGCCACGAGAAGCAGCGCCTGCTGGAGTACGAGGACGCGGCGCTGCGGCTGGCCGCCGAGCGGGACCTGCTGGCCCGGGAGAACCGCATCCTGAACGTGCTGCCGATGATCCCCGCCGGGCAGTTCCTGGACGGGTCGTTCACCGCGAACTGAGCGGGCGCGAACCGGCCGCGCACGGCAGACTGCCCCCATGAGCACTGCCAAGGCCAAGGGCGGCAAAGCGAGCAAGGGCGGCCGGGGGACCCCGGCGACCGCCGTCGCGGCGAACGCCGGGATCGAGTACACGCTGCACGCCTATGAGGCGGACCCGGACGCCGGGTCCTACGGCGAGGCCGCCGCCGACGCCCTCGGCATCCCGTACGGGCAGATCTTCAAGACGCTCCTGGCGGAGGTGGACGGGCGGCTCACGGTCGGGATCGTCCCCGTGTCGGCCAGCTTGGATCTGAAGGCGCTCGCGGCGGCGGCCGGCGGGAAGAAGGCGCGGATGGCCGACCCGAAGGACGCCGAGCGCGCCACCGGGTACGTCGTCGGCGGGATCAGCCCGCTCGGGCAGCGGAGGCGGCTGCCCGCCGTGATCGACGCGTCGGTGTCAGCGCTCGCGACCGTCTACGTCTCCGCCGGTCGGCGCGGACTCCAGATCGAGCTCGTCCCCGCCGACCTCGTCCGGCTCACCGGCGCCGCCGTCGCCGCCATCGCCCGGGGGTAGCCGCCGGACGGCGACCTCCAGCAGGCCGTACGCCGCCACGGCCGACACCGGCCAGAACATCAGGACGCCCCTGGCGCGCAGGTCGGCGACGCCGGTGACGGCGGTGCCGTCGCGCGCGTGCCGGACCGCGTCCTGGAAGCCGCCCAGCCCGATCATGTGGCCGGCCTGCCAGGCCAGCACGGCCGCGGCGCACCCGCCGGCGGCCAGGCCGAGCAGCAGCGCGACGTCGTTGCCGCGGCCGCCCGCCAGGTACGCGGCGGCCCCGCACAGGAGTCCGGCGACGAGCGTGAGCAGCGCGAACCGCGCGTCGATGCCGATCGGGCCCTGCCCTTCCGGCTCGGCCAGAAGGGGCTCACCCTGCACGATCACATAGGTCACCTTGGGCGCCGTCCAGGCCCACAGCAGGCCCGCGAGCGGCCCGAGCACCGCCATCGCGCCGGCGGCGACGGCGCCCGTCACCCAGAGCCTCGTCGTGAAGAGCCTCCCGGTGGGTCGCCGCACCTCGTACGCTCCTAGATGTGAGTGCTCTGACAGCGAAAGCCTAGCCTGCCCGGTTCGGCCGATCGACTCTCGAAGGGTGTCCGATTCCCGCCCACGACCGCCTCGATTCCTGGGATAATGTGCCCGACATGTCCGGATTCAGTCCTGCGTTCGAACGCCTCGGCGCCGCACGCGCGGCCGTCGTCCTGCAGCAGCAGGAGACGCTCGCCGAGTTCCTGCCGCGCGAGGACTGGAGCGCCGACCTGACCGCCCGCACCTACACCAGCGGCGGCGTCACGGTCCGCGTGTCGCTGCTCGGCAGCTACGCGGCCCGCGAGCGCACCTGGCTGTGGGGGTGGGCGAACCCGCAGTTCGGCGACGCGCATCCCGCGGTCACCCCGATGCTGGTCATCCGGGCGATCGGGGAGCGGCTCGGCATCACCGAGTTCACCACCCCCGAGGTCGACCTGTCCTGGTACGAGGGCCCGGCCGGGCACGGCGGCGAGCTGATCGCGATGGCCGCCGGCGGTGTCCTCGGCGGCGCCGGGTACCTCGGCGCCGGCTACGACGGCGGCTCCGCCTACCTGCACGTCGACGACCCGCAGGTGCCGGCCGCCCAGTGGGACCCGGTCCCGCTGCCCCGCCTCCTCGCCAACGCGGCGAGCCTGTTCCCGCACGAGCCCCGCCTGACGCTCGCCGGGTTCCTGTCGCACCACCGCGTCCCCTACCGGCAGACCGACGTGCTGACCGAGGCCGCGCTCCCCGGCGGCGGCACCGCCCGCGCCTCCTTCGACGGCCTCGGCCGCTTCGTCGACTGGAAGGCTGCGCTTATTGCAGAGCCCTCGGCGGTCGGGCGCTAGAGCGCCCTCCCTTCAGCGGGCACTGCGGCGAAGGGCGTCAGCCTAGGCAGGACGGGCCCAGGAGTTGTTTCAGGTCGCCCATCAGGGCCGGGGACGGCGCCACGCGGAGCCGGTCGTCCAGGCGGACGACCGTCGTGCGCGGGCCGTTCTGCAGGTGCAGGTGGACCTCGGCCGTGCCGGGATGGGTGATCAGCACTTCCTTCAGGCGCGACACGGTGGGAGGCGTGCAGCGGCCCAGCGGCATCGTGACCGAGAGCGGCCCGGTAGCGTCGGTGACGGTGAGGTCGGGCTGGGTGACCTCCATCGCGATGATCTTCGCGACGTCCTCGCGGCGGTCGAGCCTGCCCTTGACGATCAGGATGGCGTCCTCGGCGAGCAGCGTGGAGCACAGCTGGTAGGCCGACGGGAAGCACAGCACCTCGATCGAGCCGGCCAGGTCCTCCAGCTGGAACATCGCCCACGAGTTGCCCTGCTTGGTGACCTTGCGCTGGAGGCCGGAGAGCAGGCCGGCCACGATGACGATCTGGCCGTCCGGCCGCTCGCCCTCGTTCAGCGACGCGATCGTGCAGTCGGCCTCGCGCTCCAGGATGTGCTCGACGCCGAGCAGCGGGTGGTCGGAGACGTACAGGCCGAGCATCTCCCGCTCGAACGCGAGCAGGGTGGTCTTGTCCCACTCCTCGCCCTCGGGGATCGCGACGGTGAACGCGTCCTCGCCGCCGTCGTCCTCCAGCGCGCCGAACAGGGAGTCCTGGCCGATGGCCTCCTTGCGCTTGATGTCGATGACCGAGTCGATGGCCTGCTCGTGCACCATCAGCAGCGCCTTGCGCTGGTGGTCCAGCTCGTCGAACGCGCCGGCCTTGATCAGCGACTCCACGACCCGCTTGTTGCACACCTGCGGCGGGACCTTGTCGAGGAAGTCGTTGAAGTCGGTGTAGGCGCCCTTCTCCTTGCGGGCGGCGACGATCCCGTCCACCACGTTGTGGCCGACGTTGCGGACCGCCGACAGCCCGAACCGGATCTCGGTGTCGCCCAGCGGGGTGAAGTCCGCCTCGGACGTGTTGACGTCCGGCGGCAGGACCTTCAGGCCCATCCGGCGGCACTCCGACAGGTAGAGGGCGCTCTTGTCCTTGTCGTCGCCGACGGACGTCAGCAGGCCCGCCATGTACTCGGCCGGGTAGTTCGCCTTGAGGTACGCCGTCCAGTAGGAGACGAGCCCGTACGCGGCGGAGTGCGCCTTGTTGAACGCGTAGTCGGAGAACGGGACGAGGATGTCCCACAGCGTCTTCACGGCCTCCTTGGAGAAGCCGTTGTCGATCATGCCCTGCTCGAAGCCGACGAACTGCGCGTCCAGCTCGGCCTTCTTCTTCTTGCCCATGACGCGGCGGAGCAGGTCCGCCTTGCCGAGCGTGTAGCCCGCCACCTTCTGCGCGATCGCCATGACCTGCTCCTGGTAGACGATCAGGCCGTAGGTGGTGTCGAGGATCTCCCTGAGCGGCTCCTCCAGCTCCGGGTGGATCGGGGTGATCTCCTGCTGGCCGTTCTTGCGGAGCGCGTAGTTGGTGTGGGAGTTCGCGCCCATCGGGCCGGGCCGGTACAGGGCGCCGACGGCGGAGATGTCCTCGAAGTTGTCCGGCTTCATCAGCCGCAGCAGCGAGCGCATCGGGCCGCCGTCGAACTGGAACACGCCGAGGGTGTCGCCGCGCGCGAGCAGGTCGTAGGTCGGCTGGTCGTCCAGCGGGAGGCCGAGCAGGTCGACGTCGACGCCCTTGTTCTTCTTGATGCCCTTCAGGGCGTCGTCGATGATCGTCAGGTTCCGCAGGCCGAGGAAGTCCATCTTCAGCAGGCCGAGCGTCTCGCAGGTCGGGTAGTCGAACTGCGTGATGATCGCGCCGTCGGCGTCCCGGCGCATGATCGGCACGTGGTCGGTGATCGTCTCGCCGGACATGATGATCCCGGCGGCGTGCACCCCGGTCTGCCGGATCAGGCCCTCCAGGCCCTGCGCCAGATCCATGATCTGCTTGACGTCGGTCTCTTCCTCGTACAGCTTGCGCAGCTCGCCCGCCTCGCCGTGGCGCGGGTGCTTGTCGTCGAAGATGCCCGACAGCGGGATGTCCTTGCCCATCACCGCGGGCGGGAACGCCTTGGAGATCCGGTCGCCGAGCGCGTACGGGAAGCCGAGGACGCGGCCCGCGTCCTTGATCGCGGCCTTCGCCTTGATGGTGCCGAAGGTGGCGATGAACGACACCTTGTCGGCGCCCCACTTGTCCGTCGTGTACTTGATGACCTCGGCGCGCCGGTCTTCAGGGAAGTCGATGTCGATGTCGGGCATGGACGCGCGCTCGGGGTTCAGGAACCGCTCGAAGATCAGCCCGTGCGGGATCGGGTCGAGGTCGGTGATCCCCATCGCGTAGGCGATCAGCGAGCCGGCGGCGGACCCCCGCCCCGGCCCGACGAGGATGCCGTTCTCCTTGGCCCACATGATGAAGTCGGCGACGACGAGGAAGTAGGACGGGTACCCCTTGCCGAGGATGACGCCCATCTCGTACTCGGCCTGCTCCTTGTACCCGTCCGGGAGGCCGTCGGGGAAGCGGCGCTCCAGGCCCTTCCAGACCTCCTTGCGGAACCAGCTCTCCTCCGTCTCGCCCTCGGGGACGGGGAAGCGGGGGCTGAGGTCGCGGTACTCGAACATCCCCGCCGGGTCGACCTTCTCCGCGACGAGGAGGGTGTTCTTGCAGCCTTCGAGCCAGATGGCGGACGAGTCGATGCCGCGCATCTCGTCCGCCGTCTTGAGGTAGTAGCCGGACCCGTCGAACCGGAACCGGTCGGGGTCGGCGAGCTGCTTGCCCACCTGGACGCACAGCAGCGCGTCGTGCGCGGTGGCCTCCGACTCGTGCGTGTAGTGGGAGTCGTTGGTCACGACCGGCGGGATGTTCAGCTTCTTGCTGATCTCGATCAGGCCGTCGCGGACGCGGCGCTCGATGTCCAGCCCGTGGTCCATCAGCTCGAGGAAGTAGTTGTCCTTGCCGAGGATGTCCTGGAACGTGGCGGCGGCCTTCAGCGCCTCGTCGAACTGGCCGAGCCGCAGCCGCGTCTGGATCTTGCCGGACGGGCAGCCGGTGGTGCCCATGACGCCCTCGGCGTGCTCGGCGAGCAGCTCCTCGTCCATGCGCGCGTACTTGAACACGAAGCCCTCGGTGTACGCGCGGCTCGACAGCTTGAACATGTTGTGCAGGCCGGCCCTGTTCCGAGCCCACAGCGTCATGTGGTTGATCAGCCCGCCGCCGGAGACGTCGTCGCGCTTCTGGCTCGGCTCGCCCCACTGGACCTTCTTCTTGTGGTAGCGCGATTCCGGCGCCATGTACGCTTCGATCCCGATGATGGGGGTGACCCCGGCGGCCGTCGCCTGCTTGTGGAAGTCGTAGGCGCCGTGCATGTTGCCGTGGTCGGTCATGGCGATCGCCGGCATCTTCTGGCGGTCGACCTCTTCGAACATCTGCTTCAGCCGGGCGGCTCCGTCGAGCATGGAGTACTCGGTATGGACGTGCAGATGAACGAAAGAGTCGGCCATGTGCGCTGCGCCTCCTGCTCGTCGCATGCGACCGCCCACGTGGCCTGCCGGCACGTGGTGGCGTTATCGGTCCCGGGGGAAGATCGTCAACCCGGGCGGACGCCGGGATGACGCGGTCCTGAGAGCCTAACCCGCATCGGGGGCCCCACGCGCCCCGACTCGCCCGATCCCCGCGGCGTCTCAGCACGTGGGACGTCCTGTCCGGAGTTTGGCGCGCAGGGCGGCACGGCATACCATCGGAACCGTGGAACGTCGCCTCTTCAGGTTTACGCGGCCGGCTCCGGGCGAGCCGGTCGCAGCCGCGACCTGAGCGACGACCCCGGAGCCGGCCGAGGCGAAGCCCCCATCGGGCTTCGCCTTTCCCATGGACGTCCACCGTCAGGCGCGGCCCCGGGCACCGAACCTCCCCCTGCGCGGCCCGCCGCGGCATGAGAGGGAACCCGACATGCACGACCAAGTGATCGACCCTGCCACCGGCCCTGCCACCGGCCCTGCCACCGGCCACAGGGCCACCGGCCGCCCCGCACGCGGCGCGCCGGACGAGCTGCGCGTCGCGCTGCCGGACGCCGCCGCGCTCACCGGCCTGGGCGAGGCCAGGGCCGCGATCGACGCGATCGACGCCGCCCTCGCCGCGCTGCTGGAGCGGCGCGCCGCCGTGGCCGCCGCCGTCCAGCGGCTCAAGCCCGTCGGCGGCCACGCCGGCCGCGACGCCGGCCGGGAGCGGGAGATCGTCGAGGCCATGGCCGTGCACGCCCCCTCCCTCGGGCCGGACCGGCTCGCCCGCATCATGAACGCGGTCATCGAGGCGGGCCTGGACGCGGCCGAAGCGCGCCGGTGAGCGAGGCCGAGACCGCGGCGGGGACGGACGGGGGCGCGCGGGCCGCGGCCGTCCGGGACGGGCTGAGCGTGGGCATCGCCGTGGGCGTGTCCGGGCTCGCGTTCGGGGCGGCGGCGGTCACCGCGGGCCTCACGGTCGCGCAGGCGTGCGTCCTGAGCCTGGTGACGTTCACCGGCGCGTCCCAGTTCGCGCTGGCGGGTGTGATCGGCGGGGGCGGCGGGCTGGTCGCCGGGACGCTCGGCGCGGTCCTGCTCGGCGGGCGCAACGCCCTCTACGGGATGCGGCTCGCCCGGACGCTGGCGGTGCGCGGGTGGCGCCGGCTCGTCACCGCGCACGCCGTGATCGACGAGACCGCCGCCGTCGCCACCGCGCGGCGCGACCCGGCGGCGGCCCGCGCGGGGTTCTACACCACCGCGATCAGCCTGTACCTGGCGTGGAACGCCACCACGCTGCTGGGCGCGGCCGGCACGGCCCGGCTCGGCGACCCGGACGCCGTCGGCCTGGACGTCCTCGGCCCGGCGGCGTTCCTGGCGCTGCTGTGGCCGCGCCTGAGGGAGGGGCGGAGCGCGGCGCGGGTCGCGGTGGCGGCGGCCGTGATCGCGGTCGCGGCGACGCCGGTGCTGCCGCCCGGCGTCCCGGTCATGCTGGCCGCCGCGGCCGCGCTGCCCGCCCTGATCGGGAGGAGGGGGACGCCGTGAGCGTGTGGATCGCGGTGATCGCGACCGGGCTCGGCTGCTACGCGCTCAAGCTCGGCGGGCTCGTCACCCCGCCGCGGATCCTGGACGACCCGCGGGTGCGCCGGTTCACCGAGCTGGTGCCGGTGGCGCTGCTGACCGCGCTGATCGCCGTCCAGGCGCTCGCCGACGGCACGTCCCTGGACTTCGACCCGGCCCGGCTGGCCGGCCTCGGCGCGGCCGTCGCCGCGCTCCTGCTGCGCGCGCCGTTCCTCGTGGTACTGATCGCCGCCGCCGCCGTCACCGCCGGGCTGCGCCTGCTCGGCCTGTAGCGGTCAGGACTCGGCCTCGACGATCTCCAGGGCGCGGGCCAGGTCGTCCGGGTACGGGCTCTCGAACTCCACCCAGCCGCCCGTGGCGGGGTGCTCGAACCCCAGCCGGGCGGCATGCAGCCACTGCCGCTTCAGGCCGAGCCGCGCCGCCAGCGTCGGGTCGGCGCCGTACGCCATGTCGCCCGCGCACGGATGCCGGATCGCGGACATGTGCACCCGGATCTGGTGGGTGCGCCCCGTCTCCAGGTTGATGTCGAGCAGCGTCGCCGCCCGGAACGCCTCCACCGTGTCGTAGTGGGTGACCGACGGCTTGCCGCCCGCCACGACCGCGAACCGCCCGTCGCCGGACGGATGCCGGTCGATCGGCGCGTCGACCGTCCCCCGGAAGGGGTCCGGATGGCCCTGCACGAGCGCCCGGTAGCGCTTGTCGACGCGGCGTTCCTTGAACGCCCGCTTGAGCCGCGAGTACGCGAGCTCGCTCTTCGCCACGACCATCGCGCCGGTGGTGTTGGCGTCCAGCCGGTGCACGATGCCCTGCCGCTCGGACGCGCCGCTGGTCGCGATCGTGTGCCCGGCGCCGAGCAGCCCGCCGAGGACGGTCGGGCCCGTCCAGCCGGTGGTGGGGTGGGCGGCGACGCCGATCGGCTTGTTCACCACGACGATGTCGTCGTCCTCGTACAGGATGCCCATCCCCGGGACGGGCTCGGCGACCGGCGCGGGCGGCGCGGGCGGCGGCGGGAGCGTGACCTCCAGCCAGGCCCCGGCCTGCAGCCGCTCGGACTTGGTGGCCACCTCGGCGCCGTCCAGCAGGACGTCCCCGGCGGCGACGATCTCGGCGGCGCTGCTCCGGGACAGGCCGAACAGCCGGGCCAGTGCGGCGTCGACGCGCTCGCCCTCCAGGCCGTCCGGCACGTGGAGGCTGCGGACCTCCCCCATCAGGCCTTCTCCTCCGGGGCCTTCGCCGGCTCCGCGGCCCCCGGCTCGGCCCCGGACTCGGGCTCGGGCTCGGGCTCGGGCTCGGGCTCGGGCTCGGGCTCGGGGGGATCGTCGTCGTCCTTGCCGGTGATGCGCGTCCCGTCGACCTGCAGGCCGCGCGCCGCCAGCAGTACGGCGAGGACGCCGCCGCACACGATCGCCGAGTCGGCCAGGTTGAACACCGGCCAGTGCGGCAGCTGGATCCAGTCGACGACGTGGCCCTTCAGCGGCGCCGGCTCGCGCAGCAGCCGGTCGCCCAGGTTGCCGACCGCGCCGCCGAGCAGCAGGCCGAGGCAGACCGCCCACGGCACGCTCCGCAGATTGCGGGCGGTGCGCAGGATGGCCGCCACCACGCCGCAGGCGATCAGGGTGAACACGATCGTGTAGCCGGTGCCGATCGAGAAGGCGGCGCCGCTGTTCCGGGTCTCGCGCAGCGTCAGCAGCCCGCCGAGCAGCCGGATCGGCTCCCGGTCCTGCAGCGTCGCCACCACGATGATCTTGGACACGATGTCGGCGGCCAGCGCGGCCAGCGCCACGCCGACCAGCACGCCGACGCGGCGCGGCCGGGAAGGTCCCGTGGACTCCCCGGCCTCGCGCTCTGGGTTCGTTGAGTCGCTCAGCGACGTTCCTCGCGTTGTTTGCATGTCACACACAGGGTCGCACGCGGGAAGACCTGAAGTCGCGCCTTGCCGATCGGCCTGGCGCAGGACTCGCAGGTTCCGTACGTGCCGGCGTCCATCCGCTGGACGGCCCGCTCGATCTGGGCGAGCAGGTCCCGTGAATTGTAGGCCAGGGAGAGCTCATGCTCGCGCTCGTACGTCTTGGCGCCGGCGTCGGCCTGGTCGTCGCCGGCCCCGTCGCTGGCGTCGCCCTCGGCGATCTGGCTGGCGGACGCGGCGATCTCGGCGCGCAGCCCCTCGATCTGCTCCTGCAGCCCGGCCCGCACCTCGGCGAGCTCCGCGGCCGTCCAGCGGTGCTCCCCCTCGCGCACCGGCAGCTCCGCCGCCCTGGCCGCCTTCCCCCCGGCCCGCCCGGCCCGCCCGCCCGGTTTGGCGGGGGTCTTCGCGGCGGGCGTCTTGCCCCGGGTCTTGCTCGCGGGCTTCCCGGCGGGCGGCTTCCCCGCGGCCGGCTTCCCCGCGGGCAGGGTGTCCTTCGTCGCGCCGGCCATGTCGGCCTCCCTCGCGCTGATCGCCTCGACGGGCAGTGCGGGCAGCATAAGTCCCCCTTCTCGGGCGCGGTAAACAACCTGGGCGGTGGTACCGACCGCTTATGCCCGGTCGGCGATCGGCCGGAAACCCCGCGGCGAGGCGCGGGATCGCAAAGGAACGGCACGGCGCCCGCCGGGCCGGGCGGGCGGCGAAGGGGAAGAGGACGGCGCGCGGGTGCGTTAAAGTGCAGACGAGCAGTCGCACGGCAGGCCCTGATGGGGACACCTGCCGCCGAACGCGGCCATGAGCGACCCGGGGACGGTGCGAGCCCGGGGGCGAGCCCGGCGGTCTGATCACCCCTGAGCCGCCGGAAGAACCGCCCGCGAACCCGGTGTCCCGGTCCGCGGGCGCGGTAGACCCGGCAGCCGAGACTCGAACGAAGCGGGCCGTGCCGTCCGGCGCGGTCAAGGAGGGTGGTACCGCGGGGCCGCGCGCCTCGTCCCTCCGGTCAACGTCTGACGTCGATCCGGAGGTCCGCCATCGTGAGCCGAGGTTTTCGGCCGCTGCCCGCGCAGGTCGATCTGCCCGCCCTGGAGCGGGACATGCTGCGCCGCTGGCAGGAGAACAAGGTCTTCGAGCGGTCGCTGGAGCGCACCGCGTCCGGTGAGCCCTGGGTGTTCTACGAGGGGCCCCCCACCGCCAACGGCATGCCGGGCGTCCACCACGTCGAGGCCCGCGTGTTCAAGGACGTCTTCCCCCGCTTCAAGACCATGAAGGGCCACCACGTCCCCCGCAAGGCCGGCTGGGACTGCCACGGGCTGCCCGTCGAGGTCGCCGTGGAGAAGGAGCTCGGCCTCACCGGCAAGAAGGACATCGAGGAGTACGGCGTCGCGGAGTTCAACGCCCGCTGCCGCGAGTCGGTCCTGCGCCACGTGGACGCGTTCGAAGAGATGACCGAGCGCATGGGGTACTGGGTCAACACCGACCAGGCCTACCGCACGATGGACCCCGAGTACGTCGAGGCCGTCTGGTGGTCGCTGAAGCAGGTGTTCGACAAGGGCCTGCTGTTCAGCGACTTCCGCATCACCCCGTACTGCCCGCGCTGCGGGACGGGCCTGTCCGACCACGAACTGGGCCAGCCCGGCGGGTACGAGACGGTGTCCAGCCCGTCGGTGTACGTGCGGATGCCCGTCACGTCCGGTCCGCTCGCCGAGATGGGCGCCGCGCTGCTCATCTGGACGACGACACCGTGGACGCTGGTGTCGAACACCGCCGTCGCCGTCCACCCCGACGTCACTTACGTCGCGGCCCGGCCGGCGGGGTCGGACGAGGTGCTCGTCGTCGCCGAGCCCCTGGTCGACGAGGTTCTCGGTGAGGGCGCCGGGCGGCTCGCCACGTTCCAGGGCGCCGAGCTGGAGCGGACGACCTACCGGCGGCCCTTCGACCTGGTCGACATCCCCGACTCGCACTACGTCGTGCTGGGCGACTACGTCACCGTCGAGGACGGCACCGGGCTCGTCCACCAGGCGCCCGCGTTCGGCGGCGACGACATGGCGGTCTGCAAGCGGTACGGGATGCCGATCGTCAACCCGATCGGGCCGGACGGGCGCTTCCTGCGCGAGGTGCCCCTGGTCGGCAACAAGTTCTTCAAGGACGCCGACGAGCCCCTCACCGACGACCTGCGCGCGCGCGGGCTGCTGTTCCGCGGCGGGCACTTCGACCACAGCTACCCGCACTGCTGGCGCTGCCACACGCCGCTGCTCTACTACGCGCTCCCCGCCTGGTACATCCGCACCACGCAGATCAAGGACCGGCTGCTGGAGGAGAACGAGAAGACCAACTGGTACCCCGAGACGGTCAAGCACGGCCGGTACGGGGAGTGGCTGCGCAACAACGTCGACTGGTCGTTGTCCCGCAGCCGCTACTGGGGCACGCCCCTGCCGCTGTGGGTCTGCGGTGGCGACGAGGACCACGTCACCTGCGTCGGGTCCCTGAAAGAACTGGGCGAGCTGGCCGGGCGGGATCTGTCCGCACTCGACCCCCACCGGCCGTATGTGGACGACGTCACGTTCCCCTGCCCGCACTGCGGGACGGAGGCGCGCCGCGTCCCCGACGTCATCGACGCCTGGTACGACTCGGGGTCGATGCCGTTCGCGCAGTGGGGCGCCCCCCACCGCAACAACGAGGTCTTCGAGAACTCCTACCCGGCCCAGTACATCTGCGAGGCCCAGGACCAGACCCGCGGCTGGTTCTACTCCCTCATGGCCGTCGGGACCCTCGTGTTCGACCGGTCGTCCTACGAGAACGTCGTGTGCCTCGGGCTGATCCTCGCCGAGGACGGCCGGAAGATGAGCAAGCACCTCGGCAACGTGCTCCGGCCCATCCCGCTGATGGACGAGCACGGCGCCGACGCGGTGCGCTGGTTCATGGCCGCCAGCGGGCTGCCCTGGGCGTCCCGCCGCGTCGGGCACGGCGCCCTGGAGGAGATCGTCCGCAAGGTCCTCCTCACGTACTGGAACACCGCGTCGTTCTTCGTCCTGTACGCGAACGCGGCGCAGGCGCAGGGCCGCGCCTGGACGCCGGACCGGCTTTCCGAGGCCCCGGCCCCGGCCGACCGCCCCCTCCTGGACCGCTGGGCGCTCGCCGAGCTGCACCGCACCGTCCGCGAGGTCGACACGGCGCTGGAGGAGTTCGACACGGCGCGCGCGGGCCGGTGCCTCTCGCAGTTCGTGGACGACCTGTCCAACTGGTACGTGCGGCGCTCCCGGCGGCGTTTCTGGGAGGGCCCGGAGACCCCGGAGGGCTCGGCCGCGTTCGCGACGCTGTACGAGTGCCTGGAGACCCTCACCCGGTTGATGGCGCCGATGGTGCCGTTCATCACCGACCACGTGTGGGACGTCATCCGGCCGGAGGACGGCCCCGAGTCGGTGCACCTGGCCGACTGGCCCGCCGTCGACGAGAGCCTCGTGGACGAGGCCCTGACCGCCCAGATGGCCCTCGTCCGGCGGCTGGTCGAGCTCGGCCGGTCGGCGCGGGCCGCGAGCGGCGTCCGGACCCGCCAGCCGCTCGGCCGCGCCCTGGTCGGCGCGCCCGGCTGGGCGTCGCTGCCCGGGCAGCTGCGGGAGCAGATCTCCGCGGAGCTGAACGTCCAGGCGTTCGAGGAGCTGTCCTCGATCGGCGGCGACCTGGTCGAGTACGAGGTCAAGCCGAACTTCCGGGAACTGGGCAAGCGCTACGCCAAGGACACCCCGAAGGTCGCCAAGGCGATCACGTCGGCCGACGCGGCGACGCTGGTACGGGCGCTGCGCGCGGGTGACGCGGAAGTGGCCGCCGCGGGCCTCGGCACGGTGCCCCTGTCGGCGGACGACGTGATCGTCACCGAGCGGCCGCGCAGCGGCTGGGCGGTGGAGAGCGCCGCCGGCGAGACCGTCGCGCTCGACCTGACCGTCACGCCCGAGCTGCGCCGCGCGGGACTGGTGCGGGAGGCCGTCCGGCTCGTCCAGGAGGGCCGCAAGGCCGCCGGCCTGGAGGTCACCGACCGGATCGAGCTGTGGTGGGAGGCGACCGGCACCGACCTCGCCGAGGCGCTGCGCGCCCACACCGCCGAGGTGGCCGCCGAAGTCCTCGCGGCCGCGGTGAGCGAGGGGCGGCCAGCGGACGTCCCCGCGACCCGTGACGAGGACCTCGGCCTCACCTACTACCTCCGCAAGGCGTGATCTCGCTCCGCCGCGCCCGGGACGGAATCCGGGCGCGGCGGAGAACTTTCCGCCAAGGGGTTCATCGCGACACATCGCGTTTGCGATGATGGGTCCGTGAATCTTCCCGAGCAGCCTTCCGGCTCCGAACGCCCGGCCCCACCGTCACCCGCGAGCATGCGCGCGTCGGACGCCGACCGCGACGAGGTTGCCGACCGCCTGCGCGAGGCCCTCGCCGAGGGGCGCATCACGCCGGAGGAGCACGCCGAGCGCATCGACGCCGTCTACAAGGCCAAGACGTACGCCGACCTGGAGCCCGTCCTCAGCGACCTGCCGGCGGAGCAGGCGCCGCGGCCCCGGGTGGACCTGCGCAAGGAGCCCGCCCTCGCGCCGCCCCCGGCGCAGTCGCCCAACATCGTGGCGATCTTCGCGGGCGCGGAGCGCAAGGGCCGCTGGCTGGCCGAACCCACCACCAACATCACCTGCGTGTTCGGCGGCGTGGAACTCGACTTCCGGCAGGCCGTCCTCAGCCGGAGCGAGGTGACCGTCAACGTCACCTGCGTGTTCGGCGGAGTGGACATCACCGTCCCGCCCGGCGTCCGCGTCGCGGGGTCCCCCACCGCGATCTTCGGCGGGAGCGAGCTGACGGAGGACGACACCGCGGACCCGGACGCGCCCGTCATCCGGCTGACCGGGATGGTGCTGTTCGGCGGCGTCTCAGTGAAGCGCCGCGCAGTCGGCGAGAAGGGCCGCCGCCGCCACGACCGGCACCGTGACGCCCACGAGCTGCACCGCGCGCACCATGAGGAACTGCGGCAACTGCACCGCGAGCGCCGGGACGTCCGCCGGGAGCGGCTGCGGGAGTTGCGCGCGGAGCGGCGCCGGTACCGCTGAGCCGGGGGCTTCCGGCCGGACGGCCGGCCGTCAGGGCCGGCCGTCAGTCGCGGGCGTGCTCGTGGTCGGGCTGGCAGACCAGGCAGGGCGTGCAGCCCCGGGACTTCGCCTCCGCGCGGGACAGCGACTCCAGATCGTCGGCCTCGTCGCCGATGTCCTCGATGAGGGCGCAGTCGACGCGGTGGTAGCGCTTGGTGCCGCTCAGGATGCGCACCTGCGGGCCCTCCGCGTCCGGCTCGCCGGCGGACTCGTCGTCCGCGGCGTCGGCAGAGTGGGCGGCGTCCGCAGAGTGCGCGGTGTCTGCAGAGTGGGCGGCGTCCGCGCCGGACGGCTCCGGCTCGGATGCGGGCTCCGGGGCCGGCTCCGGCTCCGCCGCGAGGGCGTCGCTCTCCTCGGCCGCGTCGCCGGACTGCTCCGCGGGCGCGTCGTAGCCGTGCCGCGGCTTCGGGGCCGCCGCCCCCGTGCCGGTGTACGGAGCCGGGCCGAGGTCGACGGTGGTGTCCGGTGACGCCGGCTCGGTCTCAGCGGGCTCGTCCCAGACGGAGCGGGCCTCCGGCTCCTCCGCGGCGGGTTCGGCCTCGCCGGCCGTCTCCGGCGCCCTGGGCGCCTCCGCGGGCGTCTTGCCGAACAATCCCGCGACGGGCATGTCGGTGAGGGTCGGCCCGGCCGGGTTCGCGGGCTCGTCCGCCCGCGGGATCTCCGCCGCCCAGCCGGAGGACCCGGGCGTGCCGCTCCCCGGCTCGTCGAACCCTGGCTTGTCGAACCCTGGCTTGTCGAACCCGGGCGTGTCGAACGAGGTCGGCGCGGAGCGGGGCGCCGGCTTGGCGAGGCCCGCCAGGCCGCGCTCGGAGCGCTCCAGGCCGGGCTCGCGCCCGGCGTCCCCGCGCGAGCCGGGGGGCGCGGTCACCGACGCCGCGGCGCGCGCCGCCAGTGCGGTGTCGGGCAGGCAGGCGGTGCAGGGGCTGAACCCCTCCTCCTTGGCCTCGGCGTAGGTCAGCTCCTCGGTGTCGCGCCCGGCGAGCTGCCGGCACGTGTCGAGGTGGTAGCGCTTGCGGCCGCGGACGACGAACACCAGCGCGTCGTCGGGGACATCGGCGGGCGGAGCGGGCAGCTCCAGCGCGTCGTCGTCCGGGTCCGGAGCCGGGGCGGTGCCCGCCGGGACGCTCGCGGCGGTCTTGGCCGGCGACGGGGGCGCGGCCTTCTTGCGCTTGTCCTTCTTGGACTTCTTGCTCGGGCGGGCCGGCGCCGCGGAGGCCCCGGGCCCCCAGAGCTCCTTGCGCCGCAGGAAAACCCCGAGAGCCAGGCACAGCGCGGAGACGATGCTGACGGCGATCGATATGTAGATCACCATCAGCGCATCCAGGCCGAAGACCTGGGCGCTGTCTCCGCCGCCGGCGACGATTCCCGCTACCAGCAGGGCGATCGCCACCACCACGAGAACGCCACTCAGGATGATCACAGGGTCTCTCCCACTCGTTCGGACCGCTCGGCTCCAGGCCGCGCGAAGGGCCCGCTCGCCGTCCCGCACGACCGCCCGGAGTCACCGGGGTGGCGCCGCTGCCACGCCCGGCGCGGGGATCGGGACGACACTATCGCCTGCGCGGCCGCGGTCAGCGCCGGTCGTGCGGCGGGTTGTCGCCGCCCGCGTGGAACGCGCCGGTCGCGGAGTGCTGCACCTGCTGGCCGTGCTCGCCGGGCGGCGGGAACTGGCCGGGCGCGGGCGCCGGGCCGCCGGCGGTGCCGTTGCGGTTATCCGCGTGCGGCAGGCCGCCCTGCGGGCCGGTCTGCGGACCCTGCGGCATGTTCTGCTGGGACTGGACGGGCGCCGCGCCGGGGACGGCGGCGAACGCGCCGGTCTCGGTGCTGCCCGCCTCCAGGTCGCGGAGCTGGCCCTCCAGGTACACCTTCAGGCGGCTGCGGTACTCGCGCTCGAACGCGCGCAGGTTGTCGACCTCGCGCTCCAGCTCCTCGCGCTGCTGCACGAGCGAGCCCATGACCTGGCGGTGCCGCTCCTGGGCGTCGCGGTCGAGGGCCTCGGCGCGCGAGCGGGCCTCGCTGACGATCTGGTCGGCCTGCCGGCGGGCCTTGCCGAGGATCTCCTCGGCCTCGCGGCGGGCGCGGCCGAGGGTCTCGTCGGCCTCCCGGCGGGCGTCCGCGATCGCCTGGTCCGCGGTCTGCTGCGCCAGCGCGAGGACGCGGGCCGCGGTGTCCATGTTGTCCTCGCCGGAGGGCGCGGCGGACATGCCGAGGCCGCCGAGGACGGGCTCCGGCTCGGGCTGCGGCTGCGGCTCGGGGCGAGGCGGTTCGGGGATCTTCTGGACGTCCGGCTTCGGCTCCACGATGGGCGCGGCCATGGCGGGAACCTTGCCGCGCAGGCATTCGGCCAGCTTGGCCCGCAGCTCCTCGTTCTCCTGGATGAGGCGGTCGAGCTCGGCCTCGACCTCGTCGAGGAAGGCGTCCACCTCCTCCTCGTCGTACCCCGGCCTCAGCCTGGTGGTACTGAACTGCTTGTTCCGCACGTCGGCGGGTGTCAGCGGCATGTTCTCGTCTCCTTGGCGCGCTTGGAGTCTGTCCCCGAAGGACGGTATCCGATCGATCTAGGGACCGCCGAATATGGAGCCAATGACCATGATCAGGATCCAGACCACAAGGATGAGCACGGTGAAGCTGAGGTCCAGTGCAACGTTACCCAGCCGGACGGGCGGGATGAAACGCCTCAGCAGTTTCAGGGGCGGATCGGTGACGGTGTAGGTCGCCTCGGCGATCACCAGCACCACCCCAGACGGCTTCCATTGGCGGGCGAACGACTGCAGGACCTCCAGCACCAGCCTCCCGATCAGGAAGAGGAGGAAGAAGTACAGGAGGTACGTCAGTACCTGTCCAGCGATGTTCACTGATTCTCTCGCATGCGACTCTCAACTCTGGTTGAAGAACCCACGTTCCGCCATCCGGGCCTTGTCCTCCGCCGTCACCTCCACGTTGGCGGGCGACAGCAGGAACACCTTGTTCGTAACACGCTCGATGCTCCCGTGCAGGCCGAACACGAGACCCGCCGCGAAGTCGACCAGACGCTTGGCGTCGCTGTCGACCATCTCGGTCAGATTCATGATCACCGGCGTGCCCTCCCTGAAGTGCTCCCCGATGGTCCGTGCCTCGTTGTAGGTCCTTGGATGCAGGGTAGTGATACGAGCGAGGTCGGTGGTACCGGACTCGTAGAGAGCTACGGAGCGCCGCTCCACCGTCGACGCGGAGTGATGGTCGCGATCCCGGTCCGCGGTCTCCTCCGCTCGGGTAAGCTGACCGCCGGATTCGTCCTCGCGACGGCGGCTCTGCCCGGGGTCGGTCTCGTCGTCGTAGACCTCGTACTCGTCGTAGTCGCCGTACTTGTCGTCGTAACGGTCGTCCTCCACAAGGCCGAGGTACACCGCCATCTTGCGCATCGCGCTGGCCATACGCCCCTCCGTGTCCTGTGGTGGCGGTTCCGGGCGCGTCCGGCCCCGCCGGTGGACTGTTCCGTCGTGGCGGCCCGCGTTCCGGCAGGTACCACTGGGGGGACATTACCTGACGATTGCCCGTCGGCCGCCGAGCAACGCCGTACCGACCCGCAGGTGTGTCGCGCCGCACGCGATCGCCTGTTCCAGATCGCCGCTCATACCCGCACTGACGATCCGGGCGTCCGGATGGTTCCGCCTGATCTCCCCCGCAATCGCGGCGAGCCGGGTGAAGGCGGGCAGCGGGTCGGCGCCGAGCGGCGCGACGGCCATCACGCCGCCGAACCGCAGGCCATCGGCCCCGGCGATCCCGTCGGCCAGCCCCGGCACCGCGTCGGGGGCCGCGCCGCCCCTGCCGCGGCGCAGTTCATCGTCATCGAGCGACACCTGGACGAGGCAGCGCAGCGTCCGGCCGGCGCGGACGGCGGCGTCCGACAGCGCGGACACCAGCCTGGGGCGGTCCACCGAGTGCACGACGTCGGCGTAGCCGGCGACCGCGCGGGCCTTGTTGGTCTGCAGCCTGCCGACGAAGTGCCAGGTGAGCGGGAGGTCGGCGCATTCGGCGGCCTTGGGCCGGGCCTCCTGGTCGCGGTTCTCGCCGACCTCGGTGAGGCCGAGTCCGGCCAGCAGCCGCACATCGGAGGCGGGGAAGGTCTTGGTCACCGCGATGAGGGTGATCTCGCCCTCGTCCCGGCCGGCGGCGGCGCAGGCGGCGGCGATGCGGGCGCGGACCGCGGCGACGCCCTCGGCCAGCTCCGCCCGGCGCTCGTCGGGGGAGAGACTCGGCTCGCCGGTCACGCGCCGTCCCCGTGCGAGTCGTCCTTGAGCCAGATGTATCCGGCGAAGCGGCCGGTGCGGCCCTCGCGGCGGTAGGAGAAGAGGCCCGTGTCCTCGATGGTGCAGCGCGGGTCGGTGCCGACCTCGGGGACCCCGGCGGACGCGAGCTGCTCGGCGACGCCGGCGCGGATGTCCAGGCCGGGCGTGCCCCTGGACGTGGTGGAGTACGCGGCGGGCACGGCGGCGGCGACCTCGTCCCGCATCGCGGCGGGCACCTCGTAGCAGCGGCCGCACGCGGCGGGCCCGATCGCGGCGGTCATCCGCGCGGGGTCGGCGCCCCGCTCGCACATCGCCTTCACCAGGGCCGGGACGACTCCGGCGGCGGTGCCGGGACGGCCGGAGTGGGCGGCGCCGACGACCCCGGCGACGGGATCGGCCACCAGCACCGGGGCGCAGTCGGCGACGAGGACGGCGAGGGCGAGGCCCGGGACGGTCGTGACGACCGCGTCGGCGGGGCCGGGGATCTCGGGGGAGGCGGCGAACGCGACGTCCGCGCCGTGCACCTGCCGCATGAACACGGTGCGGTCGGGGTCGACGCCGAGCGCTCCGGCGGCACGCCGCCGGTTGCCGAGCACGGCGGCGGAGTCGTCGCCGACCGCGCCGCCCAGGTTCAGGGAGTCGTAGGGGGGCCTGCTCACGCCGCCGGCGCGGCCGGTGAAGGCGGCGCCGACGCCGTCGCCCAGGGCGACGGTGGTGATCACTTCAGGAAGTCGGGGACGTCGAGGTCGTCGTCCTCGTCGAACACCACGGGACGGCGGCGCTGCCCGGAGGAGGCGGGGCCGCCGTCGTTCTCGCCCGCGTGCACGCGGGGCGGGTTCTGCTCGGTGGGCTGGCGCGGCGCGGGCGCGCGGGTCCCGGCGGACTCGGCGTCGCGCTCGCCCGGCGGACCGGCCGGGGCGGCGTCCTGCCGGGCGGGCTCGTCGCGGTCGTCGCGGCCGGACGCCCGGTCGTCGCGGCCCTGCGCGCGGTCGCCCTCGGCCCGCGGCGGCGGGGCCGGCGCGGGCGGGTGCGGCGCGGCGGCGGCCTGCGCCACCGACGGCTGCGACCGCTGCTGCCCGGCGGGCGGCGCGCCCGCCGGCTCGGACCGCCCGACCCGGCTGGGGATCGGGTTGGCCGGGGCGGCGGGCGGCGCGGGCGCGGGCACCGGGCGGGGCGGGGGCGGAGGAAGCCGCTTACTCTCCGGCTCGACGGCCGGCTTGGTAGGGCGGCCTTCGTCAAAACCCGCCGCTATCACCGTGACCCGCACCTCGTCGCCGAGGGCGTCGTCGATGACAGCGCCGAAGATGATGTTGGCGTCCGGGGCCGCCGCGTTCGACACCAGCTGCGCGGCCTCGTTGATCTCGAACAGGCCGAGGTCGGAGCCGCCGGAGATGGACAGCAGCACCCCGTGCGCGCCGTCGATGCTGGCCTCCAGCAGCGGGCTGGAGATCGCCATCTCGGCGGCGGCGACGCTGCGGTCGTCGCCGCGTGCGGAGCCGATGCCCATCAGCGCCGAGCCGGCGCCGGACATGACCGACTTGACGTCGGCGAAGTCCAGGTTGATGAGGCCCGGGGTGGTGATGAGGTCGGTGATGCCCTGGACACCGGACAGGAGCACCTGGTCGGCGGCCTTGAAGGCGTCCAGCACGCTGACCTGCCGGTCGGAGATCGACAGCAGCCGGTCGTTGGGGATGACGATGAGGGTGTCGACCTCGTCGCGCAGCGTCTCGATGCCGGCCTCGGCCTGCATCGCGCGGCGCTTGCCCTCGAAGCTGAACGGGCGGGTGACCACGCCGATCGTCAGCGCGCCGAGCGTGCGGGCGATGTTGGCGACGACGGGCGCGCCGCCGGTGCCGGTGCCGCCGCCCTCCCCGGCGGTGACGAACACCATGTCGGCGCCTTTGAGGACCTCCTCGATCTCCTCCCGGTGGTCCTCGGCGGCCTTGCGGCCGACGTCGGGGTTCGCCCCGGCGCCGAGGCCGCGGGTGAGCTCGCGGCCCACGTCCAGTTTCACATCGGCGTCACTCATCAGCAGCGCCTGGGCGTCCGTGTTGATCGCGATGAACTCGACGCCCTTGAGACCCTCTTCGATCATCCGGTTGACGGCGTTGACGCCGCCGCCGCCGATGCCGACGACCTTGATGACCGCGAGGTAGTTCTGCGGTGCTGCCACGACGAGGGGCCTTTCCGCTCTCTCCGACCGCCCTGCCCGGTCTGACCGACCGTGCCGCCGCGGTTTCCCGACCTGTGCACTGAGGCGGGGCCAAAACCCTCACCCTCAACTTGAGGCTTACAGTTATGTCAACCTGAAGACTGATACGGACAGTAGGGCGGCCTTACCGCCAGGGTCAACTAACCTCCCCCGAACTCCACCGGCGTGTCGCAACCGGCACGGATCTGCCCTGGTCGGCGTCGGACGGCTGCCCGTTCCATGGCTCGCGCGCACCCGGCTCGTCCCCCCCTCGTCCGCATCGGCCCGGCATGACCGTTCCAGCGTGCCCGATCGGACGGCCGGAATCGCCGCGACACACGCACCCGGCCCACTTCCTCCGGATCAGTTCTTCCTGATCACTTGGTCCTGAGGACCTCGGGGGAACTGATGTCGACGGTGCGGATGGCGCGGCCGGCCGCGGTGCGCCGCACGGCGTCCAGCAGCCTGATCTTCTCTTCTGCCCTTTCCGCGGCGCCCCACACCACCGTCTGCCCGTCCCCGGTGTGCAGGGTGACCGCCTCCGGGCCGGTGGCCTCGACCTCGGAGATCCCGCGCCGCAGCCGTTCCGGCAGGCCGGTCAGCACGGTGAGCGCCGCGCGGGTCGCCCGGTCGGACGGCCCGGCCGAGGCGACCGTCAGCGCCGGCAGCCCGGACGGCCGGGACACCCCGTCGGCCACGGTGACCCCGTGCCGGTCGAGGAGGTGGTACTGCCCGCCGCGCGCGTAGACCGCCACCGGGACCCGCTCGCGCACGACGATGCGGACCGTCCCCGGCCAGTGCCGCTCGATCTCCGCCGACTCGACCTCGCGGAGCCGCTCGACCCGCTCCCCGATCGCGCCGGTGCGCAGCCGCGCCATCGGCGTGCCGAGGTCGATCCCGGCGGCGGCGACGATCCGGTCGCGCGGCGCCAGCCCGGCGCCGGCCACCTCGACGTGCCGCACCACCAGCAGCCGGGAGCCGAGCAGCACCCAGGTCACCAGGCCCAGCGCGCCGACGACCAGCAGCGCGACGAAGATCGCCTTCCACCGGTTCGGGCGGCCGCGCGCCCCGTCCGGCCCCGCCTCCGGGGCGGCGCGCCGGTCCGTCTGCGCCTCGGTCATGACCCAAGCTTGGCAGTTCTCTCCCCCGGCGCCGCCGACCGAGCCGGCGGCGGCGTGTCACTCACGACCCGGCGAGCCGGTCCAGGATGAGCGGCCCGAGCTGCGTCACGTCGCCGGCGCCCAGCGTGATCACGATGTCGCCGGGCCGGGCGAGGGACGCCGCGATGCCGGGCACCTCGTCCCGGACGGGGGCGTAGACGGTCTCGGTGCCGGCCGGGACGGCGTCCGCGACGAGGGCGCCGGTCACGCCGGGCTCCGGGTCCTCGCGGGCGCCGTACACGTCCAGCACCACCGCGACGTCGGCGAGGCCGAGCGCCGCGCCGAACTCGGCGGCGAAGAACCAGGTGCGGCTGTACAGGTGCGGCTGGAACACCGCGATGATCCGGCCGCCCCGCCCCTGCTCCCCCAGGTAGTCGCGGGTGGCGTCCAGGTCGGCGGTCAGCTCGGTCGGGTGGTGGGCGTAGCTGTCGAACACCTCGGCGCCGCCCGCCTCGCCCTTGCGCTCCAGCCGCCGCATCGCGCCGCCGAACGCGGCGAGCCCCGCCCGCACGGACGCGCCGTCCACCCCGAGGGCCTCGGCGACCGCGACGACGGCGGCGGCGTTGAGGGCGTTGTGCCGGCCGGGCACGGCGAGCACGACCTCTCCGGCGCCCTCGATCTCGAACCGGGAGCCGAGGCCGCGCGGGGTGAACCCGGTCACCCGCAGGTCGGCGCCCTCGGCCTCCCCGTAGGTGCGGACGGTCAGCCCGCGCGCCCGCGCGAGGCCGGCGAGCTCCATCGCGACCGGGTCGTCGGCGCCGGCCACGAGCGTCCCGCCCGGCTCGACGCGGTCGACGAACCGCGCGAAGTTCTCCTTCACCATGTCGAAGCCGCCGTAGTTGTCGAGGTGGTCGGCCTCGACGTTGGTGACGACCGCGATGCGCGGGGTGTACCTGAGGAACGAGCCGTCGCTCTCGTCGGCCTCGGCGACGAACACGTCGCCGGTGCCCTCGTCGGCGCCGAGGCCCGTGGTGACGAGCTGCCCGCCGATGCAGTAGGACGGGTCGGCGCCGGCGTGCTGGAGCGCGACCGTCAGCATCGACGTGGTGGTGGTCTTGCCGTGCGTCCCGGCGACCGCGACGGCGCGCCGCCCCGCCATGAGCGACGCGAGCGCCTCGGACCGGTGCAGGACGCGCAGCCCCCGCTCGCGGGCGGCGACCAGCTCGGGGTTGGCCTCCCGGATCGCCGTGGAGACCACCACCGTGTCGGCGTCGCCCACGTGCGCCGCGTCGTGGCCGACAAAGACCTTGGCGCCGAGGTCGCCCAGCTGGGCGAGCAGCTCGGAGTCGCGGGCGTCGCTGCCGGACACCGCCATGCCGCGCCGCAGCATGATGCGGGCGATGCCGGACATCCCGGCGCCGCCGATCGCGATGAAGTGGACCCTGCCGAGCTCTCCGGCGGGGACGACCTCCCCCGGGTCGATCAGGCTCATCGCGCGGCGCCCGCCGAGCGGACCACGTCGTACACCATCCGGGCGAGCGCGACGTCGGCGTCCCGGCGGCCCATCCGGCCGGCGGCCTCCGACATGTGCGCGACGCGGCCCGGGTCGGCCAGCACCGGCAGCAGGTTCCGGGCGATCCAGTCGGGCGACAGCTCGGCGTTGTCGACCAGCATGCCGCCGCCCGCCGCGACGATCGGCTCGGCGTTGAGGCGCTGCTCGCCGTTGCCGATCGGCAGCGGCACGTACACCGCGGGGAGCGCGACGGCGGCCAGCTCGGCGCAGGTCATCGCGCCGGCGCGGCACATGGCCATGTCGGCGGCGGCGTAGGCGAGGTCCATCCGGTCGCAGTAGGGGATCGTGACGTACTGCGGGCCGCCGGACGCGGGCTCGGGCTCCTCGGTGTTCTTCGGCCCGACGATGTGCAGCACCTGGATGCCGGCCTGCCGGAAGTACGGCGCGGAGGCCACCGCGGCCTGGTTCAGCGAGCGGGCGCCCTGCGAGCCGCCGAAGATCAGCAGCGTGGGCAGGTCGGGCAGCAGCCCGAAGTAGGAGCGGGCCTTGTCGCCCATGGCGAGCCGGTCGAGGGTGGCGATCTCGCGGCGCAGCGGGATGCCGACGAACGTGGCGTTCGGCAGCGGCGAGTCGGCGTGCGAGACGGCGACGTGCTCGGTGAACCGGGCGCCGAGCTTGTTGGCGAGGCCGGGCTTGGGGTTGGCCTCGTGCACGATGATCGGCACCTTGCGCTTGCGGGCCGCGAGGTAGCCGGGGGTGGCGACGTAGCCGCCGAAGCCGACCAGGATGTCGGCCCGGGCCTGGTCGAGGACGTTCGCCGCCGCGTTGATCGCGCCGCGCAGCCGGCCGGGGACCGACAGCAGCTGCGGCGTCAGCGTGCGCGGCAGCGGCACCGGCGGGATCAGCGCGAGTTCGTAGCCCCGCTGCGGGACCAGCCGGGTCTCCAGCCCCCGCTCGGTCCCGAGGCAGACGATCCCGGTGTTGGGGTCGTTGCGGCGCAGCGCGTCGGCGAGGGCCAGTGCGGGCTCGATGTGTCCGGCGGTGCCCCCGCCGGCCAGGACAACCCTCATGCTCGTTGACAACTCCTCAGCGTGGTCGAAAGGGGGGATTTCAACGCCGTGCCAGACCCAGCCAGCTTAGAGCCCTCACGACGGGTCCGGGGCCACGTGCGGAGAGTGCCTGCCGCGCGCCGGGCTCGCGTTTGGCGAACGACAGCAGCATCCCCAGCGCGAACAGCGTCGGGATGAGCGCCGACCCGCCGTAGGACACCAGCGGAAGCGGGATCCCCGTGATGGGTAGGACGGCGATCACGGCGCCCATGTTCACGACCGCCTGCACGACGATCCAGGCGGTGGCGCCCGCGGCGGCGAGCCGGGTGAACGGATCCTTCACCCGCCGCGCGATCCGCAGCCCGGCGTAGGCGAGCATCCCGAACATGCCGAGGACGACGAGGGTGCCGACCAGCCCGAACTCCTCCCCCACGATCGCGAAGATGAAGTCGGTGTCGGCGTGCGGCAGGTAGTCCCACTTGGCGCGGCCCTCGCCGAGGCCGGTGCCGAACAGGCCGCCGGAGGCGAGCGCGTACAGCCCCTGCGTGCCCTGGTAGTTGGTGGTGAGCTTGTTGCCGGACTGGTCGAGGTAGCCGGTGAGGCGCTGCAGCCGGTACGGCTCGACGACGATGAGGATCGACACGAGCATGCCCACGAGCCCGGCCATGCCGACGAACAGCCGGCCGGGAGCGCCGACGACCCACAGCAGCGCCAGGAACACCGTGAGCAGGACCAGCGTGGTGCCGAGGTCGCTGCCCAGCATGACGAGCAGGACGAGGACGCCGGCTCCCGGCATCAGCGGGACGAGCAGCGGCCGCCACTCGGTGAGCTGGCCGAGCCGGTCCTTGCGGGCCAGCAGGTCGGCGCCCCACAGCACGAGGGCGAGCTTGGCGAGCTCGGACGGCTGGATCTGCACCGGCCCGAGGTCGACCCAGCGGGTGGCGCCGCCCGCGCTGCGGCCGAGCCCGGGTACGAGCACCAGCGCCAGGCAGACGATCGACAGCAGCAGCAGCGGGTAGGCGAGGGCGCGGAACGTCTTCACCGGCAGCCGGGACGCCAGCCACATGGCGGGCAGCCCGATCGCCACCCACACGGCCTGCTTCTGGAACAGCGTGTACGCCGACCCGGTCGCCTGGAGCTGCTTCACGCTGGAGGCCGACAGCACCATCGTCAGGCCCAGCGCGAGCAGCATCATCGAGCAGCCCAGCACCAGGTAGTAGGAGGTGAGGGGCCGGTCGAGCAGCCCGACGGCGGCGACCACCTGCTCCCGTGGCCCCGGACGCCCGCCGCCCTCGTCTTCGGCCGCGGCGGTCACGGCTACTGAACGTCCCCGGAGCCGGCCGTCCCGGCGAGGCGTTCCACCGCCGCGATGAAGGCGTCGCCCCGGGCCGGGTAGTTGGCGAACATGTCGAAGGACGCCCCGACGGGCGCGAGGAGCACGGTGTCCCCGGGGCGGGCGAGGGCTGAGGCTTCGTTGACGACGCGTTCCATGGCCCCAGTGTCGGTGTCGGAGACGTCCACGACCGGGACATCCGGGGCGTGTCGCGCGAGTGCCTCCGCGATCCGCCGCCGGTCGCGTCCCATCAGCACGGCGCCGCGCAGCCGCCCGGCGCACGAACGCACCAGGTCGTCGACGTCCAGCCCCTTGAGGAGGCCCCCGGCGATCCACACGACGCTCTCGTAGGCGGCGAGGGACGCGGCGGCCGCGTGCGGCTGGGTCGCCTTGGAGTCGTTGACGTAGGCGACGCCCGCTATGTCGGCGACGTGCTGGATGCGGTGCGGGTCGGGCACGAACGAGCGCAGCCCCTCCCGGACGGCCTCGGGCGGCACCCCGAACGCGCGGGCCAGCGCGGCGGCGGCCAGCGCGTTCGCGACGTTGTGCGGCGCGTACGGCCGGACGTCGGCGAGCGCGGCCAGTTCCTCGGCCCGGCTCGCGGGGTCGTCGGTGAACGCGCGGTCGACGAGGAGGTCCTCGACGACGCCCAGCTCGCCGGGACGCGGCATACGGAGGGTGAACCCGACGCGCCGTCCGGCGCCCTCGGCGAGCGCCGCGGACGTGTCGTCGTCGGCGTTGTAGACCGCGACGCCGCACCGCGCGTAGATCTTGCCCTTGGCGCCGACGTAGGCGTCCATCGAGCCGTGCCAGTCGAGATGGTCGGGGGCCACGTTCAGCACGACCGCCGCCTCCGGCGCGAGCGAGCTGGACCAGTGCAGCTGGTAGCTGGACAGCTCCACCGCCAGCACGTCGTAAGGCTCGGCGACGGCCTCCACGATCGGCGTCCCCACGTTCCCGACGGCGAGGGCGTCGTGGCCGGCGGCGGTCAGCATGCAGGCCAGCATCCGCACGACGGTCGTCTTGCCGTCCGTCCCGGTGATGGCCAGCCACGGCGCCGCGCCCGGCCGCTCCCCGGGGCCGCCGGGCCGCAGCCGCCAGGCCAGCTCGACCTCGCCGATGATCTCGATGCCCGCGGCGGCGGCCGCGGCGAGCAGCGGCACGTCCGGCCGCCAGCCGGGCGACGTCACGACGAGCTCCGTGCCCGCGGGGAGGCTCTCGCCGTCGCCGAGCCGGACGGTGACCCCGCGCGCCTCCAGTTCGGCGGCGTGCGCGCGCTGCTCGTCGCCGTCGCGGGCGTCCACGACGGTGACGCGGGCGCCGCGCCCGGCGAGGACGCGGGCGGCCGCGCGGCCGGACACGCCGAGCCCGGCCACGCACACCGCCAGTCCGTCCCAGGGGCGGTTCACTTCTTCGGCATCCATTCCAGGTAGAACAGGCCGATGCCGATCGCGGTGAACAGCGCGGACATCAGCCAGAACCGCACGACGATCGTGGTCTCGGCCCAGCCGGACAGCTCGAAGTGGTGCTGCAGCGGCGCCATCTTGAACACCCGTTTCGGCTGCGGCATGAACTTCGCGGTCACCTTGAAGCTGCCGACCTGGATGATCACCGAGAGCGTGATCATCACGATCAGGCCGCACAGGATGGCGAGCAGCAGCTGGGTGCGGGTCAGGATCGCGAGGCCGACCAGCACGCCGCCGAGGGCCAGCGAGCCGGTGTCGCCCATGAAGATCTTCGCGGGCGGGGCGTTCCACCACAGGAAGCCGAACACGCCGCCGAGCATGGCCGCGGCCACCACCGCGAGGTCGAGGGGGTCGCGGACGCTGTAGCAGTTGGGCGCGAGGGCGGCGGCGCAGCTGTTGCGCAGCTGCCAGTTCCCGATGATCACGTAGGCCGCCAGCACCATGCCGGCCGGGCCCGCGGCGAGGCCGTCCAGCCCGTCGGTCAGGTTGACGCCGTTGGACATCGCCGCGATGAGCAGCAGCGCCCAGATCACGAACAGGTACGGGCCGATCGAGGGGCCGAAGTCGCGGAGGAAGGACAGGTGGGGGTCGGCGGGGGTGACGTCGTAGCCGTTGGGGAAGTTCAGCGACGCCACGGCGAACACGACGCCGACCAGGATGATGCCGATCATCTTCGCGCCGCTGCGCAGGCCGAGGCTGCGCTGCTTGAACACCTTGATGTAGTCGTCCACGAACCCGACGAGGCCGAGGCCCGTCATCAGGAACAGCACCAGGATGCCGGAGATCGTCGGTTCCTCGCCGGTGAACAGGTGCGCCGCCGCGTAGCCGACGAGCGCGCCGACGATGAAGACCGCCCCGCCCATCGTGGGGGTGCCGCGCTTCTTGAGGTGCGCCTCCGGGCCCTCGTCGCGGATCATCTGGCCGTAGCCGAGCCGGTTGACGATCCGGATCCACACCGGCGTCCCGACCATCACGAAGATCAGTGCGACCCCCGCGGCGAGGATGATGTTGGTCATCGGGCCGCCTCCGCGAGAAGCGCCTCGGCCACCCGTTCCAGTCCCGCCACGCGAGAGCCCTTCACCAGTACGACGTCCCGCGGCCCGAGCCGCCCGCTGAGCGCGGTCACCGCCGCGCCGACGTCATCCACCTGCACGCACTCTCCCGTCCATGACGCCACCTGCCCGGCCCCTTCGGCCATCGCCGCCGCGTTCGCGCCGACGACGATGAGCCCGGCGATCCCGCTGCGCGCGACATGCTGCCCGATCTTGGCATGTTCCGCCACGGCGGAGTCACCGAGTTCGGCCATCTCCCCCAGCACCGCGTAGGCGCGGCGCCCGCGCGCCATGTGCACGAGCACGTCGAGCGCGGCGCGCACCGAGTCGGGGTTGGCGTTGTAGGCGTCGTTCACCACGGTCACCCCGTCGGCCCGCTCGGTGACCTCCATCCGCCACCGGCTGGCCGGCGTCGCCGCCGACAGCGCGTCCGCGATCGTCTCCGGCGGCAGGCCCGCCGCGCGCGCGGCGGCGGCCGCGGCGAGCGCGTTAGGGACGGCGTGCGCCCCGTGCAGGCGCAGCGCGACCGGCGCCGAGCCCTCCGGCGTGACGAGGGTGAACCGGGCCCGGCCCTGCTCGTCGAGCGTCTCGTCCACGGCCCGGACCGCCGCGTCCGGCGCGCGGCCGAACGTGACGACCTCGCCCCTGGTGCGCGCGGCCATCGCGGCGACCAGCGGGTCGTCGGCGTTGAGGACGGCGGTCCCGCCCGCGGGCACCGCCTCCACGATCTCGCCCTTCGCGCGGGCGATGTTCTCCCGGCTGCCGAACTCCCCGACGTGCGCGGTGCCGACGTTCAGCACCACCCCGACGTCGGGCCGCGCGATCCCGGTCAGGTAGGCGATGTGACCGATCCCACGCGCCCCCATCTCCAGGACGAGGTGGCGGGTCCCGGCGTCCGCGCGGAGCACGGTGAGCGGCAGCCCGATCTCGTTGTTGAACGAGCCCGGCGGGTGGACGGTCGGCCCGGCGCGGCCCACCAGCTGCGCGATGAGGTCCTTGGTGGAGGTCTTGCCGGCCGAGCCGGTGACCGCGATGACGGTCACGCCGGGCAGCCGTTCGAGCAGGCCCCGGGCCAGCCGGCCGAGCGCCTCCCGGACGTCCGGCACCACGACGCACGGCCCCTCCGCCGTCCCCTCGACGGGACGCTGCGCGAGCACTCCGGCCGCCCCGGCGGCCAGCGCGCCGGCCGCGAAGTCGTGCCCGTCCGCGCGCTCGCCCTTGAGCGCCGCGAACAGCGCCCCGGGCTCCACGGCGCGGGAGTCGATGACGACGGGACCGCTCACCACGACGTCCGGAGGCCCGTGCACGGTCCCTCCCGTGATCTCCGCGATCGTCGCCAGCGGAAGTGGGATCACGCCTGCGTCCCGTCCCCTCTAGTCCCTTGTGACCGGCCGCCGGACGCCCGGCGCAGCAGCGCCGCGCGGACGACCTCGCGGTCGTCGAACGGATGCACCTCGCCCGCCACGTTCTGCCCCGGCTCGTGGCCCTTGCCCGCGACGACGATGACGTCGCCGCGGCGGGCCCGGCCGACGGCCAGCCCGATCGCGGCGGCGCGGTCGGGCTCCACGACGATGTGCGCGCGCTCGGGCTGCGGCACCTTGAGCCCGCCCTCGACCATAGCGGCGAGGATCGCGAGCGGGTCCTCCGACCTCGGGTTGTCGTTGGTGAAGAACGCCGTGTCGGCCAGCCGGGCGGCGGCCTCCCCCATCAGCGGCCGCTTGCCGCGGTCCCGGTCGCCGCCGCAGCCGAGCACCACCGTCAGGTTCCCCTCGGTGACGGGCCGCAGCGCGTTCAGCACGGCCTCGACCGCGCCGGGCTTGTGCGAGTAGTCGACGAGGGCGATGAAGTCCTGGCCCTCGTCGACGCGCTCCAGCCGGCCCGGGACGCCGGGCAGCGACGCGATCCCGTGCACGGCGGCCTGCAGCGGGATGCCCGCCTCGACCAGCGCGACGAGCGCGGCGAGCGCGTTGGCGACGTTGAACGGCCCGGCGAGCCGGACCTCCGCGTCCGCCTCGATGCCGCCGGGCCCGACGACGCGGAACACGCTGCCGTCGGCGCCGACGCGCACGTCCTCGGCCCGCCAGTCGGCCGCCGGGTCACCGGACGCGGAGAACGTCGTCGTCGGCACCGCGGCGATCTCCAGCAGCTCCCGGCCGTAGTGGTCGTCGAGGTTCACCACGCCGACGCGCGAGTACTCCGGCGTGAACAGCCGCGCCTTCGCCAGGAAGTAGTCCTGCATGGTCGGGTGGTAGTCGAGGTGGTCCTGCGAGAGGTTCGTGAACACCGCGACCTCGTAGCGGGCGCCGCCGACGCGGCCCTGCACGAGCGCGTGGCTGGACACCTCCATCGCGGCGGCGCCGACGCCCCGCTCGCGCATCATCGCCAGCAGCGCGTGCAGGTCGGTCGCCTCGGGGGTCGTGAGCGCGCTCGGCACCCGCTCGCCGGCCACCCGGATCTCGACGCCGCCGACCAGGCCCGTCTCGATCCCGGCCGCGCGCAGGCCCGCGTCGACCAGGAACACGGTGGTGGTCTTGCCGCTGGTGCCGGTGACGCCGATGAGCGTGATGTCGCGTCCCGGATCGCCGTACACCCACGAGGCGGCGTCGCCGAGCCGCGCGCGGACGTCCGGCACCACGAGGACCGGCAGGCCCGCCGCCGCCGCCCGGTCGCGGCCGGCGGGGTCGGTGAGGATCGCCGCCGCGCCCGCGTCGGCGGCCTGGCCGGAGAACTGCGCGCCGTGTGCGCGCGCGCCGGGCAGCGCCGCGTAGACGTCGCCGGGGAGCACCGCCCGCGAGTCGTGCGTGATGCCCGTGGCCGACGTGCCGTCCCGGCCGTCCCACTCGATCCCGAGAAGCTCCGCGAGCCCGCGCAGCGGACGGGCCGGATTGGTGGTCGGACGCATGGCTGTTCTTTCGGTGCGAGCGAAACGGGACTGGTGGGGCGCGGGTGGTGAACTCACAGGCGAGGAGGGTACTCGCTGCGGTCAGTCTCCGGCGTGGATCTGGATGATCGGCGCTCGGCTCCCCGTCGGCGGGATCTTCTCGGACTGCAGGGCGAAACTCATCACGTCCTTGAAGACCGGTGCGGCGACATCGCCACCATAGTGGCTGCCCCGCCGCGGGTTCTGCAGGACGACCTGCACGACGAGCTGCGGGTCGTCCGCCGGGGCGAACCCCGCGAACGACGCGGTGTAGCCGCCGCCGTCGTAGCAGCCGCAGCGCGGGTTGACGATCTCGGCGGTGCCGGTCTTGCCCGCCACGCGGTACCCCTTGATCTGGGCCTTCGGGGCGGTGCCCTCGTCGGTGGTGACGCCCTCCAGCATGTCGCTGATCTGCCGTGCCGTCTCCGCGCTGATCACCTGCCTGCGCTGCGGCGCGGGCGACGGCGTGAACGCGTCGTCGCCGCCGACCGTCCCCGCGATCAGCGTGGGCGCCACGCGGACGCCGCCGTTGGCGATCGTCGCGTACACGCTCGCCATCTGCACCGCGTTCACCGACACCGTCTGCCCGAACGCGATCGGGTAGCGGTCGGTGCCCGACCACTTGCCCGGCGGCTCCAGCAGGCCGGGCGTCTCGCCGGGCAGCGGCAGGCCGGTCTTCTGCCCGAACCCGAAGTCGCGCAGCGTCTTGTAGAGCTGCTGCGCGGTGATGCTCTCGCTGGCCATGATGGTGCCGACGTTGCTGGACTTGGCCAGGACCCCGGCGAACGTGAGCCGCTCCGGCGCGTGCGGGTGCGAGTCGTGGAACACGACGTCGTACTTCTTGATCTTGTCGGGGACGGTGTAGGGGGTCAGCGGGGTGACGCCGCCGTACTCCATGGCGGCGGCGGCCGTGACGACCTTGCCGGTGCTGCCCGGCTCATAGGCGTCCTGCACCAGCGGGCTCCCCCAGCGGGACCGGTCGGACTCGGCGTAGTGGTTCGGGTCGAACCCCGGCGCCGACGCCATCGCGAGCAGCTTCCCGGTGCGCGGGTCCATCACGATCACGCTGCCGCCGGCGGCCCGGCTGGCCTTCACCTGCTTCTCGATGGCCTCCTGCGCCTTGAACTGCAGGTCGTTCTGGAGGGTCAGGCGGAGGCCGCGGCCCGGCACGGAGGGGCGCTTCTGGTCCTCGCCCATGGGGATGTGCTGACCCTCCAGGCTGATCTCCACGCGCTGCCAGCCGTCCCGCCCGGCGAGCACGTCGTTCATCGAGCTCTCCAGGCCCGCGGCGCCCTTCCCGGTGTCGTTCACGAACCCTACGACGCTCGCGGCCAGCGAATCGTTGGGATATTCGCGGCGATATTCCGGCGAAGTCGCGATGCCGGGGAGGTCCCACGACATGATCAGCCGGGCCTGGTCGGGCCGGACGCCGTGCGCCAGGTCCACGAACCGGGTGCCGGGCCTGCTGATCTTCTTCAGCAGCGTCGCCGGGTTCAGGCCGAGCGTCGGGGCGAGCGCGCTCACGACCTGCTGCCGCTTCTCCGGCTTGATCAGCGACGGGTCGGCGTAGATGGCGCGCGCCTCCACCGTCATCGCGAGCGGCTGGCCCTGCGCGTCGGTGATGTCGCCGCGGACGGCGGGCAGCTTGATCGGCTGCATCCGCTGCCGCATCGCCTCCTCGGTGTACGTGCCGGACTCGATCGTCTGCAGCTGGACGAGCCGCCCGGCGAACAGGGACAGCACGAACGCGACGGCGAGCAGGCCGACGTTGAGGCGCTTCATCGGGTCGCGCCGGTTGAAGGGCACGCGGGTCCGCGGGCCCCGGCCCGGCGGTCGCGGCCCCCCGCCGCCGGGGCGCGGCCCGCGCGGCCCGGCGGCGGTGGCCGCCCGCGCCGTCCGCGTTCCGCCCTTGCCCGCAGCACCCTTGCCCGCAGCACCCTTGCGCCCGGCCGTCCCTTTGCGATCGGTTCCCTTCCGGGAGGTCTCCTTGCGCTTCGCGTCCTTGCGGGCGGTCTCCTTGCGGGGGGCGGGGCCCGTCCCGCTGCGCGCGGGACGGCGGGGCGCGCTGCCCTTG
The DNA here is from genome assembly GCF_001552195.1 of Actinomadura latina NBRC 106108. Classification (GTDB taxonomy): domain Bacteria; phylum Actinomycetota; class Actinomycetes; order Streptosporangiales; family Streptosporangiaceae; genus Spirillospora; species Spirillospora latina. The sequence goes on from NZ_BCQS01000005.1 coordinate 183,592, forward strand.
TGGCCCGGCCGTCCCGCGCCGTCCGCCCTCCCGCCCGGGGAGCGCGGAGTGCCGCCGGTCTGGTGCCCGGACGCGCGCGCCGCGCCCGGGCCGCTCTTGTCGTCCCGCCCGGCCGAGCCCCGGGGGGCCCGCCCGTCCGGGCCGCGTCGCCGGCCGGGCGGCGGGCCGGCGGTCCCGGGTCCCGGCCGTTTCGTCACCGTGCCCCCCGCTCCCTCGTCACCGTGTGCCCAGCTCCTTCGTCACCGCGCGCCCAGTTCCCTCGTCACCGTGTGCCCAGTTCCTTCGTCACCGTGTGCCCCGCTCCCGGACGCCGTCGCCGGGCACCACGGTGCCGGGGACGCCGATGACGCCCGCGGCGCCGGCCGACGCGGCGGCCGCGTGCGGGACGGGGCGGATCCGGCCGCCGCTCGCCCGGCCGGTCTCGGTGTCGAAGAAGGCCGGGTCCTCGGCCTCCTTCATGCCGAGCGCCTTGGCCTTGCGCGACAGCCCCGCCGGGGAGCCCTCGCGCGCGTTCTCCTCTTCCAGGGACTGGCGCTGCTGCTCGAGCTGCTTGTTGCTCTGCTGCAGCCGCGTCAGCGTGAAAGCGTCCTGGGCGAGGACGGTGTTCAGCAGCAGCAGGCTCACCAGGGCGCCGCCGAGCAGCCCGACGATGAGCAGCACGAACGGCGTGCGAGGCGCGGCCCGCTCGACCGCGGCCGGGCGGGTCCGGACGGCCGCCGCCTTCGTGCTCCTCGCCTTGGCGCTCTTCTTGGGCGCGGCCTTGGCCGGCGCCTTGGCCGGCGCCTTGGGCGCGGTCTTCACGGCCGTCGCCGTCGCCGCCCCGGTCCCGGCGGCCGGTGCCGCGGCCGTCCTCTTCTTCTTGGGCGCCTTAACCGGCGGGCGCCTGCTCGTCGTCGTCATGTCGCCTCCCGGACCCGCTCCGCGGCGCGCATCCGCACCGATCCGGCCCGTGGGTTGGTCGTGGTCTCCTCGCCGGACGGCAGCTCGGCCCCGCGCGTCAGGAGCCGGAACCTCGGCTCGTGCTCGGGCAGCGGGACGGGCAGGTCCGGCGGGGTGGTGTCGGCCGCCTGGGCGGCGAGGACGCGCTTGGTGATGCGGTCCTCGAGGGAGTGGTAGGAGAGGACGGCGACCCGGCCGCCGACCGGGAGCGCGTCCAGGGCGGCGGGCAGCGCCCGGCGCCAGTTGTCGAGTTCGCCGTTCACCTCGATCCGCAGCGCCTGGAAGGTGCGCTTGGCCGGGTTGCCGCCGGTGCGGCGGGTCGCGGCCGGGATGGAGGTGCGCACGAGGTCGGCGAGCCGGCGGGTGGTCTCCAGCGGCGCGCGCTCGCGCTCGCGGACGATGGCCGAGGCGATCCGCTGGGCGAACCGCTCCTCGCCGTACTCGCGCAGGATCCGGGCGAGCTCGGCGGGCGGGTAGCCGTTGACGACCTCGGCGGCGGTGAGGCGCTGGGTGCGGTCCATCCGCATGTCGAGCGGCGCGTCGTAGGAGTAGGCGAAGCCGCGGCCCGCCTCGTCGAGCTGCGGGGAGGACACCCCGAGGTCGAACAGGACGGCGTCCACCGCGGGCACGCCGAGCCGGCCGAGCACCTCGGGGATGCGGTCGTAGACGGCGTGCTCCAGGGTCACCCGGTCGCCGAAGGGCGCGAGCCGGCGCGCGGAGCGCTCCAGCGCGACGGTGTCGCGGTCGAGGCCGATCAGGCGGAGCCGCGGGACGGCCCGCAGCATCGCCTCGGCGTGGCCGCCCATGCCGAGCGTGGCGTCGAGGTAGACGGGGGCGCGGCCGGTGACGGCCTCGGCGGCGGGGACGAGGACCTCCAGGACGCGGCCGAGCATGACCGGGACGTGGCCGTCCTCCGGCCCCCGGTCGGACGCGCGGCCGGACGTGCGGTCGCCTGCGTCCATGGTTCACCCCCTGTACTGCCACTTCGCTCGCGGACTGTGTGGCATCGCCGGTCCGGACCGTCCCGTGCCCCCGGCGGCGGCCTCGCCCGGCCAGGTCCCCATCCGCTGCCCTAGAGGAAGATCACCGCGTTTCCGCGGGGGGTCGCCGTCTGGCACCGGGGAAGCTGCGCCAGCTGGCTCGGAGAGCGGCTGGAGACCTGGCCGAACGTGGGCCATAGCCGGTCAACGGACCGACGAGTCTTCGCTCAGAGGATCCCTGGCAACACCTCCTCCGAGACATCGGAGAACGTCTGCTCCTCCTGCTCCAGGTAGGTCTCCCAGGCCTGGGCGTCCCAGATCTCCAGACGCGTGTTGGCCCCGATGACCGTGCAGTCGCGGGTGAGACCCGCGTACTTGCGGAGCGGCGAAGGAATCGTGACGCGGCCCTGCTTGTCCGGTACCTCGTCGGAGGCGCTGGCGAAGAAGACCCGGCTGTAGCCCCGGACCGCCTTCTCGGTGACCGGCGCGGCACGCAGAGCCTCGGTGATCCGCTGGAACTCCGCCATGGGGAAGACGTACAGGCAGCGTTCCTGGCCCTTCGTGATCACCAATCCCCCCGACAGCTCCTCGCGGTACTTCGCCGGCAGGAACAGTCGTCCCTTGTCGTCGAGGCGCGGCGAATGGGTGCCGAGGAACACCGGCCCCACCTCCCGCGCCGCATGAGGTGCTACCGCCCCCCACGGCGCCCCACTCTACTCCACTCTTCCCCACCGTCAACAAGAAAAACATCGCTCGCGGGCGAATTCGGCGAACGAAAGTGCAGGTCAGAGGGGGTGGTGCGGAGTGGGGCCCAGCGGCCGCCGGTGCGCGTGCCGGACGGCCCGCGGACGCCCTCAAGCGACCTTCACGGGTTTCGGCGGGTGCTGGATGATCGTGGTGGAGCAGAGTGGTGAGCAGGGCGGCGGGCGGGCGGGCGCCTCCGGGCGGCGTTCGCCGTCCTTCCCGTGGAGCACAATGGGCTCGCGTTCCCCATGAACATCGCAGTGGGCCTTCCGACGACGTACTGTCGGGTGGAACGGCTGAGGAGGGTTTGGTGGCAGTAGGCACGCACGGCGAGTCGTTCATGGAGACCGACCCCCCGGCGCCCCGCCCTGCCCGGCGCCGCGCATCGGGGGGCGAGGGGACGGGCCACGCGCTCGACGGGCTCGCCCACATCGCGAACAAGATCCGGGACGCCGTGGAGTCGGTGATCGAGGGCAAGCCCTCGGCGGTGCGGCTCGCGCTCACGGTGCTGCTGGCCGAGGGGCACCTCCTGATCGAGGACGTGCCCGGAGTCGGCAAGACGATGCTCGCCAAAGCGCTGGCGCGCTCGGTCGACTGCTCGGTGCGGCGCGTCCAGTTCACCCCCGACCTGCTGCCCAGCGACATCACCGGCGTCAGCGCCTACAACCAGGAGCTGCGCGAGTTCGAGTTCAAGCCGGGCCCGGTCTTCGCCAACATCGTGGTGGGCGACGAGATCAACCGGGCCTCCCCCAAGACGCAGTCGGCGCTGCTGGAGTGCATGGAGGAACGCCAGGTCACCGTCGACGGCACCACCTACGCGCTGGAGCCGCCGTTCATGGTGATCTCCACGCAGAACCCGGTGGAGATGGAGGGGACCTACCCGCTGCCGGAGGCGCAGCGCGACCGGTTCACCGCCCGCATCTCGATGGGCTACCCCGACCCGGCCGCGGAGCTGGAGATGCTCGACACGCACGGCCAGGCGTCCCCGCTCGACCGGCTCACCCCCGTCGCGCACGCCGCCGACGTCCGCGACCTCATCGAGGTGGTGCGGCGCCAGCACGTCGCGCCCGCGGTGAAGCAGTACGCGATCGACCTCGTCGCCGCCACCCGCAAGCACCCCGAGCTGCGGCTCGGCGCGTCCCCGCGGGCGACCCTGCACCTGGTGCGGGCAGCGCGCGCGTACGCGGCGCTCGACGACCGCGACTACGTCGTCCCCGACGACGTCCAGGACCTCGCCGTCCCCGTCCTCGCGCACCGGCTGCTGCCGACCGCGGAGGCGCAGGTGGAGCGGCGCCGTCCCGAGCAGGTCGTGGCCGACCTGGTGAAGCGCCTGCCGGTGCCCTCCCCCGGGAAGTGACCGGTGCGACGCGCGCTGGCCGGCCTCACCACGCGCGGGCGGTCCTTCGTGGCCGCCGGCGCGACCGCGATCGTGTGCGCCGTCGTCCTCGGCGAGCGCGATCTACTGCGGGCCGGGGTGCTCGTGCTGGTGCTGCCGCTGCTGTGCATGCTCGCGGTCTCGCGGACCCGGTACCGGCTGGCGTGCGCGCGGCGGCTGGAGCCGGCGCGGCTGCCGGTCGGCCATGAGGCCCGCGTCGACCTGCGGCTGGAGAACGTGTCGCGGCTGCCGAGCGGGGTGCTGATGGTGGAGGACCGGGTCCCGTACGCGCTCGGCGGCCGGGCCCGGTTCGTGCTGGAGCGGATCGAGCCGCACGGCTCCCGCCAGCTCGGCTACCGGATCCGGTCGGACGTGCGCGGCCGCTACCGCGCCGGGCCGCTGACGGTCCGGCTCGCCGACCCGTTCGGGATGGTGGAGCTGGTGCGCTCGTTCAGCCTGTCCGACACGCTGACCGTGACGCCCGCGATCGTCCCGCTGCCGCACGGCCGGCTGTCGGGCGCGTGGACGGGCGGCGGCGACAGCGTCGCCCGCGCGGTGTCCGCGGCCGGCGAGGACGACGTGGCCCCCCGCGAGTACCGGCACGGCGACGACCTGCGCCGCGTGCACTGGCGGTCCACCGCCCGGCACGGGGAGCTGATGGTGCGGCGCGAGGAGCAGCACTTCCAGAGCAGCGGGACGCTGTTCCTCGACACCCGCCGCGGCGTGCACTGGGGCGAGGGGCTGAGCGGCTCCTTCGAGCAGGCCGTGTCGGCGACCGCGTCGATCGGCGTGCACCTCGTCCGGACGGGGATGACGCTGCGGTACGTCACCGACGCCGGCGAGGCGCTGCCGGCGGCACCGTCCGAGGGGGCGTTCGAGGGGCTGCTGCTCGACGCGCTCGCGGTGACGCACCGCTCCAGGGGCCGGTCGCTGGCGGCGGGACTGGCCGCGCTGCGCGGGCCCCACGCCGGCGGGCGGGGCGGCCGGGAGGGCGACGGGCTGGTCGTCGCGGTGTTCGGCACGCTGTCCGCCGAGGACGCCCGCGAGGTGGCGGCGGCGCGGCACGGCGCCGGGACGAGCGTCGCGGTGCTGGTCGAGGGCGCGCCCGCCGGGGCCGCTCCGGCGGCGGGCGCGGACCCGGCCGGGCCGGGGTCCGGGCCGGGGACCGGGCCGGGGACCGGGCCGGGGGCGGGGACGGCCGCGGGGCTGCTGCGCGCGGCGGGGTGGCGGGTGCTGTCCGTCCGGTCCGCCGCGGAGCTCGCCCGCGCGTGGACGACGGCCGGGAAGGCCGGCGAGGACTTCGTCAGGGACGGTTCATGAGGATCCGGATGACGGTGATGGCCGGGCTGGCGACGCTCGCCGGGTCACTCGGCCTGTACCCGCTGTTCGAGAAGGCCGGCTGGTTCTGGGCCGGGTTCGGCGCGGTGCTCGCGGTCGCCGGCGGCGGGCTGCTGGCCCGGCGGCTGCGGCTGCCCGCGCTGCTGAACCTGGTGTTCGGGCTGGCGGCGCTGCTGCTCTACCTCAATCTGGTCTACGCCGCCGACAGGGCGTGGCTGGTGTTCATCCCGTCCCCGGACTCGCTGCACCACCTCGGCGACCTCGCCGGGGAGGGCTGGCGGGCCGCGAACCGGTACGCGGCGCCGGTGCCGCTGCTGCCCGGCATCGCGATGCTGGCCGCCACCGGGATCGGGCTGGTCGCGGTCATGGTCGATCTCCTCGCCGTCCGGCTGCACCGCACCGCGCCAGCCGGGCTGCCGCTGCTGGCCATGTACAGCGTGCCCGCGGCGATCCGCGAGGACGGCGTCGGCTGGCTGGCGTTCGGCGCCGGCGCGCTCGGCTTCCTCGGCCTGCTGATGGCCGACTCCCGGGAGAAGGTCGGCGGCTGGGGCCGCACCGTCACCACGCACCACCGCCCCCGCGAGGTCCCGCTGGCCGGGGCGGCGCCGCCCCCCGGCGAGGAGGCCGCCCCGCTCGACGCGGCGGCGCTGGCGGCGAGCGGCCGCCGGATCGCGGTCGGCGCGGTCGCGGTCGCGCTGCTGCTGCCGGCCGCGGTGCCGGGCCTGCAGCCGCGCGGCGTGTTCGGCCTGGACGGCGGCGGGAACTCGGGCACCCGCACCGTGACGACGCCCGACCCGCTCGTCAGCCTGAAGCGGGAGCTGACCCGGCTGGACGACTCGATCGTCCTCACCTACCGCACCGACGACCCGGACGGCCCCGACTACCTGCGCCTCTACGCCCTCGACCGGTTCGACGGCGACCGGTGGACCTACAGCCCGCTGAAGAGCAGCTCCAGGGACAAGGTGGTCGTCGGGAACACGCTCCCGCCGCCGCCGGGCCTGTCCATCGGCCGCGTGCACAAGGTGACGACCACGGTCCATGTGAGGCCCGAGGTCCGGAACATGACGTTCCTGCCGGTGCCGTACGCCCCGACCAGCGTGTCGATCAAAGGCGACTGGCGGGTGCACACCTCGTCGCTGATGGTCTACTCGCTGCGCGACTCGGCGAGCGGGCGCTCCTACACCGTGGAGAGCATGCGCGCCGACCCGACCGCCGGGCAGCTCGCCGCCGCGGGCGGCTACCCGGCCGATGTCGTCGCGCACTACACGGCGGTGCCCAAGAACATCCCGCAGCAGGTCAGGAGGCTCGCCGAGCAGGTCACCGCCGGGTCGGCGACCGCGCTGACGCAGGCCGTGCGGCTGCAGCGCTGGTTCACCAGCACCGGCGGGTTCAGCTACGACCTGTCGGCGCCCGCGCCGCAGCACGGCAGCGACCTCGTCGACTTCCTGCTGCACAGCAAGCGCGGGTACTGCGAGCAGTACGCCGCGTCGATGGCGCTGATGGCCCGGATCCTCGGCATCCCGTCCCGCGTGGCCATGGGGTACACGCCGGGCAGCGAGGTCAGGCCGGGCGAGTGGATCGTCCGGTCGCGGGACGCGCACGCCTGGCCGGAACTGTACTTCCAGGGCACCGGCTGGGTGCGGTTCGAGCCGACGCCGTCCGGCGCGGCCGGGCAGGGCACCGCGGTCACGCCGTCCTACAGCCGCCCCGCGGTCAGCAGCGGCGGCGGGAGCGACTCGTCCTCGGCGCAGGCACCGGACTCCTCCGCCGCCGGCGACCAGAGCACCGCCGCGCCCAGCCCCGGCGCCCGGCACCGCAACGACGAGGGCCCCGGCGGCGCCGCCGCCGCGCAGGACGGCAAGGAGAGCGGCACCTCCGCGGCGCCCTGGGCGGCGGGCGCGCTGCTGATCCTGCTGCTGCTGGCCGTGCCGATGGCGCTGCGGGCGTACACCCGCCGCCGCCGCTGGATCGCCCTCTCCCAGGCGCCCGCGTCGTCGCGCACGCCGGCGTCCGACTTCCTGTCCCGCATACGCGCGGGCCGGTCGCCCGCACCGCCGCCCGACGCCCGGCACTCGCCCGGCGCCCGGAGCCGGGCCGGTGCCCGGCTCCGGCCCGGCGCCCAGCTCCCGCCGGGGCGGGCGGCTCAGGTCGACCCGGCGAGGGTGGCGCACGCGGCGTGGCGGGAGATGCGCGCCGACGCGCTCGACCACGGGCTCGAATGGCGGGCCAGCGACTCCCCGCGCGCCGCCGCGCGGCGGCTCGGCGAGCAGCTCGACCTGGACGCCGCGAGCTCGCGGGCGCTCACCCGTATCGCCCGCGCCGAGGAACTGGCCCGGTACGCGCAGTCCCGCTCCCCCGAGCCGGTGGAGCGGCTGCGCGCCGACGTGAAGACGGTCCGGGAGGCGTTCGCCGCGTCCGTGAGCCGCCGCGCCCGGTGGCGCGCCCGGCTGCTGCCGCCGTCGACGGTGGCGCAGACCCGCGCCGCGCTCCGCACCGGCACGGACCGCGCCCTGGACGTCACCGCCCGCCTGAACGACCTGCCCGGCCGCCTCCACCGCCGCCGCTAGGGCCGAGCGGGCGCCCCGCGCACACGTACGTCCCGGCCCCGCGGTCGGGGCCGGGACGTTCGGCTGGAGCTCCGCTCAGTCGCCTTCGGTGCGGCGGCGCCAGCGTTCCTCCATGCGTTCCATGAAGCCCGCCTTGGCCGGGCGGGAGGAGCCTGCGCCGCCGCTGCGGGCGGGCTCGTTCCCGATGCCGGTCATCCGCTTCCAGCTCGTCAACGCCCAGACGCAGCACACCACCATGAGCAGGAAACCGGTCACGCTGATGGCGATGGTGACGGTGCCCGCGTTGATCACGAGGCCGGCCATCAGGGCGCAGACGCCCACGACGAAACCCAGGGCGGCCTTGATGATCCGGCGCTTGTAGTGGATCTGGGGGTTGGTCGAGCGAACCGCGTGAGCGAACTTCGGATCCTCGGCGTACAGAGCCGATTCGATCTGTTCGAGCATGCGCTGCTCGTGCTCAGAGAGCGGCACGGCACCTCCCAACGACAGCTCCGCGACGGGGTATCCGATGCGGGACGCGAACGTCAACGGTGATATGCCCAGAATACGAGCACTGTCGAGCGTACGAAAGCGAACGGCCCGTCGAGGGCCCGGTGCCGGTCACCCCACAGCCTTCTTTCATTGTCTTCCGTCCCTGCCGTCACTTCCGTCACCGTCCACCGCACGCCGGACGAGCGCGGCGGGACGGACCGCGCCGCGGCCGAACCGGTGCGCGACCTGGTCCATGGCACGCTCGGCCTCACGCCAGCCGCGTTCCGGCTCGTCGAGGGCGAGCTGACGGGGGGCCTCGCCGGCGGGGCCCAGGTTCTCGACCCGCACCCCGACCAGCCGGAGTCGTACCCGTTCCAGCCCGGCCGCCTCATACAGCTCGCAGGCTGTGACATAGATCACACGGGCGAGGTCGGTCGGCTCGCTCAGCGTGCGCGCCCGGGTGATCGTCTTGAAGCTCGCCATCCGGAGTTTGACGCTGACCGTCCGGCCGGCGTTCCCGCTCTCCCGCAGCCGCTCGCCGGTCTTCTCCGCCAGCCGCAGCAGCGACCGGCGGATGACCTCGGGGTCGTCGACGTCGGTGTCGAACGTCTCCTCGGCGCCGATGCTCTTGTCGGGCGTGTGCGGGACGACCTCGCGCGGGTCGCGGCCCCATGCCAGCTCGTGCAGGTGCGCGCCCAGCGCGTTCCCCAGCTCGCGCTGGAGCGTGGCGAGCGGCACCTGGGCGAGCTGCCCGACCGTCCGGAGGCCGAGCCGGGCGAGGTTCTGCTCCGTCCGCTCCCCGACGCCCCACAGGGACGCGACGGGCAGCGGGTGCAGGAAGTCGACGGCGCCGCCCGCGGGCACCACGAGAAGGCCGTCGGGCTTGCACCGGGTCGAGGCGAGCTTGGCGATGAACTTGGTGCTGGCGACGCCGACCGAGCAGGTGATGCCCTGCTGGTCGCGCACCTGCTCGCGGATCAGCTGGGCGATCCGCGCGGGCCGGCCGAGCCGCCGCCCGGCGCCCGCCACGTCGAGGAACGCCTCGTCCAGTGAGAGGCCCTCGACCAGCGGCGTGACGGAGCGGAAGATCTCGAACACCGCGGCGGACACCCGCGAGTACTTGCCGTGGCTCACCGGCAGCACGACCGCCCGCGGGCACAGCCGCCGCGCCCGCGTCATCGGCATCGCCGAGTGCACGCCGAACGTGCGGGCCTCGTAGGACGCCGCGGACACCACGCCGCGGGGCCCCGCGCCGCCCACGATCACGGGACGGCCGCGCAGCTCGGGACGTTCGAGCAGCTCGACGCTGACGAAGAACGCGTCCATGTCGACGTGCAGGATGGCGCAGCCGGTGTCGTCGGCGGGCGGGCCCGGCTGTGGCCCCGGCCGGTGCAGCTGCTGCTTGCGGCTCATGGCACTTACCCGGCCGGCTTGTCGGCCACCAGGTGGAGCTGGGCGGCCAGGTCCCGCAGGACGGGGTGGACGGCCGCGACGGACTCCAGCGCGATCAGCGCGTCGGCCGAGTCGGCGTCGGCGTCCAGCAGGCCGCTCGGCACCAGGTCGGCGAAGATCCGCACGCCGTGCAGCTCGGCGACCCGCAGGCCCGCGCCGCGCACCAGCGCCGACAGCGTCTCCCGGGTGAACCGGCGGGGCATCCGGTCGCCCTCGCCCCACCGCCCGGACGGGTCGGTCAGCACCCGCCGCGCGTCGTCGAAGCGCCCGGACACGGCGCGGTGCAGCGCGGCGGCGACCTGCCCGGCGACCAGCACGCTGACCGAGCCGCCCGGCCGGACCACGCCGGTCAGCGCGGCCATCGCCGCGCCGGGGTCGTCGACGAACTCCAGGACGCTGTGGCACAGCACGAGGTCGGCGGCGTCCGGGCCCAGCAGGTCGGGCAGGTCGACGGCGTCGCCCTGCACCGCGCGGACCCGCACCCCGGACTCGGCGGCACGGCGCTCCAGCGCGGCGAGGGCGTCCGGGTTGGCGTCGACCACGGTGACGCGGTGACCCAGTTCGGCGAGGGGGACCGCGAACCCGCCGGTGCCGCCGCCGACGTCGACGACGTCGTGCGGGCCGGCCTCGGGCGTGATGCGGCCGAGCACGGTCCGCAGCGCGTCCCACAGGACCGCGCTGCGCACCCCGCCGCCGCCCCGCACCCGCTTCTGCTGCCGGCCGGTCACGGCAACTCCCCTAACGTCGCTCATCCCGCCCCAGCCTAGCCGCCCAACGCCCCGGCGAACGCCGGACACCGAACCCCGAACCTCAGCCCCGACGGGTTGAGCCTCGGCCACTGGAACACGGGCAGGCGCGGAGCGAGCTCTGCGAGCGCAGCGGGCATGCCCGCCGACGCAGGCGACCGCAGCGACGCCGCGCACACCCGCACAGGCCCGGCAGACCGCAACAGCGGCGTGAGGATCGCCTGCGTCGTGACGGGGGTTCCAGGGGGGTCGCCCCCTGGGTTATAGCGCGAGCGACGGCTTGAGCTGCTGGAGGCGGGAGAGGAGGCCGTTGACGAAGCGCGGGGACTCGTCGGTGGAGAGCTCGGTCGCGAGGCCGACGGCCTCGCTGATCGCGACGCCGTCCGGGACGTCGTCGACCCACAGCAGCTCGAAGGCGCCCATCCGCAGGATGTTGCGGTCGACGGCCGGCATCCGCTCCAGCGTCCAGCCGGTGGCGTAGGTGGAGATCAGCTCGTCGATGCGCTCCCGGCGCCCCTGGACGCCCTCGATCAGCCTGACCGCGTGCGGGTACTCGGCCAGCTCGTCCTGGTTGGGACGGCCCCGCGCCGCCAGCACCGCCGTCGGCTCCTCCTCCCGCAGTTCCGCCGCGAACAGGATGTCCAGCGCGAGTTTTCGCGCCTTGGTGCGTGCGGCCATCTCAGGCGCGGCCGAGGTAATCGCCAGAGCGGGTGTCGACCTTGACCTTCTCGCCGGTGGTGATGAACAGCGGGACCTGGATCTGCGCGCCGGTCTCCACGGTGGCGGGCTTGCTGCCGCCGGTGGAGCGGTCGCCCTGCAGGCCGGGCTCGGTCTCGGTGATCTCCAGGACGACCGCGGCGGGCAACTCGACGTACAGCGGGTTGTCGTTGTTGAAGGCGATCACCGCGTTCTGCTCGGGCAGCAGGTAGTCGGCGGCGTCGCCGACGACGGCCGCCGGGATGTGCGGCTGGTCGTAGGTCTCGGTGTCCATGAAGACGAAGTCCTCGCCCTCGCGGTAGAGGTACTGCATCTCCCGCTTGTCGACGCTCGCCACCTCGACCTTGGTGCCGGCGTTGAAGGTCTTGTCGACGACCTTCCCGGACAGCACGTTCTTGAGCTTGGTGCGGACGAACGCGCCGCCCTTGCCTGGCTTGACGTGCTGGAATTCCTGGACGGTCCACAGCTGGCCGTCGAGGTTCAGCGTCATGCCGTTCTTCAGGTCGTTCGTCGTCGCCACTGGTTGTTCTCCCGGTCGCGGACCCGCGCGCCTACAGGACGAGCAGGTCCTTGGTCGTTGTGGTGAGGAGCTCCGGGCCGTCCGGGCGGACCACGATCGTGTCCTCGATGCGGACTCCGCCCCGGCCCGTGAGATAGACCCCCGGCTCCGCGGTGATCGGAACCCGATCCATCAGTTTACCGGTCCCGTCGTACCCCAGGAGCGGCGCTTCGTGGATCTCCAGGCCCACGCCGTGCCCGAGCCCGTGGGTGAACGCCTCGCCGTGCCCCGCGTCCTTGATGACGTCGCGGGCGGCGGCGTCGACGTCCTTGGTCTCCGCGCCGGGGCGGGCGGCCTCGACGGCGGCCCGCTGCGCCCGGTGGACGAGGTCGTAGAGGTCGCGCTGCCAGCCGGCGGGCTCGCCGATCGCGACGGTGCGGGTCATGTCGGCGTGGTAGCCGCCGTACAGGGCGCCGAAGTCCATGGTGACGAGGTCGCCGGCCTGGAGTTCGCGGCCGCCGGGGTGGTGGTGCGGGACGGCGCCGTTGGGGCCGGACGCGACGATCGACTCGAACGCGGGGCGTTCGGCGCCGAAGCCGACCATGGCCCGTTCGAGCGCGACCGCGACGGCCCGCTCGGTGACGCCGGCGCGGATTCCGGGGAGGACGGCCTCGAACGCGCGGCCGGTGATGGCGCACGCCTCGCGCAGGAGGGCGATCTCGTCCTCGTCCTTGACCATGCGCAGTTCCTCGACGAGGCGGCCCAGCGGCGCCAGTTCGATCTCCGCCTTGCCGAGGAGGGCCGTGTGCTGCTCGACGGTCATGTCGTGCGCCTCGAAGCCGAGGCGGCCGCGGCCGTCCCCGGCGGCCCGCGCCGTCAGCGCCTCCGCCACCTGCCGGCCGACGACGACGGGCAGCTCCGGGCAGACCTCGGCGGCCATGCCGGCGTACCGGCCGTCGGTCGCGAGGACGGCGGGGCCGTCGGCCGGGACGAGCAGCGCCGCGCGGGAGCTGTCCAGCCCGGTCAGGTAGCGGACGTTGACGAGCCTGGTCACCAGCAGCGCGCCGGCGCCGCGATCGGCGACGAGCGCGGCCAGCCGGCGCCGCCGCGCCGCGTGCGTCCGTTCCCCGCCGTGAGTCTCCCCCATGCGCAGGACTCTAGATGATCGCCGGGGCGGCCCGCGGAGGCCGTCTCGACGCGGTCACAAAACATGAAGAACCCTCGACTTTCCCTTGAGGCGCGGCCTAGCGTGATCTGCCGTGTGACCCTTCCCCCCATCTCCCCCATCCCCCCGCACGGACCTCCCCAGGAGGGATTCCCCTTGACCCGAGTCAGCCGACGCAGACTGCTCGGCACGGGCGCGCTCACCGCCGCCGGAGCCGTCGCCTCCGCCGCCGCGGCGCCGTCCGCCGCCGCCCGCACCGCACCGCTCAGCACCGACGTGGTCATCGTCGGAGCGGGCCTGTCCGGCCTGGCCGCCGCCCGCGACCTCGTCGCCGCCGGCCGGTCCGTGATCGTCCTGGAGGCCCGGGAGCGGCCCGGCGGGCGCGTGTACGGGCTGCCGCTCGGCGACGGCACCACCAGCGAGGGCGGCGCCGAGTTCATCGGCCCGACGCAGGACCGCATCGCCGCGCTCGCGGCGGACATGGGCGTCGAGACCTTCAAGACCTACAACGCGGGCAAGAACGTCTACTACCGCAACGGCAAGCGGTCCCTGTACGCCACCGACGGCGTCCTCGGCGCGGTCCCCCCGGACTGGGGCGTGATCGACCTGGAGCTGGCGCTGCTCAAGCTCGGCAGCATGATCAAGGACGTGCCGGTCGGCGAGCCGTGGAAGGCGGCGAAGGCCGAGGAGTGGGACGCCCAGACGTTCTACACCTGGTCGCGGTCCAACTCGCTGAGCAGCGGCGCGCGGTTCCTGATGGACGCGTTCGCCTCCTCGACGCTGTCGATGCGCTCGCAGGAGATCTCGCTGCTGTACCTGCTGCACTACGCGGCCGCGGCGGGCAACGAGAGCACCCCCGGGACGATCGACCGGCTGATCAACACCAGCGGCGGCGCGCAGGAGTCCCGGTTCGTGGGCGGCTCCCAGGAGGTGCCCGTCCGGCTGGCGGCCAGGCTCGGCGACGTCATCCGCTACAACGCGCCGGTGCGGTCGATCGTGACGGGCTCGGGCGGCGTCACCGTGACCGCGGACGGGATCACGGTGTCGGCCAAGCGGGTCGTCGTCGCGATGTCCCCCGCGATCGCCGGCAGGATCGACTACTCGCCGGCGCTGCCCGCGAGCCGGGCGCAGCTCATGCAGCGCTACCCGATGGGCTCGATCGCCAAGTTCGTCGGCGTCTACGACACGCCGTTCTGGCGGGCGGACGGGCTGACCGGGCAGGCGGTCGCCGACAGCGGCGCGATCGACGCGACGTTCGACAACAGCCCGCCGGACGGGTCGCGCGGCATCCTGATGGGCTTCATGAACCAGGCGAACATCCGCAAGCTGGACGGCGCGTCCGCGGACGAGGTGCGGGCGGCGGGCCTCGACTCGTTCACCAAGCTGTTCGGCGACAAGGCGGCGAACCCGCGGATCACGGCGTTCCAGCGCTGGGACAACGAGATGTGGAGCGGCGGCGGCCCGGTCGGCATCGCCCCGCCCGGCGCGCTCACCGCGTTCGGCCCGGCGCTGCGCGCCCCGTGCGGCCCGATCCACTGGGCGGGCACCGAGACGTCCGACTACTGGACGGGGTACATGGACGGCGCCGTCCGCTCCGGCGAGCGCGTCGCCAGAGAGGTCCACGCCGCGCTCTGACCGTCGACTTGCGGCGTGTTGTTGTTATCCAGCGGCTCATAACGACAACGCGCCGCAAGTCAACGAAGCGGGGTCAGAGGCCGGCGGCCAGCTCCTTGACCTTTTCGATCAGGGCGAGGCGGCTCTTGTGGTCGCCGGCGATCGGGGCGACGTTCAGCGTCGTGATCCCGGACTCCTTCATCGCGGCGAGCCGCTCGCGGACGTGGCCCTCGGAGCCGATGAGCGACATCTTCTCCAGCAGCTCCTGCGGGACCTTCGCGGCGGCCTCGTCCTTCTTGCCGTCCAGGTACAGGTCCTGGATCTCCTCGGCCTCCTTCTCGAAGCCGTACCGGCGGGCGAGGTCGTTGTAGAAGTTCTTGCCCTTGGCGCCCATGCCGCCGATGTAGAGCGCCGCCATCGGGCGGCCGAACTCCAGGTAGCCCTGCACGTCGTCGCCGATGGCGAGCGCGGCCTGGCCGACCACGTCCAGCTCGCCGAGCGCCGGGTCGCGCTTGGCCTTGCCCGCGGCGAGGGACGCGCCCCACACGTCCGCGGCCTTCTCCGGCATGTAGAAGATCGGCTCCCAGCCGTCGGCGATCTCGGCGGTCTGCTCGACGTTCTTCGGCCCGATCGCGGCGACCAGGATCGGGATGTCGGCGCGCACCGGGTGGTTGATGAGCTTCAGCGGCTTGCCGAGGCCGGTGCCCTGGTCCGCGGGCAGCGGCAGCTTGTAGTACCTGCCGTCGTACTGGAGCCGCTCCCGGCGCCACACCTTGCGGCAGATCTCGATGACCTCGCGGGTGCGGCCGAGCGGCGCCGTGTAGGGGACGCCGTGGAAGCCCTCGATGACCTGCGGGCCGGACGCGCCGATGCCGAGCGTGAACCGCCCGTCCGACACGTAGTCCAGGCCGGCGGCGGTCTGCGCCATCGCGGTGGGCGTGCGGGAGTAGATGTTCAGGATGCCGGAGGCGATCTGCAGCCGCTCGGTCTTGGCGGCGATGTAGCCCATCTGGCTCACCGCGTCGAAGCTGTAGGCCTCCGCGACGTAGACGATGTCGAGGCCGGCCTTCTCGTAGTCGGACAGCTCCTCGACGGTCTCCTTGAAACCGCCCGAGTAGCTGAGCGCCATCCCGATGCGCATCCGGCATCCTCTCTCTAACCGAATCAGATTCCAGTCGAACGTAACCTACTCCGCCGCCCGGGGGTCAGGGCAGGGCGGGACCGCGCAGCGCGTCCAGCACCGGCCGGTACAGGTCCGTGCGGATCTTGGCGACGGTCTTGCCCTTCCTGCCCGCCGCGGCCGCCGCCAGCTCGACGGCGGCGGGCAGGACCTCGTCCTCGGGGGCGATCCGCTGGACGATCCCGGCCTCCCGGGCCTGCTCGGCGGTGTAGCGGCGGCCGGTCAGCATGGCCTCGTGCGCGGTGGCCCTCGGCAGCCGCTCCTTGATCAGCGCGTTCATCCCGGGCGTGAAGTTCATGCCGAGGTCGACCTCGGGCAGGCAGAAGTAGCCGCGGTCCGTCCGCATGACGGCGGCGTCGTGGCAGAGGGCCAGCATCCCGCCGCCCGCGAACGCGTGCCCGTTCAGCGCCGCCACGGTGGGCATCGGCAGTTCCAGGACGCGCGCGAACAGGCCGTGCACGCGCCGCAGGTACTCCTCGAACTTGTCCCCGTTCGCGCCGAGCCAGTCCAGGTCGAGGCCGTTGGAGTAGAACTTGCCGGTGCCGATGCTGACCAGCGCGCCCGGCCCGTCGTGCTTGGCCACGGTGTCGAGCGCCCCCTCGACCGCGCCGAGGAAGTCGGGGCTGAACCGGTTCTCGCCGGCGTCGAACCGCAGGACGTACACGTCTCCGTCGCGCTGGAGGTCGATCACGAGGCTCTCCTTCATCCGTGCCTGAGCGAACCCTACTCGCGAGTACCAGCGGGGCGCCCGTCATGGGCACCCTTCTCTATGACAGCCGTCATGAGCAACGCGACCACCCTATGATGAATGTCATAATCGAGTCATGGGGACGGACAGCCGGGAACGCATGGTGCGCAGCGCCGCCTACCTCTTCCGCGAGCGCGGCTACAGCGGCACCGGGTTCCGCGACGTCATCGCGCACAGCGGCGCCCCGCGCGGGTCGATCTACCACCATTTCCCGGACGGCAAGGCGCAACTCGCCGAGGAGGCCGTCCGCTACGCCGGCGAGTTCCTCAACGCCGGCATCCTCGCCGCCACCGAGGGCGGCGACGCCGCCTCCGCCGTGGACGCCTTCGTCGGCTGGTGGCGGCAGGTCCTGATCAAGAGCGAGTTCCGGGCGGGCTGCCCCGTCGTCGCCGTCACCGTCGAAGCCCACGACGACGCCCCGCAGCTCGCCGCGGCCGCCGCGGCGGTGTTCTGCCGCTGGCAGGACACCCTGGCCACCGGCCTCGGCAACGCCGGCGTCCCCGACGACCGCGCCGCCCGGCTGGCCCGCCTCATCGTCGCCGCCGTCGAGGGCGCCACCATCCTCTGCCGCGCCCACCGCGACGTGGCCCCCCTGGACGACGTCGTGGCGGAACTCAAGGACCTCACGCGAAGCGCGGTCCAGGACGGCTAGGCGGCGGCTAGGCGCTCTCGGCGAGGAGTTCGGCCATGGCCTGGAGGGCGAGGACGTAGGACATGGGGCCGAAGCCGGCGATGGTGCCGGTCGCGACGCCGGCGACCACGGAGGTGTGCCGGAACTCCTCGCGGGCCGCGGGATTGGTGATGTGGACCTCGATGAGCGGGGCGGTCCGCTGGGCGAGGGCGTCGCGGAGGCTGTAGGAGTAGTGGGTGAAGGCGGCCGGGTTCAGCACGATGGGGATGCGCTCGTCGGCGGCCTCGTGCACCCAGTGCACCATCTCGGCCTCGTCGTCGGTCTGCCGGACCTCCACGCTCAGGTTCAGGCGGCGGCCCGTGTCGCGGCACAGGGCGGCGAGGTCGTCGAAGCTGGTCGTCCCGTACTTGTCGGGCTCGCGGACCCCGAGGCGCCGCAGGTTGGGACCGTTCAGGACGAGCACGCGGGTCATCGGGTGAGCTCCTGGTAAGCGGCGGCGAGCAGGGCCTCGTCCGGGCCTTCGAGGCGGCCCGGTCGCGCGATGCCGTCCAGGACGACGAAGCGGAGCGTCGCGCCGCGCGACTTCTTGTCGATGGCCATGGTGGCGCGCAGGCCGGGCCAGTCCGCGGCGTAGGAGATCGGGAGACCGACCGAGGTGAGGACGTCGCGGTGCCGCCGGACGGTCTCGGCGGGCAGCCGGCCGGCGAGGCGGGACAGCTCGGCGGCGTAGACCATGCCGATCGCGACGGCGTGGCCGTGGCGGAACCTGTAGTCCTCGGCCTTCTCGATGGCGTGGGCGAGGGTGTGGCCGTAGTTGAGGATCTCGCGGAGGCCGCTCTCCCTGAGGTCGGCGGAGACCACGCCGGCCTTGACCCGGACCGCCCGTTCGACCAGCTCGCGGGTGTGCGGGCCGTCCGGGGACGCGGCGCCCTTCGGATCGTCCTCGACCAGGTCGAGGATCTCCGGGTCGGCGATGAAACCGGCCTTGATGATCTCGGCGAGGCCGCTGATGTAGTCGTCGTGCGGCATCGTCATCAGCGTGGTCAGGTCGCACAGGACGCCGGCGGGCGGGTGGAACGCGCCGACGAGGTTCTTGCCCTCGGGGACGTTGATGCCGGTCTTGCCGCCGACCGCCGCGTCCACCATGCCGAGCAGCGTCGTCGGGACGAGCACCGCGCGGACGCCGCGCAGCCACGACGCCGCCGCGAACCCGGCGAGGTCGGTGGTGGCGCCGCCGCCGACGCCGACGACGGCGTCCGTGCGGGTCATGCCCGCGCGGGCGAAGGACGACCAGAGGCCGGCGAGCACGCCGGCCTCCTTGGCGGCCTCGCCGTCGGGGACGGGCAGCGCGCGGACGGTGTACCCGGCCTGTTCGAGCACGCCGCAGACAGGACGGGCGATCTCCGGCAGGCCCTCGGCGTGGACGACGGCGACGGTGCGGGCACGGCCGCCGACCATGGCGGGCAGCTCGCCCAGGACGCCCGCTCCGATGACGACGTCGTAGGGGTCGGCGCCGCCGACGTGCACCCGCCCCTGCGTCACGCGTCCTCCAGGGCCTTGACGATCTCTTCGACGATGTCGGCGGCGTCGCGGCCGTCGGTGTCGACGCTGACCGTGCCGAGGCTCTCGTAGATCGGCAGGCGCTCTTCGAGGAGCTTGCGCATCTGGCTCCGCGGGTTCAGGACGAGCAGCGGCCGCGCGGCGTTGAGCCCGACCCGCTTGATCGCCTCGGCGAGGCCGACCTTCAGGTAGACGACCGTGTGGCCGGCGAGGAGTTCCCGCGTCTGCGGGGCGAGGACGGCGCCGCCGCCGAGGGCGACCACGCCCTCGTGCTCGGCGAGGGCCGCCGCGACGGCGGCGCGTTCCAGCTCGCGGAAGCGGTCCTCGCCGTCGTCGATGAAGATCTCGCCGATCGGCTTGCCCGCGGCGGACTCGACGTCGGCGTCGGTGTCGCGCAGCGCGGCGCCGAGGCGCTCGGCGAGCGCGCCGCCGATCGTGGTCTTGCCCGAGCCGGGAGGCCCGATGATGACTGCCTTCGGTCGCATGGTCCCGCTCACTTGATCGTCAGGGAGGACAGGTATCCGCGCAGGTTGCGCGCGGTCTCCTCGGCGGAGTCGCCGCCGAACTTCTCCAGCGCCGCGTCCGCCAGGACGAGCGCCGCCATCGCCTCGGCGACGACCCCGGCGGCCGGCACGGCGGTGACGTCGCTGCGCTGGTTGATCGCCTTGGCCGGTTCGCCGGTCTTCACGTCGATGGTGTCGAGCCGCCGCGGGACGGTCGAGATCGGCTTCATCGCGGCGCGGACCCGCAGCACCTCGCCGGTCGTCATGCCGCCCTCGACGCCGCCCGCCCGGTTCGTCCGGCGGCGGACGCCCTCGGGGGTGCCGTCGATCTCGTCGTGCGCCCGCGACCCGGGCCGCCGCGCGGTGGTGAAGCCGTCGCCGAGCTCGACGCCCTTGATCGCCTGGATGCCCATCAGGACGCCGGCGAGGCGCGAGTCGAGCCGCCGGTCCCAGTGGACGTGGCTGCCGAGGCCGGGCGGGAGCCCGTAGGCGAGGACCTCCACGACGCCGCCGAGCGTGTCGCCGGCCTTCTTCGTCTCGTCGATGTGCGCGACCATCGCGGCGGACGCCGCCTCGTCGAAGCAGCGGACGGGGCTCTCGTCCACCCGCGCGAGGTCGCCGGGCTCCGGCAGGACGCCGTCGGGCGCCGCGACCTCGCCGAGCGCGATCACGTGGCTGAGGACGTCCACGCCGAGGGCCTGCTTGAGGAACGCCTTGGCGACGGTCCCGAGCGCGACCCGCGCGGCGGTCTCCCGGGCGCTGGCCCGCTCCAGCACGGGGCGCGCGTCGTCGAACCCGTACTTCTGCATGCCGACGAGGTCGGCGTGCCCGGGGCGCGGCTGCGACAGGGGGGCGTTGCGCGCCTGGGCGGCGAGGACGTCGGCGTCGACGGGGTCGGCCGACATGACCGTCTCCCATTTCGGCCACTCGGTGTTGCCGACCTCGATCGCGACCGGCCCGCCGAGCGTCACCCCGTGCCGGACGCCGCCGAGGATCCTCACCTGGTCCTGCTCGAACTTCATCCGGGCGCCCCGCCCGTGCCCGAGCCGCCGGCGGCGCAGGTCCTCGGCGATGTCCCCCGAGGTCACGCGCACACCGGCCGGCAGCCCCTCCACGATCGCGGTCAGGGCCGGGCCATGGGACTCCCCCGCGGTCAACCAGCGCAGCATGACAACGATCCTATTGACTCCGCGTGCCCGCCCGTGACCGCGTCCACCATCTGAGAGGTTCGTCGGCTCACGTGGGTGCTGAGAGAGGCGACGCCCGCGCGGGCGCGGGCGTCCGCCGGGCGGTCCTCGGCCTGGTTCTAGCCGCGGTCCTGCCAGGACTCGTGGTGGACGAGGTCGCCGAGGGGTTTGCGCATCGAGCGCAGGCGGGCGGTGCCGGACCGGGTCACGGCGTCCTCGCGGGCGTGGCCGATCGTGATGACGCCGACCACGGCGACGTCGTGCGGGATGCCGAGCAGGGCCTTGAGCTCCTCCTTGTTCCGGACGGTCGCGAACCCCGTCGCGAGCCCCGCGTCGATCGCGGCGAGCTGGACCAGCATGAGGAACGCCCCGGAGTCGACCCACCAGTAGGGGGCGGGCCATTCCAGCTCCTTGCCGTCGATGAGCTTGTCGGGCCGGGTGTAGCGGTCGTGGTAGTCGTCCTCGCGGACGCCGAGCACCATGAGGACCGGCGCGACCGACAGCCACTTCTCGGGATAGCGGGACTCCTCCGCGAGTTCGGCGATGCGCTCGCGGGTCGCGCGCTCGGTGACCACGACGAGGCGGTGGCCCTGGCTGAACCCGGCACTCGGCGCCCGGCGGATCGTCCCGGCGATCCTCTCCACGGTCTCCGCCGGGACCGGGTCGGTGCGGTAGCGGCGGACCATCCGCCGCGCCGCGAGCACGTCGTCGAACTCCACCGTCGTCTCCGTTCTCAGATGCCCTGGCTGAGGCCGCCGTCGACCAGCAGGGTGGTTCCGGTGATGAAGCCCGCCCGCTCGCTCGCGAGGAACGCGGCGGCCGCGCCGAAGTCGGCGGGCGAGCCGAGCCGGCCGAGCGGGATGCCCGCCGCGATCTCCGCGCGGCCGCCGTCCGGGTCGTCGCCGAGGAGCGCCTCCACGGCCGGGGTGAGGTGGTAGCCGGGCGCCAGGACGTTGACGGTGACCCCGGCCGGGCCCAGTTCGCGGACGAGCGTCTTGGCGAACCCGGCGAGGGCGGGCCGCACGGTGCCGGACAGGGCGAGCTTCGGCGTCGGCTGCCGCATCGTCTCCGATGCGATCATGAGGATGCGGCCCCAGCCGGCGTCCACCATGTGCGGGACGGCGGCCTGGACGAGCGCGATATGGGACAGCACGCACAGCTCGACGGCGTCGCGGTAGGCGTCGAGGCCGAACCCGAGCGCGGGGCCGGCCGGCGGCCCGCCCGCGTTGGTGACCAGGACGTGCGGCCCGCCGAGGGCGGCCGCGGTCTCGCGCACCCAGGCGGCGGACGCGGCGTGGTCGCGGACGTCGAGCCGGGTGGGGACGGCGCGTCCGGGGCCCGCCGCGCCGATCTCCTTGCGTGCCGTCTCCAGTCTCGCCTCGTCGCGTCCGCAGAACGCGACGTCCGCGCCCGCGGCGGCGAGTTCGCGGGCGGTGGCGAGGCCGAGGCCGCTGGTCCCGGCGGCGACCAGGGCGACGCGGCCGCGCAGTCCGAGATCCATCAGGCCTCCTCGGGCACCGGGGCGGGGACGGGACGGAGCGGGTAGCCGTAGCGGGCCAGCAGCGGCGCGGCGAGGAGGGTGGCGACGGCGCGGGCGGGGGCGGGCTGGGCGCGCACCCACGCGTCGTCGTCGCGTATGCGGACCGGGCCCCGCCGCAGCCGGTCGGGGTTGCCGGTCACCGTGTGGTTGGCGCCGAGCCGGGCGGTGCCGCAGCCGTCCACGGGCGGGTCGCCGCCGAGGCCCGCGTGCTCCATGACCCGCGCCAGCTCGGCGCGCGGGCGCGCCGCGAAGTCCTCGTACCGCAGCCGCAGGCACCGGCCGGGGAACGCGCGGGCGAGGCGTTCGGACGCCAGGTTGAACCCCGTCCAGTAGGCGGTGCTGCGGGCCGGGCCCATCGCCGGGATGTACTCCTTCGCGCGCCGCCACGACTCGGCGGTGGCGCGCGGGTCCCGGACGACGTGCAGGACGCGGGCGTCCACGCCGGGCGCGCCGCACAGCGCGGCGGCCTCGGCGGGGAACTTGCCGGTGTCGACGACCAGCGCGGCGCCGGTCTCGTCCGCGATCGCCTCGTACAGCGCGGCCAGGTCGCGCACGGCCGGGTGGGGGGCGCGGGCGCGCCGGGCCTCGGCGAGCCGCCGGCCGGTGTGCCGGGTCCGCAGCGCCGCCTCCTGGCGCCGGACGGCGCGTTCGGCGTGCCAGGCCGGGTCGTCGCCGGCGAGCCGCCCGATGACGGCCCTCCACAGCGGGCACGACGGGATCTCCCGCCCGCAGCCGCAGAGCGTGTTGGTGCCCCGGCGGAGGACGCCGTTCGTCCACAGGTAGCGCAGTTCGCCGACGTGGACGGCGCCGGGAACCTCGCCGAGGAGGTTGCCGAGCAGGGTCGTCCCGCTGCGGCACCAGCCCGTCACGTACAGGACGCGGAGCATCAGCAGCGCCCGGCGCCGGCGCCGACGACCTTCCGGACGGCCTCGACGACGTGGTCGCGGTCCCGCTCGGTGAGGTTGGCCGACAGCGGGATGTCGATCGCCTCGTCCAGCCGCGCCGCCGTGGCCGGGTACCGCGCGCGGGCGCGCTCCGCGTCCGGGAACAGGAACCGCCAGTTCCAGAAGGCGCGGACGTTGGTGTCGCCGGGGTCGCCGAGGGCGCGCGCGCCGATGCCCTCGGCGCGCAGCGCGGCGGCGGTCCAGGCGGCGGCGCGGGCGCCCGCGCCGGGCAGCCGGAACACGAGCGCCTCGCCGAGGCAGGCGCCTTCGGCGACCGGGCGGCGCAGCGCGACGCCGGGCACGCCGGCGAGCCGCGCCGCGACGTCGTCGTGGTTGCGGCGGTGGGCGGCGAGCCGGTCGGGCAGGCGGCGCAGCATCGGGCGGGCGAGCGCGGCCCGGATCTCGTCCATCCGCAGGCCGAAGATCGGCAGGGCCAGGTCGTCGACGGGCGGCGGGGGGCCGTCGAAGTGCCGCGCCATCCGGCCCTCGTAGGCGCCGGAGTAGACGACGGCGCGGGCGTGCACGGCCGGGTCGCGGGCGAGCAGGAACCCGCCTTCGCCGGTGTTGAGCGACTTGTCGGACTGGGTGCTGAACGCGCCCGCGTCGCCGAAGGTGCCGAGGAGGCGGCCGTTCAGCCGGGCGCCGAGCGCGGGCACCGCGTCCTCGACCACGGGGACGCCGTGCTCGCGGGCGAGCGCGCAGATCGCGTCCATGTCGC
Organism: Actinomadura latina NBRC 106108; assembly: GCF_001552195.1. Lineage (GTDB taxonomy): Bacteria > Actinomycetota > Actinomycetes > Streptosporangiales > Streptosporangiaceae > Spirillospora > Spirillospora latina. Next base: position 207,210 of record NZ_BCQS01000005.1, read on the forward strand.
AGGCGAACCCGCGCATGTGCACGACCACGACCGCGCGGACGTCCGGGGTGAGCCGGCGGCGCAGGTCGGCGACGTCCATGTGCAGGTCGTCGTCGCATTCGACGAGGACGGGGCGGTGCCCGGCGAGCAGGATCGCGCTGGGCGTCGCGGCGAAGGTGAAGGCGGGGCACGCGACGAGGGAGCCGGGCGGCAGGTCCAGGGCGAGCAGCGCCAGCGTGATGGCGGCCGTGCCGCTGGCGCACGACAGCGCGTGCGGGACGCCGAAGTACGCGCACAGGTCGCGCTCGAACCGGCCGGTCTGCGTCTCGGCGTAGGGGCGGTGGTCGTAGCGGAAGTAGAGCCGGTCCCGGATCGCGGCGAGCGCGTCGTCCAGGTCGTCCTCGCCGATGAAGACGTCGCCCTTGTCGTAGGTCGGCCAGGGGTCGGTGCGCACCGGCTCGGCGCCGTCGATGGCGAGCAGGCCGGGCTGAACGTCCACGGTCATGTCGTCTCCTCCACGGGGAACGGGAGCATGGCTCAGGGGTGCGGGGGCGCCAGCGTGAGCACCGCGGGCACGTCGGCGGGGAACGCGCGGCGCAGCAGCCCGAAACCGATGCCGGACAGGCCGGCGAGGAGTCCGGGCGCGGGCGCGGGCAGGGCGGTGCGCAGCGCGCCGGACGGGCGGGGGGCGGGTTCGCCGAGGGCGGTGAGCAGTTCCGCGAGCCCGCCCGCGCCGTGGCAGAGCGAGTCGTCCGGCGGCGGGGCGGAGCCGCGGACGGTCCGGGTGGCGGCGTCGAGGGAACGCTCCAGTCCGGGCGCGGCGTCGCGGAGTTCCAGCAGGGCGAGGCCGGTTCCCGCCGCGCCCTGGCACCAGCCCGGCTCGGCCACCGGCTCCTGGACGGCGAGTTCGCGGGCGCGCGACGCGTGGCGGGGGTCGCCGAGCAGGGCGTGCAGGCGGGCGAGGGCGACCGCCGCGCCGGGCGCGCCGTACCCGAAGCCGGGGCCCTCCGGTTCCATCGCCATGAGCCGCTCACCGGCGGCCAGCGCCGCGGCCTCCACCGCTTCGCCGGGGAGCACGGCGTGCACGGCGAGCGCGGACAGCAGCGCACCCGCCTCGCCGTCCAGGACGCCGGGCCCGGCGGGCGCGGACGGCGGCGCGTCCCGCGCGGCCTCGGCCAGGTCCGCGCGCCGGTGGACGGCGGCGGCGTGCGCGAGGTGGTAGGCGGGGCCGAGGGCGGGCACGGCGGCGGACGCGCGGCAGCGGGCGGCGACCTCGTCGGCGACCCGGCCGGCCAGCCCGGCGACCCACCGCTCGCCCGTCACGGCGGACAGGTAGGACAGGAACAGGCCGATGCCCGGCAGCCCGCCGTAGAGGTCGAGCCCGGCGGGCGCGACGCGGCGGGACGCGGCGTCGACCACCTCGATCGTGAGCCAGCCGATCCGGTCGCCGTCCCGCACGGCGGTCGCGTCGAGCCGCCGCGCGATGTCCAGGGCGCCCCGCACCGGATCGGCGCCCGACGGCCCGCGCGCGGGGTGCCCGGCGCGCGGCCGGGCGTCCAGCGCGGCCAGGCTCGCGTCGACGATCTCCAGCTGGGCGGCGAGGCCGTCCTCGTCGAGCGCGGCGAGGCAGGCCGCCGTCTCCTCCAGCGGCGCGGCGGGCAGGACGTCCGGGAGGCGCGTCCCGTCCTCCAGCCACACGTCGCGGTGGCCGGGCCGGACCTCGAACACCGGCACCTCGCCGCGCCGCAGCGCCGCCTTCTCCGCCTCGACGAGCGCCGCGCGGTGCGGGACGCCGGGCCAGCCGGCCGCGAGCCGGTCGAGGCCGCGCTCATGGACGGCGGGGTCGCGCACCGCCTCGGGCCGCCATCCCTCCAGCAGCAGCCGCACGTAGAGGAACGTCGAGAGCTGGATCAGCCGGACCGGGACGTCCGCGCAGCCGTGCAGCGGCCCGCCCGGCGCGAGGAGGGCGGTCCCGGCGGCGGCCAGCCGGCGGTGGGCGAGGGCGTAGCCGGCGGTGAGCGCGCCGCGGTGCGCGCGCGGGTCGGCGGTCCCCCCGTCCGGCAGGCGCAGCCGCCCGCCGGGCGCGGGAACGGCCCGGTAGCCGAGCCTGACCCGCATCCGGTCGGTACCGGGGGCCTCGGCGATCGGCGTCGGGATGAGGGAGCGGCGGCCGGGCGCGATGCCGAGCGGGCTGATGTCGACGCCGAAGGGCAGCTCGGTCTCCACGTCGGGCATGACGAGCGGGCCGGGCAGCAGGCCGGTGCGCAGCACGGACCCGGCGAGCCGCTCGGCGGCCGGGTCGCCGAGCCGCGCGCGGCGCGCCGCCGGCTGCGTCCCCTCGGTGTGGAACAGGGCCTCCAGGTCGATGACCACGGGGTCGTCGCCGGCGGCGATCACGTTGTCGGCGTGCAGGTCGTAGCCGTGGACCGCGTGGGTCAGCGCGAGCAGCGCGCCCATCCGCCAGAAGAACCCGGGCAGTCGCTCCCGGTCGCAGGGCGCGGGCTCGATGTACTCGCTCCAGCCCCGGTCGCCGCGGTCCAGCAGCCGGGGGCGGCGCAGCGGGTGCGGGACGCCGGGCGCGTTGAACCAGCCGAGGAGGCGGTCGAAGCAGCGGTCGACGGCGAGGCTGCGCGGCTTGTAGACGACGGTGGCGCGCTCGAACCGGACGATCGCGACCGTCCGGCCGCCCCGGTGCGTCTCGGCGGACCCGAACACGACGTCGTCCAGGGCCCCGGGGTCGCCGAAGGTCTCGGTGAGCGGGGGCAGGTCGGCGGCGAGGTCGCGGGCGAAGGCGACGCGGGCGGCGGCCCAGGCGTCCAGCAGGCCGGCGGCCTGCTCCGCGAGGACGGGGTACTCCGCCCAGATCCGCCGTGCCGTCCCGGGGTCGCGCAGGCTCCGCACGAACGCCTCGTAGCGCTGCCGCGGCGTCGCGCCGTCCAGGCCCCGCCGGCGCGCCGCGTCCAGCTCCCGCGTGAGCGCCGGCTGGACGGCCATGGCGAGCCAGCCGAGCGGCGGCTCGCGGACGAGGAGTCCGGGCAGGCCGTCCGGCAGGCCCTCCACGGCGCGCAGACCGGCGCGCAGGGTGCGGCAGGCGGCGGCGATCAGCGGCCGGGCGACCTCCAGGAGGCCGAGGCCGGCGTCCGCCAGGTCGTCCGGCGCCCCGGCGGGGGCCGCCGCCGGGGCGCTCATCCGGCGTCACCCGGGACGTCGTCCCGGCCGGCGCGCTGCTCCCCCGCCGCCCGGCGCGCGCCGGAAAGGGCGCGCAGCGGGCAGCCGGGGGCCGGGCGAGCGGCGGGGCGCGGACCCGTTCCGCGAATGGGATCGATCACCGGATCGGTGAATCCGGTGGCCGGCTCGGCCGCATTATCCGGCTTCGGCATGGCACCGCCCCTTCCAATCCGCTACGAAGTTCTATCATGACCGATTTTTCCGAACAAGATCGAAGGGGACCCTTTTAATTCCGCCGCGGATGTGCTTACCCTCTCGGTTGGCACGGTGCAGGATCGGCATCGTGCATTTGTCGGCCGGCCCGAGATCCGGGCGGCCGCGCAAAGCGTGTCTGATGGGAGTTCGCCGTGCTGGACTACCTCATCGATGACCCCGGGCTGCGCGAGCGCGGCCCCGGGGAGGAACTGGCGGTCGCGGTCGCGCGGGCGGCCGGGGGCGACGCGGCGGTGCGGCTCCGGGCGCCGCTGACGACGCTGTTCCCGCTCGCCTCCACCCGGCCGCGGCCGACCGTCCGGGAGCAGACCAAGGGCGGCACGGTCGCCGACCGCACCCTGCGCTACGTGCGCGAGCACCGGGACACCGGGCGCGACGGCGACCGGGGCACCCGCTACGGCGCGACGCCGGAGGCGGTGTTCCGCCCGGCGGTCGCCAAGGCGGAGCTGACCGAGATCTCCGTCGCCGTGCCGGTGCCCGCCGAGCTGTGCGGCGACCCGGCGCTGCTCGCCCGCTTCGTCGACCACCGCGTGATCGTCCGGCTGTGCACCGTGGAGAACGAGGTGCTCCTGCACGGCAGCGACGACGGCGCGATACCCGGGCTGCTGCGCCTGGACGGGCTGCGCCGCCTCCCCGCCCCGCGAGAGGACGCCCAGGTGAGCGCGGTGCTGGACGCGCTGATGGGCGGCTGCGCCGAGGTGGAGGAGATGGGCGGCTCGTGCGACGGGCTCGTCATGCACCCCGCCCTGTACTGGCGGCTCGTGGGCGGCGGCGCGCTGCCCTCGCTGGACGCCGCGGGGCTGCGCGTCACCCGCACCCGCATGATCGAGCGGGACCGCGTCCTGCTCGGCGACTTCCGCGCCGGCATCACCCTGCTGGACGGCGAGGAGTCGACGCTGGCGCTGCGCCGGCCGGCCGGTGACGGGGACGCGACGATCACCGCCGCGATGCGCCTCGGGCTGGCCGTGCACCTGCCCCAGCACTTCGTCCTGCTGGGCGGCTGACCCGCGCTCCGCTCTCCCCGGTGCTCCCCCGGGCCCGAGCCGACGGGCCCGCGACCGCGAGAAATGGAGGTGACCCGTATGCGCACGCCGCCGTGGTGACGACCCCCGCCCCGTCCCGTCCTCGCGAGACCGGGAGGTGAATCGCATGCGCACGAAGCCGTGGTGATTTCCAGCCGCGTCCACCGACGATTCTCCGGGCCCTGAGGAGGAAAAATGCGTACGACTCCGTGGTAAACCCGCACCGACACTCCGCGGACAGGCGGAAGGCATCACAACAATGGCCGCATGCCGATGCTCGTGATGTCGCCCGCATTTCGACCGAAGGAATTCGGTCGCACTGATCCGCGGAAATGGGCGCCGTATCACCGATGCCGGCGCAGCGGCGCCCGCGGCACCCTCCGGGGCCGCGGGCGCCCCCCTTCGCGGGCGGCGGCGCCGGCGAGCGCCGTCGCCAGCAGGCCCGCCGCGAGCCCCGCCCAGGCGACGCGGAACGCGGCGCCGGTCGGTTCGTGCAGCACCGCGGCGAGGCCGCCGATCCCCGCCGCCGCGCCGGCGGACCGGGCCAGCATGATGAGCGCGCTGCCGCTGCCGAACCGGGCGGGCGGGACGGCCTCCATCGCGATCGTCTCGATCGCCACGGCGGCCGCCGCCATCCCCGCCGTGCCCGCCACGAGCGCGGGCAGCACCACCAGCGGGTAGCTCCGCCCGGCGCCGAGCGCGCCGGCCGCGAGGGGCCAGCACCAGCCGGCGGCGCCGACCGCGCCGCCCGCGACCGTGACCGCCCGCGCGCCCGCCCACCGCACCAGCGGCCCGCTCCGCCAGGAGACGACGGCCGAGGTCAGCGGTCCGGGCGTGAGCGCGATCGCGGCGGCGAGCACCGGGTAGCCCCAGCGCTCGGTCAGGAACAGCGCCACGCACAGCGCCACCGCGAACTGGGTGACGCTGAGCAGCGCCATCGCCGCGTTGCCCGCCGCCGTGGACCGGGCCCGCAGCAGCGTGAAGTCCGCCGCGGGGCGGGGGTGCCGGAGCGAGCGGCGCACCCCGAGGCATGCCAGCGCGGCGCCGGCGGCGAGCGCGGCCGCGGTCCGGCCCGCCGTCCAGCCCCAGTCGGGGCCCTGCACGACACCGAGGACCAGCGCGGCGACGCCGCCGGCGAGCAGTGCCGTGCCGAGCAGGTCGGGCAGGCCCCGCTCCTCCGCCGGCCCGGGCCGGTCCGCGGGCCGCGCGGGAACGCCGGCGGCCGCGCAGCCCAGCGCGAGCACGCCGAGCGGCAGGTTGATCAGGAAGATCCAGCGCCAGCCGCCGAGCGCGAGCAGCGCCCCGCCGAGCGCGGGCCCGCTCGCGCCCGCGATGCCCGCGGCGGCGCCGAGCAGCCCGAACGCGTGCCCGGCCCGGCCGGGGAACTCGCTCAGCCCGACCGAGATCGACAGCGCGACGACCGCGCCGCCGCCGGTGGCCTGCAGCATCCGCGCCAGCACGAGCCCGAGCGGCCCGGTCGCGAGCGCGCAGGCGGCCGAGCCGAGCGTGAACACCGCGAGGCCGCCGAGGAAGATCCGCTTGGGGCCCAGCCGGTCGGCCATCCCGCCCGCGGGCAGCAGCACTGCGGCGAACACCACCGTGTAGGCGGTGATCGTCCAGGACAGCCCGGCGAGGGTGCTGCCCGGGAAGGCGCGCAGCAGCCGCGGGATCGCGATGCTGACGATGTTGTAGTCGATCACCGCCATGACGTTGGCGAGGACGACCGCGGTGAGCGCCAGCGCCCGGCGCCGGGACGCGCTCGCCGGGGGCGCGACCAGCCCGGCGAGCAGCCCGGCGCTCACTGCGCGGCGGCGGTGCCGGCCCTCCGGGCGAACTCCTCCTCCAGGACGCGTTTGCGGACCTTCCCCGTCGGGGTCTTGGGCAGCTCGGCGACGATCTCCAGCCGGTCCGGCTCGTAGCCGGGCGTCATCCGGGCGTCCGCGACGAGCTTCTGGAGGTCCTCCAGGGCCGGGGGCTCGGCGCCCGGCGCGGGAACGACGACGGCGACGATGGTCTCGCCCAGCAGCGGCTCCGGCTCCCCGACGACCGCGACCTCGGCGACGCGCGGGTCCGCGCGCAGGATGCCCTCGACCGTGACGCCCGGCACGTGCAGCCCGCCCTTGTTGATCATGTCCTTGGTGCGGCCGATGATCTTGATGCCGCCGCGGCCGTCCGGCCGGGCGAGGTCGCCGGTGGCGAACCATCCGTCGTGCAGCGCGGCGGCGAACGCCTCGTCGGCGCCCTCGTAGCCCAGGCACATGTTCGCGCCGCGGACCTCCAGGCGACCCGGCCCGTCGTCGACGACCGCGCCCTCCTCGTCGACGAGCCGCGCCGACATCCACTCCACCGGGCGGCCGTCGCTGCGGGCCGCCCAGTCCGGCGGGTCGTCCGGCCGGCTGATCGTGACGCCGCCGTTCTCGGTCATCCCCCACAGCGACCGGACCGGGAACCCGAACGTCTCGCGGAACCGCCCCGGCAGGTCCGGCGGGATCGGCGTGGAGCCGGTGACCATGTGCCGCAGCGCGACCTCCCGCGGGTTCGCCCGCTGCTCCGCCACCAGCTCGTCCAGGATGAACGGGGTGAAGTAGGCGGCGGTGATCCCGTACTTCGCGGCGAGGTCGAGGAAGTCGGCGGGCTGGAACGCGTCCGCCCACACGGCCGTCGCGCCCGCGACGAGCGGCGCCAGCATGCCGTAGAGCCAGCCGCCCTGCCCGCCCACGATGCACGGCGTGGACAGCACGTCGTCCTCGCCGAGCCCGAGCGGGACGGTGTAGGAGCGCGCCATCGCGTACAGCGTGTTGTGGGAGTGCCGGACGCCCTTCGGCCGCCCGGTCGTCCCCGACGTGTACATGATCTGGAGGACGTCGTCGCCGGACGGCCGGTGCCGGGGCGCGGCGCCGGCCCCGGCTCCGGCGAGCAGGCCGCTCTCGAAGCCGATCGCGCCTTCGGGGAGCTCCTCCCCCACCACGATTTGGTGGCGCAGCGCGGGCAGCCGGTCCCGCATGCCCGCGATGGCCGCCGCGATGTCCAGGCCCCGCACCCCGTCCAGCGACACGACGGCGCGGGCGCCGGACTCGCGCAGGATCCACTCGGTGTCGGCGGCGCCCGTCGCGATGTAGTACGGCACCGCGACCGCGCCGGCGCGCCCGCAGCCGAGCGCGAGGACGGTCGCCTGCCACTGGTTGACGAGCTGCATCGCGACCCGGTCGCCGGGGCCGACGCCGAGGCCCGCGAGGCCCGCCGCGCACCGGTCGACCAGCGCGGCGAGCTCGGCGTAGGTGAGGACGGTGTCGGGCCCGTCCCCGGTCTCCCAGACGTGGCCGACCACCGCCGGGCGGTCCGGGGCGGCGTCCGCCCACCGGTCGAGATCGTCCAGGAACGTTCCGTCCCGCCACCAGCCGCGCCGCCGGAACTCCTGTGCGTCGTGAAGGCTCGCCATCGTCGGCCCCTTCCATGCCGGGTGGCTTGATCATGACCACGGCGCGGCCGGAACGGCAACGGAAAGTCTTGACGAAGACCGCCGGGGCCGGACGGCACTCCGGTCAGGCGATCTCGCGCCAGTCGAGGACGGGGGCGGCCGTGTCCCTGATGGCGGCTAGGAGGCCGAGCCGGTTGGCGCGCACGCCCGGGTCCTCGGCCATGACCATCACGTCGTCGAAATACGTGTCGATGGGCGCGACGAGAGCGGCCGCGGCCGCGGCGAATTCCGGCAGGGACGGCCGGGCGGTCAGCTCTGCGGTGACGCGGGTGAACGCCTCGTGCAGGTCCCGCTCGGCGGGCTCGGTGAACAGGGCGGGGTCGTAGCCGGCGCCCGTCCCGTCCGGGACGATGCGGAGGACGCGCTGCAACGCCGCCGTGAGCCGCCCGAACCGGGACGAGCCGAGCAGCTCCGCGAGGTCGCCGGCGGCCCGCGCGGCGTGCGCGGGCGCGCCGGCGAGCGGCAGCACGGCGCGGACGACGTTCACCGGGCGCCCCTCGTCCAGGAGGTTCTGCTCCAGGCGCCGCGCGATGAACCGCTCGGCCTCCGCGAGGGCGCCGGGCGCGACCGCGACGGGCTGGTGCCGGGCGGCGAGGGCGAGGCCGTCCCCGACCGTGATCGGCGCGAGGCGCGGCACGTCCCGCAGGATCGCGGTCAGCGCGAGCGCGGCGCGGCGCAGGCCGAACGGGTCGGAGCTGCCGGTCGGCGCCGACCCGACGGCGAACAGCCCGGTGAGGACGTCGAGGCGGTCGGCGGCGGCGAGGACGGCCGCCGCGACCGTGGCGGGCAGCGCGTCCCCGGCCGAGCGGGGCAGCTCCATGTCGTGCAGGGCCCGCGCGACGGCCTCGTCCTCGCCGGCGCGGCGGGCGTACTCGCGGGCCATCGTCCCGGCGAGGCTCGGCAGCTCGATGACCATGGACGAGGCCAGGTCGAACTTCGCGAGCGCGGCGGCGCGGGCCAGCGCGGCGCCCTCCCCGGCGGTGAGGTCGAGGCGGCCGGCGAGGTCGGCGGCGATCGCGGCGATGCGGGCCGACCGGTCGGCCATCGACCCGAGCCGTTCGGTGAACGTGAGCCTGCCGAGCCCCTCCTTGATCTTCTCCGGCGTGCTCCGGAGATCCTGCTGGAAGAAGAACGACGCGTCCTCGTAGCGCGCGCGGAGCACGGCCTCGTTCCCGGCCCGGACGGCGTCGTGGTCGCATTCGCCGTTGGCGACCGTCACGAAGTGCGGGAGGAGCCGGTTCGAGGAGCCGCGCACCGGCAGGTAGCGCTGGTGCTTGCGCATGACCGTGGTGAGGATCTCCTCGGGCAGCTCCAGGTACTTCTCGTCGAACGAGCCGAGGATGGTGACGGGCTCCTCCACGAGGTTGACGATCTCCTCGACGAGGGCGTGCTCGGCGGCGAGGTCGACCGTCCCGCCGCGGCTCCGGGCGAGGTCCCCGGCGTCCTCGGCGATGCGTGCGCGGCGGCGGGACGGGACCGGCTCGATCCCGTGCTCGCGCAGCACGCCGACCAGCGACGCGGCGTCCGGCACGCCGACCTCCGGCGACCCGGCCGTCCGGTGGACGCGGGTCGAGCGTCCGGCGGTCAGGCCGGAGACCGCGAACGGGACCTCCCGCCCGTCCAGCAGGGCGAGCAGCCAGCGGATCGGGCGGGCGAACGACAGGCCGGGCGCGTTCCACCGCATGTTCTTCCCGGCGCGGAGCCCGGCGACGATGTCCGGGAGCAGCCCGGCGAGGACCTCGGCGGCGGAACGTCCCGCGACCTTCCGGGTGTATCCGGCGTACTCCCCGCCCGCGACGGTGACCTTCCGGACGTCCGGCACCTCGATGCCGTGCCCGCGCGCGAATCCCAGCAGCGCACGGGTCGGCTCCCCGGACGCGTCGTAGGCGGCGGCGAGCCGGGGGCCCTTCACGACCTGCTCGGTGTCGGGTTCGCGGGCCTCCAGGCCGCGGGCGAGCACGATGATCCGGCGGGGCGTCGCGGCCGTCTCCACCGAGGACGCATCCGTGACGAGCCCGGCCTCCTCCAGCCCGTCGCGCAGCCGCTCCGCCACATGGCCGGCCGTCCGCGCCACCTCGTGCGGCGGCAGCTCCTCGACCCCGATCTCCAGCGCGAACGTCCCGGCCGGGGCGGCGTCCGGCAGCGCGCCCGGCTCGGCGGCGGCGGCCCGGGCCGTGGCGTCGCCGAGCGGATGCCCCAGCTCGGCGCGGCGCTCCACCCACAGCGCGGCGACCTCGTGGGCGAGGCCGCGCATCCGCGCGAACGCGCGCGCCCGCTCGGTGGTGCCGACCGCTCCCCGCGCGTCCAGGACGTTGAACGCGTGCGAGCACTTCAGCACGTAGGAGTGGGCCGGGACGGGCAGCCGCGCGTCCAGCAGCCGCCGGGCCTCGGCCGCGTACACCTCGAACAGCTCCCGGTTCGCCGCGATGTCGGCGTCGTCCAGGTAGTAGCGGCTCATCTCGTACTCGGCCTGCCCGAACACCTCCCCGTAGGTGATCCCGGGCGCGTACGCGATGTCCTTGAAGTGGGAGACGCCCTGCAGCGCCATCAGGATGCGTTCCATCCCGTAGGTGATCTCGACCGACACGGGGTCGAGGGTCAGCCCGCCGGACTGCTGGAAGTAGGTGAACTGGGTGATCTCCAGGCCGTCCAGCCACACCTCCCAGCCGAGCCCCCACGCGCCGAGCGCGGGCGACGCCCAGTCGTCCTCGACGAACCGGACGTCGTGGGCGCGCAGGTCGACGCCGAGCGCGCCGAGGCTGCCGAGGTACCGCTCCTGCGCGTCGCCCGGCTCCGGCTTGAGGATCACCTGGAACTGGGTGTGGGTCTGCAGGCGGTTCGGGTTGTCGCCGTACCGGGAGTCGTCGGGGCGGACGCTCGGCTCGGGGTAGGCGACGCGCCAGGGCTCCGGGCCGAGGACGCGCAGCGCCGTGGACGGGTTGAGGGTGCCCGCCCCCACCTCGGTGTTCATCGGCTGCGCGACGAGGCAGCCGCGCCCCGCCCAGTAGTCGGTGAGCCGGATCAGGGCGTCCTGCATGGTCAGCACGGGCAGTCTCCAATGGGCGCGGGAAGGACAAGCCTAGAAGCGCCCGAGACCCCTCCGCATCGCGCGGCGTGGACGGGGAGCGGGCGGCACGGCCGGACGCCGCCCGCTCTACCGGCGCAGGAGGTTGAGCTCGACGCCCCCGACGATGCGCCCGCGGAGCACCTCCGCGAGCCGGTCGGACACCCGCTGGACGGTGGCGCGCTCATCGTGCCCCGCGACGACCGCGAACCGGACGGCGACCTCGGCGGACGTCCCCTCGGCCACCCGGACGCCGGTCACCGACGGGTCGGAGCCGAACGCGGCCTCGACGGCGGCGAGGACGTCGGGGTCCTCGTGCGGCGGCGGGACGGGGCGTCCCTCGGCGAGCAGGTGCAGGCGCAGGCCGTCCACGGCGAACGGGACGGGGCCCGCGACGTCCACGACCAGGGCGTCGGCGCCCTCGTCGAGGGCGGCGCGGCACGCGTCGCCGCCGCGCACCGTCACCGGGCGGGCGTCGGCGCGCCACGCCTTCATCGTCTCCGTGCAGGTGAAGCCGAGGACGCCGCGCCGCCCGTCGTCGCCGATCAGCGTGGGCACCGCCATGTCGCTGCTCTTCTCGCGCCGCAGCTCGCCCGGCGCGACGTCCTCCTCCTCGGTGAGGACGGCGACGATCGGCACGAGCAGCCGGGCGCCCTGCAGCCGCCGCAGCACCGCGTGCGCGCCGACGCGCCCGGCCGCGTACCCGGCGAGCGCTTCGCAGAGCCGGGGATCGGCGCTTCCGTCGTCCCCGGGGAACTGTGGTTCGGGAATGGTCAGTCCGGACACGGCAGGAAGGCTATAACCTCCGGCGGCCGCCGTGGGCGCCTATCCGGATACTGTCCGTGCCCGCCCGGTCACCCGAGGTCGGCGATGGCGGCCACGGTGCCGCCGCCCGAGGGCCCCTGGTGGACGGCCGCCACCGACACGAACACCGCCGGGTCGCCCGTGACGGACGCCGCCACACCGCCGACGCACGCCTTGATCTGCCGGTGCCAGTGCACGTCGGAGTCGTCCAGCATGATGTTCCGGCGGCCCCTCACCGAGCCGGCCGGGTCCGCCTCGCACTTGATGAACACGTTGACGAGCCGGTCGCCGAGGTCGGACGTGCGGGGCCGGTCGGGCAGATCGAGGCCGGTGCTCCGGACGGCGTCCCAGATGCCGTCGGCGTCCAGTGCGTCCTTCATCACACCGTGCCCGGCCCGGTACCGGCCGCCGACGCCGCGCACGTTGCCGACGACGACGATCTGCGCCCGGTCGAGCTCCACGCCGGACGAGCAGGACGCCACCGACGAGTACAGCGACAGGTCCTTGTGGATCTGCTCCGCCGACGGTGTCGCGATCTCGCCGAGCGCGACGGCGATACCGAGCGCCGTGGTCGAGTTGGAGATGTCCATCGACTTGAGCGTGTCCTCGGTGACGACGTCGCGGCCGCGCGACTTCGCGTCGTTGATCGTGTCGAGGGTGAGCAGCGGCGTCTTCGTCTGGACGTAGTGGACGTCGGCCGGGTCGTCGATTCCCGCGATCTTCATGGCCTCGCGGACGCCGGCGGCGACGGTCTCGACCATCGCGGGCCGCCCGATGTCCTCGGGCAGGATGACGTCGCTCATCGCGACGCCGACCGACAGGCGCGGCTCGTCCGACGCGGGGGCCTTCGCGGGGTCGACGGTGGCGAACACCGTCGCGTGCGGGCTGAGCACCCCGTCGGTGCCGCCCGACCACACGAGGGGGACGCGCGCCACCTCGTCCGCCGGCCGCGTGCCCTTCGCGACGAGCACCTCGCGGAACGCCCGGTCGGCGAGCAGCCGCGTGTAGTCGTTCACGCCGCCGTTGCCCTCGGTCTTGCCGACGACGGCGAGGACCCGGTCGGCCTCCAGGACGCCGTCGTCGATCAGCCGGGCCAGCCCGGACGCGTCGGTCACGGACTCGATGGGGATCTTGCGGACTTCGATCGGATCGGGCACGTCATCGCTCCTCAGCTGCTGTGGTCGACTCGGTCTGTACCCCGGGCGGCGCCTCGACGACCGTCCCCGCCGCGCCGTGCGCGGCGTCGCCGAGCCGGGCCAGCGACGCGATCGCGGCGCGCCTCCCGCCGGAGGCGACGAACCGCCGCACCGCCTCCACCTTGGGGCCCATGCTGCCGCCGGCGAAGTGCCCGGCGGCGGCCAGCTCCGCCAGCTCGGCGATCGTGGTGCGGTGCAGCGGGCGCGCCCGCGGCGTCCCGAACCCGGCCATCGCGTTCTCCACGTCCGTGGCGATCACGAGGGTGGACGCGCCGAGCCGACGGGCCAGCAGCTGCGCCGCCAGGTCCTTGTCGACGACGGCCTCGACGCCGCGCAGCGTCCCGTCCTCCCGGACGACGGGCGCTCCCCCGCCGCCCGCCGCGACGACGACGTGTCCGGCGTCGAGCAGCACCCCGGCCGCGTCCGCGTCCAGGATCTCCAGCGGCTCGGGCGAGGCGACGACGCGCCGCCAGCCCCGCTCCCCGAACGGCCGCCACGTCTCGCCGTGCGCCATGGAGCGGCGCGCCTGCTCCTCGGGGAAGTACCGGCCGATCGGCTTGGCGGGGGCCCCGAACCCGGGGTCGGACGCGTCCACGAGCGTCCGCGTCACGACCGTGGACACCGGGCGGGCCGCGCCCCGCGCGCGCAGCGCCCGCTCCAGCGCATTCATGATCATCACGCCGACGGTGGCCTGGGTCTGGGCGCCGCACCAGTCCAGCGGGACGGGCGGCACCACCCCCGCCGCCAGCTGGTTCTTGATGAGCAGGTTGCCGACCTGCGGCCCGTTGCCGTGCGTGAGCGCGACCCGCGCGCCCGCCGCGACCAGCTCCGCCACGTGCGCCATCGCGGCCTCGATCGCCGCCGCCTGCGCGTCCGGGGTGGCGCTGCCGTCCGGTGCGGTCATGGCGTTGCCGCCGAGCGCGATCAGGATCCGCTCGCCGCTGAGCGATCCCCCGCCGTTCCAGGTCACGGGACGGACGCTAGCCGTGCGAAGGGGCGGCGCTCACGGGCGAAATCCGCCCAACGAGCGCCGCTTCTTCGGCACTTTCTAGGGACGCGCGCCGAGCGAGCCGCACCGGCATCCGCGAGTACCTCCCGCCGGGTCGGTCGGGATCCCGTCCACGGTCCCCGATTTCTCAGCGGAGGCGGGCGAGTCGCTCCACGGCCTCGTCGATGACCTCGTCCTTCTTGCAGAACGCGAACCGGACGAAATGGGCGCCCGCGTCGGCGTGGTCGTAGAACACCTGCGTCGGGATGGCCACGACGCCCGCCTTCTCCGGCAGGGCGCGGGCCAGCTCCATGCCGTCGGTGAAACCGAGCGGCCGGATGTCGGCCTGCACGAAGTACGTGCCCTGCGGCCGGTAGGTGGTGAAACCGGCGGCTTCCAGGCCGGTGATGAGGCGGTCGCGCTTGGCCTGCAGCGACTTGCGCAGCTCCTCCACCCAGGGGATCTCGTTGCGCAGCGCGTACGCGGCGGCCCGCTGGTAGGGGGCGCTGACCGCGTACGTGAGGAACTGCTTCACGGTCTGGACGGCCCGGACGTAGGGGGCGGGCGCGGTCACCCAGCCGGTCTTCCATCCGGTGACGGAGAACGACTTGCCGGCGGACGACACCGACACCGTCCGCTCCCGCATCCCGTCGAGCGTGGCGAGCGGGATGTGCTCGGCGTCGTCGAACGTGAGGTACTCGTACACCTCGTCGGTGATCGCGACGAGGTCGTGCTCGCGGCACACGCCGGCGATGGCCTCCAGCTCGTCCCGCGTGAAGACGGTGCCGGCCGGGTTGTGCGGCGAGTTCACCAGGACCGCCCTGGTGCGCGGCCCGACGGCGGCGCGCAGCTCGTCCGGGTCGAACGTGAAGCGCCCCTCCACCGGCCGCAGCATGACGGGCCTGCGCACCGCCCCGGCCAGCGCGATCACGGCCGCGTAGGAGTCGTAGTACGGCTCGAAGACGATGACCTCGTCACCGGGCCCCGCCAGCGCGAGCACGGACGCGGCGATTCCTTCGGTGGCGCCGACCGTCACGTACACCTCGGTCGCCGGGTCGTACGTCAGCCCGTACCGCCCCAGCCGCTGCACCGCCACCGCCTCGCGCAGCTCGGGCACGCCCGGCCCCGGAGGGTACTGGTTGCCGCCCGAGCGGATGGCCTCCACCGCCGCGTCCAGGACGCCCGCGGGGCCGTCCTCGTCCGGAAAGCCCTGGCCCAGATTGATCGAGCCGGTGCGGACGGCGAGAGCCGACATCTCAGCGAAGATCGTCTCGCCGAATCCCTGCATGCGCGCTACGAGAGGCTCACCCACGCCGACCAGACTAACGGGGCTCGGATCCAGCCCATCCGCTCGGCGGCCGGCGCATGTCAGGCGATCGGCAGGGCAGGTGTCGTCTCCTCAGCCGGAGACGCTGACGACGTGCCCGACGGCGGACGGGTCGCCCGCCACGTCGAGGAGCGCCGCGGCCAGGTCGGCGCGGGCGATGGAGGCGCCGCCGAGGACGTTGCGGTCGACGGCCTTGCGGTAGCGGCCGTTGCCGGGCCCGTTGGTGAGGCGCGGCGGGCGGACGATCGTCCAGTTCAGGCCGGAGCCGCGGGTGACGTCCTCGGCGGCGCGCATGTCGGCGAAAGCGTGCTTGAGGAGGGGCTGCAGGATCAGCGGCTTGACGACGAACCGGGTGAGCGGGTCGTCGCCCGGCCCCGCGTGCAGGCCGGACGCGCTGACCAGGATGAACCGGTCGGCACCGGCCGCGGTCATGGCGGTGGCGATGCCGCGCGTGCCGTCCTCGCAGACGCGCGTCGGCGCGCGGCCCTCGCGGGTGCCGAGGGCGGACAGGACGGCGTCGCTCCCCTTGACCGCCTCCTCGATCGCGGCCGGGTCCGTGACGTCGGCCTGCACGACGTCCGCGCAGGCGCGCAGGTCGGACGGGAGGCCGGCCGGGTCGCGGACGACGGCGGTCACCTCGTGCCCGGCGTCCAGCGCCCGCCGGACGGTGAGGACGCCGGTCCCGCCGGTCGCCCCGAAGATCGTGAGCCGCATCGGATTCCCCCTGGGGTGAGTGAGCATTTACTAACCCCTACTCTGGTAAGCGTTCACTCACCTGTCAAGGGGGCCTCTTTGAGCGCGCGGGAACGGATCCTGGACGCCGCGGCGGACATCATGCGGCGGCACGGCGTCGCCCGCGCCACCACCAAGGAGATCGCGAAGGCGGCCGGCTACTCCGAGGCGCTGCTGTACAAGCACTTCCGCGACAAGGAGGAGCTGATGGTGAGCGTGCTGAAGGAGCGGATGCCGCCGTTCACCTCGATGGGCGTGCCCGGTGAGGAGACGGTGGAGGCCAACCTCGTCGCGGTCGTCCAGGGCGGCCTGCGCTTCTACCGGCTGACGTTCCCGATGATGGCCTCGATGGCGGCGCAGCCCCGGCTGATGAACGCGACGCGGGAGTCGCTGCGCAAGTACGGCGCGGGCCCGCAGGAGCCGGTGCGGGCCCTGGCCCGGTACCTGGACGCCGAACGCGTCCTCGGCCGCGTCGCCGCCGGCGCCGACACGGCCGCGGCGGCGGCGCTGCTGATGGGCGCCTGCTTCCAGCAGGGGTTCCTGCTGTACTTCGCGGAGGGCGAGGACGGCGCGGACCTCCCCGAGTCGTTCGCCCGCGACCTCGTCCGCCCGCTGCTGGCCGAGCTGCTGCCCTAGAGCTCCCCCAGCCGGGTCTTGACGACCTTGCCCATCGCGTTGCGCGGCAGCGAGTCGACCAGGTGGACGACGCGGGGCCGCTTGTGCACCGACAGGCGCTCGGCGACGAACTCGATGAGCCGGGTCTCGGCGACGCCGTCGGCGACGACGTAGGCGGTGACCTGCTCGCCGAGGTCGTCGTGCGGCGTGCCGACGACGGCGGCCTCCCGCACCGCGGGGTGGGCGAGCAGCGCGTTCTCGATCTCGCCAGCGCCGATCCGGTAGCCGCCGCTCTTGATGAGGTCGGTGGACGCGCGGCCGACGATGCGGTGCCAGCCGTCCGGGCCGGCGGCGGCGATGTCGCCGGTGCGGAACCAGCCGTCCGGCGCGAACGACTCCGCGGTCGCCTCGGGGCGGTTGAGGTAGCCCTTGAACAGCAGCGGGGCGCGGACGTGCAGCTCGCCGGGCGTCTCCCCGTCCGGCGGGACGGGCGTGCCGTCCTCGGCGACGAGGCGCGTCTCGACGCCCGGCAGCGGAGTGCCGACGTAGCCGGGCCGCCTGTCGCCGTCGGCGCGCGCGCTGAGCGTGATGAGGGTCTCGGTCATGCCGTAGCGCTCGACGGGACGGTGCCCGGTGAGTCCGGCGAGGCGCTCGAAGACGGGCACGGGCAGCGGCGCGCTGCCGGAGACGAGCAGCCTCGCGGTGCGGAGGGCCCGCGCGGTGGACGGGTCCGCCGCCGTCCTGGACCAGACCGTGGGGACGCCGAAGAACAGGCTGCCGCCGTCCTTCTGCGCAGCCTCCGCGTACAGCTCGGGCCTGGGACGCCCGGTGTGGACGAGCCGCGACCCGGTCCGCAGCGCCCCGAGCACGCCGAGGACGAGCCCGTGCACGTGGAACAGGGGCAGCCCGTGGACGAGGACGTCGTCGGGCGTCCAGGCCCAGGCCTCCGCGAGCGCGTCCAGCCCGGCGGCGATCGCGCGCCGCGAGATGAGCACGCCCTTCGGCGCGCCCGTCGTGCCGCTCGTGTAGAGGATCAGCGCGGTCGCGTCGCCGGGGACGCCGGCCGCGGCGCCGTCCCCGCCGCGCGGCAGCCCGTCGACCGGGACTAGGGGCGGCTCGCCGTCGACGGGCTCGGTGCCACCGGCGGCGAGGATCATGCTCGCGCCCGAGTCGCCCAGGATGTGGGCGCGCTCGGCAGGCCCCGAGTCGGGCGGCAGCGGCACCACCGGGACGCCCGCGAGGAGGCCGCCGACGACCGCCGCGACCGTCTCCAGGGAGGCCGTGGCGTGCACGGCGACCGCGTCCGCGCCGCGGACCTCCGCCGCCACGGCGGCCGCCCGGCCGAGCAGTCCGTCGCGGGACAGTTCGCGGCCGGCGATGCGGATCGGGCCGCCGGTCTCGCCGAGCAGGTCCATCACTCGTCCCTCTCCCTCTTCTCCTTCTCTTTCTTCTCTTTCCGCAGATCCTCCCGCTCCTCCCGCTCCTCCAGCCAGGCCAGTACCTCGCCGGTGTGCTCGCCGAGCAGGGGCGGCGCGGTGTGGTCGCGCGGGGCCGCCCCGTCGAAGCGCAGCGGCGGGCCCGGCAGCTCGATGCGGCCGAGCTGCGGATGATCGACCTCGATGACGAGGCCCTGCGAGCGCGTCTGGTCCCACTCGTACACCTCGTCGATCGACCGGATCGCGCCCGCCGGGACGCCCGCCTCGTCCAGCCGCGCGAGCCACACGTCGCGCGTGCCGTCCGCGAGGGCCTTCTCGATGTCGGCGGTCAGCTCCGCGCGGTGCGCGGCGCGGTCGGGGATCGTCGCGTAGCGCGGGTCGTCGGGGTCGAGGCCGACGAGCGGCGCGAACCGGCGCCACAGGTTCTGGTTGGCCACCCCGATCTGGATCTGCCCGTCCTCGCAGTGGAACGTCCCGTACGGGGCGATGGACGGATGGTCGTTGCCCACCGATTCGGGGGCGTCGCGGGCGACCGTCCAGCGCGTCCCCTGGAACATGTGCGCGCCGACGACCGACGCCAGCAGCGAGGTGCGGACGACCGTCCCGCGTCCCGTCCGGGTCCGCTCGTACAGGGCGGCCAGCACCCCGGCGACGCCGTTGTGCGCCGCGAGGATGTCGGCGATCGACAGGCCGACCTTGCTGGGTGTGCCGGGCGGGCCGGTCACGCTCATGATCCCCGCCTCGCCCTGCACGATGGCGTCGTAGCCGGGGCGCCCGCCCTCCGGGCCGCCGTGCCCGAAGCCGGTGATGGACAGGACGATCAGCCCGGGGTTCAGCTCGTGCAGCCGCTCGACGGGGAAGCCGAGCCGGTCGAGCACTCCCGGCCGGAAGTTCTCCACCAGCACGTCGGCGTGCCGCACCAGCCGGGCCAGGACGCCCGCACCCTCGTCCGACTTCAGGTCGAGGGTGATCGACTCCTTGTTCCGGTTGATCGACAGGTAGTAGGTGCTGACCTGGTCGTCGCCCGCGAACGGCGGCCCCCAGCCGCGGGTCTCGTCCCCGCCGCCGGGATGCTCGACCTTGATGACCCTGGCGCCGAGGTCGGCGAGGGTCATGGTGGCCTGCGGGCCCGCCACGACCCGGCTGAGGTCGACGATCACGACGCCTTCGAGCGGTCCGGGCAAGGACGTCCTCCTTAGCGGGTGCTCCTTCGCGGGTGCGGCACCTGGAAGTATGCCGTCCGTGCCGGGACCCGCCATGACCTACCCCGCGCTCGCCGCGCGGCTGCTCGCGCTGCCGCCGTCCTGCGGTCCGGCGCGCCTGGTCGCGGTGGACGGGCCGAGCGGCGCCGGCAAGTCGACGTTCACCGACCACCTGGCCGAGGTTCT
Source organism: Actinomadura latina NBRC 106108 (assembly GCF_001552195.1). Lineage (GTDB taxonomy): Bacteria > Actinomycetota > Actinomycetes > Streptosporangiales > Streptosporangiaceae > Spirillospora > Spirillospora latina. The sequence goes on from NZ_BCQS01000005.1 coordinate 226,680, forward strand.
GGTCGGGGCGCCCGTCATCCGGTCGGACGACTTCCGGGTTCCCTGGGAGGCCGACCCGCTGACCTGGTGGGAGCCTCTGCGCGTCGCCGTTCTCGGCCCGCTCTGCGCGGGGCGTCCGGCCCGGCTGCGCCGCTACGACTGGCACCGCGACGGTTACGGCCCCGAAGAGGAGATCTCACCGCCGCCCGTCCTCATCGTCGAGGGCGTCGGCTCGGCCTGGGCCGGGTCGCCCGCCGCCTACCGCATCTGGATCGACGCCCCCTACGACGTCCGCCAAGCCCGCGCCCTCGCCCGCGACGGCGTGGAGTACGCCGACGCCTGGGAGCGGTGGGCCGCGCGCGAGGGCGAGTTCTTCGTCAAGGACGGTACCAAAGCCCGCTGCGACCTCCAGGTGGACGGGACCACTTTCACTCCGCATCGGTTCTCAATCGCATCCGACCCGTAACGGGTGCCTCAGTTGGGTGTGGAGTGTCGGTCTTCGGTGTTCGGTTGGTGGGGGCGGGTTTTTGTGGCGTGCTTTGGGGACTCTTTGGTGGCGTGCTTTGGTTTCGCGGCCGCACTCGGTGCCGTGCTGTCGGGCGGCCACCGCGCCACCAAGGTCACCGTCGTCTGCGACCTCGACACTCTCACCGGCGGCACCGCCCCGGCGCGGCTGACCGACGGGACCCCGATCCCCGCAGCACAGGCCCGCCGCATCGCGCTCAACGCCGGCGTGTCGCCTCTGCTGCTGGGACGCGGGCACACGCCCCTCTACCTCGGCCACAGGGTCCGGTTCGCCACCGGCCCGCAGCGCCAGGTCCTGGAGACCCTCTACCCGACGTGTGCGGTACAGGGCTGCGAGGTCCCCGGGACGCTGTGCGAGGTCGACCACGTACGCGGCTGGGCACTCGGCCGCTCCCCCACCGACATCGACGTACTGTCCCTGTGCTGTGGCTGGCACAACCGCTACAAGCACACCAACCCGGATCGGCTCCACATCACGACGGACGAGAACGGCCGCTACATCTACCGGCTGCGTCCACCCGGAGCCGACCCCCCTGCCGAACGCCGCCCGCCACCGTGGCCGCGCGCCGCCTGACGGCCTGCGGGGCATACGCTCACAGCCATGACCAGTGCGGAGTACGTCGCGGTCAACAAGGCGCTCTGGGACGAACGAGTCCCGATACACGTCGCCAGTGACTTCTACGACGTCGCCGGATTCAAGGCCGGGGGTCAGCCCCTGCGAGACTTCGAGCTGGCCGAGGTCGGGGACGTCACCGGCCTTCGGCTGGTCCACCTCCAGTGCCATTTCGGTCTCGACACGCTCTCCTGGGCCCGCCGAGGCGCGCACGTCACCGGCCTGGACTTCTCCGAGAAGGCCGTCGAGGCCGCCCGCGCGGTGGCTGAGGAGACAGGTCTGCAAGCGCGCTTCGTCGCCTCGGACGTCTACGACGCGCCGACCGTCCTCGACGACACCTACGACATCGTCTACACGGGTCTCGGCGCCCTGTGCTGGCTTCCCGACATCGGCCGCTGGGCCGAGGTCGTCGCGTCACTTCTGCGTCCGGGCGGGTTCCTCTATCTCGCGGAGTTCCACCCCTTCGCCGACACCCTCGATGATGAGGAAGGCCACACGGTCGCCTACGACTATTTCGCCGAGGGGCCGCAGATCTGGGACGAGCCGGACGCGGGCAGCTACGCCGATCCGCAGGCGTCCGTCCAGCACACCCGGTCGATCGAGTTCGTCCACGGGCTGGGCGAGGTCGTCACGGCCCTGGCCGCTGCCGGCCTGCGCATCGACTTCCTGCATGAGCACGACTACACGCTCTGGCAGCGGTTCTCCGTACTGGAGCGGGACGGCACCGCCTACCGCCCTCCCGAGGGCCGTCCCCGCGTCCCGCTGATGTACTCCCTCCGCGCCGCCAAGCCCTCGCCCTGACCGGGCCGGTGCCTACAGGAAGCGGCGGATCGGGGTGATCGACAGTTCCCTGGCGCGCTGGGTCAGGGAACGCCGGGCCCAGCGCGCGTGGTCGACCCGCTCGCTGCGGGCCAGGTCGTCGTCGAAGTGGGCGTCGAGCGTCGTGGTCAGGTCTTCGTCGATCACGGCGAGCATGACCTCCTCGTCGTGGTCGAGGGACCGCCGGTTGAAGTTCGTCGAGCCGAGCAGGGAGACCATCCCGTCCATGGTGATGATCTTGGTGTGCAGCATGGACGCCCGGTACTGGTGGATGCGCACGCCGCAGCCCAGGAGCGTCTCGTAGTTCCGCTGGCTCGCCAGGCGGCTCACGCGCTTGTCGGCGTGCGGACCCGGCAGCAGCAGGTCCACCTCGACGCCGCGGCCGGCCGTCTCGCACAGCAGGTCGATGAAGTAGGGATCGGGGGCGAAGTAGGCGGTGGCCACCCGCAGCCGCCGCTCCGCCAACTGGAGGACGACCCTGAAGAGGGTCTGCATGTCCTGCCAGCCGAGACTGGCCGACCCGCGCACGACCTGCACCACGGCGTCGCCCGCCGGGTCGTGTTCGCCGAAGCGGTCGCGGTCGTCGAACAGCACGTCGTCGACCTCGGCCCAGTTCTGGGCGAACGCGGCCGCGATGCCGTCCACCGCGGGTCCGCGCACCCGGAAGTGGCTGTCCCGCCACTCGTGCTCGTTGCGGGCGTCGCCGCACCATTCCTCGGCGATGCCGACTCCCCCGGTGAACGCCGTCCGCTCGTCCACGACGAGCACCTTGCGGTGGCAGCGGTGGTTCTGCTTGAACGGTGAGCGGGCGATGGGCTTGCGGAACCATCTGACCGTGACGCCCGCCCGGTCCATCCGGTCCAGAAGATCCCTTTCGATCTGCCAGCTGCCGATGCCGTCCAGGAGCAGGCGGACCCGCACCCCGGCGCGCGCACGGTCCGACAGCGCGTCGGCGAAGCGGCGGGCGATGTCCCCGCGCCAATAGACGTAGGTCATCATGTCGATGGTGTGCCGGGCTCCGGCGATCTCGTCCAGCATCGCGGGGAAGATCGCATCCCCGTTGATCAGGGGGGTCACGGCGTTGCCCTCCGTCGCCGCCACGCCGATGAGCCGCTCCAGGGACCGGCGGATCCGGTGCGCGCGGTCTGCGGGGGGTGTCGCGGGGGCGCCGGGGGTGGTCTCGGGTTGCGCCGGTCGTTGCTGGGGGACGGTCATTCCGGCCTCTTCTCCTTACACTGCCGTCGACGACCAGCCCGTCCTCGCCGGGCGCGCCGAGGATCCGAAGCCGATCGTTCGGCGGGGATTCGTCCCCCTGTCCGCGCGTTTCATACCTGTCCGTACATCTGCCGAAATCGGTACGGTCGGGTGATCTTCGTCGTTAGCGTGGTGCCATGAGCGGTGACGGGCTTTCCCAGGGGATCGGTCCTGCGGCGAAGATCGCGTTGCGAGGGGCGGCGGCCGAGGACGACGAGGACGCCGCGGCCCTGTGGTGCTCGCGGCTGGCCGGGTTCGGGCTGGTCGAGGCGGCCAGGGACCACTTCCGCCCGGCCGCCGGGGAGGGCGACCTCGGGTCGCGCCTCAGCCGCGCCGGCCGGCGCGAGGAGGCCATGTCCTGGTACCGGCGCGCGGCCGAGGCCGGCGCCGGCATCACGATGAACAACCTCGCCGTCCAGCACGTCCTGGAGGGGGAGCACGCGGAGGCCGAGCGGTGGTTCCGGCGTGCCGCCGACGCCGGGAACGTCGACGGGACGGCCAACCTGGGGCGCCTGAAGCTGGAGGCAGGCGATCTGCGGGACGCCGAGACCTGGCTGACCGCGGCGGCCGAGCAGGGGCACGGCGGCGCGGCGGCGCGGCGGAGCAGCTCGCCGGCCTGCTGGCCGACGCGGGCCGGACGGAGGAGGCCGAGGTCTGGCGGGCGCGGTCGGCGGCCCGGCGATGATGATCCGGGTCGACCGCGACAGCGTCGCCATGGGGGACGACGTCCGCCCCCATGACGAGACGATCGACCTGCCGGGCGAGACGTCCCTGGCCGACGTCGTGGCGCACCTGCTGGAGCGGCGGTTCCTCGCCTCGATCGCGAGCGGGAGGGCCACCTGGATCCTCGTCGGCGACCGGCCGCTGGCGGTCGTGGCGCAGCAGTGGGACGAGCCCCGCTTCCTCGTGGACGGGTCGCGGCCGATCCGCTCGTTCGGGGCCGGGGGCGTCTCCCTCAGGTTCCGGTACTGGAAGCAGCACGACCCCGACGGGGTCTTCGAGGAACTGGCCGCCGGGCGCGAACCCGAGCGGTGAGCCGGCCGCGCCCGGGGCGGTCGGTAGCATCGGTGGAGCCTACGGGGAGGGCGCCGCATGCCGATCGAGAGCGAGCACCGTGCGTCCGACTCGCCGTACGTCGCTCGTGTCTGGCGCGGGCGCGCCGGCGGGGTGGAGAGCCTGACGTCGGTGGCGACGTCGAACTGGGAACTCGTCTTCTGGGAGTTCGAGGGCGCCGTGCACGCGGGCGTCCGGGGGCCGGAGACGGCGGCGTCGACCGTGACGGCGGCCGGTGACTCGGATTCGCTCGGGATCACGTTCGCGCACGGGACGTCGATGCCGCATCTGCCGGTCGCCGGGCTCGTCGACGCCGAGAGGGAGAGCCCGTACGCCGACAGGCGCGTCTTCGTCCTGCGGGGCGAGGAATGGGAGATCCCCCGCTTCGACAGCGCGGAGGACCTCGTCGGCAGGCTCGGGCGCGCGGGCGTGGTCATCCGCGACCCGCTCGTGGACGAGATCGTGCGGGGAGGGCCCGCCGGGGTCGGGTCCCGGTCGGTGGAGCGGCGCGTCGCGTCCTCGACGGGCCTGACGCAGGGCGCGATCCGGCAGATCGACCGGGCCCGCCACGCCGCGGTGCTGCTCGGGGAGGGCGTGCCGTCCCTGGAGGTCGTGCACCGGCTCGGCTACTACGACCAGCCGCACATGGCGAGGTCGCTGCGGCGGTTCATCGGCCGGACCGCGACGCAGCTGCGGCGGGACGCCGGGGGGCCGCTGTCGCTTCTGTACAAGATCGAGGGCGACGAGCGTTTCTAGGGTTGGGTCGCCGCGATCGACGCGGCCCGACACTGGAAGGGTGTGACCTGATGTTCGAGGGCACCGTCACCTCGCCCGACGGAACCGTCATCGCCTACAGCGCGTGGGGCGAGGAGGAGCCGATCGTCCTCATCGACGGCGCGACCGCCCACCGCGCCTCGACCCCCGAGAACGCGGCGGCGGCGGAACTGCTCGCCGGCCGGTTCCGGGTGATCAACTACGACCGGCGCGGCCGCGGGGAGAGCGGAGACACCGCCCCCTACGCGGTCGAGCGCGAGGTCGAGGACCTCACCGCGGTCATCGAGCGGGCGGGCGGGGGCCGCCCGGCGACGGTGTTCGCCTGGTCGTCCGGCGGGCACCTGGCGCTCAACGCGGCGCAGGCCGGGGCGCCCGTCGCGCGGATGGCGCTGTTCGAGCCGCCGGTCATCGCCGGCGGCGGCCACCCGCCGCTGCCGCCCCGCTACGTCGAGCGGCTCGACGCGGCCGTCGCCGACGGGCGGCCCGGGGACGCCGTGGCGCTGTTCCTGACCGCCGTCGCCGGGATGCCGGAGGACGCCGTCCGCGAGATGCGCGGCGCCGACTTCTGGCCGGCGCTGGAGGCGGTCGCCCCGACGATCGCCTACGACGGCCGCAACGTCGGGGACACCATGTCCGGCAGGCCGCTGCGCGCCGACCTGTGGGACAAGGTCGACGTGCCCGTCCTCGTGCTGTACGGCGAGGACACGTGGCCGCACCTCGCCGCTGGCGCGAAGGCGCTGGCGGACCACCTGCCGACCGCCACCCTGAAGGCGGTCCCGGGCGAGAACCACAGCACCACGCCCGACGTCCTCGCGTCCGTGCTGGGCGACTTCGCCGAGGGGGCCTGACATGGGGAAGATCGTCGTGACGGAGTTCATCTCCCTGGACGGCGTCGTCGAGGCCCCGGGCGGCGAGGACTTCAAGTACCCGGACTGGAGCTTCGCGTTCGACCGCGGCGAGGACGGCGAGCGGTTCAAGACCGACGAGGCGCTCGGGTCCGCCGCGCTGCTGCTGGGCCGCACCACCTACGAGGGCTTCGCCTCCGCGTGGCCGGAGTACGAGGGCGAGCTCGCCGACAAGTACAACACCATGCCGAAGTACGTCGTGTCCGGCACGCTTCGGGACCCCGGATGGAACAACACGTCGGTGCTCTCGGGCGACCTCGCCGGAGAGGTGTCCCGGCTCAGGCGGGACGTCCCCGGTGAGATCTCCGTGCCCGGCAGCATCCGGCTCGTCCAGAGCCTGCTCGCGGGCGACCTGGTCGACGAGATCCGGCTCATGTGGTTCCCGGTGATCCTCGGCCACGGCCGCAGGCTCTGGACGGCGACGTCCGACAAGAGCACGTGGACGCTCACCGAGTCGACGAGGTACGGCAAGGACTCCCTGGTCACCATCCATCAGCGGGTTCGCTGACCGGCGGGCCGATCGCCGCGTTCCGGCCCGGTCAGGTCGCCGGGCGATCCCGGTCGAGGGTGTCGACGTCGGCGGACGTGGCGCCGCCCGACAGGCGCGGGTAGCCGGGGCCCCGGTCGAAGAACGGTACGGGGCCTCGTTCGGCCCGCAGGCGGGCGCGCAGGGCCGCCGTCGCCCCCTCGTCCACGACGCCTTCGCTCAGGACCACGCCGTAGTCGTCGCGGGCGCCGTCCTCGGACACCTTGCCGTCGCGGACGTCGGCGGCCACCCGGGACGGTTCGCGGTTCAGGGGGTCGCCCCAGCCTCCGCCGCCGGTGGTGCGGATGCGGATGACCTGGCCGGCGCGGACGAGGTGGTCGTCCACCAGGCCGTCCATCTCCTCGCCGTCGATGTCGACGCGGAAGGGGCGTCCGGCGCGGCCGCCGTCGACGCCCCAGCAGGACAGGATCGAGCGGTCGGCGATCGACATGTAGCGGGCGTCGCGGAGCATGCGGATGTGCTTGTCGTAGCCGAGGCCGCCGCGGTGCTCCCCCGGGCCGCCGGAGTCGGTGGCGAGGCCGAGGCGTTCGACGATGAACGGCCAGCGCGCCTCGGCGAACTCGGCGGGGATGTTGCGGGAGTCGGGCACGACGTGGATGGTGTCCTCGCCGTCGGCGTAGTAGCGGCCCCCCGAGCCGCCACCGAGCACCTCCCGCATCAGGTACGGGCCGCGGTCGTCCTCGCCGTAGACGCCGGTGTAGCGGATCGTCTCCTGGTCGGCGGGCATCCGGCCGTTCGTGGCCTTGGCCAGGACGCCCGAGAGGACGCCCAGGAGCCGCAGGATCACGAACGTGCGGGCGTTGGTCGGGGCCGGGAAGACCGGCGTGAGGAGGGTCCCCTTCTCCGGGAAGCGCATCTCGATGAGGGGCACGACGCCCTCGTTGACGTCGAGTTCGGCGGCGCGCTCGGGGGTGTCGGCGAGGTTGCGCAGGACGGGCGCCAGCCACTTCTTCAGGAAGACGCCGCCCGCGTAGTCGCCCGCGTGGTTGATGGGGCCCTTGGCCTGGGGGGACGTCCCGGTGAAGTCGATGGTCAGCGGGACGGCCGCCGCCTTGTCGACGGTCAGCGTGATGCGCTGGGCGTGCAGCCGGGGCGGGTCCACGCCGTCGTGCTCGGCGTAGTCCTCCCAGACGAAGACGCCGTCGGGGATCTTGGCGAGCAGCTCGCGGCGGAACGTCTCGGTGGTGCGGTCGATGATCGCGTCGAAGCACGCCTCGACGTCCGCGCGGCCGTAGCGGGCGAACAGGTCGCCGAGGCGGCGGGCGCCCATCAGGCACGCCGAGCACTCGGCGTCGAGGTCGCCGGCGAGGGAGTCGGGCATCCGCGAGTTGCGCGTCATGATCGTCAGCGCGGCCTCGTTGGGGACGCCCCGGTCCCACAGCTTGATCGGGGGGACCATCAGGCCCTCCTCGAACGCGCTGCGGGCGTGGCTCGGCATCGAGCCGGGGACGGCGCCGCCGATGTCGTCGTGGTGGCCGAACGCCTGGACGAACGCGACCACCTCGCCGGAGTGGAACACCGGGACGGTGACGCACAGGTCGGGCAGGTGGCCGATGCCGCCCTCCGACAGGTACACGTCGTTGTGGAAGAACACGTCGCCGGGGCGCATCGTCTCCGGCGGGAAGTCGCGCGCGACGGGCTGGACGAGCGCCGAGTAGGAGCGGCCGGTCAGCTTGCGGAGGCGGCGGTCGTGGATGCCGGCGCGGAAGTCGTGCGCGTCCCGGATCATCGGGGAGCGGGCCGTGCGGGCGATGGCCGTCTCGACCTCGCGCTCCACGGACGCGAGCGTCCCCTCGACGATCTCCAGCAGGATCGGGTCGGTCAGCGGGTCGGTCATCGCGTCACCACCAGGTTTCCGAAGCCGTCGAGCCGCGCGGTGAAGCCGGGGTGGAGCGGCAGTGTCGAGCCGAACTCCTCGATGACGGCCGGGCCCTCGACCGCGTCGCCGGGGGCGAGCTTCTCGCGCCGGTAGACGGGTGTCTCCGCCCAGCCGTCGAAGTACACGGCGCGGGCGCCGGTGCGGGCGCGCGACGGGTCGCCGTCGCCGGGCGGGCGCTCGGTGAGGAGGGGGCGCTCCATCGGGCCGATGCCGGAGACCCGCAGGTTGACCCATTCGACCGGATGGCGCGGGTCGTCCCGGTAGCAGTAGCCGTAGAGGGCCTCGTGCGCGTCGTGGAACCGGCGGACGACCTCGGCGCGGAACGCCTCGTCCGGCGGCCCGGCGGGCGCGGACACCCGCACCTCGAACGCCTGGCCGCAGTAGCGCAGGTCGGCGGAGCGGGCGAAGCGGCGGCGGTCCTCGGCGAACCCCTCGCGGGCCAGGGCGGCGGCGGCCTCCGCCTCCAGCCCGGTGTAGACGCCGCCCAGCAGCGAGGGGTCGAGTTCGGCGTCGCGGACGACCCGCGTCCGCACGTAGTCGTTCTTCACGTCCACCGTGAGCAGCCCGAACGCCGACAGGTTGCCCGGGTTCTCCGGGACGACGGCGGCGGGCAGCCCGAGGACGTCGAGCAGCCGGCACGCGAGCAGCGGCCCCGACCCGCCGAACGCCACCAGGGGGTAGTCGCGGACGTCCAGGCCCCGCTTCACCGTGATCTGCCGGATCGCGTTGGCCTGGTTCCACGCGGAGATCTCCAGGATCCCGGCGGCGGCCCGTTCGAGCGTCAGCCCGAGGTCGTCGGCGAACGCCCGCAGGCCGGTGCGGGCGGCGCCGACGTCCAGGGGGACCTCGCCGCCGAGCAGGTGCGGCGGGATGCGGCCGAGGACGGCGTGCGCGTCGGTCACCGTGGCCTCGGTGCCGCCGCGCCCGTAGCAGAGCGGGCCGGGGTCGGCGCCCGCGCTGCGCGGGCCGACCTTCAGCGCGCCCTCGGGCGACCGCCGCGCGACCGACCCGCCGCCCGCGCCGACCGTCACGATGTCGATCATCGGGATCTTGACCGGGTGCCGCCCGATGGAGCCCTCGGTCGTCAGCGTCGGCTCGCCGTCCAGGACGACCGCGACATCGGTGGACGTCCCGCCGCCGTCCAGCGTCACGACGGAGCCGTGGCCGCTGTGCGAGACGACGAACGCCGCGCCGAGCGCCCCCGCCGCCGGGCCCGACAGCACCGTCGTGATCGGCTGCCACGCGACCTCGTCCGCCGACAGCACGCCGCCGTTGCTCTTCATCACCAGCAGCCGGGACGCGACCCGGCCGGCGATGCGCCCCAGGTAGCCGTTCATCGCGGGCTTCACCGCCGCGTCCACCAGCGTCGTCACCGACCGCTCGTACTCGCGGTACTCGCGCAGCACCTCGCACGACAGCGAGACGACCGCCTCCGGATGCTCGCGGCGGAGCACCTCCCGCATCGCCAGCTCGTGCGACGGGTCGGCGTAGGAGTGCAGGAGGCACACCCCGATCGCGAGGACGCCCTGGCCGCGGAACCAGCGGGCCGCCGCCACCGCCGACGCCTCGTCGAACGGGCGGATCTCCGCGCCGGTGTGGTCGAGCCGCCCGCCGACCGCCCGCACCCGGTGCACGGGGACGATCCGCGGCGGCTTCACCCAGAAGTAGCTGTTGCCGTAGCCGTCCGGGACGCTCTGCCGCGCGATCTCCAGGATCGGCTCGAACCCCTCGGTCGTGATGAACCCGAGGTCGTCGATCCGGTCTTCGAGGAGCCGGTTCGTCGCGACCGTCGTGCCGTGCGACAGCGCCGCGACGTCCCCCGGTTCCGCGCCGAGCAGGCCGAGCACCTTGCCGACCCCGGTCGCGAACCCCTCCGCCGGGTCGGCGGGCGTCGACGGCGTCTTGGTGGTGACGAGCCCGCCGTGCTCGTCCAGCGCGACGACGTCGGTGAACGTCCCGCCCGTGTCGATCCCGATCCGCAGCCGCCTCGCCATGATGAAGGGTCTACCGGACGGTGCCCACCTGCGAAACCGTCGCAATCTGCCAATGGGCGCGTCGTTCTTTGGCGAGAGCGCATAGGGCTAGGCTGAGTCTTTTCCCATCCGACGAACCCACCACGACACAGCTGGAGCCCTTTCATGGCGCTTGAACGCCCCGAGATCGACTTCCCCGAGGGACAGCCGCCCGAGTACCTCGACATCACCGACATCACCGAGGGCGACGGCCCCGAGGCCGCCAAGGGCTCGAACGTGTCGATGCACTACGTGGGCGTGTCGTGGTCCACCGGCGAGGAGTTCGACGCGTCCTGGAACCGGGGCTCCACACTCGACTTCCAGCTCGGCGCCGGCCGCGTCATCAAGGGCTGGGACATGGGCATCGCCGGCATGAAGGTCGGCGGGCGGCGCAAGCTCGTCATCCCGCCGCACCTCGCCTACGGCGACCGCAGCCCGAGCCCCGCGATCAAGCCGGGCGAGACGCTCATCTTCGTCGTCGACCTGGTCGGGGTCGGCTGACCCGCGCCGACCGGACAACGGCGGGCGATCCGCGGCGGCCGAGCAGGTAGCCGAGGGCGACGCCGGCGAGCGCGACCGCGCCGCCGGAGGCGAACGCCGCCGCCATCGGCCACGCCGCGGACGCGCGGTCCGGCGCGGCCGGCGCGCGGCCCGGATAGACCGTGCCGGCGCTCGCGACCTCGGCCGGCGCGGGCGCGGCCTCGGCGGCGGGTGCGCACAGGTCGCGTTCGACGGCGGCGAAGAACTCGCCGGCGGTGCGCTTGGCGACGCTGCCCAGCATCCGCTGTCCGACCCCGCCGACCATCCCGCCGACGACCGCGTCCGCGTCGTAGTCGATGCGGGTCGCGCCGCCTCCGTCCGACAGCCGGACGCGCACGGTCGCGTCCACCGTGCCCGGCGCGCCCTGGCCGCGCGCCCGCAGGACGAACGAGCGCGGCGGGTCCGGTTCGGCGAGTTCCACCTGGCCCACGTAGGTGCCCTGGATCGAGGCGACGCCCGCGGTGACCGTCATGCGGTAGGTGCCGGGTCCCGTCTCCTCCAGGGAGCGGCACCCGGGGATCGTCCTGGCGAGGACGGCCGGGTCCTGAAGCGCGTCCCAGACGCGGTCGAGCGGCGCGGCGACGCCGGCACTGCCGTTCAGCTGCATGACCCGACTGTAGAGAACGCCGCCGCCGCGCCGAACGGCAACATCTGCCGAGTACACGCCGATGTTTGGGCAGAGCCCCCCGAAGGGCGGTTCGAGTGGTCAGATATGTCCGGAGGTTCCGATCGGGTGCGAACCCGGGCCGCCGCCCGTGCGTCAATCGATGCGGAACCCCCGACTGGAACACCAGACTGGAACCCCCGTCTGAACCCCCACTGAACGGAGTACACGGCCGATGCGAGGGAAGACGCCCGTGATCGCCATGGTCGCCGCCGGAGTGTTCGGCGTGGCCGCGGGCGGCTGGCCCGTCGTGGCCGCGCAGGCCGGCGACTCGGGTCCGTCCATGGAAACGCAGCTCGCCTCGGTGCTCGGCGCCCAGAAATGGGCGACGCCGAAGCCCGGGTCCTGGACGGTGCCGAAGCCCTCCCCCAACGGCCTGCCCGCGGTCATCGACCACATCGAGACCCAGGAGCGCGTCGTCTTCCTCACCATCGACGACGGCTACACCTACGACTCCGAGTTCGTGAACCTCGTCCGCAAGGAGAAGGTTCCGATCCTGACGTTCCTGACCTCCACCTACATCAAGGGGCAGGGGCAGTACTTCTGGGCGATGCGCAACGCGGGCTCGCCGATGGAGAACCACACCATCAGCCACCCGAACATGGCGACGCTCAGCGCCGAGGCGCAGAAGAAGGAGATCTGCGGGGCGTCCGACGCGATCCAGACGCAGTACGGGCGGCGGCCCGAGATCTTCCGCCCGCCGTTCGGCAGCTACAACCAGACGACCCTGCAGGTCGCCAGGGACTGCGGCATCAAGTCGGTGCTGCTGTGGTCGGCGGAGTTCTACAACGGCACGTCCGGCCCCGGAGTCGGGTACAACGGCTTCGCGCGCGGTGACGGCGGCAAGGGGTTCAAGCCCGGCGACATCGTCCTGATGCACTACCGCAAGGGGCTGGCCGAGGAGTTCACGATGATCCTCGGCTGGATCAGGCAGGCCGGTTTCCGTCCCGCCGCCGTGGAGAACTACCTGCCGGCGTCGCTCGGCGGCAACGCCCCCGACACGCCCGCGCACGGGTGATTTCCGACCTTCCCGGAGGAATCCCGGTTACGCCGAAGGCGCAGGTGGTCCTTCACTAGGGTCAACACGCTGGCGGGGCCGAGGTCCCCCGCTTCCCGAGCCGGCCCCGCCAGCGTCAGCCCGCCCGGACGCCCTCCCGGACGCGCAGGGACGCATCGGCCGCGGCGCGTTCCCGCAGCGTGTAGAGCTCGTCCGGGGAGATCGGCATCGCGTCCACGCGGACGCCCTCCGCGTCCTCCACCGCCGACGCGATCACCGCTGACACCGGGATGACGCCCGCCTCCCCCGCGCCCTTGATGCCGAGCGGGTTCAGCGGCGACGGCGTCTCCATGTGGTCGGTCTCGATGTGCGGGATCTCCGTGGCGTACGGCATGAGGAAGTCCATGAAGGACGCGTTCAGCAGCTGCCCCGACTCGTCGTAGACCATCCGCTCGTACAGCGCCCCGCCGACGCCCTGCGCGACACCGCCGTGGATCTGCCCTTCGACGACCATCGGGTTGATCAGCCGCCCGCAGTCGTGGACGACGGCGTACCGCAGGATCGCGATCTCGGCGGTGTCGGGGTCGACCTCCACGATCGCGGCGTGCGCGCCGGCCGCGAACGTGGACCGGACGGGCGAGTAGTAGTCGCGCCCCTCCAGGCCCGGCTCGTCGCCGGACGCGACCGGCGGCTCGGTCACGGGGCGGCCCACCGCGAACTGCGTCGCCGCGGCGGCCTCCGCGTCGAACGCGTACCGCAGGGGGTTCGACAGCACCGCGACCGTCCGCAGCGGGACGGACGCCGACGGGTCGCCGCGCACGTGCACGACGCCGCCGGTGATGTCGAGGTCGCCCGGGTCGGCCTCCAGGGCCTCGCCCGCGATGCGCAGCGCCTTCGCGCGGACCTTCCGGCTGGCCAGCGCTATCGCGTTGCCGCTCATCACCGCCGCCCGGGACGCGAACGTCCCGACCGCGTACCCGAAGCGGCGGGTGTCGCCGGTCGTGACGTGGACGTCCTCGATCGGGACGCCCAGCTCGGCGGCGGCGATCTGCGCGAACACCGTCTCGTGGCCCTGGCCCTGCGACGTGAGTCCGGTCGACACGTGCACCCGCCCGGCGGTGTCGATCTCGACGTGCCCGCCCTCGTACGGGCCGACGCCCGTGCCCTCCACGTAGACGCCGAGGCCGATGCCGATGCGGCGGCCATGGGCCCGCGCCTTGGCCCGCTCGGCCTCGAAGCCGTCCCAGCCGATCAGCTCCCGCGCCTTGCGGAGCAGCTCCGGGTAGTCGCCCGAGTCGTAGATGAGCGGGCGGCCGTCCTGGAAGGTGAGGCCCTGGTCGTAGGGGAACTCGTCGGGCTGGATGAAGTTCGCGGCGCGCACTTCGGCGCGGTCGCGGCCGAGGTGGCGGGCGATGCGGTCCATCGTCCGCTCCATGCAGAACACGCCCTGCGGGCGGCCCGCGCCCCGGTACGGGGTGACGATCAGCGTGTTGGTGTAGAGGCTCGTCACTTCGGCCCGGTACGCGCCGATCTTGTACGGGCCGAGGAGCTGGGTGGACGTGACGATCGGGATGATGATCCCGTACGGGGTGTAGGCGCCGTGGTCGTGCCGGATCCGCACGTCCAGGCCGAGGACGCGGCCGTCGTCGTCGAACCCGACCCGCACGTCCTGGAGCTGTCCGCGCTCGTGGGCGGCGGACACGAAGTGCTCGCGGCGGTCCTCGGCCCACTTGATCTCGCGGTCCAGCAGCCGCGCCGCCCACGGGACGAGGATCTCCTCCGGCCACGGGTGCACGATCTTCACGCCGAACCCGCCGCCGACATCCGGTGCGATCACCTCGACCTTGCCGTTGGGCAGCCCGAGCCGCGCGGCGATCGCGGCGCGCACGCTGGTGGACGCCTGCGTGGACGAGTACACGCGCAGCGACCCGTCGTCGGCGTCCCACCGCGCGTACACCCCGCGTCCTTCCAGCGGCATCGACGCGCTGCGCTCGATGGACAGGCTGAACTCCAGCACGTGCGGCGCCGACTCGATCGCGGCCGGCGCGTCCCCGTTCTCCTGGACGAGCACCGCCCCGACGTTGCCCGGCACGTCGTCGTGGACGAGATGCTCCGCCCGCGACGCCGCCTCGATGCCGACGACGGCGGGCAGCGGCTCGTACTCGACGCGGACGCGCTCGGCGGCGTCCTCGGCCAGGTAGCGGTCGCGGGCGACGACCATCGCGACGGGCTCCCCGACGTGCCGGACGACGTCCCGCGCCAGCGGATACCCGGTGCGGCCGTGGGTCAGCGCAGGGTGCGGGATGAGGAGCGGCAGCGGCTCCCCGATCCGGCCGGGAAGGTCCTCCCAGGTGTAGATGGCGAGGAGGCCGTCCACGTCGAGCGCCCCGGACACGTCGATGTCGGCGATCCGGGCGTGCGCGTGCGGCGACCGGACGAACGCCGCCGCGAGCGCCCCCTGCCCGAGGTCGTCCAGGTAGCGGCCCTGGCCGGTGGTGAGCCGCGCGTCCTCGCGCCGCTCGACCCGTTCCCCGAAGACGCGCGTCCCCATGCGTCACTCCCCTTCTTCGGCGGACAGCGCGAGCAGGTCGGCGGCGCGGTGCACCGACTTGACGATGTTCTGGTAGCCCGTGCAGCGGCACAGGTTCCCGGAGATGCCCTCGAGGACCTGGTCCTCGGTCGGGCGCGGCGTCTCCCGCAGCAGCGCCGTGACCGTGCAGAGGAACCCGGGCGTGCAGAAGCCGCACTGCAGGCCGTGGCATTCGCGGAACGCGCGCTGCACCGGCGACGGCGTCCCGTCCGGCGCCGCGAGCCCCTCCACGGTCGTGATGCCGCGGCCGGCCGCGGTGACGGCGAACATCAGGCACGACCGCACCGGCTCCCCGTCCAGCAGGACGGTGCAGCACCCGCAGACGCCGTGCTCGCAGCCGACGTGCGTGCCGGTGAGCCCGAGGTCGTGCCGGAGCAGGTCCGACAGCAGCCGCCTGGCCGGGACGCGCGCGGTGCGATGCGTCCCGTTGACGGTCAGCGCGACCTCGAAGTGCTCCTCCATCAGTCTCCCGCCTTCCGCAGTGCCTCGGCCGCCGCTGCGCGCAGGGCGCGCTCTGTCAGCACGCCGGTCAGGTGCCGGCGGTACTCCGCGCCGGCGTGGATGTCGGGTTCGGGGTCGATCCGCTCGCGGACGTGCGCCGCGGCCGCGGCCCAGTCGCCGTTGCGCCCGGCGGCGGCCGCCAGGTCGAAGACGAGCGGCACCGCGGCGATGCCCAGGTACCCGGCGCGGGCCGCGGACACCCGCAGGTCCTCGTCGAGGGTGACGACGGCGGCGACCCCGGCGAGCGCGTAGTCGCCGTGCCGCCGCGCCGTCTCGGTGAACGCGGTGCCGGTGCGGGACGGCGCCGCCGGGAAGAACGCGGAGACGGCCAGTTCGCCGGGCGCCAGCGCCGATTCCAGGGGGCCGGCGAAGAACTCGGCCGCCGGGATCGTGCGCCGCCCCCGCGCCGACGCCGCCTCGACCGTCCCGCCGAGGACGGCGAGGACGGCGGGCAGCTCGGCGGCGGGGTCGGCGTGCGCGAGGCTGCCGACGACCGTGCCCCGGTTGCGGATGACGGGGTGCGCGACGTGCCGGAGCGCCTGCCCCAGCAGGGGCTGGACGGCGGCGGCCTCCGCCGAGCGCTCCACCCGGGCGTGCCGGGCGAGCGCGCCGACCCGCACGCCCTCGTCCCCGATGTGCAGGGTGTCCAGTCCGGCGACCCGGTTGATGTCGACCAGGTCGGACGGCGCGGCGAGCCGCATGTTCAGCAGCGGGATGAGGCTCTGGCCGCCCGCGAGGACCTTGCCGCCCGGCGCGGCGGCGAGGGCGTCGAGCGCCTCGCCGACCGTGCCGGGGGCGTGGTAGCCGAACGGTGGCGGCTTCACCCGTCAGCCCGCGTCCGTGTCCGGGGCCGGGCGGACCGGCCCGCCGATCTCCTCCTCCGCCGGCGCGATGATGCCGCCGCCCGCGTCGTCCGGCCCGCGCAGCACGTTGAGGACGTGGTAGCCGAGCAGGACCGCGATGGTGCCGAGCGCGATGCCCTGCAGCGGGAAGTCGTCGGTGACCTGCAGTGTCACGTTCCCGATCGCCAGGATGATCGCCGCCGCGACCGGGACGAGGTTGACCGGGTCGCCGAAGTCCACCCGGTTCTCGATCCAGATCTTCGCGCCGAGCAGGCCGATCATCCCGTACAGGACGACGGTGATGCCGCCGAGCACGCCGCCGGGGGTCGCGGCGACGAGCGCGCCGAACTTGGGGCACAGCCCGAACAGGATCGCCACGATCGCGGCGACGTAGTAGGCGGCGGTCGAGTAGATCCGGGTCGCGGCCATGACGCCGATGTTCTCGGCGTAGGTGGTGGTGGGCGAGCCGCCGACCGCGCTGGCGAGGGTGGTGCCGATGCCGTCCGCGGCGATGGCGCGGCCGAGGACGGGGTTCAGGTCCTCGCCGGTCATCGCGGACACGGCCTTGACGTGCCCGGTGTTCTCCGCGATGAGCGCGATGACCGCCGGCAGCGCCAGCAGGATCGCCGAGGTCTTGAAGTCGGGGCCGTGCAGGCTCGGGAACCCGAACCAGTCGGCGGCCTTCACGCTCGCGAAGCCGACGCGGTCGTGCGGGAACGCGGTGGCGATGCAGTACGGGCCCTCGGCGGTGCACGCCTTGCCCGCCCCGTCCAGCAGGTTCTGGCCGGGCAGAACCGACGTGATCTGGCCCGCGGTCTTGTCGAGAATCCACGAAAGGACGAAGCCGAAGATCAGCGCCAGCAGGATCGTGATGCGCGCCCAGAAGCCGCGCAGCAGCACCGCGCACAGGACGGCGAAACCGAGCGTGGCGAGCGCGATCCACTGGTCCTGCGGCCAGTACACGGTCGCGACCACCGGGGCGAGGTTGAAGCCGATGAGCATGACCACGGCGCCGGTCACCACGGGCGGGAACACCCGGTGGATGACCTCGGCCCCCGCGAAGTGGATGAGGACGCCGATCAGCGCGAGCACGGCTCCCGAGACCAGGATCGCGCCGGTCACGGTCGCGCTGTCGCCGCCCGCCGCGCGGATCGCCGCGACCGCGCCGACGAACGAGGCGCTCGTGCCGAGGTAGCTCGGCACCCGGCCGCCGACGATCAGCAGGAACAGGATCGTCGCGACCCCGGACATCATGATGGCGAGGTTGGGGTCCAGGCCCATCACGATGGGGAACACGAACGTCGCGCCGAACATCGCCACCACGTGCTGGGCGCCGATGCCGGCGGTGCGCGGCCACGACAGCCGCTCGTCCGGTCGGACGACCTCCCCGGGCGGCGGCGTTCTCCCGTCGCCGTGCAGTTTCCAGCCGATCACCATCGGGCCCCTCCTGCTCATCCGGCCGCGGTCATGCGGGCAAGGTAGATCTACCCCGATGGCCGGGCATCGGCGAGTTCTGCCAAAGCCCGGGCCGCCTCTTGGGAGGACCGGCCGACGTGAGCCCGGTTACACTACCCTCAGATACCGCGCATGCGCAGTACGTGCAGAGCGAGGGTGAGGTTGAGCCGTAGATGCGCGTCCTCGGTGAAGGCGCCGAGCATCCGTTCCAGTTTCCCGATGCGGTACCGGAGCGTGTTGTAGTGGAAGTGGAGCCGGCGGGCCGTCTCGGCGACGTTGAGGTTGGTCTCCAGCAGCACCTGCAGGGTGCGGCGCAGGTCGACCAGTTCGGGCTCGTCGTCGGCGGCGAGGTCGCCGAGCGTCTCCCGGACGAAAGCGTGCAGTTCCGCCGGATCCGACACCAGGCTGAGCAGCCGGTACACGCCGAGCTGGTCGAAGTGCGCCCGCGCGCCCGCGCCGTTGAGCTGGCGGCCGACCCGGACGGCCTTCCCCGCCTGCTCGTACGCCTCGGGCAGCGCCACCGGGGACGTCACCGTCCGGCTGATCCCGGTGGAGAACGTCCGCCGCACCGGCAGGTGTTCGGCGAAGATCGACGAAGCCTCCTTCACCATCGCCTGCACCGGGCCGGCCGCCCACTCGGCGGGGTCCTCCCCGTCCGCGCCGACGACCGCGACGACCTCGTGCGCGAAGCTCGCCACGGCCGCGCCCTTGTCGTGCCGGCGGACGGCGGTCGTCCACGCGGCGGCGAGCCGCTCCTGCGCGGACCGCTCCTCGGCGCCGCGCCCCTTGCCGTCCGGGTCGGGCGCCCGGCCGCGCCCCTTGCCGTCGGAGTCGGGGGCGGCGCCGCGCGGGCGGCCGTCGAGCTCGGCGACGATCACCATCATCGGGCGGTCCAGGTCCCAGCCGAACCCGCCGCAGTGCGCGACGACGCGGCCGTCGTCGCCGGCGCGCCCGGCCAGGATGTCGCGCAGGAAGTCGGCGCGGTACTTGCTCTCGACCGCCGCGACGGCCTGCTGCTTGGTCACCACGAGCGCGGCGACGGTCGCGGCGCGCTCCAGGATGCCGAGGTCGGTCCCGCGCAGCGTGCCGGCGGGGCTGAACGCGACGATCCGGCCGTGGTCGAAGCCGCCCGCCATCACGGGCACGGCCAGGTGGTCGCCGGTGCCGTGCGCGCCGATGATGCCGCAGCCGCCGCGCCCGCAGGCCGCGTGCCGGCCCGCGTCGAACGCGCGCATCGCCTGGACGTGCTCGTCCGGCCCGGCGCCGGCGAGGACGCGCTGCTCGCCGTCCAGCACCACGACCGCCACGTCCAGGAGGGTGGCGACCTCGTCGACGACCTCCTGGAGGCCGCCGCCGCACAGCACGATCTGCACGAGCGCCCGGTGCACCTCCTCGGTGCGGGCGAGGACGGACGCCTGCCGGTTCAGGATGTCGGTCAGGACCTGGTTCAGGATGTCGTCGAAGCCGACGTCGTTCGGGAGCAGGATCAGGGGGAAGCCGCGCCGGTCCGCCTGCGCGATCATCTCGGCGGGGAGGGAGTCCAGGTAGCGGCCCAGTTTGATGGCCAGGGCCGCGAGGCCGCGCTCGTCCAGGTCGGCGACCAGGTTGTCGAGCGACTGGGGGGTGTTGCGGAGGGGGTAGCCGGTGGTGAGGAGCAGTTCGTTCGGTTTGACCCACGACAGGATGTCGGGGACCTCCATCACGTTGAGCCGCTGGACGACGCGCTCGAGTCCGGCGCGGCCGGCGATGAGGCGGGCGCCGTTCAGGGTGCTGACGCCGAGGACCTCCCCGACCGACAGGCCGTAGGTCAGTGTTCCGGTACTCGCGAGCCGGAGGGCCGGTGGGCCCGGGTCCGCAGTGGTGTAACTCATGCCAGGGGTCACCTCGCTTTTGGTGCGTACATCGTCCGTAACGATGTGATCGCTACCGGTTCCTGATCAAAAATGACAACAAAGACGAACGATGACAACCATCCTTGGCAGCTTTCTCCATACGTCCGGTGCGGGGCCCGTTCTACCGTCGTCGCGAGGCCGGGCCGCCCGCATGCCGGACGGCCACCGACACCGGCCTCGGGAGGATCCGTGACTGCCCTCGTCCGCGACCCGATCCCGCTGCAGGCCCGGCCGCGGCGGCGGCCGCCCGCCGCCGGGGCCGCGAGCCTCGCGCTGCGCCCGCTGCTGGACCCGCCGCGCCGCCCGGCCCGGGTCATCGCGGTGTTCCCGGCGGCGCTGTACCTGGAGATGCGGGGCGGCCCCGAGCCGCGCGTGCTCGCCGTCGTCACCTCCGACGCCGGGCGGCTGCCGAACGCGGTGGTGGTCGTGGCGACGCGCCGCGAGCACCCGTTCCGGTCCGTCCGCGAGGGCGGGGACGCCCTGGTCGGCGAGGGCCGGGTGGAGGCGGACGGGCTGACCGTGCGCGTCCGCCGCTGGTGGGACCCGTCCCCGGCGCTCGCCGGGATGCGGCCGGCCGCGCTCGACCGCGGCGTCCGCGCCCTGGCGGACGAGCTGACCGCGGCCGGCGCGCTCACCGCCGCCGGACCGGCGGGCGGCGGCCTCGACGGGCACCCGGACCCGGTGGACCTCGCCGCCGCCTGCGCGGCCGGCGACCTCGCGGGCGCCGTGGAGGCGGCCGAGCGGATCGTGGGCCTCGGGCCGGGGCTGACGCCGTCCGGCGACGACATCCTGTGCGGCCTGCTGGTCTCGCTGCGGCTGGTCGGCGGCGCCGTCCGGCACGGCGAGCCGGCGGTGCGGCTGGCCGACTGGCTCGGCGCCGCCGTCACCGCCGACGCCGGCACCCGCACGACCGCACTGGCCGCGACGCTGCTGCACTGCGCGGCGGCGGGCGGCGCGGGCGCCGAGGTCGCGGCCGTGCTGCGCTTCGTCACCGGCCACGAGCCGCCGGGCGGCGCGGGGCAGAGCGCCGTACGGCGGCTGCTGTCGGTCGGCCACACCTCGGGCACCGACCTCGCGCACGGCGTCCTCGCCGGCTGCCGCGCCGCCCTCGCCCTGACCGCGCCCGCCGCCCGCCGCGTGCCGAAGGCCACCGCATGACCGATTGGGTCGAGGTCCGGCGGGGGGGCTACCACGATTCGGTCACGCTCATGCGGGTCAGCCGGGAACTGGCCGGGCGGCCCGGCGTCACCGGGGCCATGGTGGCGATGGCTACCGGGCTGAACCGCGAGATGTTCGAGCGGATGGGGTTCGCCGTCCCCGGCGAGGCGGGGCCCGACGACCTCGTCGTGGCGATCCGGGTGGACGGCGGGGGGCTCGACGAGGCGCGCGAGGCGCTGGACGGGCTGCTGCGCGACGCGTCCCGCCCCCCGGCCGGCGGCGGCCTGCTGGGCGCCCCGGAGCCGCCGCGCACGACCTGGTCGGCGGCGGCGCGGGCGGACGCGACCGTCGCGCTGGTGTCGGTGCCGGGCCCGCACGTGTTCCCCGAGGCGGCGGACGCCCTCGACGCCGGCCTCAACGTGATGATCTTCAGCGACAACGTGCCGCTCGCGCAGGAGATCACGCTGAAGGAGGCGGCGGCCCGGCGCGGCCTGATCGTGATGGGCCCGGACTGCGGGACGGCGGTGATCGGCGGCGCGGGCCTCGGGTTCGCGAACGCGGTCCGCCCCGGGCCGGTCGGCGTCGTGGCGGCGTCGGGGACGGGCGCGCAGCAGCTGATGTGCCTGCTGGACGCGGCGGGCGCCGGGGTGAGCCACGTGCTGGGCGTCGGCGGCCGGGACCTGTCGCCGCAGGTGAGCGGCCGGTCGGCGCTGTCCGCGCTCGCGGCGCTGGACGCCGACCCGGGCACCGAGCTGATCGTGCTGGTGTCGAAGCCGCCCGCGCCGCAGGTGCTGGACCTGATCCGGGAGGCGGCGCGGCGGCTGGACACGCCCGTGGTGTTCGCCCTGCCGACGCCCGGCGAGGACGACCTGACGCGGGCCGCGGAGAAGGTGCTGACGGCGCTCGGGCGGACCGTCCCGGAGTGGCCGCGCTGGACGGCGGCGAGACGTCCGGCCCCGGTGGCCGGGCGGGCGCTGCGCGGGCTGTTCGCGGGCGGCACGCTGCGGGACGAGGCCGAGATGATCGCGCGGGAGGCGCTCGGCTGGGACCTGGAGGCGCGCGGCCACCGGTTCACCGACTTCGGCGACGACGCCTACACGCGGGGCCGCGCGCACCCGATGATCGACCCGACGCTGCGGCTGGAGGCGCTGCGCGCCGCGGCCGCCGACCCGGGCTGCGGCGTCCTGCTCCTGGACGTGGTGCTCGGCCACGGCGCCGAGCCCGACCCGGCCGCCGCGCTCGCCCCGGCCCTCGCCGACGCGGTGAAGGACCGTCCGGACCTGGCCGTCGCCGTGTCGCTGTGCGGGACGCCGGCCGATCCGCAGGGCCGCGACCGGCAGGCCGCGGCGCTGTGCGAGGCCGGCGCCGACGTGTTCGCCTCGAACGCGCAGGCGGCCCGGCACGCCGTGCGGATGGTGGAAGGGGTGTCGGCGTGACCGATCAGCGGCTGGGCGGGCTGCTCTCCCGCGACCCCCGGGTGGTCACCGCGGGCGTCGAGGTGCTGGCCGAGGCCCTCGCCGAGCAGGCCGTCCCGGTGGAGGCGGTCGACTGGCGGCCCCCGCCGGCCGGGACGGAGGCGGCGCTCGCGGCGGTCCTCGGCGACCCCGGTCACGCCGAGGCCAACGCCCGCGCCGTGCGGCGCATGGTGACGGCCCGTCCGCACCTGGTGGACGTGCGGCCTGCGCGGGACGTCCTCGGCCTGGAGCCCGGGACGTTCCTGCACGCGGGCCCGCCGCTGGAGTGGGACCGGGCGTCCGGCCCGATGCGGGGCGCGCTCATCGGCGCGATGCTCCTCGAAGGGCTCGCCGAGACGCCGCTCGGCGCGCGGCACGCGCTGGAACGCGGCACGGCCACCTTGGAACCGTGCCACCACCACGGGACGGTCGGGCCGATGGCGGGCGTGGTCAGCCCGTCCATGTGGATGTTCGTGGTCGAGGACGCCGAGCACGGCGGAACCGCGTACTGCTCGCTCAACGAGGGGCTCGGGAAGGTCCTGCGGTACGGGGCGTACGGGCCGGAGGTCATCGAGCGGCTGACGTGGATGGGCGAGGTCCTCGGCCCCGCGCTGCGGGCGGCGGTCCGGCGGCACGGCCCGCTCGACCTGATGTCGGTCATCGCGCAGGCGCTGCAGATGGGCGACGAGCTGCACAACCGGAACCGGGCCGCGACGTCGCTGCTGCTGCGCGAGCTGGCGCCCGACCTCGCCGCCGCCGAGGAGGTCCCCCGCGCCCAGGCCGCCGAGGCGCTGCGGTTCGCGGCGGGCAACGACCACTTCTTCCTGAACGCGGGGATGGCGGCGGCGAAGGCGTGCGCGGACGCGGCCCGCGACGTTCCCGGGTCGAGCCTGGTCGTGGCGATGGCCCGCAACGGCACCGACTTCGGCATCCAGGTGTCGGGCACGGGCGGCCGCTGGTTCACCGCGCCCGCCGGCGTCCCGGACGGCCTCTACCTGGGCGGCTACGGCCCGGACGACGCCAACCCCGACATCGGCGACTCGGCGATCACCGAGACGGCCGGGACGGGCGGGTTCGCGCTCGCCGCCGCGCCCGCGATCGTCCGGTTCGTCGGCGGCGAGGTCCCGGACGCGGTCGCCGCCACCCAGCGCATGTACGAGATCACGCTGGCCGAGCATCCGGCGCTGCAGATCCCGCTGCTGTCGTTCCGGGGCACGCCGGTCGGCGTCGACGCCACCCGCGTCGTCCGCACCGGGATCCTGCCCGTCATCGACACCGGCATCGCGGGCCGGGAGGCCGGTACCGGCCAGGTCGGCGCGGGGCTCGTCGAGCCGCCGGCGGCCGTGTTCACCGCCGCCCTGCACGCCCTCGCGGAGATCGCGTAGGGGCCGCGGCAAGGGGTACCGTCCCGGACATGAGCGAGTCGATCACCGGGGAGCAGTACGCCCTCAGCGCCGGGCCGTACCAGGCCGTCATCACCGAGTCGGGCGCCAGCCTGCGCGAGCTGACCCGCGAGGGACGGCCGCTGGTGCTGTCGCACGGCGCGGACGAGCCGGCCCCGGCCGCGTTCGGGCACCTGCTGATCCCGTGGCCGAACCGCGTCGACCGCGGCCGCTACTCCTACGGCGGCGCCGAGCACCAGCTGGACGTGTCCGAGCCCGCGAAGGACTGCGCGATCCACGGCCTCGTCCGGTGGGCGTCGTGGCAGGTCGCCGAGCACGAGCCGGACCGGGTGCGGCTCACCCACCGCCTCCTCGCGACGGGCGGCTACCCGTTCCGCCTCGACCTGGAGGCCGAGTACTCCCTCGACGCGTCCGAGGGTCTCCGCGTGCGGATGACCGTCCGCAACCCGGGGACGAAGACGGCGCCGTACGGGCACGGCGCGCACCCGTACCTGACGGTCGGCGAACCCATCGACGGCTGCACGGTCCACCTGCTCGCCGACCGGTACATCCCGGTGAACGACCGGATGGTCCCGTGCGGGCCGTCCGAGGACGTCACGGGTACCAGGTACGACCTGCGCACGGGCCCGGTGCTCGGCGACCGGCGGATCGACAACGCGTTCGCCGACCTGAACCGCGACGGCGACGGCCGCGTCTGTGTGATCCTCTCCGGCGGCGGCCGGACGGTCCGCCTCTGGGCCGACGAGTCGCACCCGTGGATGGAGATCTACACCGCCGACAACACTCCCGACCCCCGCGAGGGCCTCGGCGTCGAACCCATGACGTGCCCGCCGAACGCCTTCGTCTCCGGCGACGGCCTCGTCCACCTGGAGCCGGGCGCCGAGTTCACCGGCACGTGGGGCATCGTCGAGGACGCCTGATCCGGACCGTCCCGATGTGTTCCCCGGCGGGCGGCGGTTGGGGGATCATTGCGGGGTGAACCTCAGTGTGTCCTCGTTCGACGACCTGTCCGCGCGCATCGCCGCCGCCCGCGACGCGCACGGCGAGCGCTTCCCCGGCGGCGCGGAGGGCCGGCAGCCGGTGCACACCGTGTACGTGCCGGCCGACCGGTTCTCCCGCTCGACGCCCGCCGACTTCGGCGCCGAGGCGCTGCGGCTGCTGAACACGCACACGCCGGGCGCCGGGTCGTTCGGCGCCGCGTTCGGGCTCGATCCCGAGCTGGCCGAGCCCGTGCGCGAGCGGGTCGCGGCGAAGCTCGCGAACGAGCCGGTCGAGGACGTCCGGATCGACTTCGAGGACGGCTACGGCGTCCGCGACGACGCCGAGGAGGACGCGCACGTCGAGCAGGTCGTCGACGCCGTCGCCGCCGCGTACCAGGTCAAGGGCCTGCCCCACTACTGGGGGGTGCGGGTGAAGTCGTTCGCCGACGGCGGGCACGAGCGGGCGATGCGGACGCTCGACGGGTTCCTGACCTCGCTGCGCGACCGGCTCGGCCGGCTGCCGGGCGGGTTCACGATCACCTTCCCGAAGGTGCTGACGGCCGAGCACGTCCGGCTGTTCACCGAGTTCCTGGACCGGCTGGAGACCTCGCTCGGGCTGCCGCAGGGCATCCTGCGGTTCGAGATCCAGGTCGAGACGCCGCAGTCGCTCATCGACCACGCGGAGGAGCGCGTCGGGCTCGGCCCGCTGGTCGCCGCGGCGCAGGGCCGCGTCACCGCCGCCCACTTCGGCGTGTTCGACTACACCGCCGCGCTGGGACTGCCGCCGCACGAGCAGCGGCTCGACCATCCGGCGTGCGACTTCGCCCGGCACCTCATGCAGGTGTCGCTCGCCGGCACCGGCGTGCGGCTGTCGGACGGCTCCACCAACGTCATCCCGCGCAACGACGGCCCGGACGAGGTCAACGCGGCGTGGGCGGTGCACGCGGCGCACGTCCGGCACTCGCTGACGCACGGCTTCTACCAGGGCTGGGACCTGCACCCCGCGCACCTGCCGAGCCGGTACGCCGCCGTGTACGCGTTCCACCTGACCGGCGTCGACGACGTCATCGGACGCGTCCGGGCCTGGCACGAGCAGGCGGCGGGCAGCGCGAGCGGCTTCCTGGACGAGCCCGCCACCATCAAGGCGCTCACCGCCCGGCTGCGCCGCGCGGTCGACTGCGGCGCCCTGGACGAGAGCGTCCTCCCCGTGTCCTAGCCCCGCTGCCGACCGCTCCGCCAGAGCGGGACGACCACGTCGAGGACGGCGCCGAGCTGCTCCTCCTCGTAAGCGAAGTGCGCGTCCAGGTCGGCGGTCATCGTGTCGAGTTCCGCGCGGACGCGGTCCGGGTCGCGGGAGCCGGCGTCGTCCAGCAGGGCTTGGATCTTCCGCCGGTTCGCGGTGACGGCCGTGTGCTCGCGGCGCAGCCTGGCGATGACCGGGGCGAGGCCGGGGAACTGGGCCTCCAGGCGGGGGAAGGCGCGTCCCTCCTCGTTGTCGTGGTGCTCGCCGAGGACGCCGCAGACCGAGACGCAGTGTTCGCGGAGCTGGCGCGCCAGGCCGGGAACGTCGCGGCGCCCGTCGTCCAAGGCGTCGGCGTCGGCGCGGAGGTCCGCGAGGCGGGCCCGCAGGTCGTTGTGGATCCGGGCGAGTTCGGTGCCGGCTCCGTCGGGGAGCCCGCGGTGGACGGCGACGACCGGGATGACGCGCGCGGTCTGCAGCTGGTACTCGGCGAAGACGGGGATGGCCTCGCTGCGCAGCGCGTACAGCCGGTCGCGCTCGTCGCCTTCGATGGGGACCGCGACGCCGTCGAAGGTCTCGGTGCCGAGTTCGACGGTGACGCGGGGGTCGGCGCGGATGTTGTGGTACCAGGCCGGGTCGTGCGGCAGGCCGGCGTTGGAGGCGAACACGAGCAGCCGGTCGCCGTCCGGCATGCAGCCGAGGGGCGTGGTGTGCGGCCTGCCGGTCCTGGCGCCGGTGCTGGTGAGGATGAGCAGGTCCGCGCCCTCGAAGCGGCCGCCGACCCGGCCGGCGTTCGCGCGGAACTCCTCGATGACCTGCCGGTTCCAGTCGCTCATCGGAGCCGTCTCCTATCCTGGACGCGATCGGATCATTTGCTTTGGAAGCAAAGCTATTTTGGAAGCAGAGGCAATGTCAACCGATGAGAGCGCCGGTCCGGACGTCGACGACGGCATCCGGACGATGCTGCTGCTGATGCCGCGGCTCGTCTCCGCCGCCAAGAAGATCAGGGTGCCGGCCGAGCTGGCGTCCTTCGACCTCGCGCCGCGGCACCTGTCACTGCTGGCCTACCTGCTGTTCGACGGGCCGATGACCGTGAACGCGCTGGCCGGACGGCTGGAGGTGGCGCCCGCGACGGTCAGCCTGATGGTCGGCGACCTCAGCCGGCAGGGCATCCTCGAACGCCGCGAGGACCCCGGCGACCGGCGCCGCACGATCGTCAGCGTCGCCGAGCGGCACCTGCCCGCGATCAACGGCTGGCTCGGCCAGGGCGCCGGCGCCTGGCGCACCGCCCTGGAGCCGCTCACCGCGGCGCAGCGGAAGCTGTTCATCGACACGCTGCTGGCCTACGAACGCGCCGTCACCGAGGCCCGCGCCGCCCGCTGACACCCCGCACGCCCTTGACCGCGAACGCGGGTCAGCGATCAGCGGTCGCGGCGGTTGAAGGCGTCGAGGTCGCCGGGGGTGTCGATGTCGTCGGGGGCCGCCACGTCGCCGCACGGAACGGGTGTGACCAAGCCGGAGTGGGCGCGCAGGTAGCCGCGCGCGCCCTGGTCGCCGACCGCTGCGGCGGCGACGCCCGCGAAGTGCTCGGCGCGCAGCAGGACGGGGTTGCGGCGCTCTCCCCCGTAGGTCGCGACGGCGATCGTCGCGCCCGCCTCGTAGGCGGCGATCAGGCGTCCGACGGCGGCCGGGGTGATGAGGGGCTGGTCGACGAGGGCGATCACCACGGCGGGGCAGGCGGGCGGCAGCGCGGCGAGGCCGGCGCGCAGCGAGGAGCCCATGCCGTCCCGCCAGCCGGGGTTGGGGACGACGACCGCGCCGATGACCTCGATTTGGGCCGCGCCCGCCACCACCAGGACCGGAGAGCAGCCGCCGTCCCGCAGCGTCCGGACGCCCCGGTCGACGAGGCGTTCGCCGTCCAGCTCCAGGGTGGCCTTGGGACGCCCGAGCCGGCTGCCCTCCCCCGCCGCGAGCAGCAGGCCGGCCGGGGACTCCGCACCGTGCAACGTCATCCCGCGAGGGTAGTGCGGACGGGCGCGCCGGTGTGGAAGGTCAGGGCGCGTCGGCGTGGATCTTGCCGCTGGTGTCGGTGAGCGGCCGTCCCGAACCGCCCCAGCGGAGCTGGACGAGTTCCGCCGCGATCGACACCGCCGTCTCCTCCGGTGTCCGGGCACCGAGGTCGAGGCCGATCGGGGAGCGCAGCCGCCCGAGCTCGGCGTCGCTCAGGCCCGCATCGCGGAGCCGGGCGAGCCGGTCGTCGTGGGTGCGGCGCGACCCCATCGCGCCGATGTAGCCGGCGTCCGTGCGGAGCGCCACCTCCAGGAGCGGCACGTCGAACTTGGGGTCGTGGGTCAGGACGCAGATGGCGGTGCGCTCGTCGATGCCGGTGCGCGCCTCCTCCAGGAACTTGTGCGGCCACTTCACCACGACCTCGTCGGCCTCGGGGAACCGCTTGGGCGTCGCGAACACCGGCCGCGCGTCGCAGACCGTGACGTTGTAGCCGAGGAACTTGCCGACGCGGGCGACGGCCGCCGCGAAGTCGATCGCGCCGAACACCAGCAGCTTCGGCGGCGGGGCGAAGGAGTGGACGAAGACGGTCAGGTCGTCCAGCCGCCGCTCCCCCTCGGGGCCGTAGTGGCGCTGGCCGGTGATGCCCTGCGCGAGCATGCCGCGCGCGTCGTCGTCCACGGCGGCGTCGAGGCGTTCCGCGTGCGGCTCGCCCGGCGCGAGAGAGCCGGAGGCGCGGCCGGCCCAGACGACGCGGCGGGCGCCGATGCGGCCGGGGCCGGCGACGACGGTCGCGACCGCGACCGGCTCGTGCCGCTCGATCGCCTCCGCGACCTCGGTGAACTCGGGGAACGTGGCGGGGCCGACGGGCTCCACCAGCACGTCCAGGATCCCGCCGCAGGTGAGGCCGACGGCGAACGCGTCGTCGTCGGTCACCCCGTACCGCTGGACGACCGGCTCGCCCGTCGCCAGCACCGACTGCGCAAGCTCGTAGACGGCGCCCTCCACGCAGCCGCCGGACACGCTGCCCGCCACCTCCCCGGCGGGCGACACCGCCATCGCCGCCCCCGGCGGGCGCGGCGCGCTGCGGAAGGTGTGCACCACGGTCGCGAGCCCGAAGGTCTCCCCGGACGCGTACCAGCCGGCGATGTCGTCGAGCACGTCACGCATGAGCCCTCCTCTTTCCGCCGCCCGCGACGATGCGGGCCAGCTCCTCCAGCGCCGCCAGGCTGTGCCCGGACGTGAAGTCGTCGACGTGCGGCAGCGCCGCCGCCATCCCGGCGGTCAGCGGCTCGTAGCCGGGCCGCGCCCGGTGCGGGTTCGCCCACACGACGCGGTGCGCGAGCCGGTGCAGCCGCGCCATCTGCTCGCCGAGCAGCGACGCGTCGCCGCGCTCCCAGCCGTCGGAGGCGATCACGACGATCGCGCCGCGGGCCAGGCCGCGCTGCCCGAACCGGTCGAGGAACTCCTTCAGCTCCTCGCCGAGCCGGGTGCCGCCGCTCCAGTCCGGGATGGCGGCGGACGCCGCCGCCATCGCCGCGTCCGGGTCGCGGTGCCGCAACTCCCGGGTGAGGCGGGTGAGCCGCGTCCCGGCGCTGAACACCTCGACGTCGCGGCCGCCGGACCGGGCGGCGGCGTGCGCGAACCGCAGCAGCGCGTCGGCGTACGGGCTCATCGACCCGCTGACGTCCACGATCAGGACGACGCGGCGGGGACGGGTTCGGTGCGCGCGGTGCCGCAGCAGGGACATCTCGCCGCCGCGCCGCAGCGTCTCCCGGACCGTCCGCGCGGGGTCGAGCCGCCCCGCCGGGGAGGGCGCGAACCGGCGCGACCTGCGCTGCTCCGCGCCCGCGTCCAGGACGGCGATCAGCCGCGCGACCTCGGCGCGCTCGGCGGCGCTCAGCCGCGCCAGGTCGCGGTCGCGGAGTACCTCGACCGCGCTGGCGGTGGCCGCCTTCAGCTCCCCGGCCTCCTCGTTCCCGGCCTGCGCGCCCGGATCGGGCATCGTCATCCGGCGGACGACGACGGGCGGGGGGCGGCGCCCCGGCCGCGCGGTCGCGCCGGAGAAGTACGCGGCGAAGCACCGGTCGTAGCGGGCCAGGTCGTCGGGGTCGGCGCACAGCGTCAGCCGTCCGGCCCAGTACACGTCGTTCGGGTCGAGGACGTCGAGATGGTCGAGCGCCGCCAGCAGCGCCTGGAGGCGTTCGGGATCGGCCGCGCCGCCCGCCGCGCGCAGCGTCCTGGCGAACCCGACCATGGTCTCGACGACGTCCCGCTCCACCGCTATCCCCCGTTGAGCAGGGCCTCTAGCCCGGCGCCGAGGACGCGCTGCTGGTCCTCGCGGTACTTGAGGACGGCGCCGAGCGTCACCGCGGCGGACGCCGGATCCAGCTCGCGGACGCCGAGGGCGACGAGCGCCTCCGTCCAGTCGAGGGTCTCGGCGACGCCGGGCGGCTTCAGCAGGTCGGTCTCGCGCATCCGCTGCGCGGCGCGGGCGACCTGCCCGGCGAGCCGCTCGGCCGCGCCGGGCAGCCGCCGCCTGATGATGGCGACCTCGCGGTCGAACGACGGGTGCTCCAGCCAGTGGTACAGGCAGCGCCGCTTGAGCGCGTCGTGGACCTCGCGGGTGCGGTTGGACGTCACCACCACGACGGGCGGGCGCTCCGCCCGGATCGTGCCCAGCTCCGGGACGGTGATCGTGAAGTCGCTGAGGACCTCCAGCAGGAACGCCTCGAACTCGTCGTCGGCGCGGTCGATCTCGTCCACCAGCAGGACGCTCGGCGAGGTCTCCAGCGCCTGGAGCAGCGGCCGGGCCAGCAGGAACCGCCGGTCGTACAGCTCGCCCTCCAGCCGGGACACGTCGCTGACGCCCGCCGCCTCGGCGGCCCGCAGGTGCAGCAGCTGGCGCGGGAAGTCCCAGTCGTACAGGGCCTGGGACGCGTCGAGGCCCTCGTAGCACTGCAGCCGGATCAGCGGCGCGCCGAGCCCGCGCGCGAGGGTCTTGGCCAGCTCGGTCTTGCCGACGCCGGCCTCGCCCTCCAGGAACAGCGGCCTGCCCATCCGCAGCGCGAGGAAGCACGCCGTCGCGAGCCCCTCGTCGCACAGGTAGGCGTGCCGGTCGAGCAGTCCCGCGAGGTCCGCGGGCGATGCGAGCTGGTCCGTGGTCATCGACGCCGTCTCCCCCACGGCTCCGAGGCTACTCGGCGGGAGACGCAACTCACATGCCCGGAACCCTTGCGTTTTCGCGGTCCCTTCCTCGTGCCCGCAATCACTGATAAACCGGTAGGGAAAGTTTGAGCAGGCAGGTCTTACCCGCACGGCCGTGGACATCCCGCGGCGCGGGCTGGACGCTGGCCAGGTGGACGGGCGCGGCACCTCCGGCCCCGGTCACCCGCATCTGGAAAGGACGACCATGGCTCTGTGGAAGCCGGACCCGACCTTCTACGCCTCTCCCCGCGACGCCGCGGCCGCGCCGGCCGAGAAGCTCGCGTACGTGGCGGCCTTCGACCGGGCAGCCGAGAAACCCGACGCGATCGCGGTGCTCGACGTGGATCCGGGCTCCGGCTCCTACGGCTCCGTGGTGGGCTGGACCGACCTGCCGTACCTCGGCGACGAGCTGCACCATTTCGGGTGGAACGCGTGCAGCAGCGCCCTGTGCCCCGGGTCGCCGCATCCGCACGTGGAGCGGCGCTACCTGATCGTGCCGGGGCTGCGGTCGTCACGGGTGTACGTGATCGACACCAAGGACGACCCGCTGGCCCCGAAGATCATCAAGGTGCTGGAGCCGGACGAGCTGGCCAAGCGCGCCGGGTACTCGCGGCCCCACACCGTCCACTGCGGGCCCGAGGGCCTCTACCTGTCGGCGCTCGGCGGCGCCAACGGTGAGGACGGGCCGGGCGGGATCGCGCTGCTCGACCACGCCTCGTTCGACGTCCTCGGGCGCTGGGAGGTCGACAGGGGGCCGCAGTACTTCGCCTACGACATGTGGTGGCACATCGCGCACGACGTCCTCATCACGTCCGAGTGGGGGACGCCGTCCATGGTGGAGGACGGGGTCGTCGGCGAACTCCTGCTCGGACGCAAGTACGGGCACTCGTTGAACTTCTTCGACCTGCGCAAGCGCAAGCACGTCCAGACCGTGGACCTCGGAGACGAGCACCAGATGGTCCTGGAGCTGCGTCCGGCGCACGACCCGACCAAGCTGTACGGGTTCGCCGGCGTGGTCGTCAGCGTCGAGGACCTGTCGGCGTCCGTCTGGGTGTGGCACCGCGACGGCGACGCGTGGGCGGCGAAGAAGGTCATCACCATCCCCGCCGAACCCGCGGACGCCTCGGCCCTGCCCCCGGTGATCCAGCCGTTCGGCGCGGTTCCGCCGCTCATCACCGACATCGACCTGTCCGTGGACGACCAGTGGCTGTACGTGTCGTGCTGGGGCACCGGCGAGCTGAAGCGCTACAACGTCAGCGACCCGTTCAACCCGGTCGAGGCCGGCTCCGTGCGCATCGGCGGCATCGCCGGCCGGACACCGCACCCCGCCGCCCCGGACCGCCCCCTCGCGGGCGGCCCCCAGATGGTCGAGATCAGCCGCGACGGGAGCCGCGTCTACGTCACCAACTCGCTCTACGGCTCCTGGGACGACCAGTTCTTCCCCGACGGTGTCGGCGCGTGGATGGCCAAACTCGACTCCACCCCCGACCGCTTCTCCTTCGACGAACGCTTCTTCCCCAACGGCGACGACTTCCGAGGCCGCCGCCCGCACCAGACCCGCCTCCAGGGCGGCGACGCCTCCTCCGACTCCTACTGCTATCCGTGAACGACGGTTCGCTCGCGGCGCTCGTGGCGCTCGGCGCGTTCCACGGCCTCAACCCCGCGATGGGCTGGCTGTTCGCGGTGGCCCGCGGCCTCCAGGAGCGCAGCAGGAAGCTCGTCCTGCAGTCGCTCCCGGCGATCGCCGCGGGCCACGCCGCGTCCGTCGGCGCCGTCGCGATCCTCATCGCGCTCACCCGCTCCGCCGTCGCGACCCAGGCGGTCGCGATCGGCGGCGGCGCGGTGCTCGTCGGCTTCGGCTTCTGGCGGCTGCTGTCGCAGCGGCACTTCCGCTGGGTCGGCATGCGTATCTCGCTGTGGCAGCTCGCCGGCTGGTCGTTCCTGATGTCGTCGATGCACGGGGCGGGCCTCATGCTGCTGCCCGTCCTCACGTCCTCGGGGACGGCCCCGGCGCACCACGACCACGGGCTGGCGGCGTCGTCCGGCAGCGCCCTGTCCACCGGAATCTTCGTCACCGCGGTGCACACCCTGTCGATGTTCGCCGTCGCGGGCGTCATCGCGGTGCTCGTCTACGAGATCGTCGGCCTGGCGATCCTGCGCCGCGCCTGGTTCAACCTCGACCGCGTCTGGGCCGTCGCCCTCATCGGCGCCGGCACCGTCACCCTGTTCACCGCTCTCTAGATTCACCGCTCCCCAGGTTCACCGCTCCCCAGCGGGTCAGACGGGGTCGGGGGCTTCGCCTCGTGCCTTCAGGAGGGCCTGGAGCTCGGCCAGCTGGCGGGCGGCGAGGGTCTTCTCGGCGCCGTTGATCCCCATGGCCCCGATCGACGTGCCGTCCGACAGGTCGAGGGTCGGCCACGGCTCACCGACCGTCATGGTGACGTCCAGGATCTGCGGCCATTCGAGGCGGCGGGTCTTGAACGCGTTGACGACGGTGACGCCGGACTCGTCGGCGGTGACGCGGCAGCGGGCCAGCATGTGCAGGATCCACGCGAGGAACGCGCCGAAGGCGACCATCAGGGCGCGGTCGGCCAGGGTGTACTGCTCCGGCACCACCACGGCGAGCACGACCAGCCCGAGCAGGAGCACGCCCGCCGTGGTGTAGGCCACGATCCGTGTGGTGCGGGGACGCCACACGGTCGGCAGGGCCGGTGCCTCAGTCAACGATCTTCGTGATGGGGATCTCGAGGATGTCGTGCGCGCCGGCCGCCTTCAGCGCCGGGATCAGCGTGTTGACGCCGCGCTTGGCGACGACGGACTCGACGGCGTTCGACTCCCCGCCGGCGAGCGAGGTCACCGTCGGGGACGCCATCGCGGGCATGATGTCGAGGACCTTCTGCAGGTCGCTCTGCGCGACGTTCAGCTTCAGCAGCACCTTGCCGCGCGCGCGGATCACGCCCTGCAGCAGGAGGGAGATGTCCTCCATCGCTGCGCGCTTCTCCGCGTCCTCGTAGGCGTCGCGGTTGGCGACGAGCTCGGTGTAGCTGGTGAGGAGCGTGTCGAGGATGCGCAGGCCGTTCTTGCGCAGCGACGAGCCGGTCTCGGTGAGGTCGACGATCGCGTCCACGATGTCGGGCACCTTCGCCTCGGTCGCGCCGTAGGACGGGACGACCGTGGCCTTCACGCCGTGCTGGTCGAGGAACCGCTTGGTCATCGCCGGGAACTCGGTGGAGATCCGGACGCCCTCCGGCAGGTCGGCCACCGACTGCCACGGCGCGCCGTCCGGCACCGCCATGATCACGCGGACCGGGTTGGCGGTGGCCTTGGAGTACTTCAGCTCGCCGAGGCTGACGACGTCGGCGGCGGTCTCGGTGATCCAGTCCCGGCCGGTGATGCCGAGGTCGAACAGCCCCTGCTCCAGGTACGTCGGGATCTCCTGCGGGCGCAGGACCCGGACCCGGTCGATGCGGGGGTCGTCGATGGAGGCGCGGTAGTCGCGGTCCGACGAGCGCTGGACGGTGAGGTCGGCGGCGTCGAACAGCTGCATGGTCGCCTTCTCCAGCGACCCCTTGGGCAGGACGAGTGACAGCACGGAATTGCCTTTCGATGAGGATGCGTACGGGATGCCCGGGCGGTCAGGAGCCCAGAGGATGCGCGAGTCCTTCAGGGGCGGAACCCCTGTACCCGCTACAAATGCTCCATGCCGTGCCCGGCGTGACCGTGATGCCGCAGACCTCGCAGGGTCAGTGCCGTGTCGAGTGCGGCCACAGTCGCCTCCCATCCCTTGTCCTCGGAGCTGCCCGGCAGCCCGCTGCGTTCCAGTGCCTGCTCAATGGTGTCACACGTGAGGACCCCGTTGCCCACCGGAGTCGACTCGTCGAGCGCGACGCGTGTCACACCGGTGGTGACGGAGTCGCAGACGTAGTCGAAGTGGGCGGTCGCGCCCCGGACGACCGCGCCGAGGCAGACGACGGCGTCGAGGTCGCGGGCCATCTGCTGGGCGATCACGGACAGTTCGAGCGCGCCGGCCACGCGGGCGACGACGGGCTCGTCGATCCCGCACGCCTTGGCCGCGGCGAGCGCGCGGTCCAGGAGCCGGTCGGTGATCTGCCCGTGCCAGCGGGTGCAGACGATGCCGAGCGTCAGCCCGGCCGCGTCGACGGTGATGTCCTCGGGGCGTCCCGCGCCGCTCATCAGAGTCCCTCGATCTGGTGTCCGAGACGGTCGCGCTTGACCGTCAGGTAGCGCCGGTTGTGCTCGGTGACGATGACGGGCATGGACTCGCGTCCCCGCACGTCCACGCCGAAACCGTCCAGGCCCTTGAGCTTGTCCGGGTTGTTGGTGAGCACCCGCACCGACTTTACGCCCAGGTCGCGCAGCATGTGAGCGGCGTTGGAGTACTCGCGCGCGTCGGCGGGGAGGCCGAGCTCCAGGTTCGCGTCGACGGTGTCGGAGCCGTTGTCCTGGAGCGCGTACGCCTGCAGCTTGGCGAGCAGGCCGATGCCGCGTCCCTCGTGCCCGCGCAGGTAGAGGACGATGCCGCGCCCCTCCTGCGAGATGCGCTCCATGGCGGCGTCCAGCTGCGTCCCGCAGTCGCAGCGCTCGGAGTGCAGGACGTCGCCGGTGAGGCATTCGGAGTGGGCCCGGATCAGGACGTCGTCGCCGTCGCCGAGGTCGCCGAGCACGAGCGCGATGTGCTCGCCGCCGTCGATGGCGCTGGAGAACCCGACGGCGCGCCACGTCCCGAACCGGTTGGGCAGGCGCGTCTCGACGACGCGGGTGACCATCGTCTCGTGGCGGCGGCGGTATTCGGCGAGCTGTTCGATGGAGACGAGCTTGAGCCCGTGCTCCTTTGCGAAGACCTGGAGTTCGGGCAGGCGCGCCATGGTGCCGTCCTCGTTCACCACTTCGGCGAGGACGCCGGCGGGGGCGAGGCCGGCGAGCCGGGCGAGGTCGACGGCCGCCTCGGTGTGGCCGCGGCGCCGCAGGACGCCGCCCTCCCGGTAGCGGAGCGGGAAGATGTGGCCGGGGCGGACGAGGTCGCGCGGCTCCGACGCCGAGTCGCACAGCGTCCGGATCGTCTTGGCCCGGTCGGCGGCGGAGATCCCCGTGGTGACGCCGAGGCGCGCGTCCACGCTGACGGTGTACGCGGTGCGCATCCGCTCGGTGTTCTGCGCCGTCATCAGCGGGATCTGCAGCCGGTCGAGGTCCTCGCCCTCCATCGGGACGCAGATGACCCCGCTGGTGTAGCGGATCGTGAACGTCAGCAGCTCGGGCGTCGCCTTGGACGCCGCGAAGATGATGTCGCCCTCGTTCTCGCGGTCCTCGTCGTCGACGACCACGACGGGGCGTCCCGCCGCGATGTCGGCGACCGCCTCCTCGATGGAGTCGAAGATGCCCGTGCCGCCGTTCCGTATGTCGTTGCCGCTGCTCATGCGGTCACCGCCTTCTGCCTGGGGGTTTGCGCGCCCCGGGACTCCCGGAGCCAGTTCCTGAACCCGACCATCACCATCACGAAGAAGATCCCGTAGACCGCGCCGGAGACGTACAGCCCGGACTTGAGCGCCAGCGGCACCCCGACCAGGTCGACGAGCACCCAGACGATCCAGAAGTCGACCAGCGCGCGGCTCTGCGCGAACGTCGCGACGGCGCTGCCGACGAAGATGTAGGCGTTCGCCCACGGCGACCAGGCGATCTGCAGCCAGTCGAGGCGGGTGAACAGTTCGGCGACCACGGCCGTGCCGACGAGGAGCGCGCCGATCAGGATGGCGCGTTCCTTCGGGGTCGCCTGCCGGACGACGAGGCCGTCGGCCTCCCGCCGTCCGCGCGTCCACATGACCCACCCGTAGAGGGCGAGCCCGCAGAAGAGCACCTGCTTGAGCGCGTTCCCGGGGACGTTCGCGTGCAGGGAGGCGGCGAGCAGGAGGAGTGCGCCGGCGAGCTGCACCGGCCACGTCCAGAGGGTCTTGCGCATGGCGAGCCAGACGACGGCGAGCGAGAGCACGTTGCCGGTGAGATCCGTCCAGAGAATGTGCTCGCCGAACACCTCGAAACCGGCGTTGAGCCAGCTCATGCCCGGTCGCCCATCATGCGCTCGACGTACTTGGCGACGACGTCCACCTCGAGGTTCACGGGGTCGCCGGGCTTCTTGTGGCCGAGCGTGGTGAGGGCGAGCGTCGTCGGGATAAGGGCGACGCTGAACCGGTCGGCGCCGGCCTCCACGACTGTGAGGCTGATGCCGTCGACGGTGATCGAGCCCTTGTTCACCAGGTAGCGGCTCAGGTCGGAGGGCAGGGACACGGTCACCACGTCCCACCGCTCCCCCGGCTCGCGGGAGATGATCGCGCCGACGCCGTCCACGTGGCCCTGGACGAGGTGCCCGCCGAGCCGGTCGGACAGCCGGACCGGACGTTCCAGGTTGACCTTCGAGCCGGGTTCCAGCGCGCCCAGGCTGGACTTGCCGAGGGTCTCCTTGATGGCGTCGGCGGTGAAGACCCCGTCCTTGACGTCCACCACGGTGAGACAGACGCCGTTGACCGCGATCGACGCGCCGTGGACGGCGTCCTCGGTGACGAGCGGCCCGCGGATCGCGAGCGTGACCGAGTCCCCCTGGGGGTCGATCGCCACGATCTCGCCGAGCTCCTCGACGATGCCGGTGAACATCTCTCCCGGGCCTCCTAGATCAGGGCTCCGGGGACGTTCATACTCGGGCGCACGCCCCTGGCCAGGGGCGTGCCGCGCGCTGCCTCCCATCCGGACTTTAACCGTCGGTCCCGGAATCCCACCGGGTCAACCGGCCGATGGCTTCGGCCGGGTCGCGGACTGTCACCGCCGGTTCGGAATTTCACCGACCCCGGAGCACGCGTTCATGCTTTGCCAACCAGTGTGCCATGCATTCCATTCCGGGCCCCATGTGACCATCGCCACTACCCACCGCGGGTTGAACGTTCAACGATCTTGAAAGGGGGTAGATCTTGGGGCATCTGTGACGCATGACGACATTCCCCCCAGGAGGCAGTCATGGACGTCGTCGCCCTCATCGCCCGCATCGCCTTCACGGCGATCTTCATCGGCGCCGGTATCGGCCACCTCACCGCGACCGAGGCCATGGCCGGCTACGCGGCCGCGAAGAAGCTGCCCATGGCCAAGCTCGCCGTGCAGGTCTCGGGCGCCTACATCCTGCTCGCGTCGGCCCTGCTCATCCTCGGCATCTGGCCGGACCTCGCCGCCATCGCCCTCGTCCCGTTCCTGCTCGTCACCGCGTTCGTGTTCCACGACTTCTGGACGCAGGAGTCCCCGGAGGCGCGCCAAATGGAGCAGCAGCAGTTCCTCAAGGACATCGCCCTCGCAGGCGGTGCCCTGGCCCTGTTCGTCCTGTACGCCTCGGACGGCCACCCCGGCCTGAACCTGGTAGGCCCCCTCTTCGCCTGACCCCGTCGACGGCCGCGCCGCCGACCACCCGGCGGTGCGGTTCACCCGGACGTCAGTCCTCGAACTTGCGGAGCTTGGCGATGTAGGCGTCCACCTCACGGACCTCCGGTGAGCCTTCGCCGTACCGCGCGACCATCGCCGGCCGCAGCTCCTCGAACGCCGTCAGAGCGTCGCGGACCCGGCCGCCCCGCGCATGCAGGACGCCCATCTGCTTCCGCATGTCCTCGGCCCGCCCGTCGCCGGGGTCCGCGACACGCGCCTGTCCAAGACGGTGTCGTAACCGGCCCAGACCTCCCCCATGCCGCCCTGGCCCAGCGGCCTGTCCACCCGGTATCGGCCGGCGATCAATCGCCCCCATGCGGCATCGGTCATAGCAGTCAAGCTTGACAGTTGCCGTCAATTCATCACAAGGGGAATGCTGTCACCGGCGGCACCGGCGGGGCAGAAATCAAACCTCCCTCTCAGGGGGATCTGCCCCATAATGTTCATGTTCGAGGAGTCTCATCACGTCGGACCGGTAAAAGCGCAGCCTTTCCGATGGCGTCCGCGTGTAGGGAAGGAGTCTCCTCCGGGCCCAGCCGAGCACCGTCGAGCGTGCCACCCTGAAGATCCTGGCGACCTCTGCGGAACTCAGAAGTTCGGGATCGTCCATGCACCCTTCCGGAAGAATCGGGAGCGAGCAGGCCGTTCCGCGGTCGGCCACCCGTCGAGGATCATCGGTTCACCGTGCAGGTAACGCCGGTATTGGACGATCAGATCGGCTTCCGAGAGCAGCGGCCAGCGGCTCATCCGACCATGCGTCTTCTCGATGACCAGCACCGTTTCCGCGTCCGGCGCCGGAACCCGTGGTGGCTCGGCCAGGCGCACCCGCACACCCCTGGCGACGTAGAAGGCGCCGAGGTCGGCGAGCGAGATCAGCCGGCGCGAACCGCCGGAGGACGACTCGTTGAAATGAGCCTCGGCACGTGCCCATGCGGCGCCGCGATCAAGCGGAGCACCTCGGCGGGCCCCGTGCGACGCGAGCGCGGCGGCGACGCGATGCACGGTCGGGCAGGGCGCCGCCGTCTCACACTCCGGGCACGTCCGCCCGCCCGCGCTCGTCAACACGGGACGGTGCGCGTCCAGGACGTCGGCGAGCGCCGCCATCGCGTCGGCCAGGAACCGGCGCGCCCCCTGGATCAGTTCGACCGCCGAGTTGCCCGCCTCGTCCTGCGCGAGGTCGGCGAGGGCCGTGTCACGGGCTTCACGGACGAGCCTCTCCAGGTGCTCGTGGAGATCACCATGGGACTGAGCCGTCATCGCCCGTCATCTCCGGGTACGACACCGCGTTCGTGGTGGCAGACGACCTCGTCGGCGACATCGTGCAGGTCCGCGAACGGCCGGCAGGCGTAGGCGTCCCGTGTTCCCGGCCGGACGCGCCACCGGAACACGCCGGGCGGCTCGGACCACACCGTCAGGCCCCACATCGTGACCACGGAACGGTCGGACCCGTGGTGGCAGCGCGTTCCGTCCAGCCCCCTGGCGATCAGCAGCCGACGCAGCACCACGGCCGCCTCCCATGGGAGCGGACGCGGCCGGTGCGCGCACTTCCAGGCGACCGGGACGCAGAACCAGGTCGCCTTGCCCGGCACCGGCAGCGGCCCCAGCCTGGACCGCGTCCGGTGCCATCCCCACTCCGCCGAGAGTGCGTCGACGACCGCGATTCCCCGGCCGTTCTCCGCCCAAGCGCCGTCCCTCTTCGCGGGACGCGTCCACTCGGGCTTCGGGTCGAAGACCTTGAACACGAACTGGCTCTCCGGCGTGACCCGGTGGTAGGCCCACAGCTCCAGCACGCGCCGCCCCGGCGCCGCCTCCGCACGGACCGACGCACCGCCGATGCCGTGCCGGAGGCCGTTGGTCACCAGCTCCGACGCCGCGAGCGTGACGTCCTCGACGAGTTCGCCGGGCACCTTGGCCGCCATCAGCGCCACCCGAAGGTGCGCGCGGGCCACACCGGCGCACGTCTCATCGGCGGGCAGCGGCCACGCCGAACACCCGCCGAGCACCAGATCGGGGAGATGTCCGTGAACCATGGGGGTCTCCTCTTCACGAGGTCTATGTCCGAAGCAGCAAGATCGTTTCCGTAATCGACTGCGAACGCTGCGTTACCGGCTAGATACTGCTCTCAAGAACTCGAACCATCAAGGGATTCAAGTTAGATTCTCGAAAATCCGTGATTCGATCTTGTGGAGATGTGGACAAATGCCTTCCATTCAGGCAAGCGGCTACAGCCCGACGATCAAGAAGCGCGCTCTCAGCCGCAAACTCGTCGAGTTGCGCGAGCAGTGCGGGATGACCACCAGCGAGGTCTGCAAGCGCCTCCGCTGGAGCCCGTCCAAGCTCAACTACATCGAGAAGGCGAAGTGGGTCGACCCCAACAGCGACTCGGTCGCCGATCTCTGCGAGCTGTACGGCGTGGGCCCCTCGGACACCGAGGCCCTGATCAAGCTCACCCGGGAGGCCCGCCAGCGCGGCTGGTGGCGCAAGTACAACGACGTGTTCACCAACGAGTACCCCGGTTTCGAGGCGGGGGCTTCTGAGATCAGCACGTACCAAACAACGTTCATCCCGGGCTTGCTCCAGACGCCGGAATACATCGAACTCGCGGCCCCCAGCGTCGGGATCAACGATGCCGATGAGATCCGACGCCATGTGGACGCACGCATGGAACGTCAGCGAATCCTCTCTCGGAGGACCGCGCCGTGCCGCCTACACGCAGTGATCGACGAGAGCACGTTTCTACGCATCCATGACACGGCCGTACGCGCCGCACAGATCCGCCATGTTCTGACGATGATCGATCGCGAGAACGTGGACGTCCAAGTGCTGGCGCTGTCTGACGGCCTCTACCCAGGTGCGGGCGAGGTCTTCATGTACCTCAAGTTTCCGGATCCCTCGGACCGCGACATCGTTTACCTGGAGACTTGCTTTGACGACCGGCTACTGGAAGAGGAGGACGAACTCAATCGCTATATGGTCAGGTTTGACCGGTTGTGCGGCGCGGCACTCGACGCTGCGGCAACACGTGAGTACCTGACAGGCTTGATTGAGGGACCTGGATGAACCTTTCCGCAGCTAGGTGGCGCAAGAGCAGTAGATCGAGTCGCGGTGGCCATAACTATGTGGAGGCCACTGTTTCCTGGCGAAAGAGCAGCAAGTCTCAAGTAGGCGGCAACGAGTGCGTCGAGGTGGCCGGCACGCCCGATGCCGTGCTGATCCGGGACAGCAAGGACACGGTCGGCCCCCGGCACATGGTTACTCCGGAGGCGTTCCGCTACCTGGTCAACCGGATCAAGAGCGGCGGGCTCGACCTCTAGAACGTGCCGCATTGGCTTGCGGCGTGTTGCCCTTATCCGCAGGTCGTGAAGGGCAACATGCCGCAAGTCAACGAAGCGGGGACGAGGCCCGGGGCGCGTGTGATCAGCGTGGGTCGGGTTCCTCGCGAGACTCGCCGGCGTGGTCGAAGTATTTGGCCAGGTAGTAGCGGTACATGGCACCGGTGGTGGGCGGGATCTCTCCCCACTTCTTGATGATCTGGTGGCCGGAGAAGTGGTCGGGGTTGATCCGGATGTCGTCGCTCGCCGCGCTGACGACGTAGCCGGTAGAGAGGTCCTGACGCTCGTGCTCGGTCTTGAAGCGGCCGACGTACTGGCCGAGGAACCGCTTGCCGTCCACATCGACGTCCAGGCCGAGTTCGTCCTCGGCGATACGGGCGATGGCATCGTCGATGCTCTCCGGCTTGAACATACGCAGGCCCGGAAGCGCCCACTTGTTCTGGTAGGGCGCGATAGTGCGCCGGACGAGCACGACGCCGCCGTCCTCGGGAAGTTCCACGACGAGGTCGAACGTGGGGATCACCGCGTATTCGAGGATGCTCTCAAAGACCTCTCTCGGCGCGAACTTCACCTCTGGGCGCTTGCGCGACGTCATGGCAGATTCCTCTCGAGGGCCTGCGCAGCCGTGCGCCAGACCTGGTCGCTGTCGGGCAGGACGATGGCCTTCTCGACCAGTTCTATCGTGCGGGCACGGCTCCCCGTCTTCGGATCGTGTGCGATGTCGCCTACCCGGAACAGCATCTGGAACGCGGCGGGCCGGGATCGAAGCTGGTCCACGAGTTCCCGGAGGACGTCCTTGTCCCGGAAGATCAGGCCGAGCGCCCGGGTGCCGGTGCCGTGGGTACCACCGAAGCTGATCACCGCGCGTCCGTCGTCCAACGCGACGGGCGAGAGGTAGTTCCGGAGCTTGGTCACGAGGAGATAGTCCTCCAAGAGAACACCGTCCTCGTCGACTCGCGGGACGAAGCTGCGATCAGGACCTTGGATGCGCCAGTTGGGCCGCTCCACCATCCCTCGCCCGGCGACGAAACGCCGAGCGACCGCCCCCTCTGCGACCTGATTCTTGGAGAGGATCCATCGGTACGGCAGGTCCACGGGCGCATCACCCAAGGCCAGCGAATCGGCGTCCCCATCGGGTTCGTAGCCGAACAGGATCCGCGACAGCCCTTCCGCTGTTGGGCTGCCGATCAGCACCAGGTCATGCGTGACGTGGGCGCTTATCTCGTCCTCAATCCGCAGCCGCCCCGCCTGCTGGGCCCGGATGTAGTCATTGCCACTCGCCGCGACGAGGCCATGAAGGTTGTCGGGATGAAGGGACTCGTTGTAGAGGACATGCCGTGAATCATGCCGGTAGGCGACCATCCTGCCCTGATGCAGGCCGAGGACCTCTTTGGCCACGTCCGCTTGCTGCCGCAGCCTGGCAGTCTTCTTCATCCATTTCGAGGCACTGGACGACACAGTCACCAGACCAGTGGCTCCTGCCACTTCGGACGCGATGGTCAATACCGCGCTGATGTCCACGCCGGCCCCCGGGTCGCCTGGCGCACGTCGGGTCGTGCTCGTAAGGCCATCTTCGACCAGTTGCAGCAACAAGGCACGAAAGGGGACAGAACGCGCGCGCTTCGTCCGCAGGCGGCGAGTATTCGGAGGAACCCGGACGTTCAGGCTTCCGTTGGCTCGGTGCCTCTCTGGCGGAGCCGCTGTTCGGCCTCTCGGCGGGCCGGGCGACGGATCAGGTCGTAAGCCTGCCTGCGCGCGACACGGGTGAAGACCTCTTTGAACTCGGGGTCCTCGCCGAAGAATCGCCGCACGAGCGTATCGTTCGCCTTCGCGCGCTCCCCCACTACACGGCGTAGGTGCCTGTCGAAGACCTGGCCGAACTTGTCGATATCGTCGTTGGCGAGTCCGGCCTGCTGAATCGCCTCGTTTTCAGCGAGTGCCACGACCTGCTGTCCATACCAGATCTGGTCGCCGGTATCGAGGCCCCAGCCGATCTGCCCCGTAACAGCCGCCGTAACCAACGCCCGCTTCCGCTCCTCCAAGAGAGCCGCTGCGCGACCCCAACGACCTCAT
Source organism: Actinomadura latina NBRC 106108 (assembly GCF_001552195.1). Taxonomy (GTDB): domain Bacteria; phylum Actinomycetota; class Actinomycetes; order Streptosporangiales; family Streptosporangiaceae; genus Spirillospora; species Spirillospora latina. Next base: position 270,848 of record NZ_BCQS01000005.1, read on the forward strand.
CGAGATCAGACCGTGAGGCGGACGCCCTCCGGGGTCGTGGTCACGGATCTCAGGTCCGTGATGATGCGGTGGGCCGCGGTGAGCACGGAGCGGTCGTGGCTGGTGGCCACCGCCAGGACGGTGGCTCCGGCGGCGCGGCCCGCGGCTATGCCCGCGGGGGCGTCCTCGATGACCACGCAGGCGGACGGGTCCACGCCCAGGTGCGCCGCCGCCCGGAGGTAGCCGGACGGGTCCGGTTTGCCCTTCGGGACGTCTTCCGCTGTGACGACCACGGGCGGGAGGGGCACGCCGGCGACGGTGGTGCGGAGTTTCAGCTGGGGCCTGTCCATCGAGGTGACGAAGGCGTGGGGCAGGCCGTTCATGGCGGTCAGGAGGTCCACCGCGCCCGGGAGGGCCGTGATGCCGTCCGTGCCCGTTGATTCGAGGGCGTCCAGGCGGGCGGTGGCGTCACGGACCTGGTCGGGTGGGAGGAAGTCGGCGACGCGGTCGCTCGTGCGGCGGCCGTGGGCATCGGAAAGGAACTCGTCCGGGTCGATGCCGTACTCGGCGGCCCATTCGCGGGCCGCGCGCTCGACGAGGGGCGTGGAGTCGACAAGGGTGCCGTCCACGTCGAACAGGACGGCGGCGCAGGGCAGGATCACCAGGCCGCCTTGGCCGTTGCCTCCTCGGCCTGGGCGCGGAGCCCGCGGATCGCCTCAACCGGGTCGTCGGCGCCGTAGACGGCGTTGCCGGCGACGAAGACGTCCGCGCCGGCGTCGGCGCAGCGTTCGATGGTCTCGGCGCTGACGCCGCCGTCGACCTGGAGCCAGATGGGAAGGTCGCGGCCCTTGATGAGCTCGCGGGCGCGGCGGACCTTCGGCAGGACGACGTCCAGGAACTTCTGGCCGCCGAAGCCGGGCTCGACCGTCATCAGGAGGAGCATGTCGATCTCGCCGAGGAGGTCTTCGAAGCCGTCCACCGGGGTGGCCGGGTTGACGCCGAGGCCCGCGCGCGCGCCGGCGGAGCGGATGGCGCGCAGTGTGCGGATGGGGGCCTTCGCCGCCTCGGCGTGGATCGTGACGCTCTTAGCGCCCGCCTCCGCGTAGTCGGGCGCCCAGCGGTCGGGGTCCTCGATCATCAGGTGGCAGTCGAGCGGCAGCCTGCTGTGCTTCAGCAGCGCCTGGACGACCGGCAGCCCCAGGGTGAGGTTGGGGACGAAGTGGTTGTCCATGACGTCGACGTGGACCCAGTCGGCGGAGTCGGCAATGCGCTCGACGTCCTCCGCCAGGCGGGCGAAGTCGGCGGACAGGATGCTGGGTGAGATCTGAGGAGCCATGATGCCCCGAAGTCTATTGGCGCAGTTCCTCCCGGTCCTCACCCGGCCGGGTGACGGCGGGGGTGGCTCGGGTCGCCAGGCGGAGCCGGACGAAGGATTCCGGCGCACCGGCCGTGACCCACAGGGCGAGCGCCGCCTGGACGGCGAACGCCTGGATCAGGCCGGTGCCGTCGAACACGTAGATGACGGCGGCGCCGGCGAGGCCGACGGGGACGCGCGCGATGCGTCGCCACGGCCTTCCGCCCGGGTCGAACCAGCCGCGCTCGGCGAGCACGGACAGGCCCGCGAGGGCGCCGAAGAGTCCACCGGAGGCTCTGGCCGAGTCGGTCAGCGTGATGGGTTCGATCTCTCCCCCCGCGCTCTTGATGGCGTCCGCCCATGCCTGGGGCCACTGCCAGTTCTCCAGTGGATGCCACGCGCCCCAGGCCGCGGCCAGCAGCAGCAGGGAGATCACCAGTGAGAGGACGATCTGCACGGCCAGGTGGTGGCGGGCCCACCACGGGACGGCGATGGGTTCCAGCGCGAGGGCGGCCACCAGGACGGTCAGGCCGATGCCCCATCCCGCGAGGACCTGGCCGACCGAGTGGACGCCCAGATAGACGCGGGACACCCCGATCAAGACGATGACGGCGGCGGCGCCCGCCCACAGGAGCCGCCGCCTGGTCTGGGCGGCGAAGAAGCCCCACGCCACGATGCCGTTCTGGGAGTGGCCGGACGGCATGCCGAAGGACGACAGCGTCTGCCTGCCCTTGATGGCGGGGTCGGTCCAGTAGGGGCGCGGTTCGTGGAAGACCAGTTTGAGGAGCGTGTTGAGGAGCGCGCCGAACAGCAGCAGGACCGAGGCCCGTGCCGCGAGGCGCGGCGCCGCGCACCAGAACAGCACGACGAGGAGCGGGACGTAGAACGCCGCGCTGCCCAGGTACGACATGAAGAGCATGAAGCCGGTCAGCACGGGTCGGTCCCCCAGAGGCTAAGTGCGGCGCAGGAGGGCCAGGAACATCGCGTCCGTGCCGTGGCGGTGCGGCCAGAACTGGGCGTACGGGCCGTCCCCCACGCCGGTGAGGTCCGGGGAGAGCGATGTCAGGACCGCCGGTGCGTCGAGCCGTTCGACGTCGTCGCGCTTACCCACGACGTCGTCCACAACCACACGGGTCTCGGCTAGATGGGGGGAACAGGTCACGTAGGCGACGACGCCGCCGGGCCGGACGGAATCCAGTGCCGCGGTGAGCAGCTTCCGCTGGAGCGTGCCCAGCTCGGCGACCGATTCGGGGCCTCGCCGCCAGCGCGCCTCCGGGCGGCGGCGGAGCGCCCCCAGGCCGGTGCAGGGCGCGTCCACCATGACCCGGTCGAATGACCCGGGACGCCACGCGGGGGCGGTTCCGTCGGCCGCGACCACTCCTGCGCGGTCGTCCACCGCACGCTGGACGAGCGCCGCACGGTGCGGCTGGACGTCGGCGGCCAGAAGCCGTGCGTCACGTTGGGTCGCGATGGCCGACAGGAGACCCGCCTTGCCTCCGGGGCCGGCGCAGAGGTCCGCCCAGCGGGCGTCCGGGCCGTCCAAAGGGGCCTCGGTCAGCGCCAGGGTGACCATCTGGCTCGCCTCGTCCTGGACGGCGGCGCGCCCATCGCGGACGGCGGCGATACCAGCCGGGTCCCCTTCGGGCAGTACGGCGGCGTAGGGCGAGTACGAGGCGGGCTCCGCGCCGGACTCGCGCAGCTCTTCCAGCGTGGCCCGGCCGGGGCGGGCGACCAGCGTCACCCTGGGGCGGGCGTTGTCGGCCGCGAGGAGGTCGTCGATCTCGTCCGGGCCGACGGCGTCGCGCAAGGCGGACACGATCCACTTCGGGTGGCTGTGCGCGACCGAGAGGCGGGACGTCGTATCGGCATCGGCCGGCGCCACGATCTCCAGCCAGGCGTCCATGTCGCGGGTGGCGACCTTGCGGAGCACCGCGTTGGCGAACTTCGCCTGGCCGGGCCCGGCGACGGAACGGGCCAGCTCCACGGTGGTCCCCACGGCCGCGTGCGGCGGGATGCGGGTGGCGAGGATCTGGTGCGCGCCCAGGCGCAGCACGTCCAGCAGCGGGGCGTCGACGCGGCGCAGCTCACGGTCGCTGCACAGCGCGAGGACGGCGTCATAGGTCCCGCGCCCGCGCAGCGTCCCGTAGGTGAGTTCGGTGGCGAGGGCGGCGTCTCGCCCGGTGAGGCCGCGGTCGTGCAGGCGCTTGGGCAGCAGCAGGTTCGCGTAGGCGTCGCGGGTCTCCACCGCCCGGATCACGTCGAACGCGGTGCGGCGGACGAGGTCCTGGGGGCGGCCCGTCCTGCGGGGGCCGCCCGGCCTGCGGTTCTGGGCGTGTCGGCGGTCGCGGGCAGGCGGCATCAGTGCAGCGCGTCCTTGCCGGTGAGGTCGACTCCGCGGATCCAGTCGGCGGCGGCCATGCGGCGTCTGCCCTGGGGCTGGACCTCGCCGAGCACGACGGGATGCGTGGCCGTTCCCACCTGTACCTCGTTCTTTCCAGGGCGGATCTCGCCGGGCGAAAGCTTGTCCGCGTCGGGCGCCGGACGGACCGGCCCCAGCTTGACGCGCGTGTCACGGAAGTTCGTCCACGCGCCGGGGGCCGGCGTGTACGCGCGGACGAGGCGGTCGATGTGCAGCGCGGGGCTCCGCCAGTCGACCCGGCCGTCCTCGGGCGTCAGCTTCGCCGCGTGGGACACGCCCTCGGTCGGCTGCGGACGGGGTTCGAGAACCCCCGCCTCGATGCCGTTCATCGTGTCGAGCAGGAGGGTCGCACCGGCGACGGCGAGCCGTCCCAGAAGCTCACCGGACGTGTCGGTCGGCCGGATCGGCTCGGTGAGGACGCCGTAGACGGGACCGGTGTCGAGGCCCTCCTCGATCTGGAACGTGGCCGCCCCGGTCATGTCGTCCCCGTGCAGGATCGCGCGCTGGACGGGCGCCGCTCCCCGCCACGCCGGCAGCAGCGAGAAGTGGAGGTTCACCCAGCCGTGCCGGGGGATGTCCAGGGCCTCGCGGGGCAGCAGGGCCCCGTAGGCGACGACCGGGCAGCAGTCGGGCGCGATCTCGCGGAGCCGGTCGAGGAACCCGGGGTCGCGGGCCTTGGCGGGCTTGAGCACCTCGACGCCGGCCTCGGCGGCCAGCGCGGCGACCGGAGAGGCGCTGAGACGCCTCCCGCGGCCCGCGGGGCGGTCCGGCCGGGTCACGACCGCCGCCACCTCGTGCGAGGAGCCCAGCAGCGCCGTCAGCGCCGGGAGGGCGGTGTCGGGAGTGCCCGCGAAGACCAGGCGCACCTAGATCGCCTTCCCGAAGGTCCGGTGCGGCGACTCCCTCACGACGGGCGCCGGGTCGCCGAACCACTCGGCCTCCCGGATCGCCTTCATCGCGGCCTTGCGCTGCTCCGGGTCCATCCGGTCGATGAAGATGATCCCGTCGAGGTGGTCGGTCTCGTGCTGGACGCAGCGGGCCAGCAGGTGCGTGCCCTCCACCGTGATGGGCTCGCCGTGCATGTTGAAGCCCTTGGCCACCACGCCCAGCGACCGCGGTGTGGGGAACGCCAGGCCGGGCAGCGACAGGCAGCCCTCGTCGTCGGTCTCCTGCTCGCCGGTGAGGTCGAGGCTGGGGTTGACCAGATGCCCCAGCATGTCGTCGACGTAGTAGGTGAACACCCGCAGCCCCACGCCGAGCTGCGGCGCCGCCAAGCCCGCGCCGGGAGCGTCGATCATCGTGTCGGTGAGGTCCTTGACGAGCTGACGCAGCTCCTTGTCGAAGTCCTTCACCGGCTCCGCGGGCGTGCGCAGCACGGGGTCGCCGAAGAGGCGGATGGGCTTGACGGCCAACGAGGGCTCCAGTTCCTGCGAGGTTCTCTTGCGGGGGACGTGTCCGTCCAGTCTACGGAGACATTCCGCGAGGATTCACACGCCGCCGTGCGCGCCTTGGTGCGCCGAGCGCGCCTTGTAGGCGGCGGTACGGGCCGCCTTGGCGGTCGCCCTGTCGGGGTGGTGCGCGCCCAGGGCCTCAAGGACGTCGGCCACACCGGGGTGCTGGGTGCGCCACAGTTCGTCGACCATGACCTTCATCTCCGCCTCCGGCGGCGCGTCGATGAGCGCGGCCTCGACCGCCTCCTCGGGCTCGGCGGTCTCCAGCATCCCGGCGACGGTGTCGACGAACACCCAGAGGTACTCCTCGCGGGCCAGTTCCCGTCCCGACGGGTCTCCGACGGCGTTCAACCACAGCGCGGCGTAGGGCGAGACAAGCGGGTGCTCCTGCGCGGCGCGCACCACGCCCGCGGCCTCCGGGCCGATGCGGTGCAGGACGGCCGCGGCCAGGTTGCGGGCGCCCGGGCCGCCGGTGCGCATGACGTCCAGCAGGTCGGCGGCGGCGTCCTTGGGGTCGTGCGCGGCCAGCCAGCCGTCGATCTCCTCGTCGGCGGCCCGCGGCCGGTACCAGGTGAGCCCGGCGATGAGCTCGGACGCGCGCGCACCGGCCAGCTCGCCGATGACGGGCGCGGTGAAGCCGTCCGCCAGCAGCAGTTCACGCACGGCCCACACCCCGAGGGGCGTCAGCGCGCGCCCGCCGCCGGACCGCTGGACGATCCCCCAGTCCTCAAGGGTCGCCAGTTCAAGGTGGAACGCGTCCTGGACGAGAGAGGCCATGGCCTCCGCGTCGGACAGGTCGTAGGCCTCCCCGACGTGGCCGAGCAGCGCCCCGGCCAGGATCTCCGGCTCGGTCGGCTCCTCCTGCTCGTACAGGTGGATGAGGACGCCGGTCATCTCGTTCTGGACGAGTTCCAGCGCGTCCAGGCCGTCCGCGTAGTCGTGACCGGGCACGACTATCGCCTCGAACAGCGGCAGCCAAGCGGCGAGCAGGGCCTCGTCGTCCTCGGACCGGAGGTCGTCGCAAGCGGGCCCTGGGGAGGCGGTGCCGTGCTCGGCCGTGATGACCTTCGCCTCGACGGCGGCCCACCACAGCCTTTCCAGCTTGCCTTCGTCCTCCATCTGCCCGTAGCGGCGCGGAGCCTCCAGGCCGAGGGCGGCGCCGGCGGCCTCGATGTCCGACTCGGTCAGGGTGTCGTGCTCGGTGAGGGGGCGCTCGCCCGTCCAGTCGGCCAGGACCAGGACCGTCGCGGTCAGCCGGGACTCGCGCGCCGCAGCGGCCGCCGCCGGCCGGTCCACCGGCCGGACGGGCGGGACGACCAGCTCGCCGGCCCGCCGCAGGTACTCCTCGGTGCGGGCGTAGCGCTCCGGCTCGGGCAGCTCCTCGAACTCGCGCACCCAGGCGTCGACGGCGTCCTGGTCGTCCAGGGAGACCCCGTCGGCCTGCAGCAGCCCGCTGATGACCTCGGCGGCGGCCTGCCGCTCCTCGCTGTCGACCGCGGCCACGAGCTCGGCGAACTCGGGCTCGGCCCGGTCGATCTCCGCCGCCAGCGCGGCGGCCGCCGGAGCGGGGACCGCGGCGGTGTCGCGCAGGTAGTCGACGATCGTGCGGAGGGCGCCGAGGACGGTGGGGACGTCGTCGCTCGCGGCCACCACGGTGTCCGGGAAGACTTCCAGCAGCAGCTCGCGGATCCCGTCCGGGGTCAGCTCCTCCGGGCCCGCGAGGCCCATCTCCTCCCGTGCGAGGGCGAGCAAGATGCTTGCCCCCTGCTCGTCCAGCTTCTCACCGCGTTCGCCCGCCCACCGCCGCAGGTCGCCGGCGGTGCTCTCCACCCAGTTGTCGGCCACCCGAGAACCCTATTGGTCAGATCAGCTCCAGGGGGTCGATCTGAACCCTTACCGTCTCCGTGGCTTTGCGCGCACTGCGCACTCCCTGGGCCTCCTTCAGCGCGCGCGCCATGGCGTTCCCCAGGGAACGCGGCGCCCGTACCAGCGCGCGTTCCTTCTCCTGGACGTCGGCGCCCGCCTGTGAGGCAGGTATCGGGACAGGTACCGGCCCGAGTACCTCCGCGCCATCAGGCAACCTGGCATCGGCCAGAAGCTCCCGTATGGCGGCCGGGGAGCCTGTGAGCGAGGCCATACGCGCGGCGGGCGGGAACCCGGCCTCCCTCCGCTCGGCCAGCTCGCGCTCCGCGTAAGTGACGGGGTCCCACCGGACGAGCGCCTGGACGGGGGGAAGCGACCCTTCGGCGGCCACGATCACCGGCCCCTGCGGGCGGACGAGCGATGCCGCGTTCATCCAGCGCCGCAGCGTTTCCTCACCGGCACGCAGATCCGGGCGGCCCAGCAGGACCCAGCCGTCCAGCAGCAGTGCGGCCGTGTATCCCTCTTCTGCGGGCGGCTCCGCCCCCGGCGTGGACACCACGAGAGCACGTTCCGGGCCGATCTGCTCGAGAATCGCGTCGCGCCCGGACGTGCGTACGGGCACGCCGGGGAAGGCCCTGCCCAGCTCCTCCGCCGTGCGTTTCGCACCCACCACGACGGCCCGCACCTGGAAGAAGCCGCACTCGGGGCAGTGCCAGTCACCCGCGATGCGTCCGCACCACCGGCAGTAGGGCGCGGCATGGGACGACGCCAGCGACAAGGGCCCCTGGCATGCCTCGCACCGTGCCGATGTGCGGCAGCGTCCGCAGGCGATGCCCGGCACGTATCCGCGCCTCGGCACCTGCACGAGGACAGGTCCGTCCTCCAGGGCCTGCCGGGCCGCTTCGAACGCGACGTTCGGCAGACGCGCCGTGCGGGCGGCCGCGTCACGGGCGAGTTGCGCGTCCTCCCCCACGTACCGGACACGCGGCATCTCCGCCCGGACCCGTTCACGACCGGCGGAGAGTGTGTGCGCCCAGCCGCTCTCCACCAGCTGGGTGGCGTCAGTGGTCCTGGTGAACCCGCCTATCAGCGCCCCTGCATCCGCTCTGTGCGCACGCAGGGCAAGGACGTCACGTGGGTGCGGGTAAGGCGCATGGGGTTCGGCATGGACGTCGTCGCCGTCGTCCCACAGCACGACCAACCCGAGATCCGTGACGGGGGCGAACATGGCGGCACGTGTGCCGACGACTGCCCGTGCCTTGCCCCGGAGGACGGTGAGCCATCTGCGGTAGCGCTCGGCAGGCCCGAGCTCCGCTGTCAGGGCAACGTGCAGGCCCTCGCCTAGCTCGTCTTTCAGTGCGGCGTCCACACGCGCCACGTCGCGTCCGTCGGCGACCACCACGATCGCGCCGCGTCCGCCGTTCAGCGTGGCGGCGACGGCCCGCGCTATGGCGGACGTCCAGCCGGGGCCGGGCAGCGCCGTCCAGACCGCCCGGGGTGCTCTGCCCTCGGTGAGGGCGTTGAGAAACGATGGCCCGGCCTGATAGTCGCGCCAGACGCCGGCATCGGCCGCGCCCGGCACCTCACGGGTCTCGGCCTCCGCCACCGGCTCGGCCTCCGGTACGGGCTCGGCCTCTACGCGGGCGTGCCGGGGCGGGACCGCCAGCCGCAGCACGTCCGCGAACGTGCCCGCGTACCGGTCGGCCACCTCCCGGACCAGCACGGCGATCTCCGGTGTCAGGACCGGCTCCGGCGACGTGACCCGCTCCAGGAACAGCAGTTTCCCGTCGTGCCCGCTCTCGGCGACCCGCTCCAGCAGGAACCCGTCGACGAGCTGCCCGGCGAACCGCACCCGCACCCGGCACCCCGGCACGGCCTTGGCGTCCATCCCGGCGGGCACCAGGTAGTCGAACGGCCGGTCCAGGTGCGGCAGGGACATGTCGACGGCGATCCGCGCCACCGGCAGCTCCCCGGCCGGACGGCGCGCCCCCTTCTTCCCCGCCTTCCCCGCTTTCCCGGACTTGTCGGGCTTGTCGGCAGGCGCCCGCGGAAGGTCGTCCAGTCCCGGGATCAGGTCCGTTCCCCCGCCGTCCTTGGTCACGCCCCCGTCCTACCAGAACAACCCGACAGCCGAGCGCGCACGCTAGGGTTGATCCGTTTGAACTGGCGCGCGCCCGCCGGCCCATTGCCCGATGCCCCCCTCCGCGCCCCCGCCGTCCGACGAGCCCGTGCAGGCGAAGTGACCACAGCGCATACCCGAGAGCGGACGGACGCCCCGGTCCGGCATGGATCGTCGCGCCGTCCGGCAGACCCCCCGTCCAAATGGACGACCTGGAAGAGGCGGGCGCGGCACCCGGTGGTCGCGGCCACGGTCGCCGCCGCCGTCCTCCACCTGGTGTGGGGGGTCTTCCTGGCGGCCGAGGGAGGCGACCTCGCCGCCCAGGCCGCATGGACGGACTTCGCCTGGGAGCACCCCGGCGCCGCGTACAGCTTCGCCTGGTACGGCGGCATGCATCCGGCGTCCTACAGCGTCATGTCGCCGTACGTGATGGCGCTGTTCGGCATACGCACCGTCGCGGTGGTGACCGGTACCTTCTCGGCCACCCTGACCGCGTACCTGCTCAAGAAGTTCCGGGCCCCCGTGGCACTGCCCGCGTCGCTGTGGGCGGCGTTCGCGCTGTCGTGCAACGCCGCCTCGGGCCGCGTCACATTCGGCCTGGGGCTCATGTTCGCGCTCCTGGCGACGATCGTGGCGTTCACCCCGCGCGGCACGCCCGCGCTGCGGGCCGCGGGCATGGTCGTCCTCGGTGTGCTGGCCTCGCTCGCGAGCCCGGTCGCCGGCCTGTTCCTGCTGGTGCTGGCCGCCGCGCTGTTCCTGACCGGCCGCCGCCGGGCGGGCGTCTGCGTCGCCGCCGGCCTCCCCCTCGTGGTGGGGACGACGAGCCTGCTGTTCCCCTTCAGCGGCGTCCAGCCGATCTCGCTCACCGCGATCGTGCTGCCCGCCGTGACCAGCGTCATCGCGGTCCTGCTGTGCGCGCCGAGGAACTGGGCGTTCGTGCGCGTCGGCGCGGGCGTCTACCTGGCCGGCATCGTCCTGACCTGGCTGATCCCCTCCCCCGTCGGCAGCAACGTCGAGCGCCTGTCGCTGCTGTTCGGCGGGATGTTCCTGCTGTCGGCGGTCGCCCGCGCGCAGGGCCGGGTCCGGATCGCCGTGCTGTCGCTGGCGTTCATCGTCACCGCGTCCTGGCAGGTCGTGAAGCCCGTCGACGACCTGATCCACACCGAGCCGGCGGCGTCCGCGGCCGACCACGCCCGCGGCCTCGTCGCCGAACTGGACGCCCTCGGCGCGGAGAAGACCCGTATCGAGGTCGTGCCGCTGCGCTCCCACTGGGAGTCGTCCGGTCTCAGCCGCCACTTCATCCTGGCGCGCGGCTGGAACCGGCAGGTCGACGCGGAACGCCACAAGCTGTTCTACGAGGACGGCGCGCTGACGCCCGCTTCCTACCGCGGCTGGCTGCACGAGTGGGCCGTGGAGTACGTCGTCCTGCCCGAGCAGGAGGTCGACTGGTCGGCGCACGAGGAGGCCGCGCTCGCCGAGGACGGCCAGCCGTACCTCACGGAGGTCTGGCGGGACGAGCACTGGCGCCTGTTCCGCGTCGCCCAGCCGACGCCGCTGGTCGACCGTCCCGCGTCCGTCCACAGGCTCACCGCCGGTGAACTCGTCGTGGACATGCCGTCCAGAGGGTCCGTCCTGGTGCGTGTCTCCTGGTCCCCGTGGCTGAGCGCCACGGGAGGGGACGCCTGCCTAGAGCGCGCGGGCGACTTCGTCCGGATGACGGCGCACGAGCCCGGCCGCTACACCATCGCCGCCCGCTACGGCCTGCACCGCGGCAACCACTGCGGCTCCTGACCGGCCGCGGCACCGCACGAACGGAGCGGCAGCACGAACGGAGCGGCAGCACGAACGGAGCTGCCGCACGAACGGAGAAGCCCCGGGGAGGACGTCCCCGGGGCTTCCGCGTCGTTCCAGGCGGCCGGTCAGAGACCGGCGGCGGAGGCCAGGGCCTTGGCGCGGTCGGTCGACTCCCAGGAGAAGTCGGGCTCCGACCGGCCGAAGTGGCCGTAGGCGGCGGTCTGCTGGTAGATCGGGCGGAGCAGGTCGAGGTCGCGGACGATCGCGGCCGGACGCAGGTCGAACACCTCGTCGACCGCCTTCTCGATCTTCTCCGGGGCGACCTTCTCGGTGCCGAACGTCTCCACGAACACGCCCACCGGGTGCGCCTTGCCGATCGCGTAGGCGACCTGGACCTCGGCGCGGTCGGCGAGCTGCGCGGCGACGATGTTCTTGGCGACCCAGCGCATCGCGTACGCGGCGGACCGGTCGACCTTGGACGGGTCCTTGCCGGAGAACGCGCCGCCGCCGTGCCGGGCCATGCCGCCGTAGGTGTCGACGATGATCTTGCGGCCGGTGAGGCCGGCGTCGCCCATCGGGCCGCCGATCTCGAAGCGGCCGGTCGGGTTGACCAGCAGCCGGTAGCCCTCGATGTCGAGGTCGAACTGGGCGAGCACCGGGTCGACCACGTGCTCCTTCACGTCGGGCGCGAGGAGCTCCTTCAGGTCGATGTCGGGGGCGTGCTGGCTGGACACCACGACGGTGTCGAGGCGGACGCCGCGGTCGCCGTCGTACTCGATGGTGACCTGGGTCTTGCCGTCCGGGCGCAGGTAGGGGACGTCGCCGCTCTTGCGGACCGCCGACAGCCGCTGCGCGAGCCGGTGCGCGAGGGTGATCGGCAGCGGCATGAGCTCGGGCGTCTCGCTGGTCGCGTAGCCGAACATCAGGCCCTGGTCGCCGGCGCCCTGCCGGTCCAGGTCGTCGACGCCCTCGCCCTCGCGGGTCTCGTAGGCGTCGTCGACGCCCTGCGCGATGTCGGGCGACTGCGCGCCGATGGACACCGACACGCCGCAGGAGTGCCCGTCGAAGCCCTTCTTGGACGAGTCGTAGCCGATCTCGAGGATCTTCTCCCGGATCACGCCCGGGATGTCCACATAGGTCTCGGTGGTGACCTCACCGGCCACATGCACCTGACCGGTCGTGATCATCGTCTCGACGGCGACCCGGCTCTTCGGGTCGTCCTTGAGCATCGAGTCGAGGATCGCGTCGCTGATCTGGTCCGCGATCTTGTCCGGGTGTCCTTCGGTCACGGACTCGGAGGTGAACAGGCGGCGAGACACGTACGTGAACTCCTTGCAGCGGCTGCTGACTGACGTCGCAGGACGGATTCTTTGTCGAGTTGGCCGGGGAGCGCCGCCCCCCGCCGGGGTTCCCCACGGATGCTAGGTCCAGCAGTCTAGCGGGATCGCCGGTCCCGGCTACGCCGGATCCGGGGCCGGGGGTTTCAGGCGGGCGGCGACGAGGTCCCAGACGACCTCGGCGAGGGCCTCCTTGGGGCCGCGCGGCACCTCGGTGCGCGAGCCGTCCGCGCCGAGGACGACGGCCTCGTTGTCGGGCCGCCCGAAGGTCAGGTCCTCGCCGACCTGGTTGACGACGAGGAGGTCGCTGCCCTTGCGGGCGAGCTTGGCGCGGCCGTTCGCGAGGACGTCGTCGGTCTCGGCCGCGAAACCGACGATCACCTGGCCGGGACGCCGGGTGCGCCCCAGCTCGGCCAGGATGTCGGGGTTCTCGGTGAGCCGGATCGGCTCCGGCTCGGCCCCCTCGGCCTTCTTGATCTTCGAGCTCCGGTAGCCGGACGGGCGGAAGTCGGCGACGGCGGCGGCCATCACGACCGCGTCTGCGGCGCCGGCGGCCTCCACCACGGCCTTGTGCATCTCCTCGGTCGACCCGACGGGGACGACCTCGGCGCCGGCGGGGGCGGGCAGCGCGACGTTGGCGGAGACGAGGGTCACGCGGGCGCCGCGGGACACGGCCGTGCGGGCGAGGGCGTAGCCCTGCAGGCCGGACGAGCGGTTCCCGATGAACCGGACGGGGTCGATCGGCTCCCGGGTGCCGCCCGCGGAGACCACCATGTGCCGTCCGGCCAGGTCGCGGCCGTCCGCGCCGCGGGCGAGGACGTGCCGGGCGACCTCGAACAGCTCGGCCGGGTCGGGCAGCCGGCCGGGGCCGGTGTCCTTGCCGGTGAGCCGCCCGGACGCGGGCTCGACCACGATCGCGCCCCGGGACCGCAGCGTGGCCACGTTCGCGCGGGTCGCGGGGTGCTCCCACATCTCGGTGTGCATCGCGGGCGCGAACACGACCGGGCAGCGCGCGGTGAGCAGCGTGTTGGTGAGCAGGTCGTCGGCCAGCCCGTGCGCGGCCCTGGCGAGCAGGTCGGCGGTGGCGGGCGCGACGAACACCAGGTCGGCGCCCTGCCCGAGCCGGACGTGCGGGACCTCGGCGACGCCGTCCCACACCTGGGGGGACACCGGGTTGCCCGACAGGGCGGCCCACGTGGGCTCGCCGACGAAGCGGAGCGCGTCGGCGGTCGGAACGACGGTGACGTCGTGACCGGACTCGGTGAGCCGCCGGAGCAGTTCGCACGCCTTGTACGCGGCGATGCCGGCGCTCACGCCGAGCACGACGCGCGGCTTACGGGAGGTCATACGCCCACGATCCCATCACACGCCCCACGGGCGCCCACCGGGGGGCTGGGGGGTGCCCTGCTTAGCTCTGGCCTTCGATGGGCTCGGCGTTCAGGAGGCCTTCGCGCGTCTCGCGGAGGGCGATCGACAGCGGCTTCTCCTGCACCTGCGTCTCGACGAGGGGGCCGACGTACTCCAGCAGGCCCTCGCCCAGCTGAGCGTAGTAGGCGTTGATCTGCCGGGCGCGCTTGGCCGCGATGCTCACGAGGCCGTACTTGGTGTCGACGACCTCCAGGAGCTCGTCGATCGACGGGTTGGTGATGCCCTCATTGCTGGCTGCCACTCGGTGGCCTTCCGCTGGTAAGTCTCGCTCTACTGGACAGCCATCAAGGTTAGCAGCTCATCGCACACGTCCTGGACGGACGTGTTGACGAGGGTGACGTCGAACTCCTTCTCGGCGGCCAGCTCCACGCGGGCGGCGTCGAGGCGGCGCTCGATCACCTCGGGCGGCTCGGTCCCGCGGCCGGTGAGCCGGCGGACGAGCTCGTCCCAGCTGGGCGGTGCGAGGAACACCAGCCGCGCCCGCGGCATGGACGCGCGGACCTGCCGGGCGCCCTGGAGGTCGATCTCCAGGAGCACCGGTTCGCCGCGGGCCAGGCGCTCCTCGACGGGCCGGCGCGGGGTGCCGTAGCGGTTCCCCGCGAACTCGGCCCATTCGAGGAGCTCCCCTTCGGCGACGAGCCGGTCGAAACCGGCGTCGTCGACGAAAAAGTACTGCACACCATCGGTCTCACCCGGGCGGGGGGCCCGGGTGGTCACCGAGACCGACAGCCACACCCGTGGGTGTGAGCGCCGGATCTCGGCGACGACCGTGCTCTTGCCGACGCCCGACGGCCCGGAGAGGACCGTCAGCCGCCGCGCGAGCGGGCCAGGCGTTCTGGAGCCTTCCGGCGCATTGATGGGTGCGCCGGATCCGGGCGGGATGGAGGCGGCTTCGGGTCGCCCCGAGCCGGCCGCGGCGGCCTGACCGCCGCGCCCGCCCGTGAGTCGCGCGTCAGCGGTTCGCACTTCCGCCGAACTCACGCTCCAGGGAGGCGCGCTGGTTGGCGCCGAGGCCCCGCACACGGCGGGACTCGGCGATGCCCAGGCGCTCCATGATCTGCTTCGCACGGACCTTGCCCACACCGGGCAGGGACTCCAGGAGGGCCGACACCTTCATCTTGCCGATGACGTCGTCGGACTGACCCTCTTTGAGAACCTCGGCGAGCGAGGTTCCCCCGTGCTTCAGCTTGTTCTTAACCTCGGCCCGCTCCTTGCGAGCCTTGGCAGCCTTCTCCAGGGCTGCGGCGCGCTGTTCGGGGGTTAGGGGCGGAAGAGCCACGCCGGGTCACCTCAGGTTTCCACTCGACGGAGTCGGACGGGTTGGGAAACTAGCGAGTTCACCACCCATAAGGCAACGTGAAGTGCCGTTTAGCCCACCACAAATTCACGAAAATCACTCCCCGGAGTGTCCTGAATACAGAGTGTACCCAATCCGGGGGGGTCGGCGGCCCATCCCCTTGCCTTGCTGGGACTTTCGCATGATCGTGAAAATCCCCCCGATCCGACCCCAAATACGGCGCTCGGTACCCTTATGCGAGGACGGTTCGCGCCCCCGCCGGGCCGTCCCGCAACGGTCCCGCGGCCCCGCCGGCGGGCCCGCGCGACCGCCCTCCGCCGCTCCCTGTGAGGTCTCCCACAAACGATCCCGACCGCGTGACGCTCGTCACGCCGCGCCGTTCCGCACGTCGCGGCGGCACCGTTACTGCCATCCTCGACAAGACCCGACCCCGCCAAGATCGTCTCCCGCCCGGAGGGCCGCACCGCCGCCACTCAGCTCCCCCCGCCCGCCGCCAGGGCACCACATGGACGCGGAACGACCGGCGTCCCGCCGGAGACGTCCCGGCAGGAATCGCCACTCCGCGTGAACGACTTCGTCGTTCGGCACGTACTCGCAATGCGAACACTCCTACCCCGACATTCGCATGCGGCTTAAACCACAATGGGCGATCGAGCACGCCCAAGAACCCTTCGAAACTTTCGCAGAATGCAGTTCTGCCGTGTCCCGGCGGGCACGCCGATCCCGGTGTGCCCGCGCGCCCCGCGGGCCGGGTCAGAGGGTGTCGGCGGAGGTGCGGCGGAGGGCCGCGGCGATGGCGGCCGCCGCGGCGCCGGGGTCGGGGGCGCCGGTGATCGGGCGGCCGATGACCAGGAGGTCGGCGCCGGCGGCGAGCGCGTCCTCCGGGGTGGCCACGCGGGCCTGGTCCTGGTTGGCCGCGCCGGCGGGGCGGACACCCGGCGTGATCAGGGTGATGTCCGGGCCGACCTCGGCGCGGACGGCGGCGGCCTCCTGCGGGGAGCAGACGAGGGCCTGCGCGCCGGCCTCGACCGACAGCAGCGCGAGGCGGCGGACGGCGTCCGGGGCCGGCCCGGCGAGGCCGACGGCGGTGAGGTCGCCCTCGCCGAGGGACGTCAGGACCGTGACGGCGGCGATCTTGATGGCGGGGGCGGCCTCGACCGCCGCGCGGATCATCGCGGGGCCGCCGGCCGCGTGCACGGTCAGGTAGGACGGCTTGAGGCGCGCCACGGCGCGCGCGGCGCCCCGGACGGTCGCCGGGATGTCGTGGAGCTTCAGGTCCAGGAAGACCTGGACGCGGCTGGCCCCGCGGACGCTGGCGACGACGTCCGGGCCGTACCGCAGGTAGAGCTCCAGGCCGACCTTGACGGTGGAGACGTGCGGCGTGACCAGGGTGGCCCAGCGCGCGGCCGTCTCCAGGTCGGGCGCGTCCAGCGCGACGGCGATGGGGGCGGCGGTCACAGCTTCTCCTTCTCGGGCTCTTGCGGGCGCACCTGGGGCGGGACGTAGCCGGCGGGCTTGTGCGCGAGGCCGACGGCGTCGG
The DNA here is from genome assembly GCF_001552195.1 of Actinomadura latina NBRC 106108. Classification (GTDB taxonomy): domain Bacteria; phylum Actinomycetota; class Actinomycetes; order Streptosporangiales; family Streptosporangiaceae; genus Spirillospora; species Spirillospora latina. The sequence continues at coordinate 287,429 of NZ_BCQS01000005.1, forward strand.
CGAGGCGGCCGATGCGGCGGGCCGCGAGGGCCTCCTCCAGCTCGCGCAGGACGCGGGGGCCGGCCATGGGGTCGTGGAAGACGGCGGTGCCGACGGCGACGGCGGAGGCGCCGGCGAGGACGAACTGCAGCGCGTCCAGGCCGGTGGCGATGCCGCCGACTCCGATGATCGGGGTGGTGGGCAGCGCGGCGTGCACCTGGTAGACGCAGCGGACCGCGATGGGCCGGATCGCGGGCCCGGACAACCCGCCCGACACGCCGCTGAGGGCGGGCCGGAGCGTCACCGGGTCGATCGCCATGGCCTCCATGGTGTTGATCAGGGTGAGGCCGTCGGCGCCCGCGTCGACGCAGGCGAGCGCGATCGTGACGATGCCCGTCACGTCCGGGGCGAGCTTGGCGAAGATGGGGACGCCGGGCCGGGCGTGGGCGCGGACGGCGCGGACCACGGACGCGGCGGCGGCGGGGTGCCAGGCGAACACGCGGCCGCGGTCCTCGACGTTGGGGCAGGCGACGTTGACCTCGATCCCGGCGATGCCGGGGACGCCGCGGAGGCGGCGGGCCATGTCGCCGTACTCCTCGACGCTGTTGCCCGCGATGGAGACGATCGTGCGGACGTCCTGCTCGATGAGCCAGGGGAGGTCCCGTTCCAGGAACGTTTCGACGCCGGGCCCCGGGAGCCCCATGGCGGTGAGGAGGCCGCTCGGAGTCTCGGTCACGCGCGGTGTGGGACGTCCCGCGCGCGCTTGGGGCATGACGGACGTGGTGACGAACGCCCCCAGTCGGGTGAGGTCGAAGAACTGGGCGAGCTCCCGTCCCGTCCCGCCGCACCCGGAGGCCGTCATGACGGGGTTGGGCAGTTCGAGGGGGCCGAGCGAGGTGGCGACCCGGTCGCTCATTGGGAGCCCCCTTCGGTGACGCTCAGGACGCGCGGCGCGCCCAGCGCGTCGAACGGGATGGTGCCGAGGTCGCCCCAGCGGACGCGGTCGCCGCGCAGGACGGGCCCGTCCGCGCAGGCGCGCACCATGCGGGTCACGCCGTCCTCGCCGTGGACGGGAAGCGTGCAGGTCATGCACACGCCGATGCCGCACGCGCCGGTCCGCTGCAGGAACTCCTCGACCGACACCTGCGAGGGCAGGCCGAAGTCGCCGGCGACGTGGGTGACCGAGCGGAGCAGGTCCGTGGGGCCGCAGCCGTAGACGACGTCGGCGCCGGTCTCCTCGATGACGCGGGGCAGGACGTCGCGGACGGTGCCCCGCTCCCCCACCGAGCCGTCCTCGGTGGCGATGGTCGCGCTGTCGCCGATGCGCTGCGCCATCCGGGACCCGAACACCTGCCGGGCGGACGGCCCGCCGAGCACGAAGTGCACCCGGCAGCCGCGCCGCAGCAGCGTGTCGGCGAGCGCGAAGACGGCGGCGCCGCCCGGCCCGCCGCCGACGAGCAGGCAGGTCACCGGGTCGCGCGGCAGCCGGAACGGGCGGCCGAGCGGCCCGACGAGGTCGATCTGGTCGCGGGAGCGGCGGCCGGCGAGCCACGCCGTGCCGGGCTCGGTGTCGGCGAACACCAGCTCGACGGTGCCGCCGTAGTCGGACTTGACCTCGTGCACGCCGAAGCAGCGGCGGACCAGGCGGGACGTGTGCTCGCCGCCGACGGCGAGCGCCACGAACTGGCCGGGCCGGAACCGCTCGGCGATGGCCGGGGCCACCAGCGTCATCGCGTGGTAGTCCTGCACCTGGCGGACCGTCAGCACCGTCGCCGACGTCTGCACCGGCGTGTCGGACACCCGTCTCCCTCTCCTCGTCGTGCGCCGGGCGGGCCGGGCGACGCGTCCGCCCGGTCCGCCCGGCCTGTCGTCACCCGGGCGTCACTGCGCCGGCTCAGCGCCGGCACCGGCCGGGCCGGTGCGCCCGTGCGCGCCGCTGAGCCGCTCGGCGTGCTCCTGGAGGGAGCGGACGCCGACCTGGCCGCGGGCGACGGCCTCGATGCCCTGCACGGCCGCCGCGAGGCCCTGCACGGTCGTCACGCACGGTACGCCCCGCAGCACCGCCGCGGTGCGGATCTCGTAACCGTCGAGCCGCGGCCCGGACTGGCCGGGGCTGCCGAAGGGCGTGTTGACGATGAGGTCGACCTCGCCGTCCAGGACGCGCCGCACGATCGTGGGCTCGCCGGACGGGCCCGGACCCTCGCTGTGCTTGCGCACGATCTTGGCACGCACGCCGTTGCGGTGCAGGACCTCCGCGGTCCCCTCCGTGGCAAGAATCTCAAAGCCCAGGTCAGCGAGGCGCTTCACGGGGAACACCATGTGTCGTTTGTCGCGGTTGGCCACGGACACGAAGACGCGCCCCTTGGTCGGCAGGGAGCCGCCGTAGGCGGCCTGCTGCGACTTGGCGAACGCGGTGCCGAAGACCTCGTCGATGCCCATGACCTCGCCGGTCGACCGCATCTCGGGGCCGAGGACGATGTCGACGCCCTGCCCGCGCTCGTTGCGGAACCGGTCGAAGGGCAGGACGGCCTCCTTCACCGCGATGGGCGCGTCCAGCGGCAGCGATCCGCCGTCGCCCGCCGCCGGCAGCATGCCCTCGGCGCGCAGCTCGGCGACGGTGGCGCCCATCATGACGCGCGCCGCCGCCTTGGCGAGGGGCACGGCGGTCGCCTTGGACACGAACGGGATGGTGCGGGACGCCCGCGGGTTGGCCTCCAGGACGTACAGGACGCCCGCGGAGAGCGCGTACTGGACGTTCATGAGCCCGAGCACGCCGACGCCGCGTGCGAGCGCCTCCGTCGATTCCCTGATGCGGCGGATGTCGTCGTGCCCCAGCGTGATGGGCGGCAGCGCGCACGCCGAGTCGCCGGAGTGGATGCCGGCCTCCTCGATGTGCTCCATGACACCGCCGAGGTAGAGCTCCTCGCCGTCGAAGAGGGCGTCGACGTCGATCTCGATGGCCTCGTCCAGGAAGCGGTCGACCAGGACGGGGTGCTCGGGGCTCGCCTCCGTGGCGCGGGTCATGTACGACTCCAGCGTGACGTCGTCGTACACGATCTCCATGCCGCGCCCGCCGAGCACGTACGAGGGACGGACGAGGACGGGGTAGCCGATCTCGTCGGCGATCTCGCGCGCCTCCTCGTAGGACGTGGCGGTGCCGTGCTTGGGCGCGAGCAGGCCGGCCCTGTGCAGGACCCGTCCGAACGCGCCGCGCTCCTCGGCGAGGTGGATGCTCTCCGGGGACGTGCCCACGATCGGCACTCCGGCGTTCTTGAGCTTCTGGGCCAGCTTCAGGGGCGTCTGGCCGCCGAGCTGCACGATGACGCCCGCGACCTCACCGGACTGCTGCTCCGCGTAGACGACCTCCAGGACGTCCTCCAGCGTGAGGGGCTCGAAGTAGAGCCGGTCGGAGGTGTCGTAGTCGGTGGAGACCGTCTCCGGGTTGCAGTTGACCATCACGGTCTCGTAGCCGGCCTCGGCCAGCGTGAAGGACGCGTGGACGCACGAGTAGTCGAACTCGACGCCCTGGCCGATGCGGTTGGGTCCGCTGCCCAGGATGATGACCTTGGGCTTGCTCCCCGGCGGGACCTCCGTCTCCTCGTCGTAGGCCGAGTACAGGTAGGGCGTCTGCGCCTCGAACTCGGCGGCGCACGTGTCGACGGTCAGGTAGACGGGGCGGACGCCGAGTGCGTGCCGCACCTCCCGGACGACCTCCTCGGAGAGGTTCCGCAGCTCGCCGATCTGCGCGTCGGAGAAGCCGTGCCGCTTGGCACGCAGCAGCTTGTCCCTGGTGAGCGCGTCGTCGGCGGTGCGGATCTCCTCGGCGACCTCGTTGATGGCCGCGATCTGGTCCAGGAACCAGGGGTCGATGCCGGTCGCCTCGTACAGCTCCCGGATGCCGGCTCCGGCCCAGAGCGCGCGCTGGACGTCCCTGAGCCGTCCGTCATGCGGGCGCCGGGCCGACTCGACCAGTTCCGAGGCGTCGGCCTCGCCGGCCCAGCTGAACGACGAGCCCTTCTGCTCCAGCGACCGCAGGGCCTTCTGCAGGGCCTCGGTGAAGCAGCGCCCGATGGCCATGGCCTCGCCCACGGACTTCATGTGCGTGGTCAGCGTGCCGTCGGCGCCGGGGAACTTCTCGAACGCGAACCGGGGCACCTTCACCACGACGTAGTCGAGCGTGGGCTCGAACGACGCGGGCGTCTCGCGGGTGATGTCGTTCGGGATCTCGTCCAGCGTGTACCCGATCGCCAGCTTCGCCGCGATCTTGGCGATGGGGAAGCCGGTGGCCTTGGACGCGAGCGCCGACGACCGCGACACCCGCGGGTTCATCTCGATGACGATCATCCGGCCGGTGCCGGGGTGCACGGCGAACTGGATGTTGCAGCCGCCGGTGTCGACGCCGACCTCGCGGATCACCGCGATCGCGACGTCCCGCATGTTCTGGTACTCGCGGTCGGTGAGCGTCAGCGCGGGCGCGACCGTGATGGAGTCGCCGGTGTGCACGCCCATCGGGTCGAGGTTCTCGATGGAGCACACGATGACCACGTTGTCGGCGCGGTCGCGCATGACCTCCAGCTCGTACTCCTTCCAGCCGAGGATCGACTCCTCCAGGAGCACCTCGCTGGTCGGGGACGCGTCGAGCCCGGCGCCGGCGATGCGGCGCAGGTCGTCCTCGTCGTGGGCGAAGCCGGAGCCGCGCCCGCCCATCGTGAACGACGGCCGGACGACCACGGGGTAGCCCAGCTCGCCGGCCGCCGCGAGGCAGTCGTCCATCGTGTGGCAGATGACCGACCGGGCGGACTCGGCGTTCAGGCCCTGCTCGCGCGCGACCTTGGCGACGACCTCCTTGAACCGCTCGCGGTTCTCGCCGGCCTCGATCGCGTCCACGTCGGCGCCGATCAGTTCGACCCCGTACTTCTCCAGGACGCCGCCCTCGTAGAGCGCGATGGCGGTGTTCAGCGCCGTCTGGCCGCCGAGGGTGGGCAGCAGCGCGTCCGGCCGCTCCTTGGCGATGATCTTCTCGACGACCTCGGGGGTGATCGGCTCGACGTAGGTCGCGTCGGCGAACTCGGGGTCGGTCATGATCGTGGCCGGGTTGCTGTTGACGAGCGTCACCCGCAGGCCCTCGGCCCGCAGCACCCGGCACGCCTGGGTGCCGGAGTAGTCGAACTCGCACGCCTGGCCGATGACGATCGGCCCGGAGCCGATGACCAGGACGGATTCCAGGTCTTCCCTGCGCGGCATTACTTCGACGCCTCCATCAGCTCGCAGAAACGGTCGAAGAGCCCGGACGCGTCGTGCGGGCCTGCGGCGGCCTCCGGGTGGTACTGGACGCTGAACGCGGGCCGCTCCAGGAGCCGCAGCCCCTCGACGCAGCCGTCGTTGAGGTTGACGTGGCTGACCTCGCCGGGGCCGTAGGGGGTGTCGAACGGGCCGTCCGCGGGGGCGTCCACGGCGAACCCGTGGTTGTGGGCCGAGACGTCGACCTTGCCGGTCGCCCGGTCCTGGACGGGCTGGTTGATGCCCCGGTGGCCGAACCTCAGCTTGTACGTGCCGAGGCCGAGCGCACGGCCGAAGATCTGGTTGCCGAAGCAGATCCCGAAGAACGGGGTGCCGGTGTCGAGGACGCCCTTGAGCGCGTCCACGGCGTAGTCGGCGGCGGCCGGGTCGCCGGGCCCGTTGGAGAAGAACACGCCGTCGGGGTTGAGGGAGAGGATCTCCCCGGCCGTGGTGGTCGCGGGCAGGACGTGCACTTCGCAGCCCCGCTCCGACATCCGGTACGGCGTCATCGACTTGATGCCGAGGTCGACGGCCGCGACGGTGTAGCGCTTCTCCCCCTTGGCCTGGATGATGTAGGGCTCCGTGGTGGAGACGTCCCGTGCGAGGTCGGCGCCCTCCATCGAGGGGCTCTGCCGCACGCGCTCCACCAGGGCGGCCTCGCCGGGCGCCACCGCGCCGGCCCCGCTGAAGATGGCGGCGCGCATCGCGCCCTTGTCGCGCAGGTGCCGCGTCAGCGCGCGCGTGCCGGGGATGGCGATGCCCACGATCCCCTGCTCCCGCAGCGCGGAGCCCAGCGAACCGGTGGCGCGCCAGTTGGACGCCACGCGGGCGGGCTCGCGCACTACGTAGCCGGCCACCTGGATGCGGCGGGATTCGGGGTCCTCGCCGTTCATGCCGGTGTTGCCAATGTGGGGGGACGTCATGGCCACGATCTGGCGGGCGTAGGAGGGGTCGGTGAGGGTCTCCTGGTAGCCGGTCATGCCGGTGTTGAAGACCATCTCGCCGAAGGTCTCCCCTTCGGCCCCGTACGCGGTCCCGTGGAACACCCTGCCGTCTTCGAGAACCAGCAGAGCAGGGGTCATTGGAGCTTCCCTTCCAGGACGGTCGGCGTGCCGCGCAGGAGCGTCGCGACGACCCGGCCGGGCAGCTCCAGCCCCGTGAACGGGGTGTTGCGGCTCTTGGAGGTCATCGCGGAGGGGTCCACGGCGCGGCGCGGCGACGGGTCGTACAGCGTGATGTTGGCGGGCGAACCTGCCTCCAGCGGACGACCCTGTCCGGAAAGGCGGCCGATGCGGGCGGGACGGGCGGACATGCGGTCGGCGACCCCGGCCCAGTCGAGCAGGCCGGTCTCGATCATGGCCTCCTGGACGACCGGGAGCGCGGTCTCCAGCCCGATCATCCCCATCGCGGCCACGGCCCACTCGGTCTCCTTGGCCTCGACCGGGTGCGGGGCGTGGTCGGTGGCGACGCAGTCGATCGTGCCGTCGGCGAGGGCGTGCCGCAGCGCGGCGACGTCGTCGGCGGTGCGCAGCGGCGGGTTGACCTTGAAGATCGGGTCGTAGGTGCCGGCCCTGGCGTCGTTCAGCAGCAGGTGGTGCGGGGTGACCTCGGCGGTCACCGGGCAGCCCTTGCTCTTCGCCCAGCGGATGATCTCCACCGAGCCGGCCGTGGACACGTGGCAGACGTGCAGCCGCGACCCGACGTGCTGGGCGAGCAGCACGTCCCGGGCGATGATCGCCTCCTCGGCGACGGCGGGCCAGCCGCGCAGGCCGAGCGCGGCCGACATCTCGCCCTCGTTCAGCTGCGCGCCCTCGGTGAGGCGCGGCTCCTGCGCGTGCTGGGCGACGACGCCGTCGAACGCCTTCACGTACTCCAGCGCGCGGCGCATGATGACCGCGTCCGACACGCAGTGGCCGTCGTCGGAGAAGACCCGTACTCGCGCGGCGGAGTCGGCCATCGCGCCCAGTTCGGCCAGCTTCTCGCCGGCGATGCCGCGCGTGACCGCCCCGACGGGCTGGACGTCGCAGTACCCGGCCTCGCGGCCCAGGCGCCACACCTGCTCGACCACGCCGGCCGTGTCGGCGACGGGGTCGGTGTTGGCCATCGCGTGGACGGCGGTGTATCCGCCCATCGCGGCGGCCTTCGTCCCCGACTCGACGGTCTCGGCGTCCTCGCGGCCGGGCTCGCGCAGGTGGGTGTGGAGGTCGACCAGGCCGGGGAGTGCCACGAGGCCGTCGGCGTCGACGACCTGCGCGCCCGCCTCGTCCAGGCCGGCGCCCACTTCGGCGATGGCGCCCTCGCGGACGAGGATGTCGGCGGGCTCGCGGCCGAGGATCCGCGCGCCCTTGATGATGTACGTCGTCACTGGGAGACCTCCTGGCCGATGGCGGGCTCGGACCCCCCGAGCAGCAGATACAGGACGGCCATGCGGGCGCTGACGCCGTTGGCGACCTGCTCGACGATCGTGGAGCGGACCGAGTCGGCGACCTCGGCGGCGATCTCGACGCCGCGGTTCATCGGGCCGGGGTGCATGACGATGGCGTGCTCGGGCAGCTGCCCCATGCGCTCGGCGTCGAGCCCGTAGCGGCGGCTGTACTCGCGCACGGTCGGGAAGTAGGCGGCGTTCATGCGCTCCTGCTGGACGCGCAGCATCATGATGACGTCGCTCTTGGGGATGACGCCGTCGAGGTCGTACGAGACCGAGCACGGCCACGTGTCGATGGCGACGGGCAGCAGCGTCGGGGGTGCGACCACCGTGACGTCCGCACCGAGCGTGTTCAGCAGCAGGACGTTGGATCGTGCCACGCGGCTGTGGAGGACGTCCCCCACGATCGTGACGCGGCGGCCGTCCAGGTCACCGAGTCGCTTGCGCATCGTGAACGCGTCCAGGAGCGCCTGGGTGGGGTGCTCGTGCGTGCCGTCACCGGCGTTGACCACGCTGCCCTGCACCCAGCCGGCGAGCCGGTGCGGGGCGCCCGAGGCGCCGTGCCGGATGACGACGCCGTCCGCGCCCATCGCCTCCAGCGTGAGGGCCGTGTCCTTCAGGCTCTCGCCCTTGGACACGCTCGACCCCTTGGCGGAGAAGTTGATGACGTCTGCGGACAGCCGCTTGGCCGCCGCCTCGAACGAGATGCGGGTGCGCGTGGAGTCCTCGAAGAAGAGGTTGACGACCGTCCGGCCGCGCAGCGTCGGCAGCTTCTTGATGGAGCGGCCCGCGATCCGCGCCAGCTCCTCGGCCGTGTCGAGGACGAGCAGCGCGTCGTCGCGGGACAGGTCGGCGGCGGAGATCAGATGCCGGTTCATTCGGCACCTCCCGCCGGGCCGGTCAGCACGGGTCCCAGCAACACCGCGTCGCGCCCGTCGTTCTCGTCCAGCAGCACCTTCACCGTCTCCCGCATCGAGGTGGGCAGGTTCTTGCCCACGTAGTCGGCGCGGATCGGCAGCTCCCGGTGCCCGCGGTCGACCAGCACCGCCAGCTGGACGGCGCGGGGGCGGCCCAGGTCGTTCAGCGAGTCCAGCGCCGCGCGCACCGTCCGGCCGGAGAACAGCACGTCGTCGACCAGCACGACCACCTGGTCGTCGATGCCGCCGGGCGGCAGCTCGGTGCGGCCGAGGGCGCGGGCGGGGCGCATCCGCAGGTCGTCCCGGTACATGGTCACGTCGAGCGAGCCCCAGGGCACCGGGCGGCCCTCGACCTCGCGCAGCGCCCCGGCCAGCCGCTCGGCCAGCGTGACGCCGCGGGTCTGGATGCCGAGCAGCAGGACGTCGTGGCCGCCCTTGGTCCGCTCGAGGATCTCGTGTGCGATGCGTGTCAGCGCGCGCCTGATGTCGGGACCCTCCAGAACGGCCTTGGGCCGGGGATCACCGTCCGCCACGCGCTGCTCCTGTCCGGAGGCAGCATTCACCGCCGAAACCTCCTTCCCCGCCTCACGGGACGGGCCTTAAAGGACGTCGTGTCTCCCCCACGTTAGCAGCCGGCCCGGACCGCCTCGCACCCGGACCGGTCCACGTCTTCGCAGGTGAGAGGGGTCACATTCGAGCGCCCCGCGACCACCGTGACAGGCTCCGCACGCCGCGTCCACACGGCGTGCGGGCGATCCGGACGGCCCGGATCGAGTCCTGCGGATTCGACCGCTTTTTCCAATCAGCTTGACCTGGGGCCGTACCCGTTTTACCGTCACTGTCCGTAACCATCCCTGGAGACGGACTCCTGAGGCCCCCTGGCTTCGCGAATCTGTCTCCCCCCGGTGACAAGCCGGGGTCCGACGACGACGAAAGTGAGCCTGGGGGCCGCAGAATGCCGTCTGAATACGCTAAGGCTCTCGGCGCGCGCCTGCGCGCCATCCGCACCCAGCAGGGCCTGTCCCTGCACGGGGTGGAGGAGAAGTCACGCGGCCGCTGGAAGGCCGTCGTCGTGGGTTCGTACGAGCGGGGCGACCGCGCCGTCACCGTTCAGAAGCTGGCCGAGCTCGCCGATTTCTACGGCGTGCCGGTATCCGAGTTGCTGCCCGGCGGAGCCGCGCCGAGCCCGCTCGGGCCTACACCCAAGCTCGTGATCGATCTAGAGCGGTTGCAGCAGCTTCCGAAAGACAAGGCCGGTCCTCTCGCCCGCTACGCCGCGACGATCCAGAGCCAGCGGGGCGACTACAACGGAAAGGTCCTGTCCATCCGCCAGGAAGACCTGCGTTCACTCGCGGTCATCTACGACAAGTCTCCGACCGAGCTGACCGAAGAACTGATCGGCTGGGGAGTCCTGGACCCGGAGGCGCGCCGCGCCGTCGAGTCCTTCTGATACACAGCACCACCTGATACACAGCACCACCTGACACACGCACCACCTGACGCACGGCACCACCTGCGTCACCGAACGACCGGGACGGGGTCCGGCACCGCGCCGGGCCCCGTTCCGCGTCCGCGCGCCCGGCGGCGGGGGGCGAGGAGGGCCAGCGGGAGGACGGCGGCCATCGCGGCGGCGCTCATGGCGAAGCCGGTCGTGTAGCCGCTCTCGCCGGGGACCACCACGATGACGACCGCGCTGACCTGCGTCCCGAGGGACGCGCCGACCGTGCGGATGAGGGTGTTGACGCCGGTCGCCACACCGGTCTCGCCCGCGGGGACGGCGGCGACGACGAGGTTCGCGACGGCCGCGTAGGCGAAGCCGAGGCCGATGCCCCTGGCCAGGCCGCCGACGTAGAGCTGCCACATGGCGGCGTGCTGGAACACCACGAACGCGTAGCCGAGGCCGGTCATCAGCGCGCCGCCGAACAGCACCATGCGCGAGCCGATCCGCCGGTCGAGCAGGCCCGCGGTCATGCCCGCGGCGGTCATGCCGATGCTCGCGGGGAACTGGAGGAGGGCAGCCTGGGTGGCCGTCCCGCCGAAGCCGTACCCGGTGTCCTCGGGGAGCTGGACGAGCAGCGGGAACAGCAGGCCGCCCGCCATGAGCGCGTAGCCGGAGAGCAGGGACGCGGCGTTCGCCGTCCAGACACCGCGCACGCGCATCAGGCGCAGGTCGACCAGGGGCTCGGAGACGCGGCCCTCGACCAGCAGCCAGGCGCAGGCGGTCACGGCCGACAGGGCCAGCAGGCCGAGGACGCCGGGGGACGTCCAGCCCCAGTCCATGGCCTCGGTCAGCGCGGTGAGCGCGGCCACCAGCCAGGCGGCGAAAAGGACGGCGCCCCACCAGTCCACCTTGGCCGCCTCCCTGGGGGGCGGCCGCGGGACGATCCACCAGGCGAGGGCGGCGCCGGGCACCAGCCCGAGCACCGGCACCCAGAGCAGCCACCGCCAGCCGAGCAGGTCGATGATCGGCCCCGCCAGGCACCAGGAGACCGCGCCGCCGAGCCCGAGCATGGACGACATGAGGCCGACCGCGGACGCCGTCCGGGCGGGCGGGACGACGTCCCGGATGATCGTGTACGCGAGCGGGAAGACGCCGCCGCCGATGCCGCTGAGGACCCGTCCCACCAGCATGACCGGGACGGACGGGGCGAGGGCGGCGACGACCATGCCCGCGGTCGCGATCACGAGCACGGTGAGCAGGACGCGCCGCGGCCCGTGCAGGTCGCCCAGCCGCCCGACCACCGGGGTGGCGACCGCGGCGGACAGCGTCATCGCGGTGAGCGCCCACGCGGCGCCCGCCGGCGTGGTGTCCAGGCCGTCCTGGATCTGCGGGAGCGCGGGCGTCACCACGGCCATGGACAGCGAGTAGGCCATCACGCCGAGGAACGCGAGCAGCGGAACCAGCCCGCGCCCGCCCCGCGCCGCCACCGCGTCCTCCCATACTTCGCCGCCCTAACAATCTCATATCAGGACAAAGCACCGCCGATGGCCATGGCGGCCGTCGTCCCGCGCCTACCCGCCGGGTGCTCCGGCCGCTCGCGTGACCACGCCGCCGGCAGGGGTCAGGGGCCCGCGATGGCGCCGGTCCGCCGCAGTTCCGCGATGCGGTCAGGGGTCAGGTTCAGGATCTGCCGCATGACCTCGGTCGTGTGTTCGCCGAGGGTGGGGGCGAGGGCGGGAGCCGGGGAGGCGCCGCCGAGCCGCAGCGGGGAGCCGGGGGCCAGGTGGGGGCCGACGCCGGGCTGGTCGAGTCGGCCCATGAGGGGCTCGTCGTGCAGCGCGGCCGCCACTTCGGTGAAGTCGCGGTAGCGGGAGCGCAGGACGGACGTGCCCTTCAGGCCGTCCTCGACCTGGTCGCAGGTGCGGGACGCGAACCAGGGGGCGAGGACGCCGCCGAGCGCCTCCCGGTAGGTGAAGCGGTCGCCGGCGCGGCGGAAGTCGGCGCCGAGGGCGCGTTCGAGGGCGGTGCTCACCTCGCCGAGCCCGGTGGCCTCCACGAGGTCGCGCCAGTGGCGGGCGGTGAGCACGGCGACCATGACGCGGCCGTCGGCGGTGGCGAAGTCGCGCCCGAAGTCGCCGAACAGGTGGTTGCCCAGGCGCGGCCTGGACTGGCCCAGCTGCGCCTCTGCGAGGTATCCCAGGTTTCCCGCGGTGGCCAGGGCGACGTCTTGCAGAGCTATCCGGACGCTCTGTCCCTCGCCCGTGCGCAGACGGTGCCGCTCGGCCGCCAGGAGGCCGATGGCCATGTAGAGGCCGCACGCCACGTCCCAGGCGGGCAGCGCATGATTCACCGGCTCGTCCCGGCCGGGCGGGCCCGTGATCGCGGGGAAGCCCATCGCGGCGTTCACCGTGTAGTCGACGGCGTTGCCCCCGTCGCGGGTGCCCTGGAGCTGGACGTGGATCAGATCGGGCCTCGCCGCCTTCAGCTCGTCGTAGGCGAGTCCCGGGCGCGGGGACGCGTTGGTCAGGACGACGCCGCTCTCCGCGACGAGGCCGGCGACGACCTCGCGGCCCTCTGGCGAGCGCAGGTCGACGGTGACGGACCGCTTGCCCTTGTTCAGCCCCGCCCAGTACAGGCTCCGGCCGGACGGGGCGAGCGGCCACCGGTCGATGTCGGGGCCGCCGCCCACCTGGTCGACCCGGACGACGTCCGCGCCGAGTTGCGCGAGGGTCATCCCGCCCAGCGGCGTCGCGACGAAGCTGGACAGCTCGATCACGCGCATCCCGTCCAGCGGCAGCGTTCCCGTCATGCAGCGATGTCTATCAGGCCCCTCCTCCGCGTTCGCGGGGGGATCGCGCCGGCGGGGCCGGCTCGGGGGGTTGCGGCCGCCGCCGGCGCGATCGTCGGGGACGCCGGGGCCGGGCCGCCGCCCTGTGCCAGGCCCATGGTGAGGGCGGGCGGAACGGCCCGGCTCCGGCGGAGGCCGGCCCCGGGGAGGTGGGACGGGCCTCCGGACATGGCTAGCTGGCCTCCGGGACGGGCAGGGTGGGCTGCCCGTCGATGCCGAGGGTGTCCTCGACGAGGGTGACGAAGACCTCCGCGTCGTGCACGAGCTCCTCCGCCTCGCGCGGGGTGACGGCGCGCGGGAGGCCCGCCTCGGCGGCGGCGCGCTTGTCGGCGCCGGCGGCGAAGAACGCGGCCCACTCGCGCAGTGCGGGCTCGGCCTCGGGCAGCAGCACCCACACGCTGCGCGGACGCCCGCGCCGGTGGGTCTCCAGCGGCTCCTTGGACGCCAGCACCGCGGCGGCGGCGCGCAGCGCGGCCAGGTGGGCGCAGACGTAGCGGACGGCGGGCGAGGAGGCCTCGGCCGCCTCGGCGAGGCCCATGCGGGCGGCGTGCAGCTGGCCGACGGCCGTGTGCGCCGGACGCGGCGCGGGCAGCGGACGGTGGCGTGGGCTCGGCGGCGGGACGGGCTGTGCTGCGGAGTGGACTCCGCGTGCGGTCATCGCTGCGGACATGTGTGCCTCCTTCCGGGCTCGGGCCGACCGGGCGGAGAGCTTCCCCTCACTCCGCCCGGCCGTCCGTCCCGCCGAAACACCGCGATCGGCGGGGACGTCGCCCTGGCGCGGGCCGCGAGTCCCGCACCAGCCTCGAACATAAGTTCGACGCATTCACAGTAAACCGCCCTGACGGCGATTCGTCAACGTGTTCGAAGGTGTGTCGTTCCCCGCAGGTCAGCGGGCATGCCGACAGTAGAGCAGCGGCGTACGACAGTTCGCCGGGCGGCGTCGGCGAAGCCTTACCGGGGCCGCCTGACGTGCACGGGGACGTCCGTCTCGAGGAGGCCCGGGAAGTACTCGGCGATGTGCATCGGCATCCGGACGCAGCCGTGTGACGCTGGATACTTCGGCACGTCCAGCGCGCCGTGGAAGGCGATGCCGCCGTTGAAGTAGACGGGGTTGTAGAGCCGGCCGAGGGGCGAGGTCTCCCAGCCGGCGAAGCGGCGTCCCGTCCGGAAGTCGCCCGTGCCCGTGGTGGCGTAGCGGCACCGGGCGACGGTGGCGCCGCGGTCCTTGGCGCAGTAGTACTCCCCCGAGCCGGACGAGATGTGCGAGATGAGGCGGGGCTTGCCGTCCCTGTAGAGGACGAGGTACTGCCGCTTCAGGTCGACGTCGACGCGGTTCCTCTCGCGCTTCTTGGCCATCGGACGCGGTTCCCTGGGCGCCTCCAGGGCCTCCCAGAAGGACTTGCCCAGGGTGCTCGTCTGCTTCATGCGGTTGACCGCCTGGAACGCCCACACGGCCGTCTGCGTGGACGGCCCGTACTTCCCGTCCGCCTTGCCCGGGTCGTAGTTCAGTTCCTTGAGGCGGTGCTGGAGCTCCGTGACGTCGTCGCCCTTCGCGCCCGGCTTCAGCCTGCGCCGCACGGGTGCCGGCGTAGGCGTCGGAGGCGGCGTCGCCGGCGCCGTCCTGGCCGGTGTGCCCTCCTGCGCGCGCGGAGCCGCCTGCTCCGACCCGTCGCAACCAGCAAGGGCGACGGCCGCGATCAGCAGCACCGCGCTTTTCCGCACGTCGATCGGTATCCCGCGCATGGAGGAAGCTTAAAGTGCTTCCCATGCATCCGAATGCCGAAATCGTCGCGAAGGCCCTGCGGGACCAGGGCGCGACCGGGACCGTCGTCGAGCTTCCCGACTCCGCGCGGACGGCGCAGGCCGCGGCGGACCAGCTGGGCTGCGAGGTCGGCGCGATCGCCAACAGCCTGCTGTTCGACGCCGACGGGGCCCCGCTGCTGGTGATGACCAGCGGCGCGCACCGCGTGGATACGGCCAAGGTCGCGGCCCTGGTGGGCGCGGCGAAGGTGCGCCGGGCGACGCCGGAGTTCGTCCGGGAGGCGACCGGGCAGCCGATCGGGGGCGTGGCGCCGGTCGGCCATCCGGCGCCGATCCGTACGCTCGTGGACGTCTGGCTGAACGGGTACGGCGAGGTCTGGGCGGCCGGCGGGCACCCGCACACCGTCTTCGCGACGTCGTACGAGGAACTGCTGAGGATCACCGGGGGAACCCCCGCGGAGGTGGAGTGATGGAGATCTGGCACAACCCGCGCTGCTCGAAGAGCCGCGCCGCGAAGGCCGCGCTGGACGAGGCCGGCGTCGAGTACACCGAACGCCGCTACCTGGACGAGCCGCCCACCGCGGACGAGCTGGACGAGGTGCTCAAGCGCGTCGGCGCCGAGCCGTGGGACGTGGCGCGGCTGAACGAGCCGGTCGCCAAGGAGCTCGGGCTCAAGGACATGGAGCGCGACCGGGCGCGGTGGATCGAGGTCATGGTGGCGAACCCGGTGCTGATCCAGCGTCCGATCGTGGTGACCGGCGGCGGCGCGGTCGTGGCCCGTGATGAGGAATCGGTGCGCAAGGCCCTCGACAGCCAGTGACAGCGGTGTGATTCTGGGGAGTCGGGGCACGTCTGCGATCGGTGACCTCCGGAGGTGCGATGACAGCCCAGATGCGCACGGGCCCGGCGGCGCGCGACCCGGAGTTCCGGGGGATCGACCCGCCCGCGCTCGATCAGGTCATCAGGCAGCTGCAGGACGCGCAGAACGCGATCCAGGGCTGGCTCAACGCGCATCGTCCGCCGCCGGGGGTGTCCGCGGCCGGCTACCGGCAGGCCGACCAGGTGGCGCAGTGGGCCGCCGACCAGCTCGGGATGCTCTCGCGGCGCTACAACTACGCGATCACCCATCCCTCCCCCGGCGGCGGGGTCGGCGCCCCGCCGCCGCCCGCGCCCGCCCCGGCGCCGGGCAGGCCCCGCAGGGCCCCCGCCGGAACGCCCCGGCCCGTCGAGCCGCCGCCGCGCAAGACCGCGCCCAAGCCGACTCCGAGGGGCGCCGGGGACATCGGCAACTTCCCCGATCGGCGGGCCGCCGCCAAAGCCGCCAAGACCGATGCCCTGGCCGTGGTGGCGGCCGTCCAGGACGGCAGGCCCGTCCCCGACTCGGTCTGGAAGCACCTCAAGGCCAACGCCGATGACCCCGACTACACCGAGAAGCTGTACGAGCGGCTCGGGCCCGCCGCGACCGCCGACCTGCTGAAGGCGGCCGACGAGGACGGGGCGAAGGTGAAGGCCGTCCAGGAATCGCTCGGGATCGCCGGTCACCACCTGACGATGGACGTGAAGTGGCTGCGCGCCTTCCTGGCCGAGGCCGACCGCGCGGGCGTCCGGCCCATCGCCGTCCAGGTGCTCCTGGGGGCGGACATGAGCGAGCGGACGCGCGCGGCCATCGCCGAGCTCGGTCTGCACCAACCGGAAGCGACCAACGTCGCCTGAGAGCTCGAGAGGTCGCCATGGCCGCTCCCCCGCCTCCCGGGAGCCTGCCCGTGCCGCTCACCGGCGCGGCCGCCGCCAAGCTGTCCCCCACCGAGCGGCCCAACCCCGAGTACCAGCGCCTGTACCAGGCGTACGCGGACGCCTACGGCGGCATCGACCGGCTCCGGCAGGCCCTCGACGCGCCGGTGAAGACCCTGCGCGGGACGGACGCGTGGCTGGGCCCGGAGGCGCGCACGTGGGGCGGGCGGCTCGACGCCGAGCGCGGGGCGCTGAAGAAGGCCGCCGACCGCATCCTCTGGGACATCTACGATCGGCTCTCCGCGACGCAGCGGACCGTCCCCCGGGTCTAGGCTCTGTCCGGTGAGGGACCCGAAGCTGCGCGAGATCGACGAACGCGCCTTCCTACGCAGGCTCAACCCGATGCTGGACGTGTACGCGTCGGCGATGGAGCCGCCGGACGAGCAGCTCCCCGGCCGGCACACGATCATGGAGCGGCACGCCTCGTACCCGGGGTTCCGCGCGTTCGTGGTCGAGCGGCGGGGGGCGCTGCCCGTCCTGACCGGGCCCGTCCAGGGCTTCGCGTACGGGTTCCACGGGACGCGCGGCCAGTGGTGGCACGACGTCGTCCACCAGGCGCTGTCGGACCTGGAGGGGCCCGAGCACGCCGAGGCGTGGCTGGACGACGCGTTCGAGGTCGCCGAGCTGCACGTCCATCCGCAGGCCCAGGGCAAGGGCCTCGGCCGGAGCCTGCTCAACGCGCTGTGCGAGGGCAGGCAGGAGCGGACGGTCGTCCTGTCGACGCTCGACCGGGCGCCGGACACCCCGGCCCGCAATCTCTACCGATCGGTCGGCATGGTGGACCTGCTGCCCCACTTCGAGTTCCCGGGCGGCGGGCCGCGCTACGCGGTCATGGGCGGGACGCTGCCCCTGGCGCCGTACTCGCCGGCGCCGAGGAGCGAGTAGACCTCGCGCGTCGCCGTCGACTTGTTGAACGTGATGAAGTGGATGCCGGGCGCGTCCTGGTCGAGCAGTTCGCGGCACAGTTCGGCGGCGTGCTCGACGCCGAGCCGCCGCACCGCCTCGGGGTCGTCCGCGACGGCGTCGAACCGGGCCCTGATCTCGGGCGGGAACGGCGCGCCGGACAGCTGCTCGGACCGCTCGATCGTGCTCAGCCGGGTCACCGGCATGATGCCCGGCAGGATCGGCACGTCGCAGCCGGCGGCGGCGACGCGGTCGCGGAGCCGGAAGTAGTCCTCGGCGCGGAAGAACATCTGGGTGATCGCGTAGTCGGCCCCGGCCCGGCACTTCTCGATGAAGTACCGGACGTCGCTGTCGACGTCGGGCGAGCGCGGGTGCTTGTAGGGGAACGCGGCCACGCCGACGCAGAAGTCGCCGTAGGAGCGGATCATCCGGACCAGCTCGGCGGCGTACTCGACGCCGTCGGGGTGCTTGACCCACTCGCCCATCGGGTCGCCGGGCGGGTCGCCGCGCAGCGCGAGGACGTTGCGGACGCCGGCCGCCGCGAACCGGCCGATCAGGTTGCGCAGCTCGGCCTGCGAGTGGTTCACGGCGGTGAAGTGCGCGACCGGGGTGAGCGTGGTGTCGGTCGCGATGCGCTCGACGATGTCGACGGTCGTGTCGCGGGTACCGCCGCCCGCGCCGTAGGTCACCGACACGAACGTCGGGTGCAGGGACTCCAGCTCGCGGATCGTACGCCACAGGTTCCGCGCGCCCTTGTCGGTCTTGGGCGGGAAGAACTCGAACGAGAAGGACCTGCCTCCCGAGGCCAGCAGCTCTCGGACGGTCGGGGCCCGGTCGGGGCGTGCGCGTCGCATTCCCCAAGCCTACAGAAGGCCCGCGGAGCCTACGGAAGGCCCGCGGAGCCCGCCGGAGGCCCGCGGCGGGGCCCGAAGCCGCCGTTGTGCGTGATGCTCACCACACCTCACGGGCGTTATGTCTCTGTTCCCGGTGATCCAGTGACTTCTCACGTTCCGCGGGCAAGGTTGAATCGCCCCAGGTGGATACGATCTCGGCATGTCGACCAGCCGTATTCGCAAGGAGGTCGACGAAGCCCTCCTCGGCTTCGTCGACCGGCAGCGTCCCGCGCTGCTGGCCATCAGCGACGACCTCGGGCCGCTGCTGTCCGCGCTCGACGCCCTGCTGAGCGGCGGCAAGCGGCTGCGGCCGGCGTTCTGCTACTGGGGGTGGCGCGCCGCGGGCGGCGAGGACGGCCCCGGCATCGTGGCCGCCGCCGCGTCCCTGGAGCTGCTCCAGGCGAGCGCGCTGATCCATGACGACGTGATGGACTCCAGCGACACCCGCCGCGGCCAGCCGTCCGCCCACCGCCGGTTCGAGGCGCTGCACCGCGCGCAGGCGTGGCCGGGCGACGCGGAGGCGTTCGGCGGCGGCGCCGCCATCCTGCTCGGCGACCTGTGCCTGGCCTGGTCGAGCGAGATGTTCGAGACGTGCGGGCTGGACACCGAGCGCCGCCGGCGCGGCCGGGCCGTCTACGACCTGATGCGCACCGAGGTCATGTGCGGCCAGTACCTCGACATGCTGGAGGGCACCCGCGGGCGGGCGACCGTCGCGACGGCGCTGCGCGTGGTCGAGTACAAGAGCGCCAAGTACACGATCGAGCGCCCGCTGCACCTCGGCGCCGCGCTGGCCGGCGCCCGCCCGGACGTGACCGCGGCGCTCACCGGCTACGGGCTCCCGCTCGGCATCGCCTTCCAGCTCCGCGACGACGTGCTCGGCGTGTTCGGCGACCCGGCCGCTACCGGCAAGCCGGCCGGCGACGACCTCCGCGAGGGCAAGCGGACCGTGCTGATCGCGCTGACCCTGGAACGCGCCTCCGCCGCGCAGGCCGACGCGGTGCGGCGCCGTCTCGGCGACCCGGCCCTCGACCGGCCCGGCGTGGACGAGCTGCGCACGATCATCGAGGAGACCGGCGGCCTCGCCGCCTGCGAGGCCCTGATCGAGCGCTACCAGCGCGAGGCGGAGCGGATCCTGGACGCCGCCGCCATCGACGCCGGGTCCAGGCAGGCCCTCGCGGCGCTGGCCGTCGCCGCCACCACCCGCAGCACATGAGTACCGAATGACACGATCCGGCCAAGTTTTCCCGGTGCACTAGAACTTTCCCACTGATTGGTGGCAGAAAGGTCGCCATGTGCGCCGACACCCCGGGGAACCGCGTCCCGCGCTTCGACCCGCTGCCCGAGGACCAGTGGGACGACGTGCTCAAGGCGGTGGCCGCCACGACGGGGCCGCTGAACATCTTCACCACGCTCGCCCGCCATCCCGAGCTCTTCCGTTCGTGGATCGGCTTCGGCTCCATGCTGCTGATGCACGGCACGCTGGGCGCCCGGGACCGCGA
The DNA here is from genome assembly GCF_001552195.1 of Actinomadura latina NBRC 106108. Taxonomy (GTDB): domain Bacteria; phylum Actinomycetota; class Actinomycetes; order Streptosporangiales; family Streptosporangiaceae; genus Spirillospora; species Spirillospora latina. The sequence goes on from NZ_BCQS01000005.1 coordinate 307,166, forward strand.
GCTGGCGATCATGCGGACGGCGCACCACCGGTCCTGCGCCTACGAGTGGGACCACCACCGCGGGCTCGCGCTCGACGCCGGGCTCACCGAGCCCGAGATCGCGGCGCTCAAGCTCGACCTCGACGGCCACGGCTGGAGCGATGACGACCACATGGTCCTCACGGCCGCGGACGAGCTGCACGCGCGCGGCACGGTCACCGACGCGACGTGGACGGAGCTCGCCACCCGGTTCGGGGAGCGCGAGCTGATCGAGCTGGTCATGCTGATCGGCCACTACCACATGGTCGCCTTCACCCTGAACGCCCTGCGTGTCCAGAACGAGCAGGGAGCCCGGAACGAGGAGGGGCACTGATGCGAGCGGGACGGTGGCTCCCGGCGGCGGGGGCGCTCGCGGCCGTGCTGGCGCTGACGGCGGTTCCGGCGCCCGGGCAGGCGCGGGCCGCGGCGGGACGCTGCGGCGACCCGGCGCAGCGGCCCTGGTGCGACACGTCGCTGACGCCCGACGCGCGGACGGCGCTGCTGCTGCCGGAGCTGACCGGCGACGAGAAGATCGCGCTGCTGGCGTCCGACGACCCGTTCGGCGGCCCGCTCGGCGGGTTCTTCGAGGACGCGCACGCCGACACCAACCACGGCATCGAGCGGCTCGGCATCCCGCCCGTCTACATGTCCGACGGCCCGGCCGGCGTCCGGCAGGGCAAGGCGACCGCGCTGCCCGCGCCGATCGCGCTCGCGGCGGGGTTCGACCCGGCCGCCGCCGGGCTGTACGGCGGGACGGTCGCGTGGGAGGCGAGGCACCGCGGCAACGACCTGGTCTTCGGCCCGACCGTGGACGTCCTGCGCACGCCCCGCAACGGCCGGACGTTCGAGGGCTTCGGCGAGGACCCGTACCTGTCGGCGACGCTCGGCGTCCCGTGGATCAAGGGCGCGCAGGCGCAGGGCGTGATGACGTCGGTCAAGCACATGGCCGTCTACACGCAGGAGCAGGACCGGCTGTCGCTGGCCATGAAGGTGGACCCGCGCACCCTCCGGGAGATCTACCTGCCGCCGTTCGAGGCCGCGGTGAAGGAGGCCGGGGCGGCCACCGTCATGTGCGGGTTCGGCAAGCTGAACGGCCGGTGGGCGTGCCAGGACGACGCCGTCCTCAACAAGATCCTGCGATCGGAGTGGGGCTTCAAGGGGTTCGTGCCGTCCGACCACACCGCCGTGCAGGACACCGTGGCGGCCGCCAACGGCGGGCTCGACATGGAGCTGCCGCTCGGCATGAAGTACAACGCGTTCCTGCTGAAGATGGCCGTCGCGCAGCAGAAGGTCACGCAGGCGACCGTGGACGGGCACGTCCGCAACATCCTGCGGACGATGTTCGCGTTCGGGGTGTTCGACCGGCAGGCGTACCCGAACGACCTGTCCCGCATCGACCGGGCGGCGAGCCAGACCGCCGCGCGGCGGATCGAGGAGGCGGGGATCACGCTGCTGAAGAACGACGGCGCCCTGCCGCTGAAGGCGCCGAAGTCCATCGCGCTGATCGGGCGGGCCGCGCAGGAGAGCCCGAGCGGGTTCGGCTCGGCGAAGGTCGTGCCGTTCACGGCCGTCAGCGCGCAGGACGGCATCGCCCGCCGCGCCGGGGCCGGGACCGCGATCTCCTACACCAACGGCGACGACCGCGGCGCCGCGGCGAACGCGGCCCGGAACGCCGACGTCGCGATCGTGTTCGCCACCGACAGCCAGGGCGAGTTCTTCGACAAGTCGTGCCTGACGCTCCAGTGCGGCGAGCCGCTCCGGGGCGACCAGGACGGGCTGATCTCCGAGGTCGCCAAGGCCAACCCCAACACGATCGTCGTGCTGAACACGGGCGGCCCCGTGCTGACGCCCTGGGCCGGCCGGGTGAAGGGCATCGTCGAGGCCTGGTATCCGGGTCAGGAGGCCGGGAGCGCCCTGGCGCGCGTCCTGTACGGGGACGTGGACCCCGGTGGACGGCTGCCGGTGACGTTCCCCGTGGCCGAGAACGACGCGCCGGCGTCCGGGAACGCCGCGCAGTACCCCGGCGTCGACAAGACCATCACCCTTTCCGAGGGCGTCATGGTCGGCTACCGGCACTATGACGCGAAGGGCATCGCGCCGCAGTTCCCGTTCGGGCACGGCCTGTCCTACACGACGTTCTCCTACAGCGGCCTCAAGGCGAGCACCAAGGCGGTCCAGGTGACCGTCACCAACACGGGCCAGCGCGCCGGAGTCGCCGTCCCGCAGCTCTACATCGGCATGCCGTCGCCGGGTGTGGACGTGCCGCAGCCGCCCAAGCAGCTCAAGGGCTACACCAAGGTCACGCTCGCGCCGGGCCAGAGCACGACGGTGACGTTCCCGCTTTCCTCGCGGTCTTTCGCCTACTGGAACGAGGAGGCGAAGGCGTGGAAGGTCGCGGACGGCTGCTACAAGGTCATGGTCGGCGCCTCGTCCCGAAAGATCGCTCAAACGGGGACATTGGGGACATGCCAGTAAAAACAAAGATCTCGGTTCCCCTGCCGTGCTCAGCCGTGACGCGGTACAAATAAGGAAAATCTTCGTCCGTCCCCGCCGAGTCGGAGTTCTCCTGTGCCGCACGACACCTCCCGCGGGAGGACGAACCCCCATTCCCCGCGCCCTGCCGGCGCCCGATCCGGGCGTCCCGCGCACCCCGGGCACTCCGGCCGCGCCGGCAAGCCCCGGTCCGGGCAGGGCCGCCAGAACGGCGCGCCCCGCTCCGCGCACGGCCGCGACCGGCGGCACGACGCGCCGCTCGGCCCCGACGACCCGCGCGGCCTCGGCGGCTACACGCTGCTCGGCCGGCTCGGCGAGGGCGGCCAGGGCGTCGTCTACCTCGGCCGGGACGGCGACGGCGAGCTCGTCACGGTGAAGCTGCTGCGCGGCGGCGCGACGGCCGGGCAGCGGGCGCGCAGCCGCTTCGTCAAGGAGGCGGACGCGGCCCTCCAGGTGGCCGGGCGGCACACCGCGCGCGTCCTGGACGCCGACATGACCGGCGACCGCCCCTACATCGTCAGCGAGTTCGTCGAGGGCCCGTCGCTGCAGGACGTCGTCACCGACCGCGGGCCGCTGCCCGCCCCGCAGCTGCGCAAGGTCGCGCTGCGGACGGCGGGGGCGCTCGCCGCGATCCACCGCGCCGGGATCGTGCACCGCGACTTCAAGCCCGGCAACGTGCTGCTCGGCCCGGACGGCGCCAAGGTCATCGACTTCGGCATCGCCCGCACCGCCGACGCGACCCCGCTGACCACCGGCCCGATCGGCACGCCGGCCTACATGGCGCCCGAGCAGATCGAGGACGAGCCGGTCGGGCCGCCCGCCGACGTCTTCGCCTGGGGCGCCGCGGTGGTGTTCGCCGCGACCGGGCGCCCGCCGTTCGGCACCGGGCCGAGCGCCGCCGTCATGCGGCGCGTCACCTCCCGGCGGCCCGACCTCGGCGACATGCAGGGCCCGCTGCGCGACCTCGCGGCCCGCTGCCTGGACAAGAACCCGGCCGCGCGGCCGACCGCGCCCCAGCTCGTCCGGGCGCTGCGGGAGGGCCAGGGGCCCGCGCCGAAGCCGCGCCCGACCCGGATCCCGCGCTACCGGTGGCGGATGATGGTCGCGCTCGGCGCCGTCGTCGCCGCCGGGTTCGCGCTCGGCATGTTGTTCTGACGGCGCATGCTGTTCTGACGGCGCATGCCGTTCTGACGGCCCGTCCTACCAGTGCGGCGGGCGGTCCTCCAGCAGGCGCGCGTCGTTGCCGTCGTCGCGCCGCCACTCGCCCCAGCCCGTGTCGGTGTCGTCGGACGTCTGGTCGGGCAGGATCTCCAGATCGTCGTCGAGGTCGACGGTCCGGTCGTCTTCGGGTCCCACGCTCATGATCCCCATTCTGGGTGATCGTCCGTGTGGTCCGCACCGTGATCCTGGTCAAACCACCGCAAGGTCAGCTTCGGCAAGGCCAGTCCAGGCAGGGTCAGCTCGCCAGCCGGCGCGCGAACTCGGCCGCCGCGGCGCCGGGGTCGTCCGCCTCGGTGATCGCGCGCACCACCACGACGCGGCTCGCGCCCCTGTCCAGCACCTCGCCGAGGTTCCCCAGGTCGATGCCGCCGATCGCGAACCAGGGACGCGCGACCCCCTGCGCCGCCACGTACTCCAGCAGCTTCGGGCCGGGCGCGGCGCGGCCGGGCTTGGTCGGCGTGGGCCACACCGGGCCCGCGCAGAAGTAGTCGGCGCCGGGTTCTGCCGAAGCCGCCGACGCCTGCTCGTCGGAGTGCGTGGACCGGCCGATCAGCGGGTCGCCGCCGACGATCTCGCGGGCGGCGGGCACCGGCAGGTCGTCCTGGCCGAGGTGCAGCACGTCGGCGCGGACGGCGTGCGCCACGTCGGCCCGGTCGTTGACGGCGAGCAGCGCGCCGTGCCGGTCGCAGGCCGCCCGGAAGATCTCCAGGTAGGTCATCTCGTCCCGGGCCTCCAGCCCCTTCTGGCGGAGCTGGACGATGTCGACGCCGTTGGCGAGGACGGCGTCCAGGAAGTCCGGCAGGTCTCCTTGCCGCTCCCGCGCGTCGGTGCAGAGGTAGAGGCGGGCTCGGCTGAGCCGGGCGCGCAGCGCTACGGCGCGTTCGGAGGGGAGGTGCCTGGACACGGCCGGTGAACGTCCTTTCCTACGGGATCGCGGGGCCGCGCGGCGGAGGTGTCCCGCCGCCCGCGACCCCGCGATCGTGTCACGTGCGTTGTGCTCCGCCGATACCGGGCGGTGCTAGAACGCGAGTGCCTGGGCCCGGCGGCGGACCTCGGTCCCCCGGTTCTCGGTGAGCGCGTCGACCGGTGTTCCCGGCAGCGTGTCGTCGGCGGTGAACAGCCAGCGGATGGTCTCCACGTCGTCGAATCCGGCGTCCGACAGGAGGGTGAGCGTGCCGGGGAGGCCCTTGATGACCTGGCCGTCCTTGATGAAGGCCGCGGGCACCATCGGGTCGCCGCCCCGGCGCACCGCGAGGATCCGGTGCTCGTGGATGAGCTGCTTGATCCGGTTGGGCTTGATCCCGAGGCGGTCCGCGGCCTCGCGGAGGGTGAGCCAGTCGCCGGCGAGGGCGTCGGTCCGGGGGTCGAGTGCGCTGTCAACGGTTGCGTGCATCTGCGTCACGCCCCCTTGCTACCACGCCGCCGGAACGCTCAAACCCCCTGAACAGCGGTTCCCCTCCCGCGCCGATCGCCGTCAGCGAACGGCCTGCCGGACGGGCACGTCCGGGTCGGCGATCGCCTCGGGGTCGACCGGCGTCCCGGCGGCGATCACGCGCCTCGCCTGTACCAGGTCACGGGGCCTGTCGACGGTGAGGATCGCGTCGAGGCGGTCGCCGGTCAGCCACACCGCGGCCCATTTCGGGCCGGACGGGTCGCCGCGGAGGAGGAGCCGCTCGGACGCGGCGTGGCTGCCCGCGTACTGCACCATGCGCCCGAACTGCTCGGACCAGAAGTAGGGGGCGGCGTCGTAGACGGCGTCCTGGCCGAGGAGGGACGCGGCGGCGATCTCGGGGGCGTTCAGGGCGGTGTCCCAGTGCTCGACGAGGAGCCGCCGCCCGTACCGCGCCGACCACCAGGCGGCGCAGTCGCCGACCGCCACGACGTCCGGGCGGCGGGAAGCCGGCTCCTCCTCGCCCTGGTAGGCGCGGAACGAGCCGTCGGTGACCACGCCGCGCTCCACCAGCAGGCCCGAGCCGTCCAGCCAGGACACGTCCGGGCGGACGCCGATGCCGACCACGACCTCGTCGGCCTCGATCCGCCCGCCGCCGGCGAGCGCGAGGCCGCCCTCGTCGACCGCGGCGACCTTCACGCCGGTGCGCAGCCCGACGCCCGCCTCCGCGTACCAGGGGGCGGTCAGCGCGCCCACCTCGGACCCGATCGCGTTCGCCAGCGGGGTGTCGGCCGCCTCCACGACGGTGACGCGGCAGCCCTTCCGCGCGGCGGTGGTCGCGACCTCGGCGCCGATCCAGCCGGCGCCGACGATCACGATGCGGGCGCCCTCGGTCAGCCGGGACCGCAGGTCGCGGGAGTCGTCGACGGTCCGCAGGACGTGCTGGCGGCCGTCGCCCGGCAGCGTGACGGGGGCGGCGCCGGTGGCGATGACCAGCCCGCCGAACGGCAGGTCGCCCGCCGTGGTCGCGAGGACGCCGCCGCGTCCGGGCGCGTCCAGGCGCAGGCCGGTGGCGCGGACGCCGAGCAGCGGTTCGCAGCGCAGCGCGTCCCAGTCGGCGTCGACGGTGGTGTCGTCGGACTCGCCCGCGAGGACGGCCTTGGACAGCGGCGGCCGGTCGTAGGGCCGGTGCCGCTCCGCCGACACGAGCGTCAGCGCGCCCTCGTACCCCTTGCTCCGCAGGGCCTCGACGGCGCGCACGCCGGCCAGCCCGCCACCCACGACGATGACGCTCTCCATGATGAGCAGCCTAATGCGCCGCCATTTTCGGGTGGACACCTGTCCAGATGATGGACGGTCCAGCCGAGGTCGTAAGGTGGGAAGCGGATAAATCGACACAGAGCGCGGGAGTCCGGTGCGACCGGGCTGAGAGGGCGGCTGGAACGGGCCGCCGACCGCCGGACCTGATCCGGATCATGCCGGCGAAGGGAGCGCGCATGCAGATCGTGATCGTGGGGGCGGGGGTCATCGGCCTCGCCACCGCCTGGCGCACCGCCGCGGGCGGCGCCCCGGCGAGGGAATGCGGGATCACACTGGTCGACCCGGCCCCCGCGAGCGGCGCCTCGTCGGTGGCGGCGGGCATGCTCACCCCGGTCAGCGAGCTGACCTACGGCGAGGAGCCGCTGCTGCGGCTCGGCCTCGCGTCCCGCGACCGGTACGGCGCGTTCGTCGCCGAACTGGAGGAGCTGACCGGCCTGGACACCGGCCACCGCACCGACGGGCTGCTCCAGGTCGCGTTCGACGCCGACGACCTGGGCTACCTGGACGACCTGCGCCGCTTCCAGGAGAGCCTCGGCATCCCCGCCGAGGCGCTGACCGGCCGCGAGTGCCGGCGGGCGGAGCCGATGCTCGCGCCCGGCGTGCGCGGCGGGCTGCTCGCCCCCGCGGACGGCTCGATCGACCCGCGCCGGCTCACCGCGGCGCTGCTCGCGGCGGCGGAGCGGCTGGGCGTCCGGCTCGTCCGCCGGCGGGCCGCGCGGATCGTCGTCGAGAACGACGCGGTCGCCGGGGTCGCGCTGGACGACGGGACGGTGCTCCGCGCCGACCGGGTGCTGATCGCGGCCGGGCCGTGGTCGGGCGACCTCGAAGGGCTGCCGCCCGGGACCGTCCCGCCGGTCCGGCCGGTGAAGGGCCAGGTGATCCGGCTCCGGACCCGGATGCCGTTCCTCCAGCGGACCACTCGCGGCCTGGTGAAGGGCTCCTCGGTCTACCTAGTGCCGCGCGCGGACGGCGAGATCGTCCTCGGCGCCACTCAGGAGGAGATGGGCTTCGACACGCGCGTCACCGCGGGCGGGCTGTGGGAGCTGCTGCGGGACGCCCGCGAGCTGCTGCCGGGCATCACCGAGCTGGAGTTCGCCGAGGTCGCCGCCGGGCTGCGGCCCGGCTCCCCGGACAACGCGCCGGTGCTGGGGCCGACGGCGCTGCCCGGCCTGTTCGCCGGCACCGGGCACTTCCGCAACGGCGTCCTGCTGGCCCCGGTGAGCGCCGACATCCTGTCCGCGATGCTGCTGGACGGTCCCGTCCCCGAGGTCGCCGGGGCGTTCTCGCCGGGCCGCTTCGCCGAGGTGCGGGCATGAAGGTGACCGTCAACGGCGAGCCGCGCGAGCTGGCGGAGGGCGCGAGCGTGGCCGCGGCCGTCGCGTCCGTCAGCACGGCGGGGACGGGCGTGGCCGCCGCGCTGAACGACGAGGTCGTCCGCCGGTCGGCCTGGGAGACGACGGCGCTGCGCGACGGCGACCGCCTTGAAGTGCTGACCGCCGTGCAAGGAGGCTGAGGGTGGACGCGGACAAGCTGGTCATCGCCGGGGAGGAACTGGGCTCGCGGCTGATCATGGGGACGGGCGGGGCGCCCAGCATGCAGGTGCTGCGGGAGGCGCTCACCGCGTCCGGGACGGAGCTGACCACGGTCGCGATGCGGCGGGTCGACCCGTCCGCGCGCGGCTCGGTGCTGGACGTCCTCAAGGAGTGCGGCATCCGGGTGCTGCCGAACACCGCGGGCTGCTTCACCGCCGGGGAGGCCGTGCTCACCGCCAAGCTGGCCCGCGAGGCGCTCGGCGTGAGCTGGGTCAAGCTGGAGGTGATCGCGGACGAGCGCACGCTGCTGCCCGACCCGATCGAGCTGGTCGAGGCCGCCGAGCAGCTCGTCGCCGACGGCTTCGTCGTGCTGCCGTACACCAGCGACGACCCGGTGCTCGCGCACCGCCTGGAGCAGATCGGCTGCGCCGCCGTGATGCCGCTCGGATCCCCGATCGGGTCGGGCCTCGGCATCCGCAACCCGCACAACATCGAGCTGATCGTCGAGCGGGCGGGCGTGCCGGTGATCCTGGACGCTGGGCTCGGCACCGCGTCCGACGCCGCGCTCGCCATGGAGCTGGGCTGCGACGCCGTGCTGCTCGCGACCGCCGTCACCCGCGCGCGCCACCCCGAGCGGATGGCCGCGGCGATGCGGCACGCGGTGGAGGCGGGGCGGCTCGCCCGGCTGGCCGGACGCATCCCGATGCGCCGCTACGCGCAGGCGTCGTCCCCCTTCGAGGGGCTCGCCACTTCGTAGGTTCTCTAAAGAGTTCTCTGTAGGAATATTCGCTGGACCTGAAACCTCCGCTCTCACGAGACTGGGTCCGGCGGGCATGCCGCAACCCGGCACGTCCCTTCGGTGTTCGTGGAAACGACCCATACCTAAGGTGCGTCACATGCAGCAGGAGAACTCGGGGCGCGTCGACAAGCGCGCGGTCGCCGCCGCCACCGTCACGGTGGTGCTGTGGGCGTCCGCCTTCGTCTCGATCCGCAGCGCCGGAGCCGAGTACGGCCCCGGCGCGCTCGCCCTCGGCCGCCTCCTCGCCGGGACGGTCGTCCTCGGCGTCCTGTGGCTCGTCCGGCGCGAGGGACTCCCGCCCAGGGCCGCCTGGCCGGGCATCGTCACCGCGGGCGTCCTGTGGTTCGGCGCCTACATGGTCGCGCTCAACTGGGGCGAGCAGCTCGTGGACGCGGGCACCGCCGCCCTCGTCGTCAACATCGGGCCGATCCTGATCGCGCTCCTCGGCGGCTGGCTGCTGAAGGAGGGCATCTCGTCCCGGCTGGTGACCGGAATGGCCGTCTCGTTCGCCGGCGCCGCCGTCGTCGGGCTGTCGATGTCGGGCGAGGGCCGCGCGTCCGTCGGCGGGGTGCTGCTCTGCCTGGTCGCCGCCGTGACGTACGCGGCGGGCGTCGTGAGCCAGAAGCCGGCGCTGCGGCACGCCTCCGCGCTGCAGTTCACCACGTTCGCCTGCGCGATCGGCGCGCTCGCCTGCCTTCCGTTCTCCGGGCAGCTCGTCTCGCAGGCCGCCGACGCCCCGGCCGGAGCCACCCTCAACATGGTCTACCTGGGCGTCTTCCCGACCGCGATCGCGTTCACCACCTGGGGGTACGCGCTGGCCCGCACGTCCGCCGGGAAGATGGGCGCCACGACGTACGCCGCTCCCGCCCTCGTCGTCGGCATGTCGTGGCTGTTCCTCGGCGAGGTCCCCGGCCTGATCACGCTCGCCGGCGGGCTGCTCTGCCTGGCCGGCGTGGCCGTCTCCCGCAGCACCGGCCGCCGCGTCCCGCCGGCCGCCCCCGAACCGGGCGCCCCGGAGGAGCCGGCCCCCGGACTCATCGATGCTCATACTCGGGACTGATGAAGTCCGCTGCGGTTCGCCCGTAAACTCGCACCGATGGACACGACGGTCGCGGATCCGCTCGTCGGGCAGGTGCTCGACGGGCGCTACCGCATTGAGTCCCGCATCGCGCGCGGCGGCATGGCCACGGTCTACCTCGCACGGGACCTCCGCCTCGACCGCACCGTCGCGATCAAGGTGATGCACGCCGCGCTGGCGTCCGACGACGACTTCGTCGCCCGCTTCATCGGCGAGGCGAAGGCCGCGGCGGCGCTGTCGCACCCGAACGTCGTCGCGGTCTACGACCAGCGCACCGACGGCGAGCACGTCTTCCTCGTGATGGAGTACGTCGCGGGCCGCACGCTCCGCGACGCGCTGACCTCGCTCGGCCGGCTCGGCCCGCGCGCCGCGCTGGAGATCATGCAGCCGGTGCTGGCCGCGCTCGGCGCCGCGCACCGCGCCGGGCTCGTGCACCGCGACGTCAAGCCCGAGAACGTGCTGATCACCGAGGACGGCCAGGTCAAGGTCGCCGACTTCGGGCTCGCCCGCGCCGAGACCGCGAGCAAGATGACCAAGACCGGCATGATCATCGGGACGGTCGGCTACCTCGCTCCCGAGCAGGTGCTGTCCGGCAGCGCCGACGTCCGCTCCGACGTGTACGCGGCCGGGATCATGCTGTTCGAGCTGCTCACCGGGCGCCTCCCCCACGAGGCCGACACGCCGCTCGCCGTCGCCTACAAGCACGTGAACGAGACGGTGCCGCCGCCGTCCCGCGTCGTCCCCGGCGTCCCCCGGCAGGTGGACGACCTGGTCACGGACGCGACGAGCCACGACCCGGCGCGCCGCCCGCAGGACGCGAACCATTACCACGCCGAGGTCGCCGAGGTGTTCGGCGGCCTGCCGCGCGACTTCGACCGCCGCATGGAGGAGTCGACGCGCGGCGCCACCAGCGTGCTGGAGACGCCCGCGCCGGGGCACACCGCCGTCCTCGACCCGCGCACGATGCCGGCCGGCGAGTACGTGCCGCAGCGCACGACGGCCGACCGGGCGATCGGCGCGCTGACCGGCCGCTACGTCCTCGTCGCCATCGGCGCGGTCGCCGCGCTCATCCTCGGCTGGGCGGTCTGGTACCAGACGTCCGGCCAGTACGAGCACGTCCCGTCGTCCATCATCGGCATGAAGGTCTCCGACGCCCGCGACCAGCTGGAGTCCAAGGGCCTGGACGTGCGGACGGCCAAGGCGGTCTACGACGACCGCGTCCACAAGGGCGGCGTCGCCAAGTCGGACCCGGCCGCCGGCGCCCGCGTCGCCAAGGGGCAGACGGTCACCCTCACACCGTCCAAGGGCATCACGCCCCGCGAGGTCCCGGACGTCACGGGCAAGTCCCTCGCCGACGCCGAGCAGACACTTGAGGACAAGGGCTTCACCGTCGGCCGGACGAGCACGAGCCCGTCCCAGACCGTGGCCAAGGACAGGGTCATCAGCACGGACCCGGACGCCGGCGAGAAGCGGTCCCCCGACGAGCCCGTCGGCATCGTCGTCTCCAGCGGCATGTCGATGCCCGGCCTCATCGGCCAGAACGGCGACACCGCCGCCAACCAGCTGCGCTCCATGGGCCTGAACGTCACCGTCGAGAAGAAGCAGGTGGACGGCAAGGAGCCGAACAGCGTGATCAGCCAGGACCCGTCCGAGGGCACCGGCGTCTCCCGCGGCGACGACGTCACGATCGTCGTCAACAAGCGCGACTGCATCATCGACGCCGGCCCGGTCCAGTTCGGCTGCGACGACGGCGGCGACCAGAAGATTCCCGTCCCCGACATGAGCGGCCGCACCGTGCAGGACGCCCGCAAGGCCCTGCGGGAGTCCGGGTTCAAGGTCAACGTGACGGGCTTCGGCGGCAACATCGTCCGGTTCCAGTCGCCGTCCAGCGGCGAGGCTCCGCGAGGCTCCACCGTCACCATCGTCCGGGGCCCGTGACCGGCTAGGCTGAAACGGCTATGACCTCACCGCACAGCCCCGTCGGGGCCCATGTCCCCGTGGCCGGCGGCCTGGCCACCGGCGGCCTGAAGTACGCCGCCGAGATCGGCGCCGAGGCGATCCAGGTGTTCGTCGCGAACCCGCGCGGCTGGGCGCTTCCCGAAGGCAGGCCCGCCGAGGACGCGAGACTCCGCGAGCACGGCATCCCCGTGTACGTGCACGCCCCGTACCTGGTCAACTTCGGCTCCCCCACACCGGAGACCCTCGCCAAGTCGATCGCGACCGTCCGCCACTCCCTGACCCGAGGCCGGGCCATCGGCGCCCGCGGCGTCGTCGTCCACACGGGCTCCGCCGTGTCCCAGACCTACGACGAGGCCATGGCGCAGGTCCACGAGCACGTCCTCCCGCTCCTGGAGGAGATCCCCGAGGACGGCCCGGACCTCCTCCTGGAACCCATGGCGGGCCAGAACAACATGCTGTGCACCAAGGTGCAGGACCTGGGCCCGTTCTTCGAGAAGCTCGAACACCACCCGAAGCTGGGCGTCTGCTTCGACACCTGCCACGCCTTCGCCGCCGGCCACGACCTCGCCGCCGCCGGCGGCGCGAAGGACACGATCGACGCCCTGGTGGCCACCGTGGGCGAGGGCCGCCTGAAGCTGGTCCACGCCAACGACTCGAAGGACCCCTGCGCCTCGGGGAGGGACCGCCACGAGAACATCGGCGCCGGCGAGATAGGCGAACAGCCTTTCGCCGACCTCTTCAGCCACCCGGCCGTGCAGGGCCTCCCCATCCTGATAGAGACCCCAGGCCGAGCCCCCGAACCCCACGCCAACGACATAAAGACCCTGAAACGCCTGCGCGACACCTGAGTCGCCCACGGCAACAACACCAGCCGCGGCCTCAGCCACGCGTAAATAAGACTCGGACGTCGCTGGACAACCCCCCGACTGTCCAGCGACGCCCGAGCCACAGGCCACCGGATCCCACCCCCCCGGTACGGGATCCGGCGACTCCGATCCGGCGTGGCCGGATCTCCGGGATTTGCTTTTGTGGCGTGTGGTGCCACTGAGAACACTAGACGCGCGGCGGGGCAGGGCGGCACCAGGAAAACACGGCCTTCGATGAACGGTACGTAGTCGTAGACATGCGTAGCGTAGTCGGGCGATGAGCGGTCAGTTCTGCGGGACGAGCGGCCGCGGCGGCGGGTTCGGGTTTGCGAGGACCTGATCACGCCGGACGCGATGCGGGAAACGCGGATCACACGGCGTCCTCGGGGAGGTGCAGGCGGCGCAGCGCACGGTCGGCGTGGTTCGGGACGCGGCGGCGGGTCAGCAGCGACACCGCGACCATGGCGGCGAACGCGCCCGGCGCGATCAGCAGGGCGGGCTCCGCGAGCAGGGCCGCGGCCCAGCCGGTAGGGGCGGCGCGAAGGAGGCGGGCGACGCCGGCGGAGACGGCGAGGCCGCCGCCGGCGAGCAGTCCGGCGGCGGCGCCGGCGGCGGTGAGGCCGCGCCACCAGATACCGAGGACGAGCAGCGGGCACAGCGAGCAGGCCGAGACGCCGAGGGCCATCGTGACGAGGTCGGAGGCGCCCTGCGGGCCGATGCCGGGCAGCAGGACGAGCGGGGCCGCCAGCGCGACCGCGACACCCGCGCGGAACGCGGCCGCGCCGGTGCGGTGCGCGCACTGCGAGAGCGTCCCGCCGATGGCGACGGCGAGGCCGCAGGACGTGGAGATGAACGCGGCGAACGCGCCGGCGGCGATGAGGCCGGTGAGCAGCGCGCCCGGCGCGCCTGGAAGCATCCGGCGCGGGAGGAGCAGGAGGGTCGCGTCGGTGTCGCCGGTCATGAGGAGCTCGGGGGCGTACAGGCGTCCGAGCGTCCCGTAGAGGGTGGGGAACACGTAGAACAGGGCGAGGAGGGCGGGCACGAACGCGGCCGTGCGGCGGGCGGCGCCGCCGGACGCGTTGGTGTAGAAGCGCATCAGGATGTGGGGTAACCCCATCGTGCCCAGCAGGACGCCCGCCATCGCCGAGTAGGTGCGGTAGAGCCCGTGCTCCTGGCCGCGGCCGAACGGCGTCGCCCATGTGCCGCCGTCCTGGACGGGCAGCCATTCGGCGTGCGGCACGGCGGCGCCGCCGGGGAAGACGACGTCGGTTCCGCGGGCGATGGTGTGCCGGCCCGCGTCCAGCCGCACCGGGCCGCCGTGATGGGCGGCGCCGTCCACGCGTCCTCGCGCGGTGACGGCGACTCCGGCGGGCACGGTGACGGCGACGTCCGTGCGCACGTGCACCCGGGTGGTGCGCTCGAACCGGGGGACGCCGTCGCCGAGCGGGCCGGGGCCGCCGGACAGGTGCCACATCCCGAGCAGCGCGGTCGCGGGCACCGCCACGGCGGCCAGCTTCACCCAGAACTGGACGGCCTGGACCGCGGTGATGCTGCGCATCCCGCCGGACAGGACGAGCGCCAGCGTGACGGCGACCACCACGGCCCAGCCCGTCCAGACGGGGGCGCCGGTCAGCACGCGCAGCGTCATGCCCGCGCCCTCGAACTGCGGCAGCAGGTAGAACCAGCCGATGCAGCAGACGCAGGCGGTGACGATGCGGCGGACGGTGCGCGAGCCGAGCCGCCACTCGGCGAAGTCGGAGATCGTGTAGGCGCCGGAGCGGCGCAGCGGCGCGGTCACGAACGCCAGCAGCAGCACGTATCCGGCGGTCGCGGCGATGGGGAGCCACAGCATGTCGGCGCCGTAGGCGAGCACGAGCCCGGCGCTGCCGAGGAACGACGCGGCGGAGATGTACTCGCTGCCGATCGCGGACGCGTTCCACCAGGGGGTGACGCCGCGCGAGGCGACCAGGAGGTCGGACGTGGTGCAGGCGGAGCGGCGGCCGTACGCGCCGAGGGCGGCCGTCAGGCCCGGCACCGCGACCAGCGCGGTGAGCGCCGCCGCCACGACCGGGACGGTCACCGGCGGCCGATCGCGCGCTCGGCCCGCTCGGCCCGTCCCAGCTGCCGCAGCGAGACCGCGATCCAGACGGGCTGGACGCCGAGGACGAGGACGAGCCAGCACAGCGGCACGCCCTGCGCGCGCGCCCGCGCGACCGCCGGGACGAGCGCCAGCAGCGGCAGGCCCACCAGGAGGGTCGCGACGATCGCGCAGGTGCCGAGGGCGGTCCGCAGCTGGGCGCGGATCAGGGCGCGCGTCTCGGCGGTGCCCGGAACCGGGACGGTATGGAGCGGGTCGGGATCCGGCGGGTCGGGCTCCGGCGCCGCCGGGCCGGTGCTCCGGGCGCCGGGCGGCGCACCGCCGTCCGCCGGCACCCGTGCGGGGGCCGCCGCCTCCGCCGACACCACGACCCGGCGCTCAGCGGTCATCGCCGGCCTCCCCCTCCTCGCCCGTGTTCTCGTCCGTGTTCTCGTCCGTGTTCTCGTCCGTCTCCCCGGCCTCGTGACCGTCCGGGTCGCCGTCCGGATGGTGGAACCTGCGCACCAGGCGGTCCCGCACCTCGCGGGTGTGCCGGCGGCTGACCTGCAGCAGCTCGTCCCCGATCCGGACGGCCGCGCGGCCGCCGTCGAAGCGCACCTCGGTGATGTGCGCGCACGCGACCAGGGTGCTGCGGTGGATCCGGATGAACCCGGCCGCCTCCCACCGCTTGGTCAGCGCCGACAGCGGCATCCGGACCAGGTACCCGCCGTCCGCGGTGTGCAGCCGGACGTAGTCGCCCTGGGCTTCGACATGCGTCACCGTCCGGCGGGAGACGAGCCGGGTCCGGCCGCCGAGCTCGACCGGGATCAGCTCGTCGTCGGGGTCTCCGGCGGCCTCCGCGGTCGGCGGGCCCGTGCGGTGCACGGCCTCGGCCACCCGGCGGACCGACTCGGCGAGCCGCTCCGGCCGGACCGGCTTCAGCAGGTAGTCGAGCGCGCCCAGCTCGTAGGCGGTGACGGCGCAGTCGTCGTGCGCGGTCACGAACACCACGTGCGGGGGCGCGGCGAACCCGGTGAGCAGCCGGGTGAAGTCGAGCCCGTCGAGCCCCGGCATCCGGATGTCCAGGAACACGGCGTCGAGGCGCTCCCCCGCCACCAGCATGCGGCTCAGGTCGCGGAGCGCGGACGAGGCGTCGCCCGCGCCGCTGACCTGCCCTATCCGCGGATCCTGGCGGAGGAGATAGGACAGCTCCTCCAGTGCGGGGCGTTCATCGTCGACGGCGAGGACGTGGAGCATGAGGGCGACTTTGCCGCGATTACCGTCCGTCCGCAATCAATTCCAAGAAGTGAGTAACGTGTCTCCCGGCCGGGTGTCAGTCCGGAAACACCCCCGGACGGTACTTCGGGACCCGCAGATTGACCTTGGTTCCGGCGCCGAGCGCTGTCTCGACGGTGAGGCCGTACTCGGCGCCGTAGACCTGGCGCATGCGCTCGTCGACGTTGGCGAGGCCGATGCCTGGATCGCCGTGCCGGTCCGGTTCCCCCAGCCGGCGGGGGCGGGCCGCCATGCTGCCCCAGCCGGTCGGGCCGGGCCGGCCGAGGGGGGCGGACAGGATCTCCTGGAGCCGCTCGGGGTCCATGCCGACCCCGTCGTCCTCGACGCTGATCGCCGCCTCGGCGCCCGAGTCGCGCGCCACGATCGTGATGTGGAACGGCTCGCGCCCGCCCGCCATGCCGTGCCGGACGGCGTTCTCGACGAGCGGCTGCAGCGCCAGGAAGGGGACGGCGACCGGCAGCACCTCCGGCGCGACGTCGACGCTGCATTGCAGCCGGTCGCCGAAGCGGGCCCGCTCCAGCAGCAGGTAGCGGTCGATGGACCGCAGCTCGTCGGCGAGGGTGGTGAAGTCGCGGGGGTTGCGGAAGGAGTAGCGGGCGAAGTCGGCGAAGTCCAGCAGGAGGGCGCGGGCGCGGTCGGGGTCGGTGCGGACGAACGAGGCGATCGTGGTCAGCGAGTTGTAGACGAAGTGCGGGGAGATCTGGGCGCGCAGCGCCCGCGCCTCGGCCTCGCCGAGCCGGACGCGGGCCGCGTCCAGCTCGGCCAGCTCCAGCTGGGCGGCGACGAGGCGGGCCGCCTCGCCGGCGGCGCGGACCCGCGCGGCCGACGCGCTCCGCCAGTACGCCGTCAGCGTGCCCTCCACCCGCCCGTCGACGGTGAGCGGCGCGGTCAGCGCCGTCCGGACGGGGCAGCGCGGGTCGTCGCAGCCGACCGGCTCGGGCGCGGCGACCCGGGGGCGGCCGGACGCGAGCACGGGCAGCGCGTGCCGGACGGCCTCCGCCGCGTGGGCGCCGCCGCCCGCGCCGTCCCAGGCCAGCAGCCGCGGCACCGCCCGGACCCCGTCGCCGCCGCCCGCCTGGTCGGCTCCGTCCGGGTCGCCGGCGTCCGCCGGCGGGCGCACCGCGACCAGCGCGACCGCCTCGGCGCCCAGCAGCGGCCGGAGCCGCCGCGCCGCCCGGCGCGCCGTGTCGTCGGTGAGCCCGGCGCGCAGCGGCTGCGCCGCCCGCGTGAGCAGGTGCAGGGTCGCGAACGCCGCCTGCTCGGCCGGGTCGGCGGGCACGCGGTGCGGCAGCGGCAACCACCGGCGCAGCGCCCAGACCCCGGAGGCGGCACCGGCGGCCGTGGCGTACACCACGGCATCCGCGACGGACGGTAGGACCATGACGACTTACGGTAACGCCTGCCGTCCCCGGCGGTCCGGCCGTCGCCCATTTACGAAGGTCTCGAACGGGCCACACCCGGCCACGCGCTCGCCGGCGGGGCCGCCCGGCGGGCCGTCACAGCGGCGGCGACTCGCCCTCGTCCTCCTGGTAGGAGTAGCGCTGCTCCCGCCACGGGTCGGCGACGTTGTGGTAACCGCGCTCCTCCCAGAAGCCGCGGCGGTCCTTCACGAGGTACTCGACGCCCCGGACCCATTTCACGCTCTTCCACGCGTACAGGTGCGGGACGACGATGCGGAGCGGGAAGCCGTGGTCGGCGGTCAGCCGCTCGCCGCCGTGGTGGGTGGCGAACATCGTCCCGTCGGCGAGGAAGTCGCCCATCCGGATGTTGGCGCTGTAGCCGTACTCGGCCCAGACCATCACGTGCGTGGCGTCCGGGGCGGGCGGCGCCATCTCGGCGATGGCCGCGCCGGGGACGCCCTCCCACGCGTTGCCGGGCACCGTGAACTTCGTGACGCAGTGGAAGTCGGCGACCGACCCGGCCCGCGGCAGCGCGTCGAACTCGTCCCAGGTCCAGCGGTACTGCTCGCCCGACCGGGTGGCGCCGAAGACCCGGAAGTCCCAGTCCGCGGGACGGAACTTCGGCACGGGGCCGTAGTGGAGGACGGGCCAGCCCCGGGGGACGTACTGGCCGGGCGGCAGATCCTGCGGCTGCGGTGCGGAACGCTCGGGGTGGGTCATGACGCGGCCATCCTGCCATCCGGCGTGAGCTGAGCCATATTCGGGGGCGGTGCGAATGCGCGCGCTGGACATCGGCTACTCTTGGGCCCGTGCGCAACGTCGTTTATTTCTTTTGGTACGGCCAGCCCGGGCGGCTGGTCTGCCAGGCGTTGCGCTGACAGACCACAGAACGAGAAGCCCCGGGCCGCAGTGGCCCGGGGCTTTCTCTGTTCCAGGGGTCGTCCGCGGAGCCCACCGGGGTTCCGGGCAATAACGGAGAGGCAGCACACCAATGGTCGTCGTCATGGCCCAGGAGGCCAACGAAGCGGATGTCAAGGCCGTCGTCTCACTGGTCGAGACGGCGGGCGGCGACGCCTTCGTCAGCCGCGGCGTGGAGCGGACCATCGTCGGGCTCATCGGCGACGTCCAGCAGTTCGGCTCGCTGAACCTGCGCGGGATGCGCGGCGTCAGCGACGTCATCCGGATCTCGGCGCCCTACAAGCTGGTGAGCCGCGAGAACCACGGCGAGCGCTCGGTCGTCCGGGTCGGCGGCGTGCCGATCGGCCCCGGCAGCATGACGCTGATCGCCGGCCCGTGCGCCGTGGAGACCCCCGAGCAGACGCTCGGCGCGGCGCAGATGGCGCAGGCCGCGGGCGCGACGCTGCTGCGCGGCGGCGCGTTCAAGCCGCGCACCTCCCCGTACGCGTTCCAGGGCCTCGGCGAGGCCGGCCTGCGCATCCTCGCGGACGTGCGGCAGGAGACGGGCATGCCGATCGTCACCGAGGTGGTGGACGCCGCCGACGTCGAGCTCGTCGCCTCGTACGCGGACATGCTGCAGATCGGCACCCGCAACGCGCAGAACTTCGCCCTCCTGCAGGCCGCCGGGGAGTCCGGCAAGCCGGTCATGCTGAAGCGCGGCATGAACGGGACGATCGAGGAGTGGCTGATGGCGGCCGAGTACGTCGCCCAGCGCGGCAACCTCGACATCGTGCTGTGCGAGCGCGGCATCCGCACGTTCGAGACGGCGACCCGCAACACCCTCGACATCTCCGCGGTCCCGGTGGCGCAGCGCCTCTCCCACCTGCCGGTGATCGTGGACCCGTCGCACTCGGGCGGCAGCCGCGACCTCGTGCTGCCGCTGACCCGCGCCGCGATCGCGGTCGGCGCCGACGGCGTGATCATCGACGTGCACCCGCACCCGGAGACCGCCCTGTGCGACGGCCCGCAGGCCCTCGTGGACGGCGACCTGCGCGAGCTGGCCAAGCTCGTCCGCGACCTGCCCCCGATCGTGGGCCGCTCCCTCACCCAGGCCCAGGACCCGGACGCCGTCCCCGCCTGAGCGGAGCTCCACCGCAGCGGAGGACGCGCGCCCCCGCCTGCCTGCCGGCGCCGCGCGGGTATCGTCCTTCCATGGCTTACTGGGCTCCTGATTGCGGGCCGCCGCGCTCCTGACGGGGCGCGGCGACCGCACTCGCAGCGCATCGTGACCGGCCCGGCGCGGCCTGCGCCCGGCCGCGTCCTCCTGCGCCCCGAATCCGGATGTTCTCTCCCGATTCGAGCTCAGGAGCTTCTCCGTGTCACGGAACACGTCCCTTCGGTTCGGCGGCGGCGCCGACATCCTGCTGGCGGCCTCCCTCTGGGGGACGACCGGAACCGTCCGCACGTTCGCGGGCGGCGCGTCGGCGTTCTCGGTCGCCGCGAGCCGCATCGTCATCGGCGGCCTGGTGCTGCTCGCCCTCGCGGCCGGCACGCGCCGCGGCTCCCGAACGGGCGCCGGGCTGCGCCGCCTGCTCGGGAACCGCCGCAACCTCCCCCTCGTCGGCCTCGGCGCGGTCGCGATCACCGTGTACCAGACGGCCTTCTTCGTCGCCGCCGGCCGTACCGGCGTGGCGGCCGGCACCGTCGTCACGATCGGCAGCGCGCCCGCGTTCGCCGGCGTGATCGGGGCGCTGACCCGGCGGTCGCGCCCGGCCGGCCGCTGGGCGGCGGCGACCGCCGGGGCCGTCGCGGGCTGCGCCCTGCTCGTCGGCGGCGGCCGGGACGCGGGCGTCGAGCCGGCCGGGATCGCCCTCGCACTGCTGTCCGGGCTGTCGTACGCGGTGTACGCGACGGTCGCGTCCGTCCTCATCACGCGGGGCGAGGAGGACCGGGCCGTCGCGGGGGCGCTGTTCGGGGCGGCGGCGGTGCCGCTGCTCCCGGTCCTGGGCACCGGATCCGGGTGGCTGTTCACCGGGCAGGGCGCGCTGATCGCGCTCTACCTCGGCGTGGTCACCACGGGCGGCGGCTATCTGCTGTTCGCGCGGGGCCTGCGCACGACCCCGGCCACGACGGCGACGACGCTGACGCTCGCGGAACCGGCGGTGGCCGCGGCGCTCGGCACGGTCCTGCTGGGCGAGCGGCTGGGCGCCGCCGCGCTGGCCGGTCTCGCGCTGCTGGCGGCGAGCCTGGTCGTGCTGATCGCGCCGGCCCGCCGGGAACGCACCGGTAACAAATTGGTCTGAACCATTGGCCGGAACGGGCACGGCGAGGATGATGTCCGGCATGACAACGGGCGATGGTGACGCCGGGGGGCGGCTGTTCCCGGAGGATCTGGACGGCGTCGACCCGGTCGCCGCGGTGATGCTCGCGGACGCGCGCCGCGCCCTCTCCGCCTACCCGGAGCTCGTGGTCGTGGGCTCGCTCTTCACGGCCGCCGAGCAGGTCCCGGGCGGCTGGCAGGTCGTGTGCCCGTGCGATCCGCTGCCGCAGGGCGCGCGCGAGCTGCTCGCCGGCCGGCTGGAGGACCTCGCGGCGCTCGCGGGCGGCGCGGCGGAGCACGAGCTGCTCGCCGCGGCCCGCACGGTGCAGCACGAGCAGGCCGACGAGATGGCCGCGGGCGGGCGGCGGTTCCGCATCGTGCGGATCGAGCAGCTCGTCCGCACCGGCCCGGACGGGCCCGAACCGCCCCGGCCGACGGACCTGGACCCGCTGCCCGCCTGGCGCGGCGCCGCGCCCGCACGGGTCCACGACCTGCTGCCCGAGGACGGCCCGGCGGCGGATTTCGCGACCGCGGAGCTGCTGTGCCAGGTGCTGGACGCGGCGGCGGCAGCGGGCAGCGAGCCGTCCGGCGCGTACCTCACGCCCGTCGCGCTGTCGCCCGCGTTCACGGTGGCCGAGCGCAGCGAGCGGCGCTGGCGGCCGGTCGGCCGGCTGCACGAGGCCCCGCAGCAGGCCCGCGACGCGCTGATCACCTACTTCCGGCACGTGGTGCCGGCGGTGGAGAGCCCGGCCGAGGCGGACGTCGCCCGGTTCGCCGAGGCGGCGGAGCTGATGGAGGACGAGAGCCGCCGCAACGGCATCGCGGTCGCCGGCCGCCGGTTCCGGATCGTCCGCATCGAGCGGATCACCCTGATGGGCCCGGACGGCCCCGAACCCCCGCGCCCGACCGACTTCGACGCCCGCTGAGCCGGGCCAGGACGCAGGGTCACACGCCGGGTCAGGACGCAGGGTCGGCGTAGGCCGGGCGGTGCTCCTGGACGGAGTCGGCCAGCTGGTCGGCAAGCTCGTCCACGTCGAGGCGCTTCTCGATCTTGCGCAGGTCGTCGATCCTGGCCTTGGTCTCGGCGCGGCGGGGCGCGAGCAGGGTGCAGCAGTCCTCGTCGGGCAGCTCGGAGATCGACAGGGTGCGGATGCGGCGCGCCTGGTCCATGATCTCGACCTTGTCCATGCCGACGAGGGGCCGCAGGATCGGCAGCTCCACGGCGTCGTCCAGCGCGGTGATGTTGGTGAGCGTCTGGCTGGACACCTGGCCGAGCGCGTCACCGGTGATCAGCGCCGTGTCGCGCCGGCGGCGGGCGAGGACCTCGCCGGTGCGCAGCATCAGCCGGCGCTGCGCGATCACCGCGAGCCGGTCGGCGCCGGACGACTTGATCTGCTGCTGCGCCTTGCCGAACGGGACGACGAACAGCCGGGACCCGCCCTGGAACTTGTCCAGCTCGCGGACCAGCGCGTACGCCTTGTAGATCGACTCGGGGCCGGTGAACGGCATGCCGGAGAAGTGCAGGTAGTCGACGCGCAGGCCGCGGCGCATCATCCGGTAGGCGGCGACGGGCGAGTCGATGCCGCCGGACATCAGCACGAGGGCGCGGCCGCTCATCCCGACGGGGAGGCCGCCCTGGCCGGGCAGGCCGCCGGAGTAGACGAACACCTCGTCGCGGTCGACCTCGATGGACAGGGTGTGCTCGGGATCCTTGAGCTTGACGGGCTGCCCGTAGCGGGCGGCGACGAGGGAGCCGATGTGCCGGTCCAGCTCGACGGAGGTCAGCGGGAACCGCTTGTCGCGGCGCCGGGCGCGGACGGCGAACGAGCCGGTGCGGCCGTCCATGAGCTCCAGGGCGGCGCGCTCGACGCTGGCGAGGTCCTTGCCGACCCGCCAGGCGCGGTGCGCCCACACGATGCCCATGACGTCGCTGATCCGCTGCGCGACGCGCTCCATGGTGGCCAGGTCGGCATCGTGCTTGCGGACGATGAAGACGCCGTGGCGGCGGACGACGTCCACGCGGGCGATGGGCCGGACGGCCTGCCGCACGTTGTCGGCCAGGCGGCGCTCGAACTGCTCGCGGTTCTTGCCCTTGAGGACGACCTCGCCCAGTTTGAGCAGCACGCACGGCTCGCCGTCGACCGGCGAATGCTCCCGGACGTCCGCCGGCGCGGTGTCGAGCGTGGTCATGCGGGGTCCTCCTGGCGGGAACAGGTCGAGGGGTGGGCCTCTAGTGTGGCCCAGAGTGGGCAACGCCGCGACCCGGTAACCGTGTTCCCGCCGGGAGGGCCGGTCAGCCGAAGAACACCTCGGCCTCGGCGTAGCGCTCCAGCGGGACGGTCTTCAGCTCCTTGGTCGCCTCGTCCAGCCCGACGCGGACGATGTCGGTGCCGTGGAGCGCGACCATCTTGCCGTAGTCGCCGTCCTTCACCGCGTCGATGGCCTGGAGGCCGAAGCGGGTGGCGAGGACGCGGTCGAACGCGGTCGGGGTGCCGCCGCGCTGGATGTGCCCGAGCACCGTGGCGCGGGCCTCCTTGCCGGTGCGCTTCTCGATCTCGTCGGCGAGCGCCTGGCCGATGCCGCCGAGCCGGACGTGCCCGAACGCGTCGCGCTCGCCGGTCTGCAGCTGCATCTGCCCGTCGACCGGGTGGGCGCCCTCGGACACGACGATGATCGGCGCGTACCGGGTCTTGAACCGGCTCTCCACGTACTGGCAGACCTTCTCGATGTCGAAGGGCCGCTCGGGGATGAGGATGACGTTGGCGCCGGCGGCCATGCCGACGTGCAGCGCGATCCAGCCCGCGTGCCGGCCCATGACCTCGCAGATCAGCGCGCGGTGGTGGCTCTCGGCGGTGGTGTGCAGCCGGTCGACGGCCTCCATGCCGATGTTCACCGCGGTGTCGAACCCGAACGTGTAGTCGGTCGCGTTCAGGTCGTTGTCGATCGTCTTCGGGACGCCGACGACGTTGACGCCGTTGGCGTACAGCTCGCGCGCGACGCCGAGGGTGTCCTCGCCGCCGATGGCGATGAGGGCGTCCACGCCGAGGCCGGCGAGGTTGTCCTTGACCCGCTCGATGCCGCCCTCGACCTTGACCGGGTTGGTCCGGGACGAGCCGAGGATCGTCCCGCCGCGCGGCAGGATCCCGCGCACGGCCTGGACGTCGAGGGCCACGGTGTCGCCTTCGAGGGGCCCGCGCCAGCCGGCCCGGAAGCCCACGAACTCGTAGCCGAAGACCTGCACGCCCTTGCGGACGACCGCGCGGATCACCGCGTTCAGACCGGGGCAGTCCCCGCCGCCGGTCAGCACTCCGACACGCATGCCGTCTCCTTCTCCCGCCACCGGGCTCCTCCCTCGATTCACATGCTCCGACCGTGGTCGCGCATGGCCGGGCGGCGCGCGACCGTACGTCCCGGCGCCGCCATTGGTCTAGACCATAGCCGCTGGCGCGGGCGGCGGCATCTCGTTCGCCCTGCGGGCGGTCGGCGGGACGCGTCCCGCCCGAAGAACTGGGTCTACCCGCGAATCGGCACCGCCACTCCCCCGGGCGCCCGCCGCGCGGCGAGCCGCCGCGGACGCGGCGGGCATTCGCCGTCATACGACCACCTGACCTCGGCGAGCGCCAGCTCCCGCGCCGTGTCCGCGGCGAGATCGTCGCGGTGGGCGCGCGGCGAGGCGGGGACTGCGCTCCCTGGTCCGCTCGACGGCGCGGACAGCCCGGGAGCATCGTTCACACGGGCCTAGTCCTCTTGGTCGAGGCCCTTCTCGATCGCGTAGCGGACGAGCTCGACACGGTTGTGGAGCTGGAGCTTGCCGAGGGTGTTCTGCACGTGGTTCTGCACCGTCCGGTGGGACAGGACGAGGCGGTGCGCGATCTGCTTGTACGTCAGCCCCTTGGCGACGAGGCGCAGCACCTCGGTCTCGCGGTCGGTGAGGCGGGGCGCGCCGTCGTCCTCGCGGGCGGGCGCGGCGGCGAGGCGGCGGAACTCGCCGAGGACGAGCCCGGCGAGGCCCGGGGTGAAGACGGCGTCGCCCTCCCCGGTCCGGCGGACGGCGTCCAGGAACTCCTCGCGGGCGGCGGACTTCAGCAGGTAGCCGGTGGCGCCCGCCTTCACCGCCTCCAGGACGTCCTGCTGCTCGCCGCTCGCCGACAGCACCAGCACCCGGACGGGCGGGTCGGCGGCGGCCAGGTACCGGGTCACCTCGACGCCGCTCAGGTCGGGCAGCTGGAGGTCGACGACCGCGACCTGGGGGCGCGCCGCGGCCGCGATGCGAACGGCGGCGCGGCCCTCGCCGGCGGTCGCCACCACGTCGTGCCCGGCCTCGGCGAGATCGCGGGCGACGGCCTCGCGCCACATCGGGTGGTCGTCCACGACCATGACTCGCAGGCTCACCCTCACACCCTAAGCGCGGGGCCGGGGACGAGTCCGTCCCGGCGGCGGGGCACGGTCATCTCGATCTCGGTGCCCTCGCCCGGCGCGGAGACGATCACGACCTCGCCGCCGAGGTCGGCGACGCGGCCCCGGATGGACTGGGCGACGCCGAGCCGCCCGTCCGCCGCCGCCTCGTCCAGCCGCCCGGCGGGCATGCCGGGGCCGTCGTCGCGGACGCTGACGGTGACCCCGCCCTCGCCGTCCTCCAGCAGGACCCACGCGCGGGCTGCGCCGCCGCAGTGCCGCACGACGTTGTCGAGCGCCGCCGCGACGGCCGCCGCGACCTCGCGGGCGGCGTGCGCGGGCAGCGGCACCTCCGTCGCCGGCGTCGAGACGGTGACGGACGTGGACGCGTGCGCGGTCAGCAGCGGGCGAAGATCGGCGTCGGCGTCCGCGGCCCGCGGGTCCGGGATCCGCGCCGCCGGGGCGGTGCCGATGAGGGCGCGCAGCGCGGCCTCCTGCTCCCCCGCCAGCCGGCCCAGCTCGGCCGCCTCGCCGCCCAGCTCGCCGCCGCGCCGCTGCACCATGGCGAGGACCTGCAGCACCGAGTCGTGGATGCGGCGGGCCAGCCGCTCCCGCTCCCGGTTGGCCGCCTCCAGCTCCACGGCCCGCGCCAGCCGCGCCTCGGCCTCGCGCGCCAGCCGGACGACGTGCCCGACGACGAGCCCGGCGAGGAACAGCAGCACGATGCCGTTGAAGGTGGTGTCGCCGATGCCGCCGCTCGTCCCGGCGATCGCGTGCACCAGCAGGTTCGCGGCGGCCAGCACGAGCGCGGCGGTGAGGCCGAGCCGCCGCCCGCCGGCGACCGCCCACGAGAGCACCGCGGCCGCCACCCACGACACCGGCAGCGTGGGGCGCCCCGCGGCGATGTTCGCGGACGTCTCCACCCACGCCGTCGCGAGCACGCAGCCCGCGGCGACGGCGAGGTCGGCGGCCAGCAGCGGCCGGCCGCGCCGCCGCGGGTCGCCGAACGCGAGCACGGCGTAGCCCGTCCACGCGGCCATGACGGCGAGGACGGCCCATCCGCCGGCCGGGTGCGCGTAGCCGTCGAAGTTCGTGGCGATCACGACCGCGGCGTAGACCAGCGCGAGGCCGCGGTAGACCGCCACGGCCCGCCACAGCGCGGCCTCCAGCCCCTTCATTCGTGGCCGCTCAAGCCACCGTCGTCCTCCACCGGCCGGACCGGCTTGCCGGCCATCTCGGCCTTCACCTCGGCGGCGTACCGGTCGACGTACTCCTGCCCGGACAGCTCCCTGATCGCCGCCATGATCTCGTCGGTGATCCGGCGCAGCACCTCGTGGTCGTCCTCGTGCCCGTAGTACCGGGAGAAGTCCATCGGCTTCCCGAACCGGACGCCGGGCCGGACGCCGAGCCGCGGGTACGGCCGGCCGGGCGGCATCAGCTCGAACGTGTTGACCATCCCCATCGGGATCACCGGGACGCGGGACTTCAGCGCCAGCCGCGCCACGCCCGTCTTGCCCCGGTACAGCCGGTTGTCGGGCGCCCGGGTGCCCTCCGGGTAGATGCCGAGCAGCTTGCCCTCGCCGAGGATCCGCAGCCCCGTCTGCAGCGCCGCCTCGGCCGCGTCCCCGCCCGTCCGGTCGACGGGCACGACGCCCACCCCGGTGAAGAAGCCCTTGCTGATCAGCCCTTTGAGCCCCTTGCCGGTGAAGTACTCGCCCTTGCCGATGAAGTAGATCGGGCGCAGCAGCGGCAGCGGCCCGAAGAAGTGGTCGGCGAACGACAGGTGGTTGCTCACCATCAGCGCCGGCCCCCGCATCGGCACGTTGCGCATGCCCTTGTTCCGCGGCCACCAGCCGAGGTACATGATCGGCGACAGCACGATCCTGAGCAGGATCCAGAACCACAGCATGCGGGCACCTTCCTCGGACCGGTGCTCCGGGGCGAGCACCATCGGCCCTGGCCGACCGGAGATGATGGGACATCTTTCCATTCCCCGTCTCACCGATCTACTTGCCGGTACCCGTGAACGGGACACGGTACGCGAGGCGGCGGGGCCGCGCGGGAACGTAGGCTCTGAACGGTGAATCTCAATCGGGTGCGCCGGAGGGCTTGTCCCGCGCGGCGCAGCGAATACCGTGGGACACACGTTTCGGGGTGTCCGGGAGCGCCGCCGCGTACCGCGGGCGCGACCGGGCACCGCACTGTCGTTGGGGGAGCGGAGGCCGTCATGCCGGTGCTGTCGGTCACGCCGGAGTCGTCGAAGGAGCCGGCCCCGTGAATCGCCGTGGCAATGGACTGTCGGCCGACACCTACGCCCCGCTGGTCGACCTCGCCCCGCATCTCGCGGACGCGATGCTGGCGGCGCTCGGCGAGGCCGGGGTCGCCGCCTACGCGACCTCGCCGTCCGGGCTGCCGGAGGCCGCCGAGCCGGCCGCCGAGCCCGTGGCCGGCGACGTCCTCGACCGGCTCTACGTGGACGTCGACATGAAGCCCACCGCCGAGGGCATCCTCCGCGTGCATCTCGCCCGGCTCCGCGACGCCTCCGCGCGCGGCTCCGACGACGGGCGCGGCAAGCCCGCCGAGCGCGCCGGGACGGCCGACCGCGCGGACACCGACCTCGCCGACCCCGCGCCGGACGGCCCCGTGCGGGATGCCGGGCCGGACGCGGGCGGCCCCGCCGAACGCGACGAGGACGCCATCTGGGCCGAGATCGTCGCCGGTTACGACGCCGTCCCGGACGGCGACGTCCCCTGGCCGGACGAGGAGAACATCCGGGAGCCCGCCGAGCCCCCGCGGGAGGGCGACGACCGCACCGGCCGCCTCCCCCGCGCCCGCGTGATCAAGCCGGCGGAGACGCCGGAGTTCCCGCCCGACGACGACGTCGACGGCCACTACGTCCCGCCCCCTCCCCCGCCGCTGCCCGCCGCCGACCCGCTCACCAAGGGCGCCTGGATCGCGCTGATCGGCGGGCCCGTCTACCTGCTCATCACCGTCATCCTCGACTGGGAGGTCCCCGGCTGGGCCGCCTTCCTCGCCGTCGCGGCGTTCATCGGCGGCTTCGTCACCCTCGTCCTCCGGATGGGCGACGAGCCCCGCGACCCCGACGACGGAGCGGT
Source organism: Actinomadura latina NBRC 106108 (assembly GCF_001552195.1). GTDB lineage: Bacteria > Actinomycetota > Actinomycetes > Streptosporangiales > Streptosporangiaceae > Spirillospora > Spirillospora latina. Next base: position 335,343 of record NZ_BCQS01000005.1, read on the forward strand.
GGTCTAAGGGAGGTCCAGGTCGGCCATCACCGGGCGGTGGTCCGTGGCCGCCGGGTAGTCCCGTGCGATGGCCTCGTCCGTCGGGACGCCGGAGGCTCTTGCCTGGATTGCGGGGTCGGTGAAGATCGCGTCTATGCGGCGGGTGGGGTTGCGGGACGAGAAGGTCAGTTCTTCGCCGGTGGGGGCCTTCTCGTAGGCGTCGCGGAAGTGTTCTGTCAGGCGGGTCCAGGAGTCGCCGCCCGGTTCTTCGTTGACGTCGCCGGCCAGGACGACCGGGGCGCCGTAGCGGATGCGGGCCCGGTCGAGGTGGGTGAGGATCTCGTCTACGTGGCGGCGGCGCGGGCCGTCTTTCAGGTCCAGGTGGGTGCTCGCGGCGATGAGGCGGGCGCCGCCGGCCTCCACGACGGCGATCGCCAGGCCGCGGCGGTGCAGATCGGGGTCCGGTGTGAGCAGGTGGAACTCGCGCGCCTCGCGGCGGACGCGGGGGCCGGTGAGGACGGCGAGCCCGCAGGCCCGCCGTCCCGCCGCGATCCTCATGCCGCAGGCGTGCGCCAGCCGGCGGCGTTCGAGGCGCCAGGCGCCGAAGCGCGGGACCTCCTGCAGGCACAGCACGTCCGGGGCGATGGCGCGGACGACGCGGGCCACCGCCGCCGCGTCGTCGCGCAGCGACCGGACGTTGTAGCCGAGCACGCGGACGGCCTCCACGCCTAGACGACCACGTCCTGGAAGGGGCGGACGCGGGCGAGGTCGGCGGCGCCGACGATGCCGGCCGCCGAGCCCAGCTCGGCGATGCGGATGTCGGGCAGCGGGCGGTGCCCGCGCCCGGTCAGCGCGTCCTCGAACGCGGAGCGGATCGGGTCGAGCAGCAGATCGCCGGCGTCCGACAGGCCGCCGCCGATGATGAACGCGCCCGGGTCCAGGATGGCGCTGAGGTCGGCGAGGCCCTGGCCGGCCCAGTGCGCGATGGTGCGGAAGCACTCCAGGGCGGCCTTGTCGCCCTCGCGGGCCGCCTGCGACACCTCGGGGCCGCTGATGCCCTCCGGCCGGCCGCCGCCGAGCTCCAGCAGCCGGCCCGCCATCGCGGGCGCCACCCGGGCCAGGTCGCGGGCCTCGTGCACGAGGGCGTTGCCGCTGGCGTACTGCTCCCAGCAGCCGCGGTTGCCGCAGCCGCAGCGCCGCCCGTCCGGGACGACCCGGAAGTGGCCCATCTCGGCGCCGATGCCGAACGCGCCCCGGTACAGCTCGCCGTTGATGATGATGCCGCCGCCGATGCCGGTGCCGAGCGCCACCAGGACGAGGAAGTTCTCACCGCGTCCGGCGCCGAACCTGGCCTCGCCCCAGGCGGTCGCGTTGCCGTCGTTCTCCACGACGACCGGCAGCCCGACCAGGCTCTCGACCTTCTCCTTGATCGGCTCGTCCCGCCAGGCGAGGTTCGGCGCGAACAGCACCGTGGCGCGGGCCTCGTCGACGAAGCCCGCCGTGCCGAGGCCGACCGCCGACACCTCGTCGTACTTGCCCTTCAGCAGCTCGACGACCTCGGCGATGGTCTCGGCGGTCTCCTTCGGGTTCGTCGAAGGCGTCGGCCGGCGGACCTTCTCGAGTATCGTCCCGCGGTCGTCGACGACCCCCGCGGCCACCTTGGTGCCGCCCACATCCACGCCGATGGTCAGGGCCATGTAACGCTTCCTCCTCCTCGCGCGCCCCGGCTGGAGCCACTGCCGCACTACCCGATGCCGGCGGTTCGGCGCGGTCCCGTGCGCACACCGCCGTTCCCATCATCCCCCCGCCACCGGCGTGCACGGTATCGCCTCCCGGCCGCGTTCAGCGCTCGACGTGCCGCTTGAGGCCCTTGAGCGCGGAGTCGATGATGCGCTTCTCGCCCTTGCGCTTCACCATGCCGATCATCGGGATGCGGACGTCCACGGCCAGCTCGTAGGTCACCTCGGTGCCGCCGCCCTCCTCGGCCAGGGCGTAGGTGCCGTGCAGGCCGGTGACGACCGTGCCCGGCTCCACCAGCTTCCACGTCACCCGGTCGTCGCCCTCCCAGGTGTAGGCGAGCCCGACGGTGTCGCTGAACGGGCCGCCGTCGAAGGTCAGCCGGCCGCGCCTGGCGCGGCCGTCCTCCCCGGTCTCCTGCACGGTGAACTCGCGGATGCCGCTCGCCCACTCCGGGTAGGCCTCCAGGTCGGCGATCACCGCCATGATCTCGGCCTTCCCGGCCTTGACCGTGATGGATGAACTCGTGCGGTCCGCCATCTGCGTCTCCCTCCGGCTGTCCTCGGGCCCGCGCCCGGACCCGCTGTCGCTCCGACCGTATCCGTCACACCGTCAGCACGTGCGGAACACCGCGGGCGCGGAAGTGCCCGACGTTCACGCACTCGGTGCGGCCGATCCGGGTCCGGCTCGCGAGCGGCTGGTGGACGTGCCCGAACAGCACGTACCTCGGCTGCGTCCGGTGGATCGCGTCCAGGATCGCCTCGCTGCCCCGCTCGAACCGGCGCGCCACGGTGTCGTACAGCAGGTCCGGGACGGCGGGCGGGATGTGGGAGCACAGCACGTCCACCTCGCCGACGGCCTCCACCTTGGCGGCGAAGGTCTCCTCGTCCAGCTCGTAGGGGGTGCGGTACTCGGTGCGGAGGCCGCCGCCGACGAACCCGAACCGCAGCCCGCCGATCTCTGTGGTCTCCCCGTCCAGAACGTGGTGGCCGTCGCGCAGGTGCGGGCCCCACATGCGCGGGACGTCGACGTTGCCGTACGTCAGGTACGCCGGCGACGGCATGGCGGCGAACAGCTCCGCGTACTGCCGGTCGACCGCGCGCTCGATGTGCGGCCACGCGTCGCCCTCCAGCGACGCCCACAGGCCCCGGGAGAACGCGCGGGCCTCGTCGAAGCGCTTCTCGGTCCGCAGCGCGATGAAGCGGCCGGCGTTCTCCTCGCCGAACAGGTCGGCGAAGATCCCCTGCCCGTGGTCCTGGTAGTCGATGAAGAGGATCAGGTCGCCCAGGCAGATGAGGACGTCGGCACCGTCCGCCGCGCTCGTCAGGGCCTCCGCGCGGCCATGGACGTCGCTCACCACGTGGATCCTCATGAACCGACTCTAATGGGGCGGACCGGCCGGGAAAACGGGCGGGTCGGCGCGTGCCGGCGGGCCGGGTCAGCCGGTCGCGGCGGACACCAGCGAGCGCCACTCCCGGACGAGGGCCGGGTCGACGGGGGCGTCCCAGGCGCCGTCCGGGCGGACGGCGGTGCCCACGTGGAAGGCCGTGACGCCCGCGGCGGCGAGGACCGCGACGTGCTTGCGGCGCAGCCCGCCCCCGGCCATGATCATCCCGGCCGCGCCGGGGTCCTCGGCCGCGCGCCGGACCAGCACGCCGACGCCGGCGTCCACGCCGCGCGGCGAGCCCGCCGTGAGGACGGTGTCGAGCCCGCCGCCGAGATGCCGGACGGTGCGCCACGCCTGGACGGGGTCGGCGGCGTGGTCCAGCGCGCGGTGGAACGTCCAGGGCAGCGGGGCGGCGACGGCGGCGAGCTTGCCGGTGGCGGCCGCGTCGACCTGGCCGGCGGAGTCGAGGAAGCCGAGCACGAACCCGTCCGCGCCCGCGTCCGCGAGGTCGGCGGCGGCCCGCCGGAGCCGGTCCAGCTCGGCGCCGCTCGTGCGGAACCCCGCGTTGGCGCGCAGCATCACCCGCAGCGGCAGCTCCGTGACCGCCCGGACGGCGGCGACGAGGTCGGGATCGGGGGTGAGCCCGTCGGCGGCCATGTCGGCGACGACCTCGATCCGGTCGGCGCCGCCCTGCTGGGCCGCCCGCGCGTCGTCCGCGGTCAGCGCGATCACTTCGAGCAGCGACATGGCTTTCCCCCGAACGGCGTCCGTTGTGCGAGCGGGACAAGCGTAGGCGACGGGAGGGCCGCCGCCACGGGACGCCGGGCGGTCTTTGCCGTGCCGTTAACCCCCCGGGGTGCGGTTCGCCGCGAGGCGGGCATGATGATCGGACGGGCGAAATCCCTACTCATAGGTATCATTCGGGTGCGGAGAAGCCTCCGGAGACTTCCCGCCGATCTGGCAGACCGACAACAGGAGTGGGCCGTGCGCGAGTTCAGCGTCCCCGCGATGGTGGAGGTCCCCGACTCCGCCAATCTCACCGACGCGCCCTTCACGAGGGCCGCCGAGGAACCCGGCACGATCGTGGCGCGCCGCAAGAGCGGCTCGGGAGACCTCCCGGCGTGGAGCGCGGTCACCGCGGCCGAGTTCGCGGCCGAGACGGCGGCCGTCGCCAAGGGCCTGGCGGCCGCCGGGATCGAGTCCGGCGACCGGGTGTGCCTGCTGTCGCGGACCCGCTACGAGTGGACCGTCCTCGACTACGCGATCTGGACGGCGGGCGCGATCTCCGTCCCCATCTACGAGACGTCGTCCGCCGAGCAGATCGAGTGGATCGTCGGCGACTCGGGCGCGAAGGCCGTGTTCGCCGAGACCGCCGACCACGTGGCGCGGGTCGCGGAGGTCCGCGACCGGCTGCCCGGCCTCGCGCACGTGTGGGAGATCGACGCGGGCGGGGTCGAGGACGTCGTCGGGCTCGGCGCGGACGTCGGCGACGACGTGGTCGAGGAGCGCCGCCGGTCCCGCACCGCCGCGGACGTCGCCACGCTCGTCTACACCTCCGGCACGACCGGGCGCCCCAAGGGCTGCGAGATCACCCACGGGAACCTCGTGTCGACCGCCCGCAACGCCGTGCAGGGCGCGATATCCGAGGTCGCCGTCGAGGGCAGCTCCACGCTGCTGTTCCTGCCGCTCGCGCACGTGTTCGCGCGGCTGATCGAGGTCGCGACGATCGAGGGCGGCATCATCCTCGGGCACAGCGACATCCCGAACCTGCTGCCCGACCTCGCCTCCTTCCAGCCGACGTTCCTGCTGGCCGTCCCGCGCGTGTTCGAGAAGGTCTACAACGGCGCCGAGCAGAAGGCCGCGGCGGACGGCAAGGGCAAGGTCTTCAAGGCCGCGGCCGAGACCGCGGTCGCCTACAGCCGCGCGCTGGACGCGGGCCGCCCCGGCCTCGGGCTCAGGGCGAAGCACAAGGTCTTCGACATCCTCGTGTACGGCAAGCTGCGCGCGGCGGTCGGCGGCAAGGTCGAGTACGCGGTGTCCGGCGGGGCGGCGCTGGGCGAGCGCCTCGGGCACTTCTTCCGCGGCGTCGGCATCACGATCCTGGAGGGCTACGGGCTCACCGAGACGACCGCGCCCGCCAGCGTCAACCGCCCCACCGCCATCAAGATCGGCACGGTGGGCCGGCCGATCCCGGGCGTGGACATCCGCATCGCCGGCGACGGCGAGGTCCTCGTCCGCGGCATCAACGTCCTGCGCGGCTACTGGAACAACGAGGCCGCCACCAAGGAGGCCCTGGAGGACGGCTGGTTCCACACCGGCGACCTCGGCTCCCTCGACGAGGACGGCTTCCTGAAGATCACCGGCCGGAAGAAGGAGATCCTGGTCACCGCGGCGGGCAAGAACGTCGCGCCCGCCCCGCTGGAGGACCGGCTGCGCGCCCACCCGCTGGTCAGCCAGTGCCTCGTCGTCGGCGACGGGCGCAAGTTCATCAGCGCGCTCGTCACGCTGGACGAGGAGGCGCTCACCCCCTGGAAGGCCCAGCACGGCAAGCCCGCGGCGATGACCGTCGAGGAGCTGCGCCGCGACCCCGACCTCGTCGCCGAGATCGAGGCCGCGGTCGCCGAGGCCAACAAGTCGGTCAGCCGCGCGGAGGCGATCAAGAAGCACGTCATCCTCGGCGTCGACTTCACCGAGGAGGCCGGCCACATGACGCCGAGCCTGAAGGTGAAGCGCAACGTCGTGCTGAAGGACTTCGCGAACGAGATCGAGGCCCTCTACACCGCGTAGCCGCGGCGGATCAGCGGATCAGCGGATCAGCGGAGGGAGGCGACGGCGTCCTCGACCGGGGTGCCGCCGTTCAGCAGGTCGAGCGTGCGGCGGCGGACGCCGGGGGCGTCGAGCAGCGCCACGATGACCGCCGCCACGTCGTCGCGGGTGACCGTGCCGTGCCCGATCGGCGGCTCCTCCAGCCGCACCAGCCCGGTGCCCGGCTCGTCGGTGAGCCCGCCGGGGCGCAGGATCAGCCAGTCGAGCGCGGCGCGGTCCCTCAGGTCGTCCTCCGCCTCGCCCTTGGCCTTGATGTAGGCGTCCCAGACCTCGCCGCGTCCGGGCGCGGCCTTCTCGCCTGCGCCCATCGCGGAGATCTGCACGAAGCCGCGCACGCCGGCGCGTTCCGACGCGTCCGCCACCAGCACGGACGCGGCGCGGTCGACGGTGTCCTTGCGGGCGGCGCCGCTGCCGGGCCCGGCGCCGGCGGCGAACACGACGGCGTCCGCGCCCGCCAGGTGGCCGGCGACCGTGGCCGCGTCCGCGGACTCCAGGTCGCACACGACCGGTTCGGCGCCGGTGTCCCGGATGTCGGCCGCGTGGTCCGGATTGCGGATCATGCCGCGTACGGCGTCGCCCCGTGCGGCCAGCAGCCGGGAAAGCCGCAGCGCGATCTTCCCGTGCCCGCCCGCGATCACAATGTCCATGCCGCGATCGTAGGACGGCCGGCGGCCGGACGCGCGCGGACGCGGCCGGTGAGGTCGGACCTCACCGGCCGCGTTTCCGGGAGCCGGCGGCGGCCGTCCGGACGTTCCGGACGACGGGACCGGGTCAGCGGCGGCGCTTGCCCGTGGTGCGCGCGCCCTTGTTGATGGCGGTGACGGCCTGCTGCATGAGCTGCTCGCCCATCACGTTGATGAAGTCGCCGTGGTCGGTCACCGGGTCGTGGCCCGACTCGGGGAAGCTGTCCAGCGCGAAGGCGAGGGGCTTGGCCGGCAGCTTGTAGGCGATGGTCATCCGCAGCTGCGGGACGGCCTTGGTGCCCTGCGGGCAGGCGCCCGTCCGCGCGTCGGGGAAGACGATGTGGTCGCGGTGGTTGGCGCTGTCGGTGTTCTGCCCGTCCCAGCAGCTCGGGAAGTTCAGGACGCGCTCGACCTGGCTGCCCTGCGGGCAGAGCGGGTACTTGTCGGTGAACGCGCGGTTCTCGAAGCCGCTGCACGTCCACGACGCGTGGGCGTTCTTCAGGCCGTTGGTCACGGACTTCGCGTCACCGGTGGCGACCCGGATGAACTGCGGCATCGCGCTCACCTTGGCGCGGGGGTTGCCGAGGAACTGCAGCTTCACGCTGGCCGGGGTGACGATGCTGCCGACGTTGCCGTCCGCCGTGCTCTGCTCGGCCCGGTCCGAGGCGTCCTGGCCGTCGCGGAGCCGGATCACCGGCCAGAAGTAGGCCGACTTGTCACCGTTCGTGCACGTCGTCCCGGCCGCGGCGAACGTCTCGTCGGTCGAGAACGCGTTCGTGTCGAGGTTGCCGACGTAGTCGTGGATGTGGTGCGCGCCGTTCACGACGCCGGGCGCCGCGAGCACGTTGTCGGGGTTGCTGTGCGCCTGGCCCTCGTTCACGCCGCAGTTGGACGCGAACACGCCGGTGGACGCCTGGCGGGTGCGGCGCGGCTGCCGGACACGGGGCGCCTTGCGGATGTCGACGAACTGGTCGGCGCGCAGCTCCGGGTTGGGCGGCGGCTGGTTCCCCTGGTCGCCGTTCCCCTGGTCGCCGTTCTGGCCGTCGCCTTGGCCACCGTTGCCCTGGTCACCGTTCTGGCCGTCGCCCTGGCCACCGTTGCCCTGGTCACCGTTCTGGCCGTCGCCCTGGCCACCGTTGCCCTGGTCACCGTTCTGCTGGCCGTCGCCCATCTGGCCGCCGTCACCCATCTGACCGCCGTCACCCATCTGACCGCCGTCACCCATCTGACCGCCGTCACCCGGCTGGCCGCCGCCCGCCCCGCCGGTCGGCTGGGCGGTCGGCTGGGCGGTCGGCTGAGCGGCCGGCTGGGCGGTCGGCTGGCCGTAGCCCTGGCCGCCGTTCTGCTGACCGCCGTTCTGCTGACCGCCGCCCTGCAGGTTGGGAATGCCGTTGCCGGCGGCCGGCTGTCCGGGGTAGGCGGCCGGGTTCGCCGCCTTGCTCGTCTGCACGCCGTTCGGCTGGCCCACGGCGCCGGGGGTCTCCTGGCAGGCCGTCGCGACCAGGGCGAGCGCCGGGATCATCACGGCGAAGGCTTTCGTCTTTCGTCCCATGGAAAAGGTCTCCCTTTGCGGGGTGGGAATGTGCGAATCAGTGCAGGGCACGCCTGGGTACCAGGCCGGTGCTCTCCAGCAGCGAAATGTGCGTGTTCACGAATTTCATACCGCTTTCGATGAACGACCGCATCACGGTGTTCTCGGTCTGCGCGCGGGCCTTGGCGAGGAGCTGGAACACTTGCCCGTGCGCGGCGCGGAGCCGCAGCACGAAGGTCTTGTCGTAATCGGCCCCGAACTTGCCCGACAATTCTCTCAGCCAGCTCTTCTGCGACCCATTGGGTTCAACGGGGAGGAGTACGCCCAGCTGCTGCGCGACGGCGCGGGTAGCGGTGTCCAGCTGCAGGTGCTGGGCCGCGATGATGCCGGCGACCTCCCGCACTCTGGGGGCCGCGGCACGCTGCTGGGCCTGCTGGCCTGCGGGCATCTCCCACAGGTTGGCCTGCCTGACCTTGACGAGAACCGTTCTGTCCAGGGCGCTCAGCCGTCCCCACTTGGTGTTCACGGTGCCGCCGAGGCTAGCCGCGCCGCTGGTGGGGACGCCGACCGGGTTCATGACGACCACGAAGGCGGCCGTCACGGCGGCTACGACCGCCAGAACCAGGAGCAGGCGTCCGCCGCCCAGGCGCGGGAGTCTGCGCACCCCGGCCATTCCGTAAGCCTTCCCCATGATCACCTACCTCCTCTCTCGATCTCTTCGAAGGACACGACGCGGGTCTGGTCGTCAATACGCACCGCATTAGCGCGAAGGTTCAACGATGTCCACTTCTCGTCATATTTTTTTTCGGTACCCGCGCTTCATCGCCGCGACGTCGCTCCAGATACGCCGTCGACGACGCGCAGCGCCAATGCCGGGCACATCGCGACCGCTTTCTGCACGTCCTTCTCCAGCCATGCGGGAATGTCGGTGCCGAGCACCACGGGGAATCCGTACCGGTCGAGCTGGATGAGCTCGGGGACGAGGTAGGCGCACAGGCCGTGCCCGTCGCACCGGCTCCAGTCGATCGCCACCCGCCCCTCCGAGCCGTCCGGCACCGGGAGCGGCAGCACGCCGTAGGTCGACAGGCCGCAGCCGCCGCCCCACCGGTGCGCGTCGATGTCGGCGCCGAACGCCTCCATCGCCGACAGCACGAACCTGGCCGTCCCGTCCGGGTGGGTGCAGGCGCCGCGGCCCCGGCCCACGCCGGCGGCGCGGCGGACGTCCTCCACCGTCCCAGCGCCCTCGGTGAGCGCGTTCAGCGACCGCACGACGTCGGGCAGCCCGAGCCGGCACGGCCCGCACTGCCCGGCGGACTGCGCCGCGAGGTAGGACGCGATCCGGGTGACCTCGCCGAGCGGGCAGGTGCCCTGGGTGAGGGGCAGGATGATGCCGGCGCCGACCGTCCCGCCGACGCGCCGCATCCCGGCGCGCGACAGCAGGGCCCGCGACACCCCGGCGGGGTCGAGCCACATGCCGTGGTAGCCGCCGACGAGCACGCCCGGCGACGGCGGCACCTTGCAGTGGTCGAGGACGGTTTGCAGCGGCGTCCCGTAGGGCGCCTCCACGACCTGGGTCCCGCCGATCGTGAGCAGCGTGGTGCCCGGCTCCTCCTCCGTCCCGGCCGAGGCGTACAGGTCGGGGCCGAGCGACACCAGCACCGCGAGCTGCGCGAACGTCTCGGTGTTGGACAGCAGCGTCGGGAACCCGTCCACCCCGGAGTCGGACGCGCGGACCTTGACGCCCGGCGGGATCGGTATCTCCCCGTTGATGGCGCGGACCACCGCGCCGCTCTCCCCGGAGATGAACCGCTCGGTCAGCCGGACGACGCGGGCCGGCATCCGCCGCTCGCTGATCGCGGCGCGGACCGAGCGGGCGGCCTCGTCGTCCTCGACGGCCACCACGATCCGCTGCGTGCCGAGCGCGGACGCGGCGATCTGCGCGCCGTCGAGGACGAGGTGCGGGGCCCGGCCGAGCAGCACCTTGTCCTTGGAGCTGCCCGGCTCGCCCTCGGCGCCGTTCACCACCACGACGACGTTCTCGCTGGAGCCGCGCTCGTCGGCCCGCTCGCCGGGCAGCAGCGCGGTCTGGTCGGCGGTCGGATGCCTGATCCGCGCCGCGACCGCCATCAGCTTGCGGGCGAACGGGAAGCCGGCGCCGCCGCGCCCGCGCATGTCGACCTGCTCGGCCATGCGGACCAGGTCGTCCAGCCCCGGCGCGCGGAGCTTGCCGTGCACCGCCAGGTGCCGGTCGATGTCCAGCCGGTCGAACCGGTCGAACCCGAGCGTCAGGCGGGGGCCGCCGATGCCCGAGACGGTGACCGTCGACGTCATCGCAGGACCTCGGTGTCACGCCCCTGGCCGGTGACCGGCATGCCGCGCGGGTCGGCGATGGTCCGGCGCGGGTCGTCCCGGTAGTCGTCCTGGTCCAGGTCGTCGTAGTCGCGCGCGTCGTAGCCGCGGGACATCGCGGCGGCGCGGCCCTCCTCGTGCTCGCGCCGCGCCATCTCGCGCCGGTACCGGGCGCGCCCGGCGCCGTCCGGCCGCGAGAACGCGTCGACCTCGTCGCCGGCGCGGGGCACGTCCCGCGGCCTGATCACCACGATCATGCGGGTGACCAGGGCGAGCGCGACCAGCACCACGCTCATCACGTAGCTGAGCACCACCCAGTTCGCGGCGGCGCGGCCGGTGATGAGGCCGTGCACGATCGCCATCGGCCAGGCGATGTAGGCGAGCACGTGCGTCGACCGCCACATCCAGGTCTTGCCGCGGACCGCGAACTTCGCCCGCACCATCCCGGTGATCAGGACGAGGACCATCAGCTCGGCCGCCATCGTGCCGAGCCCGATGGCGCCGCCGTCCGGGACGACGATGTTGACCGGCAGCGCGAGCCCGTTCATCACCTTCACCGAGACGTGCGCGACCAGCATCGCCGTGGCCACCACCGCGGCGGCGCGGTGCACCGCCTGCGCGAGCACCCGGTGCCGGATCTTGAGGATCAGCCGCTCCGTGGCGAGCAGCCCGCACATCACCGCGGTGGTGTAGGAGACGAGGGCGAAGACGCCCGCGTAGAAGTTGAGGAAGTACTGGACGTTCGCGACCGCGACCGCTCCCGGCGGGGTCGCCGCGCCGACGAGCACCAGCACAGCGCCGGCGAGCACGACGCGCAGTACCCAGGCGGGCACCGCGGGATCATCACTGCTGCGAGTTCGCACCGTTCGGACTCCTCTTCTGGGTGGCGGCCGGCGCCGGAGCGGCGGCCGATCCTGCGCCGTCCGCCGGCGAGGGGCTCGGGGACGGTGATGACGGCGGGGGCTCGTCCGCCGCGGGGACCGGGCCGAGGTTGGCCATCAGGCCCCCCGGAAGCACTTGCAGGGCGCCGCGCTCGGCGAACCCGAGCAGCGGCTTGGCCCGCTCGCGGAACGTCCAGCCGCCGATCTCGGCGCCGTCCAGCGGGACCGCTCCCGCGCCGCTGCGCAGCGCGAACCCGACCTCGGCACGGGGCGCCGCCGCGCCGCCGCAGGGCCGGGCGGTGCCGGTGCGGCCGAGCGCGCCGCCCTGCTCGACGACGCTGCCGTCGCGCAGCTTGGGCACCCCGCTCAGCCCGTAGTAGGTGGTCGCGAGGCCGCTCGGGTGGACCAGCAGCACCAGCGCGTTGCCGGACGCGTTGCCGCAGAACCGGTAGAGGCGGCCGTCGCCTGCCGCGGCGACGCGGCCGTCGCCGCCGGAGAACGCCAGCGAGCCGAGCGGGCGCGGTGACGTGGAGCCGTCCGAGGTCGTCATCGCCCAGACCTGGCCGATCTTCCACGGCAGCATCAGCCGGTCGCCGGCCCGCGTCCCGTTGACGAGGGCGGCGGCCTGCGCGCCGGTGACCGACCCGTACTTGCTGAGCAGCCGCACCTCGGACGCGGACATGACGGCCGCGGGCACGTCGCCGAGCAGGGCGGCGAAGGCCCTCCCGCCGGACAGTCCGACCTGCCACTGGTCGCCGGTCCAGTGCGCGGCGTAGAACGCGACCTCCGGGTTGGCGGTGCTGGACTCGGGGACGGGGATCGCGGTCGTGCCGAACACCCAGGTCCGGTCGGCGCTCGTGCGGGTCGCGCCGACGATCGGCGGCTGCGCCGGCGCGGCGCCGTAGGCCTGCCGGGCGGCGGCGCCGCGCTCGTCCAGGGTCAGCTTCCGCACCTGCGCGGCGAGCACCCGCAGGCTCGGGCCGTTCGGCTCGGCGTCCGCGCCGCCGCCGGCGGGCTGCTGCGCCCCGGGCCGCTGCGGCTGCACGGGCGTCCCGGCGCCCGGCTTCGGCGGCTGGATCGCGCGCTCCGAGCCGACCGGGCCGGACGTGCCGCCGAGGGGGCCGCCGTCCAGCAGCGCCCGCTCGGCGATGCCGAGCAGGGACAGCCCGACGGCGGTGGACAGCACGATCGCGCCGATGCTCATCTTGTCGGTGGGGCGCCGGCCGCGGCGCGGCTTGGCCTTCGGGCCGGGACGCGGCGGCGCCTGGTGCCGGGACGCGGCGCGCGCGGGCCGCCGGCTCTCCGGCCGCTCGGGCCGGGGCCGCTCCGGACGGCGCGGGCGCGCGTCCCGGGGCGCGAACTCGCGGGACCGGTCGTGCTCCCGCCCGCGTCCCTCCGTGCGCGCGTCGAACAGCGCCGTGCGCGCGTCGAATTGCGCCGTCCGCGCGTCGGACCGCTCCGTCCGGGCGTCGAACCGCGCGGTGCGGGCGTCGAACTGGGCCGTGCCCGCGTCCGGCCGGGCGGCGCGGGGGCGGGGCGGCGTCGTGGGCACGTCGGACCGCGTCGCGCGTGAGTCGGACGGCGGCGGGGTGCGCACCTCGGGCCGCGGCGTACGCGCCTCAGGACGGGGGGCACGGGCCTCGGCCCGGGGCGTGGGGGTCTCAGGCCGGGGCACGCGGACGTCCGGACGCTCAGCACGGACGGTCCGCCGGTTGCGGGCCTCGAACGGGTCGTCCCGTCCGGAACCGCGGTTCCGCACGTCGAACGGGTCGCCGCGGCCTTTGCGCCGCTTGGCGGCCGGCGGCTCGTCCTTCTCCGGACGTGCGCCGCCCTTGCCCTCGTGCCGCTTCATCTCGCGCCGGCTGGGCTCCCGCCGGGACGGCTTGCGCCCACGCTCGGACCAGTCCGGCTGCTCCGACCACCAGGACCCTTCGGGCCACTGGGGCTCCTCGGACCAGCGTCCCTGTCCGGTCGCCGGTCTCGATGAGGGGCGCGCGGGCGTTTCCGCCCACGATGAAACATGCGTGTTGCTCCGGGACGCATGCCCGTTATCGCGTCGCGCCATGCCCTCTCCTGTGGAGGAGACGGAGGGCTCGGCGAACGCCGGTGGTTCCGTGCCGCCGGGCTCATCACCCGGCGGCGGTTCCGCTGAGACATCGCGGGACCGCGGTGTCGGAGCCCGCTCGCTCCCACCGCGTTCCCCGAACGGATTCTCCGCGAACCCGCTCGATCACTCCGGGAGCATACGCCCCAGGAGCCGCTCTGACGCGAATTGCCGCAAAAAATCCCTACAGGCCCTATCCCGCGGCCGTCGTGCTCACCCGGGCAGTACGCGCGAGGGCCCGGAAACGTTCACGCGGCGGCGCGGTCAGGACGCGGCCCTCAGGAAGCGCGCGGCCAGCGGCGCGGCCACCTTCGGGCCCGACCCCCCGGCCTGGACGAAGACCGCGAACGCGACGTCGTCCCGGTAGCCGATGAACCAGGCGTGGGAGCCGCCGGCGAACTCGGCGGTGCCGGTCTTGCCCGCCGTCCCGCCGGGGAGCCCGGCCCCCGCCGCGGTCCCGTCCGTGACCACGGCCCGCATCATCGTGCGCAGCGCGGCCGCCCCGGGCACCGGGCGGGGCGCCGGCGCCCGTCCCCCGCCCTCGCGGATCAGTTTCGGCGACAGCAGCCGGGGCGAGCGCCAGGTGCCGTCCGCCGCCGCGGCGGCGACCGACGCCATCAGCAGCGGGCTCGCCTGGACGCGGCCCTGCCCGATCGCGTCCTCGGCCAGCTCCGCGCCGCTCTCCGGATCGGGGATGCTCCCGTCGGCCGCTTCCACGCCCGCGGTGATCGTGGCGCCGAACCCGAAGCGGCGCGCGCTCGCCACCAGCTTCGCCGCGCCGAGCCGCTCCACCGCGAGCCGAGCGAAGGTGGTGTTGCAGGACGCGGCGAACGCGCCGCGCAGCGTCGTCCGGCCGAGCGCGTGGTCCTCGTCGTTGTGGATGGTGCGCTGCGCGGTGACCACCGAGGCCGGGCAGTCCGCGCCGGTCCCCGCGCCCGCCCCGTCCGCGAGCAGCGCGCCCGCGGTCACCACCTTGAACGTGGAGCCCGGCGGGTAGCGGCCGGTGAACGCGCCGAGGCCGCCCAGCCCGTCCGCCACCGCGAGGACCTCCCCGCCGGACGGCCGGACCGCGACGATCGCGGCCTGGCCGGAAGCGGACGCGACCGCCTTCTCCGCCGCCCTCTGCAGCCGTCGGTCCAGCGTCGTCCGGATCTTCCGGCCCTTCTCCACGTCGAACAGCTTCACCCGCTGCGGCGGCCCGCCGCCGTCGCGCAGCACGATCGCCCAGCCCGCCTGCTCGGCGTCCACGTCGAGCCGCTCGGTGATCCCGGCGAGGTAGGGCGCGAGCGGGCCGTCCTCCGGCAGCGCCTTCCCGTCCCGCGCGACGAGCGTCACCGCCGGAACGCGGACCTGCCCGAGCGTCCACTCCCCCGCGCCCTTCAGCCCCGGGTACAGCGTCGCGGGCGACCACAGCACCCGCCACCGGCCGTCGCGCCGGCCCAGCCGGAGCTCCGAGGCGAACGACCATTCACCGTGCCCGGCCAGCGAGCGGGTGACGGTGAAGCCGGCGCGCGCGGCGCCCTTCCCGGACCGGACGACGGGCCGCGGCGCCAGGCTGATCGTGCTGACCGCCAGCCCGCGCGACAGCGCCCGGTGCTGCGCGGCGAAGTCCGCCGGCGGGTCGGCGACGAACTCGCGCATGCCGTCCAGGTCGCCCCGCGACCAGGCGTTGAAGTAGCCGGCGGCGACCTCCTCCGGGGTCCCGTCCCGGCCGCGCCGCAGCGCCCACCCCGCGGTGAGGCCGGCCACGAGGACGACCGCCAGGATCCCCGCCAGCACCACCAGGCCACGCGATCGCATACGCCCTCCTCCACCCGCCCACCGGGGCCTTGATCATCCCAGTGTCCGGGTTGTGCGGTACATGCACCGGACAGCCGTTTTCGTGGCCGATTCCGGAAGGCGGCTTAGCGACGGGTGATCCGCCCCTTAAGCGCGCTTTAACGGTGCTGCCGCCCGGCGCCGGCCGCCCTAGCTTCGGAAACGTCAGCGACCGCGGACGCGGCGGAGGCAGGAGGTGGCCGCAATGAAACGATCACCGCGACACGGGATCGGCCCGGCGGCCGCCGCCCCGGCTCCGTCGCGTCCGGGGCCGGGCACCGGCGCGGAACCGAGCCGCGCGGTGCCGGACGCCGGGGTCGTGCCCCGCGCTCCCGTCCACGCGGACCCGATCCGGCCCCGCGGGCCGGCCCACGCGGCGCGCCCCACCTCCAGGTTCTCCCCCGCGAGGGCGCCGGGCCGGCAGCACCGGATCACACCCACCCCACCTCGGCAGGGGCGGTCCGCGCGGAACCGGTCTCCGGGCCGGGGCACGACTCCACACCGGCCATGGCTCAGCTCGTCCAGGGCAGGCGGACCGCCTCCAGGGACGGGTCGGCCAGGACGGCCTCGATGAAGGGCGCCGGGCCCACGACCTTCGTACCCCACAGGTCCCAGTCGCAGTAGACGACCCAGGAGCGGTCCTCCGCCCACAGATTGGACGGGCCGCTGCTCAGGCCGGGATGGTCGTACAGTGCGGCCGCGTCGCCCAGGCCGCCCGCGAGGACGGTGTCGTCGTCCCAGTCGGCAGTGACCAGCGGGCAGTAGTACGCAAGGCACCGGGTGCCCGCCCCCGACGGGCTGTGCCGCAGCAGGATGCCGATCAGCCGGTACCAGCTCTCCCGGTCCAGGCAGCCCTCCGCGGGCGGCCGGACCGCCGCCGACCAGCTCCCCGCCGGATGCCCTTGGCGCAGGCAGCGGCTGCCCGGCCGCGCCCCGTCCGGGACGACCGGCTCACCGAAGCCGCGCGCCAGCTCCCGCCAGCGCAGCCGCCGCCACCCCGCGCCCGGGTCGCCGCTGCGGCCGAGGTCGACGCCGGTGACGATCGCGCCCTCCAGCAGGTCACCCACGTCGGACGGACCCGTCAGGCCCGCCGCCGACACCGACTGGTGGACATCGTCGTGCGTCGTGGTGACCAGGCCCTCCTCCCACACGTACATCGCGTGCAGGAGCCAGGCCGCGTCGGGCCGGCGCGGCGGCTCGAACCCGGAATGGCGGTGGTCCGGATCCAGCTCGCGCAGCCACCGGGCGGCGTCCCCGGGAACGCGGGCCCATGCGTCCTCGATGTCCATAGCCGCATCCTGCCATCTCAGGGCGCCAGCAGGCCGCCGAGCCGGGCGGCCTGGACCTCCCAGCGCCATTCCCGCTCGATCCAGGCGCGGCCCCGCTCGCCCATCGCGCGGGCGCGGGACGGGTCGGACAGCAGGGCGATGAGCGCGTCCGCGATCGCGGCGGCGGAGCGGCCCGGCACGACGAGGCCCGTCTCGCCGTCCAGGACGGCGTCGGGCGCGCCGCCGGAGTCGCCGGCGATGACGGGCAGGCCGGTCGCCGACGCCTCCAGGTAGACGATGCCGAGGCCCTCCACGTCCAGGCCGCGGCGGCGGGTCCGGCACGGCATCGCGAAGACGTCGCCGGCGTCGTAGTGGGCGGGCAGCTCCTCCCAGCGCACGCCGCCGGTGAAGACCACGGAGTCCCGCACGCCGAGGGACGCGGCGAGACGCTCCAGGTCCGCCCGGTAGGGGCCGCCGCCGACGAGCAGGAGGGCGGCGCCCGGCTCGCTCCGCAGGACGCGCGGCCACGCGTGGATCAGCGCGTCCTGGCCCTTGCGCGGCACGAGGCGGGACACGCAGACCGCCACCGGCCGGTCCGCCAGCCCGTGCCGGGCGCGGATCTCCTCGCCGCCCGTGTTCCGGTGGAAGACCTTCTCGTCGACGCCGGGGGCGAGCCGGGACATCCGCGCGGCGGCCGGCGGGGCCAGCGCCCGCGCCATCCGGGAGCGGGTGTACTCGCCCAGGTAGGTCAGCACGTCCACGTCGTCCCCGATGCGGCGGAGCAGGCGCCGCGCCACCGGCAGCGCCGCCCAGCCCGCCTCGTGCCCGTGCGTGATCCCGACGAGGCGGCCGGCGCCGCGCCGCCGCAGCGCCGGGGCCAGCAGGCCGAGCGGCGCCGCCGCGCCGAACACCACCGAGTCGCAGTGCTCCGCGCGCAGCACGTCCGCGGCCCGGCGCAGCACCCCCGGCTCCGGCAGCATCAGGGAGCCCGGATGCCGGACGACGGGGAACGGCTGCCGCGCGTCGAACTCCGCGGCGCTCTTCCACGCCGGCGCGTACACGACCACCGAACCGGCCGGGCGGCGGGCCGCGAGGCCGTGCACGAACGCCTGGATGCCGCCGGGGCGCGGCGGGAAGTCATTGGTGACGAACAGGGTCTTGGTCATCGCCCGGCCAGACTACGGAGGTGCGCGGAACACGGAGAGGCCCGCCACCGCGGACGCGGCGACGGGCCCCTGCACGTGCGATCAGTGGCTGATCTCCGACTTCCGGCCGCCCTCGATCTCCTCGTGCTCGCCGTGCGCGTGCTCCTCGACGGGGATGTCGTCGTAGGTCCACGCGCGGTTGAGCCGCGAGCGCAGGTGGCCGAGCGGGCCCTTGGCGCCGGGCGCCGGGACGCCGCGGTCGTCCCGGTCCGGCGGCTGGAGGCGCGCGTTCTCCTTGGACAGCAGGACGTGCTTCTCCTCGTCGCGGGCCGGCTCGTGCCGCTCGGAGAACCTGCCCTCCGGCGACATCATGATCACGCCGCTCTCCACGCCGTGCCCGACCACGTCGGCGTCCTTGCGCTGGAGCCCCAGGCAGATCCGCTTGGTGACGATGAACGCGATGACCGGCCCCAGGAAGAACGTGACCCGGAAGAACCACGTCGTGGCGAACAGCGAGATGTGGAACTTGTCCGCCAGGACGTCGTTCGCGCCCGCGAGCCACAGCAGCCCGTAGAACGTCACGGCGGCGACGCCGGTCGCGGTGCGGACCGGGGCGTTGCGCGGCCGGGTGTTGACGTGGTGGTGCCGCTTGTCGCCGGTCACCCACGCCTCGACCCACGGCCAGGCCGCCGCGCCGCCGAACACGATGCCGAGCGGCAGCGCCGCCGGGATCAGCACGCTCAGGCTGAGCGTGTGGCCCCAGGCGCTGATCTCCCAGCCCGGCATGATGCGCAGCGAGCCCTCCAGGACGCCCATGTACCAGTCGGGCTGGGAGCCCGAGGAGATGGCGCCCGGGTCGTACGGGCCGAACAGCCAGATCGGGTTGACCTGCGCGAACGCGCCGAGCAGGGCCAGCACCCCGAAGGTGAACAGGAAGTAGGCGCCGGTCTTGGCCATGAACACCGGGTAGAACGGGTAGCCGTAGACCTGCTTCTCGCTCTGGTTCTTGACCGGCATCGCGGTGTGCTTCTGCACCCACATGATCATCATGTGCGCGGTGACCATCCCGAGCAGCAGGCCCGGGATCAGCAGGATGTGCACCATGTACAGCCGCGGCACGATCTCCTGGCCGGGGAACTCACCGCCGAACAGGAACATGTAGATGTAGGTGCCGACGACCGGGATGCCCTCGGCCACGCCCTGGGTGATGCGCAGGCCCGTGCCGGACAGCAGGTCGTCCGGGAGCGAGTAGCCGGCGAGGCCCTCCAGCATGCCGAGCGTGAACATGCCGATGCCGATCAGCCAGTTCAGCTCGCGCGGCTTGCGGTAGGCGCCGGTGAAGAACACCCGCAGCATGTGCGCCAGGATCGACGCCATGAACAGCAGCGCCGCCCAGTGGTGGATCTGCCGCATGAGCAGTCCGCCGCGGATGTCGAAACTGATGTGCAGCGTCGAGGCGTACGCCTCGGACATCTTCACGCCCTTGAGCGGGACGTACGAGCCGTCGTACACCACTTCGCCCATGCTGGGCTTGAACCAGAGCGTCAGGAACACGCCGGTCAGCAGCAGGATGATGAAGGAGTACAGGGCGATCTCGCCCAGCATGAAGGACCAGTGGTCCGGAAAGACCTTCTTCATGTTCCGCTTGAAGAAGGTGGTGGAACCGAGGCGGTCGTCGAGGAAGGTCAGCGGGGCCTCGACGGCCTTCGGTGCTGTCGCCTCGCTCATCCGCGCTCCCAGAAGCTCGGGCCGACGGGTTCCTTGTAGTCGCTCGTCGCGATGATGTAGCCGTCCTCGACCGACAGCGGCAGCTGCGGAAGCGGCCGGGCCGCCGGGCCGAAGATGACCTTCGCCGCGTCGGTGGCGTCGAACGTGGACTGGTGGCACGGGCACAGGATGTGGTGCGTGGTCTGCTCGTACAGGGCCGCCGGGCAGCCGACGTGCGTGCAGACCTTGGAGTAGGCCACCACACCGTTGATGTGCCAGTTCTCGCGTCCCTTGGCGGGCTTGAACTGGTCCGCCGGGACGTTGATCAGGATCGTGACGGCCTTCGCCACCTGGGTGAGCACCTGCTCCTCGGGGACGTGCTCCTCCAGCCCCTCCGGCAGCACGGTGATCATCGCGCCGGGAGTGGCGAAGTCGCTGACCCGCAGCGGCTTGTTGGTGCCGTCCACCACCAGGCGGACGCCCTTCTTGCCCTCGGCCTGCGCCCGCTTGACCGCATCGGCCCAGAAGGTGTGCCGCAGCCTCTTCTCCGGCAGCGGGCCGAGGTCGCGCAGCAGCACCAGCGGCGCCAGGCCGAGCGGCGCGGCGGCCAGCAGCAGCGTGCGGCGCAGCAGCGGGCGCTTGGTGACGCCGCTGTCCTCCGCACCCTCCAGGAAGTCCCGGGTGAACGCCGCCCGGGTCTCCTCGTCGGCGGCGAGCTCGTGCCGCTCCTGGACGATCGGCTTGCTGGTCATCAGCCTGCGCACCCAGATGGTGACGCCGATCGCCATCGACAGGAAGGCCAGCGCCATCGTCCCGCCGAGCCAGAAGTTGACCTCGCGGGCGTCCCAGATGCCGTGCATGCCGCCGTCGCGGCCGCTCCAGCCGATGAAGTAGGCGATGAACGTCGTGCTCGCCAGGAACGCGAGCAGGAAGAACGCCGCGACGATCCGCTCGGCGCGCTTGGCCGACCGCTCGTCGAGCTGCTCCCCGACGCCCGCGGGCGCCGAGATGTCGTCCTCGGCGAGGAGTGCCTTCTCCCTCGCCGGGGACGGCGTGCCGATCACGCGTTCGCGCCGGCCGCCGTCCTCGCGCGGGCCGTCCTGGCCCGCGGTCTCCTTGTTGTCGTCGCTCATGACTTCTTCAGCTTCTTCGGCTTCTTCGCGGTGATCCACATGGCCGCCATGACCAGCAGGCCGATGCCGACCAGCCAGGCCACCAGGCCCTCGCTCACCGGGCCGATGCGGCCGAGGCCGTTACCGCCGGGGTTGGGCTCCTCGCGGGTCTGGACGAGGAAGGAGATGATCGCCTGCTTGTCCTGCTGGGTCAGCGTGGTGTCGTTGAACACCGGCATCGCCTGCGGGCCGGTCAGCATGGCCTCGTACATCTGGGTGGGCGTGACGTCGCTCTTGGAGAGCGGGGGGGCGTACTTCCCACCGGTCAGCGCGCCGCCCTGGCCGGTGAAGCTGTGGCACTGCGCGCAGTTGGTGCGGAACAGCTTCCCGCCGAGCGCCACGTCGCCCTTCGACGGATCGACGGCCGACGCGGGCGGCACCTCGGGGCCGCCGCCGAGGGAGGCGATGTAGGCCCGCAGGTCGGCCAGGTTCTTCTCGGCCTGGGCCTTCTGCTGCTCCGCGGCCTCCCGCTTCTCCTTCTCCTCGTAGTCGGTCTTGATCGTCGTGTTGAAGGCGGGGATCGGCTCCTTGCGCGGCACCTGCGCGTCGGGGTTCATCGCGGGCATGCGGCCCGTGCTGACCTGGAAGTCGACGGAGGCGGCGCCCACCCCGATGAGGCTGGGCGCGATCGCGTTGCCCTTGGCGTCCTTCGTGCCCTCGGCGTTCAGCCCGTGGCAGCTCGCGCAGTTCTTGTTGAACAGCGCCTGCCCGTGCGTCAAGTCCTCCGCGGCCTGCGCGGTGCTCTGCGCCTCGGCGCGATCGGTCTGCGGCGAGAAGCCGGCGTAGATCAGGCCGATCGCCGCCAAGGCCGCCAGCACGACGGCGTAGCCCGCCCACGGGCGCCGTCGCCATGCGGTGATCCTTTTCACGGAAATCCCCGTTCGGGTCATGTCGTCGGGATGGGGTCAGAGGTCGAGCAGGTAAACGACCGAGAACAGGCCGATCCACACCACGTCGACGAAGTGCCAGTAGTAGGACACGACGATCGCGCTCGTGGCCTGCTCGTGCGTCCACCGCTTGGCGGCGTAGGTGCGCCCGAGCAGGAGCAGGAACGCGACCAGGCCGCCGATCACGTGCAGGCCGTGGAAGCCGGTCGCTAGGTAGAAGACCGAGCCGTAGGCCGAGGACTCGAAGGTCAGCCCGTCGTGGACGACGAGGTTGTAGTACTCGTAGCCCTGGCCTGCGACGAAGTAGGCGCCCATGAGGAACGAGAGGAAGTACCACTCGCGCAGTCCCCAGCTACGGAAGTTCAGCAGGCTCCCGTCACGCCCGACCCGGCCGGCCTCGGCCTTGAACACGCCCATCTGGCAGGTCACCGAGGACAGCACGAGGACGGTCGTGTTCACCGCCGAAAGCGGCAGGTCCAAGGGGGCGCCCGGCCATGCGGACTCGCCATGCTGGCCGATCGTCACGGAGCGGATCGTGAAGAACATCGCGAACAGCGCCGCGAAGAACATCAGCTCGGACGACAGCCAAACGATCGTCCCCACGCTGACCAGATTGGGACGGTTCGCCCGTGCGTGAGGTGTTGTCTCTATCGCGGATGCTGTCACGGGCAGCATTATTGCGCCCCCGTCCCGTGAGTGACGCATGACCCCCCTCCTACAGTTCCCCGCGCGTGTTGAGGGGGTCGGCGACCCGGTACCCTCACGTGCATGAGCAGCGCCCCGGAGACCCCGATGAAGGTCCTCGTCTACAGCGACGACGCTAACACCCGCGCACAGATCCGGATGGCGATCGGGCGCCGTCCCGCCGCCGACCTGCCGAAGGTCGAGTTCGTGGAGATCGCGACGCAGCCCGCCGCCGTGGAGCGGCTCGACCGGGGCGACATCGGCGTCATGATCGTCGACGGCGAGGCGCAGCCCGCGGGCGGGCTCGGCGTGTGCCGGCAGGCCAAGGACGAGGTGTACGACTGCCCGCCGGTCCTCGCGATCATCGGCCGCCGCGACGACGGCTGGCTCGCCACCTGGTCGCGCGCCGACGCCGTCGTGAGCCTGCCCATCGACCCGATGGCCCTCGCGAACGCGCTCGCCGGCCTGATGCGCGGCCGCCTCGGGGACCGCCTCAGCACCCTGTAGGACGCCGGCCCGGCCCACCGTCGAACCGGCAGACCGTCGACCCGCGAAGAGACCCGGTAGGGGACATGGACGCGCGCACCAGCTGGCCCGCACTGCTCAACGCCCTGCTGTCGGGCGACTCGCTGTCCAGCGAGGAGACCTCCTGGGCCATGAACAGCATCATGGCCGGGGAGGCCACGGACGTGCAGATCGCGGGCTTCGCGGTCGCGCTGCGCGCCAAGGGCGAGACGGTCGAGGAGGTCACCGGCCTCGCCGAGGGCATGATGGACAACGCCACCCGCATCGAGGTGCCGGGCCCCATCGCCGACCTCGTCGGGACGGGCGGCGACCGCGCCCACACCGTCAACATCTCCACGATGGCCGCGGTGGTCGCCGCCGCGGCCGGCGTCCGGGTCGTCAAGCACGGCAACCGCGCCGCGTCGTCCTCGTGCGGCGCCGCCGACCTCCTGGAGCATCTCGGCGTCGCCATCGACCTGCCCCCGGAGGCCACCGCGCGGGTCGCCGGGGAACTCGGCATCACGTTCTGCTTCGCGCCGCTCTACCACCCCGCGCTGAGGCACGCGTCGCGGACGCGCAGCGAGCTCGGCACGCCGACGGTCTTCAACTTCCTCGGCCCGCTGACCAACCCGGCGCGCCCCGGCGCGCAGGCGGTCGGCGTGTTCCACCCGCGGATGGCGGGCGTCATCGCGGGCGTGTTCGCCGCGCGCGGCTGCTCGTCGCTGGTGTTCCGCGGCGACGACGGGCTCGACGAGCTGACCACCACCGGCACGTCCACGGTGTGGGTGGTCCGCGACGGGACGGCGACGGAGACGACGTTCGACCCGGCCGACCTCGGCATCCCGCCCGCGCGGCCGGAGGACCTGCGCGGCGCCGACGCGGCGTTCAACGCCCGGGTGGCGCGCGAGACCTTCGCGGGCGCGGCGGGCCCCGTCCGCGACATGGTCCTGCTGAACGCCGCCGCGCTCATCACCGCCTACGAGGGCACGCCGTCCGCTGCCAAGCTCACCGAGGCCCTCCGCGACGCCTGCGGGCGCGCCGCGGAGGCCGTCGACTCGGGCGCCGCGAGCACCCTCCTCGACCGCTGGATCGACACCACCCAGCAGCTCAGGGACTGACGCTCACGCCACTCCCCTGGCGCCGGTGGAGATGCGCTGGGCTATGTAGATCGGGACGACCGACAGCACGATCAGGGCGGCGGCCAGGACGTTGACGACCGGGGCCTGGTTGGGGCGGAACAGGTTGTTGAAGATCCAGATCGGCAGCGTGGTGGCGCCCGGCCCGGCGGTGAACGTGGTCACGATGATCTCGTCGAAGGACAGCGCGAACGACAGCAGCCCGCCGGCGAGGAACGCCGAGCGCAGCGCCGGCAGCGTCACGTAGCGGAACGTCTGGAAGGTGTCGGCGCCGAGGTCGGCGGACGCCTCCTCCAGGCTCGTGCCCGTCCGGCGCAGCCGGGCGAGGACGTTGTTGTAGATGGTGACGACGCAGAACGTGGCGTGCCCGACGATGACGGTGAACAGGCCGAGCCCGACCCCGAGCGGCTTCAGGACGACCTGGAAGGCGTTGCTGAGCGCGATGCCGGTGACGATGCCGGGCAGCGCGATCGGCAGGATGACGACGAGCGACACCGTCTCCCGTCCGAAGAACCGGTACCGCGACACCGCGAACGCGGCCATCGTGCCGAGGACGAGCGCGATCGCCGTCGCGCCGAGCCCCGCCTTGACGCTGGTGAGGACGGCCTGCCGGGCGCCCTCGTTGCCCAGCGCCTGCGACCACCAGCGCCCGGTGAAGCCGGGCGGCGGCCAGCCGAACGTCTTGTCGGCGTTGACGGAGTTGACCAGCACCACGAGCAGCGGCACGTAGATGACGGCGAGGCCGAGGCCCATGAGGACGCGCAGCGCGACCCGCGCGGCGGGCGAGAAGGTCATCACAGCTCCCTGAGCGCGCCGGTGCGGTGCGCGGCGGCGAGGTAGCCGAGCATCACCACCACCGGGATCGTGGCGACGGCCGCGGCGAACGGGAGGTTGTTGGCGGCGCCGATGTTGTCGTAGACGACGTTGCCGAGCAGCTGCTGCGAGCCGCCGACGATCTTCACGGTGATGTAGTCGCCGAGCGACAGCGAGAACGTGAAGATCGACCCGGCCACCAGGGACGGGAAGACCAGCGGCAGCATCACGGTCCGGAACGTGCGCAGCGGCCGGGCGCCGAGGTCGCCGGACGCGTCCAGCAGCGAGTCCGGGAGCCGCTCCAGGCCCGTGTAGACGGGCAGGATCATGTACGGCAGCCACAGGTACGCCAGGACGAGCACGGTCGCGGCGAGGCCGTAGCCGGGGCTGCCGAGCCCGAACGGCTTCAGCACCTCGTCGAGCAGGCCGCCCTGCTGCAGCATCACCCGCCACGCGTACGCCTTGACGAGGTAGGCGGCCCACAGCGGCGCGAGGATCGCGATCATCAGGTACGGCCGGTACTTCGGCTTGGCGACCTTGGCCATGTACAGCGCCATGGGGAAGCCGATGGCCGTGTCGATGACGGTGACGGCCACCGCGACGCCGAGGCTGCGCAGCGCGACCGTCCGGTAGACGGGCTCGTCCAGCAGCAGCCGGAAGTTGGCGAGGGTGAACCGCCGGACGACCTCGCCGGTGAAGACGTCGGTCGTCCAGAACGCGGTGAGGAAGATGGCGGCGAGGGCGCCGAGGTAGACGACGACCAGCCAGGCGAGCGGCGCCGACAGCAGCAGCGACAGGCGCAGCCGGGGGCGGCGGTGCAGCAGGGCCGCCGCCCGGCGCCGGAGCCCCGGCGCCGGGCGTGCGTCCGCACCGCCGGTGGCGGCGGGGGCGGTCATCCCTTGATCGTGGTCCACGCCTGGGTCCACTTGGAGTAGTCGACGCACTGGACGTTGGTCCGCCCGTCGAGGCACTGCGCGATCGGCGTCGTCCAGAAGTGCACCTTGGAGAAGTAGTTCTCGTCGGTGGCGTGGAAGGTGTCGCAGAAGCTCTTGTCGGACGTCTCCCGGCACGCCTTCGCGTTCGCCGGTGCCTCACCGAACCACTCGGCGACCTGCGCGTTCGCCTTGGGCGACACGATCCAGTCGAGCCACTTGTAGGCGCAGTTCGGGTGCTTGGCCTCGGCGGCGACCATCCAGGTGTCCGACCAGCCGGTGGAGCCCTCCTTGGGCAGCGCCACCTCCACCGGCGCCTTCTCCGACTCGGCGAGGTTCGCGATGACCTGCCACGTCGTCCCGAGGACGGAGTCGCCGCTCTTGAACGCCTGGACCTCCTTGGTGTAGTCGGACCAGTACTCGCCGACGAGCCCGCGCTGCGTCTTCAGCAGCCCGACGGCCGCGTCGAACTGCTTCTGGTCGAGCGCGTACGGGTTCTTGATGCCGAGTTCCGGCTTGGCCGACATCAGGTAGAGGGCCGCGTCGGCGATGTAGATCGGCGAGTCGTAGGCGGTGATCTTCCCCTTGTACGGGGAGTTCGCGTCGAACACCGCGCCCCACGAGTCGGGCGCCGGCTTCACCGTGTCGGTGCGCCACATCAGCAGGTTGGCGCCGCGGCCGTGCGGGATGCCGTAGGAGACGCCGTTCACCGAGTTCCAGGGCTTCATCTTCAGCCCGGCGAAGACGTCGGCGTAGTTCGGGACGAGCCCCGTGTTGACGGGCGCGACCGTCCCGGAGGCGATGAGCCGCAGCGAGGCGTCGCCGGAGGCGGAGACCGCGTCGTACTCGCCGGTCTTCATCAGCGTGACCATCTCGTCGGACGTCCCGGCGACCTTGGTGTTGACCTTGCAGCCGGTCTGCTTCTCGAAGGGGGTGACCCAGTCGACCTTCGGGTCGTTGGAGCCGTCCTCGGCGTACCCGGCCCAGGCGACCAGGTTGACCGCTCCCTCGCCCGCACCGAGCGACTGCTGCATCGGGATCTTCGGAACGGGGAAGCCGCCCTGCCCGGCACCGGACGCCTTGCCGCCCGAGCCGTCGTCGCCGCACGCGGCGGCCGTCAGTCCGATCGCCAGCGTCGCCGCGGCGGCGAGCGCCATGCGCGTGGACCACATGGGGAACTCCTTATTTTCGGGGGTTGGGGTGAATCAGGAGGTGGACGCCGGCTCGGGGTCGTTGCCCGTGCCGGTGCCCGAGACGTGGAACTCGTGCGCTTCGTGCCAGCTGATCCGGACACTCGCGCCGCGGTGGGCCATCACGTCCATGGACGAGGTCCGCAGGTTCTGCTGGAGCGCCACGACCCGGTCCCCCGACTCCAGGTCGATGACGAAGCGGGTCACCGCGCCCGCGTAGACGACCTCCGCGACGGTGCCGGACGCGTGCCGGTCCCCCGCGTCCGGCGCGTCGCCGCCGGCCAGGCCGACGTGGATCTTCTCCGGCCGGACGCAGACGCCGCCGATGCGGTTGGAGGTCCCCACGAACCCCGCGACGAACTCCGTCGCGGGACGCTCGTAGACCTCGGCGGGCGTGCCGACCTGCTCGACCCGGCCCCCGTTGAGGACGGCGACCCGGTCGCTCAGGGTCAGCGCCTCCTCCTGGTCGTGCGTGACGAACACGAACGTGATGCCGGCCCGCCGCTGCAGGGTCTTCAGCTCGACCTGCATCTCTTCGCGCAGCTTCAGGTCGAGCGCGCCGAGCGGCTCGTCCAGCAGCAGCACCTTCGGCTCGTTGACCAGGGCGCGGGCGAGCGCCACCCGCTGGCGCTGGCCGCCGGACAGCTCGCCGGGGCGGCGCGCCTCCATCCCGTCCAGCCGGACGCTGTGCAGGGCCTCCAGCGCCCGCTCGCGGCGCCTGGCGCGCGGCACCCGCCGCACCTTGAGCCCGTACTCGACGTTGCGGAGCACGTCCATGTGCGGGAACAGCGCGTAGTCCTGGAAGACGGTGTTGACGTCACGGTCGAACGGCGGGAGGCCGGTCACGTCCTTGCCGCCGAGCTCGACCGTCCCGGACGTCGGGCGCTCGAAGCCCGCGATGATCCGGAGCACGGTCGTCTTCCCGGACCCGGACGGGCCGAGCATCGAGAAGAACTCGCCGTCCCCGATGTCGAGGTCGACGCCCGCCACCGCCTCCACGGCGCCGAAGGCCTTGCGCAGATCGCGGATCCTCACCGCTGTCACCGGCATGACCGAAAACATATGGATTCATAGGTTTAAGTTCAAGTGATGTTCCGGTATCACTGTGTGCGACACCGGGAGGGGGCCCATGAACAGCGCGCACCTCGTCGTGTTCGCTCCCGTCGACAACACCGCGCGGGTGCACGCGGTGGTGCGGCGGCTCAGCGACGCGATCGCGCTCGGCCTCCTCGCCGACGGCGAGCAGCTGCCGAGCGAGACGGACCTGGCGGCACATCTCGGTGTATCGACGGTCACACTACGCGAAGCGCTGATGGCCTTGCGTCAGCAAGGGCTCATCGAGACCCGGCGCGGGCGGGGCGGCGGGAGCTTCGTCCGGGCCCCCGCCAGGCCGTTCGATCTCGACGAGCGGCTCCGTTCGCTCAGCGCGGAAGAGCTCCGCGATCTCGGCGACCACTACGCGGCGATCGCCGGCGCCGCCGCGCGGCTCGCCGCGCTGCGCTCGCTGCCCGGCGACGTCCGCAGGCTGCGCCGGTCGCTGGAGGAGATGGCGGCGACCGGGGCGGGCGCCGGGATGTGCCGGCTGGACGGCCGGCTCCACCTGGAGGTCGCCGCCGCGTCCCAGTCCGGCCGGCTCACCCGCGAGGAGATCCGGCTCCAGGCCGAGATCGGGCCGCTGGTCTGGGCCGTGCACGACCTGCCGGACCGGCGCCGCCGGGTCGACGCCGAGCACGCCGGGATCGTCGGCGCCATCGAGGACGCCGATGAGGCGCGAGCCCGCGATGTAGCTGAAAGTCACGTCCTGAATGCGGTAGAACGTCTCATTGAACGACGGCTCGCACTCTGAGGGGGTCCCATGCCCGCCGAGCCACCGGCCGTCGGCGCGGCGGCGGCGCACGTCCGCGCGACCCTGGACGGCGTCTTCGCGACCGTGACGCGGGTCCGCGACGCGACGGCCCGGTGCCTGGCCGACGTCCACCGCGCCGGCCGCGCCCCCGTCAGCGCCGACCTCGCCGCGCTGCGCCCGCTGCTGCTCGCCCGGCTCGGCCCGCTCGTCTGCGGGCTCGGGTTCATCGCCGCGCCGCAGCTGCTCGCCGACGCCGCCTGGTACATGGAGTGGTGGCAGACCGGCCCGGCCGGCCGCCCGTCCCAGCTGCTGCGCGACCTGGACCCCGAGCGCAGCGCCCTGTACGACTACACGCGCTGGGAGTGGTTCACCGGGCCGGAGAGCGGCGCCGAGCGGACCGTCTGCGGCCCCTACGTCGACTACCTGTGCAGCGACGAATACGTCCTCACTCTGTCGGCGCCCGTGCACGTCGCCGGAGCGTTCGCCGGCGTCGCCGCGGCGGACGTGTACGCCCGGACGTTCGAGAACGAGGTCGTCCCCGCGCTGCGCGAGATCCCCGCGCCCGCGCTGGTCGTCAACGCCCCCGGCCGGGTCATGGCGTCCAACACCGCGAGCTGGCCGCCGGGCGCCGTCTACCGCGAAAGCCCCGGCCACGCCGCCCGCCCCTGCGGCGACGGTGTCGACTGCGTCGCCCTCGGCGCCGGGCCCTGGTAGCTAAGCAGTACTAGGGGCCCTCCTTCAGCGGCAACGCGGCGATCGCCGCCGCGTGGCCGGGGCGGTGGCCGGTGTCAGCGCGTCAGTCGGCGTCGGGAAGTCCCAGGGCGAAGGCTTGTTCGAGGTCGTGCTGGGAGTAGGTGCGGAAGGCGATGTGGGTCTCGGTGCCGACGACGCCGTCGACCTTGTTGACCCGGCCCGGGATGACGTCGTTCAGCTCCTCGTGCCGGCGCACCCGGACCATCGCCATGAGGTCGTGGTCGCCGGTGATGGAGTAGACCTCGCTGACGCCCTCCAGCGCGGCGATCGTCTCGGCCACCTCGTGGATGCGCGCGACGTCGGCCTTGACGAACACGATCGCAGTGACCACTTCACCCTCCCCCTGAATTCGGCCCCGCCGGATCGGACGCTCCGACCCTACCGGCAGCGTCAGCCGCGGCTCAGCGCGGCCGGGCGCCGCGCCGGGCCCGCGCGGCGGGCGAGGAGCGCGAACACCACCCCGGCCGCGAAGCCGTAGATGTGCGCGGTGTAGGCGACGTTGCTCTTCTCGTCGCCGAGCGACAGCCACTGCAGGACGAACCAGTACCCCAGCACGACCCACACCGGCAGCCTGACCACGATGACCGGCGGCACCCAGCTGACGATGCGGCCCCGCGGGTTGAGGATCACGTAGGCGCCCATCACCCCGGCGATGGCGCCGGACGCGCCGATGAGCGGGACCGTCGAGCCCGGCGACGTCCACGCGAACCCGTAGACCGCGATGAGCCCGAACGCCAGGTAGCTGAGGAGGTACCGCCATCGTCCGAGCCGGTCCTCGACGCCCATCCCGACGACGAACAGCGCGACCAGGTTGCCCAGCAGGTGGAGCGCGCCGGAGTGCAGGAACATCGAGGTGAACGCCGACGTCCAGGGAGCCTTGTGGAAGTCCGCCGGCCCGCACTCGTGCGCGATGTCGGTCGGCAGCGGCTGCTGGTCGCCGGTCGTCAGCTCCTTGGGCACCGCGCCGTACTCGTAGGTGAAGTGCGCCGCGCTGCACTGGCGCACCCCGTCCTTGCCGTACCACGCGGCGAAGTTCGACATGGGGGTGAGCAGGAAGACCACCACGTTGGCCGCGACCAGCAGGTACGTCACCCACGGGACGCGGCGCGCCGGCTGGCTGTCGTAGAGGGGCAGTGCCACAGGGTCACCTTAGTGGGCGGCCGGCCCTCGGATGGGACGGCTCGTACCGCTCGTAGGCCTTGTCATAGGCGCGGTCGATCCATTCGCGGAGCCCCTCCGCGCCGTGCGCCGGGCACGTCCACGGGCCGTCCACCTCGACGAGCCGGACGCCGGGCAGGTCGAGCCAGCGCAGCACGCACTCCATCTCCTCGGCGGTGGCGCCCGCCGACGGGGGCGCGCCGAGCGCGACACCGCCGGGCGCCTCGCCGGACGGCGGGAAGACCGTCTCGGCGGTCGCGATGAGCGCGTCCACGTACGGGCGGGGCTGGGCGTGCGGCGGGACGGTCCCGGCGGCGGCGAGCCGCCCGTACCGCACGACCGACAGCTCCCAGCCGCCGTCGAACGCGGGCCGCGCCGCCACCAGCTGCGGGAGCCGGGCCAGCGCGGCGAGCCGCTGCCCGCGCGCGGCGGCGCGGACGAACGCGGCGAGCCGGTCGCGCTGGGCGGCGGCCTCCTCGTAGCGCAGCTCGGACGAGAGCCGGTCGATGCGCACCTGGGCGGCGGCCACCACGGGGCGCACGTCGCCCTCCATGACCGAGCGCGCGGTCTCGGCGTGCACGTTGTAGGCGCCGGCGGACTCGCGGCCGTCGCAGGGCGCGCCGCAGCGCCCGATCTCGGCGAGCGCGCACGCGCGGGCCTTGCCGCGCTCGATGAGCCGCATCGTCAGCCGCTGCGTGCACTGCCGCAGCGGGACGGCCTCGTGCAGCGCCGCCCGCGCCTCCTCCGCCTGCCGGCGGGACGGGATCGGCCCGAGGTAGCGGGCGCCGTCGGCGCGGCACTCCCGGACGATCGACAGCCGCGGGAACGGCTCCGCGGTCAGCTTCAGCCAGATCGCCCGCTCGGGGAACTTGGAGCGGCGGTTGTAGCGCGGCTTGTGCTCGGCGATCAGCCGCAGCTCCCGGACCTCGGCCTCCAGGCCGGTGGCGCACACGATCGTCCGGACGCTCTCCGCGAGCCCCACCATCTCGCGGACCCGCCAGCGCGTCTCCGATCCGGTGAAGTAGCTGCGCACGCGCGAGCGCAGGTCGCCGCTCTTGCCGACGTAGAGCACCTCGCCGGTGTGGTCCTCGAACAGGTAGACGCCGGGCGTGCTCGGCACGTCGTCGGCGAGGTGCCGCTTGCGGCGCTGCTCGGGGGTGGGCGCCTTGGCGAAGCCGCGCATCTCCTCCAGCGAGGTGACGCCGAACGAGCCGAGCCGCTCGATGAGGCCGTGCAGGACCTCCACGGTGGCGCGGGCGTCGGCGAGGGCGCGGTGCGTCGGCTCGCTGGACGTCCGGAAGAAGCGGGCCAGCGTGCCGAGCTTGCAGTTGGGCACCTCGTCCCTGGACAGGACGCGCCGCGCCAGGTCGACGGTGTCGACGACGGGGAACGCGGGCCACGCGTACCCGCCCGCGGCGCAGGCGCTCTTGAGGAAGCCGATGTCGAACGGGGCGTTGTGCGCGACGAGCACGCAGCCGCGGGCGAACTCCAGGAACGCCGGCAGCACCGACTCGATGGGCGGCGCGGCCGTCACCATCGCCGTGGTGATGCCGGTCAGCGCGGTGATGAACGGCGGTACCGGCCCGCCGGGGTCGACCAGCGTGCCGAGCTCGCCGAGCTCCTCTCCCCCGCGCACCTTCACCGCGCCGATCTCGGTGATGGCCGAGTCGGCGGCCGAGCCGCCCGTCGTCTCCAGGTCGACCACCACGAAGGTGACCTCGGAGAGCGGAGTGCCGAGGTCGTCCAGCGTTCCCTGGACGCCCGGCCCCTGACCCGGCCCCTGACCCGGCCCTTGGACACCGTGCGCAGCCGTCATGTGCGCGACCGTAGAGGACGCCACCGACAGAAGCCCGGCCCGCTAGGGTTGGGGGGCGCCGGCACGTCCCGCCGGGCCGGGGGGCCGCGGGGACGGCTCGGGGGAGCCCGGCGCGATCCGTCCGTTCGCACGTCCGCCCTGGTCGGTCGCCGGTTAGGGCGCGGGGCGGCAGGGAAGACACAGCCCACCGGCGGCTAGCCCGGAAGGAGCGGGATCATCGACAGCGGCCCCGAAGCGACCCCCGGCTGCGCGGAGTCCGAGAGACTGGCCCGGCCCCTCCCCGAACCCGTCCGGCAGTCCGTGGTGGAGGCCGCCGCCGGGCTGATCGGGTCGCTGCCCTCCGACGAGGTCCCCGCGCCGCTGCGCCGGTTCGCGCGGTTCGAGCGCCGCAAGCGCGCCAAGCTCGCCGGGCAGCACATCGCGGCGGTGCTGGAGAAGGACGCCGGCTTCCGGGCGCGGGTCGCCGAGCCGCTGCGCGAGGCGCAGGCCGACCTGGTGGAGGCCGTCGAGGGCGGGCGGGTGCCGCCCGCCGCCGACCCGGTACGGGTCGCGGTGCTGGCCTACCTGCTGCGGCCCGCGGGCTGGACGGGGCTCGTCGAGTCCGCGCGCGCCGAGCTGGAGCGCTCCGCGAGCGCGTCGGAGGAGGAGGCCGCCGAGCGCCGCGTCGCCGCGCTGAAGGAGGAGGTGGCCGCCGCCCGCGCCGCGCGCTCCGCCGAGCTGGACAAGCTGCGCGCCGAGCTGCGCGAGGCCAAGGCCGAGGTGGCCGAGCTGCGCCGCAAGCTGCACGACGCCCGCACCCGGTTCCGGACGGCGGAGCAGCGGGCGAGCGGGGTGGCGGCCGACAGCGAGCGGGAACTGGCCGCCGCGCGCGAGTCGAGCGCCGCGTCCGAGAAGGAGCTGCGCAGGCTGCGCGCCCGCGCCGCGCAGGCCGAGGCCGCCGCGGAGGCCGCCAAGCGGGCCGCGCGCGAGGGCCGCAACGTCGACGACGTGCGGCTGCGGATGCTGCTCGACACGCTCGTGGACGCGGCGCAGGGCGTCCGGCGGGAGCTGGCGCTGCCCTCCACGATCGGCCGCCCCGCCGACCTGGTGGGCGGGCAGGCGCACCGCGCGCTGCCCGGCCGGGCGCTGTCGGACGGCGATCCGCAGCTGCTCGACCGGCTGCTGACCCTGCCGCAGGTGCACCTGGTGGTGGACGGCTACAACGTCACGAAGACCGGGTACGGCGAGCTGCCGCTGGCGGACCAGCGCAACCGGCTGGTGTCCGGGCTCGGCGGGCTGGCGGCGCAGACCCGCGCCGAGGTGACGTGCGTGTTCGACGGCGCGGAGCTGGACGCGCCGGTGGCGATCGCGGCGCCGCGCGGCGTGCGGGTGAAGTTCAGCGCCCCGGGGCAGACCGCGGACGAGCTGATCGTCGAGCTGGTGCGGGCCGAGCCGCCGGGCCGTCCCGTGGTCGTGGTGTCCTCGGACCGCGAGGTCGCCGACGGGGCGCGCCGCGCCGACGCCCGGCCCTGCCCGTCCGCCCTGCTGCTGCGCCGGCTGGGCCGGTCATAAGGAAGCGATAAGGCTGCTATAAGGGACGGGTCGCACTCTGTGCTCTTTTTGTCACGGAAGTGAGACAATGATCGGCGATGTCAATCAAAGAGTGATGAATCGGTTGTGACGGTTGTTGCCCATCGCTAGTGTCGTTCCGCCGACGACATGGATGAGAGGGGCGAAACCGACCGTGGCCAAAGATCTCATCGGGGCACCGGCACTTGCGCGTGACCGGAGGGGCGGCTCCACGAGCAGAGGCTTCCACCGCCGCTTGGCGGCGGTCGCCTGCCTGACCGTGACGGCCTCCCTGGTGTCCGCCCCGGTGGTGGCGCACGCCGAACCCCGCCCGACCAGGGCCCAGGCTCAGAAACAGCTGAACAAGCTCAACGAGCAGATGGACCAAGAGGTCGAGAAGTACAACCAGAACGGGGAGAAGCTCAAGGTCGCCAAGAAGAAGTACACCACGGCGACCAAGGCGAGCAAGCGGGAGCAGGCCGCCTTCGAGGAGCAGCGCTCCAAGATCGCCCAGATGGCGGCCACCGCCTACAAGAACGGCGACTCCGCGGACGTGACGGGCTTCGTGGGCAGCAAGGACCCGCAGGCGATCCTCGACCAGGCCGCCGTCTTCTCCCATCTGTCGCACGAGCGCAGCTCCCAGCTCACCCAGTTCCTCGCGACCGCGCAGCGGCTCCGCCGGGAGCAGTCGCAGGCCAAGGCGGCCTACGAGGAGGTGAAGCAGAAGCAGGAGGAGCTGGCGAAGAAGAAGAAGGACCTCGACGAGAAGGTCGAGAAGCAGAAGGCACTGCTGCGCCGGCTCGGCGGCGGGACGTCCTCGGGCGGCGGCAGCGGAAGCTCGGGCGGCACCGGCGGCACCTACAACGGCCCGGCCAGCGGCGCCCCCCGCGCGGCGCTCGACTTCGCCTACGCCCAGCTCGGCAAGCCGTACCAGTACGGCGCGGAGGGCCCTGGCTCCTACGACTGCTCCGGCCTCACCATGAAGGCGTGGGCGGCCGCCGGCGTCAACATCACCCGTACGACCAACTCGCAGTACGCCGCCACCAAGCGGGTGGCCAAGAGCAACCTCCAGCCGGGTGACCTGGTGTTCTTCAGCGGGCTCGGCCACGTCGGCATGTACGTGGGCGGCGGCAAGATGATCCACGCTCCGCGCACCGGCAAGAACGTCGAGATCGTGAACATCACCTCGGGCTACTACCTGAGCAACTACTACGGCGCGGGGCGTCCCTGACGACCCGCCGCCGCGCCCCGCACGGGGCGTGACGAAGCTCCTTTCGGCAACGGACCAGGGTTGACCTGGTCCGTTGCTGATTTTGTGGGGGTTTGCCTTCTGTTGGGGCTTTGGTACCTTGTCACCACCCCGGCGCCTTCCAGACGCCGCGGCCCCGCGGCGCCCACCAGGCGCCTCGGCCCCACGCGGCGCATCCAGCCGCCGCGTGCCGGCGGCGCGAGCCACGCGCCGTCCTCCCCGGGCGGCACGATCCACGCGTCGCCCCGCGGCACCGGACGGTGCCGCAGCGGTCCGCCCCCGGACCGCCGGCCGGCCCCGGCCACCGTGCGCACGCTCGCGACGTGCATGGCGCTGAGCGCGCAGCCACGGCGGTCCCCCGGGCCAGGCCCCCCGGACGCCTCCGGAAACGGCCAGGCGTCCGCGCACCACCTCAGGCGCCGCTCGTTCGCACGCGGGAGACAGGTCCCGCGCAGGGCCCCATCTCGCCCCCAGGATCGCAGCGGCAGCGCCGAGTCCGCCCAGTGCGGAACCGGGGACCCACATCGCCGGAGTCCGGGAGACCTCCCGGACGGGCATTCCGGCACCCGGGGTGAATCGGTGCGTCTCTTCCGGCCCCGTTCCGGTGGAGCCCGCCGTAGGGCCACTTCCACGCCCGAACCCGTCAGCTAACCCGGTAGGCGTCTGGAAGAACGAAGGAGTGAGTTCCGCAGCGTTACCTGGGCGTGGCCGCCCAACACGCGGCCACGCCCGGATGACCCCTGCACTCCGCGGACGCCCGCCGTCCCGCGGAGCCCCCATCCGAACCGGCGTGCCCGTCCGGGCACGCACCGCCGAGTCCGCGGACCGGGCGCTCACGCGCGCCGGACGCGGAGCCGGGGACCCAACGTGTCCTTTCTCGGGGTGAATCGGCCTGCCTGCCCATGGGCGGCCGTAGGGCGGCTTCCACGCCCGAACCCGTCAGCTAACCCGGTAGGCGCCATGGAAGTCGAGGAGAGATCCCCCCGTGTCAGGCGCGCATCGCAAGAAGACCTCGGGCAGGCACCGCAAGCCGAACGCCCTGTCCATCACCTGGCGGACGACCGGCGGCGTGATCGTCGGCGCCGCCGTCCTCGGCACCGCCGCGGCCACCGCGCAGGCGTCCGTCCTGCCGTTCGGGTCCGCGCCGGCGGCCGCCACGGCCGCCGGCGCCACCGCGGCGAAGAAGGCCGGCAAGGGCTCGTCCCGGAGCGCGTCCGCCAAGGACGAGTCGGCTCGTGCGTCCAGGACTCACTCCCCGGAGAAGGCGGCCGGGAAGAGCCCGGACGCCCGGCCGGAGGACCAGCCGAAGGCGGCCGCCGCGCAGCGGTCCGGGGACGCGCGGCCCACCGCCGGCGAGGCCGTCGAACTCGCCAAGTCCCAGGTGGGCGTGAAGGAGGACGGCGGCGGCGAGACCAAGTTCCAGAAGTGGTACATGGGCACCGCACGCGCCCAGGAGACCGTCGCCCGCGACGGCGGCTCCATCGGCGGCTACAGCGACGCGCAGTGGTGCGACATGTTCGTCTCCTGGATCGGCGAGCAGATCGGCTTCACCGACCAGATCGGCAGCGACGCCTGGACGGTCGCCCACGCCCGCTGGTTCCAGGAGCACGGCCGCTGGGGCACCGAGCCCAGGCCCGGCGCGATCGTCTTCTACGCGTGGAGCGGCAGCAAGGACGTCAAGGCCATCCGGCACGTCGGCATGGTGGTCAAGAAGATCGACGACGACACCGTCGAGGCCGTCGAGGGCAACACCGGCAACGCCGTCATGATCAAGAAGCGTCCGGCCGACGACATCGTCGGCTACGGATACCCCGACTACAAGTCCTGACGGCGCTTCCGGCACCCCGGGCTGCATAGGATCGCGGCCATGGCAGACGGTCCGGAGCACGACGGCCCGGAGCACGACGGCCCCGTGACGCGGCGCAGGGCTCTCGCCCTCGGCGCGGGCGGGGCCGCCGTGCTGCTGGCGGGCGGCGCCGGGCTCCTCGGCGCGCGGCCGGGCGGCGGGACGTCCCGGGCCGGCGCGTCCCGCGGCGACCCCTCCGAGGCGGCCGGGGCCTTCGCGCCCGAGGCCGCCGGCCCCGTCCTCGCCAACCGCGCGCGGGCCGTGCGGGACGGCGACCGCACGGCCTTCCTCGCCACGGTCGGCAACGCGCCCCGGGCGTTCCAGGACGTCCAGTCCCGCATGTTCGACAACCTCCGCAGGCTTCCGCTGGAGGGCTGGCAGGAGCGCATCGTCGGCACCCAGGCCATGGACGGGAAGGGCGCGGTCGTCCGCACCGAGATGCGCTACAGGCTGCGGGGCTTCGACAAGGGCTACGTGGCCCGCACCCGCTACCTCACCCTCGCTCCCAGTTCCGGCGCCTGGACGGTCGTCGGGGACGGGGCGTCCCACGGGTTCACCGACGACGGCTGCATCTGGGACGGCGGCCCCCTGACCGTGGTGAAGGGCCGTGCCAGCCTCGTCATAGGCGACACCACCGGCCTCGAAGGCATCACCAAGCGCCTGGACGCGGCCGTGCCCGTCGTCACGAGCGTCGTCGGCAAGGGGTGGGCGCAGCGGGTCGTCGCGCTCGTCCCCGCCGACACGGCCCTCGCCTCCGCGCTCGCCGGCCCCGGCCAGAGCCTCGCCGAGATCGCCGCGCTCGCGACCGTCGCGCCCTCGGCGGGCACCGGACGCGGCGAGGACCGCGTCATCGTCTCCCCCGGCACCTTCGGCCG
The DNA here is from genome assembly GCF_001552195.1 of Actinomadura latina NBRC 106108. Taxonomy (GTDB): domain Bacteria; phylum Actinomycetota; class Actinomycetes; order Streptosporangiales; family Streptosporangiaceae; genus Spirillospora; species Spirillospora latina. The sequence continues at coordinate 373,167 of NZ_BCQS01000005.1, forward strand.
CCTCAACAGACTCGGCCGCGACGTCGTCCTCACCCACGAGCTGACCCACGTCGCCACCGGCGGCGCCCGCGACCGGCGGACGCCGCTGTGGCTCATCGAGGGCTTCGCCGACTACGTCGGGTACCGGCGCGTCGAGATCGGCGTCCGGTCGGCGGCCGGCGAACTGCGCCGCGAGGTCGCCGCGGGACGGGCCCCGGCCGCGCTGCCGGCGGCCGGCGACTTCGCTGGCGGCTCCCCGCGCCTCTCCCAGGCCTACCAGGAGGCCTGGCTCGCCTGCCGGATGGTCGCCGACCGGTACGGTGAGGCGACGCTCGTGCGGCTGTACCGGGCCGCCGGGCGCGTCCCGGAGGCCACCGCGCTGCGCGACGTGCTGGGCCTCACCCGGGACCGCTTCACCACCCTGTGGCGCGACTACGTGCAGAAGGAACTCTCATGAGCGAGACGGAGGCGGACGAGGGCCACGACGTGAACGAAGACCGTGCAGCCGAAAGACGTGCCGCCGAAGCAAATGCCGCCGGAGACCCGGCCGAGCCCTCGCCCGGCGGATCGTCCGGCACCGCGCGGACGCGGCGGCCCCGCATCGCCGCCGCCGTCGCCGCCGCCGTGCTGTTCGCCGCCGTGGCGGCCGTCCTCGCGCTGACCACCCCGTGGCACCCGCTGCCGGGACACGTGCCCGGCGGCCACGTGCGGGCCGATCCCGTGCTCGACTTCGCCCCCGCCGAGATCGCCCGTTCGAGGGCGTTCGACTCGGCCGTCAACCCGCCGGCCTACGCCGGTCTCCTAACGGGCCTCGCGGTGATCCTCGTCCTCGGCCTCACCCCGCTCGGCGCCCGCTTCATCGGCCGGATCACCGCCCGCACCCGCCGCCGCCCCCTCCGGATCGCCGTCGCCGCGGTCGCGCTGACGACGGTGCTGCGCCTCGCCGGGCTCCCGTTCGGCATCTGGAGCGAGTCGGTGCTGCACCGGTACGGGCTGTCCACGCAGAGCCGGCCCGCGTGGCTCACCGACCAGCTGAAGTCGCTCGGCGTCACCTGGGTCATCTCCACGATCGCCCTGCTGCTCCTCTACGCCCTCATCCGCCGCTTCCCGCGCTACTGGTGGACGGGCGCCGCCGCCGGCGGGTTCGTCCTCGTCGTCTTCGTGTCGTTCCTCTACCCGGTCGCGGTCGAGCCGGTGTTCAACGACTTCCACTCGCTGCGGCAGGGGCAGCTGCGCAGCGACCTCCTCGCGATGGCGCAACGGGACGGCGTGCCCGTCAAGGACGTCCTCGTCGCGGACGCCTCCCGCCGGACGACGTCGCTCAACGCCTACGTGTCCGGGTTCGGCTCCACGCGCCGGATCGTCCTCTACGACACCCTGCTGAAGTCGCCGCGGCCGCGGATCGAGTCGATCGTCGGGCACGAGCTCGGCCACGCCAAGCGCGACGACGTCCTGTGGGGCACGCTGGTGGGTGCGCTGGGCATCGCCGGGGCGCTGTGCCTGCTGTACCTCCTGATGACCTCTCCACGCCTCCTGCGGCGCGCGGGAGTCGACCCCGGCGGCGCGCCGGGGGAGGCGCCCGGCGGGCGCGGAGCGGCGGACCCGCGCACCATCGCGCTGCTGCTCGCGCTCGTGGCCATCGGGACGCAGCTCGCCGCGCCCGTCCAGAACCTCGTCAGCCGCCGCATCGAGGCCCGCGCCGACGCGCACGCGCTGAACCTCACCCGCGACCCGTCGACGTTCGTCTCCATGCAGCACGAGCTGTCGGTGCGCAACATCTCCGACCTGAGCCCCGACGCCGTCGAGTACATCCTCTGGATGACGCACCCCTCCGGACCGGACAGGATCGCGATGGCCCGCGACTGGGCCCGCATGAACCGCGTCGAGGTCCCGCCGCCGCTCCGCTAGCCGTACTGCCGGCCGGACGCGGCGGCGGGACGATCCCTCAGTTCCCCTCGGCGCCCTGCTTCTCCGGTGCTCTGGGCTTCGCGCCCTCGCCCTGCGCGGACAGCGTCGCCGCGTCCAGGTGCGGCGCGGTCGTCACCGACCGCTTCAGTGCGCTGCCCTTCACCCAGTCGCTCCAGCCGAGCTGCCAGAAGCCCCAGCCGTTGTCCGGCTCCAGTTCCCGGCTGCTGCCGGTGACCTTGACGATGTCGCCCCGGTTGCTGAGCTTGTAGAACCACTTCGCGTTGGACGGGCTGATGTTGATGCAGCCGTGGCTGACGTTCTCGTGCCCCTGGTCGCCCACGGACCACGGCGCGCTGTGCACGTACTCGCCGCTGTTGGAGATCCGCACGGACTTGTACACGGTCAGGCTGTAGCCGCCCGGACTTCCGGGGCTGATGCCCATCCACTCGGACGTCATGGTGGTGGGGTCCTCCTTGGACATCGTCACGTGGACCCCGTTGGTGGTCGTGTACCTGCGCTCGCCGCCCTTGCCCATGCTGGTCGGGATGGTGCGGGCCTTCTTGCCGTTGACCATCACCACCATCTTGTGGCTGTCCTCGCCCGCCGTGGAGACGTGCGAGTCGCCGATCTTGAAGTCGACGGCGTAGTTCTTGCCGCCGTACACGTCCCCGCCGGTGCGCACCCCGCTCAGGTGCGCCCGGAACCTCACGTTCGTGTGCACGGGCCAGTACTGCTTCGTCCGGAACACGACCTGCTGGTCGCCGAACCAGTGCCAGGCGCCCTCCACGGTCCTGTCCGCCGTGACCTCCAGCCCCCGCTCGACCGCCGCCCGGTCCTTCACCGGGCGCTCGAAGTTCATGACGATCGGGATCCCCACGCCGACCGTCTCCTTGTTGTACGGCGCATCGATCGTCACGTCGTTCGTCTTCGCGACCTCGGCCGTGGTGAAGCGGCTGGAGACCGTCCGGGTCCTGCCGTCCTTGCCGAGCCCGGTCGCGGCGACCGTGTACGTCTCCCCCGGCTCCAGCGACCAGCGCGACCGCCACTGCGTCCGGTCGGCGCTGAGGTCCCCCTCGACCTCGCCGTCCTTCGTCGACACCGTGACGTTCTCGATCGTGCCGCTGCCCGCCCGGACATCGATCTGGCCGTCCGGCCTCAGCTTCCCGCCGCCGCCCGCCGGCGACACCGCGAGCCGCACGGCGTCCGCGGCCTCCGGCTCGCCGCCCGAGCAGGCCGCGACCGCGGCCACCACGCTCGCGCCGACGAGCACGGCGGCGGCGCGCCGTCCCCGGTACCCCGGTCTCCGCCGGTACCCCGGTCCTGAGCCACCCACCCGCATGTGGACCCCCCGGTCGTCCTCCTGGGCGATCGGTCCGCCTGCCCAGCCCGGTGGCTGGAACGGCGCCCAGTATGTGAAAGGGCCGGTACCCGCTGAAAAGCGGACACCGGCCCTCGGTGGGGTTCTTTTACCGACTAGTGGGCGAAATGACCCCGGTAGTACTCGAAGACCAGACCGATGGTGGTCAGGATCGCGCAGAAGGCGCCGAAGATGACCAGCCACCAGCCGAACACGACGCCGAGCGCCACGGCCGCGGCCGACAGCCCGACGAACAGCGGCCACCAGCTGTGCGGGCTGAAGAAGCCCAGCTCACCGGCCGCGTCCGCGATCTCGCCCTCGGGGTCGTCCTCGTACAGCGGGCCCGCGTTCGCGCGCTCGAGGCGGCGCACCGTGAAGTGGACGTAGAACCCGATGAGCCCGGCGAGGCCGACGCCCAGCCCGAGCACCGACGTGCCCGTCCAGTCGTTGGACCAGAGCCAGTACACGATGTCGGTGGCGAGGAAGAAGACCGCGGTCCCGTAGAACATGAACGCCTGGACGCGCATCGGCTACTCCCCCTTCGCCCCGGCGAGCTCGCCCTTCGCACCCGCGTACGGGTGGTGCAGGTCGAACGCCGGCCGCTCGGAACGGATCTTCGGGATCGAGTTGAAGTTGTGCCGCGGCGGCGGGCACGACGTCGCCCACTCCAGCGAGTTGCCGTAGCCCCACGGGTCGTCGACCTCGACCTTCTTGCCCTTCTTCCACGTGATGTAGACGTTGTAGAAGAACGGCAGCATCGAGGCGGCGAGCACGAACGAGAAGATCGTGGAGATCTCGTTCAGCCCTTGGAACTCGGCCGCGTAGTCGGCGTACCGGCGCGGCATGCCCGCGACGCCCAGCCAGTGCTGGATGAGGAACGTGCCGTGGAAGCCGATGAACAGCATCCAGAAGTGGATGTGGCCGAGCCGGTCGTTCAGCATCTTGCCGGTGAACTTGGGCCACCAGAAGTAGAAGCCCGCGAACATCGCGAACACCACGGTGCCGAAGACGACGTAGTGGAAGTGCGCCACCACGAAGTAGGTGTCCGACAGCTGGAAGTCCAGCGGCGGCGACGCCAGCATGACGCCGGTCAGGCCGCCGAACAGGAACGTCACCAGGAAGCCCAGGGACCACAGCATCGGAGCCTCGAAGGTCAACTGCCCTCGCCAGATCGTCCCCACCCAGTTGAAGAACTTGATGCCCGTCGGCACCGCGATGAGCATCGACATGAAGGAGAAGAACGGCAGGAGCACCTGGCCGGTGACGAACATGTGGTGTGCCCACACGGTGACGGACAGGCCCGCGATGCTGATGGTGGCGAAGACCAGCCCGATATAGCCGAAGACCGGTTTGCGGCTGAACACCGGGAGGATCTCCGTCACGATGCCGAAGAAGGGCAAGGCGATGATGTAGACCTCCGGATGCCCGAAGAACCAGAACAGGTGCTGCCACAGCAGCGCGCCGCCGTGCGAGGCGTCGAAGATGTGCGCGCCGAGCTTGCGGTCGGCCTCCAGGGCCAGCAGCGCCGCGGCCAGCGGCGGGAAGGCCAGCAGCACCAGGATGGAGGTCAGCAGGACGTTCCAGGTGAAGATCGGCATCCGGAACATCGTCATGCCGGGGGCGCGCATGCACAGGATCGTGGTGATGAAGTTGACCGCGCCCATGATGGTGCCGAAGCCCGACATGGCCAGGCCCATCACCCAAAGGTCGCCGCCGACGCCGGGCGAGCGCACCGCGTCCGACAGCGGGGCGTAGGCGAACCAGCCGAAGCTCGCCGCTCCGCCCGGCGTCAGGAAGCCCGACAGGGCGATCAGGCTGCCGAACAGGAACAGCCAGTACGCGAGCATGTTCATCCGCGGGAACGCCACGTCCGGCGCGCCGATCTGCAGCGGCATGATGACGTTGGTGAAGCCCGCGAACAGCGGCGTCGCGAACATCAGCAGCATGATCGTGCCATGCATGGTGAACAGCTGGTTGAACTGCTCGTTGCTGACGATCTGCAGCCCCGGCCGGAACAGCTCCGAGCGGATGATCACGGCCAGCACGCCGCCGAACAGGAACATGAAGAACGAGGTGATCAGGTAGAGGTAGCCGATCACCTTGTGGTCGGTGGACGACATCCACGAGGCGATGATGCGCCCCTTGCTCGTCCGCGGCGCGGTGATCGGCGCGCTCGGGGCATGACTCGTAGCGGTCACTTCCCACCTCCCGCGGCCAGTGCTTGCTTCGAATCTGCGATGAACTTCTGGTACTGCTCCGGTGTCACGACCTTCAGCTGGAACAGCATCCGGCTGTGGTCGACGCCGCAGAGTTCGGCGCACCGGCCCTCATAGGTGCCGAGCTTGGTCGCCGTGAACTCGAACTCGTTGACGTACCCCGGCATGACGTCCTTCTTGTAGATCAGCGCGGGGACCCAGAACGAGTGGATGACGTCGTTGGAGTGCAGCCTCACCCGGACGGTCTTGCCGGACGGGATCGTCATGACGGGCTTGCCGAGGCCCGGGCCGTTCGGGTTCACGGGGACGCCGGTCACGGACGCGACGGTCTGCCCGTTCTCCTTGTAGTCGAACTGCCAGCTCCACTGGAACGCGGTCACGTCGACGACCACCGCGGGATTGTCGGTGGTCTTCTCGACGAAGTTCTCGTCGCGGGCGGTGAAGTAGAACAGGACGGCGATGATGACGAACGGGACCGCCGTATAGAGGATCTCGATCGGCATGTTGTAGCGGACCTGCGGCGGCAGGTCGTCGGAGCGCTTGCGGTGGAACAGCACCGCCCAGATGATCAGGCCCCAGACGACGCCCCCGACCGCGAACGCCGCGATCCAGGAGCCCTGCCACAGGTGCAGCATGCGCTCGCCTTGGACGCTGATCGGCTCGGGCAGGCCCAGCCTGGAACCACTGCAACCAGTGGCGGCCAGTGCCAGCAGCCCAAACACACCGGCGCTTTTCAATGCGCGGCGACTGCGCACAGGCGTACGCCGCTCCCTAGAGCGGGTCGGACTCACGGAATGCCTTCCCCACGGATGAAGCCCGGTCGGCCGGGCGGTGAGATCACTGTTTACACGTGTGGTGGACACCCTAGCGCGAGGGTCGCGAGGACCCCCGATCGGGTGCCCGGTTAGTGTTTCACCGTGGCCGATCCGAGCATGGCGGGCGCCCGTTCCGGTGCGTCCCGCCGCGACAGCGCCTACGCCGACACCGCCTACTTCGACGCCGCCTCCACCGAGCCGCCGCATCCCGCGGGGCGCGCGGCGCTGCTGGAGGCGCTGGACGCCGGCTGGGCCGATCCCGCGCGGCTGTACGGGGCGGCGCGCGCCACGCGGCTGCTGCTGGACCGGTCCCGCGCGCGTGTCGCGGGCGTCCTCGGCGCCCGTCCGGACGAGGTGTCGTTCACCTCGTCGGGCACCCAGGCGGTGCACCTGGCGGTCCTCGGGGGGCTCCAGGCGCGCCGGCGGGTCGGGCGGCACCTGGTGGTGAGCGCCGTGGAGCACTCCAGCGTCCTGCACGCCGCCGAGCGGCACGAGCGCGACGGCGGCGAGGTGACCGTCGTCGGCGTCGACCGCGCGGGCCGCGTCGACCCCGGGGAGTTCGCCGCCGCGCTGCGCGCCGACACCGCCCTCGCGTGCCTGCAGTCGGCCAACCACGAGGTCGGCACCGTCCAGCCCGTCGCCGAGGCCGCGGCGGCCTGCCGCGGCGCCCGCGTCCCGCTGTTCGTGGACGCCGCCCAGTCCCTCGGGCGGGCGGACGTCCCCGGCGGCTGGTCGTTCCTCGCGGGCAGCGCGCACAAGTGGGGCGGCCCCGCCGGCGTCGGCGTGCTCGCCGTCCGGAAGGGCACCCGGTGGCGCTCGCCGCTGCCGGACGACGAGCGGGAGGGGCGCCGCGTCCCCGGATTCGAGAACGTTCCCGCCATCGCGGCGGCGGCGGCCGCGCTGGAGGCGTACCGTGCCGGCATGGCGGCGGACGCGCCGCGCGTCTCGGCGCTGGTGGACCGCATCCGCGCGGAGGTGCCGCGGAGCGTCCCCGACGTCGAGGTGGTCGGCGACCCGGTCCGGCGGCTGCCGCACCTGGTGACGTTCTCGTGCCTGTACGTCGAGGGCGAGGCGCTGCTGACCGAACTCGACCGGCTGGGTTTCGCGGTTTCGTCCGGCAGTTCGTGCACGGCGGATACGCTGCGTCCCAGTCACGTGCTGGAGGCGATGGGAGTGATTACCCATGGGAACGTCCGGGTATCGCTGCCGCGTGGCGTCGACAGCGCGGACGTCGACCGGTTCCTCGCCGTGCTCCCCGGCGCCGTCGCCCGCCTCCGCGAGACGATGAGGACGGCCGGACGATGACCCGCCGGACGATGAAGACCTTCGAGACAGGGAGGCGGTCGCGCCCATGAGGTTCCGAGGCCGCGCCAAGAACGGGACGGCGCCCGCTCCGCCGGACGCCCCGCCGCCCGCGGGGGCGCCCGCCGCCGGTCCGCCGCCCGTGCTCGTCATCGACGCGCTCGGCCGCAAGTGCCCCATCCCGATCATCATGCTGGCCGAGCGGATCCGCGAGGTGCCCGTCGGCCAGGTCGTCGCCGTCCTCGCCGACGACCCCGCCGCGCGCACCGACGTCCCCGCCTGGTGCCGCATGAAGTCCCAGGACTTCGTCCGGGAGGAGACCCTCCAGCAGGGCGGCTGGGGCTTCCACATCCGCCGGACGTACTGACACGCCGGAGGGCCGCGCCCGCGTGGCGCGGCCCTCCTGTGTGCGTCGTGCTGTTTGCGTCGTGCTAGGGGTTCGGGCAGGTGATGTGCGAGGCGATCTCGGCCACGGCGTCGGAGCCGTAGGCGGCGCCGAACCGGTCGAGGAACGCCTGGCGGGCGAGGGAGTACTCCTGCGGGCCCGCGGCCTCCAGCGCGTGCGCGGCGATGGCGCAGCCGACCTGCGCGGCGCGCTCCAGCGGCAGGCCCCACGCGGTCGCCGACAGGAAGCCGGCGCGGAAGGCGTCGCCGACGCCGGTCGGGTCGACGACGTTCTCGACGGGGACGCAGGGGACGTGCACGCCCTCCTCCCCCGCTCGGTCGATGACGACGCCCTTGGCGCCGAGGGTGGTGACGCGGACGCCGACGCGGGACAGGATCTCCTCGCCGCTCCAGCCGGTCTTCTCCTCGCAGAGCGCCTTCTCGTACTCGTTCGTGAACAGGTACGCGGCGCCGTCGATGAGGCGGCGGACCTCGGCGCCGCCCATGCGGGCGAGCTGCTGGGACGGGTCCGCGACGAACGGGATCCCGCGGGTGCGGCACTCGTCGGTGTGCCGGAGCATCGCGTCCGGGTCGTTCGGGCTGATGACGACGAGGTCGAGCCCGCCGACGCGGTCGGCGACCGGCCTCAGCTCGATGGAGCGGGCCTCGCTCATCGCGCCGGCGTAGAAGGTGGCGATCTGGTTCTGGTCCTGGTCGGTCGTGCACAGGAACCGGGCGGTGTGGTGGATGTCCGACACGTGCACGGACACGGTGTCGACCGCGTGGCGTTCGAGCCAGGACCGGTAGTCGGCGAAGTCGGCGCCGACCGAGCCGACGAGGATCGACTCCTTGCCGAGGCTGCCCATGCCGAAGCAGATGTTCGCGGCGATGCCGCCGCGGCGGATCTCCAGCTCGTCCACCAGGAAGGACAGCGACACCCGGTCCAGCTGGTCGGGCAGGAGCTGGTCGGTGAACCTCCCGGGGAAGGTCATCAGATGGTCGGTCGCAATGGAACCGGTCACGGCGATGCGCACGGCGTCGCTCTCCTCGTCGTCGTCCGGCTGTTCACCGGCTGTTTCCGAACCCGGAAAGACTACTTCCCCATCGCACCACAGATCACCGCCCGGCCCCGGCGGGCTGCGAAGAGGGGCGGCCCGGACCCGTGGCCCGGACCGCCCCTCCCGGACGTCCCGCTCGTCTCGGCTCGCGTCGCGAACGCTCGGCCGGAGAAGACGCTCAGTTGAAGGAGTCGCCGCAGGCGCAGGAGCCCGACGCGTTCGGGTTGTCGATCGTGAAGCCCTGCTTCTCGATCGAGTCGACGAAGTCGATGGTGGCGCCGCCCAGGTAGGGGGCGCTCATCCGGTCGACGCGCACCGACAGGCCGTCGAAGTCCTGGATCTGGTCACCGTCCATCTCCCGCTCGTCGAAGAAGAGCTGGTAGATCAGGCCGGAGCAGCCGCCCGGCTGCACGGCGACACGCAGCGCAAGGTCGTCGCGGCCCTCCTGCTCGAGCAGGCCCTTGGCCTTCTCGGCGGCGGCGTCGGTCAGGACGACGCCCTGCTGCGTGGTCTCCTGCGTGGTCTCGCCTGAAACCGTCATGTGTTCAGCTCCCGGGTCTCGCTGCGCCGCGGTGCGGCTGACTGTCGCTTGTCCGAGGACGTCGTACGCCTCTTCCCGTAGGACAACGTACCTCGCTACCGGCCCATTCCGCTTATCGGCCGGGTTTAACGCCGGAGGGCGGTGCGTTCTACGTCACAGCGCCGCCGGCCGGAGGATGTGCCATCATTAGTCGTCAAAGCGACGATAAGCCTCCGTCGCGAAGGGAGATTCCCGATGACCACCCCGGTGAGCGACCTTCCGCTGCACCTCCTCGGCACTGGCGCCGACCCCGCGAGCGAGCGCGGCGTGGACTGCCCCGGCGAGCTGCCGCCGGCCTCCGACCCCGCCCTGGTGGAGCGCGCCCGCGCCGCCAAGGCATCCCTCGGCGACCGGGTGTTCGTCCTCGGCCACCACTACCAGCGGGACGAGGTCATCCAGTTCGCCGACGTCACCGGCGACTCGTTCCGGCTGGCCCAGCAGGCCGCGGCCCGCCCCGAGGCGCCCTACGTCGTGTTCTGCGGCGTGCACTTCATGGCGGAGTCGGCCGACATCCTGACCGCCGCGCACCAGCGGGTGATCCTGCCCGACCTCGGCGCCGGCTGCTCGATGGCGGACATGGCGACGTTCGACCAGGTCGAGGACTGCTGGGACGTCCTGGAGGACGCCGGGGTCGCCGACGACGTCGTCCCCGTCACGTACATGAACTCCTCGGCCGACATCAAGGCGTTCGTCGGGCGGCACGGCGGCACGGTGTGCACCTCGTCCAACGCCAAGCGCGCCCTGGACTGGGCCTACGGCAAGGGCAAGAAGGTCCTGTTCCTGCCCGACCAGCACCTCGGCCGCAACACCGCCGTCCTGGACATGGGCCTCTCGCTGGACGACTGCGTCGTCTACAGCCCGCACCGCCGCGAGGGCGGTCTCACGCCGCGGCAGCTGCGCGACGCCAAGATGATCCTCTGGCGCGGGCACTGCTCGGTGCACGGCCGGTTCACCAGGGAAGCGGTGGACGAGGTCCGCGAGCGCGTCCCGGGGGTGAACGTCCTCGTGCACCCCGAGTGCCGGTACGAGGTCGTCTCGGCCGCCGACCAGGTCGGCTCCACCGCCTACATCATCAAGGCGCTCGAGGCCGCCGAGCCCGGCTCGTCCTGGGCGATCGGCACGGAGCTGAACCTCGTCCAGCGGCTGGCGAACGCCCACCCGGACAAGAACGTCATGTTCCTCGACAAGACGGTCTGCTACTGCTCGACGATGAACCGGATCGACCTGCCGCACCTGGTCCTGTCGCTGGAGTCGCTGGCCGCCGGCGACGTCCAGAACGTCATCGAGGTGGACGAGGAGACCGCGCACTACGCCCGCGTCGCCCTCGACCAGATGCTCGCCCTTCCCTAGCGGCTCCGCGGGACGCGCCCGGACGCCTCACGGCCCGGGGGCGTCCCACACCGGGAACCATCGGGCCGTGTCCGGAACGGATCAGAGGCCGGGGGCGCCCCAGACGGGGAACCAGCGGCCGAGGTCCTCCTCGAAGGGGAGGTCGGCGCCGATCGCGCCGCGCGCCTGGAGTTCCAGCGCGTTGTCGCGCTTGTCGCCGGGCAGCGGGGCGAAGGGGTAGAAGGTGCCGCGCTTGTAGAGGTAGACGAGGGCGAGGCGCTGCCCGTCCGGGCCGCGGAAGCCCGCCAGCGAGCACAGCAGGTGCGGGCCGAACCCGCCGGACTCCAGCGTCGAGTTCACCGCGTGCAGGTCGGTGACCAGGTCGGGCAGTTCCTCGGGACGGTGCGTGGCGAGCAGCCACGTGTAGCCGTAGGAGTCGTTGCTGATCTCGACCTTGGGGCCCTGGTCGGCGTCCAGGAGTTCCTGGACGTCGGCCTGCAGCCGGGCGAACGCGCCGCCCTCGGCCGCCCGGAAGCAGACCGAGCCGCGCCCGGTCGGCGTGAAGCCCGTCGCCGCCTCCAGCGTGATCGCGGCCGACGACAGGCCGAAGATCTGATCGAGGTCGGGCTTGACCGGCTTCGAGCGGCCGAGCAGCGTGTCGAGGAAACCCACCGGTCAGACTCCCCTGCTGAGCTGGTCGGAGATCTTCGAGAGCTGGGCGAGCCGCTTGTCCAGCGGCGGGTGGGTGGAGAACAGCGAGGAGACGCTGAAGCCCTTGCCGAACGCCGGGGTGAAGAAGAACGCGTTGAACGCCTGCGCGGACCGCAGGTCGTTCGTCGGGATCCGCGCGATCTCCCCGCTGACCTTCGTCAGCGCGCTGGCGAGCGCCGAGGGGCGGCCGGTCAGCAGCGCCGCGGAGCGGTCGGCGGACAGCTCGCGGTACCGCGACAGCGCGCGGGTGAGCATGAAGCTGACCGCGTACGCGAGTGCGCTGGCCGCGACGACGGCGAGCAGGATCAGCCCGGTGTTCTGGTCGTTGCTGCGGCGGCCGAACCCGCCCCACAGGCCCCACTGGAGGCCGAACCGGGTGATGAGGCCCGCGCAGATGCCGAGGAACGAGGCGATCGTCATGACCGCGACGTCCTTGTGGGCGACGTGCGCCATCTCGTGCGCGAGCACGCCCTCCAGCTCGACCGGGTCGAGCCGGCGCAGCAGGCCCGTCGTCACGCAGACGACGGCCTTCTTCTGGTTGCGGCCGGTGGCGAACGCGTTCGGCACGTCGGTGTCGGCGATCGCGACCTTCGGCTTCGGGGCGTCCGACATCGCGCAGATGCGGTCGACGACGCCGTGCAGCTCGGGCGCCTCGTCGGGCGAGACGACGCGGCCGTGCATGGCGAACAGCGTCATCCGGTCGGAGAAGAAGTACTGGGCGAGCAGGAAGGCCACCGCGACGCCCAGCGCCACGAACGCCCACTGCGGCACGAAGACGAAGAAAGCCCCGACGAAGACGACGTACACCAGCCCCAGCAGGAACATCGTCACGAGCATCCGCGACGTCAGCCCCCGGTCGGAGGCGTAGCGCGTGCTGGCCATGCGGCCACCCCCAAGTCCTAGCTCTTATTCATTTGTATCAACGCACGAGACCCGGGTTTTGTGCCTGCGTGTCCAATAACGCGGTGTCCATGGCGGACGGCACACCCGGGCCCCCGCGGCGTCACGCCGGCCGGCGTCCCCGCCGGCCGTGTTCAGTCCGGGATGAGGCCCTCGTCCCCCAGCATGGAGCGCACCTCGTCGATGTGCGCGTCGGCCGGCGGCAGGATCAGCTCGGACGGCTCCAGGCTGTCGGCCGGAAGCGGCTTGCCCACCTTCCGGACGTTCTCCAGCAGGGTGTGCAGCGCGGTGCGGAACGCCGTCTCGTCGCCCGACTCGATCGCCGACTCGAGCTCGGAGTCCAGGGCGTTGAGGGAGGACAGGTCCTCCTCGGCCACGTCCAGCTGGCCCTCGCCCATCAGGCGGACGATCACTGGGCACCCCCGGGGTTGTTCGGCCACGGGGCCTGCTGGGGGGTGTCCTGCTGCTGCTGTTGCGGCTGCGCGTTCGGCGTGCCCTGGTTCAGCTCCTTGGGCGCGGGGCCCTGGCCGAGTTCGGCCTTGAGGCGCTCCAGCTCCAGGTCGACGCCGGGACCGGAGCCCATCCGGTCGAGCTCGGCCTGGATGTCGTCCTTGGGACCGGAGAAGTCCTCCAGGGCGCCGGAGGCCAGCAGCTCGTCGATGGCGCCGGCGCGCGCCTTCATCGTGTCGGTCTTCTCCTCGGCGCGCTGGATCGCCAGGCCGACGTCGCCCATCTCCTCGGAGATGCCGGAGAACGCCTCGTTGATCTTGGTCTGCGCCTCGGCCGCGGTGTAGGTCGCCTTGATGGTCTCCTTGCGGGTGCGGAAGGAGTCGACCTTGGCCTGCAGCCGCTGGGAGGCGAGCGTGAGCTTCTCCTCCTCGCCCTGCAGCTGCTGGTACTGGCCGCGCAGATCGTTCAGCTGGCCCTCCAGCCCGGACCGGCGGGTCAGCGCCTCGCGGGCGAGGTCCTCGCGGCCCACCTGCAGCGCCTTCTTGCCCTGGTCCGTCAGCTTGCTCTGCTGCTGCTCGAGCTGGTTGATCTGCAGCTCGAGGCGCTTGCGCGAGGTGGCGACGTCGGCGACCCCGCGACGGACCTTCTGCAGCATCTCCAGCTGACGCTGGTAGGAGTAATCGAGGGTCTCGCGAGGATCCTCGGCCCGGTCCAGGGCCTTGTTGGCCTTGGCCTTGAAGATCATCGACATTCGTTTCATCACGCTCATCGCGCGGCGCCGGTCCCTTCGTGCTGTCGCCTCAGTCGTGGACTGGGCTCAATGACCACTGCTGGGGTTCTTATCACCCTACGCGTTAACGCGCGAGGCAGTCACGATGTTCGCAGCCGGTAGGCTGATCCCGTGTTCAAGCGTCGTACCCCGGAGGCCCCGCCGAATCCTCCTCAGGTAGTAAAGCCAGGCGGCAAGGGCCGGCCCACGCCCAAGCGGAGGGACGCCGAGAAACGCCGGCGGCAGCCCATCACCGCCCCGGCCACCGGCAAGGACGCCTACAAGAGGCGAAGGGCCCAGCTCGCGGAGGAGCGCGTCAAGGCCCGCCAGGGCATGGCGAAGGGCGATGAGCGGCACCTGCTCAAGCGGGACAAGGGCCCGGTCCGCCGGCTCGCCCGCAACTACGTCGACTCGCGCCGCACCGTGGGCTCGTACCTCATGTACGCGATGTTCGCGATGGTGCTGCTGAGCATGCTGCCGATCCCGGCGGCCCGGCTGCTGGTGCTGTTCGCGCCGCCGGTGCTGCTCCTCGTCGTGTTCGGCGAGGGCCTCATGCTCAGCCGCGGCATCAAGCGGCTCGCCTCCGAGCGCTACCCCGACGAGGACGTCAAGGGCGTCGGGCTCTACGCGGCGATGCGCGCGATGCAGATCCGCCGGCTGCGGGTGCCGAACCCGCAGGTGCGGATCGGCGAGAAGGACAAGGCCTGACCGGACGCCCCGCCGACGCCCCGCCGGACGTTCCGGCGTGGGTCCGGCGATCATGTCCGGGCTAGGGTCGGGGGCATGGAGTTCCGAAACCTGGGCCGGAGCGGTCTGAAGATCAGCGAGATCGCGTACGGCAACTGGCTCACCCACGGCTCCCAGGTCGAGGAGGACGCGGCGCGCGCGTGCGTGCGGGCGGCCCTCGACGAGGGGATCACCACCTTCGACACCGCGGACGTCTACGCGGGCACGCGCGCCGAGGAGGTCCTCGGCCGCGCGCTCAGGGACCAGCGCCGCGAGGGCCTGGAGATCTTCACCAAGGTCTACTGGCCCACCGGACCCGGCAGGAACGACTCGGGCCTGTCCCGCAAGCACATCTTCGAGTCGATCCACGGCTCCCTGCGCCGCCTCGGAACGGACTACGTGGACCTCTACCAGGCCCACCGGTTCGACTACGAGACGCCGCTGGAGGAGACCATGCGCGCGTTCGACGACCTCGTCCGGCAGGGCAAGGTCCTCTACGTCGGCGTCTCGGAGTGGCGGGCCGAGGAGATCGAGCGCGCCCTCAAGATCGCCGACGACATGGGCTTCGACCGGATCGTCTCCAGCCAGCCGCAGTACTCGATGCTGTGGCGGGTCATCGAGGCGGAGGTCGTCCCGCTGTGCGAGCGCGAGGGCATCGGGCAGATCGTCTGGTCGCCGATCGCGCAGGGCGTGCTGACCGGCAAGTACAAGCCGGGGCGGCCGCTGCCGGCGGGGTCGCGCGCCACCGACGACAAGGGCGGCGCCGACATGATCAAGCGCTACCTGACCGACGACCTGCTGACCCGCGTGCAGAACCTCAGGCCGATCGCGGACGACCTCGGGCTGTCGATGGCGCAGCTCGCGATCGCCTGGACGCTGCAGAACCCGAACGTGTCGGCGGCGATCGTGGGCGCGTCCCGTCCCGAGCAGGTCGCCGACAACGTGAAGGCCGCCGGGGTGAAGCTGGACGCCGACGTGCTGAAGCGCATCGACGACGTCCTCGGCGAGGTCGTCATCCGCGACCCGGCCAAGACCGCCAGCCCGCGCAAGCGCCCCTGACCCGGCGCCCGACGAGGGCCGCGGGGCGGCCTCGCCCCGCGGCCCTCACTCCGGGTTCCGCCTCACTCGGGGTCCAGCAGGCTCATCTCGTAGACGAGCGTCTCGCCGTCCAGCAGGACGACCTTGTCGACCTCGTCGGCGCGCAGCCCCCGCCAGTTCTCCCCCAGCCAGCTCTCCGCGTCCGCCTGGGTGGAGAAGGTCTCCTCCGACATGCCGACCGTGCGCCCGTCGGCCCTCTCCAAACGCCAGCTCCACGCCATCGCGTCGTCCTCCCTCGTCGCGGTGAGACTAGCGGCTCGCGGGCCGGTCACGACGCGGCGGCCTCGATGGCGCGGCGCAGCGCCTCGGGGTTCTCGATGTCGGACGAACCGAGCGTGCGCCCGTCGATCCGCACGCTGGGCGTGCCCTGGAGGCCGGACGCTATGTAGCCCTGGCTGACCTTCTGCACGCTCTCAGCGTGGCGCTGCTCCTTGACGCACGACGTGAAGTCGTCGTCGGTCAGCCCGAGCGGCTCCGCCCACGCGAGCAGCTGGTCCGTGGTGTAGCCGGTGGAGCTCTCGCTCGCGGGCTGGTGGGCGTACAGGACGTCCTGGTAGGAGAGCCAGTGGGCGCCGTCGCGGACGCAGCGCAGCGCGGACGCCGCCCGCAGCGAGTTGTCGTGCGCCGGCTGGACGCCCGCACCGAAGATCAGCATCGGGTGGAACACGACCTTGGCGTGTCCGGCGACCGCCATCTGCTTCAGCATCGGGTCGTGCTTGCGGTCGAAGGCGCCGCACGGCGGGCAGGCGAAGTCCTCGTAGATGTCGACGACGGGCCCGGCGACGCCCGGCCTGGCCATGACGAGGCTCCCGTCCTCCTGCGGCGTGGCCTCCGCGCCACCGGCGATCTTGCCGACCCGCAGGCCGGCGTCGCCGCCGCCACCGCCTCCACCGCCGCCGCCGCTCTGCAGGGCGAGCACGACCGCGCCGACGACGATCAGCACGACGACGAGTCCGCCGCCGATCAGCGCGAGCGCCAGGCCCCCGCCCGCCTTGCGCGGCGGTCCCGGCGGCGGGCCGAAGCCGCCGGGCATGCCCGGCGCGGGTCCGCCCGGCGGAACCCCGCCCGGCGGGACGGGCGGCGGGCCGTAGGGCGGCTGACCGCCGTGGCCCGGCGGTCCCGGCTGGTGGGGCCAGGGTGCGTTCGGGGGGTTGCCCACCGGGGTCTCCTCCTGTCTGGGGCGTGGTGATCCTTCCAGGGGGAGCGTAACCGTAGAGTTCCGACCGACATGAACATCGAGTTCCGCGGCATCGCCGCAGCGCAGGGCTGGCCCGCCCCGGGGTGCCGGTGCGCGTCCTGCGGCCGGCTGCGCGCCGCCGGCGTCCGGCACGGACCGCTCGCGGCCCTCGTGGACGGCGTGCCGCTGGAGGACCTGCCGCGCACGGACGTGCCGGGCGGGCACGACGTGCGCGGCCCCGGCGGCGGACACGTCCTGGTGGCGGCGGGCCCGGAGGCGAGGCCGGAGCCGATGCCGGGAGTGGAGTACGCGGCCGTCCTGCTCGACCTCGCGGGTTCTCCGGAGCACCTCGGCTACCTGCGCCGTGCCGGGGCCGTGACGTCCGCGACGCGGGTGAGCGCCGTGCACGTGGATCACCGGCTGCCGTCCGAGGCGGAACTGGAGCGCCGCATGGCGTTCTGGGACCGGCCCCCGCACGGCCCGTTCCGCACTCTGCTCCTCGGTGGAAGCCGGTCGGGGAAGTCCGCCGAGGCGGAAATGCGGCTCGCCGCGTGCCCGGACGTCCGCTACGTCGCGACCGGCCCCGTCCGTGACGACGACCCCGAATGGACGGCGCGCGTCGCCGCGCACCGGCTCCGCCGTCCGGCGTGGTGGCGCACGGCCGAGACGACCGACCTGGCGGACGTGCTGGCGTCCGGGACGGGCGCGGTCTTGGTGGACGGCATCGGCACGTGGCTGGCCGCCGCGATGGACGAGACCGCCGCCTGGGACGACCCGTCCCGGGCGGCGCCCCGCATCGACGCCCTCGTCGCCGCATGGCGGGCCACGGCGGCGCGGGTCGTCGCGGTGAGCGACGAGGTCGGGCTCTCGCTGGTGCCCGCGACGCCGTCCGGGCGCGCGTTCCGCGACATGCTCGGCCTGGTCAACCAGCGGCTCGCGGCCGAGTCGGAGGAGGCCGCACTGGTCGTGGCCGGACGCGTCACGGAGCTTCGATGATCGAGGGTCTGCGGCTGGCCGTCACGCTGCTGACGGCCGTCCCGGCGGGCACGGCGCGGGTCGACCGGGGCACCGCGCGGGCCGCGATGCTGCTCGCCCCGGCCACCGGCCTGATCACCGGCGGCGGCGCCGCGCTGGTGCTGCTCGCGGCCGGCCCGCTCGGCCTGCCCGCCCTCCCGGCGGCGGTGCTCGCGGTGGCCGCGACGGCCGCGCTGACCCGCGCCCTGCACCTGGACGGCCTGGCGGACCTCGCGGACGGTCTCGGCAGCGGCCGCCCCGCCGCCGAGGCCCTGACCATCATGAAGCGGTCCGACATCGGCCCGTTCGGCGTCGTCACATTGCTGCTTGCGCTACTGGTGCAGGTCGCCGCGCTGGCCTCCGCGCCGCATCCCGCCGTCGCGGTGCTCGTCGCGGCCGCCGCCGGGCGGCTCGCGCTCCCCTGGGCGTGCCGCACGGCCGTCCCGTCCGCGCGTCCGGGCGGGCTGGGCGCCCTGGTGGCGGGCACCGTCGCGACGCGCGCCGCCCTGCTGGTCACGGCGGCCGTCCTGGCCGCGGCGGCGGGCGCGGGGGCGGCCGCCGGCGGGCCGGGCGGCGCCGTCCACGCCGCGGCCGCCGTGATCGCCGGCCTGGCCGCCGCCCTGCTGACGCTCCGGCACGCGGTCCGCCGCCTGGGCGGCGTCACCGGCGACGTCCTCGGCGCGCTCGTGGAGGTGGCCGCCACGACCGCGCTGGTCGTCCTCGCCGCCCGCCCGTGATGACCATGGGGTCCCCGGACGGCAATGCTTGATCCAAAAGGACGAAACCGGTCACCGGGACGACTAACATCGTGCTACGTGACGAGCATCAGCCTTGACAGCGCAGCCCTGGCCAGCCTCGACGTCGACGCCATCGTGATCGGCGTCTCCCCGGACGGGGAGGGCGCCGTTCCGGCGGGCGGCGCGGGCGACCTCGACCGCGCGATGGACGGCCGGCTCGCGGACGCGCTGGCCGCGCTCGGCGCCACCGGCAAGGCCGGGGAGATCACCCGGGTGCCGTCGTTCGGCGCCGTCACCGCCAAGGTCATCGTCGCGGCCGGGCTCGGCGCGGACCCCTCCGCCGAGGACCTGCGCCGCGCCGCCGGCGCCGCCGTCCGCTCCCTCGCCGGCACCGCGCGGGCCGCCGTCGCGCTGCCCGCCGACACGGCCGAGACCGTGGAGGCCGTCGCGCTGGGCGCGCTGCTCGGCGCCTACGCGTTCGACGCCTACCGCACCGGCGACGGCCGCAAGAGCCCGGTCGGGGAGATCCGGCTGATCGCGCCCGCCGCCGAGGAGGCCGCCGTCGGGCGCGCCCGGACCCTCGCCGCGTCGGTGCGGCTCGTCCGCGACCTGGTCAACACCCCGCCGTCGCACCTGGCGCCCGAGGACCTGGCCGCCGAGGCCGGCCGGGTCGCCGCCGAGGCGGGCCTCGGCATCGAGGTGCTGGACGAGAAGGCGCTCGTGGAGGGCGGCTACGGCGGCATCGCGGGCGTCGGGCAGGGGTCGGTCAACCCGCCGCGGCTGGTCCGGCTCGCCTACACCCACGCCGAGGCGTCCCGGACGCTCGTACTGATCGGCAAGGGCATCACGTTCGACTCCGGCGGCCTGTCCCTGAAGCCCACCGACGCGATGGACTGGATGAAGTCCGACATGGGCGGCGCCGCCGCGGTGCTCGGCGCGCTCGCCGCCATCGCCGAGCTCGGCCCGAAGGTCAACGTCGTCGGCTACCTCGCGATCGCCGAGAACATGCCGAGCGGCACCGCGCAGCGCCCGTCCGACGTCCTGCGCATCTACGGCGGCAAGACCGTCGAGGTCCTCAACACCGACGCCGAGGGCCGCCTCGTCCTGGCCGACGCCCTCGTCCGCTCCGGCGAGGACTCCCCCGACCTGATCGTCGACGTCGCCACGCTGACCGGCGCGCAGCTCGTCGCGCTCGGCACCCGGACCGCCGGCGTCATGGCCAACGACGACGACGTCCGCGCGAAGGTGGTGGCGGCGGCCGAGCGCGCGGGCGAACCGTCCTGGGGCATGCCCCTGCCGGCGGAGCTGCGCAAGGGCCTCGACTCGTCGGTCGCCGACATCGCCAACATCAGCGGCGAGCGGTGGGGCGGCATGCTGGTCGCCGGAACCTTCCTGAGGGAGTTCGTGCCGGACGGCGTCAAGTGGGCGCACCTCGACATCGCGGGCCCGTCGTTCAACAAGGGCGAGCCGTACGGGTACACGCCGAAGGGCGGCACCGGCGCCGCGGCCCGCACCCTGGTGCAGATCGCCGAGGACGTCGCCGCGGGAATTCTGTAGCGAACCCCACCGCTGTCACCGGCGGGAGAACAGAATAGGTTTCTCATGGCGGCGGGGGCCCGGTGACGGTGCGCCCCGTCCCGCCCTGAGCGCCAGGGCGCCGCGATCGACGCGGGCGCCACGACAGGGGAAAGGGAGCGTCCAGTGGCCAACAGCGGCCCCTTCGACATCGTCGTCCTGGGTGCCGGCAGCGGCGGATACGCGTGCGCGCTGCGCGCCGCCGAGCTCGGCAGGTCGGTCGCGCTCATCGAGCGGGACGAGTTCCTCGGCGGGACGTGCCTCAACCGCGGCTGCATCCCCACCAAGGCGCTGCTGCACGCGGCCGAGGTGGCGGATCACGCGCGCGACGCGGCGAAGTTCGGTGTCAGGACCACGTTCGAGGGCATCGACGTGGCCGGCGTGAACGCCTACAAGGACAAGGTCGTCTCCACGACCGTCAAGGGCCTCACCGGGCTGATCAAGTCCCGGGGCATCGAGGTCGTGCACGGCAGCGGAAGGCTGACGGGCCCGACCGCGGTCGAGGTCACCGCGCCGGACGGGCGGACCTCCGTGATCGAGGGCGGGCACATCGTCCTCGGCACCGGATCGCAGCCGAAGACGCTGCCCGGCCTGGAGATCGACGGCGAGCGCGTCATCTCCAGCGACCACGCGCTGCGGCTCGAGCACGTCCCGGCGTCCGTCGTCATCCTCGGCGGCGGCGTCATCGGCGTCGAGTTCGCCAGCGTCTGGCGCTCGTTCGGCGCCGAGGTCACGATCGTGGAGGCGCTGCCGCACCTGCTGCCGCTGGAGGAGGAGTCCAGCTCCAAGCGGCTGGAGCGCGCGTTCCGCAAGCGCGGCATCAAGTTCGAGGTCGGCACCCGGTTCGAGGGCGCCAAGACGACGCAGGGCGGCATCTCCGTCACCCTGGAGGGCGGCAAGAGCATCGACGCCGAGCTGCTGCTCGTCGCGGTGGGGCGCGGCCCGGTCTCCGACGGCATCGGGCTGGCCGCGGCCGGCGTCGAGACCGAGCGCGGGTTCGTCAAGGTGGACGAGTACTGCCGCACGAACGTCCCCACGATCTCGGCGGTCGGCGACCTGGTCCAGACGCCGCAGCTCGCGCACGTCGGCTTCGCCGAGGGCATCCTCGTCGCCGAGCGGCTGAGCGGGCTCGGCCCGGCTCCGATCGACTACGACGGCGTGCCCCGCATCACCTACTCCGACCCCGAGGTGGCCTCGGTCGGCATCACGTCCGCGGTGGCCCGCGAGCGCGGATACCAGATCAAGGAGGTCACCTACGACCTGGCCGGCAACCCCAAGAGCAAGATCCTGGGGACGCAGGGCGAGGTCAAGGTGATCGCGGCCGTGGACGGTCCCGTCCTCGGCCTGCACATGGTCGGCGCCCGCGTCGGCGAGCTCATCGCGGAGGGCCAGCTCATCTACAACTGGGAGGCCCTGCCGGGCGAGGTCGCCCAGCTGATCCACCCCCACCCGACCCAGTCCGAGGCGGTCGGCGAGGCACATCTCGCCCTCGCCGGCAAACCACTGCACGTGCACGGCTGAACGCCGCACAAGTAATACGAAGGAGTCGCTGAGACATGCCGGTCTCCGTCACCATGCCCCAGCTGGGCGAGAGCGTCACCGAGGGCACCGTCACCCGCTGGCTCAAGAAGGAGGGCGAGCGCGTCGAGACCGACGAGCCGCTCCTCGAGGTGTCCACCGACAAGGTCGACACCGAGATCCCGTCGCCCGCCTCGGGCATCCTGACCAGCATCACCGTCGCCGAGGACGAGACCGTCGAGGTCGGCGCCGAGCTCGCGATCATCGGCGACGGGGGCGACGCGCCGTCCGGCGGCGGCACCCCCGCCGCCGAGGAGCAGCAGGCCCCGGCCGCGCAGGAGGCGCCGCAGCAGCAGGCGCCGCCGCAGGCCCCGCCGCGGCAGGAGGCCCCGCCGCAGGCGCCGCCGCCCGCCGCGTGGCCGCCGCCCGCGCAGCAGCAGCCGGCGCCGCCCGCGCCCGCTCCGCAGCAGGCGCCGCAGCAGCCGGCCCCCCAGCAGCCTGCCCCGCAGGCTCCGGCCCCGGCCCAGCAGGCGCAGCCGGCGGCCCCGTCCGGCGACGGCCCGTACGTCACGCCGCTGGTGCGCAAGCTCGCCGCCGAGCACAACGTCGACCTCGGCACGGTGCAGGGCACCGGCGTCGGCGGCCGGATCCGCAAGCAGGACGTCCTGGAGGCCGCCCGCGCGGCGCAGCAGGCCGCCGAGCAGCAGGCCGCCGCGGCCGCCGCCCCGGCCCCCGCCGCGCCGCAGGCCCCGGTCGGCCGGCACGCCGCCCCGGCGCCCGCCGGCGCCCCCGCCGAGCAGCTCGCGCTGCGCGGCCGGACCGAGAAGATGTCCCGGATGCGGCAGACGATCGCCCGCCGCATGGTGGAGTCGCTGCAGGTGTCCGCGCAGCTCACCACCGTGGTCGAGGTGGACATCACCAAGATCGCGCGGCTGCGGGAGCAGGCGAAGGCCGACTTCCAGTCCCGCGAGGGCGTCAAGCTGTCGTTCCTGCCGTTCTTCGCGCAGGCGGCGGTCGAGGCGCTCAAGGCGCACCCGAAGCTGAACGCGGTCATCAACAGCGAGACCAACGAGGTCACCTACCACGACGTCGAGAACCTCGGCGTCGCGGTGGACGTGCCCGAGCGCGGGCTGATGGTCCCGGTCGTGCACAACGCGGGCCAGCTGAACCTCGGCGGCCTCGCGCAGCGGATCGCCGACCTCGCCGACCGCACCCGCGCCGGCGACGTCAGCCCGGACGAGCTGGCCGGCGGCACGTTCACGCTGACCAACACCGGCAGCCGCGGCGCGCTGTTCGACACCCCCATCCTCAACCAGCCGCAGGTCGGCATGCTCGGCACCGGCTCCGTGGTGAAGCGCCCGGCCGTCATCGACGACCCGGAGCTGGGCGAGGTCATCGCGGTCCGGTCGATGGTCTACCTGGCGCTGACCTACGACCACCGCCTGATCGACGGCGCGGACGCCGCCCGCTTCCTCGCCACGATCAAGCACCGCCTGGAGGAGGGCAACTTCGAGGCCGACCTCGGCCTCTGACCTCGGCCTCTGACCTCGGCCTCTGACCTGGGCTCCGGGCTCTGGGACCCCGCCGCGCCGGCACGGCCGGCGGGGTCCCGCCCGTCCGGGGAAACGCGGGACCTCGTAGAGAATCTCAGCGTTCACCGGCGCCGCCCGCCTAGGGTGGTGGTATGAGGGTCACCGTCACGGGCTCGTCGGGCCTCATCGGCTCGGCGCTGGTGCAGTCATTGCGGGAGGACGGCCACGACGTCGTCCGGCTGGTGCGGCGGGAGCCCGCGCGGAACGACGAGGCGCGCTGGTCCCCGGCCGACGGATGCGTCGACAAGGAGTCCCTGGAGGGCGCGGACGCCGTCGTCCACCTGGCGGGCGCCGGAGTCGGCGACCGGCCGTGGACGAAGGCGTACAAGGAGAAGATCAGGGACAGCCGGCTGGCCGGCACCCGGACGCTCGCCGAGGCGATCGCGGCGGCGCACCCCCGGCCCCCCGTCCTCGTCTGCGGGTCGGCGATCGGCTACTACGGCGACACCGGCGGCGCGGAGGTCGACGAGCAGTCCCCCATGGGGCGGGGGTTCCTCGCGGCGCTCGTCCGCGACTGGGAGGCGGCGGCCGCCCCGGCGCGGGACGCGGGCGTCCGGGTCGTCCACCCGCGTACCGGCGTCGTGCTGACCCGCGACGGCGGGATCCTCGGGCGGACGCTGCCGCTGTTCCGGCTCGGGCTGGGCGGCAGGCTGGGCGACGGCCGGCAGTGGACGAGCTGGATCTCCCTCGCCGACGAGGTCGCGGCGCTGCGGTTCCTGATCGACCACGAGATCGACGGGCCGGTCAACCTCACCGCGCCGAACCCGGTGACGAACGAGGCCTACACGCGGGCGCTCGGCGGCGTCCTGCACCGGCCGGCGCGGCTGGCGGTGCCGCGGTTCGCGCTGCGGGCGGCGCTGGGCGGGTTCGCCGACGAGGGGCCGCTGATCAGCCAGCGGGTGCTGCCGCGGCGGCTGGCGGACGCCGGGTTCCGGTTCGCGCACGAGCGGGTGGACGAGGCTCTCGCCGCCGTCCTGTGAGTCCCAAGATTCGTCAAAGTCCCGGCCGGCCCCATGCGGTAGCCATACGGTGACATTGGGAGACCTTGGCTCAAGAGGAGAGTGAATGAGCACCGACGGACAGCCGCACATCCTCGCGATCGGCGGGGGCACATTCGTACCGGACGGCCGGGGCGGCGCCGCCCCCAGCCCGCTGCTGCGCTACGCGTTCGACCTGACCGGGCAGGACCGGCCGCGGGTCTGCTTCCTCACCACGGCGGTCGGCGACGGCGCGGAGTACGTCTCCCGCCTCTACGCCGCCTTCGCCTCGATGGACGCCGAGGTCAGCCATCTGGCGCTGTTCCCGATGCCGAACGTCCCCGACGTCCGGGCGCACCTGCTCACCCAGGACCTCGTCTACGTGTCGGGCGGCAGCGTCGCGAACCTCCTCGCCGTGTGGCGGCTGCACGGGCTCGACGAGATCATGCGGGAGGCGTGGCAGGAGGGCGTCGTCCTGTCCGGGCAGAGCGCGGGCGCGCTGTGCTGGCATGTGGGCGGCAACACCGACTCGTTCGGGCCGGAGCTCACGCCGCTGACCGACGGCCTCGGCCTGCTGCCGTACTCGTGCGGCGTGCACTACGACAGCGAGCCGCAGCGGCGCCCGCTGCTGCAGCAGCTCGTCGGCGAGGGGACGCTGCCGGGCGGGTACGCGGCCGACGAGTCGGCCGCGCTGCACTACGTGGGCACCGAGTTCGTCCAGGCCGTCTCGTACCGGCAGGACGCGGGCGCCTACCGCATCGAGCCCGACGGGCCCGGGAAGGCGAAGGAGTCCCGGCTGGAGCCGCGCCTGCTCGCCGCCCTCTGACGGTCGTCCGGCCGCTCGCGGCATAAGCTGGCCGGGTGAGCGATGTGGACGTACGCGAGCTGGTGGTGGTGCACGCGGGGTTCGGCGAGGCCGCCGTCCCCTACGAGGCGGGCTGGGATCTGCAGAAACGCACGCACGCGCTGCGTGTGGACGACGCGATCCCCGACACCGTCCTGCTGCTGGAGCATCAGCCGGTCTACACCGCGGGCAAGCGGACCGAGGCGCTCGACCGGCCGTTCGGCGACCCGGGCGCCCCGGTCATCGACGTCGACCGCGGCGGCAAGATCACCTGGCACGGCCCGGGGCAGCTCACCGGCTACCCGATCGTCCGGCTGCCCGACCCCGTCGACGTCGTCGGCTACGTGCGGCTGCTGGAGCGGATGATGATGGACGTCTGCGCCGGGCTGGGCCTGCCGACCCGCACCGTGGAGGGGCGCAGCGGGCTGTGGGTGCCCGGCGCCCCCGACCGCAAGATCGGCTCCATCGGGATCCGGGTGGCGCGGGGCGTCGCGATGCACGGCTTCATGCTCAACTGCGACAACGACATGGGCTGGTTCGACAAGATCGTCCCCTGCGGGATCAAGGACGTCGGGTCGACCAGCCTCAGCCGGGAACTCGGCCGCGACGTCACCGTCGCCGAAGTCGTCCCGCTGGTCGAACGGCACCTCGCGGCGGCGCTGGGCGCGGCGGAGACGTTCCACCGCACCACGGCGCAACTCGGCGTCTGAGCTGGACGGGTCGGGCCGGCCTCGCCCTGCCCGCCGTCCTGGCGGCCCCCCGCACCGCCGGTGCTCCGCCGGGGGCGCCGGTCAGGCCATGACCTTGTAGACGGCCTGGCCTTCGGCGGCGGCCGCCTTGAAGAACTCCGTCAGGCCCTCGTAGGCGGGCTTGAAGACCTTGTCGCGGGCGGCGCCGTCCAGCCTGCCCGCGTCCTGCACGCCTGCCTTGACCATCGCCGCCGGGTCGTACCGCCCGGCCACCCTGCCGAACGGGGTCGCGGCCAGATGGTCGGCGGTGGGCTTGACGCGTTCCGGCCCCAGGTAGATGACGTCCATGCCCAGCTCGTCGGCGCCGTCCTCGGTGAGCAGCCGGCCGCCGCACACGACGTCGGCCTCGGGCTGCCGCCCGTCCCACGGGTCGCCGGTGACGAGGTAGTGCATCGCCTGCCACGCCCAGCCGATCTCGAACAGTGCCGGCGCGCCGCGGCGGCGCCAGTCGGCGGTACCGAAAATGTGGCGGGCGATGCGGCCGGGATCCGGCTCCCCCTCCAGCACCGGCGGCACCCTGAGGTACGACATTGCCAGACCCACGGCGGTCCTCCTGCTAACGCTGTTGCGTGACGACAGGGAGTCACCCTAGAGAGATCCACTGTCGACCATGGCCGAAACACGCGAATACGCCAGTGAAACGGGGTACTGTCATACGTTCGAGATCGCTCCGATACGGCATTGAGGCCCTGCTCGCCGGGGGGCCGCGGGGGGCGTCCCGGGCGGTGTGCCGCACCGGAGATCGCGACGTAGTCTGGGACCCGTGACGACGGTGACACCTGAGGGACGCAAGCTCCTGCGCGTCGAGGCGCGCAACAGCCAGACCCCGATCGAGCGCAAGCCCGAGTGGATCAAGACGCGGCTGAAGATGGGCCCGCAGTACCGCGAGCTCAGCGGCCTGGTGAAGTCCGAGGGCCTGCACACGGTGTGCCAGGAGGCCGGCTGCCCCAACATCTACGAATGCTGGGAGGACCGGGAGGCCACGTTCCTCATCGGCGGCGACCAGTGCACCCGGCGCTGCGACTTCTGCCAGATCGCCACCGGCAAACCGGAGGCGCTCGACCGGGACGAGCCGCGCCGCGTCGCCGAGTCCGTCGCGAAGATGGGCCTGAAGTACGCGACCGTCACCGGCGTCACCCGCGACGACCTGGAGGACGGCGGCGCCTGGCTGTACGCGGAGACCGTCCGGCAGATCCACGCGGCGATCCCCGGATGCGGCGTCGAGCTGCTCATCCCGGACTTCAACAACGATCCGGAGCAGCTCGCCGAGGTCTTCTCGTCCCGGCCGGAGGTGCTCGCGCACAACATCGAGACCGTTCCGCGGATCTTCAAGCGGATCCGGCCCGGGTTCCGCTACGAGCGCTCCCTGGAGGTCCTCACCAACGCCCGCGCGGACGGCCTCGTCACCAAGTCGAACCTGATCCTCGGCATGGGCGAGACCCGCGAGGAGGTCTCGCAGGCGCTGCGCGACCTGCACGAGGCCGGCTGCGAGCTGGTGACGATCACCCAGTACCTGCGGCCGAGCCCCCGCCACCACCCGGTCGAGCGGTGGGTGAAGCCGGAGGAGTTCGCGGAGCTGTCGGCGGAGGCGGAGGAGATCGGGTTCGCGGGCGTCATGTCCGGGCCGCTCGTCCGGTCCAGCTACCGCGCCGGCCGCCTCTACAAGCAGGCGATCGAGGCGCGGGCGTAGCCGGGGTTGTCGGGTCGGGCGGCCGACCCGACTATCCTTGGATTCATGTCGAAAAAGCCCACGGACGGTGCCCAGGAGCGTCCGGGCCGTCTCAAGCAGATCCGCATGGTCGCCCAGGTGCTCCGCCAGGCAGACCCGAAGGCCCTGCCGATCGTGGTCGCCTCGGCGATCGGCACCCTGGTCGTCGTCATCGTCGTCGGGCTGATCGCCGGCCAGCTGTGGTTCTTCGTCCCTCTCGCCGTCCTGGCCGCGGTCGCGGTCGGCATGATCGTCTTCGGCCAGCTGGCGCAGCGCGCCCAGTACAAGGTGATCGCCGGGCAGCCGGGCGCGGCCGCCGCGATCCTGAAGAACATGCGCGGCAACTGGGCGGTCACCGAGGCCGTCAGCGGCAACCGCAACCTCGACATGGTCCACCGCGCGGTGGGCCGTCCCGGCGTGGTGCTGGTGTCGGAGGGTCCCCGCAACCGCGTCGGCCCGCTGCTCGGCGCCGAGAAGAAGCGCATCTCCCGCGCCGCCCAGCAGGTGCCGATCTACGACGTGCAGGTCGGGGACGACGAGGGCCAGATCCCGGTCAGCAAGCTGCAGCGCCACCTGATGAAGCTGCCCCGCAACCTCAACAAGGGTCAGGTGGCCGAGCTGAACGACCGGCTCCAGGCGCTCCCCCGGTCGATGCAGATGCCGAAGGGCCCCATCCCGAAGGGCGCGAAGATGCCGAAGGGCCCGAAGCCGAAGATGCGTTGAGCCGATCCGCCGGGGAAGAGCGCCCCCGCGGGGGCGCTTTTCTCGTCCGGTCTAGATGTTGACGACGATCGTCCCGGCGGCGCGGTCGTGCAGGCCCCGGTAGTCGCGGTCCCAGAAGAGCGCGGGGAGGACGAGGAGCAGCAGCGCCGTCCTGGCCAGGCTCCGGCCGATCCCGACGAAGGACCGCCCGTCCAGCCGCGCGACGCGGATGCCGCAGAGCCGCTTGCCGATCGTCACGCCGAGGAACGCGGTCAGCACCCACGCCTGCACCCCGAAGATCCCGAGCGTCGCCATGCTGCGCTCGGGCGGATCCCACCCGAGCCCGCGCGCCAGCAGGCTCGCGACCAGCATCGACAGGCCCCAGTCGACGAACAGCGCGACGAGCCGCCGGCCGTAGGAGGCGACGGCGCCGCTGCCGCTCGCCGGCAGCCCGAGCCGCTCGCCGGGCCGGCCGAGGTCGGCGCCCGCCGCCCCCGCGCCGCTCAGCCACGTCTGCGTCCACCGGGGGCGGGCCGCCTGCTGCCGCCCCTTGCCACTGCTCATGGCCCCTACGCTATCCCGTCCCCCGGGGCGTTCCGCCGGACCTGCGCCGCACCGGCCGGGAGTGACGCGTAACACAGCGGAAACATATGGGACACGGCCGGGAAACGGCGCCGCCGTAGCTTTCCGGAGTAGCCGAGATGCGCCTTGAGGAGGCCGGATGTTCAACAGCGCCGAAGAGGTCCTGAGCTATATCAGGAACGAGGACGTGCGGTTCGTCGACTGCCGGTTCGTGGACCTGCCCGGCAAGATGCAGCACTTCACGTTCCCCGTGGAGAGCTTCGGCGAGAGCGTCTTCACCGAGGGGCTGATGTTCGACGGCTCGTCCGTCCGCGGCTTCCAGGAGATCCACGAGTCGGACATGCTCCTGCTCCCGGACCCGTCCACCGCCGTCGTCGACCCGTTCCGGCAGCACAAGACCCTGAACCTGAACTTCTTCGTCCACGACCCCCTCACGGGCGAGCCGTACAGCCGCGACCCGCGCAACGTGGCGAAGAAGGCGCAGGACTACCTGCGCGGCACCGGCATCGCCGACACCTGCTACTTCGGCCCCGAGGCCGAGTTCTACATCTTCGACGACGTCCGCTTCGAGACCAGGCAGAACGCCGGCTACTACTACCTCGACTCGGTCGAGGGCGCCTGGAACACCGGCCGCGAGGAGCCCGGCGGCAACCTCGGCGCCAAGCCCCCCTACAAGGGCGGCTACTTCCCCGTCCCGCCGATGGACCACTACACCGACCTCCGCTCGGAGATGGTGTCGCAGCTGCTGAACGTCGGCATCCACGTCGAGATGCAGCACCACGAGGTCGGCACCGCCGGCCAGGCCGAGATCGACTTCCGCTTCGACACCCTGCTGAAGACGGCCGACCAGCTGCAGCTCTACAAGTACATCGTCAAGAACGTCGCGCGCGCCGCCGGCAAGACCGTCACGTTCATGCCGAAGCCGATCTTCGGCGACAACGGCTCCGGCATGCACTGCCACCAGTCCCTCTGGAAGGACGGGTCCCCGCTCTTCTACGACGAGGTCGGCTACGCGGGCCTGTCCGACAACGCCCGCTACTACATCGGCGGCCTGCTGAAGCACGCCCCGTCACTGCTGGCGTTCACGAACCCGACCGTGAACAGCTACCACCGCCTCGTCCCCGGCTTCGAGGCCCCGGTCAACCTGGTCTACTCGCAGCGCAACCGGTCGGCCTGCATCCGCATCCCGATCACCGGCTCGAACCCGAAGGCCAAGCGCGTCGAGTTCCGCGTCCCGGACCCGTCCTGCAACCCGTACCTGGCCTTCTCCGCCATGCTGATGGCCGGCCTGGACGGCATCCGCAACAAGATCGAGCCCGCCGAGCCGGTCGACAAGGACCTCTACGAGCTGCCGCCCGAAGAGGCCCGCGCGATCCCCCAGGTCCCCGGCAGCCTCCCCGAGGTCCTCGCGGCCCTGGAGGCCGACCACGACTACCTCCTTGAGGGCGGCGTCTTCACCCCCGACCTCATCGAGACCTGGATCACGATGAAGAACGAGTTCGAGATCGACCCGATCCGCCTCCGCCCGCACCCCCACGAGTTCGAGCTCTACTACGACATCTGATCGGCCAGAGGCGCGCTGACGTGGCATCACGTCAGCGCGCCTCTGCCTGTTTCCGGCTCTGTTCCGCTTGGGCGCCGCCGACGTCGTCACCGCCGCCCTTCCCGGGGCCGTCAGGGGGTCGGGGGGTGGGCGGACGGGAAGCGGGGCGCGCGCTTCTCGCGGAGCGCGGCGGCGCCCTCGACGACGTCGGGGCCGAGGAAGCCGAGCATCTCGTACGCGGCGGACTGCTCGAAGATCGGACCGGCCATGCGCAGCCAGCCGTTGAGGGCGCGCTTGGTCCAGCGGATCGCCGGCTGCGAGCCGGCCGCGAGCGTCTCCGCGACGCGCAGCGCCTCCGGCAGCACCTCCGCGCGCGGGACGGCCTTGCTCACGAGGCCGATCCGCTCGGCCTCGGCGCCGTCGATCATCTCCCCGGTCATCAGGTAGTAGCGGGCCTTGGCCATGCCGACCAGCAGCGGCCAGATGATGGCCGCGTGGTCGCCGGCGGCGACGCCCAGCTTCACGTGCCCGTCGCCGATCCTGGCGTCCCGCGCGCAGATGGAGATGTCGGCCATCAGCGCCACCACCGTCCCCGCGCCGACCGCGACCCCGTTGATCGCCGAGACCACCGGCTTCTCGCAGTTGACGATGTTGTAGACGAGGTCGCGCATCTCCCCCAGCATGTGCGACACGCGGTCGTGGTCGCCGGTCATGCGCTCCACCATGCCGAGGTCGCCGCCCGCGGAGAACGCCTTGCCCGCGCCGGTCACCACCGCGACCCGGGTCTCCGGGTCGGCCGACACGTCCGTCCACACGCGCGCCAGCTCGGTGTGCATCCGCTCGTCGGCGGCGTTGTACTTCTCCGGCCGGTCCATCGTGATCAGCAGGACCCCGTCCGCCGGCCGCTCGAACCGCAGGTGCTCGTACTCCGTGTACTTCATCGCTCTGTTCCTCCCTGAGCTCATCGCCGGACCGCCGCGGACACCGGCGGCCTGCCCGGTCACGAAGCCTGCCTCGTCGGACCCCGGGGACGCCACCACGCAAGGGTCCATGACTGCGAACTCGCGAGCCGCGGTGCGGAGTATTCTCCCGGCCGGGACATCTAGTGGTGGCGGCGCTGCGGTCGGGGCGAACGCCCGCGGCCGCAGTGATCCCCTGTGAGCCGCAGGAAGAGTGGATCGGCGAGGGAACGGGATGACGGACGAGGCCAAGGACGTCCTGCGGGGCGGGTACGCGCTGCTGGACGCCGCGCGCGACCTCGTCGCCGACCACCGGCGCGCGCTCGCGGAGGTGCACGCGGCGCTGGCGCCGCTGCGGGCGGAGGCGGCGCGGGAGCAGCTCGGGTCGATCCCGCTGGCGCGGCTGAAGGACGTGACCGACGGGCGGCTGCGGCTCGGGCCGCTGGAGGAGGCCGGGTTCACGAGCGTCGCGGACGTCCTGGCGGCGGCGCCGTACCGGCTCCAGTTGCTGCCGGGCATCGGGCCGCAGACCGCGCAGCAGCTGCACGCGGCGGCGGGCAGCCTGGCGGAGGCGGCGGAGCGGTCGGCGACGGTGCGGATCGACGTCGAGCGGCGGGACGAGGCGATGACGCCCGTCGTCGTCGCGCTGCAGCGGCTGGTGAACGCGGGGCCGGAGCTGCCGCGCGCGCGGATCGCCGCCGAGGAGGTCGACGAGCGGTTCGCGCCGCTGGTGCACGACGCGCGGCCGGCCGGGTCGTGGTGGCGGCGGCTCATCGCCGGGCAGGCGAAGCGGGAGCGGGCGCGGCAGGCCATCGGCGAGCTGGCGAAGGCCCTCGACGGCGAGGGACGGCGCGGCACCAGGCTGCTGATCTCGCAGGCGTCGGTGGATCTGCTGCGCCCCGACGCCTCCCCGGACGAGGCGTGGATCGACTTCGAGCTGCGCGCGTCCGACTACCAGACCCTGCTGGCCGAACTGGCGGCGCTGGACCCCGAGCGGGGCGCCGCCGAGGGGTTCCTGCCGGGCGACCTGGCGGCGCGGGTCAAGGCGCAGCCGCTGGACGACACCCACCGGCGCGTGTCGCTGCGCGGGTACCAGTCGTTCGGGGCGCGGTTCGCGCTCGTCCAGGGCCGGGTGATCCTGGGCGACGAGATGGGATTGGGTAAGACGATCCAGGCGATCGCCGCGATCGCCCATCTGCGGGCCGGGGGCGCCACGCACTTCCTGGTCGCCTGTCCCGCGAGCGTGCTGATCAACTGGGTGCGGGAGATCGAGACGCGCAGCACGATGGCCGCGCATCCGCTGCACGGTCCGGGACGTGCGGCGGCGCTCAAGAAGTGGGCCGGGGACGGCGGCATCGCCGTGACGACGCTCTCCACCCTCCACTCCCTCGACGTTCCGCCGGATCTCCAGATCGGGATGTTCGTGGTGGACGAGGCGCACTACGCCAAGAACCACGAGACCCGCCGTGCGCAGGCCGTCGCCCGCTGGTGCCGGCGGACCGGGCACGTCCTGTTCCTCACCGGCACGCCGATGGAGAACCGGGTGGAGGAGTTCCGCAGCCTGGTCGCCCATCTGCGGCCCGAGGTGGCCGAGCAGGTCCGGCCGAGCGACGCGGCGGTGGGCGCGCGGGCGTTCCGGTCGGCGGTGGCGCCGGTCTACCTGCGCCGCAACCAGCGGGACGTGCTCGTCGAGCTGCCCGAGGTCGTGCACGTGGACGAGCTGGAGGAGTTCAGCCGGGCCGACGCGGCGGCCTACCGGCGGGCGGTGGCGGACGGCAACTTCATGGCGATGCGCCGCGCCGCGTACGCCGTCCCGAAGCGGTCGGCGAAGCTCGACCGGCTGAAGGAGCTGGTGGACGAGGCCGCCGAGAACGACCTGAAGGTGGTGGTGTTCTCCTACTTCCGGGATGTCCTGGCGACCGTCCGGGCCGCGCTCGGCCCGGAGGCGCGCGGCCCGATCGCGGGTGACACCCCGGTCGCGCGGCGGCAGGAGATCGTGGACGCGTTCACCGCCGAGCCGGGGCACGCCGTCCTGCTGGCGCAGATCCAGGCGGGCGGGGTCGGCCTCAACCTGCAGGCGGCGTCGGTGGTGATCCTCTGCGAGCCGCAGGTGAAGCCGACGATGGAGGCGCAGGCGATCGCCCGCGCGCACCGGATGGGGCAGGTCCGGACGGTCCAGGTGCACCGGCTGCTGACTCCGGGCAGCGTGGACGAGCGGATGCTGGAGATTTTGCAGGTCAAGTCCATGCTGTTCGACCAGTACGCGCGGCGCAGCGATCTCGCGGAGCGGACGCCGGACGCGGTGGACATCTCCGAGCAGGCCCTCGCGCGGCAGATCGTCGCGGAGGAGCAGGAACGGCTCGGGACCTAGCGCCGGTCCCGAGCCGTCGTCGGCGCGTCAGCTCCGCAGGAAGTCCAGCAGGTCCTGGGTGAAGCGCTCCTTGTGGCCCGGCACCAGCGCGAGGCCGTGCGAGGCGCCCTCGTAGACCTTCAGGGTGGCGTTGGGAATGATCTGCGCGGTCTTGCGGGCGGTCGCGTCGATCGGGACGATCTGGTCGTCGTCGCCGTGCACGACGAGCGTCGGGATGTCGAACTTGCCCAGATCCTCGGTGAAGTCGGTCTCGGCGAACGCGGTCACGCAGTCCACCCCCGCCTTGATGCTCTCCTGCATCGCCATGAACCAGAACGCGTCCCGGTTGCCCTGGGTCGCCGCGGAGCCGGGCCGGTTCGCGCCGAAGAACACCTCGGAGGTGTCCTTCCAGAACTGCGACCGCTCCGCCAGGATGCCCTTCTTGATGTCCTCGAACACCTGGGCGGGCACCCCTTCCGGGTTGGCGTCGCTCTGCATCATCACCGGCGGGATCGCCGACAGCAGCACCGCCTTGGACACCCGGCTCGTGCCGTGCCGGCCGATGTAGCGGGCCAGTTCGCCGCCGCCCATCGAGTGCGCGACCAGGACGACGTCCCACACGCCGAGCGCGTCGATCAGGTCGCTCAGGTCGTCGGCGAACGTGTCGAAGTCGTAGCCCCGCCACGGCTGGGACGAGCGGCCGTGCCCCCGGCGGTCGTGCGCGATGGCGCGGTAGCCGGCGTCGGCGACCGCCTTCAGATGGTCGTCCCACGCGTCGGCGTTCAGCGGCCAGCCGTGGCTGAAGATGACCGGCTGCCCCTGCCCCCAGTCCTTGTAGTAGATCTCCGAGCCGTCGCGTACCTTGATGTGACCCATCGGTCCCCCCGAAGCGATGATGTCGTGCATTCCGGCGGCGGCCCGGTCTGCGGCCGCCCTACGCCGCGCGTACCCCGTGACCGCCCGTGAAACGCGGATCGGCCGGGGAAGAACGCGCCCGGACGCCGTGTTCACGTGGGCGGACACCGGACGATCAAAGGGGATGCCATGGCCGAGGTCAGGGTGGAGCGCACCGGGGACGGGTTCCAGGCCGTCAACGCGCGGGGTGCGAAGGTCGCCATCGGCGACGGGGACACCGAGGGCGCCTTCACTCCCGTCGAGCTGCTGCTGGCGGCGCTCGGCGGCTGCGAGCTGGTCACCGTGGAGCCGCTGACCGCGCAGCGCGGGCACCGGATGGCGCGGCTCGCCGCGACCGTCCAGGCCGACAAGGTCGCGACGAGCACGCTGGGCACGATCACGGTCGCCTACGACGTCGAGCTCCCCGAGGGCGACGAGAAGGCGGAGGACGTGCTGAAGGCCGTGGCCGCGCGCGTCCACGAGAGGTACTGCACGGTCGGCGAGGCCCTGCGGGAGCCGAAGAAGGTCGAGCAGATCGTCTAGCCGCAGACGGCGCCGGCGGCGGGCAGCGCGCCGCGCAGGAGGTAGGCGTTGACGGCCTCGCGGACGCACGGGTCGCCCGTGTCGTAGGCGCCGTGCCCCTGCCCGCGCAGGGTGAGGAGCGTGGCCCTGCCGCCGAGTTCCCGCGTCAGGGCGGGCGCCCACGCGTAGGGGGTGGCCGGGTCGCCGGTGGTGCCGACGACGAGGATCGGCGCGGCGGACGGCGCCGACACCTCGCGGGCCGCCGCGTCGCCCGGCACCGGCCAGCCGGTGCACTGGAGCAGGCCCCACGCCATCGACGTCCCGAAGACCGGTGAGGCGTCGCGGAACTTCGGCAGCAGCCGGCGGACGTCGGCGGGGATGGGGCGGTCGGGGGTGTCGGCGCAGGTGATGGCGGTGTTGGCGGCCGACAGGCTGCCGTACGTGCCGTCCTGTCCGCGGCCGTTCCGGGCGTCGGCGAGCATCAGCAGCAGCGACCCGTCGCGGCGTTTCAGCGCGTCCACGAGGCCCTGGGCGAGGTACGGCCAGGCGTTCCGGGAGTACAGCGCGGCGGCGACGCCGGTCGTGCCGAGGCTCTGGGTGAGTTCGCGGCCGGACGAGGTGGGGAGCGGCCTCCGGTCGAGCCCGGCGAGGATCCGGCCGGTGGACGCGGCGACCGACGGGCCGTCCGCGCCGAGCGGGCACGCCTTGCGGCCGAGGCGGGCGCAGGCGGCGGCGAAGCCGCCGAGGGCGCGCTGGAACGCGGCGGCCTGCTGCAGGGCGAGGTCCACACTGCCGATCCCGGTGTCGACGGCGCCGTCGAGGACGGCCCGTCCGACGGAGCCGGGGAACTGGTGGGCGTAGACGCCGCCGAGCCAGGTGCCGTAGGAGATGCCGAAGTAGCGCAGCTTCCCGTCGCCGAGCGCGATGCGGATCATCTCCATGTCGCGGGCCGCGTTGACGGTGCCGACGTGGGGCAGCAGGTCGCCTGAGCGTGCCTCGCACTGCCGCACGTAGCCGGCGCGGGCGTTGATGTAGGCGGTCTCCTCGGCGGTGGTGTCGGGGCTGTCGTCGATGGCGGCGAGCTTGTCCAGGCTGCGGTCGCTCACGCACCGGACGTGGGTGCTGCGTCCGACGCCGCGAGGGTCGAAGCCGATCAGGTCGTACCGGGTGCGCAGGTCGCCGTACCGGCCGGCGACCTGCGCGAGGGTGTCGACGCCGGCGCCTCCGGGCCCGCCGAAGTTGAACAGCAGCGAGCCGATGCGGTGCCGCCGGTCCGTCGCCGGCACCTTGACGAGGGCGAGGCCGATCTTCGCGCCGGACGGCGCGGCGTAGTCGAGCGGCACCCGGAGCGTCGCGCACCGGAGGCCGGCCGGCGCGGGTCCGGCCCCCGGCGGCGGGGACGGCAGCCCGGTGCAGCGCTTCCAGGCCGGCGGCCGGACGGGGGGCGCGAGGACGGGCCGGGTCAGGGACACGGTGCGGGACCTGCTGATCGCCGCGCGGGGCGCGCGGGCCGTCGTGTGCCGCTGTCCAGTCGTTCTTGAGAGGGAGATCAGTCCGGAAACGGCCAGCGCAGCGGCGGACAGCAGCGCAATGCCGGATATGGCCCGATACTCGACCATTCGTCCCCCTGTTCGAGTCGCGGGGGGCGATCGGGACCTACCCAGGGCCTCCTATGCTGACTCCTGATCAACTCCATAGGCTCCGCGCGAGGGAAGAGTGAGGAGGGATCCGCCCGGCGTCCCCGAGGCCCCTCCCCCGAAAGTCCGGATGCCGCATCAGGGTCGTACTACTCAAGGCTGAGATGAAGACCATTCATTGCGGTGATCTCATTCAGGGGGCCCCGAGGCAAAGATAGGTAGCATGGCTCAACCCGCCCCCCCAGCAGCCCGCAGAGGCCAGGCCGCCGCGAGAATGCGGTACCGGGTGGTCACCGCGCCACCGGTCTGGCGTGAGCTCCTGCTGGTGGTCCTCTTCTACACCGGGTATACGCTGACGCGCATCGTCCTGGTTCAGGACGGCACCGGCCCGGCGTTCGCCCACGCGGAAGAGATCCTGCGCTTCGAGCAGTACCTGGGGCTGGACGTCGAGCTGCACCTCAACCACACGCTGCTGGCCGAGCCGTGGCTGGCGCGCACCGCCAACATCTTCTACGCGACGATGCACTTCATCGTGACCTTGGGCATCGTCGTCTGGCTGTACCGCTACCGGCCGCAGCACTACCGGTGGCTCCGCGCCTCCATCATGATCGCCACCGGGGTGGCGCTGATCGGCTTCTGGCTCTACCCCCTCGCCCCGCCGAGGTTCCTGCACAGCGAGGGCTTCGTCGATCCGGTGACCGCGCTGCACTCGCTCGGCCTGTACGCCAGCGACGCGTCCGGGAGCCTGACCAACCAGTACGCGGCGATGCCGTCGATGCACGCCGGCTGGTCGCTGTGGTGCGGGATCATCCTGGTCAGGCTGGCGACGCAGCCGTGGGCGAAGATCCTCGGCGCGCTCTACCCGGCGACGACCGTGTTCGTGATCCTGTCCACCGCCAACCACTACGTCCTGGACGCGGTGGCGGGGATGGCGCTGATCGGCGGCGCGCTCTGGGTGTCGTGGCTGCTCTACATGCGCTGCCCCGCGCCGCTCATCATCGCGCGGGCCCGCATCTTGCACCGGCTCGCGCAGCGCACCGGGCGCGGCGCGAGCCGCTCCGGGGCGGCCGGGTCCGCCGCCACGTGCCGGGCCAGCCGGCCGTGACCGGCGTACTCGCCCGGTAGTACGCCTACGACTCTGGTAGTAGTCCCTCACTCCGCCCCGTAGAAGACCCGGTCGACGACGGCCCGCGCGCGGCGGGTGTGCCGGCGGTAGTCCTCCAGCAGGTCCCCCGGCCCCGGATACCCCAGGACGCGGGTGACGGCACTGCGCTCCCGGCGGTGGTCGGTCGGCAGCAGGTCGGACGCGCGGCCCCGCAC
The DNA here is from genome assembly GCF_001552195.1 of Actinomadura latina NBRC 106108. GTDB lineage: Bacteria > Actinomycetota > Actinomycetes > Streptosporangiales > Streptosporangiaceae > Spirillospora > Spirillospora latina. Next base: position 411,149 of record NZ_BCQS01000005.1, read on the forward strand.
CAGCATGATCGAGCCCCTGATGCGGGTGGCCAGGCACCACGCCTCCGCGAGGACCTCGGCGTCGCCGGCGTCCAGCAGCCGGGCCCCGACGGCGGCGTCCAGCGCGTCCAGCGTGCGGGTGGTGCGCAGCCCCGGGACGTCGTGCGCGTACTTGAGCTGCAGGAGCTGCGCGACCCACTCCACGTCGGCGAGGCCGCCCGGCCCCAGCTTGGTGTGCAGCCGCCGCTCGACGCCGCGCGGCAGCCGCTCCGACTCCATCCGCGCCTTCAGCCGCCGGATCTGCCGGACGGCGTCCTCGCCGATGCCGCCCTCCGGCCAGCGGACCGGGTCGATCAGCGCCCGGAACCGGTCGCGCAGCCCCGCGTCCCCGATCAGCGGGTCCGCGCGCAGCAGCGCCTGCGCCTCCCACGGCTCCGACCAGCGGGCGTAGTACGCGGCGTAGGACGCCAGCGTCCGCACCAGCGGGCCCTGCCGGCCCTCCGGGCGCAGGTTCGGGTCGATCTCCAGCGGCGGGTCGGGCGCGGGCAGCGCGAGGAGCCGGCGCAGCTCCTCGGCGACGGCGTGCGCGGCGCGCCCGGCGGCCGCCTCGTCCGCGCCGGGCAGCGGCTCGTGCACGAACATCACGTCGGCGTCGCTGCCGTAGCCGAGCTCGTGCCCGCCGAACCGGCCCATCGCGACGACGGCCAGCCGGGTCGGCAGCGGCGACCGCGACTCCATCTCGATCTTGTTGACGGCGGCCTGCAGCGCGGCCTCGATCGTGACGGTCGCGATGCCGGTGAGGGCGTCCCCGACCGCCCGGACGCCGGCCAGGCCGAGCAGGTCGGCGACCGCGACCCGGAACAGCTCCCGGCGGCGCAGCCCGCGCACCACCCCGACCGCCTCCTCCGCCGGCCGGCTCCCCTCGGCATGCCGCCGGACGGCGGCCAGGGCCTCCGCGCGCAGCGCCTCCTCCGGGCGCGGGGCCAGGTCGCCCTCGCCGCCGAGCAGCGCGACCGCCTCGGGGGCGCGCAGCAGCAGGTCGGTGGCATAGCGGCTGGAGCCGAGCACCCACGCCATCCGCTCGGCGACCGTCACCTCGTCCCGCAGCAGCCGCAGATACCAGGGCGTCGTGCCGAGCGCGTCGCTGACCTGCCGGAACCCGAGCAGCCCCGCGTCCGGGTCGGGCGCGTCGGCGAACCAGCCGAGCATCACCGGCAGCAGCGTCCGCTGGATCGCGGCCCGCCGCGAGACGCCCGCCGACAGCGCCTCGATGTGCCGGAGCGCGCCCGCCGGGTCGGCGTAGCCGAGCGCCTCCAGCCGGGTCCGGGCGGCCTCCGGGGTGAGCCGCGCCTCCTCCCCCGGCAGCCGCGCGACGGCCCGCAGCAGCGGCCGGTAGAACAGCTTCTCGTGGATGCGGCGGACCTCGCGCGCGTGCCGCCGCCACAGCGAGGTGAACTCCCCCACCGGGTCGGTGCGCAGGCCGAGCGCCCGGCCGAGGCGGCGCAGGCCGTCCTCGTCGTCCGGGACGAGATGGGTGCGGCGCAGCCGGTGCAGCTGGACGAGGTGCTCCACCCGCCGCAGGAACCGGTACGCCGAGGTCAGCGCCGCCGCGTCGTCGCGCCCGACGTAGCCGCCCCGCGACAGGTCGGCGAGCGCGGTGAGCGTGCCGCGGGCCCGCAGCGTCTCATCGGCGCGGCCGTGCACGAGCTGGAGCAGCTGCACCGAGAACTCGACGTCGCGCAGCCCGCCCGGCCCCAGCTTCAGCTGCCGCTCGGAGTCGGCGGTCCGCTGGTTCAGGTCGGCCTCGACGCGGCGGCGCATCGCCTGGACGTCCTCGACGAAGCTCTCGCCCTCGGCCGCCTTCCACACGATCGGGGTGATCATGTCGACGTAGCGGTCGCCGAGATCGGCGTCCCCGGCGACGGGGCGGGCCTTCAGCAGCGCCTGGAACTCCCACGTCTTCGCCCACCGCTCGTAGTAGGCGCGATGGCTGGCGAGGGTCCGCACCAGCGGCCCGGCCTTGCCCTCCGGGCGCAGCGCCGCGTCGACCTCCCAGAGCGCGCCCTCCTCGGTACTCGCCGAGCACGCCCGCATCATCGCCGACGCCAGCCGCGTCGCGGTGCGCAGCGCGGCGTCCTCGCCCGCCACCCCACCGTCGCGCGGCTCCGCCACCCCACCGTCGCGCGGCTCCGCCACGAAGATCACGTCGACGTCGCTCACATAGTTCAGCTCGCGGCCCCCGGCCTTGCCCATGCCGATCACGGCGAGCCGGCACGTCCCGTGCTCGGGGACGCCGGCGCGGGCGATCGCGAGGCCCGCCTCCAGCGCGGCGGCGGCGAGGTCGGCCAGCTCGGCGGCGACCTCGGCGACGTCCGCCGCGCCGATCAGGTCGCGCCCGGCCAGCGCGAGCAGCCGCCGGCGGTAGGCGACGCGCAGCGCGACGAGGGAGTCCCCGCCGGCCACTGGCTCGTCCGCGGACGGGTCGGCGCCCACGGCGGCCAGCAGTTCCGCGCGGGGGTCTCCCTCCGGTGGCGGTCCGTCGCGCAGCACCCGCCAGTGGTCCGGGTGCCGGGCCAGGTGGTCGCCGAGCGCGGCGCTCACGCCGAGGACGGCGGTCAGCCGCTCCCGCGTCCCCGGCTCGGCGGCGAGGGCCGCGCGCAGCTCACCGGCCACGCCCTTCTCCTCGGCGGACGCGAGCAGGCGCAGCAGCCCGTCCAGCGCGAGGTCGGGGTCGGCGGTGCCGCCGAGGGCGTCGAGCAGCTCATCGGCGGGACGCGACCCGGTGCCGCGCTCGGCGTCCCGCAGCAGCCACTCGGCCCGCGCCGCGTCGGTGAAGCCGAGCCGCGCCAGGCGCCCGGCAAGTGAGGAGGAACGGCGTTCGGGCGTCCGGGACTCGGTCACAGGTCAACCGTAAACCGGAGGGGCGTCGAGCGGTGCTCGTCCGTTGAATGGCGGTGGGTGGGGGCTGGAGGACGGGCGTCGAGCGGTGCTCGTCCGTTGAATGGCGGTGGGTGGGGGCTGGAGGACGGTGGTCAGAGCACCGCCAGCAGCCGCTTGCGCTCGAACTCGGTCACCTGCCGGCGGTAGTCCTCCCACTCCTGCCGCTTGTTGCGCAGGAAGAAGTCGAACACGTGCTCGCCGAGGACGTCCGCCATCAGCTCGCTGCGCTCCATCGCGTGGATCGCGTCGTCGAGGTCCTGCGGCAGCGGCTCGATGCCGAGGGCACGCCGCTCGGCGGGGGTCAGCGCCCACACGTCGTCCTCCGCGCCCGGCGGCAGCTCGTAGCCCTCCTCGATGCCCTTCAGCCCGGCGCCGAGGATCGCCGCGAACGCCAGATAGGGGTTCGCGGCGGTGTCCAGCGACCGGAACTCGATGCGGGTCGAGTGGCCCTTGTGCGGCTTGTACATCGGGACGCGGACGAGCGCCGACCGGTTGTTGTGCCCCCAGCAGATGTAGGACGGGGCCTCTCCCCCCGCGCCGGCGGCCGACCCGACGTTGCCCCACAGCCGCTTGTAGGAGTTGACCCACTGGTTGCACACCGCGGTGATCTCCGCCGAGTGCCGCAGCAGCCCGGCGATGAACGCCCGCCCGACCTTGGACAGCTTGAACTCCGCGCCCGGCTCGTAGAAGGCGTTGCGGTCGCCCTCGAACAGCGACATGTGCGTGTGCATGCCCGAGCCGGGGTGCTCGGTGAACGGCTTCGGCATGAAGGACGCGTTCACGCCCTGCTCCAGCGCGACCTCCTTCATCACCAGCCGGAACGTCATGATGTTGTCGGCGGTGGTGAGCGCGTCCGCGTACCGGAGGTCGATCTCCTGCTGGCCCGGGGCGCCCTCGTGGTGGCTGTACTCCACCGAGATGCCCATCGCCTCCAGCATCATGATCGCGTTGCGCCGGAAGTCGTGCGCGGCGCTGTGCGGGGTGTGGTCGAAGTAGCCGCCGGAGTCGGCGGGCTCGGGCTCGCGGCCGTCCTCCGGCTTGTCGTTGAGCAGGAAGAACTCGATCTCGGGATGGGTGTAGAAGGTGAACCCGAGGTCGGCGGCCCGCGACAGCGCCCGCTTCAGGACGTAGCGGGGGTCGGCGAAGCTCGGCGTCCCGTCCGGCATGAGGATGTCGCAGAACATCCGCCCCACGCCGGGCGACTCCGAGCGCCAGGGCAGCACCTGGAAGGTCGACGGATCCGGCTTGGCGATCATGTCGGCCTCATAGACCCGGGCGAAGCCCTCGATCGCCGACCCGTCGAAGCCGATGCCCTCGCCGAACGCGCCCTCCAGCTCGGCGGGGGCGACGGCCACCGACTTCAGGAACCCGAGCACGTCGGTGAACCACAGCCGGATGAAGCGGATGTCGCGCTCCTCCAGCGTGCGGAGCACGAACTCCTGCTGACGGTCCAATGCCTTCTCCCTCGGTACTGCCCTGCCGGTGTCATGGGGCGGGGGGACGCATGCCGGCCGCGAGAGACGGTCCGGCTACCTCGCAGTATGCCCGGTCGCTGTTACCGCGACGTTACGTCCGGCCTTTCCCGCTGACGGGAAGATATCCGACTACTCGCCCTCCCCGATCCGCGCGGCGGCCGGATCGAGGACGCGGGACAGGAACGTCCTGGTCCGCTCGTGCGCCGGATCGGCGATCACCCGCTGCGGCGGGCCCTCCTCGACGACCACGCCGCCGTCCATGAACACCACCCTGTCGGCGACCTCCTGCGCGAAGCTCATCTCGTGGGTGACGACGAGCATCGTCATCCCCGCCTCGGCGAGAGAGCGCATCACGCCGAGCACGTCGCCGACCAGTTCGGGGTCGAGGGCGGACGTCGGCTCGTCGAACAGCATCACCTCCGGGCCCATCGCCAGCGCGCGGGCGATCGCCACCCGCTGCTGCTGGCCGCCGGACAGCTGCGCCGGATAGGAGCCGACCTTGTCGGCGAGCCCGACCCGCTCCAGGTTCTCCCGCGCGATCTTCTCGGCCTCCGCCTTGTCCCGCTTCAGCACCTTCCGCTGCGCGATCATGACGTTGCCGATCGCCGTCAGGTGCGGGAACAGGTTGAAGGACTGGAACACCATGCCGATGCGGCGGCGGACGGCGTCGATGTCCACCTCCGGGTCGGTGACGTCGGCGCCGGCGACCCGGATCGTTCCGGCCGACGGCTCCTCCAGCAGGTTGACGCAGCGCAGCAGCGTCGACTTGCCCGACCCGGACGGGCCGATCACGCAGACGACCTCGCCCCGCTCGACGTGGAAGTCGATGCCGCGCAGCACCTCGTTCGCCCCGAACGACTTGCGCAGGCCCGTGATCTCGATCGCGTTCGCGTTCGTCCCCGTGTCGAGGGTCGTCATCGCTGCCCCCTGCGCTGCCGCGCCTCCAGCCGCCGGGCCAGCAGGCTCAGCGGGATCGTGATGATCAGATAGCAGATCCCGGCCACGATGATCGGGGTCGTGTTGCCCTGCTCGCCCGCGAGGTCGCGGCCGAACTTGGTGAGCTCGCGCTGCTCCAGCGTGATGCCGAGGAACAGCACGAGCGAGGAGTCCTTGCAGAGCAGCACCAGCTCGTTCGTGAGCGGCGGGATGATGATCCGGAACGCCTGCGGGATGATGATCGACCGCATCGCGCGGGCGCGGGACATGCCGAGCGAGCGCGCCGCCTCCATCTGCCCCTTGGGGACGGCCTCGATCCCGGCCCGGATCGTCTCCGCCATGTAGGCGGTCGCGGCGAGCCCGAGCGCCAGGCCCGCCTGCCCGGCGGCGCCGCCCGGGATGTTCGTGCCGGGGAAGGCCAGCGGCACGCCGACGCCCACGAAAATGAAGATCAGCAGCAGCGGCAGGCCGCGGAAGATCTCGATGTAGGTGGTGGCGAACCACCGGTACGGGGCGACGGACGACAGCCGCATCAGCGCCACGACCAGCCCGCCGCCGAGCCCGAGGCCGAACCCGACCGCGGTGTACACGGCGGTGTTGCGCAGCCCGACGGTGATGATGTCGGGGAACAGGCTCTTCGCGACCTCCCAGTTCGCGAAGTTGAGCCGCAGGGTGCCCCAGTCGGCCAGCAGCACGACCAGGACCACGACCAGCGCGAAGACCCCGTACTGCCCGCCGAGCGACAGCTGCCGGCGGCGCCGGCGGGACATACCGCCCGGCGCCGCCGCCCCGATCGGCTCCGCGGTCACGAGCCGCCGCCGGCGCCCGCGGGCATCGGACCGATCCACTTCTCGTAGATCTTCTTGTAGGTGCCGTCCGACTTGGCCTGCGCGATCACCTGGTCGGTGAGCTTGACCAGCTCGGGGTTGTGGCCCTTGCGCATCCACATGCCGTACTGCTCACCGGTGTTCAGGTTCGCGACGATCTCGTACGCGGAGTTCGCCGGGTCCTTCAGCCAGCCCTTGACGACCGGGTCGTCCTGCACGATGACGTCGACCTGGCCGGTGCGCAGCCCGTTGAGCTCGGCGTTGGAGTTGTCGAACGAGCGCGGGTCGAAGCCCTTGCCCTTGACGTAGTCCTCACCGGTCGTGCCCGCCTGGGAGCCCAGCTTCAGCTTCTTGGCCTTCACGTCGTCCAGCGAGGCGACGCCGCCGCCCTTCTTCGCCATCAGCGACTGGGTGGCGTCGAAGTACGGGTCGGAGACGTCCATGAACTTCACCCGGTCGGGCTTGATCGTCATGCCGCCCATCTGGATGTCGCACTTGCCGGCGTTCAGCGCCGCGCCCGTCTTCATCGTCTCGAACGGGGTGTCGACGACCTTCTGCGTGACGCCGAGCTTCTTCGCGACGAGGTCGATGATGTCGACGTCGAAGCCGACGACCTTGCCCGACTTCTTGTCCTCCGACTGGAACGGCGGGTACGGCAGGTGGGTGCAGGACGTCAGCGCGCCCTTCTCGATGAGTTTCACGCCCTGCACGGTGGCGCCCTCGTCGCCGCCGCACGCCGACGCCGTCAGCGCCAGGGCCGCCAGGCCGGCGCCCAGTGCCCATCGCACGGTCCCTCTGGACACTCTTCCTCCTGTTTTCGGCGTGTTGCTGATCAACGAACTATCGCATGCCGCACCGGCACCCGGCAGGGGCCACCGGACGGGACGGACATGACCGCTCCCGGAGATCCGTTTCCCGGAAATTGACGTGGCGATCATGGTCGCTCGACGAAGTGATCATTAGCGTGGTCAGTGCCGTGGACATCTCTCTTCTTCTCTCGATGAGCGACCGGGTGCCCGCGCTGGCGACCCCGTCGGCGATGCACCCGGAGTCGTGGCGGCTGTGCGCGCAGGTGGAGGCCTGGGCGCGCGGCCGAGGCCTGGTGCTCGGGGATCCGGACACCTCGCCGCTCGGCCGGGCCCGCTGCGAGCGGCTCGCCGCCCGCGTACTGCCGTCCGCCGACCTCGCCGGCGTGGACCTGTTCGCGCGCTGGCTGGTCTGGACGCTCGCGCTGGACGACACCATGGACCATCCGCCGCTCGCCGACAGCGGCAGCGCCGTGCACGCGCTGTACGACGACCTGCTGCGCGCGATGCGGCGCGGCCACGCCCGGCCGGGCGCTCGGCCGCTGGAGGCGGCGCTGGTGGAGCTGTGGCACACCACCTCCAAGGACATGAGCCGCGACTGGCGGCGCAGGTTCATGCTGCAGCTGGAGTCGCACCGGGACGGGTGCGCGGAGGAGTCGGTCAACCGCCGGATCCGGCACGTCCCGACGGAGGCGCAGTACGCGCCGCTGCGCCGCCGGGCGTGCGGGCCGTTCATGTACGACCTGGTCGAGCCCGTCCTCGGCGTCGAACTGCCGGCGCGGCTGCTGCGCACGCCCCGCTGGAAGGTCCTCGCCGACGGCGTCGCCGACGTCGTGGCCTGGTCCAACGACCTCGCCTCGCACGACCTGGAGTCGGCCCGCGGCGACGTCCACGACCTGCCCGCCGTGCTGTCCCGCGCCCGCGGGCTGGACGCCGGCCAGGCCGCCGCCGCGGTCGCCGAGAAGATCGTCGACCGGCTGGAGGAGGCGTGGACGGCGGCGCGGCGGCTGCCGGAGATGCTGGACCGGCTGGAGTTGACCGTCGCGCAGCGCGCCGCCGCCGCGCAGGTCGTCAAGGTGCTGCTGGACACTCCGCGCGCCCACCTCGACTGGCTCGCCGAGTCCGGCCGCTACGAGCGGGAGTCGGCGCCCGGCAGCGGCACGCTGCGGCTGGACGCGCTCGCCTCGCTGCGCTAGCCGCCGGCGAGGGCGTCGCCGGCGGGGGTGCGGGCGTACAGGACGCGGCGGCCCATGCGGTGCCCGGTGACGAGCCCGCAGGCGCGCAGCACACCGAGGTGCTGGCTGACCGCGCCGGGCGTCACGCCCAGCCGCCCGGCCAGGTCGGTCGTCGACGCGGGCCGGGCCAGCGCGGCGAGCAGTTCGGCGCGGCGCCGGCCGACGAGCGCGGCGAGCGCGTCCGACCTGGGCGCGGCCGGCCGGCCGCTCTCCCAGAGCGTCGCCACGCCGCGCGGCGGATAGCTGAGCATCGGCTGGTAGGGCGGCACCATCACCGACACGTCCGGCCACACGAACGCGCTGGGGACGAGCAGCATGCCGCGTCCGGCGAGTTCGCCGCGGAAGCTCCAGGGCCGCTCCACCGACAGCGTCCCCGCACGCCAGGCGACGGTCTGGTGCAGGTCGCCGAACACCCCGGCCGTACCCTGCGCGGTGAGGGCGCGCGTGCGCCGCAGGACGTCGCCCTCCAGCAGGTCGGTGATGCGCGGCCACCACGGCTCGACGGCGGCGGCCCAGTACCGTTCGAGGAGGCCGGCGAGCATCCGGAGGGTGCGCTCGGGGTCGGCGGCCATCGCCGCGCGGCGGCGGCCGGACCGCTGCGCCCGGTCCACCCGCAGCAACTCGGACGCGACCACGTCCGGCGGGGTGGCGAGGACGGTCTCCAGCTCGGCGGCGAGGTCGGGCAGCGGGGTCTCCGGCGGCGGGGTCAGGAAGTCGGGCGCGTACCCGGTGGGCGGGACGACCTCCAGCAGCGGCCCGAGATCGAGGCCGCGCAGCCGGGGCCGGACGGCGTGCACCCACGGCAGGTGCAGCGCGTGCCCGGACGGGTCGCCGAGCACCCGCAGGCTCAGCACCATCTCCCACAGCGGCGAGAACGCGAACCGGACGCGGGCCACGTCCTCCGGCGCGAATACGAACTCGATCATTTAGTCCAGGCTAAATGATTACCGCACATCGCGCGGACCGCCCACCATCGTGCGAGTGACCACTCTGGACGACACTCCTGCCGCGCCCGCACCGGGCAGGATCGCGGCGTTCCTGCGTCCGCGCGTCGGCGGCTTCCCCCGGCCGTTCTGGGTGCTGTGGGCGGGGACCCTGCTCAACCGGCTCGGCACCATGGTCGAGCCGTTCCTCGGCCTCTACCTGACGACCGTGCGGGGGTTGTCGCTGGCGCAGGCCGGCCTGGTGATGGCGGTGCTCGGCACGGGCTCGCTCGGCGGCCAGATCGCCGGCGGCGTACTCGCCGACCGGCTCGGCCGGCGCGCGACGCTGACGCTCGCGACCGTCGGCACCGGCGCGGCGATGCTCACGCTCGGCTACGCCCAGGGGATCGCCGCGATCGTCGCGGCGGCGCTGCTGCTCGGCGTCCTGCTGGACATGTACCGGCCGGCCGCGCAGGCGATGGTGGCCGACATCATCTCCCCCGCCGAGCGCCCGCGCGCGTTCGGGCTGCTGTTCTGGGCGATCAACCTCGGCTGGGCGGTCGCGATGGTCCTCGGCGGGACGCTCGCGCAGCAGGGCTTCCTGTGGCTGTTCTGGATCGACGCGCTCACCTGCGCCGGGTTCGGGCTGCTGGTGTGGCGGGCCGTCCCGGAGACGCGGTCGCGGGACGTCCGCGACGAGCGGCGCGGCGGGTTCGGGCAGGCCCTCCGCGACCGGGTCATGGTCGGGTACGTGCTGGTCACGCTCGTGTACACCTTCGTCCTCATGCAGGGGATGACGACGATGCCGCTGGCCATGAGGGAGGACGGGCTCGGCCCGCAGGCCTACGGCCTCGCGATCGCCGCGAACGGGGTGCTGATCATCATCGTCCAGCCGCTGGTGAACGCGTGGCTGGCCCGCCGCGACCACAGCCTGGTGATGGTCGCCGGGTTCACCCTCGTCGGGGTCGGCTACGGGCTCACCTCGCTGGCCTCGACGGTGGCCGCCTACACCGCGACGATCCTGGTGTGGACGCTCGGGGAGATCACGGCGGCGTCCGTCCTGCAGGCGGTCGTCGCCGACCTCGCGCCCGCGGATCTGCGCGGCCGGTACGGCGGCCTGTACGGGATGGCGTGGTCGGGCGGCTTCCTGCTGGCGCCGCTCGGCGGAACCCAGCTGCTCGGCGCCGGCGGGGCGTCCGCACTGTGGCTGACCTGCGCGGGTCTCGCCCTCGTCGCGGCGGCGGCGCAGCTCGCGCTGGCCCCCGCGGTCAGGCGCCGCAGTGCCGCCGCGCTCGACACGCACTTCTCGTCAAAGTGACGAAACCGCCTCCGGCGTTCTACCCTGGGAGGGTGGCACAGCTCAGGATCGCGCTCGCGCAGGTGAACCCGACCGTCGGCGACCTCGACGGCAACGCCGATCTGATCGTGGAATGGACCCGGCGCGCCGCCGACGCGGGCGCGCACCTGGTCGCCTTCCCCGAGATGATGCTGACCGGCTACCCGGTGGAGGACCTCGCGCTCCGCGCGTCCTTCGTCGAGGCGTGCCGGCGGGCCCTGGACCGGCTCGCCCGCCGGCTCGCCGGCGAGGGCCTCGGCGACCTGCCCGTCGTCACCGGCTACCTCGACCGCCGGACGGTCGGGCTCGTCCGGTCCGGGCAGCCCGCCGGGGCGCCGCTCGACGCCGCCGCGTGGCTGCACAACGGCGAGGTGCTGGTCCGCTCGGCCAAGCACCACCTCCCCAACTACGGCGTCTTCGACGAGTACCGCATCTTCGTGCGCGGCGACCGGCTGCCCGTCGTCCGCGTCCACGGCGTCGACGTCGCCACCGTCATCTGCGAGGACCTCTGGCAGGACGGCGGCCCGGTCAGCGTCACCTCCACGTCCGGCGCGGGGCTGCTCCTGTCCATCAACGCCTCCCCCTACGAGCGCAACAAGGACGACGTCCGCCTCGACCTGTGCGCCGAACGCGCCCGCGAGGCCGGCTGCGCCCTCGCCTACGTCAACATGGTCGGCGGCCAGGACGAGCTCGTCTTCGACGGCGACTCCGTCATCGTCGGCCCCGACGGCACACCGCTCGCCCGCGCGCCCCAGTTCGCCGAGCACCTCCTCGTCGCCGACCTCGCGCTGCCCTCCGCCGACGCGTCCACCGAGCCCGGCCGCACGCCCGTCGACGCCCTGGACGGCACCACGATCACCATCGACCGGCACGTCCTCACCCCGGACCCGCTGCCCGCCTACACGGTGCTGCCGCAGACCGCCGCCGAGCCCATGAACGACCTCGCCGAGATCTACGCGGCCCTGGTCCTCGGCACCCGCGACTACGTCCGCAAGAACGGGTTCCGCTCGGTCGTCCTCGGCCTGTCCGGCGGCATCGACTCGGCGCTCGTCGCCACCATCGCCTCCGACGCGATCGGCCCGGAGAACGTGCACGCAGTCCTGCTGCCGAGCCGCTACTCCTCCGAGGGCTCCGTCGTGGACGCCGAGGAGCTCGTCAAGCGCCAGGGCGTCAACTCCCGCATCGTGCCCATCGCCGACATGGTGGAGGCGTTCGAGAAGCACCTCGACCTGCACGGCCTCGCCGAAGAGAACCTCCAGGCCCGCATCCGCGCCAACGTCTGGATGGCGCTGTCCAACGAGCACGGCCACCTCGTGCTGACCGGCGGCAACAAGAGCGAGCTCGCCACCGGCTACTCCACCCTCTACGGCGACTCCGCCGGCGGCTTCGCCCCCATCAAGGACGTCTTCAAGCTCACCGTCTGGGACCTCGCCCGGTGGCGCAACGCCCAGGCCGGCGCCGGCCTGCCGTTCCTGCACCCGTTCGCGCACGAGCCCATCCCCGAGGCGATCATCGTCAAGGAGCCGTCCGCCGAGCTGCGCCCCGGCCAGCGCGACCGCGACTCCCTGCCCGAGTACGGCGTCCTCGATCCGGTGCTGGCCGACTACGTCGAACGGGACATGGGCCGCGAGGCGCTCATCGCCGCCGGCCACCACGCCGACCTGGTCGACCGCGCCATCCGCCTGGTCGACATCGCCGAGTACAAGCGCCGCCAGTACCCGCCCGGCCCCAAGATCACCCCGAAGAACTTCGGCCGCGACCGCCGCCTCCCCATCACCAACCGCTGGCGCGAAAAGTAGCACGGCCCTCCCTCAGCTCGAACCCCAACCGCCACCACGGGCATGCCCGCGGAGGGCGCCCAGCGCCCGGAGCGGGCATGCCCGCCGAGCCGGGCGACCGCAGCGACACCGGCAAACCCGCACGGTCACAACACACCGAAACAGTGGCGTGAGGATCGACCGGCTCGTGACGGGGTTCCAGGGGGGCGCCCCCTGGGCTAACCGCGGTGGTGGTTTTCGCCGGGCCAGGTCTCCTCGGGCCAGGTGGGGACCTGTTCGGAGGCGTCCGGGTCGACGCCGGGGACGATCTGCTCGCACCAGACGACCTTGCCGGCGGCGGTGCGGCGGGTGCCCCACCGGTGCGCGAGCTGGCTGACGACGAGGAGGCCGCGGCCGTTCTCGTCGTCGTCCTCGGCGCGGCGCAGGCGGGGCAGCGCGGCGGACCGGTCCAGTACCTCGCAGACGAGGGTGCGCTCCATGAGGAGGCGCAGCTCGATCGGGCCGGGAGCGTAGCGGAGCGCGTTGGTGATGAGCTCCGAGGCGAGGAGCTCGGTGGTGTAGTCGAGCTCCTCCAGGCCCCACTCCTCCAGCCGGGACCGGACGAGGCCGCGGGCGCGGCGGACGGCGGCCGGGTCGGCGGGCAGCGTCCAGGACGCGTACTGGTCCTCGGGGAGGCGGCGCAGCCGGGCGATGAGGACGGCGATGTCGTCGCGGTGCTGGTCGGCGTAGACGCCCGCGAGGGTCGCCTTGGCGAGGTCCTCCATGGGGCGGTCGACGGAGTCCGGGCCGAAGATCTTCTGCAGGCGGGCGAGGCCGTCGTCGATGTCGCGGCCCCGGTTCTCGACGAGGCCGTCGGTGTAGATGACGAAGAGGCTGCCGTCCTCGACGGTGAACTCGCGGCTCTCGATGGCGGCGCCGCCCGCGACGCCGAGCGGCGGGGCGGGCGGGACCTGCAGGTACTCGTTGTCGCCGGTCGGGCCGGCGAGCAGCGGCGGCAGGTGCCCGGCGGACGCGATCTCGATCGTGCCGGTGGTCGCGTCGTACACCGCGTACACGCAGGTGGCGAAGTGCGGCTCCTGCTCGCCGAGCTCGATCATCAGCTCGTGCATGACGTGCAGCGCGTCGGCGGGCGGCAGTTCCAGGTTCGCGAGCGTGTGCAGCGCGGTGCGCAGCCGGCCCATGGTGACGGCGGCGCGGACGCCGTGCCCGGCGACGTCCCCGACGATCAGCGCGACGCGGGCGCCGGGCAGCGCGATCGACTCGTACCAGTCGCCGCCGACCTCGACGAGCTTGCTGCCGGGCAGGTAGCGGTGCCGGACCTCGACCGAGGACGGCGCCGACAGCCGCAGCGGCAGCAGGCTGCGCTGCAGCGCGAGGGCGGTGGAGCGCTCGCGGCTGAACTGGCGGGCGTTGTCGATGACGATCGCGGCGCGGGCCGCGAACTCCATGCCGATCTCGACGTCGTAGGCGTCGAACTTGCGGAACCCGGGGACGCGGGTGCAGGCGATGAAGCCGAGCAGGGTGTCGCGCGCGATCATCGGCAGCAGCACCATCGACACGTCGGACAGCAGCTCGCCGGCCGGCCCGCGCCGCCACAGCCGGCCGATCTCGCTCGCCGCGTCCAGGGTGATGTGCGGCAGGTGGACGGGCCGGGCCGTCTCCATCACCTGGCGGTACGGGGTGCCCTCGGGGAACACGAGCACCTCGCCGACGGGGAACGTGGACGTCCACGCCGGGTTGCCGTCGTCGGAGGTGACCGCGATGCGGCGCAGCACCGCCGAGCCGGACTCGCTGTGCACCTCGTCGGAGGCGACCAGGCTCTCCAGCACCAGCACGGACGCGGCGTTGCAGTAGTGCGGGACGACCACGTCGACGAGGCCGCGGGCGGACTGGTCGAGGTCGAGGGACGCGCCGAACCGGGTGAGCTGGTCGTCCATCAGCGCGCGGCGCATGAGGGACGGGTCCTGGTAGCGCTCGCTGGGCGGCAGCTCCACCCGGACGAACAGCAGCGCGGCGGGCGCGGCGGACGCGTCGCCGCCGACCATCGGCTGCACGGTGACGAGGGCGTTGCCGGACCCGCCGTCGGCGCGCAGCACGGTCATCACGCCGTTGCGCTCCTGGTCGCCGACCTCCAGGAGGGCTTCGAGCTCGGCCTTGGCCTCGTCCCCCACCAGGTCGGTGGCGGGACGGCCGATCAGCTCCTCGGGCGCCCGGCCGAGGACCGACCGGGCGTTCGGCCCGCACTGGACGATCCGCCTGGCCCCGTCGATGCCCAGGACCAGGGTCCGGGACGCCGAATCGGTGGCGGGCGCATCGCCTCGCGGCGCCATGACGGATCTCACCTGACGCGCTCCAGACAGCCGGTCGTCTTAGCACTACCCAGCGACAGTATGGGGCATGACACCGTCGCTCGGGGAGAAGATCACGCTTACCGTGCCGAAATCGCGTCGGTTCCGTCGCATGCGTGTCATCGCGCGGCGGAGCCGATGCCGCGCAGGAGGGTGTCGACGACGGCCTCGGCGTGGCCGTCCGGGAAGGACTCCTGCGGCCGCTTCGGGACGAACGAGCCGAGCAGCATCGACATCGCCACCTCGACGTCGAGGTCGGCGCGCAGCTCCCCGTTGTCCACCCCGCGCCGCAGCACCCGGCGGACGATGTCGCGGCGCGGCTCGATGATGTCGCGCTTGTAGCGGGCGTACAGCTCGGGGTGCTTCTCCGCGCTGCCGGCGACGTTCCAGAAGCACCGCGAGTAGCGGCGCTTGCGCTCGTCGGTCAGCGCCCGCGCCAGCTCGGCGAGGTCCTCCCGGACGGACCCGCCGGACGGCTCGGGCAGCGGCGCCTTGGCCGCGCCGAGCGCGTCCAGGATCAGGGCGTCCTTGCTGGGCCAGCGCCGGTAGATGGTCGTCTTGCCGACGCCGGCGCGGGCGGCGACCGCCTCGATGGACAGGCCCGCCACCCCCGGCTCCTCGGCGAGGAGGTCGAGGGTGGCCTCGATGATGGCCTTCTCGGCGCGTTCGCTGCGGGGCCGCCCGCCCTGCCGCCGCTCTGTCTCGGTCATGGCGCGTTCACGCTCTCACACCCCGGCCTTCTCCGGCCGCCGCGGCGCGTCGGTTCCGGCGGCGGGGGCGGCCGGCGCGCGTCCCGGCATCCACTTCAGGACGACCAGCGCGCCGAGGAAGGCGACGGCGGCGGCTGCGACCGACGCGGTGTGCATGGCGTTGACGAACGCCGCGTCGGCGTGCGCGGCGAGCCGGTCCCCGGCGCCGCCCAGCCGGGCCGCGACGGCGTGCGCGCCCTCGATGGAGTCCCCGGCGGCCGCCCGCGCGCCGGCGGGCAGCGCGGCGAGGTCGCCGTCCAGGTCGCGGCGGTAGACGGACGCGACGACGGAGCCGAGCACGGCCACGCCCATCGCGACGGCGACCTGCCGGGCGGTGTTGTTGATGGCCGAGCCGGCGCCCGCCTTCTCGCGCGGCAGCGCCGACATGACCGACTCGGTGGCGGGCGGCATGACGTTCGCCATCCCGGTGCCCTGCACGAAGAAGATCACCCCGAGGATCCACATCGGGGTGCCGGTCCCGACGAACTGGTAGCTCGCCAGCGCGGCGGCGACCAGCAGCAGGCCGGCGGTGCAGACCGCCTTGGCGCCGAAGCGGCGGACCATCTCGGCGCTGCGCGGCGCGAACGCCAGCTGCGCGACCGCGAACGGCAGCACCATCGCGCCGGACTGCAGCGGGGTCAGCCCGCGCACCGACTGCATGTAGAAGGTGGCGAAGAAGAACACGCCGCTCGCCGCGAAGAAGCACAGCGCGATGGACGCGACGGCGGCCGACATCCGCGGGTCCTTGAACAGCCGGACGTCGAAGGCCGGGGACGCGGAGCGGGCCTCGTGCGCGACGAACAGCGCGATGACGGCGACGCCCGCGAGGATCGGGCCGAGCACGGAGAGGGTCAGCCAGTTCCCCTTCTCACCGCCCTGGATGATCCCGTACGACAGGACGACGAGGCCGATGACCGACAGGACGACGCCGAGGGGGTCGAGCCGTCCGGGCGCCGGGTTGCGCGACTCGGGCACCAGGAACGCCATCAGCGTGATGCCGATCGCGATGACCGGCACGTTGACGAGGAAGACCGAGCCCCACCAGAAGTGGGCGAGCAGCAGGCCGCCGGTGAGGGGGCCGATCGCGACGGCGAGGCCGACCGCGCCGGCCCAGATGCCGATGGCGCGGGCGCGCTCCTCCGGCTCGAAGACGTTGGTGATGATCGACAGCGTCTGCGGCATGACCGCGGCGCCGCCGAGGCCCATCAGGGCGCGGGCGTAGATGAGCTGCTCCGGGGACTGCGCGTACGCCGACAGCAGCGAGGCGAGCGCGAACACCGCCATGCCGCCGATCAGCACGCGCCTGCGCCCGATCCGGTCGCCGATCACGCCGAAGGTGAACAGCAGGCCGGCGAAGACCAGCGTGTAGGAGTTGATCGACCATTCGAGCTGGCTCTGCGTGGCGCCGAGCCCCTTCTCCGGGTCGGCGATGGTCTTGAGCGCGACGTTGAGGATGGTGTTGTCGAGCACCACCACCAGCAGGCTCAGGGTCAGCACGCCGAGGATGTACCACCGGCGCCGCTGGATCGTCTGGGGGTCCATGCCGATACGCAACGGTATCGTTTCGGAACTTGTTCCCGGCGGGGCGGGATTCGGGAATCGCCGGGGGTACCCGAATCGTTTTCGAAGTGGCACGATCGGTTCTGTCTGGGTACGCCACCGTGGCGCCTCAAGACCGGAGGTTCTCGCATGTCTTCTTCTGTCGCACCCCCAGCACAGCCGACCGCGCTCTACGGCGGTACGGGCGGGCGCAGGGTGACCGTACGCGACATCGCCGCCGCCAAGGAGCGGCACGAGAAGTGGCCGATGCTCACCGCGTACGACGCGCTCACCGCGCGGATCTTCGACGAGGCCGGGATCCCCGTGCTGCTCGTCGGCGACTCCGCCGCGATGGTCGTCTACGGCTACGACTCCACCATCCCCGTCACCGTGGACGACCTGATCCCGCTGACCGCGGCCGTCGTCCGCGGCTCCAAGCGCGCCATGGTCGTCGCCGACCTGCCGTTCGGCTCCTACCAGACGGGCGTCCCGGAGGCGCTGACGGCCGCCACCCGGTTCCTCAAGGAGACCGGCGCGCACGCGGTCAAGCTGGAGGGCGGCCGCCGGGTCCTCCCGCAGGTCGAGGCGATGGTCGCCGCCGGCATCCCGGTCATGGCGCACCTCGGCCTCACCCCGCAGTCGGTGAACGTCTTCGGCGGCTACCGGGTGCAGGGCCGCGGCCAGGACGGCGACGAGCTGATGGCGGACGCGAAGGCACTGGAGGCCGCCGGCGCGTTCTCCGTCGTCCTCGAATGCGTCCCCGAGGACCTCGCCGCCCGCGTCACCTCGTCGCTGTCCATCCCGACGATCGGCATCGGCGGCGGCAACCAGACCGACGCGCAGGTCCTCGTCTGGCAGGACATGGCGGGCCTCACGCCGCACACCGCGAAGTTCGTCAAGAAGTTCGCCGACATGAACACCCTCCTCGGCGACGCCGCGCGCAGCTACGCCGAAGAGGTCGTCAGCGGCGCCTACCCCGCGCCCGAGCACTCCTACCGCTGAGCCGCCGCACGAGGGCCCGGACGCGCTCCGCTCGCGGGGCGCGTCCGGGCCCTCGTGCGGAGCGCGGCCGGGCCCTGCGTCATCGCCCGGACGGGCCGGAGGCGCCGTCCTCCTCCTCGGCCGAGCCGCGCCGGCGCGGCGAGGAGCGGGCCACGATCAGGCGGTCGCGGGGTTCGAGGGTCGTGCACTCGGGGTGGTCGAACGGCAGCGTCCGGCCGTCCCGGACGACCGCGAGCGCCGGCTCGCGCACCGCGCCGAGCGACCCGCCGACCTCGTCGGGGCGCACCTCCCGCGACACCAGGTCGAGGCCGCTGCCCTGGTCCAGGAGGTCCTCCATGACCTCGCTGACGGCCGGCTGGCTGGTGGACATCCCGAGCAGCCGCCCCGCCGCCTCCGACGAGGTCACCACGTGGTCGGCGCCCGACTGCCGCAGCAGCGGGACGTTCTCCGACTCGCGCACCGACGCCTGGATGCCGGCGTGCGGGTTCAGCTGCCGCGCGGTGAGGGTGATCAGCACCGCGGTGTCGTCGCGGGCGCTCGCCACCACGATCTCGCGGGCCCGCTGCACCGCCGCCTGCTTCAGCACCGAGCTGCGCGTCGCGTCCCCGACGATGCTCACGAACCCGGCCTCCGCCGCCTCGGCCACCACGCGCGGGTCCGGGTCCACGACGACGATCGACGCGCGGTCGACGCCGGTGCTCAGCAGGGTCTTGATGGCGCTGCGGCCCTTCGTGCCGTAGCCGGCCACCACGATGTGGTCGTGCACGCGTGCCCTCCAGCGAGACTTGCGCCAGTCCTCGCGGGTTCGCTCCGCCAGGACCTCCAGGGTCGTGCCCACGAGGACGATCAGGAACAGCACCCGCACGGGCGTGATGAAGACGATGTTGACGAACCTGGCCGCGTCCCCCACCGGCGTGATGTCGCCATAGCCGGTGGTGGAGACGGTCACGGTCGCGTAGTAGAAGGCGTCCAGCAGCGACAGCTTCCCGTCGCCGGTGTCGCGGTAGCCGTCGCGGTCGAGGTAGACGGCGGCCACCACGGCGAACAGCAGCAGCAGGGCGACTCCGACCCGCTTGGCCACCGCGCGCAGCGGCCCCGCCTCGGACGAGGGCAGCAGGACGAGCGGACGCCGCACCGCCTCGGGATCGTTCAGACTCGGCACCGCCCGAGCCTAACGATCAGACATCGGTGATGCGCAGTCCCGCGTGGGCCTTGTAGCGGCGGTTCATGGAGATGAGGTTCGCGGTGAACGCCTCGATCTGGTGGGCGTTGTGCAGCCGGCCGCCGTAGACGCCGCGCATGCCGGGGATGCGGCCGGCGAGGGCCTGGACGAGGTCGGTTGCCTCGCGGTCGTTGCCGAGGACGAGGACGTCCAGCTCCATCTCGTCCACGCCGGGGTCGAGCAGCAGCTTGGCGGAGACGTGGTGGAAGGCGGCGACGACGCGGCTGTCCGGCAGGACGGCGGCGGCCTGCTCGGCGGCGCTGCCCTCCTCGACGGGCAGCGCGAACGCGCCCTTGCCCTTCTCGAAGCCGAGCGGGTTCACGCAGTCCACGACGATCTTGCCCGCCAGCTCGGCGCGCAGCGACTCCAGCGTGGCCTTGTGGCCCTCCCACGGGACCGCGACGACCACCACGTCGGATCCCCCGGCGGCGACCGGGTTCTCCGCGCCGGAGACCGGCAGGCCGGCACCGAGCTCGTCGGCGGCGGCCTGGGCGCGCTCGGCCTTGCGCGACCCGATCGTCACCCGGTGCCCGGCCAGCGCGAACCGCCGCGCGAGCCCCTTGCCCTGGTCGCCGGTGCCGCCGAGGATGCCGATCGACAGGCCGCTCGCGTCGGGAAGGTCGTAGGGCGTCTTCTGCTGCTGCTCAGTCATGGCGCCGAGTCTGCCAAACCCCCGTCCGGAGGCTTCGGCCCGGGCTCCCGCATCACCGGAAACCGCCTGATCAGGGCGCGCGGTGCGGCACCATGGTGCCCGTGGACGCCGAGCAGATCACCATGTTGCGCGAGGTCCTGTCGAGGACGGGCTGGCTGGAGCGGACCCGGGAGTTCGGCCGCGCGCTGCGCGTCACGTCCCGGACGCCGGGCGGGCTGCTGCTGGTCGGCACGCCCGGGGACGACCCGTGGCACCTCGCGGCGCACCTGGACGACGAGAGCCGGCTCGGCGACGCCCCCGGCCTCGCGCCGACGCTGGTGCGCTGGACGCCGCCCGCGGGCGCCCCCGCGCACCTGAGCGTCGGCCTGGAGCGGCTGGAGGCGGCGCGGCGCGGCGAGACGCTGTTCGTCGTCGCCGCGGAGGACGCGCCCGTCCCGCTGCTGGAACGGGTGGACGACGCGCGCCGCACGGGTGCGACCGTCCTCGCGCTGGAGGGCGGCGACCGCGAGCTGCGCGGCCTCGCCCACGAGGCGCTGACCGTCCCGCCGGGTGAGGCGCTCATGTCGTTCGACGGCGCGCAGCACCTCGTCAGCGCGGCGGCCGGGCAGGAGCCCGCGCGGG
Source organism: Actinomadura latina NBRC 106108 (assembly GCF_001552195.1). Classification (GTDB taxonomy): domain Bacteria; phylum Actinomycetota; class Actinomycetes; order Streptosporangiales; family Streptosporangiaceae; genus Spirillospora; species Spirillospora latina. The sequence continues at coordinate 431,517 of NZ_BCQS01000005.1, forward strand.
CACCGCGCGGCCTCCGGCACCGCCTCGCCCGACTCCTCGACGCCGTATCGGGACCGGTCGTCGACTGACGGGCTCAGTCCTCGTTCTGCTTGCGCCAGGCCTCGTTGCGTTCACGGGCGAGGGCGAGGGCGTTCGCGGCCTCGTCCTCGGACGCGTACGGGCCCATCCGGTCCTTGCCGGGGCAGCCGGGCCCGCGCTCGGCCTTCATGTGCTTCAAGCAGAACCACCAGTCACCATCGTCACCGGCCATGGGCACTCCTCTCGATCACGCTCGCACGGGATTCGTTGCCCCGATACCGCTTACTACACTGCATCACTATGACGACCCAGCTGCTCCGGCCCGGACACGTTTCACCGATGCGCAAGGTTCCGTCGAGCATCCCGCGCCCGGAGTACGTGGGGAAGAAGCGGCCGAGGACCGGCGAGCCCGACGTCAAGACGCCCGAGATCATCGAGAAGATGCGGGTGGCCGGGAAGATCGCCGCGCAGGCGCTCCAGGAGGTGGGCCGGCACGTCCGCCCGGGGATCACCACCGACGAGCTGGACAAAGTCGGGCACGAGTTCATGCTCGACCACGGCGCCTACCCGTCCACGCTCGGGTACCGGGGTTTCCCGAAGTCGCTGTGCACCTCGATCAACGAGGTCATCTGCCACGGCATCCCGGACGACACGGTCCTGCGCGACGGCGACATCGTCAACGTCGACATCACCGCCTACATCGACGGCGTGCACGGCGACACCGACGCTACGTTCCTGTGCGGCGACGTGGACGAGGAGTCGCGGCTGCTGGTGGAGCGCACCCGTGAGGCGACCATGCGCGGCATCCGCGCGGCCAAGCCGGGACGCGCGCTGAACGTGATCGGGCGGGTCATCGAGTCGTACGCCAAGCGGTTCGGGTACGGGGTCGTCCGCGACTTCACCGGGCACGGGATCGGCACGACGTTCCACTCCGGGCTGGTCGTCCCGCACTACGACGACCCGCACGCCACGACGATCATCGAGCCGGGGATGACGTTCACGGTCGAGCCGATGCTGACGCTCGGCACCCACGAGTACGACATGTGGCCGGACGGCTGGACGGTCGTCACCAAGGACCGCAGGCGCACGGCGCAGTTCGAGCACACGCTGCTGGTGACCGAGGACGGCCACGAAATCCTCACCCTGCCGTGACACTCCTGTTGATCTAGAGTCCGATTCGCCCCTCCAGCCGGCCGGGAGACCGTGTAAGGATGAACGCCCCAGCGCCGTACGAGCCGCGGGTTCCGTCCGACAGCATGCCGCCGGGGCGGGCCGCGCTGAGCGTGACGTGGGCCGCGCTGCCGATCCTGTCCCTCGGCCTGGCCACGCCGTTCACGTTCGCGGCGGCGGCGCTGTGGCGGCGCAGCCTGCACCTGATGGTCTCCACGGCCGCGTACCTCGGGCTGTTCGCGCTCTGGATGTTCCTGTTGCCGGACATCAGCAAAGAGGGCGGCACCGAGCGCACGGTGGGCGTCCTGGTGTTCGTCCTCGCGGTGGTGGGCTGCGGGCACGCGTTCCTGATCCGGCGCCGGGTGTTCGACCCGCACGGGCTGTCGGCGGTCGACAACGAGGCCGTGGTGGAGCGGGTCAAGCGGCGGCGGCTGCTGCGGGAGAAGGCGCGGGAGCTGGCCGCGGCCGACCCTGGCCTCGCCAAGGAGCTGCGGATCGGGCGCCCCGACCTGCCGCGCCAGTACAACGACGGCGGGCTCGTCGACGTCAACCACGCCCCGGCGGAGGCGCTGACCCTGCTGCCCGGCATCACCGCCGAGCTGGCGGAGAAGATCGAGCGGGTGCGGGCGGAGGCGGGCGGGTTCATGTCCGCCGAGGAGCTGTCCGCCGTCGCGGGACTGCCGCCGTCCCTGACGAACGACGTCGCCGACTACGCCGTCTTCATACGCTGATCTCGGGTATGCACCCTGCGTGGCCCCCGAGAAGAGCACGCCCCCCGAGAAGAGCGGGGACGGCGGCGACCGGCTGGCGGAGTACCGGGACAGGCGCGCCCCGGGGCGGACGCCGGAGCCCGTCCCGGAGGAGAAGGCCCTGCCGCGGGGGAACGACGACACGTTCGTCGTCCAGGAGCACCACGCGACCAGCCTGCACTGGGACCTGCGCCTCGAACGCGACGGCGTGCTCGTGTCGTGGGCCGTCCCGAAGGGCCTGCCGTGGAGCCCGGAGACGAACCATCTCGCCGTCCGCACCGAGGACCATCCGCTGGAGTACGCGACGTTCGAGGGCGAGATCCCGCGCGGCGAGTACGGCGGCGGGGCGATGACCGTCTGGGACCGCGGGACGTACGAGACGGAGAAGTGGTCCGAGCGCGAGGTGAAGATCGTCGTCCACGGCTCGCGCGTCTCCGGCCGGTACGTGCTGTTCCGGACGCGCGGCCGGAACTGGATGATCCACCGGATGGACCCGCCCGCGGACCCGGACGCCGAGCCGCTGCCCGCGTCGCTGCTCCCGATGCGCCCGGCGGAGAGGGCGCGGCTCCCCCGCGACCAGGACGCGTGGGGCTTCGAGTTCGGGTGGGGCGGCAGGCGGCTGGCCGCCTACGTCGAGGGCGGGCGGACCCGGTTCACCGACGGCCGGGGCCGCGCCGTGGACGGCCCCGCCGGGCTCGGCTCCCGGCTCGGCGCCGAGCTGGGCGTCCGGCGCGTCGTGCTGGACGGGGAGCTGGCCGTCCTGGACGGCCGCGAGACCTACATGATCTACGACGTGCCGCATCTGGACGGGCACCCGCTGCTGGACGCCCCGTACCGGGAGCGGCGGGAGCGGCTCGACGGCCTCGGCCTGTCGGGGCCGTCCTGGCAGACGGCGCCGTGGTTCCCCGGCGACGGCGACGCCGTCCGGGACGCGGCCCGCGACCAGGGCCTGCCGGGCGTCCTCGCCAAGCGTCTGGACTCCCCGTACGAGCCGGGCGAGGAGTCCGGCGCCTGGCGCTTCGTCCCGTCCTAGGCCGTGTTCAGTAGGCCACGGTGATGCGACGGCGGACGGCTTCGCCCTTCTCCAGCTCGTCCACCAGCGCGATCGCGTAGTCCTCGGCGCTGATGGCGCTGTTGCCCTCGGCGTCGGTGAGCAGGCGGTCGCCGCCCACCCGGAACGTGCCGGTGCGCTCCCCCGGCTGGATGACGGCGGCGGGCGAGATGTAGGTCCAGTCCAGGTCGCCGGCCTCGGCCCGGACGACGCCGAGCTGCTCCGCCGCCGCGAGCGCCTCGCTCTTGTACATCTCGGGGAACCCGGGGGTGTCCACGAGCCGGACGCCGGGCGCGGCCTCCAGGCTGCCCGCGCCGCCCACGACGACCAGGCGGCGGACGCCCGCCCGCCGCAGCCCGCCGAGCACGCCGCGGGTGGTGGCGAGCAGCGGCCCGGTCGTCTCCGACCCGTCGCGGGGCGGCGGGACCGACAGCACCGCGGCGTCGTGGCCGGCGGCCAGCCCGGCGATCGCGGCGGCGTCGCTCGCCGCGGCCTTGGCCGTCCCCTCGCCGCCGCTGCGGGTGACGCCGGTGACCTCGTGGCCGCGGCGGCGCGCCTCGTCCGCGATCCGGCTCCCCACCATCCCCGTCGCACCGATCAGCAGGATCTTCACAGGACCTCCTCGAACGTCGTCGCCGGTGACAGTATCCATCGGATACTGGTTACTTCAACGTGCCATTGGTACCCTCTGGAAACCATGAAGGGCGACGCATTCGATCCGAACTGCCCCACCCGGCTGATCCTCGACCGCATCGGCGACAAATGGTCGGTGCTGGTCGTGCTCAGCCTGGCCGGCGGGCCGCGCCGGTTCACGCAGCTCCGCGACACGATCGGCGGGGTCACCCCCAAGGTCCTCACCCAGACCCTCCGCACGATGGAGCGCGACGGCCTCCTCGTCCGGACGGTCTTCGCCGAGGTGCCGCCCCGCGTCGAGTACGCCCTCACCCCGCTCGGCCTGTCGCTGCAGCGGCCGATCAAGGCCATCACCGACTGGGCGGAGGAGAACGTCGGGGCCGTCCTCACCGCCCGCGAGGCCAACGCCTGACCGAGGGAACCGGAACGCGGCCCCCCGCATCAAAGGGACGTAGCGCCCGCTTCGGCGCGTCGCCACTGAAACCGATCAGGTGCCGGTTAGAGTCCCGCCCTGAGTACGGGCGGCGGACGCTCTGAAAGGCGGGGGAACGGCACATGATGGGCAAGACGCACGCCCTGAGCGGCGCGCTGGCGTGGCTGGCCGCCGTCCCGGTGCTCGGCTACGAGCGGCTGCTCGGCGAGCACGCGGTGTCGCTGTCGGTGGAGCAGGTCGCGGCGGGCGCGGTGGTGTGCGCCGGCGCGGCGATCCTGCCCGACATCGACCACCACAACGGCCGCATCGCCAACACGTTCGGCCCGATCACCCACCACATGTGCAAGTGGATCGGGAAGCTCTCCGGCGGGCACCGGCAGGCGACCCACTCGATCCTGTTCGCGGTCGGCATCGGCTGGGCGATGGACACCCTCGCCACCCACTACGTCTACGCCTGGTGGGCCTGCCTCTTCATGATCGTCGGCCTCGGGCTGCGCGGCGTCGGCCTGGACTTCGAGGGCAAGGAGCCCCAGTCCGCCCTCGCCGACTGCGCGCTGGCCCTCATCGCCGTCTGGCTCATGCACAACATCGACATGAGCTTCGTGGGGTTCGCCGTCACGCTCGGCTGCCTCGCGCACGTCGCCGGCGACTGCCTGACACCGCGCGGCTGCCCGGTGTTCTGGCCGCTGCCGTGGCGGATCGACGTCCCGGTCGTCCCGAGGACGGACGGCAAGGTCGAGCGCTGGGTCGTGATGCCCGTCCTCACGCTCGGCATCGCCGTCCTCGCCGTCCGGTCCGTGCTCGGCGACGTCACCGCCCAGTGGCTGACGAGGAACTGATCACCTGAGCAGGTCGGCGAACCGGTCGCAGCGCATCGTCTCCGACCGGCCCTCCTCGAACGCGTCCGAGACCCGGACGACCGACACGCCGGGGATCGCCTCCGTGGTGCAGACCACCTGCGCCAGCGCCAGGCGGGACCACTCGCCCCCCGGCCGCACCCGGTCGTCGTCGCCGAACCGGAGGCCCAGCAGCTGGACGCCCAGGACTCCGCGCCGCACCGGGTACACGATCACCCCGGACGTGTCGGTGATCTCGCTGCGCAGGCCCTTGCGGCGCTCTTCCGCGGTGACCGGCACGCCGAGCTGGGCCAGGGGCAGGTAGGGGTGGCCGGCCAGCCCGGGACGGGCGACCCGCTCCAGCCGTTTCCCGTGCACCAGGTAGAGCGTCATGGTGGACGGCTGCCCGTTCACGACCGGGTTGGAGCCCGCGCTCAGGATCCCGGTGGGCCGCACCCCGCAGCCCGCGGTCCCGACCGCGGCGACGGCGACGGCGACCATGACGGCCATGACCGTGCGCCTACTCATCGGGTGCCCGCTCATCGCCCTCGGGCCGGGCGGGCAGCCACAGCGTGAACACCGCTCCCCCGTCCGGGCCGTTGGCCGCCTCCAGCGTCCCGCCGTGCAGGACCGCGTTCTCCCTGGCGATCGACAGGCCGAGCCCGCTGCCGTCGCTGCGGGACCGGGCCGCCTCCGCCTTCACGAAGCGGTCGAAGACCACCGCGAGCAGGTCCGCCGGCACGCCGGGGCCGCGGTCGGCGACGGCGATCTCCACGCCCGGCAGGCCCGCCCGGCGCACCGCGCCGAAGCGCAGCGTGACGGGCGGGGCGCCGTGCCGCAGCGCGTTGCCCACGAGGTTCGCCACGATGACGTCGAGCCGGCGCGGATCGAGCCGGGCGACCAGGTCGTCCGCCCCCTCCACCGCGACCCGGTCCGCGAGGCCGCGCGCCGCCAGCGTCCCCGCGACGGCGTCCGCGAGGTTCACCTCGTCCAGGACCAGCGCGGCGGCGCCCGCGTCGAACCGGCTGATCTCGATCAGATGCTCGATCAGCTGCCCGAGCCGCCGGGTCTCGCCGGCGACGAGCAGCGCCGCGCCGCGGTCCGCCGCGTCCTTCTCCCCCTGGGCGTCCTTCTCCCCCTGGGCCGCGCTGACCGACGCGCCGGCCGCCTCCGCGGCCAGCACGTCGGTCAGCGCGATCAGCGAGGTGAGCGGGGTGCGCAGCTCGTGCGAGACGTCCGCGACGAACCGGCGGGAGGCCGCCTCCAGCGCGCGCAGTTCGGTGACCGTCCGCTCCAGCGCCTCGGCCGTGCGGTTGAAGGTGCGGGCGAGGTCGGCGAGCTCGTCGCGGCCCCGCACCCGCACGCGGCTCTGCAGTTCGCCCTCGCCGAGCGCGCGGGCCGCGGCGGCGAGCCGGCGCACCGGGCGCAGCACGCCGCGGGTCGCCAGCAGCGCGAGCAGCAGCGCGGCGAGCAGCGCGACCGCGTCGGCGGTCGACAGCACCCGGGTGAACACCCGCAGGTCGGACGCCTCGCGCGCGAGGCTCGCCGAGACGAAGACGACCGGCGGAGTGGTGCGCTGCGGCTCGTCCGCCGTCGTCTCGTAGCCCGTGGCGCGCGCGCCGACCAGGAGATAGGGGTGGCTCCGGTTCAGGCTGTCCTTCGCGACGACGCGCTGGAAGACCATCCCCGACATCGCACGCCGCGCGAACTCCCTGCTCACGGGGACGTCCAGAATGTCCGGGCCGGGCCGCGGGACGGAACCGTCCAGCGGCATCCGGACCCACGCCGCGGTGCGGTCCTCGGAGGTGAGCGCGGTCACCAGTTCCGGGCCGAGGGTGTCCAGCGCGTCCGGCGGGAGACGCTGCGGGACGTGCTGGGCGAGGGCGGTCCGCACGTCGGTCAGCACCGCGTCCTGGGCGCGCTGGAGCATCACGCGCCGCATCAGCACGTAGGAGATGCCGGACGCGAGCACCGACGCCAGCAGCGCGACCGCGGTGAACGCTGCGGCGAGCCGTACCCGCAGCCCGGTGAACCGGCGGCGGCGCATCACGGCGCCGCGAACCGGTAGCCGAACCCCCGGACCGTCTCGATCAGCCGCGGCTCGGCCGGCTCGTCCTCGATCTTGGCCCGGACGCGCTGCACGCAGGCGTCCACCAGCCGCGAGTCGCCCGGGTAGGTGTGCTCCCAGACCTCGGCGAGGAGCTGCTGGCGGGTGAGCGCCTGGCCGGGCCGCCGGGTCAGCTCCAGCAGCAGCCGCAGCTCGGTCGGGGTGAGGCGCAGATCGGTCCCCGCCTTGGTGACCTTCAGCGAGGTCCGGTCGATGACGAGGTCGCCGTAGACGGAGCGGTCGACGCGGGTGTGGTCGGCGCGGCGCAGGACGGCGCGGACGCGGGCGTCCAGCACGCGCGGCTCGACGGGCTTGACCACGTAGTCGTCGGCGCCCGCCTCCAGGCCGAGGACGATGTCGAGGTCGTCGCCGCGCGCGGTCAGCAGGATCACCGGCAGCGAGTCCTCCCGGCGGATGCGGCGGCACACCTCGATCCCGTCGATGCCGGGCAGCATCACGTCCAGGAGCGCGATCTCGGGGCGCCGCGCCCGCAGCGCCGCCAGCCCGTCCTCGCCGGTGGCCCGCGACGTCACGGCATGCCCGAGGCGGGTCAGCGCCAGGTCCAGGGCCGCCCGCGCGGACGGATCGTCCTCCACGAAGAGAATGCTCGCCACCCGCACATTATCGGCCGCGAATGATCATTCCTCGGTCTGTGTCACGAAATCCGGACATCTTCGGCACAAGATCATGACAGGCCGCCGGGACGGTGGGGCGCATGACGCTCGCGACCCTCCCGTCCCGGACGGACGCTCCGAACGCATCGCCCCGCCCGCCCCGCGGGCGTCTCCGCGCGCTGCCGTGGATCCTGGCGGCGGGCGTGCTCGCGCAGGTGGCGATCCGGCTCTGGTTCGCCCGCGCCCGGACGGGACCGGTGGCGAACCCCGACGAGACCGGCTACCTCGCCGCGGCCCGGCTGCTGGCCGGCGGGCCGGGCGCCGACCTTTCCGGGAACACCTTCTACCAGGGCGGGTATCCGCTCCTGCTCACCCCGGCGTACTGGCTGTCGCACGACCCGGTGACGGTCTACACGACCGTCCTGGTGATCAACGCCGTGGCGGGCGCGGCGCTGTTCCCGCTCGGGTACGCGGCGGCGCGGCGGTTCGGGCTCGGCCGGCGCGCCGCGCTGCCGCTCGCGTTCGCGGCGGCGCTGCTGCCCGCCACGACGTTCTTCGGCGCGTTCGCGCTCGCGGACGCCGTCCTGCCGGCGCTCGTCCTGGCGTGGCTGCTGCCCCTCGACCGTTTCGCCCGCGGCGGCCGGGCGCGTGACGCGGCCCTCGCGAGCCTGGTCGTGTCCTGCGCCGCGGCGGTCCACACCCGCGGAACGGTGCTGCTCCTCGTGCACGCCCTCACGCTGGCCGCCCTCGCGCTCGGCCGGGGGCGGTGGCGCGGGGCCCTCGCGGGAGGCGGCACGGCTCTCGCCGGGTACGCCGCCGGAGCCGCGCTGAACGGCTGGCTCCGGGCGGAGCTGTACCCGGACGGCGTCCGGGATCTGGCCGGGAACCTCGAAACGAGGCTCACCACGCTTCCAGGTCAGGCGTGGGCGCTGTCCGGGGCCGCCGGGCAGCTCTGGTACCTGATCGTCTCCACCTGGGGGCTGGCCGGGGTGGGGCTGGCGGTCGTGGCCGCGGTGCTGGTGCGGCGGCGCACCCCGATCGCCGACCGGATCATGGCGGCCGCGCTGCTCGCCGCCACCTGCGGGATCGCGTACGCGTCGTCGGCCGCGCTCCCCGACGAGCACCGGGTGGGGAACTTCGCCTACGGCCGCTACCTGGCGTGCCTCGCCCTCGTCTACGCGCTGGCCGGGGCGGCGGCGCTCCTCCGGCCGGGCGCCCGGACGTCCCTCGGGCTGGCGGCGGCGGCCGTCCTCGTCCTGGAGGGGGCCGGGCTCTGGGTCACCGCCTACGCGGGCGAGCGGCTCCGCACCCACGCGTTCATCGCGTTCGACTTCCCCGAGACAACGTTCCTGACCGGCGACCGCGGCGCGATGCATCTGCAGGCGGCCGGGCTCACCGCGATCGGGCTGCTCTGCGCGCTCGCCGTGCTCTCCAGGCTGGGCAGGACGCCCCTGGCGGCCGTCGCCCTGGCCTCGGTCAACCTGGCCGCCCTGACATTCGCCATGGGGCCGTCCCCGCAGCGCGTCCGCCCCGCCCCGCCGCTCCCCGGCCCGGCCGCCGGCGGGGTCGTCGCGGACGTGTCGCTCCACTGGGCGGTCAAGACCAAGGTCGTGTACCCGGTGTGGTGGACGCGCGTCGGCAGGATCGACATCCGCGCCGGCCGCCCGCCCGCGCCCGGCGTCTGCACGGTCCTGGTCCCCCTGCCGGACGGGACGTCCCCGGAGGCGTCCTGGCCCGGGCACCCGGCGGGCTGGCGGCCGCACGCGCGCGAGGACTGGTCGATCGGCTGGGCGGCCTGGCACGACCCGGCCTGCGGGACGGGTCGGTAGCAGGTGACCGGGTCAGTAGCGGGTGACCGGGTCAGTAGCGGGTGAGCAGGTCAGTAGCGGGTGACCAGGGCGATGCGGCCGTGGTCGACGAGGAAGCCGTCGGAGACGAAGGTGACCTCGCCGCCGTACTCCAGCACCGTCTCGATGACGTCGTCCACGGCGTCGTCGACGACGTCCGCGCCCTTGAGGACGCCGGGCATGCCGTCCACCGGGACCAGTTCGCCGCGGGTCTTCACCGCGGGCGCGTAGTAGCCGCGCTCCACGACCAGGTGCTCGCCGCGCCCCGCCTCGGCCAGCGGCGTGACCTCGCACAGGCCGCCCGCGTACCGCTGGATGCTGCGCGCGGCCTCCAGCTCCGCCAGCACGCCGACCTCGCGGAGGTCCTCGTAGGCGGCGAGCGCCGGACGGGCCGCCTCGGCGAGCGCGCCGGCCGCGGCGCCCTCGAAGCTGCCGTCGACGCGTCCCGCCACGGTGATGTGCGGCCCGGCCACCTCGTCGAAGAACGCCTGGTGCCGGGTGACGCCGGCGACGATCAGCGGGCGGCGGTCGCGGGCGAGGACCCGGTCGAGGGCGGCCACCACGTCCCGCATGGCCTGGCGCTGCCGCTCGCCGTCGCCGCCCTGCGCGGCGCGCCGCGACTGCCGCCCGGAGCCGGCCTCGTCGAGCGGCGCGGGCACGATCGGGAACCCGCCGCCGGTGCGCTCGGTCAGCTCCTCGCCGTGGCCGTCCCACAGCCGGGTCCGGTGGTCCGACAGCGACAGCAGCCAGTAGCGCGCGCTGCGGGTGTAGGCGGCGACGAGGTCGCGGGTCGCGAACCCGGTGTCCACGACGACCCGCTCGTCCACGGGCTGGCCGATCGTGAACGCGTGGTGCTCCCCGTCTGGCGCGGCGAACAGCACGAGCCCGTCGGAGGCGTGCCGCAGGTCGACCTCCCCCGCGGCGCGCTCCAGCCCGCGGACGACCTGGTCGGCGGCGTCCGGCGCGACCCGGGAGTCGTCGTGCAGCCGGCGCCGCACCTCGGAGAGGAGGTTGCGCAGCCTGATCGGGTCCTGCCGGTTGTCCGGGACGGACCGGTGCGTCGGCATCAGCACCGACACCGCCGGGTAGGCGCGCGGCTTGCGCAGCTCGGACAGGGTAACGGCGTCCATGATCCCCCGATCGGTCAGCCTTGTTACTTCTTGTCTCATTTGTAGCTACCAGCAGGTAAAACAGGCGTAAGCGGGCCCTCAGCCGGGGGTGATGAAGGACGTTTCGTAGGCGAGGATCACGGCCTGGGTGCGGTCGCGGGCCTGGAGTTTGGCGAGGATGTTGCCGACGTGCGTCTTCACCGTCTGCGGGCTCACGAACAGGTCCTGCGCGATCTCGGCGTTCGAGCGGCCCTTGGCCATCAGCCGCAGCACGTCGCCCTCCCGCTCGGTGAGCCGCTCGTGCCAGCGCGCACCGCCCGCCCCGCCGCCTCCGGACGGGCCGTGCCGCGCGGCCAGCTCCCGGATCGCCGCCGGGAACAGCAGGCTGTCGCCGTGCGCGACCATCCGGATCGCCTGCAGGATCTCCTCCGGCCGCGCCCGCTTGAGCAGGAAGCCGTGCGCGCCGGCCTTCAGCGCGTCGTAGACGTACTCGTCGTTCTCGAACGTGGTGACGACGATGATCCGCGGCGGCTCCGGCACCGTCTCCAGGATGCGGCGGGTCGCCTGGATGCCGTCCAGCCGCGGCATCCGCACGTCCATGAGGATCACGTCGGGGCGCAGCCGGCGCACCTCGCCCGGCACCTCCGACCCGTCGGACGCCTCGCCGACCACCGCCAGGTCGTCCTCGGCGTCGATGATGGCGGCGAGGCCCGCCCGGATCAGCCGCTCGTCGTCGACCAGCAGAACCTTGATCGTCATGTTCCGGACCTTAGCGGCAGCGAGACGCGGAACCGCCAGGCGTCCCCGTCGGCCCCGGCGGTCATGTCGCCGCGCAGCACGGTGACGCGCTCGCGCACCCCGGCGAGGCCCCGGCCGCCGCCGTGGTCGGCGCCGTCGCCCCGGTGCGCGCCGAGCGGGTTGCTCATCTCCATCTCCAGCCTCTCCCCGGCGATGCCGAGCCGCAGCCGCACCGGGACCTTCCCGGCGTGCCGCAACGCGTTCGTCAGCCCCTCCTGGACGATCCGGTACGCCTCCCGCGACACCGCGGCCGGGACATGCTCCACCTCCGGGCCCACCTCCGCGTCGAGCTTCACGCCCGCGATCCGGGTCTGCTCCAGCAGCCGCCCCAGGTCCTTCAGCGTGGCCTGCGGCGCGGGACGGGACGCGTCCTCCCGCAGCAGCCCCAGCACATGGTCGAGGTCCTCCAGCGCGGCGCGGGCCGACTCCTCGATCGCGCCGAGCGCCTCCCGGGCGAACGCCGGGTCGCTGTCGAGGACGCGTCCGGCCGCCCCGGCCTGCAGGGTCACCACGCTGAGCGCGTGCCCCACCGAGTCGTGCAGCTCCCTGGCCAGCCGGTTGCGCTCGGCCAGCTTGACGGCCCTGGCCTCCGCGGCGGCGAGCCGCTCGGCGGCGGACGGGCCGAGGAGCCGCGGCGCGAGCCGGGACAGCAGTTCCCCCGCGGCGACGATGAGCGCCAGCAGCACCGCCAGCGACACCAGCCCGATCAGCGGCGCCGGCCACTGGGGCCAGTCGCGCTGCCACCCCCAGGCGGCCAGGAACCGGGTGTCCCAGGTCACCATCGGCGCGAGGATCACCACGACGGTGAACGGCGGGACCGCCAGGCTGAGTCCGCTGACCACCACGCCGGCGCCGAGGTGCAGGACGAACCAGGCGGCGGCCCTGATCCGGCTCTCCCATGAGCGCGCCGATCCGGGCGCGAGCGCCGCGGCGGGCCCCCCGAGCAGTTCCTTGGCGAGCGAGCCCTCCAGCAGCCGGACCGTCGGGACGAGCCCCGTCACGAACGTCGCCGCCCCCGGCAGCACGAGCAGCATGAGCACGGCGGTCACGACGGTGTTGCCCGTCGGCAGCACCGGGCTGAGGGTCATCGCGAGGAACCAGTACGGCATCAGCAGCGCGCCGCCCACCACGAGGTGGGCCCAGCGGCGCCAGGTCGTCCGCTCGATCAGCGGCCGGAACACGCGAATCACACGACGATCCTGGCAGACGCGGCCCCGGACCCCCTCCCCCGCGAGAGGGAGTGCGGTCCTACGCCCTGCCCTGCTCCTCGGCCGCGGCCTTGTCCCGTTCGGCGAGCTTGGCCAGGCGGGCGTTGTAGACGGCCAGGTCGTCGTCCTCGGAGCGGCCGCCGGGCTTGGCGGCGCGGTCGGCCCTGCGGTCCATGCGCCGCGCCTGCCGCTGGTCGTCGGCGTACCACTGGAACGCCATCACGAGCAGGACGATGAACGTCGGGATCTCCCCGAACCCCCAGGCGATCGCGCCGCCGGTGTGCTGGTCGTGCAGCGTCGTGGTGCCCCACGGCGGGTCGACGGCCCCGTACCAGCCGCGCGCCAGCGCCTGGCTCATGCTCATCAGGGCGATGCCGAAGAAGGCGTGGAACGGCATCGTGACGAACAGCAGGAGGAGCCGGCCGGGGTAGGGCAGCTTCCTCGGCGCCGGGTCGACGCCGAGCAGGACCCAGAAGAACAGCGACCCGGCCGCGAGGAAGTGCATCATCATCGCGATGTGGCCGAGGTGGTTGCGCATCGCCGCCGCGAACAGCGGCGTGAAGTACAGCGCGAAGGTGCTCACCACGAAGATGACGGTCGCGATCCCGGGATGGGCGATGAACGCGAGGTAGCGGCTGTGCAGCAGCGCGGTCAGCCACTCGCGCGGGCCGCGGTCGCCGCGCACCCGGGCGGGCTTCAGCGCGCGCAGCGCCAGCGTCACCGGCGCGCCGACGACCAGGAAGATCGGCGTCAGCATGTTCAGCACCATGTGCTGCGCCATGTGCACGCTGAACAGGATCGGCGCGTACTTGGCGACGCCGGTCTGCGTGACGGCGACGATGGTGACGAGTCCCACGCACCACGCGGCGGTGCGTCCCATCGGCCAGGAGTCGCCGCGCCGCCGCAGCCGGACGACGGCGCCGAGGTAGAGGCCGCCGAGGACGGCGACGAGGGCGGCGAAGAACAGGTCGAACTGCCAGAGCGTCAGCAGCCGCAGCGGCGTGACCTCGGGCGGCATGTCGTAGCCGAGCAGCGACCTGACCGCGGACTCCGGCTCGGCCGGCGCGGGCGGCGCGGTCCGCGCCAGCGCGACGGCGAGGCCCATGGTGGCCGCCATCACCGCGGCCTCGACGGACGCGAACCGGGCGAACGCCCCCGGCTTGCGGTCCTGGAGGGCGGGCAGCGTCCGGGTCCGGTGCCACCAGCCGAACCAGCCGAGCACCCCGAACGCGATGATCTTGCCGAGGGCGAGCCGCCCGTAGTTCGTGGTCGCCAGCTCGGCGGGATCGGGCAGCCGGGCGACCACGTTCACCAGGCCGCTGGCGCCGACGGTGATGTAGCACCACAGGGCCATGCGGCTGAACCGCTCGGCCATGATCGGCAGCCGGTCGCGGCGGAGCAGCGCGTGCACGCCGACGATGGCGAGCCCGCCGACCCAGGGCGCGACGGCGGCGACGTGCAGCGCGACGCCGGTCGTGGCGGTGGCGTGGTTGGCGGCCGAGGCCGAGTGCCCGGTCAGCGGGGCGGGCAGCAGCGCGATCCCGGCCATGGCGAGCAGCCCGAACGCGGCGGCGGGCGTGGTGGTGGTGCGCGCCAGCAGCGCCACCACCACGGCCAGCAGCACCACGAGCATGAGGGCGGTGCCCTGCGGCAGCGAGCCGACGTAGCTGCTCAGCTCGCTGCCGGTGAGGACCTCCCCGGCCGGCTGGCCGAGGACGTCCGCGACGGTGAAGACCAGGGTGGCCGCCGCGGCGGCGGCCCACCCGGCGGCGAGCCAGGACGCGGCGTTCAGGTAGCCGGTCGCGTCCCCGGACAGCCGGGTGGCGCCGCGCCCGCCCTCGAACGGCAGGAACGCGGCGGCGGCCAGCAGGGCGCCGACGGTCAGCGCGGACAGCAGGTCCATGGCCACCCGGGCGGCGGGCAGCCCCCACCGGGTGAGGGCGCCGGCGTCGCCGAGGCCGGGGATGACCTTCTCGGTGACCGAGCCGCCGAGGACGAGCCCGGCCACCAGCAGCGCGGCGGCCGCCGCCGCGGCGGCCGCGGCGGCCCGCCAGACGCCCAGGCTGCCCTTACTCACTTCCGGTTGCCGCCTGGTGCTTGCGCTTGGCGCGGTACACGATGCCGACGCCGATGCCGACGCCGGCGAGGAGGCCGACGATGATCAGCACCCAGAGGACCGCGCCGGAGCCGGAGTCATCCTGCTCGGCGGCCTGCTCCTGGTCGACCTTGAGCGGCTGCTCGTTGGCGGTGGCGGCGTCGCCCGTCTGCTCCTCGACGCCGACCCCGCCGGCGGACGGCGCGGGCGCGGCGGCCTCGCCCCCGGCGGCGGTGAACGTCAGGTCGTCGCTCTCGATCGGGTGCCCGTCCTCGCCGACGACCCGGTAGGCCACCGTGTAGGACCCGTCGGGCAGCGGCCCCGTCAGCCGCTGCGTCACCGTCGTGCCGGAGCGTTCCGCCTCGCCGGACTGGTACGTCTTGTTCTGGGCGTCCTTGACGACCACCTTCGCCAGGCTGATCTTGTCGCTGAAGACCAGCTTCACCTCGGTGACCGACTCCGCCGACGCGCCCTTGCCGGGCGTGCTTCCGACGAGCCGGGTGTGCGCCAGCGCGGGAGGGGCGGTCAGGGCGCCGAGGACGAGGGCGAGGGCGGCGACGACGCCGAGACGGCGCACGGGCCGGCGGGGCTTGTGCATGTTCATGGAGGGCCGGGTTCTCTTGTGAGTTGAAGGGCTTCATCTACCCTACTGAGCCCGCCACCATGGCACGTCCCGGGTCGCCGAGTGCCGCGATCCGGTGAAAACGATCAGCTGCAGTCGCAGCAGCAGCCGTCGCAGCAGTCGCAGTCGCAGCAGTCGCCGCAGTCGCCGCAGCCGCTGCAGCCGTCGTCGCAGTTGCGCGTGCACCAGCAGCGGTCGCCGCACGAGCTCCCGTGGTGCTCGCTCCACTCCGGCTGGAAGACGCCGCAGGTGCCGCACACGAGCGCACCGGTGAAGCACGGCACCGGCCATCCGGGGCGCGGCGGCCGGGGCCCGTGCTTCGACAGGCTCTCCGGGCCGGCGAAGACCCGGTCGACGGAGCGGCCCACCTCGCGGTCCAGCAGTGCCCGGACGAGCCGCGGCCGCTCCAGCTCCAGGTCGGCGAGGGCGAGGCGGAGCCCGTGCAGGGCGTCGTCCGCGTGCCGCCGGGCCTCGCCGAGGGTGGTACCGGTGGCCAGGAGCGGGTTGTAGGCGCCGGCCGCCCGGTCGTCCGCGAGGTCCTCGACCGCGTCGATCAGGTGCGCGAGGCGGCCGAAGAATCGGCCCGCCTCGGCGAGCGTCTCGGCGTTGGCCTCCGCGCCGGCGATGACGGCCGTGTGCGCGAAGACGGCGGCGACGGCGGTCTCCGTGGGCTCGGTCAGGTCGAGCAGCCCGAGGCCGGGCGCCGCCTCCAGGGCGGGCTGGCGCGCGACGGCCTCGCGCAGCACCGACGGGTCGAAGCCGACCGCCGCGCCCGTCCGCTCGCCCGCCGCGTCCCAGCGGCCGGCCATCCGCCCGGCCGCGGCGGCGACCAGGCGGCGCCGGTACGGACCGTCGCCGTCCGCGACATGGTCGCGCGTCTTGCCCGCCGCGAGCAGCAGCGACGCGGCGGCGGCCAGCCGCGCGCCCTGCGCCTTCGCGGTGACGACCTCCGCGGTCTTCATGCCGCGCAGCGCGCACGGCCCGGCCTTGCGGCGCGGCGGCGGCTCCGGCGCCTGCGCCTCGACCAGGACCGACACCAGCAGCCCGTCGTAGTTGGTGACGAGCCGCGCGGCCTGGCCGTGCTCGGCCCGCAGTGTCAGGCACAGCCCGCAGAGATGCGCCATCCAGTCCTTGAACAACGACCCGCACAGGACGTGCCTGCATGGCCGCACCACACCGAACACCCGTATCTCCCCACCTCAGGCAACTCGCAGCATTATGGACGCCGCGGCACCCGGGTCGGTTCGGTCAGACCCCCACGCAGGTGAGCGCGCGGCGGTAGGCGGCCATCCGGGGCTCCTCGGTGGGGCCCGCCCCGGCCAGCACCTCGGCGAGGTCGAACCACGCCTGCGCGGCCTCCCGGGACGACTCCATCTGCTCCAGGCAGGTCGCGGCGCGGGTCAGCACCTCGACGGCGCGGTCCCGGCGGCCGAGCCGCACCGACGCCTCGCCGAGCACGGTCAGCGCCCCGGCGGTGGCCCGGCGCGGGGCGTCCCCGAGCAGGTCGAGGGCCTCCTCGGCGAGGGTCACCGCCTCGGCGGGACGGCCGAGCGCGGTCTCCGCGCGGGCCAGCTCGGTCAGGCACCAGGCGACGTCGATCTCCCCGGAGGAGCTGGCGCTGATCTCGCCGCGCACCCGGGCCAGCAGCTCGCGGGCGCGGGCGGCCTGATCGGGACGCGCGCGCAGCAGCAGCCCGGCGTAGATGACGCGGAGCCGGTTCAGGTCGCGGGGGTCCTCGCCGTCGCCGGCCAGCATCAGCGCCCGCTCGGCCAGCGTGACGCCGTCCTCGTACTCGCCGCGGATCTCCGCGACGTAGGCGGCCTCCCAGTAGGCGACCATCCGCGCCCGGGGGCTGCCGATCCGCTCGGCCCGCTCGACGAGCTGGACGGCGAGCTGGCGGGCCCGGACGAGGTCGCCGCGCTCGATGAACGCGGCGAGCAGCGCCGCGCCGAGGTGCACGGCGGCGTCGGTGGAGTCGGCGCCGGTCGCGATGAGGTGCCGCAGCGCGCTCTCGGCCGCCTCGACGCCGGCGCTGACGTCGCCGCGCTCGCGCAGGCAGCGGCTCAGCGCGACGTGCACCTTCGCCCAGTGGTCGAGGTCGGCCTCGGCGGAGGCCTCCTCGGTCAGCGCCGCCAGCCCGGCGATCGCCTCCTCCAGCTCGCCGGCGGCCCTCAGCGCGAGGGCGTGGCCCCAGCGCGCCTGGTGCAGCATCTCCGGCAGCGCGACCGCGTCGGCGTTCGCGAGGACCTCGGCGAACCGGGCCCGCGCCTCGGCCGCCGCGCCGTTGCTCAGCGCGATCTCGGCGTAGTCGAGCGTGACGCGCAGCTCGTCCACGACGTCCTCGCTGACGCCGCTGACGAGGTAGGTCGCCGAGCAGTTCAGCTTCCCGGCCAGCAGCTCGACCACGCTCGGGGCCGGCACCCGCTTGTCGCTCTCGATCAGCGAGATGTAGCTGTCGGACAGCTCGGGGAACGCCAGCTGCGCCTGGCTCACGCCCTGCCGGATCCGCAGGGCGCGGATCCGCTGCCCCAGTGTCTCCCGATCCATCGTGTGACCACCGCCTACAAGTTTTCACCACAGGGTGCTCGCCGCGCGCCGGGCGAGGAAGAAGCCGACTCGATCCCCAAGTGTGCCGATGTCCCGGCCGGTCAGGCCCGCGATTCGCCGTATTCGGTACCGAAGCGTGTTCGAATTCGCACCAGCGCAGGCTATAGCGGACGCCCCGCCCCCGTCACGCTCCGGAGTCCGCACCGGCTAACCTGTGCCTCGCCCGAATCCGGACCACGCCGCCGGAACAACCGCCGCGCAGAGATGAGCGCCCGCCATGTCCAAGATCAATACCGGGAAGACCGACGAATCGCCGCCGGCCGGCGGGGGCGGGCCGCTGGAGCGGCTGTTCGACCTCCGGGGGCGCGATACGACCGTCGCGCGCGAGCTGCGCGGCGGGGTCACCACGTTCTTCGCGATGGCCTACATCATCCTGCTGAACCCGATCATCCTCGGCGGGGCGAAGGACGTCACCGGCGCGACGCTGTCGATCCCGCAGCTGACCACGATGACCGCGCTGTCCGCCGCGATCGCCACGGTGATCATGGGCCTGGTGGGCAACGCGCCGCTGGCGCTCGCCGCGGGCCTCGGCATCAACGCGGTCGTGGCGTTCCAGGCGGCGCCGGTGATGACCTGGCCGCAGGCGATGGGCCTGGTGGTGATCGAGGGCGCGGTGATCGTGGTGCTGGCGCTCACCGGCATCCGCGAGCGGATCATGAACTCGATCCCGCTGGCGCTCAAGCACGCGATCGCGGTCGGCATCGGCGCGTTCATCGCGCTGGTCGGCCTCTACGACTCGGGGTTCGTCACCTCCAGCGCCACCAGCCCGCCGCTGTCCCTCGGCACCGGCGGCCACCTGGAGACGTGGCCGACGCTGGTCTTCGCGCTCACCCTGCTGCTGATGATCGTCCTCTATGTGCGGCGGGTGCCGGGCGCGATCCTGATCAGCATCATCGCCGGGACGGTCGGCGCGGTGCTCATCCAGGAGAACGCGTCCGTCAAGGAGGGCGGCTGGGGCATCGTCACCCCGAACATGCCCGACAAGCTGTTCGCGGCGCCCGACTTCGGGCTCTTCGGGGAGTTCGACCTGTTCGGCGGGTTCGGCCGGGCCGGGATCATCACCGCGCTGGTCGTGCTGTTCACCCTGGTGCTGTCGGGCTTCTTCGACGCGATGGGCACGATCCTCGGGGTCAGCGACGAGGCGGGCCTGCTGGACGAGAAGGGCCAGGTCCCGCGGCTCGGCCGGATCCTGTCGGTGGACGGCCTGTCCGCCGCGTTCGGCGGCGTCACCAGCTCGTCCGCCAACACGGTGTTCGTGGAGTCCGCGGCCGGCGTCGGCGAGGGCGCCCGGACCGGCCTCGCCAACATCGCCACCGGCGCGCTGTTCGCGGTGACGCTGTTCCTCACCCCGCTCGCCGCGACCGTCCCGGCGCAGGCCGCCGCGCCCGCGCTGGTCGTCGTCGGCGCACTGATGATGACGCAGGTCGCGAAGGTGGACTGGACCGACCTGGAGCTGACGATCCCGGCGTTCCTCACCATCATCCTCATGCCGTTCACGTTCTCGATCACCATCGGGATCGGCGGCGGGATGGTCGCCTACGCGCTGATCAAGCTGGCCAAGGGCAAGATCCGCGAGGTGTCGATCTGGCTGTGGCCGGTGGTGGTGCTGTTCCTGATCTTCTTCGCGATCAACCCGATCGAGCAGTGGCTGAACGTGCGCTGACCACCCCGGGAGAACACGGCTCTGCGGCCATTTGAGACTCTCGGACGCGTTTGCGGGTGTCAAATAGTGCCGTCATGGCGTAAGCAGAAGGTAGGGCTTTACCTCCCGGCGTGAAAGGCGTGGCTGTGGTGTCCGCGGACTCTCCCTCCCGTCCGTCTCCGCCAGGTCACGTCCTGCTGGCGCCTGACAGGTTCCCGGGGGCGCTGACCGCGGCGCAGGCGGCCCGGCATCTGGCGGCCGGGCTGCGCCGCGCCCGGCCGGTGGTCCCGCTGGTGGAGCTGCCGGTGGCCGACGGCGGCGAGGGCACCGTGGAGGCCGCGGTGACGGCCGGGTGGCGGCGGGTCGAGGTCGAGGTGTGC
Organism: Actinomadura latina NBRC 106108; assembly: GCF_001552195.1. GTDB lineage: Bacteria > Actinomycetota > Actinomycetes > Streptosporangiales > Streptosporangiaceae > Spirillospora > Spirillospora latina. Next base: position 451,436 of record NZ_BCQS01000005.1, read on the forward strand.
GGGCCGACGGGCCGGCCGGTCACCGCGCGGCTGGCGCTGGACGGCCGCAGCGCGGTGGTGGAGCTGGCCGAGGCGTCCGGGCTGCGCCGGCTGCCGGGCGGCAAGCCGCGCCCGCTCACCGCCTCCAGCCTCGGGACGGGCCAGCTGATCGCGCACGCGGTGCGGCTCGGCGCCCGCCGGATCGTGCTCGGCCTCGGCGGCGGCGCCTGCACCGACGGCGGCGCCGGCCTCGTCCAGGGGCTCGGCGGGCGGCTGCTGGACGCGCTCGGCAAGGACCTGCCGCCCGGCGGGGCGGCGCTGCGCTCGCTGCACGCCCTCGACCTGCGCGGCTTGCCGGACCTGTCGGGCGTCGAGGTGGTGGTGGCGGGCGACTCCGCGGGGCCGCTGCTCGGCCGCGGCGGCGCCGCGGCCGTGGACGGCCCGCGCCGCGGCGCGAGCCGCGACGAGGTGCGGGTGCTGGACGCGGGCCTGCGCCGCTGGGCCGACCTCGCGGAGGCGGCGGCGCGCAGCGCGGCCCGCGACCTGCCCGGCGCCGGGACGTCCGGCGGCGTCGGGTTCGCCGCGCTCACCTTCCTCGGCGCGACGATCGAGCCCGGCCCGGCGCTGCTGCTCGACCTGCTGGGGTTCGCCGGGAAGGCGCGCGGCGCACGGCTCGTCGTCACCGGCGAGGGCACCCTCGACACCCGGTCGCTGCGCGGCACCGCGCCGATCCAGGCGGCCCGCGCCGCCGCGCGGGCGGGCGCACCGGTCGTCGCGGTGGCCGGCCGCCGCGCGCTCACCGGCGAGCAGCTCCGCAAGGCGCGGATCCAGGCCGCGTACGCGCTGGCCGACATCGAGCCGGACGAGGAGCGCCGCGTCCGGCGCACCGGGCCGCTGCTGGAGCAGCTGACGGTCGCGATCGCCGACGAGTGGCTTCCGCTGCGCCCGTAGCGTGCAACGTTCCAGCGAACATTCGCCACTTCCAAGACCATCGCGCGGTCATTCGTTTACCATTCGACCGGCGGCGGACTTCGAGAACTCAACAGCGGCACGAGGCGGGCGCGGTATGACCGAAGAGCAGTACGACTGGGCGTCCCTCGGGATCGACACCACGAAGCCGAGCATCGCTCGGACCTACGACGTGGTGTTGCGGGGCAAGGACAACTTCGAGGTCGACCGGGCCTTCGTCAACGAGATCGTGAAGATCATCCCGGAGATCTACGACGTCGCCGCCTACAACCGGGAGATCCTCGGCCGCGGGGTGCGGTACCTGGCCGGCGAGGCGGGCATCCGCCAGTTCCTCGACCTCGGCTCGGGGCTGCCGACCGTGCAGAACACCCACCAGGTCGCGCAGGCCGCCGCGCCAGGCGCGCGGGTGGTCTACGTCGACAACGACCCGATCGTCCTCGCGCACGGGCGGGCGCTGCTGGCGGAGAACGCGAACACGACGGTCATCACCGCAGACCTGCGCGAGCCGGCGAAGATCCTCGCCCACGAGGACGTCCGGCGGCTGATCGACTTCGACCGGCCGGTCGGCGTCATGCTGGTCGGCATCCTGCACCACCTGCACGACGACGAGGACCCGCAGGGCATCGTCGAGACGCTGATGGACGCGGTGCCGTCCGGCAGCCACCTGTTCGTCACGTGCTTCTGCGCGTCCAGCCAGGAGGCCGTCGACGCCGAGGCGCAGTACCAGGGGCTGCTCGGCACCGGCCGGTTCCGGACGCCCGCGGAGATCAGCCGGTACTTCGACGGCCTGGAGCTCCTCGACCCCGGCCTCGTCCCGCTGCCGCTGTGGCGGCCCGAGGGGGAGGTGCCCGCCGAGCTGACCGTCGGCCACCGCCTCATGTACGGGGGGATCGCCCGCAAGCCGTGACCGTGACGGCGCCGGCCCCGTCACCAGGGGCGCTTTACACGGTGTCGTCGACGGGGTCGATGCGTTGACACACTGCTCATGGCCGGAGGCGCGCTCCGGGCCGCACGCTGGAGGCATAGGTCCTGGTCAGCGCTGACGGAGGAGCCCCCGGTGAAGATCGGTGTGCCGCGAGAGATCAAGAACCACGAGTACCGGGTGGCCAGCACGCCGGCGGGCGTGCACGAGCTGACCCGGCACGGCCACGAGGTGTTCGTCGAGCGGGGCGCCGGCCTGGGGTCGGCGATCCCCGACGACGACTACGCCGCCGCGGGCGCCAAGATCCTGGACGGCCCGGACGAGGTGTGGGCCGAGGGCGACCTGATCCTCAAGGTCAAGGAGCCGGTCGCGCCGGAGTACCACCGGATGCGCCGCGGCCAGGTCCTGTTCACCTACCTGCACCTCGCCGCGTCCCGCGCGTGCACCGACGCGCTGCTGGCGGCCGGCGTCACCGCGATCGCCTACGAGACCGTCCAGCTGCCGGACCGCTCGCTGCCGCTGCTCGCCCCCATGTCGGAGGTCGCCGGGCGGCTCGCCCCGCAGGTCGGCGCGTACAACCTGATGGCGTCCAACGGCGGGCGCGGCGTGCTGCCGGGCGGCGTGCCCGGTGTCGCGCCCGCCAGGGTCGTCGTCATCGGCGGCGGCGTGTCCGGCCTCAACGCGGCGCAGATCGCCGTCGGGATGGGCGCGGACGTGACCGTCCTGGACGTGAACGTCGACCGCCTCCGCCGCATCGACGCCATCTACCAGGGCCGCCTCCGGACCCTCGTGTCCAGCGCCTACACGGTCGAGCAGGAGGCGCGCGCCGCCGACCTCGTCATCGGCGCCGTGCTGATCCCCGGCGCCCGCGCGCCCAAGCTGATCTCCAACGACCTGGTCGCCGGCATGAAGGCCGGATCCGTCCTGGTGGACATCGCCATCGACCAGGGCGGCTGCTTCGAGGACTCCCGTCCCACCACGCACGCGGACCCGACCTACACGGTGCACGGCTCGATCTTCTACTGCGTGGCGAACATGCCCGGCTCGGTCCCGAACACCTCCACCTACGCCCTCACCGGCGTCACGCTCCCCTACGCCGTCCAGATCGCCGGCAAGGGCTGGCAGGGCGCCCTCCGGTCGAACGGCGCCCTGGCCCGCGGCCTCAACACGCACGCCGGCGAACTCGTCTACGACCACGTCGCCGAGGCCCACGGCCTGCCCTACACGCCCCTCGCCTCGATCCTGGACTGACAGATCTCACCCTCGCCCTCCCCCGTCCCGGGGGTTCCGGGACGCCGCCGCGGCGGGTAGACACTCCACCATGGGTGAGCTGATCTTGGTGCGGCACGGGGAGACGGAGTGGAGCCGGGCGCGCCGGCACACGGGGCTGACGGACCTGCCGCTGACGGCGCGCGGCGAGGAGCAGGCGCGGGCGCTGCGCGGGGCGCTCAAGGGCCGGCGCATCGCGCGGACGCTGGTCAGCCCGGCCGAGCGGGCGCGGCGGACCGCCGAGCTGGCCGGGCTCCCCGTGGACGACGTCGACCCCGGCCTGTGGGAGTGGGACTACGGCGGCTACGAGGGGATCAGCACGGCCGACATCCGCAAGGAGCGGCCCGGCTGGTTCCTGTGGGACGACGGGGTGGTCCCGGGCGGCGCCGGCCATCCGGGCGAGACCGTCGAGCAGGTCGGCGCGCGGGCCGACGCGGTGCTCGCGAGGGTGGGGCCGCTCCCGGCGGAGGGCGACGTCGCGCTCGTCGCGCACGGGCACTTCCTGCGGGTGCTGACGGCGCGCTGGCTCGGCCTGGAGCCCGCGCTGGGACGGCTGTTCGCGCTCGCCACCGGGACGCTGTCGGTGCTCGGCACCGAGCACGACCGGCCGGTCATCAGCGCCTGGAACGTCCCGGCGCCGTAGCCCGGGGCCGCGGTCCGCGCCAGCGCATAAGGTACCTGTTGGGGGATGTCCCCCAGGGGTACCCGGGCGTGCGCCCTCGGAAGGATTGCGGAGGACGGCAATGGCGACCAGCGAGACCCCCACCCGCGGGTACACCGCCACGAAGGACCAGCTGCAGACCCGGCTGGCCCGGATCGAGGGACAGGTGCGCGGCATCGACCGGATGGTCGAGGACGACCGCTACTGCATCGACATCCTCACCCAGATCAGCGCCGTCCAGGCGGCCCTCGACAAGGTGGCGCTCGGCCTGCTGGACGGGCACGTCCGGCACTGCGTGGCGGAGGGCGCCGAGGAGGGCAAGGGGGACGCGATGTCCACCGAGCTGATGGCGGCCGTCGGGCGGCTCATGCGCCGCGGCTGATCACTCGCCGGGGCAGCCCGGTCCCCCGCCGCCGGGGGCGCGCGGCCCGCTGCGCTCCATGTTCTCGGCCAGCGTGCGCCAGCCGTGCAGGAAGTGCCGCCGCTCCGTCGGGGTGAGCGTCTCCAGCGTGGTCCGCAGCGGGCGCAGCCGGCGCCAGGCGAACCGCTCGATCGTCTCGCGGTGCGCCTCGGCCAGGCTGACGATCATGCGGCGGCGGTCCCGCTCGTCCGGCCGCCGCTCGACGAAGCCGCCGCGCTGCAGCTCGCCGACCAGCTGGCTGACCGTGGCGGGGCTGAGCGCCATGTGCCGGGCGAGGACGCCCACGGGCGCCGGGCCGTGCAGGACGAGCTGCATCAGCGCGGGCACGTGCCGGGGCCCGAGCCCGGCGGCCTTCACGCGGCGGATGAGGTCCTCGGCCTCGGCGTGCCCGCCCTTCATTCCGCGCACCGTCCGGCCCATGAGCTGGACCATCGCCTCCAGATCGGCGTCGATCGACGCGTCGGTGGCGAAGCGATCCTCGGACATACCTTGAAGTTCAACACATATCGTGATGCACTGCAAAATATTGAACTTCAAGGTGTTTCACGTCTTGAGCCGCGGGGACTCGGGGCTACCGGAACTTCTGGCAAGGGGGACGACCATGGCCGAAAGTCCGTCCACCAAGGTGGCGCCGCCGGGCGGCTCCGGCGGCGGTGAGCGGCTCGACCGGCAGACGATCGTGCTCGGCCTCGTGATCGTGGCCGGCACGCTGATGGCGATCCTGGACACCACGATCGTCAACGTGGCGCTGGAGACCCTCGGGCGCGACTTCGCCACGGACCTGTCCACGATCCAGTGGGTCATCACCGGCTACCTGCTGGCCATGGGCAGCGTCATCCCGCTCACCGGCTGGGCCGTCGACAGGTTCGGCGGCCGGCGGGTGTGGCTGACGTCGATCGTGCTCTTCGTGGCCGGGTCGGTGCTGTCCGGCCTGGCGTGGAACATCGGGTCGCTGATCGTCTTCCGGGTGCTGCAGGGGCTCGGCGGCGGCATGCTGATGCCGACCGGCATGGCGATCCTGACGATGGCGGCCGGGCCGCGCCGGCTCGGCCGGATCATGAGCATCGTCGGCGTCCCGATGCTGCTCGGCCCCGTCCTCGGCCCGGTGATCGGCGGCTGGCTGGTCGAGGACGTCGACTGGCGGTGGATCTTCTTCGTGAACGTGCCGGTCGGTGTGCTGGCCTTCGCGCTGGCCTGGTGGAAGGTGCCGCGCGGCCGGGGCGAGGGCGGCGCGTCGGCGCTCGACCTGCGCGGGCTGTTCCTGCTGCCGCCCGGGTTCGCGCTGCTGATCTACGGGCTGTCCACCGCGGGCAGCGAGGGCGGCTTCGGCAACTCCAGGACGATCGGCTGGCTGGCCGCCGGCGCCGCCCTGGTCGCCCTCTTCGCGCTGCACAGCCTGCGCCTCCGCGAGCGCGCCCTGATCGACGTGCGGCTGTTCACCGACCGGACGTTCGCGACCGCGTCCGTCGCGGTGTTCCTCGTCGGCATCGCGCTGATGGGCTCGATGCTGCTGATCCCGCTCTTCTACCAGACGGCGCGCGGCGAGGGCGCGTTCAACGCGGGCCTGCTGCTGGCGCCGCAGGGAGTCGGCGCGGCGCTCGCGATGCCGCTGGCCGGCGTCATCACCGACCGGTTCGGCGCCGGCCGCATCGTGCCGGCCGGCATCGTCCTGCTGGTGCTCGGCACCGTCCCGTTCACGATGGTGGAGGCGGACACGTCCTACTGGCTGCTCGGCGGCTCGCTGGTCGTGCGCGGCATCGGGCTCGGCTGCACGATGATGCCGACCATGTCGGCCGCGCTCACGACGCTGCGCCGCGAGGCGGTCTCGCGGGCGAGCAGCACGCTGAACATCATCATGCAGCTCGGCGGGTCGGTCGGCACGGCGCTGCTGGCCGTCATCCTGTCCCGCGAGATCGGCGACCGGATCCCGCAGGCGGCCGGGGCGGGCGGCGCGGGCGGCGTCGGCTCGATCCCGGAGCAGGTGCGGCAGCAGATCGCGCCGAAGCTGGCGGACGCGTTCGGCGCCACGTTCTGGGTGGCGCTGATCCTCACCGCCGCGCTGATCGTCCCGGCGCTGCTGCTGCCGCGCCACGGCGCCGAGCACAACGAGAACGTGGACGCGCCCCCGCCGATGGCGTGAGCCCGGTCAGGACGCGATCGACCAGGTGGCCAGGCCCGTCTCGTGCTCGCGCGTGAGGCGCCTGGCCCGCTGGGCGTCCGGCGAGTACCGGTACCGCTCCGGGACGACATGCGAGGTGCGGTAGAGCCCCTTCAGCGTCAGCGTCGCCGCCAGGTCGGACGTGGGCAGCCCCGGCAGCCCGTACAGGCGGCGGGCCCAGCGCGGCAGCGTCGCGACCGTCAGCGTCCCGACGGCGGGCGCGGCGAGCTTCAGCGGCAGCAGGTGGCGCGGGACGGCCGGGCTGAACATGCGGCGCAGCCCCTCGCGCGCCTCCCGGCACGCCCAGATCCGCCGCCGCATCTCCGCGTAGTACTCCCGCATCTCCGCGACCGTCGCGGGCACGTCCGCCGGGTCGAGCCCGACGACCTCGGCGGCGCGGCGCTGCTCGTCCACGAAGGTGTCGGCGTCCCCGGCGGTGAGCGGGACGCCGGCGCGGCGCGCCACGTCCAGGTAGGAGTCGACCTCGCCCATGTGGACCCAGAGCAGGTTCTCCGGGTCGTCGATCGGGAACGTCTCGCCGGTCCGCATGTCGAGGCCGGTGAGCTTGCCGTGCAGCCGGCGCACGCGGCGGCCCACCCGCTCGACGTCCTCCTCCGTCCCGTAGGTGCGGACGCGGACGAACTCGACGGTCCGGGTCAGCCGCGCCCACGCCGCGGAGGGGTCCATGAGCTCGGAGTTCTGCGCGGTGCCCCACATGGAGCGGGGATGGAGGGCCTGCAGCAGCAGCGCCCGGATCCCGCCGACCATCAGCACGGGCTCGCCCATGACCCGCCAGGTCACCGAGCCGGGCCCGAACAGCCCGTGGTCCGCGCCCACCTCGCTCGAGTCGCGCACGTCGACCGCCTTCCCTTCGCCACAAACCGGACATCAAACGTCCGGCCAGGGTAAACAAGAACTTACCCTGCCATGACCCAGGTCACACGGCCAGGGGTCAGTCGTCTTCGGCGAGGTCCTCCACCGCGTCGTCGCGTGCGCCGGGCTCGGTCTGCTCGGTGATCCAGGCGAGGTAGTCCATGCTGCCCGCCACCACCGGGGTCGCGATGATCTCCGGGGTGTCGTAGGAGTGCCCCTCGGTGATCAGGGAGGCCAGCTCGTCGAACCGGTCGGCGGAGGTCTTGAAGAGCACCATCCACTCCTCCGCCGACTCGATCTCGCCCTCCCACCAGTAGGTGCTGGCGATCGGCCCGACCAGTTGCGCGCAGGCCACGAGCCGCTCGGCGACCGCCGACCGCGCGAGCTCGGCGGCCTCCGCCCGGGAGTCGGTCGTGGTCGTCACCTGCACGTAAGAGTGCGCCATGGCACGACTCCTTCCCGCTCACCGTCCGCGCACGCCATCACCGGCTCGATCACCGGGCCGGGTGGACGACCAGCGCGCTGCCGCCGCCGCGCCGGGTCGGCTCCGCGACCGCCTGGACGAGGCCGGGCCGCAGGAACTCCAGCCCGGTCGCGGCGCCGATCACGCCCGCCGGCGGGCCGGGGAAGACCGCCAGCCGGTGCCCCCGCGCGGCGAGGCCGCGGCCGTACCGGTCGATGAACGGCTGCTCGGCGTACACGAGCGGAGTGTTGCGCTGCGTCGCGCGGGGCGCGTCGAGGGCGGCGGGCAGGTCCATGCCGAGGTCGATGCGGTTCATCAGGATCTGCAGCACGGTCGTGATGATCGTCGAACCGCCGGGGGTGCCGAGCGCGAGCTTCGGCCGGCCGTCCTTGAGCACGAGCGTCGGGGACATGCTGCTGCGCGGGCGCTTGTGCGGGCCGGGCAGGTTCGGGTCGGGCGCCTGGCCGGGCGCGGGCGGCTGGAACGAGAAGTCGGTCAGCTCGTTGTTGAGCAGGAAGCCGCGGCCGGGGACGGTGATGCCGCTGCCGCCGAACTGCTCGATCGACACCGTGTAGGAGACGACGTTCCCCCACTTGTCGGCGACGACGAGGTGGGTGGTCTGCGGGCCCTCGAACGCCAGCGCGCGGGTCTGCGTGCCGGGCGGGACGCAGGGCTCGTAGGTCCCGTCGGGCGAGCCGGGCGCGACGGGAGCGGGCGCGGCCCGGTCCGGCCTGATCAGGCAGGCGCGCTCGCGGGCGAACCCGGCGGACAGCAGTTCGTCCAGCGGCACGTCCACCTTGTCGGAGTCGCCGAGGTAGCGGCCGCGGTCGGCGTAGGCGAGCTTGGACGCCTCCAGGTAGTAGTGCAGGGCCGTGACCGGGTCGCGGGCGTCGAGGCGGAAGTTGCCCAGGATGTTCAGCGCCTCGCCGATCGTGGCGCCGCCGGACGACGACGGCGGCATGCCGTACACGTCCGTCCCCCGGTAGGGGACGTGCGTGGGCTTGCGCACCACCGCCCGGTAGGCGGCGAGGTCACCGCGCTCCATCAGGCCGGGGCGGACGTTGCGGGCCGCGTCCGGGTCGACGGGCGGCTCGGCGACCGTCCGGGCGATCTCCCTGCCGAGCCCGCCCCGGTAGAACCAGCCGGTGCCGCGCTTCGCCAGCTGCCGGTAGGTGTCGGCGAGGTCGGGGTTGCGGAAGACCGAGCCGACCTCGGGGACCTTCCCGTCCGGCAGGAACAGCTTCCGGGTGGGGACGATGTCGCGGAAGCGGGCCTCGTTCGCCGCCGTCTGGTCGTGGAATTCCTGGTCGACGACGAATCCGCGGTCGGCGATCTTGATCGCGGGCCGCAGCAGGGCGCCGAGGTCGCGGGTGCCGAAGCGGCGCAGCGCGAGGTCCCACTGGGCGAGGGTGCCGGGCACGCCGACGCCGAGCCCGCTGGTGACCGCCTGGTCGAACGGCAGCGGCGCGCCGGTGGCCGGGTCGATGAAGGAGTCCCGCTTCATGCGCTCCGGCGCGAACTCGCGGCCGTCGAGCGCGTAGACGCGCCGCGTCCGCGCGTCGTAGTAGGTGATGTAGCCGCCGCCGCCGATCGCGGACACGAACGGCTCGGTGACGCCGAGCGCGGCGCCGGCGGCGACGGCCGCGTCCATCGCGTTGCCGCCGTGCTTCAGGACGTCGAGGGCCGTCCGGCTGGCGTCCAGGTCGACGGTGGAGACGGCGCCGCCGACGCCGGTCGCGACCGGCTGCTTGGCCGGCGGCGCCGGACGGCCCGGATGCGGTGCGGGCGCGGCGGACGCGGCGGTGGCCGCGGCGGCGGGGACGGCCAGCGACGCGGCGAGGGCCGCCGCGGCGGCGAGCGCCGTGCGGCGCCGGACGCGGGACGGCCCGGGACGCACGCGGGCGGACGGCTTCGACGGCGTTTTCGAGGGCGCGAGGGAGCGGGACACCTGACCTCCAGACGAACGCGGCGCCCCTACGGTGCCACCGATCTTCGGCCGATGCCACCGTCCGCACCGGCCAGGCCCGGACGCCGTGCGCGAGAAAGATCGTAAGCGCTTTCCCTATTGGAAATTGGGGGTATTCGGTCGGAACGGTCCATGGAAAAAGATCCGGTGGCCGGTCAGCCGAGCGTGAGGACGCCGCTGCGGCATGTCGCCGACCTGCGCTTTGGCAGGATGCGACAACGACAAGACGGCATCGATCCGCGCGAAAACGTTGCGATTATGCTCGTACGTGGTGAATTCTTAGGGACTTCGACAAGCCATCACCTCGCGAACAGCGGCGCGGGTTCTAGGCCTTGGGGGGACCCACCATGACCTTGGACATGCGCATGCGCAACAACATGTTCCGCCGGCTGCCCGTCGAACAGGCCACCGGCCGGCTCTACGGCGGGCGGCACCGGCTCCGCGTGGTGTACCGGACCCGCGATCTCGTCGTGCTCGGCCTCGGCGTCATGATCGGCTCCGGCATTTTCAAGATCGCCGGCGAGCAGGCCAGCTCGACCGCCGGCCCCGGCGTGCTGATCTCCTTCCTCATCGCGGGCGGCGTGTGCGTGCTGGCCGCGCTGGCCTTCGCCGAGCTGTCCTCGATCATCCCGGTGGCGGGCAGCGCCTACTCCTTCAGCTACGTCGCGTTCGGCGAGGTGTGGGCGTGGGTCGTCGGCTGGGCGCTGATCATGGAGCTGCTGCTGGCCGCGTCCGTGCTCGCGCGGGTGTGGTCGCTGTACTTCACGCAGGCGCTGAACGACTTCGGGGTGCCGATCCCGGGCTGGCTCGGCGAGGTGATCGGCCAGGTGAAGGGCCCGGACGTGCTGGCCCTCGGCATCCTGCTGCTGGTCGTGGTGATGCTCGCCACCGGCAGCCGGATGAGCCTGAAGACGCTCTGGTACATGGTGATGGCCAAGGTCATCGTGATCGGCCTCGTCATCGCCACCGGCCTGAAGTTCTTCGACGCCGGCAACCTCACCCCGTTCGTCCCGCCCGCGCGGCCGGCGCCGGAGGCCGCCCAGACGGTCCTGGACGCCCTGCTCGGCGCGGTCGGCGGCGGCACCCCGCACGTGTTCGGCGTCTGGGGGCTGTTCGCCGCCGCCCCGGCCATCGCGTTCGCCTACATCGGGTTCGACCTCATCGCGACCGCCTCGGAGGAGACCGACGACGCACCCCGCAAGGTGCCGCGCGGCATCCTCACCGCCCTGCTGACCGCGATCGTGCTGTACGCGGCGGTCGCCATCGCGCTGGTCGGCATGGTCGGGATGGACGGCTTCGCCAAGCTCGACCCGGACAAGCTGCTGATCGCCGCCGCGTTCGACGAGGTCGGCGCGGGCGCGATGGGCAAGATCGTCGACGTGGGCGCGGTGCTGGCGCTGACCACCGTCATCCTGGTGGTGGTGATCAGCCTGACCCGGGTGCTGTTCTCGATGGCCCGGGACGGGCTGCTGCCGCGCCCGCTCGCCGCGATGAGCCGCTACAAGGTGCCGTCCCGCGCCACGCTGCTCGCGGGCGGCGCGGCGGTGATCATGTCGCAGACGATCGACGTGCTGACGCTGGAGCAGCTTGTGGTGATCGGCACGCTCTTCGCGTTCCTGTTCGTCGCCGCCGCGGTGCTCGCGCTGCGGCACTCCCAGCCCGACCTGCACCGGCCGTTCCGGATGCCCGCGGCGCCGCTGATCGTGATCGTGACGATCTTCGCGGTCGGCTGGCTGATGCTGAACCTCGAGGTGCGGACGTGGGCGTACTTCGCGGTCTGGATGGCCGTCGGCATCGCCCTGTACCTGGTGTACGGCCGCCGGAAGAGCCAGATGAAGCTGCTGCTCGACGCGCCGCCGGCTCCGTCGGTCGCCGCCCGGCTGGGCGCGGCGCCGCCGCCCGGAGCGCTCCCGCCCGAGTCCCCCGGGAGCCTGCCGCCCGGGGTGGTGCCGGTCGGCGGGTCCGCGACCGGCGAGCCGATGCCGTACGAGCCGGGCGCGTGGCCGGGCGACCGGCGGCCCGGCGCGCCGGAGAGTCCCTACCCGACGGGCCGGTACTCGACCGGGCGGCAGCCGGGCGGCCAGTTCGCGCGGGACCCGTACCCGGCCGAGCAGCCCCCGCCCGAGCAGTACGAGCAGTACGAGCAGTACGAGCGCGGCCGGACGCCCGGCCGGTATGCCCCGGGCTCGTACGGACCGGGCCGGGACGCCGACCCGTACGCGGTGGATCCGGGCGTCGCGAACCCGTACGCGTCCGGCCCCTACTCGGCCGGGCCGTACGGTTCCGGCGAGCAGCCCTACGGTGACCGGCCCTACCGCGAGCCCGGGTACGGCGAGCCCGGGTACCGCGAGCCCGGGTACGGCGAGCAGGGCCAGGACGAGGAGCCGCCCGGCGGCCGCCACCACCGCTGAGCCCTCCGCCCGGGACTTCTTCTTTGTGAAGTTCCGCCGAACGCAGCGGGCGCCGCTCCCCCTCGCGGGGACGGCGCCCGCTTCTCGTCGTCCGATCGCACTGGACGCCCCGCCTCCTGCCGGGTATGTTGTTCTCAATTAGAGATGAACTCAACTTGAGACTTACTCACCCCGAGCATGACGGAAGGACGCGGATGACCCCGGAACCGAGGCGCGACGAGGCCGAGTTCCTCGCGAACTACGACCCGCGCGACTACGACCCGGTCGCCGTCACGGTGGACGTGGTCGCGCTGACGATCCGCGACGGCGCCCTCCACGTCCTGCTGGTCCGGCGGGGGGAAGCCCCGTACGCGGGCATGTGGACGCTGCCGGGCGGCTTCGTCCAGGCGGGCGGCCCGCTGCGGGGCACGGACGCCGAGGACCTGCCCGACGCCGCCGTCCGGGAGCTGGCCGAGGAGACCGGGCTCAGCGCCAAGGGCGGCGTGCCCGGCCGTGCCCGCCTGGAGAGGGTCCACCTGGAGCAGCTCGGCACGTACGGGTCCCCGGGCCGCGACCCGCGGATGCGCGTCATCTCCGTCGCCCACCTCGCGTTCGCGCCGGAGCTGCCCGACCCGGAGGCGGGCGGCGACGCGGCCGACGCGGCGTGGGTCCCGGTGGACGCCCTGGGCCTCACCGAGTCCGGGGACCAGCGCCCGGGCACCACCCGCCGGCTGGCCTTCGACCACGCCCGGATCCTGTCCGACGGGCTGGAGCGGGCGCGCGGGAAGCTGGAGTACACCCCGCTCGCGACGGCGTTCTGCGGCCGCGAGTTCACGATCCCCGAGCTGCGGTCGGTCTACGAGGCGGTGTGGGGCGAGGAGCTGCACGCCGGCAACTTCCACCGGAAGGTCCTGTCGGTGCCCGGGTTCGTGGAGGGCACCGGCGCGACGTCCGACCGGGGCGGCCGGCGCGGCGGCCCCCGGCCCCGGCTCTACCGGCCCGGCGACGCCCGCCTCCTGCATCCCGCACTGCTGCGGCCGAGCCGGGAGGAGGAGATCAGATGACCGCGCTGGAGGACGCGCTGGCGCGGCTGGACCGGGCGCGCGTCCCGGCCGACCTGTTCGGCGCGGACGAGGCGGAGGCGGCGCGGCGCTACCGGCGGCTGGCCCGGCTCGTCCACCCGGACGCGACCGGCGGGCGCACCCGTGACGCGTTCATCAGGCTGAACGCGCTGTGGCGCGCCTACAGCCGGGACGACCTCGGCCTGATCACCACCCGCCGCCACGCGTACCGGCTGGACGGCGACCCGATCGGCGGCGACCTCGCCGAGCTGTACCCCGCGCGTCCCGAGGCCGGCCGCGCGGTGCTGCTGAAGATGCCGCGCGACCCCCGCGACAGCGACCTGGTCGAGCGCGAGGCGGTCGCGCTCCGCCAGTTGCCCAAGGACGGGGACGGGACGTTCCTGCCGTACGTCCCGCGCCTGGTCGAGTCGTTCCGGCACCGGGACGCGGCGACCGGGACGCAGCGGCAGGCCAACGTGATCGCCGCGCTGGACGGGTTCCACAGCCTGGCCGCGGTCGGGAGGGCGTACCCGGAGGGCGTGGACCCGCGCGACGCGGCGTGGATGTGGCGCCGGCTGCTGGTCGCCCTCGGGTTCGCGCACCGCGCGGGCGTCCTGCACGGCGCGGTCCTCCCCGACCACGTGATGATCCACCCGGAGAAGCACGGCCTGGTCCTCGTCGACTGGTGCTACTCCGTTCCCGGCTGCTACGCGCACGCCGATCCGTCCGGGCGCGTCCCGGCGATGGTCGGCCGGTACGCCGGCTGGTACGCCCCGGAGGTGCCGGGGCGGCGGACGGCGAGCCCCGCGACCGACATCTACATGGCCACCCGGTGCATGACCGAGCTGATGGGCGGCAAGGCGCCCCCGGCGATGCGCTCGTTCGCGCGCGGCTGCACGCTGCCCGCGCAGAACCGGCGCCCGTCCGACGCCTGGCGGCTGCTGGCCGAGCTGGACGAGCTGCTGGAGCGGCTCTACGGCCGGCGGCGCTTCCGCCCCTTCCACCTGCCCGCACCGAACTGAGGGAGAACACCATGGGAAGCGGACACTGGTCCACCGACGTCTACGCCGCCCGCGCGAGCTACCGCGCGTCCACCGGCGCCAGCGCGTTCGCCTACTCCGACGGCGGCGCGACCGCCGTCCACCCCGACCTCGACCCGCGCGGCGTGACCGCCCGGGAGAGCCGGGACTCCGGCGACCACCCGGAGTCGCTCGCGATCGGCGTCCTGTTCGACGTGACCGGCTCGATGGGGAACGTGCCGCGGACGCTGCAGACCAAGCTCCCCGACCTGCTCGGGCTGCTGCTGCGCAAGGGGTACGCCAAGGACCCGCACATCCTGTTCGGCGCGGTCGGCGACGCGACCTGCGACCGGGCGCCGCTGCAGATCGGCCAGTTCGAGGCCGACAACCGGATGGACGACGACCTCGGCAAGATCCTCCTCGAAGGCGGGGGCGGCGGCCAGATGCGCGAGTCGTACGAGCTGGCCATGTACTTCATGGCCCGGCACACCTCGATCGACTGCTTCGAGAAGCGCGGCAGGCGCGGCTACCTGTTCATGATCGGCGACGAGCTGGCCTACCCGAAGGCGAAGCGGCGCGAGATCGCGAAGGTCATCGGGGACGAGCGGGCGGAGGACGTCCCGGTCGCCGACCTCGTCCGGGAACTGCAGCGCAAGTACGACGTGTACTTCATCATCCCCGAGGGCGCCTACCACTCCGGGAGCCGCGAGCTGGCGGACTTCTGGCGCGGGCTCCTCGGCCAGAACGTCCTCTACCTGGACGACCTGGACGCGGTCTGCGAGACGATCGCGCTGACCGTCGGGCTCGCCGAGGACGCCATCGACCTCGACGAGGGCCTGGAGCACCTGGCGGAGGCCGGGTCGGACGCCGGCGCGTCGGTGTCCCGCGCCCTCGCCCGGCTGGACGCGTCCCGCGCGCCGGCCGCGGTGTCGTCCACGCCGCCGGGGCTGGACGCCTCGGGCCCGTCCGCGACGACCCGCCTCTGACCCCGTGGACCGCGACCGCGGGGACCATGTGATCGTCGTCGACCTCGGCTTCGGGGACGCGGGCAAGGGCACGGTCGTCGACCATCTCTGCTCCGCCGGGGCACCTCCCCTGGGGGGACGACCCCCCAGACCCCCCGGCGAACGGGGGGTGGCGGCGGTCGTCCGGTTCAACGGCGGCGCGCAGGCCGCGCACAACGTCGTCACGGCGGACGGGCGGCACCACACCTTCGCCCAGTTCGGGTCGGGAACGTTCACACCGGGCGTGCGGACGCACCTGTCGCGGTTCATGCTGGTCGACCCGCTGGCGCTCGCCGCCGAGGCCGGCCACCTGCGGGCCCTGGGCGTCGCAGACGCGCTCGACCGGCTCACCGTGGACGGGGACGCGCTGCTGACGACGCCGTACCACCGGGCCGCCAACCGCGCGCGGGAGTCGGCGCGGGGCGCGGCCCGGCACGGGTCGTGCGGCATGGGCATCGGTGAGACGGCGTCCTATGCGCTGGAGCACGGCGAGGCGCCCCGCGCGGGCGACTGCGTGTCGCCCGCGCGGCTGCGGCGCCGGCTCGCCGCCCTCCGCGACTGGTACCGCGGCACGTTCCCCGGCGGGGAGGACGTCCCGGACGCCGGCGCCTGCGCCGACGCCTTCACCGCGTTCGGCGAGCGGGTCCAGATCGTCGGCGGCGATCACCTGCGCGGCCTGCTGCGCGCCGGGAACGTGGTGTTCGAGGGCGCCCAGGGCGTCCTGCTGGACGAGTGGCACGGCTTCCACCCGTACACGACCTGGTCGACGACGACCTTCGACAACGCCGAGACGCTGCTGGCCGAGGCGGGCGGGACCGCGACGCGCCTCGGGGTGCTGCGCGCGTACGCGACCCGGCACGGCCCCGGCCCGTTCGTCACCGAGGACCCGGCGCTGACCGCCGGCCTCCCCGACCGGCACAACGGCGCGGGCCGCTGGCAGGGCGCGTTCCGGGTCGGCCACCTCGACGCCGTCGCGCTCCGCTACGCGCTGGACGCGGCGGGCGGCGTCGACGGCCTGGCGGTCACGCATCTGGACGTCGCGGGGGCGCGTCCGGACCTGCGCGTCTGCCGGGCCTACGACGTGGACGGCGACCGGGTCGGCCGGCTGGCGGCCGGGCCGCCCGACCTGGGCCGCCAGGCCGCCCTCACCCGCCGCCTGCTCCGCGCGCGGCCCGTCTACGCGCCGCTCGGCGACCCCGTCGCGACGGTCGAGGACGCGCTGGGGGCGCCGGTCGTCCTGCGCTCGTACGGGCCCGCCTCGGCCGACAAGGAGGGTGACCACATGCGGACACCCATTGACCTCGGCCTCCGGTGAGACCAAGATCCCGCTGAACGCCGCGGATCTTCCGGAGGTGGACGTTGCGTCTCCCCCAGCGCGCCCTGTCCCGGCGCACGGGACCGGCCCTGCTCGCGATCGCCGCGGCCGCCGCCCTGCTGACCGTCCCGCCGGCGCCCGCCGCCTCGGCCGGAACGGGCGACGGCTGCGATCCGATCGACCCGGCGGCGTGCCTGCTGCCGTTCCCGAGCGACTGGTACACCGTCGCGGACGGGGGCACGGCGACGGGCCGCCGCGTCGACCTGCGGACGACGCTCAAGAACGCGCTGGGCGCCCCGGTGTCGCCGGGCGAATGGAACCGGGCGGACGGGTTCTCCCCCGGCTCGCCGCTGCTCAGCCGCGTCCCGGGCGTCGACCTGACCCGCACCGGCGCCGCGCCGATCACCGACATCGGCTCCTCGCTGCGCGCCGACGCCCCGATCGTGATCGTGGACACCGCGACCGGCGAGCGCTGGCCGTACTGGGCGGAGCTGGACGCGAACGCGCCCGACGACCGGAAGGCACTGATCGTCCGTCCGGCGAAGAACTTCCGCGAGGGCCACCACTACGCGGTCGCCTTCCGCAACCTGCGCGACGCCTCCGGAGACCCGATCAGGCCGAACGCGGCGTTCACCAAGATCCTCGGCCCGGACCTGCCGTCCGCCGACCCCCTCGCGCAGCGGCAGCGGGACGAGCGGCGGGTCCTCGCCGCGCTCCAGGCGAACGGCGTGGGCCGCGACGGCCTCTACCTCGCGTGGGACTTCACCGTCGCGAGCCGGCAGAGCCTCGCCGGGCCCGTGCTGCACATGCGCGACGAGGCGCTCCGCAAGCTCGGCGACCGGTCGCCGTCGTTCCTCGTCACGCAGGTGACGAACGGCGTGGACGACAAGATCGCCCGCGAGGTCAAGGGCGTCGTCTGGGCGCCGGGCTACCTCGACCAGTACGGCGGCCTGCCCGGATCGTCCCTGCACCGGGGCCGGGACGGGCAGCCGGAGCAGCTGCCCGGCAACTCCCAGGCCGTCCCGTTCCAGTGCGAGATCCCGAAGTCGGCGTTCGGCACCCCCGCCCGTCCCGCCCTCTACGGGCACGGGCTCCTCGGCAGCGAGGGCGAGGTCGACGCGGGCAACGTCAAGGCGATGGCCGCCGAGCACGGCTTCATGTTCTGCGCGACGAAATGGATCGGCATGTCCGACGAGGACGTCCCGAACGTGATCACGGCGCTCGCCGACCTCACCCGCTTCGGGACGGTCGCCGACCGCCTCCAGCAGAGCCTGCTCAACTTCACCTTCCTCGGCCGCGCCATGACCCGCGGGTTCGCCCGCGACAAGGCGTTCCAGGACGACGCCGGCAGGTCCCTGATCGACACGGCGGCGGAGCTGACCTACGACGGGAACAGCCAGGGCGGCATCATGGGCGGCGCCCTCACCGCGGTCTCCCCCGACATCCGGCGGGCCGTCCTCGGCGTCCCGGCGATGAACTACAGCACGCTGCTCAACCGCAGCGCCGACTTCCCCGAGTACGCGCAGGTCCTCGACCTGTTCTACCCGGACAAGCTCGACCAGCAGCTCGGCCTCGCGCTGATCCAGATGCTGTGGGACCGCGGCGAGGCCAACGGCTACGCGTGGCACATGACGGACGATCCGCTGCCGAACACGCCGAAGCACCGGGTGCTGATGCACGTGGCGTTCGGCGACCACCAGGTGGCGCCCGTGGCCGCCGAGGTCGAGGCCCGCACGATCGGCGCCCGCGTCCACGCCCCGGCGGTGACGCCGGGCCGCAACCCCGACACGGTGCCGTACTGGGGCATCCCGGTCTTCGGCTCGTCCTACGACGGCTCCGCCATGGTCGTCTGGGACAGCGGCTCCCCGGCGCCGCCGCTGACGAACACGCCGCCCACGCAGGGCCGCGACCCGCATTCGGACCCGCGCAACAACGCCGACGCGCGCCGCCAGAAGGCGGCCTTCCTGAAGACCGGCACGGTCGTGGACGTGTGCGGAGGGGGACCCTGCGTCATCACCCCCTGACCCGCACCTGAGAAGATCGGAGCATGCTCCAGGTCTGCCCGAACGGGCCCCGGACCGAGGGGGTGCCGGTCTCGCCGGAGGAGGTCGCCGCCGCGGTCCGCGCCGCCGCCGACGTCGGCGCGCAGGACGCGCACCTGCATCCGAAGGACGACGCGGGCGCCGACACCCTGGACGCGTTCCGCGTCGCCGAGACGGTCACCGCCGTGCGCGCGACGACCCCGAACATCCGGGTCGGCGTCACCACGGGCGCCTGGACGGCCCCCGACCCGGCCGAGCGCGCCGCGCTGATCCGGTCCTGGACCGTCCTGCCCGACCACGCGTCGGTGAACTTCCACGAGCCCGGCGCCGAACTGGTCGCCGAGGCGCTGATCGAACGCGGCGTCGCGATCGAGGCGGGCATCTTCTCCGGCACCGAGGCCGCCGAGCGGTTCCTGCGCTGGCCGCACGCCGGCCACGTGCTGCGGATCCTCGCCGAGGTGACCGACACCGACCCGGGGACCGCGCCCGGCACGGCCAAGGCGCTGCTGCACGCCATCGGCACCGGGCACGAGCGCCCGGTCCTGCTGCACGGCGAGGACGGCGGCGCCTGGCCGGTGCTGCGCCTCGCCGTCCGGCACAACCTGGACGTCCGGATCGGGCTGGAGGACACCCTCGCCCTCCCGGACGGCTCCCCGGCCGACGACAACGCCGTCCTGATCCAGACGGCCCGCGCCCTGCTCGCCCCGTAGCGCCCGTCCCGTAGCGCCCGTCCCGTAGCGCTCGTCCGCTGGCCGCTCGTCCCGCAGCCGGGTCAGGAGCGGGGGTTGTGGCCGGCGGCGTCCATGCGGGCCCAGTCGGCCTCCCACATCTCGTCGCGGTGCCGGTCGCAGCGGCGGCGGACCAGGGCGTAGCCGAGCAGCACGGGCATCGCGCAGCCGAGGACGGCCGCGGCGCCCGCGTAGACGGCGTCGGTCACCGTCCGGCTGTGCGGGCGGGGGCGCACGGCCGGATCGCCGTGCCGGTCGATCCAGATCGTCCGGTGCGCGCCCGCTTTCGCGTTCTTCCAGCTCGGCAGCGTCCCGACGCGGGGCTCGCCGTTCGGGCCCGGCCAGGTCGCCTGGACGGTCTCATGGATGTAGCGGTCGCCGGAGGAGCCCACGCCGCCGATCGAGGTGACGGTGGCGACCACCTGGTGCCGGTTCGCGCGCTCGGCGTTCTCCGCATGGGTTCCCGCGCCGTAGGACCAGGACGCCGCCAGCGCCGCCAGCGGCGGTGCGGCACCGAGCAGCAGCAGGAGCAGCCCGAGGGCGACCAGCCGCTGGACGCGGTCCACGCGGCGGCGCAGCCCGTTCGGCTCCAGCCCGAGCCGGCGGCGCAGCCTGACCACGGGCCCGCCACCGCGGCGGATGCCTGACCTGCGCATTCGCATTCACCTCCCCGGGGAGCGCCCTCCCGGCAAGAGGCCTTCAGCCTTCTTTACCGAGGATATTCCCGAGTTCGTTGAACGGCACATCGCCGGTGGCCGAATCATTTCCCGAATCGTGTCCGATATGCCGGGTTGATGACCGATTTAGGCCATCGTCCGGACCGTCGGCGTCCCGCCGGGCCCCCACCGCCAGCGCCAGCAGGGCCCCGAGCACGCACATCCCCGCGGTGATCCAGAAGATCTCCTGGTACTCGGTGCGCAGCGCGTCCTGCAACGCGGCGTTGTAGACCTTCATCTGCCGCGCGAACTCGTCCTTCGAC
This sequence comes from Actinomadura latina NBRC 106108, assembly GCF_001552195.1. GTDB lineage: Bacteria > Actinomycetota > Actinomycetes > Streptosporangiales > Streptosporangiaceae > Spirillospora > Spirillospora latina. The sequence continues at coordinate 471,655 of NZ_BCQS01000005.1, forward strand.
ATCAGGAACGGCAGCGGCGGCTTCAGATCGGCCGTCAGCGCGTGGAAACGGTAGAACCCCCACGCCGACAGCGCGGACACGCCGAGCAGCATGCCCATCATCCGCGCCACCACCACGGCCGCCGACGCGACGCCGTGCCGCCCCGCCGGGACGAACGCCAGCACCGCCGACGACACCGGCGCGATCACCAGGCCGAGACCGAGACCGGTCACCACGAGATCGACGTCCATCCGCGGGAGCGGCCCGTACGAGGCGTTCGCCAGATCCGCCGGCCAGCCGGCGATCAGCAGGTAGCCCGCCGCGGACACCGCCATGCCCGCCGCCATCGGCCACCGCTCCCCCACCCGCCGGGCGATCAGCCCGCCGGCCACCGCCGCGACGGGCAGCGCCACCAGGAACCTCGTCAGCAGCAGCGCGCCCTCCGTGGTGTCCTTGTGCAGGACGGTCTGCGCCACCAGCACGACGTCCACCAGCGTCACCATCAGCGCCGCACCCGACAGCAGGCTCACGCCCAGCGTCGCCAGCAGCGGCCCGCGCCGCACACCCGAAAGATCGAGGAGCCGCGTCCTGGTCCTGACCTCCCACAGGACGAACACCGCCAGCACCGCGGCGCCCGCACCCAGCACCGGCAGCCCCCACGGCGGCAGCGCCGACTCCTCCGGCTCCGGGTTGTAGACGGCCGCGACCAGCAGCCCGAGGCCCAGCGCCAGCAGCAGGCCGCCGACGACGTCCACGCCCGGCCGCGGCCCCTCCTTGCGCCCGCCGGGCACGGCCACCTGCACGGCGGCCATCGCCACGACCACCAGCGGCACGTTGATCCAGAAGATCGCACGCCAGTCCAGCACCGCCGCGATCCCCGCCCCGTACAGCGGGCCGAGCACGCTGCCGAGCTCCTGCGCGGCCCCCACCGCGCCGAGCACCACCGGCCGCTGCCGCTCCTCCCACAGGTCCCCGGCCAGCGCCATCGTCACCGGCAGCAGCGCGCCGCCCGCGACGCCCTGCACCGCCCGCCCCGCCGTCAGCACCGGCACGTCGTGCGCCAGCGCCGTCACCACCGATCCCACCGCGAAGAACACCAGGCACGCCTGCAGCAGCGGACGCCGGCCGAACCGGTCCGACAACTGCCCGAGCAGCGGCATCGCCGCCACGTAGCCCAGCAGGAACCCCGTCAGGACCGGCGTCACCCGCTCCAGCCGGTTGATCGGGATCCCGACGTCCTTGACCATCGGCACCAGGACCGTCGTCACCACATACGCGTCCAGCGCGGCCAGCAGCACCACCGCGCCGCCGGCCCCGATCGCGACCCGGCGCCGCTCCCTCACCCGGGCCGCCCTACTTCGGCGCGCTGATCTTGTACGGGGCGTCGAACTCGGTGAACGAGATCACCACCGCGCCGCCCTTCGGAAACGTCCCGCGCACCTTCACCAGCCGGTGATCGGCCTTGCGCACCCACACCTGGCCGTCCATGTCCGCGTTGATGCCCGGGATCAGGCCCGCGATCTGCGCCTTCGGCAGCTTCGCGCCCACCCGGTACGCCTCCTCGCCGTCCACCTTCTCCACGGCCTGCGGCTCCGGCGCCTTCGCCGACGTCAGCAGCATCGGGATCCCGCGCTGCGGATCCAGCACCGCCGACGGGTCGTACACGCTCGCGGCGAGGGCCTTCGGCAGCTTCCGCCAGCCGCCCGTCCCCGCGTCCAGGTAGATGCTGTCGCCCACCGCGACGACCTTCATCTCCACGTTCTGGCCCTGCTGCTCGACCGTCAGCGTCCCCTGCGCGTCCCCGCTCCGGAGCAGCTTCATGTCGCCGCCCTTCACGATGACCGGCGTCGTGCCGTCCGACTCCAGCGCGAACCCGACGCTCGTCAAGGCCCCCATGGCCTGCGCCGCCTGCCGGAGCGTCTGCGCCGCGTCGAAATCCGCCTTCTTCGCCGGCTCATCGGACCCGCCATCGCACGCGCCCGCGAACACGAGCGCCAGCAGGACGGGAACAAGGGCCAGTATGCGTCTGGACATACGCGGGACCCTACCGACCGGTCACCACACCCGTCACTCGCCTCCTGGTATGACATGGCCCCGCCGAAAGGAGGACGTCCTCCACGCCCCCACTGCTCACCGCCGCTAAGATTGCACCCGGCAAAACCCCCGCCGTCACCGGGGGAACGGCCGCGGGGCGGTAGCTCAGCTGGTCAGAGCAGAAGACTCATAATCTTCCGGTCGCGGGTTCGAGTCCCGCCCGCCCTACAGCGCGGCGGCGTCCTCGTGCGCCTCCGCTTTCAGTCCCGGCCGGTGCGGTCGCGGGTGAACTTCGCCGTCAGATCGAGCAGGGCGGCCGCAGCGACCACGGCCGTGAGGCCGAGGACGGCCAGTTCAGCCGCGTTGTGGTGGCGGAACAGCTCGACGAGGGCCAGGGTCAGGGACGCGGCGGCCATGATCAGCGCCACCAGGGTGTGCAGGCGGCCGACCTCGGAGTGGGGCCAGTCCGCCGGGGTCGTCTCCGGCGGGGCGGGAGCCTGCCTGCGGTGGCCGGCGAGCGCCCGGCTCGTCCACGCGGAGCTGTCCCTCCGCCCGAGACGGTGCAGACCCAGGGCGGACAGCACTATGACGAGCGCGTAGCAGGCCACGAAGACCGCTTCGAAGCTCATGCCCTCCCCTACCCCTTCGCGTCGGCCGTGGGCTCGGTGACCTCGGTGAACAGGGAGAGGTCCTCGGCCGGAAGGTTCTCGGGGGCTTCGGGATGGCTGCCCCGGTGGCGGACGCCCAGCCACGCCAGCCAGAGGAGCGGGAGCACGCCGCCGACGATGAGCAGGACGTCGCCGGGAAGGCGCAGCCACTCCAGGACGGTATTGGGCTGGCTGCCGACATAGGCGAGCGAGCGGGCCTCGGTGTAGCCGGCGTCCACCGCGCGGTACAGCTGCAGCAGGCCGACCGGGAGCAGCGTCACGAACACCATCCAGGCCAGGCCCGCGTTCAGGGACCAGAAACTGATCGAGGCGAGCTTGTCCGACCAGAGCCGCTCCGGGATGAGATAGCGCAGGGCGAACACCGCGAAGCCGACGGCCAGCATGCCGTACACGCCCATCATCGCGGCATGGCCGTGGTTCGCGGTGAGGATCGTGCCGATCTCGTAGTACGACACGATCGGCAGATTGATCAGGAAGCCGAATATGCCGGCCCCGAGGAAGTTCCAGAAGCCCACCGCGACCAGGAACATCACCGCCCAGCGGTGCGGGAACGACGTCGCGCTCTTCGACTCCTGCCGGGCGCCGAGCCGGATGAAGCTCCACGCCTCGACGGTGAGGAACGTCAGCGGGATGACCTCGAACGCCGAGAAGAACGCGCCCAGCGCGAGCACGGCGGCCGGTGTGCCGTTGAAGTACCAGTGGTGCGCCGTCCCGATGACGCCGCCGGCGCTGTACAGGATGATGTCGAGGAAGACCACGCGCAGCGCGATCTTCTCCCGGACCACCCCGAGCAGCACGAAGATGTAGGCCACCATCACGGTGGTGAACAGTTCGAGGAAGTCCTCCACCCAGAGGTGCACGATCATGAAGCGCCAGAAGTCGCTGACCGCGTACGGGGAGTCGTGCCTGGCCAGAAGGCCGGTCGCGTAGACGACGGGCAGCGCCAGCGCGGCGAAGAAGAACAGCCACGGCAGGTTCCCCCGGCTCTCGGCCCCCAGGCGCTGCCGCATTCCGCGCCACAGGATCACCACCCACACGAACATGCCGAGCGTGAGCAGGATCTGCCAGAACTTGCCGAGGTCCAGGTACTCGAAACCCTGCATCCCGACCCAGCTCCAGAGATCGCCGAACGCGCCGCGCATCCCCGCGAGCTCGCCGATCAAGGAGCCGGCGACGACGACCACGAGGGCGCCCAGCAGCACGTACGCCAGGACTCCCTGCCCCTTCGGGTCGCGCCGCTGGGTGATCATCGGCACCAGGAAGATGCCGGCGGCGAGGAAGCTGGTGGACACCCAGAACAGCGCCAGCTGCACGTGCCACGTCCGGAAGAGGTTGTACGGCAGCCACCGGTCGAGCGGGATGCCGAAGAAGCTGCCGAGGTCCGCCCGGTAGTGCTCGCTCGCCGCGCCGGCGAACGTCTGCACCAGGAACAGCAGCGCCATCACCAGGAAGAACCCGGCCGTCGCCCGCTGGCCGCTGGTCAGGCCCACCGTCTGCGGCGCCCTGAACCGGAGCTCCTGCTGGTCCCGGCCGTGCCAGCCCAGCCAGTTCCAGCGGCCGAACGCGGCGAACAGCGCGCCCGTCCCGCCGATCAGCGCCACGAGGCTGATCACGCTCCACACCACCGTGTCCGCCGTCGGGGCGTTGGCGACGAGCGGCTCGGGCGGCCAGTTGTTGGTGTAGCTGTACTTCTCGCCCGGACGCTCCGCCGACGCCGCCCACGCGCTCCACGCGAAGTAGCTCGTGAGCCGCCGGATCTCGGCCGGATCGGTGATGGCCCTCGGACGCAGGCCCGTCTTGCCCTCCGGTGAGGCGAAGAAGCCCGCGTAGTGCCTGGTCAGCTCGGAGAACGCGGCGGCCCGCGCGGGAGAGATCGTCAACGTGCCGGTGCGGGGGTCGTACCGGTTCCGGCGGTAGTCGTCCTGGACGCGGCGTGTCACGTCGCCCGTCCCGCTGTAGGCGCGCTCGACCAGCCGCGCCGACCGGTTCAGGTAGTCGGCCGTGAAGTCGGGCCCGAGATAGGCGCCGTGCCCGAAGATCGACCCGTACTCCATCAGCCCGTTCTTGAGGAAGACGTCCTGGCCTGCCAAGACGTCGGCGCGCGTGTAGACGGTCTGGCCGGACGTGCTGACGGTGCGCTCGGGGATCGGCGGGCTCGACCGGTAGGTCATGAATCCCATCAGCACCATGACGAACAGGCCGACCAGGATGATGAGCGCCGCGGCCTGAACCCAGCCGCGGCCGATGAGCCGGGCGCGGCGGGCCGGCGGGTCCGTGGACAGTGCCACTGGTCCTCCAAGGCGATGATCTCTGCGAACGAGGGTGAATTCGTTCTCGTGGCGGGAGAAATCAAGCCGAGGAGGGCCCGGGACGGAGAATCCGACGCGCGGCGGCCTTCGCAGACTAGATCATCTGACCGGATATGACCAGTGACGCAGTGTCACGCGGGCCAGGTGGGGCGGCGTTTTTCGAGGAAGGCCGTCATGCCCTCCTGGGCTTCCGGCGTCTGGCTGGACGCGGCCATGACCTCTATCGCGTAGGCGTAGGCGTCCTGTTCGGGGCGGTCCAGCTGGGCGTACATGGCCTGCTTGCCCAGGGCTTTGCTCCGTGGGCTGCCCTGGGTCGCGCGGGTCAGGAGATCGTGGGTCGCCTTCTCCAGGTCGTCGTCGGGGACGGCGTAGTTGATCAGGCCCCAGTCCGCGGCCGTCCGGGCGTCGAAGATCTCGCCGGTCAGGGCCATTTCGGCGGCCCTCTTGCGGCCGATGTTGTGGGAGATCGCGACGAGCGGGGTGTGGCAGAACCAGCCGCCCTTGCCGCCGGGGGCGGCGAAGCCCGCGCTCTCGGCGGCGACGGCCAGGTCGCAGCTGGCGGCCAGCTGGCAGCCGGCGGCCGTGGCGAGGCCGTGGACGCGGGCCACCACCACCTGCGGGACGGACTGGATCGTCCGCATCAGGTCCGTGCAGACCTGCAGGAGGTCGCGGGCGTCGGCGTGCGACGCGCCCGCCATGTCGGCGAAATCGTGGCCGGCGGAGAACACCGGGCCGTTCGCGGCCAGGATGATCCCGCGGGCGTCCGTGGCGCCCGCCTCGGCGAACGCGGCCGTCAGCTCGTGGAGGAATGCCTTGGAGAGTGCGTTGCGGCGCTTCGGGCGGTTCATCGTGATCGTGATGAACGGGCCGTCGCGGTGAACCAGGACGTCCTTGTCTTCGCTCATGCTTTGAACGTTATGTCAGACCCCCGTCGTACGGTTGTCGGGTCCGAGGACCGAGGGGGTATGGCCTTGAAGCTGCTCACCGCCACCAACGCCGGCCAGGGATTGCGCGACAACGACTTCGACTGGTGCGTCGAGGGCGAACTCGTCCACATCGGAATGGTGTGCGCCCGCGACCGCGACGACCCCGACGGAGGATGCGGTTGCGGCCGGTCGTTCGCCGGGCTCAACTCGCACCGCGCCACGACGACCGCGATGGTCCGGGAGATACCCGGGTTCACCGAAGAGGACCATGTGCTGGCGATCCGGTCGAGCCTTGAGCAGCAGGGCTGCGACCCCGCGTTCGCCGAGCACGAGGCGGCGCTGCTGCGGTGCCTCGCGCGCGACTGGCCGGTGGGGGTGATCGTCGAGCGGCGGCTGGATGAGATCGTGGTGAGACAGGTCGTCCAGCCGTAGGGAGGTGCGCGATGCTCGTCGCGTTCTCGGTGACCCCGCTCGGGGCGGGTGAGGAGGTCGGCGAACTCGTCGCGGAGGCCGTCCGGGTGGTGCGGGCCAGCGGGCTCCCCAACCGGACCGACGCGATGTTCACCACGATCGAAGGCGAATGGGACGAGGTCATGGCCGTGGTGAAGGACGCCACCGAGGCTGTGGCGGCGCGGGCCCCCAGGGTCGGCCTCGTCCTGAAGGCCGACATCCGGCCGGGGGTCACCGGCGCTCTCGACGCCAAGGTCGAGTCGGTGGAGCGCCACCTCAGCTGAAGCAGCCCTGCACGCCGTTCTCGCCGCCCCGGGAGAAGCTGCGGAGGCGTTGGACGGCGGTGCCGTGGTCGCCGGGTTTCGTCCAGGCGGCCTTGTCGCCGATGACCTGGAAGGCGTCCACCAGCTCCTGCTCGTCGCCGTCCTCGAACCGCAGCGTGCCGTCGTCGGACGAGCCGTAGAGGACGGCCCCGGCGAGGCAGTCGGCCTGGAGTTCCGCGGCGGGCGACACCAGGCCGCGGCGGAGCCTGGCCTGGACGGCGTGCCCCCACTCGTGCGCGATCACCAGGTAGACCCACGCGTCACCGCGCGCGTAGCCCGAGCGCATGAGGTGCGCGTCCCACGCCACGTAGTCGCCGGACGGGCAGTACGCCGCGTTGTCGGGGGTCAGGCGCTCCTTCCCGCAGAGCGGCGCCGAGCGCGGGTCGCGGCCGTCGTAGAGGCCCACGACGCGCGGTGAGCTGTAGGAGCCGGTGAACAGCCGGTTCCAGTGCCGCTGCCAGTAGTCGTCGGTCGTCGTCTCCGCGGTGCGCAGGTCCTCCTGGAACTCCGACTCGTTGAACGTGCCCGGCGCGCTCGGCGCCTGGGCGGGCGAGCCGGCGGCCGCCGTGCCCTGCGCCGCCGTGCCCTGTGCCGCGGGGCGGGCCTGCCCCGGCGGCGGACGCAGTTCGAACTGGCACGCGCCGGTCAGCGCGAGCAGCGCGGCGGCGGCGGCTCCGGCCCGCCACCGCCGCCGAAGATTCCGTGCGGTCTCCCTCATGACGGGACATACGCACGCGCGCCGCCGGAGGGTCGAACGGCGCCGCCACTGTGCTCGCCGCACAACCCGAACGATGTTCGATTGGACCCCCGCCACGTCTTGCGCGGGGCCTGTAGACGCAGGTCGCAGGCCCATGCTGGGCTGCCCGCCACACGAACTTACGGAGGGGCGCATGGCGAACGGGACCCTCGCGGTCCGCGACCTGTCGGTGAGCTACGGGCGGGCGGTGCGGGCCCTGCGCGGTGTCTCGCTGGACGTCCCGGCGGGCGCGGTCACGGCCGTGCTCGGCGCGAACGGGGCCGGCAAGACGACGCTGCTCCGGGCGATCTCGGGCACGCTGCCGTTCCACCGCGGGGCGGTGGACACCGGCACGGTCCGGCTCGGCGACCGGTCCCTCGTCGGGCTGCACCCGGCCACCGTCGTGGCGGCCGGCGTGGTGCAGGTACCGGAGGGACGCCGGGTGTTCGGCCGGCTCAGCGTGGAGGAGAACCTGCGGGCGGGCGCGCTCGGGGCGCCCGCCCGCGGCGCGGCGGCCAAGGCGCACGAGCGGGTGCTGGAGCTGTTCCCGGTGCTGGCCGAGCGGGCCCGGCAGCGGGCCGGGCTGCTGTCCGGCGGCGAGCAGCAGATGCTCGCGATCGGGCGGGCGCTCATGGCGTGCCCGTCGATGCTGCTGCTGGACGAGCCGACGCTCGGGCTGGCGCCGCTGATGGCCGAGCGGATCGCCGAGACCGTCCGGGAGATCAACCTGCAGGGCACCGCGATCCTGCTGATCGAGCAGAACGCGGCGCTGGCGCTGGAGCTGTCGTCGTCGGCGCACGTGCTGGAGGTCGGCGCGGTGACGCTGCACGGGCCGTCGGCGGAGCTGGCCGCGAGCGACGAGGTCCGGCGGCGCTACCTCGGCGTCGGCGGCGAGGAGGAGGACGGAGGCGGGGATGATTCCGCCCCGCCGCCCTCGCTGGAGCGGTGGGCCGGATGAGCGATCTGGAGGTCGACGGGCTCACGGTGCGGTTCGCGGGGCTGACCGCGCTGGACGGGGTCGGGTTCACCGTCGTGGCGGGCAGTGTCCACGCGGTCATCGGGCCGAACGGGGCGGGCAAGTCGACGTGCTTCAACGTGCTGTCCGGCGTGTACCGGGCCAGTGAGGGCAGCGTCCGGTTCGGCGGCGCGGAGCTGACGTCGCTGCCGCCGCACCGGATCGCGGGCCTCGGCGTCGCCCGGACGTTCCAGAACATCGCGCTGTCGCGGCACCTGTCCGTCGAGGACAACCTGATGCTCGGGCGGCACCGGCTCACCAGGGCCGGGTTCGCGTCGGCGGGGCTGCGGATGCCGTGGGCGCGCCGCGAGGACGCCCGGCACCGGGCGCGGGTCCGCGACATCGCCCGGTTCGTCGGGGTCGACGAGCATCTCGCGGCGCCGGTGGGCCTGCTGTCCTACGGCGTCCAGAAGCGGGTGGAGCTGGCCCGCGCCCTCGCGATGGAGCCCCGGCTGCTGCTCCTGGACGAGCCGGTGGCCGGGATGAACGGCGCCGAGCGCAAGCGGATGGCCGAGGTCGTCGCCCGGGTCCGGGCCGACCTCGGCGTCTCGGTCCTGCTGGTCGAGCACGACATGGGGATGGTCATGCGGCTGGCCGACGAGGTCACCGTCCTCGACTTCGGCCGGCGCATCGCGGGGGGCGAGCCCGAGCGCGTGCAGCGGGACCCGGCCGTGATCCGCGCCTACCTCGGCGGCGCGCACGAGCCGGCGGAACCTTCGGAGGGAAATCCTTGAGCACGTTCATCGAGCTGGTGGTCAACGGGGTCTCGGCGGGGTCGGTGTACGCGCTGATCGCCCTCGGCTTCGTGATCATCTTCAAGGCCACCGAGGTGGTCAACTTCGCGCACGCGTCGCTGCTGCTGGTCGGCGGGTACGTGACGGCGGTCCTGCACGACGACATCGGATTCCTCGCGGCGCTCGGCGCGGGCGTCGCCGCGGCGGCCGCCGTGGGCGCGCTGGTGGAGTTCCTGGTGCTGCGCCGCGCCCGCGTCGAGGACCAGGCGGTGCTCGCGATCGTCACGATCGGCGTCGACATCGTGCTGACGACCGCGCTGACGCGGGAGATCGGCACGCAGGTCCTGTCGATGGGCGATCCCTGGCAGAACAAGATCGTGGACGTGGCGGGGGTCGGCATCGCGCAGACCCGCATCGCGGCGTTCGCGGTCGCGTCCCTGCTGATCGCGGCGTTCCTGCTGGCGTTCCGCTACACCTCGTGGGGCGTGGCGATGCGGGCGGCGGCCGAGGACGGGGAGACGGCGGCGCTGATGGGCGTCCGGCTGACCCGCGTGTCGCTGGCCGCGTGGGCGATCGCGGGCGCGCTCGCCGCGGTCGCGGCGCTGTTCCTGACCGTGTTCCCCACGCCGGGCCTGGACCGCAGCACGTCGTTCGCGGCGATGAAGGCGTTCCCGGCCGCGATCCTCGGCGGGCTCGACTCGACGACCGGCGCGCTCGTCGGCGGCCTCATCGTCGGGCTCACCGAGTCGCTGGTGACCGGCTACCAGGGCGACCTCGCGTTCATGGGCCGCGGCATCGGCGAGGTGGCGCCGTTCGTGGTGATGCTGCTGGTGCTGCTGGTCCGCCCGGCCGGGCTGTTCGGGACGAGGGAGCTGTCGCGTGTCTGAACGTCCGTTCCGCTTCGCGGCGGCGCTCGCCGCGACGGCGGTGCTGCTCGCCATGCCCTTCTACCTGGACGCGTTCTGGCTGCAGACCGGCCTGTTCGCGATGTCGGCCGCGATCGGCGCGATCGGCCTGAACCTGCTGACCGGCGCGACCGGGCAGCTGTCGATGGGGCACGCGTTCTTCCTCGCGGTCGGCGCCTACGGGTACGTGTACCTGGCGTCCGAGGACGGGCCGCACGTCGCGGGCCTCGGGCTGCCGACGCCGCTGGCGTTCGTCGGCGCGATCGTCCTCGCCGGCGTCGCGGGCGGCCTGTTCAGCCCCATCGCGGGGCGGCTGCGCGGCGTCTACCTCGGCATCGCCTCGCTGGCGCTGATCTTCATCGGGCAGCATGTGCTGTTCAACGCCGAGACCGTCACCGGCGGGTTCAACGGACGGGACGTGCCGCCGCTGGAGCTGGCCGGGTTCCGCTTCGACGACTCCCCCGGCCTGGTGCTGTTCAACGTGCCGCTCGGCGCCCTGGAGCGGCTGTGGTTCCTCGCCGTCCTGCTGCTGGTCCCGGCGGCGTGGATCGCGCGCGGCATCCTGCGCGGCCGGCCCGGCCGGGCGATGAACACGATCCGCGACCACGAGACGGCGGCGGCGGTGATGGGCGTGCCGGTGGCGCGCTACCGGGCCGGTGTGTTCGTGCTGTCGTCGATGTACGCGGGGGCGGCCGGGGCGCTGCTCGCGCTGGCGTTCCGCCGGACGGTCCCGGACTACTTCGGGATGTTCCTGTCCCTGGACTACCTGGCCATGATCGTCATCGGCGGGCTCGGCACCGCCGCCGGGGCGATCGCGGGCGCGGTGTTCGTGTCCGTCCTGCCGCAGCTCCTCACCCGCTTCGGCGACGACCTGCCGCTCGTCGCCGCGCCGGGCTCCGGCGGGGTGTCCCCCGCCGAGGCCGCCCGGATCCTGTACGGCGCCGCCGTGGTCGCCGTCGTCCTCTTCCTGCCCGGCGGCCTGGCCGGGATGTGGCCGCGGCTGCGCACCGCCGCGTCCCGGCGCAGGGCCGCCCGTCCCCTCACCCGACTCGAAAAAGAGGAGCAACCAGTATGAAGCGAACGGCACGGCTGACGGCGGTCGCGGCGCTGGCGGTGGCGCTGCCGCTGAGCATGGCGTCCGGCTGCAGCGGCAAGGCGACCGGCGGGTCCGCCAGTACCGGCAAGGACGGTGTGAAGACCGGTCCCGGCGTCACCGACACGACGATCCGCGTCGGCGCCGCGACCGACCTGACCGGCGTGTACGCGCCGCTGGGCAAGAGCCTCACCCAGGCGCAGCAGATGTACTTCGAGCAGGTCAACGCGCAGGGCGGGGTCTGCGGGCGCAAGGTCGAGCTGGTCGTCCGCGACCACGGCTACGACGTGCAGAAGGCGGTCGCCGGGTACAGCGAGATGCAGGCGGACGTCATCGGCCTCGCCCAGTTCGTCGGGTCGCCGATGGTGACGGCGCTCAAGCAGCGGATCACCTCCGACAAGATGTTCGTGATCCCGAACGCGTGGGCGACGACGCTGCTCGGCGACAAGTACATCCAGGTCACCGGCACCACCTACGACATCGACATGATCAACGCCCTGGACTTCCTCACCAAGGAGAAGGGGATCAAGAAGGGCGACAAGATCGGGCACGTGTACTTCGAGGGCGACTACGGCGAGAGCGCGCTCGCCGGGTCCAAGTACGCGGCGGACAAGCTCGGCCTCACCCTCGTCGAGCAGAAGATCAAGGCGACCGACAACGACATGACCGCGCAGGTCTCGGCGCTGAAGGACGCCGGCGTCAAGGCGATCCTGATGAGCGCCGGGCCGAAGCAGTCGGCGTCGCTGGCGGGCGTCGCGCGGGCCAAGGGCATCATGGTGCCGATCGTGGCGAGCAACTCCGGGTTCTCCCCGCAGCTGCTGCAGACCCCGGCCGCGCCCGCGCTGCTGAAGGACTTCTACCTCGCCTCCGCGGGCGCGCCGATCTCGTCCGACCTGCCGGCGATCAAGAAGCTGGCGGACGACTACGGCAAGAAGTACCCGGGGCAGCCGCGCGACAGCGCCGTCGTCAACGGCTACACCGGCGCGGTGATCTTCACGGACGCGCTGAAGAAGGCGTGCGAGGCCAAGGACCTCACCCGCGAGGGCCTCATCACGGCGCACCGGTCGACGACCGCGCACGACGGCGGCTACGGCACCCCGATGGACTTCTCGAAGGTGGACGAGCCGGGCACCCGCAAGACCTACATCCTGCGGACGGACGCCAAGGCGCTCGGCGGGATGGTCGTCGAGCGGGACGCGCAGGAGTCCGAGGCCGCCGAGACCTACAAGGTCCCGTCCGGGGCCTGATCACGCTCTAGGACTCCCCCAGCAGGTGGCGGGCGATCCGGTCGAGGACGGCGAGGTCCTCGGCCGGGAGGTCGTACAGCTCCGGCGGCGGGGTGGCGAGGATGCCCTCGGCCTCCGCCGCCGCGGCGCGCCCGGCGTCGGTCGCGGTCACGAGCTTGGCGCGCCGGTCGGCCGGGTTCGGGGTCCGCTCGACCAGGCCGCGCCCGACCAGGTCGTCGACCACGATGGTGGCGTAGGGGCGGTCGGTGAGCAGCAGCCCGGCGACGTCGCCGAGCGTGAGCGGCTGCGTCGCGGCGGCGATGCGGCGCAGCGCCTTGGTCCGGAAGAAGCTCATGCCGAGCGCCTCGGTGACCTCCCGGCGCACGTCGCTGCGCTCGTGGAACACGATCCCGAGGTTGCGCCAGGCGCGCGCCGCGACATCGGCGGACGGCTCGGCGGAGGGCTCGGCGGACGGCTCGGCGGCCGGTTCGGTCATCGGGCGCTCGCTCCCGTCACGTGAGGTCCGTCAGGGGCCGGGTCGCCGGCGTCGAACAGCCCGGACACGTGCGCGGTGCTGCGCGCGGCCCGCCGGCCGGTGGTGACCGTGCCGAGCACGAGGACGGCGGCGGCGCATCCGGTCAGGATCCAGTATGCCGGGCGGGCGGCGGCCACGAAGGCGCCCGCGTCCGGCGCGCCGGACGTCCCGGCGGCGAGCACGGCGCCGATCACCGCGACGCCGAGCGCCTGGCCGATCTGCCGGCTGGTGGACGCGACGGCCGCGGCGACGCCGGCCTGCGCGCGCGGCATCCCGGACACGGCCGTGTTCGTGATCGGCGAGTTCACCGTCCCGAACCCGATGCCGAACAGGACGTAGGACGCGAACAGCGTGGCGTCGCGGGTCTCGGCGTCGAACGCGGCGACCAGCAGGCAGCCGGCCAGCATCGCCGCCCCGGCGATCTGCAGCGGCAGCCGGGGGCCGCGGGCGCCGACGAGCCGTCCCGACAGCGGGGAGCTCGCGGCGGTCATCGCGGCCATCGGCAGCAGGTACAGCCCGGCGTGCAGGGCCGACAGCCCCCGCACGTTCTGCAGGTAGAGGGTGTTGACGAACAGGAATCCGCCGAGCGCGGCGAAGCTGCTGATCGCGACGAGGGTCGCGCCGGAGAACGGGACGCTGCGGAAGAAGCGCAGATCGATCAGCGGCTCGGGGGCGCGCAGCCCGTGCCGGACGAACCCGGCCAGGGACGCGGCGGCGAGGATCGCGGCCCCGTAGACGGCGGGGTCGCCGAGGCCGCGGCCGGGCGCCTCGATGATCGCGTAGGTCAGCGCGCCGAGCAGCACGATCATGAACGCCTGGCCGGCCGGGTCGGGCCGGCGCGGCCGCGCGGCGCGCGACTCGGGCACGAACAGCGCGGTCAGCGCGAGCGCGGCGAGGCCGATCGGCACGTTCAGCCAGAAGATCGACCGCCAGCCCACGGAGTCGACGAGCAGCCCGCCGACGAGCGGCCCCATCGCCATGCTGAGCCCGACGACGGCGCCCCAGGCGCCGATGGCGCGGGCCCGCTCGCGCGGCTCGGTGAACACGTTCGTGATGATCGACATGGCGACCGGGGTGAGCATCGACCCGCCGACGGCCTGGACGACGCGGGCGCCGACGAGCCAGCCGAGGGACGGCGCGAGGCTGCACAGCACGGACCCCGCGACGAACAGCGTGAGCCCGGTCTGGAACACGCGGCGGCGCCCGATCCGGTCGGCGGTCGAGCCGGACAGGATCAGCAGCGAGGCGAGGACGATCAGGTACGCGTCGATCGTCCACTGCAGGCCGGACAGGGAGGCGGAGAAGTCGCGCTGCAGCGTGGGCAGCGCGACGTTCAGGATGGTGTTGTCGAGGCTGACGACGAGCAGGCTCATACAGCAGATCGCCAGCACGAGCATCCGGCGGCGGCGGCTCAGCTCGGGCACGCGCGAACCCCAATCGTTGTAGAGCTACAAACATTGTAAGCCTACAACGATTATGCGGGGGTTCAGCGCGCGGCGGGGACGCGGGTGCGCGCGGCCGGGATGACGAGCGGCGTCCCGGTCTCCGGGCAGTCGATCACCCGGCACGGCAGCCGGAACACCTCCTCGACCAGCTCCGCCGTGACGACCTCGGCCGGGTCGCCCGCCGCGACGATCCGGCCCTCCCGCATGGCGATGAGGTGCGTCGCGTAGCGGGCGGCGTGGTTCAGGTCGTGCAGGACGGCGACGACCGTGCGGCCCTCCGCGTGCAGCCGCGCGCACAGGTCCAGGACCTCGATCTGGTGGGCGATGTCGAGGTAGGTCGTCGGCTCGTCCAGCAGCAGGAGCGGGGTCTGCTGGGCGAGCGCCATCGCGATCCACACGCGCTGCCGCTGCCCGCCCGACAGCTCGTCCACGTGCCGGTCGGCGAGGTCCCCGACGCGGGTCGCGTCCATCGCCCCGGCGACGACCCGCTCGTCCTCCCGCGACCACTGCCGCAGCAGGCTCTGATGCGGGTACCGGCCGCGCGACACCAAGTCGGCGACCGTGATGCCCTCCGGCGCGATGGACGACTGCGGCAGCAGCCCGAGCGTCCGGGCGAGCTTCCTGGCCGGCCAGTCCGCGATGGGCCGGCCGTCCAGCACGACCCTCCCGGCGGACGGCTTGAGGATGCGGGCCAGCGCCCGCAGCAGCGTCGACTTGCCGCACGCGTTCGGGCCCACGATGACCGTGAACGACCCGTCCGGCACGGCCACGTCGAGGTTCTCGGTGATCGTCCGCTTGTCGTAGGCGAGGGTGAGGCCCGTACCGGTGAGCCGCGCGTTCGCGCCCGTGGTCAGATGGTCCGCCATTCAGATCCGTCCCGTCTTGCGTTCGGTCACGAGGAGCCAGACCAGGTACCCGCCGCCGAGGAGGCCGGTCACGACGCCGACCGGGAGCTGGTGCCCGGGGAAGGCGCGCTGCGCGACCCAGTCGGCGGCCACCAGCAGCGCAGCCCCCATGCACGTCGCGGGCAGCAGGTTGGGGCCGGTCGTGCGGGTGAGGCGGCGGGCGAGCTGCGGCGCGGTCAGCGCGACGAACGCGACCGGCCCGGCCGCCGCCGCGGCCAGCGAGGTGAGCAGCACCGCCGCGGCCAGCATGATCAGCCGGACCCGCTCGATAGGGACGCCGAGCCCGTGCGCGGCGTCGTCGCCCATCTCCAGCATGCGCAGCGCCCGGCCGCAGCCGGCCATGACGAGCGGCCCGAGGACGGCGAGCGCGGCGAGCACCGGCGCCGTGTCCGCCCAGTCGCGGCCGTCGAGGCTGCCGGTCAGCCACAGCACGGCGCGCGCGGCCTCGGTGATGTGCGCCTGGGTGAGCAGGTAGCCGTTCACGCCGGTGAGGATCGCGGCGACGCCGATGCCGACGAGGACGAGCCGCTGCCCGTGCGCGCCGCGGCGTCCCGCCACCGCGTACACGGCCAGGCCGGTGAGCAGCCCGCCGCCCGCCGCGCCGGCCGCGACCGCGGCGGTGCCGCCGCCGGCCAGCACGATCACCGCGAGGACGCCGCTCGCCGCGCCCTGGGTGAACCCGAGGATGTCGGGGCTGCCCAGCGGGTTGCGGGTCAGCGACTGGAAGATCGCGCCCGCCAGCCCGAGCGCGGCGCCGACGGCGAGCCCGGCCGCCGCCCGCGGCAGCCGGATCTCGTTGACGATCAGCGAGTCGGCGGGCGGGCCCCGCCCGAGCAGGGTGCGGACGACGTCGGCGGGGCTCATCGGGAAGTCGCCGCTGCCGATGAGGAGGACGCCCGTCCCGAGCGCGGCGGCGAGGCAGGCCGCCGCGACGGCGAGGGCGCGCGGGCGGAACCGCAGCGACGGCCCGGCGGGCGTCCGGACGACGGCGAAGTGCGGGGCGCGGCTCATTCCGGGCTCTTCCGGGGACGCCGGACGAAGTACAGGAACACCGGCCCTCCGGCCACGACCATCACGATGCCCACCTGGAGTTCGGACGGGCGGACGACGACGCGCCCGAGGACGTCCGCCGCCAGCATCAGCGCGGGCGACAGGATCGCGCAGTACGGCAGCAGCCGGCGCAGGTCGGGGCCGGTCAGCGCGCGGACGAGGTGCGGCACCATCAGCCCGACGAAGACGATCGGCCCGCACGCCGCGGTCGCCGCGCCGCACAGCAGGGTGATCGCGACGATCGCGGCGATCCGGGCGCGCGCCGGGTCGGCGCCGAGCGCGCGGGCCGCGTCCTCGCCCATCGCCATCGCGTTGAGCGGGCGGGCGAGCAGCAGCGCCAGGACGAGCCCGGCGGCGACGAACGGGGCGACGCGGACGACGGTGTGGTCCTGGGCGGCGGCGAGGGAGCCGACCGTCCAGAAGCGCATCCGGTCGAGGGACGCGGTGTCGAGGAGCTGCACCGCGTTCACGTAGGAGAACAGCGCGGCGTTCAGCGCGGCCCCCGCGAGCACGAGCCGGGCCGGCGTGGCGCCGCGCCCGCCGCCGACCGCGTAGAGCAGCACCGCGACCGCGCCGGCGCCCGCGAACGCGAACCACACGAAGCCGCTGAACGAGGTGATCCCGAGGAACGAGACCGCCGACACGACGGCGGCGGCCGCGCCCGCGTTGATGCCGAGGATGCCGGGGTCGGCGAGCGGGTTGCGGGTCAGCGCCTGCATCACCGCGCCGGCGAGCCCGAGCGCCGTCCCGGCGAGCAGGCCGAGCAGCGTGCGCGGGAGGCGCATGTCGTGGACGACCGTGTACGCCGCCGAGCCGGGGTGGAACAGCCCGTCCCACGCCTCGCCGAACGACAGCGGTTTCGCCCCGACCGCGAGGCTGAGCACGACGGCGGCGAGCAGGAACAGCACCCCGCCGAGAAGTCCCGCCGCCTGCCACGGGCCGCGATGAGAGCGCGCGGCCGGCCGCTCCGCGAGCGGCGGCGGCTTGGTCGACAGCACCCGGCGGCCCCCTCTGGACAAGATCTTAGGTTAGGTTAACCTAAGTTTTCGTTCGCCCACGATCCGGCCACCGTAGTTGTTCTAGGGAGAAAGTTCGCATGTCGCACACCGGTGCTCGTCACCTCACCCGCCGCGCCGTCCTGGGCGCGGGCGGCGCCGTCGCCCTCGGGGCGCTGATCAGCGCGTGCGGCGGTGACGACGGCGCGGCCGGCACCGCCTCCCCCGGCGGCGCCTGGACGTTCACCGACGACCGCGGCACGAAGGTCGACGTCGCGAAGCGCCCGCAGCGGATCGTCGGCTACGTCGCGACCGCCGCCGCCCTCTACGACTTCGGCATCGACCGGCAGCTCGTCGGCGTGTTCGGCCCGACGAAGCTGAAGGACGGCAGGCCCGACCCGCAGGCGGGGAACCTCCCCGTCGACCGGCTGGAGATCATCGGCAACGCGTTCGGCGAGTTCAACATCGAGAAGTACGCCGCGCTCCGCCCCGACCTGCTCGTCGACAACATGTTCCTGCCGGGCGAGCTGTTCTACGTCCCCGCCGAGAGCAAGGACAAGATCTACGCGCTGGCGCCGAGCGCCGCGATCTCCGCCGGTTCCGTCTCCCTGCCGAAGCCCGTCGAGCGGACGGCGGCGCTCGCCGCCGCCCTCGGCGCCGACCTGAAGTCGGCGAAGGTCACCGCCGCCAAGGCCCGGTTCGAGAAGGCCGCCGAGTCGGTGCGGGCGGCGGCCAAGGCCAAGCCGGGGCTGAAGGTCCTCGCCGCGTCCGCGAGCCCCGACCTGTTCTACGCGTCCAGCCCGGACATGAACACCGACCTCATCTACTACAAGGAACTCGGCGTCGACCTGATCGTCCCCGGCAACCTCGACAAGAACGGCTACTTCGAGAACCTGAGCTGGGAGAACGCCGACAAGTACAAGGCCGACGTCATCATGCTCGACTCCCGCACGCAGGCGCTCCAGCCGAAGGACCTCGGCTCCAAGCCGTCCTGGAAGGACCTGCCCGCGGTGAAGGCCGGCCAGGTCGTCCCGTGGAACGCGGAGCCCCGATTCTCCTACGAGGGCTGCGCGCCGCTCCTCGAAGCGGTCGCCGCCGCCCTGAACTCCGCGAAGAAGACCGGCTGAAAGGCGGCGCGATGACGACCCCGGCCCACCCCTACGCGTTCTTCGACGTGCACGTACTCCGCTCTGAGCGGCTCGGGCCGTCCATGGTCCGGATCACCTTCGGCGGGACGTCGTTGGACGGCTTCGCCACCGGCGGGCGGGACCAGCGCTTCAAGGTGTTCCTCCCGCACCCGCACCAGGACGCGCCCGTCATGCCGGAGAACAACGACGGCGCCACCTGGTTCGCCGACTGGCGGGCGCTGGACCCGGCCGAGCGCGGCATCATGCGCTCCTACACCGTCCGCGGCCTCCGCCCCGGCGAGCTGGACGTCGACTTCGCGCTGCACATGGACGGCGCGTCCGGGCCGGCCGCCCGCTGGGCCGCGGCGGCCGGCTCGGGCGACCGCGCCACGATCCTCGGCCCGACCGGCCCCGACAACGGCGGCTGCGACTTCCGGCCGCCGCCCGGCGCCCCGGTCGTGATCGCGGGCGACCTGACCGCGCTGCCCGCCATCGCGGGGAACCTCGCCTGGCTGCCCGCCGGGACGTCCGCGCAGGTCTTCGTCGACGTTCCGCACCCGGAGGACCGCCGCGACCTGCCCACCGCCGCCGGCACAGAGATCACCTGGGTCTCCCCCGGCGCCCTCGCGGACACTGTCCGCGACGCGAAGATCCCGGACGGCGCCTACGCCTGGATCGCCGGGGAGTCCGCCGTGGTCAAGGCCCTGCGCCGCCACCTGGTGAAGGACCGCGGCCTGGACCGTCGCGCCGTCACCTTCACCGGCTACTGGCGCCGCGGCGCCACCGAGGAAGACCTCCTGGCCGAGTTCGAGTCCGGCGCCGGCCCTGCCACCGAGGAGTAGGTCGGCGCAGAAGCGGAACGCGGCGGGTCAGCGCAGGTCAAACCCGCCGCTCTTCGCCCGCCTCGCGAACGAGCGCCATTCGGCGGACGCGAACACCAGCTTGGGCCCGTCCGGATCCTTGGAATCCCGCACCCCGACCGCCGCGGCAATCCCCACCACCTCGACACATTGGCCTCCGGTGTCACCGCTGCGGCTGCTCTTCCGCCAAGGAAGGGCCGCCGCCTCGACGCAGTCACCTCCGGTGTTGGTACTGCGGCTGCTCTTCCGCCACTGGATGTTCGACTCGCCACGGCCGCTCATAGATCCTCCAAGATCGTATGAAGGAGCTTCAGGGACTCATCGGTACATAGCGCCGCGCCCCTGATCAAGTCGAAACGTAGCGCATATGCCCGAACCGTGCTTGCGCGCTCGATCAACTGCCCGCCCACGTGGCCCTCCACATAGGCGGCATCCGGCTCCTCATCGAAGCCGAGAATCGTGAACGCACCCATGATCCCCGGATAGGCGCCCTTCGCGCTCGGGACGATCTGCAGCGTGACGTTCAGGCGGTCGGACAGAGCGATCAGGTGCTGTATCTGAGCACGCATGACCTCCGCTCCCCTGACGGGTCTCCTAAGGGCGTACTCGTCGAAGACCACGACGACACGGCATGGATCCTCCCTTTCGAGGATCGATTGGCGAGCGAGCCGTGTCGCGACGAGTTCCTCGGCCTCTTCTGGAGTCCGGCCCGCCTTCAACTGCTCGTAGGCGTACTCCCGCGTCTGGAACACACCCGTTACCGCCATGGCCTCAAAGGTATGCATCACGCGCGCGACGGCCTCGCGCTGGAGGAATTCGGCGAAGCCGGGCGGAAGGAGCTGGAGCTGGCCGACGCGCTGCATCCACTCCCAGATGCGAAGGAATTCCCATTCGTCTCGAAGAACGTGTCGCAGTCCTTCGCGAAGTTCTCGGACGGCGCGCCGTCGCCCCGCTCCACCTGGCCGATTCGCTGGGGCGAGTAACCGAGCTTGGCGGCGAACTGCGGGCATCCAAGGCCCGCCATTTCGCGGTGTGCGCGCAGTTCGGTACCGAAGTATTCGACGGGGGTCTTCGGAATCCCGAGCTCGCGGGGACGGCGGGGCATCATCGCCTCCTGGGGGTGAAAGCGGCGGTGGTTCCGGTCACGCGAGACGGGTGTCGCCACTGCCGCCTCGCTCATTCCGACGATAGAACAATGACGATGACCCGTGAAGCAATTACCCAAATGAAGCAATTAACGAAGGACGGATTACAACCATTACGTCCCGAAATGGCATGGGCGAGCAGTGGGTCAGGGGGCGGAGAGGATGCCGTGCTGCATCGCGGCCATCACCGCGGCGGTGCGGTCGGAGACGCCCAGTTTGGTGAAGATGCGGAGCAGGTGCGTCTTCACCGTCGCCTGCCCGATGTAGAGGCGCTCGCCGATCTGCGCGTTCGTGAGGCCCTCCGCGACGAGCGCGAGCACCTCCGCCTCGCGCGCCGAAAGCACCGGTGGCGCGGGTGCCGTGCCGACCGCCGCCAGGCGCGCCGACACTTCGGGCGACAGCACGCGCCGGCCCGCCGCGACGTCGCGGACGGCCGCGGCGAGGTCGGTGCGCGACGCGTCCTTCAGCAGGTAGCCGGCGGCGCCCACCTCGATCGCGCGGACGATGTCGGCGTCGTCCTGGAACGTCGTCAGCACCAGGATCCGGTGCCCCGGCAGCCGGCGGATGGCGCTCAGCCCGTCCCCTGACGGCATCCGCAGGTCCATCAGGACGACGTCCGGGCGGACGCGGGGCACCAGCGCGACGGCCTCGTCCCCGGACGCGGCCTCCCCCGCCACCTCGATGTCCGGTTCGGCGGCGAGCATGCCGCGCAGCCCCTCCCGGACGATCGGATGGTCGTCGACGATCATCACCCGGAGCACGGGATCACCACCTCGACGACGGTGCCCTCGCCGCCCGAGACGGTGAACGTCCCGCCGGCCTGCTCGACGCGGCTCCGCATGCCGCGCAGCCCGAACCCGCGCTCGACCTCGTCCGGCGCGAATCCGCGGCCGTCGTCGGCGACGGTCAGCCGCACCGGGTCGCCGTAGACCAGCGATACCCGCACCGTGGTCGCGCCGGCGTGCTTGCGGACGTTGGTGAGGGCCTCCTGCGTCACCCGCAGCAGGACGATCTCCACTGCGTCCAAGGGGCGCGGCTCGCCCTCCACGACGAGGTCGGCGGGCAGGTCGAAGTCGCGGGCCATCCGCCGCAGCGCCTCCACCAGAGAGCCGCCGTCCAGCGCGGGCGGCGCCAGCGCCGCGACCAGCCCCCGCGTCTCCGCGAGGTTCTCCCGCGCCGCGCGGGCGGCCAGTTCCAGGTGCCGGTTCGGCCCGACCTCGGCCTCCGCCGCCTGCAGCAGCATCGTGATGGACGCGAACCCCTGCGCGATCGTGTCGTGGATGTCGCGGGCGAGCCGCTCCCGCTCGGCGAGCGTCCCCGCCTCCCGGCTGACCTCGGCCAGCTCGCCGCGCGTCCGGTCCAGCTCCTCGATGAGCCGCATCCGCTCATGGTTCTGGTGGCCCATCCGCCCGATGAACACCGCGAGCAGCACGAGCAGCAGCGCGAACCCGCGCCCCGCCCCGTACATCATGTAGACCTGCGGCGCCAGCGCGGCGAGGCCCGTCGCCGTCACCGGCGCGAGCAGCGTCGCGGGCACGAACATGCAGATCAGCGCGACCGCGTAGACCTTGCACCCGGGCCGTGGCACCTCCTGCGACCGCAGCGCCCTCCGCCCGATCGCGACGTACGCCACGCTCAGCAGGACGAGCAGCGCGATCGCCGCCGACCGCCGGCCGGGCGGCGCCTCGTCGGCGGCCGTCGCGGCGATCGTCCCGACCAGCACCATCGCGAAGTAGGCGTCCCAGAGCGGGTACGACCGCCGCCAGACGTTCTCCGCGCGCGCCACCGGTTCCCCGGCCATGTCCCCCGCATCCCTCTTTGTCCACCGACCGGTGGATACTACTGGCCGCCAGGTCACGACACGATCGTGGTCATGAACAAGAGCGTCGCCCGGCGGGTCCTCTTCGCGCTCACGGTCCTCTACGGGCTCGCGATCGCGCTTCTCGCCATGCTGGACGTGGGGGCCGTCGGCCTCGTCGCCTCCATCGGCGCCGTCGTCATCGGCCTCGGCTGGGGCGGCTCCGGCATGTTCACCCGCCACCGCCCGCAGCCCTGACACCGCCCGCAGCCCTGATCCCGTCCGCAGTCCTGACACCGGAGCGGGCACTCCGCGGGGGCGGGTGCCCGCCGTCCCTCAGGAGTCGCGTTCCCCGGGGTCGGTCTCGTCGAGGGTGAGGGCGGCGGGGTCGACGACGCCGGCGCGGTAGGCGGCGCCGCCGATGGTCTGGGCGGTGACCGGGGCGGTGATCAGCTGGAAGACCGCGACCAGCAGCAGCGGGGCGGCGTCGGAGACCGAGCCGGCCTGCGGCGCCACCCCGGCGAGGATCAGCAGCAGCCCGATCGTCTGCGGTTTCGTCGCGGCGTGCAGCCGCGTGAGCAGGTCGGGGAACCGCAGCATGCCGAGCGCGCCGACCGCGCAGAACGCCGAGCCGGCGAGGAGCAGGACGGCGGTGGCGGCGGCGGCGGCGGCGGTCATGCCCGCTCCTCCCGTTCCCGCCGCTCCGCCCGCGCCGCCGCCAGGTGCGCGGCGCTGACCGATCCGACGAAGCCCATCAGCGCGACCACCACGAGGACCGCGGCGTTCGCGGACTCCTTGTGGACGGCCGCGTGCACCGCGATGCCGCTCACCAGCAGGACCGCGAGGATGTCGCCCGCCATGACGCGGTCGAACGTGGAGGGGCCGCGGACGAGGCGCGCGGCCGTCATCAGGAACGCGGCGCCCAGCAGCGCCAAGGTGACGGAGTAGACGATGCTCATCGGTCCTCCCTGGTGGAGACGTCTTGTTCCGCTGCGTCCTCGGACGTCACGAGGGCGCGCATCAGCCGGTGCTCGGTGTGGAGCACGCCGTCCCGCGCGGAGTCCGCCTGCTTCCGGGAGCGGACCGGCATGGCGTGGATGCGCAGCACGTGCCGGTCCCAGTCGAGGTCGACCAGCAGGGTGCCGGGGCGCAGAGAGATGCTCGTCGTGACGGCCAGCAGGATGAGTTCGGAGCGCGTCCGGGCGTCCACTTCGACGATCGCGCCTCTCACCCGGCGCGGCCGGTAGAGGGCGCGCCATCCGATGACCAGGCTGGAGACGAGCAGGTCCCAGAAGAACTCCAGGCCCGCCACGGCGAGCCACACCGGCCGTACCCGCTTGATGGTCGGGACGGCGGGGAGCCGGCTCAGCATGTAGACGGCGGCTACGGCGACGACGCCGCCGATCACGATGAGGGCGTCGGCCCGTCCCCACAGCAGCAGCCAGACCCCGAAGAGCCACACGCCCATGCCCAACCTGGAGACGATGCGGCGGACGCCCGTGTTCATGGCCGGCCTCCGTCCAGGACGGCGTGCCGGTAGGCGTTCGTGTCGACGAGGTCGCTCGCGGCCTGCCGGCTCCAGGAAGCGAGCGGGCCGGCGAACGCGGCGATGAGGAGCCCGGCGACGACGAGCACCGCGGTCACCGACTGCATGAGCCGCACACCGCCGCGCGTGTAGGAGCCGGACGCGGGCGGCTCCCCGGCGTCCTCCGGGCGTGGACGCCAGAAGCCGAGCGTCCATATCCGGCTCATCGCCATGAGGGTGAGGACGCTCCCCACCACGGCGACGCCCGTGACGGCGTAGGCCAGGACGTTCCCCGAGCCGATGCCCGCCTGGAACAGCGCGAGCTTGGCGACGAACCCCGAGGTGGGCGGCACGCCGCTCACGCTCATGGCGGGGATGAAGAACAGCACGGCGATGAACGCCGACAGGCTCGCGAGCCCGCCGAGCCTGTGCAGCGACGTCTCCCCCGTGTGGCCCTGGATGAGGTCGCTGACCAGGAAGAGCGTCGCCTGCACGACGATGTGGTGGACGAGGTAGAGGATCGCGCCGGTGAGCCCCGCGACGTCGAACAGGGCGAGGCCGAACAGCATGTAGCCGATGTGGCCGACCAGGATGAACGAGAACACGCGGTGGATGTCGTCGTGCGTCAGCGCGCCGAGCGTGCCGACGATGATCGTCCCGGCGGCGAGCACGAGCATCGGCCACGAGCCGTGCTCGCGCGGGAAGACGAGCGTCTCGACGCGGATGAGCGAGTACACGGCGGCCTTCGTCAGCAGCGCCGCGAACACCGCGGTGATCTTCGTGAGGGCGACGGGGTAGCTGTCGGGCAGCCACATGTGCATGGGCACGACCGCGCCCTTGATGCCGAACACCACGAGGAACAGCAGGCCGAGCGCGGTGCGGGTCGCGCCCGGCAGGTCCGGCACCCGCGTCGACAGGTCGGCGAGGTTGACCGTGCCCGCCGCCGCGTAGGTCAGGCCGAGCGAGGTGAGGAAGAGGATCGAGGACGTGAGGCTGACCACGGTGTAGGTCATCCCGGCCCCGACCCGTTCCCCGGTCGGCGTCAGCGTCATGAGGACGTAGCTCGACGCGAGCATGACCTCGAACGCGACGAAGAGGTTGAACAGGTCCCCGGCCAGGAAGACGAGGCTGACCCCGGCGGTCAGCGTCAGGTAGGCGGGATAGAACACGCCCGGCTCGTGCCCGCCGGTCCCGCCGGCGCCCTCCCCCAGGGCGTGCAGCATGATCGCCAGCAGCACCGTGCTGGACACCACCAGCAGCAGCGACGACAGCCGGTCCGCGACGAGCGTGATGCCGAGCGGCGCGGCCCAGCCCCCCAGCTGGACGGCGGCCACGCCGTCGCGGGACACGGCCGCGAGCAGCGCCGCACTGGCGGCGACGCTTCCCGCGGCGGCCAGCGGGCCGAGCACCCGCAGCCACGTCCGCCGCCGCCGGGCGATCAGCGCCAGCGCGGCACCGAACAGCGGCAGCACGAACGGGAGCGGGACGAGGACGTTCATGCGCCGTCCTCCGGCCCGGGGTTCTCCTCTTCCAGGGGCGTGGCGTCCCGTGCCTCGTCGCGGCGGCGCCGTTCCCGGCAGATCCGGCGGTCCTCGACGTCGTCCTGGACCTCGTCGCCGCCGCGGAGCTGCCGGCTCCGGTAGGCCAGCGCCAGCAGGAACGCCGTGACGCCGAAGGTGATCACGATCGCGGTCAGCACCATCGCCTGCGGGAACGGGTCGGCCGTCCGCCCCGGGCCCTTCGCGCCGAGCAGCGGCGGCGTGCCGGCGCGCCCGCCCGCGAGCAGGAGGACGAGGTTGGCGCCGTGGCCGAGCAGCGAGAAGCCGATCACGACCCGGATCAGGGACCGCTGCATCAGCAGGTCGAACCCGGCCGCGAACAGCACGGCGACCACCACGACGAGGACGAGGCCGGGCCCGGTCACGGCCGCTCCTCCGCCGGGACCTCAAGGGCCTCCGGCTCCTCCTCCAGGCTCGCTCCGAGCGTGGTGAGGATCGTCAGCACCAGCCCGAGCACCAGGAGGTAGACGCCCGCGTCGAAGAACAGGTTGGTGGGGACCTCGACGTGCCCGAACACCGGCACCGTGCCCCCGAACTTCCCGGACGCCAGGAACTCCCCGCCGGACGCCCAGCCGCCCGCACCCGTGGCGACCGCGATGCCCAGGCCGCCGCCGAGCAGGACGGCGGGGCGGACGGGCAGCGCGGTGGCGAGCTCCCGCCGGCCGCCCGGCAGGTACCGCAGGACGAACGCCATGCCCGCCACGAGACCGCCCACGAACCCGCCGCCCGGACGGCCGTGCCCGGCGAAGAACAGGTACACCGAGAACACCAGGATCGTGGGGGTCAGCAGCCTCGCCACCGCCTCCAGCAGGACCGACGACCCGCCCAGCGGGGGACGGCCGGGCGTGGCGAGCCAGCGGCTCCGCGGCGCCTCCCCCGCCTCCCCGCCGCCCGGCCGGCGCACCCCCCGCATCCCCGGCCCGGTCAGCACGAGGCTCACCACGCCCATCGCGGTCGCGGCCAGCACCGTGATCTCGCCGAGGGTGTCGAGCGCGCGCACATCGACCAGGATCAGATTCACCACGTTCTTCGTGTGCTCCTGCGCGGCGACCCGGGTGTAGCCGGGCCCGACCGGCTCGGCGCTCCGGCTCAGCACCGCCACCATCAGGAAGAGCCCGGCGAACCCGCCCATGCAGAGGCTGATCACGGCGGTGGCGGCCCGCGCGGGGACCTTCCGCAGCCGCGGCGGGAACCGCTCCGGCAGCCGCCGCAGCACCAGCACGAGCATGAACAGCGTCAGCGTCTCCACGACCACGAGGGTGAGCGCGAGATCGGGCGCGCCGAACGTGGCGAACAGGCCGGTCATCCCGTACCCCGTGCCGGACAGCAGCACCACGGCCGACAACCGGCCGCGCGCCCGCATCGCCGCCAGCGCGCAGACGATCACGACCGCGGCGAGGACGAGCTGCGCCGGGTCGTCCCAGCCCCGCGGCGCCCGCCAGCGCGGCCCGGTGCCCTGGACCAGGCCCGCCACGAGCGCCGACCCCGGCACGACCAGCACCGTCAGCGCGATCACCCCGAGGTACACCGGCAGCGAGCCGATCTGCAGCCGCCGCGTCACCGCGTGCGCCCCCGCCATGACGCCGCCGATCACGGCGTCATAGCCCTTCTGCGCGTCGGGCAGCCACCACCGCGTGGACCGTCCCGGGAACGTCCGGCCGAACGCGCCGTACAGCCCGGCGCCCGCCACGATCGCCACCACCGACATCCAGATCGGCAGCCCGAGGCCATGCCACAGCGCGAGCTCGTAGCCGGGACCATGGGCCGGCAGCGTGTCGGCGTAGGGGCCGATCAGCTTCTGCGGCACCGCGGGGACGAGCCCCAGCGCGAACCCGGCGACGGCCAGGACCACGACCGGCACGACCAGCCCCCACGGGTCTTCCGGCCCCTGATCCGTCGTGCCGGAGAAGGCGCCGTGCAGGAAACGCGCCCCGTACGCCACGGTCAGCGCCGACCCGGCGACCACCCCGGCGAGAACGACGACGTCGAGACCGCCGTGCGCGAACGCCTCGAACGCGGCCTCCTTCGCCACGAACCCGAGGAACGGCGGAATGCCGATCATGGACGCGATCGCCGCGGTCGCCGCGACCGCCAGCACCGGCAGCCGCCACCCCGCCCCCGACAGGTGGTCCGCGCGCCGCGTCCCCGTCTCGTGCTCGACGGCGCCGACCGTCAGGAACAGCGGCGCCTTGAAGAGCCCATGGGCCAGCAGCAACGCGGCGCCCGCGAGTGCCGCCGTCCGCGTCCCGTTGCCGAGCAGGACCATGAGGAAACCGAGCTGGCTGATCGTCCCGTAGGCGAGCAGCCGTTTGAGGTCGTCCTGCCGCAGCGCGACGACGCCGCCGGCCAGCAGGCTGAGCAGCCCCACCGCCAGCACCAGGGGCCGCCACGGATCGAGCCCGGCGAACGCCGGCGCGAGCCGCGCCACCAGGTAGACGCCCGCCTTCACCATCGCCGCCGCGTGCAGGTAGGCGCTCACCGGGGTGGGCGCCACCATCGCCGCGGGCAGCCAGGCGTGCAGCGGGATCTGCGCCGACTTGGCGAACGCGCCCAGCAGCACGAGGACGACACCGACCCGCGCCGAGGTGCCGCCCGGCGGGTCCGCGACCAGCGCCGAGATCTGGTACGTCCCCGCGCCCTGCCCGAGGACCACGAACCCGGCGAGCATGACCAGCCCGAACGCCGTCGTCGTCAGCAGCGCCTGCGTGGCGGCCCGCCGGTCCGCGACCCGGTCCGGACGCGTGTGCCCGATGAGGATGAACGAACTCAGCGTCGTCAGTTCCCAGAACACGTACAGGACGAGCAGGTTGTCGGCGAGCACCAGACCCGTCATCGCCCCGGCGAACGCGACCAGCGTCCCGATCATCAGCCGCTCGGACCGCTCGAAGTACCAGCCCGCGTAGCAGAGGACGACGGCCCCGACCCCGCCGACCAGCAGCAGCATCACCACGGCCAGGGCGTCCACCCGGAAGTCGAACACCAGCCCGAGATCAGCGGCCCAGACGACCTTCGTGCTGAGATCCCCCTGCCCGACCCGGGTCGCCGCCCAGGCGGCCGTGGCCGCGGGCACGAGGGCCGCGGCGCACGCCATCACGCGCCGGTACCGTCCGAGCGCCCAGGGCACGGCGACGGCCACGACGGCATAGATCCCGACCAGCGCCAGCATGCCGCCCGCAGCCCCCTCCCCCCAAGGCACGTCCGCAGGCGATCTACCCGACCAGCGCTCCCGAAACGAAGACGCCCGGGATCAGGGCACCTTCCAGAGCCGCACCTTGTTGTCGAAGCCGTGGGCACTGGCCAGCGTCTTGCCGTCCGGGCTGAACGCCACCGAATAGACCGTCCTGACCCGGGCCTTGAAGGCCGTGGCCTTGTTGGTGGCGAGGTCCCACAGCCACGTCGTGCCGTCGGCGTCACCGGCGGCCAGATACTTCCCGTCGGGGCTGTAGGCGAGCGCCTGGACCATGTTGCGGGGGTCGTCGAACGTGCCGGTCACGCGTCCGGTGGCCACGCTCCACAGGTTCACCTTGCCGTCTTCCCCGCCGCTGGCCACGGTCTTGCCGTCCCTGCTGAACGCGACGGCGAAGGCGGTGCGGTCGTCGAAGTCGGTGATGAGGCGCCGGGTCCGCACATCCCACACCATCTTCGGTGCGCCGTTGCCGGTGGCGGCGAGCATCTTCCCGTCCGGGCTGAACGCCACCGAGTCGCCGGCCCACGCGGGGTTCCCGTACTGGGCGACGAAGCGCCGGCGGGACACGTTCCACAGTCTCACGGTGACATCGACGTCGCCGCCGACGGCGAGGGACGTGCCGTCCGGGCTGAAGGCCAGGTCCCCGACGTGGATGCCGCCGCTCTTGAAACTGGTGATGGGGCGCCTGGTGCGCGCGTCCCACAGCTGCACCGTGCCGCCCATGCCGCCCGCCGCGAGGATGCGGCCGTCGGGGCTGAAGGCCACGGCGCCGACCTTGTCGGGGTACTCGTCGAGGACGGCGACGGGCCGCCGGCCGGCCACGTCCCACAGCCGCACCGTGTGGTCGTCGGAGGCCGAGGCGAGCGTCTTGCCGTCCGGGCTGTACGCCACCGCCAGTACGTCTTCGGTGTGGCCGCTGAGGGCATTGCCGGGCGCCTCCTCGTCCAGGTAGCCCTTCACCAGCACACCGCCGCCCACGGCGGTCGCGCCGCCCACGACGAGGAGCCCGAACAGGAATCCCCGCCGCCCCGGTCCGCGCCGCACCGGCGGCGCCGTCTGCGGCATCCCGCCCATCGGCGGCGGCACCGTCCCGGCGGGCGGCGGAGGCGCCCCCATGCCCGGCGGGAACCCGGGACCGGGCGCACCCCCGGCCGGCCACGGCCCTTGCGCGGCGGCGACGGGCTGCACGAACTGCGGTGCCGCGGCCGCCATGCCCCGCAGCCACTGCGCCACCTCCTCGGCGGAGGCGGGCCGCTGAGCCGGGTCCTTGGCGAGCAGCCCGAGTACCAGCCGATCCAGCTCCGGCGGAATCCCCGCCCTCCGCTGCGACGGCGGCATCGGCTGAACGGTCAGGTGCTGCCGCATCAGCGCCGGCATCGTCTCCCCGTCGAACGGCGCATCACCGGTGAGCAGCGCGTAGAGAGTGCAGCCCAGGGCGTACAGATCGGTCCGTGCGTCGGCGGGCCGCCCCTCATATTGTTCGGGCGCCATATAAGCGGGGGTCCCGAGCATCCCGCCGACCCCGGTGAGGTCACCGACCGCATCGGCGGAGCGTGAAATGCCGAAGTCGCAGATCTTCACACCGCCCTCGGCCAGCTCCATCAGATTGGCCGGCTTCACATCGCGATGAACCACCCCGCGCCGGTGCGCGTAAGCCAGCGCCTCGGCCACGGCCGCACCCGTCTCCAGCACCCGCCCGACGGGTAACCCGCCCGGACTCCGCGCGATGATGGTCGCGTAGTCGGTCCCGTTGAGCAGCTCCATCACGAAGAACGGGTGGCCGTCGTGCTCCCCGAGATCGTGGACGACGGTGATTCCCGGATGCTGCAACTGCCCGGCGTTCTCGGCCTCCCTGCGCAGCCGGTCGATCAGCACGGACGACGACCCCACGTCCGCCAGCAGGATCTTCACGGCGACGCGCCGCCGCAGCTGCGTGTCATCGGCGGCCCAGACCTCCCCCATACCGCCCCGGCCGAGCCGCGTGGTGAGCCGGTACCTCCCCCCGAGCACCGCTCCGGATTCCATGCTCCACCCCTCCTAGGCGACAGGCCGGACGAATCACAGCACTGCCCGACACGCTCCCGCAAACCCCACCGCCCCAGCACCACCCGACACCCTCACCTCTTGGCCGCAACCGGCCACCCGACCCCCCATGACCGGCCCAGTAACCCCTGATCGGACACCGGCGCAATCAGCGCTTGGTCTCGTACCTGGTCAGGAGCACGCCGTCGGGGAACGTCCGGGTCTCCACCAGGGACAGGTTCACCCAGTTGTCCAAGGCTGTGAAGAACGGCTTGCCGCCGCCCACCAGGACCGGATGGGTGACGATCGCGTACCCGTCGATCAGCCCGGCCCGCATGGCCGCCGCGGCGAGTGTGGCACCGCTGATGTCCATGGGGCCGCCGTCGTCGGCCTTGAGCCGGGTGATCTCGGTGACCGCGTCGCCGGTGACCAGGCGGGTGTTCCAGTCGACCGTGCTGGTCGTAGAGGAGAACACCACCTTCGGCATGTCCCGCCAGCGGCGGGCGAACTCGATCGCCGCCGGTGTGGCATCCGGCTGCTTGTCGGCGGTCGGCCAGTGGGAACTCATCGTCTCCCACAGCCTGCGCCCGTACAGCGCCAGGCCGGTCGCCCCCACCCGGTCGGACCACCACTGGAACAGCTCGTCGCTCGGTACGCCCCAACCGAGGTCGTCGCCGGGCGCGGCGATGTAGCCGTCCAGGCTCAGGTTCATGCCGTAGGTCAGTTTCCGCATGGCGTCAGCCTCCTGTGATTCGGTCATCGGCGGACAGACCAGCACGGCGCGGAAAAATCATCGTCAGGCCGCACCGAGGGCCGGTTCACCAGCCGCCGTGATCACGCAGGGTGATGATGCCATGGGCGCGGTCTTCCGGCGTGAGTGGCCGGGTGGCTCCCCCGAAACCACACAGGCCCCTGTTCCTTGATCGGAACTGGGGCCTGACCTTGGGATCTGCTGGGCAGAGAAAAGCTCCCGCGATTGGACTCGAACCAATAACCTGCCGGTTAACAGCCGGCTGCTCTGCCGATTGAGCTACGCGGGATCGTACGTCCGGCGGGGCCTCGGCCCCTGTCGGCGGGTCTAGGTTAGCGCATGTCCGAGGCTGTTCGCGCACCGTTATGGATGGGGGCGTCGTTGGCGGGTATGGGGGGTGTCACGATTCCGCCGTCAGTAGGAGTTGGCATGAAGACGCGCATGATGTTCATGGCGGGCGCCGCGATCGGCTACGTCCTCGGGACGAAGGCCGGGCGCGAGCGGTACGAGCAGATCAAGCGGCTGTCGCAGCAGGTTTCGGAGAATCCGAACGTGCAGGAGGCCGCCGGGATGCTGCGGGCCAAGGGCGAGGAGTTCGCCGGCGCGGCGCGCGGGAAGGCGAACGATCTGAAGGATCGGGTGCCGGAGCAGGTGCCTGGGCGCAAGGCCGGCAAGGAGCAGCCGGAGGTGTACCCCGGCTAGAGGCCGGTCTGGCGGCGCAGTTCCTCCAGGGCCTGTTCGGCCTGGGCGCGTAGGCCCGGGTCGGACGGGTCGAGGCCGGGCTCGAAGACGAAGGTCCAGCGCACGTCGCCGCCTGCGGCGGGGCGGCGGGCGGCGATGCGCACCTTGCCGCCGGGAAGCTGGACCTGGTGGCTGACGGCGATGGTGGCGGTGACGCGTTCGCGGACGGTTTCGGGGACGGACCCGGGGTCGGTCAGCCGGACGCGGTGTTCGGGGCCGGCGTTGGTCTCGTGGACGTGGAGCCCGCCGTCCTTCCAGGTGGCCTGGTCGACGCGTTCCCAGGGGATGCGGGTGAAGCCGCCGGAGGGCGCCGGGATGTGCAGGGCCGTCGTGGTGGCGATGACGTGGGATCCGCCGCGGGTGGGGGCGTTCGCGAGGACGCGTTCGCCGCGTTCGAGGGTGAGCGCGGCGCGGACTTCGGCGGGCACGGAGCCCCTGAGCAGGCGCATGTACACAAGGTAAGCGATCAGGCGGCCTGGGGTGCGCGGCGGGCCCCGAGAAGGTCCAGGACGAGGGCGGCGGACCAGGCGTAGTCGTGGCTGCCGCGGCCGGTGCCGTCGAACGGGTCGAAGAACTCGCGGAAGCCGGACTGGCGGACGAGCCGCATGGTGGAGCCGTAGAGCAGGTCGGCGACGACGGGGAGGCCGTGGCCGAGGGCGCCGTACCAGATGAGCCAGTTGGTGCTGATCCAGGTGGGGCCGCGCCAGTAGCCGGCGCGGTCGAAGGCCGGGGCCTGGATGTCGCAGGTGGGGACGGGGTAGCCGGCGGCCCCGGCGAAGCGGGCCGACAGGAGCAGGTCGACGAGGTTGCGGACGACCGGGGCCGGCAGTTCGGGGTCGAGGAGGGGGCCGAAGGAGCCGACGGTGATGACGGGCAGCAGCCGGTCGTCGCGGAGGTCGCGGGCGCGGAAGCAGCCGGTCTCGGGGTCCCAGAGGCGGTCGAGGACGGCGCGGTGGACGCGGTCGGCGCGTTCGCGGTGCGGCACCGGATCGGCGCCGACGATCTCGGCGATGTCGGCGAGGGCGTGGGTGGAGGCGAGGTAGACGGCGTTGACGAGGGGGTCCTCGACGGCGAACGGGTGCGCTTCGCGGAGGTAGGCGGGCTGGTAGCCGGCCTCCCGCATGAGGGCGACGAGGCGGACGTAGCGTTCGTAGTCCTCGCCGGTGGGGAGGGTGTGGGGGCGCTGCGCGGGCGCGTAGGAGGACGGCGGGAGCCGGAGGGCGCCGAGGGGCCGGTCCCAGGCGGGGCTGTTGTCGAGCCCGGACTCCCAGGGGTGGCAGATGGCGATGAGGCCGCTGGAGTCGAGGTCGCGGGCGCGGGCCAGGTAGCGGTGCTGCGCGGTCAGCATCGGGTAGAGGCGGGCCAGGAAGGCCCGGCTGCTGTCGATGTCGGTGGCGCATTCGTGCAGGCGGAGGGCGGCGAGGGCGTGCAGCGGCGGCTGGGTGAGCCCGGAGGTGTGGACGCCGCGCGGGGCGCCCGGCTGCCGCTCGCTGCGCCACAGTTCCGGGCCGGGGAAGAAGGCGTGCCGGGCGAGGCGGGTGTCGAAGACGATGTGCGGGAGCATCCCGTCGGCCCACTGGCCGCGGAACAGGGAGAGCAGTTCGGCCTCGGCGCGGTCGCGGCGGTGGCGGGCGAGGCCCATGCTGATGAACGCGGCGTCCCAGCTCCACTGGTGCGGGTAGAGGCCGGGCGACGCGGCGGTCGCCGTGCCTGTCCAGTTGGCGTCGAGCACTCGCGCCGCGGCCTTCCACAGCGCGGTCTCGTCGCCGGTCAGACGGGAGCTCATGTGGTCCAGGTGACCTCCTCTGCACGGGAGGGGTTCACTCGTGATTGTCACCTCAGAACGCGGCCACGGCGACCCCTGCGGGTGTGTCGATTCTCAACGCGCGCGGGTGCGGGGCCGTGATTTTCTACGGTGCGGTGGCGCGTTCGAGGAGCCATTCCGCGATCTCCTCGCCTGCGGCGATGCCGCGCGCGGTGGTGACGGCGGCCGTGGGGGACGTCCAGCCGGTGTCGTGCAGTTCGCCGTGGGCGGGACGGATCGACAGGTCGGCGGCTTCGAGCAGTTCGATGTCGAGGAGCGAGTCACCGGCGGCCAGCATCGCGGACGCTCCGGCGCGGCGGGCGACCTCCTCGGCGGCCGCGGCCTTGGTGAGGCAGGCGGGCAGGCAGTAGACCTTGCGGCCTTGCAGGGACGTCCGCCAGCCGCGTTCGGCGCACCAGCCGGTGAGGTCCTCGACCCAGCGTGCGGGCAGTGCAGTCCGGTCGACGACCGTGTAGGCGAACAGGTCCGATGCCGTGCGCTGCTTCAAGACGAAGTCACCGCTCGACTGGACGAGATGGTGCTGGACGTCCGCCAGCGGTGCGCATCCGTCGGCGACCCGTTGCCGGACGGCCTCCGCCCATGCCGGGTCGTCCTCGCCGTCCACGAGGAGGTGGCCGCCGTTGGCGCAGATGGCGTACGGGGGCGGCTTTTCCAGTAGGTGGACGCGCCGGTACTGCTCGGGTGTGCGCGTCGTCGTCGGAACGAAGGCCGCGGCCGTCGACAGGGCTTCGAGGGTGCGCGCGGAAGACTCGGTCATGTAGGAGAGCGGTGCCCCCTGGTAGAACTCCACGCAGAGGAGGCGCGGCATGGCCTCGTCCGGGCCGCCCAAGGCGAAGGCGGCCTGGGAGTAGATGAGCGTGCGGTCCAGGTCCGAGCACACCAGGACGGTCACTGGACGGCTCCCTTGCCGAAGCGGGGATGGATGAACCCCATGCACGCGTAGGGGAACCGGCCGGGCTCGACCTCATGGACGCGCACACCGCGTTCGCCGGCGAGCAGTCGTATGTGCGTGACTTCGGGCCCGGCGTCGGCCCGTACGAGGACCTTCCAGGGGACGCGCCGCAGCAGCACCCGGGTCGTCTCCCCGATGCCCGGTTTGACGAGGTTGAGGTCGTCGATCCCCTCCGCCTCGGCGCAGCGCCGGACGGCCTCCCACCCCGACCAGTCGGGGGCGCGGTCGGCGGCACGGTGATCGGGCAGATCCTTGGCGACGCGTTCGGCCACGTCCGGGAACCGTGCGCACACGGCGTCGAGGAACACGGCCGACACGTCGTCGCCGGCCAGCTCCCGGTAGAACTTCGCGCCGTGGAAGTCGCCCGGCCCGATCAGCGCGGCGTTCAGGACCGTCCGGCTGACCAGGCCGGACACAGTCGAGTTGAGGCAGGCGGACGGGATCAGGTAGTCGTCGCGCGTGCCGTGGAGGGACGTGCACCGACCCGGATCGGCGAGGACCGCGAGGTCGGCGGAGAACGGATGCGCCTCCAGCGCGGCGGCCAGCTCCCGCGTGATCGCCCCCTTGCCCGTCCAGCCGTCCACGAACATGACTGACGCGGGGTCGTGGTGCTCGGCGAGGTACCGCAGCGCCACGGTGTCGATGCCCCGGCCGCGGACGATGCTGACGGCGTAGTGGGGAAGGTCGAGGCCGTGCGCGTACCGGGCCCAGCGCCGCATCAGGATCCCGACGGGCGTCCCGGCCCGCGCCAGCGACACCAGGATGGCCCCCGGCCCGCGCTCGGCGAGGACCATCTCGGTGACCAGCCCGGTCGCGTAGGCGAGCCGCTCCGCCGACGCCTCCAGCGCCCGGTGGAAGAGCTGCCGGTACTCGGGGCCCGGCTGGTACTCGACCGGGAGCGATTCGGCGTAGTGGGCGCGTCCAGCCTGGATCGCGGCCTCACGTTCCTCTGTGGGCGCCTCCAGCCGCACATGCGAGAGGTCCTTGAGCAGCCACGCGACGTCTTCTGCGGGGTAGCTGCCGAAGGACGGCCCGTACAGCGGCTTCACGAGTCCCTCCTACGGGCGGGGACGGTGGCGACCAGTACCGGGGCAAGCGCGCGCAGCCGTTCCAAGAGCCCGTCAGCGAGAGCCGCACTGTCCCCGATGTCGTCCACCACGAACACGATCTGGTCGAACCCGCTTTGACCGGAGCCGGGAGCCACGTTGTAGGCGTACCGCTCCCCCGGCCCGTCGGCGGGGTCGTCATGCGAAGGGAACACCAGGCGAGTTCTTATGGCGTACCCAGGGTCGTCCACGGCGAGCACAGGTGAACGCGTGGTCGTCGAGTAGCGGACGTGCACCTCCGGCAGCGCATCGGCGAGCGCCTCCGCGAGACGCAGCGGGGCGTACATCAGCTCTTCGAAGCCCAGCACGAGCACGCGCGAGACGTCGTCAAGGCCCGCGGCAAGGGTGTCGGCCATCCGGGCGAGGTCCTTCTCCAGGCGCGTCCGGTGCTCGGGGAGGAAGCCGTGGCGGCCGCCGTCCGGTACCCCGGCGGGCCAGTCCAGCGCGGCCCGCGACACCCCGGACGGCGGCCCGTCCGGGACGGTGGAACCGCCGGAGAGCCCGGCGACGAGCGCCTGCCCCGCCTCCAGGATCCCTCCGGGAAGCTCGACATGCCCGCCGGCCAGCGCCACCGCGTCGATGCGGGCCCCCAGCCGGGCGGCGAGATCGTCCATCCGCGCCCGGTCGGCGGAGCCGCGCAGGTCGACCAGGGCGGCCAGCACGTAATGGCTCCTCGGCCGGACGGCGTGCAATGCCTCGATGGTGTTCAGCACCGTCCGGCCCGTGGAGAGCTCGTCGTCCACCAGCACGACCGGCGCGTCGCGGTCGAGCATCGCCGGATCGGCGGGCAGCAGCAGATGGCTCGTGGCGTGGCTGTGCTCTTCCTCGAACCCGCCGTAGGCGGCGAATCCGGGCACGGGACGCCGTGTCGAGTGCAGGTAGTAGGCGCCGCCCAGAGCGTCCGCCACCGAATGCCCCAAAGCGGTGGCGGTCTCGGCATAGCCCAGGACGATCGCGTCCACGGGCACCCGAGGCGCACGCATGAGGTCACGCAAGCCGGCGGCGGCCCCAGGCACACCGCTCAGCGCCTCCGACAGAAGCGAACCGGGATGGGACGGCTCCTCGCCCCGCAGGCGCGCGCGCACAAGCTCGCCCAGCAGCAGCCCAGACCCGTACACAAGCCGAGGGTCGGTCGGCACGTGCTTGCCCAGCACGGCCGACACCAGCAGGTGCGCACGACGCGGATTGCGGCGCACGGCCAGTCCCACAAGGGACGACAGCCCGGCCCCCACCGGGCGCGTACCGTCCGTCAGCCGCACCCCGAGGCGCGACGACACCCAGGCGGAGGTCACCGGCTGCCCGCCGCTTCCAGCAGCTCGACGAACGTCACGCCCTCCGCCGCGACCCCGAACACCTGGGCGCGCAGCATCAGCCGCCGGGCCCAGGCGCGGTGCGGTTTCGCCTCGTTCATCTTGTTGGCGTAGGAGCTGGCCATCGCCCCGCCCCCGGTGACGCCGAGGATGTCGGCGGCGTCGCAGTACTCCTCGTGCGTCACCACCGACAGGGCGTGGACGGCCGCGACATGGCTCGGATGGATCACGGTCTTGCCGGTGAGGCCGTTGGCCTTGTCCAGGTGCACCTCGCGGATCAGCCCGTCCAGGTCCGAGGTGATCAGCCGCTGCCGCAGCGGCGCCGCCTGCTGCGCGTCGAACGGCGACTGGCGGAGCTGCGGCTTGAACATCCGCTCCCCCGCCGAGAAGTACTCCCACACCGGCCCCGTCACCACGTACCCGGTGCCGTCGGCGCGGCCGAGGACGTTCACCACGTCGCAGATCACGCCCGCGACCGGCTGGATGTCGTAGATCGTGAGGTCCGGCGGGCGGCGCAGCCCGTACGCGGCGGACATGTCCGCCGCGCCGAGCCGGACGGCCAGGATCCGCGGCCGGTGCTTGGCCAGCAGCCGCGCCACGTCGTGCAGCATCTCCGCGCGGGTCTCCGCGTACACCGCCTCCGCGCTCTCGATCACCGGCATCGCCAGCAGCCGCTGCCCGGTGCGGTCGGCGGCGTCCGCCAGCGCGTCGAGGAACGCTCCACCGCCCGCCGGGCCGAACTTCGGCAGCACGAACCCGCTGACCAGCGCGGCGGCGGCGCCGAGCCGGCCGAGCAGGTCGCCGATCTGCCGGGGGTCGCGGACCCGGACGAACAGGAGCGGCACGTCCGCGCCCCGGCCGGACAGGGTGCGCAGCTGCGCCACCAGGTTCGCCTCGCCGGCCGCCACCTCGTCGTCGCCGATCGCGTCCTCCAGGCACACGACCAGGCTCATCACGCCCCGCTGCGCGGCCCGCTCGATGTCGGCGGCGAGCGCGGGACGGGTGGCGGGGCAGTACAGCGTCGCGCCGAGCGCCACCGCCAGCACCGCCGGGTCGCCGTGCCGGTCGAACGGGCGAGGCTGGCGGTAGAACAGGTGCTTGCGACGCACGGCGTCGATGTGGTCGAAATGCCGCATGGACGGCGGTCAGCCCGTCACAGGTGGGTGGCCACGGCCGGCAGCAGGTGCTGGAACGTGCGGCCGGTCGCGGTCGCGCCGATCGCCGTCATCGACCAGCCCTGCCCGTCCCGCGACACCTTCGCCATGATCTGCGCGTTGTGCTGGCCGGTGCCGCTCAGGTCGTAGCGGGCGATCTCCTGGCCGGTGCTCTCGTCCACCAGCCGGCAGAACGCGTTCGCGATCTGGGAGAAGTCCTGCCCGGTGAACGAGTTCACCGTGAACACCAGCTGGGTCACGTTGGCCGGGACGCCCTGCAGGTCGACGTTGATGACCTCGTCGTCGCCCTCGCCCTCGCCGGTCAGGTTGTCGCCGGTGTGCAGGACGGACCCGTCCTTGCTGCGCAGCTGCCGGAACCACACCTGGTCGGCGAGGTTCCCGGCGGCGTCGAACAGCAGGCAGGACGCGTCCAGGTCGATGGACTGGGCCTTGCTCTTGCCGAACAGGCCCTTCTTGGCGACGGCGTCCCAGCCGAGGCCCATCCGGACCCGGCTGAGGGTGCCGCCGCCGGGTTTGGCGAGCGAGACCTTCTGGCCCTTCTGCAGCGAGATCGACATCGTTCGGCTCCTTCGGTGGATCGGTGCTGGTCGCGGAGGGGGTCGGGCCGCTCAGACGTTGCTGGAGTGCAGCTGCTTGCCGTCGCCGGACGGCGATCCGGAGGCGTCCCCGTCCGCGCCGCGGTTGCGGACGACGGAGCTGATGAACGCCGCGATGATCAGGCCGGCGCCGAGCCCGCCGGTGATCCACTCCGGGACGTGGTGCCCGATGCTGATCAGCATGCAGGTCGCGAGGGCGCCGATCGCCCAGTGCGCGCCGTGCTCCAGGTAGACGTACTCGTGCAGGGTCCCCTTGCGGACCAGGAAGACGGTCAGGGACCGGATGTACATGGCGCCGATGCCGAGGCCCAGCGCGATGACGATCGGGTCGGTGCTGATCGCGAACGCGCCGATGACGCCGTCGAAGCTGAACGAGGCGTCCAGCACCTCCAGGTAGAGGAAGAGGAAGAACCCGGCCTTGCCGGTGGCCAGCGCCAGCGGGGTGGGGCCGGACCGCGCCGGCGCGGCCTCGCCGCCCTCGTCGGCGCCGTCCCCGTCCTCGTCCTCGTCGTCCTCGCCCGCCCCGGAGAACAGCTCGCCGAGCCCGTTGACGAGGATGTAGGTCACCATGCCGAGCACGCCCGCGATCATGACGCTGCCCGGGTCCTTCGCGGTCAGCCACGACACGAACGCGAGCGAGCCGCCCGCGACGACCACCGCGAGCTGGTCCAGCCTCCCGATGCGGGCGAGCGGCCGCTCCAGCCACGGCAGCCATTTCTCGCCGCGCTCCTCGAACACGAAGTTCAGGAACAGCATCATCAGGAACATGCCGCCGAACGCCGCGATCATCGGGTAGGCGCCGTTCATCAGCTCGTGGTAGCGGTGCGGGTCGTTCAGCGCCAGGTCGAACGCCTCGACGGGACCCAGCTTCGCCGTGATCCCGACGATCAGCAGCGGGAAGACCAGCCGCATGCCGAACACCGCGATCGCGATGCCGACGGTGAGGAAGATCTTCTGCCAGAAGGGGCTCATCCGGTCGAGCACCTTGGCGTTGACCACGGCGTTGTCGAACGACAGCGAGACCTCGAGGATCGCCAGCACGGCGACCAGGGCCAGCCCGGTCGGCCCGTCGTAGAAGAAGGCGGCCAGCAGCCCGATGGCCGTGACGCCGAAGGACCAGCCGAAGGTGCGAAGAATCATGCGCGTATTTCTGTGAGTGAGGACGGCCGGGCGAGACGGCCGGGTGCGGGGTGCGCCGGTCGTCAGCCGACGTTGACGCCGAAGTCCGTGGCGATGCCGGCCAGACCGGAGGCGTACCCCTGTCCGACGGCCCTGAACTTCCACTCGCCGTTGTGCCGGTACAGCTCGCCGAAGACCATCGCCGTCTCGGTGGAGGCATCCTCGGTGAGGTCGAAGCGGGCGAGCTCGTTGCCGTCGGTCCGGTTGACGATCCGGATGAAGGCGTTGCGGACCTGGCCGAAGCTCTGGTTGCGGTTGTCGGCGTCGTAGATCGACACCGGGAACACGATGCGGTCGCACTCGGCCGGCACCCCGTTGAGGTCGACGTTGATCGACTCGTCGTCGCCCTCCCCCTCGCCCGTCAGGTTGTCGCCGGTGTGCTCGACCGAGCCGTCCGGGCTCTTCAGGTTGTTGAAGAACACGAAGTGCTGGTCGGACATGACCTTGCCGGTGCCCGCGAGCATCAGCGCGGACGCGTCCAGGTCGAAGTCGGCGCCCGTGGTGGCGCGCACGTCCCAGCCGAGCCCTACGGTGACGGCGGTGAGGTTGGGCGCGGCCTTCGTCAGCGAGACGTTGCCGCCCTTGGCGAGTGAGACTCCCATTATCCGGGCCGTTCCCTTCCTGGTGGTCTGGTCAGAGGTTGACGCCGAAGTCCGTCGCGATGCCGGCCAGCCCGGACGCGTAGCCCTGGCCGACCGCGCGGAACTTCCATTCCGCGCCGTTGCGGTACAGCTCGCCGAAGACCATCGCGGTCTCCATCGAGGCGTCCTCGG
Organism: Actinomadura latina NBRC 106108; assembly: GCF_001552195.1. Lineage (GTDB taxonomy): Bacteria > Actinomycetota > Actinomycetes > Streptosporangiales > Streptosporangiaceae > Spirillospora > Spirillospora latina. The sequence goes on from NZ_BCQS01000005.1 coordinate 512,614, forward strand.
ACAGGTCGTAGCGCGCCATCTCGGCACCGTCGGCCTGGTTCAGCACCCGGATGTAGGCGTTGCGGACCTGCCCGAAGTTCTGCCCGCGGCTGTCGGCGTCGTAGATGGACACGGCGAACGCCACCCGCTCGGCGGCGGCCGGCATCGCGCCGAAGTTGACCTTGAGCTGCTCGTCGTCGCCCTCGCCCGCGCCGGTGGTGTTGTCGCCGCTGTGCTCGACCGCGCCGTCCGGGGTGCGCAGGTTGTTGAAGAACACGAAGTGCTGGTCGGTGATGATCTTCCCGGAGCCGTCCAGCACCATGGCGGAGGCGTCGAGGTCGAAGTCCGTGCCGGTCGTGGTGCGCAGGTCCCAGCCGAGACCGACGATCACCGCGGAGAGTCCGGGCGCCTGCTTGGTGAGCGAGACATTGCCGCCTTTGCTCAGGCTGACGGGCACGATGAGCCTCCAAGATCGCATGCCGTACGGGACGCCGCCCCGGCGCCCAGCCTTATCGACGTAGCAGCGATGCTATCCGTTCCATCCGATGCGAACCTGTGACGCCGTCCGATATGCCCGCCCGCCGATGGCGCGCCCGGGGGCGCGGAACACCCGCCGGCTAGGCCAGACTGGGCAGGGACGAAGGGAGGCAGCGGTGCGGGGACCGGGCGACCAGCGCCGCCGGGGCGGCAGGGGGGCGCAGGCGGCCGCGGCGGCGATCGAGGCGAGGGAGGCGGCGGCGGCCGCCTTCTACGACATGGACCAGGCGCAGAAGTACATCGGCGGCCGCGTCACCGTGTTCGAGGACCTGGACGCGGCGGCCGCCGCCCCGGTCCGGCGGGAGTTCGCCGGGCTGTCGGAGGCCGCCGACGCCGCGTCGATCGCGTACATCTCCGTGCTGGACGCCCACGACCTCGATGACCGTGAGCGGTCACCGGCCGAGTACGACGCGGCCCGCCGCGCGTTCATCGCGTCCACCGAGCGGCTGCAGCAGGTCACCCGGGACCTGAACGGCTTCGCCGAGCGGCTCGCCCCGAAGATGGCCCGGCTGGAGGCCGCGCTCGACCAGCTGCCGCCCCGGCTGACCGCCGCCCGCGACGCCGTGGCCGCCGCCGGCGCCGCCGTCACCGCGGCGAAGGACGCGGGGATGGACGCCTCCGACCCGGAGGCCGAGCTGGCCCGCGCCAGGGAGGTCCTCGCGCAGCTCGGCTCCGCGGGGCTGGGCGGGCTCGGGCTGGACGGCGCCATCCGCAGGGCCGAGGAGGTCCGCGACATCGCCGAGCGGGCCCGGGAGGCCGCCGCGGAGCTGCCGCAGCTCGCGCAGAAGGTCCGCAACTCGCTCGCCTCCGTCCGGACGCGGGCGGACGCCGTCGCGAACCGCGTCGGGCCCGTCCAGGAGGCGATGCGGGTCCTGCTCCGGAACTACTCACAGGCCTGCTGGCAGGACCTCAGGGGCGCGCCCGACTCCATCGAGGCGGCCGTCACGCGGGCCCGCGAGCGGCTGAACGAGGCGTCCGCGCACGTCGCCCGCACCGAGTGGAAGGAGGCGCAGCGGGCGCTCACGGCGGCGCGCACCGAGCTGAACGCCGCCGACCGCCGCGCCGGGCAGGTCACCGGGCGGGTGGAGGAGCTGAAGGCGGTCGCCGCCGACCCCGCGAAGCCCGCGGAGGGCGCCCGGTTCGCCGTCCGGGACGCGCAGCGGCTCGCCATGGCCCAGCCGGGCGGGGCCCCGCCGCAGCACGCCCGGGTCCTCGACGGGCTCGTCGAGCGGCTGGAGAACGCGCCGAATCGGCTCACCGGCGTCCACCCGGACTACTGGGCCTACCTCCAGGAACTGGAGGCCGTCAAGACGGCCGCCGGGGACGTCGTGGCCCGCATCCGCTCGGAGCGGGCCGGACAGGGACAGTCCTAGGCGAGATCCTAGGAGAAGAGGGTGTCGCCCCAGTAGCCGCCTTCGCGGACGCCCGGCGGGCACGCGTAGACGCCCGACCCGACGTGCTGGATGTACTCGTTGAGCGCGTCGGTGGCCAGCGAGCTCTGCACCGGGATGAACCCCTTGCGCGGGTCGGCCTGGAACGCGATGAAGAACAGGCCCGCCTCCAGCCGGCCGAGGCCGTCGGACCCGTCGGTGAACGAGTAGCCGCGCCGCAGGATCCGCGCGCCGTGGTTGGCGTCGGGGTGGGCGAGCCGCACGTGGGCGTCCGGCTTCATCCGCGCCAGGACGGGCTCGTCGCGCTCCTTCTCCCGCCCCACCGGCGCGCCCTCGCCCTTGCTGCGGCCGAAGATGTCCTCCTGCTCGCGCAGCGACGTCCGGTCCCACGTCTCGATGTGCATCCGGATGCGGCGGGCGACCAGGTAGGAGCCGCCCGCCATCCAGCCGTCGCCCTTCCCGGCCCAGACGTGCTCGTCCAGCAGCGCCTTGTCGTCCGCGCCGATGTTGTCGGTGCCGTCCTTGAACCCGAACAGGTTGCGCGGCGTCTGCGCGTCGGGCGTCGTCGAGGACGTCTTGCCGAACCCGAGTTGCGACCAGCGGACCGAGACCGTGCCGAACCCGATCCGCGCGAGGTTCCGGATCGCGTGGACCGCGACCTGCGGGTCGTCCGCGCACGCCTGCACGGCGATGTCGCCGCCGCTGCGGCCGGGGTCGAGGTTGTCGCCGGGGAAGTGCGGCAGGTCGACGAGGGCGGCCGGGCGGCGCGCCTTGAGGCCGAAGCGGTCCTCGCCGTCCTTCTCGAACAGCGTCGGGCCGAACCCGATCGTCAGTGTGAGCCGGGACGGCGGGAGGCCGAGCGCCTCGCCGGTGTCGTCGGGGGGCGCGACCGGCGAGCCGGCGACCGCGCCGTCGCCGACGGGCTCCCCGGCGGTCATGGCGGCCGCCGCGTCCGTCCACTCCTTGAGCATCCGGACGAGCCGGTCGCGGTCGCCGGTCGTCACGTCGAACGCGGCGAAGTGCAGCCGGTCCTGGACGGGGGTCGCGATGCCCGCCTGGTGCGCGCCGCGGAACGGGACGGCGGCGCCGGCGCCGCCGCCCTCGTCGGCGAGCGCCATCCGGTCGACGCCCGCGCCGGCGGCGGCGCCGACGAGCAGGCTCGCGCCGGAGAAGCCCAGCATCCTGCGCCGGGACATCCCCGGCCGCACCTCGGTCATCTCGCCGCCATCCCTTCCGGTTCCGTTACCGCGCTCGCTACTCGGCGACGACTTCGGCGAGCTTGGACAGCGGCTCGCCCAGCGCGTTCACCGCGTCGGCCAGGTCCTTGCGGTCGTCCTTGCCGACCTTGTCGTAGGAGACGTAGCCGTCGCCCTTCTCGTGCTTCTTCAGCAGCGCCTCGACCTTGCCGAAGTTGTCGTCGAGGTCCCCGGCGAGCTGGGCGTCCCGCTCCCGGACGACCGGCTCGAGCAGCTCGTAGATCTTCTTGGCGCCGTCCACGTTGGCCTTGAAGTCGACGAGGTCGGTGTGGCTGAACGCCTCCTCCTCGCCGGTGACCTTGCCGGTGGCGACCTCGTCGAGCAGCTCCTTCGCGCCGCCCGCCATGTCGTTGACCGGGTCGAGGGTGAGGCCGGGCAGCCGCGACTTCAGCGTCTCCAGGTCCGCCAGGAGCCGGTCGCCGTACTTCTCCTTGCCCTTGACCGAGCCGTCCTCCCAGAGCGCCTTCTCCAGCAGGTGCCAGCCGGACCAGTCCTTCTTCTCCGCCGGCTTCAGGTCGGCCTCGCGCGCGTCGACCTTCGGGTCGATGTCGCCGAACTTCTCCGCGACCGGCTCGATCGTCTCCCAGCCGACGCGGGACGGCGCGTACAGCTCCTTGGCCTTCTCGACGTCGTCCGCCTTGACCGCGTCGACGAACTCGCGGGTCTTGGCGATGGTGTCGTCGAGCCGCACGATGACGAACGCCTTGTAGTCGGCGGCGGCCTTGGCCAGCCGCGCGTCGTCGCCGGCCCCGGCCTTGCCGGAGACGGTGACGTTCTGGGACGGGCCCCTGCCGGTCTGCCCGGCGCTGCACAGCAGCTTGAACTGGCCGGCGGGCAGGTTGACCACGAAGTCGACGCTGGTGCCGGGGCCGATGTTCTCCCGCTCGGCGAGGATCTTGCCGTCCGCCTTGAGGACCTCGAACTCGTTGACCTTGGAGCCCTTGTTGGTGACCTTGAAGGTGGTCTTGCCCGCGGTGAGGTCGGTCTTGGCCACCTCGCACGTGTCGTCCGTCGCCGTCACCGGGATCGCGCCCGCGGCGCCCGCCTCGTCGTCACCGCCGCACGCCGAGAGCAGGGACATCGACACGGCGGCGGCACCGGCGAGTGCGAGGACGGACACAGGACGCATGAGGGGACTCCAGAGACGAGCAAATGGTTAGGCTTACCTAAATTAGCGAAGCCTGCCCTCAGTTCGTCAAGTGGCCCCCCGGACAGTGAGGCATCCCACGACGCGGGACGCCGTGCCGCCCGCTCGGCGGGGCCCGCTCAGCGGGGCCGGTCCTGCAGTCCCATCGTGAGGTTGCGGGCGGCCATCGGCGGGCCGCCCTGCTGCGGGTCCCCGTACGGCGGGACGTGGCCCTGCTGCGGGGGCCGCTGCTGCTGGTACTGCGGCGCCTGCTCGCGGTGCTGCTGCGCCGGCTCCGCCCAGACGGCCGTCCCGTACGCGCAGACCTCGAAGCCGCGGCCCACCTGGGCGGTGTCGAAGCGCATGCCGACGACCGTGTTCGCGCCCTTGCGGCGCGCCTCCTCGCCGAGCCGGTCGAGCGCCTCCCGGCGCGCCGCGGCGAGGCTGACCGCCGGCCGCTCCCCGGTCACCCGGAAGGTCGCGCTGCTCCCGGCCTGCCCGGCCTGCGGCGCCGCGCCCTGGTCGGCCTGGAGCGACGTCCCGAGGACCTCCCCGAGCACGCTCCTGATCTCGTGCCCCGGCACGCCGTCAGTCGTCACGATCAGCATGCTCACCACGGTAGATGCACCGTGGACGAAATGCGACGAAATGCCAGGAGTTGCCGGATATACGACCGTCCTCCCGGCGGCGCGGCCGGGAGGACGGTCGGTCATTCCGGGTCGGTCGGTCGTTCCAGGCCGGTCATCACTCCAGGTACTCGCGGAGCATCTGGGCGCGGGACGGGTGGCGCAGCTTCGCCAGCGTCTTGGACTCGATCTGCCGGATCCGCTCCCGCGTCACGCCGAACTCGCGGCCGACCTCCTCCAGGGTGCGGGGATGGCCGTCGGCCAGGCCGAAGCGCAGCTGGATGATGCGCTGCTCCCGGTCCGACAGGGTGCCGAGGATGTCCTCCAGCTGGTCCTGGAGAAGGATGAACGCCGCGGCCTCGATCGGCACGACGGCGTCCGCGTCCTCGATGAAGTCGCCGAGGTCGGAGTCCTCCTCGCCGATCGGCGACTGCAGCGAGACCGGTTCCTGGGCGATGCGCTGGATCTCCACCACCCGGACGGGCGACAGGCCCATCTCCAGGCCGATCTCCTCGGGGGTCGGCTCCCGGCCGAGGTCCTGGTGCATCTGCCGCTGCACCCGGACCAGCTTGTTGATCGTCTCCACCATGTGGACCGGGATCCGGATCGTCCGGGCCTGGTCGGCGATCGCCCGGGTGATCGCCTGCCGGATCCACCAGGTGGCGTAGGTCGAGAACTTGAACCCCTTGGTGTAGTCGAATTTCTCGACCGCACGGATGAGCCCGAGATTTCCCTCCTGGATCAGGTCGAGGAACAGCATTCCCCGGCCGACGTAGCGTTTGGCGATCGAGACCACGAGCCGCAGGTTGGCCTCGATCAGGCGTTGCTTCGCCCGCATGCCTTCGCGGGAGAGCAGTTCGAGGTCGAGCAGCTCGCCGCGGGCGAGGACGGCGGTGCGCGCCATCTTCTCCTCGGCGAACAGTCCCGCCTCGATCGATTTCGCGAGTTCTACTTCATCTTCTGCCGTGAGAAGCGGTACGCGACCGATCTCTCTCAGATAGATCCGGACCAGGTCGCTCGTCGGCGCCCGCTTGCCGAGGTCTCCCTCATCCGCTCGCGCGACGTCCTCGGTCTCCTGCTGAGACTCGAGAACCTCCACCCCCTGCTCTGCGAGCATCCGCACGACCCGTTCCATGGAGTCGTCCGGCAAGTCCGAGCGATCGAGTGCGGCAGCAACGTCCTCGACGGTCACACCGCCGCGTTCTCTGCCACGTGCGACGAGGTCCGCCACCTGATCAACCGATGGCGCCTCGCTTGGCAGCACCGAAGGGCCCACGCAGACAGTCTGCGTCAAAGGGGGCCTAGATCACAGGACCCATTTTGCGGTCTCTTGGCTTACTGTGATCCAAGCCCTCGCTCCCGCAACACCCGTCTCTGCTGCTCAAGCGCGACAAGATCGCCGAACAGCTTGTGGTACTCCTCCGCCGCCTCGACCGGATTCAGCCGCCCGAGTTTAGATTTCGCCTCCGCGATCATGCGGGTGAGCTGGCGTTCCTGGATCCGGGCGAGTAGTTCAACGGCATAACGGTCATCCGATTCATGGGCGGACCGGACCGGTTCCACGCCGAGCCTGGTGATGAGCTCCCTGACCTGGTCGTTCGGGGCGGTCTCCAGGAGCCGGCCGACCCATTCGGGAACGGCCCCGGCCGCCGCGACGCCGCCCGCCTGCGCGACCACCGCGCGCACCGCCGCGTGCGGCGGCGCGATGAACGCCTCCGCCGGGACCTCGTCGAACCCCGGCCCGAGCACCGCCGGCCGCTGCACGGCCAGTTTCAGCAGCTCGCGCTCACGCTGCACCTCGGGATCGGACGGGTCGAACGCCGGCCGCCGCGGGGCCGGCGGCTCGGCGGGCCCGTTCTCGTCCCGCCCGTTGCCGCCGTACCGGCCGGGACGGCCGTTTCCGGCCGGGGCGCGCCCCGCCTGAGCGCGCGCGTGCCGCCGGTTCGCCAGCTCGCGGACGCGGCGCAGCACGAACTGCTCGTCCATGATGCCGAGCCAGCGGTCGAGGTTGACCGCGTACATGTGCCGGCGCGACCGGTCCTTGATGGCGGCGACCACGGGGGCCGCCGCGTCCAGCGCGGCGAGCCGCCCCTCGACGGTGTCGAGGTCGTGCTGCTCGATGGCGCTGCGCACCGCGAACTCGAACAGCGGCAGCCGGGCGGCGACCAGGTCGCGCACCGCCGCGTCGCCGTGCCGGATCCGCAGGTCGCACGGGTCGAGCCCGTCCGGCTGGACGGCGACGAACGTCTGCGAGACGAACTTCTGCTCGTCGTCGAACGCGCGCAGCGCCGCCTTCCGGCCGGCCGCGTCGCCGTCGAAGGTGAAGATCACCTCGCCGCGGAACTCGTCCTGGTCCATGAGCAGCCGGCGCAGCACCTTGATGTGGTCGTCGCCGAACGCCGTCCCGCAGGTGGCGATCGCCGTCGGGACGCCCGCGAGGTGGCAGGCCATCACATCGGTGTAGCCCTCGACCACCACGGCCTGCCGGCGCCGCGCGATCTCCTTCTTCGCCAGGTCGGCGCCGTACAGCACCGAGCCCTTGTGGAAGAGGGGCGACTCGGGGGTGTTCAGGTACTTGGGGCCGTCGTCGTCCTCGTAGAGCCTGCGGGCGCCGAACGCGATGACGTCGCCGGACAGGTCGCGGATCGGCCACATCAGCCGGCCGCGGAACCGGTCCATCGGGCCGCGCCGGCCCTCCTTGGCGAGGCCGCCCGCGACGATGTCGCGGTCGGCGAACCCGCGCCCGCGCAGGTGCCGGACGAGGCCCTCCCATTCGCGGGGCGCGAACCCGACGCCGAAGCGGGCGGCGTCGGCGGCCTCGAAGCCCCGTTCCGACAGGAACGTCCGCCCGATCGCCCCGTCGGCGGAGTTCAGCTGCTCGGTGTAGTACTCGGCGGCGGCCTTGTGCGCCTCGATCAGCCGCGCGCGCTGCCCGCCGTCCTGCCGGGGGCCCCCGCGCCCGCCGCCGTCCTCGTAGCGCAGCTGGATGCCGGCCTGGCCGGCGAGCCGCTCCACCGCCTCGGAGAACGGCAGATGCTCGATCTCCTGGACGAACTTGATGACGTCGCCGCCCGCCTCGCAGCCGAAGCAGAAGTACAGGCCGCGCGAGGGCGTCACGTTGAACGACGGCGACTTCTCGTCGTGGAACGGGCAGAGGCCCTTGAGGTTGCCACCGCCCGCGCTGCGCAGCTGCAGGTACTCGCCGATCACGGCGTCGATGGACGCACGCTCCCGGACGAGTGCGATGTCCTCATTGCGAATCCGGCCTGCCACGATGAAGGAGTCTACGGCGGGCCCGCGACATACGGCGCGCCGCCGTCCGAACCGGCGTCGTCCCCGCCGGCGCGGCGCCCTCCGGGCGGCGCGGGCCCCTCCGGCGCCGGCCGGAAACCGGTGGCCGATGGCCGGACTCGGCCGGACCATGCGCAGGTAACCCCGGATTCACTCTGGACAACCCGGACCGTCGCGCGGTGTGATGACTGACCGAGATTTTGCTCACACCCAGGCGGACGCGATGACGGATGTTGTGCTCGACGGAGTCGACAAAGTCTATCCGGGCGGCCAGGTCGCCGTCCGGAAGGTCCGCCTGCGCATCAACGACGGCGAGCTGTTCGTCCTGCTCGGACCGTCCGGCTGCGGGAAGTCCACCATCCTGCGCATGATCGCCGGGCTGGAGGAGATCACCGCCGGCGACCTGTGGCTGAACGGGACCGTGGCCAACGACCTGCCGCCGCGTGAGCGGAACGTCGCCATGGTGTTCCAGGAGGGCGCGCTCTACCCGCACCGCACGGTCAAGGGCAACATGATGTTCCCCCTCGAGGTGTCGGGCGACGACCGCGCCGAGGCGAGCGCGAAGGTCACCGAGCTGGCCCGCGCGCTCGGCCTGAACACGATGATCGACCGGCTGCCGCGCACGCTGTCCGGCGGCCAGCGGCAGCGCGCCGCGATCGGGCGGGCGCTCATCCGCGAGCCGTCGCTGTTCCTGATGGACGAGCCGCTGTCCAGCCTGGACGCGGGGCTGCGCACCGAGCTGCGGGTCGAGATCGCCGCGCTGGTCCGCTCCACCGGCACCACCACCGTCTACGTCACGCACGACCAGGTCGAGGCCATGACGATGGCCGACCGGATGGCGGTGCTGCGGGACGGCGTCCTGGAGGACGTCGGCACCCCCGAGCAGATCTACGAGGACCCGGCGACCGTGTTCGTGGCCGCGTTCCTCAGCTCGCCGCCGATCAACCTGATGCAGGCCACCCTGTGGGCGATCGAGGGCGAGGGGCTGCTGCTCGACTTCGGGCCGCAGCGGCTCATGGTGCCGTGGAACGATCCGCGGGCGTCCACGCTGATCAGCCAGCACGGCCGCACCGTCGTCGTCGGGATCCGCCCCGACACGCTCGTGCCGATCGCGCCCGGCTCGCCTGCGCCGCCCGGTTCCGTCCTGTCCGGGCAGGTCCGGGCGCTGGAGTTCCACGGGCACGAGTGGCTCGCCTACGCCGAGGCCGGCATCCCCACGGTCGACGCGACCGAGATCGGGCGGCCGCCGCAGGCGCCGTCCTACGAGGCCGAGCGCCCCGGGTGGCGCGACCGGCTGCGGGAGATGCTCGGCAGGCAGTCCCGCGAGGAGGGGCTGCCCGAGGAGCACGCCGGCCACCACCGGCGGTCCGACCTGGTGTTCCGCATCGCGCCCGGCAGCCGCCCCAACCGGGGCGACCACGTGGCGCTGACCGTGGACCTCGGCCGCGTCCTGTTCTTCGGCGCCGACGGCCGCCGCGCCACCCCCGTCCAGCGCTAGCCCCGTCCAGCGCTGATCACGGGACGACCTCGCGCAGCCTGCGCAGCCCCGCGTCGATCCGCGGCAGCGGCACGGCACCGTAGCCGAAGACGAGCCCGGGGACGGCCGGCCCGGTGACCGCGAACTCCGACAGCGCGAACAGCCCGATGCCCGCGCCGAGCGCCCGCGCGGCGATCGCGGCGTCGTTCGCCCCGGCCGGCAGGAGGGCGCTCAGGTGCAGCCCGGCCTCCGCCGGGACGACGTCCAGCCGGCCGGCGAACAGCGTCCCGAGCAGTTCCGCGACCCGCTCGTGCCTGGCCCGGTACTCGCGGCGCGACCTGCGGATGTGCCGAGCGAGGAGGCCCTCGTCGACGAACCGGGCGAGCGCCGCCTGCGCGGGCAGCTCAGCGTGCCAGGACGAGACGTAGCGCGCCATCCGGAACGCGCGGTGCAGCGACGGCGGCGCCACCAGGAACCCGAGCCGCAGCACCGGCCGCATGATCTTGGAGAAGGTGCCGGTGTACAGCACGCGGCCGTCCTCGTCGAGGCTCTGCAGCGGCTCGATCGGCCGTCCCCCGTACCGGTACTCGGTGTCGTAGTCGTCCTCGACGACCACCACGTCCCGGCGCCGCGCCCAGTCGAGCAGCGCCCGGCGACGCGGCAGCGACATCGGCATGCCCATCGGGAACTGGTGGGAGGGCGTGACGTACACGGCCCGCGCGTCGCCGGGCAGCGCGTCCACCCGCAGCCCCTCCGCGTCGACCGGCACGCCCCGGACCCGCATCCCGGCCGCGGCCAGCAGCATCCGGACAGGCGGGTACCCCGGGTCCTCCACGGCCACCACGTCGCCCGGTTCGAGCAGCACGCGGACGATCAGGTCGAGCGCCTGCTGGACGCCCTCGGTCACCACGATGTCGCCGCCGCCGGCCCGCACCGACCGGGAGACCCCGATGTGCCGGGCGATGGCCTCGCGCAGCGCGGGCAGCCCGGCCGGGTCGCCCGCCGGGCCGAGCCCCGACGGGCGGAGCACGCCCGCCATGATCCGCCGCCACGCCTCGTACGGGAACAGCGTCACGTCGGGCAGCCCGGCGCGGAAGTCCCAGCGGAGGCCGGGCATCGGCGCGGGCCAGACCGACACCTCGTCCCAGATCCGGCGGGGGCGCAGCGGCGACGCCGCCGGGGCGCCCCGCGCGGCGGAGCCGGACTCCCGGACGAACGTCCCCGCGCCCACCCGGCTCGTCAGGAACCCCTCGGCGGCGAGCCGGTCGTAGGCGACGCCCACGGTGTTGCGGGAGATCGCGAGCCGGCGCGCCAGCTCGCGCGTCGGGGGCAGCGCCTCGCCCGCGCGCAGCCGCCCGTCGAGGATCGCCCCCCGCAGCTGCGCGTAGATCTGCCCGGTGAGGTCGCGGCGGCCCACCAGGCTCACATGGACGTCCACCGGCCCAGCTTAGATCGGCCCAATCACTTCGTGCGTTTTTGGCCCTTTACCTGGTCCTCTCCCGGTTCTTAGCGTAGCTGCATGGACCTACTGACCGAGCTCATGACCACCGATCTCCGTCCGCTGGACCGCGCGGCGGCGGAGCTGTACCTGTCGGCCGTCGCGCAGGTGAAGCCGGACGCGCTCGCGCGGCCCACGCCGTGCCCGGACTGGACGCTGCACGGCCTGCTGCGCCACCAGGTCGGCCAGGACCGGGGCTTCGCCGCGGCGGCCCGAGGCGAGGGCGACCGCCTGGCCGTGTGGCGCGGCGGCGACCTCGGCGACGACCCCTACGCCGCCGCCAGGGACTCCGCCGACCTCGTCGCGCGCGCCTTCGCCGACACCGCCCTGGACGCCGACCTGGCCCTGCCCGAACTCGGCGGGCGCTTCCCCGCCGCGCTGGCGGTCAGCTTCCACCTCGTCGACCTGGTCGTCCACGCGTGGGACGTCGCCGCCGCGATCGGCGTCCCGTGGGAGCCGGCGGACGACCTCGTCGAGGCGTCCCTCAAGGTCGCCGCGCTCGTGCCCGAGGCGAGCCGGGGCCCCGGCGAGTCGTTCGCCGCGACCCTTCCGGCCCCGGACGGCGCGGCGCCGAAGGACCGCCTGCTCACCCTGCTGGGCCGGGACCCCTCATGGCGCTGAGGAGTCCCCGGCGGTCCGGTCCGGCCGCGTTCGACCCGGCGGAGACGTGGGCGCGGGCCGAGCGGGTGCTCGCTCAGGCGGACGCGGGGGCGGCCTCGCAGGCCACCTCCCGGTAGAGGTCGATCTTCCGCTTGATGTGCTGCTGCTGTGCGCGCAGACTGGCGATCTGCTCCTCGACCCGGCGGTCGTGCTCGCGCAGCAGGTCAAACCGCTCCTGGAAGGTCTCGGTGCCGCCGCGGGCCAGTTCGGAGTAGCGCAGCATCTCCGCGATCGGCATCCCGGTGACGCGCAGGCACCGCAGCATGCCGAGCCAGGCGAGGTCGTCGTCGGTGAACACGCGCCTTCCGGACGCGTTGCGGGCGATGCCCGACAGCAGCCCGATCTTCTCGTAGTAACGCAGTGTGTCGATGCTGAAACCGCTCTTTTCGGCGGTCTCGGCCGGGGAGTAGGAACTCACGTCGTCCAGGATCGCACCTGGAGCGCACTCCAGGTCAACGTCCGCCCGGCGGGGCGGCTTGACCTGGAGTGCGCTCCAGATCGCAGAGTGGCGGGAAGACGGACGACGAACGAACAGCAGAGGGACTGCCATGCGCATCGGACTTCAGGTACCCAGCTTCACCTTTCCCGGCGGACCGGAGCAGATCGCCCCGACGTTCGGCCGGATGGCCCGCGAGGCCGACCAGGGCGGACTGCACTCGCTCTGGGTGATGGACCACTTCTTCCAGATCCGCGGCGTGGGCGCCGCGGAGGAACCGATGCTGGAGGGCTACTCGGCGCTCGCCTACGCGGCGGCGCTGACGGAGCGGATCACCCTGGGGACGATGGTCACCGGCGTCACCTACCGGCACCCCGGCATCCTGGTCAAGACCGTGACCACGCTGGACGTCCTGTCCGGCGGCCGCGCGTGGCTCGGCATCGGCGCCGCGTGGAACGAGGAGGAGTCGCGCGGCCTCGGCGTCCGGTTCCCGCCGGTGGCCGAGCGGTTCGAGCGGCTGGAGGAGACGCTGCGGCTCGCGCACCAGATGTGGAAGGGCGACGAGTCGGCGTTCGAGGGCGAGCACTACACGCTGGAGCGTCCGCTGAACTCGCCGCCCGCGCTGCGCGCTCCGCACCCGCCCATCCTGGTCGGGGGCGGCGGCGAGAAGAAGACGCTCCGGTTCGTCGCGAAGTACGCCGACGCGTGCAACCTCTTCGACGGCGACGAACTGCCGCACAAGCTGGACGTCCTGCGGGAGCACTGCGAGCGCGAGGGACGCGACTACGCCGGGATCGAGAAGACGTCCCTGAGCTACTTCACGGGCGAGCCGTCCGTGGACGAGGCCGTGGACAAGGTCGGGCGCCTCGCGGAGCGCGGCATCGACCACGCGATCTTCTCCCAGGGCACCGGCCAGGACCTTGCACCCGTCCTGGCCGAGGCGCTGTCCCGGACCGGGAAGCTCGTGCCGGCGGGGCGTTGAGGACCGCTCAGGCCGCCGCGGGGGTGAACACCCACTTCTTGTACGACCAGTAGCGGAAAGCCGAGCCGAGCCCGACGCCGGCGAGCAGGCCGAGGTTGTAGGCGAGCCCGCCGTGCAGGCCGAGGGTGTAGTACGTGAACCCGGTGCAGAGCACCTGGATGAGCAGCCCGACGCCGTTCAGCGCGAAGAAGATCGCGACCTCGCGGCCGGAGCCGTCGCTGTCCCGGTGCCGGAACGTCCAGTGCCGGTTGAGCAGGTAGGACGTGAGCGTCGACACGATGGTCGGCACCACCACGCTGATGACCGGGCTGCCGCCGAGCCAGGTGTGCATCAGGTTGGCGCCGAAGATCATGATCAGCGTGCCGAAGCACCCCACGAAGCCGAAGCTCAGCAGTTCGCTCAGGAATGTCCGGTACGCCGGGGCGGACGAGACCGTTTCCACCGGTCTTGACCGCTGCAAGGTGCTCACTCGCCCAGACCTTACCTGAGTAGGACATATGCGAAAGTCACAACCCAGCTAAAAGATCAGCGGGCGCCCGGGGGTCAGCGTCCGGCGAGGCCGGCCAGCGGCACATTCGGGTCGGCGAGGCGGGCGGCGTCCACCGGGCGCCCGGAGCGGATCAGCGCCTGGACGTCCCCGGTGACGTCCCAGACGTTGACGTTCATCCCGGCGACGACGCGGCCGCCGGACAGCCAGAACGCGATGAACTCCCGGGACGCGCGGTCCCCCCGGTACACGACCTCGTCGTACTCCCCCGGCGCCGCGACGCCGGACATCTCCATGCCGAGGTCGTACTGGTCGCTGAAGAAGTACGGGATCCGGTCGTAGGCGACGTCCCGGCCGAGCATGGCGCGGGCGGCGGCGGGCCCGCCGTTCAGCGCGTTCGCCCAGTGCTCCACGCGGATCCGGCGGCCGAGCAGCGGGTTGTAGGCGTTGGCGACGTCGCCGGCGGCGAAGATGTCGGGGTCGGACGTGCGCAGCGACTGGTCGACGAGGACGCCGTCGGAGACGTCCAGGCCCGCGTCCTCCGCGAGCCTCGTGTTGGGCCGCACCCCGATGCCGACGATCACGACGTCGGCGGGCACCTCGGCGCCGCCGGACGTGACGACGGCCGACACCTGCCCGGCGCCCCAGAACCCGGCGACCCCGTCGTCGAGCCGCAGGACGACGCCGTGCTCGCGGTGCAGGTCGGCGAACACGCCGCCGAGCTCGGGCCCCAGAGCGGCGTGCAGCGGCGTCGGCTCCGGGTCGATCATCGTCACGTCGTTGCCGTAGGAGCGGGCGGCGGCGGCCGTCTCCATCCCGATCCAGCCCGCGCCCGCCACGACGACGCGCCGGCCGCCGTGTGCGAGCGCCTGCTTCAGCGCCGCCGAGTCGGCCATCGTGCGCAGGTAGTGGATGCCCTGCAGCTTGGACCCGGGCACCTCCAGGCGCCGCGGGGACGCGCCCGTCGCCAGCAGCAGCCTGTCGTAGGAGACCGGTTCCCTGGTGGAGAGCGTCACCTGGTGCGCCTCCCGGTCGATCGAGGCGACCGACGTGCCGAGCCGCAACTCCACGTTGTGCTTGTCGTACCAGCCGGCCTCGTGCACGTGCGCCTTCTCGCGGGCCTCCTTGTCCAGCAGGAAACCCTTGGACAGCGGCGGACGCTCGTACGGCCGCTCGATCTCGTCCCCCACCAGCAGGACCCTGCCCCCGAAACCCTCCTCGCGGAGCGTCTCCGCCGCCTTGGCTCCGGCCAGGCTCGCACCGGCGATGACGAACGTCTCCTCGGGCATGGCGACCTCCTGTAGTTGACTTGTAGCTATCCCTACAGCGCCCCATGTGACGAGACAAGAGCCGTCGCCTGGCGGGTCCGGACGTATTTCCGCGCCGGTGGCCGCCCGGGAACGGGCACTGATCAGCGCGGACGTCCGCCCAGCATCCGGTGCCGGGCCATCGCGGACAGATCGGTCAGCGAGGCGATCTGGTCGATGACGGCGCGCAGCCGGGCGGCGTCGTCGGAGGCGTCGGTGAACGCCTCCCGGAACCCGGGGTCGAGGCTGCCGGGGGCGCCGGCGAGCATCATCTCGGCCAGCTCGGTGATCAGCGTCCGCTGCCGGGCCCTGACCTCCTCGTGGCTGATCCAGACGTAGTGCGCCGTGATGCCCTTGAGCAGCGCGTTCTCCAGCCGCTGCCCGCGCGGGACGATCAGCTCCGCCGCGTACCGGGTCAGCGGCCGGTCGCCGTAGGCGTCCCGGGTCGCGGCCTCGGCGGCCAGGCAGAACCGCCCGATCAGCGTGCTGGTCAGGTTCTTCAGGTCGGCGAGGCTGCGCGGCGTGCCGTCGTAGCGGTCCGGCCAGTACGGCTCGGCGAGCAGCGCCGCGAAGCGCTCCTCCAGCTCGGCGAGGTCGGCGTCCGGGCAGTACAGCTTGCCCGCGGTGACGGCGACCAGCCGGCGCTCGGCGGGGTCGGCGAGCCGGACGAAGTCGACGTGCCCGGCGACCAGCGCGTCCTCCAGGTCGTGGACGGAGTAGGCGACGTCGTCGCTCCAGTCCATGACCTGGGCCTCGAAGCACGTCCGGCCCTCGGGCGCGCCCTCCCGGATCCAGGCGGCGACGTCCATGTCGTCCTGGTAGACGCCGAACTTGCCGTTGACGGCGTCCACCTGCGACCACGGGTACTTCATGGCGGCGTCGAGCGCGGCGCGGGTCAGGTTGAGGCCGACGCTGCGCCCGTGCAGCGGCGGGCCGCCCGCCGCGAACGACTTCGGCTCCAGCCGGGTCAGGACGCGCAGGCTCTGCGCGTTGCCCTCGAAGCCGCCGCAGTCGCGCGCGACGATGTCCAGCGCGTACTCGCCGTTGTGGCCGAACGGCGGGTGCCCGATGTCGTGCGACAGGCACGCCGCCTCGACCAGGTCGGGGTCGCAGCCGAGGGCCTTGCCCAGCTCGCGGCCGACCTGGGCGCACTCCAGCGAGTGGGTCAGCCGGGTCCGCAGGCTCTGCACGGTGTCGGCCGCCGCGTCCGCGCCCGGCGAGGCGACCTGGGTCTTGGCGGCCAGCCGCCGCAGGGCGGCGCTGTGCAGGACGCGGGCACGGTCGCGCTCGAACGCGGTCCGGTCGCGGCGCTTGGCCGGCTCGGGTGCCCACCGCTGCCGGTCGCGGGCGGTGTAGCCCTCAATGATCTCGGTCGTCATGGCCCTATCCAGGGTAAGCGGCACGATCGGATTCAGCGGCCCGGCGACGTGGAGGACGACGGAACGGGAGTTCCGGACGGGTCGATGCGGATGCGCTTGATGGTCTCGTCCGGCACCTGGACGCTCTTGCCCAGCAGCACGTACGACAGGTAGCCGCCGGTCTCCCGCACGATGTAGTTGAACTGGGTGTCGCGGGTCTGGACGCTGGGTCCGCTGCGGGTCGGCGAGGCGGCGGCCTCGATGCCCTGGTCCGCGGCCATCCGCTTCGAGCGCAGCCCGTGCCACGGGTCGGTGACGATCACCGCCGAGTCCCAGTGGTGCCGGTCGAACTCCTTGCCGGCGGCCTTCAGGCTCTCCAGCGTGTCGCGTCCGACGGGCACCGCGAAGACCTTGGACGCGGGCACCCCGCCCTTCTCGATCAGCCAGCTGCGCCCGGCGCCCGCCTCGGTGTAGTTGTCGCCGGGCGCCCTGCCGCCGACGGTGACGATGGCGGGCGCGACGCCGTCGCGGTAGAGGTCGAGCGCGTGCTGCAGCCGCCACTTCAGCGTCGGGGACGGCACCCCGTTGTACTGCGCGGCGCCCAGCACGATGATCGCGTCGGAGCGGGGACGCTCGTCCTGCCGGGCCTGGTACCAGATGCGCGTGCCGACGGCCAGCGGGGTCAGCACGGCGATGGCGAGCAGCCCGAGCAGGACGCTCATCGGGATCGTGAACCACGGCGACCGCCGGCGCCGCTCGCGCGACCGGTCCTCCCGCTCGCCGGTCTCGTCGGCGGCGGGCTCTTCAGGCTGGGGCTCCGGCAATTCCACTTCCAACGTCATCGCATCGGACACACTATTGAGATGGTCCGGTACGCGTCCGAAGTTCACACATACCGCGTGTTACGGAACCCACACCTTTCTCCGGCGGCCGGTCCCCCGCGTGCGGGAACCGGCCGCCGGCGGCGGACGTCAGCGAGTGTCGCCGCCTCCCGGCGCGTCCCCGGCCACGATCGCGGCGCGACCGGCCTCCAGCCGGGCGACCGGGATCCGGAACGGCGAGCACGACACGTAGTCCAGGCCGACCTCGTGGCAGAAGTGCACGGAGTCGGGGTCGCCGCCGTGCTCGCCGCAGATGCCGAGCTTGATGCCGGGGCGCGCCTTGCGGCCCTCCTCGGCGGCAATGCGGACGAGCCGCCCGACGCCCTCCCGGTCCAGCGTCTCGAACGGCGACACCCCGAAGATGCCGAGCTCCAGGTAGCGGGAGAAGAACGCCGCCTCGACGTCGTCGCGGGAGAAGCCCCACGTCGTCTGGGTGAGGTCGTTGGTGCCGAAGGAGAAGAACTCGGCGGCCTCGGCGATCTGCCCGGCGGTCAGCGCCGCCCGCGGCAGCTCGATCATGGTGCCGATCAGCGCGGGGACGTCGACGCCGGTCGCCTCCTTGACCCCGTCGAGGATGTCGCGTGCCTCGTCGCGGACGGCCTCCAGCTCCTGCACCGCGCCCACCAGCGGGATCATGATCTCCGGGCGCGGGTCGCCGCCCGCCTTCTTCCGCGCGGCCGCGGCCTCGGCGATCGCGCGGACCTGCATGGCGAACAGGCCGGGAATCACCAAACCGAGCCGCACACCGCGCAGTCCGAGCATAGGGTTCTGCTCGTGCAGCCGGTTGACCGCCTCCAGCAGCCTCCGGTCCTTGGCGTCGGCCCCGTCGCCCGCGAGCGCGACCCTGACCGACAGCTCGGTGATGTCGGGGAGGAACTCGTGCAGCGGCGGGTCGATGAGGCGGATCGTGACGGGCAGCCCGTCCATGGCCTCGAAGATGCCCTCGAAGTCGCTCCTCTGCAGCGGCTCCAGGGCGTCCAGCGCGGCCTGCCGCTCCCCGTCGTCCTCGGCGAGGACGAGTTTCTCGATGAGCTGCCGGCGGTCGCCGAGGAACATGTGCTCGGTGCGGCACAGCCCGATGCCGGCGGCGCCGAACCGGCGGGCGCGCGCGGAGTCCTCCGGGTTGTCGGAGTTGGCGCGGACGGTCAGCGCGGCGCGCGAGTCGGCGTGCTTCATGACGCGGTCGACGGCCTTGACGAGGTCGTCGCCGTCCTCCAGGGTGAGCTCGCCCTCGAAGTACCGGACGACGGGCGAGTCCTCGACGGGCACCTCGCCGAGGTAGACGTCGCCGGACGAGCCGTCGATCGAGACGACGTCGCCCTCGCTCACCGTCACGCCGCCGGGGGCGGTGAAGTGCCCGTTCTTGACGTCGACGTCGAGTTCCTCGGCGCCGCAGACGCAGGTCTTGCCCATGCCGCGCGCGACGACGGCGGCGTGCGACGTCTTCCCTCCGCGGGACGTCAGGACGCCCTTGGCCGCCACCATGCCGGCGAGGTCGTCGGGGTTGGTCTCGCGGCGGACGAGGATGACGTCCTCGCCCCGTCCGGCCAGCTCGACCGCGCGGGCGGAGGTGAACACGGCCTTGCCGACGGCCGCGCCCGGCGAGGCGTTCATGCCCTTGGTGAGCTTCTGGACGCCGTCCACCCTGCTGGCGAACCGGGGGAACATGAGCTGCGCGAGCTGGTCGCCGGTGACGCGGCGGGCGGCCTCGTCCAGGTCGATGAGCCCCTGGTCGAGCAGCTGGCAGGCGATGCGGAACGCCGCCGCGGCGGTCCGCTTGCCTACTCGGGTCTGCAGCATCCACAGCTTCCCG
This sequence comes from Actinomadura latina NBRC 106108, assembly GCF_001552195.1. Taxonomy (GTDB): domain Bacteria; phylum Actinomycetota; class Actinomycetes; order Streptosporangiales; family Streptosporangiaceae; genus Spirillospora; species Spirillospora latina. The sequence goes on from NZ_BCQS01000005.1 coordinate 531,719, forward strand.
CGCTCGATCGTGAACTCGATGTCGCACATGTCGCGGTAGTGGTTCTCCAGCGTCTCCATGATCTCGAGAAGCCGGTCGTAGGACGCCTTGTCGATGCGCTCCAGGTCCTTGAGCGGCACCGTGTTGCGGATGCCGGCGACGACGTCCTCGCCCTGCGCGTTCTGCAGGTAGTCGCCGTAGACGCCCTGCTGGCCGGACGCGGGGTCGCGGGTGAAGGCGACGCCCGTCCCGGAGTCCAGGTCCATGTTGCCGAAGACCATCGAGCAGATGTTGACGGCGGTACCGAGGTCGACGGGGATGCGCTCCTGCCGCCGGTACAGGATCGCGCGGTCCGCGTTCCAGGAGTCGAACACGGCCTTGACGGCGAGGTCCATCTGCTCGCGCGGGTCGGTCGGGAAGCCCCTCCCCGTCTGCTCTCGCACGATGCCCTTGAACCGGTCGACGAGCGCCTTGAAGTCGTCGGCGACCAGGTCCGCGTCGTGGTCGCTGCCCCGGGCCCGCTTGACCTCGTCGATGGCGTCCTCGAACAGGTCGCCGTCGATGTCCAGGACGGTCTTGCCGAACATCTGGATCAGGCGCCGGTAGGAGTCCCACGCGAACCGCTCATCGCCCGCCTGGGCCGCGAGGCCGTGCACGGACTCGTCGTTCAGCCCGACGTTGAGGACGGTCTCCATCATGCCCGGCATGCTGAACTTGGCGCCGGACCGCACGCTGACCAGCAGGGGGTCGTCGCTCTGCCCGAGCTTCTTGCCCATCGCGGACTCCAGGCCGGCGAGGTGCGCGTTCACCTCGTCCGCCAGCCCCTCGGGCAGGTCCCCGTGCTCGAGGTAGTGCCGGCAGGCCTCCGTGGTGATCGTGAACCCGGGAGGCACGGGCAGTCCGAGGTTGGTCATCTCGGCCAGGTTGGCGCCCTTGCCGCCCAGCAGATCTTTGAGGTCCTTGTTTCCCTCTGTGAAGTCGTACACGAACTTCGGCACGGGGAGCTCCTTCTCGCTCCGGTTCCACCCAGCGACAGTTCCGGCCCGTCCGTCCCGGGGGTGCGCTCCGTCACGTTCCCCCAGGCAGAAGCGGGTCCGCTGCCCTGTTTGCCGGGACTGTACCCGCGCAGCCGCCGGTTGCTCGGCGCCCGGTGCCCCGAGGAGAGTTATCCCAGCTCAGACCGCAGATAATGGTCTATTCCACTGGGAGACCAGCAGTACACCGCGGCCGGGGGCGCGCCGTGCGCCCATGGCGCGCGCATGGCGCGCCCACGGCCCGGTAGAGGGAATGATGGAGATCAAGGAGGTGTGAGGTTGTGAGACCGAAGGTCGCCGGCGGCCGGGCGGGAGACCCGTTCGCCCCCATAGCCGATTTCGGGTTCCTGTCCGACTGCGAGACGACCGCGCTGGTCGCGCCGAGCGGCAACATCGAGTGGATGTGCCTGCCGAAGATGGACTCGCCCAGCGTGTTCGGGTCGATCCTGGACCGCGACGCGGGGTACTTCCGCGTGGGCCCCGCGGGCGTGGAGGTGCCCGCCGCGCAGCGCTACATCCCCGGGACCATGGTGATGGAGACCACCTGGTGGGTGCACGGGGGCTGGCTGGTGGTGACGGACGCGCTGCTCATGGGGCCGTGGCACCACGAGACGGAGCGGTCCCACACGCACCGCAGGGCGCCGACGGACTACGACGCCGACCACGTCCTGCTGCGGATGGTGCGGTGCGTGAACGGGCAGGCCCAGGTCCGGCTCGACTGCATGCCGGTGTTCGACTACGGCCAGACGCCCGCGCGCTGGGAGCACACCGGCGCCGGGTACCACGAGGCCGTCGCGCGCGGCAACGGCGTCGGGCTGCGGCTCACCACCGACATGAACGTCGGGTTCGAGGGGTCGCTCGCCACGTCCCGGACGCTGCTGAAGCAGGGCGAGTCCCGGTTCGTCGCGCTGTCGTGGAGCGAGCACGCGGCGCCGTCGTCGTGGGAGGACGCGCAGGAGCGGCTCGTCTGGACCGTCCACCACTGGCAGCACTGGCTCGACCGGGGCCGCTTCCCCGACCATCCGTGGCGCAGCCACCTGCAGCGCAGCGCGCTCACGCTGAAGGGCCTGACGTTCGCGCCGTCGGGCGCGGTCGCGGCGGCGGCCACGACGTCGCTGCCGGAGACGCCGGGCGGCGACCGCAACTGGGACTACCGCTACACCTGGATCCGCGACTCCACGATGGCGCTGTGGGCGTTCTACACACTCGGCTACGACTGGGAGGCCAACGACTTCTTCTACTTCATCACCGACGTCGCCGAGGCGGCCGAGGGCAAGCTGCAGATCATGTACGGGCTGGACGGGCGGGAGGAACTGCCGGAGTCGACGCTGGAGCACCTCACCGGCTACGACAACGCCCGCCCCGTGCGGATCGGCAACGAGGCGTACATGCAGGCGCAGCACGATGTGTGGGGCTCCATCATCGGCTCCATCTACCTGTTCGTGCGCAAGCGGGACCGGCTCGACGACCGGCTCTGGAAGATCATCATCAAGCAGGTGGAGGACGCGCTCGCCAACTGGCGCACCCCCGACTGCGGGATGTGGGAGGTGCGCGGCGAGCCGCAGCACTTCACCTCGTCCAAGATCTTCTGCTGGGTGGCGGCCGAGCGCGGCGCCCGGCTCGCCCGGGTGCGCGGCGACCGGGACCGGGCGCGCCGCTGGCAGGCCGCCGCCGACGAGATCCACGCGGACGTGCTCGCGAACGCGCTGGACGAGCGCGGCGTCTTCACCGCCCACTACGGCGCGACGGCGCTGGACGCCTCCGCGCTGCTGATCCCGCTGCTCGGCTTCCTGCCCGCCGACGACAAGCGGGTGCGCGAGACCGTCCTCGCCATCGCCGACGAGCTGTCGGAGGACGACCTCGTCCTGCGCTACCGGGCGGGCGAGACCGACGACGGGTTCGAGTCCGACGAGGGCACCTTCACCATCTGCTCGTTCTGGCTGGTCAGCGCCCTGGTGATGATCGGCGAGCTGGACCGGGCGCGGGCCCTCTGCGAGAAGCTGCTGTCGTACGCGAGCCCGCTGCAGCTGTACGCCGAGGAGATCGACCCGCACACCGGGCGGCACCTCGGCAACTTCCCGCAGGCGTTCACCCACCTGGCGCTGATCAACGCGGTGATGCAGGTGATCAGGGCGGAGAACGACGAGCCGCAGCCGCCGCTCGCCTGACGCGCACGGACGGCCGGGGCCCGCCCCCGGCCGTCCGGAAGTTGATCACAAGTTGGCCGACATCTGCCGGAATTGACCCCTCTGTCAGACTTCCCGGTTACCGTTCCGCCGTGACCACGCCACCCCCCACTGACGGCATTCCGGATCCCCCCGAGACCGCCCCCGCCTGGGCGCCGCCCGACGCGCCCGCTGCCGGCTCACCGGCCCCCGCCCCCGCCCCGCTCCCGGGCCCGCCCCCGGGGATGCCGCTCGTGCCCGGGGCGCCGCCCGCGCCCGCCCAGCGGCGGACGAACCGGTTCGCGATCTTCGCGCTGGTCACCGGCCTGGCCGGGATCGTCGTGCTCGCGATCGCCTTCGCCGTGGTCGCCCTCGTCCAGACGGGGCGCCGCGGCGAGCGGGGCGTGCGCCTCGCCATCGGCGGCCTCGCCGCGTCCGCCGTGTGGGTCCTCGCCGTGGTGGCCCTGATCGCCGTGCTGCAGGACGTCCAGCCGGGCCAGGGCTCCCGCGCGGACGTGCGCCGCGACGGCACGGCGCCGCTCACCGAACTCGGCATCGGCGACTGCTTCACCGGCTTCGGCGACGACGGCTCCGGCGGTTTCCTCGGGAAGAAGGCGCCCTGCACGCAGCCGCACGAGGGCGAGGTCGTCGCACGCACGGAGACGCCTCCCGTCCAGCAGACCCACGGAGCGATGACCGCGTGGGCCAAGAACCTGTGCCAGAACAAGACGAGGTACCTGCTGCGCAGCCGGTACCGCAAGGACCTGGAGCCCTACTACAACTGGTCCGGCGACGAGCACTCCGACGCCAAGGATCTGACGTTGACGTGCGTGATGCGTTACACGGGCTCCAAGCCCCTCACAGCACCGCTGGCCGCCACCGTGGACGCGAACCTGAAGACCTACGAGCAGCTGACCGCCGGCGAATGCGTCGCCGATTGGGACGACGCCGACCCGGTGACGGCCACCATGTCCTGCAAGAAGCCGCACCGGTTCCAGGTGTACGCCACCTTCACGATTCCCTCGGAGGAATTCCCCGCCAAGGAGTTCAACGAGTATCCCGGCAAGAAGGAGATCGACAAGAGGGCGGCACGCGGCTGCACCAAGCGCGGGAACAAGGCCCTCCGGAACCGCCCGATCGAACGCGACCTGGAACTGATGTACGTCATGCCGTCCCAGGAGGACTGGGAGGGCGGCATCCACGACGTCGCATGCCTGGTCCAGGCCGCCCACGGCAAGCTGAACAAGTCGCTCCTCCCATGACCGCCCCGGACGCCCCGCTCCCCGCCCCGGAGTTCCCATGACCACACCACCGCCCGCTGACAACACCCCGGACGACGCCGCCCCTGCCTGGGCCCCGCCGGACGCGCCCGCGGAGGCGCCGCCCACGGCGGGCCCGCCCATGACCGGCGGGCCCACAGTCGGACCGCCCATGACCGGGCCGCCCATGATCGCGCCGCCCTGGATCGGTCCGCCCGCGGGCGGTCCGCCCGTGGCCGGCCGGCGGCGGACGAACCGGTTCGCGATCGTCGCGCTCGCCGCCGGAGTCGGCGGCATGGTGCTGTTCGCGGTCGGTTTCGCCATCGCCGCGTTCGTCCAGACCGGGCGCCGCGGCGAGCGGGGCAAGGGCCTCGCCGTCGGCGGCCTCGCCGCGTCCGCGGCCTGGATCGCCGCCGTCGCCGCCATCGCGATCGCCGGGCCGCCGACCGCGGGCACCGCCGGACCCGCCGTCCGCGAGGACGGCAAGGTGGCGGTCACCGCGATGCGGCCGGGTGACTGCTTCAGCGAGTTCGAGGAGACCCCGGCCGGCCTGTACGGGAAACCGCTGCCGTGCACCACACCTCACCAGGGCGAGGTCAGTGCCGAGGCTGAACTCCCGGACCTGCCGTATCCGGGCGAGCGTGAGATGAACGACCGGGCGTGGACGCTGTGCCGCGAGCGGACCGAGTTCCTGGAGCGGAGCCGCTACGGCAAGGACCTCCAACTCCACGTCGCACCGCCGGACAAGGAGGCGTGGAAGGACGGGAAACGGGCCGCGAAATGCGTGCTGCGCTACACCGGGTCCGGCCTGCTCCCGACGTCCCTCGACCAGACCATGGACACGAGGTCGCAGTACACGTCCGAACTCTCGCCGGGAGACTGCGTCAAGAAATGGGACGACAACGGCGACCAGCCCCTCATCCCCTGCACCAAGAAGCACGAGTACGAAGTGCTCGCCGTCTACACGATGCACGGCGACAAGTACCCGGGCGCAAAGAAGATGGAGGAAAAGGCGCTGGACGGCTGCGCGAAGCGCGCGGTCAAGGCCTGGGGTGGGAATCCCCCGTTCGATATCGCCACCGTGACGTACGCCATACCGAACAAGCAGGGCTGGATCGAGGGAAACCGGTTGGCCTTCTGCCTGGTCGCGGGCAAGAACGGCCCTCTCACACGCTCCGTCGTCCCCCACTGACGCCCCGCCCACGCCCCCGGACTCCGAGGTGAGGGCGGGCCGGTGCCGGTGCGGGCCGCCGGCACCGGCGGCACGCGGGGGTTAGACGACGGCGCCGGAGCTGTCCGCGTGGCGGCGGACGGGCTTGCCCTTGCCCTTGCCCTGCGGCGGCGGGGCCTTCGCGTAGCGCTCCAGGACGACGGCGATGGGCGTCGCGGTGAACACGCTGGAGTACGTCCCGACGACGATGCCGATCAGCAGGGCGATCGCGAAGTCGGTCAGCGAGTCGCCGCCGAGGACCGCGAGGGCCGCCAGGATGAACAGCGCGCCCATGCCGGTGTTGATCGTGCGCGGGACGGTCTGCAGCGTGCCCCGGTTCGCGATGTCGGCGAACCTGGCCTTGGGATTGTTCCCCCAGAGCTCCCGGACGCGGTCGAACACGACGACGGAGTCGTTCACCGAGTAGCCGATGATCGTGAGCAGCGCGGCGAGGAAGACGCCGTCGATCGGTTTGCCGAGCCAGGCGAAGATGCCGGTGACGATCGTGATGTCGTGGAACATGGCGATCACCGAGCCGCCCGCGAACGTCCAGCGGAACCTGATCGTCAGGTAGGCGAGCTGCGCCAGGAGCGCGACGCCGAGGGCGATGAGCGCCTTGGTGCGGAGCTCGTCGCCGAGGCTCGGCCCGATCAGCTCGTCGCGCTGCTTGGTGGCTCCGCCGCCCTCCTTCGCGAGGGCCTCCTGGATCCGCTTCTCCTCCTCGTTGCTGAGGTCGGACGTGCGGACGGAGATGTCGTCCTGCCCGGACGTCTGCACGACCGCGCGCGGGAACCCGGCGTCGGCGACGGCGGCGCGGGCCTTGTCGATGTCGAGGTGCTGGCTGGTCGAGTACTCGACGAGGCGCCCGCCGGTGAACTCCACGCCGAAGTTCAGCCCGCGGGTGAAGATCCCGGTCATGGCGAGGATGATCGCGACCGCGGAGATCCCGATCCACATCCGGCTGCGCTTCATGATGTCGGGGCCGCTGGTCTCCAGCCAGTTGCGGATCCGCCCGGCGCCGCCGAGGCCGCCGAGCTTGCCCTTGCTGAGCTTCGGCATCCGCGCGGCGGCGGCGTCGGTGAGGACGCGGCTCAGCAGCATCGCCGAGATGAGGGAGCCGATCACACCGATGGTCAGCGTGACACCGAAGCCCTTGACCGGCCCCGACGCCAGGAAGAACAGCAGGCCGCCGGCCAGCAGGGTGGTGACGGCCGAGTCCGCGATCGCCGACCACGCCTTGTTGAAGCCGATGGCGAGCGCCGCCCGCGCGCTGCGGCCCGGTGCCGCCGCCCGTTCCTCTCTGGCCCGTTCGAAGGCCAGCACGTTCGCGTCGATCGCCATGCCGACGGCCAGCACGAACCCGGCGAGGCCGGGCAAGGTCAGCGTCGCTCCGATCGCGACGAGGGCGCCGTAGGAGATCAGCGCGTAGCCGGCGAGCGCGACCGTGGCGAGCAGGCCCACGAGGCGGTAGACGGCGATGATGAACAGGCCGGTCAGGATGATGCCGATGACGGCGGCCTTGGCGCTGGCGTCGATGGCCTCGTCGCCGAGGGTCGGGCCGACCACCCGCTGCTCGATGATCTTCACGGGGACGGGCAGCGAGCCGCCCTGGATGAGCGCGGCGAGGTCCTTGGCCTCTTCTGCGGTGAAGTCGCCGGTGATCTGGGTGGATCCGCCGGTGATGCCGACGCCGCAGGGCACGCTCTGCGTCACCTGCGGGGAGGAGATCACCTTGCCGTCCAGGACGATCGCGACGCGCCGCTCGTCGCCGACGGCGCAGGCGGCCTTGGCGGTCAGCTGCTCCCAGGTCTTGCCGCCGCTGCCCTTGAAGTCGACGTTGACGGCCCAGCCGCCGAGGTTCTGCGCGTCGAAGGAGGCGCTCGCCGCACCGATGCCGGCGCCGGTCAGCGCGGCGGGGCCGATGAGGATCTGCTGCCCGCTCTCGTCCGGGATGAGCTGCTGCCCCTTCTCGGCCTTGCCGGTGTTGGGCAGCACGGGGTGCGCGGTGAGCTGCGCGGTCTTGCCGACCGCCTCGGTGGCGCGGGTCGGGTCCTGGACGTCGGGCAGCTCGACGATCAGCCGCCGGTCGCCGGACCGGGTGATGGACGACTCGGCGACGCCGAGCGCGTCGATGCGCCGGTGCAGGACCTCACGGGCGCGGTCGGTGGCCTCGCGGTCCGCCTTGACGGTCGGCGAGTCCTGGGTCTCGAGGACGATCTGGGTGCCGCCGCGGAGGTCGAGGCCGAGGCGGGCTGGTTTTGACCAGGCGAAGTAGAACGATGTGGCGAGCACGGCGAACGCCAGTACCGCCCGCACCAGGTTGGCGCGAGTCAAGAGGGAACCTCCACACGGGGCTTCGGCGCCGCGCCTCAGCGTGCGGCACCGCGGACAGGGGTGACCGGAATCCGTGCGGTGGAGGGAGGGGCGCGCCCGCGCGGGGCGGTGCGGGGGGCGAGGTCGGGTGCGGCCGGCGCGGCCGCGGGCGGCCGGGTGCGCGCCGCCGGCGGCGGGACGTCGGTGCCGGACGCCGGGAGGGCGGCGTGCACGGGCTGCTGCGCGCTGGGGGCGGCGGCCCCGGCGGCGTGCCGCGCGACGGCGGCGATGACGGCCTCGGTGTGCCGGGCCGTCCCCGACTTGGCGGACGTCCGGGGGCGGGCGGGCGCCTTCTGCGCCGGCGCGGTCCGGACGCCGGAGAGCACTCCGGCGGCGGACGTCCCGGCGGTGGCTCCGGCGCCGACCGGCCCGACGACGAAGCCGAGCAGGCCCAGGACGACGACGAGCAGCCGGGCGGCGGGCAGGACGGGATGGCGCAGATCGCGCATTCCACCCTCCCTGAGCGCCGGTCATGCCGTCCGTGCGGCCGTCCAGGCCAACCTAGCCCAGGTTCCCCGGGACGGAGACGCGCTTCGTTCGCCACCTGGCCCAACACGGAAGCAAATCCCCGTCAAGGCGACCCGGCGTGACATTGCCATTACCCCCTCGGCCGCATGCGGCCTTACCAGCAGACACTGGATGGTGTCCCAATCCGGCCAGGCCGCAATCGGCCGCCATCCATTGCCCGGCGGTGCAACGCGAATTACTTTCGCGTATGCCCACCCCGAACCGGACAGAGGAGTCTCCGGTGGTACGTATCAGACAGACCGCGCTCGTCGGGACCGCCGCACTGGCCGTCCTCGCAGCGGGGGTCGCCCCCGCGTACGCCGCGGGCACGACCATCCGCAAGGGCTCGGCCACGGCCGACGCCTACTCCGGCAACGTCCAGGCATCACTGCTCGGCACCGCGACGGTCTCCACGTCGATCGGCAGCGGTTCCTGCAGCGAGTCGACGATGACCGGCTCCATCAACTCCGACGGAAGCGGCCTCGCCATCAGCAGCGCCTCCTTCAGCGGCGACAACGGCGGCCCCTGCGCCGGGACCACCAGCGCCACCATCCAGACGCAGAACCTGCCCTGGACGGGCGGCGACGTCACCTACGACTCCGGCCACAGCAACGGACGCGACGCCACCGTCACGATCAGGAACTTCAGCGTCAAGGCCACGGTGAACATCTTCGGCGGCATCACCTGCCAGTTCGGCGGCACCCTCACCGCCAACGGCTACAACGGCGACAACGCCTCGCGTCCCGACACGGGCAGCGCCGACGCCCAGGTCGGCGTGCAGAACGCCCAGGTCAGCAAGACCGGCGGCAGCTGGCTGTGCCCGGGCACCGCCACCGTCAGCGCCAACTACGCGCTGCGCGGCGAGACCGCCGCCGGCTCCGGCACCTTCGACCAGGCCCTGTACGTCTCGGGCTGATCGAACCCTCCCGAATATTCGCTCCCCGAAGGACACGCTCCCAGATCGTGCTCCCATGAGAAGCGGGCCGCCCCCAGCACGCGGGGGGCGGCCCGTAGCGGTCTCCGGACCCGGCCGGCGAGCGGCCGGAGGTCAGCAGCCGACGAGCTGCGCCGCGAGGAACGCCTCGACCTGGCCGATCGCGATGCGCTCCTGGCTCATCGAGTCGCGCTCCCGGACGGTCACCGCGTCGTCCTCCAGGGTGTCGAAGTCGACGGTGACGCAGAACGGGGTGCCGATCTCGTCCTGGCGGCGGTAGCGGCGGCCGATGGCGCCGGCGTCGTCGAAGTCGACGTTCCAGTTCCTGCGCAGCCGCGCGGCGAGGTCGCGGGCCTTCGGCGACAGGTCGGCGTTGCGCGACAGCGGCAGCACCGCGACCTTGACCGGGGCGAGCCGCCGGTCGAGCCGCATGACGGTGCGCTTCTCCAGCTTGCCCTTGGCGTTGGGCGCCTCGTCCTCGGCGTACGCGTCCATCATGAACGTGAGCGTGCAGCGGTCGACGCCCGCCGCGGGCTCGATCACGTACGGGGTGAACCGCTCGCCGGACTCCTGGTCGAAGAACGACAGGTCGGCGCCCGACGCCTTGGAGTGCGTCGTCAGGTCGTAGTCGGTGCGGTTCGCGATGCCCTCGAGCTCGCCCCACTCACTGCCGACGAAGTCGAACTTGTACTCCACGTCGACGGTGCGCTTGGAGTAGTGCGACAGCTTCTCCTGCGGGTGCTCGTACAGCCGCAGGTTCTCCTTGCGGATGCCGAGGTCGACGTACCACTGCATGCGCTCGTCGATCCAGTACTGGTGCCATTCCTCGTCGCTGCCGGGCTTGACGAAGAACTCCATCTCCATCTGCTCGAACTCGCGGGTCCGGAAGATGAAGTTGCCGGGCGTGATCTCGTTGCGGAACGACTTGCCGATCTGCCCGATGCCGAACGGCACCTTGCGGCGCGCGGACTGCTGGACGTTCAGGTAGTTGATGAAGATGCCCTGCGCGGTCTCGGGCCGCAGGTAGGCGAGGCCGGACTCGTCCTCGACGGGGCCGAGGTAGGTCTTGAGCAGGCCGTTGAACATCTTCGGCTCGGTGAAGGAGCCCTTGACGCCGCAGTTCGGGCAGGAGAGGTCGGCGAGGCCGTTCGCCGGCGGGCGGCCGTGCTTCTCCTCGTAGGCCTCCTCCAGGTGGTCGGCCCGGAAGCGCTTGTGGCAGGACTGGCACTCGGTGAGCGGGTCGACGAACGCCTGGACGTGGCCGCTGGCCTCCCACACCTCGCGCGCCAGGATGACGCACGAGTCGAGGCCGACGATGTCGTCGCGGCCCTGCACCATGGACTTCCACCACTGGCGCTTGACGTTGTTCTTCAGCTCGACGCCGAGCGGCCCGTAGTCCCAGGACGCGCGGAGTCCGCCGTAGATCTCGCTCGACGGGTAGACCAGCCCCCGCCGCTTGGCGAGGTTGACGATCGTGTCGAGCACATCGGAACGGCGTGCCATGAAATCTTCTCCATCCGGCTGGCGGTCGGCGGGACAGTGAGTGCGCCCCCGGGTCCGCGCGGAAGCGGCGGGCGGCGGCGAGTGTGATCCCCGGTGATGAGCCCCGGCGCGGTCGTCGCCGGCGCCGAGAGCATTCCCCAGCTTAGAGCACACGGGGCGGTGGGAAAGGCGCTAGTAGACGCGCCCGTCCACGATGTTGGTGTCGATATTGAGCGTGACGCCGCCGTGCTTCTCCTTGTGGCCGCCCCGGTACTGCTTGATGCGGCGGTGCGGGGACCACCAGCGGTCCGGCAGGTACGGGTCGTTGTAGACCGAGGCGCGGCCGTTCCAGTTGGCGAACCAGACGCCGGCGGGCTTGCTGATCCCGGTGGCCCAGCCGACGTCGCGGATCCCGGACTTGGCGCTGCTGTAGAGGCACGGGACGTAGCCCTCGTCCGTCAGCCGCTCCACCCACTTGTCGACGAACCGCAGGACGGCGGCCTTGCACCCCTTCTTCCTGCCGTTGTACGCCTCCATGTCGAAGTAGATCGGATTCCCTTCCGGGATGCCGAGCGCCCTGGCCTTGCGGGCGGCGTCCACGGCGGCTTTCGCGCCCTGCTTCGCGGCGTTCTTGCGGGTGAAGCGCTGCGGGCGGCTGCCGCACGGCGCCTGAAGGCCCACGTAGGTGGGCGTGATGCGGTACCCCATCTCGCGCACGTGCCGCACCCAGGAGGCGGTGAGGTTCGGCTGTGCGCAGCCCCGCGCCGCGCCGCCGATGTAGATGTTGGTGACCTTGAAGGACGGCCGCCACGCCTTCATCGTCGCGAGCGAGGGCGCCGTGCACGTGTCGAATCCCTTGCCGCGCACCCACGGGCGGTCCAAGCCTGCGTCCGGCGCCGTCCCCTCGGCCGTGCCCTCCGCCGTGCCCTCCGCCGTGCCCTCCGCCGTGCCCTCCGCCGTGCCCTCCGCCGGGGCCGGCGTCGGGGCCGGCGTTGGGGCCTCGCGGCGGACGTCGGGCCTGGCCGGCGCCCCCGGCCCGCGGGGCGCGGCGGTCCATTTCGCGGACAGCCGGCTGCCGCGCAGCACCCGCTGGAGCCGCCCCGGGTCCGTCCCGTAGACGCCGGTGATCGTGACCCCGGCCTCGGGGAGGGTGAGCCGCGTCTCGTGGTCGGCGCTGGGCGCGACGGTGAGGGCGGCGAGCCTGTCGGCGTGCACGACGGTCCGCGAGCCGCGGCCGTCCCCGGCGGGCTCGATGTGCAGGGCCTCGGTGCGCCCGACGGCGCGCGCCGGGCAGTCGGGCTGCGGGCCGGGGCGCCCCAGGTAGACGGCGTGCCGGTCGTAGCGGACGCAGCGGGCCGGGTCCACGTCGAGCCGGTGGACCCGCCAGCCCGCCGGGACGGGAACGCGCAGCCCCCGGTACTCGACGAAGCGCGCCCGGTCGCCGCCCTCCGTCAGCGCGGCGGCCGGCCGGGACGCGAGCCGCGCGGTGTCCGTCCCGCCGGCGACGGCGACGGCGACGGCGGGCGCGACCGCCGCCGCCCCGGAAAGCACGCTGAACAGGACGGCATGGCGCATCACATCTCCCCCGAGAGCCACCGCATGATCGTGTAGGGGCAGAGATGACCATGGACGGGCGGCCGAAACCGGGCCAGGACGCTTCTTGCCCGCCGGTTGCCCCGCCCGTGAATCAGGCCGGCGCGCGCATCAGGCCGGCGCGCGCATCAGGCCGGCGCGCGCATCAGGCGGGGCCGGTGGAGCTGACGACCTCGTAGGCGCCGGGCTCGTCCACCGCCCACACGGCGAGCGGCATGAACTGGAGCCGGACCTCGTACGCACCGAGCGCGCGGCGGTAGTGCCCGGCGCCGTCCCACTCGGTGACGAGGGCCCACAGGCCGGGGTCGTCGACCGTCCGGGCGAGGCGGCCGGAGCGGAAGCCGGGGCTCGCGGACAGCGCCGCCAGCACCGCGGTCATCCGCTCGGCGAAGCCGTCGGCGTCCTCGCCCGGCACCCGGTACCGGGTTATCGCGATCATCCGTCCATCCTGGCAGTACGTTGGGGCACGTGGAGACGAGAGGTGAGCGCGGGGGCGGCCTGCGGGCGGCGGTCCAGCGGCGGAGCGCGGCGCCCGTGGTGTTCCTGCACCGGCTGCCGCGATGGGTGCTGCTCGTCGCGGTGTTCCTGCTGCTGGTGGTCGGCATGGCCGGGACGGGCTGGGTCGCCGCGGCCGGGCTGCTGGTCCTCGCCGTCGCGCTGGGCTGGTTCGCCTATCTCAACTGGCCCGCGCTGGACGGCTCGGGCCGGGTGCTGCGGATCGTCGCGCTTGCGGCTCTGGTGGGTTTCGCCCTGGGGCGCGGCATCGGCCGGTTTTGACAACCATTTTCATCTTCGTCCATAATCGCCGTGTGCCCCGCCTCCACGACTCCCTGCGCGCCCTCCCGGCGGCCGCCCTGGCACTGGCCGGGCTCGCCGCGGCGCTGACGGGCTGCGCGGGCGCGGACGCCGGCGTCCCGCCCGGGAAGACCGCCGTGGTCGCGTCGTTCTACCCCATGGCATGGCTGGCGGAGAGGGTCGGCGGCGACGACGTCTTCGTCCGGACGCTCACCAGGCCCGGGACCGAGCCGCACGACCTGGAGCTGACGGCACGGCAGGTCGCCGACATCGAGGACGCCGGTTTCGCCGTCTACGTCAGGGGCGTCCAGCCCGCCGTGGACGACGCCGTCGGCAGGCACGCCAAGGGCAGGTCGCTGGACGCCGCCTCCGTGGTCGGGACGCTGCCGCCGCCGGGCGAGACCGACGACGCGGAGGCGCACGACGGCGTCCGCCACCGCGAGGCGTCCTACGACCCGCACATCTGGCTCGACCCGCACCGCATGGCGGTCGTCGCGACCGCGCTCGGCGAGCGGCTGGCCGCCGCCGACCCCGGCCACGCCTCCGGCCACCGGCGGCGCGCCGAGGCCACGGCCGCCGAGCTGGCGGGGCTCGACCGCGCCTTCCGGGACGGCCTGAAGACCTGCGCGCGCAGGGAGATCATCACGGCGCACGCCGCGTTCGGCTACCTGGCGGACCGCTACGGGCTGCGGCAGATCCCGGTCTCCGGGGTCGACCCGTCCGGCGGGCCGTCGCCGAAGCGGCTGGCCGAGCTGACCCGGCTGGTGTCCGCCACCGGCGCGACGACCGTCTTCACCGAGACGCTGGCCAGCCCGAAGACCGCCGAGGCGCTGGCTCGCGAGGCGGGCGTGCGGACGGCCGTGCTGGACCCGGTGGAGGGCGTCGCGGAAGGCTCGTCCGACGACTACATGACGATCATGCAACGGAACCTGCGGACACTGCGTCCCGCACTGGAGTGCTCATGACCGAGGAGACCGCGCCGCCGTTCGCGATGACCGGCGGCGGCGTCCGGCGGGACGGCCGCGACGTCCTCGCCGGCGTCGACCTGCGGGTCGGGGCGGGCGACGTGCTGGCGGTCCTGGGGCCGAACGGCGCGGGCAAGTCGACACTGGTCAAGGCGCTGCTCGGGCTGGTGCCGCTGGCCGCCGGACGGACCGAGATCTACGGCGAGCCGCCCGCGCGCTTCCGCGGCTGGCACCGGATCGGGTACGTCCCGCAGCGGCTGCCGATGGGCGGCGGCGTGCCGGCCACCGTCCGGGAGGTCGTGGCGTCCGGGCGGGTGGCGCGGCGGTCCCGCTGGCGGCCCGCCCTGGTCACCGACCGGGCGGCCGACCGCGCCGCCGTCGACCGCGCCCTGCGGACGGTCGGGCTCACCGAGCGGGCGCGCGACTCGGCGCACCTGCTGTCCGGCGGCCAGCAGCAGCGGGTGCTGATCGCCCGCGCCCTCGCCGGGGAGCCCGACGTGTTCGTGCTGGACGAGCCGACCGCCGGCGTGGACACCCGCAACCAGGCGGCGCTCGCCGCCACCCTCCACGAGCTGGCCGGAGCCGGGCGCACGGTGGTGCTGGTCGCGCACGAGCTGGGGCCGATGGAACCGCTCATCACGCGCACGATCGAGCTGGGGCAGGGCCGCGTCGTCCACGAGACGGCCCGCGAGACCGTGCGGAGGACCGCGTGAGCGAGATGCTGCAGTACGACTTCATGCGCGTCGCCCTGGTGATGGCGGTGCTGATCGGGCTGACCGCGCCGGCCGTGGGCACGTTCATCGTCCAGCGCAGGCTGTCGCTGCTCGGCGACGGCATCGGCCACATCGCGCTGACCGGCATCGGGCTGGGGCTGCTCACCGGCGCCTCCCCCGTGCTCGGCGCGCTCGCGGTGTCGGTGCTCGGCGCGGTGGCGATCGAGGTGCTGCGGGCCCGCAGCCGCAGCGGCGGGGACGTCGCGCTCGCCCTGCTGTTCTACGGCGGCCTGGCGGGCGGCGTGATCCTCACCGACGCCGCCGGCGGCGGGTCGGCGACCCTGCAGTCCTACCTGTTCGGCTCGATCAGCAGCGTGACGGTGACCGACCTGTACGTCGTCGCGGGGCTGGCCGCCGCCGTCCTCGGGATCATCGCGCTGTTCGGCCGCGAGCTGTTCCTGCTGTGCCAGGACGAGGAGGTCGCGCGGGCGGCGGGCCTGCCCGTCCGCTTCCTCAGCGTGCTCATCGCCGCGACCGCCGCCGTCACCGTGGTGATCTCGATGCGCGCGATCGGGCTGCTGCTGGTCAGCGCGCTGATGATCGTCCCGGTGGCGGCGGCGCAGCAGCTCACCCGGGGGTTCTGGGGGACGATGGCGGCCGCGATGGGGATCGGGGTGCTGTCCGCCGTTTCGGGCCTCGCCGGGTCCTTCGAGTACGATCTGCCTCCGGGCCCCTCGATCGTGCTGCTGGCGCTCATGGCGTTCGTGGCCGCGGTCGGCGGGGGCTCGGTGGTGCGCCGCAGGCGCGCCCGCGCCGGCGCGGCGGGAGACGCCGTCCCCGCCGGAACCGGCGTGGAGGCGCGCGTGGATGCCGAGGCGGAGGTGCTTGGGGGATGACGACGGCCCGCCGGGACGCGGTACGGCAGGTGCTGGCCGGCTGCGAGGGGTTCCGCAGCGCGCAGGACATCTACGCCGACCTGCGCGCCGACGGCTCCAAGATCGGCCTCACCACCGTCTACCGGGCGCTGCAGGCGCTCAGCGACGCGGGCGAGCTCGACGTGCTGCGCACCGACGAGGGCGAGGCCGTCTACCGCGCCTGCCGGACCGAGGAGCACCACCACCACCTGGTCTGCCGCGGCTGCGGCCGGACGGTGGAGGTCGAGGGCCCGGCCGTGGAGCGCTGGGCGGACGCGATCGCCGCCGAGCACGGTTTCACCGGCATAACGCACACCGTCGAGGTCTTCGGGACGTGCCCGGACTGCACGTCCGGGGCCCGCTGACCGGCGCGTAAAGCCCAGGTAAAAACCGGCAAGACTCGCACTTCACACGCACCGTCGACAATCCTTGGCACATTGTGACATCTACTTGCGAGTAGCCCTATGTCATAAATGTCCCGTCGCCACGGCAGGCCCGACGGCGGGCCCCCGGGGGTGCGTGGCGCCCGCACGAGAGGGCGTTCATGACCAGACGGGCGTTCACCAGCCGAAGGACCGTGCTCCTGGCCTCGGCGACCCTGCTCGCGACCGCCGGCACCGCGGTGCCGGCGTCAGCGCGGCAGGCGCCGTCCCCGCCGACCCCGCAGAAGGCCGCCGAGCGCGCGCTCCAGGCGCTCACCGCGCGCGGTCCCGAGGTCCGCGCCGGGGACGGGCAGGCGTTCAAGGTCGTCCGGGTCACCATGGACCGGGACGGCACCTCCCACACCCGGATGACGCGCACCTACGACGGGCTGCCGGTGCTGGGCGGCGACGTCGTCGTCCACCAGTCGGCGGCCGGGACGTGGCGCGGCAGCAGCGGCACGCTCGCCGAGGCACCCGCCGACTCCCGCCCGGAGGTCTCCGCCAAGACCGCCCGGAAGCGCGCCGTCACGAAGCACCGCAAGGCGGAGGGCTCCCCCGCGCTCGTCGTCGAGGCGCGCACCGCCGACCACCAGCCCCGCCTCGCCTGGCGCGTCCAGACCGCCGGCAGGCAGGCCGACGGGACGCCGAGCCGCATATTCACGTCCGTGGACGCCGCGACCGGCAAGGTCCTGCTGCGCGAGGAGACGATCCGCACCGAGGCGGGCGACGGCAAGTCGCTCTACACCGGGACCGTCCCGCTGAACACCACCAAGTCCGGCAGCACCTACCAGCTGAAGGACCCGTCGCGCGGCAACACCTACACGGGAGACGCGGAGAACGACACCGACCTCTGCTTCCTGATCTGGTGCTTCCGCCGGGCCCCCGCCACCCTGTTCACCGACGCCGACAACCACTGGGGCAGCGGCACGACGTCCGACCGCGCCACCGTCGCCGTCGACGCCCAGTTCGGCACCGACATGACGTGGGACTTCTACAAGAACGTCTTCGGCCGCACCGGCATCGCCGGCGACGGCAAGGGGTCGTTCAACCGCGTCCACTACGGCGACGGCTACGCGAACGCGTTCTGGGACGACTCGTGCTTCTGCATGACCTACGGCGACGGTGACGGCGTCCAGCTCGGCCCGCTCACGTCCCTGGACGTGGCCGCGCACGAGATGAGCCACGGCGTCACCAGCTCGACCGCGAACCTCACCTACTCCGGGGAGTCCGGCGGGCTGAACGAGGCGACGTCCGACATCATGGCCGCCGCCGTCGAGTTCTACGCGAACAACGCCAACGACGTCGGCGACTACCTCGTCGGCGAGGAGGTCGCCCTGCCCGGCCTCGGCCAGCCCGCGCTGCGCTTCATGGACAGGCCCAGCCGGGACGGCAACTCCGCCGACTCCTGGTCGTCCGGCACCAAGAACCTCGACGTCCACTACTCCTCTGGCGTCGCGAACCACTTCTACTACCTGCTGTCCGAGGGCAGCGGCGCGAAGACGATCAACGGCGTCTCCTACAACAGCCCCACGTCCAACGGCTCGACGATCACCGGCATCGGCCGGGACGCCGCCACGAAGATCTGGTACCGGGCGCTGACCACGTACATGACGTCCTCGACCGACTACAAGGGCGCGCGCACCGCGACCCTGAACGCGGCCACGGACCTCTACGGCGCGGGCAGCACGCAGTACGCCACGGTCGCCGCCGCCTGGTCGGCGGTGAACGTGAACTAGGGACTCCTGTTCCGGGGAGACGGCCCCGCGCCCGCGTTCCGATGTGCCGCGCGGGCGCGGGGCTTTACCGGTTTGATGATCCACGAGGCCCGGCCATGGGGAAGAATCGGTGGCATGGCTACGACACGCACCGCAAACGCACACTGGGAAGGCTCCCTCATCGAGGGCCAGGGGACCGTCTCGCTGGACTCCTCGAAGCTCGGCACGTACGACGTGACCTGGGCGTCGCGGTCCGAGGAGCCGGGCGGGCGGACGAGCCCCGAGGAGCTCATCGCCGCCGCGCACTCCACCTGCTACTCGATGGCGCTCTCGCACGCCCTCGCCGGGGCCGGCTCGCCGCCGGAGAAGGTGGACACCAAGGCCGAGGTCACGTTCCAGCCGGGCGAGGGCATCACCGGCGTCCACCTGACCGTCCGGGCGAGCGTCCCCGGCCTGTCCGCCGCCGACTTCGAGAAGTTCGCGCAGGACGCCAAGGCGGGCTGCCCGGTGAGCAAGGCCCTCGCCGGCACCACCATCACCCTGGACGCCGCACTCGCCTGACCACCGGCGGCTGCGGCGGCCACGCCGGCCGCGGCGATCGCACCGGCAGGCGCGGTTCAGGCTCCCCCGGGCGCCTGAACCGCGCCGACCGCGTCGGGCAGGGCGGCCGGTTCCACCGCGTTGGGGGCCGCGCCGCCGTACCGGCGGTCGCGGGACGCGTAGACCTCGCACGCGTGCCAGAGGTGGCGGCGGTCGAAGTCCGGCCAGAGCGTGTCGAGGAACACCATCTCGGCGTACGCCGACTGCCAGAGCAGGAAGTTGGACGTGCGCTGCTCCCCCGACGAGCGCAGGAACAGGTCGACGTCCGGGATGCCCGGCTCGTCCAGGTAGCGGGCGAAGACCTTCTCATTGATCTTGCCGGGGTCGAGCCGGCCGTCCCGGACGTCGCGGGCGATCGCCGCCGCCGCGTCCGCGATCTCCGCCCGGCCGCCGTAGTTCACGCAGAACTGCAGGGTGAGGACGTCGTTGTCGCGCGTCATCTCCTCGGCCGTCTCCAGCTCCCTGATGACGCTGCGCCACAGCCTCGGGCGGCGGCCCGCCCACCGGACGCGGACGCCCATCGAGTGGAGCTGGTCGCGGCGGCGGCGGATCACGTCCCGGTTGAAGCCCATGAGGAAGCGCACCTCGTCCGGGGAGCGCTTCCAGTTCTCGGTGGAGAACGCGTACGCCGACAGGTAGGGGACGCCCAGCTCGATCGCCCCCATGATGACGTCGAAGAGCGAGTCCTCGCCGCGCTTGTGCCCCTCGGTGCGCGGCAGCCCGCGCTCCTTCGCCCAGCGGCCGTTGCCGTCCATGACGATCGCGATGTGCCGCGGCACCAGGTCCGCGGGGATCGCGGGCGGGGTGGCGCCGTCCCGGTGCGGATCCGGCGGCGATACGGCCCTTCTCAAACTCGCTCCCTGTCGGTGTCGTCGGTGTTCGTGCCAGGCCCGGTGTCCCGCTCCACGTGGCGGAGGGAGCGGATGCCGTGCTCCAGGTGCCACTGGAGGTAGGCGGCCACGAGGCCGCTGGTCTCGGCGCGGTGGCGCTGGTCGCTGGCGTCGGCGTACGCCCAGTCTCCGCGCAGCAGCGCCAGCATCAGCGCGAACGTCGGCGGCGCCGGGGTCGCGGCGCCCGGCTGCCGGCAGTTCGCGCAGACCGCGCCGCCCGCCGCGATGGCGAACCCGCGCAGCCCGCCGCGGATGCCGCAGCGGCAGCACTCGTCCAGCGCGGGCGCCCAGCCGGCGACCGACAGCGAGCGCAGCAGGTACGCGTCCAGGACGAGCCGGGCGTCGTGGGCGCGCTCGGCGAGCGTGCGCAGCCCGCCGACCAGCAGCAGGAACTGCCGCAGCGCGGGCTCGCCCTCCTCGCTCGTCAGCTTCTCCGCCGTCTCCAGCATCGCCGTCCCCGCCGTGTAGCGGGGATAGTCGGCGACCAGCGCCTCCCCGTACGGCCGGATGGTCTCGGCCTGCGTGATGAGGTCGAGGGAGCGCCGCTCGTACAGCTGGAGGTCCACGTGGGTGAACGGCTCCAGCCGCGCCCCGAATCGGGATCTGGTCTTGCGGACCCCCTTCGCCGCGGCGCGGAGCCGGCCGGTCCGCCGGGTCAGCACCGTCACGATGCGATCGGCCTCGCCCAGCTTCTGGGTGCGCAGGACGATGCCTTCGTCGCGGTACAGGGTCACCCGTTCATTCTGACGCACGCCGCCCGATGCCTCGGCGCGGCGGGCGGACATCTCCCCAGGATCTCCGCAAGGCGCCCGCACGGTACCGCAGCGCCGTGTAACAATCACATACCGTGACCGGATTCGGCCGCCGTGTCCTGCCGAAAGTTGTGGCCTGAACCACAGTGAGCTGGCAGCGTTGTGGCATGAGATGCCACATCGTGCCACCGCACATGCTGGAGCGGATCGCCCGCGACGCCGACGACCCGGCGCTCCGCGCCCGAGCCCGCCGTACGCTGGCGCTCACCTCCGCGCAGTTCACCGACCGGAAGATGACCGCGGCCGGCGCCCCCGCCCCGTCCGAGGACTTCGTCCCCGACCGGACGATCGGCGACGCGCGGAACCGGGAGGAGCTGCCCGGCCGCACCGTCCGCGCCGAGGGGGCCGCCGCGTGCGGCGACGAGGCCGCCGACCAGGCCTACGACTGGCTCGGCGCGACGTTCGACTTCTTCGAGGCCGCGTACCGGCGCAACTCGATCGACGGCGCGGGGCTGCGGATGGTCTCGACCGTCCACTACGGCGACAAGTACGACAACGCGTTCTGGAACGGCGAGCAGATGGTGTACGGGGACGGCGACGGCGTCCTGTTCACCTCGTTCACCGGCTGCCTCGACGTCACCGGCCACGAGCTGGTCCACGGCGTCACGCAGCACACCGCGAACCTGGAGTACTACGCCCAGGCGGGCGCCCTCAACGAGTCCCTGTCGGACGTGTTCGGCTCGCTCATCAAGCAGTGGCATCTCGGGCAGACCGCCGACCGGGCCGACTGGCTCATCGGGCAGGGCCTCCTCGCCCCCGGCGTCGGCGGCGTCGCGCTCCGCTCGATGAAGGAGCCGGGCACCGCCTACGACGACCCCCGCCTCGGCAAGGACCCGCAGCCCGCCCACATGGACCACTACGTCGAGACGTACCGCGACAACGGCGGGGTCCACATCAACTCGGGCATCCCCAACCACGCCTTCTACCTCGCGGCCACCGCCATCGGCGGGAACGCCTGGGAGAAGGCCGGGCGCGTCTGGTACGACACGCTCACGAGCGGCACCCTGGCCGCCGATGTCGATTTCGCCGGGTTCGCCGCCGCGACCGTCCAGGCCGCGACCCGCCTGTACGACGCCGGCTCCGTCGAGGAGAAGGCCGTGACCCGGGCCTGGGCCGGGGTAGGCGTCCCCACGGAGGCGAACGGATAGCGTCGTGAGAGTGACAATCGTCCGCAGCGGAGGGTTCGCGGGGATCGAGCGGCGCGCCGAGTCCGACAGCGCCAGCGACCCCATGCTGACGAAGCTCGTCCACCGGGTGGACCTCGCATCGGTGCCGCCGCCGGGCCGGATCCCCGACCAGTTCCTGTACGAGATCGACATCGACGGCGACCGGACCACCGTCGGCGAGGCCCAGCTCCACGGACCCCTCCGCGAACTCGTCCACCACGTCCTCGGCCGGGCCCGCTGAGGTGATCGCCCCGCCCCGGCGCCGGGCCGGGGCACGGAGGCTAGGGCTGCGGAACCTCCTTGATGAAGACGATCCCGTCGATCTCGGCCAGGTGGGCCGGGTCCAGCGGGGCGTAGCCGTAGTACGGGGACACGCGGGCGGCCGGGCGTTCGTCGCCGAAGGCGGCGGCCAGGCGATGGACGTCGACCAGGCGGCGGTCCCCGGGGAGGGCGTACAGGACGCCTTCGAGGGTGTCCGGCGGCGGGACGTCCACTCCCCGGTGCCGGATCGTGCCGAGACCGGTGGCAAGGAAGGCGTAGTCGCGGCCGAGGCGGGCGCTCACGAGCGCGCCGGCGCTCCACCACTCCAGCCGCTGCCCGCCCATCCGCATCGAGCTCTTGCCGCGCTGGAGATGGCCGTTGTGGGCGTGCACCAGGGTCGGACCCTGCTCGGCCGCGGCCAGGACGTTCTCGGCCATCATCCCGTCCCGGAGGGACGTCAGCCGCATCAGGCGGGCCGGCGAGGGGTCCGCCATCCAGAAGTGGTAGCGCAGCAGGCCGGTGGCGGTGCGCGCGTAGAGGCGCGCCCGACCGTAGTCGCCCCCTGGAGTCATCAGGTGCGGCAGCTGGGTGTCGAGCAGCGCGACGAGGTCGTCGGCCAGCAGCCGCAGCTCCCTGGCCTCGGGCGACCGCCCCGCGGACTGGGACGGGTCCATCATCGCGGCCGGATTCGTCCACCGGCCGCCGTCGCCGATCAGGCGGTCGAGCGTTTCCGCGGTGCAGGGCAGCAGGTCCGCGTCCACCCTGGACGCGAGGTAGCCGTGGAGCGCGGTGAGCGCCTGCCGGGGGCTCGCGGCGTGGGTGATCTCCAGCGGGCCGTCGAACCCGGCGAAGCGGACGCGTTCGGACGCGGGCCGGCCGTCGTTGTACGCGCGCATCCAGCGGACGAGCTCGCGGTTGGCCGCGGACGCGCCCCACCCGTGGCTGAACCCGCGCTCCATGACCTCGTCGAGGGTGCCGGTGCCCGAGGTGACGTAGTCGTCCACGACCAGGCCCATGATGCAGTCGCTCTCGATCGCGATCGAGCGGTAGCCCTCCTGCTCGACGAGCTGCCGGAAGAGGTCGTTGCGCACCTCCAGGAGGATGTCCTCGCCGTGGGTGGGCTCGCCCAGCGCGAGTATCCGCGGCCGGGCCGGGAGGAGGCCCATGACGGGGGCGGCCTCGATGGCGTGGGTGCTCTCCTTGCTGCCAGTAACCATGGCTTCGACAGTATCTTTGAACATTCGAGTGAAACTTTGCCGAGATGGCAGCAGGAAAAGCGGCCGAAACCTTCAAACCACGCGATGGCCCGACTTCGTCTGACGCGGGGCAGGGCTGGACCGCGGGCGCCTCCCCGCACCCGCGGTCCCAGGTTCAGCAGTGATCGCGCGAGCGGCTTACGCCTCTTGCGAGCGGGACACCCTGTTCACGGCGGACAGGATCGCCTTGAGCGACGCGGTGACGATGTTGCCGTCGATGCCGACGCCCCACACGGTGGCGCCGTTCACGTCGCACTCGACATAGGCGGCGGCGCGGGCGTCGCCGCCGGCGCTCATCGCGTGCTCGGCGTAGTCCAGCACGCGCACGTCGATCCCGACCGTGGCGAGCGCGTCCTCGAACGCGGAGACCGGGCCGTTGCCGACGCCCTCGATCTCGCGGATCTCGCCGTCGATCCGGACGTCGCAGGCGAGCGCGTCCTTCTCGTCCACCCGGGAGGTGGCGCGGTGCGCCAGCAGCCCGGCGCGCGGCCCGTTGCCCAGGAACTCGGCCTGGAAGATCTCCCACATGCGCTCGGGCGTGACCTCGCCGCCTTCGCTGTCGGTGTGCTCCTGCACGACCCGGGAGAACTCGATCTGCAGCCGGCGCGGCAGCTCCAGCGAGTGCTCGGTCTTCATGATGTAGGCGACGCCGCCCTTGCCGGACTGGCTGTTGACCCGGATCACGGCCTCGTACGTCCGGCCGACGTCGTGCGGGTCGATCGGCAGGTACGGGACCTCCCAGCGGTACTCGTCCACCGGTGCCCCGGCGGCCTCGGCGTCCCGCTTCAGGTGGTCGAAGCCCTTGTTGATGGCGTCCTGGTGGGAGCCGGAGAACGCGGTGTAGACCAGGTCGCCGCCGTAGGGGTGCCGCTCGTGGACGGGCAGCTGGTTGCAGTACTCGACGGTCCGGCGGATCTCGTCGATGTCGGAGAAGTCGATCTGCGGGTCGACGCCCTGGGTGAACAGGTTCAGCCCCAGGGTGACCAGGCAGACGTTGCCGGTGCGCTCGCCGTTGCCGAACAGGCAGCCCTCGATGCGGTCGGCGCCCGCCATGTAGCCCAGCTCCGCGGCGGCGACGGCCGTGCCGCGGTCGTTGTGCGGGTGCAGCGACAGGATGACGGAGTCGCGGTAGGCGAGGTTCCGGCTCATCCACTCGATCTGGTCGGCGTACACGTTCGGCGTCGCCATCTCGACCGTCGCCGGCAGGTTGACGATGACCTTCCGGTCCGGGGTCGGCCTCCACACGTCGTTGACGGCGTTGCAGACCTCGGCGGCGTACTCCAGCTCGGTGCCGGTGAACGACTCCGGCGAGTACTGGAAGAAGATCTCGGTGTCGCCCATGTCCTCGGCGAGCTTGGCGCACAGCTTGGCGCCCTCGACGGCGATCGCGGTGATGCCGTCCTTGTCCTGGCCGAACACGACGCGGCGCTGCAGCGTGCTGGTCGAGTTGTACAGGTGGACGATCGCCCGCCGGGCGCCGCGCACCGACTCGAAGGTCCGCTCGATCAGTTCGGGACGGGCCTGCGTCAGGACCTGGATGACGACGTCGTCGGGGATCCGGTCCTCCTCGATGATCTGCCGGACGAAGTCGAAGTCGGTCTGGCTGGCCGCCGGGAACCCGACCTCGATCTCCTTGTAGCCCATCCGTACCAGCAGCTCGAACATCTTGAGCTTGCGGTGGGCGTCCATCGGGTCGATCAGCGCCTGGTTGCCGTCCCGCAGGTCGACGGCGCACCAGCGCGGGGCCTCGGTGATGACCGCGCCGGGCCAGGTCCGGTCGGCGAGCTTGACGGGCGCGAACGGGCGGTAGCGCTGGAAGGGCATGCCGGAAGACTGCTGTTGCGGATACATCCGTTGAGATCTCTCTGCTCGAACCTCGCGGCCGACGTCCACGTCAAAGTCCCGCAGCGAGGGAGCCGACCTGTCTTACAGGCCCCCGCTGCGGCCGCTAAGGAGGAGCAGCTCACGCAACACGTTCGCCAAGTTAACAGATGCCATCCGGGTTACGGAAACCGGCGTCCGCATGATGAGACAACAAGGGCCTCCTCCGTCTCATCGAACGCCCCGCGGCGCTTCCGGCATTCCCCCGCCGGGGTCAGCGGACGAGCACGGAGAGGCAGGTCACACAGCCGTCGAGGGCCTCGAACTCGCTGATGTCGACGCTCGTGACGCGCAGGCCGTCCGCCGCCAGCTGGGCCGCCGTGCGCGGCGCGGAGGCCGCCATCAGGACGTGGTCGGGCCCGAGCACCGCCACGTGCGCGCCGGACGGTTCGGGCGCGACGCGCATGCACGGCAGCACCGAGGTGTCCACCATGTCCGGCATGCCGATCAGGCCGCCGTCCGGCAGCGCGGTCAGGGCGGACTTCAGATGCAGGCAGCCGCGCACGTCCACCGGGACGACCCTCCGCCCGCCCAGCAGGTGCGCGAGCTGGCAGATGCCCTCCTCGTTCGTGCGGGCGCCGCGCCCCACGTAGACGGTGTCGCCGACGCTCAGCACGTCGCCGCCGTCGAGGGTGCCCGGGTCCTTGACGTGCTCGATCCGCAGGCCGAGTTCGCGCGCCGCCCGCTCCGCGCCGGAGCGCTCGCCCCGGCGGCGCTCCTCCCCCGACCGGCATACGATCGCGACGTCGCCAGCGACGACCAGGGCGTCCTCGACGAACACGGCGTCGGGGCAGTCGTCGGAGGGCGGCACCGCGCGGACCCGCCAGCCCGCCGAGCGCAGCGCGGCGACGTACGCCCCGTGCTGGCGCGCGGCGAGCGCGGCGTCGATCGGGCGGCGCGCGGCGTGGGTGACGATCGCCTCGGCGATCCGCGGGCCGGGGGCCCGGACCAGCGCCCGGCCCACCGGCTCCAGGTCAGCGCCTATCGGCTCCATGTCAGCGCGCCGCCCCCTCGGTGGTCACGATCACGCCCAGCGCGTACGCGCGGGACATGCCGAGCAGGTCCGCGACGGCGTGCAGGGCCTGCCGCTCGCCGTCGCCGAGCGGGCCGTCCGCCAGCCCGATCCGGACGGCCTGCGCCAGGAACCACTCCTTGGCCTCCACCGCGAGCTGGGCCCCCGCCAGGACGACCTCCCGCTCCAGGAACGTGCGGCGCAGCCCGAGGTCGGCGTTCACCGCGTCGGCACCGTAGCCGGGCTCGCCGTACCCGGTGACCGTCGCGATCGCGCGGGCGCGCGCCGCCGCACTGGACGGGTCGCCGGCCCGCAGCACCAGCGCGGCAGCCGCCCGCATGCCCGCGGCGAGGGTCTCCGCCATCTGCTGGGCGGTCGGCGTCCGCAGCGCCGAGACGGGGAACCGGCCCCGGCACGTCCGGCACTCCACGGCGTGGCCGAGCCGCCACAGCGGCACCATCGGGACGAAGAACAGCGAGAACCAGCGGCGCCCGGCGCGCCTGCGGTAGGCGCGGTCGCCGCCGCACTGCGGGCAGTGGAACGTCCCCTCGCTGACCGTATGGAACACCGCCGTCAGGCCGAAAACGAGCAACACCGGGGTTCTCCTCCCATAACGGACTTCGTCCAACGTACCGATCCGAGGGCGTCGACGTGGCCGTCCCGGTCAATGCCGTTCCTGCCTTTACGCTGGGTTCATGACCGGTGACCTCGGTTCCGACGCGGAACGCCCGCGCGCGCGCCCGTCCTTCCTGCCGCCCGTCGACGGCTACCCGCCGCCCGCCGGGGACCTGGCCGAGCCGGGCCCGTACCCGCCCGCCGCGGCCGCGCCGAGGCGCGGAACGCCCTGGGTCCTCGCCGTGATCGCCGCCGCGTCGGCGCTGCTCGTGGCGGCGTTCCTGCCGTGGGCGCACGCGGCGGTCGTCCTCGACCTGTTCGGCCGGACGCTCAGCCGCGACCTCGGCAGCATCGCCGGCATCGACGCCGACGACATGGTCCTCGCCGTCCCGGTGCTGGCCGTGATCGCGATCGCGCTGGCCTGCTGGGACCTGATCGGCCGGGACGCGCGGATCGGCGGGCTCGCCGCCGTCCCCGGGGCGCTCGCGCTGCTGGTCTGCGGCATCTTCGTGCTGCGGCTCGGCGACGTCCGCGACGACCTGCCCGAGACGGGGCTGGACCTCGGCTACCAGATCACCGTCCGCTACGGCTGGTACCTGGCGGTCGTCGCGTCGCTGTTCGTGATCGGCTTCAGCCTCGCCCGCCCGATCGGCGCGCGGGCGGCGCGCTCGCGGCGGCCGGACGAGAACCGGTACCCGGACCGGTACGAGCCGCAGTACGCCCACCCGGAACAGCCGGGCGAGGACGCCTCCTGGCCCGAGGAGGACCGGGCCTGGGGCCGCTCCCCGGACGGGGCGGCGGAACCGCCCGAGCCGGAGCCCGAGAAAGATCAGTCGTAGAAGCCGAGGCGGCGGAGCTGCTTGGGGTCGCGCTGCCAGTCCTTGAGGACGCTGACGCGCAGGTCGAGGAAGACCTTGGTGCCGAGCAGCGCCTCGATCTGCCGCCGCGCCGCCGCGCCGACCTCGCGGAGCCGCGAGCCCTTGTGGCCGATGATGATGCCCTTCTGGCTGGACCGCTCGACGTACAGGTGCGCGTAGACGTCGACGAGGTCGTCGCGGCCCTCCCGGGGCGCCATCTCGTCCACCACGACGGCGATCGAGTGGGGCAGCTCGTCGCGGACGCCCTCCAGCGCCGCCTCCCGGATCAGCTCGCTGATCATGACCTGCTCGGGCTCGTCGGTGAGGTCGCCCTCCGGGTAGAGCGGCATCCCCTCCGGCAGATGGGAGATCAGCAGGTCGCCGACGAGACCGACCTGGAAGCCGCTGGCGGCGGAGCACGGCACGATGTCGGCGAACTCGCCGAGCCGCCCGACGGCGAGGAGCTGCTCGGCGACCTGTTCGGGCGCGGCCAGGTCCGTCTTCGTCACGATCGCGACCACCGGCGTCTTCCGAACCCCGGCCAGCTCCCGCGCGATGTACTTGTCGCCGGGCCCGACGGGCTGGTCGGCGGGCACGCAGAACCCGATCGCGTCGACCTCGGTCAGCGTCGACCGGACGAGGCTGTCGAGCCGCTCGCCGAGCAGCGTCCTGGGCTTGTGCAGGCCGGGCGTGTCGACGACGACGAGCTGCGCGTCCGGCCGGTGCACGATCCCCCTGATGGCCCGCCGCGTCGTCTGCGGGCGGCTGCTGGTGATCGCCACCTTGGTCCCGACGAGGGCGTTCATCAGGGTCGACTTGCCCACGTTCGGCCGCCCGATGAAGCACGCGAACCCCGCGCGGTTGCTCATTGCAGTGTCCTCCTCCTTCGGGCCCTTGGCGGCCCTCCATCGTCGGAAACTGCGGTGCGATCGCTGCATCGCTCCGACTCGCCCCGGGGGGCCCGCTGCGCGACCAGTTTCCCGCAGGCGCGGAACCGGCTTCGGACGCGATCGCGACGGTCGAGGTCTGCGACGCTGATGTGTCGGCCAGTGTAGTGGCGCCGGGACGGCGACGGTCATGCCGCCGTGCCGAGGCGGGCGGCGGCCTCGTCCGCCCGCTCCGCCCAGCGGGCGGCGCCGACGCGGCCGGCCACCTCGGCGGCCCTGCGGTAGTGGGCGGCGGCCGTCCCGGCGGGACGGCCGAGGAAGACGGCCAGGTCGCCGAGGACGTGCGCCACGGGCCCGAGGGTGGCGACGGCCGTCGCGCCCCCGCTGATGTGCCCCTCGTAGGGCAGGAGCGCCGCGTACGTCCGCTCCGCCAGGTCGCGGTCGCCGAGGGCGATCGCGCGCAGCGCCCGGATCGCCAAGGTGAGGTCGCGGAAGTAGTCGAGCCGGACCGGACCGGCGCCGGCGACGACCCGCCGGGCCTCCGCGGTGCGCCCGGCGGAGGCGAGGGCGAGGGCGTACACGTCGGCGGTGGCCTCGACGTGGCCCCACTGGCGGCGCAGCCACGCGGCGCCGTCCACCAGCTCCCCGGCGCGGTCCTGCGCGAGCCGCACGCAGAACAGCCCGACGAACACCATGCCGCGCTCGCTGAACCAGATGCCGGTGCGGCCGATGGCGCCGCCGACCTCCTCGTAGGCGCGTTCGGCCTCCTCGTAGCGGGCGGCGAAGGCGTGCGCGAGCCCGGCGTGCCAGCCGGCGATCTGGGCGAGCAGCGGCAGGCCGTACTGCTCGGCGAGCCGACGTCCCTCGTCCAGGTGGCGGCGCGCGGCGGGCAGGTCGAGCGCGGCGACGGCGACCTGCTGGAGCTGCAGGTGCGCGAGGACGCGGTAGGTGCCGAGGTCGTGCTCGGCGGCGAGGCCGAGCAGCTCGGAGGCGAGCCGGCGCCGGCGGTCCAGGCCGTCCGCGGTCCGGTAGCCGTTGACGTAGCCGCCGTTGAGCGCGGCGGCGAGAAGTTCGGGGACGCCCAGGCCGCGGGCCGCGGCGATGGCCTCGTCGGACGCGGTGAGCCCGCGGTCGTGCTGCTCGCCCTCCAGCTCCATCGCGAGCGTGGTCAGCAGCCGGACGCGCAGCTCCGGCTCGCCGGCGGGGAGCCGGGCGAGCGCCTCGCCGGTGGCCTCCACGACGGCGTGGTCGACGGTCCCGTACTCGCGGCTCGTCCACAGCGTCGGGACGTCGAAGCTCGCGATGATCCGGGCCAGCAGCCGGACGTCGCCGAACGCGCGGGCCTCGGCGATGGCGGCGAGCCGCCGCTCCCGGGCGGCGACGACCTGCCCGGCGAGCGCGCCGGCGCGGATGGCGGCGATCTCCGCCTCCAGCCGGTCGCGGTCGGCGTCCCGCCCCAGGGCGCGCAGCGCCTCGACCGCGCGGGCCCACAGGTCGGCGGCGGCGCCGTGCGCGAAGCGGGCCTCGGCGGCCTCGGCGGCGCGCCGCGCGTAGCGGACGGCCCGGTCCGGGTCGGCGCCCGACTCCAGGTAGTGGTGCGCGATCGCGGCGACCTCGCCGGGCGTGTGCCGTTCGAGGGCGGCGGCGACGCGGCCGTGCAGCCGGGTGCGGCGGGCCCGGGACAGGCCCGCGTAGAGGGTGTCGCGGACGAGGGCGTGCGCGAACCGCATCCGGCCGGGCGCGGGCTCGGTGACCAGGCCGCTGCCGAGCCCGGCCTCGACGGCGTCGATCACCGTCTCGTCGTCGCCTGCCAGCTCGGCCAGGACGCGCAGGTCGGCGTCGCGGCCGAGGACGGCGGCGTCGCGGAGCACGGCGCGGGCCGGTTCCGGCAGCCGCGCGATCCGGCGGCGCAGCACGTCGCCGACGCCGGCGGGCACCCGGCGGGTGGCGGCGGGCAGGCCCTCGGCGTCCAGGAGGCGGGCCGTCTCGCGGGTGAAGAACGGGTTGCCGCCGGTCCGCTCGGCGATGGCGGACAGCTCCGCGTCGTCCAGGCGGGTGGCGCAGGTGCCGCGGACCAGGACGGCGACCTCGTCCGGCGACAGCCCGCCGAGGTCGATCCGCACGGGCTCGTGCCGGGCGAGGGCGGCCAGCGCGGCGGCGAGGCCCTCGGCGACCTCGGTCTGCCGGAACGTGGCCACCAGCAGGACGCGGCGGTCCCGCAGCCGGCCGGCGAGCCGGACGAGCAGGGCGAGGGTCTCCTCGTCCGCCCAGTGCAGGTCGTCGAGGACGAGCAGGAGCGGCGCGGTGTCCGCGACCCCCGCGAGGTAGTCGGCGACGGCGAGGTGGAGCCGGAACCGTCCCGTGCTGACGTCGGTGTCGCCGTGCCCGGTGTCGCCGTGCCCGGTGGCGGCGTGCCCGGTGGCGGCGTGCCCGGTGGCGGCGTCGTCCAGCAGCGGGGCGAGGCGGCCGGCGAGGCCGGCGGCGGGCGGCGCGGCGGCGGTCAGGTCGCGGAGGAGCTCGGCCCACGGCCAGGCCGCGGGCGCGCCGCCGGTCTCGGGCGCCCGGCCCCACGCGCACGTCCAGCCCTGCCCGGCGAGGCCGCCGCCGAACCGTTCGGCGAGCGCGGTCTTGCCCATTCCCGCGTCACCGCCGACGAGGACGAGGCAGCCGTGTCCGGCCGCGGCGTCGCGGGCCGCCTCCGCGAGCCGGGCGAGTTCGCCGACGCGCCCGACGAAGGCCGGCTGCTCGGCAGGCCGGGACGCGAGCCGCAGGACGGGAGGCGCGGGCTCCAGCACTCCCAGCGGGGGCTCCGGCACCCCCAGCGCGGGTTCCGGCTCCGCCAGCGCGGGCGCCTGGGCCAGGATGCCGGCCTCCAGGCTGCGCAGCGCGGGACCGGGATCGACGCCGAGTTCCTCGGCGAGGGCCGCGCGGGCGCGGCGCAGGGCGGCGAGGGCGTCGCCCTGGCGTCCGGCGCGGTAGAGCGCGAGGGCGAGCAGCCGCCACGCCTCCTCGCGCAGCGGGTTGCCGGCGGCGTGCGTCTCCAGGTCGGGGACGGCCTCGGCGGCGGCTCCGACCCGCAGCATGGCCGCGGCGCGGCGCTCCACGGCGAGGCGGCGCCGCTCGTCCAGCCGGGCCGCCTCGGCGGCGGCCCACGGCAGGTCCGCGAACTCGGCGTAGGCGGGCCCGCGCCACTCGGCGAGCGCGACCTCCGCGGCGCGGCGGGCACCCGCCGGGTCGGTCTCCAGCAGCGCGCCGGCCGCGTCGATCAGCGCGTCGAACCGCCAGGCGTCGACGGCGCCGTCCGGCAGCCGGAGCGCGTATCCGGGCGGCTCGGTGACCAGGATCCGCGCGGGCCGGCGGGGCGGGCGGTCCGGTTCGAGGGCGCGCCGCAGATGCGACACGAACGACTGGAGGCCGGCGGCGGCGCGCGGCGGGGCCGCCGCCGCCCAGAGGTCCTCGACGAGCCGGTCGGCGGGCACCATCCGGCCCCGCGCGACGGTGAGGCGCGCCAGCACCGAGCGCTGCCGCGGACCGCCGAGGTCGGCGGGAACCCCCGCCACCTCGGCGCCGAAGGCCCCGAGCACGCGTACGACAGGCGACATGTCCCGATCAGCCTAACCGGGACATGTCCGCCCATCATGAACGCTCCCCCGTGCTACGCGCGGCTGGGTTCGGGCTCCCGTGCGGCCGCGGCGGCGGGCCCGGCGCCGCCGTGCAGGCCGATCTCCGGCAGGACGCGGGCGAGCGGCTTCGGCAGCCACCAGTTCGCCCGCCCGAGCAGCGCCATCGTGGCGGGGACCAGCACCAGCCGGACGACGGTCGCGTCCAGCGCCACCGCGACCGCGAGCCCCACCCCCGTCTGCTTGATCACCAGACCGGGGTCGGCGGCGAAGCCGAGGAACACCGCCACCATGATCAGCGCGGCGCTGGAGATGACCCGGCCGGTCGCGGCGAGGCCGGAGGTGACCGAACCGCGCGCGTCGCCGTGCCGCAGCCAGTCCTCCCTGACCCGCGACAGCAGGAAGACCTCGTAGTCCATCGACACGCCGAACAGGACCGCGAACAGCAGCAGCAGGATGAACGACGACACCGGGACGCTGTGCGGGAGCCCGAGCAGCTCCGCGCCCCAGCCCCACTGGAACACCGCGGTGAGCACCCCGTACGCGGCGCCGATCGACAGCAGGTTCATCACCGCCGCCTTCAGCGGCGCCAGCAGCGACCGGAAGACGATCATCAGCATGACGAAGGACGTGGCGACGACCACGCCGATCACCGGCCAGAGCCGGTCGGACAGCATCCGGGACAGGTCCACGTAGGCGGCGGTCAGCCCGGTGATCTCCGCGCCGGGCGGCAGCGCGTCCGCGCGGATCCGGTCGACGAGCCCCGTCACCCGCTCGTCCTGCGGCCCGTACTCCGGGGTGACCATGATCACCGCGGCGTCGCGGTGCGGGGACAGCATCGGCGGCGCGACGGCCTTGACGCCGTCGGTCCGGGCGAGCCGCTCCCCGAGCCCCGGCAGGGCACCCTGATCGGTCTTCGCCAGATCGACGGCGACGAGCAGCGGCCCGTTCGCGCCGGGGCCGTAGGCGTCCGCGACGAGGTCGTACGCCTGCCGGACGGTGTTGGACGCCGGCTCGCTGCTGGCGTCGCTCGGCCAGGTGCGCATGCCGAGCGCCGGCGCGGCCAGGGTGAGCATCAGCACGGACGCGGCGAGCAGCCACGGCCACGGGTGCCGCCCGACATGCCCGGCCCACCGCCGCACCCGCGGCGACTCCACGCTGATCGCCGCGCCGGCGGCGCGGTCGCGGCGGCGCAGCACCCGCCGCCCGGCCAGCCCCAGCACCGCCGGCAGGAGGGTGAGCGCGCTCAGCACGGTCACCGCGACGACGAGCCCGGTGGTGAAGCCCATGGTCATGAAGACCTGGATGCGGGACAGCACCAGCCCGAACAGCGCCAGCAGCACGGTGAACCCGGCGAAGAGGACCGACAGCCCGGCCGTCGCGATGGCCCGCCCCGCCGCCTCCGGCACGTCCAGCCCCGCCGCGAGCCCCTCCCGGTGCCGGGTGAGGATGAACAGCGCGTAGTCGATGCCGACGCCGAGCCCGACCATGGTCGCCAGCGTCGGCGCGGTAGTGGCCACATCAGTGACCGCGGCCACCAGCGTGATCCCCGACACGCCCACGCCGAGGCCGGCCAGCGCCACCGCCAGCGGCAGCCCCGCCGCCACCACCGACCCGAACGCCAGGAAGAGGATCACCAGCGCGGCCACGATCCCGATCGCCTCGGCGACGCCCCCGGGCGCGGTGACGTTCTCCGGCACCTGCCCGCCGAACTCCACCTGGTAGCCGTCCAGTCCCCGCGCCGCCGACCGCAGCCGGTCGAGCGTCTCGTCCGGCGCCAGATCCGTGACGGGCACCGAGTACCGGACGGTCAGCAGCGCCGTCGCCCCGTCCGGGCTCGGCTGCGGCGGGCTCACCTCGCTCACGTGCGGCAGCTTCCGCAGCTCCCCCGCCGCCGCGGCCAGCCTCGCCCGGTCCACCGTCCCGGACTTCGCGTGGACGACCACCCGCGCGTCCGCGCCCGACAGCGCCGGGAACCGCTCCCGCAGCAGATCGGTGGCCTGCTGCGACCCCGTGCCGGCCAGCGTGTAGTCGTCGTGCAGGGCGCCGCCCGCGGCGCCGGCGAACCCGGCGGCCGCCGCGACCAGCGCAAGCCACACCACGATGAACCGCCAGGGCCGCAAGGCCGCGGCCCTCCCCAGGCGGTAAAGCAGACGGGACATCGTTTTCTCCCCCGGCTCGGCAGTCCGACCGTCCGAGGATCGCGCGGGCCCCTTGCCGCCCACTTGGCGATGACTTGCGGCCCACCCCGTACGCTGGGCGGCGTGAGCGAGCTGAACGCCGAGGACGCGAAGATCATCACCCTGGCCAGGTCGGCGCGGGCCCGCACGGGCGCCGCCGAGGGCGCGGCCGTGCGCGACGAGACGGGCCGCACCTACAACGCCACGAGCGTGGACCTGCCGTCCCTCCGGCTCTCCGCCCTCAAGGCCGCGGTGGCGATGGCCGTCTCCAGCGGCGCCGCAGACCTGGAGGCCGCCGCGGTGGTGACGGCCGCCGAAACCCCCGACCCCTCCGACGTCCAGGCCGTCCGGGACCTGGGGCCGAAGGCACCCGTCCTGGTCGCCGCCCCCGACGGAACCCTCCGCACCACCCTCTGACCCGGCGCGTCAGCGGAGCCGGCCGGACTCCCCGGTGGCCGGCGCGTCCGCCGCGGCGGCCCCCAGCCTCGTCACCAGCACGGTGCCGATCCGGTTGCGGCGGCCGGCGATCGTCTCGGCTCTCAGGGTGAGGACGGGGCCGTCGTCACCCGAGCCGACCTCGGCCGTGGAGCCCTCGATGGGGACGCGGCCGAGGGCATGGGCCAGCAGGCCGCCGACGGTCTCCACGTCCTCGGCGTCGAGTTCGACGTCGAACAGCTCGGCGAGGTCC
Source organism: Actinomadura latina NBRC 106108 (assembly GCF_001552195.1). Taxonomy (GTDB): domain Bacteria; phylum Actinomycetota; class Actinomycetes; order Streptosporangiales; family Streptosporangiaceae; genus Spirillospora; species Spirillospora latina. The sequence goes on from NZ_BCQS01000005.1 coordinate 566,504, forward strand.
TCGACGGGGAGGCGGGCGGTGACGCGGGCGGCGCCGTCCGGCAGCCAGGTGACCGGCGGGATCTCGCGGTCGTACTCGTCGGTGATCTCCCCGACGATCTCCTCCAGGATGTCCTCGATGGTGACGAGGCCGGCGGTGCCGCCGTACTCGTCGATGACGATCGCGACGTGGATCTGCCGGGCCTGCATCTCGCGCAGCAGCTCGTCGATCGGCTTGCTGTCGGGCACGTAGGTGGCCGGGCGCATGACCGAGTCGACCGTCTCGACCGACTCGCCCTCGCGGTGCTCCTGGGAGCGGCGGACGACGTCCTTCAGGTAGGCGATGCCGACGACGTCGTCCTCGTTCTCGCCCACGACGGGGATGCGGGAGAAGCCGCTGCGCAGCGCGAGCGACATCGCCTGCCGCAGCGTCTTCGTGCGCTCGATGAACACGATGTCGGTGCGCGGCACCATCACCTCGCGGACGAGGGTGTCGCCCAGCTCGAACACCGAGTGGATCATCTCCCGCTCGACGGGCTCGATCAGATCGCGCTGCTCGGCGAGGTCGACGAGGTCGCGCAGCTCCGCCTCGGACGCGAACGGGCCCTCCCGGAACCCCTTGCCGGGCGTCAGCGCGTTGCCGAGGGCGATCAGCAGCGCGGGCAGCGGCCCGAGCACCCGGGTCACCGGGTGGATCACCGCGGCGCCCGCGAGCGCGATCCGGTCGGCGTGCTGGATGCCGAGCGTGCGGGGCCCGACGCCGATCACCACATAGCTGACCACGATCATGATCGCGGCGGCGGTGACGTAGGCGCGCCACGTCTCGTCCAGCCAGGAGATGCACAGGTCCGCCACGATCACGGTGGCGACCAGCTCGCAGCCGATCCGCAGCAGCAGCACCATGTTGACGTAGCGGGCCGGGTCGGCGACGACCTCAGCGAGCCGCTTCGCGCCGCGCCGCCCCTCGCGGACGACCTCGTCGACGGTGACGCGCGACACCCGGGCGAGCGCCGTCTCGGTGCCGGCCAGCAGGCCCGCCATGAACACCAGGCCCGCCGCCAGGGCGGACAGCCACGCCTGCGCCGTGCTCATCAGCCGCCGCGTTTCTCCCGCCAGGAGGTGAGGAGCTCGGCCTGCAGGCCGAACATCTCCTTGTGCTCCTCCGGCTCGGCGTGGTCGTAGCCGAGGAGGTGGAGGATGCCGTGCGCGCACAGCAGCTCCAGCTCCGCCTCCGTGGCGTGCCCGGCCGCGCGCGCCTGCCTCTCCGCCACCGACGGGCACAGGACGACGTCGCCGAGCAGCCCCGGATCGGTCTCGCCGTCCTCGTCGGCGCCGCCCGGCATGTGGCCGGGGCGCAGCTCGTCCATGGGGAACGACAGCACGTCGGTCGGGCCGGGCTCGTCCATCCACTTCTCGTGCAGCTCGGTCATCGCGGCCTCGTCGACCAGCAGGACCGACAGCTCCGCGAGCGGGTGCACGCGCATCCCGTCGAGGACGTGCCGGGACAGCGCCGCGATCGCGTTCTCGTCGACCGGGACGCCCGACTCGTTCAGCACCTCGATGCTCACTGCCGCCCCCGCTTGCGGGATCCGCCGCGCGCGCCCTGCTTGAACTCCGGCACGCGCGCCTCGTCCCAGCGGTTGTAGGCGTCGACGATGTCGGTGACCAGCTTGTGCCGGACGACGTCGCGGCTGTTCAGCCTGCAGAAGTCGATGTCCTCGACGCCCTCCAGGATGTCCTGGACGACGCGGAGCCCGCTCGTCTGCCCGTTCGGCAGGTCGACCTGGGTGACGTCGCCGGTCACCACGACCTTCGACCCGAAGCCGAGCCGGGTGAGGAACATCTTCATCTGCTCGGCCGAGGTGTTCTGCGCCTCGTCCAGGATGATGAAAGAGTCGTTCAAGGTCCGTCCACGCATGTACGCCAGGGGGGCGACCTCGATGGTGCCGGCGGCCATCAGGCGCGGGATCGAGTCGGGGTCGACCATGTCGTGCAGCGCGTCGTACAGCGGCCGCAGGTACGGGTCGATCTTCTCGTAGAGAGTGCCGGGCAGGAACCCGAGCCGCTCCCCCGCCTCGACCGCGGGACGCGTCAGGATGATGCGGTTGACCTGCTTGTCCTGCAGCGCGCGGACGGCCTTGGCCATCGCCAGGTACGTCTTGCCGGTGCCGGCCGGGCCGATCCCGAACACGATCGTGTGCTTGTCGATCGCGTCGACGTAGCGCCGCTGGTTCAGCGTCTTCGGGCGGATCGTCCGGCCCCGGCTGGACAGCACGTCCAAGGTCAGGACCTCCGCCGGGCGCGCACCGCTCTCGCCGCGCAGCATCGCGAGGCTGCGCTCGACCGCGTCGGGGGTGAGCTGGGTGCCGCCCCTCAGCAGCTCCAGCATCTCGCTGAAGAGCCGGGACGCCAGGTCCGTGTCGGCCTCCGGGCCGGTCACGGTGATCTCGTTGCCGCGGACGTGGATGTCGATGTCGCTGCCGAACGCCTGCTCGATCGCGTGGAGCAGCTCATCCCGGGAGCCCAGCAGGCTCACCATCGAATGGTCGTCCGGCACCACGATCTTGATCTGCGAGCGCGAGCCGTTCCGGTCGTCGCGCCCCGTGCGAGTTGCCCTCGTGTGAGTTGATTCGACCATCAGCCGGGCCTTGCGGCCTCTCGGACCTGCCTTCTGTCTGCTCCGGGTGTCCAGGTATGTCGCCATCCATCGTACTGGCCGCCCCCGGCAGAGCGCCGACAGGTTTTTCGCGTGGCGTGACCCGCCGGGCACCCGGCCCGGCGGAGGGCTCAGCCGGGAGGCCAGTTGAGGCCGCGGCCGCCCAGCACGTGGGCGTGCACGTGGAAGACCGTCTGGCCGGCCTGGGCGCCGGTGTTGAACACGACCCGGTAGCCGGCCTCGGCGACGCCCTCGTCGACGGCCACCTGGTGCGCCTCGCGGACGATCTCGGCGAGCAGCTCCGCGTCGGCCGCGGCGAGCTCCCCGACGGTCGGGTGGTGGTCCCTCGGGATGACCAGCACGTGCGTGGGCGCCTGCGGGTTGATGTCGCGGAACGCCACCGTCCCCGCCGACTCGCGGACGATCTTGGCGGGCACGTCCCCGGAAACGATCTTGCAGAACAGGCAGTCGGTCATCTGTCTCCCCTCGCAGCGGCCCGTGACCGCCCGGGAATCCTATCGAGACGGCGACGGCCGCGGCCCGCGGCGCCCCGTGCCGGATAGTGTTTCCGTTGATCAACCTCCGGTTGCGGTCACCATGACGACCGGTCACTGGTTAAGGTTGTCAGCTCAGGGCGCACCCCCCGGTACGCAAGGCGTTGCGGCGTTCTGCCGGCCGGGCGGGGACGCCCGATTCATGCCGCCCCGAGGGCGCCCGTCGAATGGACGGCCGGGGCCGGCGAAGGCGGCGGACAGGTGACCGAGGCAGACCAGGACATGCCCTTTCGTAAACCGGGCGAGGAGGGTGCGCGTCGAACTGACGTGACCGAGACCCTCGTGGCCAGGGGCACGGCGGGGGCGGTGGCCGTCGCCTGGGACGCCGATCAGGCGGTGACCGCGCTCTACAGCGCCAACTACCGCTCGCTCGTGCGTCTGGCCGCCATGCTCGTACGGGACGCCGGGACGGCCGAAGAGGTCGTCCAGGACGCCTTCGTCGCGATGCACGGCGGCTGGCGGCGCCTGCGCGACCCCGACAAGGCCCTGTCGTACCTGCGCCAGTCCGTGGTGAACCGGTCGCGATCGGTGCTCCGGCACCGCGCCGTCGTCGAGAAGTACGCCCCGAAGGGCCTGCCGGACGCGCCGAGCGCGGAGGCCGGGGCCATCGGGGAGCTGGAACGCTCGGCGGTCATCGACGCGCTGTCCCGGCTTCCCACCCGCCAGCGGGAGGCACTCGTCCTTCGCTACTACGCCGATCTCTCCGAAGCGGAGATCGCGAACTCGATGGGCATCTCCCGCGGCGCCGTGAAGAGTCACACGGCTCGTGGAATGACCGCGCTACGCAACGTCCTGGAGCAATTCTCATGACCACCGACCCCCACGACGAGCACGGCGAGATCCTCCGCCGCGCCCTGCACGCGGAGGCGGACTCGGTCAACCCCGCGGGCGACGGCCTGGAGCGCATCCGGGCCCGCATAGCCGACGGCCAGAGCCGCCGGTTCGGTCTCGGACTGCTCTTCGGGCACGCCCGGTTCGGGGTGGACCGGTTCACCGTCGGCTGGGCGCGGCCCGTCCTCGCCGTGGCCGCCGCCGTTCTGATCGCCGCGCTCGGCGTGACGGCGCCGCAGACCATGAACCTCATCCAGCAGACGGTCGGCAACAACGGGCCGGCCGGCGGCGGGCAGAACAGCACCGACGGGGACCGCACCGACCCCCAGGGCAACCCGCAGTTCCCCGGCCCGTCGTCCCCGGGGGCCGGCGCGTCCGGCTCTCAGTCGGCCTCCTCGACGGCGGGCCCCAGCTCCACGCCGGGGCTGTCGTCCTGCCGCATCCCGCAGCCGGGCGCCGCGTCCGCCTCGCCCGGCACGACCACCACGCCGTCCGCGGCCACCACGCCGTGCCCGAGCGAGACGCCGACCACCTCGCCGGTCACTCCGGCGCCGACCACGCCGACCGCGCCGCCGACCTCGGCGAAGCCGACCGACACTCCGACGCAGACGCCGACGAGCGACCCGGCGAGCACGACGGAGCAGGGCGCCGCGAGCACGCCCTGACGGCCTCGCGGGACGGCCTTACCAGCGTCCGGTGGCGGCCAGCAGCACGCTGGCCGCCGCCACCCCGGCCGTCGACGTGCGCAGCACGGTCGGGCCGAGCCTGGCGGGACGCCCGCCCGCCGAAGCGAACCGGTCCAGCTCCGCGTCCGTGATGCCGCCCTCGGGCCCGACGACGAGGACGATGTCGCCGTCCGCGGGCGCCTCCACGGCGCTCAGCGGGGCCTCCGCCTCCTCATGCAGGACCAGGGCCAGGGTCGCGGCCGCCAACCGTGCGGCGACGTCCTCGGTGGACGCCAGATCCGGCACTTCGGGGAGCCGGCTGCGGCGCGCCTGCTTGGCGGCCTCCCGCGCGGTCGCGCGCCAGCGTCCGAGGGCCTTGTCGCGGCGCTCCGGACGCCACCGGGTGACGCAGCGGTCCGCCGCCCACGGGACGATCACGTCCACGCCGACCTCGGTCATGGTCTCGACGGCCAGCTCGCCCCGGTCGCCCTTCGGCAGGGCCTGGACGACCGCGATGCGCGGCGCCGGGGGCGGCTGCCGGTGCCGGGCCCGCACGTCCAGCGTGAGGGACGCGCGGTCGGCGGCGGTGACGACGCACTCGGCCAGCAACCCGGCGCCGTCGGTCAGGTCGACGCGCTCACCGGGCCGCAGCCGCCGCACGGCCGCCGCGTGCCGGCCCTCGGGCCCGTCCAGGACGATCGTGTCCCGCTCCAGCGCGTCCGTCCCCGCGAGGAACACCGGCGGACTCATGCGCGAGCCCTGTGGGAGGCGACCCCCCACACCGCCCGCTTCGCCCCGCTCATCTGGATCCTCCAGGGTCGCCCTGCTCGCCGTCGCCGCGGCGGCCTTCCCGGTAGGCCGCCGCCACGGCGCTTCAGTGCTGGTTGAAGACGTCCTTGATGCGGGAGAACACGCCGGTGCGCTGCCCGGGGGCGAACTTGCCGGGGGGACGCTCCTCGCCGCGCAGGACCGCGAGGCGCCGCAGCAGCTCCTCCTGCTCCTCGTCCAGCCGGCCCGGCGTCTCCACGTCCACGTGGATCATCAGGTCGCCGCGGCCGCTCTCGTTGAGGTGCCGGACGCCCCGGTTGTAGAGCGTGATGACCTGCCCCGACTGCGTGCCGGGCTTGATGTCGACGCTCTCGGCCGCGTCCAGCGTCTCGATCGTGACGCTGGTGCCGAGCGCCGCCGCCGTCATCGGGATCTCGACCGTGCAGTGCAGGTCGTCGCCCTCCCGCTCGAAGATCGGGTGCGGCTTCTCCACGATCTCCAGGAACAGGTCGCCGGGCGGGCCGCCGCCGGGGCCGACCTCGCCCTCGCCGGCGAGCTGGATGTGGATGCCGTTCTCCACCCCCGCCGGGATCTTGACCTTGACGGTGCGCCGGGTGCGGACCCGGCCGTCGCCGGAGCACTCGGTGCACGGGTTGCGGATCACCGACCCGAACCCGCCGCACGCCGGGCACGGCCGCGCGGTCATCACCTGGCCGAGGAACGAGCGCTGCACCTGCTGCACCTCGCCGCGCCCGTGGCACGTCTCGCACGTGTCCGGGTGGGTGCCGGGCGCGCAGCCCGACCCCTCGCAGGCGGTGCAGGCGACCGCGGTGTCGATGGACAGCTCGCGGGTCGTGCCGAACGCGGTCTCGCCGAGGTCGAGCTCGACCCGCAGCGTCGCGTTCCGGCCGCGCCGCGCCCGCGACCGCGGGCCGCGCGAGGTCGCCGTCCCGAAGAAGGCGTCCATGATGTCGCTGAACGGGAACCCGGCGCCGCCGAAACCGCCGGCGCCCGCCCCCGCCCCGGACGCGAACGGGTCCGCGCCGAGGTCGTACATCTCGCGCTTCTTGGGGTCGGAGAGCACCTCGTACGCCTGGGTGATCTCCTTGAACTTCTCCTGGGTCTCCGGATCCGGGTTGACGTCCGGGTGGAGCTCGCGCGCGAGCCGGCGGTAGGCCTTCTTCACCTCGTCGGCGCTGGCGTCGCGCCGGACGCCCAGGATCGCGTAGTAGTCGTTCGCCACTTTCACGACCCCGCCAGGATCTGTCCCACGTAGCGTGCCACTGCCCGTACCGCTCCCATCGTGCTGGGGTAATCCATGCGTGTAGGCCCGAGCACTCCAAGCCGGGCCAGGGTGAGGTCGCCCACCCCGTAGTCCGCGGCGACGACCGAGGTCGACCGGAGCCCCAGGTCGGGGTTCTCGGTGCCGATCCGCACCGTAACTGTAGAGGAGTCTCCGGTCTCGCCGAGCAGCCGCATGAGGACCACCTGTTCCTCAAGCGCCACGAGCACCTCCCGCAGGCTCTGCGAGAAGTCCACGGCGGCGAGGTTGGCCGCCCCGGCGAAAACGATCTTCTCCTCGTGGTTCTCGACGAGCGTCTCCAGCAGGACGGACAGCACCGACGCCGCGACCGGCCGCTCGTCCGGCCCCACCTTCTCGGGGAGGTCGGCGACGGCGGCCGGCACGTCGCCGAGGCCGAGCCCGTCCAGGCATGTGTTCAGCAACGCCCGCAGGTGCCCGATCGATTCCTCGGACAGGGTGCCGGGCATGTCGATGACCCGCTGCTCCACCCGCCCGGTGTTGGTGATCAGGACGAGCAGCAGCCGCTCCTCGGCGACCCGGACCAGCTCGACGTGCCGCACCGACGAGCGGGTCAGCGACGGGTACTGCACGACCGCGACCTGCCGGGTGAGCTGCGCGAGCAGCCGCACCGTGCGGCCGACGACGTCGTCGAGGTCGTAGGCGCCGGACAGGAACGTCTCGATCGCGCGCCGCTCGGCGACCGACAGCGGCTTGATCGTGGACAGCCGGTCGACGAACAGCCGGTAGCCCTTGTCGGTGGGGACGCGCCCGGCGCTGGTGTGCGGCTGGGCGATGTAGCCCTGCTCCTCCAGCGCCGCCATGTCGTTGCGGATGGTCGCCGGGGACACCCCGAGATTGTGCCGGTCCGCCAGGGCCTTCGACCCCACCGGCTCGTTGGTGGAGACGAAGTCCTCGACGATGGCGCGCAGGACCTCGAGTTTCCGGTCGTCCAGCACGGCGTCACCTCCCTCGTCCGGCCGGCCTCCCCGCCGCTGGCACTCCTTGCTCCTGAGTGCCAAGTGTACGACCCCCGGGACCCCGATCGGAGTGCCCGCGGACCGCCCGCACGGCTGCGTGATCCTATCCGCATCGGGCGCGGGCGCCACGCCGAGGGACGAGGGGCGACGCCGTACGGCCGTCCCGCCGGGTTAATGTGCGGACCCGTGCGCAGTAAGAAATACGGAAACGACGTGCTCTCCGGCGACTGGCGCAGGCCGCGCAAGGGGCAGATCCCCGAGGTGCCGGCCGAGCCGGGGCTGGTCGCGGAGGATCCCGGCAGCGGCTTCTGCGGTGCCGTGGTCGGCTGCGACAAGCTCGGCGTCACCCTGGAGGACCGGTTCGGCAAGCGGCGCGTGTTCCCGCTCACCAAGTCGGGCTTCCTGATCGACGGCAAGCCGGTCACGCTGGTCAGGCCCACCGCGGCGCCATCGGGGCCGGCGCGGTCGGCGTCCGGCTCCATCGCCGTCCAGGGGCTGCGCGCCCGGGTGGCCAAGGAGAGCCGCATCTACGTGGAGGGCGTCCACGACGCCGAGCTGGTCGAGAAGATCTGGGGCCACGACCTGCGCGTCGAGGGCGTCGTGGTGGAGTACCTCGAAGGCGTGGACGACCTGCCCGCCATCGTCGAGGAGTTCGGCCCGGACGCGGACCGCCGCCTCGGCGTCCTCGTCGACCACCTGGTGGAGGGCTCCAAGGAGTCCCGGATCGCCGCGCGGGTGTCGTCCCCGCACGTCCTCATCACCGGGCATCCGTTCATCGACATCTGGGAGGCGGTCAAGCCCGCCGCCGTCGGCATCCGGGCCTGGCCGCGCATCCCGCGAGGCGTCCCGTGGAAGGAGGGCGTCATCGCCGAGCTCGGCTGGGGCGACAACACGGGTGCCGCTTGGAAGCGGATCCTGAATTCGGTCAACTCCTACACCGACCTGGAACCCGCCCTCCTGGGCCGTGTGGAAGAACTCATCGATTTCGTCACGGCGTAACTGCGCCTAGGTCAGATCGCGGACTAGTGCGTCGGCCAGGAGACGGCCTCGGAGGGTCAGGACGACTCGTCCCTGCTCATAGGAGTCTCGTTCCACCAGGCCATCGTCGATGGCTCTGCGGACGGCCTTGTCGTCCAGCAGGTCGGCGGGGCAGCCCTGTGCCAGGCGGAGTTCGAGCATGATGCGCTCGATGTGGCGGTCGTCGCCGGTCAAGACCTCCCTGGCGTGCGCGGGCGTGGTGCCTTCGGCCAGGCGGGAGGCGTAGGCGGCGGGATGCTTGACGTTCCACCAGCGGGTCCCCCCGACGTGGCTGTGCGCGCCCGGGCCGACGCCCCACCAGTCGGCGCCCGTCCAATAGAGCATGTTGTGGCGGCACGCGGCGGAGGGGTCGGCGGCCCAGTTGGAGATCTCATACCAGTGCAGGCCGTGGGCGCGGAGCATCTCGTCGGCGATGAGGTACCGGTCGGCCATGGCGTCGTCGTCGGGGGCCGTGAGTTCGCCGCGTTTCACCTGGGCGGCCAGGCGGGTGCCCTCTTCGACGATGAGCGCGTACGCAGAAACGTGGTCGGGTTCCGACGCCAGGGCCGCCTCTAGGGAGGCCCTCCAGTCGTCGTCGGTTTCGCCTGGTGTGCCGTAGATGAGGTCGAGGTTGATGTGCTCGAAGCCTGCCTTGCGCGTCCACTCGACGACTTGGGGGACGCGTCCGGGACTGTGTGCGCGTTCGAGGACGGCCAGGACGTGCTCGCGCGCGCTCTGCATGCCGTACGAGATCCTGGTGAACCCGGCCTCGCGGAGCTTGGCCACATAGGACTCGTCCACCGACTCCGGGTTCGCCTCTGTGGTGACCTCCGCGTCCTCCGCGAGCCCGAACTCGGCGTCGATGGCGGCCAGGACACGGCCCAGGTCGCCCGGCGGAAGCAGCGTCGGCGTACCGCCGCCCACGAAGACCGTCTCGACGGGGAGGTCCACGTCCCCGAGGACGCGCCGCGCCATCCGCACCTCGGTGATGGCGGTATCGGCGTAGGAGTCACGGCTCGCGCCAGGCCCGAGCTCCGTCGCCGTGTAGGTGTTGAAGTCGCAGTACCCGCACCGCGTCACGCAGAAGGGCACGTGGACGTAGAAGGCGAACGGGCGGCCTCCGAGGCCGTCCAGGGCACTGGCGGGCAGCGCGCCGTCGGAGGGGACGGGATCACCGTCGGGAAGGGTCGAGGGCACCCCTCAAGTCTGCCTCGTCCGGCCGCCTGCTCGGACCCGTCGAACTTCAGGCCCCGCCCGTCAGGCCCCGCCCGTCAGGCCTCGTCGAGCTTCGCGCGCAGCCAGTCCGGGATGTGGGCCTCCGCGCGGGGGAAGCGGTCGAGGTCCAGGGCGTAGGCGGACGGGGTGAGGGGCGGGGTGAAATCCGGCTCCCCGTCGTAGTCGAACTCGGCGCTGAACCGGCCCGAGCGCTCGATCCGCAGCCGCGCGGTGAACCAGGCGCCCTTGCCGTTCCGGTACATGACGCGGCGCAGCTCGTCCATCCTGCCGATGGCCTGCCCGGGCGGGATCGCGGTGAGCCGCCCGCCGTCGGCGTCCTCCACCTCGAACGAGGCGCTGTCGATGCCCACGGTCGCGCGGAACTCGAAGTCGAGCCGCTCCCAGCCGTCCGGGGCCGCGGAGCGCAGCGCGCGGACGGCGCCGTTCACCGTCTCCCGCTCCTTGGCGGAACGCAGAACCTGCTCGGGGTGGGTCACGCTACCTCCGGGAGGTCGGGTCCGGACCGTCTGGCCGCTGCCTCCGACCGTATCGACATACGCGCCGAGGTCGAGCAACCCCCGCCGTGTCGTCGGGAAACCACCCGCCGGGCGGCCGGAATGGAGCGTGCCGACCCTCTTGGGTGGATAGTGTCGTCGGGATGGTGGACGAGGGTGCGACCGAGCGGGGACGCGCGCCGGCGCGCGTGCTGCTGCGGGGCGGGCCGGACGGCTGGCACTGCGTGGTGGTCGACGGCGCGGGCGGCGAGCGGCGTTCGGACTTCCCCGGCGCGGGGACGCGCTGGTCGACGGGCGCGGGCGGCGATCCCGAACCGCCGTGGTGGCGCCGCCGGCTCGCCGAGACGGCCGAGGGACTGCGGGAGGCGGTCGCCGAGCGGCTGACCGACGCGACGTTCCGGGCCCTCGGCGTGGAGACCGTGATCACCTGGTTCGCGGTGGACGAGCCCGTCGCCTGGGAAGGGCTCGTCACGCTCCGGGAGGCCGATCCGGCGCGGTTCCCCGGCCGGGTAGCGCCGTTCGTGATCACGCTGGAGCCGGGGCGCGGGGCGCTGCTGCCGGACGCGAGCCTGCTGTTCTCCACCCAGGCCGCCGACGCGTGGACGACGCTCGCCGCGGTCTCCGACCGCTGCGGCACCCGCCCGCCGAAGGCGTCGCTGCTGTGCGGCTGGGCCGACCACCGCAGCGTGCGGGTGGGGCGCGGGACGCTGGCGCTGTCCACCGGCCGCGGCGAGGACGGCGTGGAGCGGCTCGCCGAGATCTGCGGGACGCGGTCGCCCGGCTGGAGCGGCAACCCGGAGATGCGGTTCCGGCTGGACGGCGTCGACCTGCTCGACGAGCCCGCCCACGACGTGGTCCGGCTGCTGGGTGAACTGGGGCACGAGGCCGTCCGGCGGGGACGGACGGTCCGGCTGGCGGCGTCCGGCCTGACCCTGTACGGGCCCGACCGGCCGGGTGACGCGGAGCCCTTCACGGCCGTGTCGCTGCAGCCGCCGGCGGCGCCCGCGGCGCTCCGGATCCCGCACCGCAGCCGCGTCTGACGGCTCACGAAGCCGACGCCCACGGGCTACCGCGCCGTCACCGGAACGCGACCCGGCGGCCCTAGTTTCCCTGATCATGAGAAGCCGTGCGCGTCATGCCGTGCTCGCCGTGACCGGCGCCGCCCTCGCCGGCGCTCCCCTCACCCTCACCGCCCCGCCCGCCCACGCCGCCCCGCTCGCCCACGCCCCCTCGTCCAGCACGATCACCGTCCGCCGCGGCGGCCCCGCCAGATCGCTGCCGTTCACCGCCCGCCGCGACGGAGAGGCCGTCATCTCCTTCGCCGCGTCGGCCCCGGGCGTCTCGTGGGTGCGCAAGGGCGCCGAGTCCGCCGTCGTGTCGATCGCGGTGGACGGACGCCATGTGACCGACCTCGTCGTCCCCTCGTCCGACCCGATCCCCCGGAGCCTCGGGCTCGGACATGTCGGGAAGGGCCGCCACAAGGTGACGCTGCGCTTCGGGAAGGGCGGCGCGCCCGCCGCCCGCCGCGTCACCCTGCGGGGTACCGGGGTCCGGGTGTCGGACGCGCTCGCCCTGCGCCACGCCCCGGTCGTCGTCGGCCGGACGGGCTGGCCCTTCGGCGACCCCTACCAGAACGCCACCACCGACACCCCGCTGATCGCCTGGCACGAGACGCGGGCCGCCGCCGCGCCCGGGCACCGCGTCATCGAGTACTCCGTGGTCTGGAGCAACGAGGACGGCGGCACCGACACGCCCGCGCTCATGGCCCGCTGGGGCCGGACGACCGACATCGAGTGGGTGTACCGGGTCGAGGTGGACGCGTCCGGGAACCGGGTGGACGGAACCGCCGTCTACCAGGCGCCCCTGCACCTCACGCTCAAGTTCACCGGCCGCTACGAGGGCGATCATCCGGTGCTGCAGACCTGCACGCAGAACAACAACATGTGCGACGTGATCTCACCGGACCCACCGCTGCGCTTCCTCCTCGACGCGTCCCGGACGCGGCCGGACGGACGCGCCCGCGAGGTCGTCATGGACCGCGAGCCGTGGACGTACCGGGTCGCGGCGCAGGAGATGGTGCGGGAAGGCGAGATCGAGGACCCGTCCGATCCGGCGACGCGGGCGGTCGGCGACCAGCGCACGTACCTGTTCGCGGAGTTGACCAAGGCGACGGGCGCGGCGACCGGGAGCGGGGCGGTGCCGGGTGTGGCGCTCGGGGTCCGGCTGAAGTCCGACCCGTCCAGGCTGTACCGGTCCGACCATGACGAGCCGACGTGGGCGATCGACCGTGACGGCGCCGTCGCCACGACCGTCGAACTGCCCGAGGGGACGCGGGTCTCCGACATCGCGAGCATCGAAGCGGTCCGCCGTCCGACCGGGCTCGGTGACAACGGCGCGCCGGCCACGGTCACGTCCGTGAACCGGGGGTTCTTCCTCGACGAGTCGTACCTGCCGCAGCCGTCGTCCATCGCCTGGACGGGCTCGGTCACGCTCACCCCGGCGAACCCGTCCGCCGTCATCTGGCGGCCCTGATCACCTTCGCCGCCCGGCCCGTGGCGCGAAACGGCCACGGGCCGGGCGGGTGAAGGAACCGGTCCGAACTTCTCACGCGTCGAAAGAGTCATACACTTCGCGCAATAGCTCGCACAGCGAACGCGCAGCGAACTAGAGGAGAGGACGTCCGCCATGGCCTACGGGCCTCCCCCGTCGCCCGGTCAAGGGCAGCAGCCTGGATGGCAGGCGCAGCCGCAGCAGCAGGCACCGTGGCAGCAGCCCGGGAACGCGTGGCAGCAACCCCAGCAGGGTCAGCCGGCCCAGCAGCAGCCCAACGCGGCCTGGCAGCAGCCGCAGCAGGGCGGACACACCGCCCAGATACCCGGGCACTACGGGCCCGTCAGCGACGACGACAGGACGTGGTCGCTCATGGCGTACGTGGGCCAGTTCCTCGTCGGCGCGGTCGCACCGGCCATCGTCTACTTCGGCAAGGCCCGCTCGCCGTTCGTCCGGCGGCACGCCGCGCAGGGCCTCAACATGGGCGTCGCCGCCATCGCGGTGTGGTTCGTCTTCGGCCTGCTGTCCCTCGTCGCCGAGTTCTTCATCTGGGTGCCGCTGCTGTTCACGGCCGCCGTGATGTTCTTCCTCGTCTACGCGGGACGGGCCGCCAACCGCGGTGAGTTCCGGAGCGTCCCGGCCGCGGTGGCGTGGCCCATCATCAAGTAGCCCGTCACCAGGTAGCCGGGCTACTTCCTGCCCTTGTCGGCGTCGCCGCCCCCGCCGGTGGAGAGGGCGGCGACGAAGGCCTCCTGCGGGACGTCCACCCGCCCGATGGTCTTCATCCGCTTCTTGCCCTCCTTCTGCTTCTCCAGCAGCTTGCGCTTGCGGGAGATGTCGCCGCCGTAGCACTTGGCGAGGACGTCCTTGCGGATGGCGCGGATGTTCTCGCGGGCGATGATCCGGGCGCCGATCGCGGCCTGGATGGGCACCTCGTACTGCTGCCTCGGGATGAGCTCCTTCAGCTTGGACGTCATCATCAGCCCGTACTCGCGGGACTTGTCCTTGTGCACGATCTGGCTGAACGCGTCCACCGACTCGCCCTGCAGCAGGATGTCGACCTTCACGAGGTCGGACTCCTGCTCGCCGCTGGGCTCGTAGTCGAGCGAGGCGTACCCGCGCGTCCTCGACTTCAGCTGGTCGAAGAAGTCGAAGATGATCTCGGCGAGCGGCAGCGTGTAGCGGATCTCGACGCGGTCCTCGGACAGGTAGTCCATGCCGAGCAGCACGCCGCGGCGGCCCTGGCACAGCTCCATGATCGCGCCGATGTGGTCCGACGGGGACAGCAGCGTCGCCCTCACGACCGGCTCGTACACCATGCCGATCTTGCCTTCGGGGAACTCGCTGGGGTTGGTGACGGTGTGCTCCGTCCCGTCCTCCATCACCACGCGGTAGACCACGTTCGGCGCGGTCGAGATGAGCGACAGGTCGAACTCGCGCTCCAGCCGCTCCCGGACGATCTCCATGTGCAGCAGGCCGAGGAAGCCGCAGCGGAACCCGAACCCGAGCGCCGCCGACGTCTCCGGCTCGTAGACGAGCGCGGCGTCGTTCAACTGCAGCTTGTCCAGCGCGTCCCGCAGCTCCGGGTACTGGTCGCCGTCCACCGGGTAGAGGCCGGAGAACACCATCGGCTTCGGGTCGCGGTAGCCGCCGAGCGCCTCGGGCGCCGGCCGGGACGCGCCGGTCACGGTGTCGCCGACCCGCGCCTGCCGGACGTCCTTCACCCCGGTGATCAGGTATCCCACCTCGCCGACGCCGAGGCCCTGCACGGGCTTCGGCTCCGGGGCGATCACGCCGACCTCCAGGGTGTCGTGCGCCGCCCCGGTCGACATCATCAGGCTCTTCTCGCGGCGCGACAGGCGCCCGTCGATGATCCGGACGTAGGTGACGACCCCGCGGTAGGTGTCGTAGACCGAGTCGAAGATCAGCGCCCGGGCGGGGCCGTCGGGGTCGCCGACCGGCGCCGGCACCTCCTCGACGATCTTGTCGAGCAGCTCGCGGACGCCCTCGCCGGTCTTGCCCGACACGCGCAGCACGTCCGACGGGTCGCAGCCGATGATCCCGGCCAGTTCCCCGGCGTACTTGTCCGGCTGCGCCGCCGGGAGGTCGATCTTGTTCAGCACCGGGATGAGGTGCAGGTCGGCCTCAAGGGCGAGGTACAGGTTCGCGAGCGTCTGCGCCTCGATGCCCTGCGCCGCGTCCACCAGCAGGACCGCGCCCTCGCACGCCGCCAGCGACCGCGACACCTCGTAGGAGAAGTCGACGTGCCCCGGGGTGTCGATCAGGTTGAGGACGTGGTCGACCCCGCCGGACGTCCAGGGCAGCCGCACGGCCTGGCTCTTGATCGTGATGCCGCGCTCACGCTCGATGTCCATGCGGTCGAGGTACTGGGCGCGCATCTGGCGATCCTCGACCACACCCGTCAGCTGCAGCATCCGGTCAGCGAGGGTCGACTTGCCATGGTCGATGTGCGCGATCACGCAGAAGTTGCGGATGATCGCGGGATCGGTCTTGTCAGGCTGGGGCGCTGGCACCGGGGTCCGTTCGCAATACTCACTGGTGGGCATGGATATGTGTGCTTCCATAGTCCCATGCCGGGCCCGATGCTCCGTGCACGGCCCGGTTTGGGGCAGGCCCCGGTGATTGGTAGGCTGTGCGACTGCGTGTGGCGTAGCGTCGTGCCCCGGGGGCACCGTCCCGCCCCCGTTCAGACATTCTGTTGGAGCCTGCCGGTGAGCAGGCGTGGATCGCAACCAAGCTGAGGCACTACGACGTGGCTAACATCAAGTCCCAGATCAAGCGCAACAAGCAGAACGAGAAGGCCCGCCTGCGCAACAAGGCCGTCAAGTCGGAGCTGAAGACGGCGATCCGCAAGTTCCGCGAGGCCGCCGACGCGGGCAACGTCGACGACGCCGTCGCCGCGCAGCGCAACGCCGCGCGCAAGCTGGACAAGGCGGTCAGCAAGGGCGTCATCCACAAGAACCAGGCCGCCAACCGCAAGTCGGCGATCGCCAAGCAGGCCGCCGCCCTGCAGGCCAAGTAAGGGCCGCACGCCCGGGGCCGGCCTTTCGCGCCGGCCCCGACGCATGTCCATGTCCATGGACGAACGCCGCGTGGTGAAGATCTCGAAGTATCTCGCCAAGCATCTGCGGCACCGCCCCGAGCGGATCGGCCTCACCCTCTCGCCGGAGGGCTGGGCGGACGTCGCCGACCTGCTCGCCGCCGCGTCGCGGAACGGCTTCGCGCTGACCCGTTCCGAACTGGAACACGTGGTCAGCGTCAACGACAAGAAGCGTTATGAGCTGGACGGGGACCGGATACGGGCCGTCCAGGGGCATTCGGTCCCGGTCGAGCTGAACCTGCCGCCGGTGGATCCGCCCGAGTTCCTCTACCACGGCACCGTCCGCCATTCCGCGGACGCCATTCTGCGCGAGGGGCTGCGGCCGATGGGGCGGCACGCCGTCCACCTGTCCCCCGACCGCGAGACGGCCCGGCGCGTCGGCGCCCGCCGCGGCCGGCCGGTCGTCCTCACGGTCGAATCCGGGCGGATGGCCGCCGACGGGCACGAGTTCCGGGTCAGCGCGAACGGGGTGTGGCTGGCCGGCTCCGTCCCGCCGGAATATCTCCGCGAATGACCTCCGCGGCCTCCCAGCCGGGCAGGTGCCGCACCCATTCGGGCCCCTGCTCCGGGCCGAACAGATACCGGTAGGGCACGATCTCGCGGATGGCCCGGTGCACGTCCAGCCGGTCGTCGATCATGTGCGTGATGCCGAGGTCGGCGCAGTGCCCCGCCTTCTCCGCCCGCCTCCGGCAGAACCGGACGTTCTCTCTGGGCAGGCCCGTCCGAGCGTAGAAGTCATGGTGGTCGAGCCAGGCCAGCGTCCTCCGCCGGATCCGGTCGCCGCACTTGGAGATGATCCAGGCGCGCCCCTCGAACGCTTCGATGAGCCCGGGCAGCACGTCGTAGACGCCCTCGGTCGCGGGCGATGCGAGAGCCTCCTCGAAACTTCCGTCGAGGAAGACGGTGTCCTCGTCGCCGGGGGCCCTCAGTCCCCCGTGAATGACTCGGCCGAAATCGACGCCGAGCCGAGATTCGATGTCCATGCCCTCAACTCTCGGGGCCCGCTCCACTAAATGAGAACTATTATTGAGTGCCATTGCTATAGTTTGCGACTATGGAACTGAGCAGCCTGTCCACGGACGCGCTCGCCTCGTTCGCCGTCTTCGCCGACCACCTCAACTTCACCCGCGCCGCCGGCGAACTCCACATCTCCCAGCCGGCCCTCCACGTCAAGGTGCGCAAACTCTCCGAGACCCTCGGCCGCCCCCTGTACACCCGGCACGGACGCCGCCTCGTCCTGACCCCCGCCGGCGAGCAGGTCGCCCGTTTCGCCCGTGACCTCGACGCCCGCATGTCCGCGTTCCTCGCCGGCGTCCACGGCACCGCCGGATCCCGCGTCCCGGCCCTCGCCGCCGGCGAGGGCGCCTACCTGTACCTGCTCGGCGACGCCGTCCACCCCGGCGTCCGCCTGATCAACGGCGACCGCGCCCGCACCCTCGCCGCCGTCCGCACCGGCCGCGCCGACGTGGGCGTCGCCGTCCTGGACGTCCTGCCGGACGACGTGGAGGCGGAACTCCTGAGGTCCTACCCGCAGATGCTCGTCATGCCGGACGACCACCCCCTCACCGCGAAGCCGCACCTCGCCCTCGCCGACCTCACGGGCGCCGCCCTCGTCGTCCCGCCTCCGCCCGGCCCGCACCGCGCCGCGCTCGAACGCGCGCTGCGCGCCGCCGGTATCCCGTGGTCGCTCGCCGTCGAGGCCGAGGGCTGGCCGCTCATGCTGCACTTCGTGTCCCTGCGCATCGGCCTGGCCGTCGTGAACGGCTGCGTGCCCCCTCCGCCCGGCCTGACCGGACGCGAGATCATCGACCTGCCCGCCGTCCCCTACTACGCTCTGCACCTGCCGGGACGCACCGACGACCCCCTGGTCGCCGGCCTGCTGACCGCCGTCCGCGCCGCCGTAAGGAGCACGCCGTGCATTTCGAGACCTCCGTCGACATCGACGCCGCCCCCGAAACCGTCTGGAACCTCCTCAAGGACGTCGAACACTGGCCCGAGATGACGGACTCGATCGACCGCGTCGAGGTGCTCGACACGCCCTTCGCGCTCTCCGGGCGGGCCCGCGTCCACCAGCCGAAGATGCCCGCCGCCACCTGGACGGTCACCGCCTTCAAGGAGAACGAGACCTTCACCTGGGAATCCCGCTCCCCCGGCGTGACCACCACAGCGGCGCACCACATCGTCCCGAACCCGGATGGCACGGTCACGGTCCGCCTGGTCCTGGACCAAAAGGGCCCTCTGGCTCCCCTGATCGCCCTGCTGACAGGCCGTCTGACCCGCCGCTACGTGACAATGGAAGCCAATGGCCTGAAGACGAAGGCCGAGCAATAACATCTCTCCCCGAAACACCCGCAGACCACCCGACGAGAAAAGCGTCCTGGAAACAGATCAATGGGCGGCCGCTGGTTGGCCGCTGGCAGCCGCTGGGTGATGCGCGTCGGCACGGGCGGGCGGTCAGCCGCGGGCGGCGACGATCCGGGCGACGGTCTTCTCCAGGGCGTACGCCGGGTCGGCGGCGCCGCCCTTGACCGCCTCGTCGGCGTCGGCGACCGCCGTCAGTGCCCGCGCGACCCCGTCCCCGGACCAGCCGCGCAGCTGCCTCTGCACCCGCTCGATCTTCCACGGCGGCATGCCCAGCTCCTTGGCCAGCGCCGCGCCCCGCGCGCCTCTCGGGGCCCCGCCGACCTTCGCCAGCCCCCGCACCCCCTGGGCGAGCGCGCTGACGATCAGCACCGGCGCCACTCCCGTGGCGAGCGCCCACCGGAGCTGCTCCAGAGCCTCGGCGAGCTGCCCCTCGATGGCCTTGTCCGCCACCGTGAACCCGCTGACCTCCGCGCGCCCCCGGTAGTAGCGGGCGACGGCGGCATCGTCGATCTTCCCGCCGGTATCGGCTACCAGCTGGCTGCACGCCGCCGCCAGCTCCCGCAGGTCGTTTCCCACCGCGTCGAGCAGCCCGCGCGCGCCGTCCGCCGAGATCTTCCCGCCCGCGCGGCGGATCTCGGCCCGCACGAAGTCGACCCGCTCCCCCATCTTGGTGACCTTGGGACACGAGATCTTGCGCGCCTTGAGCTTGGTGAGCCCGTCCACCAGCGCCTTGCCCTTGGCCCCACCCGGGTGGACGGCCACGAGCACCACTTCATCGGCCGGGTTCTTGGCGTACCTGAGCACCTCGGCCGTCAGGTCCTTCCCCAGGTCCTGCGCCGACCGGATCACCAGCACCTTCCCGCCGCCGAACAGCGACGGCGACGTCAGCTCCGAAATCCGCCCGGGTTCCAGCCCGCCGGGCGCCAGGTCGATGACCTCGGCCTCCGGATCCCCGGTCCGCACCGACGCGACGATCTCCCCGATCGCCCGCTCCGCGAGCAACTCCTCGTCCCCGACCACCAGCACAATGGGCTCAACCGACACCCCAGCAGCATGCCACGCTCAGGACGGCTCCGTGCCGCCGAGGAGCACGGTGACCCGGGTCAGTGGCGGGGGACGGTGGTTATGGACGTCGCTGTGCGGACTATGGCTATGTCTCCTTCCCTGTCGGTGCGGTGGATCTGGGTGTGGAGCTGGTGGAGGAGGGTGAGGGTCGCCGGGGACGGGTGGCCGTAGTCGTTGTGCTCGCCTACCGAGATCAGGGAGATGGACGCGTGGGCGGCGGCCAGGAAGCTGGGGTCCTGGCTGCGGGAGCCGTGGTGCGGGATCTTCAGAACCTGGACGTGGGGGACGGCCGCTGCCAGGGCGCGTTGGGCGTCCGTTTCGATGTCGCCCGCGAGGAGTGCGCTGAAGCCCGGTTTGCGGGCGACGAGGACGATGCTCGCGTTGTTGACCGTGGTGCCGTCGTCCTCTGGTGAGAGGGGGTGGGCGCCGAGCGGGGCCAGGATTGAGAGGGTCAGCTCGCCTATGCGCCATTGCTGGCCCGGTTCGGCGTGGCGGGTTCGGAGGCCGGAGGTGTAGCGCGCCTCGCGGCCTGAGGTGAGGGGTGTCGTCAGCACTTCGTGGACCGTGCGGTGGTGGCGGACGCCGGACGTGCCGTTGATGTGGTCGGCGTGCGGGTGGGTGAGGACCAGGAGCGGGACGTCGGATACGCGGAGGCGCCGGAGGCAGCCGTCGACGGGGGCGGGGTCCGGGCCCGTGTCCACGACGACGGCCTGGCCGGGGCCGGCGGCCAGGACCAGAGCGTCGCCCTGGCCCACGTCGCAGGCGACCATCTGCCAGCCGGGCGGCGGCCAGCCGGGGGCCATCGCGCGCAGGGCGATGACGCCGGCCAGGACGCCGGCCATGGCCGCGGCGGCGATCAGGCGCAGGCGGCCGCTGCGCAGGATCAGGAACGCCACGGCGGCGGCTGCCAGGAGGGTCGCGGCGCCGAGCGCGCCGCCGGTCCAGGGGAGGGTCGCGTAGGGCAGCGCCGCGGCGGTGCGGGCGACCCAGATGATCCAGCCGACGGCCAGGCCGGCGGGCCACACGATCAGGCGGGCGAGGGGCAGGGAGACGAGGGCGGTCACGGCGCCGAGTGCGCCGAGGAGGGTCGCGGGGGCGACGGCGGGGGCCGCCAGCAGATTCGCGAAGACGGACACGACGCCCACCTCGCCGGAGAGCATCACCAGGACCGGCGCCACGGCGACCTCGGCGGCGGCCGTGACGGCGAGGGCGTCGGCGATGGGGCCGGGGAGCCGGCGCGCGAGGCGTTCCCGCCACGGCGGGGCCAGGACCAGCAGCCCGGCCGTCGCGAGGACGGAGAGCGCGAACCCGTACG
Organism: Actinomadura latina NBRC 106108; assembly: GCF_001552195.1. Lineage (GTDB taxonomy): Bacteria > Actinomycetota > Actinomycetes > Streptosporangiales > Streptosporangiaceae > Spirillospora > Spirillospora latina. The sequence continues at coordinate 587,398 of NZ_BCQS01000005.1, forward strand.
AGCGGGCGAGCTCGGGGTCGATCAGGACGAGGAGGAGGACGGCCGCGGCCAGCGCGGGAAGCCCCTGGCGTTCCCTGCCGGTGAGCAGCGCCAGCAGGCCGATCATGCCCATCACCGCCGCCCGCAGGACGCTCGGTTCCGGCCGCGCGACGACGACGAAGGCCAGCACCGCGAGGACGGCCACGGGCGGGGCGCGCCGGCGGCCGAGACCCGCGAGACGGCACAGCCCGAGGACCGCCCCGATGACGATCGCCAGGTTCGCGCCGGAGACGACGAGGAGATGGGTGAGCCCGGCGGTGCGGAAGTCCTCGGCCAGCGCGGGATCGAGACGGGAGGTGTCGCCGACGACCATGCCGGGCAGCACGCCGCGCCGGTCGGGCGGCTGCCGGTCCACCGCCGCCCGGAGCCCCGCCCGCACGTGCTCGGCGGCCCGCTGCGGCGTGGACGGCGGGCCGAGGACGGCGGGCGGCCCCTGGACGATCACGACCGCGGACAGCAGACCGGCCCCCTTGGGCGGCACGAACCGTCCGCGCAACCGCACCCGCTGGCTGGGAATGAGGCGCAGCCACCGGGGATCGCCCGCGATGAGCAGCACCGGGACGCGGACCTTCACCCGCCGCACCGCCTCCGCCCGCGCCCGGATGATGATCATCGGCCGGGGATGGCCGGTCTTCGCCTGCGGATCCCCGGTCACCACCGCCTCGGCCGTCGCGAACCGTCTGCCACGTGCCAGGTCGTGCACCGGCCCGGCGGCCACGGCGGTCGTCCGGAGCGCCACCCCGCACGCCGACGCCGCCGCGCACGCCAACGCGACCCCGATGAGAGCCCGCCGCCCGTTCGCCGCGCCGCCGCTACGACGCCGCCCATCGAGGCTCCCGCCGGTATCCGCCCTTCTCGCCGAGTCCTCCGACCTCCTCAGCCGGCGCGGGAGGCGGGTTAGCAGGCCGAGGGCCGTCAACGCTGCGGTGACGGCGAGGGCATAGGTGATTTCCGCGGGGAGGCTCAGGGCCGCGGCGGCGGTCAGCCAGGTGGCCAGGGCGGGGGCCAGCAAGCGGATGTCGTGGGTCATCTGGATCGCTCCGCGGGCACCCCTGTCTTCAGGTGGGGGTGCACATTGACGCCTGCGGAGCGGGGAAGGGAACGGTGGTCCGTTGCCAAGGCAGATCGCCGCCCATCGCCGTCCAACCGGAACGCCTGCGGCGTCACATCGGTGCCGCTACGGCACGAGGCACGGCGCGGCAGGTGAAGCGCGCTGCGAGTTCGCCGATGAGGCTGTCGACAGGTGGAAGGATCCGGCATGACCGGGAGGCCAACGCCGCTCACAGCGGGCCGGCCGCCGGGCCGGCGGTGTCGGCCTGTGGAGCCGGTGTCAGAGCTCAACGGGAGTCCTCTCGGACGGGGCAGCCGGTACCGAAGCAGGAGACCGGTGACGGTTGGGGACCCCCGCTATTGGGCGTGGGAGGAAGTCAAACGCGGACCATGGGTTTCAGGTCGGCGAAGCGGCGGGCGCCTATGCCGCTGACCTCCTGAAGTTGCTCGACCGAGCGGAAGCCGCCGTGCTGGGTTCGATAGGCGACGATGCGCTGGGCGAGGACGGGGCCCACGCCGGGGAGGTCGTCCAGTTGGTCGGGGGTGGCGGTGTTGAGGTCGAGCGGGGTTCCCGGCGCCCCCGATGCGCCGGAGGACGCGGCGGGGGCCGGCGGCGGGGCCGGGCGGGAGATGCCGACCGGGATCTGTTCGCCGTCGACGAGCTTGCGGGCGAGGTTGAGCGTGCCGGTCTTGGCGCCCCGGCGCACACCTCCGGCGGCCTTGATGGCCTCGCCGACCCGGGAGCCGGACGGCAGCGTGACCACCCCGGGGCGCTTCACCTTGCCGAGGACGTGGACGACCACCGAGCCCGCCGCCGCAGGGGTCGCCGAGACGGCGGGCCGCGGGTCGGTGAGCGTGGCGCTCGCCATCGGGGTCGCGGACGCCTCGGGGCGCGGCCGGGCGAGCCACAGGTAGCCCGCTGCCACCACGGCCGCGACCACGCCGATGAGGACGAGCGTCCGGACGTGGGACCGGTCGGGCGTCGCGCGTAAGCGGGCCGCCGGTGGCGCGTCCGATGGCGCGTTCGATGGCGCGTCCGATGGCTTCAGCCTCCCCATGAGCGTGTGCAGGCGCTCCTGCGTGTCGGGTCTCATGCCGTCCGACGTTAAGGAGGCGCGAAGGGTGATCGCGGCGCGTTACGGAATTGTGGATAACTCCGGGTCAGCGGCGCTGAGCGGCGACGCCGGCGGCGGCCGCGGCGGCTGCGGCGGCCACGACGAGCAAGGCCGCGATCAGCGGCGTGACGCGCGACAGCGACGTCGGGTCGGAGAGGTACACGCCGCCGAAAACGGCGATCGCGAGGACGTTCGCCAGCAGCGTGCCGGTGTTCGCCAGCGCGGAGACGGCCGATGCCCGTGCGGGCCCCACGGAGCCCGCGATGCGGTCGACCAGTGGGCTGAAGCCCGCGGCATGACCCGCGCCGGCGATGTACAGGAGCGGGATGGAGAGCAGTACCGGCCAGCCGGAATCGGTCAGGAGGGTCAGGGCCGAGGCTGCCGCGGCGAAGGAGAGCAGGCCCGTGGGCGGAAGGTTTGTCCGGATGCGCGGAGGCAGGCGCGCCCAGCCGAGGCCCACCGTGGCGAAGCCCGCCGTGTACGGGATGAACGTGAGCCCGGCCTGCAATGGCGAGAAGCCGCAGATGTCCTGCAGGTACAGCGCGAGCGTGAACAGGAATCCCGCGTACGCGCCCATCACCGAGCAGGCGGCGAACAGGCCGGGACGGACGGCCGGCCTCCGGAGCACAGATAGATCCAGCAGTGGGGAGGCGGCCTTGAGTTCGTAGATGTAGAAGGCCACCAGCAGGGCGCAGCCCGCAGCCAGGGACGGCCATGTCCAGAGCGGCCAGTGCTGTTCCCGGCCGAGCACCAGCGGCACAACGAACGCGCCCATTCCGCACGAGAGCAGCACCACACCCACCAGGTCGAGACGCGTTGCTTTCGTGGGTTCCGGCGGCATCACCCGTGGCCCTATGACGAGGAGCAGTGCGCCAATGGGAACGTTGACCAGGAAGATCGGCCGCCAGCTCCCGCCAAGGGTCACGATGACGCCTCCCATGACCTGTCCCAGGGCGACCCCCAGGGCCAGGACCATCGAGTAGAGGCCGAGCGCACGTGCTCGGGCGGTGCCGTCGAAGGCGAGCTGTATCAGGGAGAGCACCTGCGGCAGCAGCATCGCCGCCGACGCGCCCTGGCACACCCTCGCGACGACGAGGACGGTACCGGTCGGCGCCAATCCGCAGGCCAAGGACGCGGCGGTGAAGCCGAACAGCCCGAAGAAGAACATCGTGCGGTATCCGCACTTGTCCCCTAGACGCGCTCCGGTGACGACCAGTACGGCCAACGCGAAGCTGTACCCGCCCGTGACGAGCTGCAGCAGCGCCCCCGACGAATGCAGCCCCGCCGCGATGCTGGGCATCGCGACCGACACGATGGAGCCGTCCATCGAGACCATCGTCTGTCCGGTGAGCAGGACCACCAGCAGCCATCGCCTGAGCATTCGGCGAGTGTGCGCCCCAAGCCGGTGACAGTGCTTGAAGATGTTTGACCTACGTACGATGGGGAGCATGCGCGAGTCGACGACCGTGGCCGTGACGGAGGATTTCGCCGTCCACTCGGTGCGTTGCACGGACCATCGGCCCGGCTGGTCGGAGGCGGAGCCGTTCACCGGTCACGAGGTCGTTCTGGTGAGGGCGGGACGGTTCCGCATGCGATCACGCCACGGACGCGCCGCGATCGACCCCACGACGGGATACGCGCACACTCCGCATGAGGAGGGCCAGTTCGCCCACCCGGACGGCGGTGACATGTGCACCGCCATCACCCTCTCCCCCGATTTGTGGCGCGGGACGTCCGGGATGGTCAGGGTCGGCGCGCGCGCGGACGTCGCCCATCGCCTCCTGCTGCGGGCCGGCCCGGACGCCGCTTACGAGGCCGCCGAACGGCTGCTGGGGCTTCTCGTCCACCTGGCCTTGGACGACGCGGCGGGAACCCGCCGCGCACTGGCGGACGAGGCCCGCGAGGCCATCGTCAGCGACCATCCCCACGCTGCCGGGCTCGTCCCGCTGGCCCGGTTCCTGGAGGTCTCCCCGTCCCACCTGAGCCGGACGTTCCGCCGCGAGACCGGCATGTCGGTCACCCGGTTCCGGAACCGGGTCCGGGTCGGCCGCGCCCTCGACCGCATCGAACGGGGCGAAGACGATCTGGCGGGCCTCGCCGCCGACCTCGGTTTCGCCGACCACGCCCACCTCACCCGAACGGTCAAGGCGGAGACCGGCCATCCCCCGGCCGCGCTCCGCCGTCTCCTCACGGCCTGAACGTCAGAGCTGGGGAGCGACGACGACGCCGAGCATGCCGGGGCCGACGTGGACGCCGATGACCGGGCCCACCTCGCCGACGTAGACGTCCTCCAGCCGCGGGATGCGTTCGCGGAGGCGGGCGGCGAGGGTTTCCGCGCGGGCCGCGGCGAAGAGGTGCTGGACTCCTAGGTCGACCCTGCGGTCGCCGGCCTCCGCGACGGCGAGTTCTTCGAGCCGGGCGAGCGCGCGCGAGGACGTGCGCACTTTCTCCAGCGGCGCTATCCGTCCGTCCGCGATGTCGAGCAGAGGCTTCACCATGAGCGCCGACCCGAGGAGCGTGGCGGCGGCGCCGATGCGGCCGCCGCGCCGCAGGTGCTCAAGGGTGTCGACGTAGATGAGGGACCGGGTGAGTCCGGCCCGGCGAGCGGCGGCGGACGCGGCCGCTTCCGCCGTGCCGCCCGACATGGCGGTGGCCGCCGCGGAGAGGGCGGCGAAGCCGAGCCCCATCCCGATGGTGCCGCTGTCGACGACCGTCACGGGCACGGGCGCGTCGCGCGCGGCGAGGCGGGCGGCCTCCACCGTCCCGGACAGGGCCGCCGACAGGTGCACGGAGACGATGTGCTCGGCGCCGGATGAGGCGGCGGCCTTGTAGACGTCGGCGAAGCGTTCCGGTGCGGGACGCGACGTGGTGATGGGGCGCCATTCCTTCAGCGCCTGCGCGGCCTCGGCGGTGCTGATGTCGCCTTCGTCGCGGGCGGTGCCGCCCACGGCGATCTGCAGCGGGACGACGGTCAGCCCGTGCCGTTCGGAGAGCCCGGCCGGGAGGTAGGCGGTGGAATCCGTGACGACCGCGACCGCACTGACCATGGTGGCGAGACTACCCCGCCGGGACGGGACGTCAGGGCTGGACGGGCACGCCGCCGCGCCAGATGCGCAGCGCCCGCAGCCCGAACGCCCACGCGAACGCGCCCTCGTGGTCGGCGTCCCACAGGACGATGTCGGCGAGCATCCCGGGGGCGAGCGAGCCGCGGTCGCCGACGCGCAGGGCGGCGGCGCCGCCGAGCGTGGCGGCGCGCAGGGCCTCGGTCACGCTCAGCCCGAACATGGCGACGGACAGCCCGATGACGAGCGGCATCGACGTGATACCGCACTGCCCGGGGTTGTGGTCGGTGCCGAGGGCGACGGTGACGCCGCGGTCGAGCATCTGCCGGACGGGCGCCGGCGCGCGGCTGCTGTTGAGGGAGCTGCCGGGGCAGACGGTGGCGGTGACGCCGGCGTGCGCGAGGGCCTTGATGTCGTCGTCGTTGGCCTGGGTGAGCAGGTCGGCGGACGCGCAGCCGACCTCGGCGGCGACCTGCGCGGCGCCGATGCGCTCGTTGGCGCAGGCGTGCATGCGGGCCTTCAGCCCGGCGCGCTTGCCGGTGAGCAGCAGGGCGCGGGCCTCCTCGGCGGTGAAGTGGCCCTCGTCGCAGTAGACGTCGATGGAGTCGGCGCCGGCCACGGCGGCGTCGCCGGCCCACAGCCGGACGGCCTCGATGTAGTCGCGGCGGCGGCCGAAGAACTCGGGCGGCAGGATGTGCGCGGCGAGGAACGTCGCGTGGATGCGCGGCATGGACGGCTCGCCCTCCAGCGACCGCAGCATCCGGATGTCGGCGAGTTCGCCGTCGCGGGTGAGGTGGTAGCCGGTCTTGGCCTCGACGGTGGTGGTGCCGGCGAGGATCCACTGGCGGAGCCGTTCGCGAACGCCGTTGCACAGCGTCCAGGGGTCGGTCCCCCGGGTGACGGTGACGGTGGAGTTGACGCCGCCGCCCGCCGCGGTGATCGCGGAGTGGGACGACCCGCTGGTGCGCATGGCGAGCTCGGCCCATCGGTTGCCCGCGTAGACGGGGTGGGAGTGCGCGTCGATGAGCCCCGGCGTGACGAGGCCGCCGCCGAGGTTCTCGACGTGGTCGACGTCGACGATGTCGTCGATGATGCCGGGGACGCTCTGCGGGAGGTCGGATGCGGGCCCGGCCCAGACGATCCGGTCGTCGTGGATGAGCACCGCGGCGTTGCTGCAGACGTCGGTGCCCGTCCAGAGCCTGCCGATGTTCGTCAACAGCCGTACCGTCATAGGGTCACCGACCTGGGTGGAGCCGTGCGCGCCTCGGCGCGGGATGGCGCTGGAGGGGGCCGCCCGCCCTCGTTCCAGTGTTCGGACCTGCCATGGCCACCTGCTCTCGATCCGAAACACCGGCTGGATGCCGGCGACTCACCATTGGAGGGTCGGGTGGCCGGACGACCACCGCTGGCAACGAGACCGGAGATATCGGTTTCGTCACGGTAGTGCACCGGACGCCCGTCCGACAACCTCTGGTAGCAGCGCATCGACAGCCATCACCCCGCCCCTAGCTCTATGACCGTACGGATTTCAACCGGCCCGTCAAGCGGATTGGACAAGCTGTCACCGTTCGGCGACCAGGATGGCCCTTCAGCCGGTTCCGACCGGTCCGAAGCGACCGTAAGAGTGACCCGGAACCGCCGGCCTCCGGGAAACACAGAGGCCGGCGTTTTTCGGGTCGGGGCGTGCGCATCAGGACACGCGGGTCAGGCGCACGGGTCAGGACGTCGGGTCAGGACGTCGGCGAGACGGTCTCGTACTGGGCGAGTTCACCCGCGAGCACGGCGGGCACCCTGGCGTGCAGGACGGTGCCCTCCGCGACGTGCTCCTGCTTGAGCACCTCACCGCGCTCGTGCACCCGCGCGACGAGGTCGCCGCGCTCGTAGGGCACGAGGGCGTGGAGTTCGCTCTCCAGTCCCGGCAGGTCCGCCTCGATGGACTCGCGCAGCTCCTCGATGCCGAACCCGGTGCGGGCGGACACCACGACGCTGTGCGGCTCGCGGCGCTGCAGCCGCGCGATCGCGAGGTCGTCGGCCGCGTCCGCCTTGTTGATGACGATGATCTCGGGGATCCCGGCGGCGTCGATCTCGCGCAGCACCTCGCGCACGGCGTCGATCTGCGCCTCGGGGTCGGGGTCGGAGCCGTCCACGACGTGCAGGATCAGCCCGGCGTCGGTGACCTCCTCCAGCGTCGACCGGAACGCCTCGATGAGCTGGTGCGGCAGGTGCCGGACGAACCCGACGGTGTCGGCCAGCGTGTAGGCGCGCCCGCCGGGCGTCTCGGCGCGCCGGACGGTCGGGTCCAGGGTGGCGAACAGCGCGTTCTCCACCAGCACCCCGGCGCCGGTGAGCCGGTTGAGCAGGGACGACTTGCCCGCGTTGGTGTAGCCGGCGATGGCGACGGCGGGCACTTGGTGGCGGCGGCGCTCGCCGCGCTTGGTGTCGCGCGCCTTGGCCATCTCGGCGATCTGCCGGCGCAGCTTGGCCATCCGGGTGCGGATCCGCCGCCGGTCCAGCTCGATCTTGGTCTCGCCGGGGCCGCGGCCGCCGATGCCGACGCCGCCCGCGGCGCGTCCGCCGACCTGCCGGGACAGGTTGCCGCCCCAGCCGCGCAGGCGCGGCAGCAGGTAGTTGAGCTGCGCGAGCTCGACCTGCGCCTTGCCCTCGCGGCTCTTGGCGTGCTGGGCGAAGATGTCGAGGATGAGCGCGGTCCGGTCGATGACCTTGACCTGGACGGTCTCCTCCAGGTGCCGCAGCTGGCTCGGGGCCAGCTCGCCGTCGCAGATGACGGTGTCGGCGCCGGTGGCGATCACGACGTCGCGCAGCTCCGCGGCCTTGCCGGAGCCGATGTAGGTGGCGGAGTCGGGGCGGGACCGGCGCTGGACGAGCCCTTCGAGCACCTCGGAGCCCGCGGTCTCGGCGAGGAGCGCCAGCTCGCGCAGGGAGTTCTCGGCCTCGGCGGCCGTCCCCTCCGTCCAGACGCCCACGAGGACGACCCGCTCCAGCCGCAGGGCGCGGTATTCGACCTCGGTGACATCGGTCAGCTCGGTGGACAGGCCCGCGACGCGGCGCAGTGCGCGGCGGTCCTCCAGGTCGAGTTCACCCGTCATGGGCTCGTACTCGAGCTCGTCCCGCTCGTCCCGCTCGAACTGGTCCTGGGCCTGGGTCTGGTCTGCAGAGAAAGGTTGAGTCATATGTCCTCAGTAGAACGCCGCTTCGCGGCCGTATCTTCCCGGCGATCGTCTCACGCGCCTTCCCCGGGGTCACCCGGTTATCGCCATGGTTTCCGCACTGGGTTGACGTAAGCGCGCGCGGGGAGATCCATCGGGACACCCGCTTTGACCGGCCCTCGCACCGCCGAGTACCGTTCTCCACGTAACAGAAGTCGAATTTCACCATACGAAAGGGCGAGCAGATGGCTGGACTGGAAGGCATCGAGGTCACCGGACCCCTCGGCGATCGGTACGAGGAGATCCTGACCCCCGAGGCGCTCGGCCTGCTCGCCGCCCTCCAGCGCGAGCTGGGCGCCCGCCGCAAGGAGCTCCTGGAGGCCCGCGCCGAGCGGCAGCGCAAGCTGTCCGCGGGCGGGACGCTGGACTTCCTGCCCGAGACCGCGGACGTCCGCAACGACGACTCCTGGCGCGTCGCCGAGCCCGCGCCCGGCCTGGTCGACCGGCGCGTCGAGATCACCGGCCCGACCGACCGGAAGATGACGATCAACGCGCTGAACTCCGGCGCGAAGGTGTGGCTGGCCGACTTCGAGGACGCCAACACCCCGCTGTGGACCAACATGGTCGAGGGCCAGCTCAACCTGCGGGACGCCCTCGACCGCACCATCGACTTCACCGACGGGAAGAGCGGCAAGTCCTACGCGCTCAAGGCCGACGAGGAGCTCGCCACCATCGTCGTCCGGCCGCGCGGCTGGCACATGGAGGAGAAGCACCTCCTCGTCGACGGCGAGCCCATGTCCGGGTCGCTGTTCGACTTCGGCCTCTACCTCTTCCACTCGGCCCGCCGGCAGCTGGACAAGGGCAAGGGCCCCTACTACTACCTGCCGAAGATGGAGAGCCACCTCGAGGCGCGGCTCTGGAACGACGCGTTCAACCTCGCCCAGGACCACCTGGAGATCCCGCGCGGCACGATCCGCGCGACCGTCCTGATCGAGACGATCCCGGCCGCGTTCGAGATGGAGGAGATCCTCTACGAGCTGCGCGACCACTCCGCGGGCCTGAACGCCGGCCGCTGGGACTACCTCTTCTCCGTCATCAAGAAGTTCCGCGACCGGGGCGCCGAGTTCGTCCTCCCCGAGCGCAACGCCATCACGATGACCGCGCCGTTCATGCGCGCCTACACCGAGCTGCTCGTCCGGACGTGCCACAAGCGCGGCGCGCACGCGATCGGCGGCATGGCGGCGTTCATCCCGTCCCGCCGGGACGAGGAGGTCAACAAGGTCGCGCTGGAGAAGGTCCGCGCCGACAAGACCCGCGAGTCCGGCGACGGCTTCGACGGCTCCTGGGTCGCCCACCCCGACCTCGTCCCCGTCTGCCGCGAGGTGTTCGACGGCGTCCTCGGCGACAAGCCGAACCAGCGCGACCGGCTCCGCGAGGACGTCAAGGTCTCCGCCGCCGACCTGCTGAACGTCAAGGACACCCCCGGCGAGATCACCGAGGCGGGCGTGCGGGGCAACGTCGACGTGGCGCTGCGCTACCTCGCCACCTGGCTGGACGGCGCCGGCGCGGTCGCGATCCACAACCTGATGGAGGACGCGGCCACCGCCGAGATCTCCCGCTCCCAGGTGTGGCAGTGGATCTACAACGGCGTCTCCACCGCCGAGGGCAAGAAGATCACCAAGGAGTGGGTGGAGCAGCTCCTGGACGAGGAGCTCGGCAAGATCCGCGCCGAGCTCGGCGATGCCTACAACGAGCCCCGCTACAACCAGGCCGTGACCCTCTTCAAGGAGGTCACCCTTGCCGACGAGTACTCCGAGTTCCTGACCACCCCGGCCTACCAGCAGTTCCCGTAAGGACGCGCCACGGTACGAGGAGCCGGGCGGCCGCCGGCCGCCCGGCCCCGATCTTGCGGGGGTGCCGGGGGGCGGAGGATGGTGGTAGGGATGGAATCCATGCTCACAGGGCTCGCGCCGCGGCTCGCCGGGATAGCCGGGGCGGAATGGGTGATCACCGACCCGGTGCGGTTGCGCACGTACGAGTGCGACGGCCTCACCAACCACCGGTCGACGCCCGGGATCGTCGTGCTGCCCGACACCGCCGAGCAGGTCGCGGAGATCGTGCGCGAGTGCGCGGCGGCGGGCGTGCCGTACGTGGCGCGCGGGTCCGGGACGGGGCTGTCCGGCGGGGCGCTCCCGCGCACGGACGGCGTGCTGATCGTCACGTCCCGGATGCGCCGGATCCTGGAGATCGACATCCCCGGCCAGCGGGCCGTGGTGGAGCCCGGCGTGATCAACCTGGACGTGACGCGCGCCGTCCGGCCGTACGGGTACTACTTCGCGCCCGACCCGTCCAGCCAGCAGATCTGCTCGGTCGGCGGGAACGTGGCGGAGAACTCGGGCGGCGCGCACTGCCTGAAGTACGGGTTCACCGCGCACCACGTGCTGGCCTGCGAGGTCGTCGCGCCGGACGGCGAGCTGGTCGAGCTGGCGGCGGACGCGCCCGGCTACGACCTGCTCGGCGTGTTCGTCGGGGCGGAGGGCACGCTCGGCATCACCACCAAGATCACGGTGCGGCTGACGCGGGTCCCGGAGACCGTGCAGACCCTGCTGGCGGCGTTCGACTCGATCGAGGCGGGCGGCACCGCGGTGTCGGCGATCATCGGTGCGGGCGTCGTCCCGGCGGCGATCGAGATGATGGACGCCCTCGCCATCGAGGCGGCCGAGGCGGCGGTGCGCTGCGAGTACCCGGCGGGCGCGGCGGCCGTGCTGATCGTGGAGCTGGACGGCCCGGACGCCGAGGTCGCGGCCCAGTTCGCCGAGGTGGAGCGGCTGTGCCGGGACGCGGGCGCCTTCGAGATCCGGATCGCCGCGGACGACGCGGAGCGCGCGCTGATCTGGAAGGGCCGCAAGTCGGCGTTCGCGGCGGTCGGCCGGATCAGCCCGGCCTACCTCGTCCAGGACGGCGTGATCCCGAGGACGGTCCTGCCGCAGGTGCTGGCGAGCATCGACGCGCTGTCGGCCGAGTCGGGCGTGCGGGTCGCGAACGTGTTCCACGCCGGCGACGGCAACCTGCATCCGCTGGTGCTGTTCGACGACGCCGAGGAGGGCGCGGAGGAGCGCGCCGAGACGGTGTCGGGCGCGATCCTCGACCTGTGCATCCAGCACGGCGGCTCCATCACCGGCGAGCACGGCGTGGGGGTCGACAAGGCCCGGTACATGCCGCGCATGTTCACCGACACCGACCTGGACACGATGCAGATGGTCCGCTGCGGGTTCGACCCGGCGGGGCTGTGCAACCCGGGCAAGGTCTTCCCCACGCCGCGGCTGTGCGGCGAGGTGCCCGGCAAACGCAAGGGCCCCCACCCGTACGAGGGAAAGGCGGACATCTTCTGATGCGGCCTCTGGACGCCCTGGCGAAGGTCTGCGCCGATGTACGCCCCGGTGATCCCGCGGAAGGCGTGCTCGGTGTCGAGCCCGCGTTCGTCGCCGCGCCCAAGGATCTGACCGAGGCCGCCGACGTCATGCGCGTCGCCGCCGAGAAGGGGCTCGCCGTCGTCCCGCGGGGGGCCGAGACCCGCCTCGACTGGGGGGCGCCCCCCGAGCGCTGCGATCTGCTGGTCGACACCCACCGGCTGGACGGGCTCATCGAGCACACGGCCGGCGACCTCGTCGCCAAGGCCGAGGCGGGCCTCTCCATGGAGGCGCTCGGCGAGCGGCTCGCGGAACGCCGCCAGCGGCTCGCCCTCGACGTCCCCCTGCCCGGCTCCACGGTCGGCGGGACGATCGCGAGCGGCGCCGCCGGCCCGCTGCGCACGATGTACGGGACGCCCCGGAACCTGGTCATCGGCCTCACCGTCGTCCGGGCGGACGGCCAGGTCGCGCGGTCGGGCGGCAAGGTCGTCAAGAACGTCGCCGGATACGACCTCGGCCGGCTCTTCTCCGGCTCGTACGGCACCCTGGGCCTGATCGTGGAGGCGACGTTCCGCCTGCATCCGATCGCCGCCGCCTCCGCGTACGTGGTGTGCGCCGTGAACGGTGCAGAGGACGCGCATGATGCCGTCCAGAGCGTCCTTCACTCTCCTGTGGCGCCCAGTGCCGTCGAGTACATCGGCCCAGGGACGGTCGCGGTACTGGTGGAAGGCGTGCCGGACGGCGTCGCCGCGCGCGCCGGGCAGGCCGCAGAACTCCTCGGCGAGAACGCCGAGATCTCCGACACCGCGCCGGACGGCTGGGGACGCTACCCGGACGGCACCACGCTCATCGACATCAGCGCACCGCCGCCTTCGCTCCGCGACGTCCTCACTCTGCTCGGCCCCGGCGTCGCCACCACGTGGAGCGGCAGCGGCCATGGCCACGTGGGCCTGGCCGCCGGGACGACGCCGGAAGACGTCGCCGACCTCCTGGGCCGTCTAAGGGAGGTGCTGGCCCGCCACCGCGGTCACGCCGTCGTCCGCTACGCCCCGGAAGAGGTGCGCCGCGAGATCGACCTGTGGGGGCCGATTCCGGCGCTCGCGCTGATGCGGCGCGTGAAAGACCAGTTCGACCCGAGTCACCGGCTGTCCCCCGGCCGCTTTGTGGGAGGCATTTGATGGGCACTCAAGACGACCTCCCGGACCTGCTCAACGACTGCGTCCACTGCGGTTTCTGCTTGCCCACATGCCCGACGTACGTGCTGTGGGGCGAGGAGATGGACTCCCCCAGGGGCCGCATCCACCTCATGCAGCAGCGGGTGGAGGGCGCACCGCTCAGCGGGCCGATGGTCGAGCATTTCGACGCCTGCCTCGGATGCATGGCATGCGTGACGGCGTGCCCGTCCGGGGTCCAGTACGACCGGCTCATCGAGCACACCCGCGCCGACGTCGAAAGCGAGCATCCGCGTTCGCTGAAGGAGCGGGCCATAAGGGAGATGGTCTTCCAGCTCTTCCCGTACAAGCGGAGGCTGCGGGCGCTACGCGGTCCCCTGCGCGCCTACCAGAAGTCGGGGCTGGACCGTTTCGTCCGGCGCAGCGGGATCCTGGAGCGCCTGTCGCCGTCGATCGCGGCGATGGAACGGCTCGCACCGCCCCTCGGCAAGGCGCCGAGGCTCCCGGAGCGGGTCGCCGCGCGCGGAGAGCGCCGCGCCACGGTCGGGATGCTGACCGGCTGCGTGCAGAGCGAGTTCTTCCCCGGCGTCAACACCGCGACGGCCCGCGTCCTGGCCCTCGAAGGCTGCGACGTCGTCATCCCCCGGAACCAGGGGTGCTGCGGGGCGCTGTCCATGCACTCCGGGCGCGCGGAGGAGGCCCGCGCCTTCGCCCGCCGGACGGTCGAGACGTTCGAGGCCGTCGACGTCATCGTGGTGAACTCGGCGGGCTGCGGGTCCGCGATGAAGGAGTACACGGCGCTGCTCGCGGACGACCCCGTCTGGGAGGAGCGCGCGAGGGCGCTGTCGGCGAAGACCAGGGACCTCGCCGAGTACCTCGTGGAGCTCGGGCCCCGCGCGGAACGCAGGCCACTTCCGGTCACCGTCGCCTACCACGACGCCTGCCACCTCGCCCACGCCCAGGGCGTGCGCAGCCAGCCCCGGGCGCTGCTGGCCGCGATTCCCGAACTGACCGTGCGGGAGATCGCCGAACCGGACATATGCTGCGGGTCCGCCGGAACATATAACCTGTTCCAGCCGGAGGCCGCCGGAGACCTCGGCGACCGCAAGGCGGTGAACGTGGACGCCACCGGAGCCGAACTACTGGTCGCCGCCAACCCCGGCTGCTCGATGCAGATCGCCACCGCGCTGCGCCGGCGCGGCGCCGGCATCTCGGTCGCGCACACCGCGCAGGTGCTGGACGCCTCCCTGCGGGGGCTCGGCCGCGACGCCCTCGTCGCGCGTCCTTCGTAACCCGCAGGCCCGGACCACCGCCGATCCGGGCGTCCCGTCGATCTGGGCGTCCTGTATCGTGTCCAGCCGCCGTTGCCGACCGCAGCACGACAGGACGCGCTTACTGAGCCTGGAGAAGGCCCGAGGGAGCACGCACCATCATGTCCAACAGCTACCAGCCGAACCGTTCGTCGCACCGCCGGAGCAAGAAGACCAGCGCGGGAAGGCTCGGCCTCGCCGGGGCCGTCACCGGAGCGGTGGGGATCGCCGCGATCGCCGCCGGGATCCTCGTGCTGCGCCCCGGCGCGGACGGCGCCGAGGAGGCCGCCCGGCCGACGCTCGCGAGCCAGGGCGACAGCGCCCAGCCGGACTCCGCCGCCCCCGCGCCGGACGCCGGCCCGCCGGTGAACTTCACGACGCCCGAGGGCTACGGCTACAGCCTGGCCGCCGTCCGCGCCGGGACCGACCGGCAGCCGCTCGGCGCCACCGAGGCGCCGCCGTCGGGGACGACGTACGCCTACGCCGACTACATCCTGACCAACACCCAGCGCCGGGCGGTGCTGCTGGACTTCCCCGCCGACCTGTTCATGCCGAGGGCGAAGGTGCCCAAGGCGGCGCAGGAGCGGTGCATGCCGCAGGCGGGCATCCCCGCCGACATGTGCACGCTCCCCAACCACAGCAGGATCACCACCCGGATCGACGGGGCGAAGGCGCCCGTCGACGACAGCGGCAGCAAGATGATGCCCGGCGGCGCCTCCTACGTCGTGCGGATCGCCTCCGACCTCCCGGTCAACGACGACCTCTCCGCCGACGACCTCCGGCTGTATGTCTGGAACGCGCGCTACACCAGCGACCGCAAGGGCATCCAGCTCGCCTACCCCTGACCGATTCGGGCCTCAGCGGGTTGTGAAGCCGATGTCCTGGTAGGCGGGCTCCAGGAAGCCGCAGGCTCCCAGGTTGGCCAGGTCGGCGCGCGCGGCGACGAGTTGCGGACGCTGGTACAGCGGCAGCACCGACGCCTGGCGCCAGATGAGCCGGTCGGTTCTGTTCACGAGGGCGTGAATCCTCACCGGGTCGACTTCCGCTATGGCCTGGTCCATGGCCGTGTCTATGGCGGCGGTCCCAGTGCGGGAGTAGTTCTGCTGGACGTGTCCGCGGCGCGGTCGTGCGAACACCGCTCTCATGGGCGAGACGGGGAACGACGTGCCCAGCCACGAGAACGGGACGATGTCGAAGCCGCCCCGCGTGACGTAGGTGTCCAGGGCGTCGTCGGCAGGGATGGGCTTGATGTCCACCCGGACACCGATTCGTTCGAGCAGCGCCCGTGTCAGTTCCGCTTCGCGCTTGCTCACCGGTACCCCGGCCGGAATCACGAACCGCAGTGCGAGAGTGCGTCCGGCCTTGGCGCGGTACTTTCCGTGCCGCCGCCAGCCCGCCTCGTCGAGGAGCCGCTCGGCGCGTGCCGGGTCGTAGCCGCCGAGGGCGGCCGAGTTGTCCTGGTAGCCGTCCTGGGTGTTGACGTAGAAGTGGTTGCCGAGCGTCTGGACGGGGACGCCGAGACCGGACAGGTCGGACCGCGCGATGACCCGCCGGTCGATGCCGAGCATGATCGCGCGCCGCACGCGCACGTCGGACAGGACGGGGCCGGCGGCGTTGAACGTGAAGTGCCGCCAGTCGGGTCCCCCCGCGCGGCGTATGGCGGTTTGGGGGACGTCCTTGACGCGTCGCATCGCGCCCGCGTCCAGCCCGATGTCCATCAGGTCGATCTCGCGGTTGGC
Source organism: Actinomadura latina NBRC 106108 (assembly GCF_001552195.1). Lineage (GTDB taxonomy): Bacteria > Actinomycetota > Actinomycetes > Streptosporangiales > Streptosporangiaceae > Spirillospora > Spirillospora latina. The sequence goes on from NZ_BCQS01000005.1 coordinate 603,462, forward strand.
GAACGCGCCGGGCATCGCGCTGGTGTCCATCGCGCGGTACACGATGCGGTCGAGTTTTGCGGGTGCGCCCCACCACGACGGGTCGCGGGCCAGGACGACGGTCTTGGCGGTGCGGTCGATCCGCTGCACTTTGAAGGGACCTGCCGTGACGGGCAGCCGGTTCGTCCAGCCTGTGTTGAACGCGCGCGGGCCGGAGTAGGCGGCGGCCGGGTAGAGCGGGCTGAACAGGCTTCGCCAGTCGGCGTACGTCTGGGCGAACCGCACCTTCACCTCGTGTTCGCGAGGCCCTCGTTCGATGTCGTCGATCAGGCGGTAGCCGGAGACGCTGGAGACCTCGTAACGCGGGTCGTGTCCGGAGAGCGCGTGGGCCTGGGCTACGAAATCGGCGTATCCGATAGGACGGCCGTCGGACCACGTGGCCCTCGGGTTGAGCCTGTAGGTGACGATCTGGCCGCGACCGGTGCGCTTCAGCGTGGCCGACTCCAGATACTCCGGGACGGGATGCGGGACGGCCTTCTCGCCCGCGCGCATCAGATACGGCAGGACGCCCTGGATGACGTGTTCGACCGCGCCCTTGGTGCCGTTGACGTGGTTGAAGTTCCACTGTGACGGAAACTCCGGCAGTGGCCATCGGAGCGTCCCGCCGTTCTCGATGCGGTCGCGCGGGGTGGGATTGACATCAGCGGCCGGCAGTCGCCCGGACGCGTCGGTCACGTCGTGCCGCTCCGGGCCGCTGCATCCGGGCACAAGGGCGATGGCCAGGAGAACTGAGCCGAGTATCCGTTTCACTGGTCGGCCCCGGCTTCGACCAGTGCGTGATGGCAGGCGACCGACCGGCCTTGACCGCCCCAGTGCCGCGGTTCCGGTTCCTGTTCGTCGCAGAGGCGCGCGTCCGCTTCGGCGAGCGTGAGGTAGCGGGGACAGCGAGAACGGAAACGGCATCCCGTAAGTGATGACATGGGATCGGGGGGATCTCCTTGTAGAGGGACACGGCGACGGCGCCCTGGGGACGGATCAGGCAGCGGGATCGCGTCCAGCAGCGCGCGTGTAAAGGGGTGGGCGGGCGCGTTGTACACGTCCTGCACCGCCCCCAGTTCCACGATGCGGCCCATGTACATGACGGCGACCCGGTCGGCTATCCGGTGGACGACGGCAAGGTCGTGGGCGACGAGCAGGCACGTCAGTCCGAGAAGGTCACGGAGGCTCTCCAGGAGGGTCATGACACTCGCCTGGACGGAGACGTCCAAAGCCGCGACAGGCTCGTCCAAGAGGAGCAGGCGAGGTTGCAGGGCCAGCGCCCTGGCGATGCCCACACGCTGCCTCTGCCCGCCGGACAGTGCGTGGGGATAGCGCCGTGCGTGATCGGTCGCCAGCCCCACCAGGTCCAGCAATTCCCTGACACGCTTGCTGATCAGCGGGGACGGGAACCTGTGCGCGGTCAGAGGTTCGGCGATGATGTCGGCCACGCGCATCCGGGGGTTGAGCGACGCGACGGGGTCCTGAAACACGAGCTGGACATCCCGCCGCAGGGACCTCCGCTGGGACGCGCTCAATGACGCCGTGTCCCGGCCGAGGACGACCACACGCCCCTCCTGCGGCTGCGACAGTCGCAGGATCTCCATCAGGGTCGTGGTCTTGCCGCATCCCGACTCGCCCACGAGCGCGAGGGTCTCGCTCTCCCGGACGTCGAATCCGACGCCGTCCACGGCGCGCACACACCCGACCCTGCGACGCACCAGCGTCCCCTTGAGGACGGGGTAGTGCCGGACAAGGCCGTCCACCCGCAGCACAACAGGACGCTCAGGCCGCGGCTGGGACGCGCCCTTGTCCTCTATGCGAGGCATGGAACGCAGCAGCTCGACCGTGTACGCGGCACGCGGCTCCCGGTAGATCCGCTCTACCGGTCCGGTCTCGACGATCTGTCCCTCACGCATCACCATCACGCGCTCGGCGAAGCCCTCGACGAGCCTCAGGTCATGTGTGATCAGCACGATCGCGGCACCGGTCGCCTCCTTCGCGGTGCGGAGCACGTCCAAGACCTGTGCCTGGACGGTCACGTCCAGCCCGGCCGTCGGCTCGTCCGCCAGGATCACGCGGGGGCGGTTGGCGATGGCCATGGCGATCATCACGCGCTGCCGCATCCCGCCGGAGAACTCGTGCGGGTAGGCGCGCCCCCGCCCTGCCGCGATCCCCACCAGGTCGAGCAACTCGGCGGCCCGTGCGCGCGCCGCCGCCCGCGTGACCTCGGAGTTGGCTCGGACGGCCTCAGCGATCTGGTCGCCCACGGTGCGAACGGGCGTGAGCGCCGGCTCCTGGAACACCATCGCGATGTCCTCGCCGCGCACACGGGAGAGTTCGGCGTCGGAGCGCCCGATCAGTTCTCGACCGCGCAGGCGCACCGATCCCGTCACTCCGGCGTCGTCCGGGAGGAGGCCCATCACGGCGTGCGCGAGCGCGGTCTTGCCCGCTCCGGACTCACCGACGATCCCGAGGGCCTCCCCTGCCCCGACCGCGAAGCTCACGCCGCGCACGGCGCGCACACCGCCCGCGTAACCGACTGCCAGGTCGGTGACCTCCAGCACGGCTAACGCCCGTCCCGCAGCGGATCGAGGACGTCCCGCAGCCCGTCGCCGAGCAAGTTCACCGCGAGGACGATCAGGACGAGCAGCCCGGCAGCGGACATGAAGGGCCAGGTGGCGGCCACACCCTGGCCGTCCGCGATGACCGTGCCGAGCGAGACGTCCGGCGGCCGGACGCCGAGGCCGAGGAACGACAGCCCGCCCTCGGCGGTGATCGCCACACCTGCGGTCAGGCTCGCGTCCACGATCAGCAGCGACGCGACCTGCGGCAGGACGTGCCGGACGATCGCGCGCGGGGCGCCCACTCCCGCGAACCGGGCGGCGAGCACGTACTCGCGCTCCCGCGCCGACAGGGTCATCGCCCGCACCACCCTGGCGGTGAGCATCCACATGAACGCGGCGAGCACCGGCGCGAGCACCGGCCATCCCCCGCCCGGCGCCAGGACGGCGACGACAAGCAGCGGCGGCAGCACCAGCAGGAGATCGACGCCCCACATCAGGGCTCGATCGAGCAGCCCGCCCGCGAAGCCGGCGGCGGTACCGACGACGGCCGCGAGCCCCGTCGAGAGCAGAGCGGCAAGAAGGCCGATGATCAGCGACTTCTGTGCCCCGCGCAGAGTGAGCGCGAAGACGTCCCGCCCATTTTGCGCAGTCCCGAGCCAATGCCGAACCGAGGGGCCCTGACCGAACGCCGTGAAGTCGATCTCGTCCCAGCGCCACGGCGATACGAGCGGCCCCACGAACGCCAGCAAGAACACCGACACCAGCAGCAGGAGCCCAACGACACCCCGCCGAGTCACGACGAGCCCCCGAACCGGACGCGTGGGTCGAGAAGAGCGTTCAGGACGTCCGACCCGAGACCGGTCAGCAGCACCGCGCAGGCGGCGACGCAGTCGATCGCCGCGACCGCGTTGACGTCGCCTCGTGCGATCGAGTCGACCAGCCACTCCCCCATCCCGTGCCGGCCGAAGGCCTTCTCGACGAGCACCCCACCGAGGATGAGGAACCCGGACGCATAGGCGAAGTACGTCGTCATCGGGACGAGTGCGGTGCGCAGCCCATGTCGGAGCAGCGCACTTCGCCTCCGTAGCCCTTTGGCTCGTGCGGTCCGGACGAAGTCGGCGTGCAGGACGTCCAGGACCAGGGCACGCTGGTAGCGGCTGTAGAGGGCGACCTGGGCCAGTGCGATGACGACCGCCGGCAGCAGCAGATGCCGAGCCTGGTCGACGACCCCGCTCAGCACGCCCGACTCCCCTGGCGTGGACTCACCGACCCACACGAACACCCGCACACCCAGGGCACCGTTGACCATGACGGCGATCGTCTGTAACAGCACCGCCAGGACGAACGCGGGGACGGCCAAGAGCAGATACGACCCGCCCGTGACGATCCGGTCGGCGACACGTCCACGCCTGGCCGCCGCGTAGGTGCCGAGAAGAACCCCCAGGACGCCGCCGAGAACACCCCCAGGAACCAGCAGCCGCAGGCTCACACCAAGCCGACGCCATAACTCCGCGTTGACGGGCTCGCCCTCCTGCGTCCGGCCGAAGTCGCCATGCAGGACGCTCCAGGCCCAGGTGCGGTAGCGGTCGGCCAGGGGCGTCCGGTCGTTGAGGTTGAGCGCACTGAGCCGGGCGTCGATCACGGCGTCCGGCGGACGCGGCGTCCGTCCCTCGAACCCGGCCCTCGGATCGAGCGCGGCGGCGGCCAGCAGGTAGGCGAGGCTCCCGGCGAGAACGACCAGCACGCCGCGACTCACCAGCCGCCGCAGCAGAAACCCCGCCAATGCCCTACCTCCCGGACCACCCAGCACAGAGCACGGAATGCTACCGATCGATCACGCTGTGCGTAGGAAAATCACAGGAGTCCGAGAGATCGGGCTCTGAACTGGGGTTCTGTTCTCCTGAGCGGGATCGCCGGTTACCATCGCGGCACGCCGGGGTGCATCATGCCCCTCGGCCATCGGCCGCGAACCGGATGACGGTGTCCTGAGGCGGACGCCGCCGAGACTGCAGGACGAGGAGCTGGAAGCTTTAACATTCCATTACTTCGGGCGGGGAGTGGATGATGGAGACGGCAGAACACGGCCGCGCGGCAGGGCGTACGGGCCTCCTGCTCGCACTGACCGCGGTCGCGTTCGTCGCCGCGTCCCTCATTCTCGGCGCGCAACTGCCCGCCGGGGTGCGGATGGTCTGGTGGCATCCGGAGATCCTGGTCGCGCTGGCCTGGACGCCCGTCGGCGCCGTCCTGCTGCGGCACCGGCCGGGGCTGAAGGTCGCGTGGCTCATGGTCGGCGCCGGGTTCAGCGCGGCGACGTACGTCCTGGCACTGAATCTGGGCCCGTGGGCCGAGCGGCACGACTGGGGCGCGGCCGGGTTCCTCAACTGGCTCGGGACCTGGCTGTGGGCCGTCGACACCTACGCGCTGACGCTGGTCCTGCCGCTGATCTTCCCGGACGGCCGGCTCGTGTCGCGCTGGTTCCGGCCGGTGCTGCTCCTGGCCTGCCTGGCGCCGGTCATCGTGTGCGTCCACCTGACGATCGACCCGGAAGTGCGGCAGTGGCACAACGGGGTCTCCGTCTACCCGTTCGACGAGATCCCGCTGCCGATCAGCGTCGTCATCATCGGCACCCTGGCCGCGGGCCTGCTCTCGGTGCTCGTCCGGTTCGTCCGGTCGTCGCCGGACGTGCGGCGGCAGATCGGCTGGGTCGTGTATCCCGGCATCCTCGCCGAAGCGGTCATCTACGTCGGCGAGAACAGCCCCATCGGCGATCCGCTGCGCAACATCACCATCGTCGCCGTCCCGATCTGCATCGCCATCGCCATCACCCGGTACCGGCTCTACGACATCGACCTGGTGGTCAGCCGGACGCTCGTGTACGCCGGGCTCGTGGCCGTCATCACCGGCGTGTACTTCGCGCTGGTGGGCGCGGCGAGCGTGCTCGCCCACGGCAGGGGCACCCTCGCCGGGCTGGCCGGGGCGATCGCCGCGGGCGCGGTGTTCGAGCCCGTCCGGCGGCGCCTCCAGCGCACGGTGGACGGGTTCATCCACGGCGAGCGCGACCCGTACCGGATCGCCGACCGCCTCAACCGGCGGCTGCAGACCGCCGCCAACCCCGGCGCCGCGCTCGCCGTGGCCGCCGAGGTGGCGCGGTCGGCGCTGCACGCGACCGGCGTGGTGATCGAGGTGCTGGACCGCGACGGCCGGACGATCTCCGCGGAGGACGGCGTGCTCGGCGCGCGGCCCCAGCTCATCCCGCTGGTGTGGCACGGCGAGCCGGTCGGCCGGCTGCTGTTCGGCGTCACCCGCACCCCGGACGCGCGGCTGTCCGGCGTCCTGGCCCGCAACCTCGCCGAGCTGGCGAACGCGGCCCGGCTCGCCGCCGACGTCCAGCGGTCCCGCGAGCACATCCTGCGCACCCGCGAGGAGGAGCGGCGGCGGCTGCGCCGCGACCTGCACGACGGGCTCGGACCCACCCTCGCCAGCCTCGCCATGACGGTGGACGCGGCCCGCATCACGCTGGAGACCGACCCCGAGGCGGTGGACGTGCTGCTGGAGGACCTGCGCGCCACCATGGGGCGCACCATCGGCGACATCCGCGATCTCGTGTACGGGCTGCGCCCGCCCGCGCTGGACGACCTCGGGCTGGAGGGCGCGATCCAGGCGCTCGGCGGCGTCGTGGCCACCGGGGACGGCCCGACCGTCGACGTCCGCGTGGAAGGCGATCTGACGGGGCTGCCGGCCGCCGCGGAGGTCGCCGCATACCGGATCGTCCAGGAGGCGCTGACGAACGTCCACCGGCACGCCAACGCGGATTGCGCCGAGGTCACGCTGTGCCTCAACGGGGATCTGCACGTCACGGTCGGCGATGACGGCGTCGGGCTGCCGGCGCACCTGCGCTCCGGCGTCGGCATGTCCTCCATGCGCGAGCGCGCGGCCGAACTCGGCGGATCCTGCACGGTGGGGCCCGGCCCCGGAGGCGGCACTCTCGTCCGGGCGAGGCTCCCCGTCGGCGGCGCCCATCCCTGACGCGCTGCCCGGAGGTCTTCGGCCTCACCCCCGGTGGGAGGGCCGGTGACCGCCCCCCGCCAAGAAGGTCGCCACCGGCCCTCGGGCTCCGTACGGCTCCGGGGCTCCCATCCCAGTCCGTACGGGCCATTCACCAGAGGGTGTGCAATGAAGAAGTTATGCGGCCCGCGGTCCCGTTGCAGAGGGACACCGGTCCCGTTCATGCCGGGACCACCCTGGAATCGTCCCAACCCCCTGGTGAGCAGGGGTCTTCATAGCCAGCCCGGCCGGGTGTCGCCCTCGGCGACCAGGACTGCCGGGCCCCGCAGAAACGCGGTCTCCCCGTCCAGGGTCACGGTCACCCGGCCGCCGGGGACGTCCACCGTCCACTCGGACGTGCCCGGCGTCCCGAGGGCCGCCGCGGCGGCCACGGCGACCGTCCCGGTGCCGCAGGAGCGGGTCTCGCCGGAGCCGCGCTCGTACACCCGCATCTCCACGTGCCGCTCCCCGACGGTCCGGAAGAACTCGACGTTGACCCCTTCGGGGAAGGCCGCCGAGTCGAAGGCCGGGGCGCGCGACAGGTCCAGGGCGGCGACCGGCTCGTCCACACGGCACGCCAGATGCGGGTTCCCGACCGAGACCCGCCGGCCCTGGAACGTCGTCCCGGCCAGGGACGCCTCGCCGTAGCCGAGGAGTTCGGGCGCGCCCATGTCCACGCTCACGTCGCCGGACGCGCCGAGAGTCACCCGGCGCAGGCCCGCGCGGGTCGCCACGTCCCACTCGCCGGGCGCGGCCAGGCCGGCGTCGACGAGGTAGCGGGCGAAGACGCGCACCCCGTTGCCGCACATCTCGGCGACGCTGCCGTCGGCGTTGCGGTAGTCCATGAACCACTCGGCGCCGTCCTGATGCTCACCGGCCTCAACGGCGTCGACGGCCTTCGTCCGGACGGCGCGCAGGACGCCGTCGGCGCCGATCCCGGCCCGCCGGTCGCACAGCCGCGCGACGGCCTCCGGCGTCAGGTCGAGGACGCCGTCCGGGTCGGGAAGGATCACGAAGTCGTTCTCGGTGCCATGCCCTTTGACGAACCGCATCCCCCGATCGTATGCCCGCCCGCGGGGTCGTCGTCAGGCGTCCCGCCCCGCCTCCTCCGCGATCAGCGCGAGGGCGCGTTCGACCAGGTCGGAGGCATCGTAGGGCAACCACCGGACGCGCGGGTCGCGGCGGAACCACGACTCCTGGCGGCGGGCGAAGCGCCGGGTCGCCCGGACGGTCTCCTCCTTGGCCCGCTCCTCCGTCCACTCCCCCGCGAGGAAGCGGAGCACCTGCGCGTAGCCGAGGGCGCGCCCGGCGGTCAGGCCGTCCCGCAGGCCGCGCTTCTCCAGGTCGCGGACCTCGCCGACCAGTCCCGCGTCCCACATCCGCTCGACGCGCAGCGCGATGCGCTCGTCCAGCGCCTCGCGGGGCACGCTCAGCCCGATCTGCACGGCCGAGCCGTAGCGGTACCGGTGCTCGGGCAGCGTCGCGGAGAACGGGCGGCCGGTGATCTCGACGACCTCCAGGGCGCGGACGATCCGGCGCCCGTTGCTCGGCAGGATCGCGTCCGCGGCGGCGGGATCGAGCCCGCGCAGCCGCTCGTGCAGCGGGCCGCTGCCGGCCCGCGCCAGCTCCTCCTCCAGGCGCGCCCGGACGGCCGGGTCCGTCCCGGGGAACTCCAGGTGGTCGAGCGCCGCCCGCACGTACAGGCCCGACCCGCCGACCAGCACCGGCAGCCGCCCCCGGCCCCGGACGTCCGCGATCGCCGCCGCGCCGAGCCGCTGGTACTCGGCGACGCTGGCCGTCTCCGCCACGTCCCAGACGTCCAGCAGATGGTGCGGGACGCCGCGCATCTCGGCCGCGGAGAGCTTCGCCGTGCCGATGTCCATGCCGCGGTAGAGCTGCATCGAGTCGGCGTTGACGGCCTCGCCGTCCAGCCGGAGCGCCAGCTCGACGGCGAGATCGGACTTCCCGGCGGCCGTCGCCCCGACGACGGCTATCACATAAGGAGCATCAGGTGAGGTCACGGGATTGATTGTGGCAACAGAACGGGTATGGCCGGGTTGCACGGACGGTGCCGCGCGATCCACGCGCCGCACCGATCGAGACGACGCTTCCGGGGGGATCGGGAATGTCCATCGTCGACAAGGTCAAGCAGATGCTGGGGCAGCATTCCGACAAGGCCAAGCAGGGAGTGGAGCGGGCCGGCGACATGTTCGACCAGCGCACCGGCGGCAAGCACGCCGACAAGGTCGACAAGGCCCAGGATAAGGCCGGCGACTACATCGAGCGCGAAGGCGGCCGGAGCGGCACGACCGGCCAGGAGGGCACGGGACCGGGCGGCGGCACCGGCCTCGGCGGGCAGGCCGGCCAGGGCCGTGACACGGGCCTGGGCGACGAGCCCGGCGGCCGGACGCCCTAGCCTCGGCAGCCGCTCCGCGACCAGGACGCCGCGAAGTAGCCGACGCCGTACGGCGCCTCGTCGGCGAGCAACTCGCCCGTGAGACCGGGCGTGTCCCCGGCCGCGCCGGCGAGCACCTGCCACGCCGCACGCCCGGCCGCCTGGACGTCCCGCGAGACGTCGGGATCCAAGGCGGCCAGGGCGGCGGTGTCGACGGCGGCGAGCGCGCGCGCCACGCGCTCGTCGTGGGGGCGCGCGCGCACATCGAGATAGCCCGGTGCCTTTTCCGAGCGGCACGCCGACCCGTCGCCCATCACCAGCAGCGCGACATCGCCCGCCGCCTTGGCCAACTCCCGGCCCAGTGCCAGGCAGGCTTCCGGTTCGGAGTCGAACGCCACGGCCTGGTAGCGCGCGCCTGCGGCGATCTCCTGCCGTTCCAGGAGCCAGCGTCCGATCGTCAGGGACAGCGGGAGTGCCTCAGCGCCGTCCCTGGGGTCGGCGGGGCTCGTCCAGCCGAGGCCGTAGGGCCTGAGGGACGCGTAGGCGTCCGGGCCGTACGCCCGCGTCCGCGCCCCGCCGCCCACCACGACCAGCACGTCCGCGCCCGCCAGGCGGCCGGCAGCGCTGTCGCAGGCGGCGCGCAGGCCGTCGAGCTCCGGCGCCGCCTCCCCCGCCATCTCCGGTACGAGGACGGGCGGATGCGGGCACACCGCCGCCGCTACGAGCACACTGCCTCCTCCGGGACCGGACCCGCCGCGCGAACCGGTGTCTCAGGAACACCCCTGGACCGGGGACGCCGGCTGGGCGGGGCGCCCGATCGACGGCATGCCCAGCGAGACGCCCTTCTGGCCGGCGTCCCGGCCCTGGCGGGCTTCCCAGGCGTCGCCCGCCCGCGTCCGGCGGACGTCCAGCACGGGCTTGTCCGCCACCAGGTGGTGCGGCGCCGCGTAGGTGACCTCGACCGTGACCATGTCTCCGGACCGGACCGGCACGTCAGGCGCGGTGAAGTGGACCAGGCGGTTGTCGCGCGCGCGGCCCGACAGCCGGCGGGTCGCCTCGTCCTTGCGCCCCTCGCCCTCGGCGACCAGGACCTCCAGGGTGCGGCCGAGCTGCTTCTTGTTCTCCGCCCAGGAGATCTCCTCCTGCAGCGCGACGAGCCGCTCGTACCGCTCCTGGACGACCTCCTTCGGGAGCTGGCCGTCCATGGTCGCGGCCGGGGTGCCCGGACGCTTGGAGTACTGGAACGTGAACGCCGACGAGAACCGCGCCTCCCGCACCACGTGCAGGGTCTCCTCGAAGTCGGCCTCGGTCTCGCCGGGGAACCCCACGATGATGTCGGTGGTGATCGCCGCGTCCGGGATCGCGGCCCGGACCTTCTCGATGATCCCGAGGTAGCGCTCCTGCCGGTACGACCGGCGCATCGCGCGCAGCACCGCGTCCGAACCGGACTGCAGCGGCATGTGCAGCGACGGTGTCACGTTCGGCGTCTCGGCCATCGCGGCGATGACGTCGTCGGTGAAGTCCTTGGGGTGCGGCGAGGTGAACCGGACCCGCTCCAGGCCCTCCACGTCCCCGCACGCGCGCAGCAGGCCCGCGAACGCCGACTGGCCGCCCTCCGTCATCGCCCGCACCTCGCCGGGCGCCGCGGCCAGGGCACCGAAGCCCGAGCCGTAGGCGTTGACGTTCTGCCCCAGCAGGGTGACCTCCAGGACGCCCTCCGCGACGAGCGCCTCCACCTCGGCGAGGATCTCCCCCGGACGGCGGTCCTTCTCCTTGCCGCGCAGGGACGGGACGATGCAGAACGTGCACGTGTTGTTGCACCCGACGGAGATCGACACCCACGCCGCGTAGGGCGACTCCCGGCGCGTCGGCAGCGTCGACGGGAAGGTCACCAGCGACTCTTCGATCTCGACCTGCGCCTCGCTCTGCACGCGAGCCCGTTCCAGCAGCGCCGGCAGCGACCCGATGTTGTGGGTGCCGAACACGACGTCCACCCACGGGGCGCGCTTGACGATGGTGTCGCGGTCCTTCTGCGCGAGGCAGCCACCGACGGCGATCTGCATGCCCGGATGGCCGTCCTTGACCGGCCGCAGATGGCCGAGGTTTCCGTAGAGCCGGTTGTCGGCGTTCTCCCGCACCGCGCAGGTGTTGAACACCACCACGTCGGGCTCGGCGTCCTCCGCGCGGACGTACCCGGCCGACTCCAGCAGCCCGGACAGCCGCTCGGAGTCGTGAACGTTCATCTGGCACCCGTAGGTACGGATCTCGTACGTACGGGGGGCCGTCTCCATTGGCGCACTCATGACGGTAACCAAGGGTACGGGCCCGGCGCGCCGCGATCGAACGCCCGCGCGGAACGCCGCGCCGGAACACGCGGCACGCCGCCCCGACCAGGCCCGATGATCATTCTCCGCGACGGCGGACCCCGTCCGACGTGGGGAGTCGTGATCGTATCGGTACCGCGCGGCGACTTCCGCGAATCTGACCATGACGTAAAGTCCGACCGCATGACGGACAGCGAAGACGGGCTCGACCTCACCAAGGACGAGCCGGAGGACTCCGTTCCGGAGCCGGCCACCGCTGGCGGCCGGCCCCTCGTCGTGGTGGAGAACGTCAACAAGCACTTCGGCGAGCTGCACGTCCTCAAGGACATCAACCTCACCGTGGACTCCGGCGAGGTGGTCGTCGTCATCGGCCCGTCCGGCGGCGGCAAGTCGACCCTGTGCCGGTCGATCAACCGGCTGGAGCCCATCGACGGGGGGAAGATCCTCGTGGACGGCAAGGAACTGCCCAAGGAGGGCAAGGAGCTGGCGAAGCTCCGCGCCGACGTCGGGATGGTGTTCCAGTCGTTCAACCTGTTCGCCCACAAGACGATCCTGGAGAACGTCACGCTCGGGCCGGTGAAGGTCCGCAAGCAGGGCCGGGCCGAATCGCAGAAGCGCGCGATGGAACTGCTCGACCGGGTCGGCATCGCCAACCAGGCCGGCAAGTACCCGGCGCAGCTGTCCGGCGGGCAGCAGCAGCGGGCGGCGATCGCGCGCTCCCTCGCGATGAAGCCCAAGGTCATGCTCTTCGACGAGCCGACCTCGGCACTGGACTCCGAGATGGTCAACGAGGTGCTGGACGTCATGACGGGGCTGGCCCGCGAGGGCATGACGATGATCGTCGTCACGCACGAGATGGGGTTCGCGCGCCGGGCCGCCCAGAAGGTCGTGTTCATGGCCGACGGCCAGATCGTCGAGGAGAACACCCCTGACGAGTTCTTCACCAATGCGCGCACCGACCGCGCGAAGGACTTCCTTTCCAAGATCCTCACGCACTGAGCCGCGGGGCTCCGGCAGAGAGCAGAGGTAGGACGAGAAATGCGAGTACGTCGTTTCGGCGCCCTCATCGGGGCGGGGATGGCGCTGTCCCTGGCGCTCAGCGCGTGTGGCAGCGACACCGAGAAGACCGAGGCCAAGACGGTCGTCCAGAAGGCCAAGGACGACAAGAAGCTGACCATCGGCATCAAGTTCGACCAGCCGGCGCTGGGCCTGAAGAAGCCCGACGGCACCTTCGACGGCTTCGACGTCGACGTCGCCAAGTACATCGCGCAGAAGCTGGGCGTCCCCGAGAACGGCATCACGTTCAAGGAGACGACCTCCGCGAACCGCGAGTCGTTCATCGGCGGCGGGCAGGTCGACCTCGTGGTCGCCACCTACTCCATCACCGAGGCGCGCAAGAAGCAGGTGACCTTCGGCGGTCCCTACTACGTCGCGCACCAGGACACGATGGTGAACGCCGACAACACCGCCATCAAGAAGACCGCCGACCTCAAGGGCAAGAAGCTCTGCAAGGCGGCCGGGTCGAACTCCTTCCGCCGCATCACCGAGGGCCCGCCGGACGGCAAGCTCAACATCTCGGGCGTCAAGCTGGTGGACGCCAGCAGCTACTCCGAGTGCGTGAGCAAGCTGAAGTCCGGCGCGCTGGACGCGGTGAGCACCGACGACCTGATCCTCGCCGGGTTCGCCAACCAGCAGAAGGGCTCCTTCAAGGTCATCAACGACCCCTTCACCGACGAGAAGTACGGCGTCGGCATCAAGAAGGGCGACACCGAGACCTGCGAGGCCGTCAACAAGGCCGTCAACGACATGTACTCCGACGGCACCGCCAAGACGCTGCTGGAGAAGCACTTCGCCGGCACCGGGCTGAAGCTCGTGACGACCGTCCCGCAGATGGAGGGCTGCTCCTGATCCGGGGCCGCGTCTGAGGCCCGTCACGCCGGTGCGTCCCAGCGGGAGCGCTTCCCGGGACGCACCGGCGTGGCCTGACGGCGCCGGGCTCCGGCCGGACGGCGTCCGCCTCCGGCCCGACGGCGCGGGCCGACGCCCCGGACCGACAGCCGGCGGACAGACCGCGCCGGCCCGACACCGCTGGAACGCCATGAAACAGCTGAGCAATGTTTGACTTCAGCCCGTTCTTCGACAGCTTCGACGAGATCCTTCAGGGGTTCTGGGCGACGATCCGCCTGGCGGCCGCCGCCGGTGTGCTCTCCCTCATCATCGGCACGGTCCTGGCGAGCTTCCGCGTCGCCCCGGTCCCGGTGCTGCGCGGCTTCGGCACGGGCTACGTCAACATCGTCCGCAACACGCCGCTGACGCTGGTGCTGCTGATGTGCAGCCTCGGCCTCAACGACATCCTCGCGCTGAAGTTCTCCTCGGACTCGTCGGTCACCTACTACTGGTGGGCCGTCCTCGGCCTGTCCGCGTACACCGGCGCCTTCGTCTGCGAGACGCTCCGGTCGGGGATCAACACCGTCCCGCTGGGGCAGGCGGAGGCGGCGCGGTCGATCGGCCTGACCTTCACCCAGTCGCTGCGCATGATCATCCTGCCGCAGGCGTTCCGCGCGATCATCGCGCCGATGGGCAGCGTCCTCATCGCCATGATCAAGAACACGACGGTCGCGGCGGCGGCGAGCTACGCCGAGGTCGCGCTGGTCACCAAGACGATCATCGACAAGCCCACGTTCGCCAACGGCGTCATCCCGCTGTTCCTCGGCGTGGCCGTCGGCTTCCTGATCCTCACCCTGCCGACCGGGTACTTCTTCGGCTGGCTGGCCAAGCGGATGGCGGTGGCCCGATGAGCAAGGAAGCGACAGTACTCTTCGACGTCCCGGGGCCGCGGGCGCGCGCGCGGAACACCCTCCTCACCGTCATCGTGACGGTGGTGCTCGCCGCCATCTTCGCCGCGCTCATGTGGCGGCTGGCCGACAAGGGCCAGTTCGCGGAGAGGCTCTGGACGCCGTTCACCAAGTGGACGGTCTGGCGGCACCTGATCATCCCCGGCCTGCTGAACACGCTGAAGGCCGCCGCGGTCGCGACCGTGCTGGCGCTGCTGTTCGGCGTCGTGTTCGGCCTGGCCCGGCTCTCCGACCACTGGTGGGTCCGGCTCCCGGCCGGGGCCGTCGTGGAGTTCTTCCGCGGCATCCCGCTGCTGATCCTGATCTTCCTGGCGTTCTTCGTCCCGAACAAGATCAGCCCGGAGATCGCCGAGTCGCAGTTCGGCCAGCTGCAGCGCGTCTCGGTCGACTACTTCTTCTCGGTCTTCGGCGTGGAGAGCAACGCCGGCGTGGTCACCGTGCCCGCGTTCGCCGCGGTCGTGTTCGGCCTCACCATGTACAACGGCGCGGTGCTCGCCGAGGTCGTCCGCGCGGGCGTCCTGTCGATCCCGAAGGGCCAGTCGGAGGCCGCCTACTCCATCGGGCTGCGCAAGAACGGCGTCATGCGGCTCGTCCTGCTGCCGCAGGCCATCACCGTGATGATGCCGGCGATCGTCAGCCAGATCGTCGTCCTGCTGAAGGACACCGCGCTCGGGTTCATCATCGCCTACCCCGAGCTGCTGCAGGCCGGCTTCAAGCAGGTGCCCGCCAACTACGAGAACAACGTGCTGCAGGCCGGGATCGTGATCGCGGTCATCTACATCGCGATCAACATGTCCGTGAGCCGGCTGGCGACGGCACTGGAGGCGCGCAGCCGCCGGAGCCGCAAGACGCAGGCCGAGACCATGGGCACCGGCGGGGCGCCGCCCGTCGCCGGGGTCGGGGTCTCGCAGCAGTCCCTCCCGGCGATCTGACCTCCTGGACGCCCGCATCGGGGGCGCCGCCGGTCTCCGGTGGCGCCCCCGCCGCCGTCCGGGCGCACGTTACCGGCGAGTCTCCTGGTCGCCCCTTGTATCTTTCCGAAGTCAAACAGCCCGTCATGGCCCCAACCGATCCCCGTATGCGGGACGATTCCTGTTATGACCGCTCGTGCGACCCTCCCCTACGGCTCCTGGCCCTCCCCCATTTCCGCCGCCGATGTCGCCCGCGCCCGGCTGCGCCTCAGTTTCCCCACCGTCGCGGGCGATGACGTGTGGTGGCAGGAGACCCGGCCCGAGGAGAACGGGCGGACCACGGTCATCCACCTCAAGGGCGGGCATCGCACCGAGCTGCTGCAGGCGCCCTGGGACGCCCGTACCCGCGTCCACGAGTACGGAGGCCGGTCGTACCTGCCGATCCGCACCGCCGAGGGCTGGTCGGTCGTGTTCTCCAACTACGACGACCAGCGGCTCCACCGGCTCGACGAGGGCGACCCCAAGCCCTACCCGCTGACGCCCGTGCCGGCCGTCCCGGCGGGGCTGCGCTACGCCGACTACGTCCTGTCCCCGGACCGGACGGAGATCTGGTGCGTCTGCGAGGGGCACATCGCCGCCCCGCCGGAGCCCGCCGAGGGCGAGGAGGGCGAGCCGCAGCCGCCGGCCGAGGAGCAGGCCGTCACCGGGATCCGGCGCGCCATCGTCGCCATCCCGCTGGACGGCCGCGCCGCCGAGGACGCCGGCGCCATCCGCGAGCTGGCCGCCGGCGCCCAGTTCTACGCGAACCCCGCCCCGTCGCCCGGCGGCGGGCACCTGGCGTGGGTGCAGTGGAACCACCCTCGCATGCCGTGGGACGGCACCGAGGTGCGCGTCGCGGCGATCGAGGACGGCGGCACCGTCGCGCCCCGGACCGTCAAGGGAGGGCTCAAGGAGTCGGCCCTCGCGCCGCTGTGGCGCGACGACGAGTCCCTGTACGTCATCTCCGACTGGCCCGGCTGGTGGAACATCTACCAGGTCGGCCTGCACGGCGAGTCGCCGCAGGCGCTCTACCCGGCCGAGGAGGAGTTCGCCGACCCGCTGTGGCAGCTCGGCGGCATGCCGTACGCGCTGCTCGGCGACGGGCGCCTCGCCGTCCTGCACGGCGAGGGCGACAAGCGCCTCGGCGTCTACGACCCCGAGACGCTCGACCTCGTCGACCTGGAGGTCCCCTACGAGAACTGGGCGACGCAGCTGTCCGCGGACGGGACGACCGTCGTCGGCATCGGCGGCGGCCCCGACCTGCCGCCCTCGGTCGTCCGCGTCGACACCACGACCGGGCGCGTCGAGGGGCTGCGCCGCGAGCTGGCCGAGCTGCCGGACGTCGCGTACCTGTCCAAGCCGCGTGCCGAACGCCTCGAAGGGCCGTTCGGACGTCCCGTCCACGCCTACGTGTTCCCGCCGACCAACCCGGAGGCCTCCGCGCCCGAGGGCGAGCTGCCGCCGTACGTGGTGTTCGTCCACGGCGGCCCGACCGGACGCGTCTCCAAGGTCCTCGACCTGGAACGGGCATACTTCACCAGCCGCGGCATCGGCGTCATCGACGTCAACTACGGCGGGTCCGCCGGGTACGGCCGCGCCTACCGCGAACGGCTGCGCCGCCAGTGGGGCGTCGTCGACGTGGAGGACGCCATAGCCGCGGCCCAGGCCCTCGTGGACGGCGGCATAGCCGACCCGGCGCGGCTCGCGATCCGGGGCGGTTCCGCGGGCGGCTGGACGACGCTCGCCGCGATCACGCAGACCGGCCTGTTCAAGGCCGCCACGTCCTACTTCGGGATCAGCGACCTGCAGAGCTTCGCCGCGGCCACCCACGACTTCGAGTCGCACTACCTGTTCGGCCTCATCGGCCCGCTGCCCGGCTTCGAACGCGCCTACGAGGAGCGCTCCCCGCTGAGCCACGCCGACAAGACGGCTTGCCCCGTCCTGCTCCTGCAGGGCCTGAGCGACCCGATCGTCCCGCCGGACCAGTCCGAGCGTTTCGCGCTGGAACTGGCCGCCAAGAAGATGCCGTACGCCTACCTCACGTTCGAGGGCGAGTCGCACGGGTTCCGGAAGGCCGGCACGGTCATCCGCTGCCTGGAGGCGGAACTGGCCTTCTACGGCCAGACCCTCGGCTTCGAGCCCCGCAACGTGGAACCCATCAACCTCACCGTCGGCTGACCCCCGGCCCGTCCGCTTCCCGGCGGACGGGCCCTCAGCGGGCTCGGCCGGCTCGGTCGGCTCAGCGGGCTCGGACGGCTCAGCGGGCTCGGCCGGCTCAGCGGGCGAACTCGATGGCGCGGGACTCCCGCACCACGGTCACGCGGATCTGCCCCGGGTAGGTCAGCTCGTCCTCGACCTGCTTGGCGATGTCGCGGGCGATGACCTGCGCCTGGATGTCGTCGACCGTGTCGGGCTTCACCATCACGCGGATCTCGCGTCCGGCCTGCATGGCGAAGACCTTCTCCACGCCCTCGTGCTTCTCGCGCGCGATCTGCTCCAGCCGTTCGAGCCGCTTGACGTAGGCCTCCAGCGACTCCCGGCGCGCCCCGGGGCGGCTGCCGCTCACGGCGTCCGCGGCCTGCGTCAGCACCGCCTCCACCGTGCGGACCTCGACCTCGTTGTGGTGGGCCTCGATCGCGTGGACGACGTCCTCGTGCTCCCCGTACCGGCGGGCGATCTCGGCGCCGATCAGCGCGTGGCTGCCCTCCACCTCGTGGGTGAGCGCCTTGCCGATGTCGTGCAGCAGCGTGCACCGCTTGGCGACCTCCACCGGCAGCCGCAGCTCGCTCGCCATGACACCCGCGATGTGCGCGGACTCGATCAGGTGCTTCAGTACGTTCTGCCCGTAGGACGTCCGGTACCGCAGCTGGCCCAGCAGCGCGATCAGCTCCGGGTGCATGTCGGCGATGCCGACCTCGACCAGGGCGTCCTCACCGGCCCGGACGCACAGCTGCTCCACGTCGCTCTTGCTGCGCTCGTAGATCTCCTCGATGCGCTGCGGGTGGATGCGGCCGTCCAGGACCAGCTTCTCCAGCGTCAGCCGCCCGACCTCCCGCCGCACCGGGTCGAAGCAGCTGAGCAGCACCGCCTCGGGCGTGTCGTCGATGATCAGGTTGACGCCCGTCGTCGTCTCGAACGCCCGGATGTTGCGCCCTTCCCGCCCGATGATGCGGCCCTTCATCTCGTCGCTCGGCAGGTGCAGCACCGACACGACCGACTCGGCCGTCTGCTCGCTCGCGACCCGCTGGATCGCCAGCGTCACGATCTTGCGGGCGCGCTTCTCGCCCTCCGCCCGCGCCGCGTTCTCGATCTCCCGCACGATCGGGATGGACTCCCGCTTGGCCTGGTTCTCGAGCGCCCCGACCAGCTCGCCCTTGGCCTCCTCGGCGGTGAGCCCGGCCGCCCGCTCCAGGACCTTGCGCCGCTCCTCGGCGACGCCGGCCAGCTCCTCCTTGCGGGCGTCGAGGGCCTGCCTGGCCTCGGTGAGCCGCCCCTGCCACTCCTCCAGCCGCCGCATCTCGGCGTCCAGCCGCTGCTCCCGCTCGGCGAGCCGCGCCTCCCGGCGCTCCAGATCCTCCCGGACGGTCCGCAGGTCGTCCCGCAGGACGCGGCCCTCCTCCTCGACCTCGGCGCGCGCCGCCGCCGCGAGCCGCTGCGTCTCCCGCTCGGCCTTCTCCAGGACGTCCTGCGCGTCCTGCTTCGCCTTCGACCGGATCTCGTCGGCCTCGCTCTGCGACCGGGCGATCTCCGCCGCGGCTCTGCCGGGCAGGCCGGGACGCCGCAGGATGGCGATGACGAGAGCGACCAGGGTCACCAGCAGCGCTGCACCCAGCAGGACGCTCTCCATGAGGCAGATCCTTCCTCGCCGCGGGCCCGTCCGGACTCCGGGCCCTGCCTAGCGAGGATTTACTCGCGCGCGGATGCACGACATCGCGGGGCCGCGCACGGCGCACCCCGGTGACTCGGCCGCATCCGGTCGACGAACGTGCCCTGTCTGCCTCTCAGCTGCTGGAACGTGCTCGGTCGTATGGCAATCCGCGAGACGCGGAGTAACTCCTCACTGCCGTAACGGTAAGCGGCATGGAGGTAATGAGCAAGCAAACGAGGGGCATTCCGGACTAACCGTACGCCGACGTGAGTCCTTCCTTACCGCCTCTCCTGACCGTCCGCACCCCCTCCCACCTGCCCGGCGACACCCGGGTCAGAGTCAGGAACCCGCACACCACCGAGTCACCCACTCCGCAACCCCGGCGTGTCGTATTCCGATACGACCCAACTTCCGATACGACCCAACGCCTGCCCACGGCGGATAGGAGCGGGCGGGATCGGTGACGGCGGGTGGCCGGTCAGTCGAAGGGGGCGGGGTCGGGGACGGAGTCCAGGTCGGTGCCCTCTTCGGCCAGGGCCTCCTTGACCAGGCGGTAGGAGAGGCCGGGCGGGTAGCCCTTGCGGGCGAGCATGCCCACCAGGCGGCGCATGCGCTTGGCGGGGTCGGCGCCCCGGGTGGACGGGAGCCTGCGCAGGACCAGGGCTCGGGCGGTCTCCTCCTCCTGGACGGGGTCGAGGGTCTCGACGGCCTCGTTGACGGTGGTGTCGGCCACGCCGCGGCGGCGGAGCTCGGCGGCCAGGGCGCGCTTGGCCAGGCCGCGGCCGGTGTGCCGGGACTGGACCCACGCCTGCGCGAACGCCTCGTCGTCGATGAGGCCGACGTCGGTGAACCTGCCGAGGACGCGTTCGGCGACGTCGGCGGGGATGTGCTTGCGGTGCAGGGCGTCCGCGAGCTGGGCTCGGGTGCGGGGCGACGCGGAGAGCAGGCGCAGGCAGATTTCGCGGGCCCTGGCCTCAGGGTCCGCGCCGCCGCCCTGGCCGCGCGGCGCGGTCATGCGCCCTGCCGGCCGCCGGGGGCCGGGGCTCGGCGGGCCGGCCGGTGCGGGGCACCGGTCGCGGACCTCTCGCGGTGGGCGAGCGGGCTCGTGGGAGCGGCGGCGCCGCCGGGGAAGGTCCGTGCACCGATCGCGCGGTGCCGGGTAAGGCGCCGCCGCCCTGCATACGAGATCATCGCTCACTCTTCGTCAAGAGTCACCTATATCAGGGGATTCCCCGTCAGGAATCGCCCGTCTTGGCGGCCTTCGCCCCCCTCTTCGCGGGGGCGGGCTTGGCGGCGGCGACGACCGGAGCCGGGGCCGGGGGCGCGGGGGCCGCGTCCGGGGCGGCGGGCTCGGCCTCCTTGTCGACCTTGGGGCCGATGCCCAGCTTCTCCTTGATCTTCTTCTCGATGCCGTCCGCCATGTCGGGGTTGGCCTTGAGGAAGTTGCGGGCGTTCTCCTTGCCCTGGCCGAGCTGGTCGCCGTCGTAGGTGTACCAGGCGCCGGACTTGCGGACGAAGCCGTGCTCCACGCCGAGGTCGATCAGGCCGCCCTCGCGGCTGATGCCGTGGCCGTAGAGCAGGTCGAAGTCGGCGACGCGGAACGGCGGGGCCATCTTGTTCTTGACGACCTTGACGCGGACGCGGTTGCCGACGGCCTCGGTGCCGTCCTTCAGGGTCTCGATGCGGCGGACGTCGAGCCGGACGGAGGCGTAGAACTTCAGCGCCCGCCCGCCGGTGGTCGTCTCGGGGCTGTTATGGACCATGACCCCGTCCACGAAGTAGTTGTGCGAGCCATCGACCTCGATGTCGAACTTCTTCATCGAGCGGGCCCGGGGCTTGACATGCACATCAACGACCCGGCTGGGCACGAGCCTGGGCTCCGGCTCGACGAACCGCGGCTCGACGGCGCACCGGCCGCGGAAGCGCGGCAGGAGCTTTCGCTCCATCGCCTCCGGCACATACGGTGCGATGAGCTTCTGGAACTGCGCGGAAGCCGCCGTCGTGAACTGGATGACGCTGATCGCCCGCGCTCCCCGGAGGGTGAGCCTCACGTCAAGGCCGTGCGTGTCGCGAAGATACTCGACCATGCGGTCCCGTGAACCGGGGCTGAAAGCCTCGACACAGATCTCGATGCGACCCGTGCCACCGTCAGTACGTTCCTGGACACCCTTCGAGCGGACGGTGAAGCACCCGTCGTCCATGTACCAGACGGCCAGCGCCAGCGGCGTGAGGGCCTTCAGGTAGTCCCAGGTGAAGTGTTTTTTTCCGTCACCGAAGTAGACGACCCGCCGTACCTCGTCCAGTTCGGGGAGCGGCGTGAAGTCGGCAAAGGCCGCGCCCTTCGCATTGGTGGTACGACTGTGCCCGATATTGCCCAGCAGCGAGATCTTCCAGTCGAGATACGCCGCCTGCTCCGAGCCATGCCCCATACGGAACCGGACACCGTTTCGGCCGCGCCGATTCGGGGACAGGTTCCCGTCCCCCATCGTCGACCCGAGTACCACCTGCCACTGCTGGTCGCTGAGCCGGTGTGTCTCAGTGAGCATGACCCGGTCGCCCGGCATCAGCTCACCGGCCTCCCGGTAGCCCCCGGGAGTGCGCACCAGGTGGTTCTCGGTCGCGGCGAACTGAGCCCTGCCGTTGCCCCCCGACTTCGCGACGGTGAACTGCAGGAAGTGGTCGGCGTTCCCATTGTCGAACCAGTTGACGATGCGCCTGGGGAGGACCTTGTCCTGCTCCGGGTCGTAGGACAGGACCTCGACGTCCATTTTCTGGTTGACGATCTTGCCGATCTTCTCCTGTGTCCCGTCCGCGAGCGTCACCCGGGTGCCATAACTCATGCACCCGAACATCACGCCGACCTTCTCGCGGAGCTGGTTGATGAAGATCGCGGTGGTCTTGGTCTGGTTGATCGCGCCGGTGAGCTTGCGCAGGGCCTGCGACATGAGGCGGGCCTGGAGGCCGACGTGGCTGTCGCCCATCTCGCCCTCGATCTCGGCGCGGGGGACGAGCGCGGCGACGGAGTCGATGACGACGATGTCGATCGCGCCGGAGCGGATCAGCATGTCGGTGATCTCCAGGGCCTGCTCGCCGGTGTCGGGCTGGGAGACCAGGAGGGCGTCGATGTCGACGCCGAGCTTGGCGGCGTACTCGGGGTCGAGCGCGTGCTCGGCGTCGACGAACGCGGCGATGCCGCCCTTCTTCTGGACGCTCGCCACCGCGTGCAGCGCGACGGTGGTCTTGCCGGAGCCCTCGGGGCCGTACACCTCGACGACGCGGCCGCGGGGCAGGCCCCCGATGCCGAGCGCGATGTCGAGGGCGATCGCGCCGGTGGGGATGACCTCGACGGGGACGCGCGCCTCCTCGCCCATCCGCATGACCGACCCCTTGCCGAACTGGCGCTCGATCTGGGCGAGTGCGGTTTCGAGAGCCTTCTCCCGGTCGTTCGCTGCCATTGAGATGTCCTTCTCGTCGTGAACTGTCGGCTCTCGGCCGCTGCTTGCGATGTCAAGGGCGACGTTACGGCGGGCCACCGACACTTTCGAACCACCGGCGCGATTGTGGATGACGCCGGGCGCCGCGGACCAGCTTACCGAACATCCGTTCGATCATCGTCCGGTATGGCGATTTGGGCGGGAATCGCCGTGCGCTTCATGGCCCTGACCCCGTACGCTGGCGCCGTCCACGGAGGGCTCCAATCATGACGCTGACCGTCCTCTTCTGTGTCGATCCGCTCCACCCCCGGCGCGTTGACCCCCACTTCTCCCGCGAGGCCGCGGCAGTGCGGGACCACTACGGCGAGGTGGCCCTGATCGACCACGACTCGCTGCGCCGCGGCGACGTGGAGGACGCGATCGGCGCGGTGCCCGCCGGCCTGGGGCCGGTCTGGTACCGCGGCTGGATGCTGTCGGCGGACGAGTACGCCGCGATGGCCGCCGCCCTGAAGCAGCGCGGGACGATGCTGCTGACGCACCCGGACGACTACAGGCGCGCGCACGAGCTGCCGGGCTGGCACGAGACGTTCGCCGGGCTGACCCCGCACAGCGTGTGGCGGCCCCTCGGCACCGGGCAGGATCCGGGCGACCTCAGTGAGCTGGCCGAGCTGGTCCGGCCGCTGCGGAGCGGGCCCGCGGTGGTCAAGGACTACGTGAAGTCGTGCAAGCACGAGTGGGAGGAGGCGTGCTTCGTCCCCGATGTGAAGAACCTCGCGCAACTGCACGACATCGCTTCCAAGATGGTCGCGCTACGGGACGACCATCTGGCGGGCGGTCTCGTCGTCCGCGAGTTCGAGGATTACGACGGCGACGGCGAGGCGCGCGTGTGGTGGGTGGACGGTGAGCCCGCGCTGGTGGGCCCGCACCCTGACAGTCCCGGTGTGGAACCCGATCCGGAGCTGGACGCCGTGGCCCCGGCCGTCCGCGCCCTGGGCTGCCGGTTCATCACGACCGATCTGGCCCGCCGCACGGACGGCGCCTGGCGCGTCGTGGAGGTCGGCGATGGGCAGGTCAGCGATCTGCCGTCGTCCGTGGACGCGATGGACCTCTACGCGCACCTGCCCGTCCCGGACTGAGCTCCTTCTGCACCGGTCACTGCGCCGGTCCCTGCGCCGGTCACCGCGCCGATCGCCTACTGGAGGGTCGAAGGGACGTCGAAGGTCGCGACGACGGCCTGCCAGACCTTCTTCGCCGGTTCCCCTTCGGCGAGAGCCTGCTCGATGGTGCGGCCGCCCAGTTGGGCCAGGACGTAGTCCTTGGCCACGCTCTGGGCATACCTCTCGCCGAACTGCTGGTTCATCCGATCCCAGAAAACTGTGAGCCGCACGTCCTCCACGCTATCCGACGGAGGGTTCCTCCAAGGACTGCGCGACCTCGTCGGGGACGGCGGGTCCGGTCCCCTGGCGGTACTGGCGGTGCAGGCCCGTCAGGTAGCGCTCGGCGGCTTCGATGACGCGGGCCGTCCGGTAGGAGGGGAAGACGTCGAAGGCGTGCTGGGCGCCCTTCATCTCGGCGTAGATGACGGGCGATCCCGAGACCTCCCGGAGCCGTTCGACGAATCGCCGTGCCTCCGCCACGGGGATGAGCGAGTCGCGGCTGCCGTGGATGACGAAGAACGGCGGCGCGTCCTCGCTGATGTGCGTGACGGGGGACGCCTTGGCGTACACCTCGCGGTTATCGGCGAAGGGCTTCTTGACCACCATCTTCTCCATGAGGCGGGTCGCCCCCATGGGGACCGGCCAAGGCCCCGCTTCGACGAGGTTGTAGACGCCGTAGAACGGGACGGCGCCCTGCACGGTGGTGTCGGCGTCCTCGAAGCCCGGCTGGAACTCTGGGTCGTTGGCGGTCAGCGCTACCAAGGCGGTGAGGTGTCCGCCGGCCGAACCACCGGTCACGCAGAGGAAGCCGGGGTCGGCCCCGTACTCCTCGGCATGCTCCTTGTACCAGGCGACGAAGTGCTTCAGGTCGATCAGATGCTCGGGCCAGGTGGCGCGCGGGCTGAGCCGGTAGTTGACGTTGAAGCCGACCCATCCCTGCAGTGCCATGTGGTTGAGCAGCGGCAGTCCCTGCTCGCGCTTGTCCCCGATGACCCACGCACCACCGTGGATCTGCATGAGCCCAGGACGCAGTTCGCCATCGCCATCGGCGGAACGGAAGACGTCCAGTTTCAGGCGCAGCCGGCCTTCCTCCTGGTAGACGATGTTCCTGTCGACCCGCACGCCCTTGCGCGGAATCAGGCAGAGCTGCGGGACGATCAGGTGCGCCAGGGGGTAGCGGGGAGCGCCCTCCGGGTCCAGGTCGAGGGGCGCGCCGCTGTCCCGCAGGGTGACGACCGTACGGCGGGACGCGACGATGGTGGCCGCGATGCCCGCCATGCCGGCGAGCGCGAGGCCGAGGCCCGTCCAGCCCGCCCAGCCGTCCAGCCCGCCGAACGCGGCGGTGAGCGCGGTGGCGGCGGCCCAGGTCACGAGCACGTGCGGCGCCATCTCGATGGTCAGCCAGCCGAGGAAGAAGCTCGGCGCGAGCAGGACGGCGTTGTGCCGGGGAGCGTGCGCGTTGGCGGCGGCCAGCGCGAACAGGATCCCGAGGACGAGCAGCACGTAGGGCATCGAGACTCCCTTGGGGGTGAGCGCCTCCCCGTAGACCATGCCCGTACAAGCGCTTGCTTACAACGTGACGCACGCCACACCGCCGCGTTCTGTCGGACTCGCGAGGCAGTATGGCGCCATGGGCGGTGACGTGCTCGAACGCTTCTCCCCGGCGACCCGCGACTGGTTCGCCCGGGCCTTCGCCGCGCCCACCCCGGCCCAGGCCGGGGCGTGGGAGTCGGTCGCGGGCGGCGACAACACGCTGGTCGTGGCGCCGACGGGGTCCGGCAAGACGCTCGCGGCGTTCCTGTGGTCACTCGACCGGCTGGCCACCGAGCCCGACCCGGCCGAACCGCTGCGGCGCTGCCGCGTCCTGTACGTGTCGCCGCTGAAGGCCCTCGCCGTCGACGTCGAGCGCAACCTGCGCGCTCCGCTGGCCGGCATCCGGCAGGCGGCGCGGCGGCTCGGCCTGCCCGAACCGGGCGTGCGGGTCGGGATGCGGTCCGGCGACACCCCGGCCGACGAGCGCCGCCGGCTCGCCGTCAAACCGCCGGACATCCTGATCACAACGCCGGAGTCGCTGTTCCTGATCCTCACCTCGCGGGCGCGCGAGTCGCTGCGCGGCGTCGAGACCGTCATCGTGGACGAGGTGCACGCGGTGGCGGGCACCAAGCGCGGCGCGCACCTGGCGCTCTCCCTCGAACGCCTCGACGCCCTCCTCGAACGGCCCGCGCAGCGGATCGGGCTGTCGGCGACCGTCCGCCCCACCGACGAGATGGCGGCGTTCCTCGGCGGGGCCAGGCCCGCGACGGTCGTCCAGCCGCGCTCGGAGAAGGTCTTCGACCTCGACATCGTCGTCCCCGTGGAGGACATGGGCGAGGTCGGCCAGTTCGTGGACGACTCCGGTACGGCCGACCCGCGCCAGCGCAGTATCTGGCCCCATGTCGAAGACCGCCTGCTCGACCTCATCCAGGCGCACCGCTCCACGCTCGTCTTCGCGAACTCGCGGCGGCTGGCCGAACGCCTCTGCGGACGGCTGAACGAACTCGCCCACGAACGCGCCACGGGCGAGGCCCTGCCCGAAGACCACTCCCCCGCCGCCACGATGGCCCAGGCGGGCGCCGCCAGGGGCGCGCCCGCGGAGATCGCCAGAGCGCACCACGGCTCGGTCTCCAAGGAGGAGCGGGCCGGTATCGAGAACGCCCTGAAGGAGGGGCGGCTCCCGGCGGTCGTGGCGACGTCCAGCCTGGAACTGGGCATCGACATGGGCGCGGTGGACCTGGTCGTCCAGGTGGAGTCGCCGCCGTCGGTGGCCAACGGCCTCCAGCGGGTCGGACGCGCGGGCCACCAGGTCGGCGCCGTGTCCAAGGGCGTCATCTTCCCCAAGTACCGGGGCGACCTCGTCCAGACGACCGTGGTGGCCGAGCGCATGCGCGGCGGCGAGATCGAGGAGCTGCGCTACCCGCGCAACCCCCTGGACGTCCTCGCGCAGCAGATCGTCGCGATGGTCTCCATGGACGAGTGGACCGTCGACGACCTCGAATCACTCGTCAGGCAGGCGGCGCCCTACGCGACGCTCCCGCGTTCGGCGCTGGAGGCGACCCTCGACATGCTCGCCGGCCGCTACCCCGGCGACGAGTTCGGCGAGCTCCGGCCCCGCCTCGTCTGGGACCGCGTGACCGGCGTCCTGCGCGACCGCCCCGGCGCGCAGCGCCTCGCCGTGACCAGCGGCGGGACGATCCCGGACCGCGGCCTGTTCGGGGTGTTCCTCGTCGGCGAGACTCCGTCCACCCGGGGGACGACCCCCGGAGCCCCCGGGAGGTCCCGCGTGGGCGAGCTGGACGAGGAGATGGTCTACGAGTCACGCGTCGGCGACGTGTTCGTCCTCGGCGCCAGCTCGTGGCGCATCGAGGACATCACGCCCGACCGGGTGCTCGTCTCGCCCGCGCCCGGCCAGCCCGGCAAGCTGCCGTTCTGGCACGGCGACACCCTCGGCCGTCCCGCCGAACTGGGCCGCGCGCTCGGCTCGTTCACCCGCGAGCTGGCCGGCCTGCCCGCGGCGGAGGCGCGGAGCCGCGTCTCCGCCGCCGGGCTGGACGACTGGGCCGCCGCCAACCTCGTGTCGTATCTGAGCGAGCAGCGCGAAGCCACGGGGCACGTCCCCGACGACCGCACGATGGTCGTCGAACGCTTCCGCGACGAGCTCGGCGACTGGCGGATGGTCGTCCACTCCCCGCTGGGCGCGCGCGTGCACGCGCCCTGGGCGCTCGCCATGGCGGGCCGCCTGCGCGAACGGTACGGCTTCGACGCGCAGGCCATGCACGCCGACGACGGCATCGTCATCCGCATCCCCGACATGGACGAGCCGCCCGGCCTCGACCTCGCCGTCTTCGACGCCGACGACATCGAGCGCATCGTCGTGGACGAACTGGGCGGGTCGGCGCTGTTCGCGGCCAGGTTCCGCGAGTGCGCCGCGCGCTCCCTGCTGCTGCCCCGCCGCCGTCCCGACAAGCGCATGCCGCTCTGGCAGCAGCGCCAGCGCGCCGCGCAGCTCCTCGCCGTCGCGAGCAAGTACCCGTCGTTCCCGATCGTGCTGGAGACGATGCGGGAGTGCCTGCAGGACGTGTTCGACGTCCCCGGCCTCGTGCAGCTCATGCGCGACCTGTCGGGACGCAAGGTCCGCATGGTCGAGGTGGAGACGCCCGAGCCGTCGCCCTATGCCCGATCCCTGCTGTTCCACTACGTCGGCGCGTTCATGTACGAGGGCGACTCCCCCCTCGCCGAACGCCGCGCCCAGGCGCTCGCGCTCGACTCCGCGCTGCTCGCCGAACTCCTCGGCCAGGCCGACCTCCGCGAGCTGCTCGACCCCGACGCGGTCGCCGAGACCGAACGCGAACTCCAGCGCCTGGCCGCCGACCGCCGCGCCCGCGACCTGGAAGGCGTCGCCGACCTCCTCCGCACGCTGGGCCCTTTGACCACCGCGGAGGCCGCCGAACGCACGCTGCTCCCGGCGGCCGAGGCCGACACCGTCGACGTCAGGGCCTACGACGTGCGGGCCTACGACGTCCGGCCCGGCGACCCGTCCCCCGAGGTCGTCGGCGAGAGCGACCGGCCGGGCGCCGATGATGGCGCCTCCTCGGCCGGTGAGGGGCCACCGGTACGGGGCGACGCCGAAGGCGGCCATGGCCAGGCGGCGGCCGGTCCGGATGCCGCCGGGCACGCGGAGAGGCCCGCCCGCGCGGCGGTGGCGCAGGTGGCGCGGTGGCTGGTGGAGCTGGAGGGGGCTCGGCGGGCGATCCGGGTGCGGGTCGGGGGCGAGGAGCGGTGGGCCGCGATCGAGGACGCGGGGCGGCTCCGCGACGCGCTCGGTGCGCCGCTGCCCGTGGGCGTCCCGGAGGCGTTCCTGGAACCGGTGGGCGACCCGCTCGGCGACCTGATCTCCCGGTACGCGCGCACGCACGGGCCGTTCCGGGCGGAGCAGGCCGCCGCGCGGTTCGGGCTCGGCGTCGCCGTGGTCGTGGAGACGCTGCGGCGGCTGGCGGGCGCGGGACGCGTCGCCGAGGGCGAGTTCCTGCCCGTCGAGGCGGTGGCGGGCCCGCTCACGACCGAATGGTGCGACACCGGCGTCCTGCGGATGCTGCGGCGCCGCAGCCTGGCCCGGCTGCGGGCCGAGGTGGAGCCCTCGCCGCCGGAGTCGCTCGGCCGGTTCCTGCCGCTCTGGCACGGCATATCCGGCGGGTCGCGGCTGCGCGGCATCGAGGCGCTCGTCCAGGCGATCGAGCAACTGCAGGGCGCGGCCGTGCCCGCGTCGGCGCTGGAGTCGCTGATCCTGCCGTCGCGGGTGCCCGGCTACACCCCGGCCATGCTGGACGAGCTGACGTCCGCGGGCGAGGTCGTGTGGGCGGGCCAGGGCGGCCTGCCGGGCGGCGACGGCTGGGTGGCGCTCTACCTGGCCGACACCGCGCCGCTCCTCCTGCCGGAACCCGCGGAGATCACTCTCACGCCGGTGCACCAGGCCGTCCTGGACGCGCTGGGCGACGGCGGCGCCCACTTCTTCCGCACGCTGTCCGACCGGGTGAACAGGGACGTCACCGCCGATGACGCCGGCCTGGTCACCGCCGTGTGGGACCTCGTGTGGTCCGGGCGCCTCACCAACGACACGATGGCTCCGCTGCGCGCCGCGCTGGGATCCGGCCGTCCGACGCACCGTTCCCGGACGACGCGCCGCGGCCGTCCCGTCCTGCCGTCGCGGACGGGCCCGCCCACGGTCGCCGGGCGCTGGTGGCCGCTCCCCCAGCGGGAGACCACCGCGACACTGCGCTCCCACGCCCTCGCCGAGGCCCTGCTGGAGCGGTACGGCATCGTCATGCGCGGCGCCGTCGCGGCCGAGCGCACACCCGGCGGGTTCTCCGCCGTCTACCCGGTGCTGCGCGCCTTCGAGGAGACGGGCCGGTGCCGCCGGGGCTACTTCGTCGAGGGCCTGGGGGCCGCCCAGTTCGCCCTGCCGGGCGCCGTCGACCGGCTCCGCGCCCTCCGCCCCGCCGCCGCTCCCCCCGACGACATCTCCGCGCTGTGGGAGACACCCCGCAAAGCCGGCGTCCGCGCGCTCGTCCTGGCCGCCGCCGACCCCGCCAACCCGTACGGGGCGGCGCTGCCCTGGCCGGGACGCGACGACGAGGTCGCCAGCGGCCACAAGCCCGGACGCAAGGCCGGCGCACTGGTCGTCCTGGTCGAGGGCCGCCTCGTCCTCTACGTCGAGCGCGGCGGCCGCACCCTCCTCACCTGGGCCGACGACCCGGACGTCCTGCAACCGGCGGTCGACGCGCTGGCGCTGGCGGTCCGCGAGGGCGCACTGGGCAAGCTGACCGTCGAACGCGCCGACGGCGAGGCGATCAACGACTCCCCGCTGGCCGCCGCCCTGGAGTCGGCGGGCTTCCATCCGACCCCCCGCGGCCTCCGCCTCCGCTCCTGATCGCGGGCCGGGGAGCGGCGGCACGAGCACCGCGGGCCCGGACGGCTCGCGGCCGGTGCATCCGGCGCGCGCCGCCGCCGTCCTCCGTGCCGCCGGCCCGTCCCCGCAGGCTCAGCGGCGGCCCTTGAACATGCTGATGAGGCCGCGGAGGGCGCGTTCGTCCAGGGAGCCGAAGGGGTTGTCGTGGACCAGGTAGGTCCATGTCGCGGAGGGGCGCTTCAGTCCGGCGGAGTCCAGGTCGATGCCGTCCTCGGTGGCGGTCAGGGCCTCGAATACCTCCACCGAGCGTTTCCGGGCGTCACCGAGGAGGCGCTTGCCCGCGGGGACGGCCTCGCGGTTGAACTCGACCAGGGGGTCCAGGCCGCGGCCGAGGGAGCGCAGGTGGATGCCCTCCCGCAGGTCGGCGAGGTAGGCGAGGTGCTCGGCCCAGCAGCGGTCCAGCTGGTAGAGGACGACCTGGCGGGCGGCGGAGGACACCGCGTCCGCGCCGGCGGCCTTGGTGAGCTCGGCGTGCTTCTCCGGCGCCGACGACGCCATGGCCTTGTCAGCGGCGTCACCGTGCAGGACGGCGTCGCGTTCGGTGAGCAGTTCGCGGCGCTGCAGCCCGATCAGGTGGTTGTAGCGCCAGGTGTTGCGGTGCAGTTCGAGGTCGACGCCTTCGGCGACGCGCTGGGCGTGGCCGACGATCCAGTGCGTGCCCTTGTCGGTGATGAGCCCGTCGTCGTCCAAGGGGGCCTTGGTCTTCTCGTCGGGGGCGTAGCGGGTGACGAGGTCGTCCTGGAGGCTGGTGAAGAAGACGGAGGCGCCGGGGTCGCCCTGGCGGCCGGCGCGGCCGCGGAGCTGGTCGTCCAGGCGGCTGCTGTGGTAGCGGCCCGTGCCGATGACCAGCAGGCCGCCGGCCTCGGCCACGCGGTCGTGGTCGGAGCCGGGCGTGTCGGCCGGCGCCGTGCCGGGCGCGGCGGCCGGGCTGCCGCCGAGGCGGATGTCGGTGCCGCGGCCCGCCATCTGGGTGGAGACCGTGATGGCGCCGCGGGCCCCGGCCTCGGCGATGATCGCGGCCTCTTCGGCGTCGTTCTTGGCGTTCAGGACGACCCGGTCGAGCCCCGCGCGGGCGAGGCTGCGGGCCAGCCGCTCGGACTCGGCGACGTCGCCGGTGCCGATCAGCACCGGGCGGCCGGTCGCGTGCGCGGCGGCGACCTCCTCGACGATCGCGACCTCCTTGTCCGCCGCGGTCGCGTAGAGGCGGTCCGGCCGGTCGTCGCGGACGCAGGGCCGGTTGGGCGGGACCACCGCGATCTGCAGCGCGTAGAACTCGGTTAGCTGGCCGGATACGGCCATCGCGGTACCGGTCATCCCGCACCGGGCGGGATAGCGCCCGATCAGCTCCTGGACGGTGATCGAGTCGAGGATCTCGCCGCTCGGGGACGCCTCCAGGGCCTCCTTCGCCTCGACCGCGGCCTGCAGGCCGTCGGGCCAGCGCTGCAGCAGCGCGACCCGGCCGCGCGATTCGCTGATGAGCTTCACGGCGCCGTCCCGGACGATGTAGTCCACGTCGCGGTGCAGCAGGACTTCGGCGTGCAGGGCCACGTTCACGGCGGTGAGGGTGCGCAGGTTCCCGGGCGCGTAGAGGTCGAGGCCGAGGACGCGTTCCACCTCGCGCGTCCCGGCGGGCGTGAGCTGGACGTTCCGCGCCTCGTCGTCGGTCGCGTAGTGCAGGCCGGGCCGCAGCCGCCGGACGAGGTCGGCGTACCGGGGGTCGGCGGCGTCGAGGTCGGCGGCGCCGGCGAGGACGAGCGGCACCATGGCCTCGTCCACCAGCACCGAGTCGGCCTCGTCGATCAGCGCGACGGACGGCTCGGGCAGCACGACGTCGGCGGGGCTGGTCACGAGCCGGTCCCGCAGGAGGTCGAACCCGACCTCGCTGACCGGCGCGTACGTCACGTCGGCCCGGTACGCCGCCCGGCGCTCGTCCGGTGTGGACGACTGCCCGACCCAGCCGGTGGTCACGCCGAGCATCGCGTGCAGCGGCCCCATCCACTCGGCGTCGCGGCGCGCCAGGTAGTCGTTGACCGACATGACGTGGACCCGGCGGCCGCGCAGCGCGTAGCCGGCGGCGGCCAGCGCCCCGGACAGGGTCTTGCCCTCGCCGGTGGCCATCTCGGCGACGTGCCCGGACAGCAGCGCGAGCGTCCCGATCAACTGGACGTCGAACGGCCGCTCCCCCAGCGTCCGGCGGGCGGCCTCCCGGCCGAGGGCGCACAGCTCCGCCAGGTCCCCCTCCTCGCGGACCTCTCTCGCACGCAGGGCGGACGCGGCGGCGGTCAACTCGGCGTCGGACAGTTTCCGTACGCCGGCCTCGCGCTTCCCCGCCTGGTCCACGACGGCCCGGAAGGGCGCCAGGTCGACGCTGCCCGGCTTCTGCACGAGCCGCCGCAGCCGGTCACGCAGCGCCATGGCCCCTCGGTTCTTCGCTCACGGTCCCCCCAACGGCGGATACGGGATGGTCGTTCCCCTCAATGATCCCAGGGGGAACCCGGAAGGCGGCCGGGGCGTCCTACGCTGCTGGTCGGACCTCGATCTCATTCCTCGGACGGATCCCCGGCCCCCTCTCGTTTGAGAGCATGAAGGCATCACGGGGTTTGCGGTGGCCAAGGGGAAAGCGCCACCGCGGAACGGGGTTTCGCCATGACACCTACGGCACGGAAGGCCGCCGCGCTCCGGCGCAAGCGCCAGATCATCAGTCAGACCGTCATCGACCGCGCGCTGAACGACCCGCGGCGCCACCGGGAGGCCGCCGTCGCGGCGGCGCCCGCCAAGTAGCCGCGCTGGGAACGCTCCCGCGCGAGAGAAAGTGCCCCCCGCCGCCGGGCGGGGGGCACTTGCGTTTCTAGGACGCCCCGTCCGCGGAGAAGACGTCGTCGCGGGCCTTCTGCAGCGCTGCGTACAGGGCGCCGCGCAGCACCGGGTTGCCCTCCACCTCGGTCACGGCCACGGTCGGCCGGGTGGGGCTGATGCGGCCGACGATCCGCTCGATGCGGGTCGCGAGGGGCCGTCCTCCGGCCCGGCCGAGGCTGCCCGACAGCACGACGAGCCCCGGGTCCAGGACGATGTTGACCGAGGTCACGCCGTAGGAGATGCGGGTGGCGAGCTCGTCCAGGAACGGCCCGCCGCGGCTTTCGTCGGCGGCGGCCGCGCTGACGCAGTCGAACGCGGTCGCCTCGGCGATCCCGTGCTCGTGGGCGAGGGCCCGGACGGCGTCCGCGCCGACCAGCGCGCCGTAGCCGCCGGCGAGGGTCGGGATGTTCCAGGAGGTCGACTCGATGACGCCCTCGTCCTTCGGGCCGCGCCGGGCGGCGCCGAGCGGCAGCGGCGCGCCGGGCACCGGCAGGTAGCCGATCTCCCCGGCGCCGCCCCACCGGCCGCGGTGCAGCCGGCCGCCGAGCATGACCGACAGGCCCATGCCGCGGTCGAACCACATGAGGGCGAAGTCGTCGGCGTGATGGGCGGCGCCGTAGGCGCGTTCGGCGATGGCGGCGAGGTTGACGTCGTTCTCGATGGTCACGGGCCGGCGCAGGTCGGTCCGCAGCGCGGCGAGGACGCCCTCGTGCCAGGACGGCAGGTCGAAGGCGAACTGGACGTCGCCCGAGCGCGGGTCGACGACGCCGGGCGTCCCGATGACGAAGGCGCTCAGCTTCGACACCGCGACCTTGGCGGAGCGGCACGCCTTGACGACGGCGTTGTGCACGGTCTTCACCGGCTCGTCGGCGCCGTTCGGGTCCACGGTGACCTGGGCGGTGAGGTGCCCGGTGATGTCGGCGACGCCGGCGGTGATCCCGTCCGGCCCGACCTCCAGCCCGGCGACGTAGGCGCTGGACGGCACGACGGCGTACAGGGCGGCGTTGGGGCCCCGCCCCCCGGCCTGCTCGCCGACGACCGAGACGAGCCCGCGGTCCTCCAGTCTCGACAACAGCTGAGAGGCGGTTACCTTCGATAGCCCGGTGTGCTCGCCGATCTGCGCGCGGGTCAGCGGGCCCTGCTCGACGAGCAGGTCCAGCGCCGCGCGGTCGTTGAGCTCACGCAGCAGCCTCGGCGTTCCCGGGCGTCTGGCCATGCCGGCCCCCTCGATGTCTCAATCCGCTAACGAGCAGTTTTGTTTAGGAAAGTTTCTTGTTAGTTTACGCCCAAGCGCCGACCGGTCCGGTACCCCGGGCCGGGGGCGCGCGCAGAGCGCGGACAGGCGAGCAGGGCGCCCGTGAGCGATGCGAAAGCGAGAGGGACATGGCCGAGACCTTAAAGGGTCGGGGCCGTATCCCTGGCACGCGGGCCACAAGGCCGCGCGAGGCGATGCCGGAAAGGATCCCCCAGTGAAGTACATCAAGGTTGCGGCCGCGGCGGCCGCGATCGCCCTGGCCGCCACGGCCTGCGGCGGCGACAGCAAGGACGACGAGGCCGGCGCGGGCAAGGACCCGGCGCAGCTCAAGGTCTGGATGATGGGCGACGGGACGCCCGAGCAGACCAAGTTCCTCGACGACGTCGAGACGGAGTACAAGCAGAAGCACCCGAACACCGACGTCCAGATCAAGTACGTGCCGTGGCCGCAGGTCGCCACCACGTTCCAGAAGGCGGCCGCGGGCGGCGAGGGCCCGGACGTCACCGAACTCGGCAACACCGACGTCCAGTCCCACGTCGAGCAGGGCAGCCTCGCCGACATCACCGGCGAGTTCAAGGGCTGGGCGGACGGCAAGACGCTCAACAAGACCGCGCTCGGCAACGACACCGCCGACGGGAAGACCTACGCGGTGCCGTGGTACGGCGGCGTCCGCGGCATCTGGTACCGCACGGACTGGTTCCAGGAGCTCGGCATCCAGGCGCCCAAGAACTGGACCGAGCTGACCGCCGCGGCGAAGAAGGTGCAGGACGGCAAGAAGGTGCCCGGCATCGGCATCCCGAGCGACCAGACCAACGCCCTGCTCAGCTTCATCTGGGGCAACAACGGCGCGGTCGCCGTCGACGACGGCAGCGGCGGCTGGAAGGGCCAGCTCGACCAGCCCGCGGCCGTCGAGGCCGTGAAGTACTACGCCGGCCTCGTCGGCACGGAGAAGGTCGCGCCCGAGAAGTACATCGGCAAGAACGAACTGGAGGGCCCGCAGCGCGACTTCGCGCTCGGCAAGCTCGGCATGTACATCGACGGCAGCTGGGCGCTGAAGGAGATGAAGAAGGTCTCCGAGAAGAACGCCGGCAAGTGGGGCGTCTTCCCGATCCCGAGCAAGGCCGGCGGCAACGCGCCGGTCATGGCGGGCGGCTCCGACCTCGCCGTCTGGAAGGACAGCAAGGCCAAGGCCGCGGCCTTCGACTACATCACGGTCCTGAACAACGCCAAGAACGCCAAGGCGTGGGCCGACTACAGCGGCTTCTCGTCCATGCGGTCGGACGTGAAGTTCTCCGACCCGAAGCTGGAGATCTTCACCCAGATCGCCACCAACACCAAGTTCCCCCCGATCGGCCCCGGCTGGGCCGAGTTCGAGCAGGCCAAGAAGGTGCTGCCGAACACCGTGAAGGCGATCATGCAGGGCAAGAACGCCGATGAGCAGATGAAGAAGGCGAACGAGCAGGCCAACACCCTGCTGAACCCGTAGTCCCAGCTGATCGGAACGTCCATGCTCGACACCGCACCCGCGGTGCGGAGAGCGCCCGGCCGGAGGTCCTCCGGCCGGGCGCGCCCCCGCCGCCGGCCCCGCCTCGGGCCCTACCTGCTGATCGCGCCGACCGTGCTCGTGATCGCCGTCCTGATGTTCTGGCCGATGATCCAGATCGGGATCATGTCGTTCCAGAAGGTCGGCAACCGCCAGCTGCGCGGCGAGCCCGCCGAGCAGGTGGGGACCGGGAACTTCGACAAGATCCTCAATGACCCGTTCTTCTGGCAGACCCTCAGGCACACCGTCCTGTTCGCCGTCGTCGCGGTGAGCCTGACGCTGGTCATCGGGACGCTGGTCGGCCTGCTGCTCCACAAGCTCGGCAAGAAGATGTCGGGCTTCGTCGCCGGCGGCGTGATGGTCGCCTGGGCGACCCCGCCGGTCACCGCGGCGATCATCTTCAGCTGGCTGTTCGGCACCACCGGCGGCCTCGTCAACTGGTTCCTCGACCTGCTGCCCGACGTCCTCGTCGGCGGCGGCTGGCTCGACTACAACTGGTTCGCCACGCCGCTGTCCACCTACACCGTGCTCACCGTGTGCGTGGTGTGGCAGGCGTGCCCGTTCATCGCCGTGTCCGTCCTGGCCGGGCTGAAGAGCGTCCCCGGCGAGCTGTACGAGGCGGCCCGGGTGGACGGCTCCGGCCCGTGGCGGACGTTCTGGAGCATCACCTACCCGATGCTCAAGCCGATCTTCATGGTGCTGCTGGTCATGTCGATCATCTGGGACTTCAAGGTCTTCACGCAGCTGTTCATCATGTCCGGGCTGGCCAACCGCGACGCGTTCAACCTGTCGCTCTACGCCTACTCCGAGGCGTTCGGCTCGCTCAACCCGAAGCTCGGCATGGGCTCGGCGATCGCGCTCGTGCTCACGTTCATCCTGCTCATCGTCACCGCCCTGTACGTGCGGGTCATGGTCCGACAGGGGGAGACGCGATGAAGTCCTCACTGCCGCGCAGGATGGTGCTGAACGGGACGGGCCTGCTCGTCTTCGTCCTCGCCGTCTTCCCTGTCTTCTGGATGGCGTCCACCGCGTTCAAGCCGAACACCGAGATCTTCAGCACGACCCCGAAACCGCTCCCCGCCCATCCGACGCTGGACCACTTCGACCTGGTGCTGAACGGCGGCATCGCCGAGGTCTCCTTCTGGGAGTACTTCGGGAACAGCGCGATCCTCGCCGTCGTCACCGTCCTCGCGTCCGGCCTGCTCGCGCTGATGGCGGCCACCGCCGTCGCGCGGTTCCGGTTCCGCTTCCGCACCACCTTCCTGGTGATGCTCCTGGTGGTGCAGATGGTGCCGCTGGAGGCGCTCGTCATCCCGCTGTTCCTCGATCTGAAGCAGCTCGACCTGCTGAACAGCCTGGCGGGCCTCTCGCTCGTCTACATCGGCTTCGCGGTCCCGTTCGCGATCTGGATGCTGCGCGGGTTCGTCGCCGCGGTGCCCCGCGAGCTGGAGGAGGCCGCCGCCATCGACGGCGCCGGCCCGGTCCGGACGTTCTTCACCGTCATGCTCCCGCTCGTCGCGCCCGGACTCGTCGCGACCAGCATCTTCTCCTTCATCACCGCCTGGAACGAGTTCATCTTCGCCTACACGTTCCTCGAAGACCAGAACAAGTACACCCTGCCGATCATGCTGCAGTTCTTCTTCGGCCGCAGCGGCAACGCCTGGGGGCCCATCATGGCAGCGTCCACGCTGCTCACCATTCCCGTCATCGCCTTCTTCCTGCTCGTCCAGCGCCGCATGGTGTCCGGCCTCACCGCCGGGGCGGTGAAGGGGTGACGACCGACGACATCGCGACCACGGCGGAGATCGCCCGGCTGGCGCGCGGCACGCTGCTCCCGTCGTTTCCCGGGGCGACCGCGCCGCGCTGGCTGCTGGACGAACTGGAGGCCGGCCTCGGCGGCGTCACGCTCTTCGCCCTCACCGGCAACGTGCCGAGCACGGAGTCGCTCGCCGCGCTGACCGCGCAGATGCGCAAGGCCGGCGACCCGTTCATCACGATCGACGAGGAGGGCGGCGACGTCACCCGGCTCGGCGGGCACGCGACCGGCAGCCCCTACCCGGGCAACGCCGCGCTCGGCGCCGTGGACGACCCGGAGCTGACCCGGCGCATCTACCGCTCCCTGGGCGCCGAGCTGGCCGAGGTCGGCGTCAACTTCAACTTCGCGCCGTCGGTGGACGTCAACACCGCCGACGACAACCCCGTCATCGGGACCCGCTCGTTCGGC
Source organism: Actinomadura latina NBRC 106108 (assembly GCF_001552195.1). GTDB lineage: Bacteria > Actinomycetota > Actinomycetes > Streptosporangiales > Streptosporangiaceae > Spirillospora > Spirillospora latina. The sequence goes on from NZ_BCQS01000005.1 coordinate 641,451, forward strand.
TCCGACCCCGAGCTCGTCGCCCGGCACGCCGCCGCGTCCGTCACCGGGACGCAGGAGGCGGGCGTCGCGGCCTGCGCGAAGCACTTCCCCGGCCACGGCGCGACGGTGGACGACTCGCACCTGTCGATCCCGCTCGTCAACGCCGACCTGGAGCTGCTGGACCGCCGCGAGCTGGTGCCGTTCCGGGCCGCGATCGCCGCCGGCACCCGCGCGGTGATGACCGGGCACCTGAACCTGCCCGCGATCACCGGGGGCGTGCCCGCCACCCTGTCGCACGCCGCGATCACCGGGCTGCTCCGCGGGCACCTCGGCTACGAGGGCGTGATCGTCACCGACGCGCTCGACATGGAGGGCGCGAGCGGCGCGATCGGCATCCCGGAGGCGTCCGTGCGTGCCCTCATCGCGGGCGCCGACCTGCTGTGCCTCGGCCCGCGCGAGCACGCCGAGACCGTCGAGGCGACCCTCGCCGCGGTCGACGACGCCGTCCGCACCGGGCGGCTGTCCATGAACCGGCTGCTGGACGCGGCGGAGCGCACCGCGCGGCTCAGGGAGTGGCTCACGGGGAACAGCCCCGCGGCCATGGACCGCGCCGCCGGCCTGGAGGCCGCCCGTCGCGCCGTGCGCGTCACGGGAGCGCTCCCAGGGTGGGCCGGGCCGCCCCTGGTCGTCGAGACCGAGTCGAGCGGCAACATCGCGGTCGGCCCGACCCCGTGGGGACTGCACCCGTGGGCGCCCGACGCCGTCCAGGCCGGCGCCGCGGACGAGGCGGAGGCGGCGGAGCAGATCCTGGACCGCGCGAAGGGCCGCGGCCTGATCGTCGTCCTGCGCGACGCGCACCGGCACGCGGGCCAGCGCGCCCTCGCCACGGCCCTGCTGACCGCCCGGCCCGACACGGTCGTCGTGGAGATGGGCCTTCCCGTCTGGCGCCCCGGATCGGCCGTGTACCTGGCCACCTACGGCGCCGCGGCCGCCAACGCCCAGGCCGCCGCCGAACTGCTCGGCCTGACCGGCCGGAGCTGATCCGGCCGACCGGACCCGTGGCGCGCCCGCCGGACACAGAGCCCGGTTCCGGCGGGCGCGTCACGCCGTACTCGCGGCCGATGCCCGACCGGTCCGGTCGGCAAGGGATAATACGTGTATGCGATTGTCCGCCCGGGTCGACTATGCGTTGCGCGCCTCCGCCGAGCTGGCGGTCGCCGGGAGTCACCCGGTGACCGCGGTGCAGCTCGCCGAGGCGCAGCAGATCCCGCCCAAATTCCTGGAGAACATCCTCGGCCAGCTGCGCCGGTCCGGGCTCATCCGGAGCCAGCGGGGGCCCGAGGGCGGCTACTGGCTGGCGCGGCCGCCCGAGCGGATCTCCCTCGCCGACATCATCCGCGCCATCGACGGGCCGCTGCTCGGCGTCCGGGGCGAGCGCCCCGAGCACGTCGGGTACCAGGGGCCGGCGCGGTCCCTGCAGGAGGTGTGGATCGCGCTGCGCGCCAGCGAGCGCTCCATCCTCGAGCAGGTCACGCTCGCGCACATCGCGGCCGGGAAGCTGCCCGACCCCGTCGCCAAGCTGACCGAGGACCCGTCCGCCTGGGAGAGCCCCTCCCTGATCTGAGCCCCGCCTTCGGAGGAGACACGGCCCATGCCGGAAGGGGACGTCGTCTGGCTGACGGCCCGGCGGCTGCGCGAGGCGCTCGCCGGGCGGGTGCTCGCACGCTCGGACTTCCGCGTCCCCCGGTTCGCCACCGCCGACCTGCGCGGACGGACCGTCCTGGACACCGTCCCGCGCGGCAAGCACCTCCTCACCCGGGTCGAGGACGGGCTCACCGTGCACACGCATCTGCTGATGGAGGGGCGCTGGCAGATCCGCCGCTCCGGGGCGGCACCGCGCGACCACCGGGTCCGCCTCGTGCTGGCGAACGCGGAGTGGCAGGCGGTCGGCTACTCCCTCGGTCTCGTCGAGCTGCTGCCCACCGCCGAGGAGCACCGTGCGGTCGGCCACCTCGGGCCCGACCTGCTCGATCCGTCCTGGGGCCCGGAGATGGCCGCGGAGGCCGCCGCGAGGCTGGGCGAGCAGCCCGCGCGGGCCATCGGCGAGGCCCTCCTCGACCAGACGCGGCTCGCCGGGATCGGCAACGTGTACAAGGCCGAGGTCCTGTTCCTGCGGGGCGTCGACCCGTGGGCGCGGGTAGGGGACGTTTCCGACCTGCCGGCGCTCGTGGAGTTGTCTCACCGTCTCCTGGACGCCAACAAGGAGCGGAACGGCCACATCACCACCGGCGAAAGGGGACGCGGGCGGGAGCACTGGGTGTACGGGCGGGGCGGCCGCCCCTGCCGGCGCTGCGGGACGCGGATCGAGCGAGCGGAGCAGACCGGCGAGCGGGTCACGTTCTGGTGCCCGCGCTGCCAGCCCTCTCCGACATAGCCGGCACCGCCGTAGCCGACCCCGCCGTAGCCGACAGCGGGGCACACGAAGAAGCCCCGGCCCCCCGCCGATCGGGATCGGCGGGGGGCCGGGGCCTTCACCAGGGTGGAGTCCGCGCCTCGATCGCCGCGGCGTCCCCTCGGGTCGTCAGGTTTGGGCCTGGAACATCCAGTGCTGCTTCTCAAGCTCGGCAGTGATCGAGATGAGCAGGTCCTGCGTGACCTGGTCCGGCTCGTCGGTCGCGGCGATGCGCTCCCGGAACCGGCCGATGATCTGCGCCAGTATGTCGGTCACCGCGGCGACGACCTTGTCGTCGTCGAGGTAGCCGGCCTCCAGCTGCGGCAGCTCGGTGCGGTCGGCGACCGTGCGGGCACGGCCGTCGGGGTTCACGCCGATCGCCACGGCGCGCTCGGCCACATCGTCCTGCCCGGTGCGGGCGAGGGCGACGACCTCGTCCAGGTGCTCGTGCACGACCTTGAAGTTGCGCCCGGTCAGGTTCCAGTGCGCCTGCTTGGCCAGGAGGGCCAGGTCGATCAGGTCGACCAGGGCGCCCTGCAGGGCCTGTCCCACCACCTTCACGGCATCGTCCGGGAGCGGGCTCTTGACCGTCGCCATTTTCAGGCTCCTTCCGCATCGTTACGGTTATCCGCTACAACACGGAAAAATCCCCGGAAATGCCGCGTTCATGCGTGAGACCGCGCACACCCGCGGCCCCGGTAAGGGCATGAACGCGCCAAGAACGGGTCAGGCCGCGACCATATCGGCGCGGAACTCCCCGGTGATCTCCTCCGGCGTTTCCGGAATGCTCTCGGTGGTAATGCGCTCGTGCTCCGGCGCGCCCGCCATGACGGGCTCGTGCTGCAGCTCGGCGAGGGCCAGCTGATCCGCGACCTCCCTCAGGACGTGCGACAGCGGGACGCCCAGGGCTTTGCAGATCGAGGACAGCAGCTCCGACGAAGCCTCTTTCTGTCCCCGCTCGACCTCGGAGAGATAGCCGAGTGACACCCGTGCCGCCGCGGACACCTCACGGAGGGTGCGTCCCTGGCGCAGCCGCAGCTGCCGCAGTACGTCACCGAGCAGCTGGCGAAGCAGGACCATCGTCTCGCTCCCTCCCTCAGTTCGGACCATCTGCCGGTTCCACCGTACCCGCCTTGACGGTGACCATGGCAGACCGTTGATTTCGTGTTCGCTGGGAACGTAACGCTGTAATCAGTCCCGGTCTTCCCGATCTGCCTGAGCCTCCTCGCTCTCGTCCTCGGCGTCAAGCCCCATCAGGACGCGTCTCAGCAGCTCAAGGGCGTGCACGACGGTCATCCGCCGGATCACCGCGCGGATCTCCGCGCCGGCGCCGGGCACGGGGAGTTTCGGGCTGACCACAGTGCGCGAATTTCCAGGACCGGCCACGCCGATATAGACCGTTCCCACGGGATGCCCGTCCTGCGTGTCGGGGCCGGCGACCCCGGTGACCGCCAGCCCGTAGGTCGCGCCGACCGCGTCCCGGACGCCCGCGGCCATCGCGGCGGCCACGTCCGGGTGGACGGCGCCGTGCTCGGCGAGCAGGTCCGCCGGGACGCCGAGCAGCCGCCGCTTGGCCTCGGTCGCGTACGTCACCATGCCGCCCGCGTAGGTCGCGGACGAGCCGGGCATCGCGGTCAGCTCCGCGCCGATGAGCCCGCCGGTCAGCGACTCCGCCGCCGCGACGGTCTCCCCGCGGGCCGCGAGCAGCCGGTGGACGACCCGGTCCAGCGAGTCGTCCTCGGCCCCGTACACGGCCGGGCCGAGCAGCGACCGGACGCGCCTCTCGACGCCCTCCAGGCGCCCGGCGGCGTCCGGGCCGGCCACGGTGATCCGGATCTTCACCTCGGCCGGGTCGGGCAGGTAGGCGAGCTTCACGCCGTCCATCGCCTCGACCTCGGCGAGCCGCGTCGCGACGACCGACTCCCACATCCGGGCGGTGCGCAGCGTGCGGCGCGCGACCGCGGGCAGCCCGGCGGCGCGGGCCAGTTCCGGCAGCACCACCTCGTCCATGATCGTGCGCATCTCGAACGGGACGCCGGGCAGCGCGTAGACGATCCCGCCGGGCAGCTCGATGCGCAGGCCGGGCGCCGAGCCGGCGGAGTTCACCAGCGCCCGCGCGCCCTTGGGGACGTCCGCCATGCGCAGCGCCATCGGCTGCAGCTCGCGGCCGGCGCGGGCGACCCGCTCGCGCAGCCGCCGCTCCAGGCCCGGATCGCGGACGAGGGGGACGCCCGCCGCCGCGGCGAGCGCGTCCCGGGTGAGGTCGTCGTAGGTGGGCCCGAGCCCGCCGGTGGTGATCACCGCGTCGGCCCGTTCGAGCGCCGTCGTGACGGCCGCGACGATGACGTCCAGCTCGTCCCCGACGACGACGCTGCGGGTGACCTCGACGCCGTGGTCGGCGAGCCGCCGGCCCAGCCACGCCGCGTTGCCGTTGATCGTGTCGCCGAGGAGCAGCTCGTCCCCGACGGTGAGCAGTTCGACTCGCATGGCGTCCGAATCTACCGGCGGGCCCGCGACGGCGTCGGCGCGCCATCGGTTCACCGGGAGAACCGGCCGGATGAGGACGCCGCCGCCGCGCGCCGTTCGAACCGGTCCAACGGCCCCGCCGCATTTCCGTCGCGGCGCGAAGGAGAGGGCCGCGCTTTGTCCGCCGGGACGGGACCGGATCCGTCACGGCGCGCGGGCAATACGGGCACGCGGACGCACATCGTCGCCGCACGGCATTGACCGGAGGTCCAACAAAACCTGGAAGCCCAGGTCACGTTGTGAGTCAAAACTCATTTGATCGATTCGTCCGCACGAACGCGGACAGGGATAATCGAAATTGCGTGGCGCCCGCGAGACGGGGCCGCGGGACCACGACCGGGGTGGGCGTGGCCTCGCTGCCGCCCGCGGGCGCCACGGCCCGGCCTCAGATACGCGCCAGCCGGCGCAGCACGGCGCCGCAGCGGCGGGCGTAGAGACGCTGGAACAGCGGCACCAGCGGGCCCGCCAGCCGCGCCGCCGCCGTCGCCGGGCGGCTGAACGCGGTGACCGTCAGCCACACGTCGTCCTCCTCGTCCCGGTGCACGACGAACGACTCCTCACCCGACGCCGGATGCCCCGGCAGGGTCCCGTACGCCCATCCGGCGTACCGCTCCTCCTCGCGCGTCCACACGATCCGGCAGGGCGCGTCGAGCCGCAGCGGGCCGACGCCGATCCCGACCACGACGGTCACGCCGGGCGCCGCGTGCGGGGCGGAGGCCGCCACCCGGGCGGGGAGCGCCCGGTGCATCCAAAAGTCCATCAACGCGTCGGCCGCGTCCCGGAAGGCCGCCTCGCCGCGCCCGACCGGCATGCGCTCCCGCAGGTAGCGGTACCCGGCGGGCCGCTCCGCGTCGCGCGTCGCGCCCACCTCGGGGTAGGTGAAGTCCTGTCCGGTCATGTCAGGAAGACCCGGAGGCGCGGCGCATCCGCCACGCCTGGACGACGTAGTCGACGCCCGTGACGACGGTGACGACGAGGGCGGCGGCCATCGTGACCCAGCGGACGTAGTCGAGCGGGCCCGGCAGGATGAAGAAGCCGATGGCGATGACCTGGAGCATCGTCTTCAGCTTCCCGCCCTTGCTGGCCGGAATGACGCCGTGCCGGATGACCACGAACCGCATCACCGTGATGCCGACCTCGCGCACCATGATGGCGGCCGTCACCCACCACCACAGCTCTCCCATCACCGACAGGCTGACCAGCGCGGCGCCGGTGAGCGCCTTGTCGGCGATCGGGTCGGCGATCTTGCCGAAGTCGGTGACGAGGCCGCGGGCCCGCGCGATGTCCCCGTCGATCTTGTCGGTGATCGAGGCGGCAGCGAACACCGCGAACGCGGCGAGCCGCCAGCCGGTCCCGTCCAGGAACAGCAGCCACACGAAGACCGGGACCAGCACGATCCGGGCCATCGTCAGCGCGTTGGCGATGTTCCACACGCCGGCCGGGGGCGGGTCCGGGGTGCCCGCGACCGGATCCGGGGGACCCGCGATCATGCCACCTCCGCGATCAGGTCCGCACCGTCGCTGCCGGTGACGCGCGCCTCCACGATCTCGCCCAGCGCCAGTCCGGCGCCGCGGACGAGGACCGTCCCGTCCACCTCCGGCGCCTGGTGCTCGGCGCGCCCCTCGAAGCCGCCCTCCCCCGCGTTGTCCTCCGGCAGGGCCTTATCCTCCAGCAGGACGCGGACCCGCGTGCCGATCCGGTCCTCGGCCCGCTGGGATGTCAGCTCCTGCGCGATACCGGACAGCTCGTCGACGCGGCGCGCGACCTCGGCCGGATCCAGCTTGCCGTCCAGGTTCGCGGCCTCGGTGCCGTCCTCGTCGGAGTAGCCGAACACGCCGACCGCGTCCAGCCTCGCGGCGGACAGGAACTCCGCCAGCTCCTCGAAGTCGTCCTCGGTCTCGCCGGGGAAGCCGACGATGAAGTTGGACCGCACGCCCGCCTCCGGCGCCAGCGCGCGGATCTGGTCGAGCAGCCCGAGGAACCGCTCCCGGTCGCCGAACCGCCGCATCGAGCGCAGCACCGGGCCGGACGCGTGCTGGAACGACATGTCGAAGTAGGGTGCGACGCCGGGCGTGCCGCAGATCGCCTCGATGAGGCCGGGACGCGTCTCGGCGGGCTGCAGGTAGCTGACCCGGACGCGCTCGATCCCGTCCACGGCGGCGAGGCCGGGCAGCAGCCGCTCCAGCGCGCGCAGGTCGCCGAGGTCCTTGCCGTAGGACGTCGAGTTCTCGCTGACGAGGACCAGCTCGCGGACGCCGTGCCCGGCGAGCCAGCGCGCCTCCTCCAGCACCTCCGCCGGCGGGCGCGACACGTACGCACCGCGGAACGCGGGGATCGCGCAGAACGTGCAGCGCCGGTCGCAGCCGGACGCGAGCTTCAGCGGCGCCACCGGGCCGCCGCCGAGCCGCCGCCGCAGCACCCGGGGGCCGGACGCGGGCGCCACCCCGTCCGGCAGGTCGGCCGGGCCGCCGTGCCCGGGGACCGCCACCTGGGACGCCGACCGCTCCACCGGGCTGATCGGCAGCAGGGTCCGGCGGTCGCGCGGCGTGTGCGCCTCCCGCCTGCGGCCCGCCATGACGTCGTCGAGCCGCTCCCCGATGCCGGCGTAGTCGTCGAAGCCGAGCACCGCGTCGGCCTCCGGCAGCGCCTCCGCCAGCTCCTTGCCGTACCGCTCGGCCATGCAGCCGGCCGCCACGACCTTCGCGCCCGAGTCGTGCGCGGCGAGCAGCGTGTCGATGGAGTCCTTCTTGGCGGCCTCGATGAACCCGCAGGTGTTGACGACCACCACGTCGGCGCCGTCCGCGCCGTCGGCCAGGTCCCAGCCCGCGTCCTCGATGCGCGCGGCGAGCTCCTCGGAATCGACCTCGTTGCGGGCGCAGCCGAGCGTGATGAGCGAGACCTTGCGGCGAGTGGACATGCCCCTAAAGGTAATGGGCCTCGGCGCCAAGGCGTACCAGCGGCCCCTAAGCGAATCGTCACAAAGGCGGATGACCCTTGAGCCCCCGGCTCAGGCGGGTTCGGGGTCGTTGCGGTCGAAGCTCAGCCGCTGCACGCCCTTGCCCTTGCCGGGCGAGCCGATGTCCTTGCCGTTGACGGTCAGGTTGACGCTGCCGCCGACGCCGACCACCAGCTTGACCTTCTTCTTGGCGGTGAAGTCCTTCTCCTCGCCCTTGTGCAGGGTGCCGATGAACAGTGTCTCGCCCTTGTCGCCGATGACGTTCAGCCACGTGGTGCGCTTGGCCTCGACCCGCACCTCGACCTTGGTGCGCGGCGCCTCCGCGACCGGCGCGCCGCTCTTGGGCGGCGCGGACGCGGACGGCGACGGGGAGGGCGGCGCGGGCGTGCCCGCGACCTGCTGCGCGGTGCGCTGCTCGCCGCCGCCGCCGTGGCCGACCACCTGGACGACGCCGTAGATGACGACGAGGGCGAGGGCGAGCACCATCGCGGCGCTCCAGTTCGGCGCCTTGCGCTCCCGGAACGCGACGGGCTGCTCCGGCTCGAACGCCGACAGCACCGAGACGGGCTGCGGGGCGCCGCCGTGCGCGGCGTCGAACTCGGCGACGAGCGGCTCCGGGTCGATGCGGATGACCCGGGAGATGCTGCGGATGTGGCCGCGGGCGTAGAAGTTGCCGCCGCACAGCGAGAAGTCGTCGGCCTCCATGCCGCGAATAACGGTTTCCCGGATCCGCGTCTGGAGACTCACCTGTGTCACCGAGAGACCGGCCCGCTCGCGCTCCTCCGCCAAGGTCTCACCGATGCTCACCTCGGGCCTCCTTCGGGGGCGCTCGTGGCCGATCTTCTGCGACACCAGTCTAGGAACGGGAATGCCCGCTGGGCGACAGCCGACACGTTCGAAACAGGGCAAGATTTCGCATCATTCCGTAATGCTCCGGCCTTACCCCGCCCGGCCGCCGCTCAGGCGCCGCTCGGCCGCCGCTCAGGCGCCGCCGCGCAGTTCCGCGAGCACCCCGGGGAGATCGTCCGGTTTGGCCAGCACGTCCCGCGCCTTGGAGCCCTCGCTCGGCCCGACGATGTCGCGGCTCTCCATCAGGTCCATCAGCCGGCCGGCCTTGGCGAAACCGACGCGGAGCTTGCGCTGCAGCATCGACGTCGACCCGAACTGCGTCGAGACGACCAGCTCGATCGCCTGGACGAGCAGGTCCATGTCGTCGCCGATCTCCTCGTCGATCTCCTTCTTCGGCTTGTTCGACTCGGCGACGTCCTCGCGGTAGTTCGCCTCCATCTGCTTCTTGCAGTGGTCGACGACCCCGTGGATCTCCTTCTCCGACACGTAGGCGTTCTGCAGCCGCATCGGCTTGCTCGCGCCCATCGGCAGGAACAGCGCGTCGCCCTGCCCCACGAGCTTCTCCGCGCCCGGCTGGTCGAGGATGACGCGGCTGTCGGACAGCGACGACGTCGCGAACGCCAGCCGGGACGGCACGTTGGCCTTGATGAGCCCGGTCACGACGTCCACCGACGGCCGCTGCGTGGCCAGCACCAGGTGGATGCCGGCGGCGCGGGCGAGCTGGGTGATGCGGACGACCGAGTCCTCCACGTCGCGCGGCGCGACCATCATCAGGTCGGCCAGCTCGTCCACGATGACCAGCATGTACGGGTACGGCGTGTAGACACGCTCGCTGCCGGGCGGCGGCTTGAGCTTGCCCGCCTTCACCGCCTTGTTGAAGTCGTCGATGTGCCGGTACCCGGACGCGGCCAGGTCGTCGTAGCGGCGGTCCATCTCCCCGACGACCCACTCCAGGGCCTCGGCGGCCTTCTTCGGGCTGGTGATGATCGGCGTGATCAGGTGCGGGATGCCCTGGTACATCGTCAGCTCGACCCGCTTGGGGTCGACCAGGATCATCCGCACCTCGTCCGGCGTGGCGCGCATCAGGATCGAGCAGATGAGCCCGTTGATGCACGTCGACTTGCCGGCGCCGGTGGCGCCCGCGATGAGGATGTGCGGCATCTTCGCCAGGTTCGCCACGACCGTGCGCCCCTCGACGTCCTTGCCGAGCCCCACGATCATCGGGTGGTGCTCGTTGGTCGCGGCCGGCGAGCGGAGCACGTCGCCGAGGCTGACGATGTCCTTGTCGGTGTTGGGGATCTCCACCCCGATCGCGGACTTGCCGGGGATCGGGGAGATGATGCGCACGTCGGCGCTCTTCACCGCGTAGGCGATGTTCTTGGTCAGCGCGATGACCTTCTCGACCTTCACCGCCGGGCCCAGCTCGATCTCGTACCGGGTGATCGTCGGACCGCGGGTGAACCCGGTGACCTGCGCGTCGATGTCGAACTGCTCCAGCACGCCGGTGAGCGCGTTGACCACCGTGTCGTTGGCCTTCGTCCGCGGCTTGGACACGCTCCCGGGCCGCAGCGCCGACGGGTCGGGCAGCACGTAGATCTCGCCGGACGACGACAGCGGCAACTGCTCGGACCGGCGCGGCGCGGGGGTCGGGTCGGGCGCCTCGTGCGGCGCCCCGGCCATGGACTCGCCCGCCACGTGCTCGTCCCCCGGCTCGTGCGGGGGCTCGTCGTCGGCGGGCGGCGCGGGCGGCGGGACGCCGGGGCCGAACGGGTCGGGCTCGAACAGCTCGTCGGCGAGGTCGCGCCTCGGCCGGCCGGCCTTCTCGGGCTCCTCCTCCAGCAGCGGCGTGTCGTACGGCCGGGAGTGCTCGCCGACCTCCAGCTCGTCGCCGCCGTCGTCGGGCTTCTTCTTGCGGCGCCGCTTCTTCGGCGCGTCCTCGCCGTCCGCCTCGCCGGCGGACGGGTGCTCCGCGCGGCTCTGCAGCGTCGCCATCGCCCACAGGTCGGTGACCCGCTCGGGGACCTTCGCGATCGGCGTCGCGGTGACGACCAGCAGCCCGAACCCGGACAGGAGCAGCAGCAGCGGGACGGCCACCCACCCGCTGAGCGCCGCGTCGAGCGGGGCGGACACCAGCCAGCCGATGACGCCGCCGGACTCCCGGACGCCGGCCATGTCCTTCGCCGGGGACGGGACGCCGGCGGAGATGTGCAGGATGCCGAGCACGCCGACGCCGAGCGCGGTGATGCCGATGACGATGCGGCCGGTGTCCTCGTGGTGCTCGGGGTGGCGCAGCGTCCGCCACGCCAGCAGCGCCAGCAGCACGGGCAGCGCCATCGCCATGATGCCGAGCCCGCCGCGCACGACCTTCTCCAGCGCGATCGTGACGACGCCGTCCGGCCGGAACCAGGTGACGGAGGCCAGCACGATCGACGAGCCGAGCAGCGCCAGCCCCAGGCCGTCGCGCCGGTGCTCGGGGTCGAGGTTGCGGGCGCCGTGCCCGTAGGCGCGGAAGACGGACCCGACCGCGACGGCCGCGAGCAGGTACAGCCTGAACAGGAGCTTGAAGAACCCGAGGACGGCCTGGGAGATCGGGTCGGGCTTCTGCGGGGGACGCCCCCGCCCCGAGCCGCGGCCCTTGGAGGTGCCGCTCGGTCGCTTCCGGGGGGAGGAACCTGCGGGCTTGCGAGCCCCACTGCCCCCCGCACGCGAAGAGGTTTTCGCACCCCCGGACGCACGTGTGGCCATGGTTATGAGAGTAACCAAGGACCCAGGCGGTTCCAGGGATGGCGAGAGGGCGTGTTGGGGAGTCCGGACGGCCGCGCGGCCGTCCGGACTCCCCCTCGCTCAGTCCTCCACGCCTAGACCTCCACGACCACCGGCACGATCATCGGGCGGCGCCGGTAGTTGTCGCTCACCCACTTGCCGACGGTGCGCCGGATGAGCTGGCTCATCTGGTGCACGTCGTTGACGCCGTCGCCGGCGGCGTCCCGCAGGGTGGCCTCGATCCGCTCGATGACCTCGTCGAAGTCCTCGTTGACGATGCCGGCGCCGCGGGCGTGCACCTCCGGCCCGGCGACGACCTTGCCGGACGTGGAGTCGATGCCGATGACGATGGAGACGAACCCCTCCTCGCCGAGGATGCGCCGGTCCTTCAGCGAGGTCTCGGTGACCTCGCCGACCGACAGCCCGTCCACGTACACGTACCCGGCCGGGACGGCGCCGACGATCTTGGCGCGGCCGTCCACGAGGTCGACGACGACGCCGTCCTCGGCGATGGCGATGCCCTCTTCCGGCACCCCGGTGAGCGCGGCGAGCTTGGCGTGCGCGCGCAGGTGCCGCCACTCCCCGTGGATGGGGACGAAGTTGGCCGGCTTGGTCACGTTCAGCACGTACAGCAGTTCGCCGGCCGAGGCGTGCCCGGACACGTGCACGAGCGCGTTGCCCTTGTGCACGATGCGGGCGCCCCAGCGGGTGAGGCCGTTGATGACGCGGTTGACCGCGTTCTCGTTGCCCGGGATCAGCGAGGACGCCAGCAGCACGGTGTCGCCCTCGGTGATGCGGATCGAGTGGTCGCGGTTCGCCATCCGCGACAGCGCCGACATCGGCTCGCCCTGCGACCCGGTGCACACCAGCACCAGGCGGTCGCCGGGGATGTCGTCCAGCTCCTTCTGCTCGACCATGATGCCGTCGGGCACGTTGAGGTAGCCGAGTTCTCGCGCGACGCCCATGTTGCGCACCATCGACCGGCCGATGAAGCACACCTTGCGGTTGTTGGCGACGGCGGCGTCCAGGACCTGCTGGACGCGGTGGATGTGCGAGGCGAAGCAGGCGACGATGAGCCGCTCCTGCGCGGTGCGGAACACCTCGTCCACGACCGGGCCGATGTTGCGCTCGCTGGTGACGAACCCGGGCACCTCGGCGTTGGTCGAGTCCGACATCAGCAGGTCGACGCCCTCGGCGCCGAGCCGGGCGAACCCGGGCAGGTCGGTGAGCCGGCCGTCCAGCGGCAGCTGGTCCATCTTGAAGTCGCCGGTGTGCAGGACGAGCCCCGCGGGAGTGCGGAGGGCGACGGCGAGCGCGTCCGGGATCGAGTGGTTGACGGCGAGGAACTCGCAGTCGAACGGCCCGAAGGTACGGCGCTCGCCCTCCACGACCACGTCGGTGACCGGCTTGATGCGGTGCTCGGCGAGCTTGGCCTCCAGCAGCGCCAGCGTGAGCCTGGAGCCGACGATGGGAATGTCGCGGCGTTCGCGCAGCAGGTAGGGCACGGCGCCGAGGTGGTCCTCGTGGCCGTGCGTGAGGATGACGGCCTCGACGTCGCCGAGGCGGTCCCTGATGTACTCGAAGTCGGGCAGTATCAGATCGACGCCGGGCTGCTCGGTCTCGGGGAACAGCACGCCGCAGTCGACGATGAGCAGGCGTCCGCCGTACTCGAACACCGTCATGTTGCGGCCGATCTCCCCGAGCCCGCCCAGCGCGACGATGCGCAGGCCGCGTTCGGGCGGCGCGGGCGGGTCCGACAGCTCCGGGTGAGGATGACTCACCGGGCAACCTCCGGGATGACTACCTCCGGCACTTTGACTCCCCCTATCGTGAGGTCTTCTCGCAGGCGCGCCGCGAACTCCGGCGTGGCCTCCACCAGCGGCGCGCGGAGCGGGCCGCCTCCGGGGAGGCCGAGCAGGTTCAGCGCTGCCTTGACGGCGATGGCGCCCTGCGTACGGGTCATGATGGCGGTGACCACGGGCAGCAGCCGCCGGTGGATCTCCAGCGCCCGCCCGTGCTCACCGGCGCGGTATGCGTCGATCATCTCATGGAGTTCGACGCCGACGACATGCCCGACCACGCTGACGAACCCCGCCGCGCCGACCGACAGCCAGGGCAGGTTGAGGTTGTCGTCGCCGGAATACCAGACCAGGTCGGTCTGCGCCATCACGCGGGACGCGCCGAACAGGTCGCCCTTGGCGTCCTTGACGGCGATGATCCGCGGGTGGTCGGCGAGCTGGACGAGCGTGTCGTTCTCGATCGGCACCCCGGTGCGCCCCGGGATGTCGTACAGCATGCAGGGCAGTCCCGTCGCGTCGGCCACCGCGGTGAAGTGGCGGACGAGGCCCTCCTGCGGGGGCTTGTTGTAGTAGGGCGTGACCACGAGCAGCGCGTGCGCGCCGGCGGCCTCGGCCTGCCGCGCGAGTTTCAGGGTGTGCTCGGTGTGGTTCGTCCCGGCACCGGCGACGATCACGGCGCGGTCGCCGACCGCTTCGATGACCGTGCGCAGAAGCGTGCTCTTCTCGTCGTCGCTCGTCGTGGGCGACTCGCCCGTCGTCCCGTTGACGACGAGGCCGTCGTGGCGCCGCTCGTCGACCAGGTGGGTCGCGAGGCGCGCGGCGCCGTCGTAGTCGACGCCGCCGTCGGGCAGGAACGGAGTGACCATGGCGGTCAGCATCCGTCCAAACGGAGCGTCAGTCGATGTGCTGGGTGCCATGCAACGAACGGTACCGTTCCGACCGTTCTCCTTGGACCCGCAGGTCGTACATAAAGGGAGAAGCCGCCGCCACACGCTCGGGGGTACGCGTGGCGACGGCTTCCATCACCACATCGTGGCACGCAAATGCCGCGTTACGGGGTCAGTCCGGCCACTTCCCGGACTCGATCGGATAACGTGACCCAGCGGTCATCTCATGCAGCCGGACGCGCAGCTCCTCGACGTCGGGAGTGCGCACGAGATCGTTGCCGCGGACGGCCCACCAGAGGCCGGACCCGCCCCGTCCGATCCGCCAGCCGGCGAACTCGGCTGACAGCTCGCCGATCCGGTCGGCGTCGCGCCGCGCGGTCTGCTGAACGCCCATCGACCTCGTCCCCACTTCCTTTGCCATGAGATGGTCCGGCCATGACTTCCGCACGGGGCAATACCCCCGAAGGTGAACGGCTACCCAACCCTTTCTACCTGCGCGGACAAGAGAACCGGAACGTGGCCGGGAGGGTTTCTCAACCGGCAGGACTCTCTGTCGCGCCGGGCAGCCAGGTAGAGCGGTAACGGGCCCATTCGTCCGGCCTGGTCGTCCAGTCCGCGTACACGCCGACGCCGTACGGGCGCTTGGGCGGACGCTTCAGATCGTCCACCCCGCGCCGGACACCGCGCAGCGCGACCGGCAGGTCCTCCGCCCACTCCAGGAGGGGACGGTAGGTGGGGACGCCCATGAAGACGGTCGTGCGGTCGCCGATGAGCTCCAGCGTCGCGCGGGTGTGCCGGGCGAAGTGCCATCCGGCGAGGGAGCGGGTCGGCAGCGACACGTCGTAGGTCATGATCGCGACCTGGTCGGCGCGGTCGGCGACGGCGCGCAGGAAGTCCTCGGTCGGGCGCGGCGGGTAGTGGAGGGGGCCGGTGCGCGGGATCAGCGCCTTGTAGACGGGCTGGAGGGCGTCGAAGAGCGTCGGCTGCTCCAGTGCCACCGACAGCACCTTGCCCCGCGCCCTGGTCAGCTCCCGCGTGCGGTCCATGAGCGTCATGAACGCGCTGTCGTCCGGGTAGATCGGCTCGAAGTCGTAGTGGATGCCGTCGAAGCCGAGGTCCAGGAACGCGGCGTCGGTCTTGAGGACCCGCTCCCGGACGGCCGGGTCGTCCAGCTCGATGACGCCCTCGCCCTCGACCATCCGGACCTGCCCCAGGTACGCCTGGGAGCGGACGCCCGGCGCGTACTCGTGCATGGCGTCGATGAGCTGCCGCGCGTACCGGTACTTCGCGGCGGGGACCGTCCCGTCCGCCTCGAAGGGGCCTGCGTGGAAGAACACGTCGGTGATGCGGTTCTGCCTCAGCAGGTCGCCGAACGCGCGGTACTCGGCGTCGCTGTGCGGCTCCCCCACCCACTGGTGCCGGGCCCACAGCGCGTTGGCCTCGGTGCCGCGCGCCTGCGGCTCGGGCTGCCACCAGACCCACGCCCCCGCGAAGACGAGGGCGACGAGGCCGAGCAGGTACGCCGCCGTCCATCCGGCCCAGCTCAGCAGCCTGCGCACAGCACCCGCAACCCGCCTTTTGTGCTCCATCACGCAATGATCTCGGATCAGCGGGGCGCCGCGGACGCCGCGCGCCAGGAATCCCCCATGAGTTGATCATGGTTGGGACGTGATCGCGCGCCGCGCGCGGCAACCGTTGACATCCGGGGAACCCTGTGATGACGAGGCGGTTCAGCGATGTCGCCCGTCGTCCCCGACGGGAGCCGCCCCGGTCCTTACCGTCCGTCCGGATGGAGGTCGAAACGGCATGCGAGTACCACCGGAGCACGCGCCACCCGAGCACGCGCCGCCCGAACACGGCGAGCCGCGTCCCATGATCAGCACGAGGGCGCTCGTGATCATCGTCGTCGCGGTCGGCGCCGCGGCCCTCACCGCCGCCGCCCCGCAGTTCGCGATCCCCATAGGAGTCGGCGTCGGCGTCGTGACGCTGCTGGCCCAGATCGTCAAGGACTGATCCGCACCCGGGTCCGCTGGGTGAGGCCACGCGGACCAGCACGGCGCGGCCCGTCCAGTCGGGACGGGTCGTGGCGAGCAGCCAGCCGGTCACCGGCACGGTGACCGGCATGGCCAGGACGAGCGCCCAGGAGATGACGCACCAGCCCGCCACCGTCCTGCGGTCATGAGCCGGCGCTGATCAGGTCGTGCAGAGGCAGAACTCGTTGCCCTCGGGGTCGTGCCAGACCTGGAAGGGCCGCTCCGGGTTGCCCATCGGCGCGCCCGCGGGCACGCCGCCCAGGCTCGCCGCCCGCTCCCCGGCCGCGCGGACGTCGGCCACGGCCAGGTCGAGGTGCAGCCGGTTCTTGATCGACTTGCTCTCGGGGACGAGCTGGAACGCGAGCACCGGGCCTCCGCCGGCGAGCGGTTCCAGGTCCAGCCAGTCGTCCTCGCGCACGCTCGTCTTCATGCCGAGCAGGCCGCCCCAGAAGTCGGCCATGACGTCCAGGTCGGTGCAGTCGAAGACGAGCGTGGTCACCTTCGGGGTGACGTCGGTCATCGGATTCCTCCAGCGGTTCGCGGGACCTGGGCGGAACGGGCGGCGGCCCGCCTGCAGGCGGCGGCCGGGCGGGCCGGACGGCGGCGGCGGACGCTGATCCGCTCGGGTACGCCGCCGAGCAGCCACCGGCGGACGCGGGCCGCGCGCTCGGCATCGCGGGTGCGGGCCTTCAGCCTCGCCTCCACGACGTCGGCGTGGAGCCGCGCGTACTCGCGCTCCGCCCATGCGTGCCGCATGGCGAGCTCCGCCAGGTAGGGCAGCGCATTCATCTCGTCCTCCCGTTCATTGACACCATCTAAACCGTAACGCTGGTGTCGCCACGATGCAACCAGTCAAACCTTAATGACGGTGTTGCCGCTTGGTAGAGTTCGTGTGGACATGCAGGAGGGGCTATGGCCGACGCTCACGCCGATGGGGACCCCGCGCTGCTGCTGAGGGACTTCGTCAACACGCTCGACGTCGAGTCCGCGACGGACGGGATCGCCACGCCCGGCGGGCTCGCCGCGTGGCTGGCCGAACGCGGGCTCGTTCCGGCGGCCGCGGCGGCAGACGACGCCGACGTGCGCGTGGCCGTCGCGCTCCGCGAGGGCCTCCGCGAGGCCATGCTCGCCCACCACGTGCTCGCCCACCACGGGCCGCAGGAGGCCGACTTCCCGGACGACCTGGAGGACGCGCTGGCCGCCCTCCCGGTGCGGATCACGCTCACCGGCCCGCGCCCCGAGCTCGTCCCGCTGGACCCGCCCGGCACGGCCGCCGCCGGCCTCGCCCGCCTCGCCGCCGCGATCATGGACTCCGTCGCCGCCGGGACGTGGCCCCGGCTGAAGGCCTGCCAGGAGGACACCTGCCGCTGGGCGTTCCTCGACACGTCCAAGAACCGGTCCCGCGCCTGGTGCTCGATGCGCGTCTGCGGCAACCGCACCAAGACCCGCGCCTACCGCGCCCGCCGCAGGTCCCCGTCCGACCGGTCCGAGTCGCATCGCTAGTGTGGGCGGCGGACTTCCAGCGCGAGGACGGGGGCAGGCATGGCCGATGCAGGGGTGCGGCCCGCGCGGCGGGCGGACGCGGCCGCCGTCGCCGACATCCAGGTGCGGGCCTGGCGGCACGGGTACCGCGAGCTGCTGCCGGAGGGCGTCCTCGACCGGGTGACCGGCCCCGACGCGGTGGAGGCGTGGCGGGAGCGGTGGGCGGAGGCCGCGGCCACGCCGCCGAGCCCGCGGCACCGGCTGCTGGTCGCGGTGGCATCCGACCTGGTCGTGGGCTTCGCGGCGCACGCCCCGGCCGAGGACGGGGATCTCGACGACGCCGCCGCGGAGCTGATCACGCTGCTGGTCGATCCGCTGCACGCCCGCGCCGGGCACGGGAGCCGGCTGCTCGCCGCGACCGTCGACCTGCTCCGCGAGGACGGCTCCACCACCCTCGTCAGCTGGGTCTTCGAGGACGACGAGGTCACCCGGACGTTCCTCGGCTCGGCGGGCTGGGGCCCCGACGGTACGGCCCGGACGCTCGACATGGGCGAGCCCGTCCGGCAGATCCGCCTGCACACCGACATCAGCGTCTGAGCGGCTAGGCAGGGGTCGGTGAGGTGCACCCCCGCCGCGGCAATATCTTTGAAGTCGTGCCCGAGCCCACCTCCCTGACACCGCCGCGCGCCGCCGCGGCGGCGCCCGCCGTCCGGCACCGCTGGCTCGCCATGGCCGTCATCAGCCTCGGCGTGTCGCTGATCATCGTGGACGCCACGATCGTCGGCGTGCTGCTCCCCCGGATCGTCGCGGACCTGGGCCTCACGACCGCCGGCGCCGAGTGGGTGACCTCGGTGTACGCGCTGGTGTTCGCGGCGCTGCTCATCCCGTTCGGGCGGGCCGGCGACCTGTTCGGACGCCGCCGGATGTTCGTGCTCGGCACGGTGCTCTTCGCGGCGGCGAGCGTCGCCGCCGCGCTGGCCGGGAACGGCTCGGCGCTGATCGGCGCGCGCGCCCTGCAGGGCGTCGGCGCCTCGATGGTCCTGCCGGCCACGCTGTCCACGCTGAACGCGGTCTTCACCGGGCGGGACCGGGCGGTGGCCTTCGGCGTCTGGGGCTCGATGATCAGCGGCATGGCCGCGCTCGGGCCGCTCGCGGGCGGGGCGATCGCCACCGGCGGCGGCTGGCGCTGGGCGTTCGGGATCAACCTGCCGCTCGGCGCCGCGCTCGTCGCCGGGGCGCTGTGGCTGCTGCCCGAGACGCGGCGGCCGGGCGCCGGGAGCGCGCGGCGCGAGATCGACTGGACGGGCGGGCTGCTGTCCGCGCTCGGGCTCGGCGCCCTCGTGTACGGGATCATCGAGGGGCAGACGTACGGCTGGTGGATCCCGACGCGCCGGTTCACGGTCGCCGGATACGACTGGCCGGAGTCGGCACTGTCCCCGGTCCCCATCGTCCTCGCGCTCGGGGCGCTGCTGATCGCGGCGCTGGTCGTGGTGGAGCGGTCCCGGGCCGCGGCCGGACGCCCGGTGATGCTCGACCTGGAGCTGTTCCGCATCCCGAACTTCCGGTACGGCAACCTGGCCTCGGCCCTGATCAACGTCGGCGAGCTGGGGCTGCTGTTCGTCCTGCCGCTGTTCCTGCTGGGCGTGCACGGCACCGACCCGCTGCAGATCAGCCTGGCGATCCTGCCGCTCGCCGGCGGCGCGTTCCTGACCGGCGGGTACGCGGGCAGGCTCGCGAACAGGCGCGGCGCGCACCGGGTCGTGCGGATCGGCATGGTGCTGGAGGTGGCCGCGGTCGTCGCGCTGGGCCTCACGGTGTCCGCCGCGACCGGCGGGCTCGCCCTCGCGCCGTGGATGCTGCTGTACGGGCTCGGCCTCGGCCTGACGTCGGCGCAGCTGACGAACGTGTCGCTGGCGGACGTCCCGCCGGCGCAGTCCGGGCAGGCGTCCGGGACGCAGTCGACGGCCCGGCAGGTCGGCGCGGCGCTCGGCATCGCCGCGATCGGGACGGTGTTCGCGACGAGCCTCGGGCACGCGATGACCGACCGGCTGTCGGCCTCCGCGCTGCCGCCCGAACAGCGCACCGCGATGGCGCACGACCTGCGGGAGAGCGCCGGGACGTACGGCCGCGAGCTGCACGAGACCCCCGGGCTGGAGACGGAGGCGCGCGCCGCCGACGAGAGCCTCGCCGTCGCGACCAGGCACGCGGCGCTCACCACCGCGGCGATCCTCGCGCTCGGGCTCGGCGTCTCCCTGCGGCTGCGCCCGAGCGGTGATCTCCATCCGGAAGAATCGAAGAGGTAGTCCCCCTGTCGTCCCACGAGAACAAGCGGTGACTGTGGCCACGCTCTCCCAATGGGTCGCCGGATCCCGGCCCCGCACCCTGCCCGCGTCCCTCGTCCCCGTCGTCGTCGGCACCGGCGTCGCGGCGGGCGAGGGCGAGCCCGTCTGGTGGCGTGCCGTCCTCGCCGGCTTCGTCGCGCTCGTCCTGCAGATCGGGGTGAACTACTCCAACGACTACAGCGACGGCGTCCGCGGCACCGACGAGGACCGCGTCGGCCCGCTGCGCCTCGTCGGGTCGAAGGCCGCGCCGCCGAAGCAGGTCCTCGGCGCCGCGCTCGGCTGCTTCCTCGCCGCCGCCGTCGCCGGGCTGGTGCTCGCCGCCGTGACGACCTGGTGGCTGCTGCTCGTCGGCGCGTTCGCGATCCTCGCGGCCTGGTTCTACACGGGCGGGAAGACCCCATACGGGTACCGGGCGCTCGGCGAGGTGTCGGTGTTCGTCTTCTTCGGCCTCGTCGCCGTCGTCGGGACGGTGTACGTCCTGGTCGAGGCGCTGCCGTGGGAGGCGTGGGCGGCGGCGGTGCCGATCGGGCTGCTGGCCTGCGCGCTGCTCGTCGCGAACAACCTGCGCGACATCCCCACCGACCGGGAGTCGGGCAAGCGGACCCTCGCCGTGCTGCTCGGCGGACCCTGGACCCGGATCCTGTACGCGGCCTGCACCGCACTGCCGTTCATGTTCGTCCTGGCGCTGGCGGCACCGCACCCCTGGGTGCTGCTCGCGCTGCTCGCGGCGCCGCTGTCGCTGCCGCCGACGCAGAAGGTGCTGCAGGGCGCGACCGGCCCCGCCCTGATCCCGGTGCTGGGCGAGACCGGCCGGCTGCAGATCGCCTACGGCGCGCTGCTGGCGATCGGCCTCGCGCTCTGACGCTCGGCGAGCAGGACGGCGCCGGTGAAGGCCATGATGAGCCCGGCGAGCAGCCCGCAGAGGGCCGTGAGGCCGGCCGCGGCGGTCGAGTCGGACGCCAGGAAGCCCGGCTGGGCGAGCGTCACGAGCAGCCCGTAGAGCGACCAGGCGAACGTGGCGGCCGCGCCGGCCCAGGCGGCGGCCAGCGGCACCACGAACCGCTCCGGACGGCCGCCCCGCCGGACGATCACCAGGAGGGCGGCGGCGCCGGCGAGGGCCAGCGCGCCCCACATGCCGTCGGCGAGCTGCTGGGCGATGTTCCGGTGGTCGAGTTCGGCCGCGCGAAGGCCGGCCGTCCCGCCGAAGGCCCAGAAGAGGTGCACGGCCGCGAACACCGCCGCGAACACACTCGCCGTGCGGGCCAGGAGCACCTGTAGGGGGTGGGTCGCTCCCCTCGGGACGTCCCTGGTGCGGACGGCGAACACGTCCGCCCACCTGTCCCGCGCGTACAGGACGAACGCCGTGAGCAACCCCAGCCCCTGCACGGTGAAGCCCCCGTAGACGACGCCGTACACCCAGCCTTGGAGCGCCTGGTCGTCGCCGGTCAGCGGCTCCGCGGAGAAGAGCGCCTGCAGCAGCGCGCCCAGCGGGACGGCGAGGACGATCGGCGCGAGCAGCCCGGCCGCCGCCCAGATCGGCGTCAGCACCAGCCAGGCCGGGACCCGCCGGCCCCACCGGAACGTGAACGCGAGCGCGACCAGCACGGCCACCGCGTCCATGCCCATGGTGATCGCGTTGCCGACGTAGAGCGCCGAATCCCGCGCGGCGGCCGTATCGTTCTACCCGATCGTGCTGCCGGACAGCCACGCGACCTTGATGGTGAGGTAGGGGACGCACGCGGCGATCGTCGCGGCGCAGACGGCCAGGCGGAGGCGCCCCGGCCCGCCGTGCGCGGCCGGCGTCCGGGTGAGGGGCTGAACGGAAACGGTCATGGCCCCGACGATGCCCGGACCGGCCATCTCCGCTCTTCCCGCCACCGGGTGAAACCGCCCCCACCCCTCCCCCGCACGGGTGAGTCGACCGGCACTCAGCCGGTGCTCGTCTCCGGGCCCCAGCTGATCTCGGGGAGGCCGGCGTCCACGAGGGCCTTGTTGACGGCGCTGAACGGGCGCGTCCCGAAGAACTTCCTGGCGCTGAGCGGGCTCGGATGCGCCGACTCGATCACGGTGTGCTGCGGGCCGGTGATGAGCCGGGCCTTCTTGCGCGCGTAGGCGCCCCAGAGCACGAAGACGACGCGCTCGCTCTTGTCGTTCAGCGCGCGGATCGCGGCGTCGGTGAAGTCCTCCCAGCCCTTGCCGGCGTGCGAGCCCGCCTCGCCGCCGCGGACGGTCAGCACCGCGTTCAGCAGCAGGACGCCCTGGTCGGCCCAGCGGGTCAGGTCGCCGGACGCCGCCGCCGGGACGTCGAGATCGGCGGCCAGCTCCTTGTAGATGTTGCGCAGCGACGGCGGCAGCCGCACGCCGTCACGGACGCTGAAGCTGAGCCCGTGCGCCTGGCCGGGGCCGTGGTAGGGGTCCTGGCCGAGGATCAGCACGCGGGCACGGTCGAACGGGCAGTGCCGGAACGCGTTGAACAGGTCGTCCCGCGGCGGGTACACCGTCTGCGCGTCGTACTCCCCCGCGACGAACGCGCCCAGCGCGGCGGTGGCGATCGGGTCCAGCAGCGGGTCGAGCCGCTCCCGCCAGTCGCCGGGCAGCAGTTCCATCAGGTCGAGGGACATCGTCGAGCCTCCGAGGACGTGATCTCCAGTTGCCGGAAACACTAGTGCCGGGCACTGACACGCCATGCCGCAATCACGAGCGCGAAAGGGGCCCGACCATAGGATGAGGCCATATGCCCGACTCCCCCCGGCGGCGGCGCCTCCGCGCGGCCGCGCTGCTCGCCGTGCTCGTCCCGCCGTGCCTCGGCGCGGGCTGCGGCGGCCAACCCGGGCCGGTGACGCTGACCGTCCTCGCCACCTCGTCCCTGACCGAGGTGTTCGCCGAGATCGGGACGGCGTACCACCAGGAGCATCCGGGCGTGCGGCCGCGCTTCGTGTTCGGCGGATCCACCGAGGTGGTCGACCGGCTGTCGGACCACGCCCCCGGCGACGTCCTCGTGACCGCGGACCTGGCGAGCATGGAGGAGGCCGCCGACGACCTGGCCGGACGTCCCCGGACCGTCACCCACGACACGCTCACCGTCGCGGTCGGCCCCGGCAACCCGCGGCGCATCCGCAGCCTGCGCGACCTGCAGCGGCCGGGCCTGCGCGTGGTGGTCGGCGCGAACTCGGTCCCGGTGGGCCGCTACACCCGCCGGCTCCTGGCGAAGGCGGGGCTGGCCGTCCAGTGGAGCTCGGAGGAGATCAGCGCCCGCGCCGTCCTGGACCGCGTCCGCGCCGGTGAGGCCGACGCCGGCGTCGTCTACATCACCGACCTGCGCTCGGCGGGCATCGCCGCGAGCAGCGTCCCCATCCCCGCGGACCTGAACGTCACCGCCGCCTTCCCCGCCGCCGTCGTCAAGGACTCGGACCAGCGGAAGGAGGCGAGCGCGTTCGTGGCCTGGCTACTGACCCCCGCCGCCCAGAAGCTATTCCACAAGTACGGCTTCCCGAACCCGGCCTCGCCCCGCTGACCCGCTTCCCGGACGGGGTCACCGATTCCGGATACGCTGACTACACACGGTCTCTATAGTGATGGGAGCCGAGCGTGATGGAGGAATCACCCAAAGTGAGCATTATTGCCACTGTTCACCACCACCGCGAGCTCCCCGACACCCCCTACAACCTCTGGATGCGGGACGAGCTCGCCGACATCATCGATCTCCCCCACGACGGCACCCGAGTCGAGATCATCGGTGGGGAGATCGTTGTGTCACCAGGGCCTGATTACGCCCATAATGTCATTGTCCGCACCATCAGTGAGGGTTTCCTCGCCACCAAGCTGAGTGAGCCCGCGTTTCCTTGGCGGTGCGTCCAGACGCAGGACCTGAACCTCAGCGAGATCCATGATGGCTACATTCCCGACCTCTGCGTTCTCAACGAGGAGGACGACCGGCGAGCCACGGCGGCACAGCTGATCAAAGTCCTGCCCGAGCACCTCGAACTGGCCTTGGAGGTCACATCGCCGAGCACCGCTCCTGAGGATCGCCGGCCGGGCAACCGGCGCGTCAACCCCAGTAAGTGGAACGGCTACGCGCGGGTCGGCATCCCGTTCTACCTGCTGGTCGATCGCGATCCCAAGGAAGCGACGACCACGCTCTTCAGTCGGCCTGACACCAGGTCGGGCGACTATCTGGACGCGGTGAGCTGGGCATTCGGCGAGCCCGTCAAGCTGCCGGAGCCGTTCGGCCTGGAGATCCCCACCGGCGAATGGGAGCCCTGGCAGCGCGGCCGGGGATGAGTCGGTCGGCGGAGGCGGGGCAGGCGCGGCGAACTCCGGGCACCCGCCCCTGACCGCACCCCCGCATCCCGCCGCCGTCCGGAGGGAAGGGGGAGGGCATGGAGATCCTGGACCGGCCCGCCCTCCCGAAGGGGCTGCGCCGCACGCTGGTGCGCCTGCCCATCCACCTGTACCGGATGCGTGAACCGACGCCTCGACGTCACCGCCCACCCGCTGGACCCCGCCGAGGGCGGCGAGATCATGGCCCGTTACGCCCCCCGCCACCCGAAGGCCGCGGCACGGCTCGTCCGGCTGATGGGCTTCACCGTCGACGGCACCGCCGACGACTACCGCCGCGTAGGCCGCGAGCTCCCCTTCGTCCGCCTCACACCGTGAACCGCCCGGCCGGCCGCCCCTCGCCGAGGGCGCGGTGGAACAGGACCTTGTCCTTGGAAGGGCCGTCGTGGGAGGGAGCCTGGACGGTGGTGAAGCCCATGGCCTCGTGGAAGGCGATAGAGCCGGTGTTCTGCGGGGACGTCAGGGCGCGGACGGCGGTGCGGCCGCCGGCTCGGGCCAGGGTGAAGAAGGTCTTGTAGAGGCGGCGGGCCAGGCCGGTGCCGCGGTGTGCCGGAGCGACGCCGGCGAAGTGGATGTAGGCGGTTGCGGGGAAGGACGGCGATAGGAAGCCGATGAGGAAGCCCGCGAGGTCGTCGCCGGTCTCGGCGATGAGGCTGGTGCGGTGGAAGTGGTCGAGGAAGAGGCGGGGCAGGGCGCCGTGGACCTCGCGGCCCCACCAGTCGTCCACGACGGCGATGATGCGCTCGTAGTCCGCGGGGGCGGCGGGACGGATGTTCATCACAACGTGGCGGGGAGGGCGTCGACGGTGAGCGTCTCCATACCCTTCAGGGCGCCGAGGACCGTGGGGTGCGGGGTCGCGTAGACCGTCGGGTGGATCGGATCTCCGGGGTAGGCCAGGGCGTCCTCGGAGGCGGAGAAGCGCACGTCCGCGCCGCGGGGGTCGAGGCGGACCCAGCGGTCGTCGACGAGGGCGGCGGCCAGGCCGTGGACGAAGCCGGGCCGCTGCTGGTAGCACAGGCCCGCCTGGATGCCGCCGGCGCGCAGGAGCGCGACGTAGGCGTGGGACTTGGCGTAGCAGAGGCCGGTGCGCTGGTCGAGGACGTCGGAGGCGCGCCAGGGGACGCGGGGGTCGCCGGTGTCCATGGAGTGCGGGACCTGGTCGCGGACGTGGTCGAACGCGGCGCGCGCGTAGGCGATGTCGTCGCCGGTCCGCAGCTCCGAGGCGATCGCCTGGACGAGCGGATGCTCGATGTCGATCGCCTCGGACGCGGCGAGATAGTCCCAGGGGTCGGCGGCGAAGCGCATCACAGGCCGAGGAGCGTCTCGATGCCGATCGTGAGGCGGTCCATCTCGGGGACCTTGCGGACGCCGAGGAGGACGCCCGGCATGAACGACTCGCGGTTCATCGAGTCGTGCCGGATGGTGAACAGCTCGCCGTGGCCGCCGAGGACGACCTCCTGGTGGGCGACGGCGCCCGACATGCGGACGGCGTGCACCCGGACGCCGTCGACGTCCGCGCCGCGGGCGCCGGCGACCTCGGAGGTCGTGGCGTCCGGGGACGTGGGCACGCCCGCCTCGGCGCGGGCGGCGGCGACGAGCTCGGCGGTGCGGTAGGCGGTGCCGGACGGGGCGTCGGCCTTGTGCGGGTGGTGCGTCTCCACGATCTCGACGGACTCGAAGAACGGGGCCGCCTTCTGCGCGAAGTGCATCATCAGCACCGCGCCGATCCCGAAGTTCGGGGCGATGAGGACGTTCCCGGACGAGTCGTCGGTCAGCCAGGACCGGACCGTGTCGAGGCGGGACGGGTCGAACCCGGTGGTGCCGACGACGGCGTGCAGGCCGCGCTCGACGCACCATTTGAGGTTGTCCATGACGACGCCGGGGTGGGTGAAGTCGACGACGACCTCGGCGGCGGTGAGCGGGTCGAGCGCGTCCCCCTGGTCGACGGCCGCGACCAGCTCCATGTCCCCGGCGCCCTGCACGGCCCGGCACACCTCGGCCCCCATGCGGCCCTGCGCGCCCAGCACCCCGACCTTGATCACGTGTTCCTCCCGGTTGGCGTCCCGCCAGAGCCTACCGTCAGAAGCGCTTCCCCAGCTCGCGCGCCTCGGCGTGCGCGGCGCGGCGTCCCGCGTCGGCGTCGGCCACGGCGAGGTCGGGGCGGAACTCCACGCCGCCGATGTCGGTGATCCCGGTCCAGCGCAGCCAGCCGTCCAGGAAGGGGGCCTGGTGGTCGCGGCCGAACGCGGGCGGGCGGCCCTCCCCGTAGACGGCGCTCGTGTAGACGACGGCGGCCTTCTTGCCCTGCAGCAGGCCGGTGTAGCCCTTGTCCGGGTCGAAGCGGAACACCCAGCCGGGCTGCGAGACCACGTCGATGAACTGCTTGAGGACGTACGGGACGCTGGAGTTCCACATCGGCACGCTGAACAGGTACCGGTCGTAGGAGTCGAAGCGCTCGAAGACGGCGCGGGCGGCGCGCCACGCGGCGGCCTGTTCGCCCGTCGGGTCCTGCCCCGCGAACACGGCCATCTTGGCGCCGGCGCCGGCCGGGCCGAACGCGGGCAGGGTGCCGTCCCACAGGTCGAAGTGGTCGGCGACGTCGCCGTGGACCTCGCGGTAGGCGTCCAGGAACGTCCCGGCGATCGCCAGGGATTCCGACGCACCGCCCCGGGGGGACGCGGAGATGTGCAGCAGACGGGCCATGAGGGGTCCTCTCAACGAAAGGCATACGGACCACAGTCCGATTACCCTTCGGAGATTAGCGGACTCCGGTCCGCTTAACAAGCCGGCCGCCGATCGCCGACCGCGAGAAGACGGGTCGGCGTGGAGCGGGGCCCCGAGGAGGAGGGAAAGGCGGTGAGGAGCTCAGGAGGAGAAGTCGCGGTCTCCGACCGGGCCGATGACGGTGAGGGCCTGCGGGCCCGACAGCACCTCGCGGGCGATGCCGCGGACGTCGTCGAGGGTGACGGACTCGATGCGCGCAAGGACCTCGTCCACCGGCAGCAGCGACTCGTAGACCAGCTCGCTCTTGCCGATGCGGCTCATGCGGGAGCCGGTGTCCTCCAGGCCGAGGACCATGGCGCCGCGCAGCTGGCCCTTGCCGCGTTCCAGCTCCTCATCGGTGAGGCACTCCGCGGCGGCCTTGCCCAGCTCGTCCCGGCAGATCGACAGGACCTCCTCGGCCTTCGCCGGCTGGCAGCCCGCGTAGACGCCGAAGATGCCGGAGTCGGCGTACTGGGCGGTGTAGCTGTAGACCGAGTAGGCCAGGCCGCGCTTCTCCCGGATCTCCTGGAAGAGGCGGGACGACATGCCGCCGCCGAGCGCCGCGTTCAGCACGCCGAGCGCGAACCGGCGGTCGTCGGTGCGGGAGACGCCGGCGCCGCCGAGGATGATGTGCGCCTGCTCGGTGTCCTTGTCGATCACCACGCTGCGCGGGTCGAGGGACGCGGGCGCACCGTCCAGCCGGGGCGCGGCGGGCGCGGCGTCGCCGGCCAGGTGCCCCTCGAACGCGCGGGACACCAGCCGGACGACCTCGTCGTGGTCGATGTTGCCCGCCACCGACACCACCAGCTTGGACGGGACGTAGTGGTCCCGGTAGTAGCCGTGGATCCGGTCGCGGGACAGCGCGTTGATCGAGTCCTCGGTGCCGAGGATAGGACGTCCGAGCGGGGTGTCGCCGTACAGCGCGGTGGAGAACTCGTCGTGGATGAGGTCGCCCGGGTCGTCGTCGCGCATGTGGATCTCTTCGAGGATCACGCCGCGCTCGGCCTCGACGTCCTCGGGGCGGTTGACCGACTCGGCGACCATGTCGGAGACGACGTCCACGGCGAGGGGCAGGTCGGCGTCCAGGACCCGCGCGTAGTAGCAGGTGTACTCCTTGGCGGTGAACGCGTTGAGGTCGCCGCCGACCGCGTCGATCGCCGCGGAGATCTCCAGCGCCGACCGCCGCCGCGTGCCTTTGAACAGCACGTGCTCCAGGTAGTGGCTGGCACCGGCGTCCGCGGGCGCCTCGTCGCGGGAGCCGACCGCCGACCAGATCCCGAACGCGGCGGACCGCACGGTCGGCATCGTCTCGGTGATGATCCGCAGCCCGCCGGGCAGGACGGTGCGGCGCACTGCGCCGGCACCGTCGGTGTGGATCGTGGTGGTGGTGCCGGGCTCCTGCGCCCGCGCCGGCAGGGTCACGTGTCGCTCACATTCCGTCGGTGGAAAGCGGCCGACGGCCCGTCCCGCAGCGCACTGCTGCGGGACGGGCCGCCCGGTCACGGCTCGGGTCAGGAGTTGCGCTGGCCGGCGTCGTCGCCGGAGCCGCGGCGGGTGCGGCGGCGGCGCGGAGCGCGGTCGCCGTCGTCGCGGCGCGGACGCCGCTCACCGGAGTCGCCCTCGGCGGGCGCCTCGGCCTCGCCGTCGCCCGCGTCGCCCTTCTCGGCGGCCTCGCGGTCGACCACCTCGACCGGCACCAGCGACAGCTTGCCGCGCTGGTCGATCTCGGTGACCTCGACCTGGATCTTCTCGCCGACGCCCATCACGTCCTCGACGTTCTCGATCCGGGCGCCGCCGTGCAGCTTGCGGATCTGCGAGACGTGCAGCAGGCCGTCCTTGCCGGGCAGCAGCGACACGAACGCGCCGAACGTGGTGGTCTTGACGACGGTGCCGAGGAACCGCTCGCCGACCTCCGGCATGTGCGGGTTGGCGATCGAGTTGATCGCCTGCCGCGCGGCCTCGGCGGACGGGCCGTCGGTGGCGCCGACGTAGATGGTGCCGTCGTCCTCGATGGTGATGTCGGCGCCGGTGTCGTCCTGGATCGAGTTGATCATCTTGCCCTTGGGGCCGATGACCTCGCCGATCTTGTCGACCGGGACCTTGATCGTGATGATCCGCGGCGCGTTCGGGCTCATCTCGGCGGGCGCCTCGATGGCCTCCTGCATCACGTCCAGGATCGCGAGGCGCGCGCCCTTGGCCTGCTTCAGCGCGGCGGCCAGCACCGAGGCGGGGATGCCGTCGAGCTTGGTGTCGAGCTGCAGCGCGGTGATCAGGTCACGGGTTCCGGCGACCTTGAAGTCCATGTCGCCGAACGCGTCCTCGGCGCCGAGGATGTCGGTGAGCGTGACGTACTCGTCGCCCTCGTTGATCAGGCCCATAGCGATGCCCGCCACCATCTGCCGGAGCGGGACGCCCGCGTCCAGCAGCGACATGGTGGACGCGCACACCGAGCCCATCGAGGTGGAGCCGTTGGAGCTGAGCGCCTCCGACACCTGCCGGATCGCGTACGGGAACTCCTCGCGCGTCGGCAGCACCGGGAGCAGGGCGCGCTCGGCGAGCGCGCCGTGCCCGATCTCGCGGCGCTTCGGCGAGCCGACCCGGCCGGTCTCGCCGGTGGAGTACGGCGGGAAGTTGTAGTTGTGCATGTAGCGCTTGGTGCGCTCGGGGTTCAGCGTGTCGATCGTCTGCTCCATGCGGAGCATGTTGAGCGTCGTCACGCCGAGGATCTGGGTCTCGCCCCGCTCGAACAGCGCCGAGCCGTGCACGCGCGGGACGACGTGCGCCTCCGCGGTGAGCTGGCGGATGTCCTTCAGGCCGCGGCCGTCCATGCGCAGCCCGTCGCGGACGACCCGCTCGCGGACCAGCTTCTTGGTGACGGCGCGGTAGGCGGCGGAGATCTCCTTCTCGCGCCCCTCGAACTGCTCGGCCAGCTTCTCGGCCGCGGCCGCCTTGATCTCGTCGAGGCGGGACTCGCGCTCCTGCTTGCCGGCGATGGTCAGCGCCTGCGCGAGGTCGCCGCTGACGGCGTCGGCGACGGCGGCGAGCACGTCGTCCTGGTAGTCCAGGAAGATCGGGTACTCGCGGGTCTCCTTGGCGGCGACGGCGGCGAGGTCGCTCTGCGCCTTGCACAGCACCTTGATGAACGGCTTGGCCGCGTCCAGGCCCTCGGCGACGGTCTCCTCGGTCGGGGCGGTCGCGCCCTCGGCGACGAGCTTGATGGTGTCGCGGGTGGACTCGGCCTCGACCATCATGATCGCGACGTCGCCGTCCTCCAGCACGCGGCCGGCGACGACCATGTCGAAGGTGGCGCGCTCCAGCTCGGGATGGGTGGGGAAGCCCACCCACTGGCCCTCGATCAGCGCGACGCGGACGCCGCCGATCGGGCCGGAGAACGGCAGGCCGGCCAGCTGCGTGGACATCGAGGCGGCGTTGATCGCCACGACGTCGTACAGGTGGTCGGGGTGCAGCGCCATGATCGTCTCGACGACCTGGATCTCGTTGCGCAGGCCCTTGGTGAAGGACGGGCGCAGCGGCCGGTCGATCAGCCGGCAGGTGAGGATCGCGTCCTCGGACGGCCGGCCCTCGCGGCGGAAGAACGAGCCGGGGATGCGCCCGGCCGCGTACATCCGCTCCTCGACGTCCACGGTCAGCGGGAAGAAGTCCAGGTTGTCCTTGGGCTTCTTGGACGCTGTGGTCGCCGACACCACCATCGTCTCGTCATCGAGATAGGCGACGGCGGAGCCGCCGGCCTGCCGGGCCAGCCGGCCCGTCTCGAAGCGGATGGTGCGGGTGCCGAACGCGCCGTTGTCGATCACGGCTTCGGTGCTCTGCGCTCCGTCGATGCGCACGGCTTCTGTCACGGGAAACCTCCTCGGGTTCCATGTCGGTCCTCGCGGCCGTTTCCCGTGGCTTGTCACGCTGCCGGTCTTCGATCGAAGCACCC
The DNA here is from genome assembly GCF_001552195.1 of Actinomadura latina NBRC 106108. Lineage (GTDB taxonomy): Bacteria > Actinomycetota > Actinomycetes > Streptosporangiales > Streptosporangiaceae > Spirillospora > Spirillospora latina. The sequence goes on from NZ_BCQS01000005.1 coordinate 672,563, forward strand.
GGATCGAGACCGCCGCCGATGCGGCGGAACGGATCCGGAAGCCACTACCGAGGACCGGCCCGCACCAGCGGTGTCCGCGAGGCTTTGTCTGCAGTTGTGCGGCCGGGCGGACGGCACTTCCGGTGGGCCCGCCGGCCGGAAAAGGAAGGGAGCGGCCCGGGCGGGCCGCTCCCTCACCGTGCTAGCGGCGCAGGCCGAGTCGCTCGATCAGCTGCCGGTAGCGGTTGATGTCCTTGTTGCTCAGGTACTTCAGGAGGCGGCGACGACGGCCGACCAGCAGCAGGAGGCCGCGGCGGCTGTGGTGGTCGTGCTTGTGCTCCTTGAGGTGCTCGGTCAGATCGTTGATGCGGCGCGTCAGCAGCGCGACCTGGACTTCCGGCGATCCGGTGTCACCCTCAGTGGTCGCGTACTCGGCGATGATCTGGTTCTTCGTGGCGGTGTCGAGCGACACGTGGCTCCTTCGATGTGATCGTCACCCGCAGATCCGGGCCCGGAGGGCGCACGGGTCCGCATGGTGCGTTTTCAAGAGAGTGGCGGGCCGCATGAGGGTGCAGCCAGCCGCACCGGGGCCCTTCCCGGCGACTATTCACCGTACCACGCCGGAAACCCACCCGGTCACGAAGAGAAAACCTCTGTTATCGCAGGGTATACGGAGGTCAAGGGTGGTTTGCGGGGATCAGTCCGAGGTGATCTCCCGGGCGCGGGCGACGTCCCGGTGCATCTCCTCGACGAGGGCCTCGACCGAGTCGAACTTGAGGGTGTCGCGGATGCGGGCGGTGAAGTCCACCGCCATGTGCTCGCCGTACAGATCGAGGTCGTCGCGGTCCAGGGCGTACGCCTCGACGGTCCGCTCCCCCGCGCCCTCGAACGTCGGGTTCGTCCCGATGGAGATCGCCGCGGGCCAGCGGAAGCCCGGATAGCGGTCGGAGTCGCAGACCAGCCAGCCGCCGTAGACGCCGTCGGCGGGGATCGCGGTGTTCGGCGGCATCTCCAGGTTGGCCGTGGGGAAGCCGAGCGCGCGGCCCCGCTGATGGCCGCGCACGACGACGCCCTCCACACGGTGCGGCCGGCCCAGCGCGCGCGCCGCCGCGTCCACCTCGCCCGCGTCGAGCCGCCCCCGGATGTAGGTGGACGAGATCGTGCCGCCGTTGGCCACGAGCGGCATGCCCTCGGCGGTGAAGTCGTACTTCTCGCCGAGCTCGCGCAGGAGGGCGATGTCCCCCTTGGCCTTGTGGCCGAACCGGAAGTCCTCGCCGACGATGACGTGCGCCGCGTGCAGCCGGTCGACCAGCACCTGCCGGACGAACTCGTCCGGCGGAGTCCTGGACAGCTCAAGGGTGAACGGGACGACCACGACGGCGTCCGTGCCGAGGCCCTCCAGCAGCTCGATGCGGTGCCGGGTCGTGGCGAGCAGCGGCGGATGGGTGCCCGGCCGGACGACCTCGTCGGGATGCGGGTCGAACGTGATGACCACCGAGCGCAGGCCGCGGCGGCGGGCCTCCTCCACCGCGGCGCCGACGATCCGCTGATGGCCGCGGTGCACGCCGTCGAACACCCCGATGGTGATCACTGAACGGCCCCAGTCCGCGGGAACCTCGTCGAGGCCATTCCAACGCCGCACCATTCTCTCCCTGCGTAGGACGTGCCTGCCGGTCTACTCCTGCCGTCCCTAAGAGTGCCACGAGCGGACGCCTCCGGTCGCACCCAGGGGTACCCGTCAGGCGGACTGGTAGACGACCAGCGACACTGCGATGTACTGCAGGATGTAGGCGGCGAGCGTGCAGGCGTGGAAGACCTCGTGGAAGCCGAACCAGCGCGGCGACGGGTCGGGGCGGCGCAGCCCGTACACGACGCCGCCGGCGCTGTAGCAGATGCCGCCGGCCGCGACCAGCACGCACGCGGCGACGCCCGCGCCGTCCAGGAACTGCGGCAGGAAGAACACCGCGACCCAGCCCAGCAGGATGTAGAGGGTCACGTAGAGAGCGCGCGGGGCGCCGATCCAGGTGGTGCGGAAGACGACGCCGGCGACGGCGCCCGTCCAGACGGTGATGAGGACGGCGAGGCGCAGGCCGCCGTCCAGCGCCAGCACCGCGAACGGCGTGTACGTCCCGGCGATGATCAGATAGATGTTGGCATGGTCGAACCGGCGCAGCACCTCGATCAGCCGGCTCGATCGCTGCCGGTGGTACGTCCCTGAGATCCCGAACAGCATCCCCGATGTCGCCACGTACACCGCCGACGCGAGCCGCGCCTCCACGCTCGGGCCGAGCGCGACCAGCACGAGCCCGGCGACCAGCACCGCGGGGAACGCGCCGAGGTGCAGCCAGCCGCGCAGCCGCGGGCGCGTGGGGGACGCCACCGGGGTTTGGTCCTTCACAGTGGTCACGGACACCTCCTCACCAACTAACTTACGCTCCCGTAGGTTACGCGCGCGTAGGTTGCCGCGCAGCACTTTCGTCCGGTGATGCTCACCACGGACGGGCCTACCCGGCTAGGAGACGAAAACCGCCAGCGGCCTGGCGAGCCCGCCCTGCTCCTCGACGAGGGCCAGCAGCGTCCCGTCCGGCGCGAAGACGCCGACCGGGCCCGGCCCGAGCCCGGCGGCCGGGAGCCGCCCGCCGTGCGCGACCTTGCGGGCGTCCTCGTCCGACACGTCCCGGCGCGGGAACACCGCGGCGACCGCCTCGCCCATGGGCAGGATCTCCAGCTTCCCGGCGAGCTCGTCGAGCGTCCGCGCCATCGCCAGATCGTAGGGGCCGACGCGGGTGCGGCGCAGCGCGGTGAGGTGGCCGCCGCAGCCGAGGGACGCGCCGAGGTCGCGGGCCAGCGCCCGGATGTAGGTGCCGGACGAGCAGGAGACCGACGCGTCCACGTCGATCAGCTCGCCGTCCCGGCGGACGTCCAGGACCGCGAACTCCCGCACGGTGACCGGACGGGCGGCGAGCGCGACCTCCTCGCCCTTGCGGGCCATCTTGTAGGCCCGCTCGCCGTTCACCTTGATCGCACTGACCTGCGGCGGGACCTGCTGGATCGTCCCGGTCAGCTCGGCGATGCCCGCGCGCAGCGCCGCGCCGGTCACGGACGCGGCGGACGCGGTCGCGGTGATCTCGCCCTCCGCGTCGTCGGTGTTGGTCGCCTGCCCGAGGCGGATCGTCGCGTCGTACCCCTTCTCCGTCAGCGCCAGATGGCCGAGGAGGCGGGTGGCCTTGCCGACGCCGAGGACGAGCACGCCCGTCGCCATCGGGTCGAGCGTGCCCGCGTGCCCGACCCGCCGGGTCTTCGCCAGCCGCCGCATCTTCCCGACCACGTCATGCGACGTCCAGCCGGCGGGCTTGTCCACGATGACGAGTCCCGAGTTGTCCACGCGCGCTCCGAAAATCAGTCGTCGGTGTCGCCGGGCCCGCGCAGCGCCCCGCGCAGCCGGTCGATGATGCAGGCCGGCTCGCCGCCCATGGTGAACGCGGCGGCGGTGCGGTGCCCGCCCCCGCCGAGGTCGACGCAGGCGCGGCCCACGTCGACCGAGCCCTTGGAGCGGGTGGACACGTACCACTCGCCCCGGTCGTTCTCCTTGCACACGACCGCGACCTCGGCCTCGTCGGTGCGGCGCAGCTGGTCGATGACCCCTTCGAGCTGGTCGTAGTGGACGTCGCGGGCGTCCCGGTCGGACCGGGCGATCGTCGTCCACACCAGGCCGAGGCCGCCGGCGGCGTCGCGCTCCAGCCGGGCCCGCGCCAGCGCGCCCGCGAGGACCTGCAGGTAGCCGAACGGGGCCCGGTCCCACAGCTCGCGGCTGACCGCGTCCGGCCGGACACCCGCCGCCAGCAGCCGTCCCGCCAGGTCGTGGACCTCGGGGGTCGTGCACGGGTACTTGAACGAGCCGGTGTCGCTGGCGAGCCCCGCGTACAGGCCCTGCGCCATGTCACGGTCCAGCGGGACGCCGAGCCTGCGGATCAGCTCCTCGACCAGGACCGCGGTGGCGGCGGCGTCCGGGTCGACGAGGCGCACGCCGCCGAACCCGGTGTTGGACGCGTGGTGGTCGACGACGATCAGCGCGCCGGCCCGGTCGGCGTGCCCGGCGAGCTCGCCGAGCCGCGCCCGCCCCGCCGCGTCCAGCGAGATCATCAGTTCCGGGGCCGCCGGCACCCGCGCGGGCTCCACCAGCACTTCCTGGCCCGGCAGGAACCGCAGGATCGCCGGCACCGTGAACGGCTCCCCGAAGGACGCCGCGCAGCGCTTGCCGAGCGCGCGGAGCGCCCGGGCCAGCGCCAGCATGGAACCGAGCGCGTCGCCGTCCGGGGCCACGTGGCAGGCGAGGCAGATCTCCTCGGCCGCGCGGATCAGCTCCACCGCGCGGTCCCATTCGAGATCGGCGGACGCGCCGGCGGGCACGGCGGGACCGCCGCGCACGCCACCGCCACCGCCGCCGCGCGGGACCAGGTCATGGCCGCTCACGGCGCGACCGTCCACGTCGTGGAGGTGGAACTCCTCCGGCCCGCTCACGATGACGGGCGTCCGGAGCGGCCGTCCTCACCGTCCCCCGCCGCCTCGTGCCCGTCGATGTCGTCGTGCCCGTCGAGGTCGTCGAGGTCGTCGTCCTCGTCGCCGAGGTCCTCGTCATCGGGGGCGGCCTCGCGGTACGGGTTCGCCTCACCGGCCGGGGACGCGCCCTGCGCGGCGCGCGCGACCTCGGCGTCCCTGGCGCGGGCCTTGGCCAGCAGGTCGTCGATGTGCGCGGCGTTCTCCATCAGGGAGTCCATGACGAAGGTGATGCTGGGCGTGTGCCGCACCCCCGTCTTCTTGCCGACCTCCGACCGGATGACGCCCTTGGCGCTCTCCAGCGCGGCGGCCGTCTCGGCGCGCTCGCCGTCCGACCCGTACACCGTGTAGTACACGGTGGCGTCGCGCAGGTCGTTGGTGATGCGGGTGTCGGTCACGGTCACGAAGCCGAGCCGCGGATCCTTGATCCGCCTCTCCAGCATCTCGGCCACGATCTGCTGGATGCGGTCGGCGAGCTTGCGCGCCCGGGCTGCGTCCACCATGATCGCACTCCCTTTCTATGGTCTGCCGACCCCTCCATGGTCCACCGGCGCCGTGCCTCCCATGGCCTCATCGCCGGAGAAACGTCCCCATGGACCGGTCAGTCCTCATCGTTGAAGATCCGCCGGCGGACGGACAGCAGTTCGATCTCCGGCCGTCCGGCCACCAGGCGTTCGCACTGGTCGAGCACCTGGGTGCAGTTCCCGGTGGTCGCCGAGACCACCGCCACCCCGATCTCCGCCCTGCGGTGCAGGTCGTTGCCGCCTGTCTCGGCGACGGCCACCGCCGGGAAGTGCTTGTGCACCTCGGCGATGATGGGCCGGACGACGGACCGCTTCTGCTTCAGCGAGCGGACGTCTCCCAGCAGCAGGTCGAGTGTCAGCGCACCCACGTACACCTGGTCGATCACCTCGGGATCTTCTGAAGATGGAACGACGGGGATCACCCGCCGTGTTCCCGGCCGTACCCGCGCGCGGCGGGACGGGCCGGACATGACGGACGCCAGGCTAGAAGATCCGCCTGGCGTCGTGTCATCCGATTTTACGATCACGTCGGCGACGGGACCGGCCGCCCGCGCCGGACCGGGCCCGGAGGCCCGGCCCGCGCGGACGTGCCGCCTGCCTCAGATGCGGGGCTTCTCCCGCATCTCGTAGCACTCGATGACATCGCCGAGCTTGATGTCGTTGTACCCCACGCCGATACCGCACTCGAAGCCCTCGCGGACCTCGGTCGCGTCGTCCTTGAAGCGGCGCAGCGACGACACCGTGAGGTTGTCGGCGACCACGACGCCGTCGCGGACGAGGCGGGCCTTGGCGTTGCGCTGGATGATCCCCGAGGTGACCATCGAGCCGGCGACGTTGCCGATCCGCGGCACCTTGAAGATCTCCCGGACCTCGGCGGTGCCGAGCTGGGCCTCCTCGAACTCCGGCTTGAGCATGCCCTTGAGGGCCGCCTCGATCTCCTCGATCGCCTGGTAGATGATCGAGTAGTACCGGATGTCGACGCCCTCGCGGTCCGCCAGCTCCTGCGCGTTGCGCTCCGGCCGCACGTTGAAGCCGATGATGACCGCGCCGTCGGACGCCAGCGACAGGTTGACGTCGTCCTGCGTGATCGCGCCGACGCCGCGGCGGATGATCCGCAGGTTGACCTCGTCGCCCACGTCGATCTTGAGGAGGGAGTCCTCCAGCGCCTCGACGGAACCGGACACGTCGCCCTTGAGGATGAGCAGCAGCTCCTGCCGCTCGCCCCGCTCCAGGTCCTTGAACAGCTCTTCCAGGGAGCTGCTCTTGCGGCTCTTGAGCAGTTCGGCGTTGCGCTTGCGCGCGACCCGCTTGTCGGCGATCTGCCGGGCGACCCGGTCGTCGTCGACGACCAGGAAGTTGTCGCCGGCGCCGGGCACGGCCGCGAGGCCGAGCACCATCACCGGACGGGACGGGCCCGCCTCCTCGACGGTGTTGCCCTTCTCGTCGAGCATCGCCCGGACACGGCCGTTGGCCACGCCGCAGACGATCGAGTCGCCGACCCGCAGCGTGCCGCGCTGCACCAGCACGGTCGCCACGGCGCCCCGGCCCTTGTCCAGGTGGGCCTCGATGGCCGAGCCCTGGGCGGGCATGTCGGGGTTGGCCTTCAGGTCGAGTTCGGCGTCGGCGGTCAGGACGATCGCCTCCAGCAGCCCGTCGATGTTCGTGCCCTGCTTGGCGGACACGTCGACGAACTGCGTCTGGCCGCCGAACTCCTCGGCGATCAGGCCGTACTCGGTCAGCTGCGCGCGCACCTTGTTCGGGTCCGCGCCCTCGACGTCGATCTTGTTGACCGCGACGACGATCGGGACCCCGGCCGCGGTGGCGTGGTCGATCGCCTCGGTGGTCTGCGGCTTGACGCCGTCGTCCGCGGCGACCACCAGCACCACCAGGTCGGTGGTGTCGGCACCGCGGGCGCGCATGGCGGTGAACGCCTCGTGGCCCGGGGTGTCGATGAAGGTGATCTTGCGGTCCTCGCCGTCGACCACGGTCTCGACCTGGTAGGCGCCGATGTGCTGGGTGATGCCGCCGGCCTCGCCCGCCTGCACGTTGGCGTTCCGGACGGCGTCCAGCAGCTTGGTCTTGCCGTGGTCGACATGGCCCATGACGGTGACCACCGGCGGCCGGGACACGAGGTACTCCTCGCCGCCCTCGTCCTCGCCGTACTCGATGTCGAACGACTCGAGAAGCGCGCGGTCCTCTTCCTCGGGGCTGACGACATGGACCTCGAAGTCCAGCTCCAGGCCCAGGGCCAGCAGGTCGTCGGGGTCGACCGACTGGGTCGCGGTGACCATCTTGCCGAGGTGCATCATGATCGCGACGAGCGACGCCGGGTTGGCGCCGATCTTCTCGGCGAAGTCGGTCAGGGTCGCGCCCTGCGGCAGCCGGATGGCCTTGCCGTGACCGCGCGGAGCCGAGACGCCGCCGGCGGCGGGCGCCTGCATGTTCTCGAACTCCTGACGACGCGCCCGCTTCGACTTGCGTCCGCGCGCGGGACGGCCGCCGGGACGCCCGAAGGCCCCCTGCGTGCCGCCGCGGCCGCGGCCGCCGCCGCCCGGACGGGGGCCGAAGCCGCCGCCGGGACGACCGCCGCCGCCCGCGCGGGGGGCGCCGAAGCCGCCGCCGCCACCGGGACGGCCGCCGCCGCCGGGACGGCCGCCGCCACCACCGGGACGGCCGCCGCCGCCCGGACCGCGTCCGCCGCCACCGCCGCCGGGGCCGCCGCGCCCGGGGGCGCCGGCGGGCCGCGAGGACGGCATGTTCATCGGGCTCGGCCGCGGGCCGCCCGGCCGGGGCGGCATGCCGCCCGGGTTCGGGCGCGGGCCGCCGGCACCGGGCGCACCGCCGGGACGGCCGCCGGGACGCGGGCCGCCGGCCGCTCCGCCGGGACCGCCGGGACCGCCGGGGCGGTCACCGCCCGGCCGCGGGCCGGGCCGCGGGCCCGGCTTGGGCGCCTGGCCCATGCCGGTGTTGGTCGAGCTGAACGGGTTGTTGCCCGGACGCGGCCGGCCGCCGCCTCCGCCGCCCTGGCGCGGGCCGGGGCGCGGGCCGGGCTTGGGCGTGCGCGGACCCGGCTTCGGGCCGCCCGGTGCGCGGTTCCCGGCGCCGTTGGCCGCCGGACCGGCAGCCGGACCCGCCGCGGGCGGGGCGCTCGGGCCCTGCGCCGCGGGCGCGTTCACCGGCGTGCTCGGCGCGGGCGGGACCGGCGGGACGGGCTGGCGCGGACCCGGCTTGGGCATGCCGCCGCCCTGGCCGCCGGTGCCCTGGCCGCCGGTGCCCTGGCCGCCGGGGCCCTGGCCGCCGGGGCCGCCTGAGCCGCCGGTGCCCGGCTTGGGCGCGGGCGGGCGCGGTCCCGCGGGCCGGGGGGCCTGCGGGCGGGCGCCCTGCCCGTCGGACGCGCCGCCGCCGGGCGGACCCGGACGCGGCGCGGCGGGACGCGGACCCGAAGGTCGCTTCTGCGCGCCCCGCTTGTCCCCCTGCTTGGGGGACGAAGAACTGGAGAAGGCTTCTGTCAGCCTGCGAACGACCGGCGCCTCGATCGTGGAGGACGCCGACCGGACGAACTCGCCCATTTCCTGGAGCTTGGCCATGACGACCTTGCTCTCTACACCGAACTCCTTGGCGAGTTCATAAACCCGGACCTTGGCCACTGCACTCCCTACTCGGTCCGGGGGTGCGGCCTCCGGACCGTCGCTAACTTGCCGTACTCATCGCGGCGTGCTCATCGAGCGCTCATAGCAATCTCGACCTGCTTCCGACTAGACGTCGCTTACTGTTCGGCCATCCTGCTGCTGTGCGGCGCGTGCCGCAAGCCGCTCCCGCAGCGCACCGGCGTCGAGCGGCCCCGGCAGGCGGAACGCCCTGGGGAACGCCCGACGGCGCTCTGCGAGCTCGAGGCACGCCAGATCAGGGTGCAGATGCGCACCCCGTCCCGGCAGCCGCCCACGGGGGTCGGGGACGATGACGCCCTCGACCACCACCAGGCGCAGCAGGTCGGACTTGGCCGTGCGAACCCGACAGCCCGCACACGTGCGAACAGGGGCCGTCCGGCCACGTTCCATGAGTCTACCGCGCCGAGGCGTCGGCGGGGCCCGTCGCATGCTCTCCTGACGTAGAAGATCCGGTTTGACCGGACTCGTCGGGCTTCACGGGCGGCTGCTCGGGCTCGGTGTCGGACCGGATGTCGATCCGCCAGCCGGTGAGCCGGGCCGCGAGCCTTGCGTTCTGCCCCTCCTTGCCGATGGCGAGGGACAGCTGGTAGTCGGGCACCACCACCCGGGCGACCCGGGCGTCGGCGTCCACGACCTCGACATGGGAAACCCGCGCCGGCGACAGGGCATTCCCGACGAACTCCGCGGGATCGTCCGACCAGTCCACGATGTCGATCTTCTCGCCGTGCAGTTCGGCCATCACGTTGCGGACCCGGCCGCCGAGCGGGCCGATGCACGCGCCCTTGGCGTTGACGCCCTGCTTGCGCGAGCGCACCGCGATCTTGGTGCGGTGGCCGGCCTCGCGGGCGATCGCGGCGATCTCCACGGTGCCGTCGGCGATCTCCGGGACCTCCAGGGCGAACAGCTTGCGGACGAGATTCGGGTGCGTCCGGGACAGCTGCACCGACGGCCCGCGGTGCCCCTTGCGGACCTGGACGACGTAGGCGCGCAGCCGCTCGCCGTGCTCGTAGCGCTCGTCCGGCACCTGCTCCTGCGGCGGCAGCACGGCCTCGATCCGGCCGAGGTCGACCAGCACGTTCCGCGGGTCCTTGCCCTGCTGGATGATGCCGCTGACGATGTCGCCCTCGCGCCCGGCGTACTCGCCGAACGTCAGCTCGTCCTCGGCGTCGCGCAGCCGCTGCAGGATCACCTGCTTGGCGGTGGTCGCCGCGATGCGGCCGAACCCGGTCGGGGTGTCGTCGTACTCGCGGAGGTCCTCGCCCTCCTCGTCGGTCTCGGTCGCCCACACGGTCACGTGCCCGCTCTGCCGGTCCAGCTCGACGCGCGCCTTCGGCGCCGCGCCCTCCGTCCGGTGGTAGGCGATCAGCAGGGCGTCTTCGATGGCCTTGACGGCCACGTCGAGCGAGATGTCCTTCTCGCTCTCCAGGCCCCGCAGGGCGGTCATGTCGATGTCCACGAGGTTCCCCCCTCTAGTCCGGCTCAGCCGGAGAACGCTTTTCCTCGGCCGTCTGGTTCAGGGGTTTGAACTCCACCTGCACCCGGCCGCGCCCCAGCTCGCCGAGCCCGAACCGGCGCCGCACGGTCCCGGCCCCCTTCGGCCCGGTGCCCTTCGACCCGGTGCCCTTCGACCCGGCGGAGCCGCCGCCCCTGGCGCCGGCCCCCTTGCCGCTCCGGTGCTTCTGGACGACGTCGATCTCGACGGCCTCGTCGTCGGCCGCGACCACCCGGCCCTCGATCTGGCCCCCTTCGGCCAGCGGGGCGACGACCAGCCGGCCGACGGCGCGGCGCCAGTGCCGCGGCTCGGTGAGGGGACGGTCGACGCCGGGCGAGGTCACCTCCAGCACATAGGACGAGGTGCCCATGGCGTCGGACTCGTCGAGCAGCCGGGAGGCCGCCTCGCTCACCCGGGCCACGTCGTCGAGGCCCACCCCGTCGTCCCCGTCCACGACGATCTTGACGAGCCGGCGGCGGCCGGCCGGACGCACGTCGACCTCCTCCAGGTCGAGGCCCGCCGCGTCCACCGCGGGGGCGAGCAGCCGGGTCAGCTCGGCGATGACGGCATCGCGCGCCGGGCGCGCGGGGCGGGCGGCGTCGTCGCGCCGCTGCGGGGCGCGCCCCTCCGAGGCGCGCCTCCCGGAGCCGCGCCCGCCCTGAGCGCGGCCACCGCGGGACTCGACGCTCATGGGCCCTCCTCGCATTCCCTCTGTTGTGATTGCCTGCGATCGCGGATGTCACCGTTCCGTCCGTCGACATCTCAAGACTATCGACAGCCGGGGACCGCGGCGGTCTTTCGGACGCCTCACCGGCGCGGCGGATATGGAATGCTTGAGCTGGCCTGATGGGCGCGGGGGGAGACCGCGGCAGCAGCGGGCCGTCACCACCACCTCCACGCACGACCTCCACCACGGGGTGAGGAGTCTGCCTTGCCAGAGGCGATGCCGCGGCGCGCGCTGCTGCTCGGCGGCGGGGCCGCGCTGGTCCTGCCGTGGCTCTCGGGGTGCGCCGCGGAGGCGGCCCCGCGCAAGGACGTGGCCGTGCTCGTCGGCGCGATGGCGTCCGAGCGGGAGCTGATCGCGGCGTACGAGGCGGTGCGGTCCGCCGGTTCCGTGCCGGCCGCCCGGCTCGATCCCGCCCTCGCGCACCACCGGGAGCACCTGGCGGTCCTGAAGCGCCACTACGTGCCCGGCTCCGGCGACCGGGCGGACGAGGGCGGCGCCGTGCCGGGCCCGAGTGCCGCCCCCTCGATCCCGCCCGGCGCCTCCGCCGCCCGGCGGCTGCTGCGCGACGCGGAGGACCGGGCGGCGCGGGCGCGGACGGCCGACGCCGCCAAGGCCGGTCCCGCGCTGGCCCAGCTGCTCGCCAGCATCGGCGCCTGCGAGGCGGGCCACGCCGGGCTGGTCGACGGCGAGTCTCCCGCCGTCCGCTCCACGTCCGACGCCCGTGCGGTGCGGACGGCGCTGGCCGCCGAGCACGCGGCCGTCTACGGGTACGGGGTGCTCGGGGCCCGGCTGAGCGGGGGGCTGCGGGAGACCGCGAAGGAGATGTGGAACGGGCACCGGGCGCAGCGCGACGAGCTGGAGTCGATCCTGCCGGCCGAGCCGGCCGCGGCGGCGTCCGCCTACCGGCTGCCCGTCCGGGCGACCGACGCCCGCAGCGCCGCCCGGCTCGCCGCGGCGCTGGAGGACGACCTCGTCGCCGCCTATGTCGGCGTCGCCGGTGTCTCCTCCCCCGACCTGCGGGCGTTCGGCGCCGACAGCGCGCGGCGGGCCGCGGCGCGGGCGTCCCGGTGGCGGGCGAAGGCGGGGGCCGGGATGCCGCGGGACGCGTTCCCCGGGCTGCCGGCGGCGGCGCTGTCCCCGCGTCCGGAACCGGGTGAGTGATCTTCCGCACGGCGGGAACGATGCGCGGGATCGATCGCGTTGGTCCTCGTAGAGGACGACGTAGCGGGACGACTCGGGGGAGGAGCCCAGACGTGACCACGACTCCGCAGGAGCACAGGCCGAGCGCCCTCGACGAACTGCGCGACGCCTACCGTGAACAGCTGAACCGGCTCGCCGCCGAGCGCGACGCCGCGCGGCGCCAGGCCCGCAGGGCGCAGGCGCAGGCGGACGAGGCCCGCGCCGACCTCGCCAGCCTGCAGAGCCGCGTGCATGAACTGCTGACCGCCGCCGCGCGGCATCTCCCGGACCTGCCGCCTCCGGGCCTGCCGTCCGCGGAGGGCCCGGCCAGGGCGGAGCTCTCCGCCGGGGACTCACCGGAACATCCCGCCGCCGGGGACGCGCGGGCCCTGCCCGCCGCCGCGGACGCCCCTCGGAACGACGCGGAGCGTCCTGAACGTCCTGAACGTCCCGAACGTCCCGTGCGGGCGGCCTGACCGGGGAGGAACGGCCCGTCCAAGGGCCGTACGGGGGCCGCCGGGAACCCGTCCCGGCGGTCTCTGCCCCCGACGTCCCATAGGGTTCTGCGAATGACCGCGTACGGCCTGCTCGTCTCCCCTTCGCACAACCGCGTCTACGCACAGTCCGCCGCCGGCCTGGTGAAGGCCGAGCTGACCGTGTTCAGTGAGCGGGCCCTCGGCGGACGCGTCCGCGACGTCCGGGAGACGGAGCTCGGCGGCGTCCCGTACGTGACGTTCACCGCCGACGACCTGGCGGATCAGGACGTCCGCCTCCTGTCGAACCTGTCGTCGCTGTACGCGCTGTTCCGGATCGAGGGCGAACTGCTGCGCCCCGTCATGCTCCAGCCGCTCGACGTGTTCGGCAGTGACCTGCTGACCATCCAGAAGTACGCCGGGAAGACGAACGAGTACTTCACCAAGCTGCTGCTGAACGTCACGGCGATGGCGATGGATTCGCCCATGGACCTGGTGACCGGCCGCCCCCGCGTCCTCGACCCCATGTGCGGACGGGGCACGACCCTCAACCAGGCCATGATGTACGGGCTGGACGCGGCCGGGATCGACATCGACGGCAAGGACTTCGACGCCTACGCGGCCTTCGTGAAGACCTGGCTGAAGAACAACCGGATCAAGCACCAGGCGGAGATCGCGAACATCCGGCGGGAGAAGGCCGTGCTCGGGCGCCGCCTGCACGTGACGTTGGGGGCGTCCAAGGAGCGGTACAAGAGCGGCGAGACGATGGAGATCACCGTCGTGAACGGCGACTCCGTCGAGGCGGACAGGTTCTTCCGGCCCGCCTCGTTCGACCTGATCGTCACGGACGCGCCGTACGGCGTCCAGCACGGCAGCCGCCGCGGCCGCGCGAGCGGCGACGCCCCCGCCAGGGGCGGGCAGCCTGCCCGCAGGGGGAAGCCGGAGCTGTCGCGCAGTCCCGTCGAGCTGCTGGCCGCCGCCGTCCCCGGGTGGGCGCGGCTGCTGCGTCCGGGCGGCGCCGTCGGGATCTCCTGGAACACCTTCGTCGGCCGCCGCGAGCAGCTCGCCGGGATCCTCGCCGAGAGCGGCCTCGATGTGCAGAACTCCGAGGGCTACCGGGGCTTCCGCCACCGCGTGGACCAGGCCATCACCCGCGACCTCATCGTGGCCCGCCGGCCCTGACGTCTCTCCGGCCGGTCAGGCGTGCCACCGCTCCACGTGCGGGAGCAGTTCGTCCAGGCCGTGGATGAGGGCGTCCGGGGGCGCGAGGCCGGGGCGCTCGAAGGCATGGGTCGTCTGGTGCCGGATCTGGACGGCGCGCAGGCCGGCGGACTTGGCGCCGTGGATGTCGTCGTACGGGCGGTCGCCCACGAAGACGCAGGAGGCCGGGTCGGTGGCGCCGACGGCGTCCATGGCGGCGCGGAACGCCTCCGCGTGCGGCTTGGTCCAGGGGATCTCGCTGGAGTAGACGGCGCCGTCGAGCAGGTCCAGGACGTCGTCGCGGGCGAAGACGCGCTCGTGCCACTCGCGGGTCCAGATGGTGTTGGACAGGACGCCGATCTTGATGCCGCGCTCCCGCAGGGCGTGGAACAGGCCGGGGACGGCGGGGTCGGTGTGGGTGTGCGGGGTCCAGGTCTCGAAGTGCGTCAGCAGGAGTTCCTCGGTGGGCTGCACGCCCGCCATCGCGAACGCCTCGGCGAGCGTGGCGCTGCGGTGCTCCTCGGTGCCGCGGCGCCACAGCTCCAGCTCGGCGTCGGCGAGCGCGGCGGCGGCCTTCTCGACGGCGTCCGGCGGCAGGTGGGCGGAGCAGATCGCGCGCCACATGTCGGCCAGTTCGAGGTCGTGCCACGGCGTCAGGGTGCCGCCCCAGTCGAAGATCACAGCTTGTACGCCCATGCTCAGGATCGTACTGTTACGCGGTGGATCGTCCGGAGGGCGCGACCGGGCCACCCGCACGTCCCGTCGAGGAGCCCTCCATGCGCAGACCCCTGCCGGCCGCCCTGCTCACCGCCGCCCTCGCGGCCGCGCTCGCGGTCCTGCCGGCCGGCCCGGCCGCGCCGGCGGCGGCGGCGGACCCGATCCCCGACGGGCCCGGCAGGGGCTTCGTCCCGGCGTACTCCGGCGGACCCGCCACGCCGGCGCCGCTGGCCGGACGGCCTGTTCCGGCCAATCCGCACCAGGGGCCGGTGGGGACGTCGTCCATGCACGCCGACGGCTACGCGTCCGACACCTATCCGTTCCCGGGGCCGCTCGGCCGCGATCCCGAGGTGCTGAACGAGGCCAAGGGCGGCGGTCTGCCGGGCCTGTGCTCGACGGTGACGTTCGCCCGCCGGACGGGCCTGATCGTCGCGCAGTGCACGCGCGGGCAGAACTTCGTCCTGCGCCTGATCGACCCCAGGACGCTGAAGGACCTCGCGACGTACGACCTGCCGCCGAGGCCGTCGACCGTCCAGGCCGTGTTCTCGCTGAGCCTCGACAAGGTGCTCACCGACACCTCGGGCGGGGCGTACTACTACCTGGACCCGCAGGACCGTGCCGTGCTGGCGGACTCGGCGTTCCATCTGCGCCGCTTCGCGCACGACAAGGGACCGGACGGCAAGTGGCGCTTCACGGTCACCGACGACTGGGATCTGGGCGGGTACCTTCCCCACGACTGCGCCACGTGGACGAACCCGTGGCCCAAGGGCGAGTGCGATCCCATCACCGCGGTCGGCCCCGACTGGGACGGCCTGATCTGGTGGATCACGCGGAACGGACGCATCGGCACGGTGGACCCGGAGTCCGGCACCGTCCGGATGACGCGGCTCGATGGCGAGAGCATCCAGAACTCGTTCGCCGTGGCCGAGGACGGTGTCTCGATCGTCTCCGACCATGCGCTCTACCAGATGCGGGCCGACGCGAGCGGCATGCCGAAGGTCCTGTGGCGTCAGCCCTACGACAGGGGGACCGGCCGCAAGCCCGGCCAGATCGACCAGGGTTCGGGGACGACTCCCACGTTCTTCGGTGACGGCTACGTGGCCATCACCGACAACGCCGACGACCGCATGCACGTGATAGTCCGCCGCAGGGACGACGGTGGACTCGTCTGCCAGATCCCCGTGTTCCAGAGCGGGGCCAGCGCGACGGACAACTCGCTCATCGGCTACGGCAGCAGCCTCTTCGTCGAGAACAACTACGGGTACCGCAACTTCTTCGAGCTTCCGCCGGGAGGGTCGTCCGCGGGCGGGGTGAGCCGCGTGGACGTGGAGCCGGGAGGGAACGGCTGCGAGACCGTCTGGACGAGCAAGGAGCGCTCCCCCTCCACTGTGGCCAAGGTCTCCGTTCCGGCCGGGCTGCTGTACCTCTATACCAAGGAGCCGCGCCAAGACCTCATCGATGCCTGGTACCTGACCGCGGTGGACGTCCGCACGGGCCGGACCGTCTACAAGGTCCTCACCGGCATGGGCAAGTGGTTCGACAACAACTGGGCGCCCATCACCATCGGCCCGGACGGGACCGCGTACGTGGGCGTCATCGGCGGCCTGGTCGCGGTCCGCGACCGCGGATAGGGCGGTCCGCGACCGCGGATAGGGCGGTCCGCGACCGCGAGTAGGGACCCGGTCAGCGGGGATACCGGTTCGATCAGGTGATACCGAGGCGAACCGGGAGGAATCCATGAGGGCACGCAAGCCCGGTGAGACGCGCGACTTCCGCGAGGACGTCGACGACATGGGGGACAACGATCAGGACGAGGAGATCGCCCTGACCGAGGAGTACGTGACCGACCCGCCCGAGGACCTGGTGATCGAGGAGCCCGAGCAGGGCAGGGACGGCCTCTCCATCACCGAGTACGAGAGGCAGGCGGCCAGGGCGGGCGACGACGAGCGCCCCCGCCCGGACACGGCCGCCGAGTCCGACGCGGTGAATCCGACCCGCAGACCCTGACCCCGACCTCGCCCCCCGCGACGCCCGGGGCGCCCGCACCGGACCTGGACGCGGGCGCCGGGGGCGAGATCGCCGACCGGCCCGCGGCGCGGCCGCCGGTGACGCATGTGGCAGGGGTCTCTTTGCGATTCGTTTTCCGCACCGAGGGGAATGTCATAGGCGGGCCATAGGTTGCGCAATGCGGGCGAGCTTGCGAGGTGACCGGGACATGCACGAGACAGTCGCGGCACCGGCCCGTCCCCAGGCCGACGCCGAATCACCCTTCCCGCCCTCCGGCGGGCCCGACGACGAAGTGGCGCAGCGCCCGTGGTGGCGGCGCAAGGCGGGGCTGATCGCCCAGTGGGCGCTGGTCCTGGCGGCGCTGGCCGCCCTCCCGCTCTACGGCGGCGAACTGCCCGACCCCGGCGCCATCTGGTCGGCCGCGTCGCGCGCCGAACCCGGCTGGCTCACCGTGGTCGTGCTGGCCGTGGCGGGGTCGATGGGCGCGTTCGCCCGGCTGCAGCGCCGGCTGCTGCGCATCGGCGGCCTGCGGATGCCGCTGCGCCGCGCCTTCGCGATCACCTACGCGGGCAACGCGCTGTCCACGACGCTGCCGGCGGGGCCCGCGGTGAGCGTCGTCTACACGTTCCGGCAGTTCCGCCGCGGCGGCGCGTCGGCGCGGCTCGCGACGGCGGTGATCCTGGCCGGCGGCGTCATCACCACCACCGCCTACTCGCTGGTCGGCCTGCTGGCGCTGCTCGCCGACCCGCACTCCCGCCGCCCGGCGCTCATCGCGCTGGCCGTCCCGCTGATCCTCGCGGTGCTGCTCGTCCCCGTGCTGCGCCGGCCGCGGCCGCGCGCCCTGGTGACGGCGCCGCTGCGCCGCGCCCACCGGTTCGCGCTCGCCCATCCCGCGATCGCCCCGTACGCCGAGCGGCTGGCCGGCGTCCGCGACGTGCTGCGCCCCACCGGCCGCGACTGGGCGGCGCTCGCCTCGCTCGCCCTGCTGAACTGGGTGTTCGACATCCTGGCGCTGCTGGCGGCGGCGCAGGCGGTCGGCATCCACGTCTCCCCGAACGGCGTCGCCCTCGCCTACTTCGCCGCCCAGGCGGCCGGCAGCATGCTGCCGCTGCTGCCGGGCGGGCTCGGCGCGATCGAGGGCAGCATGGCCGCCTCCCTCGTCGCGTTCGGCGCGACCCTGTCCCCCGCCGCGGCGGCCGTGGGCCTCTACCGCCTGGTGTCCTACTGGGCCGTCGTCGCGGTCGGCTGGCTGGCCTGGGCCACTCTGCACGAGCACGCCCGCCTGGGCGCCCGGCTCAAGTCCCGTCTCGCCGCGGCCGGCCACCTCCTCATGGACGGCATGGCGGCCTTCGCGTTCGTCACCCCCTACACGGCCGTCCACCTGCAGGCCCCGGAGGCGCGGCAGCCGTAGCGGGGCGTCAGACCGGGCTGTCCTCGGGGGCGCGGAGCCTGGTCAGGACCTGCACGGGGTCGGCGAGGACCTCGGCGAAGGCGAACTCGGCGGCGCCGACGAGGGTCGTGTCGTCGCCGAGCGCGGCGGTGCGGAGCCTGACCTTCTCCCGGGGCGCGGCGAGGGCGCCGGTCGCGAGGACGCTGCGGATCTGCGCGGCCGCGCCGAGGTAGATGTCGCGGAGCGTCCCGCCGAAGACGACCATCCCCGGGTTGAACACGTTGACGAGGTTGGCGACGCCGAGGCCGAGCCAGGCGCCGACGCGGTGCAGCGCCTCCCGCGCCACGATGTCGCCCGCGTCGGCGGACGCGAGGACGTCGCGGACCGCGTCCCGCCCCGCCTGCCCCGGGGTCTCCTCGCGGCCGGCGTGGTGCAGCAGGGCCCGCTCCCCCACCTCGGCCTCCAGGCAGCCCTTCGCGCCGCACGCGCAGCGCCGGCCCCCCGGGTTGATGATCATGTGGCCGATCTCGCCGCCGAACCCCTCGTCGCCGCCGAGCAGCCGGCCGTGCGCGATGATGCCGCCGCCGACGCCGACGTCGCCGTGCAGGTAGATGAGGTTGTCGCAGCCCACCCCGGCGCCGCGCTCGTGCTCGGCGAGGGCGCCGAGGTTGGCGTCGTTGCACACCGAGACGGGGATGCCGAGGCCGAGCCTGCGGGACAGCGCGTCGCCGAGCCGCAGCTCGCCGACGTCGAGGTTCGGACCGAACATGATGGTGTCGTCGGAGCGGCGGACGGTGCCGGGGAACCCCAGCGCGGCGCCGACGCAGACGGCGTCGCGCTCGGCCTTGCGGACCAGGGACCGCGCCCCCGCGACGAGCACGCCGAGCAGCTCGGCGGGGTCGGAGCCGCGGGCCCGGACACCCTCGCGCCGGTCCAGCACGACGCCGCCGAGCCCGACGCGGGCGACCACGAGCCGGTCGACGCCGACCTCGAACGCCAGCACGTACACGCGGGTCGACTCGGGCCGGACGACGAGGGACGGCCGCCCGGCGCGCCGCCCGGGGCCGCGCGGCAGCTCCTCGCGGACCAGGCCGGCGGCGGTGAGGTCGGCCGTCAGCGCCATGATCGTGCTGCGGTTGAGGCCGAGGGACTCGGCGAGCGTCGCCCGGGACGCCGGGCCGCGCAGGTGCACGAAGCGCAGCAGTGTCCCGAGGTTGTGGCGCCGGATGTCCTCTTGTGATGGGCCCGCCTTCATCATCGGCGCAGCCCCAGCTCTCCCCCAGTGCCCGAGGTGATCAGTTCGACCACCTGCCGGTGGGTGACGTCGGCGGTCCTGACCTGGGCGACCATCCGGCCGAGGTACAGCGCCGCGATCCGGTCGGAGATCGCGAAGACGTCGTTCATGTTGTGCGAGATCAGCACGACGGCGAGGCCCTTGTCGGCGAGCCGCCGGACGAACTCCAGGACCTGCTGGCTCTGCGCGATGCCGAGCGCGGCGGACGGCTCGTCCAGCACGACGACCTTGGCCTCCAGCAGGACGGCGCGGGCGATCGCGACGACCTGCCGCTGCCCGCCCGACAGGGTGGCGACCCGCTGCCGGACCGAGCCCAGCGTGCGGACCGCGAGAGCGGACAGCGCGGTGCGCGCCGTCTCCTCCATGAGGTCCTCGTCCAGGGTGAGGCCGCTGCGCTCCTCCCGGCCGAGGAAGAGGTTCTCGACGACGTCGAGGTTCTCGCAGAGCGCGAGGTCCTGGTGGACGATCTCGATGCCGAGCCGGGTGGCGGCGCGCGGGCTGGAGACCTTCACCGGCTCGCCCTCGAACCGGTACTCGCCCTTGTCGATGGAGTGGATGCCGCCGATGCAGTTCACCAGCGTGGACTTGCCGGCGCCGTTGTCGCCGACCAGCGCGGTGATCTCACCGGGGTAGGCGGAGAACGAGACGTCCTGCAGGACCTTGACGGACCCGAAGCTCTTGTCGATGCCGCGCAAATCCAAGGCCGGCGTCACTGACATGCCGAGGGGCTCCCACCGTGCCGCACCGCCGCCGTGCGCCGGGCGGTCGTGATCCGTGAGCGTATCAGCCGCGCTCACGGCCCCGGAACCGCCGGAATCCCCGTCCGGCCACGCCTGGGAGCCGATGGCGCGTGCCACCGGCTCCCAGGCGCCCCCGGCCGCGTTCACGGGATCACCGCGCCCGCGGCCTCATCGTCCGGCGGACGTTCGCCGGCGTCTGGCCAGCGCGTCCATGGTGGCGGCGAGCAGGAGCACCACCCCGGTGATGAGGAAGCTCAGGTACGCCTTGGTACCGAGCAGGCCCAGTCCGTTCTCGATGATGGCGATGACGAGCCCGCCGAGGATGGCGTCGCGGGCCTTGCCGCGCCCGCCGAACAGGCTCGTCCCGCCGATGACGGCGGCGCCGACCGCGTACAGCAGCGTGTTGCCGCCGCCCGCGTCGGTGGCGACCGAGTTGAGCCGGGACGCGGCCACGATGCCGCTCACCGCCGCCAGCCCGGAGCCGATCATGAAGACGGAGATGCGGATGCGGGTCACGTTGATGCCGGCGCGGCGCGCGGCCTCGGCGTTGCCGCCGACGGCGTAGATGTGCCGCCCGTAGGCGGTGCGGCCCAGCACGAACGTGCAGGCGATCAGCAGGACGCCGACCAGCAGGACGCCCCACGGGATGCCGCCCAGCGTGATCAGCGGGCTGGGCGCGCGGTCCTGGCTGAGCACGTAGGTGCTGATCAGCAGCGCCGCGGCGACGACGGCGGACTGGGCGAGCACGAACTCCAGCGGCTTGGAGTGCAGGCCGCGGACCCGCTGCCGGTTCCAGCGCAGCAGCTGGGTGGCGGCGTAGCCCACGGAGCAGGCCACGGCGAGCGCCCAGCCGAGCCAGATCGGCATGTTCTTGGTGGCGAGCGCGACGATGACGTCGTCGCGGACCGGGACGGTGCCGCCCTCGCCGATCAGCCGCAGCGTGATGCCCTGCAGGCCGAGGAAGAAGGCGAGTGTGACGACGAACGATGGAATGCGGAGTACGGCGACGAGCCAGCCGATCACGGTGCCGATGACGATGCCGGTCGCCACGGCGCTGATGATCGTGACGTACCAGGGCTGGCTCATGTCCACGAGGAGCTTGGCCATGACGGCCGCGCTGAGCCCGCTCGCCACGCCGGCCGACAGGTCGATCTCGCCGACCAGCAGGACGAACACCACGCCCATTGCGAGGAGGGTGATGGGCAGCGCCTGGGTGGACAGGTTCGCGACGTTCGCCTTGCTGAGGAAGGTGTCGGGCTTCAGCGCGGTGAACAGGATCACCAGGGAGATCAGGCCGAGAATGGCGGGGAGCGCGCCCAGCTCACCGGCCTTGATCTTGTTCCAGTAGTCCAGCGCCGCCGACTTCACGTCGTGTTCGCGCCGGTCGGTCGCGAAGTCCGAGTCCGCCAGGTTCATGGCGGCCTCCTTCGGACTGGGGATCTCGGTGGACACGTGGTCCCCCCTCAGATGCTC
The DNA here is from genome assembly GCF_001552195.1 of Actinomadura latina NBRC 106108. Taxonomy (GTDB): domain Bacteria; phylum Actinomycetota; class Actinomycetes; order Streptosporangiales; family Streptosporangiaceae; genus Spirillospora; species Spirillospora latina. Next base: position 693,983 of record NZ_BCQS01000005.1, read on the forward strand.
TCGGCGGCGATCGTCGGCGCGAGGCCGAGATCGCCGGATCGGCCGGCGGTGATGAGTTCCACGACCTGTCCGTGGGTGACCTCGGAGCGGGCGATGTCGGCAGCGACACGGCCGAGGTAGAGCGCGGTGATGCGGTCGGCCACCTGGAAGACGTCGTTCATGTTGTGCGAGATCAGCACGACGGCGTGGCCGCTGTCGGCGAGGCGCCGGACGAGGTTGAGGACCTGCTCGGTCTGGGCGACGCCGAGCGCGGCGGTGGGCTCGTCCAGGATCACGACCTTGGACTCCCACAGCGCGGCCTTGGCGATGGCGACGGTCTGCCGCTGCCCGCCGGACAGGCTGGCCACCTGCTGGCGGACGGACTTGACGGTGCGGACCGACAGCCGGGCGAGGATCTCCCGGGCGGACTCCTCCATGGACGCCTCGTCCAGCACGAGGCCGGAGCGGCGCTCGCGGCCGAGGAACATGTTCTGCACGATGTCCAGGTTGTCGGCGAGCGCGAGGTCCTGGTAGACGACCTCGATGCCGAGGTCGGCCGCGGTGCGCGGCCCGTCGATCGTCACCGGGCGCCCGTCGAACTCGATCTGCCCCGAGTCCATCGGGTGGATGCCGGCGATGCACTTGATCAGGGTCGACTTGCCCGCTCCGTTGTCGCCGACGAGGGCCATGACCTCGCCGAGCCGCAGGGTGAAGTCCACGTCGTGGAGGACGTGGACGGCACCGAAGCTCTTGTTGAGCCCGGTCACGCGGAGGACGGGGTCTCCGTTTTCAGCCACGGGTTTCCTTCCGGTTCTGCCGCACGCCCGTGGCGGGCCCCTGGCGTCCCGGGCTTCCGGGTGCCCGGGACGCCCTCAGCGGTACGGGGCCCGCCACGAGGTTCGGCGGGGGTCGTTACTGGACCGTGATGCCGGCGGCCTTGCACTTGGCCGCGTACGCCCCCTTGCAGAGGTCGGCCGCCTTGACGGAGCCGTCGTCGACGACCTGCTTGACGTTCTCCTTGGTGATGCTGACGGGCTGCAGCAGCACCGACGGGACGTCACGCTTGCCGACCGGGTCGTTCTCGGTGGCCGTGGTCTCGCCCTTCTCGCCCTTGATCAGCGAGATGGCGAGCTTGGCCGCCGCGTCGGCCTCCTGCTTGGTCGGCTTGTAGACCGACATGCACTGGTTGCCGTCGAGGATGTTCTGCAGGCCCTGGACGGTGGCGTCCTGCCCGGTCACCGGGACCTCGCCCGCCCGCTTGTTCTTCTTCAGGATCGAGACGACCGCGTTGCCGAGGTTGTCGTTGGCCGCGACGACACCGTCGATCTTGCCGTGCTGCTCGGTCCACATCTGCTCGAAGATCGTCGCGGCCTTCTCCGCCTCCCAGTCCGGGACGGGCTGCTCGGCGACCTTCTTGTAGTTGGAGACCTTGTCGAGGACGTTGTGCGCGCCCTTGGCGAACAGGGTCGCGTTGTTGTCGGTCGGGGCGCCGTTCAGGTAGACGATGTTGGCGGCCTTGTCGCCCAGGCACTTCTGCAGGCCCGCGCCCATCGTCTCCCCGACCTTCACGTTGTCGAAGGAGACGTAGTAGTCGGCGACGCCGCCGAGGGTGAGCCGGTCGTAGTCGATGGTCTTGACGCCCTGCGCCTGCGCCTTGCGCTGCACGGCGGCGGCGGAGTTGGAGTCGAGCCCGGTGATCAGCATGACCGTGACGCCGCTGGTGAGCATCTGGTCGGCGATGGTCTGGAACCGCTGGGCCGAGCCTTCGGCGTTCTGGATGTCGCTCTCGATGCCGGCCGCCTTGAAGGCCTGCTCGAGGTAGGGGCGGTCGAAGTTCTCCCAGCGGGGGGACGAGGCGGTGTCGGGCAGAATCACGCCGACCTTGCCCTTGGCCGCGTCTCCACCGGAGTCGTTGCCGTCGTCCCCGCACGCGGTGAGGCTGAGCGCCGCGGCCGTCGTGAGGGCCATCAGGCTGAGGATCCCCTTGCGCATTGCCCGGGTCCTTTCTGAGGGGCGGCCGCCGTGCCGCGGCCGGGGGTCTTCGGTCCCGGTGAGCGAGGTCACATGTCCACCGGGGTGAATGTTGTGTCCCGCAACTTATGTCGCGCTTGTCCGTCGCGCCAGACCTGTCGCCATGTTGATTTGTTGTCGGCGGTAACAATCACGTAACACGAGATCAACTAGGGTGATCCGCGCGATGGCCCGGACATGGCGGCGGAGCGCCGCGGCGGCGCCCCGGCACGCTCGCGCCGGGCCGCACCGGCGGAAATGTTTCGCGGCTCAACATTCATCCCGAGCCGCCCGGCCGCCCGCCCTCCCGGGCCGGGCGGTGCGGGGCCGGGTCTCGTCCCCGGAGGCCGTCCCCCGGAGGTCAGCGCACGGCGAGGACGGCCGCGATGCGGTCGGCGGCGGCGGTGACTTGGTCGGCGGCGGCGATGCGCTCGGCCCACGACCACCAGTACCACCAGCCGTCGGCGCCCTGCTCCGCCAGGATGTTCTCGGTGAGGGCGGCGGCGTCCGGGTTGATCACGTACAGGCTCGGCGACTGGCCGCGGGGCAGGGTGAGGCGCACCCGGAGGCCGCGCTTGATCAGCTCACCGCCGAGCTCTTCCAGATATTCGATCCGCGTCTTCGACGGCGCGGCCGTTCCCGTATCGTCAGGCGTCATCCTTGCTTCCTCACGGATTCCGCGCGGCCCGACGTGTCCTCACCCTCCCGCTTCACCGGTCCGGGTGCAAGCACATCGGCTGGTCAGCGCGGCGCGCCCCCGGTTCGGGGAGCGCGGACGGCCCGCGTTTCGCAGGTCCACGGGACCCTATCCGGGATATCTTGCGCGTAGCACATGAACCGGAACAGGGGGACGAAGATGACGGTGGGCGCGGGCCCCGATCCAGGATCCGACCCGGACGCCACTCCGGCCGTCGGCGTCGCGCCGCCGGCCGCGCCCGGAGCCGCTCCCCCCGGGGCACCCGCTCCCCCCGCGGGGCCGGTGCGGGGCGGGCGGCCGGCCGCAGGCGCGCGGACGTGGCACCGGCTCCACTACGCGGTCGGCGTGTTCCTCGTCGCGTACGGCGTGACGGGCGTGGTCAGCGCGGTGCTGCTGTGGGGCGACCGGCTGGACGAGATCGAGGGCTACTTCGGGTCCGGCCCGGCGGCGGGGGTCCTCGTCTTCGCCAAGGCGGTCGAGGCGCTGCTCGTCCTCAGCGCGGTGGCGGGCGTGGTGCTGCGCCGCGACATGCTGTTCGTGCCGCCGCTGGCGGGCTGGATGGCCGGCTTCGCCATGTTCGCCGTCCTCGACGTGTTCAAGGGGCGGTGGGGCGGTCTGATCGAGCACCTGCTCTACCTGGCGGCGTTCGTCGTCCTGCTGTTCCTTTCCTACGGGCTCAGCGCGAAGGCGCAGCTCGCGGGCACGCCGAAGGAGGCCGAACCCGGCTCGCCGGTGGTCGGGCCGCGCGGGCTCACCCGCACCCAGGAGTTCGCGCTCCAGGCGATCGAACGGGCCGCCGCGCTGACCGGGCCGCGCCAGCGCCCCGAAAGGCGCGACTGATCTTGGCAGATGTTGCCGTTGGTGCGGTCCCTGACGGGTGTCACGTTGTGGCTCATGAGAGCCCGAGAACTGGCGCTGCCGGTGGTCCTGGCGGCGTCGCTCGCGGTGCCCGCGTCCCTCGCGGCACCCGCATCGGCGCAGCCCGCCGCGCCCGCGGCGGCCTGTGACCCGACCCAGACCGCACCGGTCTACCGGGGCAGGGTCCCCGCTCCGAAGCAGGTCCTCGGCTTCGATCTCGGCGAGCGGCCGGTCAGCGCCGCCGAGTCCGACGCCTATCTGGAGACGGTCGCCGCGAAGAGCGAGCGGGTCGTGTCCGGGACGCTGGCGACGACCGCGCAGGGACGCCCGCTCAAGTACGCGATCGCCGGGCGTCCCGCGCTGATGTCCAAGGCGGGGCTCGCCAAGGTGCGGCGGGAGGCCGGGCTGCTGCGCGATCCCCGCACCCCGGAGGCGCTGGCCAGGCGGATCACCGAGCGCGGCGTCCCGATCCTGTGGATCAGCGGCAACGTCCACGGCGACGAGCCGAGCGGGACGGACGCGGCGCTGAAGGTGCTCCGCGACCTCGGGGACCGCTCCGACTGCGCCGCCGCGGAGATCCTCGGCAACGCGCTCGTCGTCGTCCTGCCGAGCCAGAACCCGGACGGCCGCGAGCTGAACACGCGCCAGAACGCCTACGGGTTCGACATGAACCGCGACTGGTTCGCGCGCACCCAGCCGGAGACCGACGGCAAGCTGGCGATGCTGAACGCGTACCCGCCGGCGCTCTACATCGACGCGCACGAGATGGGCGGGACGTCGTACTTCTTCCCGCCGAACGCCGACCCGGTCTACCACGAGACGCCCGAGCAGGCCATCGGCTGGATCAACGACCTGTACGGCGCGGCGATGGCCGCCGAGTTCACGAGGCAGGGCATCGACTTCTTCAACCGGGACGTTTACGACCTCTTCTACCAGGGCTACGGGGACTCGGTCCCGACCAGCGCGTTCCACGCGGCCGGGATGACCTACGAGAAGGGCGACGGCAGCCCCTATCCGGAGCGGGTGAAGGAGCAGTACCTCACGCAGTGGGTGTCGCTGTCGGCGGCGGCCCGCAACCGGCACCGCGTCCTGACCGGGTGGCGGCAGATGACGGTGGACGCCTACGAGCAGGGCAAGGCCGGGAAGCTGGAGCCCAACCGGATCTACAACCCGCCGAACCAGATCGACCGGCAGGTCCCCAGCCGGAAGGTGCGCGGCTACTTCCTGCGGGACGACGATCCCGCCAAGCGCGCCGAGGTCCGGCTGACCGTGCGGCGGCTGCAGCGCATGGGGGTGCGCGTCGAGAGGCTCGTCCGGCCGCTGACCGTCCCGGACTTCAAGGCGTACGGGCGTCCCGAGGCCGGGACGACCCTTCCAGCGGGCACGTACTGGATCTCGATGGCGCAGGGGCAGAAGCACTGGATCCAGGCCATGCTCAACGAGGACTCCTACACGCCGTTCCCGTACTTCTACGACGTGACGGCGTGGAGCCTGCCGCTGCTGGGGAACGTGTCCGGCGGGTCGTCCGGGGCCGTCCTGCACCCGCGGGCGGTCCGGGTGCCGACGCTACCCGCACCGCGTCCGGGGCATGACGGCAAGGCGCCGAAACTCGGCGTCCTGCAGCTCTCGGCGACGTCGTCGTCGGCGCGCGAGTCGGCCGGCTGGCTGCGGCACCGCCTCGACCGCGAGTGGAAGCTGCCGTTCACACTGCTCACCCCGGCGGACGTGGCGGCGGGCAGGCTCGGCGGGATCGAGGTGCTGGTCGCACCGGACGGCCCGGCGTCGTCCGCCTACACCGCCCTCGGCGACACCGGGCGGGCCGCGCTCCAGGACTGGACGCGCAACGGCGGCCGCTACATCGGCTGGCAGGGCGGCACACGGCTCGCCGCGCGGCTCGGCCTGACGACCGCGACGCTGGCCGAGCCGACGTCCGACATCCCCGGCTCGCTGTTCCGGGTCAGGGTGGACGGGTCGAGCCCGCTGGCGAAGGGCGTCGGCGCGACGGCCTGGAACTTCACCGCCTACGACCTGGTGATGAACGCCTCCAGCGGTGTCGCCGTGTCCTACCCGCCGGTGGACTCGCCCGACTGGTTCGTCTCCGGGTTCGAGCGGGGCGCGTCCGAGCTGGCCGGAACCGCGGCGGTCGTGGACCAGCCCGTCGGCAACGGACGTTCCGTGCTGTTCGCGGCAGAACCGAACTTCCGGGCGTTCACCGACGGCACGGCCAAACTGCTCTACAACGCGATCCTCGGCCCCGGCCCGGCGCGGGCTCCGGCGCCGCAGGGCACCGCGAAGGCCGCGCAGGAGGCGGCGGAACTGCCGTCGTACGAGTCGCCGATCCGCGTGTCGGTGCGGGCGGCGGACGCCGCGAAGGCCGCGGCCGTGCTGCGGTCGGTCGGAGCGAAGTGGGCCGAGACCCGGTCCGGCGGGGTCGTCCACTACGTGATCGACAACCCGCGCGGCCTGCCGGTGGACCACCACCCGTTCGCCGGGCGCCTCCCGTCCCTGATCCGCGAGGCCGGCATCGCGCCGGTCGCCGTCACCCTTCCCTGACCGCCCGCGCGGCGTGCCGGCGGGTCCGGCACGCCGTGCCCTATTTCGTGCCCTATTTACGGACGATCCACGCGACCGCGGTCATCGTGCCGGGCGGTACCTCGGTGAATCCGCCGTCGCGCACGGAGACCGTCGCCTTCTTCACGCACGTTCTCCACGGGACGTCTCGGGCCAGATGTACGGGGGCGCCCGCCTCGACCCACGCCGCCACGTCCTTGCGGCGGCCCTGCCGGAGGAGCAGCTGGGCCGCGTGCCCGCACTGCGCGGCGGCCTTGCCGGTCGTGATCGTCACCTCCGGGTTGAGGGCGATCGCCGCGTACGGAGGCTCGGGCGGCGGCACGGGCTCCTCCGCCTCGGCCAGTTCGAGGCCCGCGACCTGGAGCCTGGCCAGCTGCGGCGGGACGTCCGAGACCGGGCCGGGCGGGAAGGCCCGCACCTGCGCGCCCCCGTGCTCGGCGGTGACGCCGGGCAGCGCCTGCGCCTCCGGCCACCGCACACCGCGCGCCCGCCGCGTCACCTTCCGTATGCGCCGCGACTCCCACTCGCGGACGGCGTCCCGCCATTCGCCCTCGACCGCGCGCGGATCGGCGAGCAGCCGGACGACCGCCGTCGCCGCCGCCTCGCAGACCGCGCCGTGACCGGGCGGATCGGCCTTCTCGGCGCGTACCACCAGCTGCATGGCCCAGGGCGGATCATCGAGGGGGTCGTAGTCAGGTCGCACCCGAGGAGTATTCCAAAACCCGATCCGGCTTTTCTCCGGCGGATGCGGGGTAATGCAACTCTTACCGTCCCCCGGACGTCGTTCAGGTACGGGAGGTCTCCGGTGACCAGTGGTACGTGGAGTGATTCCATACCGGGAATCGGAACATACTTCGTCGGTATCGACGTCGCTCCCGGCCGCTACCGATGCGACGACGGCAAGGGCGGCTGGTGGGTGCGCTTCACCGGTCCCGGCGGGGGCGACCCCGTGGGCTCGTGGCCGCTGCCCGCCGGCCCGACCGAGATCGAGATCGCGCGGACCGACTTCGCGTTCGAGACCCACGTCTCCACGTCCTGGCGGCGGATCGCGCCCCCGCGCGCACCCGAGGACGGCTCCCCCGCCGAACCGCGCCCGGTCGCCGACCCGACCCTGCGCGCCGAGCTCGACACGATCGTCGGCCGCCGCCGCCCGCTGCTGTGGCTGGCGCCGCTCACGGTCCTCGCCCTCGGCCTGATCGGATCCCCGCTGCTCGGCTCCCTCTGGCTGATCGGCCTCGGCATGCTCGCGGTGCTGGTCGCGCTCGGCACCCCGTCGGTGTCCCTGGACCTGCGCCGCGCCCGCGAGCTGGAGCGGCGCCGCGACCGGTACCTGACCCCCGAGGACCTCGACGGCGAGGCCCGCGGGATGCTGGCCCGCGTCCAGGCGGCGATCGACGCCGTCCGCGACTCCGACGTCAACCGCGAGGGCCTGCTGGACGCGGTGGACAACGCGGTCACGCTGCCCCGCCAGGAGTGGGAGATCGCGCAGGTCCTCGCCAAGCAGTCGAAGCTGCGCGGCGACCAGGCGACCATGGCCGGGGAGGCCTCGCTCCCCGAGGTGGAGGCGGCCCTCCGCCCGCTGCGCGACAAGCTCGACATCTCGGTGGCGGCGCTGACGCGGCGCGTGGAGGCGCTCGAACGCTACGCCGAGCGCGCCAAGGCGGCGGACGAGGTCCTGCGCGCCCAGCGCCACCTGGAGGCGATCGCCGAGCGGGCGCACGAGTACGACGAGCTGCTCGCCGACACCGTCCGCGACGACCTGGCGCTCCCCGCGATCGAGCGCCTCACCGAGCAGGGCGACGAGCTGCTCCGCACCCTCCGCGAGCGCCTCGCCAAGGCCGCCGAGGCCGGCAGCGAGCTCCCGCCCCCGCGGTGAGCCCTGGCGCCGCCGGGTCAGCCGGCCAGGGCGCGTACCTGGTCGGGGCCGGTGAAGAGCTCGGCGCGCATGCCGGCCTCGCGGGCGGCGACGATGTTGCGCTCGGTGTCGTCGAAGAAGAGCACGTCGGCGGGCTCGACGCCGAGGCGCTCGGCGCAGATCTCGTAGGCGCGCGGGTCGGGCTTGGCGACGCCGATCCGGCACGAGTAGACGAGCGCGTCGAAGCGGTCGAGCAGGGCGCCGTGGCGGGCCTCGATCCGCCGGATCGCCTGCGGGGTCTGGGTGCGGGCGATCACTCCGTACAGGTCGAACACGATCACGTCGGGCATGGGCCCGAGCCTATGCGGCACGCGGCGGATCACTCGCCCGGGGACGTAGCAAGCGCTTGGTATTAACCGTAGCCTGGGGCGGCGGCGCAATCGAGCAAGCGGTTGGGCGGCACGGCATAATGAGAGGGTGACGACCACGAGCGCTAAGTCCGGACGATCCAGAACCCGTGCGGCGGGCGAGGGCGGTCCCCGCCGGCGCGGCAGGGGCTCCTCGGCCCTGACGTCGGAACGGCGCGAGCACCTGGTCAGACTCGCGGCCGAACTCTTCGCGGAGAAGGGCTTCCAGGCCACCACGGTCCGCAACATCGCCGACGAGGCGGGCATCCTCTCCGGCAGTCTCTACCACCACTTCGACTCCAAGGAGTCGATCGTGGACGAGATCCTCTCCACCTTCTTCACCGAGATCATGGCCTCCTACCAGGCCGTCCTCGAAGAGGGCCGCAACCCGCGCGACACCATCGCCGGGCTGGTCCGGGTCGCGTTCGGCACGCTGGAGCCGCACCGGGCCGCCATCACGGTGATGCAGAACGACTGGAACTATCTGAAGGGCATGGACCGGTTCGCCTACCTGATCAAGTCCGAGGACGAGGTCGAGAAGATGTGGGTGGACACGCTCCAGGCGGGCCAGGAGGAAGGGCTCTTCCGCCACGACCTCGACCCGAAGCTGACCTACCGGATGATCCGCGACACGGTGTGGGTGGCGGTCCGCTGGTTCCGGCCGGGCGGACGGCTCGACGCGCAGGGCCTGGCGGAGCACTACCTCAAGGTCATGTTCGACGGCATCAACCTGCACTAGCCCCTTCCCGCCGCGCCACCCTTTCGGCCTTCCGAATACTTCTGTTCGGGCACATCCGGCGCGGTATCCCACGGTGAGCGGCCCCTAACCCCCATAGTGTGCTTAGTCACGAATTGCGAGTAGGGGTGACGCATTGGTCCGTGGGGACGCTGTTACCGGAGTGATCGACGGGGGGAGGGCGACATGACGGCTCATCCGGGCGCCGGTCGCGACGAGCCCACGCCCGCGGCCCTGCGCGCCGCCACGGCGCGCGCCCTTCAGGAGACGTTCCCGGGGGTCCGCGTCTGGTACGGCGAGGCGACCGGATCGTGGTGGGCGATGGTGCCGCTGCGGGACGGCCCGCGGCTGCTGGAGGCGCCGTCCGCGCAGCAGCTCCGCGAGGAGATCATGAGCTTGCGCAGCTTCGGCTGAGCGTCCCCGGCCGGCCGGGGACGTGTGCCGCCCGCCGGGAACGGGGCGCGATCCGTTCCCAGCGGGCGTCTCTGGTGAAACTAACCCGAATCGGGTTCATAAACAAGCACTTGCTCGGTTCTGTTATCTCTCACGTCTCATACTGGATCGCGGCGCGCTCCGCCACGATCGGCGTGATGAACGCGTCGATGACCGCGCGGTGCGCGGGATGGTCCCGGTAGACGAGATAGGCGTCACGGTCGGCGAAGTCCGCGACGACCACCAACTCGTGGCCGCCGGGGTCCACGCCCGCGTCCAGCCCGATGCTGTACGTCCCGATCTCGGGGATGGCGGCGGGCAGCTCCCCCAGCTTCGCCGCGACCTCGTCCTGCTGGCCGGTCGTCGTTCCCTCGACCCACTTGAACATCACCACATGACGGAAACCACTCATGCGGGCAAACTATCGGCCTGACCGTCAGATGCCGCCGAGTTCCGCCGCGGTGATCGCGCCGAGTTCCCAGCACGCCTCGAGGTCGGCCTTGCCGGGCTCACCGGTCACGACCACCGGCGGCTGGACGGCCTTCCACTTCAGCCCGGCGGTGATGGAGCCGAGCGCGCGCAGCGCACCGGTGGCGTCGTTGTTGCCGTGCAGGAACGCCCCGAACGGGCGGCGGACCGTCTCCTCCAGGCACGGGTAGTAGATCTGGTCGAAGAAGTGCTTGAGCGCCCCGGAGAGGTAGCCGAGGTTGACGGGCGAGCCGAGCAGGTAGCCGTCCGCTTCCAGGACGTCCACGGCGGACGCCGTCAGCGCCGGGCGGGACACGACCTCCACGCCTTCGATCTCGTCGGTGGACGCGCCCGCGCGCACGGCCTCGAACATCGCCTGGACGGACGGGGACGGCGTGTGATGCACGAGCAGCAGCCTCTTCATCACCTTGAGACTATCGGTGTCCCTTGGCCCCTGACCGGGTACGGCCACTGGATGGATCCCGGCCTTAGGCTGCACTTGGGAGGCATGACCAACGTCCGGTTCGGGGAATGAGTTCCCAAGGATCTTGGTTGGGGGCTCAGCGGAGGTGTCCTTCGTGCAACCAGGGAAACCGGCCGTGCACTCGCCCGCACGGCCCGTCTGGCCGCTCGCGCTCGTCACGGCGCTCATCGCCGTGCTCGTCGCGGTGCCGGCGCTGCCCGGCTTCCCGCACTGGCTCGGCCGGCTGTCGCGGATCGTCACCGGCAGCCCGCTCGCGCCCGCGCACGCCGTCGCCCTCGGGCTGGCGCTCGCGCTCGTCGCCCGCGGCGTCCTGCTGCAGCGCCGCGCGGCCTGGTACGGCCTCGTCGCGCTGGACGGGCTCGGCCTGCTCGCCGTCGTCACCGGCGAGGACCCGCTGTGGCGGCTGCCGCTGCTCGGCGCCGTCCTCGGCGGGCTCTGGCTGGAGCGCGACCGGTTCCCGGTGCGCCCGCACCCCGAGCGCGTCCGCACGGCGCTGAAGACCGGCGCGGTGCTGGTGATCGCCGCCATCGCCGGCTCGCTGCTGTTCGGCGGCGTGTCGGTGCGGTCGGTCGGCGCCGTCGCGGCCGGGCTCGGCTCCACCGGCGCGCCGCTGGACGGCGCGTCCTGGCTGCCCGGCGTGCTCGGCCTCGCCGGCGCCGCCGGGCTGCTCGTCCTCGTCACCACGCTGCTCGCGCCCGACCCCGCGCCGCCGCCCGGCGACGAGCCGGAACGCCGCCGCGTCGCGGGCCTCGTCGCGCACCCCGGCTCCGACACCCTCGCCCCGTTCGCGCTGCGCCGCGACAAGGCGTACGTGTTCAGCGCCGACGGCCGGGCCGCGATCGGCTACCGCGTCCTGTTCGGCGTCGCGGTCGCCGGCGGCGACCCGGTCGGCGCGTCCGGCTCGCACGCCGACGCCGTCAGCGCGTTCCTCGCGATGTGCCGGACGGCGGGCTGGCGCCCCGCTGTCCTCGGCGCGAGCGACGCGCTGCTCCCCGCCTGGGGCCGGTGCCGCACGATCGGGTTCGGCGACGAGGTCGTCGTCGGCCCCGGCGAGTTCACGCTGGCCGGACGCCGGATGCGCAACGTCCGGCAGGCGGTGAAGCGCACCGAGAACGCGGGCGTCACGTCCCAGATCGTCCCGGAACGCGACCTCACGCCGGTGCTGCGCGACCGGCTGCTGGACGTCGCGTCCCGCTCGCTCGGCGGCGCGGCCGAGCGCGGCTTCTCCATGAACCTGGACGAGCTGCTCACGGGCTACCATCCCGGCGCGGTCGTCGCGATCGCCTATGACGAGGACAAGGAGCCCATCGCGTTCCAGCGCTACGTCACCGCCGGGCAGGGCATCAGCCTGGACGCGATGCGGCGCAGCCCCGGCGGGCCCAACGGCGTCAACGAGCGCCTCATCGTCGAGATGATCGAGTACGCGGCCGAGCGGGGGCACGGCGCCGTCTCGCTGAACTTCGCCGCGTTCCGCGAGCTGCTCGACAGCGCCGAGCGCGGGCTGCTGGAGAAGGCCGGCTACCAGGCCCTGCACCTGCTGGACCCGTTGATCGCCGTCGAGTCGCTGTACCTGTTCAACAAGAAGTTCAGGCCGTCCTACAAGCCGCGCAACGTCGTCTTCCGCTCGTGGTTCGACATCGCCCTGCTGGCCGCCGCGCTGCTGACGCTGGAGTTCGGCCGCACCCGCCCGGCCCTGCCCGCGGCGGAACCGCTGACCGAACCCGTCCACCACCTGGGCCGCTGACCGGCGCCGCGCTCGCCGAGGATTCCTAGAACGTGATTCTATGGACTCCCCGTCGAGAGGAATGCGGCATGAGCACGGTGCAGGGGCACTGCGACCCGGCGTTCGCCGGCGTCCGCGAGGTGTTCGAGCGGAACTTCGCCGAGGGGCGCGAGCTGGGCGCCGCCGTCGCCGTCTACGCGGGCGACCGCAAGGTCGTCGACCTGTGGGGCGGCGTCGCCGACCGCCGCACCGGCCGCGCGTGGCTGCCCGACACGCCCTGCTTCGGGTTCTCCTGCACCAAGGCGGTCACGGCCGCCGCCGCGCTGCTGCTCGCCGAGCGCGGCGCCTACGACGTGGACGGGCCGGTGACCGGCTGGTGGCCGGAGTTCGGCGCCGAGGGCAAGGACGGCGCGACCGCCGCGCACCTGCTCTCGCACCAGGTGGGGCTGCCCGCGTTCGCGCGTCCGGTGACGGCCGCGGAGGCGGCGGACGCCCCGGCGCTGGCGGCCGAACTGGCCGCGCAGAAGCCGGAGTGGACGCCCGGCGAGACGCACGGCTACCACGCGCTGACCTACGGCTGGCTGGCCGGCGAGATCGTCCGGCGCCACTCGGGCCGGACGGTCGGCGCATTCGTGAAGGACGAGTTCGCCCGCGCACTGGACCTGTGGATCGGCGCCCCGGACGGGGTGATCGAGCGGGCCGCGAAGATGTCGGCGGCGCGGCGCGGCGCAGCGGACTCCCCCAGGGCCGCCGGCCGCGACCTGCTGACGCGCCTCGCCGCCGCGTACACCGACCCCGGCAGCATGATGAACCGGGCGCTCAACAACCCGAACCCCGGCAAGGGCGGCTACAACAACCCCGTCGTGCTGCGCGCGGGCTGGCCGTCCGCCGGGATGCTCGCCACCGCGCCCGCGTTCGCCGGCTTCTACCGCGACCTCGTGGCGGGCCGGATCGTACGTCCGGACACGCTGCGGGAGGGCATCCGGCCGCGCGTCAGCGGCCCGGACCGCACGATGCTCGTCGACAGCGCGTTCGGGCTCGGCTTCATGCGCCCGGCCCAGACGTTCTTCGTCCCGGCGGCGGGGCGGGAGTCGGCGTTCGGGCACACGGGCGCGGGCGGGTCCATCGGCCTCGGCGACCCGGACGCCGGGCTCGCGCTCGCCTACCTGCCGAACCTGATGGGCGACCAGCTGTCCGGCGACCTGCGCGCCTACCGGCTGGCCGAGGCCGCCTACGCGTCCCTGTCCTGAACATACGCGTCGCCGTTCTGAACGCGCGCGGCCCTGCTCTGAACGCCGGTAACGTGCCGGGGCATGGAGGTGCGCGAACTTCATGCCTGGCCGGGCACGGCCGAGGAGGCCGAGGCGATCCAGGACCGGCTGCGTCCGATGCTCGAACTGGACGTCCCCGGGCCCGGTGCGCCGCGCACGGTGGCCGGGCTGGACGTCTCCTACGCGGGCGACGGCGGCGGGACCGGTACGCGGCTGGCCGCCGCCGCGGTCGTCCTGGACGGCGCGACCCTTGAGGTGCTGGAGGAGTCGGTCGCCGTCGGCACGGCCGCGTTCCCGTACGTCCCGGGCCTGTTCGCGTTCCGCGAGCTGCCGACGCTGCTCGACGCGCTCCGCGGCCTCACGACCACGCCCGACCTCCTCGTCTGCGACGGGTTCGGGGTCGCGCACCCCCGGCGGTTCGGGCTCGCCTGCCACCTCGGCGTCCTGACGGGGCTGCCGGCCATCGGCGTCGGCAAGACCGCCTTCGTCGGGACGTACGAGCAGCCGGGCGCGCGGCGCGGCGACGCGAGCCCGCTGCTGGACGGCGGCGAGGTCGTCGGGCGTGTGCTGCGCACCCGGGACGGCGTGAAGCCGGTGTTCGTGTCCGTCGGGCACCGCACCGACCTCGACACGGCGTGCCGGAACGTCCTTTCGCTGACGCCCGAATACCGGCTGCCCGAGACCACGCGCAGAGCCGACCGGCTGTCCCGGGACGCTCTGTCGTCCGTCGAGCGCGGGTAGCGCTCGCCCCTCGGAGATGGCAGGCTCGTCCCAAGCCAGGCGGTGACCACCGCAGGTCATCCGCTGAACCGCTGGACGGTGCCCATGGACACCCGCCCGATGCGGGCCGACGCCCGCCGCAACTACGAACGACTCCTCACGACCGCCCGCACCGCTTTCATGGAGCACGGCACGGGCGCGTCCCTCGACGACATCGCCAAGCGCGCGGGCGTCGGCTCCGGGACGCTGTACCGGCACTTCCCCACCCGTGACGCGCTGCTGCACGCCGTCCTGCGGGAGCGGATCGACAGGCTCCTCGCGCACGCCGACGAACTCCTCACCGAACCCGACCTGTCCGGTGCGGAGGCCGCGCTCGGCCGCTGGCTCCGCACCTACCTCGCGGGCGCGGCGACCCCGCGCGGCACCTCCACCGTGATCATCGAGGCGATGGGGGCGGAGTGGGCCGCCACCGGCCTCGGCGCCGCGGCCGCCGCGATCTGCGACGCGCTCGGCCGGCTGCTGGACCGGGCGCAGCGGGCGGGCGCGATCCGCGCCGAGATCGACCCGCGCGACCTGCTGCGGCTCACCAACGCGATCGGCGTCGCGTCCGAGCGCACCCCCGATCCCGGCGCGTACGCCGACCGGATGCTGGCCCTGCTCTTCGACGGCCTGCGCACCGGCCGGGGCACCTTGTTCCGTTGACCAAGCGTTCGCTAGGTTACCGACTAGGCAACCGGCGACGAGGAGCGTTGATGGGGCAGCTTGACGGCAAGGTGGCGCTGATCACCGGCGGTGCGCGCGGGATGGGCAAGTCGCACGTCCGCCGGTTCCTGGACGAGGGCGCGAAGGTCGTGTTCGGCGACGTCCTGGAGGAGGAGGGCGCCAAGCTCGCCGCCGACCTCGGGGACGGCGTCCGCTTCATCCGGATGGACGTGACCTCCGAGGACGACTGGCAGGCGGCCGTCGAGACCGCGACGACCGCCTTCGGCGCGCTGAACGTCCTCGTCAACAACGCCGGGATCATCCGGCACAAGACCATCGAGGACATGGCGCTCGACGAGTTCCGCCGCATCCTGGACGTGAACCTGGTCGGCCAGTGGCTCGGCGTGAAGTCGGTGATCGCGCCGATGCGGGAGGCGGGCGGCGGCTCGATCGTCAACGTGTCCTCGACCGAGGGGTTCATCGGCGCGGCCGGCCTCGCCGCCTACAGCTCCAGCAAGTTCGGCGTCCGCGGCCTCACCAAGTCCGCCGCCCGCGAACTCGGCCAGTACGGCATCCGGGTGAACTCCATCCACCCCGGCGGCGTGGTGACCCCGCTGTTCATGCAGGACGACATCATCGCGGCGAAGGCCGGCAGCGCCGACGCGTTCATGAACTCGCTGCCCCTCGGCCGCATGGCCAAGTCCAAGGAGGTCTCGGGCCTGGTCGTCTACCTGGCCTCGGACGACTCGTCCTACTGCACCGGCAGCGAGGTCCTGGTCGACGGCGGCATGCTGACCGGCGCGGGGTACTGAGCCGCGGCGGGCCGCTCCGGGGCGGCCCGCCGCGCACACTCACGGACGCCGCTCGACCCACCCCTCGACCGCCTCCAGCTGGGCGGCGAGCGAGATGAGCGTGGCCTCGTCGGAGTCATGCCCGAGGAGCTGCGCCCCGATCGGCAGCCCGCGCTCAGTGAACCCCGCCGGGACGTTCACTCCGGGCCACCCCAGCACATTCCACGTCCAGGCGTAAGGGCAGGCGGCGGCGACCCCCGACTGCGTGCGCTGGTAGCCGGCCCCGTCGAAGGCCCCGACCCTCAGGGGCGGCTGGGCGGTGGTCGGGGTCAGTACGACGTCGGCGAACCGGAAGATGCGCCCGACCTTGCGCCGCAGGTAGGGGTCCATCTTCTTCGCCAGCGGCAGCAGCCGTTTGCCGGCCACGCGTCCGATGCGCGCCTCGACCTCCGTCCGGTGATCGGGCCGCGGGTTCGGCAGGGAGTCCAGCCAGTCCGCGACGCCGGCCGTCCCGCGCGGAATGAGGCCGAGCCCCACGAGCCCGTAGTCGGGATCGGCGGGGAACACCTTGTGCCCCAGGTCGGTCAGCCTCCTCGCGAGCCGCTCGACGGCCGCCCGGATCTCGGGGTCGAGCTTCCCGCTCACCCCGAAGGCGGTCTTGAACGAGACGGCGATCCGCAGCCTCCTCGGCTCCCGCCTCGCCGCCTCGGCGAAGGAGGTCACCGGCGCATCGATCTGGTAGACGTCGTCCGGGTGACTCCCGCTGAGGACGTCGAGCATCAGGGCGGCGTCCTCGACGCTCCTGGCCAGCGGCCCCCACACGGTGATCCCGTTGAACGGATCGGTCTGCGGGTACCCGGAGACCCGTCCCCGCTGCGGCTTGATGCCGACCAGCCCCGTCCAGGCCGCCGGGATCCGGATGGACCCCGCCCCGTCCGACCCGACCGCCGCCGCGACCATTCCCGCCGCCACGGCCGCCGCCGAACCCCCGGACGACCCACCGGGCGTGTACTCGGGATTCCACGGATTCCGGGCGCACCCGAACTCCTCCGACTCACTGAACGGCCACAACCCGAGCTCACACGTGGTGGTCTTCCCGACGATCACGGCCCCGGCCGCCCGCAACTTGCGCACGACCTCCGCGTCCCGCTCCGCCGGCCGGTGGTCTCCCGCCACCGCGAACGGCGTGGTCTCCCCCGCCAGATCGGTGTCGTCCTTGATGGCCACGGGAACCCCGAGCAGCGGCAGCCGCTCCCCCTCCCCGAGCCGCTTCTCCGCCTCCAGCGCCTCCTGGGCCGCCGCCTCCGCCCGCACCACCCGGAACGCCCCCAGCGACTCCTGCCGCCCGATGCTCTCCAGGCTCTCCTCGACGAGTTCGCTGGCCGAGACATCACCCCTCGCCAGCGCCTCCGCCTGCCCCGCCAGCCCCAGCACCACGCGACCTCCCGCTATCGTTCGTTCGAACGAACGATACAGAACCCACGATCCCTAGGGAAGACTGTCAACCGATGAGCGCCCGCGACCGGATTCTCCAAGCCACCCTCCGCCTCATCGGCGAGCGAGGGATCGGCGCCGTGACCAACCGCGCCGTCGCCCGTGCGGCCGGCGTCTCCCTCGGCTCCCTCACCTACCACTTCCCGAGCCAGGAGGACCTCCTCCGCGAGGCGCTGCACACGTTCGTGGAAGAAGAGATAACCCGCATAACCGCCTACGTCACGGCCCTGGCCGAATCCGGCATGGCCCCCGTCCAGGCGCCCGACGAGGTCGAGAAGGCCATCCTCGCCTTCACCGACGGCCCCGAGCAGGTGGCGAACCTGGAACTCCACCTGCACGCGGCCCGCGACCCCGCCCTGCGCGAGACCTCGAAACGCTCCGTCGCGGCCTACGACGAACTCGCCACGGCCGTCCTCAGGGCCCTCGGCATCCCGGACGCGGAACGCCACGCCCCCGCGGTCGTCGCGATGCTCTACGGCCTCGCCATCCGCCGCCTCGCCACCGGCGACGCCACCGGGACCGGCACCGCCGACGCCTTCCGCCTCCTCCTGCTGGGCGCACTTCCCCGCTGAAAAAGGATTCTGGCCCGCACGGCCCCAGAGCGGGGTAACGGGGCCGTGCGGGCCAGAAACCTGTCTCAATCAGGAACCTCAGTCGGAACCTCAGCCGACGTTCGCTTCGCTCTCCGCCTGTGCACCTCCGCCGTCTCTTCAATCTGACACCCGCAACGCTAGGCCCTGCCCACCCCCAGCAGAACGCCCTTAAGCCTCACTTAGGGAACCGCTGAGCCAGGCTTATTCGGAAGGGGGACGAAAAACGCGGAAAAGGCGTTCAGCTGCGGGAATGCGGAATGGGGCGGGCGGGGATAGAGGGGTGTTCCGTGTTCGGAACGTCGCGGGGCTGTGATCTGGGGTGGCGTACGATCGGCGGCTGTGAGGTGGATCACAGTCGTTGTCGCGGCGGGGATGCTCACCGTGGTGGCCGGGTGCGGGGGGCCGGCGGCCCGGCCCTGGCGGCTGGTGATCGCGACCGGGAACCGGGAGGGCGTGTACTACGCCTACGGCCAGGGGCTCGCGGAGGTGGCGCGGGAGCGGCTGCCCGGGGCGCGGCCGCAGGTGATCTCCACGGGGGCGTCGGTGGAGAACCTCCGGCTGGTGGGCGAGGGGCGGGCCGATGCGGCCTTCGCGCTGGCCGACTCGGCGGCGCTGGCGTTCGAGGGGCGCCCCCCGTTCACCCAGCGGGAGCCGGTCGCCGCGTTGGCGCGGCTGTACGAGAACTACACGCATCTCGTCGTTCCCGCGGACGGTCCCATCCAGCGGCTGCCCGATCTGAAGGGGCGGGTCGTGTCGCTCGGGGCGGCCGGTTCGGGGACGGAACTGATCGCGACCCGGCTGCTCGCGGTCGCCGGGGTGGACGAGGACGGCGTGCGGGTTCGCCGGTTGCAGCTGGCGGACGCCGCCGACGCGCTGAAGAGCGGCCGCATCGACGCGTTCTTCTTCTCCGGGGGGCTGCCGACCGGGGCGATCGCGGAGCTGTCGCAGTCGATGCCCATCCGGCTGATCGACCTCAGTGCCTATGTCGAACCGTTGAAGCGGCGGTACCGGGCGTTCTATGAGGAGCGGTCGATTCTCGCGTCGGCGTACGGCCTCGGAAAGCCGGTGCGGACGATCGGCGTGCCGAACTATCTGGTGGTCAACGCCTCGATGCCGGAGGAGCGGGCCTACCGGCTGACCCGGTTGCTGTTCACGCGGCGGGACGAGTTGGCCGCCGCGCACCCGGAGGCGCTGCACCTGAACCGGAGGTCGGCGGTCTCGACGTACCCGCTGCCCCTGCATCCGGGCGCGACGCGGTACTACCGGGAGGCGAAGCGGCAGGGCTGACCGCGGGCAGGAGGACGGTGGCGAGCAGGCCGTGCGGGTGGGCGGGGCCGAGTCGCAGGGCGCCGCCGGACGCCTCGGCCAGGGCCGTGGCGATGCTCAGGCCGAGGCCGGTGCCGTCGATGTTCTGGTGCTCCGGGCTGCGCCAGAACCGCTGGGCGGCGTTGGCGAGGTCGGCCGAAGGCAGTCCCGGGCCGTCGTCGAGGACGTCGATGGCGACCATCGGTCCGTCCGGGCCCTGGAACGGGCGCGTGACGGTGACGGTCGAGCCCCGGCCGGCGAACTTGACCGCGTTGTCGAGGAGGGCGTCGAGGATCTGGCCGGCGCCGTCATGGACGGCGAGGACGGCGGCGTGCTTCGCGCCGCGGTGCCGGACGCGCACCCCGGACGGGTTGCGGCGCAACGCGTCCACGCGTTCGCGGGCCACCCGGCCGCAGTCGACCACGCCGATGGGGTAGCCGCCGCCCTCCGCGCGGGCCAGCGCGAGGATGCCGTCCAGCATGCGGCCCAGCCGGGTGACCTCGTCGACGGCCAGGGCGAGGTCGCGTTCCCCCTCGGGCGGCACGTGCGGGGCCAGGTTCTCCACCCGCAGCCGCAGCGCGGCGAGGGGGTTGCGCATCTGATGCCCGGCGTAGGACACGAACGACCGCTGCTGTTCGAGGATCCGGCCGACCGCCGCGACCATCGCGTTGAAATTCTCGCCGAGCCGCCGCAGCTCGGCGGGGCCGGTCGTCACCGCGACCCGCGCCTGCCACTGGCCGGCGGACAGCTCGCCGGTGACCTCGTCCAGCCGGCGGACCGGGCGCAGCACCCAGCGGGTCAGCGGGACGGCGGCGAAACCGAAGACCAGCAGGGCGGCGAGGCCGGCGGCGGCCAGCTCCGCCCACCGGGTGAGGGTGTGGTCGCGGACGGCGTCGGTGGGCGAGATCGTGATGACGGCGGCGACGACCCGGCCGCCGAGGCCGACCGGCTCCGCCACGATCATCGGGGCGCGCCGCCACGGCCACACCACGTCCTTGCTGTCGGAACGCTCCCCGGAGAGGGCGTCCCGCACCCGGAGCCGGGCGTCGCCGCCGAGGGCCAGCCCGCCGCGCGAGGACAGCACGACGGCTCCGTTCCGGTCGACGACGGCCGTCGCGATGCCGTACAGGTCGTCGTAGCGGGTGAGTTCGGCGCGCAGCGTGACCATCTCGCCGGTGCGCAGCGCGGGCTCGGTGAGCGAGGCGAACCGGGCGGTGTCGTTGAGCTGGTCGATGAACAGGCTCTGGGTGCCGCGGGCGGCGAACGCGATGGCGAGCGGGACCTCCAGCGCGGCCAGCACGAGCAGCAGCAGCGACGCGTAGAGCACCAGCATCCGGCGCAGCATGCCTCTCACCCTCCCGGCCGCAGCCGCCTCACGTGGCCTTCCCCGGCCGCCCGGACCCGCCGGGCTCGGACCCGCCGGGCTCGGCCGTGCCTGCACCGACGCCGAGCCGGTAGCCGACGCCGTGCACGGTCTGGACGATCCCCGGATCGCCGAGCTTGGCCCGCAGGGTCGCCATGTGCACGTCGAGGGTGCGCCGCCCGCCCGGCCACGTGCTATGCCACACCTCGGCGAGCAGCCGCTCGCGGGAGACCACGACGCCGGGTTCGCGGGTGAGGGCGGCGAGCAGCTCGAACTCCTTGCGGGTCAGCGTGATCTCGGCGCCCCCGGCGGCGGTGACGAGGCGCCGGGCGGGGTCGACGCGGACGCCGCGCACGGTCACGACGGGACGCGCGGCGGGCCGGACGCGGCGCATGACGGCGTCGATGCGGGCGCTCAGCTCGGCGATGCCGAACGGTTTGACGAGGTAGTCGTCGGCGCCGGCGCGCAGCCCGATGACACGGTCCCGTTCATCCCCGCGGGCGGTGATGGCGATGATGGCCACGTCGCCGCCGCCGCGCAGCCGCCGGCACACCTCGATGCCGTCGAGGTCGGGCAGGCCGAGGTCCAGCAGGACGAGGGCGGGTTCCGGCGCGGCCAGCGCGGCGGCCGCGGTGCCGGCCCGGGACACGTCGAACCCCTGCCGCCGCAGCGCCACCGTGAGGGCGTCGGCGAACCGGTCATCGTCCTCGACGAGCAGGATTCGCATCGCCCATTAGCGTAAGAATCCGGGGGCTTTCTGCATATAGCCCAAATCCTAGAAGAATCTCAAATTTCGAAGTTTGCCCTTCCCGGTGGGGGCGGGTCGCCGTCTACCTTCCCGTTGCGTAAGCGCTGGACAGGCGTTTACGGGCCGCTCCTTCGTTCGGGGCGGACGGCGGCCCGGCCGATCCGAGGAGAACGGGCGGACGAGATGCACACCAGGAAGGCAGCGGCGCTGATCGCGGCGGTCGCGCTGGCGGCGGCCGGATGCGGGTCGAAGGGCGAGCACGAGGCGAGCGGCGGCGGGGACACCCTCCCGATCGGCGCGTCCATGTCCCTCACCGGGTCACTCGCCCGGGAGGGCGGTCTCACCAAGGAGGGCTACCAGCTCTGCCAGCAGGCGGTGAACGCCAAGGGCGGCGTCCCGGTCGGCTCGAAGAAGCTCAAGGTCGACATCCAGTACCAGGACGACACGTCCAAGCCGGACACCGCGGCCCAGCTCGTCGACCAGTTCAACGACAAGGGCGTCAAGCTGATCCTCGGCCCCTACGGCTCGGCCACCACCGAGGCGGCGGCCGCGGTGGTCGAGCGCAACGGCCAGGTGATGGCCGACAGCTCCGGCGCCGACGACAAGATCTTCCAGAAGGGGTACAAGCGGACGTTCGCCGCTCTGTCCCCCGCCCATTCCTACGCCGCGTCCATGGTCCAGGCGATCAACGAGCTGGCCCAGCCGAAGCCGGGCACGGTGGCGTTCCTGTCCGCCGACGACGGGTTCTCCAAGACGGTCGCCGAGTCCGGCGCCGCGGAGGCGCGCCGCCTCGGCTTCAAGGTCGTGGCCACCGAGTACTTCCCGAGCGGCACCTCCGACGTCTCGTCCGCGCTCACCAAGATCAAGTCGATGAGGCCGGACGTGATCATCGGTTCGGTGCACGTCGCCGAGGGCATCGCCATCATCAAGCAGGCCAAGGAGCTGGGCGTCTCGCCGGCCGGCTTCGCCGAGACGGTGGCGCCGCCCACGCCCGACTTCGCCAAGTCGCTCGCCGCGGACGCGGAGGGCGTCCTCGGCTCCACGCAGTGGACCGACAAGACGATCGGCAAGGACAAGTGGATCGGATCGGCGTCCGACTACGCGACGGCGTTCAAGGCGGCGTTCGGGGGCCGGGCACCGGAGTACCACGGCGCCGAGGCGACCGCGGCCTGCCTGGCCCTGGTCTTCGCCGTGGAGAAGGCCGGAAGCACCGACGCCGGCAAGGTCCGGGACGCCCTCGCCGCACTGGACGAGCCGACCTTCTTCGGCCCGCTGAAGTTCTCCGGCAAGGGCCAGAACCTGACCAAGAAGATGCAGGTCGTCCAGATCCAGAACGGCAGGCCGGTCACCGTGTGGCCGAAGGACCTCGCCGAGGCCGCGATGATATGGCCCGGCACCGGGAAGCGCTGATGAGCCAGTTCCTGCAGGCGACCGTGTACGGGCTGCTCCAGGGCGGGCTGCTGGCGCTGATCGCCGTCGGGTTCTCCCTGGTGTGGGGGGTGATGAACGTCATCAACCTCTCGCACGGGGCGTTCGTCCTGGTCGGCGCTTACCTGACGTGGGAGCTGAACCAGCGGCTCGGCCTGGACCCGTTCGCCGCGATCGTCCCGGTCGCGGTCGCGCTGTTCGCGGCCGGCTACCTGGTGCAGCGCGGGCTGATCAACCTGGTCGTGAAGGCCCCGATCTTCATCACGCTGCTGCTCACGTTCGGGCTGGAGCTGGTCGTGGTCAACGGCCTGATCCTGCTGTACTCCGGGGACTACCGGTCCGTCACGACCGGGTACGCCGGGGACGGTTTCACGCTGCTCACCGGCGTCCGCGTCCCCCTCGGACGGCTGCTGGCGGCGGCCGTGGCACTGGCCATCACCCTCGTCCTCGTCGCGGTGATGCGGCGCACCCGCACCGGGCTGGCGATCCTGGCCACCGGCATGGACCGCGGCGCGGCCCAGCTGATGGGCATCCGCGCGCGGCACGTCTACGCGCTCACGTTCGGGATCGCCACCGCGATGGCGGGGACGGCCGGCGCGGCGGTCAGCGCCGTCGGGACGTTCAGCCCCGCCGACGCCGGGCGCTTCACCCTGTTCAGCTTCGTCGCGGCGGTCCTCGGCGGGCTGGGCAACATGTACGGGGCGCTGATCGGCGGGATCGTGCTCGGGCTGGTCGAGGCGTGGGGCGGGCAGCTGCTGCCCGGCACCCTGGTCAACGCCGTCGCCTTCGGCGTGCTCGTCGTCGTCCTGGCCGTCCGCCCGCAGGGCATCGCCGGACGGGCCTTCTACGCGAGCCGGGTGGAGGTGTGAGCGTGGAGGCGAGCACGGGCACGGGCACAGGCACGGGCACGGGCACCGCCGCGGCCAGCACCGGCCAGGGCGGGAAGGCCCCGGTCACCCGGGGGCGCCGTCCCGCGTGGCTGCCGTGGATTGCCGGAGGCGTGGCCGTCCTGGCCTGCCTGGGGCTGCAGAGCCAGCTCTACTCCGGCCAGGAGCGGACGGTCACCACGGTCTTCATGTTCGTGACGCTGGCGGTCGGGTGGAACCTCATCGGCGGCTTCACCGGCTACGCGTGCTTCGGGCAGGTCGGCTTCTTCGGCCTCGGCGCCTACTCCACGGTCGTCCTCATGGTCCACGGCGGCCTGTCGTTCTGGGTGGCGTGGCCCGTCTCGGCGGTGGTCGCGGCCGTGTTCGCCGCCGTGATCGGGCTGCCGCTGCTGCGGCTCAAGGGCCACTACTTCGCGGTGGCGACCCTCGGGGTGGCCGAGGGCCTGCGCGAACTCGTCACCAACATCCCGCGCTGGACGGGCGGCGGAGCCGGCATCACCATCCCGTCCACCGGCGGCGAGGCGCCCACGCCGTGGCTCGGCAACGACGGCTTCTACCTGCTCTTCCTCGGCCTCGGCGCGGTGGCGGCGCTGGTCGCGGCGCTCATCTCGCGCGGCCGGACCGGCTACGCGCTGCGCGCCATCAACCAGGACGAGGACGCCGCCGCGGCGATGGGCGTCAACACCACCTGGGCCAAGACGGTCGCGTTCGGCGTGTCGGCCGCGCTCACCGGCGCCGCCGGGTCCGCCTACGCCTTCCAGCAGGTCACCATCTATCCCGACCGCCTGTTCGACGTGAACATCACGGTGCTCATGGTCGTCATGGTGGTGATCGGCGGGTCCGGGACGGTCACGGGACCGATCCTGGGCGCGCTCGGCATCGCCGTCGTCTCCGAGTACCTCCGGCAGCACTTCCCGCAGATGCACAGCTTCACGCTCGGCGTGCTCATCATCGTGGCGGTGATCCTGCTGCCGCAGGGCCTCGTCAACTTCGTCCGGGACGCGCTGCGCACGCGCGACTTCTCGCTGCTGTCCAACGTACGGAGGTACCGGCTATGACCGAGCCGGAGGAGGAGCCGCCGGCCGCCGGGACCGCGACCGACGAGCCGCCCGTCCTGCGGACACGGGGGCTGGAGCGCCGCTTCGGCGGGCTGCTGGCGGTGTCCCGCGTCGACCTGGCGCTGCCGCCCGGCCGCACGCTCGGCGTGATCGGCCCCAACGGGGCGGGCAAGAGCACGCTGGTCAACCTCATCAGCGGCCACCTCAAGCCGACCGCCGGGTCCGTCCACGTCGGCGGCAGGGACCTCACCGGGGCGCGGCCGTGGCGGGTCGCGCACGCGGGGGTCGCCCGCACCTTCCAGATCGTCAAGCCGTTCCGCGGCCTCACCGTCGCCGACAACGTGGCGGTGGCCGTGATGTTCGGGGCGTCCCCGGTCCGCAGCCCCGCGCACGCCCGCCGCGAGGCGGCGGGGGTGCTGGAGCGGGTCGGGCTCGGCGGCCGCGGCGACGTCCCGCCCGCCGAGCTGTCGGTCGCCGACGCCCGCCGCCTGGAGCTGGCGAAGGCGCTGGCGCTGCGGCCGCGGGTGCTGCTGCTGGACGAGGTGCTCGCCGGGCTGCGGCCCGCCGAGATCGACCCGGCGCTCGCGCTCATCGACGAGCTGCGCCGGGACGGCCTGGCCGTGCTGATCATCGAGCACATCGTGCAGGCCATCGCCGCGATCTCCGACGAGATCCTCGTGCTGCACCACGGCACCGTCCTCACCCAGGGGCCGCCCCGGCAGGTGCTCAGCGACGAACGGGTCGTCGAGGCCTATCTCGGGCACCGCTACACCAGGAAGAACCGCTCATGATGCTGGAGATCGACCGGCTCACCGCCGGATACGGGCGGGTCCGGGTGCTGCACGAGGTCTCCCTCGACGTCGGCGAGGGAGAGATCGTCGCGCTCGTCGGGCCCAACGGCGCGGGCAAGTCCACGCTGCTGCGGGCCGTCACCGCGATGATCCCCGACCGGAGCGGCACGCTGACCGTGGACGGCCGGTCGCTGATCGGCGCGTCCGTGGAGGCCGTCGCCGCGGCGGGCGTCGCGCACGTCCCGGAGGGGCGGCGGCTGTTCCCCGGGCTGTCGGTGCGCGACAACCTGCGCCTCGGCGGCTGGCTCGGCCGCAACACCGACCTCGCCCCGGTGCTGGAGCTGTTCCCGGTGCTGGGCAAGCGCCTCGACCAGGTCGCCGGGAGCATGTCCGGCGGCGAGCAGCAGATGTGCGCGATCGCGCGGGCGCTGATGAGCAGGCCGAGGCTGCTGCTCATCGACGAGTTGTCGCTCGGCCTGGCACCGCTGCTCGTGGACGAGATCCTGGCGCGGCTCACCGGCATCGCCGAGTCGGGGACCGGCATCCTGCTGGTCGAGCAGGACGCCGGTGCCGCGCTGGAGGTCGCCCACCGCGGGTACGTGCTGGAGCTGGGCGAGATCGTGCTGGCCGGCACGCCCGCCGAACTGGCGGCCGACCCGCGGATGCGCGGCGCCTACCTCGGCGGGGAGTGGGAGGCGGACACCGCACCCGATCCGGGCCGGCCGGGCGACGGGACCGGCTGAGCTCCCCGGTGGAGGGCAAGAAGAGTCTTCGTTACGTTGTGTCATACATATATGACTCTGGGTAAGGTTCTGACTGCATGTCGGACGAACCTGGAGGGGATAGATGCGCGTACGTACGAAACTCGGTGCCGGGCTGGTGGCGGGCGTGCTCGCCGGAGGGATGCTGAGCGTCGGTGCGGTCGCCGAGGCGGAGCCGCCGCCGCAGCCGGACCAGCAGCAGGGGCAGCAGCAGGAGGAGGAAGGGCACGGGCCCGGGGCCATCGTCGTGGGGCCGGAGGGCGCCGCCAAGGCGATGGACCGGCTCCTCAACCGGGACGAGGAGCGCAGCCGCTGGTGCCAGGGGACGGTCCTGCCCGCCAACGGGCTGAACGTCCGCACCGGGCCGGGCATTCACTACCAGAAGATCGGGGCCCTGGAACACGGCACCCGCGTCTGGACCGACTGGGACACCATCCAGCGCCGCGACGGGTACCTGTGGGTTCGGACGAACCATCATCACTGGATCGCCGACTACAAGCTCGGTAACGGCAACGGCAAGTGGTACATCAGGTACTACAACTGCTGAACCGCGCGGAGGGCCGCCGTCACGCCGGACGGCGGCCCTCCCAGGAGTTCGCGCAGGGCGCTGACCGTCCAGCGGGCGCGGTCTGGCCCCACACCCCCCGCGAGGCGCTGTAGCTTGGCGGGATGGAACAGGTGCCGTTCACCGGTGGGGAGAAGGAGAGCCTGAAGGCCGCGCTGGACCGGCACCGGGATGTGGTGCTGTGGAAGCTCCAGGGGCTGGACGAGGAGCGGGTGCGGCGGCCGATGACGCCGTCCGGGACGAGCCTGCTCGGCCTGACGAAGCATCTGGCGGCCGTCGAGTACGGGTGGTTCTGCGAGACGTTCGGGCGGGAGACGGAGCCGCTGCCCTTCGACGAGGACGATCCGGACGCCGATCTGCGGGTCGAGCCCGGTGAGACCACCGAGGGGATCATCGCGTTCTACCGGAGGGCGCGGGCTGCGGCGGATCAGGTCATCGGGGAACTGGACGTCGAGGCGCGCGGGACCGCGTGGCACGGGGAGACCGTCACGCTGCGGTGGGTGCTGATCCACATGATCGAGGAGACCGCGCGGCATGCCGGGCACATGGACATCGTCCGTGAGCTGATCGACGGGGCTGCAGGCGACCACCAGCGAGGCTAGCCGGACGCCTTGGTGAAGGGGCTTGCGGCCTCTACCCGCGCGGGCACGGCGGAGAAGAAGGCGGGTCCGCTGTCGGCGGCGCGGACGAGCTGCACCGTGTACGAGCTGGGCGCCGTCGGGATGTTGCCGCTGGCGAGGGCGGCGGCGACCGCGATGACCGCGGCGGCGGCCAGGCCCAGGACGGCGATGACCGCGGCGGCGGCGTACTGCCAGCGGCGCGGCGCGTACGGGGAGCGGGGACGCTTCATGGCCGCCAAGCTAGGGCCGCCCCGGCGCACCGTTTTCGCGCTTAAGGCGGATTTAAGCCACTGCTATGCCGGTCCGCTAGGCGCGGGAGTGGCGGCGGCGGCCGACGAGGCGGCGGGAGCGGCGGGCGGGCGGCAGCCAGCGGGTCCGGAACCACATCTGCACCTGGGCGCCGCCGAGGACGCTGCGGTGGATGCGCAGGTAGCCGCCGGTGGACTCGGCGGCGCGGCGGGCGATGTCCAGGCCGAGGCCGGTGGAGCCGCCGCCGCTGCTGCCGCGCTTCAGCGCCGCGTCCGGGTCGCTGATGCCCGGCCCGCCGTCGGCGACGAGGATGCCGGTGACACCCTGCCCCTGGTGCAGCGTGACGACGAAGCCGGTCCCCTCGGCGGTGTGCCGGAAGATGTTGCCGAGCAGCGCGTCGACGGCGGCGGCCAGCTCGGTGCCGGGGATCGGCAGCGGCGCGGGCCCCTCGGCGCCGATCAGCTCGCAGGAGCGCCCCTCGTCCTCGGCGAGGACGGACCAGAACGCGACGCGGTCGCGCAGCACCTTCGAGGCGTCGCAGCTGCCGCGCCCGGTGGGCCGCCGGACGGTCCGGATGATCTGGTCGACCTCGCGTTCGAGGCGGTCGACGGCCTCGCGGGTCTGCTCGGCGACCGGCCCGTCGCCGAGGGCCTCGGCGTTCAGCCGCAGCGCGGCCATCGGGGTGCGGAGGCGGTGCGACAGGTCGGCGGCCATCTCGCGTTCGGCCGACAGGAGCTGGACGACGTGGTCGGCCATCGCGTTGAACGCGAGCCCGGCCTCGACCAGCTCGGGCGGCCCGTCCGGCTCGATGCGGACCGACATCTCGCCGTCCCCGAAGGCGCCCGCGGCCTCGGCGAGCCGCCGGGTGGAGCGGATCATCCGGTTGCCGAGCCGGTCGGCGACGGCGACGGACCCGGCGACGAGCGCGCAGGCGACCGTCGTCATGACGAGCCACGCCTTCCAGACGCCGCGCGAGAGGTCGTCGTCGGGCAGGAACACCTCGACGACGGCGGTGCGGCCGGCGTCGAGCGACACCGGCTGGAGGAGGGCGTACCCGCCGTCGACGCGGGCGGTGTAGGAGCGTCCGCGCCGCCCGGCCTCGGTGAGCTGCTCGGGGCGGGCGCTGAAGTCCCCGTGGGCGTCCTTCGGGACGAGCCCGCCGTCCGGCAGGTGCACGGTCATCCGCCCGGCGGCGCCGGCCTGGGTGCTGGCGACGGCGCGTTCGAGGGCGGCGGGGTCCTCGGTGACGACGAGGACGGGGCCGAGCGCGCTGGCCTGCCGCTCGGCGGTGGTGAGGGCGCGGTCCCGGGCGATCTCCCGGACGGTCAGCGCGAGCGGGATCAGGAACGCCAGCGCGACCATCGAGGTGACCGCCAGGGACACGAGGACGAGCGTCTTCCTCATGACCGCGGATCGGGTTCGGCCAGCCGGACCCCGACGCCGCGCACCGTGTGCAGGTAGCGGGGGGCGGCGGCGGTCTCACCGAGCTTGCGCCGCAGCCAGGACAGGTGCACGTCGATGGTCTGGTCGTCGCCGTACGCCTGCCGCCACACCTCGGCGAGCAGCTCGCGCCGCGCCACCACCCGGCCGGGGCGGGCGGCGAGGTAGGCGAGCAGGTCGAACTCGCGGCGGGTCAGCTCCAGCGTCTTGCCGTCCAGCAGCGCCTCCCGGCGGTCGAGGTCGATGTGCAGCCCGCCGACGCTGAGCTCGGCGGTCGGCCCGGACCGCGCCGACCGGCGCAGCACCGCCGCCAGCCGGGCGCTGAGGTGCTCGATGGAGAACGGCTTGATGAGGTAGTCGTCGGCGCCCGCGTTCAGTAACCGGACGATCTCCGGCTCGTCGTCGCGCGCCGTCGCGATGATGACCGGGACGTCGGAGATGCCGCGCAGCATCTTCAGCACCTCCGCGCCGTCGAGATCGGGAAGCCCGAGGTCGAGCACGACCACGTCGGGGGGCGACTGGGTGACCTCGCGCAGCGCGTCCATCGCGGTCCCGACGCTGCGTACGACATGCGACCGCACGCTCAATTCCCGAATCAGGGCGGTCCGGACATTTGCGTCATCCTCGACCACCAGAACACTCGCCATGGCGGAACCGTATGCCACCATGTGCCCATGCGTCGCGCAATGTCGTATGTTGCCCCGTGGGCCGGGGTGACTGCGCTCGCGGTCGCGTTCTCCTGGCTCGGGGTGCGCGGCGTCGTCCGCAGCGCGGTGTCGGAACGGTCGGCGCCGCCGCCGATCGCCGGGCCCGTCATCCACTCCAGCCCGACGACGCCGCCAGGCCCGGCGACGGTCGGCTCGCCGACCGCGCGGCCCCGCCCGCCCGACGGCGCGGACACGGCGCCCAAGCCGTCGAAGTCCGCGAAGCCGCCGCCCGGCAAGCCGGAGCAGACCCCGAAGACGCCCGACAACGTGCGCAGCTACGCGACGCGCGGCGGGCGCGCCGCGATGTCGATCGAGAGGAACCGGGTGCGGCTCGTCTCGGCGACGCCGAATCCGGGCTACGAGACGCGCGTGACGCAGGCCGAGGGATGGCTCCGCGTCGACTTCCTCAGCGACGAGCACACCTCGTCGGTCATCGCCTCCTGGTACGAGCACGCGCCGATCGTGAAAGTCTACGAATACTGAGCGGATCCGGGGAAGAAGGACGTCATGCCCATCATTTCTCGCGGATTCCACGGACGGCGCCCTTCCGGCGACCACGAACTCCCGCCGGGGCAGTACGAGACGTTCGACTTCCCAGTGCTGTCGGCGGGTCCGACGCCGCATGTCCCGCTGGACGAGTGGGAGTTCACCATCAGTACGGAGACCGGCACCGAATACCGCTGGAGCTGGGACGATCTGATGGCGCTGCCCGCCGAGACGCCCACCGTGGATCTGCATTGCGTCACTAAATGGTCAAAATTCGATACGCAATGGCGGGGCGTTTCTCTGGACGTTCTCTTCGAGGACGTGGAGAGCGCGGCCGACTTCGCCCTCGTCCACTCCCACGGCGGCTACACCACGAATCTCCCATTGGAGGATCTGCTCGACGGCAAGGCATGGATCGCCTACGAGTACGACGCCGGGGAACTGCCGGCGGAACACGGCGGCCCGGCCCGTCTCCTCGTCCCGCACCTCTATTTCTGGAAGTCGGCGAAATGGGTGCGCGGGATCCGGCTCGGCCTGGCGGACGAGCCCGGGTTCTGGGAGAGCGCCGGCTACCACGACTACGGGGACCCATGGCGCGAGCAGCGGTACCAAGGCGACTAGGCGGGCGGCTGCGCTGGCAGGCCGCCGAACTGCTGGAGCGGCGCGCCGAGTCCGCGACGGCCGCCACGCTGGTCTTCGGCGTGCCCGGATGGCCCGGCCACCTGGCGGGCCAGCACGTGGACGTCCGGCTCACCGCGGAGGACGGCTACAGCACGCAGCGCAGCTACTCGGTGGCGTCCGCGTCCGGCGGCGAGCGCGTCGAGTTGACGGTGCAGCGCGTGGAGGACGGCGAGGTGTCGCCGTACCTCGCCGACGAGATGATGCCGGGCGACGTGGTGGAGTTCCGCGGGCCCGTGGGCGGGTGGTTCGTGTGGCGGGAGGAGCAGCCGGAACCCGTCCTGCTGGTGGCGGGCGGCTCCGGCATCGTCCCGCTGATGGCCATGATCCGCGCCCGGCGGGCGGTGGGAAGCAGGGTCCCGTTCCGGCTCGTGTACTCGGTCCGCAGGCCGGAGGACCGGCTCTACGCGAGCGAACTGGGGCAGGGCTCGCCCGGCCTCGACGTGACCTTCCTGTACACGCGCGGCACGCCGGACGGCCGGTCGCGTCCGCCGGGCCGGCTCACCCCCGACGACCTCGTCCGGCACGGATGGCCCGCCGACTTCGCGCCGTCCTGCTACGTGTGCGGGCCGACCGGCTTCGTCGAGAAGGCCGCCGCCTACCTCGTCCTGCTGGGCCACGCGCCCGAGAACGTCCGGACGGAACGCTTCGGCCCGAGCGGAGGATGACATGGCGACATTCGATGGCAGGGCGACATTCGATGACGGGGCGACATTCGATGACGGGGCGACACGCGGCGACCTGCCCTTCGACGACCGGGACGGCTTCACCGACGGCAACGCCCTCGCGGGCCCGCTGGCGGAGGTGTTCGCCGTGGACGTGACGGCCGCCGAGAGCCGCTGCGCCAACTGCGGGCGCACCGGCCCGGTCGCCGAGCTGCGCGTCTACGGCCGCGCGCCCGGATTCGTGGCCCGCTGCGCGGGATGCGACCACGTCATACTGCGCCTCGTCCGCGGCCGGGGCATCGTCCAGCTCGACATGCGCGGCATGATCTCGCTCGCCGTCCCGGTGGGCGACTGACGCCTCAGGAGTGCGGGACGAACCGCTGCGGCATGATGAACATCGCGGTGGCCTCCACCGTGACGCGGCCGTCCGGCCCGCAGATCGTGCCGGACGCGTAGACCTTGCGCCCCTCCACCCGGCTCGCCTTCGCCTCCACCGAGAGCGGGACGCCGAGCGGGGTCGGACGCCGGTAGCGCGTCTCCAGGGTGGCGGTCATGCCGGGCGTGCCGGACGCGGCGGCCGCCATCCCGAGGACCTGGTCGAGCACCATCGCCGACACCCCGCCGTGCACGTACGACGGCGGGCCCTCGTAGAGGGTGCTGAGCGTGAACTCGCCGCGGACGATGCCGTCCGAGCTGACCGTCAGCTCGACGGGCGGTGCCAGCGGGTTGAGGGCGCCGGTGACGGGGTTGCCGATCTGCCGGTCCATCCGGCGCTCACCGGACGGGACGAACGGCGGCGCGTCCCGGCGCTCGGCGGCGAGCCGCGCGGTCAGCGCCTCGACCTCGGCGGCGACGGCGGCCGCCTCGGCGCTGCCGACCGCGGTGAGCACGGTGGCCTCGGCCAGCTCGCGGACGCGGGCGGCGAGGCCGCTCAGGGCCGCCGCCTCGTCCTGCGCCAGCTCGTGCCGTTCCATCGGGATCCCGCTCATCCAGCCTCCTCGCGGGGGGCGTCCCCCGCACCACCGCCCCATTGACCGAATGAAATTCTAGAATAGGACGCTGCGTGCTGCCGACGCCGGGTCCCGCTGCCGGCCTGGACGCCTCCCGCCTCCGGTGAGACCCGCGCCGGCGAGCCCGGTTCAAGATAGATTCCTGCAGTATCTCCCATCGATGCACCCCCAGACCGCAAGGACAGCCGTGACGGACCAGCCCCCGCCGCCCGACCAGCCCCCGCCACCCGACCAGCCGCCGCCGTACTCGCAGCCGTACGGGCAGCCGCCCGGGGGCTACGACCCGCAGTGGGGGTACGGCCCGCCGGGCGTCCCGTACGGCGTGCCGCAGCAGGGCCCGCCGGAGGAGACGACCTGGGCGATCTTCGCCTACGTCGGGAACGTGCTGATCGGCTTCCTGCCCGCGCTGGTCGTCTACCTGGCGAAGAAGAACACCTCGCCGTTCACCCGGTTCCACGCGGCGCAGTCGATGAACCAGCAGCTCACCATGCTGATCCACGTCATCGTGGTGGTGGCCGTGTGCGTGCCGCCGGCGATCGTCATGGAGGCGCCGGCCTTCCTCGCCCTGCTGATCATCCCGTACCTGGAGCTGCTGATCGCCGGGTGGACGTTCATCATCCTGGGCGCGGTGAAGGCGGGAAAGGGGCAGTACTACCGCTTCCCGACCTTCTTCTGCTACCGCATGATCCGGTAGCTCACCGGTAGGCGCGGGCGTACTCGTCCAGCACCGGCAGGACGGCGTCGCGGCCGCCCGCCGGGACGCGCAGCACGACCTCCTCGATCCCGAGCGAGGCGTAGTAGCCGAGTTTCCCCGGCGCGGGCAGCGTCCCGAACGGGATCACGGGCACCATGTCCCGTCCGGCATCCGCGCAGGCCCGGCGCAGCGCCGGCAGCGCCTCCCGGATGCCCGCACCGCCGATCGGCAGCCATCCGTCCCCGTACTCGGCGATGTGCGCGAACAGCGTCGGGCCCGCCGCGCCGCCCAGCAGCACCGGCACCCTCCCGGACGGCTTGGGCCACGACCAGCTCGCCTCGAAGTCCACGAACTCGCCCTCGAAGGACGCCTCGTCGTCCGTCCACAGGGCGCGCATCGCGAGGACGTGCTCGCGCGCCACGGCCCGCCGCCGCTTCCACGGCACGCCGTGGCCGGCGCCCTCCTCGGCGTTCCAGCCGTAGCCGACGCCGAGCGCGACCCGTCCGCCGGCGAGCCGGTCGAGCGTCGCGACGGCCTTCGCGGTGACGATCGGGTCGCGCTGCGCGGGCAGCAGGACGCCGGTCCCGAGCGTGATCCGCTCGGTCGTCACGGCCGCCGCGGCGAGCGCCACGAGCGGGTCGGGCGTCCGCGCGTACTCTTCCGGCAGCGTCCCGTCGCCCGTCGGAGGCGCCGTCTCCCGCGACACCGGGATGTGCGTGTGCTCGGGAAGGAAGAGGGACGAGAAGCCGCGCTCCTCGGCCTCCCTCGCCAGCTCGTGCGGCGCCATCGTCCGGTCGGTCGCGAACATCGTGATCCCCAGCCGCACGGCGCCCCTTCCACCTGTCGCGTCCCCGGCACTCTACGGGCCGTTCAGACGAGGATGGCCCGGTCGTCCACGCGGGCCACGGCGCGGGTCGGGGCGCCGTCGGCGGCGGCCAGGGCCAGGGGGAAGAGGAAGACCTCGATCGTGCAGCCCTCGTCCTGGGCGTCGACGAGGCGGTCCAGGCCGGTCAGGTTCTCGGCGATCACCGCGCCCGCCCCGCAGAGGACGCGGTGCGCGGCCAGGGAGAAGTCGTCCGAGCCCGGCGGCGGGGTGCGGTCCACGCTGAGGGCGTCGATGGCCACCGTGCGGACGCCCGCCGCGATGATCGCCTCGGCCGTCTCGGGAGCGGGGTACGGGTGGGCCGCGTAGTCGCCGGTCCCCCAGTGCCGCGACCAGCCCGTCGCGATGAGCAGGACGTCGCCGGGTTCGAGACCGGGCGGGAGCGCGGCGGGCGGTATGGGCGTGCGGGGCGGCAGGCCGCGGACGTCCATGACCACGGCCGGGCCGGTGAACCGGGTCAGCGGCAGCTCGTCCAGGCGGGGCAGGGCGTCGTCGATGTGGAACGGGGCGTCCACGTGCGTGCCGGTCTGCGACCCCATGTGCAGGCGCAGGACGTTCACGCCCGATCCGGCGACCGTCAGCGCGGGCACGGCCTCGACCTCGGGATCGCCGGGGTAGACCGGCATGCCCGTGGTGACCGGCACGGAGAGGTCGAGCAGTTCAACGCCCATATATCGATTATCCCGCGCGCGCCGCCAGCCGATAGCGTTGCGACGTGTTGCCACATGTGACGGCCATCCGATACGTGACGCCGCTCCGCGAGGGCGGTTCCCTGCCGGGCGTCGTCGAGGCCGACGACCTCGGCACCTACGTCATGAAGTTCCATGGCGCGGGGCAGGGCCGCAAGGCGCTGATCGCCGAGGTGATCGCGGGCGAGCTGGCCCGCAGGCTCGGCCTCCGGGTGCCCGAGCAGGTGCTCATCGACCTGGATCCCGCCATCGGGCGGCACGAACCCGACCCGGACGTCCAGGACCTCCTCAAGGCCAGCCCCGGCTGGAACCTCGGCGTCGACTTCCTCCCGGGCTCGCTCGGCTTCGATCCGCTGGGCTGGAGCCCCGACCCCGGCTTCGCGTCGCGGGTGCTATGGTTCGACGCTTTCATCGGCAACGTCGACCGCAGCTGGCGCAACCCGAACATGCTCGTCTGGCACGGCGACGTGTGGCTGATCGACCACGGCGCGAGCCTCATCTTCCACCACGCGTGGACGAACGCGGCCCGGCTGTTCTCCGGCCCGTACGACGTGGACGACCACGTGCTGACCCCGTACGCGAGCCGGCTGGAGGCCGCCGAGGCCGAGCTCGCTCCCAAGATCACCGAAGGGCTGCTGCGCGAGGTGACCGGGCTGGTGCCCGACCGGTGGCTGGAGGGCGAGCCCGGCTTCGACGGTCCGCAGGCGCTCCGGGACGCCTACGTCGACATCCTGCTGCCGCGGGCCGGCAAGCCGCGCGACTGGCTGCCCGACCTGGACGTCAGCGGCCACGGGCCGGACACGTCGGCGCGGCGCGGGCAGAACCGGCCCGGCTGGCTGGGCGGACCGGCATGAGCGAAGCGAACGAAGGGGCGCCGGGGCCCGCCCCCGCACCGAACGCACGCGTGAGCAATATCAGGGCGGCCGGCGACCCGACGGTGTTCGAGTACGCGGCGCTGCGGATCGTCCCGCGCGTCGAGCGCGGCGAGTCGATGAACGTGGGCGTGGTGGTGTACTGCCGGGCGCTCGACTATCTCGGCTGCCGGACGCACCTGGACGAGCGCCGCCTCCTCGCCCTGGACTCCTCGCTCGACCTGGAGGGCGTCCGGGCGTCCCTCAAGGGTGTGGCTTCGGTGTGCTGCGGCGGCGAGCGGGCCGGGCAGGCCGCGGACGAGTCGCCGGGCCGGCGGTTCCGGTGGCTGACGGCTCCGCGCAGCACGATCGTCCAGCCGGGCCCGGTGCACGCCGGCCTCACCAGGGACCCCGCCGCCGAAACGGAGCGCCTGCTGCGCCTCCTCGTCCTCTAGTCCCACTCCCAGCGGATGCCGTGGTAGCCGGCGGCCATGCCGAACTCGATGAAGTGGACGCTGTGGTAGCTGGACAGGCGCAGGTCGGCGGAGTCCTTCAGCGCGGTGTGGCCGTCGGGCCGCCACGTCCGGTGGCAGCGGGCGGGCAGCGCGGACGGGTGGAACCGCACCTCGATGAGGAACTCGTGCTGCGGGGTGCGGAAGCCGCGCCCCTCCTCGGTGATGGGCGGCCCCGTCTCGTCGAACCCGAAGCCGTACTCCAGCAGGTACGTCTCGCCGCGTCCGAGCGCCCGGTCGAACAGCAGCTCGGCGGCGATGAGCCCGCTGGCCTCGTCCATCCGGACGCGCCCGAAGCGGCAGCCGCGCACGCTCCGCGAGGACGGCAGGACGCCCTGCGGATGGTGGTAGACGGCGATCCACCGGTCGACGCCGCGCTGCTGCGCCTGGAACACCGCGCGGCAGCGGACCTCGCGCAGCTCCCGGCGGCGGCCCACGAGGTACTGGTCGTGCAGGCTGAGCCCGGTGAGCATCCGCTCGCCGCGGTCGCCGATCTCGTCCAGCAGGTCGCGGACGCCCGGCTCGGGGCACAGCTCCTCCACCGGCAGCCACGGCCCGGCGGTGCGCTCGGTGGTCGGCCGCAGCAGCGTCAGCAGCGAGTGGCGCGGCAGTTCGAGGATGACCTCCAGGCCGCGGACGGCGCGCAGCGAGTCGGCGCGCTCGGGCCTGGTCCGGCCGCGCTGCCAGTAGCTCAGCGTGGACAGGCTGACGGCGATGCCCTGCTCCTCCAGGCGGCGCCGCAGCGAGTCGAGGCTGAGGCCACGCGCCTGGATGGCCGCGTGGAGGGCGACATTGAACGGACCGTACTGCAGGACCTGTAGGAGATCGTCCTCTGCGACACTCTGCACTTGCGGCCTCCGGATCAGCTCCGGCCGGCCCCCGTACAACGGCCTTGACTACTGCGATTGCGACTTCCGCGCTCACTGTAAGGCCCGTGGCCCCCTTTGCCAACAGGCAACTTGCCACAACCAGGGGTCCAAACGCTAGTGCCACTCCCATTCGATCCCGACGATGCCGCGCCGGACGGCGCCGACCGCGATGTTCGCGCTGCCGGACGTGCCGACCCACAGCTCGCCGAGCCGCCGCCGCGGGGCCTGCGAGCTCTCCGCGGTGAACCCGTAGCAGCGCGCGGGGAGCCGGCCGCCGTCGAACTGGATGATCGCCACGTAGTCGTGGACGGGATGGGAGAAGCGCCGGTCGTAGCTGTCGGACGGGGGCTCCCCGGCCGGTCCCAGCTCGTACTCGACGACCGCCGTGTCCCCCGCCGACAGCACCCGGTCGAAGACGAGCTCGAACGCCATCAGGCCGCTCTCGGTGCGGATGCGGCCGGGCCGGCAGTACCGCGCACCGGCGAGGCCGCGGCCTTCGCCGCCGTTCCCGGCGCCGGGCATCTGATGGACGCAGACGATGCGGTCGATGTCGTCGCCCGCCGCGCGCAGCACCGTGCGGACCGACAGCGTCCAGGAGCGGCGCACCCCGTCGAGCCGGTAGACGTCGTGGATGCTGAGCCGCTCCAGCCGGTGGTCGCCGGACCGGTCGAGCTGCCCGACGAGGCAGGCGTAGCGTTCGGGGTCGGGCCACAGGTCCCGCACGCTGCGGCCCCGGTCCGCCGCACCGGCCGGCCCGGCGGCGGGCCCGGCGCGTCCGGCCGGCGGCCGGCGGGGCGGGCCCGCCGCGGGCGCGGGATCCTCCAGCAGCTCGGTGAGGGTGCCCTGCGGCACCTGGAGGATCTCCTCCAGCGCGACGACCACGGTGCGCGAGCGGGGCCGGCTGCGGCCCCGCTGCCAGTAGCTCAGCGTGGCCACGCTGACGGTCAGGCCCCGGCGCCCGAGCCGGTGGCGGATCCGTTCCAGGGTCAGCCCGCTCGCCTGGACGGCCTGCCGCAATGCCCCGGCGAACTCCACGGCGGGATGGTACCCGCCGGGCAAGATCAAATCAGGTACCGGGGCAGATCAGGCACGCAGCGACAAGCCGGACGGCAGGTCAGAAGAGGATCGACATGAAAGAACCGAGCTCGCCGAACCCCACTCGGCGGTAAGCGGCCCGCGCCCGCGTGTTGTAGTCGTTGACGTACAGCGAGACGGTAGGCGCGACGCTGCGCAGCGCCTCCCGCACCACCGCGGACATCCCGGTCTCCGACAGCCCCCGGCCGCGCAGGTCGGGCGGCACCCACACTCCCTGCACCTGGCAGGCGCGCGGGGTGACGGCGCCGATCTCGGCCTTGAACATGACGCGGCCGTCCTCGATGCGGGCGAAGGCGCGGCCGTCGCGGATCAGCTCGGCGACGCGGGCGCGGTAGAGCACTCCCCCGTCACCGGCGTTCGGCGACACCCCGACCTCTTCGGTGAACATCGCCACACAGGCCGGGTAGACGATGTCGAACTCCTCCATCCGGACGCGCCGGACGTGCGGGTCGGCCGGCAGGTCCGGGACGGCCGAGGTGGCCATCACCGGCTGGGACGCGCGGACGGCCCGCGGCGGCCCCCAGTACGGCGCGAGGATCTCCCACAGCTCGCCGACCGCGCCGACGGGCCCCACGATGGACGAGCACCGCCGCCCCTGCGCCTGCGCCCGTTCGGCGAACGCGCGGACCGCCTCGGGACCGGCCGCGACCGGGATCAGGTTGGCGCCCGAGTAGCACAGCGAGACGAGCCGCCCGTCGCTCAGGTAGCCCCACATCTGCGCGCCGAGACGCCGCGGGTCGAGCCCCGCGGCGTGCACGCGCGAGCTGACGAACACGTTGGACACCGGGTCGGCGTCCAGGATCGCGAGGGCCTCCGCCCGGTACCGGTCGTCCAGCACGCGCACCGGCATCGAGCCCAGCATGCGCATGGCTACCGGCCCCCCGACGGGAGCGGCCCCCCGACGGCCCTCAGCAGTGAAAGCTCCACGTGGACAAGCCTATGCGGTCCACCGCCCGCGCACCCTCGCGGGCCCGATACCGGCTCGTCCCGAGTGGGCTCAGCGGCGCGCCGCCTCGCCGGCGCGGCCGCGCTTCCCGGCCGTGGCCGGCTCGGGCGCCGGTCCGGCCTTGCACTCGGCGTCCGGACCCGGCCGGCTCGCCGGCACGCTGCCGCTGCCGAGGTAGGCGGCGACGCGCTCGTCGACGCACGTGTCACCGGAGAGCGAGACACCGTGATTGTGCCCGCCGGCCTGGACGAGCAGCCGGGACGTGGGGAACCTGCGGTGCATCTCCAGCGCGCCCGGGTACGGGGTGGCGGCGTCGCCGGTGGCCTGGACGAGCAGGATCGGCGGCAGCGTCGAGCGGCCCCTCACCCGCGGCGCCGGGCCGCCCTGCACGGGCCAGAAGGCGCAGGGCGCGTTGTACCAGGTGTTGCTCCAGGTCTCGAAGCGGTTGCCCGCGCGGTAGAGGCGCTCGCTGTCGGCGTGCCAGCGGGTCCAGTCGCGCGGCCAGGCCGCGTCGCGGCACTGGACGGCGTTGTAGACGGTGTAGTTGTTCTGGTCGAGCCGCGCCGGCGGCTGCCACGCCTTGCGCAGCGGCCCGGCGTCGTGCCCGGCGACGAAGGCGGACAGCACGCGCGCGTGCGCCGGCCACGCGTAGTCGGCGTAGCCGTCGGCGAGGAACACGTCGTCCAGTTCGGACGGCCCGATCTTCCCGTCGATCGGCTTCGCCTTGAGGGCGGCCCGCGCCCTGGCGTAGGAGCCGGCGACCTTCCGCTCGGTGTCGCCGAGCTTGTAGACCTCATGGTGGCGGGCGATCCAGGCGAAGTACGCGCGGATGCGCTTCTCGAACGCCACGTTCTGGTCGAGGTTGTCCTGGTACCAGACGCCGCTCGGCTTGACGACGCTGTCGAGCACCATGCGGCGGACGTGGCCGGGGTACATCGTCGCGTACACGGCGCCGAGGTAGGAGCCGTAGGAGTAGCCGAAGTAGCTGATCTTCCGCTGGCCGAGGGCGCGGCGGATCGCGTCCATGTCGCGCGCCCAGTCGGCCGTCCCCATGTGCGGGAGGACCTTGCCGTACTTGCGGGCGCAGTCGCCGGCGTACGCCCTCGCCCTGGCCTTCCAGGCCTGTTCCTCCGCCGCGTTCGCGGGGATCGTGTCGGGCCGCGCGCGGCCGGGGTTCTGGTAGCCGGGGTCGCAGATCAGCTCGGGCCTGCTGGCGCCGACGCCGCGCGGGTCGAAGCCGATCCAGTCGTGGGACGCGGCGACGCGCTTCGGCAGCGACCGGGTGAAGAAGGCGGGCAGGTCGCGTCCGTGGGCGCCGGGCCCGCCCCGGTTGAGGAGCACCGCGCCCTGCGACGTGGGCGCGGTGTGCCGGGCCCGGGTCAGTTCGAGCGTGATCTTCTCGCCGCCCGGCCGGGCGTAGTCGAGCGGCACCCGCAGCGACGCGCACTGCAGGCCCTTGAGCCGGGCGCCCTCCACGGGGTCCTTGGCGGGGCACGGCTTCCAGGCGAGGCCGCGCGGCGTGGGCGCGGTCTCCGGTGCGGGGAGCGCGGCGGCGGCCGCGGGCGTTCCCATGGCGGCGGCGCCGAGCGCGACCGCCGCGGCGGCCGTCCCGGCCGCCGCCCTTCTTCCAGCGTCGTTCAGCACCCCCGCTTTCTACCGGCCGGGCGCCGCGGACCGCGGGAACCCGGGGATCGCGCGATTCCGTCCGGAACCGGAACACCCGGACCCGGAACGGAGCGCGGCGTGCCCGCCCCGGCAGGGGGACGGACACGCCGCGGGTTCTCCGCTCCCTACGGGCGGCCGACCGGAAGGTCCTTGCCCGCGGCGGCGCGGGCGGCCTTCAGCGTCATGGCCGTCGGGTCCGGGTCGTTCAGCGCCGGAACGGCCTGGCAGTAGGCGTCCGGGCCGCGGTGGCTCGCCGGCAGCGCACCGGTGTCGAGGTACGCGGCGACCTTGTCGTCCAGGCACGCGTTGCCGTTGAGCGTGTTGGCGTGGGTCTTGCCGCCGACCTCGAACACCAGCCGGGAGGACGGGAAGACCTTGTGCATCTCCAGGCCGCCCGCGACCGGCGTCGCCGCGTCCTTGGTGGACTGGACGAGCAGCATGCCCGGCAGGTCGCGGCTGCCGTGCAGGCGGAACGCCGGCCCGCCGTTGAAGGGCCAGTAGGCGATCGGGGCGTTGAACCAGACGTTGCCCCACGTCTCGAACTTGTAGCCCTGGCGGTAGAGCTTCGCCGCGTCGTGGTGCCACTTGCCCCAGTTGCGGGGCCAGCGGGCGTCCGCCGCCTGGACGGCGAGGTAGACGGCGAAGCCGTTGTCCTCACCGCCGAGGCTGAGCCAGCCGAGCAGGCCGGAGGGGTCCTTGTCGTTGACCCACGCCGACAGCGCCTCGGCGAACGGGATGTAGTAGCCGGTGTTGTAGCCGGCGCTCAGCACGATGTCGGTCAGCTCGGCCGGGCCGATCTGACCGGCGATCGGGGACTTCTTCGCCCCGTTGAGCACCTCGTAGTACTTGGCGCGGACGGCCTTCTCGGACGTGCCGAGGTGGTAGACCGAGTCGTACTTGGCCATCCAGGCGAACCAGGCGCGGATGTTGCGCTCGAACGCCTTGTCCTGCTCCAGCTGGGCGTCGTACCAGACCGTCTTGGGGTTGACGTTGCCGTCCAGGACCATCCGCTTCACGCGGTTCGGGAAGAGCGTGGCGTAGGTGGCGCCGAAGTAGGTGCCGTAGGAGAAGCCGTACCAGCTGATCTTCTGCTGGCCGAGCGCGGCGCGGATCGCGTCG
This sequence comes from Actinomadura latina NBRC 106108, assembly GCF_001552195.1. GTDB lineage: Bacteria > Actinomycetota > Actinomycetes > Streptosporangiales > Streptosporangiaceae > Spirillospora > Spirillospora latina. The sequence goes on from NZ_BCQS01000005.1 coordinate 735,858, forward strand.
ACGTCGCGGGCGGCGTCGGTGGTGCGCATGTGCGGCAGCAGCCAGCCGAACTTCTTGGCGCAGTCCTGCGCGTACTTCTTCGACGTGGCGATCCAGGCCTTCTCCTCCTTCCACGAGCTCGGCACGTAGTCGGGACGGACCGGGTCGTTGATGTTCGGGTCGCAGGTCAGCGCCGGCTTGCTGGACCCGACGCCGCGCGGGTCGAAGCCGATGATGTCGTACTTGGCCGCGACGTCCGCGTGCCCGGTGCCGCCGATCCAGCGGGCGAGGGCCGGCGCGTAGGCGAGGCCGGAGCCGCCGGGGCCGCCGGGGTTGACGAACATGACGCCCTGGTAGTTCTTCTCGTCGGTGTGCTTGAAGCGCGACACCGCGACGGAGATCTTGCGCCCGCCGGGCCGGCTGTAGTCGAGGGGGACCTCGACCTGGGCGCACTGGGCCTTGTTCATCGGGTCGTTCGGGCCGCTGACCTCGCACTTGCCCCAGTCGATGCTCTGGGCCGCGACCGCGGCGCCACCGGTCCGGCCGGTGTCCGCGCTCGCGGAGGCGGCCACCACGCTGCCGCCGCCCGCCGCCGCGACCACCGCGGTCGCGACGATGACGATCTTCTTCACTTGACCCCCTCAGATCGGCGGCTCCGGGCGCCCGACTGGGCCGGAGGGGGGAGCCTCGCCGATACGTAGCGGATGCGGATTGCGTGGAGATTGTGGCGGTTAGGTCGTTTATGACGGCAGGGCGGTGCATGACTGGATGCGAAATCGTGACAAGATCAACGGAACTTCGTGATATCCCTGCGCGTTTGCCGCAGTCCGGCCCGGCGAGGCGCGCCCGCGACGCGGAAGGGCCCCGGGGATCGCTCCCCGGGGCCCTCACCAGTGCCGGCCGTTCGCCTTCTTCCCGCGTCAGCGGATGACGTCGGCCTTCAGCTGCGCGGCGTTCGGCACCGCCGTGCCGGTCAGCGTCCGGGCGGACGCCTGCGACGGCGGAACCGGGTCACCGAGCTGCGGAACGTGCACCGTGCGCGGCCCCGGACGCTCTCCCCGCAGGAAGTAGGCGTCGAAGTACGCGTCCACCTCGGCGGACCCGCGGTGCACGATGCAGTGCGTCCGGTCGCCGTCCTGGACGACCAGGCGCGAGCCCTTGAGCCGGCGGTGCATGTCCAGCGCACCCTCGTACGGGGTGGCCGCGTCGGCGGTGGACTGGAACATCAGGATGTTGCGCGGCAGGTTCCGCGTGTGCCCGATGTTGATCGGCTTGCCGGCCTTCGCGCCCCAGAACAGGCACGGGGCGTTGAACCAGGCGTTGCTCCACGTCATGAACGGGTGCTTGCGGTCGATCCGCTCGTTGTCGCGCTGCCACTTGCGCCAGCTGAGCGGCCACTGGACGTCCGTGCACTCGGTGGCGAGGTACATCGCGGTGCCGTTGTCGTCGGACTCGCCGGTGGTCTGCCCACCGAACGTCCCGGCGAAGGTGGCGGTGTCGCCGGTCTTGTAGGCGGCGAGCCCGGCGGCGTAGCCGTGCCAGATGGCCTGGCTGCGGCGGTAGCCGGCGTTCAGCATGACGTCGGTCAGCTCGTCCGGCCCGACGGCGAGGGTCTGCCCGCTGTCCGGGTCGGTGTAGTAGACCGGCTTCTTCTTCAGCTTGCCGCGCAGGTCGTAGAAGAAGCCGCGCACCTGGCTCTGGGTCTTGCCCAGGTGGTACACCGAGTCGTACTTGGCGATCCAGCCGAAGTAGTACTCGATGTTCTTGTCGAACGCGACGTCCTGCTTGAGGTTGGCGTCGTACCAGACGTCCGACGGGCCGACGTTGCCGTCGAGCACCATCCGGTCGACGTTCTTCGGGTACATGGTGGCGTAGGCCGACCCGAGGTAGGTGCCGTACGAGGCGCCGTAGTAGTCGATCTTGTCGTTGCCCAGCGCCTTGCGCATCGACTCGATGTCGTTCACCGAGTCGATCGTCTTGACGTGGTTCAGCAACCCGATCTTGTCGCCCTCGGCGCAGTCGTCGGCGTAGCCCTTCGACTTCCTGAGCCAGGTGCTCACGGACGCACGGTCACCGGTCCCGTAGTCGGGACGCGGCGCGTTCGCCCAGGTCGGGTCGCACTTGATCGCCGGAACGCTCATGCCGACGCCGCGCGGGTCGAACCCGATGACGTTGTAGGCGTCGCGCATCGGGGCGGAGTTCTGAGCGAACACGCGCGGCCCGAAGAGCGCACCGCCGCCGCCCGGTCCGCCCGGGTTGACGATGATGTCGCCCTTGGCCGGGCCCTGGCCCGTGTGCGGCGTCTTGGTGAGCTGCAGGGTGATCTTCGTGCCGTTCGGCTTGGCGTAGTCCAGCGGCACCTTCAGCTCGGCGCACTCCACGATCTTGGAGACCGGGTACAGGCCGTCGTAGAAGTCGTGCACCGTCTGCACGAAGTCCGCGGGGCAGGCATGCCATTGCAGCGCGGCAGGGTCGAACCCTCCGGCCGTTCCGGCGGAGGGGCCCGCGGCCTGCGCGCTTGTGGCGCCGAGGCCGGTGAGACCGAGCCCGGCCACCGCGGCCACGACAACGATCCTCTTCACATATCCCCCTAACGTGCTGACTCCGGTTGAGTCAGACATACGGGTAAATGACAGGAGATTGTGACTACTCTGCGGCGAGCGCCGACAGGGCCCATCGCAAGTGGATGCCGAATCGTGACAAGATCAACGGAACTTCGTGATAACTCCGGACGTTCCGGACCCCGAGGGCATACGAAAAGGCCCCGGAATCGCTCCCGGGGCCTTCGGCGTGCTCAGGCGGATCGGTCAGACGACCACCACATCGGCGCCCGGCCCGGTCACCGAGCCGTCCTCGCCGATCTCGATGCCCATCTCCTCGCCGATGCGCATGGCCTCCTCGATCAGGGTCTCCACGATCTGCGCCTCGGGGACGGTCTTGATCACCTTGCCCTTGACGAAGATCTGGCCCTTGCCGTTGCCGGACGCCACGCCCAGGTCGGCCTCGCGGGCCTCACCGGGCCCGTTCACCACGCAGCCCATCACGGCGACGCGCAGCGGGACGGGGAAGTCCTTCAGCCCGGCCGTCACCTGCTCGGCCAGCGTGTACACGTCCACCTGCGCACGCCCGCAGGACGGGCACGACACGATCTCCAGGCCGCGCTTGCGCAGGCCGAGCGACTCCAGGATCGCGATGCCGACCTTGACCTCCTCGACCGGAGGCGCCGACAGCGACACCCGGATCGTGTCGCCGATCCCCTCGGCCAGCAGGGCGCCGAACGCCACCGCCGACTTGATCGTGCCCTGGAACGCGGGGCCGGCCTCGGTCACGCCCAGGTGCAGCGGGTAGTCGCAGGCGGCGGCGAGCCGCCGGTAGGCGTCGATCATCACGACCGGGTCGTTGTGCTTGACCGAGATCTTGATGTCGCGGAAGCCGTGCTCCTCGAACAGCGAGCACTCCCAGAGCGCCGACTCGACCAGCGCCTCGGGGGTGGCCTTGCCGTACTTCTCCAGCAGCCGCTTGTCCAGCGACCCGGCGTTCACCCCGATCCGGATCGGCACGCCCGCGTCCGCGGCGGCGCGCGCGATCTCGCCGACCTTGTCGTCGAACTTCTTGATGTTGCCGGGGTTCACCCGCACGGCCGCGCAGCCCGCCTCGATCGCCGCGAACACGTACTTGGGCTGGAAGTGGATGTCGGCGATGACGGGGATCGGCGACTTCCGCGCGATCGCCGGCAGCGCGTCGGCATCGTCCTGCGACGGTACCGCGACCCGCACGATCTGGCAGCCGGACGCGGTCAGCTCCGCGATCTGCTGGAGCGTGGCGTTCACGTCGGCGGTGAGGGTGGTGGTCATGGACTGCACCGACACCGGCGCGTCGCCCCCGACCGGAACGGCCCCGACCATGATCTGCCGGGACTTGCGGCGGGGCGCGCTCGTACCCTGCGCCCCCTGCCCGTCGTCGTCGCCGCGGACATTAGGCATTCCCAGTGAAACGCTCATCCCTCTCCCTCATGCTTGCAGCCCCGTACAAAGCCTAAGCGCCCGGTGCCGCTGACGTGACGGCGCCCGGCCCCGAACAGCGCGGACCGGTCCGGCGCTCTCCGTGAAAACCTCATGTCACTTCGGCAGCTGGAGCGGATTGAACACGTCGGCCAGGATCAGCAGCACCCCGAATCCCACGAGCAGCAGGACGGCCAGATAGGTCAGGGGCAGCAGCTTCGTCATGTCGACCGTGCCCGGATCAGGGCGCCCCCGGATCCGGTTGACGCCGGCGCGCGCCCGCTCGTACGCGACGACGGCGAGGTGCCCGCCGTCCAGCGGCAGCAGGGGCAGGACGTTCAGCGCGCCGAGGAAGATGTTCACCGACACGACCAGCGACAGGAACAGGGCGATCTTGTCCCGGGCCGTCTCGTTGGAGGAGAAGATCTGCCCCGACACCTCCGTCGCGCCGACCACGCTGCCGACCTGGCCGCCGGGCGTGCTCTCCCGCTCGGGCGAGAACAGCTTCGGGATCGCGGTGGGCAGGTCGGCCGCGACCTTGCCGATGCCCTCGATCGTCCGGCCGATGCCGCCGGCGGCGAACGAGGCGGCGTCCACCGGCCCGGTCCGGTCGTACCCGCCGCCGGCGATCCTGGCGGAGACGCCGACGAAGGGGGCTCCGCCGACGTCCGCCAGCGTGATCGGCACCGTCACCTGCCGGGCGTCACCGGGCCGCCGCACCGCGACCTTGACCGTCTCCCCCGGTTCGGTGCCGCCGATCGCCGCGGTGAGGTCGTCCCAGTCGGAGACCGGCGCGCCGTTGAACGCGACGATGCGATCGCCCGCCCGCAAGCCCGCCCGCGCCGCCGGGGAGGGCGGACGGCCGCCGCCGCAGCCGTCCTGCATGGTGGCGGGCACGCAGGCCGAGACCTCGTCGATCGTGCTGGTCACCGTGCCGGGCCGCGGCACGCCGATCGTCATCGCCATCGCCATCAGCAGCACGAACGCGAACGCGAAGTTGGCGACGACGCCGGCCCCGATGACGACGGCGCGGCGGCCCGCGGGCTGCCGGTAGAACGCGCGGGGCCGGTCCGCCTCGGCGATCTCCTCCAGCGGCGTGTAGCCGACGATCTTGACGAAGCCGCCCAGCGGGATCGCCTTCACGCCGTACTCGGTCTCGCCCCGGCGGGTCGACCACAGGGTCGGGCCGAAGCCGACGAAGTACTGCGTGGCCTTCATCCCGAACCGCTTGGCGGTGAGCAGGTGCCCGCCCTCGTGGAGCATCACCGACGCCAGCAGCGCGACGACGAACGCCACCGCGCCGAGGAAGAAGGCCATCCGGGTCCCCTCGGGCTCGTTCCCGGGGGTTCCCGGGGGTCAGTCGGTTCCGGTCAGTTCCCTGCTCCTGGCCCGCGCCCACCCGTCGGCGGCGAGGACGTCGTCCAGCGTCAGCTTCCCGGGCGTGCCCGAGCCGTGCTCCTCCACTACCCGCGCGACCGTGTCGACTATCCCGAGGAACGGAAGCCGTCCCGCGCGGAACGCGTCGACACATTCCTCGTTCGCGGCGTTGTAAACGGCCGGCACGGTCCCGCCCAGCTCACCGGCGTGGCGGGCGAGCGCGACGGCGGGGAACGCCTCGTCGTCGAGCGGGAAGAGCTCCCACGTGTGCGCTCTGGTCCAGTCGACGCCCGGGGCGGCGTCCGGGACGCGGTCGGGCCAGTCGATGCCGAGCGCGATCGGCAGCCGCATGTCGGGCGGGCTCGCCTGCGCGAGCGTGGCGCCGTCGGTGAACTCCACCATCGAGTGGATGACCGACTGCGGGTGGACCATGACGCCGATGCGGTCCATCGGGACGTCGTAGAGCAGGTGCGCCTCGATGACCTCCATGCCCTTGTTGACCAGCGTCGCGGAGTTGATGGTGATGACCGGGCCCATGTCCCACGTCGGGTGGTTCATCGCCTGCTCGGGCGTGACCTCGGCCAGCTCGGCGCGGCTCCGGCCGCGGAACGGGCCGCCGCTCGCGGTCAGCACGAGCCGCCGCACCTCCTCGGCGCGGCCGCCGCGCAGGCACTGGGCGAGCGCCGAGTGCTCGGAGTCGACCGGGACGATCTGCCCGGGCCGCGCCCGCTCCTTGACCAGCGGGCCGCCGACGATGAGCGACTCCTTGTTGGCGAGGGCGAGGGTGCGGCCGGCGTCCAGCGCGGCCAGCGTCGAGGCGAGGCCGAGCGCGCCGGTCACCCCGTTCAGCACGACGTCGCACCGCCACGCGGCGACCTCGGCGACCGCGTCCGGGCCGGCGATGATCTTCGGGATGGCGAAGTCGCCGGAGGCGTAGCCCCGCCGCTTGGCCTCGGCGTAGAACGCGAGCTGCAGCTCCTGCGCGGCGGACGCCTTGGCCACCGCGACGACCTCCGGCGCGAACTCCAGCGCCTGCGCGGCCAGCAGGCCGACCCGGCCGCCGCCCGCCGCGAGCCCGGCCACCCGGAACCTGCCGGGGTTGCGCCGGATCACGTCCAGCGCCTGGGTGCCGATCGAGCCGGTGGAGCCGAGGACGACCACCTCGCGTGGGGACGAGTTCGAGGCGTCGGTGCTTGAAGGAGACATCACAGCCCCATTCTCGGGCATCCGCCCGTCCAGGTCTCCCCCGCGTCGCGGGCGCGCCGCGCCCGCCCGTTCCTCATCCAGGTCCGCGGCGTTCCGGCCCGTCAGCGGGCGAGCGGCAGGCGGAGCACCAGGCGGGCGCCGTAGGTGCCGTTGGCGACGTACAGGGTCCCGCCGTGGGCGATGGCGATCTGCCGCGCGATCGGGAGGCCGAGGCCGCTGCCGCCCTTGTCCCGGCTGCGGGCCGCGTCGAGCCGGGCGAACCGCTCGAAGACGCGGTCGCGGGCGTCCGGCGGGATGCCCGGGCCGTCGTCGTGCACCTCGACGACGGCCTCCTCGCCCGCGGCGCGGACCCGGACCTCGATGTGCGCGACGGCGTAGCGCTCGGCGTTGGAGAGCAGGTTGAACAGGACGCGGCCGAGACGCGACCGGTTGCCCATGACCATGATCTCCGGCTCGGCCTTGACGTCCACCGGGACGGACGAGATCCGTTCGGCGACCTCGGACTCCACCAGCGCCCCGAGGTCCAGGCGCCGGCGCTCCGGCAGGTCCCCGGAGTCGAGGCGGGCGAGGACGAAGAGGTCCTCGACGATCCGGTGCAGGCGTTCGACGTCGTCCAGCGCATGCCGCAGGTTGTCGTCGAGGTCGCCGTCCTCGGGGTCGTCGATGGCCAGCTCGATCCGGGTCCGCAGGCCGGCGAGCGGGGTGCGGAGCTCGTGCGAGGCGTCGGCGATGAACGCCCGCCGCTGCGCGGCCGAGACCTCCAGCCGGTCGAGCAGCAGGTTGACGCGGCCGGCGAGCCGCTCCACGTCGTCGCCGGTGGCCGGGACGCCGACGCGGGAGCCCGGCCCGGCCTCGGCCGCGGTGATCAGCTCCGCTCTGAGCCGCTCCAGCGGCCGCAGCGTCCGGGACACGGCGCGCCGGACGCGCCACCAGGTGAGCGCAGCGACGGCGGCGGCGAGCAGGGCCATGACCGTCGCGACCACGCCGGTGGAGGTGTCCGCGAGCAGCAGCACGACGGCCGCGGCGGCCACCGCGGCTACCGGCAGGCAGGCGAGTGCGGTGAGCTCCTTCAGCGTCACGCGCGCCCGTGCGGAGCGGAGCCTGTGCGGCCGGACGTGCGGCGTACCAGCGTTCCGGGCCGACATGGTTCCTTTCTACGTACATCTCCCCCAAAAGCGGGCAAAGCACCCAACGGACGATCGCATAGCCCTGGTCTGCGAACGCCCTGGTCGGAGCGAGTCCGGTGGCCGGGAAGGGCGCGCATAGCCGGTCTGCTCATGGATGGAGAACCGACACGGGAGCCTTTGCCGGTCTTTGCACGTTCGGTAACAGTGGCAACACCCTGCCCCGCCTATAAAGGAGTCACGTGTAAGGCGACTCCCGCCAGGGGGATGGAACATGGGCCAGACAGGCGAGCCGACGGTGGACCCGGGCGGGCTGAGCGCAGCCCAGCTCCTGGGCGACGCCTGCGTCGTCTGCCGCAAGAGATGGCCCCGGCCGCGCGTCCGCGTCGGCCGCCTGCCGGACTCATCCGGGGTTTTCGCGTGCGACGACTGCGCACCCGCCCCGCCGGCACCCCGCCCGCGGCGGGGCCCACGCGAGTCGCCCGCGGACGCCGGACGTCCGGCCGGGGAGCCGGCGCCGGCGAGGGCGGCGGGCCTGGAGTCCGTCGTCGTGGAGGTCTCTCCAGGGAGAAGGGTGACCCGGGCGTTCGGGGGGAAGCCCGGGACCACCCGGCAGGCGCGCCCGGCTGGGGGCGGCCGGGCGCGCCGGAGAGACCTCTGACCCCCCTAGTACTCCATGCCTACTAGTACTCCATGCCTAGGGCCTGGCCTGCGGCTTCACCGACTGCGGGCGGGTCGCCTCGAGCCAGACCTTCGTCCACTCCGCGTAGTCGGTGCAATCGTTCTTCTTCGACCCGCCGCCGCACGCCTTCGCCGGTCCGTGCGCGAAGATGATCTTGCTGAGGTAGTTCCGGTCGCCGACGTGGTAGGCGGCGCAGAAGCCGGACCGGAGCCGGTCGCCCGAGCACGCCTGCGGGTTGGCGGGCGCCACCCCGGTCCACTCGGCGACCTGCTGCTGGACGTCCGGCGACGCCGTCCACTGCAGCCACTGGTACATGCAGTTCGGGTGCTGGGCGCGGGCGCCGATCATCCACGCGTCCATCCAGCCGGTCACGCCCTCGGCCGGGATGACGCCGCGGACGGGCCTGCCCGCGCGGTTCAGCACGTCCACCTGGTAGGGCCACGCCTGGCCCAGCACGGCGCGCCCGCCCGCGAAGGCGCTGATCGCGTCGGCCGGGATCTCCCAGTACTCCCCGACATGCGGACGCTGCTTCGCCAGCACGCGCCCGGCGGCGCCGAGCTGCTTCGGGGTCAGCGCGTACGGGTCGCGGATCTTGAGCTTGCGCTCCCTGCCCTTGAGGTAGAGCGCGGCCTCGGCGATCGCCAGCGGGCTGTCGCGCATGACGATCCTGCCGGAGTAGCGGCGGGCCTGGGCGGGATCGAAGATCGCGGCCCAGCCGGCCGGCGGCGGGACGGTCCGCGTGTCGTACATGAGCAGGTTGGCGCCCCACACGTACGGGATGCCGTAGTGCTTGCCGTCGCGCTCCAGCAGCCCGCGGAGCTTCGGCTCCAGCTTCTTGTAGCCGTCCACCAGGTCGGTGTTGACCGGGACGACCTGCCGCTCGGCGACGAGCCGGCCGGCGACCTCCGGCGGCGCGGCGACCCCGTCGTAGCGGCGGTCCCGGTCGCGCATGAGGCCGGCCATCTCGTCGGGCGTCTTGGCGACCTTCAGGCCGACCTTGCAGCCGGTGCGCTCCTGGAAGGGAGTGACCCAGTCGACGCGCGGGTCGGTGGCGCCGCTCTCGATGGCGCCCGGCATCGTGACGAGGTTGAGCATCCCCTCGCCGGGGCCGAGGGTGGTCGCCACCTTGGCCGCGGCGACCGGCCCGCCGCCGTCCTCGCTGCAGCCCGCGACGCCCGCCGCGGCGACCGCCGCGGCAGCCAGCAGCGCCCCGGCCGCCTTGCCGCGGGTCACCCTGCCCCGTGGCCCGCGAAGAAGTGTGGCCGTCCGCCGCATGTCGCTCCCGATCCGTGCCGCGAGGCCGCTCCCCCTCGTGAACGGGCCCATCGGCGCAGCGTAGCGCGTCCGGTGCCGCGGGACGGCGCGCACCCGCCGGGAACGGGCGCCGGCGGCCGGTCACCGTCGCCATTCCGATCGCGCCGGCGGGCCGGCACGATCGCATCGCCGGTTTTCCGGGATTTCCCTGCGGCGGACGGCGGCGCAGCCGGCAATTACCCGAGATCACGACACGGACATGCGCCCGAACCGTTTCCGGAAGGTAAGAATGACCTGACCATTGCCGCACCATTATGTGGGGCTTTTCGGACGGGTCGTTAACGGATAAACCGCCGGGGCCCCGGGGGACGGCGGGTGCTGGCGTCCGCGCCATACACGGAGGTTGCCGGAGAGGGGTATGGCGCGGGCTGCCGTCGTCCCGGGGCCGCGGCGGCACCGGCGGGCGTGGCGAGGGGTGGGGAACAGCGGATCACCGTGCGGTGCTGCCCGGCCACGCGATCACCGGTACCCGGCCGAACGGCGACGGTGTGACGCCCTCGATACGCCGTAGGTTCGAGGGACGCCGCACGTCCGGACGGGTGTCGCGGGACGGCCGTCGGCCGTCGTCCCGAGGAGCCGGCTGCTGCGCCGGCGGCCGCCTCGGTGCGGCGTGCTTGACCACCTCGATCCGTGCGATGAGCCGCTGCGGGGTGTCGGCCTCGAGGAAATCGCCGACGTCGCGGTCCTTGGGCGGCAGCGCCCACCAGTGCCCGGTGCGCAGGCCGAACCAAATGGTCCAGCCCGGGAAACGCCTTCCCAGTGCGTCCGCCTCTGCGGCGTGGTCGCCTGCGGCCATAGCGCGGCACCCCTTGACTGCCGACCCTGACTTTTAATTTCGCCTCAATTAATGGAGACAGTCAGATTGTGTCGCCGGACACAGAGCCCGTCAATGGGTGTTGGCATTATTCGTCCCGCGGTGCCGGACAAAAATCAACGACGAAATACGGCGTCCGTGGGAAATTCCCAAACGGCGCCGACCTGCGCGTGCGTACGGCCGGCGCCCGCGGGGGTCACCGGCCGTATTCGCCGCCGATCGCGGGTCAGCCGCTGGTCGGGAAACCGAGGTTCACGCCGCCGTGGCTGGGGTCGAGCCAGCGGGCGGTGACGGCCTTGGTGCGGGTGTAGAAGTGGACGCCCTCCATGCCGTGGGCGTGGCTGTCGCCGAACAGCGAGTCCTTCCAGCCGCCGAAGGAGTAGTAGGCCATCGGCACCGGGATCGGCACGTTGACGCCGACCATGCCGACCTCCACCTCGTTCTGGAAGCGGCGCGCCGCCCCGCCGTCGTTGGTGAAGATCGCGGTGCCGTTGCCGTACGGGTTGGCGGCGATGAGCTCCATGGCCTCCTCGTAGGAGCCGGACCGCACGACCGCCAGCACCGGCCCGAAGATCTCGTCCTTGTAGGCGTCCATCTCCGGGGTGACGTGGTCGAGCACGGTCGGGCCGAGCCAGAAGCCGTCGCCGGCGCCGCCGAGGACGTCCGGGTCGCGCCCGTCGATCGCGAGCGTCGCCCCCTGCGCGACACCGCCGTCCAGGTAGGACGCGACCTTGTCGCGGTGCGCCGCCGTGACGAGCGGGCCCATCTCCGACTCGGCGTTGTCGCCGGGGCCCACCGTGAGCCTGCCGACCCGCTCGCGGATCTTGGCCATCAGCTCGTCCCCGACCGGGTCCACGGCGACGACGACGGAGATCGCCATGCACCGCTCCCCCGCCGAGCCGAACCCGGCCGACACGGCGGCGTCGGCGGCGAGGTCGAGGTCCGCGTCCGGCAGCACCAGCATGTGGTTCTTGGCGCCGCCGAGCGCCTGCACCCGCTTGCCGTTCGCCGCCGCCGTCGCGTAGATGGAGCGCGCGATCGGGGTGGAGCCGACGAAGCTGACCGCCTTGACCCCGGGGTGGCGCAGCAGCCCGTCCACCGCGGCCTTGTCGCCGTGGAGGACGTTGAACACGCCGTCCGGCAGCCCCGCCTCGGCCCACAGCTCGGCCAGCCGCACCGACGCCGACGGGTCCTTCTCCGAGGGCTTGAGGATGAACGTGTTCCCGCACGCGATCGCCACCGGGAACATCCACATCGGCACCATCGCCGGGAAGTTGAACGGGGTGATCCCGGCCGCGACACCGAGCGGCTGCAGGATCGAATAGGCGTCCACGCGGGTGGAGACGTTCTCCGAGAACCCGCCCTTGAGCAGGTGCGGGATGCCGCAGGCGAACTCGACGACCTCCAGCCCGCGGGCCACCTCGCCGGCCGCGTCGGAGACCACCTTGCCATGCTCGGACGAGATCAGCCGCGCGATCTCGTCCCGATGCGCGCCGACCAGCTCGCGGAACCTGAACAGCACCTTGGTGCGCTGGGAGAGCGAGGTGTCCCGCCAGCCGGGGAACGCGGCCTCGGCGGCCGCCACCGCCGCGTCGACCTCGTCCTGCCCGGCGAAGTCGACCGCTCCCGCGAGCCGTCCGGACGCGGGCTCGTAGATGTCGCCCCGCCGCGCGGCCTCTCCGTCGAACGGCTTGCCGCCGATCCAGTGGGTGACGTGCTTGCTCATGCGGCTTCCTCGTTCACGGTCTCTAGGGATGCGATCAGGATGCCGAGGCCCTCGGCGGCCTCGGCGTCGGTCAGGGTCATCGGCGGCGCCATGCGCACCACGTTGCCGTACAGGCCGCCCTTGCCGACCAGCAGCCCCCGCTCGCGGGCCGCCTCCATCAGCGCGGCGGCGAGCGGCGGGCTGGGCTCGCCCGTGCCCGGGTCGGCCAGCTCGACCGCGAACATCAGGCCCTTGCCGCGCACGTCCGCCACGATCGGCAGCCGCCCGGCGGCCCGGCGCAGCCCGCCGATGATCGCCGCCCCCTGCTTCGCCGCGTTGGCCCGCAGGTCGTGGTCGAGGACGTAGTCGAGCGTCGCGTTCGCCGCGGCCATCGAGACCGGGTTGCCGCCGAACGTGGAGATGCCCAGCGCGGGCAGGCCGTCCATCAGGTCGCCCCGCGCGACGACGCCGCCCACCGCGAACCCGTTCCCGAGGCCCTTGGCGAACGTCATCATGTCCGGCGTCACGCCGTGGTTGTCCATGCCCCAGAAGCCCTGGCCCGTCCGTCCCCAGCCGGTCTGGACCTCGTCGGAGATGAGCAGGATGCCGAACTCGTCCAGGACGCTCTTGTAGGCGGCGAACAGGCCGTCCGGCGGCATCGTGAAGCCGCCGACGCCCTGGATCGGCTCGGCGATGAGCGCGGCGACGTCCGGCCCGGCCGCGGTGGCGAGCACGTGCCGGAGGTCCTGCGTGCACGCATCGATGTACCGCTCGTCGGACATGCCGGCGAACTGCGGGAGGTGCCGGTCGGCGCCGTGCAGGAAGTGGACGTCCAGCGGCGAGAACGACAGGTTCGTCCAGGCCCGGTTGCCGGTGACGCCCGCCGCCGCGAACGACCGGCCGTGGTAGCTCTGCCGCATCGCCAGGATCTGGTCGCTGCGCCGCGCGTACGCGGCGAGCAGCAGCGCCGTCTCGTTCGCCTCCGTCCCGGAGTTGGCGAAGAAGACCTTCGCGTCCGGGATGCCGGACAGCCGGGCGATCTTCTCGGCCAGTTCGACCTGGCCGCGCAGCAGGTACGCGGTGGAGGTGTGCACGACCCCCGTGGCGAGCTGCCGCTCGACCGCGTCCCGCACCTCGGGGACGTCGTAGCCCAGCATGTTCGTGAGGATGCCGGTGAAGAAGTCGAGGTAGCCGTTCCCCTCGGCGTCGGTCACGCGGGCGCCCTTGCCACCGGTGATCTCGATGGGGTCCGCATAGTTGAGCGCCATCCACGACGGCATGACCGCCCTGTGGCGCCGGAGCAGGTTCGCGTGTTCCGACATGCACCAAGTCTCGGACGCCCGGACGTCGCGGGCCACCCGCAGAGTGTCAGGACCGGGCGCCTCCCGTTAACGGTCTGCAGGCTGCCGGTACTGCCCGGATATCATCGCGGGAAATGCTGCCCACTGTCGACGACGTCCTCCAGCTCGACGCGGTACGCCGCGGCCAGCCGCACGTCGTCGCGGGCTCGGACCGCACCGGCAACCGCGTCCGCTGGGTCCACGTCGCCGAGGTCACCGACATCGCGCACCTGCTGCACGGCGGCGAGCTCGTGCTGACGACCGGGATCGCGCTGCCGGACGAGCCGGAGCGGCTGCGCGCCTACATCGCCGACCTGGCCGAGGTGGGGGTCAGCGGGCTGATGATCGAGCTGGGCCGGCGCTATGCCAGCGTCCTGCCGCCGGCGCTGACCGCCGCCGCCGAGGAGCACGGCCTGCCGGTGATCGTCCTCGCGCACGAGCCCGCGTTCGTGGACATCACCGAGGCCGTGCACGCCCGGATCGTGCGGGAGCAGTTCGCCGAGCTGCGCGCCTCCGAGCGGCTGCACGAGATCTTCACCCAGCTGTCGGTCGAGGGCGCCTCCACCGACGAGGTCGTCCGGCAGGTCGCCGCGCTCGGCGGGCACCCGGTCGTGCTGGAGAACCTCGCCCACCAGGTGCTCGCCGCCGACGCCGACGGCTGCGACCCGTCCGAGCTGCTGTCGGCGTGGGAGACCCGCTCGCGCGCCGTCCGGCCCGGCCGCCGCACCGGCTACGACCCGTCGTCCGGCTGGCTGCTGACCATGGTCGGCGCGCGCGGCGAGGACTGGGGCCGGCTGATCATCGACCTGGGCGCGCCGCCGTCGCCGCGCGACACCGTGCTGATCGAGCGGGCCGCGACCACGCTCGCCCTCGGCCGGCTGCTCGACCGGCACGCCGAGAGCGTCGAGCGGCAGGCGCACGGGACGATCATCGCCCGCATCCTCGCGCACGCCTACTCCGACCCGCAGGAGGCCGCGGCCCGCGCCCGCGCGCTCGGCGTGCCGCTGTCCGGCCGCCGGCTGCTCGGCGTGGTGCTGCGCCACCGCGGCCCCGGCACGCCCGCGCCGCCGGCCGGGGAGCTGTCCGCGCTCGCCGAGACGGCCGCCGCCGCCTGCAAGGACGCCCGCCTCGCCGCGCTCGTCGGCGTGCTGGACGAGGGCGGCCCGCACGCCCGCGTCGGCGTCCTCGCCTCGCTGCCCGCCCGCGCGGACGTGGAGACGGCGCTCACCGAGGTCGCCACCCGCATCCGCACGCAGTCCGGCGGCACGGTCGTGGCGGCGGGGTCGGTGGTGGAGACGATCCAGGACGTGCGCCGCTCGTTCCTGGAGGCCGAGCAGGTCGCCGACGTCGCCGCCCGGGGCTCCGGCGCCCGCCTGTTCTACCGCCTCCCCGATCTGCGGCTCCGCGGGCTTCTGCATCTGCTCCGCGACGACGCCCGCGTCCAGACGTTCGTGGAACGGGAACTGGGGCCGCTGCTGGAGTACGACGCGCAGCGCGGCAGCGACCTCACCCGCATCCTGGAGCTCTACCTCGAATCCGGGCGCAACAAGGCCGTCGCCGCGCAGCAGGCGCACCTTTCCCGGCCCGCCTTCTATGAGCGGCTGCGCCGCATCGAGCGCGTTCTCGAAGCCGACCTCGACGACGTGGAGTCGTGCGTGTCCTTCCACGTCGCCTTGCTGGCGCTGAGCTCCGTCCGGTGGGAACGCCCCTGACCGGCCGGCCCTCCGGGCCTGACCCGCCGCGCCTCGCATCCCGATGGCATCACTGTGACACCGCGGGCATTTCGATGGAAGAGTGGTGGGCGGAGGCCCGCCCCAGCGGCGGATCGCCGTTCACGGTCCCGCTCCGCAGGAGCATGTACCTCCCCTGAGAAGGCGGAGGTTTCCACGGAGGATTACCGATGACGGACGCGGCGTTGCATGTGCATCGATACGGAGACCCGGCGGGAGAGCCCATCGTCCTGCTGCACGGGGTGACGGGGCATGGAGCGCGGTGGCGGCTGACGGCGGAGTCGCATCTGGGCGGCCGGTCCGTCCTGGCACCCGACCTGCGCGGGCACGGGAGGTCGCCGCACGAGCCGCCGTGGACGGTCGAGCGGCATGTGGCGGACGTCCTGGCCCTGCTGGACGCGGAGGGCATCGAGCGGGCCGACCTCGTCGGGCACTCCTACGGCGGGATGATCGCGCTGCATCTGGCGCGGACGGCGCCGCGGCGGGTGCGGCGGCTGCTGCTGCTCGACCCGGCGACCGGGCTCGCCCCGGCGGACGCGGCGAGGGAGGCCCGCGGATACCTGCCCCCCATGACGTTCGCCGATGTCGCGGAGGCCCGCGCCCACCTGGCGGCGCGCTGGTCGGACGCGCCGGCCGACGCCGTGGACGAGGAGGTCGCCGAGCACCTCGAACCGACCCCGGACGGGCGGCTGCGGTGGCGGTTCGAGCCGGCGGCGGTGGTGACCGCGTACTCGGAGATGGCCCGCCCCCACCTGACGCCGCCCGCGGACATGCCCACCCATCTGGTCATCGCGACGCGCGCCGACCTCGTCCGGCCAGAGTTCGTGGCGGACTGCCGCGCGGCGCTCGGCCCCGGCCTCGCCATCAGCGAGATCGAGGCCGGGCACATGCTCTACGTCGACCGCCCGGCGGAGACCGGGACGCTGATCGCCGGCTGGCTCAGCGAAGCAGGCTCCGGCCGGTGACCGGCGGCAGGGTCAGCGGCGTGTGCAGGCCGGGCGGGGCCTCGGCGACCGCCCGGACGGCGTTGACCATGCGCAGCGCGGCGGCGTGCCCGCCGCCGGGGCCGGCGAGGTCCATGCGGGAGGGCGGCTCACCGGCGATCTCGACCCGGTAGCCGCCCGCTCCGCCGAACGGAGGGGCCGGCCAGTGCGGGGCGAGGTCCGCGCGCGCCCGCACGACGAGCGCCACGGTGATCACCGGCCGGCGGTTCAGGACGCCCGACACCTGGAACCGCAGGCCCGCGAGCGCGCCCTTCGCGATCCGGCCGCCGAAGGCGTCGAACTCCTCCGGTGCCGCGCACACCTCGTGCGCCTCGGCGAGGCCGTCCAGCGGGACGTCCAGGTGCCGGGCGAGCAGCCGGACGACCGGCCCCCAGCGGCGCGCCGGCGCGCCCGGCCGGACGACCGGCGGGCGGCGGCCGATGGGCTCGCCGAACCCGAACCGGCCGCCGTCCTCACACCGGAACTCGGTGACGGTGATCCCGTCGATGCGCCGGCAGGCGCCGCTGAGCAGCATCGGGAGCACGTCGCTCACCATGCCGGGCCCGATGGCGAGGCAGGCCGCGCCACCGGTCGCGCACGCCGACCGCAGCCGCCGGACGACGACCGGATCGGCGGACGCCGGATCCACCAGCGCGGGCAGGACATTCGTGACCACCCCGGCGCCCGCCTCCAGGACGCGGCACAGATCGTCGGCCGAGCCTCCCGTGTGGCAGACGACGTGCGGCCGCCTGGCCAGCAGCCCGGCGGGGTCGCCGGTGGCGCGCACGCCCAGCGGGCGGCCGGTTCCGGCCAGTTCGGCGGCGTCCACGCCCGCCTGCCGGGGATCGCCGGTCACCACGCCGGCGAGTTCCAGCTCCGGGTGCTCGATGATGGCCCTGAGCGTCCGCTTCCCGGCGGCTCCGGTGGCCCACTGGCCGACGAGATAGGACATACCACCAGCTTTCGACAAACCCCCAGGTCAACTGCGGCGGCATTGTAGGCACGGCTTTCCGGCAAGCACGATCTCCTCCCGCGACGTACATCGGTGCACTCCCGGGAAGAAGACTCTGGTGACTGTGCACACGGGTCCGCGCACGTTCGGGGTGGAGGAGGAGCTGCTCCTCGTCGATCCGGCGAACGGTGCGCCGCAGGCCGTCTCCGGTTCCGTCATCCGCTACGCGCGGCGCCACGACGAGCTGTTCCTCACGGGCGGCCGGCGTTCGGAACCGCTCGACACCGAGCTGCAGCGCGAGCAGCTCGAAACCGCGACGCCGGTCTGCGCCTCGCTCGGCGAGCTGTCCGACCACGTCCGGTCGGCGCGGCTGGCGGCGGCCAAGTCGGCGGCCGGGGTGGGCGCCGCCGTGGCGGCCCTCGGCACGTCGCCGGTGAGCGTCCGCCCCTCGCTGACCCCCTCGCACCGCTACCTGCGGATGGCGGACGCCTACGGGCCCACCGCCGGGGAGCAGCTCACCTGCGGCTGCCACGTGCACGTCGGCATCGACTCCCCGGACGAGGGCGTCGCCGTCCTGGACCGCATCCGGCCGTGGCTGCCGCCGCTGCTCGCCCTCAGCGCGAACTCGCCGTTCTGGCACGGCGCCGACACCGGCTACGACAGCTGGCGGCACCAGGTGTGGAGCCGCTGGCCGTCCAGCGGCCCGACCGAGCTGTTCGGCTCCGCCGCGGGGTACCGGGCGGCGGTCGACGCGATGCTGGCGACCGGCGCGCTCGTCGACGAGGGCATGATCTACTTCGACGCCCGGCTGTCCCGGCACTACCCGACCGTGGAGATCCGGGTGCCGGACGTGTGCCTGCACGCCGACGACGCCGTGCTGATGGCCGCGTTCGTCCGGGCGCTGGTCGACACCGCCGCCGACGCCTGGCACGCCGGCGAGCCGCCCGACCCGGTCCGGGCCGACCTGATGCGCCTCGCGATGTGGCGGGCCGGCCGCTCCGGC
The DNA here is from genome assembly GCF_001552195.1 of Actinomadura latina NBRC 106108. Lineage (GTDB taxonomy): Bacteria > Actinomycetota > Actinomycetes > Streptosporangiales > Streptosporangiaceae > Spirillospora > Spirillospora latina. Next base: position 754,068 of record NZ_BCQS01000005.1, read on the forward strand.
CTGCGCGACGACCTCGTCCATCCCCGCACCCGCCGCACCGCACCCGCCGCCGCGGTCGTGGGCGCGCTGCTCGACCACCTGTCCCCGGCCCTCGACCGCGCCGGGGACCTGGAAACCGCCGTCCGCCTCCTGCGCTGCGTCCTCGAACGCGGCAACGGCGCCCACCTCCAGCGCGGCGTCTACACCCAAGCCCACGACGTCAAGGCCGTCGTTTCAGACGCCGTCGACGTCACGATGGCGGTCTGATCCGACAGAATCCACCCATGCTGGACGAGACGGCCCTGCGGAACTCATCAGTAGTGGCGAACTGCGCCATGAACCGCGAACGCACCCTGAAGGGCTATGCCCGCGAACTGGGCATAGACGTACTGGCCGAGGCCGGCGCCCGCTGGGTGGACCTGTGCTGCGGCACCGCCCGGGCCCTGACCGAAGCCGCCACGGCGAACCCGGGAATGGAGATCTCCGGAGTCGACCTGGTCGACCACTTCGCCCCCGCCCCGCCCTCAGTCCAGCTGATCACCGCCTCAGTGACGACCTGGGTGCCGGACGCCCCCGCCGACCTGATCACGTGCGTGCACGGCCTGCACTACGTGGGCGACAAGCTGGGCGTGCTCACCCGCGCCGCGTCCTGGCTCACGGAGGACGGCCTCCTCATCGCGAACTTCGACGCCCGGAGCGTCCGACTGCCCGACGGCTCCCCCGCAGGACGCCACCTGACAACCGCCCTACGCCGGAACGGCTTCACCTACGACTCCCGCCGCCACCGCATCTCGCTGCGCGGCAACCGCGCGATCGCCCTCCCCTACCGCTACCTGGGCGCCGACGACCGGGCCGGCCCGAACTACACGGGCCAGCCGGCCGTCGACTCCTTCTACGAGCGCGCTTGAACCGCGATCGACGGCGTGAGGGTCGCCCGCGCCGCGACGGCGGCGTGAGATCGCCTGCGTCGTATCGGGATCGCCCTCCGTGCTAGCGGCGCTCCCAGGGGAGGTAGCGGTCGGCGCGGCGGGGGCGGGCGCGCAGCCCGGTGGACTCGACGGCGAGGATGCGGTCGAAGCGGAAGGCGCGGACGCCGCGCCGCATGCGGCACCAGCCGACGAGGTACCAGTGGTCGCGGTGGACGAGGCACGTGACGGGCTCGACCTCGCGGATCGTGACGTTGGCGCCCGCGTCGCCGTAGCAGAGCCGGACGACGCGGTGGTCGGTGATGGCGGCGGCGATCACGCGGGCGCGGTCGGAGGTGGCGGTGTCCAGGGGCGTGGTGAGGGTGGCGAGGGTGGTGGTGACGACGTCGTCGTGGGGGGCGGCGTCGAGGAGGGTGTGCAGGGCGCGGCGCGCGGTCGTGGCCTGCGGGCCGGTGCCGAGGTGCGCGAGGGACAGCGCGAGGGCGGCGATCTCGGCCGCGGTGAGCGGGGCCGGCGCGGTGGGCGCGGTCTGGGGGTGCGTCGCAACGTTCGCCATGGTTCGATCATACGTTCGAACACTGACATTGTGCAGCCTTCGGGGGCGGCCGGATCGCGTCGCGTGACGCGCGGCGCGACGGAGATCGCCCCGCGGTTGAGAAGGCGGCCTCGCATGGGGAAAACTGAGGCTCCGAAACGTGCTCTATTCGGGGGAATCGGGGGCGAACATGGGTCGACCGCGGACCGGCGTTGAGTGACGCGCGCGTGAACGGCCCCCCGATGAGCCGCGAGGAGGTCGACCGGACGCTGGCACGGCTCCAGGACGAGAAGGAGCGCATCGGCGCCGCACTGCTGGAACTGGAGGCCCACCAGGGGTACCAGCTGCTGGAGGGCGCGGCGCTGACCGGCGAGACCCTGCGCGTGCAGTCGGACGTTCAGTCGCGTATGACGTCCCTGTGGACGCTGTTCGACCTGTACGGGCGCGCGGTCGACGCGGCCGGCGACCTCCGGGCCCGCACCTCCAGGCCGGGGCCGGCGCAGCTCGCGGAGCTGAGCCGGCTGCTCGCGGGGCCGTCGGTGGAGCTGCCGGTCCGGGAGGTGCCGCTGGAGCGGCGGACGCTGCTGGCCGTCCCGTCCGGCGAGCGGCTGACGCTGCGGGCCGCCGTCGACCGGATGACGCCACTGTACGAGGAGGTCGCGCGGTCGGTCGCGGCGCTCGACGCGGTCTGGTCGACGCTGCTGTCCCGGCTCGCGGAGGTCGAGGCGGAGCGGCGCGGGGCCGCGGAGCTGCTCGCGTCCCTGGGCGGGACCGATCCGGAGTTCGAGCGCCTCCGCGGCGAGCTGGAGGCGGTCGTGGTCATCGTGCGCGGCGACCCCCTCGCCCTGGCGCGGGACGGCCGCGCCGACACCGGCCGGCTCGACGCGATCCTCACCGGCCTCGCCGGGGCGCGCCGCCGGCTGGCCGAGGCGGAGCGGCTGCGCGACGGCTTCGCCGGCCGGATCCGCGGGATCGCCGCCGTCCTGGAGTCGCTGCGCGAGGCGGAGGCCGAGGCGCGCGCGATCCGGGACGAGGTGCTCGCCAAGATCGCCTCCCCGGTGCTGCCCGATCCGCCCGACGTGGCGGCGAGCCTCGCCGACCGGCTCGCCGCGGTCGCCGCGCCGGCGCGCGGCGGCTGGCACGACCTGGCCGAGCGGGTCGCCGACCTCGAGCGCGCGGCGGCGGCCGCGCTGGAGCGGGCCCGCGAGACCGCGGGCGTGATCCGCGGGCTGCTGGACCGCCGCGAGGAGCTGCGCGGCCGACTGGAGGCCTACCGGGTGAAGGCCGCGCGGCTGGGCCACGCCGAGGACGCCGAACTCGCCCGGATCTACGAGCAGGCCCGCGAGCTGCTGTGGACCTCGCCCTGCGACCTGCGGAGCGCGACCGTGTCGCTGTCCGGATACCAGCGGGCCATCATGTCGCGGGCGAAGGGAGCGGAACGATGAGCCAGTGCACCGAGCCGGGCTGCGGCGGAACCGTCGACGGCGGCTACTGCGTCGTATGCGGCGTGGCAGCCTCGCCCGGAACGCCGGCATCCGGCGCCCCGGCGCCGTCCGCGCCCGCCGGGTGCACGCAGCCGGGCTGCGGCGGGACGGTCTCCGACGGCTACTGCGACGTCTGCGGCAGCCCGCCGGAGAGCGCCGCGCCGGCCGTGCCCGCGCCGCGGGCGCCCGCCGAGCGGCCCGATGACGGATGCGGGCAGGCCGGCTGCACCGGGACGATCATGGACGGCTACTGCGACGTCTGCGGGTCGCCGCCCGCGCAGACGTCCCGCGTCGCGACCACGGGCGCGGCCGGCGGCACGAGCGGCACTCCCGCCAGCGGCACTTCCAACGGCAGCACTCCCACCGGCAGCACGCGGACGGGCAGCACCCGCACCGGGTCGTCGCGCTCGTCCGGCCGCCGCGGCATGCTCGGCGCGGGGCTGGTCGAGGTGCCGCGCGTCCCGTACCGGGACCCGGCCGGCGCGGTGATGAGCGACCCGCAGGTCGCCGAGGCCAAGCGGTACTGCAGCAGCTGCGGCGAGCCCGTCGGCCGGGGGCGCGGCGACCGGCCCGGCCGGACCGAGGGCTTCTGCCCCAAGTGCGGCACCCGCTTCTCCTACACCCCGAAGCTCAGCCCCGGCGACCTTGTCGGCGGCCAGTACGGCGTGCTCGGCTGCCTCGCGCACGGCGGCCTCGGCTGGATCTACCTCGCCAAGGACCGCAACGTCAGCGACCGCTGGGTGGTGCTGAAGGGCCTGCTGGACAGCGGCGACGCCGACGCGATGGCCGCGGCGGCGGCCGAGCGCGCCTACCTCGCCGAGGTCGAGCACCCCAACATCGTCAAGATCTACAACTTCGTCCAGCACGACGGCGACGGCTACATCGTCATGGAGTACGTCGGCGGCGAGTCGGTCAAGGACATCCTGCTGCGCCAGCCGCAGCCGCCCGGCGAGAAGCACCTGCCGCTCGCGCAGGCCATCGCCTACGGGCTGGAGTCGCTGCGGGCGTTCGAGTACCTGCACGCGCAGGGCCTGATCTACTGCGACTTCAAGCCGGACAACGTGATCCAGTCCGAGGAGCAGCTGCGGCTGATCGACCTCGGCGGCGTCCGCCGGCTGGACGACCCGGACGGCGCCATCTGGGGCACGGTCGGCTACCAGGCGCCCGAGATCGCCGACGCCGGGCCGTCCGTCTCCTCCGACCTGTACACGGTGGGCCGCGCGCTCGCCGTGCTGACCTTCCCGTTCCGCGGCTACACCAGGAAGTACCTCCACTCGCTGCCGCCGCGCGAGGACGTCCCGGTGTTCCGGCGCTTCGAGTCGTTCCACCGGTTCCTGCTGCGCGCGACGCACCCCGAGCCGGACGCGCGGTTCCAGGACGCGGCGGAGATGGCCGAGCAGCTCACCGGCGTCCTGCGGGAGGTCCTCGCCGCCGAGGACGGCACTCCGCGGCCCGCCCCGTCCGGGCTGTTCGGCCCCGAGCGGTTCACCGCCCGGACGGCGGGCGGGGACGCGGCGGAGCCGGCGCTGCCGCCCGTCCCGCCGGAGGCGGCCGCGGCGGCGCTGCCCGTGCCGCTGGTGGACGGGACCGACCCCGCCGCCGGGTTCGTGTCCGGGCTGTCCGCGCTGGAGCCGGCGCAGGTCGCGGAGGCGGCGGCGAACGCGCCGGCCCGCACGCCCGAGGTCCGGCTGGCGCTCGCCCGCGTCAAGATCGAGCTGGGCGCGGCGGAGGAGGCCGGCGGGCTGCTCGCCGAGCTGGCCGCCGAGCGCCCCGGCGACTGGCGGGTCGACTGGTACCGCGCGGTCGGGCTGCTCGCCCGCGGCCGGGTGGCCGAGGCCGAGCCGCTGTTCGACCGGCTGTACGGGCTGCTGCCCGGCGAGGCGGCGCCCAAGCTCGCCCTCGCCTGCTGCAGGGAGCGGACGGCGCCGCCCGGCGCGCTCCGCCTGTACGAGACGGTGTGGCGCACCGACCAGAGCTACCTGAACGCGGCGTTCGGCCTGGCCCGCGTGCATCTCGCGGCGGGCGAGCGCGCCGCGGCGGTCGCCGCGCTCGACTCGGTGCCGAGGATCTCCATCCGGTTCGTGCCCGCGCAGGTCGCGGCGGTGGCGACGGCGGTGCGCGGCCGGCCGCCCGCCGAGCTGTCGGCGGCCGAGCTCGTCGCCGCCGGGGACCGGCTCGCCGCCCTCGACCTGGACGCCGAGCGCCGCGACCGGCTCGCCGCCGAGGTGCTGGAGGCCGCGCTCGACTGGCTGCTCGCCGGGTCCGGCGGCGCGGCCGGGGCACGGGGCGGGTCGCTGCTCGGCGCCCCGCTCACCGAGACCGCGCTGCGCCGCCTGCTGGAGGCGACGTACCGGGAGCTCGCGCGCCGCACCCGTGACCGGGACGAGTGCCGCCGGCTCGTCGACTCCGCCAACGCCGTACGCCCGAGGACGCTGCTGTGACCGATGACCAGACCGGAGCCGGCGCCGACCGCGCGGCGGCCGACCACGCGAAGGCGGCGGAGCTCTCCTGCCCCGCCTGCGGCGAGATCGTCTACGCGGAGGAGGTGTTCTGCGAGAAGTGCGGACACCGGCTCACCGACGCTCCGTCCCCAGCCGAGAGGGCGGCGGCCGAGACGGCGGCGGCCGAGCCGCCACCCGGACGGGCGTGCACCGGCTGCGGCGGGGCGGCGATCGACGCCGACGGCTACTGCGAGAACTGCGGGCTGCGCCAGCCCGCCGAACGCGACCACGTCGAGCTGGAGCTGCCGGCCGACGGGCGGCCGGCGCCGGCGGCGGGCGCCAGCGACCGCGGCCGCCGCTACAGCCGCAATGAGGACGCGCTCGCCCTCGCCGCGCACGCCGCCGGGATCGTGGCCGTCGTGTCCGACGGCGTCGGGTCGTCGCAGCGCCCCGAGGACGCCTCCCGCACGGCCGCCGACACCGGCGCCGCGGAACTGGTGGCGCGGCTGGACGCCGGCGAGGACCCCGAGGACGCCACCCGGCACGCGGCGCTGTGCGCGGCGGCGGCCGTCGCCGCGCTGGCCACCTCCCCGTCGGACGCGCCGTCCTGCACCTACGTGTCCGCGGTGACGCGCGGCGCGAGCGTCACCGTCGGCTGGGTCGGCGACAGCCGCGCCTACTGGCTGTCCGCCGACGGCGCCGCCGAGCCGGGTGAGCCCGGCGAGAACGGCGAGAACGGCGCGACCGGCCCGGACGCCGCGGAGGCCGCCGAGGTCAGCACCGGCGACATGGCCGAGCTGGGCGCGTCCCGGCGGCTCACCGAGGACGACTCGTGGGCCGCGTTCATGGTCGCCGAGGGCTCGCTGAGCGAGGCGGAGGCGGAGGCGCACCCGAACGCGCACGTCATCACCGCGTGGCTGGGCGTGGACGCCGGCGAGGTCCGCCCGCACGTCGCGACGTTCCGCCCGGCCGGGCCCGGCACGCTGCTGGTCTGCAGCGACGGCCTGTGGAACTACTTCCCCGCGGCCGCCGACCTGGCCGCGCTGCTGGCCGGCGGGCCCGCCCACCCGGCCGCCGGCGGCGCCGGCGGCGCGCCGGACCCGGCCGCCGACCCGCTCGGCGCGGCGCGGACGCTCGTGCGGCACGCCCTGGACGCCGGAGGCCGCGACAACATCACCGTCGCCGTGATCCCGCTCCCGTCCCCCGCCCCCTCCTCCCACCGCCAGGCCGAGAGCCGCGAGATCCCGCAGAGCACGGAGCAGCCCCGATGAGCGAGCAGCCGCAGTTCACCGTCAAGATCGACCAGAACCGGTACCTGCCCGAGGGCGGACGCGAGATGCACGCCATCGTGTCCGTCGAGGCGGCCGCCGCGGACGGCGTGGCCGTCCCGTCCACCGCCCGGGCGTCCGAGGTGATCATCATCGACACCTCGGGCTCGATGTCCTATCCCGAGACCAAGCTGCGCGCGGCGGTCGCCGCGGCGCAGGTCGCGATCGACACGCTGCGCGACGGCGTGGAGTTCGCGGTCGTCTCCGGCTCCAACACGGCCAAAATGATCTTTCCGAAGCACCCCGGGCTGGTCGCCGCGACGCCGGAGACGCGCGCCGAGGCCAAGCAGGTGCTGGGCAGGCTGACGGCGGCCGGCGGCACCGCGATCGGGTCGTGGCTGCGGCTGGCGTCCCAGCTGTTCGACACGGTTCCGGGCGGGATCCGGCATGCGATCCTGCTGACCGACGGCAAGAACCAGCACGAGACGCCCGCGGAGCTGGACGCGGCGCTGGCGGCCTGCGGCGGCCGGTTCGTCTGCGACTGCCGCGGCGTCGGCACCGACTGGGAGGTCGCCGAGCTGCGCAAGGTCGCCTCGGCGATGCTCGGCGGCGTCGACATCGTCGCGGACCCGGCCGGGCTGGTCGCCGACTTCCGGGCGATGACGGAGGCGGCGATGGGCAAGTCCGTCGCCGACGTCGCGCTGCGGGTGTGGACGCCGCAGACGGCGACGCTGCGGTTCGTCAAGCAGGTGATCCCGTCGGTGGAGGACCTGACCGGCAAGCGCGTCGAGGCGGCGCCGCAGGCGGGCGACTACCCGCTCGGCGCGTGGGGCGCGGAGAGCCGCGACTACCACATCTGCGTGGAGCTGCCCCCCGGCCAGGTCGGCGGCAAGGAGCTGCGCGCCGCCTGGGTGAAGCTGGTCGTGCCGGGCGGGCCGGGCGAGGAGGCGCGGGTCCTGGCCGCCGGGAACATCCTCGCCCAGTGGACGGACGACGAGGCCCTGTCCACCAAGATCAACCCCCGGGTGGCGGACGCCACCGGGCAGGCCGAGCTGGCGGCCGTCATCCAGGAGGGGATGCAGGCCCGCCGGGACGGCGACCTCGACACCGCGACCGCGCGGCTCGGCCGCGCGGTGGCGCTCGCCGACGAGGTCGGCAACGAGGCGATCACCGCGATGCTGCGCAGGGTCGTGGACGTCGTCGACCCGGCGACCGGCACGGTCCGGCTGAAGCGCGACGTCGACAAGGTCGCCGAGATGGAGATCGAGACGCGGTCCACCAAGACGGTCCGGACCCGCAAGGACGAGACCGTCACCACGCGGCGGGGCGAGGGCTGAGCATGGTGAGCTGCCCCAGCGGACACACGTCGCAGTCGGCGGACTACTGCGACGTCTGCGGCGAGGCCATCGGCGGCGCCCCGGCGGGGGACGCCGGGGCCGGCGCCGCGCCGCGGCCCGCCCCGGCCGGTGCGCGGCCGTGCCCCGACTGCGGGACGCCCGGCGCCGACCGCTTCTGCGAGGCGTGCGGGTACGACTTCGCGACCGGCGGCGGCGTGCCCACACCGCGGACCGCTCCCGCCCAGCCCGCCCCGCCGGGCTCCCCGGGCCCACCCGTCCCCGCGCCTCCCGTGCCGGCGCCGCCCGTCCCGGCGCCGCCCGTCCCGGGGGCGGTGTGGACGGCGGTCGTCACGGCCGACCGCGCGTACTTCGACGCGGTCATGGCCGAGGAGGGGCCCGACTCCGCGGCGCTCTCCTTCCCGCCGTACGCGCCCGAGCGGCGGATCCCGCTCACCGGGCGGCAGATCAGGATCGGGCGGCGCAGTTCGTCGCAGCCGTCCCCGCCGGAGATCGACCTGCGGGAGCCGCCCGAGGACCCGGGCGTCTCCCACGTCCACGCGGTCCTGCTGGCCAAGCCGGACGGCGCCTGGACCCTGGTCGACCCCGGCTCCACCAACAGGACCTGCGTGAACGGGTCCACCGATCCCATCCCCTACAACGTGGAGGTCCCCGTATCCGACGGCGACCGCATCCACGTGGGCGCATGGACCACCATCACGCTCACCCGAGGCGAGGCGACATGACGGCCGTTCAGCAGGCTCCCCCGCAGGGGCGGCCCGCCGTTCTCGTGACGGCGGCGGCGCCGCCCGCCCGGCAGGGCTCCGCCGGGCGGCTCCAGCGGGCGGCCGGCACGCCGCCCACCGGTGCCGCTCGGCTGCTCCCCCGCACGGTCGCGTCCCGCGTCCGCACGCTGACCGCGCTGGCGCTCGTCCTGCTCGTGGTCCTGCTCGGCATCGGCTGGGCGGCGATCGCGAACGCCCGCGAGGGCGTGCGGGTCATCGGCCACGACGCGGGCCCGCAGGTCGTCGCGACCGGCGACCTGTACTTCCAGCTCAGCGACATGGACGCGCAGCTCGCCAACGCGCTGCTGATCGGGGACGCGGCGGGCGGCGGCCGCGACCAGGCCCGCGCGCGCTACGACGACGACCGGCGCAAGGCCGGGGACGCGCTGCTGAAGGCCGCCAAGCTCGCCGACGAGACGACGGAGAACAACACCGCGCGGGACCTGCTGGACGCGCTCGGCCGCTACGAGCGCCTCGCCGGGCAGGCGCTGCTGCTCGACCAGCAGTCCCCGCACGCGTCCGGGCCGCCGTCGCAGAAGGTCATCGACGTCTACCGGCAGGCGACCGACCTGATGAAGCTGGACCTGCTGCCCAAGGCGTACAACCTGACGCTCGACAACGGGACCCTCGTCCGGCACACCTACGAGGACGAGCGGTCGGCGGTCCTCATGGGCCGCACCGGCCTCCTCATCGCGGGCCTGGCGCTGGTGGCGACCCTCGCCGGTCTCCAGCTGTACCTCGCCAGGCGCTTCCGCCGCCTGCTGAACGTGCCGCTGGCGCTGGCCACGCTCGGCGCGCTCCTCCTCGCCGGGGCGGGCACGCTCATGCTGTCCGGCCAGGCGGACCATCTGCGCAAGGCCAAGGAAGAGGGCTTCGACTCGATCCTGGCGCTCTCCCGGACGCGCGCCATCAGCAACAGCGCGAACGCGGACGAGACCCGCTTCCTGCTCGATCCGGGGCGGGCCGACGCCTACGAGCAGGTGTACCTGAGCAAGTCCCAGACCGTCCTGTACCTGAAGGCGGGAAACCTGACCCAGTACAACGCCGCCGTCCAGAAGGGCCTGTCGTTCGAGCCCGGACGGGCGCCGTTCCTCGGGTTCCTCGGCACCGAGGCCAATCGGCCGGCCGAGTCCCCCGAGCAGAGGGCGCGGTTGGCGGACGGCATGAACGAGGCGCTGAGCGCCTATCAGAAGGTCCAGGCGAACGACCGCCGGATGCGGGACCTCGTCAAGGCCGGGCAGCGGGACCGGGCCGTCGCCGCCCGCGGCTCCGCCGCCGCGGACTTCACCCGGTACGACCGCTCCCTGCGGGATCTGGCCGGCATCCACCAGAAGGCGTTCGACGAGGCCGTCGAGGACGGCGACGGCGGGACGAGCGGCTGGTACGCCGTCCTGCCGATCGCCGGCGTCGCGATCGCCCTGCTCGTGCTCGCCGGCGTGCGTCCCCGCCTGGCCGAGTACCGGTGGTCGAAGTGAGGGCGCGGCGCACGGTCGCGGCCGCCGCCGCCGCGGCGGCGGTCCTCGGCTCGGGCACGGCCTGCGGCCTCGCGGACGCCGACGACGGCTCCGTCGTCGGCAGGGACCGGCTCGTCATCGGCGTCAACGCCGACCAGCCGGGCGTCGGCGAGCGCAAGGGCGGCCAGTACGAGGGCTTCGACATCGACATCGCCAAGGAGATCGCCGGGCGGCTCGGCGTCACCGGCGCGAACGTGACGTTCAAGCGGGTCTACTCCGCGACGCGCGAGAAGGTTCTCCAGGACGGCGAGGTCGACCTCGTGGTGGCGAGCTACTCCGTCACCCCCGAGCGCAAGGTGAAGGTCTCGTTCGCGGGCCCCTACTACGTCGCCCACCAGGACGTCCTCGTCCGCGCGCCGGAGGCCGGGAAGATCCGGAGCATCCACGACCTGAAGGGCCGGCGGCTCTGCAAGGTGCGCGGCTCGGTGTCGTTCCCGCGCATCCACGACGAGCAGGGCATCGCCGCGCTGCCGGTCGAGGAGGACGGCTACTCCGCCTGCCTCGACGATCTCGTCGAGGGCGGGCTCGACGCCGTCTCGACCGACGACCTGATCCTCGCGGGCCTCGCGGGCAAGGCGTCCGGAAGCGGCCACGAGCTCCGCATCGTGAACGCGCCCTTCACCGACGAGCCGTACGGCGTCGGGATCCGGAAGGGCGACGTGGACGGCTGCGAGGCGGTGAACAAGGCGATCACCGCCATGTACCAGGACGGCACCGTGCCGGAACTGCTGAAGCGCTGGTTCGCCGGGAGCGGGCTGAAGCTCACCACCACCGTCCCGCAGTTCGAGGGCTGCGTCTGAACGGCCACCGATAGCACGGAGCCGGTTACAGAATGACACGGATAGGGCTACTGAGACCGGACGGTCATGGAGATCAGACGGTTACGTAAGTTCCGGTCGGCGCGCGTGATCGTAAGTTATGGTCGCGATCAAAACCCGATCCGGAAATAACCGTCACGGGATGAGGAGTGCCATGACGACGGTCATCCTGGTGGTGATGTGCGTCGTGGTAGGGGCGCTCGAACTCTACGCGGGCAAGCAGAGCCGCGACCAGGCCAACGCGTTCACCCGGCGGATCGACGAGCTGAACGAACAGGTCACCAAGCAGAACAACGTGCTGGTCACGGTCGGCGAGCAGCTCACCGCCGAGCTGGCGCGGGTCAAGCAGGACGTGCTGCCCGCGCTCGACAACCGGCTCCGGCAGAACACCGGGCAGGTCGAGGAACTGGCGGGCCTCGTCCACCAGGCCGACGACTACCTGCGGACGCAGGCCGGCCGGCTGCACGAGCTGGAGCAGCAGCGGATCACCCTCGCGGCGCTGCGCCGCAAACTCGGCGAGGTCGAGACGTCGGTGCGCGCCGTCACCCGGTCGCACGGCGAGTCCGCCGCCGGGAAGGTCGACGCGGCCCTCGACCGGCTCGGCGACCTGGAACGCGGCGGCGCGGAGATCCTGGAGCTGCAGCGCACCCTCACCCGCACCCTGGAGGACGTCGAGGACGTCGTCGCCGAGCTGCTCCAGTTCACCGAGGGCGAGCTGGACGACACCGTCACCGCCGCGCTCACCGGCCGTCCCCGCGCCCACGGCGACGCCGTCACCGCCACCGGGCGGCTCTGGACCCGCGACGGCCAGCTGGAGGACATCCTCTGCGAGATGTACGAGCGGTGCGTGCGCACGGCCCGGCTGAACGTCCGGTTCCGCACCGCCGAGGGCTCGGACGGCCCCGCGCCCGGCTCCCCCGAGCGCCGCCGCTACTTCCTCGGCGGGCACGCGTCCGAGGACCTCGCCGGGGTGTTCAGCGCGCTGCTCATCTCGACGGGCGCCGACCTGCCGCACAACGGCGTCCACGAGTCCAGGCGCGGGCTCGCGAGGGTCGAGCCCGGGGTCCCGCCGGGGGTCGAGCCGCTGCGCCCGCCCGAGGACGAGGCGGCCCTCAAGTCCCTCCTGCGGACGCTCTCGGAGTGCTCCGGCGCCGTCGCGCAGATCGGCCCGCTCATGGCCGTCCGGACGCGGGACGAACTGCTGTGCGCGGTGCTGACGGCCGCGCAGTCGCTGGAGCTGGAGAGCGACGAGGTCTTCTGGGACCCGGCCGCCGCGACCGTCCGGCTGCGGCGGCTGCCGTCCCATCAGCTGTGGGACCTCACCGCCTGGGCGGGCGCGTAGGGCGGGGCGCCGTAGACGCGCACGGTCCGCTCCGCCGGGCCGCCGACGCGCACGTACAGCGGGCACGCGGCCGTGCGGGTGAGCGGATCGACCTCGGCGCACAGCCCGATCCCGGCGGCGCGGTCGAGGAACACCACGTTCTCCACCGCCCGCGCGCCGCGCACCGCGTACGGGACGGAGTCGGCGTCGCCGGTGTCGAACAGCTCCTCGAACGTCAGCCGCCGCGCGAACCGCATCAGCACGCCCGCGTCCACGACCCGGCTGCCGATCGCCGCGGCCGGGCCCGCGACGACGATGCCGAAGCTCGGGTTCTCCCGGCCGCGGACGTAGATCTCCCGGTCCGGCTCCAGGCCACGCCTGCGGTGCGGGATCTGCACGCCGAACCCCGCGTCGCCGTCCAGGTACGCGGGCGGCCCGAAGCCGCCCGCCGCCGTCCCGGGCCGGACGCGCGACGCGCCCGCCGGCATCTCCCACCCCGGCAGGTACACGCCGAGGCCCCGCAGCAGCAGCCGCCAGATGGGACGTCCTGTCACGTCCGGCGCGAACTCCATGGGTTCCATCATCCGGCGTCGCGGCGCCCGTCCACAAGATCCTCTCGGGGGCCAGAGCCCTTACCGCGCGGCCTCTGCGCGGCCGGCGGCGCGTCGGCTACGGTTGTACCGGCCGGATCATGACGAGCCGGATCGTGACGAGGACGCCGCCGTGAATCTGCAGGACATGATGGTGCACCGCGACAGCTCGTCGCGCACCGTCGACAAGTACCTGATGTCCTACGAGGGACGCGTCATCGCGGTGCGCAAGCACCCCGCCGTCCTGCTGGTGCCCGTCGGCGCCGTCGTCGCCGGGCTCGTCGCGTGCGGCGCGGTCAGCGCGGTGACCGGCCTCGCGTGGATCTGGTGGCTGTGGCTGATCACGGTCGCCTACCTGGCCTGGAAGGTCGTCGCCTGGTCGGTGGAGTTCTTCCTGGTCACCGAGCACCGGGTGATGGTGATCAACGGCGTGTTCAACCGGAACGTCGTGATGATGCCGCTCGCGAAGGTCACCGACATCACGCTGAACCGGTCCATGACCGGCCGGATGCTCGGCTACGGCGAGTTCCGCACCGAGAGCGCCGGCCAGAAGCAGTGGCTGCAGAGCATCCCGTTCATGCCGTACCCGGAGCAGCTCTACCTGGAGGTCTCCTCGGTGATCTTCGGCAGCACCGAGGCCTCCCCCGACTAGCGCGAACTACGAGTCGAAGCCGAGGCCGAGGCGGTCGAGGGTGCGGAGCCAGAGGCCGCGGCGGCCCCCGTCGCGGTCGGCGCGGGCGATCCCGCGGCGGGTCAGCTCGATGACGCCGTACCGGAGCGGCTCCGGCGGGAACGGGACGGGCTTGGTCCGCACCATCCTCAGCCGTGTCCGCTCGGTCTCCTCGCCGGGCGCGAGGCCGACGCGCAGAAGGTCGAGCATGACGTCCGCGCCGAAGCGGGTGGCTCCGACGCCGAGGCCGGTGTAACCGGCCGCGTACGCGAGCCTGCCGCCGTAGGCCGTCCCGAAGAAGGCGCAGAAGCGGCTGCAGGTATCGATGACTCCACCCCAGCTGTTGGTGAAGCGGACGCCTTCGAGCTGGGGGAACGTCTCGTAGAAGTGCCCGGCGAGGGTCTCGAACGTGGCGGGGCGGTTCTCCAGTTCGCGCCGTATCCCGTTGCCGTAGTGGTAGATGGCGTCGTAGCCGCCCCACAGGATCCGGTCGTCGGCGGTGAGCCTGTAGTAGTGGAACTGGTTGGCGCTGTCGCCGATGCCTTGGCGGTTCCGCCAGCCGATCGCCTCCCGCTGGACGGCGGTGAGCGGCTCCGTCATCAGCGCGTAGTCGTACACGGGGACGACGAAGTTGCGCAGGCGCTTCACGAGCGGCGGGAACGCGCCCGTACCGAGCGCGACCCGCGGGGCGGTGACCGCCGCCCCGCCGGCGGCGGTGAGGCGCAGACCGCGTCCTTCTACGTGCAGGCCCGTGACGCGGGTGTTCTCGAAGATGCGGACGCCGAGGGAACGGCACGCGGCCGCCAGGCCCCACGCGAGCTTCGCCGGATGCACCATCGCGGTGGAGCCGGGGTTCCACAGGCCGGCGTGGTAGGTCGGCGAGTCGACCTCGGCGCGGACGGCGTCCCGGTCGAGGAGGACGGCGTCCCAGCCGTACCCGGCCGCCGTCTCCGCCGCCTCTTCGAGAGCCGGGACCTGCCATTCCTCGGTGGCGACGTCCATCTCCCCGGTGAGTTCCCACTCGGCGTCGATCCCGTACTTCGCAAGGGCGCCGCCGATGGCGCGGAGGTTGTCGCGGCCGAGGCGTTCGAGTGCCGGCATGTCCTCCGGCCAGCGTCCCGCGCCGTTCTCCAGGCCGTGCGTGAGGCTGGCCGCGCAGAAGCCGCCGTTACGTCCGGACGCGGCGGCGCCGATCCGGCCGGCCTCCAGCACGACCACGTCCAGGGACGGGTCGCGCTCCTTGGCCATCAGCGCCGTCCACAGCCCGCTGTAGCCGCCGCCGATGACCGCGAGGTCGCACGTCCGCGCGCCGTCCAGCGAGGGCCCGGCGGGCGGACGGGCCTCGTCCTGGAGCCAGAACGGCTCCGGCTCGGCATCGGCGAGCGCCTTGCGAATGTCCATGTCTTCCCCGATGGAGGCGCGGTCAGCGGGACGCGCGGATGTTGCGCCGCGCGGAGATGACCGCGATCAGGATGCCGACCGCGAAGATGAGCGTGCCCATCACGTTGACCTGCGGCGGCGTGCCCGTCCGGGTCGAGCCGTAGATCCACAGCGGGAACGTGACGGTGGAGCCGCTGGTGAAGTTGGTGATGATGAAGTCGTCGATGGACAGCACGAACGCCAGCAGCGCCCCCGCCAGCACACCCGGCATGATCATCGGTAGCGTGACCAGGCGGAACCGCGTCCACGGCCCGGCCCCGAGGTCCTGCGCCGCCTCCTCCACCGCCGGGTCGAGGCCGACGACGCGGGCCCGGACGGTCACCGCGACGAACGCGATCGAGAACATCACGTGCGCGACGAGGATCGTCAGGTAGCCGCGCGGCAGGTTGAACGTGACGAACATCGACAGCAGCGAGGCGCCCATCACGATCTCCGGGCAGGAGATCGCCATGAACAGCACCAGGTTCGTCGAGCCCTTGCCGCGGAACCGGTAGCGGCCGAGCGCGAGGCCCGCGAACGTCCCGAGGACCGTGGTGATCAGCGTGCTGAGCAGCGCGATCGTCAGCGAGTTGACGACCGCGGTGGTGAGGTCGCTCTTGTCGAACAGGTGCCGGTACCACTTGAGCGTGAAGCCCTGCCACTCGAAGTTCTGCTTGCTGCGGGTGTCGTTGAACCCGAACACGATCATGATCGCGATGGGCAGGATCAGCCAGGCGATCAGCACGAGCGTGTAGACGTGCAGGCCGGCGACCTTGCGGCGCGGGCGCGCGGCGCGGCCTCGCACCGGCGCCTTCTCGGTGAGCGTCGTCATCGTCCCGCCGCCTCCAGAACGTCCTGCGTGCCGAGGCTGCGCGCGTAGGCGAAGATCCCGACGAGCAGGATCGCCATCAGCGAGAACGACAGCGCCGACGCCATCGGGTAGGCGCTGTTGTTGAAGTACTCGGTCTGGATCACGTTGCCGATCATGGTGTTCTGCGGGCCGCCGAGGACCTCCGCGTTGACGTAGTCCGACGACACCGGCACGAACGTCATGATCACGCCGGCGAAGACGCCGGGCAGCGACAGCGGCAGGATCACCCGGATGAACGCCTGCAGCCGGCCCGCGTACAGGTCATAGGCCGCCTCGACCACCCGGTGGTCGATCCGCTCCAGGGCCACGTAGATCGGCAGCACCATGAACGGCAGGAAGTTGTAGGTCAGCCCGGACACGACCGCGGCGCCGGTGTCGAGGATGTGGAAGTCGTCCGGCAGGATCGTGCCGCGCAGCGGCCCGAGGACCGGGCCGTTGTCGGTCAGCACCAGCTTCCAGGACACCGTCCGCAGGATGAACGAGACGAAGTACGGGAGCAGGAGCAGGAACAGGTAGGTCGACTTGTGGCGC
This sequence comes from Actinomadura latina NBRC 106108, assembly GCF_001552195.1. Classification (GTDB taxonomy): domain Bacteria; phylum Actinomycetota; class Actinomycetes; order Streptosporangiales; family Streptosporangiaceae; genus Spirillospora; species Spirillospora latina. The sequence goes on from NZ_BCQS01000005.1 coordinate 770,554, forward strand.
CCGCCCCGGAACGCGATCCAGTACGCGGCCGGGTAGGCGAGCGCGATGCACAGGACCGTCGCCAGGAATCCGTACCAGAGCGACCGGACGAACTTGTCGCCGTAGGTGCTCACGCCGTCGACGTAGTTCTGCCAGTGGAACGTCTGCCGGAACCCGTCGATGAGGTTCCCCGTCTGCAGCGACAGGGACACCATCAGCACGATCGGGATGATGAAGAACGCCGCCATCCACAGCCCGCTCGGCAGGATCATGAGGTACGGCGTGAGCCGCCCCCGTGCTCGTGCCATCACGACCCCTTGGCGATGGGCTCGAAGATCTTCTGGTACTCCTGCTCCTCGGCCTGGGTGAGCCGCCGGTACCGGCGCAGCCGGGCCAGGTCGGCCTCGGACGGGAAGATCAGCGGGCTGGTGCTCAGCCGGGTCAGGTCCTTCTTGTCATCGCCCGTGGCCTGCGCCGCCTTCTGCTTCAGGATCTCCTGGGTGGACGGGATCGGCGGCATGTAGTTGATGAACTCGGTCAGCGGGACGTTGTTCTCCGGGACGTACAGCCAGTCCATGAGGGTCAGCGCGTCCACCGGGTTCTCGGCGGTCTTCGGGATGCACATGTTGTCGGTCCAGATCGTGCCGCCCTCCTTGGGCACCACGAACTTCACGTCCGGGCTGGTGAGGCTGTAGACGTCACCGGACCAGGCCATCGTCATCCACACGTCGCCCTTGCTGACGGCGTCCACGTAGTCCTGGCTGTAGTACTTGCGGACGATGCCCTTGTCGCGCTGCTCGCGGAGCTTCGCGGCGGCCTTCTCCCAGTCGGCCTTCGTCGACTTCTCCGGGTCGATCCCGAGGAGGAACATCCCGAAGTTCCCGAGTTCCTGGGAGTCGCCCATCATGCCGACCTTGCCCTTGTACTTCGCGTCGAAGAGCTGGGCGATGCTCGTGATCTCCTCGTCCACGTACTTGGTGTTGTACGCGATGCCGGTGACGCCCGACTCGTACGCGATCGTGTGGGCGTTGCCGGGGTCGTAGGACGGGTCCTTGAACGACGCCCCCGCGTTCTTCTCGAAGTTCGGCAGCTTCGACAGGTCGAGCGGCGCCAGGTAGCCGAGCTGGCGGCACTGCTCCAGCTGGATCCCGTTCGTCATGATCATCAGGTCGAAGCCGATGGACTGGCCGGCCGACAGCGGCGCCTGGATCTTGCCGAACCACGGGCCCATCTCCTGGATGACCTCCTTGTAGGTCACCCGGATGCCCGTCTCCTTCTCGAACGCCTTGATCGTCTCCCGGTCGTCCTGCATGTAGCCCGGCCAGTTCGCCCAGTTGAGCTTGCCGTTCTTGGCCTTGCCCGCCCAGTACTTCTGGACGTCGGTCTGGCTGACCTTCTCCTTGCCGCCCTGCCCCTGCACGCCGCAGGCCGACAGGGCGAGCCCCGCGCCGGCGACGCCCATCATCCGGAGGACGTCCCGGCGGGAGTGGCTGGAACGTGCCAGGCGCGGCCGCGTGAGTCCGCGCAGGAAAGCGGGGTCGATGTTGCTCACTGGGGGGCTCCTATGGCGTAAGAGTGGCGCGGGTCCCACGACAGCCAGACGCTGTCGCCGCGCGTGGCGATGTCGTCGGCGGACGTGGCGTTCTGCAGGAACACGACGACGTCGGCCCCGGCGGAAGCGGAGGTGGTGATGTTGTAGTTCGTCGACGTCCCGAGGTACACGACCTCGGTCACGGTGCCGCGGACGCCGCACAGGCCGTCCGCCGGCCGGTCCAGCGCGATGCCGATCTTCTCCGGGCGGACGGTCAGCTCCAGCCGCTCCCCCGCCGCGATCTTCAGCCCGTTGCGGATCGGGACCTCGATCCGCCCGTCCGGCCCGTAGGAGATCACCGCGGTGCCCTGGCCCGCCTCGGCGATCTCGCCGCCCAGCAGGTTGGACGTCCCGATGAACCCGGCGACGAACCGCGACGCGGGGTGCTCGTAGATCTCCCGCGGCGTCCCGAGCTGCTCGATCAGCCCGTCGTTCATGACCGCGATGCGGTCCGACATCGTCAGGGCCTCGCCCTGGTCGTGCGTCACGTACACGAACGTGATGCCGACCTCCCGCTGGATCCGCTTCAGCTCCACCTGCATCGCCTGCCGCAGCTTCAGGTCGAGCGCGCCCAGCGGCTCGTCCAGCAGCAGGGCCCGCGGCCGGTTCACCAGCGCGCGGGCCAGCGCGACCCGCTGCTGCTGGCCGCCGGACAACTCGGCGGGACGGCGCTTCTCCCGTCCCGCCAAGTCGACGATGTCCAGCATGTCCCCGACCCGCTCGCCGATCTCGGCCTTCGGGACGCCGCGCCGGCGCAGGCCGAACGCGACGTTCTCGAAGACGCTCATGTGCGGGAACAGCGCGTACGACTGGAACACCATGTTCACGTCGCGCCGGTTCGGGGACACGTCGGTGACGTCCTGCCCGTGGAGGTGGACCCTGCCCGCCGTCGGCTCCTCGAAGCCGGCGATCATGCGCATGGTCGTGGTCTTGCCGCAGCCGGACGGGCCGAGCAGCGAGAAGAACTCGCCCTGCGCGATCTCCAGGTCGATGCCGCGGACCGCGGCCACGGTCTCGCCATGGGCGTGGTACGCCTTCTCCACTCCCGTGAGTTCGATGGCGGGAACTGCGCGGCCCGGGTCGTCGCGTGCCGGGGCCTGCTGGGTCTCGGTCATGGCCGGTCTTCCTTCACGGGCTCGTTCGGCGGTGGTCAGCCGCCGATGTAGTGCATGACGTGCTTGACGCGGGTGTAGTCCTCGATCCCGTACATCGACATGTCCTTGCCGTAGCCGGAATGCTTGAAGCCGCCGTGCGGCATCTCCGACACGAACGGTATGTGGGTGTTGACCCACACGGCGCCGAAGTCGAGGGCCTTGCTCATCCGCATGGCGCGGCCGTGGTTCTGCGTCCACACGCTCGCGGCGAGGCCGTACTTGACGCCGTTCGCCCACGCGATGGCCTGCTGCTCGTCCGAGAAGCCCTGCACGGTGATGACCGGGCCGAACACCTCGTTCTGCACCATCTCGTCGTCCTGCTTGAGGCCGCCGACGACGGTGGGCGCGAAGAAGTAGCCGCGGTCGCCGATCCGCTCACCGCCGGCCAGGACCTCGGCGTGGCCGGGCGCCCTGTCGATGAACCCCTGGACCCGCGCGAGCTGGTCCTCGTTGTTCACCGGCCCGTAGTAGGCGTCCGAGTCGCTCGGCGGCCCCACCGCCGTCCCCTTGGCGGCCTCCACCAGCGCCTCGGTGAACTCGCCCCGCAGCCGTTCGGCGACGAGCACCCGCGTCGCCGCCGTGCAGTCCTGCCCCGCGTTGAAGTACCCGGCCTCGGCGATGCCGGTGGCCGCCGCCTCGACATCGGCGTCATCGAACACGACCACGGGCGCCTTGCCGCCGAGTTCCAGATGCACGCGCTTGAGGTCCTTCGCCGCCGACGCGGCGACCTCCATACCGGCGCGGACGCTCCCGGTGATCGACACCATCTGCGGCGTCGGGTGCTCGACCAGGGCCCGCCCGGTGTCGCGGTCGCCGCAGATCACGTTGAAGACGCCCGGCGGCAGGAACTCGGCCGCGATCTCGGCCAGCATCAGCGTGCTCGCCGGCGTCGTCTCGGACGGCTTGAGCACCACGGTGTTGCCCGCCGACAGCGCCGGCCCGAACTTCCAGACCGCCATCATCATCGGGTAGTTCCAGGGCGTGACCTGCGCGCACACCCCGATCGGCTCACGCCTGACCGAGGACGTGTGGTCCGCCATGTACTCGCCGGTGGCCTTGCCCTCCAGCACCCTGGACGCGCCGGCGAAGAACCGGAGATTGTCCACCATCGGCGGCATCTCCTCGTCCAGGGTCAGCTGGACCGGCTTGCCCGTGTCGCGGACCTCGGCCTGCACCAGTTCCCCGGCCCGCGCCTCGACCGCGTCCGCGAACCGCAGCATCGCGAGGCTCCGCTCGGCGGGGGTGGCGTCGCGCCAGGCGGGGAACGCGTCCGCCGCCGCGCGGAACGCGGCGTCGACGTCCTCGGCGCCGGACACTGGCGCCTCCGCGTACGTCTCGCCGGTGCTGGGGTCGACCACCTCCAGCGTCCGCCCGTCCTTGGCGTCCACGTACTCGCCACCGATAAAGTTGCGCAGCCGCTCGCCGCTCATCCTCAGGTCCCTCCTGGGCATCGTCGCCCGATGTGTCCTGTAGGCCCAGACCCTTACAGAGGATCCAGCCCAATACAAGTGATTCCGTTGTTACGATCGAATTTCACGACTGATTCACTTGGCCCAGGTGCCTAACACCCCCGATGCCGCAGCTAGGAGACGATCGATGGAACGCGCAGCCCGCGTCCAGCTCGACGAGACCGCGAAGCACATCATCGAGCAACTCCAGCAGGACGGCCGCCGCTCCTACGCCGCCATCGGCAAGGCCGTCGGGCTCTCCGAGGCCGCCGTCCGGCAGCGCGTGCAGAAGCTCCTCGACACCGGCGTCATGCAGATCGTCGGCGTCACCGACCCGCTCATGCTCGGCTTCTCCCGGCAGATGATGATCGGAGTCAAGTGCGAGGGCGACCTGGAGAAGATCGCCGACGAGCTGGCCGGCCTCCCCGAGATCGACTACGTCGTCATCACCGCGGGCTCGTTCGACATCCTGTGCGAGCTCGTCTGCGAGGACGACGAACGCCTCCTGGAGCTCCTCGGCCGCATCCGCGCCGTCCCGGGCGTCGTCTCCACGGAGAGCTTCGTCTACCTCAAACTGCGCAAACAGACCTACTCCTGGGGAACGCGCTGACTCCTCCGCACACCCGACGATTCTCGTTCTCAATGGGGATGTTCTGGCAACACCTCCCGGCGTACTTTTAGATGCCGCAAGGAGGGAGACCGGCCATGCCCGAGTCGGTCCGCCAGGACCTTCCCGCCACCGAGCACATCGCCTTCCACACCTCTGCCGATCAGTTCCTCGTGATCCGCAAGGCGGCCGAACTGATCGGCTGGACGGTCACCGACTACGTCCTGTCCACCGCCCTGGACCGCGCCGAACGAGACCTCTACGAGCACGCCGCCGCCACGGCCCCTCCGGACCCCACCGCCCCAGACCCGTCCAGGCCCCTCGTAGCCCTCCTAACAGCCCTGGCCTCTTAGCTCCCACCCACCCTGACCTGCCCCCGCGGATGGGTGTCACCACGGTCGTGCCTACTGCGGCAAGGTGAGGATTTCGGCCCCGTCGCCGGTGATGGCGATCGTGTGCTCACTGTGCGCAGTCCGGCAGCCCGTCGCGCTTCGGAGCGTCCAGCCATCGGCATCGGTGACGAGCTCGGCGGTGTCCGCCATGATCCATGGCTCCAAGGCCAGCAGCAGCCCAGGACGCAGCTTGTATCCGCGACCGGGCCGTCCCGCGTTCGGGACGTGCGGGTCCTGGTGCATCGTCGAGCCGACGCCGTGACCTCCGAACTCGGTACTGATCGGATATCCCGCCTCGCTGAGGACCGAGCCGATGGCATGGGAGATGTCACCGATGCGAGCACCCGGTCCGGCCGCGGCGATCCCCGCACTCAACGCGCGTTCGGTCGCACTGATCATCGCAACGCTCTCCGAGGGCTGCGAATCGCCCACGATGAAGCTGATGGCTGAGTCGGCGACGACGCCGCTTTGGGATACGGCGAGGTCTAGCGTCAGCAGGTCGCCGTCGGCAAGCGTGTAGTCGTACGGCAGCCCGTGGAGCACGGCGTCATTGACCGATGTGCAGATGTAGTGGCCGAACGGCCCGCGCCCAAAAGACGGCTCGTAGTCGACGTAGCAGGACTGCGCTCCGGCCTCAATGATCATGGCCTGGGTCCACCGGTCGATGTCCCGGAGATTCGTGCCGACCTCGGTGCGGCCCTTCAGGGTCTGCAAGATGTCGGCGACCAAGGCGCCCGCGTCCCTCGCTCGCGGCAGTTCGGTGGAGTTCAGGATCTCGATCATCTGGCGCCTTCCTCGCACGACCAATAACTATCCCGGCCATACTATCCCGGTACTAGAATCGGAACCATGGTCAGGTTGCCGCTCACTCCCGCAGAGATCGAACGCGGACAGCGCCTCGGCGCCCTCCTGCGGCGCGCGAGGGGGGACAGATCGATGCTCAACACCGCGCTGGACGCGGGCGTATCCCCGGAGACCCTCCGCAAGATCGAGTCGGGACGCGTAGCCACCCCGGCCTTCCCGACCATCGCCGCGATCGCCGCCGTCCTCGATCTCTCCCTCGACGCAGTGTGGTCGGAGATCAACCGTTCAGACGGCGGGACCGAACTCCCCAAGACAGGTCACAACACAGGTGATCGGTTGGCCTCGTAAGTCTCAGGCCCCGCCGCTCCGTTGCAGCTGCCGACGAGAGTGATCACCTGAGCACCTGGGCGCAGTGGTCCTAGCGTGTGAGGGCTGCCGCCAGTCGTGCGGCGTAGTCGGCGGCCTCGGCGTCGGAGTCGTATTTCTGCCGCGGCCAGAAGAACCCGCGGAGCCCGTCCTTGCGGTTGCGCGGCACAACATGAACGTGCAGGTGCGGCACGCTCTGGCTCACCCGGTTGTTCATGGCCACGAACGACCCCACGGCGCCGAGCACCGACTCCATCGCGCCCGCGAGCCGCTGAGCATGCCCGAAGAACGGCCCCAGGAACTCACCGGGCAGATCCGTGAGCGTCTCGAAGTGCGCACGCGGGACCAGCAGCGTATGCCCCTTGAACAAGGGCCTCATATCAAGGAACGCCATCACGTCCGGGGCGTCCAGCACGACATGCGCGGGCCGCTCCCCCTTGACGATCTCGCAGAACACACAACTCTTGCCCGCCGGCTCACCCATCCGCCTATCCTCCCGCACGCCACCACGTGTTCGAGGGCACGTCCGGGGCCGGTCTTCGCGGTCGAGGCGCGGGTTAACGCCGTGCTTACGGGAGTGCCCCTACCGTGTGGTTTTCATGCGGTTGGAGAATGTGGCCTTTCGTTACCGGCGGAAGGATCCCTGGGTGCTCAGGGACGTCACGTTGTCCCTTGTACCGGGCAGCGTCACCGAGGTGACGGGGCACAACGGCGCCGGGAAGTCCACGCTGCTCCGCTTGATCGCCGGATTGCGCCGGCCGCGCATCGGCGCCGTCAAGGACCGTCCAGCCCGGGTGGGGTATGCGCCTGAGCGTTTCCCTGTGGACCAGCCGTTCAGTGTCCGCGCGTATCTGGGGCACATGGCCGCCATGCGCCGAGCGCCCGGGGGCGCGGTCGGTGCGTGGGCGGAGCGGCTCCGCTTCGATCACCTCCTCGATGTGCGGCTCCCCGAACTGTCGAAGGGCAGCGCTCAGAAGGTCGGGCTCGCCCAGGCCTTCATGGACGATCCTGAACTCCTGATCCTGGACGAGCCGTTCGCAGGCTTGGACGCCGCCACCCGCGACGCACTGCCCGAACTGATCTCCGGACTCGCGGCGGGCGGCACCACCGTGGTCGTCAGCGACCATCAGCGCTGCATCGAGACCCTGCCGGGCATCGACCGGCTAAGGGTGGCCGACGCCTCCGTGACCCGCCTCGCGCCCCAGGGAACCGTGGAGTGGACCGTCCTGGAGGTGGAGGTGCCCGGGGACGAGGCCGACACTTTGGAGACCAAGCTGCGCGCGGACGGCTACCGGGTGCGGAGGCCCGGACGATGATCGCGGTCGTCCGGTTCCAGATGGCGGGCTACGTCCGCTCGCTGCGCGTCCTGCAGCCGTTCATCGTCGTGGCGCTGTTCGTGGCGCTGATCCTCTCCCAGGGACCGAGCGGGCCCGACGCCTCCGACCTCGCGGTCAGGACGTTCGCGGACGTGGCGGCCTTCATGTTCCCGGTGTGGGCCTGGGCTGCGCGCGCTCTGCTCGACACGCAGCCCGACGAGCAGCGTGCGCTGACGGCCACCGCCGTCCGCCGCCCGTCCACCCCCACCTGGGCGGGGCTCCTGGCGGCGTACACGATGAATCTCTGCTTGGGCGTCGTCGCGTTGGCCGTTCCTCTCCTCCAGGCCGTGCAAGCGGACTCCCCCGGCGCGGCGATCTTGACCGGCTGTGCTCTGAACCTCCTCGTCGCCGTCCCGGGGACACTGCTCGGCGCTTGGACGAGCCGGGCCGTCTTCAGCGATCCCGGCATTTCGCTGCTCGCGCTCCTCGGCGGAGCCCTGGCCCTTCTCCTCCTCGGTATCGGCCCCCTCGCCTGGCTCTCCGTCCCGATGATCGAATGGCTGCGCGCGGCCCACGACGGCCCGGACGCCTTCACCTCCCACTTCCCCACCATCGCCCTCCACCTCCTCCTCTGGTCCCTGGTAGTAGGCGCCCTCTACATCACAACCTCACGCCACCGCCCGTAAGGGGGTGAGCGCGGATTAGGCGGCCTGGAGGGTTAGCCAGGTTTCCTCCAGTGGGGTGTTCTGGCGGTTGCAGAAGTAGACGCGGCCCGGGTCTCCCCAGTACCAGCCGAGGCGGGGGTCGGAGTCGAGTTGGAGCAGGAGGCGCCACTCCTCCGCCGTGCGTTGCTCGTCGGGGGTGAGGGCGGGAGTGTTCGGGGAGACGAGGTCGCGGCCCGTCGAGGCGTAGAGGCAGTCGGGGCCGAGCGGGCGCTGGACGAGGACCGGCCAGCCGCCCAGTTGGTGCGTCGGCGCGTTCTCCGGCCAGGTGTGCCGCGTCCAGGCGGCGTGGAGTTGCGCATAGACCGGAAGGACGCCGCTGTAGACGGTCTCCAGTCGTTGGACGACGGGCTCCTGGGGTGAGGGCAGGGAGAGGAATGGGGAGGCGGCGAGAGTGGTCTTGGGGTAGGGAGTCGCCTTGGGCGTTGCGGTCTGGAGCGTGCCGCTGAAGAGGCGCCAGCCGTCCCGCTGCGCTGGTTCGTCGCCCCAGGGACGCGGTGTCTCCGTTGCGTAGTAGAACGCGGTGACGGACGTCGGCAGGCCGGCTATCTCACCGAAGCGCGCGAAGGAGGCGAAGTCGATCGCGCCGAGGAAGTCGAGGGGGCGGCCGTTCCATTCGGGCCATGGTTCGTCCGGTGGGAGGAGGGGTGCGCCGCCGAGGTCGACGGGGACTCCCTCCCCGGCGCCGAGTCGAAGCGCCGGTCTGGCCAGCGGCAGCAGGAGGGCCGTGATCTCCGGGGCGAGGAAGGCGTCGAGCAGGACGCGGAGCCGCCGGAAGTGCGCGATGAAGTAGTCCATGCACGTAGCGTTACGCGCGCCGGGTGCGGCGCGCAGCGTCCGGCGAAATTGTGGATAACTCAGCGTTCCAGCGCGCCCGCGAGCTGCACCAGGAAGCGGTCGACCTCCTGCTCGTCGTAGCCGGGCAGCAGCCGGACGAGGCGGAAGACGGTCTCCCGCACGTCGCGGGCCGTCACGGGCGGGGCGGTCCCGCGCAGGCCGGCGACCACGCGGTCCAGGAAGGCGTCCACGTCCCGGACGTCGTAGCCGGGCCGCAGGCCGGCGCTGGAGAACCGGGCGTTCTGGATCCAGTTGATCAACCATGCGGGCTGTGCGCGCGGCCGCCTGGGACGGTCCCCGATCGGCCCCTTGGCCTGGAGTTCCCTGATGCATTCGCGCAGCAGTTCGTCCACCGCCCGGTTGTCGTAGCCGCGCAGGACGACGTCGAAGCGGGTCTCGCGCACCTCGTCCGCGGTGATCGGGGGCCCGCCGTCCAGCGCCTGGGAGACCCGCTTCAGCAGGGTGTCGACCTGGTCTCGGTCATAGCCGCGCAAGACCACCGGCAACCGCGCACCCGTCCTCACCGCTCCTCCACCCGCGCCCGCGAGGCCCAGGGGACGCCCGCGGCGCGCTCAGTCCTTGGCCGACGCCGCCAGCTGCCCGCAGGCCCCGTCGATCTCCCTGCCCCGAGTGTCGCGCACCGTGACCGGGACCCCGTGGGCCTCCAGGCGCCGGACGAACTCGCGCTCGTCCTCGGGCCGGGAGGCGGTCCACTTGGAACCCGGCGTCGGATTCAACGGGATCAGATTGACGTGTACGAGATTTCCGCGCAAGAGCCTGCCGAGAAGATCGGCCCGCCACGCCTGGTCGTTGATGTCCTTGATGAGGGCGTACTCGATCGAGACGCGGCGGCCGCTGCGGTCGGCGTAGGCCCAGGCCGCGTCCAGAACCTCGGACACCTTCCACCGGTTGTTGATGGGGACGAGATCGTCCCGCAGCTCGTCGTCTGGGGCGTGCAAGGAAACCGCCAGCCGGACGGACATGTCCTCTGCGGCGAGCTTCTCGATCGCCGGGACGAGCCCGACCGTGGAAACGGTGACCGAACGCTGGGAGATGCCCAGCCCGGCGGGGGCCGGATCCGTGATGCGACGCACCGCGCCTATCACGGCCTTGTAGTTGGCCAGGGGTTCGCCCATGCCCATGAAGACGATGTTGGAGACTCGGCCGGGCCCCCCTGGGATGCGCCCACGGGCGAGTGCGCGCGCGCCCGCGGCGACCTGTTCCACTATCTCGGCCGTGGAAAGGTTGCGCGTGAGCCCCGCCTGACCGGTCGCGCAGAAGGGGCAGTTCATTCCGCACCCCGCCTGGGACGAGACGCACATCGTGGCCCGGTCCGGGTAGCGCATGAGGACCGACTCGAACAGGACGCCGTCGAACGCCTTCCAGACCGTCTTGAGCGTCGTCCCGCCGTCGCAGTCCAGTTCGCGTACGGGCGTCAGCAGCGAGGGCAGCAGCTCGGACACCAGTCGTTCGCGGACGGCGGCGGGCAGGTCCGTCATCTTGGCGGGGTCGTCCACCAGCCGCGCGAAGTAGTGCCGTGACAGCTGGTCGGCGCGGAACGGCTTCTCGCCCAGCTCGGCGACCGCCTCGCGGCGCTCCGCGGTGGTGAGGTCGGCGAGGTGCCTCGGCGGCTTGCCGCGCCTCGGTGCGGCGAAGACGAGCTTCGCCGGGGTCTTCTTGGGCGCGGTGCCTGCACTGGCGGGCTGGGTCGTAGACATGGTCCTCCCAGTGTCGCAAACACCGGCCCGTGCATCGTCCGTCCGCAGCCGGACGTTCTTACCTGTAGGACGACATTCCTGCACATGACCTTGTCTGCGACTAAGGTCTCGATCATGTCGGTTTTGCGTAAGGGCGGCGTCTCGTCCCGGGGATCCGCGGCCAAGGTCGTCCACGCCGCGGCGAGCCCCTACGGCAGCCGGCGGCTCGTCGTCGAGACCGACGGCGACGTCACCGTGGCGTACCTGAAGGACGCACGAGACTCGGTGGTCGGCGCGACGTGGGTCGCGAACCACCGCAAGGCCCCGCCCGAACTGGAGCAGGCCCGGCTGGACGCGGGCCGTCCGCCCCTCCTGCCGGAGTCCCACCTGCGCGATCCGTCGGGACGCAAGGCGCTGGACGGCGAGTCCCTGGAGGTCGTGTGGTTCGAGGAGGGCGACGGCGTCGCCGTCCTGGAGGCGGGCGACCCGCTGTTCGTGATCCCCGGCTGGTCGGACATGGGACGCGGCATCCCCGGGTACGCGCGCGACGCCACACGCCAGAGCCCGTTCGCCTTTCCGCTGGACGAGGAGATCGAGGACTTCGGTCCACGCATCGACCTGGCACGTGAGCATTGGAAGCGGTGCCGGGCCGACGGCTCCTGGGCGGAGTTCCAGCAGTCGGTGCTCGGCCACCTGCTGCAACGGCTCGGCCCCAGTGGCCACTACTGGCACGACGTCGGACGGCAACTGGCCGGCGGCAGGACGGGAGTCGCCCCGACGGTGGGGGTGTCGGAACGTCCGGCAAGGGGCGGCCGCGAGTTCACCGTGTTGAGCACGGTCGGAATGAGCCGCCAGCGCATGCCCACGGTCGAACTGTACGAAGACGACGTCGCCCCCTATGGACGGATCGAACTCGCCGTAGCCAGCACGCTTCCCAGCCAGAAGGCCGGCAGCATCTTCCCCTGGCTGGCGCAGTACCCATGGCGGTCGGTGACGTGGTTCGCCCCCGGAGACGTCGTCAAGTGGTACCACGAAGCCCGCACGTTCCCGCTGAGCAGCGGCGAGTCGTCCTGGGAGGGCGTGCTGCTCCTGGACGATCCGAGCCGTCTGGCAGGCCCTGAGGCCCCCGCGCTGACCGGGCTCACCCTCAACGGCGACGCCGTCAGGTGGCTGTGGCTCGTACCCATCACCGGCGAGGAGCACCGCTACGCCAAGAGCGAGGGATCGGACGCGCTCATACGGCGTCTAGCGCAACAGGGCCGTTCCTGGGTCATCTCCTAGAGCGGCCTAGAGCGGCGCACCGGCGTCCTAGGTCGGAAGGAAGAGCTCCAGGAGAAGCCACACGACAGGGGCCGTCGCGACCAGGGAGTCGAGGCGGTCCATCACCCCGCCGTGGCCGGGTAGGAGCGTTCCCAAGTCCTTGAGGCCGAGATCGCGTTTGACCATCGACTCGACAAGGTCACCGGCGGTAGCGGTGACTACGGCGGCGAGCCCGATGATCACGCCCTGCCAGACCTGCCCGCCCTCCAGCAGCCACCAGACCAGCCACCCGCCGACGGCCATGCAGGTGATGGCCGAACCGGTGACGCCCTCCCATGTCTTCTTGGGGCTGATCCTGGGGGCCAGCTTGTGCTTGCCCAGGAACGACCCGGCGAAATAGCCGCCGATGTCGCTGGCGACGGTCGTGGCGATGAAGATGACGATGCGGTGGTCGCCGTCGTCCGGCCGCATGAGCAGCGCGACGATCCCGCCCATCAGCACCAGGTAGCCGGCCACGAACGACCCGGCTGCGACGTCCCGCACGTATCCGGCGGTGCCCTCGGTCATCCGCACCATCAGCACGGCCAGGACCGTCAGGGACACGGCGGCCACCGTGGCGGTGGGCCCCCACACGTAGGAGACGACCGGTGTGCCGACCATCCCCGTCGCGACGGGGATGAACGGGACACGGATGTCGCGGCTCTTGAACGCCTCGGTCAGCTCGCGGATGCCGAGGAAGAGGAAAAGGATCATCACGGCAAGGAAGATCTCCTTGACCGTGTAGAGCGACACCAGTACCAGTGCGCCCAAGCCGACACCGACACCGATGGCGAGCGGCAGGTTGCGGCCGGTCTTGCCCTCCCGTTTCTCACCGGAGGCCTCGGGAGGGGCCTCCGCGGACGCGCCCGAGATCCCCTGTGAAGACGTCACAGGCGGCGTCGCGGCAGTGGCGCCGACCGGCGGCACTGCCGCAGAGGGGACGTCCTTCGCGGAACCCTCCTGCTCGGAGGGCGAGTCCAGTGCTTCTCCGGGGGGCGGGCCGGCCATGTCGACCTCCGGCTCATCCGGGGGACCCGCAGGCTCCCCGGCGTCATCGAGTTCCATCAAACCTCGAGCAGTTCGGCCTTCTTGTGCTCGAGCAGCTCGTCGATCTGCCCCACGTAACGGTGCGTGGTGTCGTCGAGTTCCTTCTCAGCACGCCGAACCTCGTCCTCACCGGCCTCGCCGTCCTTGGCGAGCTTGTCGAGGGTGTCCTTGGCGCGGCGCCGGATGTTGCGGATGGAGACCCGGCTCTCCTCGGCCTTCGTCCCGGCGACCTTGATGAAGTCCCTGCGGCGCTCCTCCGACAGGTCGGGGAACACGACCCGGATGACGTTGCCGTCGTTGGTGGGGTTCACGCCGAGGTCACTGTCGCGGATCGCCCTCTCCACCGCCTGCATGGACGACTTGTCGAAGACCTGGACGATGACCATCCGCGGCTCCGGGAGCGTGAACGACGCGAGCTGGTTGATCGGCGTCGGCGTCCCGTAGTACTCGGCGGTGATCTTGTTGAACATCGCGGGGGTGACGCGGCCGGTGCGGATGGCCTGGAAGTCCTCCTTGGCGACCGCGACCGCCTTCTCCATCTTCTCCTCGGCCTCGAGGAGGGTCTCGTCGATCACTGTGACTCCCGTGTCATCTGGTCGGCCCTGGTCCTGCGGTTCCGCGGCGCGCCGGAGCGCCGCGGGGGCTGCGGTCAGCCCTGTGCCGGGCTGACCAGCGTGCCGATCTTCTCACCCCGGACGGCCCGGACGATGTTGCCCTGCCCCATGAGGTCGAAGACCACGATGGGGAGAGCGTTGTCCATGCAGAGGCTGATGGCCGTGGCGTCCATGACCTTCAGACCCCGCTGTAGAACTTCACCGTAATCCAAACGGTCGAACTTGACCGCGTCTGGATTCTTTCGCGGATCGGCGTCGTACACACCGTCCACTTGGGTTGCCTTCAGTACCGCCTCTGCACCGATCTCCAGCGCGCGCTGGGCGGCGGTGGTGTCGGTGGAGAAGAACGGCTGCCCGAGGCCCGCACCGAAGATGACGACACGGCCCTTCTCCAGGTGCCGGATGGCGCGCCTCGGGATGTACGGCTCGGCCACCTGGCTCATGGTGATGGCGGTCTGCACCCGCGTGTCCAGCCCCAGCTTCTCCAGGAAGTCCTGCAGCGCGAGGCAGTTGATGACGGTGCTGATCATCCCCATGTAGTCGGCGCGGCCGCGGTCCATGCCGCGCTCGGCCATGACGGCGCCGCGGAACATGTTGCCGCCGCCGCAGACGACCGCCACCTGCACGCCGTCCCGGACGGCCTCGGCGATGGCCTCGGCGACATGCTGGACGACCTCGGGGTCGATGCCGAGCGGATCGCGTCCGGCGAAGGCCTCGCCCGAGAGCTTCAGCAGCACCCGCTTCCAGCCGGCCCGCGGCGCGTGCCCGCCGGTCGCGCGCTCGCCGGGCGCCGTCCGATCGGACGGGCTCCGATCGGACGGCGAGGCCGCCGTCGCGCTGGTGGTCGTCTTGTCCGGCACGTCGGCGGCCTCCTCGTTCGTCGCGATATCTCGGGTCCCTGTCTCCAGAGTGCCCTTACGCCTGCCCGACCTTGAACCGGGCAAAGCGGACGACCTTCACGCCGGCCTCGTCAAGAACCTTCGCGATCGTCTTCTTGCTGTCCTTCACGAACGCCTGCTCCACGAGCACGAAGTCGCGGAAGTACGCGTTCACCCGGCCCTCGACGATCTTGGGGATGGCCTTCTCCGGCTTGCCCTCGTCGCGGGTGAGCTGCTCGGCGAGCGCCCGCTCCTTCTCGATCGCCTCGGCGGGGATCTCGTCGCGGGTGAGGTACTTCGGCGCCATCGCGGCGACCTGCTGCGCGACGTCCTTGGCGACCTCGGCGTTCTCGGTGTCCAGCTCGACCAGCACGCCGGTGGTCGGCGGCAGGGACGGGTCGGACTTGTGCAGGTAGCTGGCCACGTAGGCGCCCTGGAAGTGGGCGAAGCGGCGCAGCTCCAGCTTCTCGCCGATCTTGGCGCTGTTCTCCTCGATCAGGGCCTGGACGGTCGTACCGGGCTCGATCTCGGCGGCCAGCAGGGCGGGCGCGTCGGCGGCGCCGCTGCCGGCGGCGAACTCGACGAGGCGCTGGGCCAGCTCGATGAACTGCGCGTTCTTCGCGACGAAGTCGGTCTCGCAGTTGAGCTCCAGGAGCGCCCCGTCGCCGGAGTTCGCAAAGTGCTCGGCGACCAGGCCGTTGGCGGCGGTGCGCTCGGCGCGCTTGCCGACGTCCTTGGCGCCCTTGAGACGCAGCAGCTCCGTCGCCTTCTCGAAGTCGCCGTCCGCCTCGGTGAGGGCGTTCTTCACGGCCATCATGCCGGAGCCGGTCAGGTCGCGCAGCCGCTTGACGTCAGCGGCGGTGAAGTTGGCCATCGCTCTCTTCGCTTCTCTCGTCGTTGGTCGTAGGACCCGCGACGGTCCCGGCGGCACCCCTGCGGGGCCGCCGGGACCGTGGGATCAAGCCTGCTCGGCCTCGGCGGGCTTCGGCGCCTCGGCGGCCTCGTCGGCCTGCTCGGCCTCGGGAGCGGCGGCTTCCGCCGGTGCCTCCGCCGGAGCCTCGGCGGTGGCCTCCGCAGGGGCCTCCGCAGGGGCCTCCGTAGGGGCCTCCGCGGCGGGCTGCGCCTCGGCAGGGGCCTCCGCGGGGGCCTGCGCCTCGGCGTCCTCGGCCGGCTTGTTCTCCAGCAGGTCGCGCTCCCACTCGGCCAGCGGCTCGGCGGCACCGGAGGCCGCGCCCTCGGCGGGCTTCTCGTCGCCGCCGGTCGCGGCGCCCGCGCGGGCGAGGAGGCCGTCGGCGACGGAGTCGGCCACGACGCGGGTCAGCAGGCTGACGCTGCGAATGGCGTCGTCGTTGCCCGGGACCGGGTAGTCGACCTCGTCCGGGTCGCAGTTGGTGTCGAGGATGGCCACGACCGGGATGCCGAGCTTCTTGGCCTCGTTGACCGCGATGTGCTCCTTCTTGGTGTCCACGATCCAGATGGCGCTCGGAACCTTCGCCATGTCGCGGATACCGCCGAGGGTGCGCTCCAGCTTGTCCTTCTCACGGCGCAGGCCGAGCAGCTCCTTCTTGGTCATGCCGGAGCCGGCCACGTCGTCGTAGTTGATCTCCTCCAGCTCCTTGAGCCGGGTGAGCCGCTTGTGGACGGTGGAGAAGTTGGTGAGCATGCCGCCCAGCCAGCGCTGGTTCACGTAGGGCATGCCGACCCGGGCGGCCTGTTCGGCGATGGACTCCTGCGCCTGCTTCTTGGTGCCGACGAACAGGATCGTGCCGCCGTGGGCCACCGTGGCCTTGACGAACTCGAACGCGCGGTCGATGTAGGACAGCGACTGCTGCAGGTCGATGATGTAGATGCCGTTGCGCTCGGTGAGGATGAAGCGCTTCATCTTCGGGTTCCACCGGCGGGTCTGGTGGCCGAAGTGGACGCCGCTCTCAAGGAGCTGCCGCATGGTGACGACGGGTGCCATTGCCCGTGTTCTCCTTCTCTGGCCCTGCGGGCCGCATTTGGTTGTCTGCCTGCGCCCGGGTGCGGCCCCACCGTCGCCTTCGCGACGGACCTAGGGACTGCGCCCCACCATGTGCGGTGGCATGCGGACGCGTGAAATCAGCCGCGTGGGTGTCCCAGGCGACCGGCCCGTTACCGGGTCTGAGCCTGTCCGTTCCGGGAGCGGCTTCTCGTCTCCCCGCCCGGAGGCGGGTCGATGACGGCCTGGCCCTGGCCGGTGTCCTTTCGGGCACGTCTACAGATTATCAGGGCGCCGACGCGTCCGGGCATCAACGGTCCGCGGGGGGTTATCCACAGTTCGCCGACCCTGTCGACGCGGCGGCGGGGACCCGGCAGGCTGCGCTGCATGACGCTGCTCACGCTGCTGCTCACCTGCATGATCGCCACCGGCGCACCGGGCCTGGACGCCTGGCGGTGGCCGTTAGGCCCGCCCGCACCGCGGGTTCTCCGGGCCTTCTCGCCGCCGTCCACCCCGTGGGGGCCGGGCCATCGGGGGGTGGATCTGGCGGGACGCCCGGGACAGGCCGTCTACGCCGCCGGGCCGGGGCGCGTCTCCTACGCCGACGCCCTGGCGGGACGCGGTGTCGTCGCCATAGACCATGGGGAGCTGCGCACGACGTACCTGCCAGTGCGTCCGAGCGTGCACGCGGGGGGCCGGGTGGTGTCAGGCACGCGGATCGGTGTGCTGGAGAACGGCCTGCTCCACTGCCAGGTCCCATGCCTTCACTGGGGGCTGCGCCGTGGTGCCCTCTACCTGGACCCGCTCAACCTCGTCCAGCGCCGGGTCCGTCTGCTCCCCCACTGGCCGCGCCAGTCCCCGTCCTCAAGCCCCTCGTCGTCCTCAAGCCCCTCGTCGTCCTCAAGCCCCTCGTCGTCCTCAAGCCCCGCGCCCGAGCCGCATCCCCGGATGGCCCTGCGTGACGCCACCACCGCGACCGGCGGAGCACTGACGGGCATGGTCCTGACTTTGACGGTGGCCTTCGCCTGGCGCCGCACCCGCATCCGCTTTCGCCTGCATCGGCGCCGCCGTCCCCCGCCGGGCGTCATCAACCTCTCCCAAGAACGCCGCCTGCGCCGCACCCCGTGACCGGCCCGGCCGCCGCCCCCCACCCAGCGGGCGGCGGCCAACCGGGCGACTGCCCGACGCTCTTCAGGCATGGCCTCACCCGCGTGCACGCCCGACCGGGATGGGCGTCTGCCTCAGCTGCTGCCTTCGGGCGTCGACGGGTAGCGGGCCAGCGCGCAGCGGCTGTGGCAACGAGGTCACGACGTTCCGGAGTCCGAGGCGGCTGAGGGCACGTTCATGGTTTCGAGCGGTCGTCAAAGCCGGCTGTGGGCGAGCTTCATGAGGAAGCTCGCACTGGGTCAGCCGGGGTGAGTGCCGCGTGGGTGGGCTTGGCGGTGGACCTGCTTCAGGCGCTCGGCCGAGACGTGGGTGTAGAGCTGCGTGGTCTGCAGGGATGCGTGGCCGAGGATCTCCTGGACGCTTCGCAGGTCGGCGCCGCCCTCCAGCAGGTGAGTGGCGGCGCTGTGGCGGAGTCCGTGAGGGCTGAGGTCCGGAACTTGGCCGACCTCGGAGATCCGGCCGTGGACGATGCGGCGCGCGGTTGTCGGGTGGAGGCGTCCCCCGCGAACGCCTAGGAACAATGCCGGGCCGCTGTCTTCGTCGGCGAAGGAAGGACGCCCTGCGCGCAGCCAGTCCAGGACGGCGCGGACAGCCGGTTCGCCTACCGGGACGATGCGTTCTCGCCCGCCCTTGCCCAGGACGCGGACCGTCCTACGCCCGGTGTCCAGGTCGTCGATGTCGAGTCCGCACAGTTCACTCACACGTACACCCGTCCCGTAAAGCACCTCCAGCACGGCCAGATCGCGGAGGCCGAGAGGGCCTTGGGCGTCCATGCTGTCGAGCAGGCGCGCCGCATCGTCCTGGGTGAGGACGCCAGGAAGGTCACGTTGCCGCTTGGGTGTGCCTAGGAGCAGCCCTGGATCGTCCTGTAGAAGTCCACGCCTGTGCAGGTGCCTGGTGAAGCCGCGCGCGGCGGCCGTCCGGCGAGCCAGGGTGGCGCGGGAGCGGCCAAGGGCGTGCTGGCGTGCGAGCCAGGCCCGCAATAGCGAGACATCCAGTTCCGCGGGTTCGGTAACGCCGGTGACGGCGGCGTAGGCGCACAGGTCGGCTAGATCTCCCAGATAGGCGCGCAGGGTGTGCGGCGACACGTCGCGTTCGGCGCCGAGATGCCGCCCGAAATCGGCTGCCGCGTCCTCCAGCGCGTTCGTCACAGGCGTCACGCTGCGCCAACGACCCGGCCGGCGCAAGCACCGACCGGGGTTGCGCGTGAATTGCCGCAAATCGCCGCCAGAGTTATCCACAGAACGTCATTCTGTCGCTACGCATCGTCGCGTCCCGGCAGTGTCTGAGGCCGGAGGTGAGGCACCCGTGAATGCTCACATCAGTCTCGGCCGGCGCGGTGAGGACGCTGCGGTCGACTACCTCGTCGGCCTCGGCTGGACGATCCTCGACCGCAACTGGCGATGCCGCGAGGGCGAACTCGACATCGTCGCCCACGACGGGCGCGGGCACATCGTCTGCGAGGTGAAGACCCGCCGCTCCGCCCGGTTCGGCGACCCGCTCGAAGCGATCACCACCGACAAGGCGGCCCGGTTACGGCGGCTGGCCTGGCGGTGGGCCGCCGCCCACGGGGTCAGCGGCGCGCCCATGCGGGTGGACGTCCTCGGCCTGATCGGCGACCGCGACGGCTTCTCGATCGATCACCTGCGGGAGGTGTGCTGATGACGCTCGCGAAAACCCGCTCGGTGTCCCTGGTCGGAGTGGACGGCTTCGTCGTGGACGTGGAGGCGGCCATCACCAGCGGCGTCCCGGGCCTGCACCTGGTCGGCCTGCCGGACACGGCGCTCAGCGAGGCCCGCGACCGCGTCCGCGCCGCCATCTTCAACTCCGGCGAGGACTGGCCCAATCGCCACGTCACGGTGTCGCTGTGCCCGGCGAGCATGCCGAAGAAGGGCTCGACCTTTGATCTCGCTATCGCGATTTCGCTGCTCGCAGCGGCGGAGGTCATACCGGCGCGCAGCTGCGCGGGGCTGGTGGTGATCGGCGAACTCGGCCTGGACGGCCGCATACGCCCGATCCAAGGCATACTGCCCGCCGTGCTGGCCGCCGCCAACCGCGGCTGCCGCACGGTCGTCGTGCCGCAGGCGAACGCCTCGGAGGCCGAGCTCGTCCCCGACATGCAGGTCGTGTCCGCGAGCACGCTGCGCGGCCTGCTGTGCCTCCTGCGCGACGAGCCACCGCCCATCGAGGAGGAAGAGGAGGACGATCTCTCCCTCTCCGCGGACCGGTACGCCATCAGGCAGCAGGAGATCCCACCCGATCTGGACCTGGCCGACGTCCGGGGGCAGGCCGAGGCCCGCCGCGCGCTGGAGATCAGCGCGGCCGGAGGGCACCACCTCTTCTTCGCCGGCCCCCCGGGCTGCGGGAAGACGATGCTCGCGGAGCGGCTGCCGACGCTGATGCCGGCCCTGGAGTCCGAGATCGCGCTGGAGGTCACCGCGATCCACTCGGTCGCCGGAACCCTGCGGCCGGGGCAGCCGCTGATCACCCAGCCGCCGTTCTACGCCCCGCACCACACCGCCTCGCGGGCGTCGATGGTCGGCGGCGGGTCGGGCCGCGTGCTCCAGCCGGGCGCCGTGTCCCTCGCACACCGGGGAATCCTCTTCCTGGACGAGGCCCCGGAGTTCCACGCGGGAACGCTCGACGCCCTGCGCCAACCCCTTGAAGAGGGCGTGGTGCGCATCTCCCGCATTGAGGGCATAGCGCAATTCCCGGCGCGGTTCACGCTCGTCCTCGCGGCGAACCCGTGCCCGTGCGCCGCCGCGAAGCAGATCGACTGCTCCTGCGCCCCGGGCGTCCGCCGCAAGTACGCCAGCCGCGTGACGGGCCCGCTGCTCGACCGCATCGACCTCAAGCTGGAACTGGCACCGGCCAGCCGGGCCGAACTCCGCTACGACCTGGAGTTCGCCGAATCCAGCAAGGTGGTGGCCGAACGCGTCGAACTCGCCAGGGAACGGACACGCCACCGCCTCGCGGACACCCCGTGGCGTTCCAACTCCGAGGTCCCCGGACCGGAGCTGCGCAGACGCTTCACCCCCTCCGCCGAAGCGATGCGAGGGGCCGACGAAGCCCTGCAGCGAGGCACGCTGAGCGCGCGCGGACTCGACCGCATCCTGCGGGTCGCCTGGACCATCGCCGACCTGGCCGGCCACGACGAACCCGGCCCGGACGACGTCGGCGGCGCACTCGCCCTGTGGTCCGCGGGGCGCCAATGAGCGACGAGAGAACCGCCCGCGCCACCCTCACCGCCGTCGCCGAACCCGGCGACGCGTTCCTCAACCGAATCATCGACCACCGCGGCCCGGAGGGAGCACTCGAAACCGTCCGCACCGGCCGGCTCCCCGGCACCATCGACGCCACACCCAAGGAGATCAAGCGCCTCGGCCAATGGCGGATCCGCCTCATCGCCGCCGAACCCGACCAGGACCTGGCCGTCTGCGCCCGGTTCCGCGGCCGCCTCATCTGCCCGGGAGACCCCGAATGGCCGACGACCCTCGACGACCTGGGCTCCGGACGCCCCTACGCCCTGTGGCTGCGCGGCCCCGGCGACCTGCGCTACTGCTGCCTGCGTTCGGTCGCCATCGTCGGTTCCCGCGCCGCGTCCCCCTACGGCCTGCGCGCCGCCGCCGACTTCGCGTCCGACCTGGCCGACGACGGCTGGACGGTGATCTCCGGCGGCGCCCTCGGCATCGACGCGGCCGCCCACCGGGGTGCGCTGGCCGCCGACGGCCCCACCGTCGCGGTCCTCGCCAACGGGGTCGACGTCCCCTACCCGGCGTCCAACGAGGGGTTGTTCGCCGAGATGGCGCGGCGGTCCCTGCTGGTCAGCGAGTCGCCGCCGGGCACCCATCCGCACCGGCTCCGGTTCCTCGTCCGCAACCGGGTGATCGCTGCGCTGTCCCGCGGCACGGTCATCGTCGAGGCGGAAGCCCGCAGCGGCGCCCTGAACACGGCCGGCTGGGCGTCCAAGCTCGGCCGCGTGGTCATGGCCGTCCCCGGTCCGATCACGTCCCGCTCCTCGGTCGGCTGCCACCGTCTCCTGCGGGAGGAGGGCGTCGCGCTGGTCACGCGCCCCGAGGAGATCATCGAAGCCGTGGGACGCATCGGCGCCGACCTGGCACCGCCGCCCAACACCCCCGTCCTCGCCCGCGATCGCCTCGAACCGGTCACCCGGTCCGTTCTGGAGGCGTTCCCCGCCCGCGGCGCGACCGGACCCGCGCAGCTCGCAGTCAAGGCGGGCGTCGACCTGACCACGGTCAACGCCAAGCTGGGCCTCCTGTCGGCGGCCGGCTTCATCGAACGCGCCCCATCCGGCTGGCGCCTCACGAAGTCCGGAAAATCCCCCCAAGGCCCCGCCGAAGAACCCGCGACCCGGCAGCCTCCACCCGCCCTTCCCGAGGAGCCAAAGTGACCCGCCCGACCAACCAGGCACCACCCCCAAGGCCGAGGCCGACCTGGGCGTCCCGAACGACGCGGAGAACGTCCCAGGCAGGACAGCCCCAAGCCGCAAGAGAGGCAAACCTGCGACGGCGACAAGGTCTGGTTCGGGTTGAGGGGCCTACGGGCGTCTTGCCGGGACGTGGTTCTCCCGGCAGCTCCTCGAGTCCTCAGTCGGCGTGCCCGAGCCTGGAAAGTCACGGCAGCAGGGCAGACACCCAGTGCTCTCGCCAGCCCCAGGCCGAGACTCCACCCACCGCCGAACCTAAAGGAGAGCATCCCGCCAAGCCCCCAGGCCCCGAACCCGAACCCGCGAAAAGCCACGACAGGAGCGCGAACACCAATGCCTCGGAAACCCGCGGACCAGGGCGGAGCCCGCCCGCCCCCACGGCCTCGAAAGCTAATCGTCCGAAGGGAGTTCGAAGTCGCTCTTGGCGAGTTCTTCGACGTTCACGTCCTTGAACGTGACAACGCGCACGTTCTTGACGAAGCGGGCAGGGCGGTACATGTCCCACACCCACGCGTCCTGCATCGTGACCTCGAAGAAGATCTCACCGGTGTCGGCACCGCGCACCTGCAGGTCGACCGAGTTCGTGAGGTAGAACCTGCGCTCGGTCTCGACAACGTAGGTGAACAGGCCGAGGACGTCCCGGTACTCGCGATAGAGCTGCAGCTCCATCTCGGTCTCGTACTTCTCGAGATCCTCGGCGCTCACGCTCGTGCCCCTTCCGCGCGGCCCTCGCCGGAGACCTCCCCTTCGGTCTCCTCCCCCACGGCCACATCTCCATTGTTACGCAAGGCCCGCCCGACGTTGACGTAGGAGAACCGATGCTCCGGACATGGACCGTGCGCGGTGAGCGCCTCGCTGTGCACGCGGGTCACATAGCCCTTGTGGACGTCGAAGCCGTATTCGGGGTACCGCTCGTGGAGTCCGACCATGATCCGGTCCCGGGTGACCTTCGCGACGATGGACGCCGCGGCCACGCACGCCACGGCCTGGTCACCTTTGATCATCGCCAGGCCGGGGACGTCCAGACCGGGCACCGGGAAGCCGTCGCTGATCACGTAGGCGGGCCGCTCGTCCAGAGCGGCCAGGGCCCTCCGCATCCCGGTGACGTTGCAC
The DNA here is from genome assembly GCF_001552195.1 of Actinomadura latina NBRC 106108. Lineage (GTDB taxonomy): Bacteria > Actinomycetota > Actinomycetes > Streptosporangiales > Streptosporangiaceae > Spirillospora > Spirillospora latina. The sequence goes on from NZ_BCQS01000005.1 coordinate 793,992, forward strand.
CGGTGAAGGCCGATCCGGTCGATGTCATGGCACGGGATGACGACCGCGCTCCACGCGTATGCGCGCTCGGTGATCTCCGCGTACAGCTGCTCCCTGCGTCCGGGAGTGAGCAGTTTGGAGTCGGTGAGGCCGTCGATCCTGCCGCGCCCGCCCTGCAGGATCACCGCACCGACCACCAGCGGCCCCGCGCATGCCCCGCGCCCCGCCTCATCGACACCGGCCACGGGACTGAACCCGCCGTGCGCCAAGGCCCGTTCGAACGCGAACAGGCCCGCGTCCCGGCGGGGGGTGAAGCGGAGTGGACGTCCCCTCATGCCCGCAGCGTACGTCCCCGCACTGACGCCCCGCTCCGAATGCCCGCGATCACCCACCTTGTCCCCAACCACATGACGAGCGGCGGGTGGTTAGACGCGCGGTTCGTCGGGTGACGGCTTGGGCGTCTGGGCACTCGGGGCCGCGTCGCCTTGGGGTGGGCGCGGCATGGGGTTTCTGGTGGGTCAGGCGTTCTTCAGGTAGTGGCGGCGGCGGAAGTAGGCGAGCGGGAGGGTGCAGAGGACGGCCAGGGCGTACGGCGCGGCGGGAAGAGCGGCGGCGGTCGGCTTCTCCAGGCCTCGCTGCTTGAAGGTGCTGGGGATCGGGAGGGTGTCCAGGCGGTCCAGGGGCCAGACGATGACGAAGGCACGGCCGATGACGCGGTCGATCGGGATGGTGCCGCCGCCGGGGTCCCCGCGGTGGGAACGGGAGTCGTAGGAGAGTTCACGATGGTCGCCCATGACCCAGAGCTGGCCCGGCTTCACGGTGACGTCGAACGGATCGTTGGACGGCTTGTTCTGCTCGTGCGTGATCTGGTCGGTGAAGATGTAGGACTTCTCGTCCAGCGGTACGCCGTTGACGGTGACGCGGCCCTGGGCGTCACAGCATTTGATGTGGTCGCCGGGGATGCCGATGACGCGCTTGATGTAGTCCTTCTCGTTGGGCGCCACACCGAACGCGGTGCCGACGGCGCGCAGCGCCTTGGAGATCGGGTTGCCGGGCTCTTCCACCTGGATTTCGGGGTCCCAGGAGTCCAGGCCGTTGAAGACGATCACGTCGCCTCGGGCGATGTCCCGGGTGTGATAGACGATCTTGTTCACGAGGACGCGATCGCCGACCTGGAGGGTGTTCTCCATGGAGCCGGACGGGATGTAGAAGGCCTGGACCGCGAACGCCTTGATGACGAGGGCGAGCACGACGGCGACGACGATGAGGACGGGGAGTTCTTTCCAGAACGATCCCTGCTTCTTCTTGCCCTTGCCGTCGTCTTCGGAGTCGCCGGCCGTCTCCTCGGCCGAGTCCACGGGCTCCTTCTCTTCGGGCACCGCGCCCTCGGCTTCGGATCGCACGTCTCTCCGATCGTCCTCGTCAGTCATCAGAGCGAAAGCCTAGCGCCGCAAGGCCTGCGGGACGCCGCCCACGGGCGTGTCGCGAGCGTCCGCGGCGGTCGCGGCGGTCCGGAACAGGCAACGCCCCGGGTACCGTCGCGGGTTCCCGGGGCGCCGTGGTCCATCCGCTCAGTGCTCGCGCTTCTCCTTGATGCGCGCGGCCTTGCCGCGCAGGTTGCGCAGGTAGTAGAGCTTGGCGCGGCGCACGTCGCCGCGGGTGACGACCTCGATCTTGTCGATCGACGGGCTGTTGAGCGGGAACGTCCGCTCGACGCCCACGCTGTAGCTGACCTTGCGGACGGTGAACGTCTCGCGGGCGCCGCCGCCCTGCCTCCGGATCACCACGCCCTGGAAGATCTGGATACGGCTACGGTTGCCCTCGGTGACGCGCACGTGCACCTTCAGCGTGTCGCCCGGACGGAAGTCCGGGACGTCGGCGCGCATGGCGGCCTTTTCGATCTCCTGGATCAGGGTGTGCATCGCAGCGGTTCCTCGTGGTCGAACGCGGGCGTCGAGAGGCCCCGATGGGACTTTCGTGGGGGCGTCGCGCCGCGGGAAGTGGTCTTCGGGTGCCGTGCGCTCTGGAGGCACGGACGCTCTAGTCTGCCATATCTTCGCCGTCAACCGGAAAACCGGCGTCGCGCAGAATGGCGCGGTCCTGTTTGTCGAGGTCGTCCGGCGCGAGACGGGCGAGCAGTTCGGGACGGTGCCGGGCCGTCCGGCGGAGTGCCTCGTCGCGCCGCCAGCGGGCGATCGCCCCATGGTGGCCTGACAGGAGGACGTCCGGAACCGGCCGATCCCGCCAGACGGGAGGCTTGGTATAGACGGGGCCCTCCAGGAGCGACTCCATGGCGCCGGGGGCGAAGGAGTCGTCCGCGACGGAGGCCGCGTTGCCGAGGACGCCCGGCACGAGACGCCCGATCGCCTCGATCATCACCAGGACGGCGACCTCCCCGCCGGCGAGCACGAAGTCGCCGAGGCTGACCTCGTCCACGGGCATGCGGGTGCGGGCCTCCTCGACGACACGGGAGTCGATGCCCTCGTAACGCCCGCAGGCGAAGATCAGCCATGGCTCGGCCGCATACCGCACTGCATCGGCCTGTGTGAACGGCCGCCCGCTCGGGGTAGGGATGATCAGCCGCGGCACCATCCCCGCACCAGCGGCACTGGGTGCTTCAGCCCCGGCGGCTGCGGCCCCGCCGTATGACGCTGTCCCGCCGAACGATCCTGTGCCTCCTTCTGCCCCAACCCCGCCCGATGCCTCAACCCTGTCGGCTGCTGCATGGTCGCCGAAAGGCGCGGCTTCGGGGGGTGGCGCTGTATCGGCAGATGGCCCTGTATCCGGCGACGTGGCGCCGCCAGAGGAGGCCGGGACGCCCGATGCCGTTGCTCCGCCGGATGAATTTGTTCCGTCGGGTTGTGCGGGGGCGCCGAAGGGCGTGGTTTTGGGGGAGGTTTCTGCTTCTGACGGGGCGGCGGTGGTGGGTGTCGTGGGGGGGTGCGGTGGCGTTTTGGGGGGGCTGACTTCAGTGGGCGTGGCGGAGGTCCCGTGCCCTGGGGATGGCGGGGGTGGCGGGGTGGGAGAGCCTGGGGAGTCGGGGTGGGGTGGGACGAGCGTGTCTAGGGCTTCGCCCCAGGGGGTGGGTTTCATGACCATGCCGGGGCCGCCGCCGTAGGGGGTGTCGTCTACGGTGCGGTGCCGGTCGTGGGTCCAGTCGCGCAGGTCGTGGACGCGGACGTCCAGCAGGCCCGTGCGCCGCGCCTTGCCCAGGAGGGAGATGTCCAGGGGGGCGAAGTACTCGGGGAAGATCGTGACGATGTCGATTTTCATGATTCGTCGAGGAGTCCGGGGGGCGGGTCGATGACGAGCCGCCCCCCGGGAACGTCCACCTCGGGGACGAGCGCGGCCACGAAGGGCACGAGCTTCTCCCCGCCTGCACCGCGCACCACGAGAAGGTCCTGGCCGTGGTGCAGGATGTCCGCGACCCGGCCGACGTCGGTGCCGTCCGCGGTGACCACGGCGAGACCGATCAGTTCCTGGTCGTGGAAGTCGTCCGGGTCGGTGGACGGGGTGATGTCACCGGGGTCGACGACGAGCCATGTGCCGCGCAGGGCCTCGGCGGCGTCGCGGTCGCCGATCCCGGCGAAGCGCACGAGCAGGCGTCCCGAATGCCAGCGAAGCCGCTCGACGGTGAGCGGGCCGGCGGCGCCGGGGTCGGTGGCGATCTTCGTGCCCGCGGCGAACCGGGTGTCCGGTTCGTCCGTGCGGACGTCGATGGTGACCTCGCCACGGATCCCGTGCGGCCGTCCGACACGTCCGACCACGAGCGGTTCGCTCATCGGAACGCCACTCAGCGGACCTCGTTGACGTCGAGCAGGTCAACGCGCACGTAGCGGCCTCCGGAGAGGGCGCTGATCACCGTGCGGAGGGCCTTGGCGGTGCGGCCGCCGCGGCCGATGACCTTCCCGAGGTCCTCGGGGTGCACGCGCACCTCCAGGACCCGGCCGCCCCTGATCCGCCGGGCGCGGACCCGGACGTCGTCCGGGTTCTCCACGATCCCGCGGACCAGGTGCTCGAGCGCTTCTTCGAGCACTGTCAGCCCTCGCTCTTGGCTTCGTCGGTCTCGGTGGCCTTGGCCTCGGACTTCTTGGCCTCGGACTTCTTCGGCTCGGCCTTCTTCTTGCCGCGGGTCGCGGTGCCGGCGGCCTCGTCGTCGCCCAGGGACTCCTTGACGGCGGCCTCGAAGGCGGCCTTCTTGTCGGCCTTGGGCTCGGCGACCTTCAGGGTGCCCTCGGCGCCCGGCTCGCCCTTGAACTTCTGCCAGTCGCCGGTGATCTTCAGCAGGTTCAGCACGGGCTCGGTCGGCTGCGCGCCGACGCCGAGCCAGTACTGCGCGCGCTCGGAGTCGATCTGGATGAGCGACGGCTCCTGCTTGGGCTGGTAGAGGCCGATCTCCTCGATGGCGCGCCCGTCCCGCTTGGTGCGGGCGTCGGCGACGACGATCCGGTACTGCGGGTTCCGGATCTTCCCCAGGCGCTTGAGCTTGATCTTGACTGCCACGGGTGCGGTGTACTCCGATTTCATTACTGGGTGGACGAGCCCGCGCCAGGTGGGGAAACACCGGCTCGCGGCCGCCCGATGGACTCCGGCCGCGCAGGACGAGAGAGGGCGCCTCGCGATTCCGGTTTTCCAGCCTGTCATTCTGCCAGACGTTCGGTGTAAAGGTGCAATCGCACGGCACCGTGTCCCGACTCGTCCGACGCAGTGCGCGGCGCCGCCGCGGGCGGCTGAAGGGTCCGCGGCGGGCCGGTGCTCACTTCTTCTTGCGGCCCTGGAGTTTGCCCAGGTCCGGCATCTGGAAGCCGGGGGGAAGCTGGCCGCCGAGGCCGGGCGGAAGCCCGCCCGGACCGCCGCCGAGGCCCGGCGGGAGCCCCTGGGGCACGCCGTCGGCCGCGGGCTGCTGGTCCGGCCGGTCCTTGCCGGCGGCGCGCTTGCGCGGGTCTCCGCTGCGCTGCTTGCCCTTCCTGCTCTTCTTCGCGGCGGCCTTCGCCGCCTTCTTGCGTCCGCCCGGCATGCCGGGCAGCCCCATGCCGCCGGCCATCTGCCGCATCATCTTCTGCGCGTCGAAGAACCGGGTGACGAGGCTGCTGACCTCGCCGACGCTGACGCCGGACCCGGTCGCGATGCGGGCCCGCCGGGAGCCGTTGATGATCTTGGGCTGGGAGCGCTCCTGCGGCGTCATCGAGCGGATGATCGCGGCGATCCGGTCCAGGTCCTTGTCGTCGATCTGGCTGATCTGGTCGCGGACCTGCCCCATGCCGGGCATCATCCCGAGCAGGTTCCCGATCGGGCCGAGCTTGCGGATCATCATCATCTGCTCGAGGAAGTCCTCGAGGGTGAAGTCCTCGCCCGACGCGAACTTGGTCGACATCTTCTCGGCCTGCTCGGCGTCGAACGCCTGCTCGGCCTGCTCGATCAGGGTGAGGATGTCGCCCATGTCGAGGATCCGGCCCGCCATGCGGTCCGGGTGGAAGACGCTGAAGTCCTCCAGCTTCTCGCCCGTCGAGGCGAACATGATCGGGCGCCCGGTGATGTGCCGCACCGACAGCGCCGCACCGCCGCGCGCGTCGCCGTCGAGCTTGGTGAGGACGACGCCGTCGAAGCCGACGCCGTCCATGAACGCCTGGGCGGTGTTGACCGCGTCCTGGCCGACCATGGCGTCGACGACGAACAGGATGTCGTCGGGCTGGACGGCTTCACGGATGTCGATGGCCTGCTGCATCATCTCCGTGTCGACGCCGAGCCGGCCCGCGGTGTCGATGACGACGACGTCGTGCAGGGCGTGCCGGGCCTGGTCGAGCGAGCGGCGCGCCACGTCCACCGGGTCTCCGACGCCGCTGCCCGGCTCGGGCGCGAACACCGGCACGCCGGCCCGTTCTCCGACGACCTGGAGCTGCTGGACGGCGTTGGGCCGCTGCAGGTCGGCGGCCACCAGCATCGGCGTGTGGCCCTCCTGCCGCAGCCACCGGGCGAGCTTGCCGGCGAGGGTCGTCTTACCGGCGCCCTGCAGGCCCGCGAGCATGATCACGGTCGGCGGCGTCTTGGCCAGCCGGATCCGGCGGGTCTCGCCGCCGAGGATCTCGACGAGCTCCTCGTTGACGATCTTGACGACCTGCTGCGCCGGGTTCAGCGCCTGCGAGACCTCCGCGCCGGCGGCGCGCTCCTTGACCCGCGCGATGAAATCCTTGACTACGGGCAGCGCGACGTCGGCTTCGAGCAGCGCGATCCGGATCTCGCGGGCCGTCGCGTTGATGTCGGCCTCGGACAGCCGGCCTTTGCTGCGCAGGGACGAGAAGACCGTCGTCAACCGGTCGGAGAGCGTCTCGAACACGTGTCTGGACCGTCCTTGGAAAGCTTCTGGGATCGCCTATCAGCGTATCGGGTCACCGGCCGGGCCCCGCCCGCATCGCCGGACGCGTTCGCGGCGCCTCTCGCGGGGCTCCCCCGGCTTCAACGCAGCGCGGCCAGAACCTCTTCCCGGACGGCGGCGAGGGCGTCGGGCTCTTCGAGCGGGCGCCCTGCCCCGTCCACCACGTAGAAGACGTCCACGGCCTCGGCCCCCAGGGTGTCGACCTGGGCGGCGCGGACCTGCAGCCCGCACGCGCCGAGCGCCTGCCCGACCCGCCACAGCAGCCCGGGACGGTCGTGGGCCCGCACCTCGATGACGGTCGCCGTCCGCGAGGCGTCGTCCACGATCATGACCCGCGGCGGCGGCGCCGTCGCGCCGGGCCGCACCCGCACCGACCGCGCCCGCCGCTCCAGCCGTCCCGCAACGTCGAGCCGCCCCGCGAGCATGAGCCGCAGGTCCGCCTCCAGTCCGGCGGGATCCGGCGGCGTCCCGAACTCCGGAACGGCCGTGAAGTCGAGCACCGCGGTCCCCCCGCCTCCGGCGGCGGCGGAGGGCGCTGAGGTGGTGCGGGCGGTCTTCACCGCCAGGCGGTGGAGGGCCAGGACGCCGGCGGCGCGCCAGAGGAGGCCGTGGCGGTCGGGGGCGGCGATGGTGATGCGGGAGCCGGTCACGCGGACGGCGGCGCCGTCATGGCGGGCCAGGGCGAGGTGGTCGGACTCCGGGGCGGGGGCGGGCGGGGGCGTTCCGCCGGAGAGGGCGGCCGCCGAGCGGCGGGCGAGCTCGGCGACGAGGCCGGCCTTCCAGGCGCCCCAGGCGGCCGGGCCGGTGGCGGTGCCGTCGGCGATCGCGAGGGCGGCGAGGATGTCGAGGACCTCGCGTTCGCGGCCCGGTGCCCCGGAGACCGCGGCAGTGACGGTCTGGACGGTCACCGGGTCGTCGATGTCCCGGCGCGTCGCGGTCTCCGGGAGCAGGAGGTGGTGGCGGACGAGGGTCTCCAGGACGCGCACGTCGTCGTCCGGGAAGCCGAGGCGGGCGCCGAGGTCGCCGACGACGACGGCGCCGCCGGCCGAGTGGTCGCCGGGCCATCCCTTGCCGATGTCGTGCAGCAGGGCGCCGACGAGGAGGAGGTCGGGGCGGGCGACCTCGCGGGTGAGGGCGGCTGCGCCGGCCGCGGTCTCCACGAGGTGGCGGTCCACGGTGAAGCGGTGGACGGGGTTGCGCTGCGGCCGGTTGCGGACGCGTTCCCAGTCGGGCAGCAGCCGGACGATCAGCCCCGCCTGGTCGAGGGCCTCCCACACGGGGATCGCGGCGGGGCCCGCGCCGAGCAGGGAGACGAGGGCGTCGCGCGCGCCGGCGGGCCACGGCACCGGTGGGAGGGCGGCGCGCTCGGCCAGCCGGGCGACCGTGGCGGGTGCGAGCGGGAGGCCGCCCTGGGCGGCGGCTGCGGCGACGCGGAGGATGAGGGCCGGGTCGTCGAGGTCGGCGTTCCGCGCGAGGACGACCTCGCCCTCGTACTCGACGGCGCCGTCCCCCACGGGACGCCGCTCGGCAGCGGGCCGCTCGGCACCGGGCCGGCCGGCGCCGCGCGGGTTCGCGTCCGGGCTCCGCCGGCTCGCGCGCCGGGATCTGGTCCGGCGGTCGACGTGGCGCCACAGCGTGGTGCCCGCGTAGGTGATCGTGCGGGCCGCCTCCGTGATCGAGCGTTGCAGGACGGCCGCGTCCAGAAGGCCGAGGGCGTGGGCGACGGCCTCCTGTTCCTGCAGGACGAGGCGGTCGGTGGCGCGGCCGGTGACGTCGTGCAGGGCGTGGCGGACGTCCAGCAGCAGGTCGTGGGCGGCGCGGACCCGCCCGTCCGGACCGGACGCCACCCAGGACGCGGCGACGGCGTGCATCACGTGGACGTCGCGCAGGCCGCCGTGGGCTTCCTTGATGTCGGGTTCGAGGAGGAAGGCCAGCTCGCCCTGCGCGTCCCAGCGCTCGCGGCACATCTCCGACAGTTCCGCCAGCCGGACGGCGGAGTCGGCGCGCCAGTCGGCGAGCACGGCGGCGCGCAACTCGTCCACGAGCGTGTGGTCGCCCGCGATGCGGCGCGCCGACAGCAGGCCGAGGGCGGCCTTCATGTCGCCGCGCGCGACGGTCCGGGCCTCGTGGACGGTCCGGACGGAGTGGTCCAGGCGCAGGCCCGAGTCCCAGACCGGATACCAGACGCGGTCGGCGACGGCGGCGACTCCGGCCAGGCCGCGGTGCAGGAGGACGAGGTCGAGGTCGCCGCCGGGGGTCAGCTCGCGGCGGGCGTGGCTGCCGACCGCTACGAGCGCGACGGCCTCCGGGGCGGGAGCGAGGAGGGAGGCCAGCCAGCGGTCGAGGTCGCCTGCGCGCCCGGCCCGCGCCGCCGCGAGGGCGGCGCGGGCCGCACCGGCCGGAGGGCGGGGCGCGGTGCCTCCGTCCTCGGGCGGTGTGCGGGTGTGGGGCACCGGGGGACCTAGAGGGCTTCCGGGCCGGTCTCGCCGGTGCGGACGCGGACGACGGTGTCGACGGGCACCGCCCACACCTTGCCGTCACCGATCTTGTCGGTGCGGGCGGCGCGGACGATCACGTCGATGATGTCGTCGGCGTCGTCGGCGTCGACCAGGACCTCGATCCGCAGCTTGGGCACCAGGTCGACCTGGTACTCGGCGCCCCGGTAGACCTCGGTGTGGCCCTTCTGCCGTCCGTAGCCGCTGGCCTCGCTGACGGTCATGCCCCTGACCCCGAAGGTCTCCAGGGCCTTCTTGACCTCGTCCAGCTTGAACGGCTTGATGACCGCCGTGATGAGCTTCATCCCTACGCCTCAACCTTCTTCGCGGGGGCGGCGGGCGCCGCCGCGGTCGCCCCGGAGCCGATGCCCGCGCGGATCGTGCCGAAGTCGTAGGCGGTCTCCGCGTGCGCCGTGCTGTCGATGCCGGCGGCCTCGTCGTCCTCGCTGATCCGGAAGCCCATCGTCAGGTCGATGACCTTGGCGATCACGTAGGTCACGACGAAGGAGTAGGCGAGGGTCGCGAGGACGGCGATGGCCTGCTTGCCGAGCAGCGCGAGCCCGCCGCCGGCGAACAGCCCGTCCGCGCCGGCGTCGTTGACGGCGGTGGTGGCCAGGAGGCCGATCAGCAGCGCGCCGACGATGCCGCCGACCATGTGGACGCCGACCACGTCGAGCGAGTCGTCGTACCCGAGCTTGTACTTGAGGCCGACGGCGAACGCGCAGACCGCGCCGGCGACCAGGCCGAGGACGATGGCGCCGAGCGGGGTGATGAACGCGCAGGCCGGGGTGATGGCGACGAGCCCGGCGACGACGCCGGACGCGATGCCGAGCGTGGTGGACGCGCCGTCCCGCAGCTTCTCGACGATGATCCAGGCGAACGCGGCGGCGCAGGTCGCGGCGAGCGTGTTGATGAACGCGACGGCCGCGGTCGCGCCGGCCGAGAGGGCGGATCCGGCGTTGAACCCGAACCACCCGAACCACAGCAGGCCCGCCCCGAGCAGGACGAACGGCAGGTTGTGCGGGCGCATCGGCTCCTTCGGCCAGCCCTTGCGCTTGCCGAGGACGAGCACCAGCGCGAGCGCCGCGACGCCGGCGTTGATGTGGACGACCGTGCCGCCCGCGAAGTCGAGCGCGCCGAGGTCGAACAGCCAGCCGGACTTGCCGCCGTCCTGGCCATCCGACCACCACACCCAGTGCGCGATCGGGAAGTACACGAGCGTGGCCCAGACCAGGGTGAACACGACCCAGGCGCCGAACTTGGCACGGTCCGCGACGGCGCCGCTGATCAGCGCGACGGTGATGATGGCGAACGTCGCCTGGAAGGCCACGAACACCAGCTGCGGGATGCCCGTGCCGTCGTCGGCCGTGGCGGCCTTCTCCAGGCCGACGAGCCCCCAGTCGCCGAATCCGCCGATGAACGAGCTGAGCGCGCCGCCGTCGCCGAAGGTGAGGGAGTAGCCGTAGACGACCCACGCCATGCCCACCACGGCGATGCTGACGAAACTCATCATCATCATGTTGAGCACGCTCTTGGCGCGGCTCATGCCTCCGTAGAAGAAGGCGAGCCCGGGTGTCATCAGCAGGACGAGCGCCGTGCTCGTCAGCATCCAGGCGGTACTACCGCTATCGATCTTCATGTCTCTGAGAGCCCCTCCTCGCCAGGGAACTTCGAACTGCTCAGAGACTCGACCTCGGCGGTTTCGCGCGCGGGGCCCCCGCGTTTCGCAGGTGTGAAAACCCACCCCCGGGTGTTTCGCGAGTGTTACTAAGTCCTCACATGCCGCATTTTGTCGTTCATAGGTCGCTCTCAGTCGCCCAGAATCGCGTCCACGAACGCCTCGGGCTCGAACGGCGCCAGGTCGTCCGGGCCCTCCCCCAGCCCGACCAGCTTGACCGGGACGCCCAGCTCCCGCTGCACCTGGACGACGATGCCGCCCTTCGCGGTGCCGTCCAGCTTCGTCAGCACGACGCCCGTCACGTTCACGACTTCGGCGAACACGCGCGCCTGCTGCATGCCGTTCTGGCCGGTCGTCGCGTCCAGGACGAGGAGCACCTCGTCCACCGCGGCCTGCTTCTCCACGACGCGCTTGACCTTGCCCAGCTCGTCCATCAGCCCGGTCTTGGTGTGCAGCCGGCCCGCCGTGTCGATGATCACGACGTTGACCTTGGACTCGATGCCCTGCTTGACCGCGTCGAACGCGACGCTCGCCGGGTCGGCGCCCTCGTCCTTGCGGACGACCTGCGCCCCGACGCGCGTCCCCCACGTCTCCAGCTGGTCGGCGGCGGCGGCGCGGAAGGTGTCGGCGGCGCCGAGCAGCACCGTGTCGCCGTCCCCGACGAGGACGCGGCCGAGCTTGCCGCAGGTGGTGGTCTTGCCGGTGCCGTTGACGCCGACGACCATCAGCACCGCCGGGCGGTCGCCGTGCGCGTCGGTGTGCAGGGAGCGGTCCAGGTCCGGGCCGATCTGCTTGACCAGCTCCTCCTTGAGCAGCTCCCGGACGTCCGCCGCGCTGCGGGTGCCGAGCACCTGGACGCGGGTGCGCAGGTCGTCGGTGACCTGGCGGGCCACAGTGGTGCCCATGTCCGCGGTGATCAGGGTGTCCTCGATCTCCTCCCACGCGTCGTCGTCGAGCGTGTCGCGCGACAGCAGGACGAGCAGGGTCTTGCCGAACGTGTTCTGGGAGCGCGCGAGCCGGGCCCGCAGCCGGACCAGCCGGCCCGCGCCGGGCGGCGGCCTCTCGATCTCGACCGTGGGCCGCGGCGCCGGCACCTCCGTCGGCGGCGCCCGCTCGACGGTCGGGGCCCCGGCCTCCGCCTCGTCCACGGCGGTCGCGCCACCGGTCCGTTCCGTCGGCCGCTCCACCGGCGGCCGCGGACGTGTGCGGCGGGGCCGCAGCAAGGTGATGCCGCCGACGATCAGCGCGACGGCGGCGAGTGCGGCGATGACGATCAGATATTCCATAGCGCCCCCAGTTTTCCAGACCTGTCTACCCAGGGGGCCGCCCCCCTGGAACCCCGATACGGCGCAGGGCGTGCCCGCGCCTGTCGCTCAGGTCGGCTCCAAGGCTCAAGTCTGATCCATGAAGGTCAGGCGTGACTCGTCCGGAACCGGGGTTCAGACCGCGTCGGGTGCCCGGCCTGGTAGCGATGCCCTTTCGGAGGATTCCCACTCGTCGACGTTGCGGAGAAGGGCCTCCAGGTAGGAGCGCAGGTGGGTGCGGTAGACGTCGCTGTAGGTGCGCAGGTAGGCGATCTCGCGTTCCATCTCGCGGCGTTCGTCGGGCGGGAGGGGCGCGGACGGGGGCGGCTCGGCGGAGCGGACGGCGGCGTCGGCCACGGCGGCGGCCTTGCGGTGGGCGTCCTCCAGGAGGTGTTCCGCGCGGCCCTTGGCGTCGGACAGGATCGCCTCCCGGTGCAGCCGCGCCTCGTGGGCCAGTTCGCGGGTGTACCGTTCGGCGTCCGCGACGTAGAGGTCGGCGGTCTGCTGGGCCTGCGACAGGATCCGGACGGCCTGGAAGTGGGCGTCCTCCGGCGCCAGCACACTCGGCGTGCCCTTCGCGCGCAGCCGGTTCACCTCGCCCGCGAGGGCGGCCTTGTCGTTGAGGATCTGCACGAGTTCCCGCTCGACGTACGCCAGGAAGCCGCGGACCTCGTCCTCGTCGTATCCGCGGCGTCCGAGCGCGGCGCGGGCGAACACCACCGCCTGGAGTTCGCCCGGGGTCAGCCGAGACCCCGTGGACACGACGGGAAGGTTCGGGGAGTTCAACGCGCTCACCTCTGTGCGTCGGCGAAGGTTTCCAGGCGGATGCGGCCACGCGGGACGCCGAGCCGCGTCAGCTGCTCGACGGTGTGCCCGACCATCGCGGACGGCCCGCACACATAGGCGTCGTGGCCGTCCCAGGGGCCGTGCCTCGCCACGATGTCCGACAGGTTGCCGTGCTCGACGTCGTCCGACCGGAGGAACTCCGAGAAGCCGTGGCCGCCGGGTTCGTCCGACACGGCCGGGACGACGGTGAGCCAGTGGAACCCGCGGGCCAGCCTGGTCAGGTCCTCGAGGTCGTACAGGCCGTCGCGGGTGCGGGCCCCGAAGAACAGGTGAACGCGCGGCGGGACGGGACGCCGTGAGATCTGCTCCAGGATCGCCTTGAGCGGCGCCAGGCCGGTGCTGCCCGCGATGAGCAGGACGTTCCGCGCCGACTCCTCGTCCAGCGTGAGCGTGCCGATGGGGGAGCCCATCCGGAGCCGGTCGCCGGGCTCGGTGCCGCGCACCAGGACCGGGCTCACCGGCCCGCCGTCCACGAGCCGGACGTGGAAGTCGACGGTGTGGTCGGGACGGGGCGCGTTCGCCATCGAGTAGTACCGCCAGTGCCGCAGCCGGGCCGGCACCTCCAGCGCGACCGACTGACCGGGCGTGTAGGGCAGCGGCCGGTCCGGCTGGACGCGCAGGACGGCGATGTCGAACCGGCGCCGTTCGACCGCGACGACCTGGCCGTTCCACCAGGCCGGGCTGTTCAGGGCGTTCTGGTCCGCGGCCTCGAGCATCACCTTGGCGACGAGGCTGTAGGCGGCGTTCCAGTCGCTTTCGACGTCGTCGGTCCAGTCGTCCCCGGTGAAGTGCCGCAGGGTGGCGAGGAGGCTGGCGCCGACGTGCGGGTAGTGCTCGGCGACGATCCCGAACCGGCGGTGGTCGCGGCCGAGCTGCTGGAGGAACGGGACGAGCGCGGGGAGGTCGTCGACCTGCGCGACGATGTGGCCGAGCGCGCGCAGCAGCTTGTCGCGCTGCCCGGTCATCCCGATCGGGAACATGTCGCGCAGGTGCGGGTTGCGCACGAACAGGTCGGAGTAGAAGAACAGGGCGACGGCGTCGCCCTGTCCGGCGACCTTGTCGAAGTGGTCCTTCAGTCGTTGGGCGTCCACGCGGGATCAGGCGACGGGCTCCGCGGCGGCCTCGGCCATGACCTTGGCCACGACGCCGTAGGCGGCCGTCCAGTCGCGTTCGAGGTCCTCGCTCCACGCGGGTCCGCTGAAGTAGGCGAGGGTCGCGAGGAGGCTCGCGCCGACGGGGCCGTAGTGGTCGGCGACGACGCCGAAGCCGTGGTGGCGCCGGCCGAGGTCCCGCAGGAACGGGACGAGCGCGTCCGGATCGTCGACCGACGAGACGATCTGGGAGAGCGCGGCGAGCAGCACCTCGTGCTGCTTGGCCATCGCCGCCGGGAACAGGGACCTGAGCTGCGGCGAACGCGCGAAAAGGTCGGCGTAGAAGTATTCGGCGACGTCCACGCCGTTCGTTCCCACCAGCGCGAAATTGTCCTTGAGTTTCTGAGCGTCCATGGGCATCACGTCTCACCGGTTCTCCGGCACCGGACGGAGTCGGCCCGATTGGGGAGGCCGGAGAACCACGGTCCACATGGGTAGTCGATGCCTCCTTGCACGCACAAGCCCGCGAACGTAGCCGTAATGTCACGGTCAGTGCGGGCTGATCTCCCCCATTACCCCTCACCGGCGAAAATGCGCCATAATCCGTCAGTTATTGCACATCGCACAAATTTTCCGCCCGTCCGAAATGCGGCAAGATGGGCGATGCAACGTTCCAAGTAAATCCGTGACGGATATTACGGACATATGAAATCGACGGTCAGCGGAGCCGCTGGCTGACGACCTGGGTGACGCCGTCGCCGCGCATGCTGACGCCGTAGAGGGCGTCGGCGCCCTCCATGGTGCGCTTCTGGTGGGTGATGACGATCAGCTGGGACGACTCGCGCAGTTCCTCGAAGACGGTGATCAGCCGCTGCGTGTTGGTGTCGTCCAGCGCGGCCTCGACCTCGTCCAGGACGTAGAACGGCGAGGGACGCGCCTTGAACACGGCGACGAGGAAGGCGATGGCGACCAGCGAGCGCTCACCGCCGGACAGCAGCGACAGCCGCTTGACCTTCTTGCCGGGCGGGCGGGCCGAGACCTCGACGCCGGTCGTGAGCATGTCGCCGGGCTCGGTCAGCGAGAGGCTGCCCTCGCCGCCGGGGAACAGCCGCGCGAAGATGCGCTCGAACTCGCGGGCGGTGTCCTCGTAGGCGGTGCCGAACACCTCCTGGACGCGGTCGTCGACCTCTTTGACGAGGCCGAGCAGTTCGCGCTGGGTCTTCTTGAGGTCCTCCAGCTGCGAGGTGAGGAACGCGTGCCGTTCCTCCAGCGCGGCGAACTCCTCCAGGGCGAGCGGGTTGACCTTGCCGAGCTGGTTGAGCTGCCGCTCGGCGACCTTGGCGCGCTTCTCCTGGACGGTCCGGTCATAGGGGACGGGCTGCGCGTCCTCCCCCTGCTCGGGGTCGGGCGGGACGTGCTGGTCGGGCCCGTACTCGGCGACGAGCGACTCGACCTCCAGCCCGAACTCCTCCAGCGCCCGCTGCTCGTACTGCTCCAGCCGGAGCCGCTGCTCGGCGCGGGCGACCTCGTTGCCGTGCACGACGTTGACCAGGCGCTCCAGGGTCGCCGACAGCTCGCGGACCTGCGTCCGGACGACCTTCAGCTCGGCCTCGCGCGCGGCCTTCGCCTGCTCGGCGGCCTCGCGGCGGCGGACGGCCGCGGCGAGGGAGTGCTCGATGCGGTCGAGGGCGGTCCTGGCGCCCCGGTGGACGGCCTTGGCGACCCTCGCCTGCTCCTCCCGGCGGGCGCGGCGCTGGGCGGCGCGGGCGCGCTCCTCCCGCTCGCGGCGGGCACCGCGTTCCAGGGCGTCGGCGCGGCCGGCGATCGCCTGCACGCGCTCCTCGGCGGTGCGGACCGACAGCCGCGCCTCCATCTCGGCGGACCGCAGCCGCTGGCAGCGGGCGTTCAGCTCGTCGCGCGCCTCGGTGTCGTGCCCGGCCTCGGCGGCGACCTCGGCGGCCTCCTCCGACTCGGCGAGCCGCATCGCCAGCTCCTCGGCCGCCTGGGTGTCGCGCTCCAGCGACTCGGTCGCCGCGTCGAGGGCCTTGGTGAGCCGTTCCGCCTCGCCGCGCGCGGCGCGGACGTCGGCCTCCAGGCGCGCGGCGCGCTTGGCCTCCTGCGCGGCCTGCGCGTCGAACTCGCGCAAGCGCGCGCGGACGCGGTCAAGTTCGCTCTGGGCCTGGTTGACGCTCGACTGGGCCTCTCCGGCCGCGGCCTCCGCCGCCTCCAGCGCCGTCTGGGCGGACTGCTCGCGCTCCATCGACGCGCTGAGCTCGTCGGCGGCCACCCCGGCGCCGGTCTCGGCGGCGGCAAGGTCCTCGGTGGCCTCGTCGAGCGTCGCACGCATCCGCAGGAGGCTCTGGCCTCCGCCGGCCGCGCCGCCCTGGGCCCAGTGCGCGCCCACGAGCTCGCCTTCGCGGGTCACGGCGCGCAGCGACGGCTCCCGGCGGACGAGCGAGGCCGCGGACGGCACGTCGTCCACCACGGCCACGTCCCGCAGGAGATGCTCGACGGCGGGACGCAGCGCGTCCGGAACGCTCACCGCGTCGACCGCGTAGTCGACACCGGGCACCCGCGCGGCCGATGCCGCCGCTCCCCCGCCGATGAGCAGCCCGGCGCGTCCCGCGTCGCGGGAGCGCAGCAGCACCAGGGCGGCCTCGGCCGTGTCCAGGGAGCCGACGGCGATGGCCTCGGCGGCGTTCCCGAGCGCGGCGGCGACCGCCGTCTCGTAGCCGGCACGGACGTTCAGCAGCGACGCGACCGTCCCCAGCACCCCGTCGAGCGTGCCGTCCGCCCCGGCCGACAGCAGGGCCTCCCCGCCGTCGGCGGCGCTGGCGAGCGTCAGGTTCAGGGCCTCGATCCGCGCTTGAAGCGCCGCGACCTTCTTCTGCGCGGCCTGGTCGGCGGACCGCGCCGACCCCACCGCGGCCCGCGCCTCCTTCAACGCCCGGCGCGGACCGTCGACGCCCGCGCGCGCCGCCTCGGCGGCGTCCTTCGCGGTCGCGAGGGCCTCCTGCGCGACCTCGTGCTCGGCGGCGAGCGCCGGGTCCTCGACGACCTCGGCCTCGAACGCCTCGAACTCGACCCGGGCGTCCTCGGCGCGCTGCCCGGCCTCCTCCCGCGCCTCGGCGAGCCGGCCGATCTCCGACCGCCCGGCCTGCGCCTTGCTGCGCAGCGCCTCGACCCGGCCGCGCAGCCGGGCCAGCTCCTCGCGCCGGTCGGCGGCGGCGCGCGCGGCGGCCTGCAGACGGCGCTCCTCGGCCGCGAGGGCCTCCTCGACGCCCGTCCGCTCCTGGACGGCGTCGGCGAGCCCGTCCTGCGCCTCGTCCAGCACGGCGCGGAGCATCTCCTCCTGCTCGCGGATCTCGGCGGCCTCGCGCTCCATGTCCTCGGGGTCGCGGCCGCGCCGCTCCTCCTCCCGCGCCTCGGCGGCGTTGCGGTGCCGCTCCGCGGCGAGGTCGGCGACGCCGTTCAGCCGCTCCTTCAGCGCCGACAGCTGGAACCACGTGTCCTGGACCTGCGCGAGCTTCGGCGCCTGCTCGGCCTCCTCCGCCTCCAGGACGGCCTCGCGCCGCTGCGCCTCGGCCAGCGCCCGCTCGGTCTCGGTGCGGCGCTCCCGGATCGCGGCCTCGTCGGCGGCCTCCTGCTCCAGCCTCGTCCGCAGCGTGACGAGGTCATCGGCCAGCAGCCGCAGCCGCGCGTCGCGCAGGTCGGCCTGGATCACCGCCGCCCGCCGCGCGATCTCGGCCTGCTTGCCGAGCGGTTTCAGCTGCCGCCGCAGCTCGCCCGTGAGGTCCTGGACGCGCGTGAGGTTGCCCTGCATCGCGTCCAGCTTCCGGAGCGCCTTCTCCTTGCGCTTGCGGTGCTTGAGGACGCCGGCGGCCTCCTCGATCACCGCCCGCCGCCCCTCCGGCCCCGAGTGCAGGACGCGGTCGAGCTGCCCCTGCCCGATGATGACGTGCATCTCGCGGCCGATGCCGGAGTCCGACAGCAGCTCCTGGATGTCCAGCAGCCGGCACCCGTCGCCGTTGATCGCGTACTCGCTGGACCCCGACCTGAACATCAGCCGGCTGATCGTCACCTCGGTGTAGTCGATGGGCAGCGCCCCGTCGGAGTTGTCGATCGTCAGCACGACCTCGGCGCGGCCGAGCGGCGCCCGGTTCGCCGTCCCGGCGAAGATGACGTCCTCCATCTTGCCGCCGCGCAGCGACTTGGCGCCCTGCTCCCCCATCACCCAGGCCAGCGCGTCCACGACGTTGGACTTGCCCGAGCCGTTCGGCCCCACGACGGCCGTGATCCCCGGCTCGAACTTCAGCGTGGTGGAGGACGCGAAGGACTTGAAGCCGCGCAGCGTCAAGGTCTTCAGGTACAAACCCTCGCCATCCTCCCTGCTCCGCGTCGGTGCCGGACGCCGGGCGCCCCCCCGCGGCGGCCACCGGTTCCGCGCCCGATCGCAACGCTAGAGGCTATCGCGTACCTGCGCCGACGACCCGGGCCGCCGCCCATCCCGCCCGGGCGGGGCCGCGCCCGGCCCCGCCCCGCCCGTCAGATGCCACATTTCCAAAGATCAACACGGAACGTCCGGATTCGGCCGGCCCGAAAACAGAAGAACCTTTACCGCACCTTGAACGAGGCACACTCCGGCCGTCCAAACGGCCCGCCCCGGACGACAACTCCGCGGGACAAGAAGGGGCGACGCTCTCCGGAACTCGGGCAGGCACCCGTGAGCGCGATGACCTGGTAATTCACAGCCCTGGACGCGCCGATGCGGCGTCCCGCGAGCGCCCTTCCGGCCACCGGGTGACCCGAACGTCGCGACCGCGCACGTTAGAGGCCCAGCGCCACCGGTTCGGCGGCGTCTGGGCCTGGGGATCTGAGCCCGGCCCCACGGCGGCCCCAGCGCTGCGATCGCGTCCGAAGGCCGAAGGAGGAGAGCAGAGAATGAATGCAGCGCCGATCAGGTCAGCGCGGGTTCGCGGTCCTTGACCGCAAGGGACATCACATCGTCGTCCGGCGCCGTCGCGAGCGCGTCGTTCTCTGCCTGAAGCCGTACGAGCTCGGCTTCCAGATCACGTACGCGCTGCTGCAGGCGCCGCATCTCCGCGACCATCCGGGGGTCGGGACCGCCGACGTGGCCGAGTAGAGCCTTCGCCATGACTAAGGGTCCTCCACGCTGAGTAACCAGCAGGGATCGCGCACGAGAATCAACTGAAGTCGGTGCGCGTATCGTCTAGAGTCGCACCGGCCGGTGTCCTGGTCAAGACGCACATCACAGGCCGGTAACAACCTTCCTCTACTAGTTTAGCAGGTACGAACCGGAACGCCCCACCCGGTCAGCGTTCCAGGAAACCGGCGGCCTCGCCGCGCGGCGCGCTCCAGCGCTCCGTGACGCCCGTGACCTTGCCCGGACGTCCGGAAGTGTCACCGCCCAGCAGGTCGAGCAGCTGAAGGCAGCGGGCGCGCGGCCCCTCCGCCACGACCTCGACGCGCCCGTCGCCCAGGTTCGTCGCGCTGCCGGCCAGGCCGAGCTCCAGCGCCCGCGACCGCACCCACCAGCGGAACCCGACGCCCTGGACGCGTCCGCGCACCCAGGCCGTGAGCCGCACGATCTCCTCGTCGTCCGCTTCGTCGTCCGTCACGCTCCGAGACCCTAGTAGCGGGCGCGGCGGGGGCGCGGCTGGCACACCGGGCAGCTGTAGGACGAGCGGTTCATGAACTCGTCGCGGCGGATCGGGGCACCGCAGCGGCGGCACGGCTCGTCGCGGCGGCCGTAGGCGTCCAGGGAGCGCTCGAAGTAGCCGCTCTCGCCGTTCACGTTGACGTACAGGCTGTCGAAGGACGTGCCGCCGACGGCGAGAGCCGCCCCCATGACCTCCTGTGCGGCCTCCAGGACGCGCGTGGCCTCCGCGCGGGTCATAGTGTCGGTGGGGCGCGCCCAGTGCAGCTTCGCCCGCCACAGCGCCTCGTCGGCGTAGATGTTGCCGACCCCGCTGATCAGCGACTGGTCGAGCAGGGCGCGTTTGATGCCGGTCCTGCGGCGGCGCAGGGCCCGGAAGAACGCCCCGGCGTCGAAGGCGTCCTCCAGCGGATCGGCGGCGATGTGCACGATCGGCTCGGGGACGAGCGCGCCGGCGGAGAACGCGTCCGGGACGAGGCCGGTGAGCATCAGGTGCCCGAACGTCCGCTGGTCGACGAAGCGGAGGTCGTGGCCGCCGTCGGTGAAGGCCGCCCGGACCCGGAGGTGCTTCTCGCGTTCGCGGCCGGGCTCGCCGACGAGCAGCTGCCCGCTCATGCCGAGATGCGCCAGCACCGCCTCGGACTCGTCGTCGAGGGGGATCCACAGGTACTTGCCGCGGCGGCGCGGAGCCCGCATCGTGCGGCCGGCGAGGCGGGCGGCGAAGTCGGCCGGGCCGGCCTCGTGGCGGCGCACCGAGCGGGGGTGCAGGACCTCGGCGGACGCGATCGTCCGGCCGGTCGTCCAGCGGTCGAGGCCGCGCCGGACGACCTCGACCTCGGGCAGCTCAGGCACCGGCCTGCGCCTCCTGGACGGCCTCCTGGACGGCCTGCTCCCCCTGCGCTTCGGCCTCGCGCCCGACGACGATCGCGCGGATCTCGTTCCAGGCGGCCTCGGCGGCGTGCTGCTCGGCCTCCTTCTTGCTGCGGCCCTCCCCCGACCCGTAGGTCTTGCCGCCGACCCGCACGGACGCGCGGAACGTCTTCTGGTGGTCGGGGCCGCTCTCGGCGACGTGGTACTCGGGGACGCCCAGCTCCTCGACGGCCGTGAGCTCCTGCAGCGAGGTCTTCCAGTCGAGCCCGGCGCCGAGGCCCGCCGAGCGGGTGATCAGCACGTCGAAGAGCCGGTGCACGAGGGCGGACGCCTCGTCCAGCCCGCGGTCCAGGTAGACGGCGCCGATCAGCGCCTCCAGGGTGTCGGCCAGTATCGACGACTTGTCGCGCCCCCCGGTGCCCTCCTCGCCGCGGCCGAGCCGGATGTGCGCGCCGACGCCGAGGCCGCGGGCGACGCCCGCCAGCGCGCGCATGTTGACGACGGCGGCGCGCAGCTTCGCCAGCTGGCCCTCGGGCAGGTCGGGATGGCCGCGGAACAGGGTGTCGGTGACGACGAGGCCCAGCACCGAGTCGCCGAGGAACTCCAGGCGCTCGTTGGTGGGCAGGCCGCCGTTCTCGTAGGCGTACGAACGGTGCGTCAGCGCCCGTTCGAGCAGGTCATCGGTCACTTCGACGCCGAGCGCGGCGGTCAGTTCCGCCTTGTCCGGCGTGGGTGCGCTCTTCTTGGCGCTCACGGGCCCTCCTCGCAGGCCGTGCACCGCGCATGGCGCGGTCGCTGGTGCTGCGCGCCGGCCGAAGCGGCCGGGACGGCGAGGACGCGCGGCGAGGAGGATGTCCGCGAAGACGAGGTGCGCGCCGGTCTGCCTGATCCCGGCGTGCACCACGGCTCCGGGCGCAGCGAACCTTGGTTCAGTCTCCGCGCCGGTCACCACGCCGACGTCGCGCGCCGGGGTGGTCGGGGTGGGATGTCGTCCCGCACCTCGGGGGGCGGGCCGCGCCGTGCGCGGTTCCGCCCCCCAGGATGCGAGGAGACTCAGGCCGACGGGGCGATGACCTGCCGCCGGTCGTAGGTTCCGCATGTCGCGCACGCGGTGTGCGGCAGCTTGTGGTCGCGGCACGTCGGGCACTCGACCAGGTTCGGCGCCGCGGTCTTCCACTGCGAGCGCCGGTGCCGCGTGTTGCTGCGCGACTTCTTCCGCTTGGGGACGGCCACGTCAGCCCTCCTGCTTTCCTTCTCGTCGGTCCACTCCACGGGGGCCGGAGCTCCCGTTCCCCCGTTCCGGGGAGGCCGGCGCCATGTCGCCGGCGAGGTCCTGCAGCACCGCCCACCTGGGGTCGGCGACGTCGTGTCGGTGCTCCGGCTCGACGTCCGCGAGCCGTGCGCCGCAGTCCGGGCACAGGCCCGGGCAGTCGTCCCGGCACAGCGGGGACAGCGGCAGCGCGAGCACCACCGCGTCCCGCAGGACGGGTTCGAGGTCGATGAGGTCGCCCTCGAGGCGGAGCTCGTCGTCGCCGGCGTTCCCGCCCGAGCGGGTGTCGTCGTAGACGAACAGCTCCTGGAAGTCCGCCTCGAAGGTCGAGGCGATCGGGTCGAGGCAGCGGGAGCACTCCCCCGTCAAGGGGACCGTCGCCGTGCCGGTGACGAGCACCCCCTCCAGGACCGCTTCGAGCCGGAGGTCCAGCTCGATCGCGGCGCCCTCGGGGACGCCCACCATCTCGACGCCGAAGTTCTCCGGTGCCGGCACGGTCCGGCGCTCCTCCCGCGACGACCCGGGTTGCCTGCTCAGAGCCCGGGTGTCGAGCACGAGAGGGGTGTTGGGGTCAAGGCGAGTCAGCGGATTCCTGCTTTCCGTGAGGCATGGTGAACTGCGGCCGCCTGTGATGGCCGATGTACCAGGGTACCGTCCCGAGAGCGCCGGCCCAACTCGCGGCCCGAGTCGCCGCCCGACCATCAGGCCGCCCGGCGGTCAGCTCTGCTGCTGGAGGCGCTCCACCAGCCGGTCGTGGACGCTGTCGGGGACGAGACCGGAGATGTCCCCGCCGAACTTCACGACCTCCTTCATGAGGCTGGACGACAGGAACGCGTACTCCGGGTTCGTCGCCATGAAGAGCGTCTCCACGCCGGCGATCCGGTGGTTCATCTGGGCCATCTGCAGCTCGTACTCGTAGTCGCTGACGGCCCGCAGCCCCCGGACGATGACCGGGATGTCCTGCTCCCGGCAGTAGTCGACGGTGAGCCCGTAGAACGTGTCGACCTTGATGTTGCCGTACTCGCGGGTGACCTCGGTGATCATGTCGGCCCGCTCGTCGACGGTGAACAGGCTCTTCTTGTTCTTGTTGATCAGCACCGCCACGACCACCTCGTCGTACAGACGGGAGGCGCGGCTGATGATGTCGAGATGCCCGTTGGTGACGGGGTCGAACGATCCCGGACAGACGACACGGCGCACGACGCGAACCCCTTCGGTCCCGGTTTCTGACCTGCGGCGGTGAACGTACCAAATCCCATTCGGCCCGGTTTCACCCGGGACCGGCAAACCGTTCCCGGTCCGTCCCCGGACGGTTCCCGCCCGGCGCCCGTTCAGTCCCCCAGCGCGTCGATGATCTTGGCGGCGATCGGGCCCGACTCGATGCCGTAGCCGGGCGCCTCGGTCATCACCGCGACCGCGTACTTCGGGTCGTTCTTCGGCCCGAAGCCGATGAACCAGCGGTCGTTGTAGGAGGCGCCCTCGACGTCGGCGGTGCCGGTCTTGCCGCCGAGGATGGACGTCCCCTTCAGCGACTTGCCCGTGCCCCTGTCGACGACGGCCTTCATCAGGTCCCGCATCTGCTTCGCCTGCTCGGACGTCAGCGCGCGCGACATCCGCTTCGGCGAGATGGTGTCCACCGTGGTGCCGCTCGGGGCGCGCAGCTTGTCGATGAGATGCGGCTGCATCACCTCCCCGTCGTTGAGGACGCCGGAGGCGACCATCGCCATCTGCAGCGGGGTCGCGACCGTGCTGCCCTGGCCGATCGAGCCGAGCGCACTGAGCACCGGCTGGTCGGTCGTGGGGAACGAACTGGGGGCGCTCAGCAGGCCGTCGGCGTACTCGATCCGGTCGCCGAACCCGAACTCGCCCGCCTTCCTGTGGACGGCGCCGTTCCCGGGCTCCTCCGCGCCCATGTAGGCGAACGTGGTGTTGCACGACTGCGCGTACGCCTCGATCAGCGGGATCCGGCTCAGGTCGCAGGAACCGCCGATG
This sequence comes from Actinomadura latina NBRC 106108, assembly GCF_001552195.1. GTDB lineage: Bacteria > Actinomycetota > Actinomycetes > Streptosporangiales > Streptosporangiaceae > Spirillospora > Spirillospora latina. The sequence goes on from NZ_BCQS01000005.1 coordinate 817,567, forward strand.
TCGCCCGCGTCGTTGCTGATCGGCTGCCCGCCGCCCGGCGGCCGGTAGCTGCGTCCGGCCGTGACCCTCGTCTGCTCGCTCGCGCCGGCCTCCAGCGCCGACGCGGCGACGAGGGTCTTGAACGTGGAGCCGGGCGGGAACAGCTCCCGCGTGGCCTTGTCGAGCAGCGGCTTGAGCTTCTCGCCGTTGAGCCGCTCGAACACCTTCTCCGCCTTCTTCCCGTCGAGCGTCGAGACGTCGTTGGGGTCGTAGGACGGCGTGGACGCCATCACCAGCACCGCGCCGGTGTCCGCGTCGAGGACCACGGCCGCCGCGCGGCGGACGCCGCTGGACGCCAGCGCCTCGTAGGCGACGCGCTGCGCCTTGACGTCGACGGTCGCCTCGGCCGTCCCGCCGGGGACGTGGTTGCCGATGAGCTTGTCGACGAGGTTCGTGGTGGCGAGACGGGGGTCGGTGCCGTCCAGGAAGTGGTTCGCGGCCTCTTCGAGACCGGTCTGCGAGAACACGGAGAAGTAGCCGGTGATCGGCGCGAAGACCCTGCCGTCCCTGTAGTGGCGCTGGTAGCGGTCCCCGTCGGTCTTCTCCGACCAGGCGAGCCGCACGCCGTCCGCGACGATCGGCCCCCGGTCGACCTTGAAGCGGTCCTGCAGCCGGCGGGCGTTGAGCGAGTCGTCGCGCAGGTCCTGCGCCTCGAAGCCCTGGACGTAGGTGATGTTCGCCATCAGCGCGACGGCCATCACCAGGGCGACGACCCAGGTGCGTCCGACCGCGCGGTCGATCCCGGGCTTCATGGGCATGCCTTTACCCGTTCTCCCGCCGTGTCAACGGCCGTCCGCGCGGCCGTACCAGAAAATCGCCTCGCCGTAGCGCCGGTCGCGCTCCGCCTCGTACCCGTCCGGCCAGCGCAGCGCGGGCCCGCGCGCGGCGCGCTCCACGACGACCAGCGCGTCGGGCGCCGCCCAGCCGTGGTCGCGCAGGTCCTCCAGGAGGGCGGTGACGGCCGCGTCCGCGAGCGCGTACGGCGGGTCGGCGAAGATCAGATCGTAGGGCTCGCCGGGCTCCTTCCGGACTAGCCGCTCCACCTTGTCGGGGCACGGGACGGCGCCGGGCAGCCCGAGCGCCTCGGCGTTCTGCCGGATCACGCGCATCGCGCGCGGATGCGACTCGACCAGCAGCGCGTGCGCCGCGCCCCTGGACAGCGCCTCGAAACCGACGGCGCCCGACCCGGCGTACAGGTCGGCGACGCGCAGCCCGTCCAGCGGTCCGAGGAGGGCGAGGACGGTGGCGAACAGGCCCTCCCTGGCACGGTCGCCGGTCGGCCTCGTGTCCCTGCCCGGCGGGACGGCCAGCCGCCGCCCGCCGGCGCTGCCCGCGATGACCCGCGTCACGCCTTCTCCAGGAAGCCGGCGCGGTCCTCGTCCAGGAGGGACGCCAGGACGGTGGCGAGGCCGGGGTGCTCCGAAAGATCGGGATCGTCCTCGACGAGCGCCGTCGCCTCCTCCCGGGCGTCGCGGATCACGTCCTCGTCCCGCTGGAGGGTGAGGAGCCGCAGGCTGGACGCGCGGCCGGCCTGCGCGGCGCCCAGCACGTCGCCCTCGCGGCGCTGCTCCAGGTCGAGGCGCGACAGCTTGAACCCGTCGGTGGTGGACGCGACGGCGTCGAGCCGCTCGCGGGACTTGCCGCCGGGCTCGGCCTCGGTCACGAGCAGGCAGAGGCCGTGCAGGGAGCCGCGCCCGACGCGTCCGCGCAGCTGGTGGAGCTGGGAGACGCCGAACCGGTCGGCGTCCATGATGACCATGACGGTGGCGTTGGGGACGTCCACGCCGACCTCGATGACCGTGGTGGCGAGCAGGACGTCCAGCTCCTTCTCGGTGAAGCGGCGCATCACCGCGTCCTTCTCATCGGGGTGCAGCTTGCCGTGCAGGACGCCGATGCGCAGGCCGTGCAGCAGCTCCTCCAGCTTCGGCAGCACCTCCATGATGCCGAGCGGCGACCTGCGCTCCCCCTCCTCCGCGGCGACGGCGTCGCCTTCGTCGCCCTCCTGCTCGCCGATGCGCGGGCAGACGATGTAGACCTGCCGCCCCTTCGCGGCCTCCTCCCGGATGCGCTCCCAGATGCGGGCGAAGAACGCGGGCTTCTCGGGCGGCACCACATGGGTCTGGATCTCCGACCGCCCGGCCGGGAGCTGCCCGAGGACCGACGTCTCCAGGTCGCCGAAGACGGTCATCGCGACCGTGCGCGGGATCGGCGTCGCCGTCATGACCAGCACATGGGGGCGCCCGCCGCCGACCTTCTCGCGCAGCGCGTCCCGCTGCTCGACGCCGAAGCGGTGCTGCTCGTCCACGACGACGAGGCCGAGGTCGGCGAACTGGACGCTCTCCTGGAGCAGCGCGTGGGTGCCGACGACGATCCCGGCGGCGCCGGACGCCGCGTCCAGCAGCGCCTCCTTGCGCGCCTTGGCGCCCTGCGACCCGGTCAGCAGCGCGACGCGGGTGGCGTGCTCCGCGCCGCCGATCTGCCCCGCCAGGGCGAGGTCGCCGAGCATCCCGGTGATCGACCGGTAGTGCTGCTGGGCGAGCACCTCGGTGGGCGCCAGCAGCGCGGCCTGCCCGCCGCCGTCCACGACCTGCAGCATCGCGCGCAACGCGACCACCGTCTTGCCTGCGCCGACGTCGCCCTGGAGGAGGCGGTGCATGGGGTGTTCCCCGGCCAGGTCCGCGGCTATCTCGTCGCCGACCTGGCGCTGGCCCTCGGTGAGTTCGAAGGGCAGCCGCGCATCGAACTCCGCCTGGATGCCGCCGAAGACGGGCGGGCGCGGCTTGGCCGGGAGCGCGGCGGCGGCGAGGCGGCGCTGCGCCAGGGCGATCTGGACGACGAACGCCTCGTCCCACTTGAGTCGCTTCTTGGCGCGGCCCAGCTCGTCCCAGCTCTTCGGGCGGTGGATGCCCTCGTACGCCTCGCGCAGCCCGATCAGGCCGCGGCGCTTGAGCAGCGCCCCGGGCACCGGGTCGGCGGGAAGGTCCAGCTGCGTCAGCACGGTCTCGACGGACGTGCCGATCGTCTCGATGGGCAGCGCCTTCGTGGACGGGTAGATCGGGATGATCTCGTCCGCCCACTCCTGCGCGGCCTGCTCGGCGCTCCGCTCGTGGACGACCTTGTACTGCGGGTGGGTGAGCTGCCGGACGACGTTCCCGCTGCGCGGCCGGTAGGTGCTGATCTTCCCGGCGAACAGCCCGCGCGTGCCGGGCGACAGTTCCCGCTCCGCCTTGTAGGAGCCCTTCCGGCCGAAGAAGCTCAGCTTGAGCTCCCCGGTCCCGTCGGTGACGGTGATCTCCAGGACGTAGCCGGGGTTGCGGGTGAGGGTCCGGCCCTGGACCTTCACGACCTCCGCCATCACCGTGACGTGCTCGCCGTCCTCCAGGCCGCTCAGCTGCGTCAGCTCACCGCGGTGGGCGTAGCGGCGCGGGTAGTGGTGCAGCAGGTCGCCGACCGTGCACAGGTCGAGGCCCTTCTCCAGCGCCTTGGCCGTCTTGTCGCCGAGGACATTCCGCAACGGCTCGTCGAGATTCGCCACGCACCCTTTTCTAGCCCATCGGCACGACGGGAATCACTCGACGCCGATGAGCAAGGGATATCGTTCCTGCCCGCCGTCGTAGACGCCGACCTCCACATCGGGGTGCTCTCGGCGCAGGTGCTCTTCGAGAGCCGCCGCGAGGCCGGGCGGGGCGTACGTGCCGGCGATCAGCGTGACGAGTTCGCCGCCGCCGGACAGCATCCGGTTGAGGACGCGCCGTGCGACCTCCGCGACGTCCGCGCCGATCGTCGCGACATCGCCCTCGATCAGGCCGAGGACGTCGCCGGGCTGGCACAGCCCGACACTCGTCACCGCCTCCTGCTCCGCGACCTCCAGGTGGCCGAAGCGGGTCGCGCCCGCCGCGCGGGTCATCTCGATGACGTCCTCGCCGAAGCGGCGCAGCGGATCGTGCACCGCCAGCGCCGCCATCCCCTGCACGGACGCCTTCGTCGGGACGACCGCGATCCGCGCGCCGGCGTCCCGCGCGCGCTCCGCGGCGGCCTCGGCGAGCGCCAGCACCTCGGGCTCGTTCGGCAGGACGGTCACCTCGCTCCCCGCCGCGAGGATCGCCTCCGACAGCACCGCGAGCGGCGGCGGCGCGCCCGGCTCCCGGCGGACGACCCGCGCGCCGCACTCCTCGAACAGCGCGGCCAGCCCGTCGGCGGCGGTCACGGCGATCACCGCGCGGCCGGTGTGCGGCGCGTGCGGCTCGCCCGGGTCCGCGCGCAGGTAGCTGACCCTGATCCGGTGCGGACGCCCCGCCGCCATGCCCGCCTCGATCGCGGAACCGGCGTCGTCCACGTGGACGTGGACGTTCCACAGCCCGTCGCCGCCGACCACGACGAGCGAGTCCCCGAGCCCGTCGAGCCTCTCCCGCAACGCGTTCACGGCGGCGTCCGGCGCGTCCAGCAGGTACATGACCTCGTAGCCGGGTCCCTGCGGCGCCGGGGGCTCCGGCTCGCCCGCAGGGGTCCCGGCGGCGCGGGCGGGCACCTCGTACCGCTCGGGGTACTCCTCGGTGACGACGGCGGCCAGCGCGTCGAGCACCACGCACAGCCCGGCCGCGCCCGCGTCGACCACGCCGCTGCGGGCGAGCACCTCCAGCTGGCCCGTGGTCCGGCGCAGCGCCCGCCGCGCCCCGCCCGCGGCGGACCGGCACGCGTCGGAGAGCCCGGCTCCCGACTCCGCGCACGACGCGGCGGCCTCGGCGACCACGCTCAGGATGGTCCCCTCCACGGGATGCTCGACGGCACCGCGGGCGAGCCCGGACGCGTGCGCCAGCGCGTCGGCGAACACCGCGCCGTCCGGCGGCGCCTCCATCGGGGCGAGGACGTCGGCGAGGCCGCGGAACACCTGGCTGAGGATCACGCCGGAGTTGCCCCGCGCGCCGAGCAGCGCGCCCTGCGCGAGCGCCCGCCACGTCTCGGCGGGGCCCGCGCCGGCCGGCAGCTCGTCCAGCGCGTCCGCCGCCGCGAGGACGGTCAGGTGCAGGTTGGTGCCGGTGTCGCCGTCGGGGACGGGGAACACGTTCAGCGCGTCGATCTCGCCCCTGGTGCGGCCGAGCGCCTCCGCCGCCAGCCTGCACCACCGCCGCACCGCCGCCCCGTCGAGCACCTCGCCCAAGAACCCGCTCCCCTTCCCGCTCACCGCCGCCGGCGATTCGCCTACCGACGGGCTGTCGGCTAGTCTGATCCGTGCGCCTCGTCCGAGGCGCTCGTCAGTGAGCACCCATGATGCCCGGCCCGCCCCCGTCGGCGGCACCGGGCGGCGCTCCGGTCAGAGCATCGACACCACTTGGAGTTTCCCGTGGCTTCCGTCTGCGACGTCTGCGGCAAGGGACCCGGTTTCGGCATGCGCGTCTCCCACTCGCACCGCCGCACCCCGCGCCGCTGGAACCCCAACATCCAGCGCGTCCGCGCCGTCGTGAACGGCAGCACCAAGCGCATCAACGCCTGCACGTCCTGCATCAAGGCCGGCAAGATCGTCAAGCCCACGGTCTGACCCGGGCCCGCGGACGGCACGAACCGCAGAGACTTCACGTCGGCTCATCGGAATCCCGGTGAGCCGACTTTTGCGTGTCCGGGTTCAGGGGCGGTGCCGCCAGCCGTGGTCGACCGGGCCGATGCCGGAGCCCAGCGGGAAGCCGGCCGCGATCGCGCCCGTCACGTAGTCCTTGGCCTTCGCGACGGCGGTGGGGACGTCCTCGCCCAGGGCCAGGTTGGACGCTATGGCGGAGGCGAGGGTGCAGCCGGTGCCGTGGGTGTGGCGGTTGTCGTGGCGGGGAGCGGTGAAGAGGTGCTCGTGCTCGCCGTCGAACAGCAGGTCGGTCGGCTCGCCCGGCAGGTGGCCGCCCTTGATCAGCACCCACTGCGGGCCGAGCGCCCTGACGGCCTCGGCGGCCTCGCGCAGACCGGACTCGTCCACGACCTTGACGCCGGTGAGCTGCTCCACCTCGTAGAGGTTCGGCGTCACGACGGTCGCGGCCGGGAGCAGGGCCGAGCGGACGGCGTGGACGGCGTCGGGGGCGAGCAGCGAGTCGCCGTGCTTGGAGACGCCCACCGGGTCGACGACGGCGGGCGCGGCGGAGCCGGCGATCGCCTCGGCGGCGATCTCCACCAGCGCCGTGGACGCGAGCATCCCCGTCTTGAGCGCGTGCACGCCGATGTCGGACAGGACGGAGTCGAGCTGCGCGCGCACCGCCTCGGGCGGCAGCTCCCAGTAGCCCTGGACGCCGAGGGAGTTCTGCGCGGTGACGGCGGCGACGACGCTCATCCCGTGGACGCCGTGGGCGAGCATGGTCTTCAGGTCCGCCTGGATGCCGGCGCCGCCGCCGGAGTCCGAGCCCGCGATCGTCAGGACGAGGGGCGGGGCCGGGGACGGATGGTGCGACATGCCGTCCACCCTATGGCGATCCGACCGGTTCGGCGATCCTGCCTCAGACCAGGGCGCAGGGCAGCTTGTTCAAGATGCAGGACGACGGCCGGGAGGCGGTGCCGCGCGCGGTGAACACGATCCGGACCGTGTCGCCGGGGGCGATCCCGCTGCGGCCCCGGACGAAGGCGAGGCTGCCGGTCCTCACGACGGTCGCGCCGCTGATCGCGGTGACCGAGGCGTTGGGGATCTTGAAGGCGAGCGCCCACGCGGTGACGGGCTGCGCGCCCTTGTTGGCGATGGTGGCGGTGGCCTTGAAACCGCCGGGCGTCTCGGACGCGACGCGGAAGGCGATGATGAGGCCGTCGGCACGGCCGGTGCCGCGGCCGGCGCGCTCGCCGGGGCCGCGCTGGGAGACCTGGCTGTCGCGGGGATTGGTGACGGTGTCGCGGGGTGCGCCGCCCGCGAAGTTGAGCGATATCTGCTGCGTGCTCAGCGCGTAGGAGACGATGCCCACCGCGATGACGAGCGCGACGATCGGCAGCAGCGGGAGCGGCAGCATGGAGAGGAACTTCGGCCAGCCGCGCCCGCCGGGCGATTCCGCGTGCGGCGCCGGCCGGTCGCGCGGACGTTCCGGGGGCCTCTCGCGGGCGCCGGCGGGAGCGCCGGGGTAGTCGCCCGGATAGTCGCCGGGCAGGGGGTCGAGCCGGTAGCCCGGCGGGCCGTGCTGGCGGTCCGCGGCCGGCGGCGGACCGGGCCGTGCCCGCTCGTACGACGACACGAACACCCGGTCGTCGGTCGGCCCGGAGAAGACGTCGTAGGACGGGTCGACGGGAGCGCCGTAGTACGGACCCTGGGACGCGGGGGCGCCTGATACGGGTTCGTCGTCCGGCTGCTCGTGCCTCGTGTGTCGTCCCATCCCATTCCTCTTCGATCACAGGATGTATACCAAACCCGTACCAAACCTGCCTACCGGATGTGTCAACGCACACGGGTGTACGCCGTCCGTGAGGCCGTCGTTCAGACGGCGAAGTGATCCCACGCGCCGGGCGGCGGTTCGCGGCCGTCCACGCGCACCCCCGAACCCGCTGCCACGGCGCCGATCCGCGACCAGGACGGCGGCGGGTCGCCCGGGAACGTCCCGGCGAAGGCGTGGTCCTCGCCGCCGGTGAGCGCGTGCCGCAGCCCGCCGGGCCCGAGGATCTCCGGGACGGGGACGGCCGCGGAGTCGATGTCGATCCGGACGCCGCTCGCGTCCGCGATGTGCCCGAGGTCCTGGACGAGCCCGTCGCTCACGTCCAGCAGCGCGGTGGCGTCGCGGGCCCGCGCCTCGTCCCCGGCGCCGTAGGGCGGTTCAGGGCGCCGGTGCGCCGCGATCAGCTCCTCGGGCCCGTCGCGTCCCTCGGTGAGCAGCGCCAGCCCGGCGGAGGCGAACCCGAGCCTGCCCCGGACGGCCACCACGTCCCCCGGACGGGCCCCGGAGCGCAGGAGCGGTGCCGCACCGCCCAGATCGCCGAGCGCCGTGACGGCGAGCGTGACGTGCGGGGCGGACACGACGTCGCCGCCCGCGACGGACGCTCCGGCGACGCGGCACTCGTCCGCGAACCCGTCGTACAGCCGCTCGGCCCAGCCCGCCTCGGTCTCGGCCGGTGCCGCGAACCCGATCAGGAGGGCCGTCGGCCGGGCGCCCATCGCGACGACGTCGGCGAGGTTCTGCGCGGCGGCCTTGCGCCCGATGTCGTAGGGGCCGGACCAGTCGCGGCGGAAGTGCCGTCCCTCCACGAGGAGGTCGGTGGTGGCGACGACGCGCCCGTCCGGTGCGGCGACCACGGCCGCGTCGTCGCCCGGGCCGAGCCGGACCGCCGCCCCCGGCGGCAGCCGCCGCGTCAGCCGGCCGATCAACCCGAACTCGCCCAGCTCGCCGATCGTGCCCATCCGCGCCCGTTCCCCCGTGTTCCGCCTGTTCGGCCCGCGCCGCCGCGGCACCCGGTACCCCGGGCCCCCGCCGCGGCGGGTAACACGATACGGTGAACCGTCCGACGGCAGATTCTCCGCTTGGGGAGGACGTGATGGTGCAGGCCTACATCCTCATCCAGACCGAAGTCGGTAAGGCCGCCGAGGTGGCGGGTCACATCTCCGGCGTGACCGGCGTCACGCTGGCCGAGGACGTCACGGGACCCTACGACGTGATCGTCCGGGCGGAGGCGCGCAATGTCGACGAGCTGGGCAAGCTCGTCGTCGCGCAGATCCAGGCGGTCGAAGGCATCACCCGCACCCTCACCTGCCCGATTGTTCACATCTAAAGGGCTTGGGCCGGGAGGTCCGGGGGGCCGTCCCCTGAGGCGGAGCGCACGGTTGGCCGCGCTCGCCGGGCTGGCGGCGCTCGCGGCGGGGTGCGGCGACGGCGCGGTCCAGGTGCCCGTGCCGAGCCCGGACGCGGCGATCACGCGGCTGTGCGAGGGCCTGCGGCTGCCCGAGCGGGTGCACGGCCAGGAACGCCGCGACACCTCCCCGGGCTCGCCGCTGACCGCCGCGTGGGGGTCGCCCGCGATCGCGCTGCGCTGCGGCGTGCCGCGGCCCGCGGCGCTCCAGCCCCGGTCCGAGCTGGTGACGATCAACGGGATCGACTGGTTCGGGACGCCCGTCCACCGGCCGGTGACCTGGACGGCGGTCGGACGGCAGGCCTACGTCGAGGTGACGGTGCCGCCGAAGTACAACCCGGCCGGGGACGTGCTGATCGAGCTGGGACCGTCGATCACGTCGACGATCCCGCCGAAGCCCGAGGGCCAGATCTGATCACCAGATGGGGACCGGGCTCTCGCCACGCGGGTAGTAGCCGGGGATCGGCTCGCCGGCGGCGGCCCGGTCGAGGCGCCGCTTCATCCCGTCCGACAGCACGCCCGCCTTCATCATCTCGACGAACACGGACGTGACGTTGCCGAGGTCGAACCAGTCGCGCTGCCACGACCACTGGCGGTTCCCCGCGTACCGGAACCAGGACCCGCCGATGCCGAGCACCTCGTAGGGCGTCCCGTCGGGGCGGACGGCGTCGGCGACCTGCTTCCAGAAGCCGACGACCTCGCCCTTGACCTCGTCGACGAGGATGCTCTGGTACGGGTACGTCCAGCCGTCGAGGCCGCCCATCTCCAGGCCGAGCGCGATGTCGCGGATCTCGCCCCGGCCGACGGCCATGAAGTCCTGGTCGGGGCCGATGTTCCAGCCGTAGGTGGCGTCCTCGGTGTAGAGGTCGGCGAGCGGGCGCCAGTCTCCGAGCTCCTCGCACCGGCGGTTCTCCGCCAGCCAGTGCTCCACCATCGCGTCGAGTTCTTCTCGGGGGAAGGACGGCATCATGTCTCCAGCAGTCTGAGGGCCTGGGTGGGGCAGTAGCGGACGGCGGCGGCCACCTCGCGGCGCATGTCCTCGGGCGGCTCGGCGTCGAGGACGCGCACCTTGCCCTTGGGCGGCACTTCGAAGACGCCGGGGGCCTCCAGCTCGCACATGGCGTGTCCCTGGCACAGGTCCAGGTCGGCCTCGATCCTCACCGGCGCCTCCTGCGGTAGCGGACGGCGCACGGCTGGGCGAGCTGGACGACCATCTTGGAGTGGTCGTTGCGGTAGGTCTCGGGCGGCTGCGCGGGCTCGAACTCCCAGTCCCGCAGCAGCACCGAGAAGATCGCCTTGAGCTGCATCATCGCGAAGTTCGCGCCGACGCAGCGGTGCCGTCCGGCGCCGAACGGCACCCACGTCCAGCGGTGGAGGAGGTCCTCCTCGCGGGGCTCGATGTAGCGGCCGGGGTCGAAGGCGTCGGGGTCGGGGAAGTCCTCCGGGATCCGGTTGGAGACGGCGATGCTGCAGCCGACCATGGTGCCCTCGGGGATGTGGTGGCCGAGGACCTCGTGGTCGGTCTTCGCGACGCGCAGCAGCAGGATCAGCGGCGGATGCAGCCGCAGCGCCTCCTTGATCGCCGACTCCAGCCGCGGGATCGCGCGCAGCGCCTGGAACGACACCTCGCGGCCGTCGTCGTAGAGCTCGTCCAGCTCCCGGACGACGCCGTCCAGCACGTCGGGGTGGCGGAGCAGCTCGATGAGCGTCCAGGCGGCGGTACCGGACGTGGTGTGGTGCCCGGCGAACATCATCGAGATGAACATGCCGGTGACCTGGTCGGCGTCGAACTTCAGCGTCCCGTCCGCGTCCTTGATGGACATGAGGACGTCGAGGAGGTCGCGGTCCTCCTTGGGAGGCTTGGCCGGCCGGCCGTCCATGATCCCCTGGACGAGCTCGACGAGCGCCGCCCGCGCGGCGTCGCGCTTGCGGAAGCTCTCGATGTCGGCGTACGGGTCGACGTAGGCGATCGCGTCGGTGCCGCGTTCGAGGTCGTGGTACAGGTCGGCGAACCGGCGGTCGAGCTGCTCGCGGAACTTGCGCCCGATCAGGCACGCGGACGAGGTGTAGATCGTCAGCTCGGCGAACCAGTCGAGCAGGTCGATCTCGCCCTCCTCGCCCCAGCCGGCGACCAGCCGGTCGACCTCCGCGGAGATCGTCGCGGCGTGCCCCTTCATGAACGAGCCCTTGAGCGCCTGGTTGTGCAGGGCCTCGCGGCGCTGCTCGGGGGTGGCGTCGAACACCACGCCCTCACCGAAGATCGGCGTCATGAACGGGTACGCCTCGGCCTGGTCCAGCTCCTCGTCCGGGGCCCGGAAGAAGAACTCGTTGGCCTCGGCGCCGGACAGCAGCACGACGCGCCGCCCGGCGAGCCGGAACTCGCCGACGTCGCCGCATTCGTCGCGGACGCGGCGCATCAGCCCGATCGGGTCGGTGCGCAGCTCCTCCAGATGGTCGGGACCGCCCGACACGACGCGCGGCTCCACCAAAGCGGTCATGATTCCTCCAGGGGGGCTTCGGGCTGTACTTCGACGAGCCGCAGATGGGCGCCGCGCGGGGTCGCGACGATCGCGGCGACGGCGGCGGCGACGTCGGAGGGGCGCAGGAAGTAGGGGTGGCGGGCATGGCCCCACTTCGCCCAGTCCTCCAGGACGGCGCCGGTCGTCTCGGCGTCCCAGGTCATGCCCATGCCGGTCGCGGTGGGTCCGGGCCGGACGATGGACGCCCGCACCCCCGTCCCCTCCAGCTCCATCTGCATGGTGCGGGCCATGCCCTCGACGCCGTTCTTCGCCGCGACGTAGGCGCCCGTCCAGGAGCGCGGGGCGGGGACGGTGTCGGACGAGACGAACACGATGTCGCCGCGCCGCCGCGCCACCATGGGCGGGACGAAATGCGACACGAGCCGGTGCGCACCGACGAGGTGGACCTGCAGCTGCGCGAGGAAATCGTCCGAGCCGAGTTCGTGCAGGCGCCCGGCGGACAGGTCTCCGGCGCTGGACACGACCACCTCGACGGGTCCGAGCGCGTCGCCGGCCGCCGCCGCGAACGCCTTGACGGAGTCGGAGTCGCCGACGTCCAGCGGGTGCGCGAACGCCTCTCCCCCGCCGGCCCGGATCGTCGCCGCCAGCTCCTCGCACTTCTCGGCGCGCCGCGCGCCGAGCGCGACCGGGTGCCCGGCCAGCGCCAGCGCCGTCGCCGTGGCCGCGCCGATGCCGGACGACGCGCCGGTCACCACGGCCGGGCGCCGCTCGGGGTGGGGGTCGAACCGGGGCATCTACCGCACCTCCACGCTGACGGGCAGCGCCGCGAAGCCGCGGACGTTCACCGAATGCACCCGCTCGGCCTTCGCGAAGTCGACCTCGTAGGACGCGACGTTCCGCACGAACTCGGTCAGCGCGATGCGGGCCTCCAGCCGGGCCAGGTTCGCGCCGAGGCAGAAGTGCCGCCCGCCGCCGAAGCTGACGAGCTGCGAGGTGTCGCGGTCGAGGTCGTAGACGTCGGGGTCGTCGAAGACGCGCGCGTCGCGGTTGGCGGAGCCGACCAGCAGCAGCACCCGGTCGCCCTCGGGGACGCGCCGCCCGTGCAGCTCGACGTCCTTCGCGACCTTCCGGGCCAGCATCTGGCTGGAGGTGTCGTAGCGGAGCGTCTCCTCCACCCAGTCGTCCACCCGCGCCGGATCGCGCAGCGGCTTCGCCACCTGGGCGGGGTTCCGCGCGCCCCAGTACAGGGCGTTGGCGAGCAGCTTCGTCGTGGTCTCGTTGCCGGCGACGACCATCAGGAAGAGGAAGGCGATGATCTCGGTGTCGTCCAGCCGGTCGCCGTCGATCTCGGCGTCCAGCAGCGCGGACGTCAGGTCGTCCGACGGCTTGCGGCGGCGCTCGGCGACCATGTCCTGGTAGTAGCCGACGAGGGTGAGCGCGGCGTCCATCCCGGCGGGCGGGACGTCGTTGAGCCCCTCCTCCCGGTGGACGACCGTGTCGGCGAGCCGGCGCACCTCCACCCGGTCGGCCTCGGGGACGCCCATCATCTCGGAGATGACGTCCATGGGCAGCAGCCCGGCGATGTCCGCGACGAAGTCGAACTCGCCCTTCTCCAGGGCGGGCTCCAGGTGGCGCAGGGTCAGCGCGCGGATGCCGTCCGCCATCTCCTTCACCCGCCGGGGCGTGAAGCCCTTCGACACGAGCGCGCGCATGCGCGTATGGCGCGGCGGGTCGAGGGCCAGGAACGACATCGTCCGGGGCGCGTGCGGCCCCCACGCGCTCGGCTCCACCGAGACGCCGTGGGAGTTGGAGAACGTCCCGTGGTCGCGGAACGCCGCGGCGACATCGGCGTGCCGGGACAGCGCCCAGAACCCGAGCTCGTCGTTGCGGTAGAGGGGCGCCTCCTCGCGGAGACGCTCGTAGACGGGGTAGGGGTCTTCATGGACGGCGTAGTCGAACGGGCTGTAGGAGACCTGCGCGGCAGGGTCCACGGCCGTCACCTCACTCCGGGGGGTCGGGCAGGATGAGCTCCGCCATCTCGGCGAGCCGGTCGGCCATGCGGGCGTAGGACGTGTAGCCCATGCCCGCGTGCACGAGCGCGCCGGTGTAGGCCAGCTCCAGCGCGCCGAGGATCTTGGGGTCGTCGTGGTCGCGGAGCGCGGCCTGCAGCCGCTCGCGGATCGCGACGCCGATCCGCACCCGCAGCTCGCGGACGTCGGGGTCGGTGCCGAGCAGCGCGGTGGTGCACGCCGCCGCCAGCTCCGGCTCGTCCGACACCAGCAGCGCGATGTCGCGCAGCGTCTCCACCACGCGTTCGAGCAGCGCGCCGTCCGCCTCGACCGGCGGCAGCGCGCTGAGCCGCCGCCAGAACACCTCCGTGATCAGATGGTTCTTGGAGGCGAAGTAGGTGTAGGCGGTGGCGGGGGCCACCCCGGCGCGCTTGGCCACGTTGCGGACGGTCAGTCCCTCGTAGCCGGTCTCGCCGACCTCCACCACGGCGGCGTCGGTCAGCCGCCGCACCGTGTCGGCCTGCCGCTCGGTGAGGCGGCGGCGGGTGGGTTCGGTCGTCAGCTGCTCGTTACCGGACACGTGTCCAGACATTAGTTCAGGAAGCGGGACCGCGCAACAGCCACCGGTGGTCAGGGCGCCAGATCGACCCGGACGCCGTCCGCCGGGCCGGCCGGCAGGACGACCGGCAGGACGACCGGCGTGCCGTCGCCGTGCCCGGCGTCAGGCGGGCGAGCGGCCGTCGGCGTCCACGACGCCCGGGATGGGCTCGGTGCCGGTGAACTGGTCGCGCATCGCGTCCACGCCGCACTGCGGGCCGGCCAGCGGAACGAAGTCCTGCCGCTCCTCGCGCTTCTTCTCCGTGTCGAGCCGCATGTTCTGGTCGCGGTCGCGCTTGAGGGCCTCGTCGCACTCGCCCTCGCGGTTGAAGGACCACATCAGCATGGGGTCGCCGATGGGAAGCGCGTGGCCGGGCTCGCCGTCGTGTCGTCCCGTGTGCCAGGTGTGCCACGTCTTGCCGTAGGAGTTCATCAGGCGCTTCATGAACGCCTTCTCCGCGACGTCCGGGAGGCCGGGCGCGGCGAGCTGGCCGGACAGGATCTCGAAGTTGTGCGGGTGCCAGTAGGACTTCTCCTGCTCGTCCAGCGAGTCGAACATCTCCTTGGAGACGATGTACTCGATGCCGATCAGGTTTGCATCGCGCGTGTTGCCGTCGAACAGCACGCACTGCAGGAGGTCGTCGTTGACGACACGGCAGTAGTGGTGCGCCTCCATCTGGTTGTGCGGCTCGTCCTTGGCGCAGTGGAAGCCGACCACGTAGACGTCGAAGTCCTTCAGCGGCGTCGCCTCCTGCAGCAGGTTGGCGCCCTGTTCGAGCGTCGACAGCCATGCCCCCTTGCCCTTGCCGGGCGGACGTGTCGGGCTGCGCCGCTCCTTCACCTTCGGGTTCACCGAATGCCCCCTCGTATCGGGTTGCCGTCGGTGCCCTACTGCCCTTGAAGGATGAGGGGAATCTCGGTGGGGCGGGTGGGATTCGAACCCACTCAGCGCGTGGCACCTGGGTTACGGCCAGGCCCGACTCTCCGAGCGTCGGCGCCGCCCCGTGCGCGGGATCAACCGCGTCGTACCTCCGGAGGGATTCGAACCCCCAGCACACGGCACCTCATGCCGCTGTCTCTACCGTTGGACTACGGAGGCGTGCGTGCGGCCCCCGGGATTCGAACCCGGAGCGTCCACTTCCTGAGAGTGGCCCCTCTGCCGGTTGGGGTAGAGCCGCATGGATCGCGAGGAGGCGTCACTCGCGGCGGCTCGGCCGGGGCCTCGTTACGAGGCGGGATACCGGCCGGGGCGGGCGTGCGACGCCAAGGGCAGTCGGAGTCGATACTGCTCCAGAGCCATGGCCGGTCCTCCTCTCCACCGTCTTCGACGGGCTGACACCGCCTACGGTGCCATCGGCGGCGCACGGGCCGCAACGGGTTTCCGGGCGGACGGTCAGGTCTCGTCGGGCAGGGACCAGCCGAAGGCGACCAGCGCCCAGAAGGCGACCATGATCCAGCCGAGCGCGATCCCGGTCACCGCGAGGCCCAGGCCCCGCTCGCCCGACCTCCGTACCCGCACCCACGCCATGTGCCCGGCGATGATCGCGGGGATGGACGGCAGCCCGCACGTGATCAGCCCGACCGCCCCCATGGACACCGCGTAGATCGCGAGGCTGTTGACCGGCGGCTTGCCGTGCGGCCCCGGGTACCGATGGCCCGCGTGCGGCTGGTGGGCCGCGTGCGGCGGCTGCGTCGGGTGGCCGCCGTACCCCGCGGGCTGCCGGAAGGCGGCCGGGCGGGCGGCGATCGCGTCGGCGTACCGGTTCCAGGACTCCGCCTCGGCGGTGCGGCCCTGACCGGTCAGCAGCACCGCGAGGCTGCGCATCGCGGACGGGTCGCCGCCCTGGGCGGCCTGCCGGTACTGGCTCTCGACGAGCGCCTCCGCCTCTCCCGCGGCGAGCCGCGGGGCCGGCGGCGGGGTGGACGGGTGCGCCGCCGGCGCCTGGGTGGGCTGCTGCCGGACGTCGCTGGAGATGAGGCGGTCCAGGAGCGACTGGGCGGACGGGCGCTTCGCCGGGTCCTTGGCAAGCGCGGCCCGGACGGCGTCGAGCAGCATGCCGTCCAGCCCGCTGAGGTCCGGTTCGCCGTTCATGATCTGGTGGATGACCGCGGGCAGGGAGTGGCCGCCGAAGCACGACCCGCCGCGCGCCGCGAACGCGACGGTCGCGCCCCACGCGAACACGTCCGACGCCGGGGCGGCGCCGCGCCCGTCCAGCTGCTCGGGGGCCATGAACGCTGGCGTGCCGACGATGCCGCCGGTCGCGGTGAGGCGCGTCCCGTCCAGGGACCGGGCGATGCCGAAGTCGATGACGCGCGGCCCGAACGTGGACAGCAGCACGTTGGCGGGCTTCAGGTCGCGGTGCACGACGCCCGCGTCGTGGATGGCGGTCAGCGCGGTCGCGATCCCGACCGCGACGGCCTCCAGGTCGGCGCCGCGCAGCGGCCCGTCCTTCGCCACCGCGGCGTCGAGGCTCGGGCCGTTCACGAACTCGGTCACCAGGTACGGCGGGTCGGCCGCGGGGTCGGCGTCCAGGACCGGAGCCGTGCAGAACGGCCGGACGCGCTGCGCCGCCGCGACCTCCGCCTCGAACCGCGCGCGGTACCGCCCGTCGGCGGCGTACTCGCGCCGGATGACCTTGATGGCGACCTTGCGCCCGCTCGTGTCCAGCCCCGCGTACACGGTGCCCATCCCGCCCTCGCCGAGCCGGTCCGCGACCCGGTAGGGGCCGATGCGTTCCGGCAGGCCGGGCTGGGACACGGGTCCTCCTCTGGATCACTGGGCCGGTGCGACCAGCCTGCCACAACTCCCCCGCGACCCGGCCCGGAATGTCGGCCCGGTACCAGATCGGAGTCTTGCCGCACTTGCGCTCCAGCGGGCCCTGAACTGTAGTCTGGACAGGTGTCCAGAACAACCGATCGCTTGCTTCTGCTGGACGGGCGGCTCGTCCCCGGGACGGGCGGCGCCTTCGAGACGATCAATCCCGCGACCGAGGAGGTGCTCGGCACCGCCGCCGACGCCACCGCCGCCGACATGGACCGCGCGATCGGCGCCGCCCGCCGCGCGTTCGACGAGACCGCCTGGGCGACCGATCACGCGTTCCGCGTGCGCTGCCTGCGGCAGCTCCGGGAGGGGCTGCAACGGCGCGCCGACGAGCTGCGCGAACTCACGATCAAGGAGGTGGGCGCACCCCGGTTCCTGACGTTCGGGGCCCAGCTGGACGCACCCGTCGACGACCTCGGGTGGTTCGCCGATCTGGTCGGGTCCTACGAGTGGGAACGGGACCTCGGCCGGGCCGAGCCGATGGGGATGCCCAGCCACCGGCGGGTCCGCCGGGAGGCCGCGGGCGTCGTCGGCGCCATCACCCCGTGGAACTTCCCGCACCAGATCAATCTGGCCAAGCTCGGACCGGCGCTGGCGGCGGGGAACACGGTGGTGCTGAAACCGGCGCCCGACACGCCCTGGTGCGCGGCGGTGCTCGGCGAGGTCATCGCCGAGGAGAGCGACATTCCGCCCGGCGTCGTCAACGTGGTGACGTCGTCCGATCATGGGCTCGGGGCTCAGCTGACGCAGGATCCGCGCGTCGACCTGGTGTCGTTCACCGGGTCCACGGCGACGGGCCGGAACGTGATGGCGAGCGCCGCCGCCACCCTGAAGCGGGTCTTCCTCGAACTGGGCGGCAAGTCCGCGTTCGTGGTGCTGGACGATGCCGATCTGCGGGCCGCGTGCTCGTACGCGGCGTTCTCCGGGATCGCGCACGCCGGGCAGGGGTGCGCGATCACCACCCGGATCCTCGTCCCGCGCGAGCGGTACGAGGAGGCCGCCGAGATCACGGCGGGCACGCTGGCGAAGCTCGGGGCCGGCGACCCGCAGGACGACCGGACGATCTGCGGCCCGGTCATCTCCGCGAAGCAGCGCGAGCGCATCGAGGGCTACCTGGAGCTCGCCGCCGAGGAGGGCGGTTCGTTCGCGTGCGGCGGCGGCCGCCCGGAGGGCCGCGACAAGGGCTTCTGGATCGAGCCCACGCTGATCACCGGGCTGGCGAACGACGCCCGCGCGGCGCGCGAGGAGATCTTCGGCCCGGTGCTGGTGCTGCTGCCGCACGACGGCGACGACGACGCGGTGCGGATCGCGAACGACTCGCCGTACGGGCTGTCGGGCGCGGTGCACGGCGGTGACGCGGAGCGGGCGCGGGCGGTCGCGCGGCGGCTGCGCACCGGGACGGTCAGCGTGAACGGCGGCGTCTGGTACGGCGCGGACGTCCCGTTCGGCGGCTACAAGCAGTCGGGGATCGGCCGCGAGATGGGCGTGGCCGGCTTCGAGGAGTACCTGGAGACCAAGGCGATCGCGGAGGGCGCATGAGGTTCGAGGGAAAGGTCGCGGTCGTCACCGGGGCCGCGCAGGGCATCGGCGAGGCGTACGCGCGGGCGCTGGCGGCCGAGGGCGCGCACGTGGTCGTCGCGGACGTGGACGAGCGCGGGCAGGGCGTCGCCGACGACATCAAGGGGCTGTTCGTCCGGACGGACGTGTCCGACCCCGCATCGGCCGAGGCCATGGCGGCGGCCGCGAAGGAGCGGTTCGGCGGGATCGACCATCTCGTCAACAACGCCGCCATCTTCGGGACGATGAAGCTGGACTTCCTCTTCACCGTCGACTGGGACTACTACAAGAAGTTCATGTCCGTGAACATGGACGGTGCGCTGCTGTGCGCGCGCGCCTGCTACCCCCACATGCAGGAGCGCGGTGGCGGTTCCATCGTGAACCAGTCGTCCACGGCGGCCTGGCAGTACTCCGGCTTCTACGGGCTGGCCAAGGTCGGCGTCAACGGGCTCACGCAGCAACTCGCGCACGAGCTGGGCAGCATGAACATCCGCGTGAACGCGATCGCGCCCGGCCCGATCGACACCGAGGCCAACCGCGCGGTCGTGCCGGGCAACATGTCGCAGAAGATCGTCCGGGACAAGATGGCGCTGAAGCGCATGGGCTCGCCCGGCGACCTCGTCGGCGCGTGCCTGTTCCTGCTGTCGGACGAGGCCGCGTGGATCACCGGCCAGATCGTCAACGTCGACGGGGGCGAGGTGTTCCGCGCATGACGGTCGGGTTCATCGGGCTCGGCCAGATGGGCGCCCCCATGGCGGGCCACCTCGCCGGCCGGGGCCTGGTCGTCTACGACGCGCGTCCCGAGGCGATGGCGCCGCTGGTCGCGGCGGGCGCGCGGGCCGCGAAGAGCGTCGCGGACGCCGCCGCGCACGCCGACCTCGTCTCGATCATGGTGCGGGACGACGGCCAGGTGAACGAGGTGGGCGACGAGGTGCTCGCCAGCGCCCGTCCGGGCACGGTGCTGGCGATCCACTCGACGATCCGCGCCAGGACGGCCGAGGACCTCGCGACGCGGGCCCACCGGTACGGGATCGAGGTCGTGGACGCCCCGGTCAGCGGCGGGTTCATGGGCGCGAGCGCGGGCAGCCTCGCGGTGATGGTCGGCGGGACGGACGAGGCGTTCGAGCGCTGCCGCGAGCCGTTCGGCGCCTGGGCGGAACTCGTCCTGCACATGGGCCCGGTCGGCGCGGGCACCCGCGCGAAGCTGGCCCGCAACATGCTGCACTTCATCTCGTTCACGGCCGCCGCCGAGGCGCAGCGGCTGGCGGAGGCGTCGGGGGTGTCGCTGCGGAAGCTGGGCCGGGTCGTCCGGCACACCGACGCGATCACCGGCGGCGCGGGGTCGATCATGCTCCGCCCGACGACCGCCCCGCTGCAGCCCGGCGACGACCTCTACGACATCCTCTGCCATACCCGCGACCTCGGCGAGAAGGATCTGACCCTCGCCCTGGAACTGGCCGACGAGCTGGGCGTCGACGTCCCCCTCGCCCGCATCGCCCGCGACCGCTTCGGCCCCGGGCTCGGACTTCCTGGAGACACCGATGGATGAACGGCGCCGGCGCGGGCTGGAGATGATGCGGGAGGTCTACGGCTGGGAGATCGGCGACGCGCCGGGCGACTTCTTCGGCATCACCGTCGACCACCTCTTCGGCGACATCTGGACGCGTCCCGGCCTCAGCCTCCGTGACCGGCGCCTGCTGCTCATCGGCATGCTCGCCGGTCAGGGGCTCAACGACGTCCTCGACATCCAGATACCGGCGGCGCTGGCCAACGGCGAGGTGTCCCCGGACGAGCTGCGCGAGATCGGCATCTTCCTGACCCACTACATCGGCTGGCCGCTCGGCTCCAAGCTCAGCGTCCAGATCGACACGCTGATCGCCAAGCACGCGAAACGGCTGAAAAAGGAGGAATAGGCAACCGGGCGGCCGGCTCCCCCACGGCCGGCGCGCGGCTAGCGCAGGCCGGTCGAGCGCTTCAGGGCCGTCTGGATGAGCCGGTCGACCAGCGCCGCGTAGCCCAGCCCGGTCGCCGCCCACATCTGCGGGAACGCCGACGCCGGGGTGAAGCCCGGCATGGTGTTGATCTCGTTGAGGATCCACCGGCCGTCGGGCGTGTGGAAGAAGTCGACGCGGGCGAGGCCCTCGCAGTCC
The DNA here is from genome assembly GCF_001552195.1 of Actinomadura latina NBRC 106108. GTDB lineage: Bacteria > Actinomycetota > Actinomycetes > Streptosporangiales > Streptosporangiaceae > Spirillospora > Spirillospora latina. The sequence continues at coordinate 838,007 of NZ_BCQS01000005.1, forward strand.
AGCGCCTCGAACGCCTGCACGGCGACGCGGCGGACCTCCTCGATCGCGGCGGGCGGCAGGGCGGGCGGGATCTCCATCCGGGTGGCGCCGTCGAGGTACTTGGTCTCGAAGTCGTAGAAGTCCTGCTCGCCCGACGTCAGCACCTCGGCGGGCAGGCTGGCCTCGGCCGGGCCGTCGTCCTCGCCCTGCAGGACGCCGCACTCGATCTCGCGGCCCTCGATCGCGGCCTCGACGATCACCTTCGGGTCGTGCTCGCGGGCCGCGTCGACCGCCGCCTCGAGGTCCGCCTCGCCGGTGACGCGGCTGATGCCCATGCTCGACCCGGCGCGGGCCGGCTTGACGAACACCGGGGTGCCGTCCGCGAGGCCCAGCTCCTTGATCTCGTCGATCTTGCGCTTGCGCTCGCGCCGCCACTCCCGGTCGCCGACCAGGACGTACGGGCCGACGGGCAGGCCGCGCGCCTGCCAGACGAGCTTCATGTACCCCTTGTCCATGCCGACGGCGCTGGCCAGCACGCCGGCGCCCACGTACCGGACGCCCGCCAGGTCGAGGAGGCCCTGGATGGTGCCGTCCTCGCCGTAGGGGCCGTGCAGGAGCGGCAGGACGACGTCCACCTCGGCGAGCGGCTCGGGGATCTCGCCCGGCTGGACGACCATCAGCCCGCGGCTGTCGGGGTCGAACGGCAGCGCGAGGACGCCGCCGGCGCCGGTCACCTCGGGCAGCCGGCCGTCCTCGATCGCGAGCCGCAGGTCCGCGGGCGGGAGCACCCAGCGCCCGTCGCGGGCGATGCCGATCGGCACCACCTCGTACCGGTCCCGGTCGATGGCGGCCATGACGGCGCCCGCGGTGACGCAGGAGATCGCGTGCTCGGAGCTGCGCCCGCCGAAGACCACCGCCACGCGGATCTTAGAAACCTGGGACATGACGTCCGACCCTACCTGTGATCAGCCCGCGCGGGCCACGAGCGATCCGGGCGCCGCCCACCGCATCACACTCCGTACCGCTCGGGCTTCGGCGAGCGCGAGATCAGCGAGATGGCGGCCTCCTTGATCGGCATGCCGTGGTGCAGGACGGCCGTGACCGCCTCGGTGATCGGCATCTCCACGTTGTGCTTGCGGGCGAGCTCCAGCACCGCCTCGGACGACTTGACGCCCTCGGCCGTCTGCTTGGTGACCGCGATGACCTGGTCGAGGGTCATGCCGCGGCCGAGGTTCTCGCCGAACGTCCGATTCCGCGACAGCGGCGAGATGCACGTCCCGACGAGGTCGCCCATCCCGGCGAGGCCCGCGAACGTGTGCTCGTCGGCGCCGAGCGCCGCGCCCAGCCGGGCGATCTCGGCGAGCCCGCGGGTGATCAGCAGCGCCTGGGTGCTGGCGCCGAACCCGAGCCCGACCGACATGCCGACGCACAGCGCGACGATGTTCTTCACCGCGCCGCCCAGCTCGCAGCCGACCATGTCGGTGGAGGTGTAGACGCGGAAGTACGGGGTCATCGTGGCGGACTGCAGGCGCCGCGCGACGGACTCGTCCACGCAGGCGGCGACGGCGGCGCCGGGCTCGCCGCCGGCGATCTCCCGGGCCAGGTTGGGGCCGCAGAACACGCCGACGCGCTCCTGCGGGATTTCGGCGACCTGGCAGATCACCTCCGACATCCGCAGCGACGTGCCGATCTCGACGCCCTTCATCAGGCTGACGAACACCGCGTCCGGCGGCAGGTGCGGCAGCCACCCGCCCAGGTTCCGCCGGAGCGTCTGCGCGGGGACGGCCAGCGCGACGAAGTCGGCGCCCTTCAGCGCCTCCGCCGGGTCCAGCGTCGCGCGGACGCCCACCGGCAGGGTGACGCCGGGCAGGTAGTCGGGGTTCTCGTGCCGCTCGTTGACCGCCTCCACGACCTCGGGGCGGCGGCCCCACAGGACGACGTCGCCGCCCGCGTCGCGCAGCAGCTTGCTGAACGTCGTCCCCCAGGATCCGGCGCCCATCACCGCGGTACGGAAGGTCACGAGCCGGCCGCCTTCCGCTTCGCCGCGGGCCCGGTCCCCGGCTCGGACGGCGGCGCCGGCTCCGGGACGGCGGCCCTGGCCGCCGCGTCCGCCCGGCGGCGCTCCTCCAGCACCCGGTGGTGGTCGTAGCGCTCCTCGGGCGGTTCCTCGCCGCGCAGCTCGCCGAGCAGTCCGGCGATCGCCGTCATGATGTCGTCGGTCGCGGACCGCAGCGTCTCCTTGCCGAGCGGCAGCCCCTCGTACGCGGACAGGTCCACGGGCGGCCCGGCGATCACCTTCATCGTCTTGCGGGGCAGCGGGTGGAACCCCTTCTTGAGGCTGCCCGCGAGCCCCTTCTGCTCGCCCTTCTTGTACGGCATCAGCTCGTGCGCTCCCCAGCTCGCCACCGGGACGACCTTGGCGCCGGTCTTCAGCGCCATCCGGGCGACGCCGGTCTGGCCGGTCATGGGCCACAGTTCGGGGTCACGGGTGCAACTGCCCTCCGGGTAGAACATCAGGCATTCGCCGTCCATCAGCGCCTTCTCCGCGTCCTGTAGGGCCATCGCCGCGTCCTCGCGGTCGCGGTACACGGGGATCTGGCCGGTGCCGCGCAGCACGGCGCCGATGAACCGCACGTCGAACAGCGTGGACTTGGCCAGGTAGACGGGGTAGCGGCCCGACTCGAAGACGAAGTGGGCGAGCGCGAGGGGGTCGGACTCGGAGATGTGGTTGGCGGCGATGATGACGCCGCCCTTCCCGGGTACGTTGCCCCGGCCCCGCCAGTCCCGTTTCAGGAGCCCGAAAAGCAGCGGGCGCAGGATGACGATCGTGAGCTTCCGCCATCCGGGCGAGTACCCGTGGCTCATGCCCGTCCCCTCCTCATTCCGTCCCCCTCCTCGGTCCACCCCCCGGATGAACATGGGGTGTCCTCAAGTGTCGCGGTTGCGTGCGCATAGTGTCGAGTTGCCATGTCTACAACAGCACGGCCCGCCGCGGCGCGCGGCGGGCCTCATCTCCACTGGTCACTCGTGGTCCCCGTCAAGGTGCTGGCCAGGGCGAAGACCCGGATGGCCGCGGCGGCGGGCCCGCACCGGGAGGCGCTCGCGCTCGCGGTGGCGGCGGACACGGTCGCCGCGGCGCTGCGCTGCGACCGGGTCCGCGACGTGATCGTTGTCACCGACGATCCCCTTCCGGCGGACGCCCTCGCCGCCCTCGGCGCCCGGGTGGTGCCCGACGTGCCGGACGCCGGCCTGAACCCGGCGCTGGTGTACGGCGCCGGCCGGGGGCGCGAGCTGTCGCCGGACGCGGGCGTCGGGGCCCTCTCCGCGGACCTGCCCGCTCTGCGGCCGGATGAACTCGGCCGCGTCCTCGACGCCGCGGCGGCCGCGGCCGAGGCGTTCGTCCCGGACGCGGCGGGCGTCGGCACGACGCTCTACACGGCCCGTCCGGGCGTCCCGTTCGCGCCCGCGTTCGGCGGCGGCTCCCGGGCGGCGCACCGGTCCCGCGGCGCCGCGGAGATCGTCCTGCCCGGCACCGACAGCGTCCGCCGCGACGTCGACACCCCGGACGACCTCCGCGCCGCCCTCGCCCTCGGCGCCGGCCCCCGCACCGCCGAGGTCGCGGCGCGGCTGCCGTCGCTGGCCTAGAGTGCCGCCCATGCAGGCGACGGTGAAGGCGTTCGACGCGGAGACCCGGTCGGGGAGCGTGCTGCTCGACGACGGGACGGAGCTGGCGTTCGACGCGGACGCGTTCGCGGCCGGGGGGCTCCGGCTGCTGCGGTTCGGCCAGCGGGTCAACCTCGCGCTGGACGGCGGCCGCGTCTCGGCGATCACGCTCTCGACGTTCCCGCTGCCCTCCTGAACGCGTCAGCGCCCGGGACCGTCGGGTCCCGGGCGCTGTCGCGGTGAGGCTACTTCTTTCCCGCCACCAGGTTCTTGAAGTCGGCGCCGGCCTTGAACTTCGGCACGGACGTCGCGGGAACCTCGATGGTCTTGCCCGTTGCGGGGTTGCGGGCCGTACGGGCAGGCCGGTCGGCCTTCTCGAACGAACCGAACCCGGTGATCGCGACCTTGTCGCCCTTGGCGACGGCGGTCTGGATCGCCTCCAGGATGGCGTCGACTGCCTCGGCTGCGGCCTTCTTGCTGCCCAGCCGGTCAGAGATCGCGTCGACCAGCTCACGCTTGTTCATGGGTTACTCCTCTAGTTCCCCCCTTGCCCGAACGAAACTAAGGGACCCTCAGCATGGACACAATCACCTGCACGCAATACTTGGCGTGTCGCTGGCGTTTTTGTCGCCCTCGCCCCCGTCTCGCCGGGTGACCGGACCGGATCCGGCCACTGCGCACGCTAACCGACGCCGGGCCCGTCTTGGAAATCGGCGAGGAACGCGTCCAGCCTGCGGGCGGCCAGCCCGGCGTCCCGTTTCGCCAGATCGGTGATCGCCAGCAGGTGCCGGATCAGCCGCTGCCGGGTCTCCGCCGGAAGCGGCGCGACGGCCTTGTGAGCGTCACGCAACTGCCGTGCGAGCTGGGTCAATGCAGGGTCGTCCCACTCCGGGCCACCCCACGGAACCGCGCCCAATTCCCTTCCCCCAAACGCTCGGTGAGCATGGCAACGGAGAAATTGTCCCCGGTGCCCCTCCCCCTCGACACGCCCGGGGGTGTATTAGGCGTGTCGCGGCGACGCCACGCCGCCGCCACGGGCGCAGAGACCGTGACGGCGGCGTGAGGATCGCCTGCGTCGTACCGGGTGTTCCAGGGGTCGGCCCTCGGGCTACAGGGTCGCGGGGAGCCAGGGGCGGCGGTTCGACTCGAAGTCGTTGATGGCCTCGGCGTGGCGGAGGGTCAGGCCGATGTCGTCGAGGCCCTCCATGAGGCGCCAGCGGGTGTAGTCGTCGATGTCGAAGGACGCGACGACGTCGGCGTAGCGGACCTCGCGCTTGTCCAGGTCGACGGTGATCTCCAGGGTGGGGTCCTTCTCCACGCGGGTCTGGAGGTCCTCGACCTGGTCGCTCGTCAGGATGACGGGGAGCAGGCCCATCTTGGTGGAGTTGTTGCGGAAGATGTCGCCGAAGCGCGGCGCGATGATGACGCGGAAGCCGTACTGCTGCAGGGCCCAGACGGCGTGCTCGCGGGACGAGCCGGTGCCGAAGTCGGGCCCGGCGACCAGGACGCCGGCGCCGTCGTACTGGGGCTGGTTCAGGACGAACCCGGGGTCCTCGCGCCAGGCGGAGAACAGCCCCTTCTCGAAGCCGGTGCGGCTGACCTGCTTCAGCCAGACGGCCGGGATGATCTGGTCGGTGTCGACGTTGCTGCGGCGCAGCGGGACCGCACGCCCGGTGAAGGTGGTGAACGCTTCCATCGTGGGATTCCTCAGAGGTCGGCGGGGGCGGTCAGGCGGCCGGTGACGGCGGTTGCGGCGGCGACGGCGGGCGACACCAGGTGGGTGCGGCCGCCGGGTCCCTGGCGTCCCTCGAAGTTGCGGTTGGACGTGGAGGCGCTGCGCTCGCCCGGCGTGAGCTTGTCGGGGTTCATCGCGAGGCACATGGAGCAGCCGGCCTCGCGCCATTCGGCGCCGGACGCGGCGATGACCTCGTCGAGGCCCTCCTCCTCGGCCTGCTTCTTGACCTTCATGGAGCCGGGGACGACCAGCATGCGGACGCCGTCGGCGACCTTGCGGCCGCGCAGCACGCCGGCGACGGCGCGGAGGTCCTCGATGCGGCCGTTGGTGCAGGAGCCGACGAAGACGGTGTCGACCTCGATGTCGCGCAGCGGCGTCCCGGCGGTGAGGCCCATGTAGTCCAGGGCGCGCTCGGCGGCCTGCCGCTGGACGGGGTCGGAGAACGACGCGGGGTCGGGCACGGACCCGCCGAGCGGCAGGCCCTGGCCCGGGTTGGTGCCCCAGGTGACGAACGGCGTCAGCTCGGCCGCGTCGATCACGACCTCCTTGTCGAAGACCGCGTCGTCGTCGGTGCGCAGGGACGTCCAGTACTCGACGGCCTTGTCCCAGTCCTCGCCCTGCGGGGCGTGGGGGCGGCCCTTGAGGTACTCGAAGGTGGTCTCGTCCGGAGCGATCATCCCGGCGCGGGCGCCGGCCTCGATGGACATGTTGCAGACCGTCATGCGGCCTTCCATCGACAGGGAGCGGATCGCCTCGCCGCGGTACTCGATGACGTGGCCCTGGCCGCCGCCGGTGCCGATCCTCGCGATGATCGCGAGGATGAGGTCCTTGGCGGTGACGCCCGCGGGCAGCGCGCCGTCCACGGTGACGGCCATCGTCTTCGGCTGGACCTGCGGCAGCGTCTGGGTGGCGAGGACGTGCTCGACCTCGCTCGTGCCGATGCCGAAGGCGAGCGCGCCGAACGCGCCGTGCGTGGACGTGTGCGAATCGCCGCAGACGACGGTCGTGCCGGGCTGGGTCAGGCCGAGCTGCGGGCCGATGACGTGGACGATGCCCTGGCCCTCGTCGCCCATCGGGTGCAGCCGGATCCCGAAGTCGGAGCAGTTCTTGCGCAGCGTCTCGACCTGGGTGCGCGACACCGGGTCGGCGATGGGCTTGAGCAGGTCCGTGGTCGGGACGTTGTGGTCCTCGGTGGCGATCGTCAGGTCGGGGCGGCGGACCGGGCGGCCGGCCATCCGCAGCCCGTCGAACGCCTGCGGGCTGGTCACCTCGTGCACGAGGTGCAGGTCGATGTAGAGGAGGTCGGGCTCACCCTCGGCGCGCCGTACGACGTGCGCGTCGTAGACCTTCTCGGCCAGTGTTCGGCCCATCACTCCCACCTCACCTGATGATTGGCGGCGCGCCATCGCGCCGTGGTCTCGGTCACCTCGACTTGCAATCTCATATTACGAGACGGCAATATCAAGACATGGACAACTCTAGCGGAGTCGGCGTACTTGACAAAGCCGTGCTCGTTCTGAACGCGCTGGAGGCCGGCCCGGCCTCGCTCGCGCAGCTCGTGCAGACGACGGGGCTGGCCCGCCCCACGGCGCACCGGCTGGCCGTCGCGCTGGAGCACCACCGCCTCGTGCACCGCGACACGCAGGGGCGCTTCATCCTCGGGCCGCGGCTCGCCGAGCTGGCCGTCGCCGCCGGCGAGGACCGGCTGCTCGCGATCGCCCAGCCCATTCTCGCCCAGCTGCGCGACCTCACCGGGGAGAGCGCCTCGCTGTTCCGCCGCCAGGGCGACGTCCGGGTCTGCGTCGCCGCCGCCGAGCGGACCAGCGGCCTGCGCGACACCGTGCCGGTCGGCGCGGCGCTGCCGATGACGGCGGGCTCGGCCGCGCAGATCCTGCTCGCGTGGGAGGAGCCCGACCGGCTACACCGGGGGCTGCGCAACGCCAAGTTCGAGGCGACGACGCTGTCGTCCGTCCGGCGGCGCGGGTGGGCGCAGAGCGTCGGGGAGCGCGAGCAGGGCGTCGGTTCCGTGTCCGCCCCCATCCGCGGCGCGGGTGGACGGGTGATCGCCGCCGTCTCGGTGTCCGGCCCGCTGGAACGCCTGACCCGATCCCCCGGGCGCCTGCACGCGGGGCCCGTGGCCGCCGCCGCCGAGAAGATCTCCGAGGGGATGCGCCGCACCGCCTCCTGACACCCTGCCTCATGACACCGGAACGTAGAGTCGGCGGATGGACGAATCCCGCCTTCGCGAACGGCTCGCGGACCTCTCCCTCGAGGAGAAGGTCCACCTGCTCACCGGTGACGGGTTCTGGACCCTGCGCCCCGTCCCCCGGATCGGGCTGCGGGGTCTCGTCATGTCGGACGGGCCGTCCGGCGTCCGCGGCACCACCTGGGACGAACGTCACACGAGCCTGCTGTTCCCGAACGCGACCGCGCTGGCCGCCACGTGGGACCCGGCGCTCGCCGAGCGGATCGGGCGGCTGAACGGCGCGCAGGCGCGCGACAAGGGCGTGCACGTCCAGCTGGCCCCGACGATCAACCTGCACCGGACGCCGCTGGGCGGGCGGCACTTCGAGAACTACTCCGAGGACCCGCTGCTCACCGCCCGGATCGGCGCGGCGTTCGTGAAGGGCGTCCAGTCGGCGGGCATCGCGGCGACGGTGAAGCACTTCGTCGGCAACGACTCCGAGACCGCGCGCATGTCCTACGACGCGCGCATCGGCGACGAGGCGCTGGACGAGCTTTACCTGCGCCCGTTCGAGGAGGCGGTGAAGGCGGGCGCGTGGGCGGTCATGGCCGCGTACAACAAGGTCAACGGCACGTCCATGACGGAGAACCGGCCGCTGCTGACGGGCGTGCTGAAGGAGCGCTGGGGCTTCGACGGCGTCGTCGTGTCCGACTGGACGGCGATCCGCTCGACCGGGGAGAGCGCGGACGCGGGCATGGACGTGGAGATGCCCGGCCTCCCCACCAGCCCGTGGCGGGACAGGCTCGTCGCCGCCGTCCGCGCCGGGAAGGTCGCCGAGGAGCTGATCGACGACAAGGTGCTGCGCGTCCTGCGGCTGGCCGCGCGGGTCGGCGCGCTCGACGGCTTCCCCGGGCCGCCTCCGGCGACGACGCCGCCCGACGCCCGCGCCCGGCTGCGGGAGGCGGCGGCCCGGGCCGCCGTGCTGCTGCGGAACGAGGACGGCGCGCTGCCGCTGGACCCGGTGGGCAGGCTCGCCGTGATCGGGCCGAACGCGGTCCGGTTCAGCGCGCAGGGCGGCGGCAGCGCGCACGTCAACCCCGAGCATGTCGTCGACCCGGTCGAGGGGCTGCGGCGGGCGCTCGGGGACGGTACGGAGCTGATCATCCGTCCCGGCGTCTATCCTCACCGCCGCCTGGCTCCGCTGCCGCTCTCCATCGCCACCGACCCGGAGACCGGTGAACGCGGGGTGCGGCTCGACTTCCTCGATCCGGACGGCGCGCTGGTCGAGTCGGAGCACCGCGGGGCGGCCGCCTTCGTCTTCCTCGGCGGCATCCCCGGCGGCACCGCCCGGATCGTCGCCCGCGCGCAGGTGACACCGGACGAGGACGGCGTGCACACGTTCGCGATCGCGGGAGCCGGTGATTTCGAGCTGCGCGTGGGCGAGACGGTCACGGCGGTGACGCTGACGCCCGAACACGGCGATCCCGTCGAGGCGCTGCTGCGTCCGCCGGAGCACCGCGTCGAGGTGGAACTCACGGCGGGCGCGGCGATTCCAGTGGAACTGCACTACGCCCACGCACGCGGACGCTTCGGGACGTCGTTCGGCATCGGCTACCACGAGCCGCACCCGTCCGAGGACGACGCGCTCGCCGCCGCCGTGGCCGCCGCACGCGACGCCGAGGCCGCCGTCGTGGTCGTCGGGACGAACGACGACGTGGAGAGCGAGGGCTTCGACCGCGCGTCCCTCGCGCTCCCCGGGCGCCAGGACGAGCTGGTCTCCGCCGTCGCCGCCGCCAACCCGCGCACGGTCGTGGTCGTGAACGCGGGCGCGCCCGTGCTGATGCCCTGGCGGGACGAGGTCGCCGCCGTCCTGTGGGCGTGGCTGCCGGGCCAGGAGGGCGGGGACGCGATCGCGGACGTCCTCACCGGCGCGGCCGAGCCCGGCGGGCGGCTGCCCACCACCTTCCCGGCCTCGCACGACGGCGTCCTGTCGCCGGTCCCCGCCGAGGACGGGACGCTCGACTACGCCGAGGGCACCGCGATCGGCTACCGGCACTACACGCCCGCCCAGGTCGCGTACCCGTTCGGGCACGGACTCGGCTACACGGCCTGGGAGTACGGGCAGCCGGCCGTCTCGGGCGGGGTCGCGGAGGTGACCGTCCACAACACCGGGAGCCGGGCCGGACGCGAGGTCGTCCAGTGCTACGCGGTCGCGGACGGGTCAGTCCGGCTCGCGGGCTTCGCGGTCGCCGAGGCGGCCCCCGGAGACGCGGTCACGGTCCGTATCGCGCTGGACGAGCGCCTCCCCGGCCGGTGCGAGCTCTGGGCGGGCCGGTCGGTCACCGACCTGCGAACCAGTACAACTCGGACAGACATTGGATAGTGCCAGTATCCAATCCCTCGACCTCGATACCGTTGACCCCCGGTAGAGGGGGTTCGACGGTGCAGATCTCCGAGCTCAGCGATCGGAGCGGGCTGACGGTCCAGACGATCAAGTTCTACATCCGGGAGGGCCTGCTCCCGAAGGGCTCGGCGGTGAGCGCCACGCGCTCGGAGTACGACGGCCGCCATCTGGAGCGGCTGCGGCTGATCAACGCGCTGCGCGAGGTCGGCGACCTGCCGGTGGCGGCGATCCAGCAGATCATCGCCGCCGCCGAGGACGAGCGGGTCGGCCTGCACGACCTGTTCGCCACCAGCCGGCGGGCCATCGGCCCGCACGTCGCCGCGCCGCACGACCCGCACTGGCGGGCGGCCCGCGAGGACGTGGACGCCCTCGTCCGCGAGCTGGACTGGACCGTCGGCGCGGACGCCCCCGCCCGCGATCTCCTCGCGCACACGTTCGTGGCACTGCGCCGCCTCGGCTTCCCCATCACGCTCAAGGACCTGCGCCCCTACGTCAAGGCGGCGGCCGACGTGGCCGAGCACGAGATCGGCCGGGTCGCCGAGGGCGCGCCGCGCGCCCGGACCGTCCACTCGCTGCTCGTCTCCACCGTCCTCTACGAGCAGGTCCTCACGGCGCTGCACCGGCTGGCCCAGGAGGACGCCGCCGCCCGCCGCTTCGGCACCCGCTGACCCCCGCTTCGCCCCATCCCCGAACCCATGCGTGTTGCGCATGGCTACCGTGCGAAATCTTCGCTGGTGTCATGGCCGTGCGGTGCTTAACGTCGATTCCGCCATGACAAGAATCGCTTTTCTCGGACTGGGGCGCATGGGCGCCCCGATGGCCGAGCGGCTCTGCGCCGCCGGCCACGACCTGACCGTCTGGAACCGGACGCCCGGCCGGGCGGCGGCGCTCCCGGGCGCCGCCGAGCGGGCCACCCCCGCCGAGGCCGTCGCGGGCGCCGACCTGGTGATCACGATGCTCACCGACGCGGACGCCGTCGAGCACGTCCTGTTCGGCCCCGGCGGCGCCGCCCCCGCGCTGGAGCCCGGCGCCGTGATCGCCGACATGTCGACGATCGGACCGGACGCCGTCCGCCGCGTCCGGGAACGGCTGCCCGAGGGCACCGGCCACGTGGACGCGCCCGTCTCCGGGAGCGTCCCGCAGGCGGAGGCGGGCGAGCTGGTGATCCTCGCGGGCGCCGCGGACGCCGATCTGGCCCGCTGCGCCGAAGCGTTCGCGGCGCTCGGGACCGTCCGGCACGTCGGCCCGCCCGGCGCGGGCGCCGCGCTCAAGGTGGTGGTGAACAGCGTGCTCGTCGGGAACTTCGCCGTCCTCGGGGAGGCGCTCGCCGTCGCCGGCCGGCTCGGCGTCGACACCGGCCTGGCCCTGGACGCGCTGTCGCGCACCAGCCCGCAGGCCCGGCGGCTGCTGGAGGGCTCCGGCCCGCCGCGCTTCACCCTCGCCCTCGCCGCCAAGGACCTCGACCTCGCCCTGGACGGCACCGGCGAGGGCGGCGTCCTGGCCGCCGTCCGGGCCCGGACGCGGGCCGCGCTCACCGCCGGGCTCGCCGGCCACGACCTCACCGCACTCGCAGACCACATCAGGAGGACCACGGAGATGCGCGTCACCCTCGGCAACCCGGCGGCCGTCCCCGCGCCGCCGAATCCCGCCTACTCCCACACCGCGTACGTCACCCAGGGGCCGATGCTGTACGTGTCGGGGCAGATCGCCCTGGACGAGAACGGCAAGGTGGACGCGCCCGGCGACATGACCCGCCAGTCCGAGGTCGTCTTCTCGCTGCTCGAACGCATCCTCGCCGCGCACGGCGCGGGCTTCGCCGACGTCGTCAACGTCCGCACGTTCCTCACCGACATGGACCTTCGCGGCGAGTACGGGGCCGTCCGGAGGCGGCACTTCACCGGCGCGCCGCCGACCAGCACGACCGTCGAGGTGTCCCGGCTGTTCCACCCGGACGCGCTGATCGAGGTCGAGATCGTCGCCGCGATCCCGTAGCCGTCAGGGCCGCAGGTCCCCGGCCACGTCCCGCAGGTCCGACAGGAACGCGGTGACGGCCGGGGACCTGCGCGCGTGCCGCCCCACCGCCGCGTAGACGGACCGGCGCTGCCGGCCGGACGCCACCGCGCGCAGCACGACGCCCTCCCTCGCCAGGGCCGAGGCGGCCAGCGCCGGGACGAGCGTGACGCCGAACCCCTCCGCGACCAGGCCCAGCTTGGAGATCCATTCGGCGACCCGCAGCGGCGTCTCCGGGACGAACCCGGCGGCCTCGCAGCGGGCGCGCAGCGCGGCGACCGCATCGGGGTCGTCGGCCACGATCCACGGCTCGTCCGCCAGCTCGTGCAGCGGGACGCGGTCGCGGCCGGCGAGCCGGTGCCCGTCCGGCAGCGCGACGAGGAGCGCGTCGTCCAGCAGCGGCACGAGGTCCGCGGCGTCGATCGACGGATGCTTGTACGTGCTGACCAGCACGATGTCGAGGTCGCCCGCCTCCAGCATCGGCAGCAGCCGCTCGGTCGTCCCCTCGCGCAGCAGCGGCCGCACGCCCGGATGGCGGGCCCGGAACCGGGCGAGGGCGCGCGGCACGAGCACGGCGTTCGCGGTGGGGAAGGCGCCGAGCCGCAGCGTCCCGGTGTCGAGGCGGCGCAGCCCGTCGAGGGCGCGGGCGGTGTCGGCGAGCCGGTCGAGGAGGGCGCGCGCGTGCGGCAGCAGGTACTCCCCCGCCGGAGTCGGCCGGACGCCCCGGGCGCCGCGCGCGAACAGCTCCACGCCGCAGACGTCCTCCAGCGCCGCGATCTGCCGGGAGACGGCGGACTGCGTGTAGCCCTCGGCGGCGGCGGCCGCCGTGAAGGACCCGGCGTCGGCGACGGCGACGAAGGTCCGCAGCAGCACCGGATCGAGAGCCTCAGCACGCATCCGCGAAGGATACGGGCCCGGTAGGCTCGGACCATGCCCGGCAGCCGCCCGTTCGTCAGCCTGGCGACCGACTTCGGCGCCGCGTACACGTCCATCTGCGCGGGGGTCGTCCACACGATCGCGCCGGATGCGAACGTGCTGGTGCTGACCGACGAGATCACCCCGTTCGGCGTCCGCGAGGGCGCGATGCTGCTCCGGCAGGCGCTCCCGTACCTGCCGGTCGGCGTGCACACGGGGATCGTCGACCCGGGCGTCGGCACGCCGCGCCGGCCCGTCGCGATCGAGACCGGGCGCGGGGACGTGCTGGTCGGCCCCGACAACGGCCTCCTCCTCCCGGCCGCCGGCGAGCTGGGCGGGGTCGTCCGGGCGCACGCCCTGGAGAACCCGGCGTACCGGCTGCCGGAGGTGTCGGCCTCGTTCCACGGCCGCGACATCTTCTCCCCCGCCGCCGCGCACATCGCCGCCGGCGTCGACGTGGCCGATCTCGGCGCCCCGGTCGTCCCGCTGGCACTGGACGTCCCGCCGCCGGCGATCGCGGACGGGGAACTGACGGCCCCCGTCCTCTACACCGACCGTTTCGGCAGCCTGATCCTGGGCGCCGAGCCCTCCGACCTGGCCGCCGCGTTCGGCGATCTGGCACCGGGAACCCGGCTGCACGTGACCTGGAGGACCGGCGCCGCGCAGCTCACGTTCGAGGAGACCTTCGGCAGCGTCGCCCCGGGCGAGCCGCTCCTGTGGACCGACTCGTCCGGCTGGCTGGGCGTGGCCGTCAACCAGGGCTCGGCGACCGATGCGCTCGGCCTCGCCGGCGCCGAGGCGCTCACGGTCCGGCCGGCACGGTGAGCGGCGTGGCGTTTCTCGATGTGGTCGCATGGGTCGAGGTGTCGGGCGGCCGGATGCTCGCCGTCCGGTCCCGGGGGCGCGACCTGCTCTACCTGCCGGGCGGCAAGCGCGAGCCGGGCGAGGACGACTGGTCGGCCCTGTCCCGCGAGGTCCGCGAGGAGCTCGCCCTTGAGCTGGACAGGGCGTCCTTCCGGGAGCTGGGCGTCATCAGGGCGGCCGCCCATGACCAGCCGGACTTCGCCCGCGTCCGGATGGCCTGCTTCACCGCCGCCCACCGGGGTGTGATGACGCCCTCCGGCGAGGTGGACGAGTACGTCTACGTGGGGCGGGACGAGCGGCACCTGCTCGCCCCGGCGTCCCGGGCCGCACTGGACCTCGCCGCCGGGCACGGCCTGCTCAGCTCGTGAGCGCGAGGCCGCTGCCGATGCCGAGGGCCAGCGAGAACAGCGCGGCGGCGACGGCGGCCGCGGCCGCGCCGCGCGCCGGACGGGACGGGCCGTCCGGCCGCCCGAACAGCGGGACGATCCAGCGCAGGTAGTAGAACACGCTCGCGACCGTGTTCACGGCGGCGGCGACGGCGAGCCAGAGGTAGCCGCCGTCCAGCGCCGCGCCGAACATCAGGACCTTCCCGACGAACACGGCGGTCGGCGGCGTGCCGACGAAGCCGAGCAGGCAGACCACCAGGGACAGCCCGAGCAGCGGGGAGCCGCGCATCAGCCCGGCGTATCCGGCCAGGTCGTCGCGTCCGCGGGCGACGACGACCGCGAACGCGCCCAGGTTCGTCACCGCGTAGGCGGCGACGTAGTACAGCAGCGCGGGCTCGGCCAGGTCGGTGCGCCCGGCCATCGCGACCGGGACGAGGAGGTAGCCCGCCTGGCTGACGGTCGAGTACGCCAGCAGCCGCCGGACGTTGTCCTGCCCGAACGCGGCGAGGTTGCCGAGCGTCATCGTGGCGGCGGCGATCACGGCGACGAGCGCGGGCCAGGACGTCCCGGGCGGCAGGGCCTCGGCGCCGAACCGGTAGAGGGCGGCGAACGCCCCGATCTTCGGGACGGTCGTGACGAACGCGGCGATCGCGGGCGGGGCGCCCTCGGTCACGTCCGGTACCCAGAAATGCCCGGGGACGGCGCCCGCCTTGAACAGCAGCCCCGCGAGCAGCGCGACGGTTCCGGCGGCGACCGCCGCCGGAGGGGCGGCGGCCAGCCCGGCCCGCAGGGCCTGGTACCCGGTGCCGCGCCCCACCCCGGACAGCAGCGTCACCCCGGCGAGCATGAAGACGCCGAGAAGCGCGCCCATCAGGTAGTACTTCAGTGCGGCCTCGGTGCCGGGCGCGTCCTTGCCGAACCCGGCGAGCGCGTAGGCGGGGATGCTCGCCAGCAGGTAGGCGGCGACCAGCACCAGCAGGTCGGACGCGGCGCCCAGCACGATCGTCCCGAGCGCCGACAGCAGGATCAGGACGTAGTGCTCGCTCTCCCGCGGATGGCCGCGCACCCGGCCGGCCGCCAGGACCAGCACGCCGAGGGTCGCGCCCAGCACGGTGATCCGGGTGACGTGCGTGATCGGGTCGAGGGCGAACGAGCCGAACACCGTGAGATCGGCGCGGGTCGCCGCCGCACCCGCGGCGGCCAGTCCGGCGACGAGCCCGGCCGCGCAGATCAGCGCGACCCGCCGCTGCCGCTCGCGGGGCAGGAACAGTCCGTTGACCAGGCCGAGCACGGCCGCGATCAGCACGCACAGCTCGGGCGCGAGGTCGGCGGGATTCTCGTTCATCACCGTCCCACCAGCGCGACGACGGCCGCGGACAGCGGCTCGATCGTGTCGAGGAGGCCGCGCGGCGCGACGCCGATGAGCAGCGACAGGAGCAGCAGCGGGACGAGCGCGGCCAGCTCGGGCCGCCGCACGTCGGTCACCCGCCCGGTCAGCTCACCGGGCGGGCCCAGCACGGCCCGGTGCAGGACGCGCAGGAACAGCGCCGCCGTGATCAGGATCCCGAGGATCGCGAGCGCGCCGGTCACGGCCGCCGCCGTGGTGCCGCTCCCGATCGTCCCGGCGAAGATCTGAAACTCGGCGATGAACCCGGACAGGCCGGGCAGCCCGAGGGACGCGAACGCCGCGACCGCCGTCAGCCCGGCGAGCACGGGCGCGCCGCGCGCGATGCCGCCGAACCGCGTCAGGTCGTAGCTCCCGGCCCGGTCGTGCAGGACACCGCACAGCAGGAACAGGGCGCCGGTGACGAGCCCGTGGCTGACCATCTGCGTCACCGCGCCGGTCACCGCGAGCCGCCGCGCGCCGGCGTCGCCGGACGCGTACCCGGCCGCGCCCAGCGCCAGGACGATGTACCCCATGTGGTTCACGGACGTGTACGCGACGAGCCGCTTCACGTTGTCCTGCGCGAGCGCGACCAGCGCCCCGTACAGGACGCCGACCAGCCCGATGATCAGCATGACCGGCGCGTAGCGGCGCCAGGCGTCCGGCAGCATCGGCATCGCGATCCGGACGAGCCCGTAGGTGCCCATCTTCAGCATGACGCCGGCGAGGATCGCCGACCCGGCGGCGGGCGCGTCGGTGTGCGCGGGCGGCAGCCAGGTGTGGAACGGGACGACGGGCGTCTTGATGCCGAGGCCGATCCCGATCGCGAGGAGCGTCAGCCCGGCCAGGCCCCCGTGCAGCGGCGGGGCACGGGTCAGCTCGACCATGTCGAACGTGTTGGGGTCGGCGCCCAGGTACAGCCCGATGAAGCCGAGCAGCAGGACCAGCGACCCCAGGAACGTGTAGAGGAAGAACTTCAGCGCCGACCGCGACCGGTCGCCATGGCCCCACAGCAGGATCACGAAGTACATGCCGACGATGGACAGGTCGAAGAACACGAAGAACAGCAGCAGGTCCAGGGCGGCGAAGAGCCCCAGGCACACCGTCTCCAGGAAGAGGAACAGGATCGCGAACGCCCGCACCCGGTGCGTCTGCCGCAGCGAGTACACCGCGCAGGCGGCGAACAGCACGGCGGTCAGGGCGAGGAGCGGCAGCGACAGGCCGTCCACGCCGACGTGGTAACCGGCCCGGACGGACGGAATCCACCGCACGTCCGTCTCGGACGACACTCCGGCGCCGGTCCCGTGGGAGACCCACATCCAGGCGACGAGGGCGACCTCGGTGAGGCTGACGCCGATCCACGTCCACGGCACCGCGCGGCTCGGGACGGCCGGCAGCGCGACGGCGACGGCGACAGGCAGGAAGATCGCGACGGTCAGCATCGGCTCACCCGGCCAGGACGGCGACGACGACGAGCACCGCGAGCACGATCGCGGCCTGGGCGAAGTAGACGTGGACCTGCCCGGTCTGCGGGTACCGGGCCAGCGCGCCGAGGCCCCGCGCGGCGCGGCCGACTCCGCCGACCAGGCCGTCCACGCGGATCTCGACCCGGCGTCCGGCCAGGCCCGCCGCCCACCGGCCGCTTCGCGCGACGCCCCGGACGGCGCCGTCCACGATCCGGTCGTCGAGCCGCGCGAGTGCCCGCGCGACCGCGAACGCCGGGCGCACCACCGCGGCGCCGGCGGCCCGCTCCAGATACAGCCACTCCGCCGCCCACCCCGGCGCCGGAGAGCGCCGGACGAGTCCCACCGCACCGACTGTGATCACCGCCAGAGCGCCGGAGAGGGCGATCACCCACACGGCGGGCCCGCTCTCGTGCGGCACCCCGAGCATCCGGCGCCAGGCTCCGGCCACGCCCGGAAGGCCCACCACGCCGAGCACGCCCGCCGTGAAGGCCAGCACGACCAGCGGGACCTGCCCCAGGACGGGCACCCGCACGGCCGTCCCCCCGGCGGGACCGAACACGGCGAACAACGCCTTCGCCGCGTACGCGGCCGACAGCACGGACGCCGCGAGCCCGACCGCGAGCAGCCCGGCCGGGAGTCCCGCGAGCACCTCGTCCTTCGTCACCCACAACGACAGCGGCGGGACGCCCGCCAGCGCGAGCGCCCCCACCCCGAACGCGGCCCCGACGACCCGGTGCCGCCGGGCCGCGCCCCGCAACTCGTCCAGCCGCTGAGTCCCGAGCGCGCTCAGCCACGCGCCCGCACACAGGAACAGCAGGCTCTTCACCGCCGCATGCGCGACCAGGTGGGCAGTGCCGCCGCCCACCGAGCCGGCCCCCGCCCCCAGCACCATGAACCCGATCTGCGAACACGTGGACGCCGCGAGAAGCTGCTTGAGGTCGCGCTGCGCGAGCGCGACCGCACCCAGGACCAAGGCGGTGACCGCGCCCGCCCAGGACACGAACGCATCCGCCCAGCCCGTGGCCGCCAGCAAGGGGTGGACGCGCATCAGCAGGTAGGCGCCGGCGGCGACCATCGTGGCCGAATGCAGCAGAGCCGACACCGGGCTCGGCCCCGACATGGCCCGCGCCAGCCAGAACGAGAACGGAAGCTGCGCCGACTTCCCCAGTGCGGACACCGCGGTCCCGGCCGCGATCAGATCCCGCCAGGGTCCGTCCGCCTGCGCCAGCGCGTCGAGGCGCAGCGAGTGGGCTCCGGCGAGGGCGAACCCGGCGGCCGCGTAAAGGCCCATGTCGGCGGCCCTCGTCGTCAGGAACGCGACGTCCGCCGACCGGACCCGTTCCGCGTCCGACCACACGTAGCCGATGAGCGCGTACGACATCGCGCCCATGACCTCCCAGCCCATCAGCAGCATGAGCAGGTCGGTCGCGGTGACCGTGACCGCCATCGCCGCCGCGAACAGCAGCATCAGCCCGTAGAAGCGCACGCCGTACCGCTCCCCGGCCGCGAAGGCGAGGACCGCCGCCAGGACGACGGCCAGGGTCACGAGCAGCACGGCGGACAACCCGTCCACCGCGAGCCCGCCCAGCCGGAGGATCATCCGCGCAGCTCCCCCGCGTCATCGGTCATGTCGACCTCCCGGGTCCGGAACAGCGCCGTGACCACGGCGAAGCCCATGGCCATCTCCAGCGCCATCACGGTGATCGCGACGAGGACGAGGACCTGCCCGTCCGGCAGGCCGGGCGACACCCAGTGCCAGAACCCGGCCGCCGCGACCACCACGCCGTTGACCATGAGTTCGAGACCCATCATCAGCATCACGATCGACTGCTGGGACAGCGCCCCGAACAGCCCGACGCAGAACAGCGCGGCGGCGAGCAGCAGGAACGCCTCAAGCGTCATGGTCGTACCGCCCCCGATCCGTGGCCAGCACCACGGTCGCGATCATGGTGGCCAGGATCGCGACGCCGATCACCATCATCACCATCATCTTCGGTCCCATGATCGACTCACCGAGCGCGAACGCCGGGTCGCGGGGCGGGCGTCCCGCCCGCTCCGGCCACGGAACCGCGAAGATCCCCGCGGCCAGCGCGGCGAACGCGGCGCCCGAGATGGCGAGCGCGCCCCGCTTGTTGTGCAGCATCGACATCGGCATCAGCCCGGCCGGGTTCATCATGTACATGACCATGAAGACCGCCATCACCAGCATCTCCATGATCATCATCAGGATCACCAGCACGCCCAGGTAGTGCAGGTCGATGAGCAGCAGTTCGGCGCCCACGCACAGGAAGGACGCGAGCAGCGAGAACGTCGCCCGCGCCATCGAGTCCACGGCGAAGACCGCGACGCCGAACCCGACGGCGGCGACGGCGAGCACCCAGAACGCGACGGCCTCCACCGGCCCCTCCTCACACGACGACGATCCCGACGACGAGCATCTGCAGCAGCGTGGCCGGGATCAGCACCGTCCACGCCGCCGTCATGAACCGGTCCATGCGCAGCGTCGGCACCCGTCCCCGCGTCCACACCAGCAGGGCCAGGACGGCGCAGGTCTTCACCGCCGACCACAGCCACCCCGGCAGCAGCGGGCCCGCCCCGCCGCCGAGGAACAGCGGCACGGCGACGGCCGCCGCCACCGTGAGCAGCCCGTACCGTCCGGCCAGGAAGACGAGCCGGTCGGGCCCGGACAGCTCGGCCATCGCTCCCCCGGCCAGGTCGCCGCCCACCGGATGGTCGAACGGGCCCCAGAACGTCATCCCGAGCGCCGAGACCAGGTAGACGGCGAACGCGACGGGCATCCACACCCCGAACCACAGCCCGTCCTGCGCCGCCGCGATGACCCGGAGGTCCAGCGAGTGGGCGGCCAGCGCGGCGGTGATGAGCGCGAACATGTGCGGCAGTTCGTAGGCGAGTCCCTGCGCGAGGAACCGGTAGCCGCCGGCCAGCGCGTACGCCGAGTTGACGCCCCAGCCCGCCAGCCACACCGATCCCCAGGCGACGACCTCCATCGCGTTGAACCAGACGACGCCGACGCCCGCCTCGACCGCGACCCGGTCGCCGAACGGCACGACCAGCGCCGCAAGCGCCGCCGCCACCGGCAGCGAGATGACCCCCACCTTCGTCAGCAGCCAGTCGGACGCGGCGGTCACGCGCCGCTGCAGGGTCAGCAGCCGCACCGCCTCCTGGAACGGCGCGGCGGGACGTCCCGCCAGCGCCCCGCTCAGCGTCGCCGCAGCGACCGCCAGCACCCCGAGGACGACGACCTCAGCCATCGATCGCCCCCAGGTCCGGGTCGAGGCTCGCCACGATCAGCCGCGCCTCGGCGAGCCCCGCCCCCGCCAGCAGCGACGGCAGCGCCTCAAGCGACTCCCGCGGCCTCCCGTCCGCGCCCTCGATCTCCCGGAGCCACCCCTCGACGCGCTCCCGGACGTCCCCGACACCGCGCGTCATCCACCGCAGAGCGGGCGACCGCCGGACCCTCCGGACGAACGCCCCGAGCCGCGCGCCGGCCGCACCGTCCAGGGCTTCGTCGCGCAGCACCGCGGCCCGCTCCCCCGCCACGTCCCACCCGGCGACGCGCAGGAACCGCGAGAGGCTGTCGAGCCGAGCCGCCACCCGCCGGTCCTCCGTCCAGAAGGTCCCCTCCGCACGGTCGACGGCCGAGGCCTCCGCGGCTTGGACGACGTCCCCCTGCAACGTCAGATCGACGCGCAGACCAGCAGGCCAGTACGGCAGCACGGGGCCGAGCGGCACGTGCAGGACGTCCAGCCGCAGCCCGTCCCGGTCATCGCCCCGCTCGGCCATGCCGGCGTCGAGCTCCAACGCGGGACGCCCGCCGCCGCCGGCACCGTCCAGCCCTCGGACCCGCGGCTCCGGCATGTCCCGCCACACGGTCTCGATGGCCTCGGCCAGCGCCGCCCCGGGATTCCCGCAGACGACGAGCATCCCCGTCTCCGCCGGGGACAGCGCGGGCCGCCACCGGCGGCGCCGCAACTCGGCCTCGACCGCGAGCCTGTCCCGCGTCCCGTCCGCCGCGGACACGACGAACGGGCGCGGATCACCTCTCAGGTCCACCGCAGCGCCCCCTCCCGCCACGCGTAGAGGACGCCGACCAGCAGCAGCGCCAGGAAGGCGAACATCTCCACGACGGCCTTCACGCCCACGGACGCCACGACGAGCGCCCACGGAAACATGAAGACCATCTCCATGTCGAAGGCGAGGAACAGCATCGACACCGTGTACCAGCGCACGTGGAAACGGGACAGCGCGTGCTCGGCCGGGCGGGCCCCCGACAGGAACGGCCCGGCCTCGAACGACCGCGGCGCGACCGCGAACGACACCGCGTAGACCGCCGCGACGACCGCCCCGACCAGCCCCAGCACCGACAGAACGACGGCGTACGGCGGCATGGCGTCTCCTGGACGGGGCGGCAGGACGGCTAGTCCGCCTTTACCTGATCAGGGCACCGCCGAAACATCGCCTATCCCGAGATGTCCACGCCCTCCGGCCGGCGGGCCCGGCGGCGCCGCAGCCGCGATCCCCGTGCTGTTCGGCTGCCTGGTCGGGCTGCGGGTCCCGGACGGCCAGGTCGGCGCGGCCCTCGCCTGGGTGGGCGCGGCACCGGCCGCGGTGTTCGCGGTCGAACTGTGGGGCGAGACCGACCTGACGTCCCGCCCGTGGCCCGGCGCGCACCTGCTCTACCTGGCGGGTGCCGGCCGTCCTCGCCTACGTGTCGCGTTAGGGCTTGCGCTCGCGGTCGGCGGCGGCCGCGGCGAGGATCATCTCGTCGACGACCCAGCGGGCGCGCGGGGACAGGTCGACGAGGGCGCGCAGCACCTCGGGCCGGATGACGCCCTGCTCGACGTCCCGCTGCAGCGCCTTGATCGTCAGGTCGTCGCCGATGGGCGCGGACTCGCCCGCGAACCCGAAGAACCCGATCGGCACGCCGAAGAACGTGGCGAGCGCGGTCAGCGTCTTGAGCTGCGGGTTCTCCTGCCGCCCGGTGCGCAGTTTCCAGACGGTGGTGGACGAGATGTCCTCCCCGGTGGCGCGCGCGATGGCCGCCGCCGTCTCGACGTTGTTGCGCGGCGCCTCCGCGTCCGCCGGCCACAGGTTCCGGATCAGCCATTCGACCTTCTCGGCCAGTGACGCCCCCGGCGAGATCCCGTCCGCGTGCTCCCGCATCATGCCCCTCCCCATGTCAGTGATTTTAGTTGACCACATCCGAGCTCGTCAGCCAAGGACACGCGGCCGAACCGATCCCGCGCGCCCGGTGGGCTTGCCGAGGAGCATCGCAAACGCTCACCCGCTACCTGCGGGAACGCGACGACATGGCGGCGGCATCTCCAGCGCCGGTCTCGTCCTCGCCGCCGCCTTCGGCGTCCTGGCCGTCCTGCCGGTCACGATGATGGTCTTGGACGCGGGCCGGCACTTCTGGTGGCCCGCCCGCCCTGAAAAGAGATGTCAAGGCAGCCGTCTCCTCGTAGAATGCACCGTTCTTTGTCGCGGGACAGGGCCGATAAGGAGATTGACCGGTGGATTCTGCGCGCGTTGACGACCCCAGCGATGAGGCCCTCCGCATCCGTTACCGCGACCACGGCGTATGGTTCAACACGCTTCTCATGGTCGTCATCCTCGGCAGCCGGTTCTTGCGGGGGACGGCGTTCGCCGTCACTTCCACTTCGCTCATCTGGCTGATCGGGACGGCGTTGTTCCTGATCAGCGGGCTGCTGACGGCACTGCGCTCCGAACGCGGCCTGACGCTCGACATCGACGGCATCACCTGGCACCGGGCGGAACTGTTCATCCCCTGGCGCCAGGTGACCGGACTGGACATCGACACCGACGTCAAGGGCTCGGGGAAACCGCGCCTGATCGTGCGGACCGCCACGCCGGCCGATGCGCTGGAGGGCCAGCGAGGAAGGGCCAGGTTCCTCATCCAGGCGAACAATCAGCAGTACGGCGGACCGATCGCCGTGAAAGCGCATCTCCTCTCGGTTCCCGCCGAATCCGTCATCGCCGCCGCCGACCGGCTGCGGGAGGCCACCGCCGTTTCCGGCAGGTCCGTGGACTACGCGCGGCGCGACCGCGCCCGCACCATCGCCACGGCGTGGACGTCCGCCGGATTCGCCGGGCTCCTCGCCGCCCTGGCCACGATCGTCGTCCCCGCCCTGTTCTAGAGGACGGCGACGCCGCTGAAGTGCGGGACCTCCGGCTCACCCCACGGTGACGGGTCGGGGCGCCACCGGGAGCACGACACCACACCCGGCTCCAGCAGCCGGGTGCCGGTGAACAGCTCCTCGATCTGCTCGGGAGAGCGCGCGCAGATCGGTGTCCCGCCGCGGTCCATCACCTCCCGCACCGCCCGGCGCATCGCCTCCCCGTCCAGCTCGTCGGTCGTGGCGTCGCAGGTGTGGGAGATGACCAGGTGGCTTCCCGGCGCGAGGCCGCGCAGCAGGTCCGCGACGAGCCGCCGCGCCTCGCCGTCGTCGAGGACGTGGTTCAGCACGCCCAGCAGCATCAGCGCGACCGGACGCTCGAAGTCGAGGGTGCGGGCGGCCTCGGCGAGCACCGCCGGCGTGTCCCGGATATCGGCCTGGATGTAGTCGCACGCCCCTTCGGGGCGGCTCGCCAGCAGGGCCCGCGCGTGGGCGAGCACCAGCGGATCGTTGTCCACATAGACGATCCGGCTTTCCGGCGCCACACGCTGCGCGACCTCATGGGTGTTGTCGACGGTGGGCAGCCCCGTGCCCAGGTCGAGGAACTGCCGTATGCCCTGCGAGACCAGGAAGCGCACCGCCCGCCCGAGAAAGGCCCGGTCCTGTTTGGCGGAATCGGCGATGACGGGCAGGACGCGCAGCACGGCGTCACCCGCCTCACGGTCCACCGGGTAATTGTCCTTACCGCCCAGCCAGTAATCCCAGATACGAGCCGAATGCGGCACGCTGGTGTCGATCTCTGGTTCCGGCATGGGCTGACCTCTTCCGCAACGACGATGACCTTCCTCATCATCTCCCGGATCAACGGCTTGAGGCCGCGTAGTGCCACATCGGCCGTTTTCCGACGGGGCAGCCCGGCGATTCGTCAGCACGAGAATGCTTGATGGCCCGACCGGGAAGGCAGATCGCCGATGGCCTGTCTTTTCGGCGATAGCCAGATCTGGGAGCGGCACAGCGGCGAACCCCTCAGCGAGGTTCGTCCCCGCGGTTGAACGGCTCCACGGCGATCAGGCCGAAAAGCAGAACGGGGCCCAGAGCGAGGCTGAACAGCACATCGGTGAGCCAATGTTCGTCCGCCAGCGTAAGGGCGGTCGCGGCGATGCCGCCGGTGGCCAGCGCGATGTTCCGCCGCCGGCGCTGCGTCAGATGCCGGCGTGTGGCGGGCAGGGCGACGACGAGCAGTTCGAGGACGACCCAGTCCAGCACGAACGCGTTCAGCGTGTGCCCGGACGGATAGGCCGTCCCGTGCGTGAACAGCACATCGACACCGCTGACGGGGAACGTCCGGGGAATGGACGCCTTCAACCCCGTCTCCAGCAGCGACAGCAGCCCGACAACGACGACGCTCATGACGGGATACCGCAGCGAACGCGTCCGGACCGCCGCGACGACGGCCAGCGGAGCGATGATCATCACCAGGTTGCCGCGCTGGCCGAGCTTGGTGACCGTGTGAACGGCCACCAGCGCCCCGTCCCGCACGTGGGCGTCGCAGAACTCGTGAATGATCCAGTCGAGCCGCCTGAGCGGGCCGTCGAGCAGCACGTCGGCCGTGACCAGCACCATGGCCGCGAACAGCAGCGTGTACCAGCCCCTCGACCCCCACCGCACGCCTGCGACATTCCCCGCCTAAGCGGTTTTCCCACATGTCAGGGGGTGAGAATGGCGCGTCCCCGGACGCGTCCGGCGTCCAGATCGTCGATCGCGGACTGGAAGTCGTCCAACCCGTACTTCTTCGTGTGCAGCGTGACCGCGCCACGGGCGGCGAGGGCCATCAGGTCGCACAGGTCGTTGTAGGACCCGACGAGATTCCCGATGATGTTGATCTCGGCGGAGATGATGTCGATCGTCGGAACATCGACGTTCTCCCCATAGCCCACCACGTGGTAGTCGCCCGCCTCCCGGAGCATCCGCAGCCCCTCCGCGGTCGTCCCGCCCTCCCCGACGAAGTCGACGACGACCTCCGCGCCGCCGCCGGTCAGATCGAGCACCTTCTCGACGTGCTCCCCGTCCGCGACGACCCCGTGATCGGCGCCGATCTCGGACGCCAGTTCCACCGCCTCCGGCTTGCGGTCCACCACGATCAGCTCCGCGGGACTGATCGCCTTGAGCACCTGCACTCCGATGTGCCCGAGCCCGCCGGCCCCGATCACCACGCACCGGTCCCGCGGCGTCAGCCGCCGGGCGGCTTTCGCCGCCGCGTGGTAGGCCGTGAGCCCGGCGTCGGCGAACGCCGCGACGTCCGCCGGCTCCAGCGCCTCGTCCAGCTTCACCGCACTCCGCGCGGACGTCTTCAGATACTCCGCATACCCGCCATCGGAGTCGATGCCGGGGAACTCGCTGTTCTCGCAGTGCACGTCGTCGCCCGACCGGCACGCCCGGCACAGCCCGCACGTGACGAGCGGATGCAGGATCACCTTGTCGCCCTCGGCGACGTTCGTCACCGCCGGCCCCACGGCCTGCACCCACCCGGCGTTCTCGTGCCCGATCGTGTACGGCAGCTCGACACCGGACTTCTCAGCCCACTGTCCCTCCAGGATGTGCAGATCGGTCCGGCACACCCCCGCCCCGCCGATCTTCACAACGACGTCGAGCGGCCCGTCCACCTCGGGGACCGGCACTTCCGCCATCCGCAGGTCCTCGCCGTACCCGACGACCCGGACAGCCCGCATAGCGCTCATGGACATGCTCCTCGTGGACGGATTCTCCACGGGCCCATACCCGCGGTCCCGAGTCCTCCACGGGCTCGCGGCAATCGCCGAAAACAAAAACCGCAGATCATGAAGATCTGCGGTCGTGTACCCCCGAGCGGATTCGAACCGCCGTTACCGCCTTGAGAGGGCGGCGTCCTAGGCCACTAGACGACGGGGGCCGGACACCCGAGCGATCTCCCGCCCGGACCTCGCCAAGCTTACCGGACGACACCCCCCCACCTCGACCACATTTCCCCCACCCCGGCAGCGCGGTGCACGCACCGCACCACCACATCCCTTATTACCAAGACACACCGGTCGCGCCTCTGCACCGCGAACGCGTGAACGCCACTTGGACGAACGCAGGCGCTCGGCCGCGCGACTCACATGTGTACAGATAGAGGGAGCCGCCGCGAAAGGGCGATGCAAATGGACGCTACCTGGATGTCGCAGTTGAGAGATCCTGCGCGTACGCCCCAGCCACCGTGAGGGCGAAGCCCGAACACCGGGGATTCCAGGGGGTCGTCCCCCTGGGAGAAACCACAGGTCGGCGAAGACGAGCGAAGCTCGTCGAGCAGCCGAAGCTCAATACCCCCGAGCGGATTCGAACCGCCGTTACCGCCTTGAGAGGGCGGCGTCCTAGGCCACTAGACGACGGGGGCGTGGTCCGCGTGAAGCGGACGCAGCTGGGGTACCAGGACTCGAACCTAGACTAAGTGAACCAGAATCACTCGTGCTGCCGATTACACCATACCCCAGTGAGGTACGGGCTTCCGTGCCGTTTCCGACCCGGTCGCTCGCGCCTCGATGAGGATACAGGACCTTGGGAGTTCGACCAAAACGATTGCCGGGGACGGGGGTCAGCGCGTGAAGTCGGGCGGCCCGATGTGCGTCCGGCCCCAGTCGACGAGGGGGCGCAGGCGCCGCCACGATGTCCGTACGCGGGTGACGACCTGGCCGGGGTCCTCCATCCAGGGGTCGGCGGGCCAGCCCGTGCGGGCGTAGAGGGAGCGGTGCCGCAGGAGTTCGAGGCGCGGGTGGTCGGGGGCCGTGCCGCGGGGGCGGGTCTTGAGGCGGTCGCCGGCGATCTCCATGCCGGCGGAGCGGAGGTCGTCCACGATGGCCTGGAGCTCGCCGCCGTGCGCGTCGGATCCCGCGGCCTCGCGGTAGCGGCGGAGCTGGTCCGGGGTGGGCGCGTACATGCCGCCCGCGACCATGAGGCCGTCCGCGTCGATCTGGATGTAGAAGCCCTCGCCGGTGTGGCCGCCCTGGTGCGTCTTGTAGGGCGACTTGTCCTTGCTGAAGCGGACGTCCCGGTACGGGCGGAAGAGCTTGACCGCGCCGAACTCCTCTTCGAGTTCGGCGCACAGCTCCGTCAAGGGTTCGCGTACATGGCGTTCGTATGTCTCCTTGCGGGACGTCCAGTAGGGCTTGCCGTTGTCAGCCAGCAAGCCTTCGTAGAAGGAGAACGCCTCGTCGGTGAAGCCTCTGAACGCCATGGGCTCAGTCGCGTTCGACGACGCGGTTGGTGAGGCTGCCGATGCCCTCGATGGTGACGGTCACCTCGTCCCCGATCTGCAGCGGGCCCACGCCGGCGGGGGTGCCGGTGAGGATGACGTCGCCGGGCAGCAGCGTCATGACCTGGCTGACGTACTCGACGAGGGCCGGGACGTCGCGCAATAGCAGGGACGTGCGGGCGTCCTGGCGGACGTCCCCGTTGACGGTCGTGGAGATCGCCAGGTCGGCGGGGTCGGCCTCGGTCTCGATCCACGGGCCGATGGGGCAGAACGTGTCGAAGCCCTTGGCCCGGGTCCACTGCCCGTCCTTCTTCTGGAGGTCGCGGGCGGTGACGTCGTTGGCGCAGGTGTAGCCGAGGATGACCTCGGCGGCGCGGGACGCGGGCACCTCGCGGCACATCCGGCCGATGACGACGGCCAGCTCGCCCTCGTGGTCGACGCGCTCGGACAGCTTCCGCGGGTAGGCGATCGCCTCGCCGGGGCCGATCACGGCGGTGGACGGCTTGGAGAAGATCACCGGCTCGGCGGGCGGCTCGTCCCCGCCCATCTCGCGGACGTGGTCGGCGTAGTTCTTCCCGATCGCGATGATCTTGCTGGGCAGGATCGGCGCGAGCAGCCGGACGTCGGCGAGCGGAAGGCGCTGCCCGGTGAACGTCAGCTCACCGAACGGATGGGCCGCGATGGCGGCGACGGTGTTCTCCTCCACCACACCGAAGGACATGCCGTCGTCGGTGGAGAACCTGGCGATACGCATGTTCGAAAGCCTAGTACTCGGTCAGAAGCCGCACGCCCTGCCGTTCAGCTCGCAGCCCTTGGGGGTGGACGAGGGACCGGCCGCGCCGTACTGGATCTCCCACGTGCCGCCGGGCGGGATCGCCGGGGCGCCGTCGAGGTTCTTGATCTCCACCTTCGAGCCGCCGTGGACGAGCCGCGCACCCCAGATGTTCTTCACGTCCGCGCCGGGGGCACGGAATGTCAGCTTCCACGTCTTCATGGGACGGCCGGTCCGGTTGGTGATGACCAACTTGCCCTCGAAGTACCCCTCGTCCTGCTGGACGAGCTGGTAGGTGATCCCCTTGCCCTCCACGAGCGGGCCGATGGGAGCGGTGGTCGCGGGCGGCGGCATGCTGGGCTGCCGCCCCGCCGCGGGCGGTGTTGCGGGCGGTGTTGCGGGCGGTGTTGCGGGCGGTGTTGCGGGCGGTGTTGCGGGGGCCCCGCTCGGCGAGGGCGCACCGGGCGCGGGTCCGTCCGTCGCGCCGCCGGCCCCCACCGGCGCCGACGCGGCCGGCGACGGCGACGCCGCGGTCTTCCGCTCGCCGTCCGAGCCGCCCCTGGTGAGCAGCAGCGCCACGGTCGCCGCGGCGGCGAGGAGCACCACCGCGCCGATCACCCCGACGAGGATCACCGGTCCCCTGGACCGTCTCGGCGGCACTCCCCCGGACGGCATCGCCGGGGCGGTCGCACCGGGCTGCGTCCCCGGCCCGAGGCCCGCAGAGTGCATCGCGAAAGGGGAAGCCGGGGCGCCGTCGCCCGCCGGGACGGACTCGGACTCGGCCCCGAACTGCGCAGTCCAGGGCGCCTCTCCGGCGCCCGGCGCGGTTACCGGCTCCAGTGCCGCGACCTGCTCGAACGCCGCCGCTTCCGCCTCCTGCGGCGGGACGGGAGGAGCGGGCTTGTCAAGCTGGAGGTCGGTGACAGTCGCGGACGCCTTCTCGGGCGCATCGCGGAAGGTCACGTCCGGGTCGTCCGCCGGAGGATCCACGGAGGTCGCCTCCGGATCGTCTTCCGGGTCATCGGCCGGTACGTCGTGGAGGGTGACTTCCGGGTCGTCCTCGGGGCCGTCGACTGGGACGTCCTGGAGCGTCGCGTCCCCGAGGTCGTCCGCGGGCTCGTCGACGACGGGCGAACCGGTGTCCGTCCCCGCTCCCGGCGCGGCGGCCCGGCCGGGGACGCGGAACTCGGCGGTCGTCTTGTGGTCCGGGGGCACGTACCCGGGGTCCTCGCCGCTCAACTCGTCCACCCTCCGCTGTCGTCGATCTCATGGAGTCCGACGACGCGCGAAGCGGTTCGGTTCAGACCGAACCGAGAGGTGTCCGGAAGGTGTCAGCCCGCCGGGGCCGGCTCGAACCCGCGCCGCGCGGCCTGCCGCAGCTGGCGGTTGAGCATGTCGGTGATGAGCTCGATCGCGTCGGGGGTGGTGGTGTCGAGGGCCCCGCTCAGCCAGCGGGTGGCCTCGGCGAGCAGCTCCTCGGCCGATTCGCCGGCGGGCCCCGCGTCCGCCATCCGCCCGAGCAGGGCGCCGAGGCGCAGCGCGGCGTCGGCGCGACCCGACTCGGCGGCCCGCCGGTACCAGCCGGCGGCCTCTTCGAGGTCGCCCTCGCGCTCGTAGACCTCGCCGAGCCCGAACGCCACGTCCGCCCAGGTACCGTCCGTCGGACGCCCAAGGTCCTCAGGGGTCCACGGTCGGACGGGCATAGGATCACTCCGGTAGGTCGGCTCTTGGGGACGGCACGCGGAACACCGCGACAGGCCGTGCAAGTCCTTATAGTGGACGCTTCAACCGAAATCCGCCACCGCTTTAGCTGGATTTGGCGAAATTTCTGCGTGACCGTACCGATACCGACGGAAACATCCTCGTTCTTTCGAACGACCGGTTTCAGTCGGCGGGGTAGCGGACCAGCGCGTCCTCGAAACCGTCGTGCCCCGAGGCGCAGGAGCGCAGCGGGGCCGGCGCGCCCGCCGCACCGTGCTCCAGCAGCTGCGGGACGGCGCGGGGATCGGGGAGCACCTCCGCTCCGAGCCGCACGGGGTCGCGCAGCACCGTCCGCACACCGGGCTCCCCGGAGACGAACTCGCCGAGCACGAATCCCTCGGACTCGTTCCACACCAGGGCCTGGAGCCCGAGGACGAAGGTCGCGTCACGGGGGTGGCACGGGTCGAGCCAGACGTTCGAGAGCGGCACCCCGCGGGCCTGCAGCGCATCGCCGACGCGCGTGATGTATCCGCGGGTGACGTCGACGAAGGGGTCCGAGTGAGGCAGGGGTCGAATGCGGTCGATCACTGGTTCATCCCTCTCTTCGGTCTCTTTACGAAGTATGAGGGAAGTTGATCCCGAATGTCCCGTTTCCGAGGGAGAAATCTGGCCGAAGGCAGGCCAAACAGGCCCTTTCGCCCACATACCTCCCTTCAGCCTCCCTCTTCTCTCCGTTCCCGGCCCGCCCGGGTCTAGGCGAACTGGGGAACGGACTGCGCGACGGACTGCGGAACGAGCCGCGAGGCGAGCCACGGACCGACGACCACGGCGCACGCCCCCGCCGAGCAGAACGCCGTCAGCCGTCCCGGCGCACCCGCCCGCCGGCCGAGTTCGGCGGTGATCACCAGGACCGTGGCCCCGGTGACCGCCATCCGCAGCGCTCCGCCCCACGGGTCCCGCGCCGCGGGAAGCTCCCGAACCGGCGTCAGCCGCAGGACGGGAACGGCCGCCGCACCCGGCTCGTCGATCACGGCCGGCTCCCCCGGCGCGCTCAGCCCCACGGGCTCGCGCGCGATCGGCTGCTGCGGCGCGCCCGGCACCGCGTCCATCCGGTCTTTCACCTGGAACTCCTTAGGTCAGCGGCCCGCTCCGCGGCGACCGGAGATCATGTGCGCGGCTCGTTCAGTCCCCGGACGGTGACCACCACCGGCCGGTACGAGGGCCCGGCCTCCGGCGGCGTGGACGGCTCGGCGCGGAGGTCCACGTTCCTGGTCCGGAAGCCGAAGCTGAAGACGTAGAGCAACAGGGTCAGGAAGAGCGCCGGTGGCACGAGCACCCACAGCATGATCATCGCGGTCATCTGAACCTCCTCCAGGCGGTTCGCGATATCCCTTACATCCAGTACGTCCCACTGATAGCGTTGTCCACGTTTTCAAGTAGTGGACTTGTCCCAACAAGTCGCTCACCCAAGGTGTACCCTTTTTTGAGATTGCAAACACGTTGGGTGGGAAGTACTTGTTCAGAAGTCCGGTTCTGTGCGATGTTCCGCTCATCCAGCGGTAGGCACGGGCCGGAGCGGAACGGCCGGAAGGGAGCGGATCCGATGGCTCGCACGACGCCTCTCCGCTGGCGTGACATCGCCGATGACCTGCGCCGGCGCATCGAATCGGGAGACCTGGCCCATACGGACGGCACGTCCGGCCGGAGGCCGCTACCTCCCGAGAAGGACCTGGAGCAGCACTACCGCGCGTCCCGCAACACCGTCCGGGACGCGCTCGCCTGGCTCCGGCAGCAGGGGTACGTCGTCTCCGAGCAGGGCAAGGGGACGTTCGTCGTGCCCCAGCCCGACATCGTCCACGTCACGCTCCGCGCCGTCGAGCTCGGGCTCGCACCCGGCGCGGTGTCGCCTGAGTGGTACAACCGCGACGCCGCCATCCCGGCGAACCGGAACGCGTCGGTGTCGCAGGTCAAGGTGGAAGTCCAGGAGGGCACCAAGGTCATCGCCCGGTACCTGCAGACGAAGACGGGGTCGGAGTTCATCTCCCGCCACCAGGAGATCTTCCTCGATGACAAGCCCTGGGTCCTGCAGACGTCCTTCTACCCGCTCGAATTCGCCACCGGCGGCGCGTCCCGCCTGCTCCTTCCGCGCGACATCCCCGAGGGAGCCGTGGCGTACCTGGGCGAGACCCTCGGCTACCGCGAGGTCGGCTTCCACGACGAGATCAAGGCCCGCGTCCCGGACGAGAACGAGAAGCGCTTCTTCAGCCTCGGCGACTCCGCCGCGAGCATCGTCTTCGAAACCGTCCGGACCGCCTACTCCGCCGACGGCAATCCGTTCCGCGTCACCGTGACGGTCTGGCCCGCCGACCGCACGCGGCTGCACTACAACGACGGCGACGTACCCATCGACGTCCTCAGGGCGCCCGGTCTGGGCTCCCCCGACGACTCTCCGGACGACGACGCCGGAAGCGGATAGCCCGGGCCGCCGCCGACCGCGGCGGCCGTCACGCACCTGTCCATACCGCCCCCCTTCCCGACCGGACGGGAGCCTCGTGCTCCCCTCACCCCGGCCGGGAGGCGGGGGCCTTGAACTTTCTCGGAGTCAGGAGCACGTGGACACAGAAACCGGGGCCCGCCAACGCAGCCGGGCCGCTCACCCCAGCTACCGCATCCGAATCGCGCGTCCGGACGAGATCGACGTCGTCCTAGGGCTCATCGACCATGCGGCCGGATGGCTTCGAGTCACGAAAGCGACGACCCAGTGGGCCGAGCCGTGGCCCAGTCCCGAAGGCCGCATGAAACGCGTCAACGAGGCCCTCGCCAACGGGGAGACCTGGCTCCTGTCCGACGGGGAGCGCGCGATCGGCACCGTCTCCATCAAGACGATGGGGCACGAGGAGCTCTGGACCGCGGAGGAACGCGAGACCGAGGCCGTCTACCTGCATCGCCTCGTCATCCACCGCGACTACGCGGGCACCGGCCTGGGCGCCGAGCTGATCGACTGGGCCGGCCGCGAAGGCGCGTTGCGCCAGCGGAACGCGGAGCTCGTCCGCATCGACGTCTGGACCGACAACCACGCACTTCACGACTACTACCGCGGCCTGGGCTTCCAGGACGTCGCGATCCGCGACACCAGCGACAGGACCCCGTCGGGCGCCCTGTTCCAGAAGCCTCTGGCCGCGACCCGCTCGTCCGGCCCACGACGCATCATGGAGGAAGTCCCCCGACCTTAGGGAACGCGATGGCACGCAGGCGGCCCAAGTACATCGAGATGGCCGAGGCCCTCCGAGCTCAGATCACCGACGGACGACTGTGCAGAGATGCGGTCACGAGCAGGTCGGATACCAAGGACGAGTTCGACGCCCGGCCCCCTACGGAGGAGGAGCTCAGGTTCTTCGGGCTCTCCAAGAACAGCCTCGCCGTCCATCGAGCACACCCGCACGGCCTTCGACCAGAACGACGAACCGTTCCGCCTGACGGTCACCGTCTACAAGCCGGGCACCAACAAGATCCGGTTCATCGCCGGTGAGGTGCCCGACGAGGTCTGGGAACGCGGTTCCTGACCCGTCTCCCTCCATCAACCACGAACCGCAGGGAAACCAAAGGGGGCTGGCGGGCGGTCAGACGAAGCGGACTAGCATGAGGTCGCTTTCGGGGGTTTCGCGCCAATAGAAGGCGCCGGGGGCGCGGGACATGCCCTCGATCTCGCCGGCGATGATCAGTGCACGGTTGATGCAGTCGGTCTTGTTGTAACCGGTCTGCTCCTGGAGGCGCTGGAGCGCCTGGACGGCCTTGCCGGTCAGGTTGACCGTCACGCGTTCACTCTGCGGCGCGGCCTCCGCGGGCCCGCCTGAGGTCTCGGAGCCCGCACGAGGATTCGTCATGAGCGCACACTCCCATCCGGGGCGCGGAGCCCGGCCCACCCCCATGTCGTTCCGGCGCCGGGACCGATGTCCCGCCGTCAGGCGACCATACAGCCCTCCGTCAGCAAATCCATGCTGTGCGTACAGCATGTACGACAGAGGTTTCCCCGGCTTCGGCACCGGAAACCTTCGATACTCACGCCTTGCCATCGAGGTACAGAATAGTTACCGTCTTTTATGCAGCGATCGTATGCTTTTCATCTGTATATTAGCGGAGGGGTGGGGACGACACCAACGCCGAGGAGCCGGTGACACTACGCCGGGCCTTCCCGGGGGAAGGAAGACTCCGTGAGACTGAACCGTTGGGCGGCGCGGCCGCGGGGGCGGACGGCGCCGCATGCCGGCGCGGGGCCGGTGAACGCGAAGGTCATGACGCCGGTGACGCTCGGCGCCATGGTGCTGGGGTACGTACTGGACGGTTCGGGCACCGCGGCGATCAGCGGCGTGCTGGCGTTCCTCACGCTCCCCGCGGTGGCCGTCACGAACGCGGTCGTCCAGTACCTGAAGGCGGACACGCTGCAGGAGACGTCCGGGCCGCCGTCGACGACCGCCGTGCTGCCCGCTCTTGCGCCGGTCTCCGAAGTGGCCGTCCCGCGAGGGGCGGCGACGTTCTGGGACGCGCTGACGCCGGTGGAGCGGCAGGACCTCATCGCGCGGGCCCGCCGCCACCTGTACCGCAGGGAGGACGTCCTGTGCCGTGAGGGCGGGCTCGCGGGCGAGGTCGTCGTGATCCTGTCCGGCTGGACGCGCGTGTGGGTCTGGGAGGGCGCCGAGCAGCGGATCGTCGCGTTCCGCGGCGCCGGGGAGCTGGTCGGCGAGCGGGCGGCGCTGATGATCCGCGACAGGTCCGCGACCGTGACGGCGGACGGCGACGTCGAGGCGCTCCGGATCGACGCCGCCGACTTCGGCGCCTTCCTGGGCGCCAACCCGCGCGTGCGGGGCGTCCTGGAACAGCAGGTCTACCGGCGGCAGATCGAGAAGCACGAGTTCCAGGACGTGCAGGGGAACTGCTCGATCCTCATCACCGACATCACGCGGTTCAGCTCGCCGGTGCGCAACGACGCCGACCGCGACTACGTCCTGGGCGCGATGTACGACCTGATGGGCGAGGCGTTCACCGCGTCCGGCCTCGACCTCGGCCGCCTCTACCAGGAGGACCGCGGCGACGGCGCGCTCGTCATCGTCCCGCCGGCCACGCCGACCGACAAGGTCGTCGACCCGATGCTCGCGCACCTGGCGGCGGCGCTGCGGCGGCACAACCGGCGCGCCGCCGAGGCGACCCGGCTGCAGCTGCGGGCCGCGCTGCACGTCGGTCCCGTGCAGCGCGGCCCGAAGGGCGTGTCCGGCGTCTCCATCATCACGACGCGCCGGATGGTGGACGCCCCCGCGGTGAAGCGGCGCGTCGCCGAGACCGGCGCCGACCTGGCGTTCGTCACGTCCGACTTCGTGTACGACTCGGTCATCAAGCCCGCCCCCGGCCTCGTCGACCCGGGCCGCTACACGCGGGTCCGGGTGAGGCTGAAGGAGACGTCGCTGTCGGCGTGGCTCATGCTGGAGGGCGGCGGGTCCCAGCTCCGCGCGGTGTGAAGGTCAGGAAGCCACCAGGTCCTGGTAGTCGGGGTGCTTCTCGATCCACTTCTTGATGAACGGGCACACGGGGACGACCGAGCGGCCCTTGCCGCGGATGTCGTCCAGGACGCCCCGGGCGAGCGAACTGCCGACGCCCTTGCCCTCGAACGCGGAACCGACCTCGGTGTGGATGAGGGCGACCGTTCCCTCGCCCGGCTCGTAGTCGACGAACCCGGCGAGGTCGCCGTCCAGCCTGATCTCGTAGCGGTTCTTCTCGGCGTTGTCGGTGATCTCGGTGCTCATGCCCCGATAATGCCCAACCAGCCCGAGAGATTCCCCGTCAGCCCGCCTCGTGGCCCGCGCGGAGCAGGCAGTAGGTGACGGCCTCCTCCAGGGCCTGCCAGGACGCGGCGATGACGTTGTCCTCGACACCGACGGTGCCCCACTCGCGCTCGCCGTCGCTGGACTCGACCAGCACCCGCGTCCGGGCGTCGGTCCCGTGCGCCCCCTCCAGGATGCGGACCTTGTAGTCGACCAGCTCCAGCCGCGCCAGCTCCGGGTAGAGGCGGCCGAGCGCGATGCGCAGCGCGTTGTCGAGCGCGTTGACGGGGCCGTTGCCCTCGCCGGTCGCGATGATCCGCTCGCCCTTGGCGTGCAGCTTGACGGTCGCCTCGCTGACCATGGACCCGTCGGGGCGGCGCTCCACGATCGACCGCCACGACTCGACCTCGAAGTGCCGCTGCCGGACGCCGGTCAGCTCCTCGCGCAGCAGCAGCTCGAACGAGGCGTCCGCGGCCTCGAAGGTGTAGCCGGTGGACTCCAGCTCCTTGACCTTGGCGACGACGGCCTTGGCCTTCTCGCCGGACAGGTCGTAGCCCAGCTCGCGGCCCTTCAGCTCGACCGACGCGCGCCCGGCCATGCTCGACACCAGCATCCGCATGTCGTTGCCGACGGCGGCGGGGTCGATGTGCTGGTACAGGTCCGGGTCGATCTTGACGGCGGACGCGTGCAGCCCGGCCTTGTGCGCGAACGCCGACACGCCCACGTAGGGCTGCTGGGAGCTGGGCGCGACGTTGGTCACCTCGGACACGGCGTGCGCGATCCGGGTCATCTCGGCGAGCTGCGCGTCCGAGACGAGGCTCATGCCCCGCTTGAGCTGCAGGTTGCCGACGACCGTGAACAGGTTGGCGTTGCCGCTGCGCTCGCCGTACCCGTTCGCGCAGCCCTGCACGTGGGTGGCGCCGGCCTTGACCGCGGCGAGCGTGTTCGCGACCGCGCAGCCGGAGTCGTCGTGGCAGTGGATGCCGACCCGCACCCCGTAGCCGACGACCTCGTCGACGACCTCGGCCAGCTCGTCCGGCAGCATGCCGCCGTTGGTGTCGCAGAGCGCGACGACGTCCGCGCCGGCCTCGGCGGCGGTGCGGACGGCCTCCAGCGCGTAGGCGCGGTTGGCCCGGTAGCCGTCGAAGAAGTGCTCGGCGTCCAGGAAGACTCGTTGGCCCTCCGCACGCAGATGGGAGACCGTGTCGCGGATCATCGCGAGGTTCTCCTCAAGGGTGGTGCGGAGGGCCAGCTCGACGTGCCTGTCGTGGCTCTTGGCGACCAGGGTCACGACAGACGCGCCGGATTCGCGCAGGGCGGCGACCTGAGGGTCGTCGGCCGCCTTCACCCCGGCCCGGCGGGTCGCGCCGAACGCGGTGAGCCGCGCGTGCCTCAGGTCGAGTTCTGTTCGAGCCCGCCTGAAGAATTCGGTGTCCTTGGGGTTGGCGCCGGGCCAGCCGCCCTCGATGAAGCCGACGCCCAGGTCGTCGAGGTGCCGCGCGATGGCGAGCTTGTCGGGCACGGAGAGGTTGAGCCCCTCCTGCTGCGACCCGTCGCGCAGGGTGGTGTCGTAGACGTGGAACGCGTCGCCTTGCATAGGTGAGAACCCCCAGAGGGATCAGCGCCAGGGCACAAAAAAGACCCCTCACGGACGTGAGAGGTCTGCGCGCCGGCCTTGTCCCGTTAGCTGCCGGCGCGCCAGCCGATAATGACGAGGCTGTGGCGCATGATGTTCTCAGTCTGCCACACGATTTCCATGCCCGGGACACTCGTCTCAGATCATGAGACGGCACGGCCCCGGCGCGCGGACCGCCGGGGCGTGCGAACCCGCAGGTCAGACGATCTCGTGGACCCAGCCGTAGGGATCGGGACGGGTGCCGTACTGAATGCCGACCAGCTCCTGGCGCAGCCGCATCGAGATCTCGCCGGGCTCGCCGTCCCCGATCGTCCACTCGCGGTCGCTGCCCTTGACCCGGCCGACCGGGCTGATGATCGCGGCGGTGCCGCAGCCGAACACCTCGGTGATCTCGCCGGACTCGCAGCCGGCCTGCCACTCGTCGATGCTGATCTTGCCCTCCTCGGTGGGGACGCCGAGGTCGGGGGCCAGCTTGAGCATCGAGTCGCGGGTGACGCCGGCGAGCAGCGTGCCGGTGAGCGCGGGGGTGAGAAGCCGGGCCCCCGCGCCGGAGCCGTAGACGAACATGAGGTTCATCGAGCCGACCTCCTCGACCCAGCGGTGCTCCACCGCGTCGAGCCAGACGACCTGGTCGCAGCCCTGCTGGACGGCCTCGGCCTGCCCGGCGAAGGACGCCGCGTAGTTCCCGCCGAACTTGGCCTCGCCGGTGCCGCCCGGCGCCGCGCGGGTGTAGTCCTGCGACAGCCACACCGAGACGGGCTTGATGCCGCGCGGGTAGTACAGCCCGGACGGCGACGCGATGACCATGAACAGGAACTCGCTCGCCGGGCTGTTGACGCCGAGCGCGCGGGTCGTGGCGAACATGAACGGGCGCAGGTAGAGGCTGTGGCCCTCGGCGTCGGGGACCCACTCCCGGTCGGTGCGGACGAGCAGCTCGACCGCGTCCACGAACAGCTGCTCGGGGATCTCCGGCATCGCCATCCGCTTCGCCGACCGGTTCATCCGGGCCGCGTTCATGTACGGGCGGAAGGTGACGATGGACCCGTCCGGCTGCTTGTAGGCCTTGAGCCCCTCGAAGAGCTCCTGGGCGTAGTGGAACACCTGCGATGCCGGGTCCATCGGGATCGGCCCGTACGGTTCGAGCTTCGCGTCGTGCCAGCCGCGCTCCGCCGAGTACCTGATCGTGATCATGTGGTCGGTGAAGTGCCGGCCGAAGCCGGGGTCGGCCATGATCGCGGCGCGCTCCGCGGCGCTCGCGGGCCGCTCGGTGCGCGTGATCTCGAACTCCAGGGTGTCGCTCATCGCGGTTCGTCCTCTCGCGGATCGCCGGGCGGCCCCATCGCCGCTGTGGCTTCCTTAGTCCCTATTGTCGTACTTCGTCTAGACCTGCTCCTCCACGCGGCGCATGCCGAAGACCGGGCGCGCCGCGAGGGCACACCCGGTCCGGCCGGACAGGCGGCGTGCCCTATCCGGATACTCGCTTGGCGATCGCGTCGCCGATCTGGGACGTGGAGCGGGCGCCGAGGCCCGTACGCTCGGCCAGGTCGTCCGAGACGGCCTGCTCGACGCGGCGGGCGGCGTCGCCCTCGCCGACGTGGTCGAGCAGCATCGCGACGGACAGGATCGTGGCGGTCGGGTCGGCCTTGCCCTGCCCGGCGATGTCGGGCGCGCTGCCGTGCACCGGCTCGAACATCGAGGGCGCGGTGCGGTCGGGGTTGACGTTGCCGGACGCGGCGAGCCCGATCCCGCCGGCGATGGCGGCGCCGATGTCGGTGATGATGTCGCCGAACAGGTTGTCGGTGACGACGACGTCGAACCGCTGCGGCTGGTTCACGAAGAACATGGTGGCCGCGTCGACATGGACGTAATCCGTAGTGACCTGCGGGTACTCCGCGCCGACCCGCTTCAGGACGCGCTGGTACAGATCACCCGCGAACGTCAGGACGTTGTCCTTGTGGACCAGCGTGAGCTTCCTGCGCGGCCGGGACGCCGCCACCTCGAACGCGTACCGGACGACCCGCTCGACCCCGTACGCGGTGTTCACGCTCTCCTGCGTGGCGACCTCGTGCGGGGTGCCCTTCCGCAGCACGCCGCCGACACCGGTGTACGGCCCCTCGGTGCCCTCCCGGACGACGACCATGTCGATGTCATCGGGCCCCACGCCCGCTAGCGGGGTCTGGACGCCCGGGAACAGCTTCACCGGACGCAGGTTGACGTAGTGGTCGAGCTCGAACCGGGTCCGCAGCAGCAGCCCGCGCTCCAGCGTCCCGCTGGGCACGCTCGGGTCGCCGACGGCGCCGAGCAGGATGACCTCCTGCTCGCGCAGCTCGGCCAGCACCGAGTCGGGCAGCGTCTCCCCCGTCCGGTGCCAGCGGGCGGCGCCCAGGTCGTAGGGGGTCTGCTCGAACCTGAGGTCGCCGGACACGGCGTCGAGGACCTTCAGTCCCTCGGCGACCACCTCGGGGCCGATCCCGTCACCGGGGATGACGGCCAGACGAATGCTGCGCGAAGCCATGGGCGCACTCTACTGCAAACGTCTCACTGCGTGGGCTTCCGTCTCACGATCCGGGCAGGAGCCCGCAATCCCCGCACATCCCGCCACCGGGCACCCGGCAGTACAGGCAGCAACTCTTCCGGACGAACCCGTCCGGCCCGAAGTTCCCCGCCCCGGCCAGCGGCTCCCGCGCCAGCAGCGCCCGCACCAGGTCGCCTCTCGCGGGCTCGGCCGGCCCCACGTTGAGGCTCCCGGCCAGCGCGGACGCCGCGTTGCCCCAGATGAGCCCGTCCGCAAGGCCGGTGAACTCCAGCATCGCCTCGCGCAACGGCCGGAGCTGCCCGTCCATCACCACGTCGTGAACAAGCGCGGCGGCCTCCGCGATCCCTTGCACATGCCAGCCCGCGGGCTCCGCGAGCCCCAGCCTGATCGGCTCGCCCGGCGCCCACCGCCATCGCAGGTCGCGCAGATCCGGGACGATCCCGACCGCCGCGGCGGCCACGGCGGGCGACCACAACCGCGCCGCGAGCCCCTGGAACACCAGCGAGCCCGCGACCCGCCGCTCCGTCGTCCCAAGCCGCTCGCCGTAGTCGCGGGTGAGCGCCCGCAACCGTTCACCATCACGAGGGAACGACCGCCACGCGGGGCCGTCCACCCCGACCGTCACGACGTCGAAGTACGGCCCGAGCCGAGCGACGTCCCTCAGCACTCCCGCGGCATCGTCAGAAGCGGCTTCAACCGGCATGGCTCCAGTGTGACCGCAACCGCCCGGAGGACGGCGCCGGCCACCGGCCCGGCCAGGGCCCGAAGTGAGGAGGGAGACGCTAGTCGGCCCTGCGGTCCAGGGCGGTCTGCAGGGCGCGGGCCGCTTCTTCCTCGGCCTCGTCGGCAGGGGTGTTCGTCCAGGTGTCGTTCATGAGGTTGCTCCAGATTCGCTGAGCTGTGGCGAGAGGGCCGCCGGGTGGGCGTGGTTCGCACGGTCCGGCTCGGAATCGGACTCACGGCCAGGCAGAGCCTCCGCAGCGGGTGCCGGCCTGCCGATGATCAGGCCCCGCTGCGGCAGCGAAGGATTACCACGAAGCGCCGCATGACTACCTGCGAGAATACCTCCGACCCGGCGGAGTTGTCCCGACCGGTGGCCAGAAATCTCGGTATCTGAGATGGACTTGGGGTGGGATACATCACGGGCGGGCGCGCCGGCGCGCCCGCCCGTGGCGGAAGGCTTCCCGCGCCTAGCCGTCGAGGTCGACGCGGCGGCCCATGTCGGCGCCGACCTCCTTGGTGATGGCGTCGACGAGCTGCGGGGAGACGGCCGAGTCGACGGTCAGCGCGATCAGCGCCCTGCCGCCCTTGACGTCCCGGCCGACCTGCATCCCGGCGATGTTGACGTCCTCGTCGCCGAGCAGCTTCCCGACGGCGCCGACGATGCCGGGGCGGTCGACGTAGGAGAAGAACGCCATGTGCTCGGTCGGGACGAGCTCCATGTTGTAGCCGTTGATCTCGATGATCCGCTCGGCGTGCTTCGGGCCGGTCAGCGTGCCGGACACCGACACGACGTCGCCGCCGGCCATGGTGCCGCGCACCTGCACGACGTTGCGCCAGTCGGGGCTGTCCTCGGACGTGGTGAGGGTCACCTCGACGCCGCGGTCGCGGGCCAGGAGCGGCGCGTTGACGAACGTCACGGCCTCCTCGATGACGTCCACGAACACGCCCTTGAGCGCGGCGAGTTCGAGGACCTTCACGTCGTGCTCGGCGATCTCGCCGCGGACGACGACGTCGAGCCGGACGGGGACGCCGCCGGCGAGGGCGGTGAAGATGCGGCCGAGCTTCTCGGCGAGCGGCAGGCCCGGCTTGACGTCCTCGGCGACCGCGCCGCCCTGCACGTTCACGGCGTCCGGCACGAACTCGCCGGACAGGGCGAGCTTCACCGAGCGGGCGACCTGCGTGCCGGCCTTCTCCTGCGCCTCGTGGGTGCTGGCGCCGAGGTGCGGGGTGACGACGACGTTGTCGTGGTGGAACAGCGGGCTCTCGGTGCACGGCTCGGTGC
The DNA here is from genome assembly GCF_001552195.1 of Actinomadura latina NBRC 106108. GTDB lineage: Bacteria > Actinomycetota > Actinomycetes > Streptosporangiales > Streptosporangiaceae > Spirillospora > Spirillospora latina. The sequence goes on from NZ_BCQS01000005.1 coordinate 879,886, forward strand.
TGAACACGTCGATGCCGGCGCCGGCGACCCGGCCGTCCTTGATCGCGAGGTCGAGGGCCCCCTCGTCCACGATCCCGCCGCGGGCGGCGTTGACGATCCGGACGGACGGCTTGACCTGCTGCAGCTCGCGGTCGCCGATGAGGCCGAGGGTCTCGGGCGTCTTCGGCAGGTGGACGGTGATGAAGTCGCTCTCGCGGAGCAGCTCCTCCAGCGTGACGAGCTTCACGCCGAGCTGCGCGGCGCGGGCGGCCTGCACGTAGGGGTCGAACGCGATCACGTTCATGTCGAAGGCGGCGAGGCGCTGCGCGACGAGGACGCCGATGCGGCCGAGGCCGAGCACGCCGACGGTCTTGCCCTGCAGCTCGACGCCGGTGTACTTCGAGCGCTTCCACTCGCCCTGCTTGAGCGCGGAGTGGCCCTGCGGGACGTTGCGCGCGGTGGCGAGGAGCAGCGCGATCGCGTGCTCGGCGGCGGTGACGATGTTGGACGTGGGCGCGTTGACGACCATGACGCCGGCCTTGGTGGCGGCCTCGACGTCGACGTTGTCGAGGCCGACGCCGGCGCGGGCCACGACCCGCAGCTTCTTGGCGTGCTGGAACACCTCGGCGGTGACCTTGGTGGCGCTCCGCACGATCAGCGCGTCGACGTCGGCGACGGCCGGGAGCAGCTGCTCGCGGTCGCCGCCGTCGACGTGCCGGACGTCGAAGTCGGCCTCCAGCACGGCGATGCCGGCCGGGGAGAGTTCTTCTGCGACGAGGACGACGGGCTTGCTCAAGAGAAAACAGTCCTTCGGAAAGTGAGTGGTGTGTGCTGCCTGCAGGTGAAGTCGCGAGTCACCTCGTCGTGGCCCTCGCCCCCGGCAGCCGAGTCTATAACCCGTGGGCCGCGGCGGATCGCGGCAGGGAAACACTCACCGGTAACTACCCGTCCGGCCGAGTTCGCCCTGGTCTGTCAGGCCGCGTTCGGTTCCGGTACGGCGGCGAGCACGGTCGCCACCCGCTCCGCGTCCGCGACGTGGATGTGCGGGACGTCCACGAACACGCGCAGCGGCCCGGCGGGCAGCCCCAGCTCCTCGGCGACCCCCACCTGCACCTCCCGCAGCGGGATGTACATCAGGTAGCCGCGGTGCACGTTCTGCGACCGGAACATCGCCGTCATGGTCAGCCGGTAGCCGCGGATGCGGAACGACAGCGCGGTCAGGGCCGGCAGCCCGTCCGCCGGCTCGCCCGGGATCGTCAGCGAGATCCACGCGCTCGTCGTCCACGGCCTGGCCCGCAGCAGGTCCACCACCCAGCGGATCTGGTCGTGCCCGTCCAGGTCGTGCAGCCTCGGCCAGTACCGGCCGCGGACGACGCGCCGGGTCCGCTCCTGGGCCCGCCGGACCAGCCTGGCCCGGTCGCCGTGCTCGTGGAGGATCGGATCCTCCCAGCTCAGTGAGGTGATCTCGAAGAGCAGCGGGGGTCCTTCGATGATCGGCCCGCCGTCCTCCAGCCCGGCCTCGCCGGCCGCCCAGACGTACCGGAGCACGCCGATCCACGCCTGCCCGCACGTCTCCCAGCGCCGGACGTCCCTGTCGCCTTGCGCCGGCATGTCATGACTCCACACCGTTATTCAGAGATTTACCTGCCTGCGGCATTGCCGGACCGGCAGCGAATTCCGCGCCGTCTCCGGCCGGTGACCTTCCGGCGGCCTCGATCAGCCTCGCACCGCTCATGCACTTCGCCCCAAGACCCGCTCCGGCGGCGGTCACCGAGTGTTCGCGCAGGTGCTCCCCGCACCGGCCGCGGCCGTCACGGCTTTCTTCAAGTATCAGGCAACATACCCAAAAACGGTAGGCATATTTATCCGAACGGTACCTTCACCGGCATTCTGACCACATTGTCGTCCACCAGTCACTGGACAATCCGTCCAAACGATCGCGGCGGCCGTCACCACGGGTCGGGGACGTCCCGGTGCAGCACGATATATCCGTCCCGCTGGAAGACCTGCCGGTATCCGGCGGCCTCCAGTTCGGCGACCCGCCGCCGCTGCCCGGCGACCGACCCGAACGGGAACTCCAGCCGCCCGACGTAGGCGACGACCCAGGGCGCGCCGCGCGACCGCTCGTCCCACAGCAGCACGCGGGCGCGGGACGTCAGCGCGGGTCCGACGCCGTTGGCCGCCTCGACGAGCGCCCCGTCGGGGATCGTCGCCGCCGCGGCCGACGCCGCGCGGGCCCGCTCGTTCGGCCGCCACAGCGCCGGGTCGGCCAGATGCCGGTAGGCGAAGAACGGCGCGCAGGCGAGCGTGGCGGCCAGCACCGCGGCCATCGGCGGGACGGCCGGGACCCGCCGCGCCGGCCCCCACCGCCCGCGCAGCCGCCCGCGCAGCCGCGCCGCCCCGTCCACCGCCGCGAGGACGAGCACGGCGATGATGAACGCGTTGTAGTGGTAGTGCGGCTCCCACCAGTTGCCGAAGCGGCTCGCGAGCATCCGCTCGGCCAGCATCGGCACGGCGGTGAGGGTGAGCGGGGACGCCAGCGGCAGCAGGAGCAGCGGCAGGACGACCAGCGCCATCGTCGCGGCCTTCTGCGGCGGGTCGACGAGGACGGTCGCGACGTCCCACGGATGGGTGAGGGCGTGGGCGGCGGCGTGCGGCACGTCCGGGCCGAGCGCGCCGTAAGCCCAGTAGTAGCCGTTGTCGCCGCCGAAGGCCGCGATGAGCACGCGCGAGCAGAGCCAGGTGGCGACCAGGCCGACGACGACGTAGGCGAGGCCGGCCCGCCGGTCGCCCCCGGGCAGCAGGTCGCGCGGCCCGCGCCGCTCGCCGTCCTGCTCGTCGGGGCGGGTGAGCAGGTAGAGGCCGAAGCCGGTGAGCAGGAGGCCCATGTCCTCCTTGACCAGCAGCAGCGCGAACGCCGCCACCGCCGCCTGGGCGTGCCGCCCGGCGTCGTGCCGCTCGACCAGCAGCGCCGACAGCAGCGGCACGAACGCGACCTCGTGGAAGTCGAACGCGAGCGCCTCGGCGATCGGCCAGGACAGCGTGTAGGCGCCGGCCGCGCAGTAGGCCGCGCCCGGGCCGAGCCTGCGCTCGGCGTACCGCCAGATCGGCCAGATGGCGAGCGCGAACAGCACCGCCTGGGCGACCAGCAGCGTCTCGGGGCCGTCGTGGATCCAGTAGAGCGGCGCGAGCAGCGCCAGCATCGGCGAGAAGTGGTCGCCGAGGACGGAGAAGTACGGCCCGAAGCCGTTGTGGACGCCCTTCACCATGGCGACCGGCAGGTCGAAGCGGCTGTAGGAGCGGACCGCCTGGTCGAAGATCACCAGGTCGTAGCTGCCGGTCCGGAAGGCGCGCAGCCGCATCAGCGAGTACGCCGCGTACAGCAGCGCGCTCGCCGCGACCAGCGCGGCGAGCAGCAGGCGACGGCGCCGGGCGTCTCCCCCTGTGCCGGCGGGGACCTCGCGTGCCGGTCCCTGCGCCACGACGACCTCGGCCACGCGCCGGACGCTACCACCGGTCCGGCGCGCGGCCGGGTTCCGGCCCGCGCGTTTCCCCTGCGACGCGCTTCACATGACCGTGCTTTTCCGCTGCCGATTCCTATGCCGCGATGCGCCGGGCCAGCGGCAGGCGGGAGCGGGTGCACGCCCCGGCGACGAGCGCGACGAGCAGCGGGATGCCGATGCCGACCACCGGCAGCAGCGTCCACGGGACGTCCACGATCACGCCGTGCGGGGCGGCGCCGTCCGCGACGTCGGCGGTCAGCGGGCGCGTCACCGCGATGCCGGGGACGAGGCCGGCCGCCATGCCGAGCCAGCAGCCGAGCGCGGCGATGAACGCCGCCCGGCCCATGGTCAGCAGCCGGCGGGTGCCCGGCCGCGCGCCGATCGCGCCGAGCGTCGCGAGGTCGGGCCGGGCGTCGGCGGACGCCAGCCCGGTGGCGATCAGCGAGCCGCCGAGCGCCAGGACGGCCGCGACCCCCGCGAGCAGCAGCGTGATCTTGCCGAACGACCCGGTGAAGCCGCGTTCGACGTAGACGGACCCGTCGTTGCGGGTGAAGCCGTCCAGGGTCTCGTCCAGGCGCGCCTGCTCGGCCTCGGTGACGCGGTGGTCGGCGCGGTCGACGCCGAACGCCTCGGTCCGGACGGGCAGCCCGATCCTCTCCGCGGCCTCGGGCGGGACGATCGCCCGCACGTGCGGGTCGCCCGCGGCAGCGACGGCCGGCAGGTCCTTGACCGTCCGGACGGTGTGCTCCTCGTCGTCGTCCCAGTAGAAGACCTTGGCACTCGTCACGCCGCCGGCCGGGGGCCGGGCGCGGAACAGCACGACCTTCCCCGCGTCCAGCGCGGCGGCGACGGCGGCATCGTCATGGCCGAGGACCATGCGGGCCTCGCGGGCACCGCCGACCACGTTGTCCATGAGGTCGAAGGCGGCGTTCCCGTCGCGCTCGGCGGCGAACTCGACGGCGGGGCACTTCGCCGAGTCGTCGTCCATGCAGACCCCGTCCGGCCCCGGCAGGGCCTTCAGCGTGACGACGGGCACGCCCGGCAGGTCGCGCCGGACGGCCTCCCCGACCGCGTCGGCCCGGTCCAGCGGCGGCCTGACCAGCGCCGATCCCATGGGGAGCTGCGCCTGGTACTCGATCTGCTCCTGCCGGAAGTCGCTGGCACCCCCGATGGCCAGCGCGGTGATCCCGGCGACGGCCGCCATGATCGCGGCGACGGCGGGCGCGGTGCGGGCCCGGTTGCGCTCGGCGTCGCGGACGGCGAGGCGCAGCGGCAGCGGCAGCCGGCGCGCGAGCCGGCCGGTCGCCCCGACCAGCCACGGGCAGGCGAGCACGAGCCCGACGATGATCGCGGCCGCGCCGATCGCGGCGCCGAACTCGCGCCATCTCCGGACGCCCTCCAGGCACAGCGCCGCGCCCGCGACGACGAGGACGCCGCCGGCGACCGGCCAGCCGCGGCGGGCCGCGGCCGGCGCCTCGCGGCGCCCGGCGAGGGCGGCGACGACGTCCATCCGGGCGGCCTGCGCGGCCGGGACGAGGGCGGCGAGCAGCCCGCTGCCCGCGCCGACCAGCATCGTCGCGGCGACGAGGAGCCACGGCACGGTGAACGGGCCGATCGGTTCGGCGCCGCGGGCCTCGGCGGTCCACGTGACGGCGGCGGCGCCGGCGATCCCGAGCCCCGCCCCGCCGATCGCGGCGGTCCCGCCGAGCAGCAGCCCGCTCGCCAGCACGACGGCGCGCAGGTGCCGGCCCGCCCCGCCGGACGCGGCGACGAGCGCGAGGTCGCGGCGCCGCCGCCGGACGTCCACCACGAACGCCGGCCCGGCCAGCAGCACGACCTCCAGCACGATCATCGCTACGGTCAGCGCCAGCACGGCGCTCTCGGCGGCGGACGCGTGGCCCGCACCGGCCGACCGGTCCCGGGCCCTGCCGGTCGCCTGCAGCACGGCGAGGGCGACCACGGCGCAGATCGGCAGCCCGATCATGCCCAGCACGAGCGCCGTGCGGCCCTTGGCGCGCAGCGCGTCCTGCCGGGCGAGGCGCAGCGCGAATCCGTACCGGTTCACGTCGTCTCCTGGAGCAGGGTCTCGGGGCCGGAGGGGCCGGGGGTGGCGTCGACGAGCCGGCCGTCGCGCAGGAACACGACCCGGTCCGCCCAGGCGGCGTGCCGGGACTCGTGCGTCACCATCAGGCAGGACGCGCCCGCGTCGCAGCGGCTCCGCAGGACCCGCATGACGTCCTCGCCGGTGTGGCTGTCGAGCGCGCCGGTGGGTTCGTCGGCGAGGACGAGCCGGCGGTCGCCGACGAGCGCGCGGGCGATCGCGACGCGCTGCTGCTGGCCGCCGGACATCTCGTCCGGGAAGCGGTCGGCCAGCTCCCCGACGCCGACCTCCTCCAGCGCCCGCCGCGCCTCCCCGCGGGCGTGCCGGGCGCGGACGCCGTCCAGCTCGCGCGGCAGCATGACGTTCTCGGCGGCGGTGAGGCTGGGGATGAGGTTGAGGTCCTGGAAGACGTAGCCGACGGAGCGGCGGCGCAGGGCCGAGCGGCCCGCCCGGCTGAGCGCGCCGAGGTCGGCGCCGTCCACGACGACCCGCCCGGACGTGGGCGTGTCGAGGCCGCCGGCGAGGGTCAGCAGCGTCGACTTGCCGGAGCCGGACGGGCCCATCACCGCGACGAACTCGCCCGCCGCGACGTCCATGGTCACCCCGGCGAGGGCGTGCACGAGGGCCACGCCGCTCCCGTGGTCGCGGGACACCTCCCGCAGCGCGAGGACGCTCATCGCCGCGCCTCCTCGCCGGGGTTCGCGGGCGGCCCGGTGTCCGCGGGAGCCTCGGTGTTCGCGGGAGCCTCGGCGGGCGCGATCGGGGCGGGCGGCTCGGCGCGGGCGACGTACGCCTCGCAGTGGTCCAGCCAGCGCACCTCGGCCTCCGCCTGGAAGATCATGGATTCCAGTACGAGGCGCCAGGCCCGCTCTCCCTGGTCGGCGGGTACGGCGGGCGCGTCGGCCTTCAGCCGGGTGAGGTCCTGCAGGGTGCGCAGGGTGGCGGTGCGCTGGGTCTGGACGACGCGGGCGACGTCCACCCCCGGTGTGGTGACGGCCATCGCCAGCTTGATCGCCAGCTCGTCGCGGGGCCGGTCGCCCCGGACGATCGGGGTGGCGAACCACCGCCGGACGTCCTCCTCGCCCGCCGGGGTGATCCGGTAGACGAAGCGGCCCTCGTCGTCGGCGCCGACGCGGGTGACGAGGTCGTCGCGTTCGAGCCTGGAGAGGGTGGAGTAGACCTGGCCGATGTTGAGCGGCCAGGTGGCGCCGGTGGAGGACTCGAACTCGGCGCGCAGCTGGTAGCCGTAGCGGGGCCCCTGGGACAGCAGTGCCAGCAGGCCGTGACGGATTGACATACCTACCAAGTATGCATACCGCGTATGCCGTAGGCAATACCGAGTATGCATCCAGGAGGACACACCACCGGGATTTCACTGTGCGCGATGGCGCGACGTCATAACGTGACCGATGTCCCCGGCCGATCAGGAGAGACCCGTGACCTCGGACTGCACCTCGGAGTGCGCCTCTGACCACACCTCGAACAGCTTCGCCAGCGTCCTGCACGACGTGCTGCGCGTGTACGACCACCGCTACCTGAGCCTCGACCGCGTCCAGCGGGAGCGGCTCGTGGAGGGCACCCGCCGCGTCATCGGCGAGGAGGGGCTGAGCCAGGCCGCCCGCGCCGCCATGCCCGCGTCCGCCCGGCTCCGGGCGTTCTGCATCCAGCACGGGCTGCGCGAGGAGCTGGAGCGGCTGATCCGCGACGAGGTCGAGGGCAGCCCGGCGGGCGCCGTCGTGGTCGGCGGACGCATCTACGCGATGTACCCCTACCTGCGCGGAGTCTCCCGGCAGGACGCCGACATCACCGCCGAGGTGGGCGTGGAGCACCGGCTGGACGCCGTCTCCTGGCAGGGCCGCAAGGTGCGCATCCGCGGCGTCGCCGCGCTCCAGCGCGTCGAGACCGCCCACACGGCCGTGGACGTCATCCTGCGGGAGCGGACGTCCGGCAAGGAGCACGGCTTCCCCGCCGTGCCCCGCCCGGACGGCGCCCGCGGGTTCGAGGCCGTCGCCGACCCCGCCGCCGTGGAGCCGGGCCGCTGGGACGTGCACGTGGCGGCGACCGCGCTCGGCGTCACCCGCGAGGCGCGGTTCGGCTCCGTCCGCGCCGAGGGCCTGCGGACCGGCCCGCAGCGGCGGCCGGCCGGTCCGGCGGACGTCGCCGTCTACTTCACCAAGGGCGGCCACCTGGCGCTCTTCGTGAGCGAGGGGCCCGGCCGCGGCTCACCGCTGGCCAGGCTGCTGCGCCGGTTCGGCCTCTGACGCGCGAAGGCGCGGGGCGCGCCCCGCGCCTCCGGAAGGCGGCTCAGCCGGCTCAGCCGTTCAGGCGGCCCAGTCGTTCAGCCGGCCCAGTCGTTCAGCCGGCTCAGTCGTTCAGCCAGCTCATCATCGGGCGCAGCTCCGCACCGGTCTTCTCGATCGGGTGCCCGGCCAGCTCGTCGCGGTACTGCTGGAACTGCTTCTGGCCGCCCTCGAACTCGTCCACCAGCTCCTTGGCGTACTGCCCGGACTGGATCTCGCCGAGGATCTTCTTCATCGCGGCCTTGGTCTCCGGCGTGATCACGCGCGGGCCGCGGCTGTAGCCGCCGTACTCGGCGTTGTCGGACACCGACCAGTACATCTTGGAGATGCCGCCCTCGTAGATCAGGTCGATGATCAGCTTCAGCTCGTGCAGGACCTCGAAGTAGGCGACCTCCGGCTGGTAGCCGGCCTCGGTCAGCACCTCGAACCCGGTCTTGATCAGCTCGGAGACGCCGCCGCACAGCACCGTCTGCTCGCCGAACAGGTCGGTCTCGGTCTCCTCGGTGAACGTCGTCTTGATCCCGCCCGCGCGCAGGCCGCCGATCGCCTTGGCGTAGGACAGCGCCAGCGGCCAGGCGTTGCCGGACGGGTCCTTCTCCACCGCCACGATCACCGGCACGCCGCGCCCGGCGACGAACTGGCGGCGGACGAGGTGCCCCGGTCCCTTCGGCGCGACCATCGCCACGTCCACGCCCTCCGGCGGCTGGACGAGGTCGTAGCGGATGCTGAAGCCGTGGCCGAAGAACAGCGCGTCGCCCTCGACGAGCGCCGGCTTGATGTCCTTCTCGAAGATCTCCCGGTGGTGGTGGTCCGGGGCCAGCAGCATGATGAGGTCGGCCTCCTCGGCCGCCTCCGCCGGGGTCACGACGCGCAGGCCCTCGGCCTCCGCCTTCTCCCGGCTCGCCGACCCCTCGCGGAGCCCGACCCGCACGTCCACGCCGGAGTCGCGCAGGGAGAGCGCGTGCGCGTGCCCCTGGCTGCCGTAGCCGATGATCGCCACGTGCCGGCCCTGGATGACGCTCAGGTCGGCGGCGTCGTCGTAGAACATCTCAGCCACAGTGCTGTCGCCTTTCGTTGTTTCGCGTGTCACGCGTTGTTTTCAGTGAGTTCACGCGCTGCGCTCGATGGCCCGCAGCGAGCGGTCGGTGATGGACCGGGCGCCGCGGCCGATGGCCACCATGCCCGACTGCACCAGTTCCTTGATGCCGAACGGCTCCAGGACCCTGATGAACGCGTCCAGCTTGTCACGGTTGCCGGTCGCCTCGATGGTGACGGCGTCCGGCGCCACGTCCACCACCTTGGCACGGAACAGGTTCACGGTCTCCAGCACCTGGGAGCGCGTCTCCGCGTCGGCGCGCACCTTGACCAGGATGAGCTCGCGCTGGACGGACGCCGACGAGTCCAGCTCGACGATCTTCAGGACGTTGATCAGCTTGTTCAGCTGCTTGGTGACCTGCTCCAGCGGCAGGCCGGCGACGTTCACCACGATCGTCATCCGGGAGATGTCCGGGTGCTCGGTGGTGCCGACCGCCAGGGACTCGATGTTGAAACCGCGCCGCGAGAACAGCGCCGCGACCCGGGCCAGGATGCCGGGCTTGTTCTCCACCAGCACCGAGAGGGTGTGCAGGCTCATCGGGGTCAGTCTCCGTTCTCCCACTCGGGCGCCATGTCCCTCGCGATCTGGATGTCGTCGTTGGTGGTGCCGGCCGCGACCATCGGCCAGACCATGGCGTCCTTGTGCACGACGAAGTCGATCACGACGGGGGCGTCGTTGATCTCCATGGCCTTGTTGATGACCTCGTCGACGTCCTCGGCCTTGTCGCAGCGCAGGCCGACGCAGCCGTAGGCCTCGGCGAGCTTGACGAAGTCGGGGATCCGCTTGGCGGCGTGCAGGTTCGTGTTGGAGTAGCGCTCGTTGTAGAAGAGCGTCTGCCACTGCCGGACCATGCCGAGGTTGCCGTTGTTGATCACGGCGATCTTCACCGGGATGCCCTCGATCGCGCAGGTCGCGAGCTCCTGGTTGGTCATCTGGAAGCAGCCGTCGCCGTCGATCGCCCAGACCGTCGTGTCCGCCGCGCCGACCTTGGCGCCCATCGCGGCGGGGACGGCGTAGCCCATCGTCCCGGCGCCGCCGGAGTTCAGGAACGCGCCCGGCCGCTCGTACTTGACGAACTGCGCGGCCCACATCTGGTGCTGGCCGACGCCCGCGACGTAGTAGGCGTCCGGCCCGGCGATCTGCCCGATCCGCTCGATGACGTACTGCGGGGACAGCGAGCCGTCGGCCGGCGTGTCGTACCCCAGCGGGTACGTTTCGCGCCATGCGTCGAGCTGCCGCCACCAGTCGGTGTAGTCGCCCTTGTTGCCCTGCTCGTGCTCGTTCTGCACGGCGACGATCAGGTCGGCGATGACCTCGCGGGCGTCCCCGACGATCGGGACGTCGGCGTGCCGGTTCTTGGAGATCTCCGCCGGGTCGATGTCGGCGTGCACGACCTTGGCGTGCGGCGCGAACCCGTCCAGCTTGCCGGTGACCCGGTCGTCGAACCGGGCGCCGAGGGTGACCAGCAGGTCGGAGCGCTGCAGCGCGCCGACCGCGCCGACGCCGCCGTGCATGCCGGGCATCCCCATGTGCAGCGGGTGGCTGTCGGGCAGCGCGCCCTTGGCCATCAGCGTGGTGACGACGGGCGCGCCGGTCAGCTCGGCGAGCACCTTCAGCTCGGCGGACGCGCCGGCCTTCAGCACGCCGCCGCCGACGTACAGCACCGGACGGTCCGCGCCCACGATCAGCCGCGCCGCCTCGCGCACCTGCTTGGAGTGCGGCCGGGTGACGGGCCGGTAGCCCGGGAGCTGGAGCTGGACGGGCCACTCGAACTCGACGGTGGCCTGCAGCGCGTCCTTGGCGATGTCGACGAGGACGGGCCCCGGACGGCCGGTGCTCGCGATGTGGAACGCCTCGGCGATGGTCCGGCCGATGTCGGCGGCCTTCGTGACGAGGAAGTTGTGCTTGGTGATCGGCATCGTGATGCCCGCGATGTCGGCCTCCTGGAAGCCGTCCGTCCCGATGAGGGACGACGCGACCTGGCCGGTGATCGCCACGATCGGCACCGAGTCCATGTAGGCGTCGGAGATCGCCGTGACGAGGTTGGTCGCGCCCGGGCCGCTGGTGGCCATGCAGACGCCCACCTTGCCGGTCACCATCGCGTAGCCCTGGGCGGCGTGGCCGGCGCCCTGTTCGTGCCGGACGAGGATGTGGCGCAGCTTCTTGGAGTCGAACAGCGGGTCGTACGCCGGGAGGATCGCGCCACCCGGAATGCCGAACACGGTGTCGACGCCGACGTTCTCCAGGGCGCGCACCAGCGCCTGGGCTCCCGTCATCTGTTCGGTCGTCATGATTCTGCGGTTCCTTGGGGAGTGAGTCTTGGCTCGCCGGGCAACAAAAAACCCCCGCCGCCGTGAAGCGGTCGAGGGGAGGCGCGCAGGACGAGAAGCTTGGTCAGCCCGCGCGCCGACCAAGTACTACGAGGATGGTGAAAGTGCTCTGCACGGGCCTACTTTCGCCGATGTCCGGCCGCCGGTCAAATCCGTGGACGCTAATTCTCATTATTTGAGACGTCTGTGGTGCGTGTCACGCCGTGGAGATCAGCCCGGAAGGGGCAGCGCGACGTCGCCGGGGCGGTTCCGCGCGGCGAGGTTCGTCCGCACCAGCGACTCGGCCCGCCCGGCCGCCATCGGGCGCGCCACGAGGAAGCCCTGGCCGCGCGGGCAGCCCATCTCGCGCAGCAGCTCCAGCTGCTCGGGCCGCTCGATGCCCTCCGCGACCACGGTCAGCCCGAGGTCGCTGCCGAGCCGGACGATCGTGCGGGTGAGCAGCGTCCGGGTCTCGTCCACGCCGAGGCCCGCCACGAACGACGGGTCGATCTTGATGATGTCGACCGGGAGCTGTCCGAGGTAGGCCAGCGAGGCGTACCCGGTGCCGAAGTCGTCGATCGCCAGCCGGACGCCGAGGGCGCGCAGCTCCGACAGCCGCGCCACGTTCTGCCCGGCGTCCTCGACGAGGACCTCCTCGCGGACCTCCAGGGTGAGCGCGCTCGGCGGCAGCCCGGTCTCCTCCAGCACCGCCGCGACCGACTCCGTGAACCGGGGCGCGGCGATCTGCCGGGCGGTGAAGTTCACCGACACGCCCACGTCCCACGAGTCGCGGCGCCACCGGGCGACCTCCCGGCACGCCTCCCGCAGCACCCAGCCGCCGAGCGGCACCATCAGGCCGGACTCCTCCGCCGGGCCGATGAACTCCTCCGGCGGCACCGCCTCGTTCCCGCGCCACCAGCGCAGCAGCGCCTCCACCCCGGTCACCCGGGACGTGCCGAGGTCCACCACCGGCTGGAACTCGACCGCGAACTGCTCCTCGGCGAGCGCCGCCTGCAGGTCGCTGCCCAGCTCCAGCCGCCGGACGACGTCGGCGTGCATGTGCGGCGCGTACACCTCGACGCGCCCGCCGCCGATCTCCTTCGCGCGGGCCATCGCGAGGTCGCCGTTGCGCAGCAGGTCGGCGGCGGTGCGGCGGATCCGGCGGCCCGCGTCCGAGCCGCCGCCGCCGGACCCGGGCTCCTCCTCGTCCCCGGCGAACGCGATGCCGACACTCGCGGTCAGCACGATGTGCTTGTCGCCCGCCTGGTAAGGGTCGGCCGAAAGGACCCGCAGGAGCCGTCCGGCGAGTTCGACTGTGGCGCGCGTCTCACCGTCGTCCGGCGGCAGCTGCACGAGGACGGCGAACTCGTCGCCGCCCCAGCGCGCCACCGTGTCGTCGGACAGGACGTTCGCGCGCAGCCGCCGGGCCGCCTGCGCGAGCACCTGGTCCCCGGCCGCGTGCCCCTCGGAGTCGTTCACCGCGGTGAACCCGTCGAGGTCGACGAACACGACCGCCACTTTGCCGCCGGACGGCTGCCGCGACAGCACCTCCCGCGTCCGCTCCTCGAAGTAGGACCGGTTCGGCAGGCCCGTCAGCCCGTCGTGGAACGTCAGGTGCGCGACCTGCCGCTGCAGCGCCGCCCGCTCGCTGAGGTCCCGCGTGGTGACCAGCAGCCGGCCCGGCGCCCCGTCCGAGCCGCTGTACCGCGAGATCGTCGACTCGGTGGGCAGCCACGTGCCGTCGGCCGCGCGGACCCGGCACGACACCCGCAGCACGTCGTCGGGGCCGCCCAGGCCGGCCTGCTCGTCCAGGAACTCGGTGAAGACCGCCTGGACGTGCGGGACGTCCTCGGGGTGGACGAGGTCGTTCAGCGGTCGTCCGAGCAGCTCGTCGGACGTGTAGTGGTACATGCGCAGGGCGCCCGCGCTCGCGTACTGCACGGTCGCGTCGAGATCGCAGATGAGCACCGCGTCGTTGATGCTCTCCGACAGCGCCCGGAAGTGCTCCTCGCCGGTCTCCACGGCGCGGCGCAGCGCGTCGTTCTCCCGCAGCAGCCCGGCGAGGCGCGCGATCAGCACCAGCGCAGCCGAGCCCGCGGCGATCGAGATGCCGGGCTCCAGGCCGTTCTGCCCGGTGATGGAGTGGCCCGCGATGAACAGCGCCGCCGCGGCGGCGACCGCGGCGGGCGCGATGCCGGGCCCGATCATGCGGCCGCACTCCTCGGCCTCGACCTCGACGTCCGCGGGGATGTCGTCGACGGGCAGGTCCGGTTCGGCGGCCGGGCCCGTCCACGGCACCAGCAGCAGGAGCAGCAGCCCGGCGAGGCGCAGGATGTCGGACGGGTCGTCGGCCGCTCCGCCGCCGTCCAGCCGGACGAACGTGGTCACGACGTCGGCGCCCTCGATCGCGGTCAGCGCGCCGTACCCCATCCAGGCGAGCCGCCGGTGCCCGCGCGCGGCGCCGAGGACGAACGGCAGCGCGCCGCACACGAACACGATGTCGATCAGCGGATACAGCAGTTCCAGCGTGAACTCGGTCGGCGACTCCCCCCGACCGGTGGTACAGGGTGCCGAACAGCGCGACCCAGCCGAGCACGAGCAGGGCGCTGGCGCAGACATAGGTGTCCGCCGCGTAGCGCAGCCACGTCCCCGTGTCGCGGGGCAGCCTGACCGGCACGACGAGTCCGGTGCCGAGCGCGACCAGTGCCACCAGGTAGAACAGGTCGGGCACCGAGAGGGACAGGGCGCTGCGGCCGGTGCCGTCCGACAGCGCGCCGCCGACCGCGCCGCCGAACCAGGACGCGGCGGCGATCCCGTACCAGCGCTGCGACGCGCGCCACAGCCCGCCCGGGACGCCGGGCTCCGCCGGCACGCCGTCCGGCCGCCGCGACGACAGCAGCAGGGAGACGGCGGCGGCGCCCGCGGCGGCGGCCTCCGCCCACGCGATGAAGGCCCGGCCGCCCCAGCCCAGCAGCGACCCGGCGGCGTAGAGCACGCCGGCGACCGCGGCCATGGCGACCGGCAGCGCACGCGGCGGTATCCGCCTGGCGTAATCGCCGCTCATCGCGCCGTGTCCCTTCCTGCCCCCTGGCGGGGCGTGCCGGCCCCCGCGGACGGTGACGCCGCACGCCGGGGGAGAGTGGGTCCACGACCCTCGCCGCTCGTACAACGGGCCGAAGGTCACGGATCGTGCCCCGCACAGGGTCGGCGCAGGGCGGTGGCGAGCGAACCGGCCTGCCTGGGGGGAGCTTGCCTGCCGGAGCCGCGTGCCTGGGATCAGCGACGTTGCTGCACTACGGGATCACCGTGTCGCTCACTGTACGTTCGGTAGGTCACGGAGCGATTGAGGCTGAGCGTCCTCCCGGCGACAAACGACCTCGTCGCGGATCCGTTTGGGACGTCCGAAAGCCGATCGTCACGGAATCGGCGCCTTGCCCCGGCATGACGCTCGGTGACGGGGAACGACCTGCCCGCCGGATCCGTACTACCTACGGGAGGCGTTCATGCGACTGCACACGATCGTCCTGGTCTCGGCCGCGGTGGTCCTGGCGGGCTGCTCGTCCTCGCCGTCCGGCGGGGGCGGCGACGGCGGCGCGCGCACACCGGCGCCGCTGCCGTCCAGCGCGCCGGCGGGGACGGCCGGGAAGCCGCGCACGGTCGCGGGGAACCTGGAGGTGCCGTGGGCGGCGGCGTTCCTGCCCGGCGGCGACGCCCTGGTCACCGAACGCGAGTCGGCCCGCCTGGTGCGGGTCTCGCCGTCCGGGGACAGGACGGCGGCCGGCACGGTGCCCGGGGTGGAACCCGAGGGCGAGGGCGGGCTACTGGGCGTAGCCGTGTCCCCGTCGTATTCGACCGACCACCTGATCTACCTGTACTACACGGCCGCGTCCGACAACCGTGTCGTCCGCGCCACCTATGACGGGCGTCTCGGCGCCCCCGAGCCGATCGTGACGGGCATCCCGAAGGGCGGGATCCACAACGGCGGGCGGCTGGCGTTCGGACCCGACAAGATGCTCTACGTCACCACGGGCGAGACCGGCGAGGGCGGCCTGTCCCAGGACAGGAACTCCCTCGCCGGCAAGATCCTCCGCGTCACGCCCGCCGGGAAGGCCGCCCCCGGCAACCCGTTCGGCAACCGCGTCTGGTCCTATGGGCACCGCAACGTCCAGGGCCTCGCCTGGGACGACCAGGGCCGCCTGTACGCCACCGAGTTCGGGCAGAACCGCTTCGACGAGATCAACCTGATCCAGAAGGGGCGCAACTACGGCTGGCCCGAGGTGGAGGGCATCGGGAACCGCAAGGGGTTCACCGACCCGCTGCTCACGTGGACGACCGACGAGGCGTCCCCGTCCGGCCTCGCCTACGCGGACGGCTCCCTGTGGGCCGCCGCCCTGCGCGGCGAACGCCTCTGGCAGGTCCCCGTCGACAACGGTAGGGCGGGCCGTCCGGTCGCCCACTTCGAGAACGACTTCGGCCGCCTGCGCGCCGTCGTCAAGGCCCCGGACGGCTCCCTCTGGGTCACCACGAGCAACCGCGACGGCCGCGGCGACCCGGCGCCGGACGACGACCGCATCCTCGACGTCCCGCTCGGCTGACCGCCGTCCCGCGGCCCGCGCCACGGGACGGCTGCACGCGTCAGGAGGCGCCGAGCTTCTCCAGGATCAGCTCCCGCGCCCGCCCGGCGTCGGCCTGCCCGCGGGTGGCCTTCATGACGGCGCCGACGAGCGCGCCCGCCGCGGCGACCTTGCCCGCCCGGATCTTGTCGGCGACCGCGGCGTTGTCGGCGATCACCCGGTCGATGACCGACGACAGCTCGCCCTCGTCGCTGACGACCTTCAGCCCCCGCTTCGCGACGACCTCGTCCGGCGTGCCCTCCCCCGCGAGGACGCCCTCGAACACCTTCCGGGCCAGCTTGTCGTTCAGCTCCCCGGCCGTGATCATCGCCTGCACCCGCGCGACCTGCTCCGGCGTGATCGGCAGGTCCGCCAGCTCGACGCCCTGCTCGGTCGCGCGGCGCGACAGCTCGTTCATCCACCACTTGCGCGCCGCGCCGGCATCGCTGCCCTGCGCGACGGTCGCCTCGATGAGATCGACGGCGCCGGCGTTGACGACGTCCCGCAGCTCCAGATCGGAGAGGTTCCACTCCCCCTGGATGCGCCGCCGCCTCGCCGCGGGCAGCTCCGGCAGCGACGCGCGCAGCTCCTCCACCCACTCCCGCGACGGCGCCATCGGCACGAGGTCGGGCTCGGGGAAGTACCGGTAGTCCTGCGCCTCCTCCTTGCTGCGCCCGCTGGTCGTGCGGCCGGTGTCCTCGTGGAAGTGGCGGGTCTCCTGGACCACGCGCCCGCCGGCGTCCAGCACCCCGGCCTGCCGCTCGATCTCCGACCGGACGGACCGCTCGACCGACCGCAGCGAGTTGACGTTCTTGGTCTCCGACCGCGTGCCCCACTCCTGCGCGCCGCGCGGCATGAGCGAGACGTTCACGTCGCAGCGCATCGAGCCCTGCTCCATGCGCACGTCCGAGACGCCGAGCGACCGGACCAGCTCGCGCAGCTCCGTCGCGTAGGCGCGCGCCACGAGCGGCGCCTTGTCACCGGTCCCCGGAATCGGCTTGGTGACGATCTCCACCAGCGGGATGCCGGCCCGGTTGTAGTCGACCAGCGAGTACTCCGCCCCGTGGATGCGTCCCGTCGAGCCGCCCACGTGCAGCGACTTGCCGGTGTCCTCCTCCATGTGGACGCGCTCGATCTCGATCCGGTACGTCTCGCCGTCGACCTCGACGTCGAGGTGGCCCTCCACGCAGAGCGGCTCGTCGTACTGCGAGATCTGGAAGTTCTTCGGCATGTCCGGATAGAAGTAGTTCTTCCGGGCGAACCGGCACCACTCCACGATGTCGCAGTTCAGCGCCAGCCCGATCTTGATGATGCCCTCGATCGCCGCGTGGTTGGTCACCGGCAGCGCACCCGGCAGGCCGAGGCACACCGGGCACACCTGCGTGTTCGGCTCCGCGCCGAACCCGGTCGGGCACCCGCAGAACATCTTCGACGCGGTCCCCAACTCGATGTGCGTCTCGATACCGAGCACCGGCTCGAACTTGGCCAGTGCCTCGTCATAACTCATAAGCGTGTCCACGCTCACAGGAATCCCAGTCCCTTCAACGCCTCTTCCGTCCCGGCCGCCCGGCCGGCGTACGCCGTTCCGGATCGCCTAGAGTTCCGGGGCCTGGGCCAGGAGGGGGCCACCCCAGCGGTCTTCCAGGGCCCGCTCGACGGCGGCGCCGACGCGGTAGACGCGGTCGTCGCCGAGGACGGGGGCCATGATCTGCAGGCCGACGGGCAGGCCGTCCGACAGGCCGCACGGCACCGAGATCGCGGCGTTGCCGGTGAGGTTGGCCGGGATGGTGCACAGGTCGGCCAGGTACATCGCGATCGGATCGTCGGCGCGCTCGCCGATCGGGAACGCGGTGGTCGGCGTCGTCGGCGAGACCAGCACGTCCACCTGCTCGAACGCGGCCTCGAAGTCGCGCTTGACCAGGCTGCGGACCTGCTGCGCCTTGCCGTAGTAGGCGTCGTAGTAGCCCGACGACAGCGCGTACGTGCCGAGCATGATGCGCCGCTTGACCTCGGGGCCGAAGCCCTCGGCGCGGGTCAGCGCCATGACCTCCTCGGCGCTGCGGGAGCCGTCGTCGCCGACGCGCAGGCCGTACCGCATGGCGTCGAAGCGGGCCAGGTTGGACGAGCACTCCGACGGCGCGATCAGGTAGTAGGCGGGCAGCGCGTAGGCGAAGTGCGGGCAGGAGACCTCGACGACCTTCGCGCCGAGGGCTTCGAGCAGTTCGACCGCCTCGGCGAAGCGGGCCGAGACGCCCGGCTCGTAGCCGTCGCCGGCGAACTCCTTGACGACGCCGACGCGCAGGCCGTTGACGTCGGCGTGGCGCGCGGCGTCCACGACCGGCGGGACGGCCTCGCTCACCGAGGTGGAGTCCATCGGGTCGTGGCCGCTGAACGCCTCGTGCAGCAGCGCCGCGTCGAGGACGTTGCGGGCGAACGGGCCCGGCGTGTCGAGCGAGGACGCGAACGCGATCACGCCGTAGCGGGACGAGCCGCCGTAGGTGGGCTTCATCCCGACGATGCCGGTGACGGCGGCGGGCTGCCGGATGGAGCCGCCCGTGTCGGTGCCCGTGGACAGCGGCGCCTCGTAGGCGGCGACGGCCGCCGACGAACCGCCGGACGAGCCGCCGGGGATACGTCCCAGGTCCCACGGGTTGCGCGAGGTCTTGTACGCGCTGTTCTCGGTGGACGATCCCATGGCGAACTCGTCCATGTTCGTCTTGCCGAGGATCACCAGCCCGGCCTGCCGCAGCCGCTCCGTGATGGTCGCGTCGTACGGCGGCCGCCAGCCCTCGAGGATCTTGGACCCGGCGGTGGTGGGCATGTCCGTGGTGGTGAACACGTCCTTGTGCGCGATGGGGACGCCGGCCAGCGGGCCGAGCTCCTCCCCCGCCGCGCGCCGCTCGTCCACCTTCCGCGCCTGGGCCAGCGTCGTCTCCCGGTCGACGTGCAGGAAGGCGTTCACCTGCCCGTCGACGGCCGCGATGCGGTCCAGATGCGCCTCGGCCACCTCGACGGCCGACACCTCACCGGCGGCGAGCAGTTCCCCGAGCTCCGCCGCGCCCTTACCGACCAGTTCCATCAGGCCTCCTCGTCCAGGATCCGCGGGACGCGGAAGCGCTGCTCCTCGGCGGCGGGCGCGCCGGAGAGGGCCTGCTCGGGCGTGAGGCACGGCCGTACCTCGTCCGTCCGGTAGACGTTGGTCAGCGGCAGCGCGTGCGAGGTGGGCGGGATGTCCTCCGCGGCGACCTCCTGCACCCGCGCGACCGCGGAGATGATCTGGTCGAGCTGGGCGGCGAGATGGTCGAGCTCGTCGTCGCCGAGCGCCAGCCGGGACAGCCGGGCGAGATGCTGGACCTCGTCACGGGTGATGGCGGACATGATGAGAAACCGTTCCTGGCGATGTATTGGGTTCCCGCCCATCCTATGGGCCGCGCGCCTCGCCGCCCGACTGGTTTACGCGGGCATGATCCCGGCGCGCCGTTTCATCTCCGCATAGGGGGAACGCTTGTCTCGTCCACCCCCGGGACGACGAGAGGAGACCGCCGTGACCATCGGCGGCAGCATCGCCCTGATCATCATCGGCGCGATCCTGGCCTATGCGGTCAATTACGAGTTCAGCGGCATCGACATCCGGCTGGTCGGCGTGATCCTGATGGTCGGCGGCCTCATCGGCCTCGTCATCGGCATCGTGAGGATCGTGTCCGCCCGCCGCTCCGTGGAGCGCCGCCCCCCACCCCGCGTCCGCGAGGAGTACTACGAGGACGACTACGAGGCCCGCCGACGCGGCTACTGAGCACCCTCACCCCTACCGAGGCCGCCGCAACTGAGCCCCGTCCTCCCGCGCCCCGCTCCGATGACCGCGGCCGCAACACCCTCTTGGACGGGACCTCGGCCGGGGCCGCGGGCAGGTACGCGGAGGGCGCTCTGGCGCCCGCAGCGGGCCTGCCCGCCGACGCAGGCGACCGCAGCGACGCCACGCACGCCGGAAACAGGCACAAAGACCGCAACAGCGGCGTGAGGATCGCCTGCGTCGTGACGGGGGTTCCAGGGGGTCGCCCCCCTGGGTCAAAGCCGCCCCCTGGGTCAAGCAGCGGGTTCGGGGGTTATCTGGGCGTTGCGGCGGAGCCAGTCGGTGGCGGTCTTGGCGTCCATGGGGCGGCCGAAGTGCCAGCCCTGCGCGGCGTCGCAGCCCATGTCGCGGAGGGTCTGTGCGGTGGCCGGGTCTTCGACGCCCTCGGCGACGGAGCGGAGGCCGAGGGTGCGGACGAGGTCGACGATGGAGCGGACGATGACGGCGTCGTCGGGGGATTCGGCGAGCCGGCGCACGAACGAGGCGTCGATCTTGATCTCCTCGACGGGCAGCCGCTTGAGCCGGACGAGGGAGGAGTAGCCGGTGCCGAAGTCGTCCAGGCTGAGCGGGATGCCGAGGTCGGCGAGGGCGCCGACGGTGTCGGAGGCGTAGGCGGGCTCGTTCATCAGGATCCGCTCGGTGATCTCCAGCTGGAGCGCGGCGGCGGGCAGGCCCTCCTCGATCGTCTCGGCGAGACCGGTGTCGAGCAGGTCGCGGCCGGAGGCGTTCACCGCGACCTGGACGGCGAGGTTCTCGCGCCACCACGCGGCGGTCTGGGCGAGCACTTCGGTCACGACGTAGTGGGTGATCGAGCGCATCAGGTACGTCTGCTCGGCGATGGACAGGAACGCCGCGGGTTCGAGGACGCCCTTGTCGGGGTGCCGCCAGCGCAGCAGCGCCTCCATGCCGACGAGGTGGCCGTCCCGCAGTGAGACCTTCGGCTGGTAGAACAGCTCGAGTTCGGAGCGGTCGATGGCGCGGCGCAGGTCGCCGAGCATGCCGAGCCGCTCCGGGGAGTTGCGGTCCTTGCGGGACGAGTAGATCTCGACGCCGGTGCGCGCCTCCTTGGCGTTGTACATGGCGACGTCGGCGCGCTGGAGGAGCAGTTCGAAGTCGGGCGCGTGGTCGGGGAACAGCGCGATGCCGACGCTGGCCTCCAGGTCGAACGACATGCCGTCGAGGCGGACGGGTTCGCTGAGCGCGGCGCGCAGCCGGGCGGCGACCTCGCGGGCGGCGGCCTCGTCCCGGACGGACGGCAGCAGCACCGCGAACTCGTCGCCGCCGAGCCGCGCCACGAGGTCGCCGGGGCGGACGCTGTGGGTGAGGCGGTGCGCGACGAGCTGGAGGAGTCGGTCGCCGGTGGGGTGCCCGAGGGTGTCGTTGACCTCCTTGAACCGGTCGAGGTCGAGCAGGAACAGCCCGGCGCGGTGGTTCGTCGGGTCGGCCGGCTTGCGGCGGGCGAGACCGGTGCGGCGCCGGTCGGCGCCGCGTCTCACCGCGCCCCGCGCCTGGGCGAGGGCCTCCTCGGTGCGGACGATCAGCAGCTTGCGGTTGGGCAGCCCGGTCAGCCCGTCGTGCAGGGCCTGGTGCTCGCGCCGGACGGACACCGAGGCGTTCATGTAGACGGCGATGAACGGCAGGACGATCAGCGGCACGAACAGGGCGGATCGGTCCATCGCGATGACCATCAGCGGGGCGAGGCCGAGCAGGGCCAGGTGGACGAGGACCTGGTAGGCGAGGTCCAAGCGGAGGGCCTTGACCAGCGAGACCCGGGCGTGCAGCGCGACCGCGGAGCCGACGAGGGTGTCGTTGCAGGCGAAGTAGACGGCGCCGGCGAGCGCGATCGCGGGCAGGTCGCCGCCGTGCGGCACCCACAGGTCGGACGGGGTCGCGAGGTCGCCGAACAGGGCCAGGACGAGCTGGGCGGCGGCGAGGCTCAGGGTGTACTGGGCGGCGTTGAAGGCGATCCGGTGCGGGGCGCGGCCGCGGAAGATGCCGCAGGTGATGACGGCGATGACCTGGAGGGCGGCGGCGATGGGCAGGCCGGCGTAGAGAAGGGCGGCGAACGAGAACGTGGTGGAGGTCGTGGCGCCGTTGTTCTCGGTGGGGCCGGGCGTGATGATCGGGCGCAGTTCGCCGAACACGATGAAGCAGCCGAGGATCCAGAACACGGGCGTGCTGACGAGGGCGTCCAGGTCGGCCGTGCTCAGCCCGGAGAACGCGGCCCCGCCGGCCGTGACGCCGAGCAGGATGACCACGACGAAGTAGATCCACAACGGGGAGCCACGGCGCGGGGCCGTGTTCCTGGTGTTGTTCGGGTCCTTCATCACATCCTCGGGGGGTTCGGGGGGCCGTCCCCCGGCACCGGAACGTCCCCGACCTCGGGGGACGCCCCCCGGGTGTCACGTCCGGAGATTCAGGTACAGGTCGTGATGAGAGGGAGGGTACGGCCTCAGCTCAACTTCGCGAAACCGATTGCGTACGTTCCGTTATGCCGTTCCGTACCCGCCGCTCACCGTTGGGTAGTTGGAGTGTACCCCTGAGTAATGCGCCCCTGGTCGGAACCCCATGATCACGCCCCGTCATTCATCGGCGCGCAAAGTTACGTTTTTGGCCGCATCCGGCCCGTCCGCGAGCAGGACGCGGAAGCCTTCCTCCGCCAGGACTGGTACGCCGAGCTTGACGGCTTTGTCGTACTTCGACCCTGGACTGTCGCCCACGACCACGAAGCCGGTCTTCTTCGACACCGAGCCGGAGACCTTGCCGCCGAGCCGCTGCACCGCCTCGGTCGCCGAGTCCCGGCTGTACTCCTCCAGCGAGCCGGTGATCACCACGGTCACGCCCTCCAGCGGACGCGGGCCCGCGGCCCCCTCGTCCTCCATCCGGACG
Organism: Actinomadura latina NBRC 106108; assembly: GCF_001552195.1. Taxonomy (GTDB): domain Bacteria; phylum Actinomycetota; class Actinomycetes; order Streptosporangiales; family Streptosporangiaceae; genus Spirillospora; species Spirillospora latina. The sequence continues at coordinate 902,526 of NZ_BCQS01000005.1, forward strand.
CCCGCGGCCCGCCACTTGTCGACGATCTCCCGGTGCCAGTCGACCGCGAACCACCTCTTGATCGACGCCGCGATCGTCGGCCCGACGCCGTCGACCGCCGCCAGCTCCTCCTCGGTCGCGTTCGCGATCGCGGCCATCGAGCGCATCTCGCGGGCCAGGTCGCGCGCCGCCGACGGCCCCACGTGCCGGATCGACAGCGCCACCAGCACCCGCCACAGCGGCTGCCGCTTGGCCTTCTCCAGCTCCTCGAAAAGGATCTCGACCGTCTTCTTCGGCTCGCCCTCCTTGTTGGCGAAGAACGACACGACCTTCGGCTCGCCGGTCTTCGGGTCGGTCTTGGACGTCCCGGTCCGCTGGTCGAGGACCAGGCTCCTGATCGGAAGCAGCCGGTCGACGGTCAGGTGGAACAGGTCGCCCTCGTTCTTCACCGGCGGGTCGTCCGGCTCCAGCGGCTGCGTGAGCGCGGTCGCCGCGACGTACCCGAGCGCCTCGACGTCGAGCGCGTTGCGGCTCGCCACGAAGAACAGCCGCTCGCGCAGCTGCCCCGGGCAGTACCGCGCGTTCGGGCACCGGATGTCGGCGTCGCCCTCCTTCTCGTACGCCAGCTCCGTCCCGCATTCGGGGCAGTGCGCAGGCATCTGGAACTCGCGCTCCGAGCCGTCCCGCAGCGCGGTCACCGGCGCGACGATCTCGGGGATCACGTCGCCGGCCTTGCGCAGCACGACGGTGTCGCCGATCAGCACGCCCTTCCGCTTGACCTCGCCCGCGTTGTGCAGGGTCGCGCGCTCGACCGTGGACCCGGCGACCTTGATCGGCTCCATCACGCCGTACGGGGTGATGCGCCCGGTACGCCCGACGCCGACCTTGATGTCGAGGAGCTTGGTGTTGACCTCCTCCGGCGGGTACTTCCACGCGATCGCCCACCGCGGCGCCCGGCTCGTCGAGCCGAGCCGCCGCTGCAGCGAGAACTGGTCGACCTTGACGACCACCCCGTCGATCTCGTAGGCGGTGCCGTGCCGGTTCTCGCCGTACTCGGCGATGTACTCGCGGACGGCGTCGAGCCCGCCGACGACCTCGTACCGGTCGCTGACCGGCAGGCCCCAGCCGCGCATCAGCTCGTACGCCCCGGACTGGCTCTCCGGCTGGGCCCCGCCCCGCCAGGCGCCGAACCCGTGGACGAGCATGCCGAGCGGCCGGTGCGCGGTGACCCGCGGGTCCTTCTGCCGCAGCGACCCCGCCGCCGCGTTGCGCGGGTTGGCGAAGGGGTCCTTGCCGGCCTCGACCTGCGCCGCGTTGACCTGCTCGAACCCGTCGACCGGCAGGAAGACCTCGCCGCGGACCTCCAGGACGTCCGGCCACCCCTCCCCCGCGAGCCGGTCCGGGATGTCGGCGATGGTGCGGACGTTGTTGGTGACGTCCTCGCCCGTGCGCCCGTCCCCGCGCGTGACCCCGCGCGTCAGCCGCCCGTTCTCGTAGGTCAGCGCGATCGCGAGGCCGTCGATCTTCGGCTCGCACAGGTAGCCGGCGACCTCGCCGACCTCCTTGACGACGCGCTCGTCCCACGCGAGCAGCTCGTCGGCGCTCATCGCGTTGTCGAGGCTCTGCATCCGCTCCAGGTGCTGGACGGTCGCGAAGTCGGTGACGATCGGCGCGCCGACCCGCTGCGTCGGCGAGTCGGGCGTGACCAGCTCGGGATGCCGCTCCTCCAGCGCGCGGATCTCCCGCATCCGCCCGTCGTACTCGGCGTCGGTGAGCGTCGGCTGGTCGAGGACGTAGTACCGGTAGTTGGCCTCTTCGAGTTCTTCGCTCAGTTCGAGGTGCCGCTGCCGTGCCTCGGCGGGAACGCCGTCGCTCATGGTCATGCCCTCATTCTCGCCGCCGCGTCCGACATTACGGCCTGACTCACTCGGCCGCTTCGTAAAGCATCCGCGCCGTGTCGCGGCAGCGCCTGAGAGCCTCGCGGACGTACCGGGGCGATGCCCCCGCCATGCCGCAGCCCGGGGTGATCACGACCTGTTCCGCCAGCCGCGCGGGCGGGAAGCCGAGCCGCCGCCACAGGTCCCTCACGGGCTCCCCGGTCGCCTGCAGGGACGGCAGGACGGCGTCGGTGGCGGGCACCGCGCCGAGGAACAGGGCCGTCCCCGCGTCGATCGCCTCCCCCACCGCGTCGTCGTCACGCCTCGGCACCAGCCGCAGATCGACCGCGATCGCCTTGGCGCCGGCGCCGCGCAGCAGCCCGTACGGGACGTCCCGGGCGCAGCAGTGCACGACCGGGTAGGCGGCGTCCTCCGCGCAGGCCGCCTCGATCACCGTGCGCAGGGCCTCCTCGGCGACGGGTTCCTCGACCGCGCGCAGCCGCGAGAACCCGCTGGCGGTCGGGACCGTCCCGGCGAGGACGGCGGGCAGGCCCGGCTCGTCCAGCTGCAGGACGAGCCGGGCCGCGGGCAGCCGGCGCCGGACGCCGGCGACGTGCGCGGCGACGCCCTCGGCGAGCGAGGCGGCCAGGTCGCGGACGGCGCCCGGGTCCTTCAGCGCCCGCTCGCCGTTCCGCAGCTCGATCGTGGACGCCAGCGTCCACGGCCCGCACACCTGGATCTTGAACGGGCCGTCGTGGCCGCCCGCGACCTCTTCCAGGACGTCCAGGTCCCGGGCCATGTGGTCATGGGCGCGCAGCGTGTCGCGGCCCGGACGGTCGGAGAACCGCCACCCGGACGGCTCCACCCGCACCGGCATGTCGACGAGCAGCCCGGCCGTCCGCCCGGTCAGGTCGGCGCCGGGACCGCGCGCGGGCAGCTCCGGCAGGTGCGGCAGCTCGGGCAGCTCCCCGAGGACGACCCGCAGCGCCTCCGCCGGGTCGTCGCCCGGATACGACCCGATGCCGGTGGCCGTCCCGGCCCGCCAGGGATGACTCGTCACACCGGAAAGCCTAGCGGCGCGGTGATCACAGCAGTTCCGCGAGCCGGTCCAGGTAGCGGAGCGTGTCGGCCTCCGGCTCGGTGCGCAGGTTGAACAGCACCTCGTCGACGCCCGCGGCCGCCAGTTCGGCGACGGCCTCGCGCTTCCCGGGCGCGCCGAACACCGTGACCGGCACCCTGCGGCCCGCCCGCTCCCGCAGCTCGGCGATCTTCGCGGCGAGCACGTCGGTGCCGCGCCCGTAGATCGGCATCCAGCCGTCGCCGAACTCCACGACCCGGTCGAACGTCGTCGGCCCGGCCCCGCCGATCATGACGGGCGGGTGCGGGTCCTGGACGGGCTTGGGGTAGGAGAACACCGGGTCGAAGTCGACGAACTCGCCGTGGAACTCGGCCTCGTCCTTCGTCCACAGCTCCTTGACGGCGAGCACCCGCTCGCGGAGCAGCCGCGTCCGGGTCGTGGGCTCGGTGCCGTGGTTGCGCATCTCCTCCCGGTTCCAGCCCGCGCCGACGCCGAGCACGGCCCGCCCGCCGGAGACCAGGTCGAGCGAGGCGACCTCCTTCGCCAGGAGGATCGGGTCCCGCTGGACGATCAGCGCGATGCCCGTCCCGACGCGCAGCCGCTCGGTCACCGCCGCCGCGGCGGTCAGCGCTACGAACGGGTCGAGCGTCCGGTAGTACATCCGGGGCAGCTCCGCCCCGCCCGGCCACGGCGACTCCCGCTTCACCGGGATGTGCGTGTGCTCGGCCAGGTACAGCGACCCGAGCCCGCGCTCCTCCAGCGCCCGCCCGAGCGCCGCCGGCCCGATCCCGTCATCGGTCACGAACGTCGAAACACCGAACTCCACGACACGCCTCCCATGATCCGCCTACGGTCCATAAGCGACCGCGGCCCCTTCATGATTCCCGACGCCCGGCCCCGTGCGTCAGGCGGGGATGCGGGCGGTGTCGGCGATCGTGGCGGACGCGAGGACGCGGTCGCCCGTGTAGAGGACGGCGGCCTGGCCGGTGGCGACGCCGCGGGCCGCGGTGGAGAGGCGGATGCGCAGCTCGCCGTCCCGCTGCTCGGCCGTGCAGTCGTAGACCTCGCCGTGCGCCCGCAGCTGGACCTGGCAGGCGAACGGGCCCGCCGGCGCGTCGCCCAGCCACACCGGGCGCTCCCCGGTGATCTCGCGGACGTCCAGGTCCTCGCGCGGCCCGACCGTCACCGTGTTCGTGACCGGGGAGACGTCGAGGACGTAGCGGGGGCGCCCGTCCGGTGCCGGGGTGCCGATCCGCAGGCCCTTGCGCTGCCCGATCGTGTAGGCGTAGGCGCCGTCGTGCTCGCCGATCTCGTTGCCGTCGGTGTCGACGATCGGGCCCTTGGCGGAGCCGAGCCGCTCGGCGAGGAAGCCGCGCGTGTCGCCGTCGGCGATGAAGCAGATGTCGTGGCTGTCCGGCTTGTCGGCCACCTGGAGGCCGCGCCGCTCCGCCTCCCGCCGGATGTCGGCCTTGGCCGTGTCGCCGAGCGGGAACAGCGCGTGCGCGAGCTGTTCGGGCGTGCAGACGGCCAGGACGTACGACTGGTCCTTGCCGGCGTCGAGGCCGCGGCGCAGGACGCCGCCGTCGAGGCGCGCGTAGTGGCCGGTGCAGACGGCGTCGAAGCCCAGCGCCATCGCGCGGTCGAGGAGGGCCGCGAACTTGATCTTCTCGTTGCAGCGCAGGCACGGGTTCGGGGTGCGGCCGGCCGCGTACTCGCTGACGAAGTCCTCGACGACGTCCTTGTGGAACCGTTCGGCGAGGTCCCACACGTAGAACGGGATGCCGATCACGTCGGCGGCGCGGCGGGCGTCCCGGGAGTCCTCCAGGGTGCAGCAGCCGCGTGCGCCCGTACGGTAGGACTGGGGGTTGCTGGACAGGGCCATGTGGACGCCGGTGACGTCGTGCCCGGCCTCGGCGGCCCGGGCCGCGGCCACGGCGGAGTCGACGCCGCCGGACATGGCGGCGAGTACGCGCAGAGTCATAGTCCTTTGAGCGTACGCGGCGTGGCCGAGTCCGCCGCCTGCATTTCCGCGTACGATTGGGGCCGCTATGGGAATCTTCCGCCGTCCGCGCGAGGCGTCCGCCGTCGTACCGCCCGCCATCAGCGAGTTCTGGGAGTGGTGGGCGCAGGCCCGCCCGACGATCGAGGCCTCGCTGGCCGCCGGGCCCGAGCCCGACGCGGCGGAGGCCGCCGTGCCCGGCGAGGGGCTGTCGGCGGAGACGATCGAGGAGCTGTCGCGCCGCGTCCACAAGATCCACTCGGGGCTGCAGTGGGAGATCGGCGGCGCCGACGACCGCAACCCGTCGCTGACCGTGACCGGCGGGGGCGACCCGGGGCTGCGCGGCATCACCGAGCGGTGGGCGCGCTCGGCGCCGGTGGGCGCCGCGGCCGGCGGCTGGAACTTCCACCCGGCGCGCCAGGCCGACCCGGAGATGCTCTCCCAGGACCTCATCCTCGGCGACCACGAGTTCGACCTCGAGTACGTCCGGCTGGGCATGCGCGCCGACACCGACCGCGCCCGCGTGCACATCAGCGCGTACCACCCCGACTTCCTGTTCGTCGCCGAGGAGCAGCAGCTCCAGGTGGCGCTGAACGTCCTGTACTGGGCGCTCGGCGAGGACGACGTGGCCCGCTGGGTCGGCGAGGTCACGATCGCGATGGAGGCGCCGATCGACTCGCTGCCGCCGTCGATGCTGCCCGCGGTCGTCGAGCAGGTCGCCGAGCCGTTCGCCGAGCCCGCCTGGCTGACCGGCGAGGGCCGCACCCCGCGCGGGCACCCCGCCCGCCTCGGCGCCCGGTTCCCGCTGCACCGCCAGGACTACCCGCTCTGCGACCTGCACGTGGCGATCAGCCTCCCGTACGCCAACAGCAACCCCGACCGGCTGCCGGTCGAGCCGTCGGCGGGCGCGCTGCGCGCCTTCGAGAAGAAGCTCGCCAAGCTGGGCGACCGCGCGGTCCTCGCCGTCCGCGAGACCGGCGACGGGCTGCGCGTCTTCCACCTGTACGCCGACCCCGACTCGGGCGTCGTCTCCGAGCTCGACCAGCTCGCCGCCGGCTGGCCGGAGGGCAAGGCCAAGGTCGCCTCCACGGCCGACCCCGGCTGGAAGGCCCTCGCGCCCTACCAGCCCTGACGGGTCGCGTCGACCTTGCGCCAGCGGGCTTCGCAGAAGGAGTAGAGGCCGAAGGTCAGGACGCCCGCGGCGACGGCCACCAAGCCCCAGACGCCGGCGGGGGTGCCGGCGAACTCGCGCAGGGCGCCGTCCAGGCCGTGGGCCTTCCCCGGGTCGAAGGTGACGGCCGCGTAGGCGAGGAAGGCGCCGGCCGCGATGCCGACGAGGCCGCGGGCGGTGTTGCCGATGATCCCGAAGGGCTGCACGAAATGGCGTGCCGCGTCGCTCATCCGGGCGGTGTCGAGCTCCTCCAGGAACGAGCGGCGGACGGCGCTGACGATCACGACGGCGCCCCAGACCACGAAGCCCGTCCCGATCGCCAGCACGAGCCAGCGGCCGCCGGGCTCGCCCATCAGCCGCGCGGTGAAGGTCTTGGACTGCTGGTCGCTCGACTTTCCCTGGTGGCCGAGCAGGAACGCCACGGTGCCCGCGCAGCCGGCCGAGTACATGACGCCCCGCGCCGCGGAGGCCAGCCGCTGGGCGGGCTTGTCACCGTCCGGTATGGGGCGTCCGTAGAGGGCCTCGGCGTACTGCCAGAGGGCGAGCGCGGCGAAACCGGCCACCATCAGCCAGAGGACGACCGGGCCGCCGGGCTTGTCGATGAGGGACTGCAGCGCCCCCTTCCGGTCGGCCTCCTTGCCGCCGCCGCCGAACGCCACCTGCAGGGCGATCCAGCCGATGAGCAGATAGAGGAGGCCGCGGGCGACCAGTCCCACGCGGGACATGCGGTGGAACCATGGGTGTCCCGCCGCCTGCTTGATTCCTTCTCGCACGTCCGTCGTCACGGGCGACGCTGTCCCCGTTCAAGGGACGGTCAAACCTGGACAGATCAGCTGAGACCGGCGCGACGTGCGCGTTCCACCACCGGGCCGATGGCGTCGGCGAGGGCCTTCACGTCGGCCTCGGTGGAGGTGTGGCCGAGGGTGAAGCGCAGCGAGCCGCGGGCGCGCTCGGGGCTCGCGTCCATCGCGAGGAGCACGTGGCTGGGCTGCGAGACGCCGGCCGAGCACGCGGACCCGGTGGAGCACGCGATGCCGCGCGCGTCCAGCAGCATGAGCAGGGCGTCGCCCTCGCAGCCGGGGAAGGAGAAGTGCGCGTTGCCGGGCAGCCGGTCGACCGGGTCGCCGTTCAGGACGGCGTCGGGCACGGCGGCGCGGACGGCCTCGATCAGCCGGTCGCGCAGTTCCGCCAGCCGGCGCGACTCGGCCTCCCGGCGCGCGACGGTCGCCTGGACGGCGGCGGCGAACCCGGCGATGGCGGGGGTGTCGAGCGTCCCGGACCGGACGTCGCGCTCCTGACCGCCGCCGTGCAGCAGCGGCACCGGGTCGAGGAACACCGGCTCCTTCGGCTTGGCGAGCAGCAGCGCCCCGACGCCGATCGGGCCGCCGAGCTTGTGGCCGGTGATGGTCAGCGCCTGCGCGCCGCTCGCCGCGAACCGGACGGGCAGCTGCCCGGCGGCCTGGACCGCGTCGGTGTGCAGGGGGACGCCGCGCTCGCGGGCGGCGGCGGCGAGGTCCGCGACGGGCTGGACGGTCCCGACCTCGTTGTTGGCCCACATCACGCTGGTGAGCGCCACGTCGTCGCCGGAGCCGAGCGCCTCCCGCAGCGCTTCGGGACGGACGCGGCCCAGCCCGTCCACCGGGAGCCATTCGACCTTGGCGCCCTCGTGGTCGGCGAGCCACTGCGCCGCGTCCATGACGGCGTGGTGCTCGATGGCGCCCGCCAGCACGCGCACGCGGGCCGGGTCGGCGGCGCGGCGCGCCCAGAAGAGTCCCTTGACCGCGAGGTTGTCGGCCTCGGTGCCGCCGGAGGTGAACACGACCTCGCTCGGGCGGGCGTCGAACGCCTCGGCGATGATCTCGCGGGACTCCTCGACGACGCGGCGGGCGCGCCGTCCCACCGCGTGCAGGGAGGACGGGTTCCCCAGTTCGCGGAGCTCCGCCGTCATCGCCTCGATGGCCTCGGGCAGCATCGAGGTAGTCGCCGCATGGTCGAGGTAGGTCACCACGCGGTCAACAGTATCCGCGCCCGCCCTGTTCCCCGCGGCCGCCCGTGCCCTTGCGCGGACACCGGAACCGGCGTGCGGACACCGGGAATAGCGCGGGCGGGGACCGGGTTCACCGTGTGTACCGTCCAGCCGGTACAGTGGAGGGGTCATGAAGAGGCAAGCGCTGCTGGACGCCGCCGAGGCCGTCCTGTCCGAGCAGGGGACGCAGGCGCTGACGCTCAGCGCGGTCGCCGACCGGGCCGGCGTCAGCAAGGGCGGGCTGCTCTACCACTTCCCCACCAAGGAGGCGCTCGTCCGGGCGATGGTGGCGCGGGTCATCGAGGAGTTCGACGACCTGATCGCGTCCTACATCGACTCCTACGGGGACGGCGCGCCGGGTGCCTACACCCGCGCCTACGTCGACGCCACGTTCGAGATCCTCACCGGCGAGGCCCGCGCCTACCGGCGCTGGTCGGCCATCACGGCCGCCGCGGCGGACCCGGAGCAGGCCGAGCCGCTGAACGAGGCGATGCGCCGCTGGCACGGCCGCGCCCCCGCGGAGGACCCGGACCCGGGCACCGCGATGGTCGTCCGCCTGGCGGCCGAGGGCCTCTGGGAAGTGGTGAGCCACGACCCCGGCCTGTACGACGCGGGCCAGCTGGAAGCGCTGAAACGGCGGCTCCTGGACCTCCTGGAGCGCTGACCACGGGGCGTACGCCCCCATGAACCCCGAGCGCTGCGGACCTTCGGAGATCCGGAGCGCCTGACCCACGTGCGGGGACACCCGCACGGCCCCGGCCCGCCGCGCGGTCCGGGGCGACGTCCGCCACGACGCCGCGCGAGCGGCACGGGGTGCGCCCCGCCGAGCCCAGAAAGAGGTGAAACATGCTGTTCCGTGCCCGTTCGGGGACGTTCTTGACCTTCGCGCTGGCCGGTCTGCTGACCGGAGTGTGGGTGGCGCGCATGCCCGCGCTGGCCGGCAAGTTCGGGACGACCGAGGGCGAGATCGGCATCGTCGTCCTCGTCTGGGGGCTCGGTGCCATCGCGGCCATGCAGGCGCTGCGCGGCGTCATGGCGCGCGCGGGCAGCCGCGCGGTGCTGCGGGCGGCCCTCCCGCTGACCGCGCTGTCCTACGTCGCGGTCGCGCTCGCGCCCACCTACGGCCTGCTGCTGGCCGCCGTCGCGCTGTTCGGCATGACGTTCGGGATCACCGACATCGCGATGAACGCGCAGGGCAGCGTCGTCGAGCAGGCGTACCGCCGGCCCGTCATGAGCGGCATGCACGCCGGCTGGTGCGTCGGCGCGATGAGCGGCGGGCTGTTCGGCGTCGCCACGGCCGCCGCCGGGTTCGGGTTCACCGAGACCGTGCTGGCCGCCGCGCTGCTGTCGCTGCCCGCGGGCCTCGCGCTCGGCCGCACCTACCTGCCCGACCCGGTGGCGCCCGCCGCGGCCGGGACGGGCCGCAGGGCGCGCCGCCTGCCCGCCGCGGTCTATCTGATCGGCGTGCTCGCGTTCCTCGCGTTCATGACCGAGGGCTCGATCGCCGACTGGAGCGGCCTGCTCCTGCACGACGAGCTGGGCGCGACCGAGGCCGTGGCCGCCGTCGGCTACCCCGTGTTCGAGCTGGCGATGCTGCTCGGCCGGCTGGTCGGCGACCGCGTCCGGATGCGCGTCGGCACCCGCCGCCTGCTGACCGGCGCGGGCCTCGGCACCGCGGCCGGCATGACCGTCGTCGTGCTGGCGCCGACCCCGGCGGTCGCGATCGCCGGGTTCTTCGTGACCGGGCTGGTCGTCTGCACGGTCGTCCCGACGACGATCTCGCTCGCCGGGACCGCCGCGCCGGACCGTCCCGCCGCGGCCGTCGCCCAGGTCGGCGCGATGGGCTACGGCGGCCTGCTGCTCGGCCCGGTCGTGGTCGGCTTCCTCTCCGACGCCACCTCCCTGCGGATCGGCGTCGGGACCGTCGTCGTCCTCGCCCTGGTCATCGCCGCGGGCGCCCGCTTCGTCCCGCTGCGCACGACCGCCGGCACGGCCCCCGCCGTGCGGGCCGAATCCAGCGACCCCAACGACACCCGCCCCGAACCCATCGCCGCCTGACCCCTCGGCCCGGGGAGACCGGTGTCGCACCGGTGGCCCGGCCGGGTCGACGAAGAGCCCCGGCGACGCGCGTCGCCGGGGCTCTTCGCGGGAGGTCACCTGCGCTTGGTGATCTCCTCGGTGAGCTGCGGCGCGACCTGGAAGAGGTCGCCCACGATGCCGTAGTCGACGAGCTCGAAGATCGGCGCCTCGGGGTCCTTGTTGATGGCGACGATGGTCTTCGAGGTCTGCATGCCGGCCCGGTGCTGGATGGCGCCGGAGATGCCGACCGCGATGTAGAGCTGCGGCGACACGGTCTTGCCGGTCTGGCCGACCTGGAACGAGTGCGGGTACCAGCCGGCGTCGGTCGCGGCGCGGGAGGCGCCGACGGCCGCGCCGAGCGAGTCGGCCAGCCCCTCGATGATCTTGAAGTTCTCGGCGCCGCCGACGCCGCGGCCGCCGGAGACGACGATCGCGGCCTCGGTCAGGTCCGGGCGCTCGCCCTTCTCCTGGACGACCTTCTCCACGATCTTCGCGCCCTTGTCGGCGTCCGACAGCGTGACCGACACCTGCTCCTCGGCCGGGGTGGCCGCGGCCGCCTCGGGGGCGACGGAGTTCGGCCGGACGGCGATGATCGGCGTGCCGGTCCTCACCCTGGCGTGCGCGATGATGCCGCCGCCGAAGATGGAGTGCTCGGCGACGAAGCCGTCGCTGACGTCCACGACGTCGGTCAGCACGCCGGAGCCGGTCTTGACCGCGAGGCGGCCCGCGATCTCCTTGCCCTCGGCGGTCGCGGCGACCAGCACGGCGGCCGGCGACTTCTCGCTCACGAGCTGGGCGAGCAGCGCGGCCTTCGGGGCGACGACGTAGGAGGCCAGCTCCTCGTCGGCGGCCACGTAGACCTTGCCGGCGCCGTACTCGCCGAGCTTGTCCTTGGCCTTCTCATAGCCGGGCCCGACCCATACCGCGGCGGCCTCGCCGAGCCGGTTCGCCAGCGTCAGCAGTTCGAGCGTGACCTTCTTGACCTCACCGTCGACATGGTCGACGAGGACGAGAATCTCAGCCATTGGTTCCTAATCCCCTTCCTCGCTCAGACGAACTTCTTCGACGCGAGGAACTCGGCGATCTTCGCACCGCCGTCGCCCTCGTCGGTGACGATCTCGCCCTTGGCGCGCGGCGGCGCCTCGGCGAAGTCGACCACCTCGGTGGCGGCGTTCGCCAGGCCCACCTGGGACGCGTCGATGCCGGCGTCGCCCAGGCCGAGCGTCTCGACCGGCTTCTTCTTGGCCGCCATGATCCCCTTGAACGAGGGGTAGCGCGGCTCGTTGATCTTCTCCACGACGCTCACGACCGCGGGCAGGCCGGCCTCGACCCGGTCGAAGCCGTAGTCGGTCTGCCGCTGCGCCTTGATGGACGTCCCGTCGATCTCGACCTTGTTGGCGAGCGAGACCTGCGCGGCGCCGAGCCGCTCGGCGAGCATCGCGGCGAGCACGCCGGTCCGCGCGTCGGTGGACTCCGAGCCGAGGACCACCAGGTCGAACCCGGTGCGGCCGAGCGCCTGCTGGATGGCGTACGAGGTCTGCAGCGCGTCGGAGCCGGCGAGACCGTCGTCGTGGAGGTGCACGGCCTTGTCGGCACCCATGGCCAGGGCCTTGCGGATGGAGTCGGTGGCCTTGTCGGGACCCATGGTCAGGACGGTCACCTCGCCGCCGTGGGCCTCCTTGATGCGCAGCGCCTCTTCGATCGCGTACTCATCGAGTTCGTTGATGACGCCGTCCGCCGCGGCGCGGTCGAGCGTGCTGTCATCGGACTTCAGCTTGCGCGGGCTCTCCGTATCGGGAACCTGCTTCACCAGGACGACGATGTTCATGGCCGGTGGCCGACCTCCCTGCACTCAGTTGGCCGCTGGGTGAGCGGCTGAGGGGCGCCGCCCGTGGCGGGTCGACGCGGACGTGCGTTGTCGAAGTCACAGCCTGCCAAATACCCGAACGCACTTCGGAGCCGGGTCCCTGATTCGGCCGTGCACGAGCAATGTTACTAATGAGTAGCCTACTGGCAAATCCCAGTTCGTGAGACCTTACCCACGTATCCGGGGCGTTCACGGGGCCTTTCGCGTCCCGAACCGGACGTGACGGACCTCACGTCTCACCACCGGTTGACGGCGTGCTGGAGGCGGTCCATCGAGCTCTCCAGCGTCTGCTGCACCCCGTACATCGGGGCGAAGCTCGGCCCCAGCGTCATCGCCCCGGCCACCGCGAGCAGGGCCGGCACGCCGAGGCACACGGCCGCGGCGGCGACGAGCCGGGGCCGCCGGGCGAGGGGCAGGAGCATCCGCTCCAGCCCCCGGCGCGGTCCGCGCACGCCCGGCGCGGTCCACAGCACCGCCGCCGCGGCGCCCGCGCCGAACGCGCAGGCGGTGAGCGAGTCGATCCGGCCGCCCACCGCCGACACCGCGGCGAGCCCGGCCGGGACGGCCACCGCGAGCACCGCCGCGTACGGGACGGTGAGCAGCGTCCGCCCGAGGGCCGCCGCCCAGCCGCGCGCCCCGCGACTCTCCGGCGTGCCCGCCGGCCGCAGCAGCGTCACCGCGGCGAACGACAGGACGAGTCCCGCGACCGGCGCGATGATCGCGACGGCGATCGCGATCACCACGACCATGGCCGCGAGCAGCCGCGCCCACCCGAGCGCCACCCGCATCTCGGGCGCCTCGCCGCTCACCGGCTCCGACGTGCGGGCCGCGCCCGGGCCGGCCTCCGCGTCCGCACCGGGCAGGGTCTCCGGCCGGCCCGGCGGAACGGGCTCCGCCGGCGGGCGGGCGGCGGGGACGGCGGGAAGATCCAGCCCGGACGCCGCCTCCGCCAGCTCCTCCGCCGCCGGGCGCGCCCCCGGATCGGGATGCGCGGCGGCCTCGACCAGCGAGCGCAGGGCGGCCGGCAGCGCACCCGCGGGCGCGTCATGCCGTCCAGTGGCGGCGAAGGTCACCGTCGCGGCCCACGCCCGGACGTCATCGGCGGCCCCGGCCCCGGCGGCCAGCGCGAAGCCGACCACGACGGGCGCGTCGTCCACGACGAGCACGGTCCCCGGCCGGAGCTCGCCGTGCGCGAGCCCCGCCCGGTGGATGGCGGCGAGCGCCTTGGCCAGCCCGGACGCCATGCGGCGCAGCGCGTCCCCGGACAGCGGGCCGCGTTCGGCGACCGTCTCGGCCAGCGGCCGGCCCGGGACGAACCGGGACACGACGTACGGACGCGGCCCGGCGGGCTCACCGTCCAGGACGTCCACCACGTAGGGGCTGAGGACCTCGCGCATCCGCCCGATGTCGGGCGCCGCGCCGGGCGGGAGCAGCCGGATCGCCACGTCGCGCCCGTCCGGCCCGGCCGCGCGGTGGACCGCACCGCCATCGCCCGGCGCCGCGCCACCGCCCAGCCGCGCCAGCAGCCGGTAGGGCCCGATGTGTTCCTGATGGCTCGTCTCACCGCTCATATGGGCCGCCACCCTACCGACCGTGCCCGCCCGCGGGGACGAGCCCGATCACATGCCGGGGATGTTGGTCACCAGGTCGTGGACGTCGGCGCGCAGGCCCTCGAGGCTCTGGCTCATCCCGTCCAGCGGGGTGGTGTCCGGCGGCTGCCGCTGCGACAGCCCGGCCAGCACGCCCGCGAAGATCCCGAGGATCAGTGCGCCCGCGAGGGCGGCCTCGGCGCGCGGCAGGATCGCGCCCCAGATCCGGGCGAGCTGGCGCCGGGGCGCGCCGCTGCCCGGCGCGAGGCACAGCAGCCCGATCACCGCCATCGACGAGTACGCGATCGCCTTCGACGCCGTCATGCCGGACTGCGCGAAGATCAGCACGCCGAGCATGATCAGCCCGGCGATCAGGCTGAGGGAGGTCCACAGGACCGTGGACATCAGCGCGCCCGGCAGGTGCAGCGGCGTGCGGAACGCGGCGGCGACGGCGTCGCCCGTGCGCGGCCCGCGCCGGGTCTGCCGGCCCTCCATGCCCTTGGCGGCCTTGTCCGCCGCGCGCAGCACGAACACGCCCGCGATGGTGACGCCGAGGGCGAGCAGCGGCGCGATGTTGGCGAACCCGAGCAGCGCCACGAGCACGATGAAGCTGAGCACCCGGTACCAGCCGTAGGGCTTGCGGCGGTCCCGGTCGGCACGGTCGCGGTCGGTGCGGGCCTGGTCGGCGACGCGGCGCTGCGCGTCCTGCCCCTGCGCCTGCGCCTGCGCGTCGTACGGGCCGCGCTGCAGCGCTCCCGGCGGTGGCTGGTTCGGCGGCCCGTACGGCGGCGGGTAGGCGCCCCGGTCGTAGGGGTCGTAGCCGCGCGGCCCGAACTGCTCGCCCGCCTTGAACTGCGCGGGCGGCGGGCCCGGCGGCGGAGGCGGCGGCGCGGCGGGCGGCAGCTGGCCGACGAAGTCGCGCGGCTGCGCCGGGACGGGCGCGGGCACCGGGGGCATCGTCCCGCCCGGCGTCGTGGGCCGCGCGGGGACGTCCTGGGACGTGGACTCCGGCGGCCCCGTCACCGGCATGGAGAACATCCGGGAGTGGTCGGCCGCCGGCTCGTCCAGGGAGGTGCCGGCCGCGGGGGACGCGCCGGCCGCCGGGTAGTGCCGGTCGACGCGGGTCTGGTCGGTGATCGTCGCTTCGAGGTGGATCCGCCGGGTGAGCTGCACCAGGTTGACCGCGGTGGGACGCTCGGCCGGGTGCCGCGCCATCGCCGACCGCAGCACGGGCAGCATCGCGTCCGGCACGCCCTCCAGGTCCGGCGTGCCCTGCATGATCTTGTAGAAGATCGACTCGAAGGTGCCGGAGCCGAACGGCGGCCGGCCGGTGGCGGCGTAGGCGACCGTCCCGGCCCAGGCGTGCACGTCCGACGGCGGGCCCGCGTCCTCGCCCTCGATGATCTCCGGTGCGAGGTAGCCGGGCGTGCCGATGACCATCCCGGTCGCGGTGAGCCGGGTCGCGTCGGCGGCCTGCGCGATGCCGAAGTCGATCACGACGGGCTCGCCGTCCACGAGCATCACGTTGCCGGGCTTCATGTCGCGGTGCACGATCCCCGCGCCGTGGATCGCCGACAGCGCCGACGCCAGCCCCACGCCGAGCCGCTGGAGCCCCGGCCCGTAGATCGGCCCGGAGTCCTCGACGACCTCTTCGAGCGTCCGGCCCGGTACGTACTGGGTCACGATGTAGGGCTGGTCGGCGGTCACGTCGGCGTCGAGGATCTCGGCGACGTGCGGGCTGTGCACCCTGCGCATCGAGTCGACCTCGCGGGCCAGCCGGCGGCGCGCCGTGGCGTCCCCCGCGACCGCGGGCCGCAGCACCTTGATGGCCACGTTGCGCCCCTCGGGGTCGGCGCCGAGGTAGACGACGCCCATGCCCCCTTCTCCCAGGGTCTGCTGGACGCTGTAGTGGCCGATTCGGTCCCCGGACGTGACGGCTCCCTTCATCGTTTCCGAAACCCTACCCTTGCCGATCCGGCCGGGAAGATCTAATCGGCATCAGGCCGCCACCGCCCCGCCGGCGACCGCCGAGGGCCCCGCGGGTGGACGGCCCCCCATGCCTCCCGGCAGCGGCGCGAGGGCCCCGGCGAACCAGCGCGCGGGCGGACGGCGGGACGGGTCGCGCCGGAGCGCCATCCGCAGCAGCCCGGCCACCGGCTCGGGAACGCCGTCCAGATCGGCCTGGCCGCGCAGGATGCGGAAGCACACCCCGTGCAGCGACCCCCGCCCGAACGGCGGGCGGCCCGTCGCCGCGTACGCGACGGTCGACGCCCAGGAGAACACGTCCGACGCGGTGGTGGCGCGCTCCCCCTCGATCAGTTCGGGGGCCAGGTAGGCGGGCGTCCCCACGACCATCCCGCGCCGGGTGATCTGCTCGGCCCCGGACTCGTGCGCGATCCCGAAGTCGATCAGCGTGGGCCGGTCGCCCAGGACGATGACGTTGCCCGGCGACACGTCGCGGTGCAGGACGCCCGCGTCGTGGACGTCCCCGAGCGCGAGCGCCAGCCGCCGCGCGAACCGGGCCAGCCGGTCGCCGCGCAGCGGCCCGTACGCCGGGATCAGGTCGTTCAGCGGGCAGCCCGGCACGTACTCCATGACCACGTGCGGGCGCTCCGCCGTGATCGCCCCGTCCAGCAGGCCCGCGACGTAGGCGCTGCGCACCCGCGCCTGCGCCCGCATCTCGCGCGCCAGCCGGTCGATCGCCTCCCGGACCCCCGTCAGCTCCGGGACCAGCTCCTTGACGGCGACCTCGCGGCCATGGGCGTCCATGGCGAGGTACACCACGGCGGTGCTGCCCCGGCCGATCTCGTCCAGCAACCGATACCCGCCCAGTCGCCGATGCGTCCCCATGTCCCCTTTGACGCGGGAAACCGGGGACGCGTTCCCGCGATCAGCCCGCGCTCAGCCCTTGCGGGCGGCCTGCCGGGCGCGGCGCTCCTCGCGGCGGGTCTCGAACTTGGTGGCGGCGGCGTCGAGCTGCTGCATGAACTCGGCGAGCTCCTCGCGGGCCTTCTCGCCGTCGCCGGACAGGTCGGTGCGGTCGAACACGTTCCACTTGCGCAGCACCGGGACGAGCACGTCGTCGTGGTGCAGCCGCAGGTCGTAGATGCCGGCGTTGGCGATGATGACGGACTTGCGGAGGAACCCGTCGATGCTGTAGCCGGGCATCTGGAAGCCCTTCACCACATCGGTGATCGCCCGCATCGTCTCGTTCGGGGACGCATCCAGCGAGGCCGCCAGGAGGTTCCGGTAGAAGATCATGTGGAGGTTCTCGTCGGCGGCGATGCGGGCCATCATCTGCTCGCAGACCGGGTCGCCGGACGCCTTGCCCGTGTTGCGGTGCGAGACGCGGGTGGCGAGTTCCTGGAACGACACGTAGGCCGTCCCGTGCAGGAACGAGTCGCCGTGGTCGGCCGCGTAGCCGGCCTCCATGTGGTGCATGCGCGCGCGCTCAAGCGCGACCGGGTCGACCGCGCGGGTCACGGTGAGGTAGTCGCGCAGGACGATGCCGTGCCGGTTCTCCTCCGCCGTCCACCGGTTGACCCAGGTGCCCCAGGCGCCCTCGCGGCCGTACACCGTGGCGATGGCGTTGTGGTAGCCGGGCAGGTTGTCCTCGGTGAGCAGGTTGACGATGAGCGACTCGCGCGCCTCGACGCTGAGCTTGGACTGCTCCAGCGACCAGGGCTCGCCGCCGAGCGGCCCGTCGAAGTCGCGGCCCTCGTTCCACGGGACGTACTGGTGCGGGAACCATTCCTTGGCCATCGACAGGTGCCGGTTCAGTTCCTTCTCGACCACCGGCTCAAGGTCGTGCAGGAGGCCGGTCTGGGACTTCTCTTCGGGGGTCACGGACATGTGGTTCCTTCGCTGGGACGAGTGGTCTTGCCGGACGGGCCGCCGCGCCGCGGCTCGATCGGGCCGCCCAGCAGGCCGTACACACAACCTACTCAAGCGTAGGTTCGATCGTCGCCACTCACCGTGACCCCCGTCAAGTCAGCACCGCAACAATCAACCCACGGGAACTTTTGTAGACCTGAGCAAAAAGCGGCGTGCCGTTTTGTCACCGCGCTTTGTCACCGGGTGTCGGCTGCCTGTTGCCACATGCGGTTCACGGCGGCCCTGAGCAGCGGCCTCGGGACGAGCTTCAGCGCCGGGAGCGCCGCCTTGTACTGCACGCCGGGGACGCACAGCGCACGTCCGGCCGCCACCGCGTCCAGCCCGGCCCGTGCCACGTCGTCGCGCCGCAGCCACAGCAGGTTGGCCGGGCCATGTACGCCGGGCTGCTCGTCCTCCGTCCGGGTGAAGCCCGGGCACAGCGCCGTGACGTGCACGCCCTTGCCGGCGACCTCGGAGTGCAGGCTCTCGGAGAACGACGCCACATACGCCTTGGTCGCCCCGTAGGTGGCACTGCCGGGCGACGGCGCGAACCCCGACATCGACGCGACGTTCAGGACACCGCCGCGCCCGCGCTCGATCATCCCCGGCAGCGCGGCGTGCGCGAGCCGCACCAGCGCCGTCACGTTCAGCTCGATCTGCGCAAGGTGGTCGTCCAGCGGAAGTTCCGCGAACGCTCCAAAAGCGCCGTACCCGGCGTTGTTCACCAGCAGCTCGACCGGCTCGGCGCTCAGCCGTCCCTCCACCTCGGCGCGCTGCGCGGGGTCGGTGAGGTCGGCCGCCACCACCTCCACGGCGACCCGGTACCGCTCGACCAGCTCGCGGGCCAGCCCGTCCAGCAGCTCGGCCCGGCGCGCCACGATCACCAGATCGGTGCCGCGGCCGGCCAGCAGGCGGGCGAAGCTCTCCCCGATCCCGCTGGACGCGCCCGTCACGAGCGCGGTTCGGTACGCGTGTCGCATGGCGGCAGATGCTATCGGCCGACCTTCACAATCCCCGGCAGCACACCCAAAAACACAAATAACGGTTTAACCGTCATCCATCACAGCGCGCTGCGGATCGCCGCCGGCGGACCCGGGCGTGAGCGCCGGTCAGCGGCCGGTGAACGTGGCCTTGCCGGGGCCTTCCTCCATGAAGCTCTTCATGCCGTTCGCCTGGTCGTCGGTGGCGAACAGGGCCGCGAACTGCGTCCGCTCGATCTCCAGGCCGGTGTCGAGGTCGACCTCGAGGCCCCGGTCGATGGCCTGCTTGGCGGCGCGCAGGGCGATCGCGGGACCGCCGGCGAACGTCGCCGCCCACTCCTTGGCGGCCGCGTAGACATCGGCGTCCGGGACGACGCGGTCGACCAGGCCCATGGCGAGGGCCTCGTCCGCCTTGACGTGGCGGCCGGAGAAGATCAGGTCCTTGGCGCGGGACGCGCCGACGAGCCGCGACAGCCGCTGCGTGCCGCCCGCGCCGGGGATGATGCCGAGAGAGATCTCCGGCTGCCCGACCTTCGCGCCCTCGCCCGCGACGCGGAAGTCGGCCGTCAGCGCCACCTCCAGCCCGCCGCCGAGCGCGTACCCGGTGATCGCGGCGATGACCGGCTTGGGAATGGCGGCGAGCGCCTTGGCGAAGTCCTGCAGGAGCCGCGAGTGGCCCGCCGACATCTCGGCGTAGGACATCGGGGCCATCTCCTTGATGTCCGCGCCCGCCGCGAACACCTTCTCCCCGCCGTACAGGACGACCGCGCCCACCGCGGCGTCCTCGGTGACCTGCCGGGCCGCGTCGATCAGCTCCCGCTGCATCTGGGCGTTCAGGGCGTTCATCTTCGGACGGTCCAGCCTGATCGTCGCGACCCCGTCCTCGGCCTCGACCCGTACGAACTCGCCCACGGCGACCCTCCTGCGCAACTCGGTGGCGGACGTCCCGAGCCTAACCAGGGCCCGCGGCGCGGCCGCCGCCGGTACGGCCGTGACGAGCGGTGCTGTCGGAGGCTGCTGGTAGCTTCGGGGACCATGCTCGTCGCCCACGCCACCTGGCATGGCGGTGCGCTGTGCCTCTGGGCCGAGCGCACCGGCCCGTACGAGCCCGCACCGGACGTCCACCCCTTCGCGACCTGCGACTTCACCGGGACGTCGTACGAGCCGCTCGTCCGCACGGCGTTCCGCGTCGAGCTGGCGATGTCGCTGCCGACGCTCGGCGACCACCCGCTGCCGTCGGCGGAGCTGGGCCCCGAGCCGGTGCGGGAGGAGCCCGAGCTGCGGCCGTGGCGGGTCCCGGCGCTCGTCCTCGAACCCTTCCCCGCGATGGCGCTGCTCCAGGCCGCCGAGCACGGCGCCGACGTCGTCCCGGGCACCGACCTGCGGTTCCTGTGCGTGCTCGCGGACGAGGCCGTGCACCTCGCCTCGCGCGGCCACGTCCTGCCCGCGCTGCTGCGCGAGGACGGCGATCTCGTGGCGCGCTGGCGTCCGGTGATCGACGACCCGGCGCGGTTCCGGGAGCTCGCGCGCGCCATGCCCGCCGCCTGCCGCGCCGCCGAGGGCGGACGTCCCGCCGCCGAGGTGCTGCGCGAGGCGCTGTCCGGGCTGGTCGACACCGCCGTGCGGGGCGTGGTGCCGCACCCGCTGCTGGTGTCGCGGCGCAAGGAGCCCGACCGGCTGCCGCTCGCCGAGCGCTGGGTGATGGCGCTGACCGGCCCGTCCGCCGCCGTCGCCCGCGAGCCCCGCGACGACCCCGGCGACCTGATAGCCGAACTGGACGCGTGGGCCGCCGCCGCGCGCCGGCCGTCCGGCCCGCTGCGCGTCTGCTTCCGGCTCGCCGAACCGGGCGCGGAGGAGTTCGGCGACAGCGAGTTCGGCGAGTCCGAGAAGCCGCAGGCCGACGCCTGGCGGGTCGAGTTCGCCCTCCAGGGCACCGACGACCCCAGCCTCTACGTCCCGGCCGCCATGGTGTGGGAGGGCGAGGCCACCTCGATCCCGGACGCGGAGGAGACGCTCCTCGCCGGCCTCGGCCGCGCCCTGCGCCTCTTCCCCGACCTGGCCCCGGCCCTGGACGGCCCCGCGCCGGACGAGCTGGTCCTCGACACCGCGGGCGCGTTCCGCTTCCTCCGCCAGGCGGCCCCGCTGCTCGCCGCCGCCGGGTTCGGCGTCCTGCTCCCCCAGTGGGCGGGCAAGGCGAAGCTCGGCATGAAGCTGACCACCCGCAACGAGGATCCGGAGGCGTCGTCCGGGGCGGCGGCGTCCTCGGGGTTCGACCTCAAGGCGATGGTCGACTTCCGCTGGGACCTCGCGATCGGCGACGAGAGCATCGACGAGGCCGAACTGGCGGAACTGGCCCGCTTGAAGACCCCGCTCGTCCGGCTGCGCGGCCAGTGGGTCGAACTGGACGAGCGGCAGCTCGAAGCGGCGCTCGACTTCCTCCGGCACCCCCGCCGCGGCCGGATGACGGCCGCCGAGGCGATCCGCGCGATCGTCCACGCCGGCGACGACACCCTCCCCCTCGCCGAGGTCGACGCGGGCGGCCCCCTGGGCGACCTCCTCTCCGGCGAGGCCGACCGCCGCCTCACCCCGATGGGCACGCCCGACGACCTGGACGGCGAGCTGCGCCCCTACCAGGAGCGCGGCCTAGCCTGGCTGACCTTCATGGACGATCTAGGACTCGGTGCCCTGCTCGCGGACGACATGGGCTTGGGCAAGACCGTGTCGGTGTTGTCCCTTCTCACTCATGAACGCGAGAACGGCGCCCGCCCCGCTCCGACCCTGCTGATCCTGCCCATGTCGC
Source organism: Actinomadura latina NBRC 106108 (assembly GCF_001552195.1). GTDB lineage: Bacteria > Actinomycetota > Actinomycetes > Streptosporangiales > Streptosporangiaceae > Spirillospora > Spirillospora latina. The sequence continues at coordinate 923,844 of NZ_BCQS01000005.1, forward strand.
TGGTGGGGAACTGGCAGCGGGAGGCGGCGCGGTTCACGCCGAAGCTGCGGGTCTACGTCCACCACGGAACCGGGCGGCATCGCGGCGACGACCTCGTCGAGGCCGTGGCCGGCGCCGATCTGGTGCTGACCACGTACGGGACGGCGGCGCGGGACGCGGAGATGCTCGCCCCCATCGAGTGGGGACGGGTCGTCTGCGACGAGGCGCAGGCGCTCAAGAACAGCGGGACGCGGCAGGCGAGGGCCGTGCGGAGCATCCCGGCGCGCACGCGGGTCGCGCTCACCGGGACGCCGGTCGAGAACCACCTGACCGAACTGTGGTCGATCATGGAGTTCGCGAACCCGGGCCTGCTCGGGCCGCGCAGCGCGTTCCGGCGGCGGTTCGCGATACCGATCGAGCGCGAGGGCGACGAGCAGGCGGCGATGGCGCTGAAGCGGGCGACGCAGCCGTTCATCCTGCGCCGCCTGAAGACCGACAAGTCGATCATCTCCGACCTGCCGGAGAAGCAGGAGATCAAGGTCTACTGCAACCTCACGACCGAGCAGGCGTCCCTCTACCAGGCGACCGTGGACGACATGCTCCAGCAGATCGCCGAGGCCGACGAGACGAAGCGGCGCGGGCTCGTCCTGGCGACGATGGCCAAGCTCAAGCAGGTCTGCAACCATCCGGCGCAGCTGCTCAAGGACGGCTCCCGGCTCCCCGGCCGCTCCGGGAAGCTCGAACGGCTGGAGGAGATCTGCGCCGAGGTCCTGGAGCAGGGCGAGAAGGCGCTCGTCTTCACCCAGTACGCCGAGTTCGGCTCGATGCTCCAGCCCTATCTCGCGGCCCGTCTCGAACGTCCTGTCCTGTGGCTGCACGGCGGGACGTCCAAGCAGGGTCGCGACGACCTCGTCCAGCACTTCCAGGAGGACGGGGAGCCCGCGATCTTCCTGCTCTCCCTGAAGGCCGCCGGGACGGGCCTGACGCTGACCGCCGCCAACCACGTCGTGCACGTCGACCGCTGGTGGAACCCGGCCGTCGAGGACCAGGCCACCGACCGCGCGTTCCGCATCGGGCAGACCCGCAACGTGCAGGTCCGCAAGTTCATCTGCGTCGGGACGATGGAGGAGCGCGTCGACGAGATGATCGAGCGCAAGAAGGCCCTCGCCGAGTCGATCGTCGGCACCGGCGAGGACTGGCTGACCGAACTGTCCGTCGCCGAACTCCGCGACGTCCTGCGGCTGTCCCCCGAGGCGGTGAGCGACTGATGCGGGACGGGATCAAGGCGCGCAACAAGCGCGGCTCGATCGGCACCCAGTGGTGGTCGCGCCGCTTCATCGACCTCGTCGAGTCGTTCGCCGACAAGGGCCGCCTGCAGCGCGGCCGGACCTACGCCCGCAAGGGCAACGTGTTCGACCTGCGCGTGGAGCCGTACGAGGTGAGCGCGAAGGTGCACGGCTCGGCGCCCGAGCCGTACGAGGTGGCGCTCGGCATCGACGCGATCGACGAGGCGGACTGGCGGGCCGTCGAGAAGGAACTCGCGTCCCGCGCGGTGTTCCGCGCCCACCTCCTCGCCGGGGAGATGCCGCCCGAGATCGAGTGGGTGTTCGCCGAGCTGGGCCTCGCGCTGTTCCCCGGTTCGGCGTCCGACCTGCACCTGATGTGCGACTGCCCCGACTGGGGCGACCCCTGCAAGCACGCGGCGGCCGTCCTGTACCTGCTGGCCGAGGCGTTCGACGACGACCCGTTCCTGATCCTGGAGTGGAACGGCCGCGGCCGCGACCAGCTCCTCGCCGGCCTGCGGCGCGGCGCCGGGACCGGGCCCGACCCCCTCGACATGGAGGACGAGCCGCTGACCGCCGCCGGTTTCTGGACGCCCCCGTCCGGCCTGGCCCGCCTCCGCGACCGTCCCCCGTCCCCGGCCGTCCCGCCCGGCTTCGTCCTCCAGGTGGCCGCGCCGCCGCCCGTGAAGATCCGCCGCCGCGCACTCACGGACGTCCTGGCCCCCGCCTACGAGGCCCTGGCCGCCCGGGACGCCGACGACCGGCCCGGCTGACGGCTTCGCTTCAGGGCGCCGGGTGCGGGCCGGGGCGGCCCCAGGCCGCCGTCAACCGGCGTCGGCGAGCACGTCGCGCAGCCTTTCGGCGAACGCGGCGGGCTGTCCGGCCTGGCCGAACTCGCCGCCGAGGAAGCCGCCGTGGTGGCTCGGGAACACGGTCGCCGGACCGCCGAGCAGTTCCGCCATCGCCTCGGAGGTGCGTCCGGTCATGACGCCCTTCGACTCCTCGCCCACGGCGATCACGATGCGCGTGGGCGCCGCGGTGAGAGCGGCGACGTCGGGCCGGTAGTCACTGACCGCCCACGACCGGTCGGACAGCAGCGGGTCGTCCCGGGTGCCGTCGTCCTCGGCCGGCATCCCGAACATGGCCGGATCGGGTGCGGGCTGGGCGAAGTAGTCGTCGGTGAACTCGCCCTGCCACGACGTCATCGCGATGAAGGCGGCCATGCCGGCGCCCCAGCCCTTACTCTCGTACACGGCCCGGACCTCGGCCCGCGCGCGCTCGGCGGACGCCGCGTCGGGCAGCACCGGGATGATCGGCGGCTCGTGCGCCACCAGGGTCGCGACGTCGCCGGGATGCGCCGCCACGAGGGCGAGCGCGGTCACCGCGCCGCCGCTGCTGGCGAACATCTCGACCGGGCCCGCGCCGAGCGCCTCGATGAGGGCGTGCACGTCGGCGGCCTGCACATCGGGCGCGTGGTCGTTCCGGCCGTCCTTGCGGGTGCTGCGGCCGAGGCCGCGCGGGTCGTAGGCGACCACGGTGCGGTCGGGGAGGTGCGACGCCAGCGTGCGGAAGCCGGTGGCGTCCATGGGCTGACCGATCATGACGAGCGGCGGCCGTCCGCCGGCGGGCGGCAGCGGGCCGTAGACGTCGTACACGATGTCGGCTTCGGGCGTCTGGAGTGTCTGCGTTGTCACCATGCCCGTGTTGACCCGGCCCGCGCCGGGAACTCATCGCCCCGGGCACTTTTTTCAGAGCGGCAGGTGGGCCAGGACGGTGAAGCCGCCATCCGGGCCGGGTCCGGCCTTCAGCGTGCCGCCCAGGGATTCGGCGCGGTCGCGCATGCCGCGGATACCGCTGCCGTCCTCGGAAGGCGCGCCCGGCCTCGGCTCTCCGTCGTCCTCCACGCTGACCGTCACGCCCTCGCCGGTGTAGCCGACGCGGACCACGGCGGCGGACGCGGTGGAATGGCGGGCCACGTTCGTCAGGGCCTCCTGGACGATCCGGTACGCGGCCAGGTCGGCCTCGGCGGGCAGCGCGCGCGGCCCGCCCTCGATCTCGGTGCGGACCGTGAGGCCGGCGGCGGCGATGCCGTTCGTCAGCTCGTCCAGCCGGGCGAGGCCGGGGGCGGGGGTGACCGGGGCGGCCTCGTCGACCTGGCGGAGGACGCCGAGGGTGGCGCGCATCTCCCGGAGCGTGTCCTTGCTGGCCTGCTTGATCGCGGTGAGGGCGTCCTCGGCGCGCTCGGGTTCGCGGCGCAGCCCGTGCAGCGCGGCGGTGGCCTGCACGTTGATCAGCGAGATGTTGTGGCCGAGGACGTCGTGCAGTTCGCGGGCGATGCGCAGCCTCTCCTCGACGGCGCGGCGGCGGGCCTCGGCCTCCCGGCCGCGTTCGGCGACCCGGGCGCGCTCCTCGGCCTCCCGCAGGTAGGCGCGGCGGTTCCGGACGACGCCGCCGATCGCGATGACGGCGACGAACCAGCCGGCGAGCAGGAACGACGCCGCGTCCGCGAGGTGGTTGGTGTCGTCGCGGCTGTCGCCGTAGACGGTGCCGGCCATCGCGGCGGCGGCGAGCAGCCCGGCCGTCACCAGGCGCCCCGCGGCGGCCGCCGTGTAGAGCCCGATCACGAAGGTGATCACGATGGGGCCGTCGGGACCGGTGGCCGGGTAGTAGATCCCGCAGGCGGCGAGGGTGACGGCGGCGACCGCGACCGGATGGCCGCGCCGGAAGTACAGCGCCCCGCACGCGACCGCGATCAGCGCCCAGCCGCGGGCGGGCATGGTCTCGCGGCCGGCCACGTGGGTCTCCAGCAGCGCGATGACGACCAGGAGGAGCAGGCACGCGGCGGCCAGGAGCGCGTCGGCCGTGCGCCCCTCCGGCAGCCGCCGCAGGGGCCGGTCGCGTCGCTCGGCCAGTCGCACGTGCCCATCCTGCCAGGGTTCGCTCGCTTGCAAGTATGTGATGTGATGTAGTACATCTACTATCAATGAATGCAGAGATATGACCGATGATCCCAGTTCCCGTACGGGGGTGCGCATGAGGACGCCGAGGGCCACGCCATGATCCGCAAGGCGGGCCGGGTGCCCGCCGACAAGGAGGCCGTCCACAACCGCATCCCGGTGCTGCGGGCCGAGCGCGGCGTCTCCCGCCGCGACCTGGCCGCCGCGCTGGGCGTCCACTACCAGACCGTCGGCTACCTGGAACGGGGCGAGTACAGCCCCAGCCTGCACCTCGCGCTGCGCATCGCCGAGTACTTCGAGGTGCCGGTCGAGGTCGTCTTCTCGCTGACACCGTTCCCGAGGATCGGAGACACGCCATGACGAAGCACGCGGACCGCCTCGCGGAACTGGGGCGCCGGCTGCCCGCGCGCTACGCCCGGCGGCGGCCCCGCCGGGCACTGGCCGGGGCGGGCGCGGTCACGCTGGGCCTGTTCTGGGTGGACGCCGCCGCGCCAGCTCGCCGCGCGGCTCCGCGCGTTCGCGAGCGCGCACCGGGCCACGACCTTCGTGCTGGCCGCCGTGCTGGTCGTGACGTCGGCCGTGGACCGCGACGGCCGCGAATCGCAGATCCCCGGCGCCGCCCTCTTCCTGATCCTGTTCGCGCTGCTGGCGACGCACGTCTTCCTGCCCCTCGTCGCCGCTGCCTGGCAGGTCGCCGACCCGCCGGGCGAGGACGACGACGAGGACGAGGACGACGACGGCTAGCGCAGGTCGCCGTTCGTCATGCCCTGCGGGGCGGGCGGCAGCGCCACCAGGCCCATCTCGGCCCGGCCCGACAGCAGCGGGTGGCTCGGCACCACCCGGACGCTGTAGCCGAACGCGCCGCTGCGCCCGAGGGGGACCTCGCCGGTGTAGCGGCGCCGGCCGTTCTCCGCCGGTTCGCCCTCGTCCAGTGCCAGGTAGGACGGGTCGACGAGCGCGTCCGTCTCGTCCACCCGGCCGTAGGCGACCTCCACGGCGACGTCGTCCGGGTCGAGGCCACCGAGGTCCACGACGACCCGTACCGTGAGGCGCGCCCCGACCTGCGGGCTCTCCTCGCCGTTGGACTCGACGTGCTCGACGGTGACGCCCGGCCACGCCTTGCGGACCCGCTGCTTCCACGCCGACAGCACGCGGGCGCCCGCGTACTTGTCGGCGACCATGGCCTGCTCGGACACGGCGGCCGGGGTGTAGAGGCCCTCGACGTAGTCGCGCAGCATCCGGGACGCGAGGACCTTCGGGCCGAGCGTGGCGATGGTGTGCTTGACCATCTCCAGCCAGCGCCGGGGCAGGCCCGCCGAGTCGCGGTCGTAGAACGTGACGGACACGTGGTCCTCGATGAGCTCGTACAGCGCGGCGGCCTCCAGCTCGTCCCGCCGGTCGGGGCTGGACAGGCCGTCGGCGGACGGGATGGCCCAGCCGTTCTGGCCGTCGTACCACTCGTCCCACCAGCCGTCGAGGATCGACAGGTTCAGCCCGCCGTTCAGCGCCGCCTTCATCCCGGACGTGCCGCTCGCCTCCAGCGGGCGCAGCGGGTTGTTCATCCACACGTCGCAGCCCTGCACCATGAGCTGCCCGAGCGCGATGTCGTAGTCGGGCAGGAACACGATGCGGTGCCGGACGTCCTCGGAGTCGGCGAACCGCACGATCTGCTGGATCAGCTTCTTGCCGCCCTCGTCCGCCGGGTGCGCCTTGCCCGCGATCACGATCTGCACGGGCCGGTCCGGGTGCAGCAGGATCGAGCGGAGCCGGTCCGGGTCGGTCATCATCAGCGTGAGCCGCTTGTAGGACGGGACGCGCCGCGCGAACCCGATCGTCAGGACGTCGGGGTCGAGCGCGTCGTCGATCCAGGAGACCTCGGCCTCGCTGGCGCCGCGCTGCCGCCACGACTCGCGGAGCCGGCGCCGCGCGTCCTGGACGAGCCGGCGCCGCAGCAGGCCCCGCATCCGCCAGATCTCCGGCTCGGACACGGCGCGGACGCCCTCCCAGCCGCGGCCGGTCTCCATCACCGCGGGCAGTTCGCGGGCGGTGAACTCCAGCACCTCGCGGGCCACCCAGGTGCCCGCGTGCACCCCGTTGGTGATCGAGCCGACCGGGACCTCGGCGGTGTCGAACCCGCCCCACAGGCCGCCGAACATCTCCCGGCTGACCTCGCCGTGCAGCTCGCTGACGCCGTTGACCCGCTGCGCCAGCCGCATGCCCATCACGGCCATGTTGAAGACGGTGCGGTCGCCGCCCGGGTAGTCCTCGCTGCCGAGCGCGAGGACCCGGTCGAGCGGGACCTGCTCCTCCTCGTTGGCGCCGCCGAAGTACCGGCTGATCAGGTCGCGGGGGAAGCGGTCGATGCCGGCCGGGACGGGGGTGTGCGTGGTGAAGACCGTGCCGGCGCGCGTCGCCTCCAGTGCCTCGTCGAACGTCAGCCCGTCCTCCGACACCAGCTCGCGGATGCGCTCCAGGCCGAGGAACCCGGCGTGGCCCTCGTTGGTGTGGAACACCTCGGGCGCGGGATGCCCGGTGATGCGGCAGTACGCGCGGATCGCCCGGACGCCGCCGATGCCGAGCAGCATCTCCTGCAGCAGCCGGTGGTCGCCGCCGCCCCCGTACAGCCGGTCGGTCACGTCCCGGGCCGCCTGGTCGTTGTCCTCGACGTCGGAGTCGAGGAGCAGCTGCGGGACGCGTCCGACCCGCGCGATCCACACCTGCGCGTGCAGGTCCTGCCCCTTGGGGACGCCGATGACGACGCGGACGGGCGTCCCGTCCCGCTCGCGGAGCAGGGTGAGCGGCAGCCCGTTCGGGTCGATCGGCGGGTAGCGCTCCAGCTGCCAGCCGTCCGGCGACAGGGACTGGGAGAAGTACCCGTGCCGGTACAGCAGCCCGACCCCGAGGATCGGGACGCCGAGGTCGCTCGCCGTCTTCAGGTGGTCGCCGGCCAGGATGCCGAGGCCGCCGGAGTACTGCGGCAGCGCGGCGGTGATCCCGTACTCGGGCGAGAAGTAGGCGATGGACGACGGGCCGCCCGGCCGGGTCTGGTACCAGCGCGGCGCGGTCAGGTACTCGCGCAGGTCCTCGGCGTTGTCCTGCAGGCGGCGCAGGAACCGCCGGTCCTCCGCCAGTTGCGCCAGCCGCTCCGGCGAGACTTCGCCGAGCAGCCGGACGGGGTCGTGGTGGACGGCCTCCCAGAGCGCGGGGTCCACGGCGCGGAACAGGTCGAGCGTCTCGTGGTGCCAGGACCAGCGCAGGTTGAGGACGAGCTCCTCAAGCTGCCGCAGCGGCTCGGGAAGGACGGTGCGGACCGTGAAACGTCGGATTGCCTTCACACATAGCCACGCTATGCGCTCGTGTCGGCTGCACGCGACGGCGGGAAGCGGACCGTTACCGCGCGGATCGGTCGCCCGGCGCGCCCCGCGGCCGCGAAAACCCCCGTCTGGCCAGGGACTTCGGCGGTTCGGTCGGTGACTTTCCGCGATCGGGCCGGTGCGTAAAGTTATCCCAAACTACGGGGCGGTAGGCGCCGGATCGCGGGCATGGGACGTTTCGTGAGTCTCGCAGGGGTAGGGGTGACGCATGCACGTCGAGTCCGGGACGTCCCGTATGACCGGCATTCCCAGGCTTGGTCGCATTCCGATTCTGGACGTGGCGCCGGTGGTGGGGTGCGGCCGGTGGCCGGCGAAGGCCGTGGTGGGTGAGACGGTCGAGGTGTCGGCGACGGTGTTCCGGGAGGGGCACGAGATGCTGGGCGCGGCGGTGGTGCTGCGCACGCCGGACGGCGAGGAGCTGCCGGGGCAGCGGATGTCGGAGGTCGGGGTCGGCCTTGACCGGTGGTCGGCGCGGGTGACGCCCACGGAGATGGGGTCGTGGTCGTTCCGGGTGGAGGCGTGGGGCGATCCGATCGCGCACTGGTGGCACGACGCGCAGATCAAGGTGCCGCGCGGCCAGGACGTCGAACTCATGCTCGCCGAGGGGGCGCTGCTGTTCAGGCGGGCGGCCGAGGCCGTCCCCAGCAAGGATCAGCCGACTCTGGACCGGCTGGTGAAGCGCCTCGGGGACGAGACCGTCCCGGTCACCGATCGGATGGAGGCCGCCGGTGATCCCGATGTCT
>NZ_BCQS01000006.1 GCF_001552195.1 Actinomadura latina NBRC 106108
GAAATGCCGCTCTGCCAAGCAGACCGGCTCTCATGACGAGATCGGAACCAACATGGATCACCGGAAATCACGCCGTGGATCCAGGCTCAGGCGACGTTCAGCCGTCTTCGGTGTGAATCGCGCTGACGGGGCGCGTGTTACAGGGGATTGGTGAGTGCTCTATGGCCGTCGTTGACAAGGTCCAGGCCGAGTCATCGACCCACCATGAGCAGGGGCGCACCCCGTCGCCGAACTGGAGCGGGAAGTACCGCAGGGTCGCGAAATGGCTCGACGTCCTCAGCATGCTGATGGCCGGAGTGATCGCGTTCGTGCTCCGGTTCCCCGGCGTCCCCACCGAGCTGAACGCGCCGTACGTCGCGCTGACCGTCCTCCTCCCCGTCGTGTGGCTGCCGACGCTGTCGCTGTGCCGGGCCTACCAGCCCCGGTACATCGGCGTCGGGTACGAGGAGTTCCACCGGGTGCTGCGCGCCGGGTTCATCCTGACGGCGACGGTCGCGATCCTGGCGTACGCGACGAAGACCGAGGTGGCGCGCGGCTACGTGGTGATGGCGCTGCCGCTCGGCACGTTCCTCGCGCTCGTCGCGCGGTACCGGCTGCGCAAGTGGCTGCACAAGAAGCGCTGGAACGGCGAGTGCATGCGCCGCGTGGTCGCGGTGGGGCACCGGACGTCGGTGGCCGACCTGATCCGGCTGCTGCGCAAGAAGCGCTACCACGGCATGGACATCGCGGCGGTGTGCCTGCCGCCCGCGCTCGCGTCCGGCGACGACGCGGTCGCCGAGGTGGAGGGCGTCCCGGTGCTGGGCGACTTCGCGCAGGCGGCGGCGGTGGCCGACCGGATCGGCGCGGACTCGGTGGCGGTGCTGGCCTGCCCGGAGATGGACGGGGTGGCGCTGCGCCGGCTGGCGTGGCAGATCGAGCGCGACGACATCGAGCTCGTGGTGGCGCCGGCGCTGATGGACGTGACCGGCCCGCGGATCTCGATCCGCCCGGTGTCGGGGCTGCCGCTGCTGCACGTGGAGCACCCGGAGCTGGACGGCGGCCGCAAGGTCTTCAAGGGCCTGTTCGACCGGGCGGCCGCGCTCGGCGGGCTGCTGGCGCTGAGCCCGCTGCTGCTGATCGTCGCGTTCCTGATCAAGGTGACGAGCGCGGGACCGGTGATGTTCCGGCAGGTCCGGGTCGGGCGCGGCGGCCGGGAGTTCACCGTGCTGAAGTTCCGCACGATGGTGGCCGACGCCGAGGCCCGCAAGGTCGAGCTGATGGCGGCCAACGAGAACGACGGCGTGCTGTTCAAGATCCGTGAGGACCCGCGGATCACCCGGGTGGGCCGGTGGCTGCGCCGCTACTCGCTGGACGAGCTGCCGCAGCTGTTCAACGTGGTGCGCGGCGACATGTCGCTGGTGGGCCCGCGCCCGCCGCTGCCGGAGGAGGTCGCCCAGTACGGCGGCGACGTGTACCGGCGGCTGGTGGTGAAGCCGGGGCTGACGGGCCTGTGGCAGGTGAGCGGCCGGTCCGACCTGTCGTGGGAGGAGTCGGTGCGGCTCGACCTGCGCTACGTCGACAACTGGACGCTCGCCATGGATCTGCAGATCATGTGGAAGACCTGGTCCGCGGTGTTCCGGGGTTCCGGCGCCTACTGAGCGGGACCCGGGCATCGGGCCGGCTCGGGTAGGCATGAGAAAGTAGACCGAACAGACCATTCGAGTCGGGATTGTGATCAGCGGATGACGGATGTGGACGACCACGCGCTGGCGGCGGAGCTCGCCGGCGCGGCGGGCCGGCTGCTGCTGGGCGTGCGGGACGAGGTGGGGTTCGCGGACGCGCGGGTCCTGAAGGACACGGGCGACCTGCGGGCGCACGAGTACCTCGTGGCGGCGCTGGCCGAGCGCTGTCCCGGCGACGCCGTCCTGTCCGAGGAGGGGCGTTCCTCGGTGGCGGGGAAGCGGGCGGAGGGCGACGACCGCGCGCCGACCCGCAACACCGCGACCGCCGAGCGGCTCACCGCCGGCCGGGTGTGGATCGTCGACCCGCTGGACGGCACCCGCGAGTTCTCCGAGGAGGGCCGCCGCGACTGGGCCGTCCACGTGGCGCTCTGGGTGCGGGACGCGGCCGGGAGGGGGCGGCTGGCCGCCGGCGCGGTGGCGCTGCCGGCGCAGGGGCTGACGCTCCGCACGGACGCGACGGGCGGCGCGTCGCTCGTCCGGACGGAGCCGGGGGAGCCCGATCCGCTGACGGCCGGTCCGGGCGCCGCGCAGCCGCGGGAGGTGCCGCTGCACGTCCCGGCGCCGGACGCGGGCAAGCTCCGCGTCGCCGTCAGCCGCACGCGGCCGCCCGAGTTCGTCCGGCAGCTCGCCGACCGCCTCGACGCGGACGTGGAACTGGTGCCGATCGGCTCGGCGGGGGCGAAGATCTCCGCGGTGCTGCTCGGCGAGGTCGACGCGTACGTGCACGCGGGTGGCCAGTACGAGTGGGATTCGGCGGCGCCGGCGGCGGTGGCGCTCGGCGCGGGGGCGCACGCCTCCCGCATCGACGGGTCGCCGCTGGAGTACAACCGGGAGGACCCGCGGCTCCCGGATATCCTGGTGTGCCATCCCGCGTCGGCGTCGATGCTGCTGACCGGCATCGCGGGAGTCAGCGGCGCACACCCCGATTAATCCGTTCCGGGTGGGACATCCCGTCCCGTGGCCACCGGTTGCATCTGCCAGAAAGCGTGGAGAGAGCCCCAGACCATGCAGCGTTCCGATTACCTGCTGTCGCAGTTGGACGTCCTTGAAGCCGAGTCGATCCACATCTTCCGGGAGGTGGCGGCCGAGTTCGAACGGCCGGTGCTGCTGTTCTCGGGCGGCAAGGACAGCCTGGTGATGCTGCGGCTGGCCGAGAAGGCGTTCCGGCCCGCGCCGATCCCGTTCCCGGTGATGCACGTCGACACCGGGCACAACTTCCCCGAGGTGATCGAGTTCCGCGACCGGCGGGTCGCCGAGCTGGGCGTCCGGCTGGTGGTGGCGTCGGTGCAGGACGCGATCGACAGCGGCCGGGTGACCGAGCAGAAGGGGCGGCGGGCGTCGCGGAACCGGCTGCAGATCGCGCCGCTGCTGGACGCGATCGAGGAGCACCGGTTCGACGCGGCGTTCGGCGGCGCGCGGCGGGACGAGGAGAAGGCCCGCGCCAAGGAGCGCGTGGTGTCGTTCCGGGACGAGTTCGGGCAGTGGGATCCGAAGAACCAGCGCCCGGAGCTGTGGAACGTCTTCAACACGAAGATCGCACAGGGCGAGCACGTCCGGGTGTTCCCGCTGTCCAACTGGACGGAGCTGGACATCTGGGACTACGTCCGCAGGGAGGAGATCGCGCTCCCCTCGATCTACTTCGCGCACACCCGCCGCGTGTTCGAGCGGGACGGGCTGCTGCTGGACGCCGAGACGGGCTTCGCGAACCGCGGCGACGACGAGCCGGAGTTCCAGGCGACGGTCCGGTACCGGACGGTCGGGGACGCGTCCTGCACGGGCGCGGTGAAGTCGGCGGCGTCCTCGCTGGACGAGGTGATCGAGGAGATCGCGGCGACCCGGATCACCGAGCGCGGCCAGACCCGCGCCGACGACCGCACCAGTGAGGCCGCGATGGAGGACCGCAAGAAGGAGGGCTACTTCTGATGGCCGGGAACGAGCCCGCCGAGGCGGGGCCGACGGGCAAGCCGATGGACCTGCTGCGGTTCGCCACCGCCGGCAGCGTCGACGACGGCAAGTCGACGCTGATCGGCCGGCTGCTGTTCGACTCCAAGTCCATCTTCGAGGACCAACTGGAGTCGGTGGAGCGCACGAGCACCGAGCGCGGCGAGGAGTACACGAACCTGGCGCTGCTCACCGACGGCCTGCGCGCCGAGCGGGAGCAGGGCATCACGATCGACGTCGCGTACCGCTACTTCGCGACGCCGCGCCGCAAGTTCATCATCGCCGACACGCCGGGGCACATCCAGTACACCCGGAACATGGTGACGGGCGCCTCGACCGCCGACCTCGCGATCATCCTGGTGGACGCCCGCAAGGGCATCCTGGAGCAGTCGCGCCGGCACGCGTTCCTCACCACGCTCCTGCAGGTCCCGCACCTGGTCGTGGCGATCAACAAGATGGACCTCGTCGACTACGACCGCGCCGTGTACGAGCGGATCGTGGACGAGTTCACCTCGTTCGCCTCCAAGCTCGACGTGACGGACATGACGTTCGTCCCCATCTCGGCGCTGCACGGCGACAACGTCGTCGAGCGCAGCGTGAACATGCCGTGGTACGAGGGGTCGTCGCTGCTGCACCACCTGGAGCACGTGCACATCGCGTCCGACCGGAACCTGATCGACGTGCGGTTCCCCGTGCAGTACGTGGTGCGGCCGCACGCCTCGACCGACCCCGACCTGCACGACTACCGCGGCTATGCGGGCCAGGTCGCGGGCGGCGTGCTGAAGCCGGGCGACGAGGTCGTGCACCTGCCGTCCGGGCTGACGACGGCCATCACCCACATCGACGGCCCGTCCGGGCCGGTGGAGCAGGCGTTCGCGCCGATGTCGGTCACGCTCCGGCTCGCCGACGACATCGACATCTCCCGCGGCGACATGATCGCGCGGCCGAACAACCGTCCCGAGGTCGCCCAGGACCTCGACGCGATGGTCTGCTGGATGACCCCCGACCGCACCCTCACCCCGCGCTCCAAGCTGGTCATCAAGCACACGACCCGCACCGCGAAGACGGTGGTGAAGCAGCTGCACTACCGGCTGGACGTCAACACCCTGCACCGCGACGAGCAGGCGGACGCGCTCGGCCTGAACGAGATCGGCCGCGTCTCCCTCCGCGTCACCCAGCCGCTGTTCGTGGACGACTACGCCCGCAACCGCCTCACCGGCGGCTTCATCCTGATCGACGAGTCCACCAACAACACCGTCGCGGCCGGCATGATCATCGGCGCGCGCTGACCGGACGCCGCGGGGCCGCCGGTCCCGCGGCGCCGCCCTCCACTGGAACCCCCCGCGACAAGGCAGGCCCTCGATGCCCCCATCCGTCGGCGTCGTCCTCCCGACGCACAACCGGCCGGAGCTGCTGCGCCGCGCGCTGGAGTCGGTCCTCGCGCAGGACTATGAAGGCGGGCTGCGCGCGATCGTCGTCTTCGACCGCGCCGAACCGGACATGTCGCTCGCGGGCGACCGCGTCGAGGTCATCGCCAACACGCGGGAGCCGGGCCTCGCCGGCGCCCGCAACTCCGGCATCCTGGCCCTGGACACCGACCTCGTCGCGTTCTGCGACGACGACGACCAGTGGCTGCCCGGCAAGCTCGCCGCGCAGGTGAAGGCGCTCGAAGGCGAGCCGGACGCGGTGCTGTGCAGCTCCGGCATCCTCGTCGACTTCGACGGGCGCGAGCTGCCCCGGCTGGCCGGAACCGGACGCGTCACCTACGACGCGCTGATCCGCGACCGCATGATGAGCGTCCACTCGTCCACCTACGTCGCGCGCCGCGAGCCGCTCGTCGAGATCGGCATGGTGGACGAGACGATCCCCGGCAGCCAGGGCGAGGACTGGGACCTCGCGCTGCGCGCCGCCCGCCGCCACCCGGTCGTGAACGTCGACGAGCCGTACGTCCGCGTCCTGTGGGGGCTGACGTCGTACTACGCGCAGGCGTGGGAGACGAAGGTGGCCGCGCTGGAGTGGTTCCTGGAGCACTACCCGGAGATTGGGAAGGAGCCGGGCGCCGCTGGGCGCGTGTACGGCCAGCTCGCGTTCGGCTGCGCGACCGTGGGCCGCCGCAAGGACGCCCTCCGCTGGTCGGCGCGCGCCATCAAGGCCAATCCGGCCGAGCGCCGGGTCCCGTTCGCGCTGGCCGTCGCGTCCGGTGTCGTGTCCGGCAAGCGCGTCCTGCTCGCCCTGCACACCAGGGGCCGCGGTATCTGACGCGACCCGCACCGATTCCCGGGCTTTCGCCACCTTTCCCCACATCGCGCCGGTACTGTCGGTGCCCGTCGCAGTGCTAGAAGGAGCCTCTCCGTGAACATCTCTTCCCGCCGCATCGTCGCGTCCGGGACGCTGGCTTTGGCGCTGGCGCCGGCGCTCGCCCTGACCGCCGCGCCCGCGTTCGCGGGCGCCGACCTCGACGCGGTCGCCGAGGGCATCACCGAGAGCGGCTACTACGTCGACTCGCACGCCAAGTACTACCAGTCGGACGGGGCGCAGGAGCTGCTCCGCACGGCGCAGGGCCGGTCCGTGCCGGTGTTCATCGCGATCCTCCCGGCCGGGGACGACGCGGGGCAGGTCCTCCAGCAGCTGCCCGGCCTGATGAAGCGCAAGGGCACGTACGTGGTGCTGGCCGGGAACGAGCTGAAGGCGACGTCCAACACGCTGCCGGCGAGCCAGGTGAAGACCGCCTACGCGAAGGCCGTGAAGGGCAGCAACGGCAAGCCCGACCTGGCGCTGCTGAAGTTCGTCCAGACGCTGCCGGAGTCGAAGTACGCGCCGCCGAAGCCCGGCAAGCCCGGCAACAACGGCAAGCCCGCGCCGGAGTCCACGAAGCAGCGGGAGCAGCAGGAGGAGAAGACGCTCGCCGAGCAGCAGCCGACCGCGCCGGCCGCCGGCTTCGAGCCCGCGCGGAAGGACGACGGCGGCTCCATGACGCCGTACCTGCTCGGCGGCGGCGGTGTGGTCGTGGTGGCCGCCGCCGGGGCCGGGTTCCTGCTGTGGCGCCGCCGCTCCGCGACGCCGGCGCCCGCCGGCGCCGCCGCGAGCGGAACCCCCGCCGCGCCGCCCGCCCCGACCGCGCCTCAGCCGCCCGCGCCGCAGCCGCCCGCCGAGGCGCCCACGGCGGACGACTCCGCGCCGGAGCCCCCGAAGGACGCCCAGCCCCCGAAGGACGTCGAGCCCCCGAAGGACGTCTAGCCCCCGAAGGACGTCTAGGAGCCGTCGGGGTTCAACAGCAGGATCAGATGGCGCTCAGCGGCGCCCGCCGACAGTGCCCTGCCCGGCGCGGCGCCGTGCGCCATCACCAGCGTGCCGGGACGGCTGCGCGGCACCCGGTTGCCGGAGCCGAGCTGGCCGCTGCCGCCCGCGCCCCACGTCAGCGGCGTCCCGTCGGTGAGGATCGCGGCGCCGTAGGCCTCGCCGGCGAACACCTGGGCGACGCCGCGGAGCTTCGGCCCGTGGCCGCCGGCGACCGCGACCGGCGTCGCGCGGAGGTTCACCGACCGGTCGCCGAGCTGCCCCGCCGTGTTGTTGCCCCAGGCGACGACCGTGCCGTCCTTGCGCAGCGCGTAGTTGTGCTTCTCCGCAGCGCTGATCCCGGTGACGTCGCGGAGGACGCCCTTGCCGTCCACACCGGACACGAGGCCGGGGGTGAGCCGGTCCTGGCGGGACCCGTCGCCGAGCTGGCCGAGGTCGTTGTGGCCCCAGGAGGCGAGCCGCCCGTCCCGCAGCAGCGCCAGCCCGTGCTGCCCGCCGATCGCGACGCGGGTCACGCCGGACAGCCGCGGGGCGCCGTCCAGGCCGCGCACCGGCACCGGCAGCGCCCGGTCGCGGCGGGTGCCGTCGCCGACCATCCCGTAGTCGTTGGCACCCCATGCGAGGACCCGCCCGTTGCCGCGCAGCACCAGTTCGGTGTGCCCGTCCGCGGCGATCGCGGTGACGCCGGTGAGCGGCCTGCGGCCGTCCGGCGCCTTCACGGTCGTGGGGACCCGCGGGCTGGCGCGCCTGCCGGTGCCGCGCTTGCCGGTGCCGCGCTGCCCGTGGTCGTTGGCGCCCCACGTCACGACGGTGCCGTTGCGGCGCAGCGCCATGGAGAAGTCGTTGTTGGCGCTGATCGCGACGACCCCGTCCAGCGTGCCCGGGCGGCCGTCCGGCGCGCGGACGGGGACGGGGACGGGGCTGTCGCGGCGGGTGCCGTCGCCGAGCTGGCCGTGGTCGTTGGCGCCCCACGCGACGACCTCGCCGCCGCCGACGACCGCCAGCGAATGCCGCCCGCCGCCGGCGACGGCGCGCACCCTGCCGAGCCGGCCCTGCCCGCCGACCCCGGTGACCGGGGCGAGTTTCACGTCGATCGTCCCGCCGGGGCGGCCGAGCTGCCCGTGGTCGTTGAGGCCGCTCGTCCAGACGGTGCCCGTCTCGGTGCCCGCCGACCCGGCGGCGGGCGGCGGGGACGACGGCGCCGCCGCGCCGCCCGCCGCGGACCGGTCGCACGCCGCCGCCGCCAGGACCGCGGGGACGGCGAGCAGCACGGCGATCGAGCGCCGCGCCGCCGTCATGCCGTGCGGACGCAGGCGAACAGGTGCCTGGCGTAGTTGTCCTCATAGGGCGGGCGGGCGTCGTCGTCGGGACCGAGGTCGACGACCTCGTCGAAGGTCGTGTTCTCGCGCAGGAACCGCGCGACGCGCGGCGGGTCCCAGCCGCGCAGCGACTCGGCGAACCACGCCTCGTTGTCCTGGCCGGTGTCGAAGAACAGCACCCGGCCGGTGGCGCGGTCGAGGAGCCGGATCAGCTCCTCGGCGCTGACGGAGCCGCGGCCGAGGACGAAGTGGTGCAGGAGGCTGAAGCACGACACCACGTCCCAGCGGGCGGCGTCGTGGCCGCCGAGGAACTCCACGCAGTCGCCGGTGGAGACGGCGCCGTCCGGGAGCCCGTAGATCGCCCGGCCGAGCGGGACGGCGAGCGGGTCGCGCTCGATGCCCTCGGCGTCGAAGCCGCGCTGCGCCAGCTGGGACACGAACCAGCCGTAGCAGCTGGCGACGTCCAGATAGCGGCCGCCCGCGATGCCGCGCTCGCCGAGGAACGCGTCCATCTTGGCGAGCCGGTCGGTGCACTGCCGGACGGTCGTCCAGCCGGACCGCAGCTCGGGCGCGTCGATCGGCTGGTACAGCTCGTGGGTGCCGTCGAGCCAGCTCATCTTGAGCAGCAGGTCCTGGAGGGGGGTGGTGACGGGAAGCCACTTGGCGACGACGCTGGCGCCGTCGGCGCCGCTCATCGCGGCGATCGCGAGGCGGTGGTGGCCGTCGAGGATCTGGTACTGGTCGGAGCCGCGGACGGGCGCGACGAGCACCGGGTCCTGCGGGCCGCTCTGCTGCGGGCGGGGCGTCCCGCCCGGCGCGTCCTCGCCGCGGTGGCGGGCGATGAACGCGCGGGCCGCCGCGAGGACGCCGGCCGGGTCGGTGCCGCCGAAGTAGTTGCCGCCCGCCTCGATGCAGCGCAGCCCGAGCCGCCCGTAGGCGCTCTCCAGGATCTGCTCGTCGGCCAGGTCGCCGTGCTCGTCGGCGAGGCGCAGCAGGGCGACGTGCGGACCGTCCAGGAACGGGGTGGACGGCCACAGCAGGTCGCCGGTGCGGTCGGCGAACTCGCGGGCCGTCCAGCCGCCCTGCGCGCCCACCAGGAGCTGGTCGAACCGGACGGGCACCTTCCACGGGCGGCGCAGCACGGCGGTGGACACCGCGACGCGGGCGGCGGCCGGGATCGGCAGGGAGCGCCCGGCGTCGACCAGGCGCCCGTACACCGGGCCGCTGGGTGCGAGCCCGCTCTTGCGCAGCACCGCGCGGGACTTGCGGCGTACGTGGTCAATTCCCGTGGGCATGCATGCTCCTGGCAGGTGTCGTTTCCGTGGTCGGCGCATCCGTGGTCGGCGCATCCGTGGCCGGCGTTTCCGCGGCCGGCGGGGCGGTGGCACCCGCGGGCCCGGAGCCTGCGCGGGCCCGCCGCCCCGGCAGCAGGGAGGCGAAGGCGGTGAGGGACAGCCGCTCGCGACCGCCCCAGAGTAGGGCAAAGTACAAGATGGCGCCGGGGATCAGCCCGGCGGCCAGCGCGGCCGGGCTGGACCCGGCGGCGAACCGGACGGCCAGCGGGATCGCGCCGAAGCTGAGCAGCGCCGAGCCGCCCGCCCAGAACAGCCCGGCGCTCGCCGGGGACATCCCGAGGATCCTCCGGACCTGGACGAGGGCGAGCAGCGTCCGGACGAGCAGCCCGCACGCCCGCGCCACGGCCGCCCCGGCGATCCCGAACGGCGGGATCAGCAGCACGTTCAGCACCAGGTTCACGCCGAGCGCGGTGCTCTGGTTGACCAGGCTCAGCCCGCTGCGGCCCGCCATCAGCAGCATCACGTCGCGGGCGCCGGTCGCGGTCGCCACCAGCATCGCCATCGCGAGGATCACGGTGACGACCTCGCCCGTCCCGCGGTAGCCGGGCCCGAACGAGCCGACGTACACCGGCGCGCCGACCGCGATCGCCAGGTGCACCGGCCAGGCGAGCGCGAGGTTCCAGGACGCGCACACGGCGAAGATCCGCTGCGCGCCGGCCCGGTCGGCGAGCGCCATCAGCCGGCTCACCGCGGGCTGCATGACGTTCTGCACCGCCTGGGTGGCGAGCTGGCTGATCACGATGAACCGGGTCGCGGCGGTGTAGACGGCCGCCTCGCGCGGCGAGCTGAGCGCCGCGACGAGCACGATGTCGGCGCGCTGGAACGCCGTCTGGCAGATCTGCGCGAACGCGCGCGGCGCCGTGAACCGCCAGAAGTCGCCGGCCAGCCGGCGCGGCCCGGCCGCCGGCGCGGCCGGGGGAGCGGGCGCCGCGGCGGTGCCCGCGCGGCTGATCTTCAAGTACCACAGCGCGGCGATGACCAGGCACGGCAGGTAGGGCGCCGCCCAGGCCGCCGCCAGCCAGACCGCGTCGTCGGACAGCACCGCGGCCGCGACCACGCCGCCGACCTGGAGCGTCTGCCGCAGGATCTTGTCGACGAGGACGGTCGGCCGCATCGAGCCGTATCCGCGCGTCGCCGCGAGCAGCGCGTCGTGCGCGCCCGCCAGCGGCAGGAACAGCGCCAGCACCCGCACCATGTGCACGGCCTGGTGCGCGTCGTCGGCGCCGATGTGGCCCGCCGTCCACGGCGCGGTGGCGACGAGGACGAGCGCGCTGATCGCCGCGGTCGCCGCGACCGGGACGAGCGCCACCGGCACCGTCCGGCGCGCCGCGGCCCGGTCGCCGAGCGCGAGGTGGCGGGGCAGCCAGCGCAGCAGCCCGGCGTCGGTGCCGAGGCCGGAGACCGCCTGCAGGATGATGAACAGCGACGTCGCCGCGAAGAACGTGCCCGCGATCCGCTGCGAGTACAGGTGCGCGACGAGGAAGACCAGCGCGAGCCCCTGGACGCCCGCGACCGCGGCGCCCACCAGGTTGAGGGCGCCGCCTCTGGCCAGCCTGTTCAGATTGGGCCCGCCCGGCGCGGCCGGTTCAGGACCCGGCATGCCGCCCCGCCTTGTGCGGCTTCTTGCCGTAGCGCGGCTGGACGTCGGCGGTCGGCGCCGGCCCCTCCGCGGGGTCGTCCGGAAGCTCGGCCGGCATGTACTGGGAGATGTCCTCCTGGGTCCGCGTCGCGGCGGACTCCAGTGCCTCCTCGGTCTCCGCCCGCTCGGCGATCTCGGCGGGATCGGCAGGCTCGGGGGGTTCGGCGGGCTCGGCGGGCTCGGTGCCGGCCGGCCGGGTCTTGCCGGCGCTCGACCGGGCCGAGCCGGGCCGTCCGGTCCCCTGGGCGACGTCCGCCGGCGGCACGGGCCGCGGCGCGACGGGCTTGCCCGGCCCGGACGGCGGGTCCAGCGACGGCGGCAGGGGACGCCGGCCCGGCCGTCCCGGGCCGCGCGACGGCGCCTGCCGCGGCGGCCGGCCGACCTGGGGCAGCGCCTGCGTGGTCAAGGTCGACCCGTCGCCGGGGTCCTGGTCGTCCTCGTCGTGCGGCATCCCCGGCCAGTAGCCCTTGTCGTCGTCCCGCTCGGCCCGCTTGGCCTCGCCCGGCTGCTCGTCCGCCCACGTGGGGGAGCCCTCGGACAGGGCGCGCCGCTCACCGCTGCCGCGCGGGTCGGCGGCCCGTGACTCGACGGCCCGTGACTCGACGGTGCGCGACTCGGCGGCGCCCCGGCCCCGGACGGGCTGCGGCGCCCGGCCGGCCGGCCGGGCCTGCTGCGGCTGCCGCGCCGCGCGCCCGCCGCGCTGCTCCGGCGGCTCCAGCACCACGCCCAGCACGGTGCATCCGGCGCGCTCGGCCTCGACGTACGCCTGGCGGAGCTCCTCCCGCGTCGTCACGCCCTGGTTGGCGATGAGGACGACCGCGTCCACGAACGTGCAGAGCGCCTGCGCGTCCGCGTCGTGCAGGCTGGCGGCGTTGACGACGAGGTACTCGCTGCGGCGGCGCAGCACCTTCACGGCCTCGCGCATCCGCGGGCCGCTGAACCGGTGCGCGGCCTCGGCCGCGCGCGGGCCGCGCGGCAGCAGCCGCAGCTGCGAGTCGGTGTGGATCAGCAGGGTCGCCGGGTCGGTGCCGCTGAGCAGCGTGTCCGACAGGCCCTTGCCGCCGGGACGGGCGCCGAACAGCGCGCTGACGTCGGTGTCGTCGGTGGTCGCGTCGATCATGATGGTCTTGGCGCCGGCGAACGCCAGCGAGACCGCGAGGTTGGCGCTGGCGAGCCGGGCGCTGCCGCCCGGGGTGGCGCTGGTGACCAGCAGCGCCACCGGGGTCTGCGGCGCGGTCGCCACGACCGCGGCGCGCAGCCGCCGGTACGCCTCGCCGGCCGGGCTCTTCGGCGCGGCGACCAGGGCGAGCGAGTCGCCCGGCGGGCCGCCCGCCGGGACGGTGGTCAGGGTGCGGACGCCCATGCCCTCGATCGCCTCGGCGTTGCGCAGCCGCTGGTTCAGCCGCTCGCGCAGCAGCACGACCGCGAGGCCGATGACGATGCCGCCGGCCAGGCCGCCGGCGCCGAACATCGCGGTGCGGATCTGGCCGGGCCCGTCCGGCGCGCCGGCCGGGGTGATGACCTGGCCCGGGCTGATCGGGGTGCTGCCGATGTCGTTGGCCTGCTCGTCGATCACGCCGAGCTGGTTGGTGTAGGCGGTGACGCGCTGCTGCAGCGTGGCGCGCTTGGCGCCGGTCGCGGCGGCCATCTCCCGGTTGGTCTTCAGCAGCTGCCGCTGGACCTTGTCGGACTGCGCCTTCAGCTTGGCGAGCTGGTTGTTCACCACGTCCTGGGCGCGCTGCTGCCGGTAGGCGAGGTAGGCGTCGGCGAACGCCTGCGCGCCGGCGCGCGCGTTGGCCGAGCTGCGGGCCGTGTAGGTCAGGTTGAGCACCTGCGTGTTCGGCGGGACGTCGACGACGACGGTCCCCTCCGGCTCGTGCCCCAGCTTCTGCCCGGCGATCTTGGCGACCCGGTCGGTGGTGACCAGCTGCGCCTCGGTCTGCAGGTTGACCAGGTCGTCGCCGCGGCCGTCCGGCGAGTACGGGTTGCCCTCCAGCGGGCTGACCAGCACGGTCGCGGTGGCCTTGTACGGCGCGGGCAGCGCGATGGCGGCGCCGACCCCGGCGCCGGCGCCGAGCACGGCCAGCAGGATCAGCAGCGGCACGTACCGCCTGAGCAGGGACAGCAGCTGACCCTGCTGCGGGTCGGCCGTCTGGTCAGCTCCCACGACGATCCCCCTTGATGATCCGGGTCGTGCTCGACGGACAGATGGTCACGACTTTATCCGCGCTTGACGCGGGTCCGGTTTCGTTCATCTCAACCTCGTGGGGAGCCGGGGCCGGGAGTGGTGACCCGGCGGACGGGGGTGCCCGGGCTCTGCCTGGTCAGCACGATGCCGCGGGCGGGGTTGGCGGACTGGTCGAGGGCGAGGACGCCGCTCGCCACCTCGCGGTCCAGGGCGTGCCCGCGTTCCACCACGACCAGGGTGAGGTCGCTGGCCGCGGCCGCGCTGATCGTATCGGCGGCGTTGATGTCGGGTGTGGTGATCACGACGATGCGGGACTCGCGGCCCGCCCTGTCGACGGCGCGGGTGAGCTGCCGGTCGTCGTCGCTGCGCACCAGCCGGACGCCGAAGGTGCGCGGCGGCGGGACGTCGCCGGGGTCGCGGTCCTCGCCGTCCTTGCGGATCCGCAGCACGGTGGTCGCCGAGCCGCCCTCGGTGCACAGCTCGGCCAGCTCGTAGGCGACGGCCGTGCCGGCCGAGGCGGGCACGCCGGTGACGAGGACGGTGGTGGCCTCGGCGTCGAAGACCAGGTTGCGCAGCCGCCGGCAGATCTCCCGGTGGCCGCCGCCGAGCGCCGCCGACTCCACCATGATCGGCAGCTGCGCGTGCAGCCGGACGTCGGCGGGCCGCCGGATGCGCCGCGGCCGCCGGTCGATCAGCAGCACGAAGGAGACCCAGCCGAGCAGGCCGACGCCGATGCCGCCGGCGAGCGCGATGTCCCGGCCGGCGTCGTCCCGGCCGGTGGGCAGCGCCGGGCCGCGCAGCACCTCGCCGGGCTGCACGACCTTGCTGTTCAGCGCGGAGATCTGCTTCTGCACGTCTTTGATCTGCTGCATGATCTCCTCGCGGCGGGTGCGGGCGGTGTGGCCGGTGAGGTCCTCCTCGTCGCCCGGCAGGGTCCGCAACTGCTTGTGCAGCAGGGTGAGGTACTTCTCCAGGGCCTCCCGGTTGCGCTGCTGGATGCCGCCGAGGATCTGCTGCCGCAGGTCCAGGTACGCCTCGGCGGTGGCCTGCGCGCCGCTCTGCGCCTCCTTCGGCGACCCGGCCCGCACCCCGATCGTCAGCACGTGCGTGGAGTTCGGCACCGACAGGTCGATGCGTTCGCGCAGCTCCGCGCGGGACGCGTCGAAGCCGGGGAACGTGGCGAGCCGGCGCAGCACCTCGTCCGACCAGACGAGCTGCGCCTCGGTGTCCATCGTGGTGTCGCGGGGCTGGCGCTCCTTCGGGTTCAGCGGCCGTCCCGGCGTGTACCCCGGGTGCAGCGACACCGGCGGCGCCAGCACCGAGATCCGCGCGGTGTACGTCGCCGGGGTCAGCACGATCTTCGCGATGCCGAGCGCGCCGCCGGCCAGCAGCGCGATCAGCAGCGCGGCGAGGTGCCGGCGGAGCGCGCCCGCGTACCGGGTGACCGGGATGGAGTCCGGGGCGAGCGGCGGCTCCGCCTGCACGCTGGACGGTCCGAGGGTGCGCCTCTTCATCGCGGGGCCGTCTTCATCGCGGGGTCATTTTCATCGCGGGGTCATCGCCGCTCGTCCCTCCGCCACGCCGGTTCGGCGCCGAGGAGGGCGGCGAGCTTGTCGTCGTAGGGGGCGAAGTGGTCGGCCAGGCGGCGCTGCAGATGGTCCGGCAGCGGGGACCCCGGCCGGGCGTTGTGCCGCTCGAACGACGCGGGCCGCCAGTGCGGCAGGCCGAGGAACTCCAGGATGGAGTCGTAGCAGGGCTCGGGCTCGGAGAAGAAGTCCTCCGCGTACGCCACCAGCACCCGGTCGCGTCCGAACAGCTCGAACAGCCGCTCGATCTGGTCGGCGTACTGGCCGCGGTCGACGTAGGAGTGGTGCCGGTGGCCGTGGCTCACGTACGCCGGGTCGGCCTTGATCTTCTCGACCTCGCCGGCGAGCCGCTCGGCCTCCAGGTCCAGCGCCCGCTCGAACGGCTCGGTCTCGAACCCGCGGGCCAGCTCGTGCTTGTGCGCCGAGTAGGTGCGCACCACCGGGTCGCGCAGCAGCACGATGAGCTTCACGCCGGGCAGGTCGCGGGCGATCCGCTCCGGTGCCAGCGGGTGGTGCATGTAGTAGCCGGCGGACTCGAACGCCAGCGGCGGCGCCTCGCCCAGGCCGGCCTCGGCCAGGGCGGCGGCGACGCGGCGCTCGGCGAGCGTCCGGACCGGGAAGTGCCCCCGGTACCAGGACAGGCCCCGCGGGTAGTTGACGTCGAAGTAGTGGACGCCCTTGTGGAAGTTCGGCTGGACGACGGCCGGGTGCGCGGCCAGCGCCCGGAACAGCGAGGTCGTGCCGCCGCGCTGCGTGCCCACCATGAGGAAGCCGGGCAGCATCCGGGAGCCGGAGGTGAGCCGCCCGCCGGCGCGGGTCGCGGCCCGCCCGGCCTCCTTGACCCACTGCGGGGCGTCGCGGCGTGAGATCACGAGATCCTCCCGAGGTCGGTGTGCAGGAGGGCCAGCAGCCGCTCGGCGTCGGTGCGCAGCGGGCCGCCGATCGGCTCCTGCGCGGCCAGCAGGTAGCGGCGGCACAGCTCCAGCAGGTAGAGGCGGACGGTCGCGTCCGCGGCGGCGCCGGCCGGCCCGAGCGGTTCGAGCATGGCGGCGGCGCCGTCCGGCCAGGTCGCGTAGGGCGGCCCGGACGCGGCGCGCATCGCCTCCTGCAGCCGGTAGTGCAGCAGGTCGAATCCGTTGGGGACGCCGCGCGCGAAGCGCTCCCAGTCCCACAGCCGCAGCACGCCGCGGTGCCAGGCCATGTTCCACGGGGTCCAGTCGCCGTGCCAGGCGCCGAAGTCGAGGGGCAGGTCGCCGTGCGCCTTCCCGATGCCCTCGACGACCTCGCCGAACGTCGCGCGCTGCCGCTCGTCCAGTATCCCGGCGGGGCTCGCGGCCATGCCGTCCCAGAACGCGCTGCCGCGCAGCGGCGTCCGCTCGACGCCGCCGACCTCGAACAGCGCCCGCATCTCGGCGACCGGGGCCCGCCCGCGCGGGCGCCAGCCGAGCGCGCTGGTCGGCAGCGGTTCCAGGACGAGCAGGTCGAGGTTCCGCCACGTCCCGTGGTGCAGCAGCTCCGGGACGTGCAGCCGCGTCCGGTCCAGGGCGGAGTTCAGGTAGGTGAGGGCGGCGGCCTCGCCGTCCAGCAGGCCGCGGGCCGTGCCGGTGTCGCCCACCTTGACGAACGCGACGGGCTCGCCGCGCGGCGACAGCACGTGCAGGATCGGCTTGCGGTTGGCGCGGGCGCTGCCCAGGCCGACGCTGACCACGACGGGGCGGCCGAGCAGCTCGGCCAGCCGGTCCTCGATGGAGGGGCCGCCGCCGGTGACGCGGAGCCGGTCCCGCAGCGTCCGCTCCGGCAGCCCGGTGCGGACGGCCGCGGCGGTGAGGCCGCGCGAGGCGCGCTGCTTGACGCCGAGGTCGTGGCTGTAGCGGCGCAGCGCGGTGGCCGTGGCGCGGGGCAGGCCCGCCGGGACGAGCAGCCGCGGGTGCCGGGCGTCCGGCAGGAAGGCCAGCTCGCGGCGCGCCCCCGCGGACCGCCCGGGGCCGACCGCCTCGACCGCCGCGTCCGGCCACAGCTCCTCGACGGCCGCGATCCAGGCGGCGCGCGTCTCGCCGGCCCCGCTCGCCGCACCGCCCGCCGCCGCCCCGCTGTTCGCCGCCCCGGTCACTGCGCCTCCTCGGCGGCCAGCGCGCGGACGCGCGGACGCGGGCCCGCGACGCCCTGCTCGTCCCGCCTGGCCCGCCACATCAGGGCCACCGCGATCATCACCGTGTACAGCGGTACCTCCACCATGTCGTACGTGATCATGAAAAGGGTGCAGGCGATCAGCACGCAGCAGCCCGCCAGCGAGTAGGCGCCGCGATCCCGCCAGTGCCGCAGGAACCGGATCGCGAAGAACGCGCAGAACGCGATCGTCCCGACGACGCCGTTGGCGAAGATGAGCAGCCACAGGTGGCCCTGGGTGCCGAGCGGCGGCGACTCGCACGCCTTGCAGCCGACCCGCGCGCCGCCGGCGACCTGGCCGAGGTCGCCCTGCACGTTGCGGGTCGAGCCGAAGCCGACCAGCGGGGAGCCCATGAGCGCGCTGCGGGTGGTCTCCTCGGCGAGCAGCGTCCGGCGGTTGTTGCTGTGCGGGTTGTCCAGCCGGTCCTGGACGAGGCCGGGCAGCGGCGACAGCGCCACGACGATCGCGCCGGCGGCGGCCATCCCGGCCGTCCAGGCGATCACCCGCGGCCCGCCCACCTGGAGGAGCTTGAGGACGCCGAACAGCCCGATCGCGCCGAGCGCACCCCACAGGCCCCGGTTCAGCGAGTACACGACCGGCCACAGCGACGCCGCGAGGATGATCAGCGCGAAGACGCGGCGCCGCATCCGGGCGCGGACGATCCACGTCAGCAGGAAGTAGGGGAGGAAGAACGCGTAGGCGGCGCCCCAGGTGTTGGCGTAGGCGAACGGCGCCATCGGCCGGGACTGCGCGAAGCCGAGGATCGACTCGATCTCGGCGACCCTCGGATGGACGATGTCGCGGACGAAGGAGTTGCCCGTCAGGCCCCGCGGCAGCACCATCTCCACCGGCGAGGTCAGCTGGATCGCCGGGAAGAACGAGCCGATCAGGCCGCCGATCGTCGTCACGACGAACATGTAGCCGAGCAGCCGGCCGATCTTCCCGGACGGCAGCTCCCGCTCGCTCATGTTGCCGATGTAGAGCAGCACGATGGTGAACGACAGGTACCAGGCGAGCCGGTAGCCGTACACGAGCAGCCGGCTGAACCCGCCGCCCGGCTCGGCGAGCGGCGCGTCCGCCCACAGGACCAGCACGCCCAGCACGACCCAGATGAGGAAGAACAGCCAGGCGCCGAAGCCGCTGGGCGCGACCAGCGTGCCCCGCCGGCGCCACAGGGTGAGCGCCATCGGCACGCTGATGAGCAGCAGCACGATGTTGGCCAGGCCGAGGATCCACCACAGCGGGAAGCCGAGCAGCGCGACGCTGAGCGGCCACCCCGGCCGCAGCCGCCATGGCAGCAGCCGCGGCGGCGCGAGAGGCGTGCTCCCCGCGATCCCTCGCATCCCGGCCAATCACCGCTCCGTTCCCCTGGACGCACCGTCGGGCGCGCGGACCGCGACGTCCGGGCATCCGGGCGCACGCCGCACGGTGGAGGACGTCCGGCCGCCTGCCAGGGGCGACGGCGGGCCGTGGCCGGATTCGGCCACCCATTCCGGTCGTCCGGTAAGGGTCGGGGGGCGTCCTTCCAAGGTGCGCAGCGTACCCCGCTGCGCATGATGGGCGTGTCCGGCGGAGGTGCGAGGCATGCCCCAACCCGCCGGATCTGTTGTCCGTTCGGTACCTGAAACCGAAACGTTAGTGATCAGATCGGCAGGTCAGGCGGCCCGCGGCTACGATTGCCCGGCGCCGTGCGCCTTTACGCGCGCAATACGGTCGTTTTATGTCTTATATGGCACGGAGGGGTCGATGGGCAGACGCAGGTGGGGGGCGCTTGCCGCGAGTGCCGCATTCGCGCTGGGAACGCTGACGGCGAGTCTCGTCGCGGCGGTCCCGGCGCATGCCGATCAGCGGGGATCCGAGCCGGGGCACGGCCGCGTCGTCAACGCGGACCCGGCGAACTACACGCCGAACGTCGTGGACGGCGACGTCAAGTCGATCATCAAGATCGGCGGCAAGATCTACGTGGGCGGCTCGTTCACCCAGGTGAAGGAGCCCGGCGCGAACAAGCCCACGCTGACCCGCGACCGGCTGTTCGCCTTCGACGCCTCCACCGGCGCGATCGACCCGAACTTCGCGCCGAGCCTGAACAAGGGCGAGGCCAGCGTGCTGCTGCCGGCCCCCGACGGCCAGTCCATCTACGTCGGCGGCAGCTTCAGCGAGATCAACGGCACCCGGCAGTTCGTCCTCGCGCGGATCGACGCGCAGACCGGCGCGCCCATCACCGCGTTCAAGCCGCAGCTCGACGCCCGAGTCCGCGACCTGCGGTTCGCCGGCGGCCGGCTCTACGTCGCCGGCACCTTCGCCACGGCGGGCGGCGCCGCGCGGGCGGGCCTCGCCACGCTGAACCCGCAGACCGGCGCCCGCGACGACTTCGTGGACCTGAACATCGCCGGCACCCAGACCGGCGACGGCGTCACCCAGATCTACAAGATGGACATCAGCCCCGACGGCTCCAAGCTCGTCGGCATCGGCAACTTCAGCTCCGTCGCGGGCAGCACCCGGCGCCAGATCGTCATGCTCGACCTCACCGGCGCGTCCGCGCAGCTCGCGAACTGGGACACCACCCGCTACGGCGACCAGTGCTCCCAGTCGTTCGACACCTACATGCGGGACGTCGAGTTCTCCCCGGACGGCGCGTACTTCGTCGTCACCACCACCGGCGCCTACGGCGGCTCGGCCAAGCTGTGCGACACCCAGGCCCGATGGGAGAGCGCCGCCACCGGCGCCGGCCAGCAGCCCACCTGGGTGAACTACACCGGCGGCGACACCACCTACGCCGTGGAGATCACCGACAGCGCCGTCTACGCCGGCGGCCACTTCCGCTGGGCGAACAACCCCTTCGCCGGCGACAAGCCCGGCCAGGGCGCCGTCTCCCGCGAGGGCATCGTCGCGCTCGACCCCGCCAGCGGCCTGCCGTTCAGCTGGAACCCCGGCCGTGACAAGGGCGTCGGCGTGTTCGACATGCTGGCCACCGGCGAGGGCCTGTGGGTCGGCAGCGACACCGACAACATCGGCGGCGAGTACCACCAGAAGCTCGCGCTGATGCCCCTCGCCGGCGGCAAGGCCGTCCCGCCGTCCAGCACCGGCGAGCTGCCCGGGAACGTCTACTCCGGCGGCGGCATCGGCAACGGCGCGGCCAACTACCTCAAGCACCGCTCATTCGACGGCACCGCCGCCGGCGCCGAGGTCGCCGACGCCACCGGCGGCGTCGACTGGCGGTCCGCGCGCGGCGCCTTCATGATCAACGGTGACCTGTTCTACGGCGGGTCGGACGGCTCGTTCAACCGCCGCGCCTTCGACGGCACCACGCTCGGCCCCGTCACCGAGATCGACGCGGCCGACCAGCTCGTCACCATGACGACCTGGCACTCGCAGGTCGCGAGCATCACCGGCATGTTCTTCGCCAACGGCCGGGTCTACTACACCCGCGGCCAGTCGGCGCTCTACTACCGGATGTTCAACCCGGAGAGCAACGTCGTCGGCGCGCAGGAGTTCACCGCCGTGGGCAACCTGCCCGGCATGTCGTGGAGCTCCGTCGGCGGCATGTTCGTCAACGGCGGCGACCTCTACTACGTGGGCAACACCAGCGGCAAGCTGTACCGGGTCGCGTTCTCCGCGGCGGGGGTGCCCTCCGGGGCCTCCACCGAGGTCAGCTCCGCCGACTGGCGCGGCCGGGCGGTGTTCCTGTTCGCCGGGACGCCCAACACGGCGCCGCAGGCCGCGTTCACCGCCAACTGCGACAAGCTGGACTGCGCGTTCGACGCGTCCGGCTCGGCCGACCCCGACGGCTCCATCGCCTCGTACGCGTGGGACTTCGGCGACGGCGGCACCGGCACCGGAGCCACGCCCCAGCACACCTACGCCGACGCCGGCGAGTACACCGTCAAGCTGACGGTGACCGACGACCGGGGCGGCAAGGGCACCAAGACCCAGACGCTCACCGTCGCGGCGAACCAGGCGAACATCGCCTTCCGCGCCGGCATCGGCGGCAACGCCAACGTCCAGACGGCCTACGCGCAGATCCCGCCGTCCGTCCAGGCGGGCGACGGCATGATCCTGATGCTGACCTTCAACAGCGGCAGCGCGTCGCTGACGACGCCGCCGGCGGGCTGGACGCAGGTCGACACCCAGACGGTCGGCAGCGCCACCTCCGTCCTGTGGAAGCGGGTCGCCCAGGCCGGTGATGCCGGGAAGCAGGTCGACATCGGGCTGAGCGCCTTCACCAAGGCCGACATCCAGCTGCTCGCCTACGACGGCACCAACACCACGGACCCGGTCGCCGCCGTCGCCAAGGGCGGCGACGCCGACTCGGTCACCGCGCACACCAGCCCGAACGCGCAGGTCGGCGGCACGGGATCGTGGGCGGTGACGTACTGGGCGGACAAGTCGTCCAGCACCACCTCGTGGACGGCGCCCGCAGGCGTGGAGACCCGCCGCATCGGCATCGGGTCCGGCGGCGGCCGCATCACCAGCCTGACCGTCGACAGCAACGGCACGGTCGCCACCGGCACCTACGGCGGCAAGACGGCCACCACCGACGCGGCGAGCCGCGCCGGGATGTGGACGATCATCCTCGCCCAGGGTGACTCGGCGGCGACGAACGAGGCCCCGCAGGCCGCGTTCAGCCGCAGCTGCGACGACCTCCAGTGCACGTTCGACGCGTCCGGCTCGGCCGACCCCGACGGCTCCATCGCCTCGTACGCGTGGGACTTCGGGAACGGCCAGAACGGCACCGGCGCCACGCCGCAGCACGCCTACGACGCCGCCGGCACCTACACGGTCAAGCTGACGGTGACCGACGACAAGGGCGCCAAGGACACCAGGTCCGAGACGGTGACGGTCGCGCCGGACCAGGCCGACATCTCCTACCGGGCTGGCGTCGGCGGCAACGCCAACGTCAAGACCGCGTACGCCCAGATCCCGGCGTCCGTCCAGCCGGGCGACGGCCTCATCATGGTGCTGACCTTCAACAGCAGCGACGCGGAACTGACGACGCCCCCGGCCGGCTGGACGAAGGTGGACGACCAGAACGCGGGCAACGCGACGTCCGTCCTCTTCAAGAGGGTCGCCCAGGCCGGTGACGCCGGGAAGCAGGTCGACATCGGGCTGAGCGCCTACACCAAGGCGGACATCCGGCTGATGGCCTACGCGGGAACCGACACCACCGACCCGATCGCCAAGGTCGCCAAGGACACCGACGACGACTCCGGCACGCAGCACACCAGCCCGGACGCCGACGTCACCACCTCGGGCGGCTGGGCGATCACGTACTGGGCCGACAAGTCGTCCAGCACCACCTCGTGGACGGCCCCCGCGGGCGTGGAGACCCGCGGCACCGGCATCGGGTCCGGCGGCGGCCGCATCACCAGCCTGACCGTCGACAGCAACGCCGCGGTCCCCACTGGCAGCTACGGCGGCAAGACGGCCACCACCAACGCCGCCAGCCGCGCCGCGATGTGGACCATCATCCTCAAGCGAAAGTAACCCACCCGCTCGTCAACAACGTGGCCGCGGTGCCGACGCCCAACAGCGCCGGCACCGCGGCCATACGTATTAACAGCGCGCCGCGACGCGGAGGCCCACCAGCGTCCGGAGCGGGCATGCCCGGCGACGGCCGCATGCCTCGTTATGCGGGTCCCAGGGGGTCGCCCCCCTGGGAGCTAGCAGAAGTCTTGCCAGGCCTTGCGGCTGTGGCTGTCGAGGAGGCGGAAGTCGCCGGTGGACCAGTCCAGGTCGAAGTAGGCGACCCAGAGGGCCTTGTGCTTCTTCAGGTAGGCGTTGGTGGCGTGGAGCCAGGCGGCGCGTTCGGTGCCGTCGTCGTCGCCCACCAGGTAGCTGCCCGTTTCGGCGACGCCGAAGGGGAGGCCCTCGGCCTTGCTCACGGCGATGACCCGGTCGTACATGGTGGACGGCGAGTCGTAGCGACCCTTCTTCCAGCCCAGGTTGTAGGCGTCCCAGCCGAGGACCTGGATGACGTCGCCGCCCGGGTAGTAGTCGCGCCAGTCGCGCTTGGAGAGCGGGTCGAGGCTCCAGCTCATGAGGACGAGGGTGGCGTGCAGCCGCGAGTTGCCGGCCTTGTCGGCGAGGGCGCGGAGGCGGCGCCAGGCGGCGCGGTAGTCGGCGGCGGTGAACTCGCCGGCGGCGATGTTGTCCTCGGGCTCGTGGTAGTAGACCCAGTAGACGTCGCGGTCGCGGGGGGCGGTGGCGAACCAGGCGGTCATCGCCTTGTCGTACTTGCCGGCGAGGACGTCCTTGGGCGCCAGCTTGAAGGAGATGATCGGCGGGCGGGCGCCGAGGTCCGGGTTGCCCGGCCACGCCGGCGGGACGCCCCGGTAGAAGAGGCGGACGGTCTCCAGGCCGCCGTAGCGGGCGTCCAGGCGGCCGAGGGCCTTCTGGAAGGTCTCGCCCGGCTTGAGTTCGAGGGAGAGGCCGCAGAGCGTCGTGCCGCCGCCGGGGGAGGTCTCGGGGGACTTGGTGGGCTGCGGGACTTCCCAGGTGGGTTCGGGGCCCGGTGCGGGCAGCGCCGCCGTGGGGGGCGCCGTCGGGGACGGGGACGCGCCCGGAGACTGCGCGGGCTCGCCGCGGCGGGTCTTCAGGACGAGGCGGGGCCCGTCGCCGCCCTCGCGGGAGTGCAGGGAGGCCGCCGACCGGAAGTGCTGGTTCGTGATGGCGAACGTGTAGCGGCCGGGGCCGGTCACGACGGATCCGACGTCGAAGGAGATCCGGTCCTTGCCGGACGAGGCGGTCGCGATGACGGGGCCGGCGGACGGGCGGTTGCTCCAGGACGTGCCGTTCTCCGTCCAGGAAGCGGGGAGGGCGCGGAGCTCGACCTGGCGGGGCCGGTTGCGGGGGCGGTCGAACGTCACCTCGACCCGGGCCTTGGTGATCTCCGGGGTGCCGCGCGGCACGTCGAACGCGATGTAGGCCTCGGTGTGCCACTCGGGCCACACCGAGGCGGTGATCTTCTTGTCGTCGCCGAACCCCTTGCCGGGCATCTCGCGTACCACGTAGGTGTCGGCGGACGCCGGCACGACGGTGCCGCCGCCGGCGGCCGCGGTCCGGGCCTCGCGGCTCATGCCGGCCCCGGTCAGCGCGATCGCGCCGGCGGAGCCGCCGACGACGAGGAGGGTGCCCGCGGCGGTGAAGTAGAGGGACGGCCGCCGCCCGCGCCGCCGGCGCGGCCGCGCCGGCGGGACGGGCTGCGAGCGGCGGGGGTCGGGCCGGTGGTGACCACCGGGGAACGGATCGCGGGGGTCGCGCACGGACGGCCCCTTCCTCTCGATGGTCGTCGCCCCTTTATCTCACACAGGTCACAGGGCTCACTGGGCGGGGAACATCCCGAGCCGGCCGTGGTACTCGTGCCCGAGCTCCTCGGTGTCGCTGCCGACGAGCAGGCCCTTCGGGTGGGCGACGAGCGCCTCGACGCCGTGGCCGAGCGTCCGCGTGGGGTTCCACGAGAGCGCCTTGCCGGTCGACGGGTTGAGCGCGCCGATGCCGGGCCGCGACACGGCGCCGGGGCCGGGGTTGTCGTGCCCGTAGGGGTTGTCCAGCCACCGCTGGTGCCCGCCGACGTAGACGGCGGAGCCGGTGACGGAGGTGGACAGCAGCGTGTCGCCGCCGGTCCAGTTGACCCAGGTGGGCTTCTGCCCGGACCCGGTGCGGGACGCCTCCCAGCGGGCGGCGGAGTCGCACAGCGTGGTCCGCCCGTAGGGGCCGCCGGTGGTGACGGCGACGAAGTACTTGCCGTCGGGGGAGAAGTCCATGCCGCGCATGTAGGTGTCGAACGCGTTGAGGTTGCACGCGTCGGCGTACTCGGTGGTCGACCAGGTCGACAGCTTCGCGGTCGTGCCCAGGTTGATCAGCGCGATCTGGTACCGGGTCGCCCCGTTGACCCGGGTGAACGTCCCGTTGATCACCAGCCGGGTGTCGGCGGGGTCGACCGCGAGCTTGTAGACCTTGAGCGCACCGGACCGGGGGTTGGTGACGCTGAAGTTGAAGCCGCCGTCGGCGGCGCCGCTCAGCGCGTCCAGCCGGGCGACGGCGGTGCGCGACTTGCCGCCGGCCTTGGTGAACGAGCCGCCGATGTAGAGGTGCAGGCCGCGCCGCACCATCGTGGTGACGCGGTAGTTCACGCTCGGCTTGAAGCCGGTGTGGACCTGGTTGGTCGTGGTCTTGATCGAGGCGACCGTGCCGGTGCTGCGGCCGTTGACGGTCTTGAACGTCCCGGCCATGTAGACCCAGCCGCTCGTCCCGGCCTGGAGGGCGTGCACGGTGCCGTCGACCTTCGGGATGAAGACCGTGCTGATCTTCCCCGTCGTCATGTCGTAGGCGAACAGGTTGTGCCGCTTCAGCGTCTTCGACGTGCCGGCCTCGCGCACCTCGTCGAAGTTGCCGCCGACGACGACCAGGCTCCCCACGACGGCGATGGCGCGGACGGTGCCGTCGAGGACGTGCGGGGTGTTGTTCACCGGATTGGCCGAGACCACCGACGGCATGGCGATGTCGGCGGACGCCGTGCTCGCCGCGGCCGTCAGCGCGGACGCCGCGAGAGTGGTGGCCGTGAGGCAGGCGATGAAGGGTCGCATGAAGGTGCTCCGGGGGACGGCCGGGGTTGATGATCGCATCTTGTCCTACCACATGGGCGAATAGCGGGCAGCGGTTCCGGGGGAACCGCTCTCGGAAAGAGATGTCGGCCGTGAGCCGGTCACCGGTCGCGCGCCTTGCCGTGCCGGATCCGGTGCAGGATGACGCGGCCCAGGTAGGAGCCCAGTTCGATGGTGTAGCGGCGCCACAGCCGGCGGGGCTCGCGGGCCAGCCGGTACAGGAATCCGACGCGCAGCTTCAGGACCCAGGCCGGGTAGTACTGTCGCCGCTCGGCGAGGTGCTCGAAGTACGCGCCGCACGTGATGATGACGGGCGCGGTGAGCCGGTCGCGGTACTCGGTGACGAACCGCTGCTGCAGCGGGGTCCCGAGGCCGACGTGCAGGATGTCGGGGGCCGCCTCGTTGATCTCGGCGACGAGCCGCTCGGCGGTCTCGGCGGGCAGCCGGCCGTGCTCGTCCGCCCAGTGGCCGTGCAGCGTCCCGGCGATCTCCAGGCCCGGGTACCACGCGCGGACGTTCGCGGCCGCGGCCTCGGCGACGCCCGGCGCGTTGCCGAACAGGAAGACCCGCCAGCCGTGCTCGGCGGGCTGCCCGAACAGGTCGCCGGTGAGGTCGTCGTTGGCCATCCGGCCGGGCACCGGGCGCCCGAAGATCTTCGCGGCGAGCACGACGCCCCAGCCGTCCGGCAGGTTGAGGTCGAAGCCGTTCATGAGGTCGCGCAGCGCGGCGTCCTTCTGCGCCTTGAGCACGTAGTCCGGGTTGGCGAACGTGACGGTCAGCTTCGCGCGCTCCTTGACGGCCGTCTCCGTGAACGACCGGAGCCGCGCGACGTCGGCGCGGCTGACGCGCACGCCGAGGACGTCGACGGTGTCATGCGGCCATCGTTGGTCCACGCTGCTCTCCTGACGCACCGGCCCGGCCGGCGGCTCGGACGGGAGAGGGCAGCGTACCGGGGTTCCGGCCGGCGCGGTGGCGCAGGTACAGCCAGGCGGCGGCCGTGGCGGCGGTCAGCGCGGCCATCGTCCAGGCGAGCGGGAGGGCGCCGACGCCGAACATCTTCAGCGAGGACGCGACGAGGACGAGCGCCAGCACGCGGCGGATGAGCCCGCCGGGGGCGCGCGAGGAGATCTTGGAGCCGAGGTAGACGCCGGGGATGGAGCCGGCCAGCAGGGCGGCGGTGACCTCCATCCGGAAGTCGCCGAACAGCAGGTGGCCGATGGCGGCCGCGAACACCAGCGGGACGGCCTGGAGCAGGTCGGTGCCGACGAGCTGGTTGGCCTTCAGCGCCGGGTACAGGGCGAGGAGCGCGACGATGATGAGGGAGCCGGAGCCGACCGAGGTGATGCCGACGACGAGGCCGCCGACGGCGCCGACCAGCACGGTCGGCACCGGGCGGACCGTGACCTCGGGCGCCTCGCCGCCGCCGTCCTCGGCGGAGCCCGCCCGGCCCCGGTGGGCGAGGTAGGCGCGCAGGACGAGCCCGCCCGCGGCGATCATCAGCGCGACGCCCATCGCGGTGCTGATGAGCTTCTCGACCGAGTCGCCGCGGCCGAGCGCCTTCGCCAGCAGCACGCCGGAGAACGCGGCCGGCACCGAGCCGGCGCACAGCCAGCCGACGAGCCGCATGTTGATCGTGCCCTGCCGGTAGTGGACGGCGCTGCCGACGGGTTTCATCACGGCGGCGGCGACGAGGTCGCTGGACACGGCGGCGAGCGGGCTGACCCCGAAGAAGGTCACGAGCATCGGCGTCATCAGCGCGCCGCCGCCCATCCCCGTCAGCCCGACGATGATGGCGACCAGGAAGGATCCCAGCGCCATCGTCCAATCGAAGTCCATCGGCATGACCTACCTGCCATGTAGGAAAACTCGCGTATACCCTAGGGGACGGCCCCCGGTTGGGTCTAACCCGGGTGGCGAGGGACAAACGGGGCAGATGTTCTATTCGGGGCGAACCCAGCCGCCATCCACCAGCAGGCCGAGCACCTCGCCGACCGCCTCGTCCGGCGACAGCCGCGAGGTGTCGAGCGTCAGATCGGCGTCAGCGGGCACCTCGTAGGGGTCGGAGATGCCGGTGAACTCGGGGATCTGCCCCGCGCGCGCCTTGGCGTACAGGCCCTTGCGGTCGCGGCGCTCGCACTCCTCCAGCGGTGTCGCGACGTGCACCAGGATGAAGTCGCCCACGGCGGACACCATCCGGCGGACCTCGGCGCGGGTCGCCGCGTACGGGGCGATCGGCGCGCAGATCGCGGTGCCGCCGTGCCGGGTGATCTCGGCGGCGACGAACCCGATCCGCCGGATGTTGAGGTCGCGGTCGGCGCGCGAGAACGTCAGGCCGGCCGACAGCATCCGCCGCACGACGTCGCCGTCCAGCAGCGTGACGGTCCGGCCGCCGCGCTCGATCAGCGCGTCGGACAGGCCGCGCGCCACCGTCGACTTCCCCGAGCCGGACAGCCCGGTGAAGAACACCGTGATGCCCCGCGAGTGCTTCGGCGGGCGCGCCCGCACCAGCTCGGCGGCGACGGCCGGCGGGGTGAACCAGTCGGGGACGGGCTCGCCCGCGTCCAGCAGCTCGTTCAGCCGCTCGGCGGTCAGCTCCGCCTGGACGTGGTCGGGCTCGATGCGCGCGACCGGCCGCCAGACCTCCACGTCGGCGTCGTAGGCCCACGGCTCCGGCACGACCAGCGGGATCGCGGTGCCGTCCCGCTCCGCCTCGGCGAGCAGGTGGGTGGCGCCGTACGCGGCGGCGACGTGCGCGCGCAGCAGGACGTCACGCTCCTCGTCGCCGCGGGCGGGCAGTGGCACCGGGACGATCCGGGTCCCGTCCGGCAGCTCCTTGCGGACGCCCAGCAGCGCCCTGACCAGCGACTCGTCGTGCTCGCCGCCGAGCAGCGGCAGGACGAGCACCGTCGCGCCGAGCCGCTCGGCGACCTGGCGGAGCTGGCCCAGCTGCTTGCGGTGCAGGGGTTCGCGGGTGGCCACCGCCAGCAGCGGCCCCTCCACCGGGGCGAGTTCGTCGGGACGGCGGCGCAGCGCGTGGAACGGTCCGTGCGCCGGTGCGCGGAGGGCCTCCAGCGGCCCCGCGAGCCGCCACGCCTGGGTGGCCGGGTCCTGCCAGGCCTCGGTGACGTCCAGCACGGCGAGCGGCACGCCCTCCGGGTCCTGCAGGACGACCCGCTCGTGCCCGGTCAGCTCCTTGGGGACGGTCAGCGTGACCGGGACCGGCCACGGGGTGCCGTCGGCGAGCCGCCCGCCGGCGACGACCATCGCCGTGTCGTAGGCGCCGAGGAACCCGGGCAGCGGGCGGTGCACCCCGGCGAGGAGCAGCTCCAGGTCGGCGAGCTCCACCGGGTCCGGGGTCCAGGCGGGCAGGTCGCGCAGCGTGTCGGGAAGGCCGGCGTCGGCGGTCACCGCGATCTCCGATCCCGCCCGGCGGCGGGGAACCGGGCTCGTCCGTGTCAGTGGGAGTTTCCGCAGGAAAAATACTGCGTCGGCCCGCGCCCGCGCACACCCGCCCCGGTCAGATGACCCTGGCGAAACGGTTCTCGGGCTTGCGGATGACCAGCGTGATCTCGCTGTGGTCTGCGGTGAGGCGCCCGCGGGTGACCGCCGACACGAGCCGGCACAGCAGGTCGGCGAGGCCGGATCCGGCCCCGAGCGCGTCGATGGCCTGCCGGGACGTGTACTCCTCGGAGATCACCAGCCCGCGCATCACGCAGTACCAGCGCAGGCCCGGCCCGGACGCGACCCGGCCGTAGACCGCGCGCGGCGGGCCCGTCCGGACGACCGGCACCGGGCGCGACGCGCGCCCCGGCGGCGGGCCCCCGGCCGGCGCCGTGCCGGGCGCGGCGGCCGGCGCGGCGGCGGGTGTGGTTGTGGGTGTCGTGGCGGGCGCGGTGCCGGGGGCCGTCTCCGGCCCGGCGACCCGCTCGTCCGCGGGATACGGGACGCGCGCGTGCGCCCCCCGCGGGCCCCGGCCGGGACGCGGCCGCCGGCGCCGCCCGGACGGGCGCAGCCACCGGGGCAGCGTGCGGTCCAGGAAGCCGAACGCGGTGTTGCGGTCGCGCAGGTGCACCAGCAGCAGCCCGCCGGGCTTCAGCGCGGCGACGAACCGGTCGAGCACCAGCTCGGCGTGCGGCACGCGCTCGATCAGGTACGAGGCGTGCACGATGTCGTAGGCGCGCGGCGGCAGCGGCACCGTGCGCAGGTCGCCGAGGTGCCAGGTGTCGAGGTCGGGCCGCTCGCAGGTGTAGGCGCGCAGCTCCGGGGACTCCATGTCGACGCCCGTGACGTGGTGGTCGTGGTCGCCGAGGTCCAGGCCCGTGCCCCAGCCGCAGCCCGCCTCCAGGATGTGGATCCGCTGCAGGGGCTTCTCTAGGGCGTACTGTCGGGCGCGTTCTGAGAAGAGATCGCCGTCGCT
Organism: Actinomadura latina NBRC 106108; assembly: GCF_001552195.1. GTDB lineage: Bacteria > Actinomycetota > Actinomycetes > Streptosporangiales > Streptosporangiaceae > Spirillospora > Spirillospora latina. Next base: position 30,234 of record NZ_BCQS01000006.1, read on the forward strand.
GACCGGCGGCGTACGCAGATCGGTCACAGTCTCGCAGCGTAATCGCCCGACTGCACTCCGTCCGCTATTTGCGCATTCTTGGTAATGCCGTGTCGCGTACCCTGGGACGCGGTACCGGGGTCCCGCTGGGATTCCCGGCTCTTCGGGCTGCCCTGCCACGGGGTTCTTCGGCGAATGTGCGGGCGAAAATGACGCTTTCTGGACTTGTTGACCTTGCGTGCACCGATCCCGGTCTGGAGCGCGCCCTCAAGCGTGCGCGGGCGGACCAGGAGGTCGTCGCGCCGGCGGCGCTGTGGCCGGTGCTCGCCGCCGCGCTCAGCCGCCGGCTCCGGGCCGGCGGCGCCTCGGACGCCGGCGGCACGGTCCTCGCGGTGACCGCGACCGGCCGGGAGGCCGAGGACCTGACCGCCGCCCTGTCGAGCCTGCTCGACCCCGCCCGGGTGGCGCACTTCCCGGCGTGGGAGACGCTGCCGCACGAGAAGCTGTCGCCGCGGTCGGACACGGTCGGGCAGCGGCTCGCGGTGCTGCGCCGGCTCGTCCACCCGGACGCGGGCCGGCCCGCCGAAGAGGGCAAGGGCGGCGAACTGGACGTCGTCGTGACGCCGATCCGGGCCGTCCTGCAGCCGATCGTCGCCGGGCTCGCCGACCTGGAGCCGGTGCGGCTCGTCTCCGGCGAGGACGCCGACATGGACGACACCGTCCGCGATCTGGTGGACGCCGGGTACCACCGCGTCGACCTGGTGGAGAAGCGCGGCGAGATCGCGGTGCGCGGCGGGATCCTGGACGTGTTCCCGCCCACCGAGGAGCATCCGCTGCGGGTGGAGTTCTGGGGCGACACCGTCGAGGAGATCCGCTACTTCAAGGCCGCCGACCAGCGCTCGCTGGAGATCGCGCAAGGCGGGCTGTGGGCGCCGCCGTGCCGCGAGCTGCCGCTGACGGAGAAGGTGCGCGACCGCGCGAGGCTCCTCGCCGGGCAGCACCCGGCGCTGGCGGAGATCCTCGGGCGGATCGCCGACGGCGACACCGTCGAGGGCATGGAGGCGTTCTCGCCCGTCCTCGCCGACCGCATGGAGCTGCTGACCGACCTGCTGCCGGACGGGTCGGCGCTGCTGGTGTGCGAGCCGGAGCGGATCAGGACCCGGTCGGTGGAGCTGGTCCGGACGAGCCAGGAGTTCCTGGAGGCGAGCTGGGTCAACGCCGCCGCCGGGGGAGAGGCGCCGATCGACCTGGGCGCCGCCGCGTTCCGCTCGCTGGAGGAGGTGCGCGAGCACAGCACCGAGCTGGGGCTGCCGCGCTGGAGCGTGACGGCGCTCAACCCCTTGACGGCGAGCGAAGCGAGCGCGGGGGGTACAGGGGGGGCGTCCCCCCTGGATGACGGGGGCGAGGCGCTGAATCTGGGTGTGACGCCGGCGGAGGCGTACCGGGGCGACACGTCCCGCGTCGTCGGCGACCTGAAGGGGTGGATCGACGGCGGCTGGCGCGTCGTGATGGTCACCGCCGGGCACGGCCCCGCCGAGCGGCTCGTCCAGCTCGTCGGGGAGGAGGGGATCGGCGCGCGGCGCGCCGACCTCGCCGAGCCGCCCGGCCCGTCGGTGGTGACGGTGGCGACCGGGCTGCTGGAGAACGGGTTCACCTGGGAGTCGGTCAAGCTCGCGGTGCTGACCGAGACCGACCTGTCGGGGCAGAAGTCGTCCACGAAGGACGCCCGGCGGATGCCGTCGCGGCGGCGCGGCGGCATCGACCCGCTCCAGCTCAAGACCGGCGACTACGTGGTGCACGAGCAGCACGGCGTCGGGCGGTACGTGGAGATGGTCAGCCGGACGGTGCAGGGCGCCACCCGCGAGTACCTGATCCTGGAGTACGCCAAGAGCGACCGGCTGTTCGTCCCGACCGACCAGCTCGAAGAGCTGACCCGGTACGTCGGCGGGGAGGCGCCCAGCCTGCACCGGCTCGGCGGCGCCGACTGGCAGAAGGCGAAGTCGCGCGCCCGCAAGGCCGTCAAGCAGATCGCCGGGGAGCTGATCCGGCTGTACTCGGCGCGGATGGCGAGCCCCGGCCACGCGTTCGCGCCCGACACCCCGTGGCAGCGGGAGCTGGAGGACGCGTTCCCCTACAACGAGACGCCCGACCAGCTCGCCGCCATCGACGAGGTCAAGGGCGACATGGAGAAGCCCCTCCCGATGGACCGGCTGATCTGCGGCGACGTCGGCTACGGCAAGACCGAGATCGCGGTGCGGGCGGCGTTCAAGGCCGTCCAGGACGGGCGGCAGGTCGCGGTGCTCGTGCCGACGACGCTGCTCGTCCAGCAGCACATGTCGACGTTCAGCGAGCGGTTCGCGGCGTTCCCGGTCGTGGTGAAGCCGATCAGCCGGTTCCAGACCGACAGGGAGATCGAGGAGACGCTGCGCGGCCTGTCCGAGGGCGGCGTGGACGTCGTCGTCGGCACGCACCGGATCCTGTCGTCGCAGACCCGGTTCAAGGACCTCGGCCTGGTCGTCATCGACGAGGAGCAGCGGTTCGGCGTCGAGCACAAGGAGGAGCTGAAGCGCCTCCGCACGCAGGTCGACGTGCTCGCCATGTCCGCGACGCCGATCCCGCGCACGCTGGAGATGGGGCTGACCGGCATCCGGGAGATGTCGACGATCCTCACCCCGCCGGAGGAGCGGCACCCCGTCCTGACGTTCGTCGGCCCGTACGAGGAGAAGCAGATCGCCGCGGCGATCCGCCGCGAGCTGCTGCGCGAGGGCCAGGTGTTCTTCGTGCACAACCGGGTCCGCTCGATCAACAAGGTCGCGGCGAATCTGGCGAACCTCGTCCCGGAGGCGCGGATCGGCATCGCGCACGGCCAGATGAACGAGAACGAGCTCGAAAAGGTCATGGTCGACTTCTGGGAGAAGAACTACGACGTCCTCGTCGCGACCACGATCGTCGAGTCCGGGCTGGACGTCCCGAACGCCAACACCCTCATCGTCGACCGCGCCGACATGTACGGGCTGTCGCAGCTGCACCAGCTGCGCGGGCGCGTCGGACGCGGCCGGGAGCGCGCCTACGCGTACTTCCTCTACCAGCCGGAGCAGCCGCTGACCGAGACCGCGCACGAGCGGCTCGCGACGCTCGCCCAGCACACCGAGGTGGGCGCCGGCATGTACGTCGCGATGAAGGACCTGGAGATCCGCGGCGCGGGCAACATCCTCGGCGCCGAGCAGTCCGGGCACGTCGCGGGCGTCGGGTTCGACCTGTACGTCCGGATGGTCGGCGAGGCGGTCCGGGAGCTGAAGGACGGCGGCGCCGGCGAGGCCGAGGCCGTCGAGACGAAGGTCGAGCTGCCCGTCGACGCGCACCTGCCGCACGAGTACGTGCCGGGCGAGCGGCTCCGGCTGGACGCCTACCGCCGCATCGCCGCGATCACGTCCGACGACGAGATCGGCGCCGTCCACGACGAGCTGAAGGACCGCTTCGGCCCGCTGCCCGTCCCGGTGCTGAACCTGCTCGAAGTGGCGCGGTTCCGGGCGAAGGCGCGCCGGGCGGGGCTCACCGACGTCACGCTCCAGGGCAACTTCGTCAAGTTCACGCCCGTGCGGCTGCCCGACTCCCGGCAGGTCAGGCTGCAGCGGCTGTACCCGAAGAGCATCCTGAAGCCGGCGACCGACACCCTGCTCGTCCCGGCGCCGAAGACCGCGCCGCTCGGCGGCCGGCCGCTGCGCGACCAGGAGCTGCTGAAGTGGGCGACCGACCTGGTCGAGGCCCTGTTCCTGGAAACGGCGACCGCGTCCGGCAGGCGGTAGCCTGGGCCGACCCCGAGCACTCCCATGACGAGACGAGGATTCCGTGCCTGGTAAGTCCGTGAAGGCGGCGGTGGCGGTCGTGCTGGCGGCCGGCGCGCTGGCCGGCTGCGGCGGCTCCCCGAAGGTCGGCACCGCCGCCCTCGTCGGCGACGACCGCATCACCAACACCGAGCTCAGCCAGACCGTCCGCGACTGGCGCACCCAGTTCCGCGCGGACCCGGCCGCCAACGAGCTGCGCGCGAACCCCGCCAACCCGGCCCCGCAGCTCGCCGGCGACTCCGAGTCCGACCTGCAGGGCGCGCTCACCCTGCTGATCAACTTCCAGGTCGCCGACAAGGTGGCGAAGGCCGCCGGCGTCAAGGTCACCGGCGGCGAGGTGGACACCGCGGTCCAGGCGCTGAACCAGCAGGGCGGCGCCGACTCGATCACGCTGGCGAGCGGGCTGCCCCGCGCGCACACCCGCGACCTCGCGCGCCTCGTCGCGACGCAGATCGCGGTCATGCAGCGGTTCGGCGCGGACCTGGGCAACCGGCTGAGCCCGGCGACGCAGCAGGCCGGCCGGCAGTGGAACGAGCTGTTCAAGCGCACCGCCGACGGCATGCGCATCGAGGTCAACCCGCGCTACGGGCACTACGACCCGGGCAAGTTCGAGGTCGGCTCGATCACCTACCGGCTGTCCAGCCCCGATTCGGGTATCTGAGGCGCATGGCCCTGACACTGCTCGCGACCACGCACCGGGTCGCGCCCGGCCTGCTGACCTGGCGGGCGTGGGACGCGCTCCGGTCGGCGTCCGCCGTCCGGCTCCGCGACGGGCATCCGCTGCTGCCCTCGCTGCGCGACGCCGGGATCGCCCCGGAGACGGTCGAGGAGCCCGACGCGAGCGGGCTGGTCGCCGACGCGCGGCACGCGGACATCGTGTGGGTGGCCGCGCCGGAGGGCGACGAGGCGCTGATGCGCGAGGTCGGCACGCTCGTCGTCAACGACCCGCTGGACGTCGAGGTGCTGCACGGCTCCTACGACCTGCCGGGCGCGCGGCTGCTCGATCTGGTGTCGGTCATGGACACGCTGCGCCGCGAATGCCCCTGGGACCGCAAGCAGACGCACGTCACGCTCGTCCCGTACCTGCTGGAGGAGGCGTACGAGGTCCTCGACACGATCGAGTCCGGCGACCTCGGCGCGCTCCGCGAGGAGCTGGGCGACGTGCTGATGCAGGTGGCGTTCCACTCGGTGGTGGCCGCCGAGCGCGACGACGAGACCGCGTTCACCATCGACGACGTGGCCGGAGCGATCGTCGAGAAGCTGGTGCGCCGCCATCCGCACGTGTTCGGGGACGTGACCGTCTCCGGCGCCGACGAGGTCAACGCCAACTGGGAGCAGATCAAGGCGGCGGAGCGGGCGGAGAAGAGCGGCGCCGAGGCGTCGGCGCTCGACGGCGTCCCGATGGGGCAGCCGGCGCTGTCGCTCGCGGCGCAGCTCCAGCGCCGCGCGAAGCGGATGGCGGCCCCCGCCGGCCTCGCCGACGATCTCGTGCCCGATGAGCGCGCCGCCGCCGGGAACGCCGCCGGGAACGACCTGGGTACGCGGCTCTTCGCGCTCGTCCGGGAGGCGGCGGAGCGGGGAGTCGACCCGGAGTCCGAGTTGCGGGCCGTTTCCCGGGTATTCCGCGATCGTGTCCGAGCGTGGGAACGGCGGCAGCGCGCCTGATTCGCGGGGAAACTACCGGAACATCATCGATGGGGTGGTCCGACCGGGAAGGCCCGTTTACTCTGGGCGCGTGTCTGCCGGGGCTGATGGTGAACCAGGGAAGCGCGACGCACGGGGGGATGTCCCGGGCGGCCCGCGTCCTCGCCGCCGGATCCTCACCTCGTCCACGACCCGTGCCGAGAAGGCCCGCGCGCTGCGCGGGCTGGGCGCGCTCGGCGGCCTCGCGGGCGTCCTCGTCGCGCTGATGCTGCTGCCGACCGCGTGCACGGCCGGCGTCGGCGCCCGCGACACGGCCCGCTGGTTCGACAGCGAGCCGGTGAACCTGACGACGTCCGGCGTCCCGCAGCGGTCCCGGATCCTGGCCGCGGACGGCTCCACCATCGCGACGTTCTTCTACCAGAACCGGGTGGACGTCCCGCTGGACAAGATCGCGCCGGCCGTGCGCCAGGCGGTGCTCGCGATCGAGGACAGCCGGTTCTACGAGCACGGCGCCATCGACCTGCAGGGCACGCTGCGCGCGCTCGCCAGCAACCTCAGCAGCGGGCAGGTGACGCAGGGCGGCTCCGGCATCACCCAGCAGTACGTGAAGAACCTGCTGCTGACCCAGGCCGACAGCGACGAGGAGCGGCAGGAGGCCACCGCGGTCACCGCCGCCCGCAAGGTGCGCGAGCTGCGGTACGCGGTGGCGGTCGAGGAGAAGTTCGGCAAGGACGAGATCCTGCGCCGCTACCTCAACATCGCCTACTACGGCGACGGCGCCTACGGCATCGAGGCCGCGTCCCGGCACTACTTCTCCAAGCACGCGTCCGAGCTGAACCTGGCGGAGGCGGCGCTGCTCGCCGGCGTCATCCGCTATCCCTACGCCTACGACCCGATCCGGCACCCCGGCGAGGCGCGGCAGCGCCGCGACACCGTCCTGGACCGGATGGCCCAGCTCGGCTGGGTCGACCCCGCCAAGGCGGAGGCGGCCAAGAGCAAGCCCGTCGGGCTGGACATCGACAACGTCCGCAGCGGCTGCGTGTCCAGCAAGGCGCCGTTCTTCTGCGACTACGTGCAGCGCGAGATCTCCACCAACCCGGTGTTCGGCAAGACCGCCAAGGACCGGGAGAAGCTGCTCAAGCGCGGCGGCCTCACGATCCGCACCACGATGGACCGGCGCGCGCAGAAGGCCGCGCAGCGCGCCGTCGACCGGCACGTCCCGCCGAAGAACTCCGCGCACAAGGCCGCCGCCGAGGCGATGGTCGAGCCGGGGACCGGCGAGATCAAAGCGATGGTCGTCGACCGGAAGCTCGGCCCCGACAAGGAGCGCGGCAAGACCTGGATCAACTTCGCCGCGGACGCCGGCCACGGCTCCAGCATCGGCATGCAGGCCGGGTCGACGTTCAAGGCGTTCACGCTGGCCGCGGCGCTGGACGAGGGCATGCCGTTCGGGACGCGGCTGATGGCGCCGCGCAGGTTCACCCCGGTCGGCTTCCGCAACTGCGACGGCGACAAGGTCGGCGACCCCAGCGCGTCCCTGCGCAACGCCGCCGACGGCGAGGGCGGCAAGGAGTTCAGCCTCGTCACCGGCACGCACCACTCCGTCAACACCTTCTTCCTCGCGCTGGAGAAGGAGGTCGGCCTCTGCGACACCGTCAAGATGGCCGAGCGCCTCGGGATGAAGCAGGCGAACGGGAAGCCGCTGGAGGAGTACCCGTCGTTCACGCTCGGCTTCAACCCGGTCTCCCCGCTGCGGCTCGCCGCCGCCTACGCCGCGTTCGGCGCCCGCGGCGAGTACTGCAAGCCGATCGCGATCACCTCGATCAAGGACGCGTCCGGGCACCGGCTGAAGGTGCCGGGGCGCGACTGCGAGCGGGCCATCGACGAGGGCGTCGCGGACGCCGTGAACTACGTGCTGCAGGGCGTCCTCACCAAGGGCACGGCGCGCGGGATGGGCATCGGCCGCCCCGCCGCCGGCAAGACCGGCACCGTCGACAACTTCTCCGCCGCCTGGTTCGCCGGGTACACGCCGGACCTCGCGGCGGCCGTCTGGGTCGGCGACCCGCGCGGCGGCTACCGGCACCCGATGGAGAACCTCTGCATGGACGGCACCTGCTACGGCGCCGTGTTCGGCGCGACGATCCCGGCGCCGATCTGGCAGCAGAGCATGAGCGGGGCGCTGCGGGGCACGGACGCGTCGCCGTTCCGCCGCCCGCCGTCGTTCTACTTCAGCAAGGGGTCCGGCGAGGACCGGGCGAAGGTCCCCGACGTGCGCGGCATGAAGCTGGGCGACGCCGTCGCCAAGCTCCGCGCCGCGGGCTTCACGACCAACGTGGGCGAGCAGGTCGAGTCCCGCCGGTACAAGAAGGGCACGGTCGCCGAGATGTCCCCCGGCCCCGGTTCGGCCGAGCCCGGCACGACCATCACGCTGCGCGTCAGCAAGGGCTCGAAGAAGCGCGACGGCGGCGGCCGTCCGGGCCCCGGCGGCCCGCCGGCCACGCCGCCGCCCGGTCCCCCCGGGCAGGAGGCGCCCGCCTGAGGGCGGCCGGTGGTGTGACCCGTCCGACCTGCGGGCCCGTGTGATCGCCGGGTGATCGGGTAGAGCGAACCGGGGGGTGTCCGGGCCTCCGCGCGATCCGATCGGGGGGACGATCATCATGCGAGTCATCGCCGTGTCCGAATACGGCGCCACACCGGCGTGGACGAACCTTCCGCGCCCGGAGCCGGGGCCGGGGGAGATCCTCGTGAAGATGGTCGCGGCGGGCCTCAACCCGCTCGACTGGAAGATCGCCGACGGCATGCTCAAGGACTCCGTCGACGTGCCGTTCCCGCTCGTCCTGGGGCAGGACGGCGCCGGCGTCGTGGACGCGGTCGGCGACGGCGTGACCCGGCTGCGGCACGGCGAGCAGGTCTACGGGGTCTTCGCCCACCCGGAGCGCGGCCTCGGCAGCTTCGCCGAGTACGCGATCGCCCGCGACGACGGGCCGGTCGCGAAGATGCCGACGGGCATGATCTACACGCAGGCCGCGGCAGTGCCGACCGCGAGCACGACCGCGCTCGCCATGGTGGACGAGGCCGGCGTCGACAGCGGGCACACCGTCCTCGTCGTGGGCGCGACCGGCGGGGTCGGCCAGGGCCTGGTGCAGCTGGCGTCCCGCGCGGGCGCCAAGGTCATCGCGACCGCCCGCGACGACATGGCCGGCACCATGCGGCGCCTCGGCGCGGAGGAGACCGTCGACCACTCCAAGGGCGACCTCAACCGCCAGGTGCTCGCCGTCCACTCCGAGGGGATCGACATCGTCCTCGACGTGGTCAGCGACACCACCGCCGCCGAGCACATCGCGCAGCTGCTGCGTCCCGGCGGGACGTACGTCAGCACGACCTACGCGGTGAACCCCGACGCGATGGAGGCCAGGGAGCTGCGCGGCGTCAACTACGACGGCCGCCCGTCGGCCGCGCTGCTGGACCGGCTGTCCGACCTCATCGACGCGGGCGCGCTCCGCGTCCGGGTCGAGCACGAGGTGCCGCTCGCCGAGGCCGCCGACGCGCTGGCCGCGAACCGCGCCGGCGGCGCCCGCGGCAAGACCGTGATCCGCGTCTGATCGCGGGGGGCGAGGAGTGCACGGGCCCGTCGCGGGCATGCAGAGGCCGTACCCGACGGGGAGGATGAGAATGAACCAGCCCGAGGACGAGCGGCGCGCCAGGCTCCGCGACATCGAGGAGTCTCTCGACCGGCTCCGCGCCGACCTTCCCGACCCGCCCGCCGACGCCGGCGACATGGTCGACTCGGGGCAGTACCTCGCCCAGCGGGAGGAGCTGCAGGGCCAGATCGAGCAGCTGGAGGGCGAGCGCGAGCGCCTCCGCGACTCGCTCGGCCTCGGCTGAGCCCCGGGAAACCGCCTGCGGGAACAGATCCCGCCCGTCCCCGGTTGTGCGTTGCGTCAAGCAACCTGAGGGGAGGGGCGGGATGACCACCTACGAGGAGTTCGAGCGCGCGACGCTGTTCTTCGACGCCAAGGACTACGCCGGCGCGGCGCGCCTGCTGGCCCCGATCGCCGAGGGCGACCCCGGCAACCGCGCCGCGGCGGAGCTGCTCGGCCGCGCCTACTTCCACAGCGCGCAGCTGGGCCGCGCCGAGGCGGCCTTCCGCCGCCTCGTCGGCCTGGACCCCTGCAACGGCTGGGCCCACGAGGCGCTGGCCCGCACCCTGGAACGCCAGGGCCGCGCGGACGAGGCGGGCGCCTTCCGCAAGCTCGCACGTGCGATGGGCGTCGACCCCGCGCCCGGCACGGAGGTCTCCGTCACGGCGGCCGACCTGCACTGACGCGGGCCGGCGCCGTCACCGGAGGGGAGGCGCCGTCACCGGAGGGGGAGGCGCAGGACGAAGCGGGCGCCGGGGCGGCCGTCGATGCGGTCGGTGAGGATCAGCGACCCCTGGTGCGCCTGCGCGATGTCCCGGGAGATGGCGAGGCCGAGGCCGGTGCCGCCCGCGTCGCGGTGCCGGCCCTCGGCCAGCCGGGTGAACCGCTCGAACACCCGCTCGCGGTCCTCCGGCGGGACGCCCGGGCCGTCGTCGATCACCTCCACGACGGCGGTCGAAGGTGGCTCCGCGCGCAGGATCACCGTCACCTCGCCCGTCGCGTGCCGGTCGGCGTTGTCGAGCAGGTTGGTGAGCAGCCGCGCCAGCTCGCTGCGCCCCCCGTGCACCGTCACCGACCCCTCCGACAGAACCGTCGCCTGGGTGCGGCGCGGGCGGCGCAGCACCTCCGCGTCCGTCAGCTCGGTCAGGTCCACCGCCTCGCGCTCGAAGTTGCGGTCGGCCTCCAGCCGCGCCAGCGCCAGCAGGTCGTCCACCACCGCCGACAGGCGCTCGGTGTTCTCCAGGACGGCCCGCAGCGTCTCCTGCACGTCGCTGTCCTCGGGTGCCGTCAGCGCCAGCTCCACCTCCATCCGCAGCGCGGTGAGCGGGCTGCGCAGCTCGTGCGACACGTCGGAGACGAACGCCCGCTGCCGCGCGACCGCCTGCTCCAGCCGGTCGAGGGTCGCGTTCACGCTCTCGGCGAGCAGCCCCACCTCGTCGCGGCGGCCCGGCAGCGGCACGCGGCGCTCCAAATCGGTGGCGGTGATCTCGTCCAGCTTCCGGCGGATCTCGGCGACCGGCCGCAGCGCCCGGCTCACCGACAGCCACGTCCCGTAGCCGACGAGGCCGGTGATCAACGGGATGCAGAGCGCGATCAGCGCCGCGACCAGCGGGCGCGGCAGCGGTCCCGGCTCCGGGGCCAGCGAGAAGACGAACTTCGTCGACGGCCCGACGCCGACCCGGTTCTCGACCAGGAGGAAGCAGTCCCCGCCGGGAGCGTCGACCCCGCAGATCCGCCCGTCGCGGCGGTCGTCGTACCGCCTCGGCGGCGGGAAGCGCACCGGCGGGCGGCCCTGCATCCGCGGCGACGCGGCGACCACCCGGTGCTGCAGGTCGGTGACCTGCAGCAGTTCGTCGTCGGACGTCAGGATCGGGTTGCTCAGCCGCCCCAGGTTGACCGACGTCGCGACCCGGCGCCCGTCCCGGGACAGTCTCCGGAACGTCTCACTGACCGCCTGCTGGTGGACCAGGGTCAGCAGCACCGCGCACAGCGCGGTCGACAGCACCAGCGCTACAAGCGACGCCGCCGCCGTCACCCGCAGCCGTATCTCCGGGTGACGCAGGACGGCCCGCCAGATCCAGTGGCTCAGTCCCTTGGACGGCCGGCGGCGCCGGAACCGTATGGCGACCTCCCGGGTACGTTCTGCCAGTACCCGTGATTCCTTGCCTGAACGGGGCAAACGCCACCGTGGCGGACGGGTAAAACCCGGTCATGCCGCGCCGTCCCCGGCCACGCCCCAGCGCCGCCGCACGGCCCCGTCCGCGACCCCGAACAGCTGGTCGATCACGATGCCGATGAGCAGGATCACCAGCATGTACGAGATCATGTCCGCGGTGTTGTTCAGCTCCCTGGCCTGCGACAGCAGCACGCCGAGCGAGGTCGTGTCGCCGATGATGACGAGCAGCTCGCCGGCCATCAGGCTGCGCCAGGCGAACGCCCAGCCCTGCTTCAACCCCGCCACGAACGCGGGCAGCGACGCCGGCATGATCAGGTGCCGGTACAGCAGGAGCCCGCGCAGCCCCATCACCCGTCCGGCGCGCAGCAGGATCGGCGGGGTGTAGTCGACGCCCGCGATCAGCCCGTTGGCGATCGAGGGGGCCGCGCCGAGGATCACCACGAACAGGATCGCGCTCTCGCTCAGCCGGAACAGCAGGATGGCGAGCGGGAACCACGCGATCGACGGCATCGTCTGCAGGCCCGTGATCAGCGACCCGAACGCGCGCCGCAGCACCCGGAACCGCGCGACCAGCGCCCCGGCCGGCACCCCGGCGGCGACGGCCAGCGCGAACCCGGCGAGGGCGCGGCGCATGGTGAGCCCGACCGCCTCCCAGAACCGCGCGGTGGTGATCTGGTCCCAGAACACCGGCAGCGTGTCGCCGGGGCCGGGCAGGACCCACGGGTCCTTCCAGCCGCTCCACACCACCAGCTGCCACGCGCCGAGCGCGATCAGCACCGCCGCGGCCATCGGCCACACCGCCGACCACACCCGCAGGCCGAGGCGCACGCGCGTCCCGCCGCCGAGTTCCAGCGCGTCCAGTCCGGCCAGCTCGCGGTCGAGCCGCCCGCCCTCCGCCAGCACGTCATGCGCCATGCCGGACGACCTCCTCGCGCAGCCGGTCGGTGATGGACGCCGCCAGCGAGGCGACCTCCGGCGAGTCGATGCGGCGCGGCCGCTTCATCGGGACGGGGAACTCCTCCACCACCCGGCCGGGGCGGCTGCTGAGCAGCACGACCCGGTCGCCCAGCCGCACCGCCTCGCGCACGTTGTGGGTGACGAACAGCACGGTGAGGTCGCGGTCCCGCCAGATCCGCTCGACCTCGTCGTGCAGGAGGTCGCGGGTCATGGCGTCGAGCGCGCCGAACGGCTCGTCCATCAGCAGGATGGTGCGGTCCGGCCCCGCGCCGTCGGTCAGCGCGAGCGCGCGGGCGAGCGCGACGCGCTGCCGCATGCCGCCGGACAGCTGGTGCGGGCGCTTCCGCGCGAAGTCGCCGAGGTGCACGGAGACGAGCAGCTCCGCCGCGCGCCCGCGCCGCTCAGCGCGCGGCACGCCGCGCATCTTGAGGGCGAGTTCGAGGTTGCCCGTCACGGTCAGCCACGGGAACAGCGCGGGCTCCTGGAACATGAGCGCGACCCGCCCGCCGCCCGTGTCGATCGTCCCGGCGCTCGGCGCGTCGAGGTCGGCGACCAGGTTCAGCAGCGTGCTCTTGCCGCAGCCGGACGCGCCGAGCAGGCACACGAACTCGCCCGGCGCCACGTCCAGGGAGACCCGGTCGAGTGCGAGGAGCGCGGACCGGCCCGTCCCGAACGCCTTCGAGACGCCGTCGAGCCGGACCGCGGCCGTCCCGGTCATCGGTCGCCGACCTGTGCCTTCCCGCCCGCCTTGAGGACGTCGTTCAGCGGCGCGAGGCGGTAGATGCCCGCCAGGTCGGTCTCGTCCAGCAGGCCGATCTCCTCGGCGTGCCGGGCGCCGGCGGTCAGCGAGGAGGCGACCGGGTCGACGGTGAAGTCGATCTCCTTGAACGCCGCGTCGAGGACGTCCTGCTTGAGCGGCTTGCCGCTCAGCTTCGCCAGCGCGTCGTTGGTGACCTTCTTCGCGTCCGCCTTGTTCTGGTTGATGTAGTCGGTCGCCTCGACGACGCCCTGGAGCAGCTTCGTGACCTGCTCCGGGTGCTTCTTCTCGTATTCCTGGCCGACGAGCACGTTGGTGATGACGAACTTGCCGCCGGGCCACAGCGACTTCTCGTCCAGCAGCTTCTCGCCCTTGCTCTCCAAGATCAGCCGGGACGCGTACGGCTCGGGGACCCAGGCGCCGTCGATGTCGCCCTGCGCGAACGTCTGGAGCGTCTGCGCGTTCTCCTGCGGGACGACCTTCACGTCGCCGCTGCCGTCCTTGTTCGCGGTCAGGCCGTTCTTCTTGAGCCAGTACCGGAGCGCCACGTCCTGCGTGTTGCCGAGCTGCGGCGTCGCGATCCTCTTGCCGCGCAGGTCCTGGACGCTCCCGATCCCCGGCTTCACGACGAGCGAGACGCCGCCGGACGCCGCGCCGGAGATGATGTGGACCGCCTTGCCGTGCGATTTCGCCCAGGCGTTGATGGACGGGTTCGGCCCGACGAACGTCGCGTCGATCGCGCCGGAGAACAGCGCCTCGACGGCCGCGGGACCCGCGTTGAAGGTCGCCGTCTCGGGCGCGGCCCCGAGGTGCTTGGCGAAGATCCCCTTCTCGACGCCGACCAGGGCGGTGGCGTGCGTGATGTTGGGGAAGTAGCCGAGTCTGAGCGGCGCGGCCGTGCCGGACTCGCCGCCGCCGTCGCCGCAGGCGCCGAGCGAGCCCGCCGTGACCAGGGCGGCGAGTGCCGCCGCGGTGATGCGCCCGGAGAGTCCACGAATCATTGTCTTGTTTCCCTACCAATCAAGTCGGATAGACCTGTTAAGTAGATAGCTCGCCCGGTGTTCGCGTCAAGTCCCCTGGTGGGAACGGTCGCGCGGGGCCGGTCCGGCAGGGGAACGGCGAGCCCGTTCGTCCGCGCGGGGGGCGCGCGGATAGGCTCGGTGATCGCACCAGACCATCAGCATCCTCAGGGGGTTCCCCGTGTCGTCGATCGAGGCCGTACTCGCCCGGGAGATCCTTGACTCCCGCGGCAATCCGACCGTCGAGGTCGAGGTCCTGCTCGCCGATGGGACCGAGGCGCACGCCGCCGTGCCGAGCGGCGCGTCCACCGGCCAGTTCGAGGCCGTGGAGCTGCGCGACGGCGGGGAGCGCTACGGCGGCAAGGGCGTCCGCAACGCGGTCAAGGCCGTCAACGAGACCATCGACGAGAAGCTCGTCGGCTACCCGGCGTCCGACCAGCGGCTGATCGACCAGCTGCTCGTCGACCTGGACGGCACCCCGGACAAGTCCGCGCTCGGCGCCAACGCGATCCTCGGCGTCAGCCTCGCGGTCGCCAAGGCCGCCGCCGACTCCGCCGGGCTGCCGCTGTTCCGCTACGTGGGCGGCCCGAACGCGCACCTGCTGCCCGTCCCGATGATGAACATCCTGAACGGCGGCGCGCACGCCGACAGCAACGTCGACGTCCAGGAGTTCATGGTCGCGCCGATCGGCGCCGCCACCTTCGCCGAGGCGCTGCGCTGGGGCGCCGAGACCTACCACGCGCTCAAGTCGGTGCTGAAGTCCAAGGGCCTGAACACCGGCCTCGGCGACGAGGGCGGCTTCGCCCCCGACCTGCCGAGCAACCGGGACGCGCTCGACCTGATCGTGGAGGCGATCCGCAAGGCCGGCTTCACTCCCGGCCGCGACATCGCGCTCGCCATGGACGTCGCGGCCTCCGAGTTCCACGCCGACGGGCAGTACGCGTTCGAGGGCACCAAGCGGTCCGCCGACGACATGGCCGCCTACTACGGCGAACTGCTCGGCAACTACCCGCTCGTCTCCATCGAGGACCCGCTCGACGAGGAGGACTGGGCCGGCTGGGAGGGCCTCACCGCCGCCGTCGGCGACCGCGTCCAGCTCGTCGGCGACGACCTGTTCGTCACCAACCCCGAGCGGCTCGGGCGCGGCATCAAGTCGGGCGCCGCGAACGCGCTGCTGGTCAAGGTCAACCAGATCGGCACGCTCAGCGAGACCCTCGACGCCGTCTCGCTCGCGCAGACCAGCGGCTACAAGTGCATGATGAGCCACCGGTCCGGCGAGACCGAGGACACCACGATCGCCGACCTGGCCGTCGCGACCAACTGCGGCCAGATCAAGACCGGCGCCCCGGCCCGCAGCGACCGCGTCGCCAAGTACAACCAGCTGCTGCGCATCGAGGAGCTGCTGGACGACGCCGCGCGCTACGCCGGCGCCGCCGCGTTCCCGCGCTTCGACGCGCAGGGTTGAGCACCGGCCCGCGACCCGGCGGGCGGGGCCCCGTCCCGCCGCCGGGTCCCGGGCGGCCGAGCCGGAGGCAGGTGACACGATGGCGCAGGACGACGGCCGGGCGGCCGATGAGCGCGCCGACGGCCACGGCGTCGGCGACCACGGGGCCGGCGGGCGCCGCGGCAACCCGGCGCTGACCAGCCGCGCCGCCATCCTCGCGGTCGTGGTGTGCGCGATCGCGCTGAGCCTCGCCTACCCCGTCCGCGAGTACATCGCCCAGCGCAAGGAGATCGCCGAACTGCGGCACCAGGAGGCGCAGGCCGGCCGGCGGGTCGACGAGCTCCTCCAGCGGAAGCAGCAACTGGGTGACAAGTCGTACATTGAGCGTGAGGCCACGCGAAGGCTTCATTACTGCCGTCCTGACGTAAAGTGCTACATCGTGCTGGACGGCAGCGGCGGAGAGGACCGGCAGGCGCAGCGGGGCGGGCCACCGAGCAGGCCGCCCTGGTACGAGACGCTGTGGCGATCGGTGGAGGCCGCCGACCGGCCGCGCTGATACGCGGGTGGGGACGAATGATCGAAGCAGGTGACACGGCCGCCGTGGCGGCCCAGCTCGGGCGGGAGCCGCGCGGGGTCCGCGCGGTGGCGAGCCGCTGCCCGTGCGGGCTGCCCGCGGTGATCGAGACCGCGCCGCGGCTGCCCGACGGGACCCCGTTCCCCACGCTGTTCTACCTGACGTGCCCGAAGGCCGCCTCGGCCATCGGGACGCTGGAGGGCAGCGGCGTCATGAAGGACATGCAGGCGAGGCTCGCCGCCGACCCGTCCCTCAGGGAGAAGTACGCCGCCGCCCACGAGGACTACCTCCGCCGCCGCGACGAGGCCGCCCGCGACGAGGGCGTCGAGCCGCTGCCCGCGGGCATGCAGAGCGCGGGCGGCATGCCCGAGCGCGTCAAGTGCCTGCACGCCCTGATCGGGCACGAGCTGGCGGTCCCCGGCGTGAACCCGTTCGGCCGCGAGGCGCTGGAGGCGCTGCCGGAATGGTGGCGGTCGGGGCCCTGCGTCCAGGTGCCGGGCGCCGATGCCGAACCCGGGGAGGACGAGTGACACGCGTCGCGGCCATCGACTGCGGGACGAACTCGGTCCGCCTGCTGATCGCCGACATCGAGCCCGGCGCGGGCGCCGGCCGGCTGGCCGACGTCGAGCGCCGGATGGAGATCGTCCGGCTGGGCGAGGGCGTCGACGAGACCGGGCGGCTCTCGCCCGCCGCGCTGGAGCGGACCTTCACCGCCATGCGCGGCTACGCCGGGCTGATCGAGCGGCACGGCAGCGGCGCCGGGCACGGCCCGATCAAGACCCGGGTGGTGGCGACCAGCGCCACCCGCGACGCGGAGAACAGGAGCGACTTCGTCCGCGGCGTCGTCGACATCTTCGGCGTCGTCCCCGAGGTGATCAGCGGGGACGAGGAGGCCGAGCTGTCGTTCGCGGGCGCCACCCGCGAGCTCGCCGAGCTGCGCCCCGCCCGCCCCTACCTGGTGGTCGACATCGGCGGCGGCTCCACCGAGTTCGTCCTCGGCAGCTCCTCCGCCGACGCGTCCCGCTCGATCGACATCGGCTGCGTGCGGATGACCGAGCGGCACCTGAAGGACGACCCGCCCTCGCCGCAGCAGATCTCCAACGCCGCCGCCGACATCGACACCGCGCTCGCCGCCGTCCGGGAACGGGTCCCAGTGGACGAGGCGCGCACGCTCGTCGGCCTCGCCGGCTCGGTCACCACGGTCGCCGGGATCGCGCTCGACCTGCCCGAGTACGACCCGTCCCGCATCCACCTGTCGCGGATCACCGCCACCCAGGTGCACGAGGTGACGCGCCGGCTGCTGCACGAGACCCGCGCCGAGCGCGCCGAGATCGGCGTCATGCACCCGGGGCGCGTCGACGTGATCGGCGCGGGCGCGCTCATCCTGGACCGCATCATGCGCGAGTACGGCTTCGGCGCCGTCGTCGTCAGCGAGCACGACATTCTGGACGGCATCGCCTGGTCGCTGCTCTGAGCCGGCCCGCCGCTCAGTTCTTGAGCCGCACCAGCAGCGCGGGAATCAGCACCGCGTTCGGGTTCTGCTGCGGGACGTAGAGGATCGGCGAGCTGCTGCTGGCCTGCTGGATCCAGACCCGGCCCCGGTCGACGGTCGCGCCGGAGATCGACGACCAGCTCAGCGACACCCGGTTGCCCCGCACGCCGCCCGGATGCACGGTGAGGCCCTGCGCCACGTCGACCGACTCGCCGGCCCGGACGCGCCGCGCCAGCTCGCCGACCAGGCGCTGCTCGGCGTGCTCCTGGCAGAGCTGGATCAGCCGCCCCCAGATGTGCTCGGGCTCGCCGTCCCGGCCGGGCAGCGCCTCCGGCTCGATCACCACCTCGACGCGCGGGCCGCCGCGGAACGGGAACCGGCCCGCCTGGAAGATCCACTGCCTGCCGGGGCGTTGGCCGGAACCGGCCGGGCGCTCCGCCGCCCAGTACGCCACCCACTCCACCCGCGGCCAGGTCAGCGAAGTGTCCCCGTAGGCGACGACCTGGTCGTCGGCGTACAGGTGCACGCCGCGCACGGTCACGTCCAGTGCCGGAACGGACGGGACGCGGTCCCAGGTCGGCTGCTGCCCGTGCGGGGCGGCGTACGCGGTCCCCGCCTCCTCCCGGACGGGCTCCCGCCGCTTCTGCGGCTGCAGCCGCGGCGGCCGGTCCGGCTCGGGGTTGAGGCGCTCGGTCCAGTTCCGCCCGTCCCACCAGCGCAGGCTCCCAGTGCCGTACGGATCGGGGTACCAGCCCGGTTGCGACACTCCTGCCTCCCGCTTCGCACTATGGCAGCGCCGGACACCCGCCTCCCCGACCGGCGAACGCATCGTACCGACCGGGCACGCTCCGCACCCGCCATGGGCGGAACCCGGCCACCGCCGAGCGCGCCCGCACGGCGTGGGACGATCGATGGTATGCCGACCGCCAACGCCCCGTTCGTCCCGCCCGGCTCCGGATGGCCGGAGGACCCCGCGACGCCGGACACGCCCGTCGCGCACGGCACCGGCGAGGTCGCCGAGCTGGCCGCGAAGGCGCCCGATCTGGACGAGCTGTGCGCCCGCCAGTCGGTGTGCCGCGCGTGCGACCGGCTCGTGGCGTGGCGGGAGAAGGTCGCCGTCCAGCGGCGCCGCGCGTTCGCGGACGAGGAGTACTGGGGCCGGCCCATCGCCGGCTGGGGCGACCCCGAGCCGCGCGTCCTGATCGTCGGGCTGGCCCCGGCGGCGCACGGCGGCAACCGCACCGGCCGCATCTTCACCGGCGACCGGTCGGGCGACTGGCTGTTCGCGTCCCTGCACAGGGTCGGGCTGGCGTCGCGGCCGACCAGCGTCCGCGCGGGCGACGGGCAGCGGCTCATCGGCGCGCGGATGGCGGCGACCGTCCGCTGCGCGCCGCCCGACAACAAGCCGACGCCGCTGGAGCGGACGACCTGCCTGCCGTGGCTGGCCCGCGAGGTCGAGATGGTCGCGCCGAGCGTCCGCTGCGTCCTGTGCCTCGGCGGGTTCGCGTGGCAGGGCGTGTGGCCGGCGCTCAAGCAGGCGGGGTACGGGGTGCCGCGGCCGCGGCCGAAGTTCGGCCACGGCGCGGAGGCGGAGCTGGTGCCGCCGCCCTCGGCGGCCCGCCGCGATCCCGTCCTGCTGCTGGGCTGCTACCACCCGAGCCAGCAGAACACCTTCACCGGCCGGGTCACCGAGGAGATGCTGGACGCGGTCCTCGTCCGCGCCCGCGACTACCGCTAGCGCCGCCCGCTACCGGGGCTCCGGGTTCGTCGTGACGGGCGTGAGGCGGATCTGGCCGTGCTGGCAGACCGGCCCGTACGTCCAGTTCGCGGTGACCTGCTCGGTGTTGTTAGGCGGAATCACCTTGAGCGCGGCCGGCTCGGGCTCGCAGCCGGCGCCGTCCGTCTCGTCCCCGGCGGGGACGACCGCCCAGTGCAGCCGCTCATAGGCGTGGCCGCCGTTGCCGATCGTGATCGTGCGCGCGGTGCCCGTGCGGATGACCTTCGTCGGGATCGTCCCGTCCGCGCCGGCCAGCTGAAGGCCCGACCAGCCGCCGGTCGTGCAGTGCTTCCCCGACTCGTTCGTCAGCACGAGCGTCGCGTAGCGGTTCCCGGCCGCGGCGCCGAGATCGGTGAGCCGCGCGCTGAGCATCCCGCTGGTGCAGTGCGGACGTCCCGCCGCGTTACCGGACGTCCCGCCGCCGTTCCCCGCCGTTCCGGACCCCCGGCTCGGGGCGGTGGACGCCCCGGACGTGCCCGGCGGCGGTGCCGGCGCCGCGCCGCCGCTGGACGAAGCGCCGCTCACCGTGGAGCTGGACCCGCATCCGGCGAGTGCGGTGGTGATGGCGGCGGCGGCGAGCGTCCCCCAGATGACCCGTGGCATGGTGACCCCCCAGCGAATGAGAGCGACGGCGGGGCAGGGCCTTGGCCAAGCGGCCGGGGCGTGTGACCGGCCCCTGTCCCGGCCCGCCGCCCGCGGCCGCTTGGCGCCCCCGTCCGGCCCTGTCCCCGTCGTCTTCTTTCTGGTGGTACATCCCATGAGATGCCGGATCGGGCCATGAAGTTCGCGAGCCGGGCAGGCGGGTATCGGCTCCGACATGCCTTCTCCAACAGTTCGGACGAGCGACCCTGCGGTCACCTCGGGGCGCGGCGGGGGGTCCGCGAAGCAGATCCTGGTCGTCGGCGGCGGGTACGTCGGCATGTACACGGCCTTGCGCCTGCAGCGGAAGCTCCGCCGGGAGCTGCGCCGCGGCGAGGTCGGCATCACCGTCATCGAGCCCCAGTCCTACATGACCTACCAGCCCTTCCTTCCCGAGGCGGCGGCGGGAAACCTGGAGCCCCGGCACGTGGTCGCGCCGCTGCGCAAGGTCCTGAAGCGGTGCCGGATCGTGAACGGCTACGTGACGCGGATCGACCACGCGTCCCGCCGGATCACCATCTGCCCCGCGGGCACGCGCACCGACGGCGTCGCCGAGCGGAACATCGACTACGACATGCTCGTGGTCGCGGTGGGGTCGATCTCGAAGACGCTGCCCATCCCGGGGCTCGCCGAATGGGGGATCGGGTTCAAGACCATCGAAGAGGCGATCTTCCTGCGCAACCACGTCCTGCACCAGCTCGACATCGCCGCGTCCAACCCGGGCGACGAGCAGGTCAGGAAGCGGGCGCTGACGTTCGTGTTCGTCGGGGCCGGATTCGCGGGCATCGAGGCCATGGCCGAACTGGAGGACATGTCGCGGGACGCCTGCAAGTGGTTCCCCACCATCGACGAGCGCGAGATGCGCTGGATGATGGTCGAGGCGACCGACCGGATCCTGCCCGAGGTCGGTCCCGAGATGGGCCGCTGGACCGCCGACGCCCTGCGCCGCCGCGGCATCGAGGTCAAGATGAAGACCCAGCTGAAATCCGCCGAGAAACGGCACATCGTGCTCAGTGACGGCGACGAGTTCGACGCCGGCACCCTCGTCTGGACGGCCGGCGTGAAACCCCACCCCGTCCTCAAGGACAGCGACCTGCCGCTGGACGGCAAGGGACGCCTCAAGGCGACCGCCGACCTCACCGTCGAGGGAGCGCAGGGCGTGTACACGGCCGGTGACAACGCCGCCGTCCCCGACCTCAGCGGGAAGGGCGATTTCACCGCGCCCAACGCCCAGCACGCGGTCAGGCAGGCCCGGCGGCTCGCCGACAACATCGTCGCGGACCTGCACGGCAAGCCGAGGAAGCCGTACAAGCACGCCTACGTCGGGTCCGTCGCGAGCCTCGGCCTGCACAAGGGCGTCGCGAACGTCTACGGGCTGCAGGTGCGGGGGCTGCCCGCCTGGTTCATGCACCGCACGTACCATCTGTCGCGGATGCCGACCGTCAACCGCAAGTTCCGCATCACCATGGACTGGACGCTCGCGTTCTTCTTCCAGCGCGAAATCATCTCCCTGGCCGAACTGGAACGGCCGCGCCAGGAATTCGAACTCGCCGCGGGCAGGACCAGCGAGAACGTGACCGCCTGACCCCATCCGTCGAGGCGGACCCGGGCGGGGAGGAGCGCCGAAGGCCTGCCCGCGCGGGCCTTCCACGCGTCTTGACTGGCCTTGTCGAACTGGCCGGACCCGGCCGCGCCCGCCGCCCATAGGAAAGGACTCGCCGCCGCCGGCCCCTCACTCGATATGATGACGCCGCCCCTGTAGCCCAATGGCAGAGGCAGGCTCCCTAAAAGAGCCATTGTGTCGGTTCGAGTCCGACCAGGGGCACGAGTCGGATTGTCCTGCTCGCCGATCTTCGATCGGCCACGCCGGGGCCCGCAGCGTTGATCCAGGGGGGCGACCCCCTGGAACCCCCGGCGCGACGGCTTCGCCGCGTCGCGCGGAGGTGTGCCGTTCGTCGCCGTGATGGAGCCGGGCGGGATTCGCACTGATCATGCGGGGGTTTCACGTTTACACTGGGGGGCCACGTCGGCCGAAAGTGGAGACTCTGATGGAGAGCAGAAACCCCGCGTTCCGGGGGAACGCCTTCGACCCGCGGGCCGGGGGTGCCGCTTACGGCGCACCGGGCTACGGGGCACAGCAGTACGGGGCCGCCGGCTACGCGGCCCCCGGATACGCGCCGCCGGCCACCCGGCCGATGACCATGGACGACGTCGTCGTCCGCGGGTTCATGACGCTCGCCGTCCTGGTGCTCACCGCGGCGCTCGCGTGGGCGCTGGTGCCCATCGAGCTCGCGACGCCGGTGCTGGTCGTCGCCCTCATCGCCGAGATCGGGATCTGGGCGTTCATCACGTTCGGCCGCAAGGCGAACGCGCCGACGGTGCTGGCGTTCGCGGCCGTCTACGGGATCGCCGTCGGCATCATCAGCCACGCCTACAACGACCTCTACCACGGCGTGGTCTTCCAGGCCGTGATCGGCACCGCGCTGGCGTTCGGCGCCACGCTCGCCGTCTACGCGCTGCGCATCGTGCGGGTGACGCCGAAGTTCGCCAAGTTCGTCGTCGCCGCGGGCGCCGCGCTCATCGGGCTGATGATCATCAACATGCTGGTGCACCTGTTCGGCGGCGACCAGGGCATCGGCATCCGCGACCCGGGCAGCCCGCTCGCCTACGTCTTCAGCGTCGTCGCGATCCTGGTCGGCTGCTTCTTCCTGCTGCTGGACTTCGACGCCGTCGAGCAGGGCGTCCGCCAGGGGGCGCCGGAGAAGTTCGCCTGGTACTGCGCGTTCGGGCTGGTGCTGAGCCTGGTGTGGATCTACCTGGAGATCCTCCGGCTGCTCAGCTACTTCAGCGGACGCGACTAGCCGCGACATTGATCAGCCCCGCGCCGGGCGGTGCGGGGCTGATCCATGTGGGATCTCGGCGCCAGGGTCGTGGCGACGCAGCGGCACGACTGCGGGGGCATCCGTTGGCGGGATCCCACCGGGTCTGTATGAAGTTCGGGGGCGCGCGCTCAGTAGTGGCGCGCGCGGCGCGCACGCTCGTGCTCGCGCACCAGCGCGGCGGCGTAGCCGTGCGAGAGGTTGTGCTCGTCGGCCAGCCAGCTGCTGCGTTCCTCGCAGCGGGTGAACGAGGGACCGTTCTCGATCGTGGTGAACCACTCGGGGATGTCACGTCCTGTGACTTGCGGAATGCGTGCGATCAGCTTGGTGTGCGTCTCCGGCGAGTGGCTCAGTGACAATTGGCACCTCCAGGTCGCGGGGCTCTTCCTGCTGACTCTGCAACACGTCTCCGCATGTGACAAGACCCTAACGGGGACCTATCTTTTGCGTTACGTAGATCATTTATAACGGGGATATTCCCCGGAAACGCGCAGGTGGCCCGCACGAAGGCCCCGCAGGGCACTCTCGCGCGGGCCACCGCCCGGAGAACTAGGAGAGCCGCTCCAGGATCATCGCCATGCCCTGGCCGCCGCCCACGCACATCGTCTCCAGACCGAACTGCTTGTCGTGGAACTTCAGCCCGTTGAGGAGCGTGGAGGTGATACGGGCGCCCGTCATGCCGAACGGGTGGCCGACCGCGATCGCGCCGCCGTTCACGTTCAGCTTGTCGTGGTCGATGCCGAGGTCCTCGGCGGACGGCAGCACCTGCGCCGCGAACGCCTCGTTGATCTCCACGAGGTCGATGTCGCCGATGGTCATGCCCGCCTTGGCGAGGGCCTTGCGGGACGCGTCCACCGGGCCGAGGCCCATGATCTCGGGGGACAGGCCGGTGACGCCGGTCGACACGATCCGGGCCAGCGGGGTGATGCCGAGTTCGGCGGCCTTGGTGTCGCTCATGACGACCACCGCGGCGGCGCCGTCGTTCAGCGGGCAGCAGTTGCCCGCGGTGACCGTACCGTCCGGCCGGAACACCGGCTGGAGCTGCGACACCTTCTCGTAGCTGGTGCCGGGCCGGGGGCCGTCGTCCTTGGCGACGACGCTGCCGTCCGGCAGCGTCACCGGGGTGATGTCCTTCTCCCAGAAGCCGTTCCCGAGCGCCTTCTCGGCGAGGTTCTGCGAGCGGACGCCGAACTCGTCCTGCGCCTGGCGGGACACGCCGCGCATCCCGGCGACGTTCTCGGCGGTCTGCCCCATCGCGATGTAGATGTCGGGGAGCGTGCCGTCCTCGCGCGGGTCGCGCCACACCGGCGCGCCGCCCTCGCCCGCCTTGGCGGTGCGGGCCTGCGCGTCCGCGAACAGCGGGTTCTGCGTGTCGGGCAGCCCGTCGCTGCTGCCCTTGGCGAACCGGCTGACGGTCTCGACGCCGGCCGAGACGATCACGTCGGCCTCGCCCGCCTTGATCGCGTGCAGCGCCATCCGGGTCGTCTGCAGCGAGGACGAGCAGTACCGGGTGATGGTGGCGCCGGGCACGTTGTCCCAGCCCAGCAGGACCGACACGACGCGCGCCATGTTGTAGCCCTGCTCACCGCCGGGCAGCCCGCAGCCGAGCAGCAGGTCGTCGATCTGGTCCGGGCCGAGCTGCGGGACCTTCGCCATCGCGGCGGTGATCATCTGGGCGGTGAGGTCGTCGGGCCGGATGTCCTTGAGCGAACCCTTGAAGGCGCGTCCGATCGGCGAGCGCGCGGTTGCGACGATGACTGCTTCGGGCATGGCGGGTCTCCTGTCTCAGTGGCCGAATGGTCCAACTTACTCACCGGTCACCTGGTCAATCTAACCGCCGGCACCGGTGCCGTGCACGCCGACCCCCCGGCTCTATCGTACGGCGCGTCTAATAAGTGTCGACTTACTGACCTGCGGCGAATCCCGATCCCCAGGTGACGGTCACCCCATGCGCCTGGGACGCCGGGCGGCCGACCCTGGGTCCCACGCCACCGGCCGGGCCGCCGCGAGCGCGGGCGGCGGACCGGCCGGCCGGCGTGCCGGACCGCCGGGGTCCCGTCTTCCGGTGACCGGACGGGCCCCGGTTCGGCCGGCGCTCAGCCACCGGTCTCGGGCTCCGGCCGCGAGCGCGTCCGGAGCCGGGTCGCGAGGCGTACCGGAGCGACCGCGCCGATCGCCGCGATGCCGCCGGCCAGCGGGCGGCCCAGTGCCTGCCGCAGCGGGCGCTGCAGGGGATACCGCAGCGTGGCCCAGCGGCCCCGCGGGCCGCGGTCGTCGCCGGCGACGGACGCCCCGCTGACCTCGGTCCCGGCCCGCTCGGCGGCCTCGGCGGCGGCCAGCGAGACCGGGCGGGCGGCCGCGCCGGGCAGGTCGGGCTCCAGCCCCAGCGCCGCGGCCATCGACGGCAGGACGGCGGCGGCCGCGGCGGCGTAGCCCCGCGCGGACGGGTGGTAGCGGTCCTCGCTGAACATCGACAGCGGGTCGGCGGCGAACTCGCGGCCGAGCAGGTCGCCGAGCGAGACCGAGCGGGCGCCGTGCTCGACGACGGCGATCATCTGCGCGGCGGCGAGCTGCCGGCAGGCGCGCCGGGCGAACCACCGCAGCGGCTGCATCAGCGGCTTCACCGAGCCGAGGTCGGGGCAGGTGCCGACGACCACCTGGCCGCCCGCGTCGCGCAGCCGCCCGACCGCGTCCGCGAGGTGCCGGACGGACTCGGCGGGGGTGATCCGGCCGGTCACGTCGTTCGCGCCGATCATGATGACGGCGATGTCGGGACGGGTCTGCAGGGCCTGCTCGACCTGGGCGCCGAGGGCCTGCGACCGGGACCCGGGGCGGGCCACGTTCGTCAGCCGGACGGGGCGCCCGGCGATCGCGGCGAGCCCGGTGGCGAGGTGCGCGGCGGGCGTCTCCGCCGGGGTGTGCACGCCGAGCCCGGCCGCGGTCGAGTCGCCGAGCATGACCAGCGACAGCGGCGCGCCGCCGGACGCCTCGCCGTAGAGTCCGTCGGCCGCCGGCGGGTCGCCGTAGGGCGTCGCCTGGATGATCCGGCGGGCCAGCTTCGCCTCCACGACGATGAGGCCGAAGGTGACGCCGCCGATCGCCGTGATGCCGCCTCCGCCATAGGCCGCGGCGGCCGCGATGCGCCGGGCGGTGAATGCTCTCAACATGCTGCGCTGACCCTCCGTGATTAAGTACCTACCCGCGCGAAGAGGAGTTGATGCCTGGCCCGTCGATGTCGGCTAACGTCGGAAACGGGAAACCTTCCGGAGCCGCACCCGTTCCGCCGTGTTACCGGCGGCGGATCGGGGACGCGCTGCTCGGATCCACACTGAACCGACAAGGATGTCGCGGTGCACGTACACGACTCGCTCGTCGAACTGATGGGCAACACCCCCCTCGTTCGGCTGCGCAAGGTGACCGGGAGCCTGCGCCCGCAGGTGCTCGCCAAGGTGGAGTACTTCAACCCCGGCGGCTCGGTGAAGGACCGCATCGCGGTCCGCATGATCGACGCGGCCGAGAAGTCCGGCGAGCTGCGGCCGGGCGGCACGATCGTCGAGCCGACGTCCGGCAACACCGGGGTGGGGCTCGCCATCGTCGCGCAGGAGCGCGGCTACCGCTGCGTCTTCGTCTGCCCCGACAAGGTCGGCAAGGACAAGATCGACGTGCTGCGCGCGTACGGCGCCGAGGTCGTCGTCTGCCCGACGGCGGTGAACCCCGAGCACCCCGACTCCTACTACTCGGTGTCGGACCGGCTCGCCGCCGAGATCCCCGGCGCGTGGAAGCCGAACCAGTACACCAACCCGCAGAACCCGCAGTCGCACTACGAGACGACCGGCCCGGAGCTGTGGGAGCAGACCGAGGGCCGCATCACCCACTTCGTCGCGGGCATCGGCACTGGCGGCACGATCAGCGGCACCGGCCGGTACCTCAAGGACGTGTCCGGCGGCCGGGTGCAGATCATCGGCGCCGACCCGGAGGGCTCGGTCTACTCGGGCGGCTCGGGCCGTCCCTACCTCACCGAGGGCGTCGGCGAGGACATCTGGCCCGAGACCTACGACCGCGAGATCTGCGACGACGTCATCGCGGTGTCCGACAAGGACTCCTTCGTCATGACCCGGCGGCTCGCCCGCGAGGAGGCGCTGCTCGTCGGCGGCTCCTGCGGCATGGCCGTGGTCGCGGCGCTGCGCGTCGCCGAGAAGGCCGGCCCGGACGCGGTGGTGGTCGTGCTGCTGCCGGACGGCGGGCGCGGCTACCTCGGCAAGATCTTCAACGACGGCTGGATGGCCGACTACGGCTTCCTCACCCCGCACAGCGAGGAGGCCCGGGTCGGCGAGGTGCTCACCCGCAAGGGCGGCACGCTGCCGGAGTTCGTGCACGTCCACCCGCACGAGACCGTGCAGACCGCGATCGCCATCATGCGCGAGTACGAGGTGTCGCAGGTCCCGGTGATGAAGGAGGAGCCGCCGGTCATGGCGGCCGAGGTGGTCGGCTCGGTCGGTGAGACCGACCTGCTCGACGTCATGGTGAAGGGCGAGGCGAAGATGTCCGAGCCGGTCGAGCTGCACATGTCGCCGCCGCTGCCGACGCTCGGCTACGGCGAGCCGGTGTCCAAGGCGGTCGGCGTGCTGGAGAAGTCCGGCGCGGCCGTCGTCCTCGTGGATGGCAAGCCGAAGGGCCTCGTCACCCGCCAGGACCTCCTCTCCTTCCTGGCGGCGTCCACCACCTGACCGGTCCCGCACGCCGGAGGCCCGGAGATCATCGCGATCTCCGGGCCTCCGGCGTTGCGGGGAGTATGCCGGGTTGCGGAGCCGGCCGGTGGGCGGCGTTTCGGGCCGTGCTCCGCAACCCGACGTTCAGGGGGCTCCTACTGGCGGAACCCGGACGGGACGTAGTCCTCCCGCGTGTCGGCGGGACGGGCCGGCTTCTTCTCCGGTTCGTCGCCGTGCCCCGGCCACCAGGCCCGGTGGCCCAGCAGCGCGG
The DNA here is from genome assembly GCF_001552195.1 of Actinomadura latina NBRC 106108. Lineage (GTDB taxonomy): Bacteria > Actinomycetota > Actinomycetes > Streptosporangiales > Streptosporangiaceae > Spirillospora > Spirillospora latina. The sequence goes on from NZ_BCQS01000006.1 coordinate 58,037, forward strand.
TGATGCCCGGCACCAGGAACATCGACATCACGAAGGCCGACAGCGCGATGCCGATCGCGACGGAGAAGCCCATCTGCTTGAGCATGGACACCGGCGCGAGCATCATCACCGAGAACGTGCCGGCCAGGATGAGGCCCGCCGCGGCGACGGTCGGGCCGCCGTGGTGGACGGCCAGGGACGCCGCCTCCCGCGGGGAGTGCCCCTCCTTCGCCTCCTCGCGCAGCCGCGCGGTCATCAGGATGTTGTAGTCGGTCCCGATGGCCAGCACGAACAGGTAGAGGATGATCGGCAACTGGAAGGTGACGCCCGCTTCGCCCATCCCGCCCTGGAAGACGTACACCGCGGAGCCGAGCGTCGCGGCGAAGCCCAGCAGGACGGACACGACCAGGTAGATCGGGGCGACGACCGACCGCAGCAGCAGGGCCAGGATCAACGCGATCAGCACCGCCGCCACCGGCAGGATCACCGACAGGTCGCGGTTGTTGACGGCGTTGATGTCGGCGAAGATCGCCGTCGAGCCGCCGACGTAGGCGCGGGTGCCCTCCGGCGCCGCCTTGTGCACGGCCGGCGCCAGGTCGTCCTTGACGAGGCTGATCGCCTCGTTGGACGCGGGGTTCTCCTTCAGGATCAGGTCGACCCGGGCGACGGCCTTGTCCTGGCCGTGGACGGGCTGCTGCACCGCGCCGACGCCCGGCGCGGTCTTGGCGGCCTGGCTGAAGGACGCGAGCTGCTGGTCGGTGATCGGCTGCCCGCCGTCGGACTTGATGAACACCTGCACCGGGGTGGTCAGGCCGGGCGGGAAGCCCTTCTCCATGTCCTTGGTCGCCTGCGCGGACTCGGTGTCCTGCGGGAAGCCGGCGGCGAAGTCGTAGTCGGCCTTGAACCCGAGGGCGCCGAGCGCCAGCACGACCAGGACGAGGCCGGACGCGGCGGCGGCGACCGCCGGACGCTTGCCGACGCCGCGGCCGATGGCCTGGGAGATGGTGCCCTTCGGCTGCTTCTTCCACGCCTTGGACGGCCAGAACACGGCGGTGCCGAGCAGCGACACCAGCGCGGGGATCAGCGTCAGCGAGGTGATGCCCATCACGACGACGGCGATGGCGAGGGACGGTCCCCAGGCGCTGAACACCCCGAACGTCGCGAGCAGCAGCACCAGGAACGTGACGGCGATGGCGGCGGCGGCCGAGGAGATGACCTCGCCGACCCGCTCCACCGCGGTGATCATCGCGGTCTTCTTGTCGTCGCCGGCCCGCAGCCGCTCCCGGAACCGGAACATCAGGAACAGGTAGTAGTCCGCGCCGATGCCGAAGAGCACGATCAGGATGATGGTGCTGAGACTGTCGTCGCCGGAGAAGCCGAAGATCTTCGAGGCGACGCCGATCAGGCCCATCGCGACCTGCATCGTCACCGTGATGACGACGATCGGCAGCACCGCCGCCAGCGGGGCCCGGAAGATCAGCAGGATCAGGCCGATGATCAGCACGAGGGTGGCGATGCCGACGATCTCGAAGGACTTGTTGAAGGAGTCCTCGTTGTCGACGAAGTTCGCGACGTCGCCGCCGACCTTGGCCTCCAGCCCGCTGCCCTTGAGCAGGCCGGGCAGGTCCTTGCGGATCTCCTTGACCGCGTCGCCCTGCTTCTCGTTGTCGGCCATCGAGGTGCCCTGCATCGGCACCATGATCACCTGGACGGCCTTGTTCGGCGCGATGGCCTGCGGGCCGGTCGCGAAGGCCAGCACGGTCGGCGGCTTGTCGGCGCTCAGGGACTTGGCGGCCTCGGCCACCTTCGCGCTGTCCTGGGCCGTCAGCGGCTGCTTGTCCGACCGCTTCACGACGATCAGCGAGGAGGTGTCCTCCTGCTGCGGGAACGCCTTCTCGGCGATCTTCATCGCCTGGACCGACTCGTACTTGGAGGGCAGGAAGTCCCCCTGGTCGGACTCGGTGGTGAGCTTGGGGGAGAAGGCGATGATCACGATCGCGGCCACGAGCCAGGCCACGATCGTCCACCACGGGTGTCTCACGACGAAGCGCGCGAGCCGAGCGAACATGGGGCTTCCTTAATCAAGGTCGTTGGGATACCTCTAAAACGGTAGAGATCATGTGGGCCCTTGGGGTCACCCCCAGCGCCGAAATAGGGGCTGATACCTGCGGGGGAGCGCCTCCTCCTCTAGGAGGGGCGAGCGGTGGATAGCCTCGTACCCATGGACAACGAGGTTCAGCACGGCTTCGAGACCCTGGCGATCCACGCCGGACAGGAGCCCGACCCAACCACCGGAGCGGTCGTCCCGCCGATCTACCAGGTCTCCACCTACAAGCAGGACGGCATCGGCGGCCTGCGGGGCGGCTACGAGTACTCCCGGTCGGCCAACCCGACGCGTACTGCGCTCGAAGTATGCCTGGCGGAGATAGAGAGCGGCACGCGCGGCCTGGCGTTCGCCTCCGGGCTCGCCGCGGAGGACGCGCTGCTGCGGACGGTCTGCCGGCCGGGGGATCACGTCATCATCCCGAACGACGCGTACGGCGGCACCTACCGGCTGTTCGCGAAGGTCGCCGAGCCGTGGGGCGTCACGTTCGACCCGGTGCCGCTCGGCGACATCGCCGCGGTGCGGGCCGCGGTCCGTCCCGACACGAAGATCATCTGGGTGGAGACGCCGACCAACCCGCTGCTCGGCATCGCCGACATCGCCGCGCTGGCGGCGGTCGCGCACGACGCGGGCGCGCTCCTCGCCGTCGACAACACCTTCGCCTCGCCGTACCTGCAGCGCCCGCTGGAGCTCGGCGCGGACGCGGTCGTCCACTCGACCACCAAGTACATCGGCGGGCACTCCGACGTCGTCGGCGGCGCGCTCATCGTGTCGGACGCGGACCTCGGCGAGCGGCTGGCGTTCCACCAGAACGCGATGGGCGCCGTCGCCGGGCCGTTCGACGCCTGGCTCACGCTGCGCGGGATCAAGACGCTCGGCGTGCGGATGGACCGGCACTGCGCGAACGCGGAGCGGATCGTGGAGATGCTGGAGCGGCACCCGGCCGTCCGGCAGGTCCTCTACCCGGGGCTGCCCGGCCACCCCGGCCACGACGTCGCCGCCAAGCAGATGCGGGCGTTCGGCGGCATGGTCTCGTTCCGGCTGGAGTCGGAGGAGGCCGCCATCGCCGTCTGCGAGCGGACGAAGCTGTTCACGCTCGGCGAGTCGCTCGGCGGCGTCGAGTCGCTGATCGAGCACCCGGGCCGGATGACGCACGCCTCGGCCGCCGGATCCCCGCTGGAGGTGCCCTCCGACCTGGTGCGACTGTCCGTCGGGATCGAGGACGCCACCGACCTGCGGCGCGACCTCGAGCAGGCGCTCGGCTGAGAGCTACCTGACGATTCCCGCCCCGGCTTGATCAAAACATCTATACTCAGCGCGCCAGGTTCGTAAAGGAGGGGCCCCGGGTGCGCAAAGTACTGGTGTGTGGGGCGGCGTTCGCCGCCACGTGTGTCTCCGCCGTCGCGATCCCCGGAGGAGCGCACGCGAACACCCCCGCGCCGACGCCGTCCGCCACCGTCCCGTCGGTGCCGCCGGCGGGCGAGTCCGGTCCGGCCGGCCCGTCCGGCGGCCCGGAGACGCCCGGAGCGGAGTCGCCGTCGGCGTCGTCCACGACCCTCCCCGAGAACGGGCAGGGCGCACCGGACGGGGAGCCCGACGGCACCGTCACGGCGCAGGCGGTCATGGTCACGCCGGAGCTGCCGAAGTTCCGCACCTACGCCTACGGCAAGGCCGCCGCGCAGAAGATCGACGCGTACTGGCGCGACGGCGGGCCCCGGGCCACGCCGCGCCCGGTCGTGCTGATCCTGCACGGCGGCTACTGGCTGCAGGGCGACAAGGGCGGCGGCTGGAAGTACTTCGCGCGGCGGCTGACCGAGGAGGGGTTCGTCGTCATGTCGGCGAACTACCGGCTCGCGCCCAAGGCGCACTGGCCGGCGCAGCGGGACGACTCGCTGGCCGCGCTCGCCTTCATCAAGAAGTACGCCCAGGTGTGGAACGCCGACGCGAACCGGGTCGCCGTGGTCGGCTCCTCGGCCGGCGGGCAGCTCGCCACCCAGCTCGGCACGCTCGGCACGGGCACCCGGCAGGTCCGCGGCGTGGTCGCGCTGTCGCCGCCCAACAACCCGTACCTCGCCTACCAGGACGGCGCGAACGCCGGTGCCACGCCCAGCCAGCGCAAGCTGCGGCGGGCCGTGGTCGACCTCATGCACTGCGTGCCCGGCGCCCGGACCGAGCCGGCCCCCGACGCGGGGACCGGTACCGGTACCGACACCGGCACCGGCGAGGACTGCTGGCCCCGGCTGGACGACGCCAGCACCATCACGCACGTCTCGCCTGGGGACGCGCCGATGCTGCTCATGCACGCCACCGGCGACTTCGTCCCGGTCGCCCAGAGCACCGGGCTGGCGGGCGCGCTGCGCGCCGCGGGCGTCCAGACGACGGTCAAGACGGTCGAGGGGCAGATGCACGCCGCACAGCTGCTGAGCGACGAGAACACCTACCCGACGATCGTGAGCTGGCTGAAGAGCCACCTGAAGCCGGGGTCGGGCGAGTAGCGGCGGTCGAGTAGCGGCGGTCGCGGCTCAGCCGTTCCAGACCATCAGCACCAGGATCACCAGCCAGAGCAGCGCGATGACGCCGGAGAGCGCGGCCAGCCGGCCGCGCTCCACGGCCGCGATCTCGCCGCCCCCGGCGGTGGCCGTGGCCCCGTCGGTCTTCCCGGCGGCCCCGCCGGTCTTCTCCGCGGCCCGCCCGCCGGGCTCCCCGTCGCCGGGCCCCTCCCCGCCGTCCGCCGCCTCGCCGGCGTCCGGGCGGACCGGCACCGCGGGCACCGCCGTCCGCGCCTCCTCGGCCGCCGCGAGCTCCAGCAGGTGCACGGCCTTCCGCTGGTCGCGCTCGACGATCAGCAGCAGCACCAGCGCGACGATGAACAGGGTCATCGACACCGTCAGCCACGCCTGCGCGAAGTTCCCCTCGGCGAGCCCCAGCCCGAACAGGAAGATGCCCAGCGTCGCGAGGCCGTAGACGCGGGTGGTCCAGTGGAGGAAGCGGACCACGGCCACGTTCCGCTTGCGGATGTACCGGGGGGAGGACATGGTCGCGGCGGTCAGCGGTCCCAGCGTGAAGATCGCGAAGCCGATGTGCAGGATCAGCAGGATGCGATCGGAAGTCGACATGCCGCCGACCCTAGCCCCTCCGGCCCCGGCGCACGCGGAGGTAGTCGCTGACGACGTACTCGCCGAGCCGCTCGGCGTCCGGCGCGAAGACGCGGCCGCCGTTGCGCTGCGCGACCTCCTCCACGAACGACACGAGCCGCCGGTCGTCGGCCAGCATGAAGAAGTTCATGCAGGCGCCGCGCCGCGTCATCTTGTCGACCTCGGCGAGGGTGAGGACGAGCGTCTCGGTGGACGGCGGGTAGTCGAACAGCGAGCGGCCGTCCGGGCGCAGGTGCGCGGTCGGCTCCCCGTCGGTGACGACGAGCACGATCGGCTCGAAGTCGGGGTGCCGGTCGAGGTGCCGTCCGGCGATCATCAGCGCGTGGTGCAGGTTGGTGCCCTGCACCATGTCCCAGTCGAGCCCGGCCATCTCCTCGGGGTGCAGGACCCGCGCGTAGTTGGAGAACCCGATGATCTGGATCGCGTCCTGCGGGAACTTGCTGGTCACGAGCGTGTGCAGGGCGAGCGTGGTCTGCTTGGCGACCGCCCACGTCCCGCGCAGCACCATCGAGTACGACAGGTCGACCAGCAGGCAGACGGCCGCGCCGGTGCGCCGCTCCGTCTCGTGCACCTCGAAGTCGTCCACGCCCAGTTTCACACCGGCGGGTTTCAGCCCGGCGGGTTCCGCGCCGGCGCCGGTCCGCGCGACGTCCGCGGTGCCCGGCTCGACGGCCTGCGCGGCCACCGGTCGCGTCGCGAGGCCGGGGCCGGACTCCATGGCGCTGCGGCGGATCGCGTTGCTCACCGTCCGGACGACGTCGAGGGGCTGCTCGTCGCCGAACCGCCACTCCCGGCTGGCCCCGGTCAGCTCGCCCGCCTGGCCCGCGTCGCGCTGGTCGTGGTCGCCCTGCCGGCCGGACGTGAGCTGGGAGAACACCCGGCGCAGCGCGGTCTCGCCGAGCCGCCGCACCGCCTTCGGGGTCAGTTCCAGCTTGCCGCGGTTGCGGCGCAGGTAGCCCTGCCGCTCCAGTTCCTTCTCGATGCGGCGCAGCGCGTCCAGGTCGTCGACGGCCTGCCGGCCGAGCGCCCGCCGGACGGCGTCCTCGTCGATGTCGTCGAGCCGCGCGCCGGGGTAGTCCTGCCCGAGCGCCGCCTCCAGCTCGCTCAGGTCGGCCAACTCCGCGAGCGCGGTGGTGGCGTCGCCCATGCCGAGCGGGTCGTCGCCCGTCATCTGCTCGGGCCGGCCCCAGCCGAGATCGGGACGGCGCGCCCGCAGCGCGTCGCCGAGCCGCGTCATCTCCATGGCGAGGCCCGCGTCCTGCATGGCCTGCTCCATCAGCCCGCCCAGCTCGGCGCGCTGCTCGGGGCTGAGCGAGGCGAGCAGCCGGTCCATCGCCGCGGCGCGGCGGGCCAGCGAGTCGACGAGCTCTTCGAGGTTCTGCGGATCGTCGGGGAACATGTCCCCGTACTGCTCCATGAACCGGTCGAAGTCCTCCTGGGTGTGCTCGCCGCGGGCGTCGCGCTCCAGCATGTGGTTGAGCGCGGCCATCATGTCCTTGACCCGCTCCATGGCGGCCGGGTCCTGGTTCTCCAAAGCCTGCTTCATGCCCTGGAACTGAGCGTCGAGGACCTCGCGGCGCAGCAGGTCCTTCAGCTGCTCGAACGTGCGGCGGGCCGCGTCGGACCGCCAGTCGTAGTCCGACAGCCGGCGGATCGCCTGCGAGGTGTCGGACGGCAGCGTGTCCAGCTCGGCCTCGCGCAGCCGCGCCTCGTCGCCCGGATCGGGGAACAGCTCGGCCCGCTCCTGCCCGATCGCCGTGTCGAGCAGCGCGCGCGCCTGCTCCAGGGTGCCGTCGAGGCGGCCCCGGTCGCGCAGCGCGCGGCGCCGCTCCCGCACCTGGCGCAGCATGTCGTCCAGCCCGCGCCGGTCCCGCGCGCCGGGCAGGCCGCGCCGCAGCAGCTCGCGCAGCGCGTCGTCGGGGCGGGTGCCGTCCAGCACCGCGTCGCCCATCGCGTCGAGGGCGTCGCGGACGTCGTAGGGCGGGGCGAGCGGGTCGGGCCCGTCCTCGTAGGCCCCGTAGCGATACCGGCTCATCGAAGCTCCTTACGCGTGGAGACCTCAGGTCCGGACGGTCACGTCCGGTAGGTGGCCGTCCCGTCGGACCGGCCCTCGGTGACGTCCTTCGACAGCCGGCGGGTGAGGAACAGGCCCTCCAGGGCGAACTCCAGCGCGGCCGCGGCCTGCCCGGGGGACTCCCCGCTCAGCCCGAGCCGCTCCATGAGCTTGGCGAGGCCGGGGACCTGGCCGATGCGGCGCAGCAGCTCGTTCGCCGCCACCAGCTCGCCCGACTCGACCCGCTCGCCGGAGTCGAACTTGTCGAGCAGCCCGGTCAGGTCGGCGGCGCCCAGCGTCCGCCGGTAGGTCTCGGCGATCGCGCGGCGCAGCAGGTGCTCCAGCACCTCCTGCTCGCGGCCCTCCTCGCTGACCTCGAACTCGACCTTGCCCATCAGCGACGGCACGACCGCGGACAGGTCGCAGACCCGCGCGACGGCGTGCTCCTCGCCGGTGAGCGCGGCACGGCGCACCGCGCCCGCCGCGACGGTCTCCGCGCCCGCGAGCGCGAACCGCGCCGACACGCCGGACCGGGCGTCCACCGCCGTCGACTCCCGGACGAGGCGGGTGAACCGCCCGATCACCTCGATCAGGTGGTCGGGCACCTCGGCGGGCAGCCCGGCGAGGTCGGCGAACTCGGCCTCCTGCCGGATCAGCGCCAGCTCGGCGTCCAGTTCGAGGGGGTAGTGGGTGCGGATCTCCGCGCCGAAGCGGTCCTTCAGCGGGGTGATGATGCGGCCGCGGTTGGTGTAGTCCTCGGGGTTGGCGGACGCGATGAGCAGCACGTCCAGCGGCAGCCGCAGCGCGTAGCCGCGGATCTGCACGTCCCGCTCCTCCAGCACGTTGAGCAGCGCCACCTGGATCCGCTCGGCGAGGTCGGGCAGCTCGTTGATGGAGAAGATGCCGCGGTTGGTGCGCGGGACGAGCCCGAAGTGCACGGTCTCCGGGTCGCCGAGCGTGCGGCCCTCGGCCACCTTGATCGGGTCGACGTCGCCGATGAGGTCGCCGACGCTGGTGTCGGGGGTGGCGAGCTTCTCCCCGTACCGCTCGTCGCGGTGCAGCCACCCGACCGGCAGGTCGTCGCCCAGTTCGGCGGCGAGCCGGCGGCAGCGCACGCACACCGGCGCGTACGGATGGTCGTTGATCTCGCAGCCGGCGACCACGGGGGTCCACTCGTCCAGCAGCCCGCCCAGGGTGCGGATGAGCCGCGTCTTGCCCTGGCCGCGCTCGCCCAGCAGCACCAGGTCGTGCCCGGCGAGCAGGGCGCGCTCGAGGTGGGGGAGGACGGTGTCGTCGAACCCGAGGATGCCGGGGAACCGGGGTTCTCCGGACCGCAGCCGGTCGAGCAGGTTGCGCCGTATCTCGGCCTTCACGGAAAGCTGGACGTGGCCGCCGGCGCGCAGCTCGCCCACTGTTGTCCCAGAGGGGAGAGTTTCACGGGGTGTGGATGGACGCACGCGACCGACACTACGTCGCCGGTCCGCGGAATCGCACCCTCGGTTCCCGGATTCGTCCGCTTGGCCGGTCTCGCCGATGTTTGGGTGGAGAGCCCGGAGCGGGGGAGACTGGAGGTGTGAACGGAGCCGGTGAACACAGTGAGGGAGGCGGCGCCGATGGCGCGATTCGGTGATGGCCTGGCCCTCGGACCCGACCTGTCCAGCGCGGCCGCGTCGGCGGTCGAGCAGGCGCTCGCCCCGCTGAGCGCGGCGCCCGACCTGGTGTGCGTGTTCGTCACGGGCGACGACCCGGACGAGATCGAGGCGGCGGCCCTGGCCGCGGAGCGGGCGGCGGGGCCCGCGATGCTGCTCGGCTGCAGCGCGTCCGGGGTGATCGGCGCCGGGCGCGGGGTGGAGGAGCGCGGCGCGGTCAGCGCGTGGGCGGCGGTGCTGCCGGGTGCGCGGCTCGACGCGTTCCGGCTGGAGACCCTCAAGGCCGACGACCGCCTCGTCGTGGTCGGCATGCCGGAGGGGCAGGACGACGACGTGGTCGGCGTGCTGCTGGCCGACCCGTACAGCTTCCCCGTGGACGCCTTCGTGGAGCGCTCCGACGAGGCGCTTCCCGGGCTGCCGCTGGTCGGCGGCCTCGCCGAGAGCAGCGGCCCCGGTGGCGGGCCCGGCGGCGGCGGGCTCGGCGAGGACGGGCCCGGTGAGATCGGACGGGGCGACGCGCGGCTGTTCGTCGGCGGCGACGTCTACCGGGACGGCGCGGTCGGCGTGGTGATCGGCGGGCCGGTGGCCGCCGCCACCGTGGTCAGCCAGGGCGCCCGCCCGATCGGGCCCGACATGGTGGTGACGAAGGCGGAGGAGAACGTCCTCTACGAGCTGGCGGGCGTCCCCGCGCTGGAGAAGCTGGAGCAGATCGTCCTCGGGCTGCCGGAGGAGGAGCAGGAGCTCGCCGGGCGCGGGCTGCTGATCGGCGTCGCGATGGACGAGTACGCCGACGAGCACGAGCACGGCGACTTCCTCGTCCGCGGGGTGGTGGGCGCCGACACCGACAGCGGGGCCATCGCGATCGGCGACGTCGTGGACGTGGGCCGCACCGTCCGGTTCCAGGTCCGGGACGCGGGCGCCGCCGAGGAGGACCTCGCCGCGCTGCTCGAGCGGTTCGACCTGGCGCCGGTCGAGGGCGCGCTGCTGTTCTCCTGCAACGGGCGCGGCCAGGCGATGTTCCCCGACTCCGACCATGACGCGAAGGTCCTGGACCGCGCGTTCGGCCCGGCCGGGGTGGGCGGGTTCTTCGCCGCCGGCGAGATCGGGCCGGTCTCGGGCCGCAACCACGTGCACGGCTTCACCGCGTCCATCCTCGCGTTCGGCCGCGCGGACGGCGCGGGGGGCCTCGTTTGAGCGCCGCGCCCGCCCGCGCGAACGGCCCCGTCCTCGCGAACGCCCCGGTCCTCGCGATCGACATCGGCGGGACGAAGCTCGCCGCCGCGCTCGTCGAACCGGACGGACGCGTCGCCGCCCACGACCGCGCCCCCACCCCGAACGGGCCGGGCGTGGACGGCGAGGAGCTGTGGCGGGCGCTGGACGCGCTGCTCGGCAAGCTCCTCGCCGACGCAGGCGACCCGTCCCTCGCGGGCGTCGGCGCGGGCTGCGGCGGGCCGATGACGTGGCCCGCCGCCGAGGTGTCCCCGCTGAACATCCCGGCGTGGCGCGGCTTCCCGCTGCGGGAGCGGCTCCGCGCCCGCCATCCGGGCCTGCCCGTCCGCATCCACAACGACGCGATCTGCGTGGCGGTGGGGGAGCACTGGCTCGGCGCCGGACGCGGGCACGGCAACGTCCTCGGCATGGTCGTGTCCACGGGCGTCGGCGGCGGGCTGATCCTCGGCGGGCACCTCGTCAACGGCGCCAGCGGCAACGCCGGGCACATCGGGCACGTCGTCGTCGAGCCGGACGGGCCGCCGTGCGCCTGCGGCGGGCGCGGCTGCCTGGAGGCGATCGCGCGCGGCCCGGGACTGGTCGCGTGGGCGCAGCAGCAGGGCTGGCGGCCCGGCGGAACCGACGTCACGGGCGTGGAGCTGGCGGCCGACGCGCGGCGCGGCGACCCCGTCGCCGGGTCCGCGATGCGGCGCGCCGGGCGCGCCCTCGGCATCGCGATCGCGTCCGCGACGCACCTGTGCGACCTGGAGGTCGCCGCGATCGGCGGCGGGCTCTCCCAGGCCGGCCCGCTGCTGTTCGAGCCGATGGAGGCGGCGTTCCGGGCGCACGCCCGGATGGACTTCGCGCGCCGCGCCCGGATCGTCCCGGCGGCGCTCGGCCAGACCGCCGGGCTCGTCGGCGCCGCCGCCCTGGTCCACGCCCAAGATCGTTACTGGAGTGCGGGCTGAGGGCCGCGGGGTGCGAAGATCGGACCATGACCTCCGTCAGCGTCGACGATGTCCGGGCCGCCCGCGAGCTGCTCCGCGCGGTGGCCGTTCCCACCCCCCTGCTCCCCTCCCGGGTCCTGTCCGAGCAGCTCGGCGGGCCCGTCCTGCTGAAGTGCGAGAACCTGCAGCGCACCGGATCGTTCAAGATCCGCGGCGCGTACGTGCGGATCTTCCGGCTGAGCGAGGCCGAGCGGGCCGGCGGCGTCGTCGCGGCCAGCGCCGGCAACCACGCCCAGGGCGTCGCGCTCGCCGCGTCCATGCTCGGCTGCAAGGCCACCGTGTTCATGCCGGTCGGCGCTCCGCTCCCCAAGATCGCCGCGACCCGCGGCTACGGCGCCGAGGTCGTGTTCCCCGGCCCGACCGTCGACGACTGCCTCATCGCCGCGCAGCGGTACGCCGACGAGTGCGGCGCCGTGTTCATCCACCCGTTCGACCACCCCGACGTCGCCGCCGGGCAGGGGACGATCGGGCTGGAGATCATGGAGCAGTGCCCGGACGCCCGGACGATCGTGGCGCCGGTGGGCGGCGGCGGCCTGCTGTCCGGCATCGCGGCGGCGGCCAAGGGCGCGGCGAAGGAGGCCGGCGGCCGGGACATCAAGATCCTCGGCGCGCAGGCCAAGCGCGCGGCGGCGTTCCCGCCCTCGCTGGCGGCCGGCAAGCCCGTGCAGGTCGAGCTGGAGCCGACCATGGCGGACGGGATCGCCGTCGGCCGTCCCGGCGACCTCACCTACGCCATGTTCACCGAGCTCGTGGACGCCGTCGTGACGGTGTCCGAGGAGTCCATCTCGCAGGCGCTGCTGCTCTGCCTCGAACGCGCCAAGCAGGTCGTCGAGCCCGCCGGGGCCGCCGGGGTCGCGGCCCTGCTGGAGCATGCGTACGCGGTCGAGCCGCCCGTGGTGGTGGTGCTGTCCGGCGGCAACATCGACCCGCTGCTGCTGTCGAAGGTGCTGCGGCACGGCCTCGCCGGCGCCGGGCGGTACCTCGTCGTCCGCTGCCGGCTGAAGGACCGCCCCGGCGCGCTGGTGACCCTGCTGGGCGAGCTCGCCGAGCTGGGCGTCAACGTCCTGGACGTGATGCACGAGCGCGTCGCGGCCCGCCTCCACGTCGAGGAGGCCGAGGTCCTCATGCACCTGGAGACGCGAGGGGCCGACCACTCCGAAGACGTGATCGGCCGCCTGCGCGAGAAGGGCTACACCCTCACCTTGAGCTGACCCTGCGTTCTTGCACGGTCAGCGTTCTTGCACGGTCAGAGGGACGGCTTGCCCTCCGAGTAGAGCCACGCCTTGGCCCAGGCGTCGAGGTTCTTGTGGGAGAGGCGCTCGGCGAACCGGACGAAGTCCGCGGTGGAGGCGTTCCCGTACCGGTGGTCGGCGGGCCACGCCTTCAGCAGCCGGTAGAAGTCCTTGTCGCCGATGGTCGTGCGCAGGACGTGGATCGCCATCGACCCGCGGTCGTAGACGAGCCCGTCGAAGATGTGGTCGCGGCCCGGGTCGGCGACCTTGCCCTTCCACAGGGAGTCGTCCGCCGGGGTCGCGTACACGTCGTCGAAGCTCTTCTGGACGGGCGTGCCGTTCGTGTGCTCGGCCCACAGCCATTCGGAGTACGTCGCGAAGCCCTCGTTCAGCCAGATGTCGGACCACTTCGCCGGGGACACCGCGTCCCCGAACCACTGGTGGCCCAGCTCGTGCGCGAGCAGGCCGCCGCTCGGGATGGCGCCCGGCCGCCGGCCCAGGTCGTAGACGGGACGCCCCTGCGTCTCCAGCGCGTAGCCGACGCCGGCCTTGACCACGATCCCGCCCGTGGAGGTGAACGGGTAGCGGCCGAAGACGGACGCCTCGAAGTCGGTGACCTCGGCGGTCTGGTCGTGGAACTTCTTCGCGTCGTCCGGCTTGACGGCCATCGCGTGGTCGGTGGCGGTCAGGTTCGGGATGCCCGCGCCCGTCCGTCCCTTCAGGACGTCGTACTTGCCGATCGCGACCATGGCGAGTTCGCTGGCCATCGGGTTGCGGACGTCCCAGCGGGTGGTCGTCCAGCCGTGCTTGGACCAGGTGCCGCGCGGGTCGCCGTTGGCGAGCGTGGTGAGGTCCTTGGGCGCCGACAGCGTGAACGTGTACGTCGCCTTGTCGGTCGGGTGGTCGTTCACCGGGTAGACGGTCGCGGCGCCGAACGGCTGGTTGAGCATGACCGCGCCGTCGGCCGTCGGGATCCAGCCGGACGTGCCCAGCGTCGCGTCGTCGATCGTCTGCGGCACGCCCGAGTACGCGACCGTCACCGTGAAGTGCCGGTGCTTGCGCAGCCCCTTGCGCGGCGTGATGACGAGCTCCTGGGCGCCGGTCCGCGTGAAGGACGCCTTGTGCCCGTCCACCCGCAGCGAGGAGATCGTCAGCGGGCCGAGGAAGTCCAGGTCGAACCGGGACAGGTTCTGCGTCGCCGTCGCCTTGATCTTGGTGACGGCCTGGATCCCCTTGGTGGCGGGGTCGTACTTCAGGCCGATGTCGTAGTGGGCGACGTCGTAGCCGCCGTTGCCCATGTCGGGGAAGTAGGGGTCGCCGGCGCCGGGAGCGCCGGGGGTGAACCGCGCGGTGGCGGCGCCGGCGGGCGCGGCGGTCACCGCGAGGCTCGCGGCGACGCCCAGCGACACGGCGGCCAGGGCTCGTGGAGTTCTGCTCATCGACCTCGTCCTCGGTTACCTAGGTAAGCCGTCACAACCGTGATCAAGACTTTCTCGTCATCCGGGGCCGTGCAAGCGCGATTTGGTCTCGAATTCGCTCGGACGAGGCGATTCTGTGGCCGGATCCGGCATCCGGCCGGTTACTTCGCCGGACGGCCCTTCTGGTACAGCCAGTCGTCGAAGAACGCGTCGAGGCTCTTGCCGGACACCTTGTTCGCCAGCGCGATGAACTGCTCCGTCGTCCCGCTGGAGTGCGCGCGCTCCTTCGTCCACGCCTGCAGGATCTTGTAGAAGGTGTCCTCGCCGACCCGCTTGCGGAGCGCCACCAGCGTCATGCCGCCCCGGTCGTACACCGAGCGGCCGAACATCTGCTTGCGCCCCGGGTTGCCGGGCGGGACGTTCCACAGCTCGCCGCCGCCCCCCTCGTACGCCTGGTCGAAGTGCCCCTGGACGGTCTCGCCGCCGGTCTTCTCGTCCCACAGCCACTCGGCGTAGGTGGCGAAGCCCTCGTTGAGCCAGATGTCCTGCCAGCGGGTCACGCTGACGCTGTCGCCGAACCACTGGTGGGCCAGCTCGTGCGCGACGATGGTCGGCTGCAGGCCGAACGCCCCGTACACCGGGCGGGTCTGCGCCTCCAGCGCGAAGCCGACGTCGGCGTTGTCGATCAGCCCTCCGGTGGAGGAGAACGGGTAGGGGCCGAACAGCCTCGTCCACTCCTCGGTGATGTCGCCGTTCAGCTTGTGGAACTGGTCGAGGTTCACGCCGGGCAGCGTCGGGTCGACCGCGGTGATGTTCGGGATCCCGCTCGCCGTCTTGCTCGTCCGCACCCCGAACCGGCCGACGTCGACGGTCGCCAGGTAGGTGGCCATCGGGTCCTTGACGCGCCACTTCGACGTCGTCATGGCGCGCTGAACCTTGCCGTGCCAGGCGACGGGCTCGACGCCGGGACCGCCGGTGCCGGGGCCGCCGGTCGGCGGCGCGCCCGGCAGGCCCGGCGTCCCGCCCGTCCCCTCCAGCGGCGTCTCGGGCTCCCCGTTGGCGATCACCGTGAGGCCCTCCGGGACGGTGATCTCGAAGTCGAACGTGGCCTTGTCGCTCGGATGGTCGTTGCTCGGGAACCAGGTGTGCGCGCCGCTCGGCTGGCACGCCACGAACACGCCGTCGGGCGTGCGGATCCAGCCGTAGGTGCCGAGCACCGGGTCCGACACCGGCTTCGGGGTCCCCGAGTACTTGATCACCGTGGTGAACTTCGCCCCCTTCCGCAGGGGCTCGGCCGGGGTGACCTCCAGCTCGCCGCCGCCGCGCTGCTGCCGCGCGGGCGCCCCGTCCACCTTGATGGACGCGACGTCGAGGCCGGTCAGGTCGAGGTTGAAGCGGGCGAGACGCTCGGTCGCGGTCGCGTTGATCGTCGCGGTGCCGTCGAGCTGCTTCGCACCGTCCGGAGTGATGGTGAGCTTCAGCCCGTAGTGCTGGACGTCGTAGCCGCCGTTGCCGTCGCCCGGCACGTAGTCGTCGCCGGCGGTCGTCGGGCCCGCCGGCCCGGTCGCCGCGCCCTTCGGCGATCCGCTGGGTCCGCCCGGGTCGTCGTCGCCGAACGGGACCTGGCAGGCTGCGGTCAGCGACCCCGCGACGGCGAGGGCGGCCAGCCCCGCGGCACCGCGGACGGCACGTGACCCTTGCGGGCGGGGACTGGGGGTGTTTCCGGCCATATGCACCCGCCCAGCCTGCCCGTACCACCGCCCGCCGGGCAACTCAGCCGGCGGCGCGCGCCCCCGTCAGCGCGACTCGTACGGGTTGGGGAGGCCGGGGTCGGCCTTGACGACGATCGTGTGCGCCACCTTGCAGTGGAGGGCCTGCTTACGCGGGTCGAACAGGATCCACAGGATGTCGATGAAGCCGATGCAGCCGCAGATGCCGCCGAGGACGCTGTAGAACGCCGAACGTCCCAGCGCCTGGCCGTTGCTGATGGCCTGCCCGTCCTCGTCCCGGACGACGCGGATCCCCAGCAGCATCTTGCCGAGCGTCTGCCCCCACCTGGCGTGCATCAGCCAGAAGTAGAGGAACGCGATGACGACGCTGACGGCGTTCGTCCCGACCTGGGCGCCGTTGTAGAACGACGTGCCGGGCTCCGGGTTGAAGACCCGGTCCCAGTTGATGAACGGGATCGAGATGAGGCCCGCCGCGATCCCGACGATGATGAGGTCGAGGATGCCGGCGGCGAGCCGCGCCCACCTGCCGGCGAGTTCGGTCCGCGGGCCGCCGTAGCCGCCCGCGCCGTACCCGGGGACGTTCCCATATCCGGGCTGGGCGCCGTGGGGCGCCTGCCCGTACGGCTGCTCTCCGTACGGGTGCTCTCCGTACGGGTGCTCTCCGTACGGGGGTTGCCCGCCTTGGGGCTGCTGCTGCTGCCCGTGGGACTGCTCGCCGTACCGGGGCAGGCCGCCGTACGGCCCGCCTTCGTACGGTCCCGGCCGTCCGGGCTCCTCGTGGCCGTGCGGCCGGTTCTCCTCCGGCCCTCCCCCGGACGCGGGGTCTCTCGGCGGTTGCGTCATGTCGTCAGCGTGGCCGCGCCATCGCCGTCCAAACATCGCCGCGTCCGGGATCGTGTGAAATGTTCCCCGCTGCCGATCAAATCTTGCCGGGGCCGTCCGCCCCGTGCGGAGCGGGCGTCCGGGCGTACGGATTCGGCGTCCAGGGCGACGCCTTCATCACCACCGTCCCGGCGACCTTGTCGTGCACGGCCTGGCGCCGCTCGTCCCACAGGATCCAGGCAGTGTCGAGCAGGCCGAGCAACCCCAGGACGGCGCCGCCCGCGGAGACGAAGTTGATCGCGACCGTCACGAGCGCGATGGCGTAGACGAAGCCCTGCCGGGCGCACGCCTGCCCCCAGGTCACCGCGGACCGGTCGGACGCCTTCACCACCCGGATGCCGAACGCCTTCTTGCCGAGCGTCTGGCCGAACTTGGCGTGCAGGACGGTGAAGTACCCGAAGCCCAGCACGAAGACGACCGTGTACGAGATCAGCAGCACCGGGATGTTGTACATGTCCAGCGGGTTGCTGATCGGCTCACCGGACTCCAGGGACTCCTGCATCTTGTCCCAGCGGATGGAGGCCAGCGCCGCCGGGACGGCCGCGATGCTGAGGACGGCGCTGTCCAGGATGCCCGCGCCGAGCCGGGCGAGGCGTCCGGCCGGACCGTCCTGGGGGCCGCCGGGCATGCCGTAGCCGGGCAGCGGCGGCGCCTTGGGCAGCGGCTGCCCGTAGCCCGGCCCGCCCGGTCCGGGCAGGCCGCCCGCCGGGGGAGGAACGGCGGGCCCGGGCTGGGAGCCGTACGTCCCCTGGTAGGGCGGCGGACGCTCGGAGGAGGGGGACGAGGGGGACGAGGCGGACGAGTCGGATGAGGGGGACGCCTCGGCGCCGGGCCCGGGATCCGGGTTCGCCGGGTCGCCGTCGGAGGGCCGGGGGTTCTGAGGGGGTTCGCTCATGCCCCCACAGTGTGCCCGTTACCGGCCACGAACAGGTCACCGGCACAGCACCCGGCCCCGGACGCGGTGCGGCGTCCGGGGCCGGGTCCCCCGAGTCCTGGGCCGGGTCCCCCGAGTCCTGGGCGGCGGGTCACAGGTTGCCGCGGCGCTCCTGCTCGCGCTCGATCGCCTCGAACAGGGCCTTGAAGTTGCCCTTGCCGAAGCCCAGCGAGCCGTGCCGCTCGATCAGCTCGAAGAACACGGTCGGACGGTCCTGGACGGGCTTGGTGAAGATCTGCAGCAGGTAGCCGTCCTCGTCGCGGTCGACCAGGATCCGGCGCTTCTGCAGCTCCTCGATCGGCACCCGCACCTCGCCGATGCGCTCGCGCAGCTCGGCGTCCTCGTAGTAGGAGGCGGGGGTGTCGAGGAACTCGACGCCCGCGGCGCGCATCCGGTCGACCGACGCCAGGATGTCGCCCGTGGCGAGCGCGATGTGCTGCACGCCCGGCCCGCCGTAGAACTCCAGGTACTCGTCGATCTGCGACTTGCGCCTGCTCTCCGCGGGCTCGTTCAGCGGGAACTTCACCTTGCGGGTGCCGTCCGCGACGACCTTGGACATCAGCGCCGAGTACTCGGTCGCGATGTCGTCGCCGATGAACTCCGCCATGTCGGTGAAGCCCATGACGCGGTGGTAGAAGTCGGCCCACTCGTCCATGCGCTCGACGTTGCCGACGCAGTGGTCGATCGCCTGGAAGTACCGGTCGCCCGGCTCCACGACCGGGTCGGCGGGCGCGAACCCCGGCAGGTAGGGGCCGGTGTAGTTCGAGCGGTCGACCAGGGAGTGCCGCGTGTCGCCGTAGGTGGCGATCGCCGCGATGGTCACCTTGCCGTGCTCGTCCTCCAGGACGTGCGGCTCCTCCAGGCCCGTCGCGCCCTTCGCGAGCGCGTGCCGGTAGGCGTGCTCCACGTCCGGGACCTCGATCGCGAGGTCGACGACCCCGTCGCCGTGCTCGGCGATGTGCCGGCCGATCCCGGTGCCCGCCTTCACCGGGCCGCGGAACACGAACCGGGCGCCGCCCGACTCCAGCACGTGCACCGCCTCGTCGGGGCTGCCGTTCTCGGGCCCCCGGTAGGCGACCCGGCGCATCCCGAACGCGGTCGAGTAGTAGTGGGCGGCCTGTTTGGCGTTGCCGACGGCGAAGACGACGGCGTCCATACCCTTGACCGGAAACTCATCCATGCCCACTAATCTCGGCGTACGGCCGCAAGGTGCGCAACAGTGGCGTGAATCGCTGGGCAAATTGTACGGTGAACTCTGGTACCGACCGGTATTCCTGTACATCGTGACCACGGTCACGCGGAGGTGTCGTGGCGATCGACGAGCTGGACGCCCGGCTGATCGAGATGTTCACCGCCGAACCGCGCGTCGGCGTGCTGGAGGCGTCCCGCCGGCTCGGCGTCGCGCGCGGCACCGTCCAGGCGCGGCTCGACCGGCTCGCCCGGGACGGCGTCGTGGCCGGCTTCGGCCCGGAGATCGACCCGGCCGCGCTCGGCTACGGCGTGACCGCGTTCGTCACCCTGCAGCTGCGCCAGGCCGGCGGGCACGACCCGGTCGCCGCGCGCCTCGCCCAGGTCCCCGAGGTGATCGAGGCGCACACGATCACCGGCCCCGGCGACATGCTGTGCCGCATCGTCGCCCGCAGCAACACCGACCTGCAGCGCGTCATCGACGTGATCGTGGACGTGGCGGGCGTCGAACGGGCCTCTTCGGTGATCTCCCTGGCCACCCAGATCCCCTACCGCACCCTTCCCCTGGTGCGCGCCGCCGCCGGGGGCGAAGAACAATGAACGGTGCCCTTGCGGCTCCGCTGCCCGGGGGCACCGGAGCCGCAAGGGCACCGTGAAGAAGCACTGCTCCCGCCTCGGGCCGCTGTACCAGGGCCGGAGGACGGGAAGGGTCAGGCGCCTCCGTAGGGGGTCGCGTCGAGGACCTCCACCGTCATGGAGCGGCCGTTGGGGAGGTTGTAGGTGGCCTTCTCGCCGACCTTCTTGCCGTCGATCGCGGACCCGAGGGGCGACTTCGGCGAGTAGACGTCGATGGGCGCGCCGACCTCCTCGCGGGAGGCGAGCAGGAAGGTGACCTCCTCGTCGTCCCCCTCGAAGGACACCGTGACGGTCATGCCGGGGCCGACGACCCCCTCCGTGCGCGGAGCCTCCCCGACGCGCGCGTTCTCCAGGATGCCCTGGAGCTGGAGGATCCGGCCCTCGATCTTGCCCTGTTCCTCCTTGGCCGCGTGGTAGCCGCCGTTCTCGCGCAGGTCGCCCTCCTCCCGCGCCGCCTCGATCTTCTGAGCGATCTCGATGCGGCCCGGGCCCGACAGGTGGTCCAGCTCAGACTTGAGCCGGTCGTACGCCTCCTGGGTGAGCCAGGTGACGTTGTCAGCGCGGGTCTCGGTCACGGGTACTCCTCATCCACATGTTGCGATCCTCACCCGCCCACGCGGGTGGGTGTCACATCGACATGAAGGCGGCCGGGTGAAACCTCTAGCCTATCCGGTGTGTGCGGGTAAAGGTTCCCTGAACTCGGCGTCCGCAATCCGCCAACGCTGGTCCGGCGTTCACCGGACGTAGCGTCCGGCCGGCCGGTCCAGTCCGCTCACGCCGTCCGGCAGTCGCGGATCCGGGCTCCGGTCGCCCGCCGCGGCGTCGCCAGCGTCTCCGTGCCCTCGATGCCGGACTTCCCGGCCGGAACGGAGACCTCCTTCTCCGCCAGGATCACGAAGTCGGCGTCGAAGGCGTCCACCGTGCAGCGGACCTCGTCGTCCTTCCCCTTGGCGACCGTGTAGTTGATCGTCACCGCGGTGTCGGTGATGTCGTAGGAGACGGTCTGCGGGACGATCCCCGGAGTCTGCCCGGCATGCGCGGCGAGAATCCCCATGCCCGCCGCGACCAGTGCCGCCAGCAGACCGGCGACCACCATCCCGGCCCGGCTCCGCCGGGGCTCGGCCGGCGTCGCTGGTTTCGGCACGCTCGTCGTCATGGCTGGGAATCTCCGTGCGGTGTGCGGACGTTGTCAGGGACAATTCTCGTCTGTGCCGGCGCGTGCCTCGAACCGGGGGGCGCCAAGAAGAGTCCCGAGAGGAAGATCCGTGTCCGAGGTCATCGACGGTACGACGCTCGACCGGCCGTGCGAGGGCGGCGCCGGCCCGCTGCGGCTCATGGCGGTGCACGCCCACCCCGACGACGAGTCCAGCAAGGGTGCGGCCACGATGGCCAAGTACGTCGCGGACGGCGTCGAGGTCCTCGTCGTCACCTGCACCGGCGGGGAGCGCGGCGACATCCTGAACCCCGCGATGGACCGGCCGGAGATCAAGGCCGACATCGGCAAGGTCCGCGAGGAGGAGATGGCGCGGGCCCGCGAGATCCTCGGCGTCGGGCAGCGCTGGCTCGGCTTCGTCGACTCCGGCTTCCCGGAGGGCGACCCGCCGCCGCCGCTGCCGGAGGGCTGCTTCGCGCTGGAGCCGCTGGAGACCGCGTCCGAGCCGCTGGTGCGCGCCGTCCGCGACTTCCGCCCGCACGTGATGCTCACCTATGACGAGAACGGCGGCTACCCCCACCCCGACCACGTGAAGTGCCACGAGGTGTCGGTGGAGGCGTTCGAGGCCGCGGGCGACCCGGAGCGCTATCCCGGCGCGGGCGAGCCGTGGCAGCCGCTCAAGCTCTACTACCACATGACCTTCAGCAAGGACCGCGTCCTCGCGCTCCACACCGCGATGGAGAGCGCCGGCCTGGAGTCGCCCTACGGCGACTGGATGAAGCGCTTCGAGGACGAGGGCGACAGGCGCGCCAAGTGGGACATCACCACCCGCGTCCCCTGCGCCGACCACTTCGAGACCAGGGACCGCGCCCTCCTCGCCCACGCCACCCAGATCGACCCCAACGGGTTCTGGTTCGTCGTCCCGATGGACATCCAGCGTGAGGCATGGCCGACCGAGGACTACCATTTGGCCAGGTCCCTCGTCGACACCGAGGTGCCGGAGGACGATCTGTTCGCCGGCATCCGGGAGAAGGTGTGTCTCTAATGCCTCCCCTCTACGCCATGCCGCTGAACGACGACACGGTCACTCCCGGCGTCCTCGGCTTCGTGGTCTTCCTCGCCCTCGCGGCCGCGACGGTCTTCCTGATCCGCTCGATGGGCAAGCAGATGAAGAAGATCCAGGCGCCCAGCGAGGAGGACCTGAAGCAGCGGGAGTGGGAACGCGCCCAGGACGCGAAGAGCGCCGCGGCGAACGGCCCCGCCGACGACGCCTGAGCCGTCCGGTTCGATCGGGTCGCGGCCGGGGAGGACCCTCGTCGTGCGCGCGAACTTCGAGGACGCCTACCGGGAGCTCGCCCCGGCGGCGGCCCGGCTGCTCAGGCTGCTGAGCCTGCCGCCCGGCGGCGAGATCGGGTCCGCGGCGGCCGCCGCCCTGGCGGACGTGCCGGAGCCCGAGGCCCGCGAGCTGCTGGCGGCGCTTGCCGCGCGCGGGCTCGTCAGCGCGTCCGGCGACCGGTTCCGGCTGCCCGGCGACGTCCGCGACGAGGCGCGCGAGCGGGCCGGCCGGGACGAGGGTGAGGCCGCGCTCCGCCGCCTCCTCGACCACGCCCTCACCCCGGCGACCGCCGGGGACGCCCCCCAGGCCACGGCCCTCCTCGACCGCGAACGCCGGGCGGAGGCCGCCGACGTCATGGCGGAACGACTCGGCGAGGCGGAGGAAGGCGGCGATCCGCACGCGATCCTGCGGGCCCGTTACGACCTCGCCCGCGCCCTCATCGGGACGGGCGACCTGGACCGCGCCATCGAACTGCTCGGCCCGCTCCCGGAGGAGTTCGCCGCCCTCCCGGAACCGGACCACCACGGCCGTGCCCGCGCGCTGACCGCCCTGGGCGAGGCGTACCTGCGCGCGCACCGCCCGGTCGCGGCCACCAACTTCTTCGGCCAGGCGCTGGAGATCCTGCGCAGGCACGGCACGCCGGACGAGCAGGCGGCCATGTTCGTCCACATAGCCGACGCGGCCCACCGGAGAGCCGACCACGCCGCCGAGACGGCGGCCCTGATCCGCGCCACCGACCTGGTCCGGGAGGACGGTCCCGGCTAGAGGGCCTTGCGGTGGTCCCAGCTGACGACGCGGTCGGGGTCCATGAGGATGAGGACGCGCTTGGCGATGGCCTGCTCGATGCCCTCGGCGATGACCGGGTCGATGGGCTCGCCGATCTCGGGGACGGGCAGGCCCGCCATGCGGGAGCCGACGACCATGCCGACCTTGCTGCGGGGCTTGGGGTCCTCGATGACGAGGCCGCGGCCGTAGAGGGCGACGCCGCGCAGCTCGCTGTACTCGACGCCGTCCTCGACCAGGCAGGTCATGGTGGGGTTGCGGCGCAGGTTCAGCACCTTCTGCGACGCCTTGTACGTGGTGAAGGCGATCTTGCCCTCGAACAGCGTGTAGAACATCGGGACGAGGTGCGGCTCGCCGTCCTTGCCGACGGTGGCGACCTGGACCTTGAAGTTGTCCGCGAGGTAGGACGCCACCTCGTCCGGGGTCATCTTGATCTTGTCGCGCTTGCTGCCGGCCAACGGGGCCTCCCTGGTTCGCCTGTATCGCGCACAGAATAACCAAGCGCTTGCCCGGCTCCGCGACCCGGCACCATGGGGGGATGTCGGTTCGCGATCTGATCGTCCTCGGGTCCGCCAGCGCCGTGCCCACCAAGGCCCGCAACCACAACGGGTACCTGCTGCGCTGGGACGGGCACGGCGTGCTCTTCGACCCCGGCGAGGGGACGCAGCGGCAGATGTCGCGCGCCGGGGTCTCCGCGAACGACGTGACCTGGATCTGCGTGACGCACTTCCACGGCGACCACTGCCTCGGCGTGCCCGGCGTCGTCCAGCGCATCGCGCGCGACGGCGTCGAGCACCCGGTGGACGCCGCGTTCCCGGCGAGCGGACGGCGGTACTGGGAGCGGCTGCGGCACGCGGCCGTCTTCCGGGACACCGACGTGATCCGCGAGCGGCCCGTGTCGGGGGAGCGGATGCCGCTCGACACCGGCGGCGCGCCGTTCACCCTGGTCGCGCGCCGGCTGTCGCATCCGGTCGAGGCGTACGGGTACCGGCTGGAGGAACCGGACGGACGCACCATGCTGCCCGCCGAGCTCGCCGCGCGGGGCGTCCGGGGGCCGATGATCCGGCGGCTCCAGGAGGAGGGCCGGGTCACCGCGCCGGACGGCCGCGAGGTCACCCTCGACGAGTGCAGCGTGCCCCGTCCGGGGCAGAAGGTCGCCTTCATCATGGACACCCGGCTCTGCGACGGCGTCCGCGACCTGGCCGACGGTGTCGACATGCTGGTCATCGAGTCGACGTTCCGGCACGAGGACGCCGCGCTGGCCGCCGAGTACGGGCACCTCACGGCCGCGCAGGCGGGAGCCGTCGCGGCGGAGGCGGGCGTCCGGCACCTCGTCCTCACCCACTTCTCCGAGCGGTATCCCGCCGAGGACGAGCACCGCTACGTGGACGAGGCGTCCGCCGCGTTCGGCGGCGAGATCACCCTCGTCCACGACCTTGATCGGATTCCGATGCCGCCGCGCCGCCTAACCGAGCCGCAACGCGGGCAGGATCAACGGCATGGCTGACGAAGTCGATGTCGTGGTGATCGGTACGGGACCCGGGGGAGAGGACGCCGCCGGGCGGCTGGCGGAGGCGGGCCTGTCGGTCGTCGCCGTGGAGTCCCGGCTGGTCGGCGGCGAATGCCCGTACTACGCCTGCGTCCCCACCAAGATGATGGTGCGCGCGGCCGGACTCCTCGAAGAGGGCCGCCGCATCCCCGGGATGGCGGGCGAGGCGAGCGTCAGCCCCGGCTGGGCGCCGGTCGCGGCCCGCATCCGGGACGAGGCCACCGACTCGTGGGACGACAAGGTCGCCGCCGACCGCCTCACCGGCAAGGGCGTGAAGCTGGTGCGCGGCGAGGGCCGCATCACCGCCCCGGACGAGGTCAGGGTCGACGGCCAGGTCTTCCGCGCCCGCCGGGGCATCGTCCTCAACACCGGCACGGCTCCCGCGGCCCCGCCCATCGACGGCCTCGCGGACACGCCGTTCTGGACGAACCGGGAGGCCGTCCAGGCCACCGAGGTCCCCGCCTCGCTGCTCGTCCTCGGCGGCGGCGTCGTCGGCGCCGAGATGGCGCAGGTCTTCTCCCGGTTCGGCAGCCGCGTCACCATCGTGGAGGCGGCGGACCGCCTGCTCCTCAACGAGGAACCGGAGTCGAGCGCGCTGATCCAGGACGTCTTCGGACGCGAGGGCATCGGCGTCCGCACCGGCGTGAAGGTCACCGGCGTCGCCCATGACGGCGACGAGTTCACCATGCGCCTGGGCGACGAGAGCCTCGCCGCCGACCGCCTCCTCGTCGCGACCGGCCGCCGGCCCAACCTGAAGGGCCTCGGCCTGGAGCACGTCGGCCTGGACGAGAACGCCCGCAGCGTCTCCGTGGACGGCCGCATGCGCGCCGCCGGCGGCGTGTGGGCGATCGGCGACATCACCGGCATGGGCGCGTTCACGCACGTCTCCATGTACCAGGCGGCCATCGCCGTCCGGGACATCCTCGGCGAGGAGGGCTCGCCCGCCGCCTACCGCGCCGTCCCCCGCGTCACCTTCACCGACCCCGAGATCGCCTCGGTCGGCCTCACCGAGGCGCAGGCCCGCGACCAGAACCTGCCCGTCCGCACCGGCATGGCGAAGATCCCCGAGTCGGCCCGCGGCTGGATCCACAAGGCCGGCAACGACGGCTTCATCAAGCTCGTCGAGAACACCGAATGGGGCACCCTGGTCGGCGCCACGGCGGTCGGCCCGGCCGGCGGCGAGATCCTCGGCTTCCTCGCCGTCGCCGTCCACGCCGAGACGCCCACCGCCGTCCTCCGCGACATGATCTACGCCTACCCCACCTTCCACCGCGCCATCGAGACCGCTCTGGCCGACCTCACGACCTGAGCAGGTTCTCCGCTCGGCGATATCACCAGGCTCGCGTTGAGGATCGGGAGATAGCCCTCCCCGCGCCGACGCGGCCTTCCGCGTCCCGCCGGAAAGACCAGGACCGATCTGAGGGTCTGCGCGACGAGTGCCCGTCGCTGATGAAGGCTGTAGCCCCCTGCCTCCGGGCGCGTCCGCCATTGCCGGAGCCGCTCGGAGGCTTCGTCGCTGAAGGACGCCTCGACCGCCTCCCAGGCTTCCTTCTCCTTGAGTAGATCTTGCAGGATTTCCTCAAGGACCGCTGATCGCCGTAGGAACAGGGCGTCGGTGATGTCGCCCTTTTGACGGCGTGCGTGGAGTTCCTCTCGCCTGGCGTGGAATGCGTCGAGTTCCCGGGCCCGAGCCCATGCGGGCTGTTCGAGAGTGCCGGGTCGTGCGTTGGCGACGATGTCGAGGACGAGGTCGGTCACCTCCTGGTCCATCCATTCACCGCGCACTGCGCTGCCGCCGCATCCGCCATCACTCTTCGGGCGGCATGCGTACCGGTAAGTAGATTGACCGATCTTGGTAGCGCAGCCGGACATGACGCACCTGCAGAGCCGCCCGTCCACCTCCCGGCCGCAGAGGAGGAAGCCGGATAGCAGGTACTTGCGCGGGGTGCGTCCTCCGCTGTCCAAGCTCCGGCCTCCTGGGGCCCGGTGGCGTGGTGAGTACCGCCTGCGGACCGCCTCCCACTCGGACGGGCTGATGATGGGCTCCCAAGAGCCCATCGGCGGAGACCTCGTGCAATCCCTCCTCGTCGGCGTCCGACGCGTACAGGTCGCGCCGTCCTTGCCAGTCCACGAAGACGCGTCCGGGAGCGGCACGGAACGCGGTGACAAAGCGTTCCCACTGGACCGGTGTCTTGTAGATCCGGTCGATGTCCACCGTGATCACACCCTGCACAGGTTCGTCATCGCCGGTGCGGCCGCGATGCAGGTCGGCGAGCATCGACTCGAACCCGGGCCGGTTCTCACCGCGGCTTGCCGACCTGTCGTTGTCCGTGTACTGCTTGGTCACGATGGCTCCCGCGTCGCGTGCCATCGATTGACAGGCGGCGTGCTGGGCCTCCACGCCGAGGGCCGCGGCGAGCGTCTGCCGCTTCCCTGACAGGTCGCTGATGCGCGCGTACGCGATGAGGAGTGGCTGGGGAGAGCTCATCTCGTCTCGCCTTCCGGTCGGGCCGCTGGACGTGAGTGAAGTTACAGTCCGGGTCCGACATTTCACGGTGGGTGGTGGCGGGGAATGTGCTCGTTGCATGTGAGAGGCTGGAGAGGTGAACCGACTAGCTCAAGCTACGTCGCCATACCTCCTTCAGCACGCCACCAATCCGGTCGACTGGTGGGAATGGGGAGAGGGGGCGATCGCGGAGGCAAAGCGGCGGGACGTGCCCATACTGCTCTCAGTAGGGTACGCATCTTGCCACTGGTAGCTCCGCTGATCTCACTGGTGTCATGTGATGGCTCACCAGTCCTTCGAGGACGGTGAGACCGCGCGGGTCATGAACGAGCTGTTCGTGAACATCAAGGTGGACCGCGAAGAGCGGCCGGACATCGACGCCGTCTACATGGAGGCGACCCAGGCCATGACGGGCCAGGGCGGATGGCCGATGACGGTGTTCATGACCCCGGAGGGGCATCCGTTCTACTGCGGGACCTACTTCCCGCGCGCGCAGTTCCAGGCGCTGCTGCAGGCCGTCCACAAGGCGTGGACGGAGCAGCGCGGGGACGTGGCCGGGCAGGGGCAGCAGGTCGTCGCGGCGCTCAGCTCGCGGGGTTCGGGCCTGACCGGGACGGAGGTACCGGGCGAGGAACTGCTCGCGCGCGCGGTGAAGGCGCTCGGCGGGTCCTACGACGCGGCGCGCGGCGGGTTCGGGGGCGCGCCCAAGTTCCCGCCGTCCATGGCGCTGGAGTTCCTGCTGCGGCACCACGCGCGGACGGGCGACGACGAGTCGCTCGCGATGGCGTCGCACACCCTGGAGGCGATGGCCCGCGGCGGGATGTACGACCAGCTCGGCGGCGGGTTCGCGCGGTACTCGGTGGACGCGCGGTGGGTCGTGCCGCACTTCGAGAAGATGCTCTACGACAACGCGCTGCTGGCGCGGGTCTACGCGCACTGGTGGCGGCTCACCGGGACGCCGTTCGCGCGGCGTATCGCGCTGGAGACGTGCGACTGGATGCTCCGCGACCTGCGCACGGACGAGGGCGGGCTCGCCTCGGCGCTGGACGCCGACAGCGAGGGCGTCGAGGGCAAGTACTACGCGTGGACGCCGCAGCAGCTCCGCGAGGTGCTCGGCGAGGAGGACGGCGCGTTCGCGGAGGACCTGTTCGAGGTGACGGGGACGTTCGAGCGCGGGACGTCGGTTCTGCAACTCCTCGGCGAACCGGATGACGCCGAGCGCTACGAGCGCGTACGGACGGCCCTGCTGTCGGCGCGCGCGCACAGGGTTCCTCCCGCGCGGGACGACAAGGTCGTGGCCGCCTGGAACGGCCTCGCCATCGCCGCCCTCGCCGAGTGCGGCGCGCTGTTCGACCGGCCGGACCTCGTCCGGGCGGCCGAGGAGGTGGCGCGGCTCGTGCTGGACGTGCACGAGCGTGACGGGCGGCTGACGCGGACGTCCAAGGACGGGACGGCGGGCGCCAACTCCGGCGTCCTGGAGGACTACGCCGACATGGCCGAGGGCCTGATCGCCCTGCACGGCGTCACCGGCGACCCGCGGCACGTGCGGCTGGCCGGCGAGCTGCTGAACACCGTCCTCGAACGGTTCACCGACGGCGGAGGCGGCTTCTACGACACGGCCGACGACGCGGAGAAGCTGTTCCGGCGCCCGCAGGACCCGACCGACAACGCGACCCCGTCCGGGCAGTTCGCGGCGGCCGGGGCGCTGCTGTCGTTCGCGGCGCTCACCGGCTCCGACCGGCACCGGGAGGCCGCCGAGCAGGCGCTGGCCCCGGCCGGGACGCTCGCCCGGGAGCACGCGCGGTTCGCGGGCTGGGGGCTGGCCGTGGCGGAGGCGCGCGCGGCGGGCCCGGTGGAGGTCGCCGTGATCGGCGACCCGGCCGACGAGCGCACGAAGGCGCTGCACCGGACGGCCCTGATGGCGGTCGCGCCCGGCGCGGTGGTGAGCGTCGGCCCGCCGGACGCGGAGGGCGTCCCGCTGCTGGAGGGGCGCGGCCTGGTGGACGGGGTGCCGGCCGCGTACGTGTGCCGCGGGTTCGTGTGCCGGCTGCCGGTGTCGACGACGGCCGACCTCGCCCGCGAACTACGTGGGCAATTGGACTGAAGGTCCACTTTGTGGCAACGTGACCTTGGTCTCGTTCGCGCTTTGTGTTACCAATGAGTAGCCGGGGCGGAAGTGACCCGATGGGGCCTGGCGGGCGAGGGTGCCGGGTGGCGTCCCGGGTATCTGGACGATGGCCGGTCACCTGAGTCATAGTCGTTGCTCAGGACGGTCAGGGCACAGGGCGACCTTCGAGGAGTGTGGCAGTGGGCAAGCCGAACCGCCGGATCCTACCGATGATCATCGGCGTTTCGGTGCTGACGACGCTCGCCGCCAACGTGGCCGTCCTCATCTCCCACGACGACACCCCCGCGCAGGCCCGGCAGGACGAGAAGCGCGCCCGCTACGTGGCCGCGTCCGGCAGCACGAACCTGTCGCCCGCGGCGGTCGCGCCGCTCGGCAAGCGGCTCACCCCGCACGTCCTGGTGGCGGCGCCGTCGACGCTGCCCGCGGACGTCGTCCAGAAGATCCGCGGCGCGAAGGGCGTGGCGGGCGTCGAGCTCGTGGACGCCGTGCAGGGCATGGTCGCCGGCAAGCGGGTCGGGCTGATGGGCGTGAACCCGGCCACGTTCCGCAACTACACGCCGAAGCCGACCGCCAAGTCGGACGCGCTCTGGCGCAACCTGGCGTCCGGCGATGTCGCGATCTCGTTCACGATGGGCAGCGACGGCGGCGTCAAGCTCGGCAGCCAGGTGCCCGTCGGCGGCAAGCAGCACCAGTCGCAGCTGCGCGTCGGCGCCTACGCGACGATGGGCATCAGCGACGTCGACGCGGTCATCTCGCACACCACCGCGCAGGCCCTCGGGATGCCGAGCGGCAACGCGATGCTGATCAGCGTGCCGAAGAGCAAGCCGAAGACGTTCATCAAGAAGCTGCGCAAGGTCCTGCCGAAGCAGGCGAAGGCCGTCGCGGTCAACCCGGAGATCGACTTCCCGAAGAGCGGGAACCTCCCCACGTCCAGCGGCCAGGTCATGACCGCGCAGCAGGTGCGGACGGTGATCAAGGCGGCGTACACGCGGCTCGGCTGGCCGTACGTGTGGGGCGGCGAGTCGGAGGCCGAGGGCGGCTACGACTGCTCCGGCCTGATGCAGTTCGCGTTCGCCAAGGCGGGCATCAGGCTGCCGCGCGTCGCCGCCGACCAGGCCCGCGCCGGCTGGGTGATCCCCTACGCCAAGGCCGAGCCGGGCGACATGCTCATCTGGGCGAACGACCCGACCGCCCCCGGCTACATCTCGCACATCGCCCTCTACCTGGGCGGCGGCAAGATGCTCGCCGCCCCGCGCCGCGGCACCGTGGTGCAGATCCAGAACGTCTACACCCGCAACATGCGCGGCGCCGTCCGCGTGAGCCCCAAGACCGCCGCCAAGGTGGCCGCCGCCATCGGCGGCTGACGCGGCGTCGTCACAGGTGCAGCCGCGTCGTCACAAAGGGCAACCGCGGCCCAGGAAGGCCAGGTTGCGGTCGAGGAGGCCGGGGAGCTCCTCGTAGGAGACCTTGCCGTCGATCAGCCGGTACATGGCGGCCTGCATGACGCCGAGGACGGCCCAGCTGAACGCCTCCACGTCGGGGTCGTCGGCGGCCCGTCCCGTCCGCTCGCCGATGGCCTCGCTCATGAGCTCGAAGGTGCCGCGCATCGACTCGAACGTGCGGCCGCGCAGGGCGGGGTTGTCCGCGGTGAGCCGCAGCCGCGTCCTGATGGCGTCCAGGTCGGTCTCGTACAGCTGGGGGAGGATCTCCCGCAGCATGGCGCGCAGCGCCTCGATCGCCGGCAGTTCGGGCGGCTGGTCGCGGATGACCTGCGCCATGATCGGGTCGTACTCGTCGGTGACGACGACGTCTTCCTTGGTGGGGAAGTAGCGGAAGAACGTGCTCGGCGAGATCTCCGCCGCCGCCGCGATCTGCTCGACGGTCGTCTCGTCGTACCCCCGCTCGGCGAACAGCCGGAGGGCGTGGTCCTGGATCGCCCTCCGGGTCCGCAGCTTCTTGCGCTCCCGCAGCGGGAGGCGGGAGAGCCGGTCTTCCAGCCGGTCGATCGCGTGCTCAGGGGACGACGTGCTCATGGGTCGATTCTCTGTCATCGGCGGCGGGGACCGCATCCCCGGCCGTGCGCCGCGGCATGAAGAGCCACAGCAGGACGGCGGCGGCGACCGCGGCGGCCCCGCAGGCGGCGAGCACCGCGTCCATGCCGTGGACGTAGGCGTCCCGCGCGGAGGCGAGCAGCGCGCCGTCGTGCAGGCGGCCGGCGAGGGCGGCGGCGCCGCCCACCGACTCGCGGGCGGCGCCGGCGGCGTCCGCGGGCAGGCCGCCGGTGGCGACGCGGTCGCGGTAGATCCCGGACAGGATGCTGCCGAGGCCGGCGACGCCGAGGGTGCCGCCGGTCTGGCGGAGCGCCTGGACGAGCCCGGACCCGCGTCCGGCCTGGTCGGCGGGGAGCGCGGCGAGCACCGCGTCCATCGCCGGGATCAGCGTGAGGCCGGAGCCGACGCCGATGACGACGAGCCATGGCACGGTGGCGGCGTAGCCGTCGCCGGCGGTGCTGAGCATGCCCCAGCCGAAGCCGGCCGCCAGTACCAGCAGGCCCGTCACGATGATCGGCTTGTGCCCGGCGCGGGCCGCGGCCCGGTCGGTGACGACCGCGCCGGCCAGCAGGCCGAGCAGCATCGGGATCAGCCGCAGCCCGGTGTCGAACACGCCGGCGCCCTGGACGGCCTGCAGGTACTGCGGCAGGACGAACAGGATCCCGCCCAGCATCAGGTTCGCGATCACGGCGGCGACCATCGCCCAGACGAACGCGTTGTCGCGGAACAGCGCCATGTTCAGCATCGGCTCCGCGGCCCGCCGCTCCCAGAGCACGAACCCGGTGAGGACGAGCGCGGAGGCGGCGAACGAGACGAGCACGACGGGATCGGTCCAGCCGCGCACCGGCCCCTCGATGACCCCGTAGACCAGCGCGACGAGGCCCGCCATCGACAGCAGCGAGCCGGCGAGGTCGACCCGCGGCGCCGCCGGGTCCCTGGTCTCGGGCAGCAGCAGTGCCACCGCGATGCCGCCGACCACGACGACCGGGACGTTGATCAGGAAGATCGAGCCCCACCAGAAGTTGTCGAGGAGCCAGCCGCCGAGCAGCGGTCCGAGCGGCAGCCCGAGCGCGTTGGCGGCGGCCCAGATCGCGACCGCCCTGGTCCGCTCCTCCGGCGGGAAGACCGCCGGGAGCATGGACATGGACAGCGGCAGCACGACCGCCGCGCCGACCCCCATGAACGCGCGGGCCGCGATGAGGCCGCCGGTGCCGTCCGCGAGCGCCCCGGCGAGGGAGGCGGCGCCGAAGATCCCGAGACCCGTGAGCAGCAGCCACTTGCGGCCGAACCGGTCGCCGAGCAGCCCGGCCGGCAGCAGCAGCGCACCGAACACCAGCAGGTAGGAGTCCACGATCCACTGCAGTTCGCTGGTGCTCGCGCGCAGGTCCTCGGACAGCGTGGTCAGCGCCACGTTGAGGATCGTCATGTCGAATCCGAGCGCCAGCATGCAGAGCGACAGCGCGCCCAGCCCGAGCCAGCGCCGGGTGTATCCGACCGTCATGAGTGCCACCTTCAAATGAGTCGAACTATGAAATGAGAGTAACTCTCAAAAGATGGCCGATGTCAAACAGGGTGGCCGGCTGGCGTAGTCGATTGTGGAGCTGTAATTTTGATTACATGACTACGAGCGAAGCGGCCGAGGAGCTGCGCGGCTGGTTCTCCGGGCGGCTTCCGGACGAGTGGTTCGACGGCGCCCCCGAGGTCGTCCTCGACCGCGAGGAGGCCAGCGTCATCGGCCGGCTCACCGTCCCGGCCGCCGCCGAGGCGGTGGCGGGCGCGGAGCGGGCCGGAGTGATCGCCGGGCACGTCCAGCGGTTCCGCGAGGAGACCCGCGAGCAGCGCATCGGCATCGCCCGCGAGGCCGAGCAGCGCTTCGGCTACAAGGTCTCCTGGGGCATCGAGTGCGACGGCGAGCGGGAGATGTTCACCCACCTCTCGGTGCCGGTCATGACCCGGCTGCGGCAGCCCGAGCGGCGCGTCCTGGACACGCTCGTGGACGCCGGCGTCGCGCGCAGCCGCAGCGACGCGCTCGCCTGGTGCGTCCGGCTCGTCGGCAAGAACACCGACGTGTGGCTCGCCGAACTGCGCACCGCGCTGCGGCACGTCGAACGCGCCCGCGCGGCCGGCCCCACGGCCTGAGCAGGCCGGCCGTCCCTTCGCAGGCAGGTTCGCGCGCTGTACCCCGACCTCACCGAAACGGCGGGAGAAGTGTCGCGGCGGGGCCATAATTGAGCGGTCCTCCCGCCAGGGACGGGTCGCTCGAAGGGAAGCCCACATGGGGGTTCGGCGTACGGGAATGCCGCGCTTCGCGAAGCAGCGCGGCGGGCGCAGCGAGGGCGCGCGCCGCCGCCCCGCCGAGGGCGGGCGGCTGGTCTCCGCCCTCCGGCGCAGCGGCCCGTACGCGGCCGTCCGCGACGTCGTCTACCGGCTGTACGAGCGCCGCGTCGAGGCCGACCTGCCGACCGACGTCACCCCCAGGCACGTCGGCGTCATACTCGACGGCAACCGGCGCTGGGCCAGGTCGATGGGCCTGGCCGACGTGAACACCGGGCACCAGCGCGGCGCGCAGAAGATCTCCGAGCTGCTGCAGTGGAGCGCGGAGGCCGGCGTCGAGGTGGTCACGCTGTGGCTGCTGTCCACCGACAACCTCAACCGCCCCGCCGCCGAGCTGGCGCCGCTGCTGGAGATCATCGAGAACACCGTCCGCAAGCTCGCCGCCGACGGCTGGCGCGTCAAGCCCGTCGGCGCCCTCGACCTGCTGCCCGATAAGACCGCCCGCGTCCTTAAAGATGCGGGTGAGGCCACATCTGGCGCTCCCGGCCTGATTGTGAACGTCGCGGTTGGGTATGGAGGTAGGCGTGAGATCGCTGATGCGGTGCGCTCACTGCTCATCGAGCAGGCGAGCCGGGGCACCAGCATCGAGGAACTCGCCGAGTCCCTCGACGTGGAGCACATCGCGGAGCATCTCTACACGCGCGGCCAGCCGGATCCGGACCTGGTCATCCGCACCTCGGGGGAGCAGCGTCTCTCCGGCTTCATGCTCTGGCAGAGCGCCCACTCGGAGTTCTACTTCTGCGAAGTCCATTGGCCGGACTTCCGCAAGGTGGACTTCCTCCGGGCGATGCGCTCCTATGCCGCGCGGCACCGGCGCTACGGTACCTGACCGTCCCACGCGGACCACCGCCCCCGCGGCGGACCTGCGCGCCACCGGTTGGTTCCCCATAGTCAGGGAGATCGAGTGGCCACATCCTCCCCGCGCCGTCCCGGCATGTCCGGGAACACCTCCGGAACCTCCGTTCCGGAGCGGCGCACGTACGTCCTCGACACCAGCGTCCTGCTCGCCGACCCCGGGGCGCTGACCCGGTTCGCCGAGCACGAGGTCGTACTCCCCATCGTCGTCATCTCCGAGCTGGAGGCCAAGCGCCACCACCCAGAGCTCGGGTACTTCGCCCGGCAGGCGCTGCGCACGCTGGACGACCTGCGGCTGCGGCACGGCCGGCTGGACGAGGCCGTGTCCGTCGAGGGGCCGAACGGCGACCAGGGCGGCACGCTCCGCGTCGAGCTGAACCACTCCGACCCGAGCGTCCTGCCGGACGGCTTCCGGCTCGGCGACAACGACACCCGGATCCTGTCGGTGGCCGCCTGGCTGGCGCACGAGGGACGGGACGTCGTGCTCGTCTCCAAGGACCTGCCGATGCGGGTGAAGGCGTCCGCGGTCGGGATCGCCGCCGAGGAGTACCGGGCGGAGCTGGCGGTCGTGGAGTCCGGCTGGACCGGCATGCGCGAGCTGGAGGTGCCCGCCGGGGCCGTCGAGGAGCTGTACGAGTCGGGCGGCACCGACCTTGAGGAGGCCGCGGACCTGCCCTGCCACACCGGCCTGCGGCTGCTGTCGGAGCGCGGCTCGGCGCTCGGCCGGACGCTGCCGGACAAGTCCGTGAAGCTCGTGCGCGGCGACCGCGAGGTGTTCGGGCTGCGCGGCCGGTCCGCCGAGCAGCGGATCGCGCTCGACCTGCTGATGGACGAGGACGTCGGCATCGTCTCGCTCGGCGGCCGGGCCGGCACGGGCAAGTCGGCCCTCGCGCTGTGCGCGGGGCTGGAGGCCGTCATGGAGCGGCGCCGGCACCGCAAGGTCGTGGTGTTCCGCCCGCTGTACGCGGTCGGCGGCCAGGACCTCGGCTACCTGCCCGGCTC
This sequence comes from Actinomadura latina NBRC 106108, assembly GCF_001552195.1. GTDB lineage: Bacteria > Actinomycetota > Actinomycetes > Streptosporangiales > Streptosporangiaceae > Spirillospora > Spirillospora latina. The sequence continues at coordinate 92,910 of NZ_BCQS01000006.1, forward strand.
GGAGAACGAGAAGATGTCGCCGTGGGCGCAGGCCGTCTACGACACGCTGTCGGCGGTGACGACGCCGGAGGTCATCGACGAGGTCGTGGAACGCGACATGCTGGAGGTCCTGCCGCTCACGCACATCCGGGGCCGGTCGCTGCACGACGCGTTCGTGATCGTGGACGAGGCGCAGTCGCTGGAGCGGGGCGTGCTGCTGACCGTCCTGTCGCGGATCGGCTCGGGCTCGCGGGTCGTGCTGACCCATGACGTGGCGCAGCGCGACAACCTGCGGGTGGGGCGGCACGACGGCGTCGCGGCCGTGGTGGAACGTTTGAAGGGGCACCCGCTCTTCGCGCATGTGACGCTGACCAGGTCGGAGCGCTCGCCGATCGCCGAGCTGGTGACCGACATGCTCGGCGACGTCGGCGTGTAGGGAGGGCGTGTAGGGAGGGGACGGGAGACACGTCGAAACCCCGGCGGGCCGGTGCTGGCCGCCGGGGTCTCGTGTCTCAGAACAACCCGGGCCATTCCCTACGGAACGTGATCATTAAACCTCGTACCGTAGAGCTGTGATTAAGGTCACATTTCACCGTCCGGCGGCGGAGATGCCCAGGCCCGCCGCGGGTTTCGGCGGTGCCGCGGGGGAGTTGACAAGAGTCCCACCGGCCGCATTTGTCTCGTTTCGGTTGCGAAGCGGGCTGCGGACTCCGGCATTGTGTCTCCTCGTAAGCACCCCCCGATAGGTGCCCGACCGGGGGTGGAAGCAGCTCGTGCGCGTGTCCATGCGCGTGCGACCGTCGGAAGGACCGCCTTGTACGGAGACCATCCCGGGTCCCCTAGGCGAGACGAACGACAGGACGATGTGCGGGTGGCCGGCAGCGACCGGACCCGGATCGGCGCCCCCGCCGGCGACACGCTGGGCTTCCAGGCGATGCCGCCGCGGCCGATGCGCACCGGCGTCTCCGCGACGGGGCCGCACGACGAGATCGGGTCGGACCGGCGCGGGCCGCAGGGCGGCAGCGGCGGCTCCGGCCGCCGCAACGGCATGCGGATCGTCGCGGTCGCCGCGGGCGCGGCCGTCGTGATCGGCGGCGGCGCGGCCGCCGCGTTCGCGCTGACCGGCGGTTCCGGTGGTTCCGGTGGCGACCGCACGACCCTCAAGCCGACGCGGCAGCAGGCGGACGCCGCCGCGCCCAAGGTCGACCCGAAGGTCCTGGAGCAGCAGCGGCGCGACCTGGCCCTCGAACGCGCCTCGCGCAAGACGCGCGAGGACAGCTCCAAGGGGCCGTCCCTGCTCCCCAAGGGCAAGCCGATCCCCACCAAGACGCCGGAGAAGAAGAAGTCCGGCGGCGGCAGCGGCCCGGTCGGCGACCCGGTGCCGAAGGGCGAGGCGCAGGAGATCGCCAAGAAGCTCATGCCGAGCTTCGGGTTCACCGGCGACGGCCAGTTCGGCTGCCTGGTGAATCTCTGGGACCGGGAGAGCGGCTGGAACACCCACGCGGCGAACCCGTCGGGCGCGTACGGCATCCCGCAGGCCCTGCCCGGCTCCAAGATGGGGAGCGCGGGCCCCGACTGGCAGAACAACGCCACCACGCAGATCAAGTGGGGCCTCGGCTACATCAAGGACCGCTACAAGACGCCCTGCGGCGGCTGGTCGCACTTCCAGTCGGTCGGCTGGTACTGACCCGCCTCCGGCGCGTCCCGGCCCGCACAGGGCGGCTGGGACGCGTCCGGCCGGTCACGTGCGGGACGAACGGGTCATCCCGAGTACGTCCAGCGCCTCGTCCAGCTGCTCCGCAGTGAGCCTGCCCTCGTCGACGTAGCCGCGTTCCAGCACGACCTCGCGGATCGTCCTCCGCTCGGCGAGCGCCTGCTTGGCGACCTTCGCCGCCTCCTCGTAGCCGATGTAGCGGTTCAGCGGCGTCACGATCGACGGTGAGGACTCGGCGTACTCGCGCATCCTGCCCTCGTCGGCCTCGATGCCGTCCACGCAGCGGTCCGCGAGCAGCCGCGACGCGTTCGCCAGCAGGGTGATCGACTCCAGCACGTTGCGGGCCAGCATCGGCAGCATCACGTTCAGCTCGAAGTTGCCGGCCGCGCCGCCGAACGCCACCGCCGCGTCGTTCCCGATGACCTGCGCGGCGACCTGCGTCACCGCCTCCGGGATCACCGGGTTCACCTTCCCCGGCATGATGGATGAGCCGGGCTGCAGGTCGGGCAGCCGGATCTCGGCGAGCCCCGCGCGGGGCCCGGACCCCATCCAGCGCAGATCATTGGCGATCTTGTTGAGGCTCACCGCGACGGTGCGGAGCGCGCCGCTCGCCTCCACCAGCCCGTCCCGCGCGCCCTGCGCCTCGAAGTGGTCGCGGGCCTCGGTCAGCGGCAGCCCGCTGACCCGCGCGATCTCCGCGATGACGCGGGCGGCGAAGCCCTCCGGCGTGTTGATGCCGGTGCCGACGGCCGTCCCGCCGAGGGGCAGTTCGGCGAGCCGCGGCAGGACGGCCTCCAGCCGCTCCACGCCGTGCCCGACCTGCGCCGCGTAGCCGCCGAACTCCTGGCCGAGCGTCACCGGCGTCGCGTCCATCAGGTGCGTCCGGCCCGACTTCACCACCGTCGCGAACTCGCCGGCCTTGCGCGCCAGCGCGGCCTCCAGATGCCGCAACGCGGGGATCAGCTCGTGCAGGACGGCCCCGGTCGCCGCGATGTGGATGGACGACGGGAACACGTCGTTGGACGACTGAGAGGCGTTCACGTGGTCGTTCGGATGGACGGGGCGGCCGAGCCGCTCCTGCGCCAGCGTCGCCACGACCTCGTTCGCGTTCATGTTGGACGACGTCCCGGACCCGGTCTGGAACACGTCGATGGGGAACTGGTCGTCCCACCTGCCGTCGGCGACCTCCCGGGCGGCCTCGGCGACGGCGCCCGCGATGTCCTCGCCGAGCACGCCGAGTTCGGCGTTGACCGTCGCCGCCGCGGCCTTGATCTGGCCGAGCGCCGCGATGTGCGCGCCCTCCAGCGTCCGCCCGGAGATGGGGAAGTTCTCCACCGCGCGCTGCGTCTGCGCCCGCCACTTGGCCGCGGCCGGCACCCGCACCTCGCCCATGGAGTCGTGCTCGACCCGGAACCCCTGCTCGGACATGGAAAGCCTCCCGCTGCTCTTCGGCCGTCCTTCATGGCAGCCCGTCGGGCGACTCCCGCATTCCCCGGTGCGAGCCTTCTCACTCCCTGGTCCGGCTCACTCCTTGTTCAGGGTGTAGTTCTTGCGCTCCTTCGGCTTGCCGGCCGCTTCCTCCTTGCCGTTGACCCACACGTCGCAGGCGGACGCGTCGTAGATCACGGCGTTCAGGCGCGGCTGGTCGTACTGCCGCAGGTCGCCCTTGTGGAGGCTCTCGTCGGTGAGCACGGTGATCGTGTCGCCCGGCACCGAGACGAAGATCCGGCACTCCTCGTTGCGGGCCCGCACGACCAGCGTGCTGGACTCGACGCCGGGCGGCGCGGTGGCCTGGGGAGAGCCCGCCGGGCGGGACGAGGTGGCGGCGGCGGTGGGGGAGGGCCCGGGGCTCTCCCGCATCATGCCGACGATGAGCGCGGTCGCGCCGATCCCGCAGGAGGCGACGGTCGCGCCGATGAGCGCGATCACGGCCATCAGCCGGTAGCGGGGCGTCGGCGGGCGGCGGCCGGACCGCGGCCCGGTGAGCGCCCGTTCGAGCCGGTCGACCGCGCGCGCGTGGCTGAGCCGGCGGGTCGGGTTCTTCTCCAGCAGCCCGGTGATGACGGGCGCGAGCGCGCCCGCGTTCTGCGGGGCCGGGGTCGACTCGTTCGCCAGCGCGGACAGCGTCGCCATCACGTTCTCGCGTTCGAACGGCGGGCGGCCCTCCAGTGCGGCGTACAGCGTCGCGCCGAGGGACCACAGGTCCGACCGGGGCGTGGCCTTCTCCCCGGCGGCGACTTCGGGCGCGACGTACGCGGGCGAGCCCATGAAGTGGCCCGTCTTCGTCAGGCTCGCCGAGCCGGACGAGAACGCGAGGCCGAAGTCGGTCAGCACGACCCTGTCGCCGTCCAGCAGCACGTTGCTGGGCTTGAGGTCGCGGTGCACTATCCCGGCCTTGTGCGCGACGTTCAGCGCGTCCAGCAGGGCGCGGCCGATGTGCGCGACGCGGTCGGCCGGCAGGGGGCCGGACCGCTCGATGAGCTGTTCGAGGCTCGGCGCCTCGATCATCTCCATCACGATCCAGGGCCGGCCCTGCTCGATGACGACGTCGTACACCTCGACGATGGAGTGCGTGCGCAGCTGAGCGGGCGCGCGCGCCTCCCGCAGGGTGCGGCGGTAGAAGACCACCCGGTCGTCCTCGGAGAGGTCCTCGGGGAGCCGCAGCTCCTTGATCGCCACCGAGCGATCGAGGAGCTCGTCATGCCCTCTCCAGACGGTGCCGTTGGCACCCTGACCTATTTCCGAGACCAGCCGGTAGCGCGTCGCTAGAACGAGGCGCTCTGACTGTGACATGGCGGAAAAGATACCGGAGTGGCCAGGCGGTCATCGGGGAGACCTCAGTAGGAACTAAATTTTTGGCCCAATACTGTGACCTACCGACGAGAAACAACCGGGATGGGGCGGCCGACGGCCCTCCGCGATCCGTCAGCCGCTGCCGAAGGTCAGCGCCTGCCGATCGTCAGGACGGGGCCGGAGGTGTCGGCGAAGAAGTCCTCGCCCTTGTCGTCGACCACGATGAACGCCGGGAAGTCCTCGACCTCGATCTTCCAGACGGCCTCCATCCCGAGTTCCGGGTACTCCAGCACCTCGACCTTCTTGATGCAGTCCTGGGCGAGGCGGGCGGCCGGGCCGCCGATCGAGCCGAGGTAGAAGCCGCCGTGCTCCTTGCACGCGTCGGTGACCTGCTTCGACCGGTTGCCCTTGGCGAGCATGACCAGCGAGCCGCCGGCGGCCTGGAACTGCTCGACGTAGGAGTCCATCCGGCCGGCCGTGGTGGGGCCGAACGAGCCGGACGCGTAGCCCTCCGGCGTCTTGGCGGGCCCCGCGTAGTAGACGGCGTGGTCGCGCAGGTACTGCGGCATCGGCTCGCCCGCGTCCAGCCGCTCCTTGATCTTGGCGTGCGCGATGTCGCGGGCCACGACGAGCGGGCCGGTCAGCGACAGCCGCGTCTTCACCGGGTACCTGGTCAGCTCGGCGCGGATCTCCGCCATCGGCCGGTTCAGGTCGATGCCGACCACCTGGTCGTCCAGGTGCTCGTCGGTCGTGTCGGGCAGGTACCGGGCCGGGTCGGTCTCCAGCCGCTCCAGGAACACGCCCTCCGCGGTGATCTTCGCCTGGGCCTGCCGGTCGGCGCTGCACGACACCGCGATCGCCACCGGGCAGGACGCGCCGTGCCGCGGCAGCCGGATCACCCGCACGTCGTGGCAGAAGTACTTGCCGCCGAACTGCGCGCCGATGCCGAGCTTCTGCGTCAGCTCGAACACCTGGAGCTCCAGCTCCAGGTCGCGGAACCCGTGGCCCAGGGGAGAGCCCTCCGACGGCATCGTGTCGAGGTAGTGGGCCGAGGCGTACTTCGCGGTCTTGAGCGCGTACTCGGCGGACGTCCCGCCCACCACGATCGCCAGGTGGTACGGGGGGCACGCGGCGGTGCCCAGCGAGCGGATCTTCTCCTCCAGGAAGGACAGCATCCGCTTCGGGTTCAGGACGGCCTTGGTCTCCTGGTACAGGAACGACTTGTTCGCGCTGCCGCCGCCCTTGGCCATGAACAGGAACTTGTAGGCGTCGCCGGGCGCCGCGTACAACTCGATCTGCGCGGGCAGGTTGTTGCCGGTGTTCTTCTCGTCCCACATCGTGACCGGAGCCATCTGCGAGTAGCGCAGGTTCAGCTTCGTGTACGCGTCGTACACGCCGCGCGAGATGTGCTCCTCGTCGCGCCCGTCCGTGAGGACGTGCTGGCCGCGCTTGCCCATCACGATCGCGGTGCCGGTGTCCTGGCACATGGGCAGGACGCCGCCGGACGCGATGCCCGCGTTCTTCAGCAGGTCCAGCGCGACGAACCGGTCGTTGGGGGACGCCTCGGGGTCGTCCAGGATCCGGCGGAGCTGCGCCAGGTGCGCGGGGCGCAGCAGGTGCGCGACGTCGCGCATCGCGGTCTCGGTGAGCAGCCGCAGCGCCTCCGGCTCGACCTGCAGGAACGTCCGGCCGTTCGCTTCGAAGGTGGACACGCCGGCGGAGGTCAGCAGCCGGTAGTCGGTCTCGTCCGGGCCGAGCGGCAGCAGGTCGGTGTAGGAGAACTCAGGCATCTCAGGCAGATCCTCGCGCGATTCCGATGGGGGCCGCATCACAGGTTACGGGCTCGGGAACGACCGGTTCGCGTGGGGCGACCCGTGCCCGCAGCCCGACCACGACGCCCGCCGCGACCAGCGCGGCGCCCGCGAGATCCGCCGGCCTCGGCCGGCCGAGGCCGAGCGCGACCGTCGTGACGACCGCGCTGACCGGGATCAGTCCCGCGAACAGCCCCGCCCGGTCGGCGCCGAGCCGCCCGATCGCGTCGTACCAGAGCAGGAACGCGATCGTGGTGACGACGGCGGACAGGTAGGCGAAGCCGGCCAGCTCGCCCGCGGTCGGGACGCGCAGCACCGCCGTCCCGTCCACGGCGGCGCCGAGGACCAGCAGCATCGGGGCCGCCAGCGCGGCGGAGTAGGCCGACACCCGCAGCGGGCCGAGCCGGGGCAGCAGCGGGACGGCGAGCAGCGAGAAGCACACCTCCCCGGCGAGCGCGCCGAGCGAGAACAGCAGCCCGCGGGCGCTCCCGCCGCCGAGGCCGTTGGCCAGCCCCGCGCCCGCCGCGACCACGCACGCCGACACCACGATCGCCGGGGCCGGGCGGCGCCCCTCCAGCAGGGGTCCCACCAGCGCCAGGACGATCGGGACCGTCGCGATCACCGTGCCGATCGTGGCCGGGCTCGTGTCCCGCGTCGCCTCGACGATGCAGACGTTGAACGCCACCAGGCCCGTCGCCGCCAGCGCGGCCAGCAGCAGCCAGTCGCGCGGCGACGGGCGCGCCGCCGGGCCGCCGGCGAGGCGGGCCGCGGCGAGCAGCACGGCCGCGGCGGCCGCGTACCGGACCGCCTGGCCGCCGAACAGGGGGTAGCCGGCGATGGCCGCCGACACCGCGGTCAGCGTGCCGACCAGGAACATCGCGGTGCCGGCGCCGGCCGTGCCGCGTCGCTGAGAGCCGTTCATGGACGCAACGCTAGGAGCGTATTGGCTTGCCAAACAGAGCCAATCCATGCGCTGATAGATAGACCATTGCAGATCTCGTGACGCTTGCGGCGTCTCCCGGCGCTGAGTGTGGTGTGACCGACCTTCACCTTCCCCTGGACCGGTCCGCCGGCCGGCTGGCGGCGCAGATCGCCGCCGGCTTCCGCGCGGCCGTGCGCTCCGGGCGGCTGACCGCCGGGACCCGGCTGCCGTCGAGCCGTGACCTGGCGCGCGACCTGGACGTCTCGCGGGGCGTCGTCGTCACCGCCTACGAGCAGCTCACCGCGGAGGGCTTCCTGATCGCCCGGCGCGGGGACGGCACCCGGATCGCGCCGCTCGCCCGCCCCGACGAGGAGGCCGCGCCGCCGCGCGAGAGGACCGCGCGCCCCGCCGCGCCGGCGCGGCCGGACGGCGCCCCGCCCCGCTACGACCTGATCCCCGGCCGCCCCGACCTGGCGGCCTTCCCCCGCGAACGCTGGATCGCCGCCGCCCGCGCCGCGCTGCGCACCCTTCCGCACGACGCGCTCGGCTACCCCGACGCCGGCGGCGTCCCGGCGCTGCGCGCGGAACTGGCGGGCTACCTCGGCCGGGTCCGCGCCGCGCACGCCGACCCGGGCCGGGTCGTGATCATGAACGGGGTCGCGCACGGGCTGTCGGCCCTGCTCGCGCTGCTGCGCGCCGCCGGGCACCGGGAGCTCGCGGTCGAGGACCCGACGAGCGCCCGGCAGCTGCCGATGATGGAGACCGCCGGGCTGCGGCTCGTCCGCGCCCCGGTGGACGGCGAGGGCCTGGACGTCGCGGCGCTCATGCGCAGCGGGGCGCGGGCCGTGCTGGTCACGCCCGCGCACCAGTACCCGACCGGGGTCGTGCTGTCCGCGGCCCGCCGCGCCGCGCTCATCGCCTGGGCGCGGGACGTGGACGGCCTGATCCTGGAGGACGACTACGACGCCGAGTTCCGCTACGACCGCGACCCCGTCGGCTGCCTCCAGGGCGTGGACCCCGACCGCGTCGTCCTGCTCGGCTCGGTGAGCAAGTCCCTCGCCCCCGCGCTGCGGCTCGGCTGGGCCGTCGCGCCGCCGTCCATCGCCGGGCGGCTGCGCGAGCACCGCGCCCACACCGACCTGGGCGCGCCCGTCCTGGAGCAGCACGCGCTGACCGAGTTCCTCCGGAGCGGCGGGTACGACCGGCACCTGCGCACCATGCGGCGCCGGTACCGGGCCCGCCGCGACGCCCTCGCCGGCGCGCTGGCCGCCCGTCTCCCCGACGCGAGGGTTCACGGCGTCTCAGCGGGCATCCACCTCTACGTGGAACTGCCGGCCGGATGCGACGAGGACGAGGTCGTGGCCCGCGCCGCGCGAGCGGGCGTGGCGGTCACGGGCGCCCGGTCCCTCTGGTCGGCCGGACGCGCCGGCACCGCGCCGCCCGCGCTCGTCCTCGGCTACGCCGGGCTCTCGGAGACCCGCCTGGTCAAGGCCGCGGAACTGCTGGGTCAAGCGGTTACCTCCGGGGCCGGTGGGTAAGACTCGCATCCCCGGTGTAGGAGGTACGGATGAGTCTGGACGAGGCCGCACGGCAACTGAAGATGGCCGGCCACGACGCGCAGGTGGCCTTCGACTGCATCGGCTTGGGCGACCTCGATCGGGCCCAGGAGCACGCGGTGACCCTGCGGGCCGCCGCCGACGCCGCCGAGGTGGCGCTCAGCCGCGCGCTGAAGGACATGACGCCCGAGCAGGCCCAAGCCGAAGGCGAGAAGGCGATCAGGTCGCTCGAAGACGCCTGAACTCCCCAGGGGGCCGCCCCCTGGGAGTTTCAGACCGTGGGGAGTTTCAGACCGTGGGGCGTTCCATGGCGGGGGCGTCCGGCTTGGCGCCCTTCACCGGTTTCGGGTCGAAGCCCTTGGCGGTGACGAAGACGACCAGGATCAGGACCGTGGGGACGATGAAGGCTATGCGCAGGCCGTGGTCCGCGCTCAGCGGGGCGATGGCGCCCACGACGGCGGCGCCCAGGACGAAGCCGACGTAGTTGAAGATGTTCACGCGTGACACGGCCACGCCCAGGCCCGTCGGGTCGACGCGTCCGGCGGCGGAGAAGGAGACCGGGGCGATCACGCTGAGGCCGAGACCGGCGAGCGCGAGCGCGGCGATGGCGAAGGCCGCGTTCGGTGCCGCGACCACGCCCGCCATGCCGACGATGCCGACCAGCCCGCCGATCCGGACCACCTGGACGGCGCCCGAGCGGCGGACGGCGAAGTCGGCGACGCCCCGGCTGATCACCATCGTGACCTGGTAGGCGACGTAGCCGAGCGGCGCGACCCAGTCGCTCGCGGACAGCTCGTCGTCCAGGTACTTGGCGCCGTAGTTGGAGATCGCCGCGTCGGCGAGGTAGGCGACCGCCATCGCGGCGCCGACGACGAGGATCGGGCGCCACGGGACGCTGCGCCCGGCGGCCTTCAGCTCCTCGGCGGTCGGGCCGCCGCCCTCCTCCGCCCGCCGGTAGAGGCGGTGCCCGGTGGCGAGGGACGCGACGACGCCCACGGCGGCGGCGATCGCGAAGCAGGTGAACAGCGACAGGTCGACCTTGTTGGACAGCGACGCCCAGAGCCCGCCGAGGATGCCCGCGACGCTCCACACCGCGTAGAACCCGGTGATCAGGCTGAGCCCGTAGCGGCGCTCGACGGCGACCGCCTGCGCGTTCATCGAGGCGTCCACCGCGCCGACGAACAGGCCGAAGAGCGCGACCGCGACGTACAGCGCGACGTCGTTGTCGCCGGTGAGGCCGATCAGCGCGATCGTGGCGGCCACGGCCGGCTGGGCGACCCGCAGTACCGGGCCGCTGCCGAGCCGCCGGAACAGGGCGCCGGACACGACGCTGCCCACCCCGGCGACCAGCGGCACCATCAGCAGCACCAGCGAGAGCGTGGCGTCGCTCAGGTGGTGCGCCTTCTGCATCTGCGGCACCTGCGTCACCAGCGAGGCGAAGCAGAGCCCCTGGACGGCGAACGCCGTGTACGCGGCGAACCGGGCCTGGCGGTCCCGCGCGGTGATGCCCTGGGTCATGCGGCCCGACCTCTCTGAGCTGCGCAACGTGAAGAAGATTCGCGTCAGCGTAGGGACAGGGTACGCGGCCAGTCAATCGTCCCGAGGGGGCGTCAGTCGATGAGGCGGTTCCGCATGCCGCGGACCGCGATGACCCACATCAGCGCCGCGAACGCGATCAGGCCCGCCAGATGGCCGAGGTCGGCCAGCGGGTCGAGGCCGAACACCGCGTCCCGGACCAGCTCCACGCAGTGGTAGAGCGGGTTGAGGTAGGAGACCGTCTGCGCCCAGTCCGGCAGCGCGCTCACCGGGAAGAACGTCCCGGCGATCAGGAACAGCGGCGTCACCACGCCGGTGATCACGTAGTCGAACGAGTTGATCGACGGCACCACCGAGGACGTCCACATGCCGAACAGGCCGAAGCCGAGCGCGGTGAAGAACGTCACGAACGGCACCAGCAGCATCCCGAACGAGGGGTCGAGGCCGAAGAACAGCGCCACGACGAGCGGCGTGCACGAGTACACCGCCGACTTGGCCGCGATCCACAGCGCCTCGGCCGTCACCAGCTCGTGGACGTCCACCGGCGCGGCCAGCATCCCGTCGTAGGTGTGCTGGAAGACCCGCCTGATGTAGCCGTTGAACATGCCCGGGAACACCGACGTGAACAGCGCCGCCGTCCCGACCACGCCCGTCGCCACGAAGTCGAGGTACCGGTAGTCGCCGATCATCGCGACCATCGACCCGAACCCGTAGCCGAACGCGAGCAGGAAGAACGTCGGCTCCACCATCGAGGCGAACGACTGCGACTTCCAGTACCGCTTGTAGAGGGCCAGCTCGTGCCGCCAGATGCCCCGCACGGGCGCGAACTCGAACCGCCTGAGCCGCGGCGCCCCTTCCATCTGCGCGCTCACTCCGCTCATTCCTGTTCCCTGCGGGGGGTCGACCCCCCGCACCCCCCGGTTCGCCCTGCTCATGCCTGTTCCCTGCGGGGGCCGACCCCCCGCGCCCCCCGGTTCGCTCCGCTCATTCCACACGCTCCCCGGTCAGTACGACGAACACGTCCTCAAGGCTGGCGGCGCGGCGCACGCCGTCCGGGCCCAGCTCGTCCTCCAGCGAAGGCGGGATCGTCTCGGCCTTCAGCACCGACACCGACGGCCCGGTGCGGCGCGTGGCCAGCCCGGCGGCCCTGGCCAGCCGCTCCACCTCCGTCAGCCGGTCGGGCGGCCCGTAGTGCTCGACGACCCGGTCGCCCGCGTACTCGGCGACCAGCTCGGACGGCGAGCCCCGCGCGATGACCTTCCCGTGCGACATCAGCGCGCACTCGTCCGCCAGGCGCTCGGCCTCCTCGATGTAGTGCGTCGACATCAGCACCGTCGTCCCCCCGGCGCGCAGCCCGTCGATCAGCCCCCACAGCTCCGCCCGTACCTGCGGGTCGAGGCCGACCGTCGGCTCGTCCAGCAGGACGAGCGCGGGCCGGTGCACCAGCCCCCGCGCGATCAGCAGGCGCCGCCGCATGCCGCCGGACAGGTCGTCCACCTTGGTCTTCTGCCGCCCGGTGAGGTGCGCGACCGCCAGCGCGTCGTCCACCGCCTTGCGCCGCTCCCCGCGCGGCACCCGGTACAGGTGCGCGAACACCTCCAGGTTCTCCCGCGCTGTCAGCTCCTCGTCGAGGTTGTCCTGCTGCGGGACGACACCCATCACGGCCCGCGCGCGCTTGGACTCGCGCGGGACGTCGAAGCCGAGCACGCGGATGCTCCCCTCGTCCGCGATCGCCTGCGCGGTCAGCATCTTCATCGTCGTCGACTTCCCGGCGCCGTTCGGGCCCAGCAGCCCCATGCAGGCCCCGGCGGGGACTTCCAGGTCCAGCCCGTCCACGGCGGTGAAGCCGCCGAACCGCTTCACGACGCCGCGCAGGCTGATCGCCGCCGCGCCGGCCCCGTCCCGGGCGGCCGCGATCTGGGCACGTTGCAAGGTCATGCTCCTCACACTAGGAACACCGGGGGACACATCCCCACAGGTTTTCGCGCGGTGTCCTTCCGGGCGCGGGCTAATCTCTAACTGTGGACGTCCCCCATCGCCCGGCCTCCGAGAAGGTCACCCGCGTGCGCGACCTGCGCGCGTCCGACGCCGACCGGGAACGCGTCGCCGCCGTCCTGGGCGAGGCCTACGCGGACGGACGGCTCACCGTGGAGGAGCACTCCGAGCGCACCTCCCGCGCCTACGCCGCCCGCACCCTGGGCGAGCTGACCGGCCTCACCGGCGACCTCAGCCCCGAGGAGGCGCAGCCCATTCTCGTGGACGACCGCCCCGTCTCGGTCTTCTTCGGCCGCACCCGCCGGGAGGGACGCTGGGTCGTCCCGGTGAAGCTGCCGATCCTCGCCCTCTTCGGCACGGTCGACCTCGACCTGCGCGAGGCCGTCCTGCAGCGCCGCCACATCGTGGTCGACACGCTCGTGCTCGGCGGCCGGATCCGGCTGATCGTGCCGGAGGGCGTCAGCGTCAGCGTCACCGGCCGCACCATCCTCAGCACCCGCGACCTGCGGGCCCGTCCCGCCCAGGACGGGCCCACGGTCGAGGTCGGCGGCACGATGATCTTCGGCTCGGTGCGCGCCCGCGCGCCGAAGCGGTCATTGCGCAGCCGCGTCCGCGGCCGGCTCGGCCGGGGCCGCTAGACCGCCGTGTCGAAGTTGATCGCGCTGTAGGCGCGGAGCTTGCCCAGCTGGTGCTCGCTGGAGATCGTCCGGATCGTCCCGCTGCGCGAGCGCATGACCAGCGAGTGCGTGACCGCCGTCCCCTTGCTGTAGCGGACGCCGTCCACCAGCTCCCCGTCGGTGATCCCGGTCGCGGCGAAGAACACGTCGTCGGACGTCACCAGGTCGTCGGTGGTCAGCACCCGGCCCAGCTCGTGCCCGGCGTCCCGCGCCTTCTGCTTCTCCTCGTCGTCCTGCGGCCACAGCCGGCCCTGGATCACCCCGCCGAGCGCCTTGATCGCGCACGCCGCGATGATGCCCTCCGGAGTGCCGCCGATGCCGAGCAGCAGGTCGACGCCGGTACCCGGCCGGGACGCCATGATCGCGCCGGCCACGTCGCCGTCCAGGATGAACTTGATCCGCGCCCCGGCCTCGCGGACCTCCCGCACGATGCCCTCGTGCCGCGGGCGGTCCAGGATGCAGACGGTCACGTCGTGCGGCGAGGAGCCCTTCGCGCGGGCGATCGCGCGGATGTTGTCGGCGATCGGGCGCTCGATGTCGACGACGTCCGCCGCTTCCGGGCCGGTCACCAGCTTCTCCATGTAGAACACGGCGGACGGGTCGAACATCGACCCGCGCGGCGCCACCGACAGCACCGCGATCGCGTTGTTCATGCCGAGCGCGGTCAGCCGCGTCCCGTCCACCGGGTCGACCGCGACGTCGCACTCGGCGCCGGAGCCGTCCCCGACCAGCTCGCCGTTGAACAGCATCGGCGCGTGGTCCTTCTCGCCCTCGCCGATCACGACGACGCCCTGCATGGACACCGTGTTGATCAGCTGGCGCATGGCGTTCACGGCGGCCCCGTCGGCGCCGTTCTTGTCGCCGCGGCCGACCCAGCGGGCCGCTGCCATGGCGGCGGCCTCGGTGACGCGGACCAGCTCCATCGCGAGGTTGCGGTCCGGGGCCTCCGGCTCGGTCGTGAGCGGAGAGGAAACGGTGGTCTCGTCGGACATGACGGGGCAGCCCCTTCGGTCGGTGGTGCCTCGGATTCTCCGTGGACCGGACGGTGAGCCACAAATTGGACCAGACCAGCCGCGCGCACGGATCGTACCGGCACCCGTGGTACCAGCCCCGCGCGGCGCCCGGATTTGACGGTCACGCGGGCAAGGGATCGTTTCCCCATGGGAGAGGGCGTAATCTCTGGCGTCATGAGCAGCGACATCGACGTCTCGTCCGGCGAGGTGGCACAGAACGGGGGCGCGCGGCCCGCCGGAGGCCACGCACGGACCTCCGACCGCGGGGCCGCCACGCGCGGCGCCCTGCTGGCCGCGGCGCGGGACGTCTTCTGCGCGTCCGGGTTCGCCCAGGCGGCGGTGACCGACATCGTCGCCAAGGCGGGCGCCAGCGTCGGCAGCCTCTACCACCACTTCAACGGCAAGGCGGACCTGTACCTCACGCTGTTCGAGGACTTCCAGGGCCGCCAGCAGGAGCGCACCCGCGAGGCGATCAGCGCCGTCCGGGAGGCCGGCGAGACCGACCCCATGCGGCAGTTCATCGCCGGTGCCGGCGCCTACCTGAGCGGCTGCCTGGACGACCGCGCCGTCGCCCGGCTGTTCATCTCCGGCGACGGCCCGCCCGGATTCGACCGCGTCATGCGGCAGCGGCTCAACAAGTGGGCGCGCCGCAACGCCGCGCTGTTCCACACCGCCGACGGCGGCGTCGACGAGGCCCTCGTCACCGTGCTGACCGGAGCGATGGCGGGCGCCGTGTCCGAGATCTCACTGCTGGACGACGAGGACGCCGCCCGCCGCCTCGCCGACGAGATCATGGGCATCGTCGGCACGATCCGCAACCCCCGTACGGAGCAGCGCTGACCGTGGGGGATCCTGGAGGGGTGACCGACAAGACCCCTCCCGCCCAGGAGACAGCCGCCGATCAGGAGCCCGCCTCCGTTCAGGAGCCCGCCTCCGTTCAGGAGCCCGCCTCCGTTCAGGAGCCCGCCTCCGTTCAGGAGTCCGCGGACGCCCAGGAGGTTCAGGACGCCCCGGCCGGGCGGCCGGCCGTCCAGGTCAGTCCCGCGGTGCACAAGCGGCTGACGACGGGGCTCGGCGGCTTCGCCATCGCGATGGCCGCGTGCCTGCTGCTGGTGCTGGCGGTCTACATCGTGTCGCCCCGCGGCGGCGGCAAGGAGGTCCTGCCGACCGTCGACTACGGCTCGCAGCTGTGGGCGATGCGCAGCGACGCGCCCTACACCGTGTACGCGCCCGTGGGGCTGCCCGCCGCCTGGCGTCCGAACAGCTCCCGGCTGCACGGGCTGGAGTCCGGCGGCAAGGAGCCCGTCGCGTGGCACCTCGGGTTCGTGACGCCGAGCGACGAGTACGCTGCGCTGGAGCAGAGCAACGAGAAGGCGTCCGAGTACGTCCCGCGCATGACGAACAGCAGCACGCCGACCGGGACGCAGCAGGTCGACGGCGTCACCTGGACGAAGTACCACCGCAAGGACAAGAGGGCGAACTCCCTCGCCCGCACCCTGCCGGACGGCGTCAGCATCGTCGTGACCGGCACCGCGTCCTACCAGGAGCTGGCGGTCCTCGCGGCGTCGCTCAAGCCGCAGAGCAGGGACGGCGCGACGCTGCCGCCCCCGACCCCGGGCTCCTGACCGTCAGAACGGGGCCGCCTCGCCGCCGTTCCCGGGCCGGTCGAGGGCGGCGGCGAGCCGCGCGCGGGCGCCCTCCAGCCACTCCTCGCAGACCGCGGCGAGCTTCTCGCCGCGCTCCCACAGGCCGAGCGACTCCTCCAGCGTCAGGCCGCCGGCCTCCAGCCGCTTGACGACCTCGGTCAGCTCGTCCCGTGCCTGCTCGTACGACGGCTTCTCCGCCGTCCCCTTGTCGTCCGCCACCTGCCCCACCCTAGGACGTCTCGCGGTCGGTCACGTGCACGCCGAGGCGCCCATCGGCCAGCCGGACGTGCAGGCGCTCCCCGTCCTTGACGGCCGCCGACTCCCGCACGACCGCCCCGCCCTCCCGCTGGACGATCGCGTAGCCGCGCTCCAGCGTCGCGGCGGGAGAGAGGGCCAGCAGCCGGGCGCGGGTGTGCGAAAGCTCGTCCCCGGTCCGGTCCAGCGCCCCGGACAGGCACCGCCGCGCCCGGTCGCGGAGCGCCGCGACCTGCTCGGACTGCCGTTCGATCTCCCGCACCGGGTCGGCCAGCGCGGGCCGCGACCGGACCGCCTTCAGCCACGCCAGCTCCCGGTCGACGGCCCCCGCCAGGCAGCGCCGCCCCCGGTCGCGCAGCTGCCGGACGAGCTGGAGCTGCTCTCGAACGTCCGGCACGGCCTTCTTCGCCGCGTCCGTCGGCGTCGAGGCCCGCACGTCCGCGACCAGGTCCAGGATCGGGGCGTCCTGCTCGTGGCCGATCGCGCTGACCACCGGGGTGCGGGCCGCGGACACCGCGCGCACGAGCGCCTCGTCCGAGAACGGCAGCAGGTCTTCCATCGCGCCCCCGCCGCGCGCGATGATGATCACATCGATCTCGGGATCGGCGTCGAGCGTCCGCAGCGCCTCCATGACCTCGCCGACCGCGTACGAGCCCTGCACCGCGGTGTTCTCCACCCGGAACGCGACCGCGGGCCAGCGCCGCCGGGCGTTCTGCAGGACGTCGTGCTCGGCGTCGGAGTCGCGCCCGCAGATCAGCCCGATCTTCCCGGGCAGGAACGGCAGCGGCCGCTTGCGCTCCGGCCGGAACAGCCCCTCGGCGGCCAGCACCTGCTTCAGCCGCTCCAGCCGGGCCAGCAGCTCCCCGACCCCGACCGGCCGGATCTCCAGGACGCTGAGCGAGAACGTCCCCCGGTTGATCCAGAAGTCCGGCTTGGCGTGCACCACGACGCGCGCGCCGTCCGTCACCGCCGGACCGGCCGCCTCGAACACCGCGCGCGGCCCGACGACCCGCACCGACATGTTCGCCACCGGGTCGCGGAGCGTCATGTAGACCGTCCCGCCCCGGGCGTTGAGATCGGTGATCTGGCCCTCGACCCAGATGCGGCCGAGCTTGCCGATCCAGCCGCTCACCGCCTGCAGAACCGTCCGCACCGGAACCGGGGATTCGGCCGTGGTCTCCATCGCCATGCAGGAACACTAGTCAACTACTCGGCCCTGAGGAGAGTGATCGTGACCGCATCCGAACGCGAGCTCGCCGAACAGCTCAACCTGCGCCTGCGCCACGTGGTGCTGATGCTGCGGCAGGTCGGCGCCGACCAGCCGGTCACGCCACAGCAGCTGTCCGTGCTCGGCTCGCTGGAGCACGGGCCGCGCCGGATGACCGAGCTGGCCGCCGAGCACGGCGTCCGGCTGCCGACCATGACCGCCCAGATCAACCGGCTCGAACGCGACGAGCTCATCACCCGCGGCCGGGACGGCACCGACGCCCGCGTCGTCACGGCCCGGCTCACCGCGGCGGGCCGCGACCGGCTGACCGACGGGCGGGAGCGCCGGCTCGCGTTCCTCAGCGAGCGGCTCGCGAGCCTGACGGACGAGGAGCGCGCCCAGGTCGCGGCGGCGCTGCCCGCCTTCGACAAGCTCCTCAGTGGGCCCTGAGACGGCAGAGCCCCCGGACCGGCCGGGGGCTCTGCCGTGTCGGTCCCGGTGTCAGCTGAGGCCGTTCAGCTTGGCGATGCGGCGCTCGTACATGCGGATGACGTCCTCGCGGGCGGCGTGCTTGCGCTCGTACTCGCGCAGCAGCTTCACCTGCTCGACGGACAGGCCGCGCAGGCGCGCGCGCAGCTGCGGCAGCGTCGCGGTGTCGTAGTTCGGGACCGGGAGGTCCTCCGCGATGTGCGCGGCCTCCGCCGGCGCCGCCGGCTTGTTCTCGGGCTTCGGCTCGAACGCCTGCTCGTCCTTGGCGACCGCCTTCTCCGTCGCCTCGTCCGTCGCCTCGGTGAGCTCCACCTCAGCGGGCTGCACGGGCGCGACCTCCGCGATCGGCTTCGGCTCCACCTGCCCGGCGGGCTCGGGCTGCACGGGCTCAGGCTTGGCCGCCTTCGGGCTCGGCGCGGGCTCCGCCTGCGGTGCGGGCTCCGGCTTCGGCGCGGACGGCACCGGCTTCGGCGCGGGCTCGGCGACCGGCGCCCCCTCGCCCGCGGGCCCCTGCTCGCCCCCTGAGCCGGCGTGCCGGCGCCCCAGCGCGCCGGGCCTGGCCGGCTTCGGTGGCGCTCCGGGCCGGGCGTGCTTCGGCGCGTGCCGGGTCCCGGCGCCGGGCTTCCCGACCGAGATCTCCGCACTGGCCGAGCGCGCGGCGGCGGTCCGTCCCGCGGGGCGGGTCCGGCGGACGGGCTCGGGCTCGGGCTCCGGCTCCTCGCCGCGCACCCGCTCGGCGACGCGCCCGACGACCTTCCCGGCCGTGTGCTGGACGTCGTCGCGCCACCGCCCGAGCACCGGCTTCACGCCGCCGCCCTCGGTGATCTCCTTGTAGTCCCGGGTCAACCGGTCGCCGAGCAGCAGCGCCCGGCCGACGCCGAACATGGCCAGCCGGACGGCGTGCAGCGGGAGATCGCGAACCTGCTCGCCCACCGAGTCCTGGACCTGCTCCTTGAGGCGGCGCGGCGATTTCGTCATCGACTCTTCCTCTTCCTGCCTCGTCTCGTGACCACCCACTCTGCCCCATGCGCGCGATCGGGGTCTCCCCGGGTTGATGGAATTCTGTCCAAAGCCGCCGTGGAGTGGGTCACAGCCGGGTCACACGTACGCGCCGGCCACTCGTACGATGGAGCCATGACCGCCAACAGCCAGCGCCGTGTCCTGCTCGCCAAGCCGCGTGGTTACTGCGCGGGCGTCGACCGCGCCGTCCAGACGGTCGAGATCGCCTTGGAGAAGTACGGGGCGCCGATCTACGTCCGCAAGCAGATCGTCCACAACGTCCATGTCGTGAAGACGCTGGAGGAACGCGGCGCGATCTTCGTGGAGGAGACCGACGAGGTCCCCGAGGGGTCGATCGTGGTGTTCTCCGCGCACGGCGTCGCGCCCGTCGTGCACGAGGAGGCCGAGGGCCTCGACCTGCGCACCATCGACGCGACCTGCCCGCTGGTCACGAAGGTGCACAAGGAGGCGATCCGCTTCGCCGCCCAGGACTACGACATCCTGCTCATCGGCCACGAGGGCCACGAGGAGGTCATCGGCACCACCGGCGAGGCCCCCGAACACATCCACCTCGTGGACGGCCCCGGCGACGTCGCCAACGTGACCGTCCGCGACCCCGAGAAGGTCGCGTGGCTGTCGCAGACCACACTCTCGGTCGACGAGACCATCGCCACCGTCGAGAAGCTCCGCGAGCGGTTCCCCAAGCTGATGGACCCGCCGTCCGACGACATCTGCTACGCCACCCAGAACCGGCAGGTCGCCGTGAAGGAGATGGCGGCGCAGTCGCAGCTCGTCATCGTGGTCGGCTCCTCCAACTCCTCCAACTCCGTGCGGCTGGTCGAGGTCGCCAAGGAGCACGGCGCGG
Organism: Actinomadura latina NBRC 106108; assembly: GCF_001552195.1. Classification (GTDB taxonomy): domain Bacteria; phylum Actinomycetota; class Actinomycetes; order Streptosporangiales; family Streptosporangiaceae; genus Spirillospora; species Spirillospora latina. The sequence goes on from NZ_BCQS01000006.1 coordinate 112,367, forward strand.
ACAACGCCTACCTCGTCGACTACGCCGAGCACATCGACCCGGCCTGGCTGGAGGGCGTCACCACCGTCGGCGTCACCAGCGGCGCCTCCGTCCCGGACGAGCTGGTCCAGGAGGTCCTGGCCTGGCTCGCCGCGCGGGGCTTCGGGGAGGCGGAGGAGATCGAGTCCGTGGAGGAGCGCATGCGCTTCTCCCTGCCGAAGGAACTCCGCAAGGACCTCCGCGTCACCCCGGTCTAAGTGACCCGGTCTAACTCACCCCGGTTCGGATCACGCGGGTCTAGTCGACCTCGCCGTGATGGAGACGGCGCTCCTGCGTCGTGGTCGGGGACTCGTCCCACCGGACGGGGTTCTCGTTCTCCTCCTTCTCGAAGAGACGCACCCCGACGAGCTTGTCCCGCAGTTCGCGGACGTTGGTCATGAGGCCCCGCGCCAGGCAGATCACCAGCACCAGCAGCGTGCCGAAGAACAGCCACGGCGCGGTGGCCGCGAGCGCGGTCAGGACGCCGACCGTGACGCCGCGCAGCAGCGAGCCCTGCCCGAGCGTGGTGGCGAACACCACCGTGAACGTGGCGGCGAAGAACATCAGCGGCGGGCTGACGACGAGCGTGAGCAGATCGGCGGGACGCGTCGCGAACGCGGCGAGCGCGCAGCCGATCGCGAACCCGGCCCCGGCGAGCAGCGGCACCCCGAACCAGTGCGACAGCAGCCCGCATACGACCCCGGTGGCGAACATGACGACGATGCCGCCGCGTCCGGTCAGCGTGACCGGGCTCCCCCCGGCCGAGCGCGAACGCGGCGCGGCGGCGCCGTGCTGACGTCCCACTGAACCCCCCGGAGCCGGCGAGGCGCCGCCGGGCGCACCGCGTACCGTCGATGAACTCATCGCCACCCTCTCGCAGTGGGGGGCCGGCCCCCCAGACCCCCCGGTCCGCTCCGCTCGTGCGGGTCGCGCCGGTCGATCTGCTCGGGGACGGCCTGTGCGCCGAAACCTACCGCGTCCGCGGCCGGGTCGGGCTGAGCGTCTTCGTCGTCGGGGAGGCGGTCCGCCGCGGTCAGCTCGGCCGCGGAGAGCGCGCGGGGGCTCTCCTCCACGGGGTGCGGACCGTCCAGGCCGTCGTCGACCACGCCCAGTTCGTTCAGCTTGCGGGCGCTGACGAGCACGCGCGTTTCCAGCGATCCGACCGTCCGGTTGTAGGACTTGACGGCTCCGGTCAGCGCGCGGCCCAGTTCGTCGACGTGCTGCCCCATCGTGCCCAGCCGCTCGTACAGTTCCTTGCCCAGCTCGAAGACCGCGCGGGCGTTCTGTGAGAGCGCGGCCTGCTGCCACGCGTAGGACGCCGTCCGCAGCATCGTGATGAGGGTGGTCGGCGTGGCGATGTGCACGCGCCGCCGCATCGCGTACTCCAGTAGGCCGGGGTCGCGGTCGAGCGCGGGCGCGAGGAACGCCTCGCCGGGGATGAACAGGACCACGAACTCCGGTGCCGGGCTGAACGCCTGCCAGTACGACTTGGCCGCCAGGCGTTCGACGTGGTCGCGCAGGTGGCGTGCGTGCGCGTCCAGCCGGACGGGGTCGCCGCTCTCGGCGGCCTGAAGGTAGGCGGCCAGGGAGACCTTCGAGTCGACCACGATGCTCTTGCCGCCGGCCAGCCGCACCACCATGTCGGGGCGCACGGTGCCGTCGGCCGTGAAGGCGCTCGCCTGCTCGTCGAAGTCGCAGTGGTGCGCCATGCCCGCCAGCTCCACGACCCGGCGGAGCTGAAGCTCGCCCCACCGTCCCCTCGCCTCGGGCCGCTGCAGCGCCCGGACGAGCGACTGCGTCTCGCGGCGCAGCTGGTCGGAGCTCTGCCGGACGAAGTCGACCTGCTTGGCCAGCATCGCGTGCGACTCGCGGCGGCCCGTCTCCACCTCGCGGAGCTGCTCCTCCACCTTGGCGAGCGTCTCCTTGAGCGGCGCGACCAGATGCTCGACGGCCTGCTGGCGGCGCTGCAGCTCGCCCGCCGCCTCGACCCCGGCCGCCTTGAGGCGTGCGTCCGCCAGCTCGAGGAACCGCTGGTTGCTGGCGTCCAGCGCCCGCGCGGACAGGGTCTCGAAGTGCTCGGCCATCCGCTCCTCGGCGTAGGCGAGCTTCTCCTCGGCCGCACGCGCCCGCGCGATCAGCGCGCCGTGCCTGCTCGCCTGACGGCCCGTCGCGAGCGCGTACCCGGCGACGGCGCCGAAGACGGCGCCGACGAGCAGGCCGGCGAACAGCGCGAGGTCCATCCGCTCATCGTGGCAGCGCGGCGGCGAAGCGCGACCGCGACGCGCCGGTACCGCCCGGACGCCGCGTTCCGGACATCCGGCGGGACGGACGTAGTTTCGGGACAACCCGAGGGGTGCCCGCGCGCCCATAAACTTGACGGCCGTGAGCCTCTCCATCGGAATCGTCGGGCTGCCCAACGTCGGCAAGTCCACCCTGTTCAACGCGCTGACCAAGAACGACGCCCTGGCCGCCAACTACCCGTTCGCGACCATCGAGCCCAACGTCGGCGTGGTCGGGGTGCCCGACCCGCGCCTGCGCACGCTGGCGGACATCTTCGGCTCGCAGAAGATCATCCCGGCGACGATGGAGTTCGTCGACATCGCGGGCATCGTCAAGGGCGCGTCCGAGGGGCAGGGCCTCGGCAACAAGTTCCTCGCCAACATCCGCGAGACCAACGCGATCTGCCAGGTCATCCGCGCGTTCGAGGACCCGGACGTCACGCACGTGGACGGCGACGTCGCCCCGTCCCGCGACATCGAGACGATCAACACCGAGCTGATCCTGGCCGACCTCCAGACGATCGAGAAGGCGCTGCCGCGCCTCGACAAGGAGGCCCGCACCAAGAAGGACAAGGACAAGCTCGCCGTCGTCGACGCCGTCAACGCCGCCCAGAAGCTGCTGGACGACGGCGTCACGCTCTTCGCCGGCGCGGAGAAGGCCGGCATCGACCTGGCGCTCCTGCGGGAGCTGCACCTGCTCACCGCCAAGCCGTTCCTCTACGTCTTCAACCTCGACGAGAGCGAGCTGACGGACGAGGCGCTGCGCGCGCGCCTGCGCGACCTGGTGGCCCCCGCCGAGGCGATCTTCCTGGACGCCAAGATCGAGGCGGAGCTGATCGAGCTGCCGGACGACGAGGCGCTCGAACTGCTGCAGGGCATGGGCCAGGAGGAGTCGGGCCTGTCGCAGCTCGTCCGGATCGGGTTCGGCACCCTCGGCCTGCAGACGTACCTGACGGCCGGCCCCAAGGAGGCGCGGGCCTGGACGATCCGCCGGGGCGCCACCGCGCCGGAGGCCGCCGGCGTGATCCACACCGACTTCCAGCGCGGCTTCATCAAGGCCGAGACCGTGTCGTTCGGCGACCTGGTCGAGGCCGGCTCCATGGCCGCCGCCCGCACCGCCGGCAAGGTCCGGATGGAAGGCAAGGAGTACGTGATGCAGGACGGCGACGTCGTGGAGTTCCGCTTCAACGTCTGACCCCGCGGCGCCCGGCCCCGGCGTTCGGAGATCGGCGGTCCGGCGTCTGGCAACGGCCGTGACCAGTGTGATTTTGGCAACAGCGGGTCGCCGCGGGGCCCATGTGGCCACTGAGCTGGGTGTTTTGGCGCGAGATGTCGCGAATGCGGCACATTGTCGGTTTCTTTCGGGAACAGATGGCGTCCGCCACCGTCACCCGGTAACCAAGCAACAACCGAGTCGTGCTGCTTGTCCGAAACCTGGACCTGCGCACTCTTCGGAGCCTTGGATAGGGGATCGTCACCGTTTGGCAATCTTCCCCGTTCCTGCTGAGGTGGATTGCATTATCCACAACCGCGCGCCGGGGCTGTGCTTCGCTGCGATGCGCTGGAACAATTGACCCCCGTGGTTACCCTGGGCCCGAGGTGGGTTCAGGAAAACCACCGGAACATGACCAGGCAGCACAGGACCGCGCCGACCGGGGGCGAGGCGCGAGCGGAGGCAGGATGGCTCGCAGGTCGGCCGTGGGACGCGGCCGTGACACCGCCGTAGTCGAGGAGACCGCGGCGCCCGGCCGGGCGCTCGCGTCCTCCGCCGACCCTTCGTGGGACCTGCCCGAGCGGAACGGACGCGGCGGCGGGTCCGGCCGCGGCGGCCCGCGGGGCGGCCGCTGGGGCGGGTCCGGCGGCCGCTGGTGGGTGTGGGCCGGGCGCGCCGTGCTGTGGGCGCTGATCATCGTCATCCTCGTCAACGGCGTCCGCGCCCCGTTCGAGCGCTTCACCGCCGACGACTCGTCCGGCGGCGGCGGGGGCGCGACCGCGGCCAAGCCGCCGAAGAGCGCCGCGTTCCCCAGCAGCGCCGCGGGCGCGTTCGCCCTCCAGTTCGCCAACGTGTATCTCAACTTCGACCAGAAGAACGCCCCCGCCCGCGAGGCGCAATTGCGCACCTTCCTGCCCGACGGCGCCGACGCCCAATTCGGCTGGAACGGCGTCGGGAAGATGCAGGTGCAGTCCGTCCAGGTCGCCGGAGTGGACGCCCGCGACGCCAGCAACGCGACCGTGACGCTCCTCGCCCGCACCGCCGACCGGTGGCTGCGTCTCGCCGTTCCCGTGTACGCCGACAAGAGCGGCTCCCTGGTCGTGTCCGCCCGTCCCGCCCTGCTTCCCCCGCCGACCAAGGCGCAGCTTCCGCAGGGCGGCGTCGACGACCGCGACACCGCGCTCGAGAACGAGCTCAAGCCGTTCCTCGGCACCTTCTTCCAGGAGTACGCGACCGGCAACCAGGAGGCCCTGTCCCGCTTCTCCGACGGGACGACCATCGCCGGCCTCGCCAACTCCGTCACGTTCGTCCAGGTCAAGGAGGTCGTCGCGGCGAAGGGCCCCGAGGGCGAGCGCACCGTCACCGCGACGGTGGTGTGGCAGCCCGCCGGGGGCGGCGGCGGCGAGCTGGAGCAGAGCTACCGGCTCGCCATGGTCAAGAAGGGCACGACCTGGCTCGTGCGCGACATTCGCGGCACCACAGAACCGAACGCGTCATGAGAGGCCGCGAATTGAACACCCCAACCCCCGAGTCCGCCGACCTAGGAAGGTAGTCAGTCGATGCTGCATCACCTCATGGCGTCGATTCCGCACGAAATCCTGGCGGCGCCCAACGACGAACTCAAGACGGATCAGCTGGCCGATTGGCTCCGCCAGATATTCGGCCCGCTGTTCCTCGTGATCGTCTCCATTGTGGCGATCTTCTTCCTGTTCACCCGCGAGATCACGCGCTTCGTCCAATTCATCGTGCTGGCGATCGGGATCGGAGTGGTCTTCTACGTGCCGAACATCATCGAGACCACGGCCAAGGCGATCGCCAAGGCCCTCGGTGTGGACGTCTCCTGATCCACAGGGAGCGCAGTTAGGGGAGTAGGGCGTGGATCTACCCACGTACACGAACATCTGGCGCATCGAGAAGCGGCTCTACAAGCTGTACGACCTGCGGCTGCCGATGCCGCTGCCGCTCGTCCAGATCGGCGTGTTCCTCGGCGTGTTCGTGCCGTGGATCCTGCTGCTCAGGCTCGTCGGCATCCCCTTCGAGTCGCCGTGGCACGTCCTGTACATCGTCCCGCCGGGCGTCCTGACCTGGATGGCGACGCGCCCGGTCATCGAGGGCAAGCGCCTCACCGAGCTGCTGCTCTCCCAGAGCCGCTACCTCGCCGAGCCCCGCACCTGGTGCCGCCTCACCCCGATCCGCGAACCCCGCGAAGTGGTGATCGTCGCCCGCGTCTGGCGCCGCGCGGAGGCCCCCGCCGCGATGGAACGTGCCGCCGTCAAGGCCCACCGCAAGCGCCGCCAGGCCCCCGAACCGACCCCCTCCCGGTCCGGCTCCCAAGCCCCGCGACCGCCGCGGCGGCCCCGCCCCTGGTCGACTACGCCGCCCAGAGCCCGGCCGCACCCCCCAAGCCCTGGCGCCGCACCACCCGCGACATCTCCCACGAGGACGACGTCCTCCCCGTCCCCGCCGAGATGGAGCGTCCCCCGGCGACCCCCCTGCTGGAGGGCTCGGGCGAGCGCGCCCTGGCCTCCGGCGTCCGCCGCCCCGGCGCCCCCGCCGAGTTCCGGCAGGCCGCCTCCCCCACCCGCCCCGACATCCCCCAGCAGGACCTGCGCCGGACCGCCGAGGAGATAGCCAACGGCCCCCGCCCGCAGAACGCGGGCGCCGCCCAACAGCCGCCCCCCCAGCCCCCGGCGACACCGTCCGAGCCACACCCCGCGCAGGCTGGTTCGCCCGACGTCCACCCGGGGGGACACGTCTCGACGGACGCTGAGCAGGCGCCGGCCGACCCGCCGGACGTCCGCGTGGCCGGTCGCGTGGCCGGTCGTGTGGCCGGTCCCGTGGCCGGTCCCGGGTCGCCGGAGGCCGTGCCCGGTGAGCCGCAGCGGGCGAGTGCGCAACCCGCCGCCGAGGGAACGGCCGACGCGCCCGACGTCCGCGTGGCCGGACGGGCGCGAGTGCCTGCTTCGGAGGGCGCGGCAGCCGATGCGCCACAGCCGGTGAGTCCCGTCGAGTCGGCCGCTCCGCAGATGCCTGGCACGGAAGACCCGTCCGACGTCCCCGTGGCAGGCCGGGTCTCAGAGGCTCCGGCCGCGCAGGGCGCGCGAGGCGAGGCCCAGCAGGCGAGCGCGCGGGGAAGCGCGCGTGGCGGGGAGCCCGGGGACAGGAAGGTCGCCGGGGCCAGGACGCCCGCGCCTCCGCCGCCGCCGTGGGGGCCGCCGGTGACGCGGCCGGACGTGCCGATGGTGCCCGGGGCGTTCGGGCAGCCGCCGGCGCCGCGCCGGGAGCCGCCCAGGCCGTGGTCGGAGGGGCTGTCCAGGCCGCAGCGGCCGGCGGCCGAGCCGGTGCCCGCGGTGCCCGAGCCCGCCCCGCCGGTGGAGGAGCGGGCACTGCCGGTGGAGGGACAGGCACTGCCGGTGGAGGGACAGGCACCGCCGGTGGAGGAGCAGGCGCCGCCGCGGGAGGTCCGGTCGCAGCCCGCGTCGCCCGTGCGGCCGCGGCCGCTTCCGCCGCCGCCCGCGCCGCCGCCGTCCGGTCCCGCGATCACGCCGCCGGGTCCTGAGCACGAGGTCACGACGGGCGGGTTGCGGCGGCTCATCCATGCGGTCGGGGGCGGGCACGGCGAGGTCGACGCCGAGTACCAGCAGCGGCTTCAGCAGCCCTTCCACGGGACGCGGCATGTGGTGGTGCTCGGATGTACCGGGGGTGCCGGGCAGACCGTCACCGCGTTGATGCTGGGGCACACGTTCGCGCAGCACAACGGGGAGCCCGTCGTCGCGATCGACGTGAATCCCGGGCCGGGTGCGTTGGCCCGCAGGACGCGAAGCGACACCAACGAGACGCTCACCGGGCTCATCACCCGGGCTGACCAGGTCGGCAGCCTCACCGCCATGAGGCGGTACACGTCGCAGGCCAAGTCGGGGCTCGATGTGATCGCGGCCGGTAAGAATCCGCTGCAGGCGCTAGACGACAGGGACTATGCGCTGGCGATCCGGACCATCGACAGGTTCTACTCGGTGACGCTGCTGGACGCGGCGGCCGCGGTCGTCGCGCGGGTGCTGCCTTACGCGGACCAGGTCGTCCTCGTGGCGCCGGCCAGCGCGGACGCGCCGCGCGCCGTCGCCATGACGTTCGAGTGGCTGGACGGCCACGGCTACGAGGAGCTGCGGTCCCGCGCGGTGACCGTCATCAATGGGGTGAGCCGCCGGAGCATGGACGACGTCGAGCAGGCCGAGGCCGTGGCGCGGGGGCGTTGCCGGGCCCTCGTGCGCATCCCGTGGGATGATCACCTGAGCATGGACCGCGCGCCGCGCAACGAGCTGAAGTCGTTGCGGACGCCGACGCGGCGTGCCTATCTCGCCCTCGCCGGTGTGGTCGCCGGCGGATTCACCGTCATGCCCGAGCGTTACCAGGAGATTCAGCAGGAGCAGGAGGCCACCCGATGAGCGCCCCTCGCGGGCATCGAGCGGAGACCGGCATGCTGGCGGACGCGTTCGACGTTCATGTCCGTCCGGACCGCAAAGACTCTCCCGGGCAACCCTGCGCGGGCGCCCGTGCGACGGGAGAATCATTGGTCGGGAGCGACGGGAGGGCGGCATGAGCAAGTCCAGCCGGCTGGCCGTCCGCTACTTCGACGACCGCGTGCTGTTCACCGACAGCGCCGCCTGGGCGTACTTCCGGCTGCCCACGGTGTCGTACGAGTTCACCACCGGTGAGGAGCGGGAGGCGCTCGCCACCAACATCACCATCGCGCTGGCGGGCATCCGGATGCAGGACGCCGAGGTGCACCTGCGGATCGCGCACCGGACGTATCCGGCGGCGGAGTGGGCGCTGGCCCTGGACCGGACGTCCGACGGCGGCGCCGGGTGGCGGGAGTACCTGGAGGAGACCTACGCGCACGTGTGGGCGAAGGACTTCTGGACCAAGGAGGTCTACCTCGGCGTCCGGCTCGGCCCGCGCGGCATGGGCGCGCACCTGTCCGGTGGCGTGCTGTCGCAGCTGCTCGGGTTCTACAAGCGCAGCGAGAACGTGCTGGGCGTGCACGACGACGCGATCGACAAGAAGGAGATCGCGCGCTGGACGGAGCAGGCCGAACGGGTCGGCCGCGCTCTCGGCGGCTCGGCCCTCTACGCGAGGCACGCGTCGTCCACCGAGGTCGCGTGGTTGTTCCAGCACGCGGTGTCGGGGTCGCTGGCCGACCCGCCGCCGTCCGCCGTCGCGCGCAGGACGTGGGGCAAGGGCGAGATCGAGTCGCTGGTGGAGGGCGCCATCCACAACGGGCGCTCGTACCTGCGGATCGAGCAGCCCAACTTCACGGGCGCGGGCGGCAGCGCCACGGCCGAGTCGTATGTCGCCTACCTGTCGTTCGCCCGGTTCCCGGACATGATGCCGTTCCCGGACGGCGAACCCTGGTTCCACTACGCCGACGCCCTCCCGTTCCCGGTGGAGATCAGCGCGCGGATGAAGCTGATCCCGCCGGCGAAGGCGTCCAAGGACGTCTCGCGGAAGCTCGCGCATGCCCGCGACATGGACCAGCACATCCGGGAGGCGGGCGCGGAGGCGCCGATCGCGCTCGCCGAGCAGATCGACGCCGCCCGGATGCTGGAGCACGGCATCACCAAGGAGCGGCTGCCGTTCGTGTACGGGTGGAACCGGCTGATCGTGTCGGCGCCGACCGAGGAGCTGCTCGCCCAGCGGGTGGACGCGGTCGTGGAGCACTACCGCGACATCGGCATCGACGTCGTCAACTCGACCGGCGACCAGTTCTCGCTGTTCCTGGAGTCGCTGCCCGGCGACCAGATCCGGCTGAACGCGTACGCGCAGCGGCAGCCGCTGCGGACGATCGCGGGCGGCATGCCGGTCGCGACCGTCGACCTCGGCGACCGGCCGGACGAGAACCAGGAGGGCTGGATCGGCCCCTACATCGGCGAGACGCTCGGCCGGGCCAGGGCCATCGTCCACTTCGACCCGCTGGTCGCGGCGGCCCGGAACCGCCCGACCGCGGTGGCGATCACCGGCGAGCCCGGCGGCGGCAAGACCACGCTCGCGCTGCTGCTGATCTACCAGATGGCGCTGCGCGGCGTCACGATCGCGGCGATCGACCCGAAGGGCGACGCCGAGTCGCTCGTCCAGCTGCTGAAGGCGCGGGGGAGGAAGGCGCGGATCCTGCCGCTCGGCTCGGCGGCGCCCGGCCTGCTCGACCCGTTCTCGTTCGGCGACGACCTCGCGACGATGAAGACGATGGCGACGGAGACGCTGCGGCTGCTGCTGCCGCGGATGTCGGAGGAGCGCGAGTCCGCGATGATCCAGGCGGTCGGCGCGGTCGCCAACGCGGAGCGCCCGTCGCTCGGACGCGTCGTCGACCACCTCGAAGCGGCGGACGACCCCGCGTCCAAGAACCTCGGCGCGGTGCTGCGCTCCATGTCGGAGATGCGGCTCGCGCGGCTGTGCTTCGACCCGTCCGGCGGCGAGCGCATCGACACCGAGGGCTGGACGACGGTGTTCACGCTCGGCGGCCTCACCCTGCCCGACGTCGCCGTGTCGCGGGAGGACTACTCCTACGAGCAGCGGCTGTCGGTGGCGCTGATGTACCTGGTGTCGCAGTTCGCGCGGCGGCTCATGCACGGCCTCGACCGCCGGCTGCCCAAGGCGATCTTCCTGGACGAGGCGTGGGCGATCACCTCGACACCCGAGGGCGCGAAGCTGGTGCCGGAGGTGTCCCGCATGGGACGCTCGCGTAACACCGCCCTGATCCTGGTCTCCCAGAACGCGGGGGACCTGCTGAACGAACAGGTGACGAACTGCCTGTCGTCGGTGTTCTCGTTCCGTTCCACCGAACGGGTCGAGGTCGGCAACGTCATGTCGCTGCTAGGCGTCGAGGCGTCCGACGAGCACAAGGCCGTGCTGCGCAACCTCGGCAACGGCGAATGCATCTTCCGTGACCTCGACGGCCGAGCGGGGCGCATCGGCGTCGACCTGATCTCCGAGGAACTGCAGCGTTGGCTGGACACCAACCCGACCCGGTCACGTCCGGGCCCGTCCGAACTCACCGTCGCGGGGGCCGAGGTCGAGGAGGTCAGTCGATGAGGGCTCCCCGCCACCGGATGGACGCGCGCCTGCAGCGTTCGCCCGGAGAAGGGCTCGACCGCGCGGTCCTCGACCGCCGCGGCCGCCACCGGCGCCGCCCGCGCGCCCGCCGCTCCGCGGTGGTGCTGTTCCTCATGGCGCTGTTCATGGTCGGGCTGTCCCCGATGGCGGGCGCGAACCCGATCTTCCCGTCGCCCAACGACGCGTGCCGCCCTGCGGACAACCCTGCCCCCGAGCAGTACGGGTCCGGGACGGACGGGCTGATCAAGCCGCCCGACTACCCGAACGAGAAGCTGCAGAAGACCCCGGTAGAGCAGTTGACGTACTACGACCGGTTCGGCATGGCCGGGCAGACGTGGTACGCGGTCGACATGGGCTGCTCGGACGGCATGGCGCTGATGGGCAACGCCCTCGCCAACACCACGTTCACCATCGTCCGGGCGGTCGACCGGACGACGATCAGCATCTACCAGGCCGCCGCGTCCGACTCGCTGCTCGGCTGGCTGAAGGACACCGTCGACGGCGTCATCAGCAACATCGGCAAGACGTTCAACGCGCGCTACTGGTCGTGGGTGGTCATCCTCGGCGCGATGTGGCTCGCCTGGTGGGGGCTGGTCCGCAAGCGGGCGAGCAAGGTCACCGAGGGCGTGATCTGGATGGTCGCCGCGATGGTGGCGCTCATCTGGCTGGTCGCGCGCCCCGCCGACTTCACCACGCTCGGGACGAAGACGTCCGAGGCGACCAGCGCCGCGTTCAACGCAGCCCTGCCGCAGAGCGACACCAAGGGCGGGACCTGTATACCGAGGCCGGACGGCAAGCCCGATCCGGCGACCTCGCAGAACCTGGACGCGACGACCCGCAACGCCAACGGGCTGTGGGTGGCGCTCGTCTGCAAGCCGTGGCTGCAGGGCGAGTTCGGCACCACCGACCCCAACGCCAAGATCGTCAAGGAGAACGCCGACAAGCTGCTGTGGTCGCAGGCGGTCGATCTTCCGGAGACGTACGGCGGCAACAAGGTCGACCTGGGCAAGAAGGCCGACGCCTACAAGGACGTCACGAAGAACATCAAGGACAACTACCCGCAGACGTACTCGCTCTATCAGGGGAAGAACTGGCAGAACCGGCTGGCGGTCGCGTTCGGCGGGCTGTTCGCCGCGCTGGTCGCGGGGCTGCTGATCATGGTCATCGCGATCGCGCTGATCGTCGTGAAGATCGCGTTCCTGCTGCTGCTCGTCGCGGGGCCGATCTTCCTGGGGATCGGGATACATCCGGGCATCGGACGGGTCATCGCCATCCGATGGCTCGAACTCCTGCTGTCCATGCTGCTCAAACAGGCGGCGCTGATCGGCGTCCTGTCGCTGCTGTTGTGGGCGTACAGCCTGATCCTCGGTGAGACGCTGCCCTGGGGCCTGCAGGTCCTGCTCATCGCGCTGGTGACGTTCGCGGCGTTCATCTACCGCAAGCCGTTCCAGCACCTGTTCTCCGCCGTCGGCTACTCGGCCGTCGGGTCGCGGGAGAAGAGCGAGGCGCAGCTCAACAAGTCGGTCGCGGAGGCGCGCCGGAGCACCACCGGGGTCGCGGGCGCCGTCGTACCGGGTGCCGCCGGGTACCGGCTGGCCCGGTGGGCGAAGCGCGAGGCGACGTCCGAGGGCGTGGCGCCCGCGACGCAGGGCGACGTCGTGCCCGGCACGGCGGTCGCCGTCGCCGACAGGCGGGCGGGCGCGGGAGCGGGCGACGGCCCGTCGCCGGAGGAGGCGCCGGTGCTGGCGGCGAAGCCGCGCGGCGCGGGCGGTGCCGTGGCGGCTTCGCGGGGACGGTCCCGGCGGGGCGCGCCGCCGCTCAACCTGCCGACCCGCGCGGGCGCGCTCGGCGACCGCCAGGCGGACGGCGGGACGGCGGCGACGACCCGTCCGGGCGGCGTTTCCGTGGCGAAGGGCGGCGCGGGTGCCGGCGCGGACGCCGGCGCTGCGGCGGGCGGCGGGAAGCCGTCGTCCGGTGCGGGTCCCGGCGCGGGCACCGTCCGGCCGACCACCTGGTCGGGACGCGGCGGTAACGGCGGCGGCGTCAGCGGCGGCGGTGGTTCCGGCGGTGGTTCCGGTGGCTCCGGCGGTTCTGGTGGCGGTTCCGGCGGTGGCGGCGGCTGGTTCGGTGGCGGCGGCCGTTCGGGCGGTTCGGTGGAACGCGGACGGGGCCGTGCGGGCGGCGGCTCAAGCGGCGGGTCCGGCGGCTCCGGCGGGTCGGGCGGTTCCGGCGGGTCGGGTGGAGGCTCCGGCGGCGGGGCGCCCGCGACGAACGTGCCGAAGCAGCGCGGCGGCTCCTCCAACGGGAACGGGACACCGCCCGCGCAGGGCCCGGGCGGCCGGCGGCAGCCCCCGCCCCTGTGGGGCCGGCGCGGCTCCGAGGACGGCCCGCCGATCCCGTTCTGGCTGCGCCCGGTGGACCGTCCGTCCGGTGAGCCGGAACGGGACGAGTGATGAACCTGAACGACCGCCGGCGCAAGCTCCTGTTCGCGGGGCTCGTCGTGGTGCTCGCCGCCGTCGGCGTCTACCTGACCGTCGCCACCCCCGACCACGGCGACGACCCCCGGGAGGCGCGGCCGAGCGCCACGTCCACGGCCGGGTCGCCCGGCCCGCAGTCCCCGCCGCCCGGCATCCAGAACGCCGTGAACCCGGGCGACTTCGACATCTACCGGCTGCTGCCGTTCTCCCGGCAGGAGTTCGCCACGGCGGCGGACCTGGCCCAGCGGTTCGTCACCGCCTACGAGACGTACCGCTACGACGAGCCCCCCGAGACCTACATGGGGCGGCTGTCCGGCCTGGCGACCGGCGATCTGGTGCAGCAGCTCGGACGGAACGCGGCGACCCCGGGCCTGCTGGAGGAGCGCCGCCGCGAGCAGGTCGTCGCGCAGGGGTCGGCGTCCCTCGACCAGGTGCGCACCATCGAGAACAACTCGGTCATCTTCCTGGTGACGGGCCGCCAGCAGCTGACCAAGGGCGGCAAGGACAGCACCGCGAGCAAGCAGTACGCGGTGACCGTCGCCCGCGACGGCGGCTCGCTGAAGGTGTACTCGTTCGCGCCCGCGGACGCGGGCCAGGCGGGTGACACCGGATGAGCCCGCGCCGGTTGCTCTTCGCGGGCGGCCTGGGCGTCGCCGCGACCATGTTCGTCGCCCTAGTCTTCGTCCCGATCCTGTTCGGCGCGAGCCAGTTCATGTTCGGCGGCGGGATCGGCGGCGGAGGCGACTGCGTGGACGTCGCCGGCGCCGGCGCGCAGCCCGCCGCGGCGGACGACGCCAAGGCCGTCCCCGTGAACTACCTGAAGCTGTACCAGGAGGCGGGCAAGAAGTACGGCATGCCGTGGAACGTGCTGGCCGGCATCGGCAAAGTCGAGACCGACCACGGCCGGTCGACGCTCCCCGGCGTCAGCAGCGGGGAGAACTACGCGGGCGCCGGCGGCCCGATGCAGTTCCTTGCCGCGACGTTCAAGGAGTTCGGCGTCGACGGCGACAGGGACGGCAAGAAGGACCGCTACGACCCGGCGGACGCGATCCCGAGCGCCGCCGCCTACCTCAAGCACAACGGCGCCCCGCAGCGGATGAAGACCGCGATCTTCCAGTACAACCACTCGTCGGACTACGTCGACCTCGTCCTCGACTGGGCGAAGCGCTACGCGGGCGGCGAGTTCGAGGTCGTCCAGGCGAACGGCGTCAACTGCGAGGACAACGAGCTGCCCGCGAACATCGGCGACCTCGTCAAGACGATCATCCGGTTCGCGCTGGCGCAGCGCGGCAAGCCGTACGTGTTCGGCGCGAACGGACCGGACGCGTGGGACTGCTCCAGCCTCATCCAGGCCGCCTACCGGCAGGTGGGTCTGGACCTCCCGCGCACCACGTTCCAGCAGTGGCCGTTCGGAGTGAAGATCGCCAAGGGCCGGGAGCAGGCCGGCGACCTGGTGTTCTTCAACTCGGGCCCGGGGACGTCGGCGGACAGCCCCGGCCATGTCGGGATGGTCATCGGCAGGGGCAAAATGATCGTGGCGAGCTGCTCGACGTGCGTGCCGGCGATCGGCGTGAAGTCCTACAAGCGGTCGGACTGGGTCGGTGTGACCCGTCCGCTCGCGCGGCCCGACTTCAAGAAGAAGGCCGGCGAGCTGGCCGCCCGGCAGCCCTGAGCCGCCGCGCACGTGACCAGCCGGTAATTCCGTCGGGGAACGTCGGGGACGCGTGGCATGCTGATTCGCGTGGAGCCCGAGATGACCGTCCGCGTCGCAGCCGAACTGCTCATGTTCCTGCCCGCCACGCGGCGGGAGACCGTGAACCGGGTGCCCTGCGACGGGACGTCGACGCTGGGGCATGTCGTGGAGTCGCTCGGCGTGCCGCTCCCCGAGGCGGGCCCGATGACCATCGGCGGCGAACGGGCCGGGCCGTCCACCCGGCCGCGGGCCGGCGACGAGGTGCGGGTGGAGGCGGTGCCGCGCCCCCAGCCCGTCCCGCTGGAGCCGGGCCAGGACGCGCCGCGCTTCCTGCTGGACGTCCACCTGGGCACGCTCGCGCGCCGGATGCGCCTCCTCGGCCTCGACACCGCCTACCACAACGACATGGACGACCCGGCGCTGGTCGTGCAGGCCAACGAGGAGCGCCGCGTCCTGCTCACCCAGGACCGCGGCCTCCTCCGCCGCCGCGCCCTGTGGTTCGGCGCCTACGTCCGCGGCTCCCGCCCGGACGACCAGCTCCGCGACCTCCTCGACCGGTTCGCCCCGGTCCTGCGCCCATGGACGCGCTGCACCGCCTGCAACGGCGAACTCGTCCCGGTCGACAAGAGCGAGGTCGAAGGCGACCTCGAAGCGGGCACGCGCCGCAGCTACGACATCTACGGCCGCTGCGCCGGCTGCGGGCAGGTCTACTGGCGCGGCGCGCACGGCGACCGCCTGGAGGAGATCGTCCGGGAGGCGACGCGGCTGGTCGACGCCGCGCGGGGCAACGGCAGGCCGGAG
Source organism: Actinomadura latina NBRC 106108 (assembly GCF_001552195.1). Taxonomy (GTDB): domain Bacteria; phylum Actinomycetota; class Actinomycetes; order Streptosporangiales; family Streptosporangiaceae; genus Spirillospora; species Spirillospora latina. The sequence goes on from NZ_BCQS01000006.1 coordinate 127,952, forward strand.
GCCGCCGTGACGGAGAGGGGCTGATGGCGATCGATCTCGTGGTCGTGGGTGCGGCGATCATCGCGGACGGGCGGCTGCTGAGCGCGCAGCGGGCCGAGCCGCCGCACATGGCGGGCGGCTGGGAGCTGCCGGGCGGAAAGGTCGATCCGGGCGAGCAGGACGAGGACGCCCTGGTACGCGAGTGCCAGGAGGAGCTGGCGATCAAGGTGGGCCTGGGCCGCCGCATCGGCGGTGACTGGCCCCTGAGCGACCAAGCCCTGCTACGCGTCTGGCGAGCCGAGATCCTCGAAGGAGAACCACGGCCGCTGGAACATCTGGCACTCCGCTGGCTCGCCCCGCACGAGCTCTACGACGTCGCCTGGCTCCCCGGCGACCGCCCCGTCATCGACGTCCTCGCCCAAGAGGGCCTGCCCTAGCCGCCACCGCACGCCGACCGCAACGCGCCGGATCGCGTCCGGCGCATATGAGGAACACGATGAACGCGAGGGCTTCCTGCCGCGCCGCAGGAAGCCCCCGACATCTGTGGGGCCGCGTGCGGCGGTCAGGTGATGCGGTTGGCGCCCGCGAAGTCGGAACGGTCCGACATCTTGGAGATCTTCACCACATCGCCGGTCTGCGGGGCGTGCAGGAACTTGCCGTCGCTGAGGTAGATGCCCATGTGGTGGAGGTTGGCGCCGAAGTACACCAGGTCGCCGGACCGCAGCTGGCTCCGCGGCACCTTCGTGCCGAGCTGGTACAGGTCGCCGGTGTAGTGCGGCAGGCCGGGCTTGCCGACCTGGGCGTAGGCCCACACGACGAGGCCGGAGCAGTCGAAGCTGCTCGGGCCGGCGGCGGCCCACACGTACGGCGAGCCGATCTTGCCGTAGGCCTTGCGGGCCATCTTGGCGGGCAGGTCCGAGCCCTTGATGGTCGCGGTGAGGCCGGTGCGCGGGTCGCGGGCGTGCGTGGTGGAGAGCTTGTCGAGGCGCTTCATCACCTCGGTGACCTTGCCCTTGGCTTCCGCGCGCGCCTTCTTGGCGTCCTCCCAGGCCTTCTTGACCTGCGCGGTCTTGGCCTCGGCGGTGTGCTGGGCGGCCTCGGCCCGCTTGATCTGCCCCTGCAGGGCCTGGACGGCGGTGGCCTGGTTCTGGGTGAGGTAGGCGCGTTCGGACAGCCCCTCGGGGGAGCCGTCGGAGCCGAAGATCGTGTCGGGGGCGCCCGCCATGTAGTTGGCGGCGGCCATCCGCCCGAGCTGCTCGCGGGCGGGACCGGCCTGGGCGCGCAGCACCGCCGCGTTCTTGGCGGCGGCCTGCTCGGCCTTCTGCGCGGCCTTCAGGTCCACCCGGGCCTTGTTGTACTTCTCGGTGAGGATCTCGGCCTCGTCGTTCAGCGCGTTCAGGCTCTTGCGCAGGCCCTTCTCCGTCGTCGGAGCGGGGCTCGGCGTGGTCGCCGCGGCGGCGAGCCGGAACGGCGGCGCCGCGTGGGCGGCGACGGGCGCGGTGGCGCCGAGGCCGATCAGGAGCAGGGTGGCGGTGGCGGCGGGCGTGACGCGGCGCCGCCGGCGGGGGTCCGGTGCCAAGCCGGTGTTCTCCTCTCCTCGCGCGCCTACCGGGTTAGCTGACGGGTTCGGGCCAGGAGTCGCCCTACGGCGCACCGCCTTGCGGCGTGCACCGATTCACCCCGGGGGACTGTGGGTCCCCGGTTCTCCCGCGGGCGGGAGATTCGGCGTTCCGGTCGCAGCCCCTGGGGGTGGGACTCCGGACGACCGGTCTCGGGAAGATTACAAAGGATGAGCAAAGTATGCGAATCGGGGTCCGTGTGAAGCCCTGTGACGGACGGGACGGGCGCGCTCGGGATGGGGTGCGCACAGCGGCGCGTAGAATGGAGTGCTGCCGCGTTTCTGCGGCGACTCTCCTGAAACCTCACGCAAGGTAACCCGCATGCCCCTCTCCACGCGCGACGACCTCCGGAACGTTGCGATCGTCGCCCATGTCGACCACGGGAAGACGACGCTGGTCGACGCCATGCTCTGGCAGTCCGGGGCCTTCCGCGAGAACCAGGACGTCGACGACCGCGTCATGGACTCCAACGACCTGGAGCGCGAGAAGGGCATCACGATTCTCGCGAAGAACACCGCCGTCAAGCACAACGGGCTGACGATCAACATCATCGACACGCCCGGCCACGCCGACTTCGGCGGCGAGGTCGAGCGCGGGCTGTCCATGGTGGACGGCGTCGTCCTGCTGGTGGACGCCAGCGAGGGCCCGCTCCCGCAGACCCGGTTCGTGCTGCGCAAGGCGCTCGCCGCGCGGCTGCCGGTGATCCTCGTCGTGAACAAGACCGACCGTCCCGACGCCCGCATCGACGAGGTCGTGGACGAGACGTACGAGCTGTTCATGGACCTCGACGCCGACGAGGACCAGATCGACTTCCCGATCGTGTACGCGTCCGGCCGGGCCGGGCGGGCCTCGCTCGACAAGCCAGCCGACGGGGAGATGCCCACGAGCGGCGACCTGGAGCCGCTGTTCCAGGTCATCACCGAGACGATCCCGGCGCCGTCCTACGACCCGGACGCGCCGCTGCAGGCGCACGTGACGAACCTGGACGCCTCCAGCTACCTCGGCCGGATCGCGCTGTGCCGCGTCCGCGCCGGGACGATCAAGAAGGGCCAGCAGGTCGCCTGGTGCCGGCACGACGGCAGCATCGAGCGCGTGCGGATCACCGAGCTGCTGATGACCGACGCGCTCGCCCGCAAGCCCGCCGACGACGCGGGGCCGGGCGACATCATCGCGATCGCCGGCATCCCGGACATCATGATCGGCGACACCATCGCCGACGCCGACGACCCGCGCCCGCTGCCGCTGATCACCGTGGACGAGCCCGCGATCTCGATGACGATCGGCACCAACACCGGGCCGATGGCCGGCCGCGAGAAGGGCACGAAGGTCACCGCCCGCATGGTCAAGGACCGGCTCGCCCGCGAACTGGTCGGCAACGTGTCGATCAAGGTGCTGCCGACCGAGCGGCCGGACACCTGGGAGGTGCAGGGCCGCGGCGAGCTGGCCCTCGCGATCCTGGTGGAGAACATGCGCCGCGAGGGCTACGAGCTGACCGTCGGCAAGCCGCAGGTCGTCACCCGCGACATCGACGGCAAGCGGCACGAGCCGGTCGAGCGGCTCACCGTCGACATCCCCGAGGAGCATCTCGGCGCGGTCACGCAGCTCATGGCCGTCCGCAAGGGCCGCATGGAGCACATGACGAACCACGGCACCGGCTGGGTCCGGATGGAGTTCCTCGTCCCGGCCCGCGGCCTGATCGGGTTCCGCACCGAGTTCATGACGGAGACGCGCGGCACCGGCATGGCGCACCACGTCTTCGAGGACTACGAGCCCTGGTTCGGCGAGCTGCGCACCCGCCCGTCCGGCTCGCTGGTCGCCGACCGCTCCGGCGCCGCCACCGCGTACGCGATCACGAACCTGCAGGAGCGCGGCACGTTCTTCGTCGGGCCGACCACCGAGGTGTACGAGGGCATGATCGTCGGGGAGAACTCCCGCTCCGACGACATGGACGTCAACATCACCAAGGAGAAGAAGCTCACGAACATGCGCTCGTCCACCGGCGACGAGCTGGAGCGCCTCACCCCGCCCCGCAACCTGTCGCTGGAGGAGGCGCTGGAGTTCTGCCGCGAGGACGAGTGCGTCGAGGTGACCCCGGCGAACGTCCGCATCCGCAAGGTCGTGCTTGACGCCAAGGAGCGCGAGCGCACCCGCGCCCGTACCAAGCGCGCCGGCTGAGGCTCTCGCCGAAGCAGAAAGGCGGCCCCGGGGTTCTGAGAACCTCGGGGCCGCCTTCTCACGTGCGGGTCACTTCAGCTGGACGGTCCCGGTCACGTCGGCGGCCAGCCGGAGCTGGTCGCCGTCGCGGAGGGGGGCCTCCACGCCGCGGGGGAGGCGCTCGCCGTTGACGAACGTTCCGTTGGTGGAGCCCTCGTCTCGCACCCAGGCCGTGCCGGACGGGTCGAGCCAGACCGTCGAGTGGCGCCGCGACACGTTGTCGTACTGCGTGAACGTGGCCGCCACCGGCGACTGCCCCGCGTCCCGGCCGAGCACGAGGTGCTGGCCGACGGAGACCTTGAGCTCACCGGTCGGGAACTGCACCCGCAGGACGGGCGTGCCCTGCTTGGGCAGGGGACGCAGGCAGGAGTCGCACTGCGCCGCACCCGGGTTGCTCAGCACCGCCTCGCAGTACGGGCACATGAACGCCGTGCTGTCGGGGGCGGGCGGACGCTGACCCTGGTTGTGGTCGTGCGGCAGGAGCGTCGCCTCACGGCCGTGCGGCGGCAGCGGCGGCCCCCCGTGCTGCGGCCCTCCGTGCTGCGGCCCGCCATGCTGCGGCCCGCCGAGCGGAGGCTGCCCGTGCTGCTGGGGCGGCGCGCCGAACTGGTGGTCCGCCGGGCCCGGCTGCGGGGCACCGTACTGGTCCTGGGGCGGTGCTCCGCCGTACTGGTCCTGCGGGGCACCGTACTGGTCCTGGGGGGCGCCGTACTGATCCTGCTGCGGAGCCCCGTACTGGTCCTGCGGCGCGCCGTACTGGTCCTGCGGAGCCTGGTACTGCGGCTCGCGCTGCCCGTACTGGTCGCCCCCGGGCTGCTGCTGCGGCGCTCCCCACTGGTCCTGCTGCGGCTGCTGCTGCGGCGCTCCCCACGGGTCAGCGGGCGGCTGCTGGTGCTGCATCGGCGGCTGGCCCCCGTGCTGGGGTCCACCCGGCTGAGGTCCGCCCTGCTGCGGCGCACCGTGCTGGGGCTGGCCGTGCTGGGGCTGGCCGTACTGCCCAGGCTGGCCGTGCTGGTCCTGTCCCTGCTGGGGCATGGGCGCACCCCACGGGTCCTGCTGCGGCTGCTGCTGCGGCGCTCCCCACGGGTCCTGCTGCTGCGCGGGCGGGCCCGGCTGCTGGTGCTGCGGAGCCTGCTGCCCGTACGGGTCGTGGGGCTGCGGCGGCTGCCCGTACTGGCCGCCGGGCGGCGGGCCGCCGTACTGGCCGCCGGGTGGCGGCGGGACCCGCGGCGGCTGCTGGTCGTCGTACCCGCCCGGCGCCTGCCGGTGGGCGCCGCCACCGCCGCGCGCGAGGTTGGCCCCGCAGTTCATGCAGAGCAGATCGCCCTGCTGGTGCGGTTCACCGCAGACAGGACAGTTCAAGGTCGCCATGACACATCCCCCGAGCGCACCCCGGCGCGGTCGAGCCTCGACGTCAGGTGCTCCATGTCACCCCTTCGCGGGATCCCGATGTAGTACACCCGCCTTCCCTCCGGCCCTTCGTCCACGGACACCTGCACTCGGGGCCCTGTTCCTTCTCCAGTCTTCCCGACACCGGCCGGTGCCCCGTACCGTTCGCGCCCCAGCGGGGACAGCGGCACGACACGCTGGTTGGCCGACCCCCTCCAGAGTAGGGAGCCGTCCCCCGAGTGTCGCCCCCCCGGATTCAGCCGCTCGACGTACGGTCCCGTGATGACGGCATCGCACATGTCCAGGATCTCGCGCGTCTCACCGCTGCGGGCGAGCCGCGAGTAGACATATCCGCTGTAAACCAATATGTCCAACTCAATCGTCTCACGGCCGGGGGTGTCCCGCCACGCGCGGACACCGCGCAGCAGGGCCGCCAGCGCGGCCGGCTGCTCGAACGGTTCACCACCGGAAATGGTCACTCCGTCCACCGGCCCGGGCAGGGACGCGAGCCATCCTAAGACGGTCTCGACGGGCACCGCGCGCCGCGGGTCGGCTTCCCAGGTGTCCCGGGAGAGGCAGCCGTGGCAGTGCAGCGTGCAGCCCTGGGTCCAGATCCCGGCGCGGGTTCCGGGGCCGAGTGTGGTCACCGGATAGTGCGCCTTGGCGAGCAGCAGCGCCTCGCCGCTCACTGGAGGTCCAGATGGACGATGCTTCCCTCGCGCCGGATGCCCGTCACGGTGACCTTCTCGTCCGGGACGAGCTCCCGGTCGAACAGCGCGCGCGCCAGCGGGTTGACGAAGTGCGACTCCAGCGCCATGCCGATGCCGCGCCCGCCCTTGTCGAGCTCCTCCGTGCACCATTCGCGGAGCGTCGTCAGCGCGTCGCCCTTCACGGCGAGGGAGAGCCGGTGCTCCTCGGTGACCCGGCGGCAGATGTTCGCGAACTGCAGGTCGAAGATCTTGTGTGCGGCCTCGGCGGAGATGAAGTCGAACACGACGATGTTGTCGCCGAACCGGTTGAGCAGCTCCGGCCGGTTGAGGACCTCGGTGAAGTGGTCGGCGACCGCGCCCTTGATGCGCTGCTCGACCTCGTCGTACGACATCCCGGGTGTGATGTTCTGCACACGGTCGGGCGCCGCGAACGGGGACGCGTCGCGCGTCGTGAGGTCCCGTCCCGGGACGTACATCCCCAGGTTCGACGTGAAGATCAGGATGGACTCGGAGAAGTGGACGGTGTTGCCGCGCCCGTCGGTGAGCCGGCCGTCCTCCAGGATCTGCAGGAACTTGTCCAGGATCCGCGGGTGCGCCTTCTCGATCTCGTCGAAGAGCATCACCCGGAACGGGTCCTCGCGGACGGCGTTGGTCAGCTCGCCGCCCGCCTCGTGCCCCACGTAGCCGGGCGGCGACCCGATCAGCCGGTCGCCGGACCCCTCGCCGGAGAACTCGCTCATGTCGAAGCGCAGGTAGGCGGACTCGTCCCCGAACACCAGCTCGGTGATCGCCTTCGCCAGCTCCGTCTTGCCGGTGCCGGTCGGGCCCGCGAAGAACAGCACGCCGCGCGGCCGGCTCCCGGACCGGGTCGCCTGCGCGCCCGACAGGCCGAGCACGGCCCGCTTCAGGATGTCCAGCGTCTTCGTGACGGCCTGCGGCTGCCCGATCACCCGCTCCGGGACGCGCTTCTCGCCCTCCAGCACCCGGCGGCGCAGATGGCCGCGGCTCCACGGGTTGTCGAGCACGCCGAGCTTGTAGGTGCGGACCGCGTCCGGCAGGTCGGTGAGGCCGACGCCCCGCTCCTTCGCCAGCCGGGTCACCTCGATCATCGACTGCAGGGTGAGGCCGTCGGCCTGCTCGGCGAACGCGTCGCACGCCGCCGCCGCGGCCTCGTCGTCCCCGACGTCGGTGACCCCGAACGCGCGGGCCAGCAGCCGCGCCGTCTCCTGCCGGTCGCCGAGATGCGGGCGCGGGATCGTGATCTCGCGGATGTTCTCGTTGTCGGCCGTCAGCCACGGCGGCAGGTCGCCGGGCCGCTCCACCAGCCACAGGATCGGGTTGTACAGCGGCTTCGGCCGCGGCCCCGTCACCCGGACGGGCCGGGCGCCGCGCGACAGCTTCGCGCAGAACCGGAAGAAGTCGCGCTCGGCCGGCTCCAGGTCCGTCGGGGTGCGCGCGATCCGGGACGCCGAGTCGACGACGAACGCGGCGCGGACGTCCTCCTTCGGCCGGGCCACCGCCGCCAGCAGCCTCGTCAGCGCCTCCAGCGACGGCTTCTCGTCCGCTTTGGTCTTGCCGAGCAGCCGCTCGGCCGCCCGCGTCGCGTCGTCGTCGCCGCCCGGGATGATCTGCAGCCCGTCCACCGGGTCGTAGACGGCCATGAACGACGCGCCGCTGGAGCGCAGCGCCTCCCACAGCAGGGCGCGCAGCGGCAGCAGCCCCGTGGCCGCCCCGCCCTCCGCCGGCGGCGTGAGGAAACTGTCGTACAGGTTCCCCGACAGGACGTACTGGGAGTGCACGGAGAGGGTCGCGTCCAGCTCCCGCACGAACGGCGGCCACCCCTGCAGCCGCCCCCCGAGAGTCGGCGAATCAATGCTCATCTGCTGGTGCGCCCCCACTCATTCCACGTCCCCCGGCATCTCAGTTATGACGCTCGCGATGGCGCTCGCGTTGCCCCGCACGTCCCCTAGTCTGCCGTGGCCGCGCCGAAACGGGCAGCTCACGCACCCCGGGATCCAGCCGCCATGACACGTCGGAGCGGATCCCGGCGTCCGCGAGGCGCGTCCGCGCCGCCTCGAACGCCTCGCACCACTCGCGCTCCCGCTCGACGTCCACCCGCCGGTCGTCCTCGCTCTCGGCGGGCCGCTCGCGCACCATCGACGCCCGGACGTGCGCGGCGTCGTCGACCCGCATCCGGACGCTGTGGTCGGGCCAGGCGCCCCTCGTCAGCGTCACGGTGCCGTCCTCGGCCGTCAGCGTCTCGAACCCGGTGTGGACCTCGTACCCCATGTCCTCGAACGCGGCGGTGATCGAGTCGAGGACGTAGCGGCGCTCGGCCTCGGCCTGCTCGGCGGCGTCGCGCTCGGCCGCCAGCCGCCGCTCCCGCGCCCGCCGCTCCTCGGTGCGGCGGTTGGCGCCCTGGATCCGCAGCCGCACCTCCTGCAGGACCCCCTCGGCCTCCTCCGCCGTCCCGGCGCCGGTGAGCAGCGCCGCCGCCTCCGCGACCGCCCGCCGCTCCGCGTCCGCCGCGTCCGGCAGCAGCCGGGTCATGATCCGTTCCAGGTTCCGCTGGACGTCGTCTCCGGCGGGTGGAGGCGCGCCCTTCCCTGCATCGGCCGTCAGGCCCTCGGTGGGGACGGCGAAGATCTGCGTGCTGACCTGGGCGGCGAGGTGCTCGGACAGCTTCCGCTCCGCCTCGTCCAAGGCACGGTCGGTGGTCGCGCACCAGGCGGTCAGCTCTTCGGGGGTCTGCTCGTCCGGCTGCAGCCGCTCCGGCAGGGACACCTCCGCGCCGATCTTCGCGCGGGTCTCGGTGAGCGCCGCGACACGCGCGTTGCGCTCCACGACCTCGCGCAGCGCGCGCTCGTGGGACTCGACCTCGGCGAGCGCGGCCGCCCGCGCCTCGGCCCGCCCGGCGGCGAGCGCCGCGAGGGCCTCCGCGCCCCGCCCGGCCATCCCGGCGCCGCGTCCGAGCACGCGGTTCATGCCCAGGCTGAGCACCACCGCCGCGTCCAGCGCGATGTCCGCGTCGATCCCGCTGCTCAAGGAGTGCCTCCGATCGTGCGTGCCTGCCGCCAGCGGTGCAGCCGCACACCCGCCGCGGCGGCGTGCGCGGCGGAGGCGGCGATGAGGACCAGAACCCAGAGCAGGCTCGCGACGGACGTCAGCGCGGCGAGCAGGAGCAGCAGGAGCAGCAGCGGAACCGTCACGGCGATCAGCATGAGGCCGCAGCCGCGCCGCCCGGTCCGCTGCGCGGCGCCCGACATCGTCTGGGACGCCTTCGAGAACCCGCGGCCACTCGCGCTGAGGACTCCCGACAGCATCGACCACGGACCGTAGGGGAGGTAGTCCGTGCCCTGCGCGCGCGCGAGGAGCACTTCGCTGCCGCACTGCACCGCCCAGGCGAGCAACGACACGACGGCCAGCACGCCGAAGGAGAAGCCCGACGAGGAGCTGTGCAGCCCGACGGACGCGGTGCCGTCGTCGCTCCCGCCGCCGAACAGCGAACCGACCACCCAGCTGCCGGCGAGCCAGAGGAACAGCACCGGCAGCGTCCACAGGACGGCCTTGACCGCGGCGGCACCGCGTCCGGCGAGCCGCTGCCGTTCCCGCTCCGCCCACTGCTCGCGCAGCGCCTCGTCCCGCTGCTCGGCGGTCCGCCGCGCACGCGCCCGCGACTCGCTCTCCGCGACGGCCTCGGGCGCGGCCCGCGTCACAGCCAGCAGCCGCAGCGGATCGTCGCCCGCGGCGTCCGCCATCCAGGTGAACCACGGCACCGGATCGGACACCGCCTCGCGCGCCCGCGCCGCGCCCTCCGCGATCAGCCGGTGCGCGTCCGCCGGACGCGCCGCCAGCGCGAGCAGCGTCAGCAGCACGGCGGGCGGCTCCTCGGCCCCGGCGTCCGGCAGCCGCCGCGCGACCCCCGGCGGCATGGCGTCCTGCCCGCGCAGCCAGCGGACGAGGTCGTTCCACGCCGGCACATGGGCGCGCCACTGATCGTCGATCCGCGCCAGCTCCCCGGCGCCCTCGAAACCGGCCAGCACCCGCAGCAGATGGTGCTCCCACAACGCCCGCCCGATGAGGACGGCCGTGCCGTGGTCGGGATGGCGGTGGTCGCCCGCGAGCGCGGCCAGCCCGGGAAGATCGTCGGCGGTGACGCGGCGGCCGAGGAAGTGCGGCGAAAGCGCCGGATCCAGCCACCGCACCAGATGAAGCAGTTTGACGTCCGGCGGCAGCCTCGTCATGAGGTAGCCGTCGACGAGGCCGATGCGGCTGTCGTCCGGGACGTCCGCGAGCCATTCACGCAGGCTCCGCCACGCCTCGCCCGACTCGCCGCGCCCGAAGAAGTACTGCGCGGCGTGATCCCAGTTCTCGACGAGCGCGCGCGCCAGCTCGTCCCTTCTCGCGTACCGGCGGCCCTTGAACGGGAGGCCGTCACCCGCTTCGGCCTGCGCGGTCTCCTCCGCGACCGGGGGCGAACCCCCGTCCAGCCACTCCTGGACCTGCTCACCCGTCCACCTCTTGCGCGGATCCCTCGTCAGCAGCCCGCGGCACAGCGTCCGCAGCCTCGGATCGGGGACGTCGTCGGCGCTGACCGGACGCGTCGCCAGATGGTCGACCACCACCGTCTCGCTCAATCCCTGGAACGGCGCCCGTCCCGTCGCCAGCTCCCGGACGATCATGCCGAGCGACCACCAGTCGCGGGCCGGCGACACCTGCCCGGACAGCGACTCCGGCGCCGCGTACGCCAGCGTCCGCGACGACGACGCGAACACCACGCTCTGGTCGAGGACCTTGCTGAGCCCGAAGTCGGCGATCGTCACCCGCACCGGCTCGGTCCCCATGACCAGCACGTTCTCGGGCTTGAGGTCCCGATGGACGATCCCGGCCCGGTGCAGCGCGGTCAGCCCCGCCGCCAACTGCGCCGCGACCTCCCCGACCGTCTCGTCGCCGAGCGGCCCCTCCTGCATCAGCGCCCGCAGGTTGCCGTCCGGCATGTACGGGGTGATCTCGTAATCGCGCCCGTCCGCGTGCCCGGTCTCCAGGATCCGCAGGACGTTCGGCGAGTCGAGCGCGGGCAGCTTCGCCCACACGTCCCGGTCGGCGCGGTAGCCGCGGCGGAAGATCTTGACCACGTACTCGTCGCCGCGCTCGTCCCGCACCAGCAGCAGATCCGACTCGGCGCCCTGCACCGGCAGCTCCGCGACCGTCGCGTACCGCCCGCCGAGCACCGCGGGCAGCCGCATGAGCGAATCGCCGCCCGCCGCCCCGTCCCGCGTCGTTTCCGACGCCGCCCGCGGCCCCGGCACCCGAGCGCCATCGCGCCGCGTCGCCCCGGCGTCCCGCCGGGTGTCCCGCGGCGGCGTGCCGTCGAACTCGCCCACCAGCAGCCCCGTCTAGCTCTTGTCCTTGATGACCCGCAGATACTCGGCCTGCTTGAACCGCACCACCACCGCCTCCACGAAGATGCGCACGAGCAGCATCTGGACCAGCCAGATCAGCGGCGTCGCGACGATGACGATGAGGCCCCCGAGCCAGAACCGGGTCGAGACCAGCACCCAGAGACCGAACAGGAGGACGCCCAGGCACTCCAGGGAGATCAGCATCAGCGACAGGACGTAGACCGTCTTCGCGAGCTTCGGGGTCACCAGCGCGTTGAAGTTGGTGTCCAGCAGAGCGGCCAGCAGGCCCTTCTCAGCGGGCTCGGGCGGCGCCCACGGCTGCTGCCCCGTCCCAGGACCGGGCGGACGAGGACCGGGGACGTTCGGGGGCGGACCGTACGGTCCCCCCGCCGGATCGTGCGCCTGCGGGCGCGGTGGGTGACCGGGGTCCGAAGGATTCGTCATCGCCGCCGTCTCCAGTGTGGGGCCTACACGCAGACTCTAGAGCCTGATCCCCCACCGCACCCGAACCCGCCCGCGCGCCGATCGCAACTGTGGCGCCCCCGGTGACCGCACCGGGCCGGCCGTCGCGGACGCATCTGCTGTCTCCGGCAATGCGTCCACCGGCCACACCGCGAGAAGGGCTCAGTTGTGTGCAGCGGCACATGCTGGGCTATTGATCCAGGGGGCAGCGGCTCACTTGTGGGCCATATGCGGTCGCGTCGAGCTTGTAACGGCGACGAACTGGATCGGATTTCTCAATCGTCACGGGCGGAGTGACCGCGTTGGCCCGTGCGAGGACCGCCCGCTTCGTCACTCGGCCACCTGCACGCCGTCCGCGTCACTTGCCCACGCGGCTGCCTCGAGGACGGGGGCCGCCGATGGCATCGCCGATTCGATCGAGGGGTGAACCGAGATGGCCGGGGTGCTCGGTGCGGATGGCGTGGCGCTGGGAATCATCCGAGCGGCGGTGGGTCTGTGATGTCGAGTTGGCTCCTCATTGTCGTGCCGCTGGTGCTGGGCTCGGGCGCCGTCGTCGGCGGGGTCCACCGCTTCCGCGCCGCCCGCAAGTTCTTGGCTTCGGCGCACCGCGTCCCGGGGCTCGTCGTGGGATCTCACCGGGTGTGGAGCATCGACACCCACGAGTACTTCCCGGTATTGCGCTTCCGCACGCTGGACGGCGTCGACATCGAGACCGTCGGCAAGACCCCCGCCGGGTCCTATGAGCTTCTCAGGCTCAAGGGGCGCTGGGTCGGCGTCCTCTATGACCCGCTCAGACCACGTGAGGCCCGCATGGACACGTCCTCGGGTCGCGGTCTGGCGGGCTCCCTCGGCCTGGCCGCCGTGGGCTGCCTGTTCACGGTCATCGGTCTCGTCATCCTGTACGCGCGCGTGACCTAGCGCCGGCGCGAATCGGGTGCCGGGACGGCGTTGCGGGCGTCCGCCGGTTAGGGTGCCGGGGCCGAGCTGATGCCGGATCGGGGCGAGGGGCGATGATCGCGTTCGTGTTGGTGCCCGTCGGGTTCGTCGCCGGGCTGCTCTCCGCGCCGATGGCGGCACCCTACGTCGGTGACGTCCCGCGCCGCCGCCGCATCGTGATGGGGCTGGTCACGGCGGCGCTCTGCGCGGTGCTGGGGTGGCGGGTCGGGACGGAGCCCGTCCTTCCGGCGCTGGTCTACCTGGCGACGGTCGGCGCCCTGCTCGGATTCATCGACGTCCAGGTCAAACGGCTGCCGGACCGGTTCACGCTGCCGTCCTACGCCATCGTGGCGGCGCTGCTGGCCGCGGCCGTTCCGTTCACCGACGGCGGGCTGCGGCGGTTCGAGCACGCGCTCATCGGCATGGCGGCGCTGTTCGCGCTGTACTTCCTCCAGGCGTTCCTCGTCCCGTCCGGGATCGGGATGGGGGACGTGAAGCTGTCCGGTGTGCTCGGCCTCTGCCTCGGCTGGTTCGGGCGGGACGCCTGGGTGCTCGGCCTCCTCGCGACCTACCTGCTCGGCGGCCTCGTCGCCGTCGGCATCATGATCGTCCGACGGACGCGCAAGGGCGAGTTCCCTTTCGGCCCGTACATGCTCGCCGGGGCGCTCATCTCCGTCCTTGCGTTCGCCGCCGGCTGAGGACGTTACTTGCAGAGGTTCTGGCCTCCCTTGACGCCGCCGCCGATCTTGTTGATGGCGGGCGGGGCGAGGCGGACGCCGCTCGTGCCGATCACGAGCCGGACCCCGTTCTGCGGGGCCTTGGCGTCGGCGGTGAGCATCGCGTCGGGGAGGTCCCGTGCGAGCGCCGACGCCTGCGCTTCCGCGGCCGGCGCGTAGACGAGGCGGCTCTCGGCTGATTCGGTGCCCTTCTCCACCTTCTTCGCGACCTTGTAGCCACGCTGCCTGAGCTGCTTGAGGACGCGCTGGATCAGCTTGCCCTTGCCGCCCGCGTCGACGACGGTGACGTGCACCTTCCCGGGCGCAGGCGGCGGCGGTCCGGCCTTCACCGGCTTCGCGGGCTCGGCGGGCAGCTCGCTGTCGTTCTGGATCGCCTCGAACATCGGTTTCGTGAGTTGCTGGTTCCACTGGACGCGGTTCGGGTCCGGCGCGTAGCGCTCGACCGGGACGGTCACGAAACGCACCTGCCCCGCGCTCATCCCCTTGAGGCCGTCCGCCAGCTTCCGCATCGCCGCCAGGTCGAGATCGTCGTCGGTCGTCATCGACTTCGTCGCGGCCTTGAGGAACTTGTACGTCTTGGCCGGATCGGTGAGGACGGAACCGCTGGTCGCCTTGTCGACGACGGAGGCCATGAACTTCTGCTGGCGTTCGATCCGCTCCAGGTCGGAGCCGTTCCCGAGCGAGTAGCGGGCCCGCACATAGCCGAGCGCCTGCTCACCCTTCACGGTCTGCTTGCCCGCCTTCAGGTACAGCTCGGCCCGCGGGTCGCTCACGGGTTTGTTGACGCAGATCTCGACGCCGCCCAGCGCGTCGACCATCCGCTTGAACCCGGCGAAGTCCACTTGGACGAAATGGTCGATGTGGATGCCGGTGAGCGACTCCAGCGTCTTCCAGGTGCACGTGGGGCCCGCATACGCGAACGCCGCGTTCAGCATCCCGAACTGCGCCGGAACGGTCCCGCCCTTCTCCTTCTTGCACGCTGGGATCTTCACCATCGAGTCGCGGGGGAAGCTGATCCCGACGGCCTGGTCCCGGTTCGGCGACAGATGCAGCAGGATCGTCGTGTCCGACCGTGCCCCGGATATCCCGTCCGCCGCGTACCGCGCGTTGTCGCCCGCCCGCGTATCGGACCCGATCAGCAGGATGTTGAGCGATTTGTTCAGCTTCTTCGGCCGGTCCGTCCCGAGCTTGTCGCTGACGTGCTTCTGCTCGATGCCTCCGACGATGTCGTGGTACAGCCAGGCCGCCCCGCCGCCCCCGAGCAGCATGACCACGACCACACCGAGCGCGACCCGCCGCAGAACCTTCCGCCGCCGAGACCTCTTCGCCCCGCCCCGCCCAGACGTATCCGCGCCGTCCCCTTCGCCGCGTGCCGCATCCCCGTCGCCCAACTCGGCCCCAGGTGCACCAGCGGCCCTGGACACATGAACGTCGCCGCCGCTGCTCACTTCCTTGGCGCGTGCCGCGGCGTCGTCCTCCTTCTCGCTGTCGCCGACGCCCGTCCCGTCGCTAGTGGTGCTGTCGCCGGGTTCGGAGACGTCTGCGCTGCTTGAGTCGTCGTCCGCGCCGACCCCGCCTTCGTCGACGGTGCCGTCGACCTGCTCGGACGTGCGTGAGGCAGCGGCGCTTGTGGTCTCCCTCTCGGCGGGACCGGCTGTTTCTGCTTCGCCGGCCGTGGTGCCGTCCGGTGCGGTGCCGGCGGTTGCCTGCTCTTCGCTGGGGGTGGGCCCGGAGGTGCCGGGGGTGGTGTGGGCGGCCTTGTCCCGTGCGAGGTCGTCGCGGCCGGGGTCTTTGTCGCTCATAGGTCACGTCTCGGGCGGGCCCTGGTGAGGGCGGGTGGTTTGGGGTGGTTGATCATTGTATGGAGGAGCCGGGTGTCGCGGGGAGCGGGCGCCTCCCGTTGTTGGATGCCCAGGTGGTCCGTTCTGTTGACAGAAGCACGGAATTCTGCGCGTCCGGATGAGGTCGTCTTCCGTACGATCGGTGCCGTGGACGCGGGGTGGGTGATCGGCGGTCGGTTCACCATGCTCGACCGGATCGGGACGGGAGGGACGAGCCGTGTGTGGCGGGCCTATGACCATGCGGAGCGGCGGTACTGCGCGGCCAAGCTGGTCCGGCGGCGGGGGCCCACGTCGATGCTGCGGGTCGTCCGGGAGCGGGCGCTGCGGCTGGCGCATCCGCATGTGGTGACGCCCTACGCGTCGCGCATGACGGACGATGACGTCCTCCTCGCGATGGACCTGGTGCGCGGTGGCTCGCTGGAGACGCTCCTGGGGGACTACGGCAGGCTCCCGCCCGAGTACGCGGCGGAGGTGCTCGATCAACTGCTGGCCGCGCTGAGTCACATCCACGGCGCCGGGGTCGTGCATCGGGACGTGAAGCCCGCCAACCTGCTGCTGGAGCCGAGCCCGGTCGGGGCGCCGCACGTGCGGCTGGCCGACTTCGGCATCGCGCTGGGGGACGACGGGCTGCGGTTCACCACGACCGGGTTCACCGTGGGGACGCCCGGATACCTGGCCCCGGAGGTGCTGGACTGGAACCGTCCGGGGCCGCGCCAGGACCTGTACGCGGCCGGCATGGTCTGCTGGCGCATGCTGACCGGCGCACGCGACCCCGAGCCCCGGCAGCGGGTCGGGCCGCCGCCCGCCGGCGTTCCGCCGACGCTGTGGTCGG
The DNA here is from genome assembly GCF_001552195.1 of Actinomadura latina NBRC 106108. Taxonomy (GTDB): domain Bacteria; phylum Actinomycetota; class Actinomycetes; order Streptosporangiales; family Streptosporangiaceae; genus Spirillospora; species Spirillospora latina. Next base: position 144,073 of record NZ_BCQS01000006.1, read on the forward strand.
TGGTGGCCCGGCTGTGCGCGGACGACCCCGCGCACCGTCCCGAGACCGCCGACCTGGCCCGCCGCACCCTGGCCGCGTGCCGCCTTGAGCTTCGCTTCCCCGTCCGGACGCTGGACGGCGAGCCGCTGCAGATCTTCGACCACCTCGGCCCCTTGCCCCACTGACCCCCGCTCCTTTTGGAGCGGACTTCTGGCGAATGTGTGCCGGGTTACCGGGTGGCTGGGTTCACCGCCAGGGTGGCGGCACGGATACGCCCTGCACGCTCTCAGCCCTTCTCGTAGGTGATCTCTACGCGGCGGTTCTTGGCGCGGCCTTCGGGGTCGTCCTCACCGCCCTGTTCGTTGGGGGCGACGGGCCTTGTCTCGCCGTAGCCCTTGGCTTCGATCCGGAAGCTCGCCCCCGTCAGTGCGTCCTGCAGTTCGGCCTTGACCGCCTCGGCGCGCTGCTCGGACAGCCTCAGGTTGTAACCGGGGTCACCGATGGAGTCGGAATGGCCGGAGATCTGGACGGTGCCCTTGGCGCCGCGTAGCCGGGGGGTGAGGTCGGCGATCCGGCGGCGGGCGCTGGAGGCGAGGGCGGCCTGGCCGAAGTCGAACAGGACGTCCGCCGAGATGCTGACCGTGACCTGCTCGCCGTCGGTGTGCTCCTCTTCCAGTGGGACGACGGCCTTCGACAGGTCGATGGCGCGCACGGCGGGTCCGGTGCCGATGGACTGGACGCTCTCGGCCAGGTTCTCGTCCGGTACGCCCGGGTCGGCGCCGGCGGCGCTGGAGACGGTCAGGACGACGGCCAGGGCGCTTGCGATGACGGCCGGTCGGCGCATGCGGCTCACCGTTCGACCGGGATATCGCGGAACATGGGCCACGTCCCGATCTGGACGTCGATGGACTTCACGCTCTCCGGCGGGGCGGCGAAGGTGAAGAAGAAGGGGGTGGGCTGGTCGTTCGTCAGCTTCGTGAAGATGTCGTCGGTCTCCAGCTCCTTGCCGCCGGAGTCCTTCACCACGACGTAGCGTTTGAGGTTCACCGGGTCGATGAGGGATGTGCCCAGGCCGTGCCTGCCGTTCAGGCCGAAGGCGTTGATGCGGTCCGCCTCGTCGGCGGGGATGTGCGGGGTGAACTGGGCGCTCAGGGTGGCCAGCTTGCCCTTCACCTTCAGGCCCATGATCGCGATGTCGACCGTGGCGCCCTTCGCGATCGGGCTGTCGAAGGTGCCTTTCACCAGCGGCTCGGTGGCGTTGTCGAAGCTCGCCCGGCCTGCCGAGGCCGCGGAACCGCGGCTGGACGACGGGGCGTCCTCGATCATCGAGCAGCCGGACAGCCCGGCCGCGAGGAGCAGGGGCGCCGTGATGGCGGCCGCTAGGCGCATGGTCGGTCCTCCGCGGTTCGTCGCATATGCAAACAGCGGGTTCCGTGGCAGCATGGCTCACAGCCCCGCACCTTTGTGTGCGGACGTGAATCTATCGTTTGCATCTGCTAATCGTCAAGAGGGCAAGAGGAGTGGAGAGGTGAGCGTCGCCGAGGACGCGGTCGCCCGGAACCGCGCGCTGCAGATCGAGTGGTACGGCGAGCCGCTCGGCGACCGCGTCCGGCCGCTGCTCGACCGGCTCGGGCTGTCGCAGTCCGGGCTCGCCGGCGTGCTCGGGCTGTCCGCGCCGATGCTGTCGCAGCTCATGTCCGCCCACCGGGCGAAGATCAGCAACCCGGCCGTCCTGCACCGGCTGATGGCCGTCGAGGAGCTGGTCGCCGGTCCCGCGTTCGGCTCGCTGCCGGCCGCGGACGTCAAGGCGCGGCTGGAGGAGATCAGGGGCGAGACGGCGGCCACCACGTCCGGGCTCAGGCCGGCCGAGTCCGGACGCACCGCCGCCGCGAGCCGAGCGGCCGAGGCCGGGAACGGCCCCGGTGAGGCGGCGCGGACGGCGGCGGAGCCGGCGCGGGTGGTGCAGGTGCTGCTGCGCGAGGTCGCCTCCGCCGCCGAGATCGACGCCGCCGCCGCCCTCATCGCCGACCGCTTCCCGGAACTCGCCGAGGTCCTCCGGGTGTACGGGACGGGCCGGACGAGCGAGGCCGAGGCGCACTTCGCCCGTACGGTGCTCGGCAGGGTGCTCGGCGACCGCTCGGTCATTCCGTAGCGCGCTCATCTCGATTCCGCTGTGCCATAACGACTGGTTATGGACGGCGGACCGTGCGGCGCGCCCGTGACCGGGCTAAAGTCTGTGGTCAGGCTCACATGCGGGTCTGGCTGTTATGTATGTCACAGCTCCTGCCGGGTGGCGTAGGGTCGCTTCGCTGGAAGCGCACACGAGGCGTCACCGCCCGCAATGCGGCAACGGCCTGAGACCGCCGGAGCGCGGCCCGGGCCGGGACGCATGGCCAGCGGCCCAGGCGCGATGGCGCTGTCGAGCCGATGGCAGGGTGCGACGCCCGCATGGTGCGCGCGGACCGTGGTACGGGGACACGACGACCCGAGCTCAGGAGAGCGATCGATGAGCACTGTGGAGGCGCCGGCCAAGACGCGCGCCCAGATCAAGGAAAGAACCCTCCGGAAGGACAACTGGCGGCTGTACCCCCTCACCACCTTCGTCATCTTCACGGCGTGGGTGGTGTACGCGACCGTCCGGGCCTTCTGGGGCGCCGCGTTCTACGTGCCGGAGTACCACTACCTGACTCCGTTCTACTCGCCGTGCCTGAACGAGATCTGCAACAACGTGGTGGGTCAGACGGGCGTGAAGGGCAACGCCGCGGAGTTCGGCACGTTCCTCCCGGCGGGCACCCGCGGCTGGATCCCGTTCGCGGCGATCTCGCTGCCGTTCCTGCTGCTGTTCCGGCTGACCTGCTACTACTACCGCAAGGCGTACTACCGGTCGTTCTGGCTGTCGCCGTCGGCGTGCGCCGTGAAGGAGCCGCACGGCAAGTACACCGGGGAGCGCCGCTTCCCGCTGATCGGCCAGAACCTGCACCGCTACTTCTGGCTGGCGGCCGTCCTCATCTCCCTCATCAACACCTACGACGCGATCCGCGCCTTCCACGGCAAGGACGGCGGCATCGGCATCGGGCTCGGCACCGTCATCCTCGTGGTGAACGTGATCCTGCTGTGGCTGTACACGCTGTCGTGCCACTCGTGCCGGCACATCGTCGGCGGACGGCTGAAGAACTTCTCCAAGCACCCCTTCCGGTACAAGATGTGGGGCTGGGTGTCCAAGATCAACGAGCAGCACGGCATGTACGCGCTGATCACGCTGGGCTCGCTGGTGGTGGCCGACGCCTACATCGCGCTCGTCGCCGGCGGCGTCTTCAACGACCCGCGCATCTTCAACTGAGGCCAAGGAATCATGACTGAGATCGAGAGGCACTCGTACGACGTCGTGGTGATCGGCGCCGGCGGCGCCGGGCTGCGCGCGGCGATCGAGGCGCGCCTCCAGGGCAAGAAGACCGCGATCATCTCCAAGTCGCTGTTCGGCAAGGCCCACACGGTGATGGCCGAGGGCGGCGCCGCCGCCGCGATGGGCAATGTCAACCCGCACGACAACTGGATGGTCCACTTCCGCGACACCATGCGCGGCGGCAAGTTCATGAACAGCTGGCGGATGGCCGAGCTGCACGCCAAGGAGGCTCCGGACCGCGTCTGGGAGCTGGAGCTGTGGGGCGCGCTGTTCGACCGCACCAAGGAAGGCAAGATCAGCCAGCGCAACTTCGGCGGGCACGAGTACCCGCGGCTGGCGCACGTCGGCGACCGGACGGGCCTGGAGCTGATCCGCACCGCCCAGCAGAAGATCGTCGCGCTCCAGCAGGAGGACCACGCCGAGCACGGCGACTACGAGGCCAACCTCAAGGTGTGGGCCGAGACGACGGTCACCCGGCTGCTGACGGACGCCGACGGGAAGATCTGCGGCGCGTTCGGCTACGTCCGCGAGACCGGCAAGTTCGTCGTGTTCGAGGCGCCGGCGGTCGTGCTGGCGACCGGCGGCATCGGCAAGGCGTTCAAGGTCACGTCCAACTCCTGGGAGTACACGGGGGACGGACACGCGCTGGCGCTGCTCGCCGGCGGGACGCTGCTGAACATGGAGTTCGTGCAGTTCCACCCGACGGGGATGGTCTGGCCGCCGTCCGTCAAGGGCATCCTCGTGACCGAGTCGGTCCGCGGTGACCGCGGCGTCCTGCGGAACTCCGAGGGCAAGCGGTTCATGTTCGACTACATCCCCGAGGTCTTCAAGGAGCAGTACGCCACCTCCGAGGAGGAGGGCGACCGCTGGTACGACGACCCGGAGAACAACAAGCGGCCCCCCGAGCTGCTGCCCCGCGACGAGGTGGCGCGCGCGATCAACTCCGAGGTCAAGGCGGGACGGGGATCGCCGCACGGCGGGGTGTTCCTCACCGTCGTCGACCGGATGCCGGGCGGCGCCGCCGAGATCGTCAAGCGGCTGCCGTCGATGTACCACCAGTTCAAGGAGCTGGCGGACGTCGACATCACCAAGGAGGCGATGGAGGTCGGCCCGACCTGCCACTACGTGATGGGCGGCGTGGAGGTCGACCCCGACACGGGCGCGGCGAAGGTCCCCGGCCTGTTCGCGGCGGGCGAGGTGTCCGGCGGCATGCACGGCTCGAACCGGCTCGGCGGCAACTCGCTGTCGGACCTGCTGGTCTTCGGGCGCCGGGCGGGGCTCGGCGCGTCCGAGTACGTGGACGCGCTGGCCGCGCGGCCGGCCGTCCCCGAGGCCGAGGTCGAGGCGGCCACGGCCGAGGCGCTCGCGCCGTTCGAGCGGAAGGCCGGCGAGAACCCGTACGCCGTCCACGCCGAGCTGCAGCAGACGATGAACACGCTGGTCGGCATCATCCGCAAGGAAGAGGAGCTGGAGCAGGCCATCGAGGCGCTCGGCAAGCTCCGCGAGCGGGTCGCGAACGTCGCCGTCGAGCCGGTCGCGGTCAACGACGGCCGCGGCTACCACCCGGGCTGGCACCTCGCGCTGGACCTGCGCAACATGCTGCTGGTCTCGGAGGCGGTCGCGAAGGCGGCGCTGGCGCGGCAGGAGAGCCGCGGCGGCCACACCCGCGACGACTACCCGGCGATGTCGGCCGAGTGGCGCAAGATCAACCTGGTCTGCTCGCTGGCCGGAGACCCGGCGTCCCCGCATGTCGAGCTGACGCGGCAGCCGCTGACGCCGATGCGCGAGGACCTGCTCGAACTGTTCGAGAACGACGAGCTGAAGAAGTACCTGACCGCCGAGGAACTGCCGAAGGTCCTGGCCGAGGAGGTCAAGACCGAGGAGGCGGAGGCCGCCGCGGGGTCGGGCGCGACCGCCGCCGGCGCCGCGGACGACGAGGAGGGCGACCGATGAGCTACGAGGCCAAGTTCAAGGTCTGGCGCGGGGACGACGGCGACGGCGAGCTCACCGACTACACGGTCGAGGTGAACGAGGGCGAGGTCGTCCTCGACATCATCCACCGGTTGCAGGCGACCCAGGCCCCCGACCTCGCCGTCCGGTGGAACTGCAAGGCGGGCAAGTGCGGCTCGTGCTCGGCTGAGATCAACGGCATGCCGAAGCTGCTGTGCATGACCCGGATGTCGACCTTCGACCCGGACGAGACCGTCACGGTCACCCCGATGCGGACGTTCCCGGTCATCCGCGACCTGGTCACGGACGTGTCGTACAACTACGAGAAGGCGCGGGAGATCCCGTCGTTCGACCCCGGCGACGCCAAGCCCGGCGAACTGCGCATGCAGCAGGTGGACGTCGAGCGCTCGCAGGAGTTCCGCAAGTGCATCGAGTGCTTCCTGTGCCAGAACGTGTGCCACGTCATCCGTGACCACGACGAGAACAAGAAGGAGTACGCCGGCCCGCGCTTCCTCATGCGGATCGGCGAGCTGGAGATGCACCCGGCGGACCAGGCCGACCGGCGCAACATCGCGCAGGACGACCACGGCCTCGGCTTCTGCAACATCACCAAGTGCTGCACGGAGGTCTGCCCCGAGCACATCAAGATCACCGACAACGCCCTGATCCCGATGAAGGAGCGGGTCGTGGGCCGCAGGTACGACCCGGTGGTGTGGCTCGGCAGCAAGCTCGGCATCGTGAAGAAGGGCCAGGACACCCCGTCCGCCTGAGTCTTCCCCGAGGTTCTCGCGAACGTCCCCCGCCGCCCCGCGCGACGGGGGACGTTCGCGTTTCCGCCGCTCTCCGCTGCGGGGGCGCCGCTCTGGCAGGCGGCGCTCCCGAAACACGGCGGGCGGCGTGCCCCCGGACCGCCGCCCGCCGCCCCCGCCGTTCCCCGAGGACGCCGCGGACGCCGGAACGGCCGCCCGGTCGCGCACGCCGAGCCCCACCCTGACGCACGCGCGCCCGCGCGAGTAGGGATTAGTGCACACAACGCGAGATTGAAACGTGATTCTTTTCCAGGGAGGCGGCCGGGCCCGGATCCCTTTAGCGTGGAGGGCATGAGCCCCCTCGAACCGGGTTCGTTCCTTGCCGATCTCACCGCGGCGGAACGCGCGGACCTGGAATCACGCGGCCGCGTCCGTGACTTCGCGCGGGGGGACACGCTCTTCACGGAGGGGGAGCAGCCCGGCTGGGTCGCGGTGCTGCTGCGCGGCCGGGTGAAGGCGTTCTCCTACCACGAGCAGGGCGGCGAGGCCCTGCTGGCGGTGCGCGGGGCCGGGGCGGTGCTCGGCGAGGTCGCCGCGATCGACGGGCTGCCCCGGTCGGCGTCGGTGCAGGCCCTCGAACCGGTGCGGGCGCTGGCGGTCAGCGCGGAGGAGTTCATGGCGTTCCTGCAGTCGCACGGCCGCGTCTCCATCATCATCATGCGGATGCTGTGCCAGCGCTGGCGCGACGCCGACCGCAAGCGCGTCGAGTTCGGCATGTTCGACGCCACCGGACGGGTCGCGCAGCGGCTCGTCGAGCTGGCCGAGCGGTTCGGGGTGCCGCACCCGACGGGCACCGGCGAGGAGAGCGTCCGCATCACGCTGAACCTGTCGCAGGAGGAGCTGGCCGGCTGGGTGGGCGCGTCCCGCGAGGCGGTCAGCAAGGCGCTGCGCACGCTGCGCCGGCACGGCTGGATCGAGACGGGGCGGCGGCGGCTGATCGTGCACGACCTCCAGGCTCTCCGCCGCCACGCACGGTAGCCCGGGTCGTCCCGCACGCGGCGGCGACCCGTACTGTGTGCAGGATGCAGCTTCAGCAGCTCGCCTACTTCGTCGCGGTCGCGGAGGTGCGCCACTTCACGCAGGCCGCGGAGATCCTGCGGGTGGCGCAGCCGTCGCTGTCCAAGCAGATCCGCGCGCTGGAGAGCGAGCTGAACGTCTCCCTGTTCCGGCGCGCGCGCGGCAACATCACGCTGACGCCCGCGGGTGAGGCGCTGCTGCCCCTGGCCAAGCGCATCCTGGCGGACGTCGACACCGCCCGCCTGGAGGTGCAGGAACTCGCCGGCCTCAAACGCGGCCGCGTACGGCTCGGCGCGACACCCTCCCTGTGCGCGGGCCTGCTGGCGGACGTCCTGCGCCGCTTCCACGACACCTACCCGGGCATCCAGCTCATCGTCGAAGAGGGAGGCTCCCGGGACCTCGTCCGCGAGCTGACGCGCGGTTCTCTGGATCTGGCCCTGGTCATCCTCCCGCTGCAGGGCGACCCGCCGCTGGACACGACCCCGATCCTGCGCGAATACCTGGTGGTGGCCTCTCCGGCGGAGCAGCGGTCACTGCCGCGCCGCTCGTACCTGCGCATAGAGGACCTCCACGACCGCCCCCTGGTGATGTTCCGTCCGGGATACGACCTGCGCGAAGCGACCATCAGCGCATGCCGGGCGGCCGGGTTCGAGCCCAGGTTCGCCGTGGAGGGCGGCGAGATGGACGCCGTGCTCCGCTTCGTCGAGGTCGGTCTCGGTATCGCCGTCGTACCGAGCATGGTCCTGGCCGGACGCCCCGGCCTCCGCGGAACACCGCTCGTCCTGGCCGACGAGGAGGCGCGCCGCGGCCGGCACGGCCCCGGCCTCCTCCGCACCATCGCACTCGCCCACCGCAAGGACGTCGAGCTGACCCACGCCGCACGCGCCTTCCAGGAGACTTTGCAGACGTTCCTCGCGGAGGCCGCCGAAGCCGGAACCCTCCCCGCCGGCGTCGAGAACCTGGTCGACGCCTAGGACGCCGTCGGCGGCACCGCCTGCCCCGTCCGAGCAGGGATGCTGGTCAGGGGTCGAGGGAGCGGAGCTGGGCGAGGACGCCCTCGGCCTGCGGGGTCTGGAGGTCCTCGAAGATGGCGAGGGCCCGCAGCCAGCAGTCGCGGGCGGCGTCCGGCCGGGACGTCCGCAGATGGGTGCGGCCGAGGCCGTAGAAGGTCTCGCCCTGGCCGGGCCGGTCGCCGGACTCGCGGAACACCGACAGCGCCCTCTCGTAGTGGGCGACGGCGGTATCGAACCGGCGCAGTCCGTGGCGGGCGTAGCCGAGGCCGTGCAGCGCCCAGCCTTCGGCGCGGGAACCGGTCTCGGCGAGCGTGCGCGCCTCTTCGAAGCAGGTGAGGGCGGTGTCGAACTTGCCGAGACCGGCGTGGGCGTACCCGAGGGCGGTCAGGGCGAGCCCGGTGTTGTGGAGGTCGCCGGCCTCGCGGGCCAGCTCCACGGACCGGCGGTGGTGGGCGACGGCCTCGCGGAAACGCTGCAGGCGGCGGCAGGCCTGGCCGAGGCCGTGCAGGGCCCAGGCTTCGCCTCGGCGGTCCCCGATCCGCACGAACACGTCGCGGGCGGCGGTGAGGAAGTCGTGCGACTCCTCGAACCGCCAGCTGTTCTGGCTCGCGAAGCCGAGGCCGCCGAGCGCGTAGGCGATGCCGCGGTCGTCGCCGATCTGCCGGGCGGACGCGAGCCCGGTGCGGAGGGTGCCGATCCAGTCCGTCCAGGGGCTGCGCAGGAAGAAGAACGCCCACAGCGCGAGGGGGAGGCGCCAGGCGATGTCGTGGTGGCCCTCGTCGGCGGCGGCGCGGGCGGCGCCGATCAGGTTGAGCCGCTCGGACTCGCACCACTGCCGCGCCTGCGCCGCGGAGGCGAAGGCGAGCGCGCGGCAGGGCGCGTCCGGCAGGGTGAGCGTCGCGGTGACACGGTCCGGGCACAGCAGGAGGCGCGCGTTGTCGGCGGTGCCGAGGTACCAGGCGAGGACGCGGCGCAGCGCGGCGGCGCGCTCCTCGCCGGTGAGCTCGCCGGCGAGGACCGGGACGCGGTAGCGGCCGGGGGCGAGCTCCTCCAGCCGGAGGTCGCCGAGCATCGCGGCGGCCTCGTCCTCGGGGACGTCGAGGAGTGCGGCGGCGGCCGGGACGGAGACCTCCGTGCCGGGGTGCACGGCGAGGAGCCGCAGGACGCGGCCGGCGTCGGCGCGGACGTCCGGCAGCCGCACCCATGCGCGGGTCCGGGTCTCCTTGACCGAGACGTCCACGGCGCGGAAGGACACCGCGTCGCACCCCGGGCACTGGCGGACCACCTCGTCGTAGAACCAGTCGGACGCGATCAGCGCGAGGACGCCGGGGGAGCCGCGCAGCGCGTCCTTGAGCGAGTCGGCCTCCAGCAGCCGGAACGCCGTGTTGATCGAGCATCCGGCGACGCCGTGCCCGTCGTAGAGCACCTCCCCGGCGTGCACGGCCACGCGGATCCGGAGGTGCGTCCCCGGCGGCGCGCTGCCGTTGTGCCGTTGGAGCAAGGCCGCGAGCGCGGCCGGGAACGGCCCGGCCAGCCGCTCCTTCGGGACGTCGGGGCCGACGAGGATCATGGCGCCGTCGCCGCGGTCCTCGCAGTAGCACGACTCGGCCGGCACGCCGGACTCGGCGAGGGCGTCCCGCAGCGCCTGGTACAGCGCGGCCCGCGTGCGGATCTGCTCCGGGTTCGTCCGGCCGCCGAATCTCTCGACGTCCACGCAGAGGATGGAGCGGTGCACCGCCGGAGACGAGTCCGGCGTACCTTGCATCTGCTCTTGCAGATGCACCGTCTTATGCACGTGCATGAGCGCATCGTAATGCAAGATCGCGCTGCGCAGGAGAGTCTCGGCCCCCGCGTGGGCGGCCGGATCAGGCGGTCAGGAGGTCGCGCGGCAGGCGTTCCCGGACGGTGCCGCCGGAACCAGTGTGATCACGCGATCGCAGTAGAACGGCCCCGCCCGGTACTCCGGGCGGGGCCGAGATGAGGGGCCTGGAGAAGGGCGGCTACCGCTTCTTGCCGCCGGCGGTCGCCTTCAGGTAGTCGCTGTTCAGGCGGCCGATGAAGTCCAGCGGGATCTCCTTCGGGCAGGCGGCGGTGCACTCGCCGGTGTTGGTGCAGCCGCCGAAGCCCTCCGCGTCGTGGACCTCCAGCATGGACACGACGCGGTCCCAGCGTTCCGGCTGGCCCTGCGGCATCAGCCCGAGGTGGCTGATCTTGGCGCCGAGGAACAGCGCGGCCGAGCCGTTCGGGCAGGCCGCGACGCAGGCGCCGCAGCCGATGCACTCGGCGGCCTCGAACGCCCGGTCGGCGTCCGGCTTCGGGACGGGCGTCGAGTGCGCCTCCGGGGCGGTGCCGGTCGGGGCGGTGATGTAGCCGCCGGCCTGGATGATCCGGTCGAACGCCGACCGGTCCACGACCAGGTCCTTCACGACCGGGAACGCCTTGGCCCGCCACGGCTCGACGTCGATGACCTCGCCGTCCTCGAACTTGCGCATGTGGAGCTGGCACGTGGTGGTGGCGCGCTCCGGGCCGTGCGGGGTGCCGTTGATGACCAGCGAGCACATGCCGCAGATGCCCTCGCGGCAGTCGTGGTCGAACGCGACCGGCTCCGCGCCGTCCGCGATGAGCTTCTCGTTGAGGACGTCCAGCATCTCCAGGAACGAGGCGTCGGGGGAGATGTCGTCGAGCTTGTACTCGACCATCCTGCCCTTGTCCTGGGGGCCGCTCTGGCGCCAGACGCGCAGTGTGAGCTTCATGATTACCTGTCCGACCTCTGCTACTTGTACGACCGCTGCGTCGGCTTGACGTTCTCGAAGTCCAGGGCCTCCTTGTGGAGGACGGGCTGCTCGCCCTCCCCGGCCCATTCCCAGGCGGCGACGTAGCCGAAGTTGTCGTCGTCGCGCTTGGCCTCGCCGTCCTCGTCCTGGCTCTCGGCGCGGAAGTGGCCGCCGCAGGACTCGGTGCGGTGCAGGGCGTCGATGACCATCAGCTCGGCCAGCTCGAAGAAGTCGGCGACGCGGCCGGCCTTCTCCAGCTGCTGGTTCAGTTCCTCGCCCTTGCCGGTGACCTTGACGCGCGTCCAGAACTCCGCGCGCAGCGCCGGGATGAGCTCCAGCGCCTTGCGCAGGCCCTCCTCGGTGCGCTCCATGCCGCAGTACTCCCACATGATGTGGCCGAGTTCGCGGTGGAAGGAGTCGACGGAGCGGTCCCCGTCGATCGACAGCAGCTTGTCGATCCGGGTCCGTACCCGCTCCTCGGCCTCGCTGATCGCGGTCTCGGCGACCGGGGCGAAGTCGTGGCGGGCGATGTAGTCGCCGATGGTGTTCGGCAAGACGAAGTAGCCGTCCGCGAGGCCCTGCATCAGCGCGGACGCGCCGAGCCGGTTCGCGCCGTGGTCGGAGAAGTTCGCCTCGCCGACCACGAAAAGGCCCGGGATCGAGGACTCCAGGTCGTAGTCCACCCACAGGCCGCCCATCGTGTAGTGGACGGCGGGGTAGATGCGCATCGGCGTCTCGTACGGGTTCTCGCCGGTGATGCGCTCGTACATCTGGAAGAGGTTGCCGTACTTGGCCTCGACCTTGTCGCGGCCGAGCCGCCCGATGGCGTCCGCGAAGTCGAGGTAGACGCCGAGGCCGCCGGGGCCGACGCCGCGTCCCTCGTCGCAGACGTTCTTCGCCGCGCGGGACGCGATGTCGCGCGGGACGAGGTTGCCGAAGGACGGGTAGATGCGCTCCAGGTAGTAGTCGCGCTCGTCCTCGGGGATGTCGGACGGCTTGCGGGTGTCGCCGCCCTTCTTCGGCACCCACACCCGGCCGTCGTTGCGCAGCGACTCCGACATGAGCGTCAGCTTGGACTGGTGGTCGCCGCTGACCGGGATGCACGTCGGGTGGATCTGCGTGTAGCAGGGGTTGGCGAACAGGGCGCCGTGCCGGTGGGCGCGCCAGGACGCGGTGACGTTCGAGCCCATCGCGTTCGTGGACAGGAAGTACACGTTGCCGTAGCCGCCGGACGCCAGCACGACCGCGTCCGCCGTGTAGTGCTTGACCTCGCCGTTGATCAGGTTCCGGACGACGACGCCGCGGGCCCGCCCGTCCTCCATGATCAAGTCCAGCATCTCGTGCCGCGGGTGGAGCTCGACGTTGCCGGCCTCGACCTGCCGCATCAGCGCCTGGTAGGCGCCGAGCAGCAGCTGCTGGCCCGTCTGCCCGCGGGCGTAGAAGGTGCGGGAGACCTGCGTGCCGCCGAACGAGCGGTTGTCGAGCAGGCCGCCGTACTCGCGGGCGAACGGGACGCCCTGCGCGACGCACTGGTCGATGATGTTCCGCGAGATGTCGGCGAGCCGGTACACGTTCGACTCGCGGGACCGGAAGTCGCCGCCCTTGACCGTCTCGTAGAACAGCCGGTACACGCTGTCGCCGTCGTTGCGGTAGTTCTTCGCGGCGTTGATGCCGCCCTGCGCGGCGATCGAGTGGGCGCGGCGCGGCGAGTCCTGGAAGCAGAACTGGACGACGTGGTAGCCGGCCTCGCCGAGGGTCGCGCCGGCGGAGCCGCCCGCGAGCCCGGTGCCGATGATAATGATCTTCTTCTTGCGCTTGTTGGCCGGGTTGACCTGCTTGGCCTCGAACTTGCGCGTCGTCCAGCGGTCCTCGATGGGGCCCTTGGGCGCCTTGGCGTCGGCGATCGGCTCGCCGGACTTGTAGAAGCTGTCGGTCATGGTCAGCTCACCCATCCGAACGTGATGGAGACGGGGATCGCGACGAAGCCGAGCGTGATCAGCGCGGCGACCGTCGCGGCGAGGCCCCGCAGGGCGTTGTGGGTGCGCGGGCTGCGCAGCCCGAGCGTCTGGAACGCGCTCCAGATGCCGTGGTTGAGGTGCAGCCCGACGAGGAGGACGGCGGCGACGTACCAGACGGTGATGTACCAGCGGGACGGGTCGAAGTCGGCGACCAGCCGCTCGTAGGGGGTGGCGGCGGAGCCCTTCGGGTTCACGACGAAGAACGTCAGGTCCAGCAGGTGCCAGATGATGTAGACCGCGATGATGACGCCGCCGTAGCGCATCGTGTGGACGGCGTAGCCCTGGGCTTGCGACTTCTTCTTCGACTGGTACTTCACGGGTCGCGCATGGGAGGCGCGCTTGGCGAGAGACACCGCCGACCACATGTGCAGCACGACCGAGACGGCCAGCACGACCTCGAGGAGGGTCAGGACCGTCCGGTGCGGTACCGCGGGCTCACCGATCGTGCGCAGCCAGTGCGCGTAGTGGTTGAACTCCTCCGCGCCGAGGAAGATTTTCAGGTTCCCGAGCATGTGCGTGATCAGGAACAGCACGAGGACGCCGCCGGTCACCGCCATGACGGCCTTCTTGCCGACGGTCGATCGGTAGATCGCAGGGATCGCTATAGCCACGGCCTGCACGTTATGTCCGGGTCGCAGGATAGTTCCAAGTCATCAGCGCACTCATGGCGATAGCCACAGGCTATGAACGCACGCCGCGCGGGCGTCGTGGCCGTTCCGTTACGCTTTGCCTCGTGAGTGACCTCACAGCGTGACGGGGAACTTGCGGATCACGTGATCCAGAAGACATTGACCCAGGTCAGCGGCTTGTGGTTAGGGCTCCCGCGCGGCCGTGGCCGGGCTGCCGGGACAGCAGCAGGACGGCGAGGTCGTCGGTCAGGGAGCCCCCGTTGAGCCGCTCCACCTCGGACACCAGATCGTCGATGAGGGCGCGCCCGGCGGCGCGGCGGCGCGCCGCGCGGGCCAGGTCGACGAGGCCGTCGGTGCCGAGCCGGTCGGAGCCCTCGCCGACCTTCCCCTCGATCAGGCCGTCGGTGTAGAGCATCAGGCCCCAGGACTCGCCGAGGTCGATCTCGGTCGTCGGCCACTCGCCGCCCGGCAGCAGGCCGAGCGCCGGGCCGTGCGCGTACTCGGGCAGCGCCGCGACCTCGCCGTCCTCGCCGAGGGTGCCGCGGAACAGCAGCGGCGCCGGATGCCCGGCGAGGTGCATCCGCGCGGTCCGCCGGGACGGCGCGATCGTGATCATGCAGAGCGTGGTGAAGATCTCCTCGCTGCGCCGCTCGTGCCCGAGGACGGTGTCGAGGGTGCCGAGGAGCTGCTCGCCGGTGTGCCCGGCGAGCACGAGCGTCCGCCACGCCATCCGGAGCTGGACGCCGAGCGCCGCCTCGTCCGGGCCGTGCCCGCACACGTCCCCGATCACGAGGTGGACGGCGCCGCCCTCGGTCTGCACGGTGTCGTAGAAGTCGCCGCCGAGCAGCGCGCGCCGCCGGCCGGGCCGGTACCGGGTGTGGTGCCGCAGCGCGGGGTCGTCGATCAGCGGGACGGGCAGCAGCCCGCGCTCCAGCCGGGCGTTCTCCCGGCCGAGGATGCGCGCCTCGACCAGCCGCCGCTCGGTCTCCTCCGAGCGCTTGCGCTCGATGGCGTAGCGGATCGCGCGGGCCAGCAGCGGCGCGTCGACCTCCTGCTTGACCAGGTAGTCCTCGGCGCCGGCGGCGACCGCCCGCACGCCGAGGTGCGCGTCGTCCAGGCCGGTCAAGACGACGACGGCGGCCGGGCCGGACAGCGCCAGCACCTGCCGCAGCCCGTCCAGCCGGTCGATGCCCGGGGTGGACAGGTCGACGATGATGCACTGGGTGCGCCGCGTCAGCGACCGCCGGGCGGCGGCCAGGTCGGACGCGACGGTGATGCCGACGTCCATGCCGCTCTCGGCGAGCATCTTCTCGACCATGAGGACGTCGGAGGGGTCGGCGTCGATGAGGAGCAGGTCGATCCTGTCCTCGGCCCCCGGCGTGAAGGGGTGCGTCTGATGACTGGGCGTCTGATGGCTGAGCGTGCTCACAGGGCTTCCGGAAAGTCGGGCTGACGGCACTGGCAACGGCCGGTAACGTCCCGCTTATTCCGCAGGGGCGGACGGGCGCGACGGGCCGCGCCGGGGCAGCGGCTTTTGCCTAGCCGCCAGGGTCCCGGCTCAAGGAGCGGAGGAAGCGTCGCTCCGTACGTCCCAGACCTTAGCGTGTCCTTACCTTGCGATGCATCCCCTGAGTGCGTCCTGATGGCCATTTCCGGGCGGTCCGAAACGGATCGGCCCAGGTGAAAAACCAGTCGAACTTCGGACGTTCCGCTGCATAACCTGCGTCAGGTGAAGCCGTTGCCGGAGAAAGATCCTGGCAGGCCGGATCATCGAACCCCCGCGCGCTACCTGCTGTGGCTGCTCCGCGTCCAATGGCGCAGCATCTCCGGCGGCGCGCTCCTCGGCGTGGTCTGGATGCTCAGCCAGGCCCTCATGCCCGCCGCGATCGGCCGCGCCATCGGCGACGGCCTCGCGGCGCGGGACGAGCACGCCCTGCTGGTGTGGTCCGGCGCGCTGCTCGGCCTCGGCGTCGTCCAGGCCGCCACCGGTGCCGCCCGGCACCGGTTCGCGGTGTTCAACTGGCTCGCGGCCGCCTACCGGACGGTCCAGCTCGTCACCCGGCAGGCGACCCGGCTCGGCGGGACGCTGCCGAAGCGGCTGAGCGCGGGCGAGGTGGTGAGCATCGGCCTGTCCGACGTGTCGCACATCGGCGACGCCCTCGACATCGTCTCGCGCGGGTCCGGCGCCGTCGTCGCGATCGTCGCCGTGGCCGGCATCCTGCTGAGCACGTCGCCGCCGCTCGGCCTGATCGTGCTGGTGGGCGTCCCGCTGATCCTGGCGATCGCGGCGCCGCTGCTGCGTCCCTTCCGCGAGCGGGAGCTCGCGCACCGCGAGCTGGTCGGCGAGCTGAGCACCCACGCCACCGACCTGGTCGCGGGGCTGCGGGTGCTGCGCGGCATCGGCGGCGAGGCGCTGTTCTCCGGCCGCTACCGGGCCGAGTCGCAGCGGGTGCGCGCGGCCGGGACGGCCGTCGCGCGGGCCGAGACCCGGCTGAACGGCGCCGAGGTGCTGCTGCCCGGCCTGCTGATCGCGCTGGTGACCTGGGCGGGCGCCAGGTTCGCCGCCGACGGGACGATCGGCGTCGGCGAGCTGGTCGCGTTCTACGGCTACGCGGTGTTCCTGATCGTCCCGCTGAAGACGCTCGGCGAGGCCGCCGGCAAGATCACAAAGGGGCTGGTCGCCGCGGGCCGGGTGACGGCGCTGCTCGCGATCGACCCCGAGCTGCCGGCCGCCGGGACGGCCCGCCCGGCGGCGGCCGCGGAGCTGGTCGACATCGCGTCCGGGCTGGTCGTGCGGCCGGGCCGGGTGACCGCGATCGCGGCGGGCGGCGCGCACGGCGCGCAGGCGGTCGCCGACCGGCTCGGCCGGTACGCGGCGGGCGACGTCGACTTCGGCGGCGTTCCGCTGCACACGGTCGCGGAGGTACGGGAACGGATCCTCGTCGCCGTCAACGAGGACCGGCTCTTCTCAGGGCCGCTCGGCGAGTCCCTGGCGCCGGACGCCGACGAGGCGACACTGGCAGCGGCGATCCATGCGGCCTGTGCTGAAGACGTCGTCGCCTCAGTCGGCCTGGACGCGCAGGTGGCCGAAGCAGGACGGGAGTTCTCCGGCGGCCAGCAACAGCGTCTGCGCCTTGCACGGGCGCTCGCGGCCGACCCCGACGTCCTCGTCCTGGTGGAGCCGACCAGCGCGGTGGACGCGCACACCGAAGCGCGTATCGCCGACAGGCTCGGCCAAGCGCGCGCGGGCCGCACCACCGTGGTGTGCACGACCAGCCCGCTGATGCTGGACCGCGCCGACCACGTCGCCTTCATCCAGGGCGGCGAGGTCGTCGCAGAAGGCACGCACCGCTACCTCCTGGAGACCGAGCCGCGCTACGCCGCCATCGTGACCCGCGGCGAGGACCGCGGCGCGGTTCCGGACGTGACCGCTGGTGGAAACGGGAGCGGCGGAGTACGGGGAGGGACCGTGGAGAGGCCGGTGAGCCCGTGAGCACCGAGATCCTGCCGATCGCGACGCCCGCGCAGGTGCGGGCGTACGCGCGGCGGCTCGTCCTGCGGCATCCGCGCCCCCTCGCCGGGGTGCTGGTCCTGCACGCGCTCGCCGCCGTCGCGGGCCTGGTGACGCCGCGGCTGCTCGGCGCGCTCGTCGAGGACGTCCGCGACGGCCGGGCCGCCATCGACACGACCGGCCTCGCCATCGCCGGGTTCGTGGTCGTGCAGGGTGTGCTGATCCGGTACGCCTACCTCGCGTCGGCGAAACTGGGCGAGCGGGTGCTGGCGGAGCTGCGGGAGGAGTTCGTCGACCGGGTGCTGGCGCTGCCGCTGTCCACGGTCGAGCGGGCGGGCACCGGCGACCTGGTCACCCGCGCGTCCCGCGACGTGGACACGCTGAGCACGTCCGTCCGGTACGCGATGCCGGAGACCCTCGTCGCGATCGTCGTCGGCGGGTTCACGCTCGCCGCGCTGCTGCTGAACGGCCCGCTCGTCGCGCTGCCCGCGCTGGTCGCCGTCCCGCTGCTGGTGGCGGTGATGCGCTGGTACCTGCCCCGCGCGCACGGCGGCTACCTGCGGGAGAACGAGGCGTGGTCGCGGATCGCGGACGGGCTCACCGAGACCGTCCAGGGCGCCCGGACGGTCGAGGCGCTCGGCCTCGCCGAACGCCGGCACCGGCGCGGCGACGCCGACATCGCGGCCTCCTACAAGGTCGAGCGGTACACGCTGCGGCTGCGCATGGTCCTGTTCCCGATCGCCGAGCTGAGCTTCGTCCTGCCCGTGGTGGCGACGCTCCTCGCCGGCGGCCTCCTCTACCTCCACGACATGGCGACACTCGCGCAGGTGACCGCCGCGACCCTGTACGCGCAGCTGCTCATCGAGCCGGTCGACACCATGCTCTCCTGGCTGGACGAACTGCAGCTCGGCGGCGCGTCGCTGGCGCGGCTGCTCGGCGTCGGGAACGTCCCGCCCGACCGCTCCCCGAACCGGGGCCGGCCGGCCGACGAACGGCTCACGGCGCGCGGCGTCCGCTACTCGTACCGGCCCGGCAAGGACGTCCTGCACGGGGTCGATCTCGACCTGCGGCCCGGCGAGCGCCTCGCGATGGTCGGGCCGAGCGGCGCGGGCAAGTCCACGCTCGGCCGCCTGCTGGCCGGGGTGGACGGCCCGCGCTCCGGCGCCGTCACCGTCGGCGGCGTCCCGCTGGTCGAGCTGCCGCTGGACGGGCTGCGCCGCGAGGTCGCCCTCGTCACGCAGGAGCACCACGTGTTCCGCGGCACGCTCCGCGAGAACCTGGTGATGGCCCGGCCGGGCGCGTCCGACGAGGAGATCCGCCAGGTCCTCGCGGCGGTCGACTGGGACGGGCCCGGCCTCGGCGCGGTCGTCGGCTCCGGCGGCGCGACGCTGACGCCCGCGCAGGCGCAGCAGCTCGCGCTGGCCCGGCTCGTGCTCGCCGACCCGCACACGCTCGTCCTGGACGAGGCGACGTCGCTGCTCGACCCGCGCGCCGCCCGCCGCCTGGAACGCTCGCTCGCCGCCGTCCTGGACGGCCGGACCGTCGTGGCGATCGCGCACCGCCTCCACACCGCCCACGACGCCGACCGCGTGGCGGTGGTGGAGGACGGCCGCATCACCGAGCTAGGCACCCACGACGAACTGATCGCGGCGAGGGGTTCCTATGCCGCGCTGTGGAGGTCGTGGCACGGCGGCTAGGCCGCCGCGTCATCAGGTGAGCGCCGCCTTCAGGTAGTCGATCTGGATGTGCAGGAGGTTCTCGGCCACCACCTCCTGCGGGGTCATGTGGGTGACGCCCGAGAGCGGGAGGACCGTGTGGGGGCGCCCGGCCGCGAGGAGAGCGGACGAGAGGCGCAGGGTGTGGGCGGCCACCACATTGTCGTCGGCCAGGCCGTGGATGATCATCAGCGGGCGCTTCAGCTCGGCGGCTCGCTCGATCAGGGAGTTGGCGGCGTAGTTCTCCGGCTCCTCGCCCGGATGGCCCAGGTAGCGCTCGGTGTAGTGGGTGTCGTACAGGTGCCAGTCGGTGACCGGGGCGCCCGCGATGCCCGCGTGGAACACGTCCGGGCGCTCCAGGACGGCGAGGCCCGCGAGCCAGCCGCCGAACGACCAGCCGCGGATGCCGACGCGGTCCAGGTCGAGCGCGCCCGGGTGCCGGCGCGCGGCCTCGATCAGCGCTGTGATCTGGTCGTCCAGGACGGGCCCGACGAAGTCGCCGTGCACCGCGCGGTCCCACGCCGGGCCGCGCGCCGGTGTGCCGCGGCCGTCGGCGATCACGACGGCGAAGCCCTGGTCGGCGAGCCACTGCGGCTCGCAGTACATCCGCTGGAGGGCCAGGACGCGCTGCGCGTGCGGCCCGCCGTAGGGGTCCATGAGGACGGGCAGCCGGCCCTGGTCGGGCTCCCAGCCGGTGGGCAGCAGCACGGCGGTGCGGATCTCGCGGTCGCCGGCGCGCAGCAGCTCCACCCGCGGGGTGATCACCGGAGTCTCGGCGAACGAGGCGACCGGGTGCGTCCCGGACGGCGTCCGCACCTCGACCTCCGAGCCGGGACGGTCGAGCCGGGCCCCCGTCACCACCGTGACGCCGCCGGAGCGGATGCCGGCGAAGACGCCCTGCCCCTCGGTCAGCCGCGTCACCTCGCCCGCGTCACAGGAGTACAGGTGGACCTCGGTGGGCTCCTCGGACGCGGTGAACAGGATCGACTCGCCGTCCACCCCGAGGACCGCCCGGACCTGCAGGCCGGCCGGCGTGACGGGCTTGCCCGCGACGGTGACGCGGCGCGTGTCGGCGTCGCGGTCCTCGGTGGTCCAGATCAGGTCGCCGGAGTTCGTCCGGACGGGCAGGCCGGGGACGATGTCCGTCCACACGGGGTCGTGCTCGGTGTGCACGAGGGACGTCTCGCCGTTGGACGGGTCGACGCTCAGCACCCGCTGGGCCCGCTGGTCGCGCGGCTGCACGACGATCAGCAGGCCGTGCCGGTCCCAGGCGGCGGCCACGAAATAGGGGAACATGCCGCGGTCCCAGGCGACGCCGGTGCGCCGGCCGTCCACCTTGAACAGCACCAGCGACACCAGCGCGTTCGGCGTGCCGGCGGCCGGGTAGGCGATCTCGGACGGGGGGCGGTCGGGGTTCGCGGGGTCGGCGATGTGCCAGCGCTGCACCGGCGTCTCGTCGACCCGCGCGACCAGCAGCGTCCCGCCGTCGGGGGACCACCAGTGGCCGCGCATCCGGTCCATCTCCTCCGCCGCGACGAACTCGGCGAGGCCGTAGGAGATCTGGTCGGACTCCGGCTGGACGAGCGCCCGGTCGTCGGTGCCGTCCATCTCGATCAGCCGCAGCGTCCGGCCGGAGACGTAGGCGATCCGCCGCCCGGCCGGGTCGGGGCGCGGGTCGAACACGGGCGCCCGCGCGGGCAGCTCGCGGACCAGCGCGGTGTCGAGGTCGGCGACGTAGAGGCGCCCGGCCAGCGTGAACACGGCCTGCCTCATGGCCCGGTCGGTGGCGTAGCCGACGATCCCGCCCGCCTGCTCGCGGGCCCGCTCGCGCCGGGCGCGCTCCTCGGCGGGCAGGTTCTCCTCGCCGGGGACGTCCAGCGCGGCCGGGTCGGCGACGCACCGCTCCTCGCCGGTCGCGGTGTCCAGCGTCCACAGGCAGGTGACGGGATCGTCGCCCGCCCTCGTGCGCAGGAACGCGACGCGCGACTCGTCCGGCGCGATCTGGAAGGCGCGCGGGACGCCGAGGCTGAACCGTCGGGTGCGGGCGCTCTGCCGCGGATAGCTGATGCTCATGGCATCCGAGTCTGCCAGGGCGCCCGGCGACTGGGACGCGCGGAAGTCTGGCGCACGGCGGCCTCCTGCCCCCTATGATCACGGGTCGTCGCGTGGTGGTCGGGGAATGGTCCGTGCCCGGGTCCGCGCTCGCGTAAGCTCAAAGCTTCCCCAAGCACTTTTTTCGTCGCGGGCTGAGGAGTGGTCAATGCCGGAGCTGCAGCCGGGAGATCCCCGGCGGCTTGGCTCGTACGAGATCGTCGAACGGCTCGGCGAGGGCGGCCAGGGCGTCGTCTACGCCGGCGTCGACGCCTCCGGGAACCGGGCGGCGATCAAGCTCCTGCGCGCCGACCTGGCCGGGGACACGATGGCGCGCACCCGCTTCGTCCGCGAGGCGCAGGCCGCCAAGCAGGTCGCGCGGTTCTGCACCGCGCAGGTCCTGGAGGCCGACGTCGCGGGCGACCAGCCCTACATCGCCAGCGAGTACGTGCCGGGCCCGTCGCTCTACGCGCAGGTCACCGGGAGCGGCCCGATCGGCGGGGCGGCGCTCGACCGGCTCGCGATCGGCACCGCGACCGCGCTGGTGGCGATCCACCAGGCCGGGATCGTGCACCGCGACTTCAAGCCGCACAACGTCATCATGGCGCCGGACGGGCCGCGGGTGATCGACTTCGGCATCGCGCGGGCCCTCGACACCGGGCAGACGAACGCGACCAAGGCGATCGGCACGCCGTCCTACATGGCGCCGGAGCAGGTGGCGGGCGCGACGCTCACCGAGGCCGTGGACGTGTGGGCGTGGGCCACCACGATGGTGTTCGCCGCGACCGGGCGCCCCCCGTTCGGCGACGACACCGTGATGGCGGTGATCAACCGGGTGATGCACGAGCCGCCGACGCTGGACGGCGTGCCGCCCGACCTGCACCGGCTGATCGGCGCGTGCCTGGCCAAGGAGCCGGAGCGGCGGCCGACCGCGCAGCAGATCATGATGGCGCTGATCGGCAGCGGCCCCGGCGGCGCCGGGCAGACCGCCATGGACGATCCCGCCCGGGCGAACACGATGCTGGCGGAGGGCTCCACGCTCGCCGCGGGCGGGCTCGGCGCGGCCGGAATGATGGCGGGCGCGACCCACCCCGGCGGGCCGCGCGGCGTCTCCCCGGCCGACTACACCGGGAACCTGCCGCCCGCCGGCCCCCCGTACGGCGCCGACCGGGCCCGGTACGACGACTGGGAGCCCGAGCGCAAGTCCAGGTGGCCGATCGTCGCGGCCGTCGCCGCGATCGCCGTGCTGGCGCTCGTCGTCGGCGTGTTCGCGGCGACCCGCGGCGGGGACTCGCCGTCGAACCCGCCGACCACGCCGGCCGTCACCGACTCGGGGACGGTCTCGGAGCAGCCGACGACCGAGGAGCCGACGCAGCCGACGCCGACCCGCACCCGGACGCCGCGGAGCACCCCGCCGCCGCGGACGACCGAGCCGACGACCGAGCCGCCGACCAGCGAGCCGCCGACGAGCACGCCGCCGACCAGCGAGCCGCCCACGAGCACGCCGCCGACCAGCGGCGGCGGTGGCGCAGGCGGCGGTGGTGGTGGCGACACCGGAGCGGGCGGCGGGACCGGCGGAGGCACCGGCCCGGGGGCCGGCGGGGGCGGCTGAGCCGGGCCGGTGACGCGGTTCCGGGTCGCGTGGGGCAGGGCGGTCATCGCCGTGCCGCCGGGCCCTGAGTAGGCTCGTCGACTATGAAGGAGCCGCGGATCCTGTTCGTCCACGCCCATCCGGACGACGAGTCCATCGGGACCGGGGCGACCATGGCCAAGTACGCCGCCGAGGGCGCCCATGTCTGTCTCGTCACCTGCACCCTGGGTGAGGAGGGCGAGGTCATCCCGGAGGAGCTGCGCCACCTGGCGTCCGACAAGGAGGACGCCCTCGGCGAGCACCGCATCGGGGAGCTCGGGGCGGCGTGCGCGGCGCTCGGCGTGCGCGACCACCGCTTCCTCGGCGGCGCCGGCCGGTGGCGCGACTCCGGCATGATGGGCGCCCCCACCAACGACGACCCGCGCTGCTTCTGGCGCGCGGACCTCGACACCGCCGCCGCGGACCTCGTCGCGGTGATCCGGGAGATCCGGCCGCAGGTGATCGTCACCTACGACGAGCGCGGCAACTACGGGCATCCCGACCACATCCAGGCGCACCGCGTCGCGTGGCGGGCGTTCGAGCTGGCCGCCGACCCGGACTTCCAGGACGGCGCCGAGCCGTGGCGGGCCGCCAAGTTCTACGCCTATGCCACGCCCCGCACCGTCCTCGCGCGGGCGATCGCGGTGATGCGGGAGGCGAAGCTGCCGTTCGCGCGCGTCGCCGGGCTGGACGAGCTGGGCTCCGGCGTCCCCGACGGGCAGGTCACCACGGTCGTGGACGCCCGCGCCCACCTGCCCGCCAAGCTCGCCGCGCTGCGCGCCCACCGGACCCAGATCGTCGTCGCGCCCGACCAGGTCGGGCCGTTCTTCGCGCTGTCGAACAACCTGGGCCAGCAGGCGTTCGGCACCGAGTACTTCATCCTGCAGGCCGGCGAGCTCGGCCCGGTCGGCTCCGGCCGCCGCGAGCGGGACCTGTTCGCCGGTCTGGCCGGTGTGCGCGACTCGATAGCCTGACGTCCGTGCACAAGGACGACGACGAGGCGCGGGTCAGCCTCGCCAAGGACGGCCTCCCGGCGGACGGCGCCGCGACCGGCGTGAGCCGGGCCGGCGAGGGCCCGCTGGAGGCGTTCGTGTCGGGCGCCGCCTACGCCGCCCTCGCCCTGCTCGGCGGGGTGTTCGGCGTGGTGGGCTCGTTCGCCCAGGACTGGACGATCGGCCCGGTGCCGGTCATCGCGATCGTCCTGGTGGCGCTGGTCTTCGCGATGGCCCGGCTGGCCGGGCTGGGGATGGGCGGACGGCTCGGCGCGACGGTCCCCGCGGTCGTGTGGGGCGTCGTGGTGTTCGTCATGTCGATGCGCCGCGCCGAGGGCGACCTCGTCGTCGCCGGCACGACGGCCGGGTACCTGTTCATCATCGGCGGCATGCTCGCCGCCGTCGCCGGGATCATGAGCGTGCCGCCGGCCCGCCCGCCGGGCGACTGGCTGCTCGGCAGGGCGGGCCGTACGCGCGGATAGCGCCCCGGTCAGGACGCCATGGGCGCGGGCTCGGGGTCGGCCTGGGGCAGGGCCGTGTTGCTCTTGTGGCCCTTCAGGGACAGGCAGGCGGCGGCGCTGAGCAGGATCACGCCGATCGGCAGCCACATCGTCGGCTTCATCGCATGCACGAAGCCGTGCGAGAAGACCTGCCCGGCCAGTTCGTGGACGCGGTGCGCGACGCTCGGCGGGACGCCCGGCGGGAGCTGCTGCTTCGCGCCGCTCTGGCCCGCGCCGACCTCCAGCCCGCCCTTGGCCGCGTCCGCGAACCCCTGCACGAACCCGGGGCGGACGTCGGGCGGGAGCGCGGCGGAGCGGGCCGTGGCCTCGTCCCGCAGCGAGGACGCGAGCCGGTTCTGCAGGACGGCGCCGACCGCCGCGCTGCCCAGCACGGACCCGACCTGCCGGATCGTGTTGTTGACCCCGGACGCGGCGCCCGCGAGGTGCGGCGGGACGTTCCGGGTCGCCTCCGTCGCCATCGGCGCGAACAGGCCGCCGATGCCGAACCCGGAGACGACGAGCGCGGGGATGAACGCCTTCCAGTCCGTCGCGACGCCGGCGATGAGGACGATCCACATCATGCCCGCCGCGTAGAGGGTGAGGCCGGACATCAGGATGAACTTCCCGCCGATCCGGTCGGACAGCCGTCCCGCGACGGGCGCGAGGAACATCGACACGACCGACGACGGAGCCATGACGAGGCCCGCCTTGAGGGCGCTGAAGCCCAGCACCGACTGCAGGTAGATCGTCATCGGCAGGAACATGCCGATCATGCCGACCGACACCGCCGCGCCGACGAAGTTCAGCACGGTGAAGTTGCGGTCCTTGAACAGGGAGAACGGGACGAGCGGCTCACCGTCCTGGCGGCCGCGCTGGTGGACGACGAAGACGACGAACAGCGCGAGCCCGGCGGCGATCAGCCCCCAGATGCCCTCGTTCCACTCGTACTTCTGGCCCTCGGTGAGCGCGAACGTGAGGCAGAACAGCGCCGCGGACGCCAGCAGCACGCCGACGAGGTCGAACCGGTGCCGGACGGTCCGGGTGTGGCCGGGCAGGATCGGCACGGCCATGGCCAGCACCAGGATGCCGATCGGCAGGTTCACGAAGAAGATCCACCGCCAGTCGAGGCTGGTGACGAGCAGGCCGCCGACGGTCGGCCCGGCGATCGTGGAGACGCCGGCGACCGCGCCCCAGACGCCGAGCGCGGCGCCGCGCCGCTCCGCCGGGAACGTTCCGATGATGATCGACATGGTCTGCGGCATCAGCAGCGCCGCGCCGAGCCCCTGCACGGCGCGGGCGCCGATCAGCTGCGTCGGGTCCTGCGCGATGCCGCACGCCAGGCTGGACAGCGTGAACAGCGCGACCCCCGCGATGAACAGGTTCTTCTTGCCCCACAGGTCGCCGAGCCGGCCGGCGGTGATGAGCAGCACCGCCAGCACCAGGATGTAGGCGTTGACGACCCACAGCACCTCGTCCAGCGAGGCGTCCAGCTTGTCGATCATGCTCGGGATCGCGATGTTCACGATCGTCAGGTCGAGCAGCGTCATGAAGAATCCCAGGGAGAGCGTGAGCAGGATCGCCCAGGGATTTCCGCGCCATTTGCTCATGAGGTCCCCTCGTCGTCATGGCGTGGTGGTCGTGGCCGCGGGTGGCAGCGGATCCGCACCTCGTCGTCCTTCCAGGTGAGCCGGCCGGAATCCAGGTCGTCGACCAGCCCCCGCACGAACTCCAGCTCGCCGCGCACGCGCGCGATCATCCATTCCTGGTCGAGCAGCTTGTACCGGTCGAGGCCCTGCTTGCGGAGCGAGTCGTACGCCGTCCGGTGCCCGGCGAGCGCCGCCTCGAGCGCGACCGTGCGGCGGCGCAGGAGCCGGGTGACCTCGTCCTCGGGCAGCAGGTTGACGAACGCCAGCCCGGTGCCGAACAGGGGGAATTCCTCGATCGGGTCGTGCAGCAGCTCGGCCAGCCGGATCTGCGCGGCGTCCCGCCCGGCGGTGGTCACCGCGTAGGTGGTGCGCTCGGGCCGGCGGCCCTCCCGGCTGGTCTCCAGCGGCTCGATCAGCCCGGCCGCGGCGAGCCGCTCCACCGAGTGGTAGAGCGACCCGTGGGTGATCTTGACGGCCTTGTCGTAGGCGTAGTCGCGGATGCGCTGCTGCATCTCGTACGGGTGCATGGGTCCGTCGCACAGCATCCGCAGCACGGTGAGCGCGAGCGGCGTGAGCGGTCGGGACATGGTGGCGGCCTCGGGATCGAAGTGATTAGTCCACTCAGACTAATCCACTTGGACCGACTTCGTCACCTTAATATGATTTTCGGACAGTTCGCGCAGGTCAGCGCACGGCGTCCACCGAGTTCGCCGCGCCGTTGCGGGCCACGTAGCCGCCCACGCGGTCCTCCCGGACGGCGGTGGACAGCGCCCGCACTCCATCATCGTCCAGGAGTACGACACTCTGCCCGCCCCGCTCGGCGGGCTTCGCCACCGGGGTGGTCAGGTACTCGATCAGCGACGTCTTCAGCAGCCGGTGCGCGAGCCCGCGCAGCGTCCCGGCGGTCACCGAGTCGTCCACGGTCACCGAGGCGGTCACGGCCCGGATGAACCGGTCGATCTTGAGCGGGTTGCGGGTGTCCAGCGCCTTCGCCGCGAGCGCGTGCAGGAACGCCTGCTGCCGCTTGATCCGGTCGAGGTCGCCGTCCGGCAGGTTCCACCGCTGCCGGACGAAGTCGAGCGCCTCCATGCCGTCCAGATGCTGGTGCCCGGCCTTCCACCGCCGGCTGTGCATCGGGTCGTAGGTGTCCTTGGTGATGGTGACGTCGACGCCGCCGAGCGCGTCCGTCATCTTCACGAACCCGCCGAAGTCGAGCGAGGCGTAATGATCGACGCGGACACGCGTCAGCTGCTCCACCGTGCGGATCAGCAGCGACGGCCCGCCGTACGCGAACGCCGCGTTGATCTTCGTGGTGCCGTGCCCCGGGACGGGCACCCACCCGTCCCGCGGAATGGAGATCAGCGACACCCGGTCACCGCGCCCGGACAGATGGACCAGCATGATCGTGTCGGCCCGCGCGCCCATCGAGGGGATGTCCGCGCGCCGGTCGGAGCCGATCAGCAGCCAGTTCTCGCCGCGCCCGGAGTCCGACGGCCGCCCGCCCCCGGTGGGCAGCGCCCCCGCGACCCGCGCGACCTCCCCGTTGTACGCGCGTTGCAGCAGGTAGAGGCCGCCCGCGAGCAGCAGCAGGACGCCCAACGCCAGCCCACCGCAGCCGATGACGACCCGGCGCCGGCCCATGTTCCGCAGCATGCCGACCACACTGCCCCCGGGCGCCCGGCGGGCCGCCGCGCCGTGCGGGCACCGGCCAACTCTTTGACCGCTCGCGGGTTTGCATTAAAGCGAAACACCGCCGGGCGCCATTGACCGGCGGTGTCCCGGGACTCGGGGTCAGCCCTTGAGGGCGATCTCCAGCTGGTCGAGGGCCCAGTCGAGGTCTTCGCGCTCGATGACCAGCGGGGGCGCGAGGCGCAGGGTGGTCTCGTGGGTCTCCTTGGCCAGGACGCCCAGGTCCATGAGGCGCTCGCTGACCGGGCGGGCCTTGCCGTGCAGCTCGACGCCCGCCCAGAGGCCGCGGCCGCGGACCTCGCGGACGATGTCGGTGGGCAGCCGGCCGAGGCGCTCGTGCATGTGGGCGCCCAGCGTCCGGGAGCGCTCCTGGAACTCGCCGCTCTTGAGGATCTTGATGACCTCGCGGCCGATGGCGCAGGCGAGCGGGTTGCCGCCGAACGTCGAGCCGTGCTGGCCGGGCTTGAAGACGCCCAGGACGTCGCGGTCCGCGACGACGGCGGAGACCGGCATGATGCCGCCGCCGAGCGCCTTGCCGAGGATGTAGACGTCGGGGACGACGTCCTCGTGCTCGACGGCGAACGTGGTGCCGGTGCGGCCGAGGCCCGACTGGATCTCGTCCGCGATCATCAGGGTGCCGTTGGCCGTGCACAGCTCGCGGACGGCGCGCAGGAACCCGCTCGGCGGGACGTTCACGCCGGCCTCGCCCTGGATCGGCTCGATCAGCACGCCGACCGTGGCGTCGTCCATCGCGGCCTTGAGCGCCTCGGCGTCGCCGTACGGGACGGTCCGGAAGCCCGGCGTGTAGGGGCCGTAGGAGTCGCGGGCGTCGGGGTCGGTGGAGAAGCTGATGATCGTGGTGGTTCGGCCGTGGAAGTTGCCCTCGAACGTGATGATGTTCGCCTGGTCCGCCGGGACGCCCTTGACCTCGTAGCCCCACTTGCGGGCGGTCTTCAGCGCGGTCTCGACGGCCTCGGCGCCGCTGTTCATCGGGAGGACCATGTCCTTGCCGCACAGCTCGGCCAGCTCGGACACGAACGGGCCGAACTGGTCGTGGTCGAAGGCCCGGCTGACCAGCGTGACCCGGTCGAGCTGCCGCTTGGCGACCTCGGTGAGGCGCGGGTTGCGGTGCCCGAAGTTGACCGCGGAGTAGGCGGCCAGCATGTCGAGGTAGCGGCGGCCTTCGGCGTCGGTCAGCCACACGCCGTCCGCTTCCGCGACCACGATGGGGAGGGGGTGGTAGTTGTGCGCGCTGTGGTCCTCGGACATCGCTCGCAGCTGGTCGGTCGGCGTCACGACGCTCCTTCGCGGCTCGGCCCGGCCGGTCGGGCCGGGCATGGCTGGGACACCGGACTCGCGTCCGGTGCCGAGGGGAGGAGGCCGGGCGGTTCAGGTGGCCGCCGGTCCGCTTCCCAGCGTATGTTCGGAAATGACCGCCGACCAATGATGAAAACCGACTTCGAGGGTGATATTTGTTGCGTCTTGACGAGCTGGACCGTCGAATCGTTGCGCGCCTCCTGGAGGACGGCCGCGCCTCCTACGCGCAGATCGGCGACAAGGTCGGGCTGTCCGCGCCGGCGGTGAAGCGGCGGGTCGACCGGCTGCGCTCGGACGGCGTCATCAACGGCTTCGCGGCGGTCGTCGATCCGGCCGCGCTCGGCTGGACGACCGAGGCGTTCATCGAGATCTTCTGCACGGGCGCCACGTCCCCCGAGGAGATCTACTCGAGCGTCCGCGGCCACCCCGAGGTCGTCGCGGCGTACACGATCAGCGGGGACGCGAGCGCGCTCGTGCACGTGCGGGCCCGCGACATCCAGCATCTGGAGCAGGCCCTCGAACGGCTGCGCCGGGAGGGCAACATCACCGCGACGAAGACGTCGATCGTGCTGTCGCGGCTGATCGGCCGTCCCACCGACGCGCCTTCGGGCTGACCGGTTACCGTTCAGTAGGCTGCCGTCATGGACTTCGCGACCGCTGACCTCATCGACGACTTCGGGGACGAGCTGCGCAGCTGCGAGACGCAGTTCCGCCAGTACGGCGCGCGGACGACGTTCGCCGGCCCGGTCGCGACCGTGCGCTGCCACCGCGACAACGGCCTGGTGAAGAAGCTGCTGAACACCCCCGGCGAAGGCCGCGTCCTGGTCGTGGACGGCGCCGGGTCGCTGGCGTCCGCGCTGATGGGCGACATGATCGCCGCGGCGGCGGTGGCGAACGGCTGGGCCGGCGTCGTGATCAACGGCGCGGTCCGGGACGTGGCGGCGATCCGCGGGCTCGACCTCGGCGCGAAGGCGCTCGGCTCCAACCCGCGCAAGAGCGCCAAGGACGGCGCCGGCGAGGTGGACGTCCCGGTGTCGTTCGGCGGAGCCGAGTTCCGTCCGGGCGACTGGCTCTACAGCGACGAGGACGGGATCGTCGTCGCCGGCCGCGAGCTGCCCCTGTGATCCGGGCGGTGCTGTGATCCGGGCGGTGCTGTGATCCGGGCGGTGCTGTGATCCGGGCGGTGCTGTGATCCGGGCGGTGCTGTGATCCGGGCGGTGCTGTGATCCGGGCGGTGCTGTGACCTGGGTGCATCGCGCGACCTGCCAGGACATACAGCGCAAGATCGGCTAAGTCGGCCCTAGCGGGACGGAATCGCCTGTTCTTACCTACCTCTCAGCAACCCACCTGAGAGGTAGGGGAGACATGCGCGCGAAGAAGATGCTGCTGGTGCCCGCGGCGGCGATGGGGCTGGTCACGGGCCTGGCGGCCGCCCCGGCCGCCGCGCAGCCGAGACCGCCGGTCCCGGAGCCGACCGCGAACCCCTGGCAGATGCGGCACTGGCCGCGGACGCAGCCGTGGCAGCGCGACCAGCCGTCCGCCCGCGCATTCGCGGCGGGCGCCCCGCGCCCCATCGACCCGCAGAACTACGAGCTTCCCGACACGATGACGTGGGACGACTACAGGTCCGTCCCCGGCACGTCGTGGTCGGACCCGGCCCGGCGGGGATCGGTGCGGAACTTCAACGTCGCGGTGGTTCTGGTCGACTACCCGAACCAGCCGTTCGAGGTGACGCAGCCGAAGAACTCGTCCATCTTCGGCAACCCGGTCGAGGTCGGCGACGTCCCGCGCGACAAGGTCGCCGGGTTCTACCAGGACTTCCTCAACAGGCCGCAGGAGCTGAACCACGGCCACACGCTCCACGAGTACTGGATGGAGGACTCCGGCGGCCGGTACGGGGTGAATCTCACCGGGTTCGGCGCCTACCAGATGCCCGCCAAGGACCACGAGTACGGCGTGGACGGCATGCAGGGCGGCACGGGCTGCCCGGCCGGCGACACCTGCGGCCGCGACCTGCGGGCGGACGCCCGCGCCGCGTGGGTCGGCGACGTCGGCGAGGAGACGGCGGGCGAGTACGACTTCGTCTTCTTCCTCAGCGCCGGGCAGGACGAGTCGTCCACCTGGCAGGAGTTCGGCGAGATGAAGTTCGGCGCGCCGGAGAACGTGCCGGACGCGTGGGGGCCGGGCGACCCGAACCTGCCGAACTGGGTGAAGACCCGGTACATCCCCTGGACGTCCTGGCAGGCGGGCTCCACGATCTGGCCGAACGCCATCCCGGGCGTCTCCTCCACTCAGGCGGAGAGCTCCGGCATGTCCGTCTACGCCCATGAGTTCAGCCACATCCTGGGCATCGGCGACAACTACAACAACCCGTACAGCGATCCGCCGCGCCGCGCCTACAGCGGCCCGTGGGACATGCTCAGCCGCGGCACGTTCAACGGGCCGGGCGGCCCGCACAGCCGCTGGACGATCCCGGCGACGGGCGGCGGGTCCATGGGCGCGCAGCACATGCTCCGCAACAAGATGAAGCTGGGCATGGTCGACCCCGACAAGGTGCTGCAGCTCAGCCGGGACGCGCTGGCCTCGTCCGGCATGGTCGTCGCCAAGGTGACGGCCCGCTCCGTCGAACCGGGCTCCGATGACCTGGCCGGCGTCAACGTGAAGCTCGGTGCGGGCGGCGACAAGAGCCCCGCCTGCGACACCGGCACCGACCCGCTCTGCGACGGCGGCGGCTACGACAACTACACCATCGAGGTCGTCGACCGGATGGGCACCGACTCCTTCACGCCCGACTCCGGCGTCCTGCTGGCGAAGACCAAGGACCGCGACCGCGCCCCCTTCATCTGGGTGAAGGACGCCAACCCGCAGGACATCGACAAGGTCGACTTCGTCTTCCCCGACGGCACGCCGCAGAAGATGACGATCGGCGACTACCGCCAGCTGTCAGACGCCCTCTACCACGCCGGCAGGGACTCCGGCAGCGAGTACGAGTACGTGGACGAGGCGAACCGGCTGCACTTCTACGTCCTCGACCTGAAGCGCGACCGGAAGGGCGTCCTGTCCTACACGGTCGCGATCAGCTCTCTGGACGGCGCCGGCCCGCAGCGGCGCGGCGTGCGGATGTCCTCGGCCCACGCGCGCCCGACCGCCGCCGGCTGGGCGAAGTGCACGATGATGCTCCGCAACACGGGCCAGGGCGGCAGCGGCCTCCACGCCTCGGACGTGTTCCGCCTGAAGGCGGCCGTGTCCGGTGCCGGCTGGACGACGCGGCTGCCGAACGAGCTGGCGACGGCCGCGTCGGGGGGCCGCACCCGCGTCGAGGTCTGGGCGAAGGCCGCACCGGGTGCGTCCCGCCACGCGCGGCTGCGGCTGACGGCGACCTCCGAGAGCGAACCGTCGAAGTCCGACTCCGGCACCTGCCGCCTGCGCTGACCCGGACGGGACGGCCCTCCGCGCGGGGGCCGTCCCG
This sequence comes from Actinomadura latina NBRC 106108, assembly GCF_001552195.1. Lineage (GTDB taxonomy): Bacteria > Actinomycetota > Actinomycetes > Streptosporangiales > Streptosporangiaceae > Spirillospora > Spirillospora latina. The sequence continues at coordinate 176,225 of NZ_BCQS01000006.1, forward strand.
TCCGCGACGTCCAGGCGATCTCGGCGGTTCACCCGGCGGGCGTAAACATAACTTGATCATCGCGGGAGGCGTGGCCACCTTTAGTGCGACCCGCCCGGGGCTATGTAGCGGAACGTGATGATCATGCAGCGTACAGTGACCCGGGTCCGGCGGCCGGGTGTCGCGGCCCTCGCCGCCGGTGCCGCGCTCGTGGCCGTCCCGGGCGTCGCCCAAGCGGCCCCCGCAACGACGGTGACGGCGAAGGCCCCGGCGGACCTGAACCCCCGCGACTTCGTCCTGCGCCGCGGCGCCGACCGGAGCACGCCGCTCCGCGCGCTGGACGGCAGGCTCCGCACGAGCAGCGTCAACGCCCTGCTCCGCTCGTCCGGCCAGGCCAAGATGGGCCGCGGCTGTGCCGGGCGCGCCGGTGTGCCCGCCCACTCGCTCGTGTACTGCTTCGACAGGACCGACTCCGCCACCCGGAGCTGGGTGCCACAGGGCGTCACGACCGTCTCGGACGCGGTGGCCGGCGGGCGGTGGGAGGGCGGCGGCAGGCCGATCCTCGTGTCGTGGCATGACAGCGGGAAGGTCAGGCTGACGTTCGTCAACCCCGACCGGCGCACGTACCGGCACGTCCTCCTCGTCGCACCGGTGATGCAGGGCCGGAACGCCACCTACACCGACATCGGCATCCACGCCGGCGGCATCGCCTGGTACGGCGACAAGCTCTACGTCGCCGATACCCGGCACGGGGTGCGCGAGTTCGACATGCGCCACATCTACGACCTCGCCAAGAGCAAGCGGGGCTCGACCCACCACGCCGGTTGGGTCGGCCTCCACCACGGCAAGTACTACGGCCACGGCCTCCGCTACGTGATGCCGCAGACGAGCAGCTGGGAGTTCGCCCACGGCAAGGTCCGCGGCAAGTGCCGCGGCACCGGCCCGCTGCGCATGTCCTGGCTCTCCATCGACCGCACCACCCGGCCGCACGTCCTCACCGCGGGCGAGTACTGCCGCCCGAACTGGCCGCAGGGACGCGTGGTGACCTGGCGGCTCGGGGCGCTGGCCGGCGGCGGCCCCGTCCGCCCCAGCTGGGGCGCCGAACTCCCGGCCGACAAGATCCAGGGCGGGGTCCGGACCCACGGCCGCTGGTGGTTCACCCAGAGCCACGGCCACAAGCGCGGCCGCCTCCTCACGACCTACCCCACCTCACGAGGCTGGGCCAAGGTGAAGCACCGGACGATCTCCTACGGCCCGGAAGACCTTGCCTGCTACCGAAGCCGGCACCGAATCTGGACGGTCGCCGAACACGCCGGCCGGCGAGCCCTGTGGTCCTTCCGGGCGAACTCCTGCTCCTGACAGACACCACCCGAAGGGCCGGCCCAGACACCCCGTGCCGGCCCTTCACCCCGTCCGCGCGAACTGTGGTCGGCCAGCACGTACACGGCCGACGGCATCGGCGTTGTCCCCTTTGTGGGATCGGTCGATACAAGTCAGGGCGTGAAAGAGGGCGGCGCGTGGCCGCCCTTGCTCAGAGGGAGTGCATGGCCGTGTCGGCGATGCTCCGGAGGGTCGCGCGGTCGGCGCCGCCGCGGGCGGCGACCTGGATGCCGCTGACCGTCGAGATCACGAAGTGCGCCAGGGCCTCCGCGTCCTTGCGCGCGTCGAGCTCGCCCACGCGTATCCCGTCCTCGATGGCTGCCTTCAGGACCGCGAACCGCTGCCGCCGGTGCCGTTCGAGCCGCTCCGCGATGTCCGGATCCTGCGGGCCGAACTCAACGGTCGCGTTCACGACGAGGCATCCGGCCGGGTCGTCGTCGTCCGGTGTGGCGGCCCGCTCCAGGACGGTCCGCAGCCGCTCCCGCACCGGCTTCCCGCCGTCCTCCATCAGTTGGACGAGCCGGGCGGTCCTGTCGTCCATGTAGTGGGTGAGTGCCTTGACGAACAGTTCGCGCTTACTCGCGAACGTGTTGTAGATGCTGCTGCGTCCGAGCCCGGTCGCCTCGCACAGTTCCTGCGTGGACGTCGCCTCATATCCGTCGGCCCAGAACGCCCGCATGGCCGCCTCGACCGCCCGCCCCTCGTCGAACTTCCTGGGCCGCCCCATACCCGCACGCTAACACGTTATGTACCGGCTGATCCAATATGGTCAGAACGCCGCGGCGACCTGGATGAGCCGGCTCTCGTAGCCCTGGGTGAGCACGCCGCGCCCCGGGACGCGGTCGGCCGGCGTCGGCCCGCCCATCAGCAGGACGGCGCACGCCAGTGGGTCGAGGTATCCGAACAGCGGATCCCGTCCGTCGCCGGTGCGGGCGAGGACGATGTGGAACCGCCGTTCGCTCAGATACGGGCGAAGCGGCTGGAACAGATCGCGGTCCAGCAGATCCTGGTCGTCCACGATCAGGTGAATCTCGTCTTCGGGTGACCTCTCCAGGTGGCCGAGGAGCCTGCCGATCAGAGATCTGACCTGCATCGACGTGGCGGCGTAGGTTCCGGACGACACGCGGGGCGGGCCCGGACGGCGGAAGTCCGTGTCGTTCAGCCCGCCGGCCGGGTCGACGACGTAGAGCGCCTCCTCACCGGTGCTGAGGGCGTCGAAGACCAGATGCAGCACGTTGGTCCTGCCGGAGCCCGGATTCCCGGCCACGACGAAATGCGGCCGCTCCCTGAAGTCCAGGATGGCCGGCTCTTGAGTCCCGTATTCGACGCCGATGGGAATGCGGCCCTGCGACGCCATCGCGAGGCGGCTGCGCGGAAGGTGCGCCGGCAGCGGCGGCGCGGGGTCGCCCCACTCCGCCGGCGCGATGATGCGGAACCGGTCGGCGACCTCGGGGTGCAGCATGCTGAGCAGGGTTCGCATGGCGGGCTCCTCCCCGCACATGATGATCACCGGATCGTCGTGCTCCCCGGCCATCCGGGCGATCTCGTCGGCCGCCGCCGACCCGATCGGGCCGCCCTCGGCGGTCACCAGGTCGTCCGCATCTTGGAGGACCAGCACGCCGCCTGTGGACTCCAGGAAGAACACGGGGATCGGAGTGGCCCTGCCGCCCATGTCCGGACCCACCAGCCAGCGCCAGGACGTCGCCATCGCCCTTCCGTGCCGCGACTCACCGCGTTCGGCGAGCCGTAGGCCGTACCACCCGGCCGCAGCCAGCATCTCCGGCCCGTAGCGGCCGCAGAACACCAGATGGCGACTACCGCGGTCGTCCGCTCTCTCCGTGCGCAATTCCGCTTCGAGCAGTGCTTTGACCGGTTCGCTGAGCCCCTTGGCGGCAGGAGCGTCCCCCTCGTGGGCGCGGTTGCGGAACAGCCTCCTGCGGGCGCTGCTGGAGGAGCCGTAGTTCGCCGCCCCGGGCGGGTGGCCCTTGGAGACGAGCCGCTGCTGCACGGCGACATGGAGCGTCCTCATGTCGAGGCCGGCGGGCGCGCCTTCGAGCCCCTCTTCGAGCAGAGCGACCAGCTCGCCGGTGAACGACGTGTGGGCCGCGTCTGGAGTGGCGAGCGCATGCCCGCCCCGGGACGCCGATGTCATCAAGAAGGTGTCACTGCCGGCGGATGTCCGCTGGATCCCGTCATCCGCCGCGAGGCCACTGAAGCTGCAGTCAAGGATCACGACCTTGCTTTTCGGCCCGTCAGGGATGTCGATCGCGCGTCGCAGCCAGGTGTACGGGAGCGCGGTGTGCATCTCGCCGGGCCGGGACGTGGGAAGGGCGAGGGAGAGCGTGCCGTCCGCCTCGTCCCGCAAGCCGTGCCCTGCGTAGTAGACGAGCAGCGCGTCCTCCGCCTCACGGGCGACGCGGTCGACCGCGTCCACGATCTGCGTCAGGCTCCATGGCTCTGCCAAGACGACGCAGTTGCGCTCCGGCAGGCCCCACACCCGCGGGTCGCACAGGACCCGCTTCAGCCCCTCCAGGTTGTTCAGGACGCCGGGCAGGTAAGGCAGCGAGGTATATGCGGACACGCCGATCAGTACCGCGCGGGACCGCATGGGATCGGCCAGGGCCGGCTCCGCGTCGGCAGCGACCGCGTCGGCGGGGAGGGGGGTCGCCCGCCAGTGGTCGCGCGTCCGCCGGACGAAGCTCTCGACCACGGGTGCGGGGGGCTCCTCCGCCACCGTGAACCGGTGCGGGGAGCCGCCGCCGGCGAGGAGGTAGTAGGCCGTGCGTTCGTCGGGGAAGGCGAGGCCACCCTGCCCGAAAACGCGTTGAAGTTCGGCGGCCGGACGCGGGCCGGCGGCGATGCGCCAGCCGAGGAGGGGGAGGAAGCGGTCCCAGATCGTGGTGTTCTCGACTGTCGTCGACGTGAGCAGCAGTTGCACGCCGAGGGATCTCCCGCGTTGCGCCAGCGAGAGGAGCGCCTCGCCGACCTGGGGCCTGCTCATGGGAAGCGTCAGCGACATGTCGGCCACCACGAGAAGGCGCGGTGGCGTTTCCGGCCAGTGGTCTTCGCCGGAATCGGAGGGGGGCGGCTCCGGGAAGCCGCGCGGTGACGCGGTGGTCCGGGCGTCCAGTTCGCGCGACAGGTAATCGAGGAAGCGCTGGAGCTTCTCCGGATGCCCGAGCAACTCGTCCGCGGAGTAGCGGACGTGCGGCAGGTCGAGTGGTTCGCCGAGGGGGTGCTCGCCCAGGCCGGCGAAGGCGAAGGCGAGGTTCGCGGGGGAGTGGCCGGCGGCCAGGGCCAGGGTGATGGCGCGGACGATGCGCTGCCGGGATTCGGGACTGCCGACGATCAGGCCGTGCGGGATGCCCGACGAGGGCTCGAGCGGGTAGAGGGTGAGGGCGTTGCCCTCGGTGTCGTAGCCGATGGCGGGATTTCTCGGCTGGGAGGCGGGGAGCGCCCACGTCTCCTCGAACATGCCGCTGGGGCCGCCGCCGTTCAGCCTGAGCACGTCGAATGCGGGCACGCTCGGGGGAGCGGGGGTGCCGAGCCGGTATGCCTGCGGACCTCGGCGGCGCATCTGTTCGACGATGGGGGCGCTCTGCTCTGCCGAAAGGCGTGCGGGCAGGAAACTCGGGTGGGCCTGCCGTGCGAGGACATGGAGGAAGGCGAGGTCGCCGCCGTGCCCGCTGGGCCCCATGTTCCAGCCGGCCAGATGGGTGAGATGCAGCGGTGGGAGAAGGTCGTCCGGGGTGCAGATGATGAATGTGATGCCCTGAGCCGACCCCGTGCCGTAGAGCCGGGCGAGGGGATCCGTCAGATCGAACTGCGGGTCCAGCAGGGGGTGGGCGTCGTCGATGATCACTAGGAGGGCGGGCAGCGGATCGAGGGCTCGGCCCTCGGCGATGGCGGCCTGGTACTCGTCCCACGTGTCCACGCCGGCGGAGCGCAGGATGGACTTGCGGCGTCTCTGCTCGGCTTCGAGGATCCGCGGAACGTCGCTCGCCGGAGGTGGGTCCGCAGGGTCGTCGTGGACGTCGGCGGCGACATGGGGGAGGTTTCTCAGATCGCCGAGAGACCGTCCCCTCGTGGAGAAGCCGACAAAGGCGAAGTTGACGACGTTCGGTGAATGCGTCAGGGCCAGGCTCCACACGATCGCCCGGATCAGCCACCTGCGCGCGGCTCTCGGGGCGCGGATCAGTCCGTGCGGGAGGTCGGGGTGGCCGTTGAGGATGTCCAGCGCCACCGGCTCCTCGCCGTCCGCACCGATCACCGTTGGCCGTGGAGCACGGTCCCAGCCGTCGCCGAGGAGTTCGTCCACCGGCAGGCCCAGCAGGTCGAGCAGGTCGGGAGCTCCTGAAAAGTCCGTGGAGGGGGCCGGGGCGAGGTGGGTGCGGGTCCGGGGGGTGACGAGGGCGAAGTGGTCGGTGTCGGCGGTCAGCGTGACCGGGCCGCCGTCGCGGGGGAGGAGGGCGCGGAAGGTCTCGGCGGTGGTGCCTGCGCGGCGTTCGATCTCGGCGGAGACCGCTTCCAGGACGTGGCGGGTGTGCAGGGCGTCGGGGCGCGGGAGGGTGTCGAGGAGGGCCTCGCGGGCGCCCGGGACGAACTCGTAGCGGACGTCGCCGACCGGGCGGAGCAGGCCGCTCAGCAGGACCTCCGCGAGCTGGCCGGGCCCTGAGCCGCCGAGGATGCGGTGCTGGATGAGGCGCATCACCGGCAGCGACGGGACGGAGACGGCGACGTGGGCGGCGAGTTCGGCGGCGTCCGGGGAGGCCGTCGAGAGGAAGCGGCGGACGCGTTCGGTGACGGGCAGTTCGCGTTCGCGGTGTACCGGGGCCGGTCCGGGGGCGCGGAGCGGGAGGGCGGCGACGGCGGCGGGCTGCGGGGCCGCGCCGGAGACCAGGCGGGCCCAGGCGGCGAACCAGCGGGGCGTCGGCTCCAGGACCGGGACGGGTACTCCGGGCGGCACGGCGCCGTCGAAGGGAGTGAAGCGCAGGTCGGTGTTCGGGGCGGCGGGGCGGGGCAGGACGGCGAGGCCGGGCGCGGTCGGTGCGGCGGTGCGGCGCCAGAGGCGTTCGGCGAGGGGCTGCAGGATCGCGGTCGGCCCGGCCTGCGCCCAGTGGCGGACGGCGCGCCTGGCGTGCCCGTTCCACCAGTGCGGGCCGGAGCAGTCGCTCAGGACGAGCACCGCTCGGCGGCCTGATGCGTCCAGCAGTGTGCGCGGGTCCTGGGACGGGGCGCCGGGCGTCGATGCGATGCGGCCCGCCTCGTCCAGGTAGGTGATGTGGACGTCCTGGAAGGCGCCCTGGCGGATCAGCATCTCCGTGAGCTCGCGGGCGAGGGGACGCCAGAGGCGCATGGTCGGCCCCGTGTCCACGACCAGGGCGAGGGTGAGCCACCGTTCGGGTGACGGGACGAGCACGGGTGTCCACAGGCGGGTGTCGGCGATGCGCGCGGCGGTCGCCTCCTCGTCCAGTTCGCGGCGATGGCGGGACGGGATGCGGCGCTTGAGCGGCCGGAGCGCGCGTTGCAGGCCGAGGGGGTCCGCCAGCATCGGCGCCGTGGGGACGAGCACCTCCGCCGCCTCGCCGCCCGGTTCGGCGCCGGGCGCCGGACGCGGGTGGATGCCGGTGCGCGGCTCCGGCGCGTGCGGTGGCGGCGCGGCCGGGGTGGCCGGGGTGGCCGGTGTCGGCGGCTGCCGGATCTCCGGGGCGGGAGCGACCGGCGGTGGCGGCGCGGGAGACGGACGCTCCTCGGCCGGGGTGATGTGGCAGGCGAGCCACAGCATCTCGCTCAGTTCCCGGGCGTCCGGTGGTGGGCCGATCGCCGACAGGGCCTCCCGGAGCCGGTCAATCGTCATCGATCGGGCCGGTCAGGTAGGGCATGATGCGGTCGGCCAGCGCGCGGCGGTCTTCGGTGGCGGCGTGGCGGCACAGGTAGACGGCGTTGAGGAGCTGGTCGGTCGCCAGCGTGCCGGACGTGGAGCGCTCGAAGAACCGGCGGACGAGGTCGTCGCTCTGGTCGGCCAGCGGCCCGAGGTGCTCGCGGACGATCGCGGAGAGTTCCGCCTCCTCCGAAGGCTGGCGCAGTTCCACGGTCACGCACCGGCGCAGGAACGCGGGCGGGAACTCGCGTTCGCCGTTGCTGGTCATCACGACCAGGGGGAAGGCGTTGCAGCGGACCGTCCCGGCGGTGACCGTGACGCGGGCGCCGGGCCCGTCGGCCGTCATCACCTCGGCGGTCGGCTCGGCCCGCCGCGTCAGTTCAGGCAGCTCGTACTCGCCCTTCTCGAAGATGGTGAGGAGGTCGTTGGGCAGGTCGATGTCGCTCTTGTCGATCTCGTCCACGAGCAGCACACGGGGGCGGCCGTAGGGGAGGAGCGCGGTGCCGAGGGGGCCGAGGCGGATGTAGCGGCCGATGTCCTCCTCGGCCGGCGCCTCCTCCCGTCCCGCCGCGTAGAGGCGTGTCAGCGGGTCGTACTGGTAGAGGCCGTCGCGCAGGGTGGTCCGGCTGGTGACGGGCCAGTGCAGGACGGGGCCGAGACCGAGTTCGTGGGCCACCGCGTAAGCGAGCGTGGACTTCCCAGTACCGGGCGGCCCCGTCACCAGCAGCGGGCGACGCAGATACAAGGCGGCGTTGACCTGCTGCACCGCGTCGTCCGACGGACGGTACGTGGTCGCCTGGTGCTCGTTCCCCGAGCCGCCGGACGGGGACGGCAGCACGGGCTCGCCGCCGAATGCGCGCCAGGGCGGCGGTGGCGGCAGCCTGCCGATGCCGTCGTGCGGGGAACGGCTCCCGGTGTAGAGCAGCCAGTCCGGCACCTATACCTCCATGGCGAGCGGGGGGTCGGGAAGGCGGGACGGGTCGTCCCACAGCAGGGTGAGGTCGCGCCCGCAGTGCGGCTCGTCCTTGGCGAGCAGCGCGCGCTTGCGCAGATCACGGGCGAGCCGGGGGAGGTCGCCGGGATGCGCGCCGCCGACCGCTTCGGCCAGTTCCTCCTGGACGCCGTGGCCGTGGCATTTCTCGTGCACGGCGGCGTCGCACGCGGTACGCGGCCACAGCATGACGGGGACGCCGTTGCTCAGCGCGGCGCGGAGCGATTCGTCGGGCGGGCAGGCCCCGTAGACCAGCACGCAGTAGTCGTCGTTGGCCTCCAGCAGATCGCTGAAGTAGCCGCTGTCCCGGGCCGTGTCGCACGTGATGCGCCGCGGGTCGCTGCGTTCCAGCTCGCTGAGCAGGCGCCAGCGCCGATACGCCTGGTCCCGCGCGAAGGAGTCCGGGCGCATGCGCTGCACGTCCCGGACGACCAGCGGGTACCGGCGCATGCGCTGCGTCTTCTCGGGGTCCGCGTGCCACTGCTCGAACGGCGTGCTGAGCCACTTCTGCGGCACCGCGAACTCGATCATCCACTCGCGTCCGAAGAGGGCGGGCGCCAGTTCGGCGACGTGCTCCTCGACGACCTGCCGCACCCGCTGCCTCGGCACCTCCTCCGCGCGCCGGGAGCGGCCCGCCGCGCCGTCCGTCCAGAGGTGCACGGTGATGTCGAACGCGCCGTGCGTCATCCGCTCCAGCCGCACGATCACCGACGGGGGCCCGGGACGGGGGCCGTGCGCGTTCGCGCCGTCCGGAAGGTGACGCCTCGACCAGGTGGTCAGGCGCCGCGCGGCGGAGGCCGGGGAGGCCCGGCGCACCGCCCGCAGGTAGCGGACGAGCTGCTCCTCACGGAAGCCCTCGGCGACATGCCGTACCGAGTGCCAGGCCGACTGGAAGACGGCCGGCGAGGGACGTCCGGTGACCACCGCCAGCTCGGCGGCGAGCACGGGCGTGAAGGGGACGCCGGCGAGGATCCCCCGCAGTTCGCGCCGGGCCGGGGCGGTGAGCCAGGTGAGCGGCAGCAGGTCGTCCAGCTCCTCCGAATACAGCCGGAGCCGGTCGAGCGGGAGCATCCAGCCGACGTCCGTGTAGTCGTCGCGGCGCAGGTCGGCGTTCGTGACCATGCCGATGACCTCGCCCGTGGCCAGGCGGTACACCGCCGACCCGCTGTAGCCCTTCTCCAGCGCGCTGCCCTGCGTGGCCCGCAACTGCCACCACTCGCGCCGGCGCTGCCACTGCGGCCTGGTCGTGACCGTGCCGTGCAGTTCGCCGTCGTCCAGGCCGTAGGGGAACCCCCACACGCCGAACTCGTTCTCCCCGGCCCGGGAGTGGACCTCGTCGGGAGCGGCGAACCGCGCGGGCTCGTAGGGGACGGGTTCCCGCAGTTCCAGGACGGCGACGTCCCCGAAGTCGCCCGCCCGCCGCCAGCCGGTGCACCGCACCACCGCGGCGGGGAGGTCCTCCCGGAGCCCCGGGAACCCGACGCGTGCCTCGTCCATCCCCTCGACGGTGTGTGCGCAGGTCAGCAGGCGGGTCTCGGTGATGAGGAACGCCGCGCCCAGCTTGCCGCCGGACGGGTGGCCGACCCAGGCGCGCCACTGCCAATCGTCCACGATCCCCGCTACGCCTCCTCCGCGGCTCCGGCCCCGGCGGGCGGCCGACCCCACGTCAGTTTGACCTTGAGGTGCCCTTCGACGGACGTCTTCGCGATGACCGCGCCCGCCGCGGCGTTCAGCTTGACGCCGAACTCCAGCTCGACCGCGTCGGGGTTCAGGTCGCCGCCGCGCAGCGCCGCGAGCGCCGACTGGGCCGCCTCCCGGACGTTGGCGAACGCGTCCTCGAACTTGCCCGCCGCCTCATGGAAGATCTCGCCGCTACGGGACACCGATCCGAATCCGGGTTCCCGGTCGTCGCTCTCCACGACGATGGTCCCGTGCTCGGTCTGCCAGCGCACCAGTTCGTTCACGACCGCCCCCTCGTGCAGGCAAATCTAACAAGATCGTCGGTCCCGGGTGCTTTGCTGGGGAAACCGCGGCCGGAGGAGGACAAGATGATCACCGTCGAGCAGGTGCGGGCGCTCACGAGAACTCTGCCCCGCACATCGGAGCACCTCATCAGGGACCAGGTGAAGTTCCGCGTCGGCTCCATCGTCTACGTCGCACTCTCGCGGGACGAGACCGTGATGGGATTCGCCTTCCCCAAGGAGGAGCGCGCCGCGCTGGTGGCCTCCGAACCGGCGAAATTCCACCTGCCCCGCGAGTCCGACATGCGTTTCAACTGGGTGCACGCCTGGACGGCCGCGCTCGACGAAGCGGAAATGCGCGAACTGGTGATCGACGCGTGGCGAATGGTCGTCCCGAAGAAGGTCGCCGCCGCCCGCCTCGGCGACCTCTAGTGCGGCGGCGGCATCGGGTCGACGGCGTTGCCGGCGCTGCAGCCGCCTTCGCCCGGCATCCGCTGGATCCGTGCCGGTGACCAGACGCTCGTCCGTCCCGGCGCGACGCGGGCGAGGACGCAGTCGAACGCGTCCGAGAGATAGGGCCGCACTTTCAGCACCACGCCGACGACCGGCCCCTCGGTCCGGAATTCGCGGCTGATCGCAGGGTCCAGGCGCAGCGACGCGACCGCCGCGCGGACCTTCGCCTCGTCCGCCCTGCCCCCGGCCGGGACGCGCGGCAGCACCTTCTGCAGTTTCGCGGACGGAATGTCCGGCGTCTTCGGCCACGGCTCGAACCGCAGCGGTTCTCCCGGCGGGCATGTCACCAGGCGCGTCTCGTATTCGTGCCATTCGGTCGTCGTCGAGAACCGCATCCGGAAACAGCGCTTCACGGTGATGGGCTCGCCGGGATACGGCCCGGCCTTCGTCCCCGTGCCGGAGACGCGGACGACGAGGGCCACCCCGGCCCCGGCGGTGGACGCACCCCGCACGCCCATGACCTCGACGCCGTCCAGATCCGCCGCCCGGTGGGCCAGGTCGCGCGCGGGCCACACCCGGGCCGTGTAGACCTTGTCGCCGGCGTTGTCGGCGGTCTTCCGGGCGTCTGCGGTGGCCTGCTCCTCGGCCGTTCCGGCGGCCGGCCTCCCGGACGTCCCGCCGCCCGCGTACGGGACGCCGCCGCAGGCGGCGGCCAGCAGAACGGGAACCAGGAAGATCACATATCGGCGCATGAGCTCAAGGATCACGGTCGCCACGGCCCGCCGGCATCCGCGTTCGTACTCATTTCGCGTCGAGGGTGACGGCGATCGCGGACGCAAGGGGCCGTCAGGCGTCGGCCGGCTGCGCCTCGGGCTCCGCCGCCTCGACCGCGTCCGGTTCCCGCCCCTCACCGGCCGGTTCGCCGCGCCCCCACGCCATCGCGGCGGCGAAGCACGCGAACGGCAGGGCGGGCAGCATGTACCGGTAGTCGAAGTCCACCGTGATCGGGGGGATGGCCAGGAGGGCGACCCCGGACGTCCAGAAGAGCGCCGTCCGCGCGCGCGCCCGCCGCCACACGATCCCGGCCGCACCCGCCAGCAGGACGACCCCGAGCACCGTCCCGGGCACGCTCACACGCTCCTGGTAGCCGCGCATCACACCCGCATACGGCTCCACGATGTGCGTCCGTCCGGTGCCATGCGAGTACTCATGGACGACCGACCGCCGGTCGCCGCCCCCGAGCACGCGCAGACCAGGCTTCCGCGCCGTCGGTTTCGTGGGGAAGTGATACCGGGCCTCAGTGCCGACCGTCGGGTATTGCGACCGGTGCCACGAGAACGTCCGGACGAAGAAGTCGTACGACACGACCCGCAGGTAGTCGACCGGCTGATTCCGGATCGCCCACAACCCGAACCGCTGCGCCCGCTCGTTCGTCTCCTCGCTGAACGCCTCCCCGTTGGACCATCCGGTGGGCGAGTTCTTCTCCCAGATCTGGTGGGACGAGGCGGGCCGGTTCTCCTTCGCCCCGTACGGGCAGAGGCTCGCCAGATCCGGCGGCGGCGTGTGCGCGTCGCAGTCGGCGAACGCCGCCGTGCGCCCCCACAGGAAGACGCCGTCCACGCCGGTCATCTGGAACCGGCCGTGCTCCTGCTGGAACCAGGTCGCGTAAGCCCCGACGGGCAGGACGAACGTCACCGTGAGCGCCGCGTACACGGTCCATCTCGTCCGCCGCACCACCAGGTAGAGCAGGACGATCATGAACAGCGGCAGCCCGACCGTCCGCGTGACGGCCGCCAGGCCCAGCAGCGCCCCCACCGCGGCCGCCCGCCGCCACCCGGCCGCCCCGGGCTTCGCCAGCAGCAGCATCGCCCCGAGCACGAGCACGGTGAACAAGGTGTCCGACAGCAGCAGATGCTCGAGCTCGATCTGGTACGAGTCCAGCAGAATCGGCGTCACGGCCAGCGCGGCCCACGCCCGCCGCACCTCGAAGTCCCGGACGAGCATCCGGTACGCGACCACCGCCAGCCCGACGATCGCCGCATGCTGCAACAACGTCACCAGAGCCAGGCTGTGGAACGGCTTCAACCCCCACAGGAAAAGCCCATAACCGGACGGCCGCAGCGGATGCGGAAACGGATCGTCCGCGATCCGCAGGAAGTCGTAACTGTCGTTGAACCACAGCACGCCCCGGAACCCGAGCATGGTGACGACCCGCAGAACGACACCCGCGAGCAGCACCAGCGCGAACAACCAGTGGCCCCTGACCGCGCCCACTGCGCTCTTCGAGCAACGATTGGCCAGAGGGAAGAGCAGCACCGGGGAACCTAACTGTGGACGAGCGGGCGGACGGAATCCCGCGCCGATGGGAGATCCGCCGTGTCACGCCGGGGGCGGGCCTCCTGGCTGCGTCACCGCTTCCGCCCGCGCATCGCCCGAGATGATACCAGCGCCCCCACCAGCCCCTCAGCCGTCGAACCCCGGCCTTAGGTGTCCTGGCAGGGCACTCCTCGGCGGCACAGGGCCGTCGTACGCTCGATCCCATGGACAACCGCCACGAGGTACGCGAGTTCCTCATGTCGCGACGCGCCAAGGTCACCCCCGCGCAGGCGGGGCTGCCCGCCGGGAGTGGCCGCCGGGTGCCCGGGCTCCGCCGCAGTGAGGTCGCGATCCTCGCCGGTGTGAGCGTGGAGTACTACTCGCGGCTCGAACGGGGCGCCATCCGGGGCGCGTCCGCCGCCGTTCTGAACGCCATCGCCGACACCCTTCGCCTCGACGACGCCGAACGCGCGCATCTGTTCGACCTGGCCCGCACCGCCGACGGCAACCCCGCCTCCGGGCGGCGCCGGACGACGAAGCCGGCCACCGTACGCCCCGGCCTTGCCCGGGTGCTGGAAGCGATCACCGATGCCGTCGCCTTCGTCCGCAACCCCCGGACGGACGTCCTGGCCGCCAACGCCCTCGGCCGGGCGTTCTACGCACCCCTGATCGGCGACGCCGGCCGCGTGCCGAACCTGGCGCGGTTCTTGTTCCTCGACCCCGCCTCGCGCGGCTTCTACCCCGACTGGGACCGCTTCGCGCAGATGAGCGTGGCGATCCTCCGAGCCGAGGCCGGACGCGACCCCCACGACCGCGGCCTGCAAGAACTCGTCGGCGAACTCTCCGCGCACAGCGAGCCGTTCCGCAGGCTGTGGAGCGCCCACGACGTGCACGTCCTCGGCGCCGGCACCAAGCGCTTCCATCACCCCGAGGTCGGCGAGCTCGTCCTCGCCCACGAGGAACTCGCCATCACCGCCGAACCCGGCCTGATGCTCATGATCTACACCGCCGAACCCGGCTCGGCGTCCGCCGAGCGGCTCCGCCTCCTGGGCTCCCTCGCCGCCGAGCCCGCACCCGCCACCTGAAACCGGCGGCGCCGCCGGTCGTCGCCTCGGCGATGGTCGCCCCGCCGCGAACGGGGACCAGCGGCCATCTGCGACTGGAGCCCGCGGAAGGCGTGTCGCATATATGGTGTTCGTGCAAATCAATGGCGGCGCTTGAGGAGACGTTCGTGGCATCGGATCTGCCTGGAGAGTCGCCGAGTCAGGACAAGCTCTCCCGGTTCAATACGAGCATTCCGCACCCTGCCCGGGTCTATGACGCCTGGCTGGGCGGCAAGGACAACTATGCCGCCGACCGGGCGGCTGCCGAGGCCGGCCTGCAAGCCTTTCCGAGCACGGTCAAGTCCGTACGGGCCAACCGCGCGTTCCTGGCGCGGACGGTGGAGTACCTGGTGGCCGAGGCCGGGATCCGCCAGTTCCTGGACATCGGTACCGGGCTTCCGTCGGCCAACAACACCCACGAGGTCGCCCAGGCGATCGCGCCCGAGTGCCGGATCGCCTATGTCGACAACGATCCGATCGTGCTCGCTCATGCCGAGGCGCTGCTGCGGAGCACCGACTCGGGTGCGACCGACTACATCGATGCCGACCTGCGCGAACCCGGCAAGATTCTGCAGGAGGCCTCCCGGACGCTGGACTTCAGCCGGCCGGTGGCGGTCATGCTCATCGCCGTACTCCATTTCATTCCGGATGAGCCGAACCCGTACCAGATCGCGGACTCGCTGATGGCCGCCGTCCCCCCGGGCAGTTACCTGGTGGTGTCCCACACCGCGAAGGACATCTTTCCCGAGGAGATGGCCGCGTTCGCGCGGGCCATGAACCAGAAGTCGGCGGAGAAGGTCACGCTGCGCGACCATGAGCAGGTCGCCGGGTTCTTCCGCGGGCTGGACCTCGTTGAGCCCGGCGTCGTCCAGGTCCCACAGTGGCGCCCTCGTTCCGACCTTGAGGCGTCCGCACCCGCCGCCCTGTGGGGCGGAATGGCCCGCAAACCAGCGTAGAACGTGGCCTGACGAACAACACGGGGCACGGGCCTCATCGCCGCAC
This sequence comes from Actinomadura latina NBRC 106108, assembly GCF_001552195.1. Taxonomy (GTDB): domain Bacteria; phylum Actinomycetota; class Actinomycetes; order Streptosporangiales; family Streptosporangiaceae; genus Spirillospora; species Spirillospora latina. The sequence continues at coordinate 191,291 of NZ_BCQS01000006.1, forward strand.
CCGCGACCGACTGACGCAGAACCAGGAGTGGACGCGCGCCGACACGGCGCTTCAGTCGTCCAGCACCTCGATCATCGGCAGCGTTCCGTCGATTCTGCCGCCCGCCGACTCCGGAGGGATCGCCTCGTCCTCCAGGCTGGCCTGCGTGATCTTCATCGGCACATGCGGTGTCACGAGGTACTTGCCGGGTGGTAGCAGCTTGTGGTCCGGCAGGACGATCCTCGCCGTGGTCGTCCATTGGCTGATGGTGGCGCATTCCGCCTGGACCCACGGCTGCTGCTCACCGACCGTGTCGCTTCGGACGGGGAGAACGACGGCGCCGGTCGTCTTCTGCGGAATATCGTTCCGTTTTGCCGGTGGCATGGGGTAAAAGGCCATGAAGTCCGGGCTTTTGACGTCGAGTTGGTTCTGGCCGAGCCCGAGTCCCCATCCATACGCATGGGTTTTCGGTGGGTCGGTGTTTTCGCTGAGGCATTGACGTTCACCGCTCGGGGTGTAGTAGAGGCTCCCTGGGGTGCGGGCGCGGAACTTCTCTACTAGACGCACTTCCGTCCCGGTCTTCGCTCTGGCCGGCGCAAGCGAGTATCTGAAGTCGATGTACGGAGTCTCGGAAGCGGGCAGGTAGGCCTGGCCTAGAAGAACTCCCGGCTTAGTGAAGTATGCGTGCACGCCGGCGTGGCTCGTCCCGCCGACGCTCGGCCCGGGCCAGAGAAGCCATGCCGCGATCACGCCGCCTACACCGGCGACTCCGATGCCGACAGCGCCCTTCGTCCCGCCGACCTTGCTCAGGAAGCCCTTGGCGGCGGACGTTCCGGTCTTCGCCATCACGTCCACCGACGTGGCGCCTTGGACGAGCCCTGCCGACACATGACCTGCCGCCGTGGAGGCCGCGGCGCCCGTCGCGGATGCGCCAGGGGCCAGCAGGGTGCCGCCGAGCATGGCCAGCGGGACGGCCGTCACGACGGTCGCGGCGACCGCGCCGAGTGCGAGGAAGCCACGCCGTTCCCAGTCGGGTCCGTAAGCCTGTACGGCCACCGATTCCAACTCGCTCACGAACTCGTACGCGTTCCAGACTCGATCGCTTGGGCTCTTCGCCAAGCCTCGCTGGACGAGCGGGCGCAACGGCTCCGGCACGCTCTCGAATGATGTGAAGCCTTCTTCGTGTGCCGTCTTGAACTCGGCGAGCGTCGTGCCCCCGAAGGGCTTCTTGCCTGTGATGCATTCCACGAAGACGCATGTGGCCGCGTAGAGGTCGGTCGCCGGTGTGGCGGGTCCGCCCGCCCATTGCTCTGGGGACATGTAGGCGGGCGTCCCGGCTTGGCCGCCCTGTCCGGTGAGAACGGCGACCCCGAAGTCGATCAGTTTGCTCTGCCCGTCGTCCTGGACGAGCACGTTCGCGGGTTTGTAGTCGCGGTGGACGACTCCGACCGCGTGTGCCGCGGCCAAACCGAGCAGCGAGCCTTTCAGCGTCGCCAACGCCGCCTCGGCCGTCAGTGCCCCTTCCTGCTCGTCCAGCACCCTGCGGAGTGGGCGGCCGGGCACTGCCTCCAAGAGGATGGCGGCTCCCCAGGGAGATTCCAGGTAATCGAGTAATCGCGCCACGTGCGGGTTGTTCACCCGCTTGAGCATCTGGGCCTCGGCTCGGAAGATGCCCCGAGCGGCAGTGTCGCCGCGCAGGCCGGACGCCAGATATTTGATCGCGATTGGTGGACCGCCGGACTCGTGCCGTGCGAGCACGACCTCGCCTTGGGTGCCCGTCCCCAGCTCCGCGAGTTCGACGAACCCCGGCAGCCGATGTTCACGTAGTGTCACTGGCCGGTATTGGTCTGGATCTCGCCCACCACCAGCGGAGTGGCCGGCGATGGCACGGGATTCGGGGGGAGGGCACCGCCATCGGAGTCACAGTCGGCACCCTCGCAGGTCCACCTGACCTCCCAATTGATGGTCGCCGTGATCCTGTACTCGCCACCGGGCTTTGACGCGGACGACTGCCGGTAGGTGTAGTTGCAGGTCTTACCGTTCTTGGTCCCGGCGTCGCTGCATGCGAAAGTTCTCTCGCCCATGTTCCATGTGACGGACTTGGGTTCGGCGATCAACTGGATCGTCTGCGCGCCCACGGTGATCGGCTCTGTTTGCACGTTCTGGAAGCCGTCCACCCACAGGGCCGTCCGCAGTCTCACGAATGTCTTGCCCTCCGGCGCCGTATGCACGGTGGGCGTGGGGAACTCGGCGGCGGCCTGCGCCATGGCGACCAAGTCGGCCGTGGCGGGCGGCGCGGGCGCAGGAGGAGGCGCGCCCGGGATCCCGATGACACCCTGTGCCTCGTCCGGGGTCAGCCCTTCCGGCGGGGGAGGAACCCAGGGGCCGCTGGTGCCGCCGCCCGTTCCGGTTCCGCCTCCCCCGCTCCCGGGGGTGCGGATGACCTTGTTGCAGTTCGCATGCTTGCGTTTGGTGACGTTGCAGGGCGCGGCCTGGGCGGGGACGGCGATCAGCAGGGGCATGGCCATGGCCGTTGCCGCTGCCATGGCTGCGGCCGTGCGGCGTCTGGTGGGGGTGTGGGCAGACATCGAGTGTCCTTCCCTGCGGACCGTCAGCATTGCCGGTCCCGGACGTTGGCGGCGACCTTCCAGGTGCCGGAGTCATACGCGACGGTGGCCCGGTACACGAAGGCCCCGCCGGGGAGCTGCTCGATCCTCTTGCCGGTCTTCGCGGAGTAGCGGTACGCGGCGAGAGTGCTGACGCAGTCGATGACGTAGACCTTCGTGCTGTCCTTGGAGCGGGCGTAGACGCGGGGGTTGAACGTGTTCGTGAAGCGCCAGACCACGCCCTTGGCCTCGGTCGCCTCTACGTCGTTGGCGACCTCGGTCAGGAGGGGGTCCATGGCAACGTCCTGGAGGATGCCTGCGTCGTTGGTTTCGTAGGCCTTCTTGTAGGCGTCCTGGTAGGCGCGGTAGCGCTTGAGGACGGTCTTGTAAAGCTCCGCCGTGGGCATGGCCGAGGGTGCGTCGGCGGCTCGCGAAGGGGCGGCGGGGGCGGTGTTGAAGGAGCCGTTGGGGGCCAGTTCGCCGTTCGAGGACGAGCCGGACGAACCGCAGGCGGCGGCCGTGCACAGGGCCAGCAGGGCGACCGCGGTAGCTGCGCGGTTTGACCCGTGCGGGGAGGAACGTACCAACCGGGCGCGCATCGTCTTCCTTGAGCGGCAGCCGACAACGGGGGCGGAACTCGCCCGAAAGCTTACAGAGGCGCGTGGGGCGAGAAAAGAGATTCGTTGCGACCGGCTTGACCTCGACCTCGCTTGAGGTTGCACGCTTCGGCTACTACCGCTGATGGAAGGGGTTCGGATGCGTGCGGTGTGGCTGACGGAGTTCGGCGGGCCGGAGGTGCTCGTACCGGGTGAGGCGCCCGATCCGGTGCCGGACGAGGGGCAGGTGCTCATCGAGGTCGAGTTCGTCAACATCACGTTCGTGGAGACGCAGATGCGGTCGGGCGGCGGCCCGGCGCCGGTGAAGCTGGAGCCGCCCGTCATCCCCGGCAACGGCGTGGGCGGCGTGGTGGCGAAGGTCGGCGCGGGTGTCGACGGCGGGCTCGTCGGGCGGCGGGTCGTGAGCAGTACCGGTGGCACCGGCGCCTACGCGGAGAAGGCGGCCGTCGATGCGAAGGGGCTGTTCGAGGTGCCGGACGGTCTGGCGCTCGACGACGCGGTGGCGCTCCTGGCCGACGGACGGACCGCCGCGATGATGGTGAGTGCGGCGGCGCCCCGTCCGGGGGAGCGGGTGCTCGTGGAGGCGGCGGCCGGCGGGGTCGGGACGCTCCTCGTCCAGCTGGCGAAGATGAGGAACGCGACGGTCGTCGCGGCGGCCGGGGGTGCGCGGAAGACCGAGGCCGCGATGCGGCTGGGCGCGGACGAGGCGGTCGACTACCGCGAGCCCGGCTGGGCCGGGAAGGCCGGGGGAGTGGACGTCGTCTTCGACGGGGTCGGCGGTGCCGTGGCGCGCGAGGCGTTCGGCCTGCTGCGAGGCGGCGGGCGCATGGTCAGCTTCGGGCTCGCGTCCGGCGAGTGGGCGAGCATTGCGGACGAGGAGGCGGCCGGACGCGGCGTGACGCTCGTCCGGTCCACGGCCACGCCTGACCAACTGCGGGAGTTCACGAGGAGCGCGCTGGAGGAGGCCGCCAAGGGACGGCTCCGGCCGGTGATCGGTCAGCGCTTCCCGCTCGAAGGCGCCGCCGACGCGCACAGGGCGATCGAGTCGCGCTCCACCGTTGGCAAGACCCTGCTGGAGCTCTAGCCCACCCTCTTCAGGAACGACCGCAGGCTGCGTTCGTAGGCGGCCGGGTCGACGTTCCACGATTCGGTGTGGTCGCCCGGTGTGGAGATGTGCGTGACCATGCCGGGCGGGGCCTTCCTGGCGAAGGTGTAGGCGGGCCCGTTGGCGACGGTGGCGTCGTCCTGCGTGGTGAACATGAGGACGGGCGTGCGCAGGCGGGGCGCGTACCGGCGCTGGTCGTAGTCGGTCAGGTCGATGCCGATGCGCCATTCCAGGACCTGCTTGGCCACGTCCGTCATGAAGCCGGGCAGGTTGCGGGCGTCGCCCTGCTTGTCCAGGGTGGCGCTCCAGTCCAGGACGGGGGAGTCGAGGACGACGCCCCGGACGAACGACGGGTCCTTGCGCAGGGCCGTCATCGCCATCGCGCCGCCCATCGACCACCCGTGCAGGACGACTCCGGTCGCGCCGTGTGCGCGCGCGTAGCCCATCGCGGAGATGACGTCGTGCCATTCCGTGTCGCCGAGATGGTTCTTCCGGTCGCCGGACGAGGGCGCGCCCACGTCGTTCCGGTAAGCGATGGACATCATCGGCAGGCCCATCTCGTGGACGACGCGCATGACGCGGAACGTCTCCGCCTTGTCCGCGTTCCGTCCGTGGACGGCGATGACCCATGTCCCCTTATAGGACGACCCCGGGACCAGCCACGCCGGCATCGCCCCCACCTTGGACGGATACGTGACGTCCTCGAAGGGCAGCCCCAAGGCCGTCTTGGGGTCGCCCTCGTACATCCAGTGGTCGATGGCGGCCGGCGCGCTCTTCGTCAGGGAACCCGAGACGACCGACGACACCTTCCGCACGACATGGCGGGAGTCGCCGCCGACGATGGGGCCGAGCAGAGCACGCCCGCCCTTCCAGACGAGCGCCCACGTTCCGGGACGTTCCGTCACCGGTTCGCGGGGCAGCGTGACGGTGCCGTCCGCCGCGTCCACGATCGTCAGCGGGTACTCGGCGGTGTGGTCGACCTCGATCGCGACGCCCGCGAAGTACCAGCCGACGCCGCCGACGGCCGCGAACAGCAGGACGGCGAACGCGACGAGCACCGCCATCAGCGGGCGGGCGCGGCGGCGGCGCGACCGGACCGGCGGCCCGGGGGCCGCGGGTGCCGGTGATTCTGGGGCTTCGGTCGACACGACATACGAAGTTAGCTTCTCCCAGGCACCGCGAAAGCCCGGGTCACCCGGCGGTGCGGTTAATCTGCCGCACAGGTGCCATCGAGGAGGCCATCGCGACGCACGGAGGCCATCGGGACCACCTCTACCGGCTGCAACGGCCGACGGCGGCCTCATCGAGGTGTGATCAGGCGCTCCCGATCGCCGCCATCAGCCCCAGCGCGAACAGCATGTCGAGGTGGATGAACGTCTCCAGTTTCGTGCCCGGCGGCACGTCCGGGTCGGCGGCGAGCCGGTCCAGGACGGCGAGCGCGCCCGCGCTGTCCAGATCGTCCGCCAGCGCCGTCTCCGCCTGATTCGTGTACTCCCGGCTCAGTGGACGCCCCGGAGCCGTCGCCCATTCGGCGACCATGCCGCGCCACGCGTCCAGCCGCGCGCCCGCGGCCGTCAAGCGCGCGTCCGACAACTCCACGGGCTCCCGATACGGGACTTCCAGCATCGCCAGGCGCGCGGCCAGCGCGTCCGGCGGCTTCCCGCCCGTCTCCGGGGGCACCGCCAGGCACAGCGCGTCCACATCGGCCATGGCGGCGGCGACGTAGACGTCGGCCTCCGCGAGGGGCTCGTCGAGGACCTCGAAGGACGCGACGTTGTAGTCCGCCCAGCCCTCCACGGCGACCGGGACGCTCGTGAAACGGACCCGGCGCCCGGCCCGCCCGGCGATCCGCCGCAGCAGATCGGCGACCACGAGCGTGCGGTGGCCGGCGCCGTCCAGGACCTGCAGGCGCAGGCCCGGCCCGGCCGGCAGAGGTTCGGTACGTCCCGTCCGGTGGTCGTGCAACCGCAGCATGCCTCCCACCCTAGGCGGCGGGACGCCGGAGGATCAGAGGGGCCGGTCGGATTCCAGCGGGCCGAACGGCATGGGGGCGGCGCCGTCGGAGCGGCGGACGGCGGCGAACCGCAGCCGCACGTAGTCGGCGACCCACCCCGACTCGCGGCGCAGCGCGGGCGCGGCCAGGTCGTTCACCCGGTCGAGCAGCGGGTCGACCAGCTCCGGCGGGACGTCCGCCAGCGCCCGCGCGGCGTAGGCGCGGACCCAGTCGGCGGCGCCGTTCGGGCCCTCCGCCATCCGGGTCGGGCGGTCGGCGTGCTCCAGCAGCCGCAGCGTGAACCCGGCGTCCTCCAGCTTCGCGGCGTACTCGGCCGGCGACGGGAAGTACCAGGGCAGCTCGGGCTCGCCGAGGCCGAACACCCGCCACGCCGTCTGCATCGCGACGATCAGCTCGGCGCAGTTCCCGGCGCCGCCGAGCTCGCCGACGAACCGGCCGCCGGGGCGCAGCGCCGAGTGCACCCGCCCGATGACGGCGTCGGGGTCGCGGGTCATCCAGTGCAGGGCCGCGTTGGAGGCGACCGCGTCGAAGGAGTCGCCGACGGTGAAGTCGTGGGCGTCGCCGACGACGAAGGACAGGCCCGGGTGCGTGGCGGTGGCCTGCGCGACCATGTCGGGGCTGCCGTCGATGCCCAGCACCTCGGCGCCCCGCTCGGCGATCTCCGCGCTGAACGTGCCGGTGCCGCACCCGAGGTCGATGACCCGCTCGCCGGGCTGCGGATCGAGCAGATCGATCAGGGGGGCACCGTGCGCGGAGACATACCCGAAGGCGGAGTCGTACGTCGTCACGGCCCAGTTCACTGTCATAATTTATCGGAGAAAGTCCTGCAGGGAGGCGGTGTTGGGAATGGCGGACGTCACGTCCGAGGTCCGGATCGTCGGCGCCGAAGGCCCGGACGGCCTGGTCCTGCGGACCGTCGGCCTCGCCGCCCGCGGGCTCCCCGAGTTGCGCGCCGAGGGGCTGCCGCCCTACCTGGGGGACGGCTGGGCCCGGGTCCTCGGCGCCCTGGCGCGGCGGCTCGCGGCCACCGGCGAGCCCCCCGCCGAACTCGCCCCCGGCGTCGGGATCGGCTTCGCCGAAGCGGCGGACGGCGCGCTGCTCCCCGTCCCGCCGCTGGGCCGCGACACGGCCGAGTGGCGCCGGGAGGTCCTGCTCCGCCTCTTCCCCGAAGCCCGCAGCTGAAGTCTCGTTCTAGAATCGAGTTCTGTCCAGCGCGAGAGGGGCCGCAGGTGCCGTACAAGGAGATCGAGTACGAGGTTCGCGACGGGATCGCCACCGTCACGCTGAACCGCCCGCAGAAGATGAACGCCTACACGTTCACCATGCGCAACGAGATGCTCGACGTCTTCGACCGCATCGACGCCGACGACGACGTGCGCGTGGTCGTGGTGACCGGCGCGGGACGCGCGTTCTGCGCGGGCGCCGACCTGAGCGGCGGCGGCGACACCTTCGACAAGGAGCGGTCGAAGGACATGTTCGCGGGCGAGGACGACGTCCTGGAGGACGGCACGCCCCGCGACGGCGGCGGCACGGTCGCGCTCCGCATCGCCCGCTGCCTCAAGCCCGTCATCGGCGCGTTCAACGGCGCCGCGGTCGGCGTCGGCGTCACCATGACCCTCCCGATGGACGTCCGGCTCGCCAGCGAGAAGGCCAGGTTCGGGTTCGTGTTCGCGCGCCGCGGCATCGTCACCGAGGCCGCGTCCAGCTGGTTCCTGCCGCGCCTCGTCGGCATCGCGCAGGCCATGGAGTGGGCCGCGACCGGCCGCGTCTTCGACGCCCGGGAGGCCCTCGCCGGCGGCCTCGTCTCCCGCGTCCACGCGCCGGACGAGCTGCTCCCCGCCGCCTACGCGCTCGCCCGCGAGATCGCCGACAACACCTCGGCCGTCTCCGTCGCCGCGATCCGCCGCCTCATGTGGTCGGGCCTGTCCGCGCCGTCCCCGTGGGACGCGCACGCCGCCGACTCCCGCCTCATGGCCGCCCTCGGCGGCGGCGCCGACGCGATCGAGGGCGTCACGTCCTTCCTGGAGAAGCGCGAAGCCGCCTTCCCGATGCGGGTCAGCAAGGACCTCCCGCCCGAGGTCCCCGACTGGCCCGTCCGGTAACCGCTGTTTCCGCATCTTAGCGGCGTGTGTCGCTTGGGTGACGGAGGGTATGAGCCGCCCCGAAGCGACACGTTCGGGGGTGCGTGGTGCGGATAAGGAAAATCGCCATTATCGGCGCGGGGCTCCTGCTCGTCGCGGGATGCAGCCACGCCGACAAGCGGCAGGCGCGGACGGCCGGGGAGCATGCCGCCCTGGGTCGCGGGGCGCAGGCGCCCCGGTCCCCGTCGCCGCCACCGCCGCGGAAGATCGACTGCGACCGGGTGAAGTGCGTCGCGCTCACGTTCGACGACGGCCCCGGCCCCTACACGGCGGGCCTGCTCGACACGCTGCGGAAGGACGGCGTGCGCGCGACGTTCTTCATGCTGGGCGAGAACGTCGGCGGCCACCGGGACGTGGTGCGGCGGATGGCCCTCGAAGGGCACGAGCTCGCCGACCACAGCTGGTCCCACCCCGAGCTGACCTCGCTGTCGTCCGCCGAGGTGCGGTCGCAGATCCAGCGGACGCAGAAGGTGATCAAGGAGGCGTCCGGCGGGGTGGAGCCGACGCTGATGCGCCCGCCCTACGGCGCGACGAACAAGCGCGTCGGGCACGCGGTCGGGATGCCGCTCATCCTGTGGAGCGTCGACACGCTCGACTGGCGCTACCACAACGTCGCCCGCGACGTCAGGGTCGGCACCAAGGAGGCGAAGAGCGGCGGCATCATCCTGTTCCACGACATCCACAAGACGAGCGTCGAGTCCATCCCGAAGGTGGTGGCCGGCCTGAAGAAGCGCGGGTTCACGCTCGTCACGGTGTCGGAGCTGTTCCAGGGCCGCGACCTCAAGCCCGGCGAGACCTACACCGAGCGGACCGTCGAGGTGACGGCGGAACCGCCGCCCTACGGCTCGCCCGCCGGCCCGGGAGGCGGAAGCCCGGCCCCGTCCAGCCCCGCGCCGTCCAGCCCCGCCGCGTCGAGCCCGGTGCCGTCGGGCACCGGCTGAGCGCGGCCGGCCGCGTCAGCCGTCCTCCGGCTCCTCTCGGCGGGGAGGGCGGCGCGGCGGGGGCTGCGGCGGGACGACCTTCGCCGCCACCATGATCCCCTCGGGGACCTCGACCACTTCGCCGTCGCGGCGGCGCACCGTGAGCGTTCCACCGGACCAGGATTCGAGTACGCCGACCACGTCGCTGTACTCTCCCGTAGGCAGACGGCGGCGCAGCGAGATCCGCTGGCCCACGTCCGCGCCACTGATGGACACCACCAGCCGCGCGGCGAAGCGAGCGGACATGTGAGGACCCCCATGTCGAATCGACCGAGCCGTGGTGGCCATACTATTCACAGCGAGCTTGCGGCGACCCGTGACGTGCGGCGGGGCCGGATATCCGAGAGGAGTCACTGACGTGACCTACGTCATTGCGCAGCCCTGCGTGGACCTGCTCGACAAGGCATGCATCGAGGAGTGCCCGGTCGACTGCATCTACGAAGGGAAGCGTCAGCTCTACATCCACCCGGACGAGTGCGTCGACTGCGGTGCGTGCGAGCCGGTCTGCCCGGTTGAGGCCATCTACTACGAGGACGACGTCCCCGATCAGTGGAAGGACTTCTACAAGGTGAACGTCGAGTTCTTCGACGACCTCGGCTCGCCGGGCGGCGCGTCCAAGGTCGGCAAGATCGACAAGGACCACCCGATCGTCGCGGCGCTGCCCCCGCAGAGCCACGACGACTGAGCCGGGGGACCTCCGGCGCGTCCCGGCGCGGACGCGCCCCGAGGTCCCCCTGCGTTGACTTCAGGGCCGTGGTCTCTCCCGAGTTCGGGAAGGCCACGGCCCGCCGGGCGTCCAGAGGAGGAACAGGGCCAGTGTTCACGCTGCCGGACTTTCCGTGGGATCGGCTCGCGCCCTACAAGGAGCGGGCGCACGGGCACGCGGACGGCATCGTCGACCTGTCCGTCGGGACGCCCGTCGACCCGACGCCCGAGCCCGTCCGGGCGGCGCTCGCCGGCGCGGCCGACGCGCCCGGCTACCCGCAGACCTACGGGACGCCGCGGCTGCGCGAGTCGGTCGCGGGCTGGCTGCGGCGGCGCGCCGGAGTGTCCGGCGCCGACCCGGACGCGGTGCTCCCCGTCATCGGCACCAAGGAACTGGTCGCCTGGCTGCCGACGCTGCTCGGCGCCGGCCCCGGCGACAGGGTCGTCTTCCCCGAGCTGGCCTACCCGACGTACGACGTCGGCACCCGCCTGGCCGGCGCCACGCCCGTCGCGACCGACGGGCTGCTGCGCCTCGGCCCGGTGAACCCGAAGATCGTGTGGGTGAACTCGCCGTCCAACCCGACCGGCAAGGTGCTGCCCGCCGAGCATCTGCGCAAGGTCGTGGCGTGGGCGCGCGGCCGGGGCGCGATCGTCGTCAGCGACGAGTGCTACCTGGAGTTCGGCTGGGACGCGGAGAACCCGCCGGTCTCGATCCTGCACCCGGACGTGTGCGACGGCTCCCACGAGGGGCTGCTCGCGGTCAACTCCCTCTCCAAGCGCTCCAACATGGCGGGCTACCGCGCCGGTTTCGTGACCGGCGACCTCGCGATCGTGCAGCGGCTGCTGGAGGTCCGCAAGCACGCCGGCATGATCGTCCCGGCTCCGGTGCAGGCCGCGATGGCGGTGGCGTTCGGCGACGACGCCCACGTGGACGAGCAGCGCGCGCGGTACGCGCGCCGCCGCGCCGCCCTGCGGGAGGCGTTCGAGCGGCACGGGTTCCGCATCGACCACTCCGAGGCGTCCCTGTACCTGTGGGCGACGCGGGACGAGCCGTGCTGGGACACCGTCGCCCACCTGGCGTCCCTCGGGATCCTCGTCGCCCCCGGCGAGTTCTACGGCCCGGCGGGCGCCCGGCACGTCAGGGTCGCCTTCACCGCGACGGACGACCGCGTCGCCGCCGCCGCCGGCCGCCTCTGACGCGGCCGCCCCCCCGGATCCGGCTGCCGGCCCGTGTACCGGCCTTGCATCGGATCCCGGCTTTCCATAGGAAACCCGTGGATCATTTGATACGTCTCATCGCGGTATGGGCTTGGAACGGCGCAATCGGTAGGATCCGCTGGTCTGCGCCCGTGTTGTCGACGAAAAGATGGAGGTGTCCGTGGGCGGAACGGCGATTGTGATCCTTCTGGTCCTGATCCTGGCCGCATTGGTCGTGCTCATCCTCGTCCTGATGCGGCGTCGTTCGAGCGCCCCGGCGCCCGGCCCGGCCCCCGCCGTCCCGCGCGACCCGTTCGCCCCCGAGGACTCGGTGGCCGGCGACCCGCGGACGCTGAAGGCCGGCGACATGGTCGAGTACCTCGGCACCCGCTACTTCGTGCGTGGTTCGCTGCGGCTGCGGGAGGGCGGCTTCACCTGGAGCGAGCACCTCCTCGACGCCGACACCATCGAGGGCCAGAAGGTGTGGATCTCCGTCGAGGAGGACCCCGACCTGGAGGTCGTCTGGTGGACCGAGCACGACGCCGGCGACCTCAGGCCCGGTGAGAAGACCGTCGTCGTGGACGGCGTCGAGTACCGCCGCGACGAGCACGGCACCGCCGACTACACCAGCGAGGGCACGACGGGCGTCGGCGTCCAGGGCAGGGTCGAGTACGTCGACTACGAGGGCCCGCGCGGGAAGTACCTGTCGTTCGAGCAGTACGGCGGCGGCCAGTGGGAGGCCGGCCTCGGCGAGCGCGTCCCGGCCGGCTCGATGACGATCTACCCGGGTGGCGGTAGCTGAGTTGCGCGCGACCCTCGACACCCCCTACGCGGACGCGCGCGCCGACGGGCTGTCCTTCGTGCTCGGGCTGCCGCCGCTGGACGCGCTCGCCGTCCTGCCGGTGGAGCGCGCGGGCCTGACCGTGGAGATGCGCCTGCTCGGCGCGTCCCACCAGGTCATCGCGGGCCCGCTGAGCGAGACGGTGGCGTGCCTGGCCGGCCGCACCGAGCCGCTGCCCGGCCGCGCCGCGACGAACGTGCCCGGCTGGGCGTACGAGTTCGCCGCGACGACCGCCGCGCACAGCGACGCGACGGCGTTCGCCGGCGCCGTCGAGGCCGTGTGCGCGCGGCTCGCGGACCGCGGTGACGCGCTGACCGGGTCGTTCCCCGGCTCGCCGCACGCCGTCACCGCGCTGGCCCTGGAAGAGACGGAAGAACCCGGGTTCGGCTGGCGGACCTGGCACGCCTACCCCCAGACCCGGGAGATCGTGATGACGCGGAGCCGGTTGGTGAGACCTTCATGAACAGCAGATTCCGGGTGGCGGGCGCGGTGGCCGCCGCCGCCCTGACCACCGTGGCGCTCGGCGGCTGCGGGCAGTCGCAGTCGTCATGGATCGGCGACAAGTACACGAAGATGGGGTCGGGCACCTACCGGTCCCCGAAGGCCCCCGGGACGGTCGCCTCGGAGATCAGCCGCAAGTTCAAGCCGATCGACCGGGTGGACGACATGGCGGCCAGGGGCGCCGCGGGCGGCATCTTCCTGCGCTACCCGCAGCTCGTCGTCGGCGTCCTGCCGAACGGGGCGGGCAGCCGGATCACGGTCGACAAGCCCCGCCGCGGCTACAACCGCTACTACTCCCATATCGGCGGTCACTGGGCGAGCCCCGGCAGCAAGGGTTGGAACAGCAGAGGCGCCGCATCATTCCGGGGCGGCGGCCCGGGGTCGGGCAAATGAGGAGCGAAAGATGAACGACATCCTTGACGAGGTCGGCGCGACGTTCGCCTACGGGGCGGTCGGCATCGCGCTGATGGCCGTCGGCTACCTGGTGGTGGAGGTGACGACGCCCGGCCGCCTCGGCAAGCAGATCTGGACCGAGGGCAACCGGGGCGCCGCGCTGCTGCTCGCGGTCAAGCTGTTCGGCATCGGCGGCATCGTCTTCACGGCGATCATCACCAGCGACAGCGACCTCAGCAAAGGGCTGATCGACACCGCGGTGTTCGGCGCGTGCGGCATCGTGCTGATGATCGTCGCGTTCGTCCTGCTGGACGTGATCACGCCCGGGAAGCTCGGCGCGACGCTCGTCGACGCGGACGGCGGCGGAACCGCCATCCACCCGGCCGGGTGGGTCGTCGCCGCGGCCGACCTGGGCGTCGCCGCGATCGTGGCCGGGGCGGTCTCCTGACGTCCCCCGGCCTGGACGAGGCCGCCGGCCGGCCGTCCTCCCCGGAGCCGTCCCAGGCGGACGGCCCGGGGAGGCCGCGCGTTCCCGCCCGGTTCGCCCGCACGCTCGTCCTCGCCGCCGTGTTCACGTGCGCGGCGTGCGGCCTGGTGTACGAGCTGGCGCTGGTCGCGCTGGGCAGCTACCTCGTCGGCAACTCGGTCACGCAGGCGTCGATCGTCCTGTCGGTGATGGTGTTCGCGATGGGCGTCGGGTCGCTGGCGGCGAAGCCGCTGCAGGGCCGCGCGGTCGTGGCGTTCGCGGTCGTCGAGGGCGCGCTCGCGCTGATCGGCGGCGTGTCGGTCCTCGCGCTGTACGCGGCGTTCGCGTGGCTCGACCTGTACGTCCCGGCGCTGGTCGTGGTGTCGTTCGCGGTGGGCGCGCTGATCGGCGCGGAGATCCCGCTGCTGATGACGCTGCTGCAGCGGATCCGGAAGCAGGACGCGGGGTCCGCGGTCGCCGACCTGTTCGCGGCCGACTACGTGGGCGCGCTGGTCGGCGGGCTCGCGTTCCCGTTCCTGCTGCTGCCCGCGTTCGGGCACATCAAGGGCGCGCTGCTGGTCGGCGTCGTGAACGCCGTCGCCGGGATGGCGGTCGTGCTGTGGCTGTTCCGCCGCCAGGTCGGGCGCGTCGCGCGGGCCGCGCTGGCGCTCGGCATGATCGCGGTCATCGGCGTCCTCGGCGGGACGTACGCGCTGGCGGACCGCTTCGAGGTGTCGGCGCGGCAGGCGCTCTACAGCGCCCCGATCGCGATCTCCAAGCGGACGAAGTACCAGGAGATCGTCATCACCCGGCAGGCCGGGCTCGGCCCGTCCGACCTGCGGCTGTTCCTCAACGGCGACCTGCAGTTCTCGTCGGTGGACGAGTACCGGTACCACGAGCCGCTCGTCCATCCGCTGATGTCGGGCCCGCACGGCAGGGTGCTGATCCTCGGCGGCGGGGACGGGCTGGCGCTGCGCGAGGTGCTGCGCTACAAGGACGTCCGGAGCGCGACGCTGGTCGAGCTCGACCCGGAGATGCTGCACCTGGCCCGCACCTACAAGCCGATCGTGTCGCTGAACCACCGCTCGTTCGAGGACCCGCGCGTGCGGACGGTCGCCGCGGACGCGTTCTCGTGGCTGCGCGGCCTGGACGAGCAGTTCGACGCGGTCATCGTGGACATGCCCGACCCGGACGACGTGTCCACGGCCAAGCTGTACTCGGTCGAGTTCTACGGGATGGTGAGGCGGATCCTCGCACCCGGCGGCCGGATGGTCGTCCAGTCGGGTTCGCCGTACTTCGCGCCCAAGTCGTTCTGGAGCATCCAGAAGTCGATCGCCGCCGCCGGTTTCGCCACGTCCCCGTACCACGTGGACGTGCCGAGCTTCGGCGACTGGGGTTTCGTCCTGGCGGCCCCGGCGAAGGAGGCGCCCGCGTTGAGGCTGGCCCCCGACGTCCCCGATCTGCGCTTCCTCGACAGTGCCGTGCTCCAGGCGTCGACGGTCTTCCCCAAGGACCGCCGCAGCCGGGACGTCGGCGTCAACACGCTCGTCCATCCGCGCCTCGTCGAGTACGAGGGCCAGGAGTGGAAGAACTCCTGATCAGTCGGGCACCGACTGGCGGATGGCCTTGTCGACGGCGCGCTGGAACGACGTGACCAGCGACTGGATCATCAGCGGTTTCATCTTTCCCGCCATCTCCATGAGCCGCTCCCGCTCCTGCGGAGCCCGCCCGCCCTCCCGGTAGGGGCGGACGACGGTGTCCTGGAAGACCTGCTGCAGCTCGGCGGCCAGCGCGGTCGTGTGCCGGTCGACGGCCTCGTGCGAGGCGATCAGCGTGTCCAGCGGCATGGGCAGCTCGGCGAGTTCGGCGCTGATGCCGAGCAGGGCCGGGCTGACGACCCGGATGACGTCCGCCGAGATCCGCTCGACGACCCCGAGCGACTCCAGCCGCTTGATCGTCTCGTCGTCGAGGTGGCGCCCGGCGCGCCGGTCGAGTTCGTGCCGGTCGAGATCCTCGGGCTGCTCCGGCGCCCACGGCGACAGCAGCGCCCGCTGCAGCGCGAGGTCTTCGGCGGGGGCGTCCAGGGGAATCCTCTGGAGGTGCTTCTCGATGGAGGCCAGTGTGAGGCCGAGCGACTGGAGTTCCCGGACGAGTTCGAGCCGCGCCAGGTGGTCGGGACCGTAGAGCCCGGTGCGTCCGCGCAGCCTGGGGGGCGGGAGCAGGCCGCGCCCGGCGTAGAACCGCACGGTCCGGACGGTGACCCCGGCGCGCGAGGCCAGCTCGTCGACGGTGAGTTCCATCCCGCCTCCCTCTATGTGACAGCGCCAGTGTTACATTAATCCTGTATCAGTACACACTTACTTGAGGGAGACCGCCGGATGGGACGGGACATCTACACCGACGAGCACGACGCCTTCCGCGACATGGTGCGCTCCTTCATCGAGAAGGAGGCCGCCCCCCACCACGAGCAGTGGGAGAAGGACGGGATCGTCTCGCGTGAAGTGTGGCTGGCGGCCGGCCGCGCGGGCCTGCTCGGCATCGACATGCCGGAGGAGCACGGGGGCGGCGGCAACTCCGATTACCGCTACTACGTGATCTTCAACGAGGAGCTGGCGAAGGCCGGCATCCACGGGCCCGGCTTCGCCGTCCACAACGACATCAACGGCGGCTACCTGCGCCAGCTCTGCACCCCCGAGCAGCAGGCCCGCTGGTTCCCCGGCTACTGCTCCGGCGAGATCATCACCGCGATCGCGATGACCGAGCCCGCCGCCGGCTCCGACCTGCAGGGCATCAAGACCACCGCGATCAAGGACGGCGACGACTACGTCCTGAACGGGTCGAAGACGTTCATCTCCAACGGCATCCTCGCCGACCTCGTCATCGTCGTGGCGAAGACCGACCCGTCCGCCGGTGCGAAGGGCGTCAGCCTCCTCGCCGTCGAGCGCGGCATGGACGGCTTCGAGCGCGGCCGCAACCTCGACAAGGTCGGCATGCACGCGCAGGACACCGCCGAGCTGTTCTTCGACAACGTCCGCGTCCCGAAGGCGAACCTGCTCGGCGAGGAGGGCATGGGCTTCATCTACCTGATGACGAACCTGGCCCGCGAGCGCCTGTCCATCGGCGCGACCGCGATGGCCGCCGCCGAGGACGCGTTCGAGCAGACCCTCGAGTACTGCAAGACGCGCGAGGCGTTCGGCCGCCCGATCGGCAAGTTCCAGCACAACCGCTTCACGCTCGCCGAGATGAAGACGGAGCTGACCGTCGCCCGCTCCTTCACCGACGAGTGCATCCTCAAGGAGAGCAAGGGGGAGCTGACCGCCGACGAGGCCGCGATGCTCAAGTGGTGGAACACGGAGCTGCTCAAGCGGGTCGTCGACCGCTGCGTCCAGCTCCACGGCGGCTACGGCTACATGACCGAGTACCCGATCGCCAAGGCGTACCAGGACGTCCGCATCCAGACGATCTTCGGCGGCACCACCGAGATCATGAAGGAGATCATCGGCCGCGGCCTCGGCGTCTGACCCCGTCCCCCGGCCGGGCCGAACGGCACCGGCCGGGGGGACGAAAGCCCCTACCTCCCCGGCCCCGGCCGTCCGACGATCGTGGGCACGGCGCGCCGTGACGGAGCGGACGCGCGGGACGGAGGGGCGGCACACGTGACGGACTTTCCCTACGCCGACCGGTTCGAGGTCCACGAGCGGCTCCCCGAGGACGGGCGGCCCCGGGAGAAGATCCTCGCCGAGCTTCGGGAGATGGCGGCCGCGGAGGACGCCTTCTGGGAGACGGGCAAGGCGTCCGGGACGGTCTACTGCGGCGACCACGGCCACTACGCCTTCATGACGGAGACGTACGGCCTGTTCGGGCACGCGAACGTCCTGCAGCGGGACATGTTCCCCAGCGCGACGAAGTTCGAGGGCGAGATCCTCGCCATGACCCTCGACCTCATGCACGGCGGCGCCGTCACCGGGACGACGCCGGGCGGGATCGTCACGACGGGCGGGACCGGCAGCATCCTGCACGCGATGCTCGCCTACCGGGACGCCGCCGGGCGCGAGCCGTCCGGCCACGGGCGTCCGAACATCGTCAAGCCGGAGACCGCGCATCCCGCGTTCGACAAGGCGGGCCACCTGTTCGGCATCGAGGTGCGGGAGGCGCCGGTCGACCCGGCCACGACCCTGGTGGACGTCGGCGCCGTGGCGCAGCTCATCGACGCGAACACGGTCGCGGTGATCGGCTCGGCGGGCAACTACGGCTACGGGACGATCGACCCGATCGCGGAGCTGTCGGAAATGGCCCTGTCCCGGGGCGTCGGCCTGCACGTGGACGCCTGCCTCGGCGGGTTCATCCTCCCGTTCGGCGAGGAGCTGGGCGTGGACGTCCCGGTCTTCGACTTCCGGCTGCCGGGCGTCACCAGCATCTCCGCCGACACCCACAAGTACGGGTACGGCCTGAAGGGCACGTCCACGCTGCTGTTCCGCGACGGCGCGCTGCGCAACGCGCTGTACTTCCTCAACACCGGGTGGAGCGGCGGGAAGTACCTGTCGCCGGGCATCGAGGGCTCCCGGTCGGGCGGGCTGCTCGCCGCCACCTGGGCCGGGATGGTCAAGCTCGGACGCGCCGGATACCGCCGCCACGCCGAGCAGATCTTCGCCACCGCGCGGCGGATGATCGAGGCGGTCCGGTCGCACCCCGAACTTCGGGTGATGGGCGAGCCGACGTTCCTGTTCAGCTTCACCTCGGACGAGTTCGACATCTACCACGTGTACGACTTCATGGCGGGACGCGGCTGGCGGCTGAACGGCCAGCAGTACCCGAACGCCGTCCACATGGCGGTGACGCGGCCGCAGACGCAGCCCGGAGTCGCGGAGGCGTTCGCCGCCGACCTCGCCGCCGCCGTCGAGCACGCCGCGGCGCGGCAGGCGGCGGGGGAGGCGCCGATGTCGGGCGCCGTGTACGGGGGAGTGCCGGGCGGGCTCACCGAAGAGGCGGACGACTTCATCCGGGAGATCATGGCCGGGATGCTCGACGCCCAGCAGTCGCTGCCCCCGGCCGCCCGCTGACCCGGCCGGAGACGACGATCATGTATCCGCCGGACGAGCGCTACGTCCTCACCGTCGACCTCGGCTCGACCGGGCTGAAGGTCGGCCTCGTCTCCCTCACCGGGGAGATCGCCCAGTGCGAGTTCGCGTTCGTGACGACGTCCCGGCCGGGCGGCGGCGCGTCCACGCAGGACGCGGAGGAGTGGTGGCGGCTCGTCACCGCTGCCTCCCGGCGGGTCGTGGAGCAGGTCCGTCCCGAGCAGCTCGTCGCGGCGTCGTGCACCGGGCAGTGGGCCAGCACCGTGCCGGTGGACGCGGCGGGCCGTCCCGTAGGCGACTGCCTCCTGTACGACGACACGCGCGGCGCGCCCTACTCCCGCGCCGTCATCGCGGGGCCGGTCGCCGGGTTCGCGCCGCGCAACGCGCTGGCCTGGGTGCGGAAGACGGGCGGGGCGCCGTCGCCGTCCGGCGCCGACCCGATCGGGCACCTGCTGTTCCTGCGCCACGAGATGCCGGACGTGTACGCCGCGGCGCGCTGGTTCCTGGAGCCCGTCGACTACCTGACGATGCGGATGACCGGGGTCGCCGCCGCCACGCACGCCTCGATGACGGCCGCGTGGCTGACCGACAACCGGCGCCCCGACGTGCCGCGCTACGACACCGGCCTGGCGCGGCGCGCCGGAGTCGACATCGGGAAGCTCCCGCCGCTGCGCGGCATCGGCTCGGTGGTGGGCGGCGTCTCCGCCGGCGCGGCCGGCGAGCTGGGCGTACCGGAGGGGCTCCCGGTCGTCACCGGCCTTCCCGACCTGCACGCGGCGGTCTGCGGTGCCGGGCTGGACGACTACCAGGCACATCTGGCGATCAGCACGACGTCCTGGATCGGGCTGTCGGTGCCGTTCAAGAAGACCGATGTCCTGCGGTCGATCGCCAGCGTGCCGGGCCTGCGGGACGGCTCCTACGTCGTCGCGAACAACCACGAGACCGGCGGCCGGTGCCTGCAGTGGCTGAACGAGGGCGTGCTGGGCGCGCCCGCCACCCGCGACGCCGACTACGAGCGGCTGGCGGCCCGCGCCGCCGGCGTGCCGCCGGGCGGCAACGGGGTGATCTTCACTCCCTGGCTGGACGGCGAACGGTCCCCGGTGGACGACCGCGACGCCCGCGCCGGCTTCCACAACCTGTCGCTCACCACGACGCAGGACGACCTCGTCCGCGCGGTGCTGGAGGGCGTCGCGTACAACAACCGGTGGCTGCACGAGGCGGTCGAGCGGTTCGCCGGCCGCCGCCTCGACCCGATCCGGCTGATCGGCGGCGGCGCCCGGTCGGACCTGTGGTGCCAGATCCACGCGGACGTGCTCGGCCGCACCGTCGAGCGGGTCGCCGACCCGATCAACGCGACGCTGCGCGGCCAGGCGGTCTTCGCCGCGCTGTCGCTGGGCGCCGTCCGCCGCGAGGACGTCCGGATCCGCGTCGACCGCGTCTTCCGCCCCGACGCGCCGGCCGGGGCGGAGTACGAGCGCCTCTACCGGGAGTTCCCCGGCCTGTACCGGAGCCAGCGGGGCATGTTCCGCCGCCTGGCGCGCAGCCGGGCGCCCGTCAGCCGAGCGGCGGTACGACAGCCTCGATGAGGTGGGGGCCGGGTTCGGCGAGCGCCTTGCCGAACTGGGCCGCCAGCTCCTCGGCCGTGCGCGCGCGGGACGCGGGGACGCCCATGCCGGACGCCAGCGCGACGAAGTCGAGCGCCGGGCGCGACAGGTCGACCATGTCGCGGGTGATGGTCCCCGCCTCGGGCGGTGCCGGGACGGCGCCGACCCGCGTCGTCTCCATCGACAGGATCGCGTAGGAGCCGTTGTTGAACACGACGGTCGTGACGTCGAGCCCCTCGCGGGCCTGCGTCCACAGCGCGGAGATCGTGTACATGGCGCTGCCGTCCGCCTCCAGGCAGACGACCGGGCGGTCCGGGCAGGCGACCGCGGCGCCGGTCGCCACGGGCAGGCCCTGGCCGATCGCGCCGCCGGTCAGCGACAGCCAGTCGTGCGGCGGCGCGCCGGCGGTCGCGCCCGGCAGCCACAGCCCGGAGGTGTTGGCCTCGTCGGACACGATCGCGCCCTCGGGCAGCAGCGCGCCGATGACGGCGGCGGCGGTCTCCCCGGTGAGCGCCCCGGTCGGGATCTCCGGCCGCGCCGCCACTTGCAGGGCGGGGGCCGCGTCCTTGGCGACCATGCCGGCGAGCCCGGTGAGCGCGCCGGTCGCGTCGGCGCCGAGGTCGTGCACCTGGCAGCCGTCCGGCACCAGGTCGCCCGGAAGGCCGGGGTAGGCGAAGAACGTCACCGGACGGCGCGCACCCGCGAGGACGATGTGCCGGGCGCCGTCGAGCTGCGCCGCCGCCATCTCGCCCAGGTAGGCGAGCCGCTCCACCGCCGGGAGCCCGGCGCCGCGCTCCAGCCGGGCCGGGAACGTCTCGCACAGCACCCGCGCCCCGGTCGCCGCCGCGATGCGCCCGGCGGCCTCCAGCCCTTCGCGCCGGGTCGCGCCCCCGCCGATCAGCACGACGCAGGGTTCACCGCCGGTCAGCGCGGCGGCGGCCGGCTCCAGCGCGGCGTCCGCGACCGGCTCGGGCGGGGGAGCGGGCAGTGCCGCCGCGACCTCGCCGCCGTCCGACCAGGCGGCGTCGGCGGGCACGATCAGCGTGGCGACGCCCCCGGCGCGGGCCGCCGCGACGGCCTCGGCCGCCGCCTTGCCCGCCTCGGCCGCGGTCACCGGACGCCCCGTCCAGGCCGACACCGACCCGGCCACCGCCGCGATGTCCGACTGGAGCGGCGCGTCGAACCGCTGGTGCCCGGTGGCGTGGTCGCCGATGACCGTGACGACCGGCGTCCCGCCGCGCCGCGCGTTGTGCAGGTTGGCGAGCCCGTTCCCGAGGCCCGGCCCGAGGTGCAGCAGGACGGCGGCCGGGTCCGGCGCCATCCGCCCGTACCCGTCGGCGGCGCCCGTCGCGACGCCCTCGAACAGGCACAGCACGCCCCTCGCGCGCGGCTCGCCGTCCAGCGCCGCCACCAGGTGCAGCTCGGACGTGCCCGGATTGGCGAACCACACGCCGACGCCGGCGTCCGCCAGCGTGCGCACCATGGCCTGCGCGCCGTTCATTGCATCTCCCCACTTCAGCCGAACAGGACGCCCGGATTGAGTATCCCGTCCGGGTCGAAGGATGTCTTGATCCGCCGCATCAGCGCCACCTTCGCCGGATCCTCCAGGGCGAGGAACTGGCGGATCTTCTCTCGTCCGATACCGTGCTCCCCGCTGATCGTCCCACCCAGCTCGGCGGCCGCCGCGAGCAGCTCGTCCATCGCCTCGGCCAGCGCCTCGTCATCCGGCTGGAACACCGACAGGTGCACGTTGCCGTCGCCGGCGTGCCCGCACCCGCCGATCAGCGCGCCGTGCCGTCCGGCGATCTCTGGGACGGCGGCGAAGAACCGGGCCAGCGCGGTGCGCGGCACGACGGCGTCCACGATCGCGTTCGCCCCGGCGGCCCGCGCCGCCCAGAACGCCCCCTCCCGCGCCGTGATCAGCTTCCGCAGCGGCTCGCCCTGGAGGACGTAGACGTCGGCGGCGCCCAGGCCGGCCAGCTGCTCGCCCAGCGTCTGGACGTCCTCGTCCAGCCGCTCCG
Source organism: Actinomadura latina NBRC 106108 (assembly GCF_001552195.1). Lineage (GTDB taxonomy): Bacteria > Actinomycetota > Actinomycetes > Streptosporangiales > Streptosporangiaceae > Spirillospora > Spirillospora latina. The sequence goes on from NZ_BCQS01000006.1 coordinate 213,539, forward strand.
CCGAGCGGTTCCCCAGCACCACCAGCAGGTAGGCGCCGGCGGCGTCGCGGATCTCCTGCGGCACCCCGAGGTCCAGCCCGGCGTTCTGCGTGATCGCCGACATGGCCAGGACGTCCACGTACTCCAGCACGAGCGGGTCGAGCCCGCCGCCCGTCAGCCGGGGAATGGCCGCCGTGACCGGCTCCGTGCCGGGGAACGGCGCCAGCACCCCCGCCGTGTGCGGGAGCCGGGGCCGCAGCCGCAGCGTCACCTCCGTGACGAGGGCGAGTGTGCCCTCCGAGCCCACGATGAGCTGCGTCAGGTCGTAGCCGGTGGACGTCTTCACGTACCGTCCGCCCGTCCGGATCACCTCTCCGGTGGCGAGTACCGCCTCCAGCCCGAGGACGTGGTGCCGCGTCACCCCTTCCTTCACCGCGTGCATGCCGCCCGCGTTGGTCGCGACGGTCCCGCCGATGCTGGCGCTGCCCTCGCCCGGGAAGATCGGGTAGACGAGCCCCTGCGCGGCCGTCGCCTCGTCCAGCTCCGCGAGCGTGACACCCGGCTGCACCACCGCCACCTGGCCGTCCGCGTCGATCTCCAGGATCCGGTTCATCCGCTCGAACGACACCACGAGCCCGCCCGGACGCGGCACCGCCGCACCGGACAGCCCCGTCCCCGACCCGCGCGCCGTCACCGGCAGCCCGTGCTCGCCGGCGACCTTCAGCACGGCCGCGACCTGCCCGGCGTCCGCCGGCCGCACGACCAGGTCCGGCCGCACCCCGGCGACGCCGAGCGACTCGTCCCGCCCGTACTCGGGGGGCACCGCGTCACCCGACAGGACGTGTTCCTCGCCGACGGCCTCCGCCAGCGCCGTCCGGACATCCGCCATGGCTTCCCTCCCAGGTGCCCCGTCCGGCAAGTCTGGTGCCGCCGCCCACCGGCGGCGATGTGACGTCCGGCCCTGATCCGCGGGCCGAAGGTCCCGTGAACGCACCTGAGGACAAGGTCGTACGGCTTACCACCGTACGCAAGACATCCGGTGACGTCGGCGGCGGGGAAGCCGGCGCTGCGTCAACGCCCGTCCGCGAGTGAGACCAGGAGGTCGTTGAGCCGCGAGACGAACGTGCCGGGGTCCTCGACGCGGGCGCCGCTGGTGAGCACGGCCTGGTCGAACAGGACGTGCGCCCAGTCGGCCAGGCGCGGGTCGTCCCGCCCGCCGTTGAGGCGCTCGATCAGCGGATGGCGCGGGTTGACCTCCAGGACCGGCTGGTTCGGCAGGCCCGAGCCGCGCATCCGCTGCGCGAGGGCGAACTCGGTCTCCGCCTCGTTCGCGACGATGCAGGCCGGGGACGTGGTGAGGCGGCTGGTGACGCGCACGTCGAACGCCCGGCCGTCCAGGTGCTCCTTGAGCTTGCCGACGAGGGCGGCGTAGTCGGCGTCGGCCTGCTCGGCGGCCTCCTTGTCGGCCGCGTCCTCCATGTCGCCGAAGTCGGGTGCGCCCTGGGCGACCGACTGGAGCCGCTTGTCCTCGAAGTGCGGCAGGGCGGTGACGACGAAGTTGTCGACGGCGTCGTCCAGCAGGAGGACCTCGATGTCCTTCTCGCGGAACGCCTCCAGGTGCGGGCTGGACGCGGCGTCCGCCAGGCCGGGCGCGAGCAGGTAGTAGATCTTGTCCTGCCCCTCCTTCATGCGGGACACGTAGTCGCCGAGCGAGACGTCGGCCTGCTTGGTGGACGTGAACCGCAGGAGCCGCGCGATGTCGTCCCGGTGGGCGGGGTCGTCCGGGATGCCCTCCTTCAGGGTGGCGCCGAACTCCTTCCAGAAGGTCGCGTACTTCTCCGGCTCGCCCTCGGCCATGTCCTTGAGCAGCTTGAGCACCCGCTTGACCGCGCTCGACCGGATGTGGTCCATGGCCTGGCCGCCCTGCAGGATCTCGCGGGAGACGTTCAGCGGCAGGTCGGCGGAGTCGATGATCCCGCGGACGAACCGCAGGTAGCGGGGCATCAGCCGGTCGGTGTCCTCCAGGATGAAGACGCGCTGCACGTGGAGCCGCACGCCCTGGAGGGACTGCGGAAGCCACAGGTCGTACGGGGCCTGCGACGGGACGAACAGCAGCAGCGTGTACTCGTACCGTCCCTCCACCTTCACGTGGACGTGGGCCAGCGGGTCGGAGAAGTCGTTGGTGAGCTGCCGGTAGAAGTCGTTGTAGTCCTGCTCCTTCAGCTCGCTCTTCGGGCGCGCCCACAGGGCGGTGGCCTGGTTGACGGGGGTGTCGTCGTCGCCGAGGAGGATGGGCCGGCCGATGTGGTCGGAGTACCGCTTGATGACCGTCCGCAGCCGGTGCTCGTTCAGCAGCTCGTCCTCGCCGTCGCGCAGGTGCAGGACGATCGTCGTCCCCCGCTCGGCGCGCTCGACGGTCTCCACCGTGTACTCGCCCTTGCCCTCGGACGACCAGCGCACCCCCTCGCCCGCCGGCAGCCCGGCGCGGCGGGTGGTCAGCGTCACCCGGTCGGCGACGATGAACGCGGAGTAGAAGCCGACGCCGAACTGCCCGATCAGCGCGGTGTCGCCGCGCTTGTCGCCGCTCGTCGCGCGGAGGAACTCGGCGGTGCCCGACCGGGCGATCGTGCCGATGTTCCCGATCACCTCCCGGCGGCTCATCCCGATGCCGTTGTCGGCGATGGTGATCGTGCCGGCGTCCTTGTCGAAACCGACCCGGATCCGAGGCTCGTCCTCCGGTTCCCTCCCGGCGGACTCCGGCTCGGCGAAACGCTCGATCCGGAACCGGTCGATCGCATCGGACGCATTGGAGATCAGCTCGCGCAGGAATATCTCCTTGTTGCTGTACAGCGAATTGGCCATGAGATCGAGGATCTGGGCCGCCTCGGCCTGAAAGCTGAACGTCTCCTCCGCCGGCAGAGTCACCGTTTTCCCTCCTGGTCATTCCCTTCGGACGACCCATCAGAATAGCGGCCGGCCATTCGGTGCGCAGGGGTGGTCAGCCGAAGATGGCGGTGGGGTCACCGAGGTACCAGGCGTTGTCGATGCGCATCCGGTGCACGACCCAGCGCCGCCCGTCCCGGACCAGTTCGACGTCGTAGGGGTTCTTCAGCAGGGCGAACGTGGAGTGGTCCGCGGTCAGCAGGTGCTGGGCCTCCACCAGGGCGGTGAGCCGGGCTGTGTCGCCGTCGACGCTGACGCGGGGGTTGGCGACCTGGTGCGTGGTGTCGACCCGTCCGGTGAACGACCCGAGGATGGTGGTGACGATCGTGTCCCGTCCGACCATCAGCGGCGGGTGCCCGCCCCACTTGGCGGCCGCGGGACGGAAGTCGAGTTCGGCGCCGGCGGCGAAGGCGGACGCGAACAGTTCGGCGTCCTGGAGGTCCTGGCCGAGGCCGAACCGGTACAGCGCGTCCACGATCTCGGCGCGATCGCGCAATTCCCGCACCACGGCCTCGTCCCCGGACGCTGACACCGCCTGCCCATCGGTCACGTACATGCCTGCTCCCATTGCAGATCAGAGGAAGGATGCCTTCTACTCTTGGCCGGTGCGGGAGGCCGATCAATGCGCTGCTGTGCAACGATCGTGAAGTGCAGGTTAACGATGGGAAGCCATGCTGGAGCGGGATGACGGCCAGGAGTGAGCGAGCAAGATGAGAATCGTCGTCGACGACCTGTCCGGGACGCAGATCGCCGAGTTCCTGGCCGAGCACGTCCGCCAGATGCGGTCCATCACGCCGCTGGAGAGCAAGCACGCCCTTGACCTGGACGGGCTCCGCAAACCCGACGTCACGTTCTGGTCGGTCATGGACGACGGCGCCGTCGTGGGCTGCGGAGCGATCAAGAGGCTGGACGCGTTCCACGCCGAACTGAAGTCGATGCGCACGTCCACGACGCGCAAGCGGAGCGGGATCGCGTCCAGGCTGCTGGGGCACATCATCACCGAAGCCGAGCGGATGGGATTCACCCGGATGAGCCTGGAGACCGGCTCCGACGAGTTCTTCCTCCCGGCCAGAAGCCTCTACGAGAAGTTCGGCTTCACCTATTGCGCCCCCTTCGCCGACTACCGCCCGGACCCGAACAGCGTCTTCATGACGAAACAGCTCGGCTGAAGGGTCCCGTCCCGGCCGGTCGCCACGGCACGCCGTTCGCCGCCGCCGGAGCGCACGACGACGTCGACGAGGAAGGTCTGCGCCGACCGCCCACGCTCGTCGGCCGGGACCGGCGCGGGGGTGTCCGGGTCCGACATGATCACGGGGGCGGCCGTCGAGGCGAACGGCCCGGCGGTGTTGATCACGGCCGCCGCACCGGCCAGCGCGCGGTCGAGCGAGGCCGGATCGCCGGCCGACGCCGGACGCGCGTCCAGCCCGGTCTCGTGCGCCATCGCCTTCAGCTTGCCCTCGTCGCGGCCCGACAGGACCGGGACGAACCCGCGCTCCCGCAACTCCGCCACCACGAACCGCCCGGTGTGCCCGTACGCACCGAACACCGCCACCGGCTGCCCCGACCCCATGGGTTCTCCTCGCTCAAACGATCTGCCGTGGACATCCTGGCGGCGGCGGGCAGCCCGCCGTGAGTGTCTGGAACGCCATGCTCCGTACAATTCCGGACATGGGCACTGTCGCGCTGGCCGTCACCGACGGCATGCTGCACCTCGAACTGTCGCTGGCGTACGAGGTCTTCGCCGCCGCCCCCGCCGGTGTGACGGTCCCCTGGTACGGCCTCACCGTCTGCGGGCCGGGCACCGTCCGGGTAGGCCGGTTCCGGCTGGAACCCGACCACGGCCTCGACCGGCTCGCGCAGGCCGACACCGTGATCGTCCCGGGCTGGGCGGACGTCGATACCGACCCACCCGCCGACCTGGTGGACGCGGTGCGCGCGGCCCACGAGGCGGGCACACGCGTGGCGTCACTCTGCACGGGCGCGTTCGTGCTGGCCGCCGCCGGCCTGCTGGACGGGAGGCGCGCGACCACGCACTGGGCGCACACCGGGTACCTGGCCGCCCGCTATCCGCGAGTGGACGTCGACCCGGACGTGCTCTACATCGACAACGGCAGCGTGCTCACCTCCGCGGGCAAGGCCGCCGCCATGGACCTGTGCCTGCACCTCGTCCGCCTCGACCACGGCTCCGCGGTCGCCAACGCGGTCGCCCGCCGCCTCGTCGTGCCGCCGCACCGGGACGGCGGCCAGGCCCAGTTCGTCACGGCCCCGGTACCCGCCCCGGACGGCCACCCGCTCGCCGTCCTGTTCCCATGGGCGATCGAACGGCTCGACCAGCCGCTCACCGTGGCGGACCTCGCCCGCCAGGCGCGGATGAGCCCGCGCCACCTGACCCGCCGCTTCAGGTCGGTGACCGGCACGACCCCGCTGCAATGGCTGCTGACCCAGCGGATCCGCCACGCCCAGGAGCTGCTGGAGACCACCGGCGACGGCATCGACGCCATCGCGGCGGCCACCGGCATGGGCACCGCCACGACCCTGCGCCGGCACTTCAACCGCACCGTCGGCGTGCCCCCGGACACCTACCGCCGCACCTTCCGCTCGCGGACCCGCTCCGCCGCGGACCCCACCCGGGCCGGCGCCGTGTGACCGGGGCCGTTTTTTGGGTACGCGCCGGAGCGCAAGCATCATCGGGGAGGAAACATGTCTGCTCAAGAGACCGGTCACGCCACGGGGACCAAGGACAAGGACTACAACATCACCTGGTTCGTCGAGCAGTGCCTGAGCAACGCTCTCAGGCTGGACACCTACATCCAGGACGCCGAACGCGAGGGGGACGTCGAGCTGGCCGACTTCTTCCGCCGCGCGCAGGGAGAGAGCCGCAAGGGCGCCGACCAGGGCAAGGAACTCCTGAAGCAGCGCCTCTAGCGCGGCGTCCACGAACGTTGGCCGGGTCGACACTCGTTCACCTGCGGCGAGTTGTTGCTATGGCAAGGCCGATAACAACAACTCGCCGCAGTCAACGCACCCGGACCTGTCAGGCGGCGGCGCAGGTGATGCAGGTGCGGGCGGCGGGCCGGGCGTCCAGGCGGTCCGCCCCGACCGGGCCGCCGCAGCGTTCGCAGGTGCCGTAGGTGCCGTCGCGGAGCCGGCGCAGCGCGTCTTCGATGTCGGCCAGCTGCGAGCGCGCCCGGCTCAGGGACGCCTCGATCCGGGCGCGCTCGAAGGCGATGGTGGCGCCCTCCGGGTCGTGCTCGTCGTCCACCCCGGTCTGCGCCGAGGCCTCGACGACACCGTCCCAATCGCGGCTCAGCGCCGCCATGAGCTTCAGCGTGCCGTCGCGATCCGCGATCAGTCGTTCCTCGGCCGTGGTCATCTCAGCTTCAACACCCGCCGCGCCGCCCCCGATTCCGGATGCCCCGAGGCCATGCCGGGCGGTGCGGTCAGATCCAGCCCGTCTCGGACGCCCGGCAGCCCGACGAGCCGGTCCCGGTCAAGCGGGACGCGAGCCGCCAATCATCGTGGACGACCATCCGGTCGCCCACCAGGCTGCGGATCCCGGCGGGTCAGGCGGGCATCTGGGCCCAGACGATCTTTCCCTCGCCGGTGGCGGACGGGCGGGTGCCGGTCTCCTTGGCATAGGCGGAGACGATGGCGAGGCCCCGGCCGCTCTCGGCCGTCAGGGACGGCGGGCTCGGGATCGGGAGTTCGGGGGACGGGTCCCAGCACTCCAGGAGAGGCGTCCCCTCATGAAGGGCGCAGCGGAGGCGGAGCCGCCGGCCGTGCGACGCCGCGACGGCGTTGGTGACGATCTCGCTCATGACGAGGGTCGAGTCGTTGATCACTTCGCGGCTGAACCCCCAGTTCGTCAGCGCGTAGCGGACGAGTTCCCGGGCCAGGACGACGGTCGACGGCACGGCGAGCAGAGTGAGCCGAACCTCCGGGATACCGGGCGCCGGTGTGACGAGATCAAGATCATTCATTGGAGGCCGTCCTCACTTTTCGGATTCTGCCCTCACTTTGAGTGATCGCGCGCTAACGCGTTGTGCATTGTGTGGCGGTCAATACACATGCAGGTGAACGATGAGCGTGCGCGAGTCCATTGATCCGAAGTCGTCGCTATGGGCCTGGATGGCCTTTGACCTGTGGTTTTACCGCAGTCGGCGCGGTCTCTCGCTGGCCCAGGTCGCCATGATCGTCAACGCGACCCGGGGGACCGTATCGAACTGGGAGGCCGGGCGGTTCCGGCCGAGTGACACGTGCATGAAGCGCCTCGACCAGGCGTGGGACACGGGTGGGCACTTCGAGCGGCTGCACATGTTCGCCTGCGCTGGCCATGACCCTGATTGGTTCCGGCAATACGTCCAATACGAGATGGACGCAGAGATCATCAAGATGTTCCATGGCAAGAACGTCCCATTGCTCGTGCAGACGGAGGCTTACGCGCAGGGCGTGCTTCGCGCGGCCGGGCACATGCACGAGGCTGAGGCGACTACCAAGGCTCGGATGAAACGACAGGAGATCCTCACCCGGGACGACCCGCCATATCTCTGGATCCTCATAGATCAGGAGGTCCTTGATTGTCCTGTCGCGGGCAGCGAGGTCATGAGAGGGCAATTGGCGCGACTTCTCGAAGTCGCGGAGTTGCCGCACGTCTGCGTGCGAGTCGTCCTGCGCGAGTCGGGTTGGCATCCGGGCCACGATGGCCCGTTCCAGGTGCTGCGGATTCGAGGTCGAGAGGTCGCCTATGCCGGAGCGCAGATCGGCGGCCGCTTGATCGAGGCCGGTGACCAAGCGGACACCCTGACGATACGGTTCGATCAGATCGGAGCAAATGCCCTGTCGCGGGCAGCTTCGAAGGATCTGATCGAACGGACGATGAGGACGTACGAATGATCACTTGGCGGAAGAGTTCCTATACCGGTGGCGGGAATGACGAAGCGTGTGTGGAGTTGGCGGAGTTGGCGGGCCGGGTGTGGGTGCGGGACTCCAAGGATCCGGACGGGGAGCGGCTGGCGTTCGGGCGGGATGCGTTCGCGGGGTTGCTGGTGCGGGTGAAGCGCGGGGAGCTCGGCCTGTAGTCGCAGGCGTTCTGACGCGCCCTCACGAGCTGGCATGACCAGGAGCCGCAGCCCTTCAGAAACGGGTGGCGGCTCCACATAGAGGACGTGTCGTGGGGGAGTAGTAGCCGTGTGGCAGCGGTCGTTACGGGTGCACTCCGTGGTCGCGCAGGGGGCCGATGGTCAGCGCGGCGGTGCGGCATTCGGTCACTACTTCGGGGAGGGCGCCGAGGGTCGACCTCCAGGCGCCGGGTGCCGCGGTGACGTCGCTGTCGTGGAGGAGCAGCGTCGCGCCGCCCTTGAGGCCGGGCGCGAGGGTCTCCAGGACGGACGAAGGGGTGGCGGACGCCGTCCAGTCCTTGCCCCAGGCCGTCCACAGGATGGGGCGGAGGCCGTTGCGGCGGGCGGCGAACAGGGCCTCGGTGCTCAGGGCGCCGTACGGGGGCCGGTACCAGGACGGGGTGACGCCGCACACGTCCTCGATGAGGTGGACGGTGTCCCGGATCTCGGCGGTGACCCGGCCGGGGCGGGTCACGAGGGCGTTGTCGTGGTGCCAGCCGTGCACGGCGATCTCGTGGCCGTCGGCGACGATGCGGCGGCCGAGCCACGGGGCGCGCTGGAGCATCGTGCCGAGGACGAAGAACGTCGCATGGCAGCCGAGGCGGGCCAGCTCGTCCAGGAAGAGGGGCGTGGACGAAGGGTCGGGGCCGTCGTCCAGGGTGAGCGCGACGTGGCGGGGGCCGCCGCGGCCGGCGATGCGGGGGGTCAGGCGGCGGACCGGGCCGAGCCAGGACGCCGCGGGCAGCGCGTGGGCCAGGAGGGCGGCGGCCAGGACGGCGGGGACGCGGCGGGACATGAAGACATCTTCACCGGGGGGAGCTCAACTCATGGGCAAACGACTCTTAATTCTGACAGCGGGCATGGGTGCCGGGCATAACGCGGTTGCGGCGGAGCTGGCCCGCAGGATGGCGCTCCAGGAAGTGGAGACGGCCGTGCTGGACGTCCTCGACCTGGTTCCGCTGAAGCTCGGGCATGGGCTGCGGCGCATGTACGGGGGGATGGTCCGGTCCGCGCCGTGGCTGTACGAGGGGATCTACCGGGCGTTCTTCGTGTCCCGGCGCCCGCCGCCCGCGTCGCCGCTCACGGCGCTGATCGCGCGGCGGCTGGACGCGCGGATCCGGGAGCTGCCGCCCGACGCGGTCGTGTCGACGTTCCACCTCGCGGCGCAGGCGGCCGGGCGGCTGCGCGACTCGGGGCGGCTGACGGTGCCGTCGCTGGTGCTGGTGACCGACTTCGCCGTCCACCGGATGTGGCTGCACGCGGGCAACGACCGGTACCTGTGCCCGGACGAGCGGGCCGCGCGGGCCGTGATGGAGCGGACGGGACGTCCGGCCGGCGGGCACGCGCCGGTGGTGCGGCCCGCGTTCCGCCGGAAGCGGGCCGCGGACGACCGGCTTCGGGAGGCGGCGGGCGCGCGGCCGGACGACAAGATCGTGCTGATCTCGGCGGGCGCCTGGGGAGTGGGGCGCGTCGTGGAGACCGCGCAGGGCATCGCGGCGTCCGGCCGGTACGTGCCGGTGGTGCTGTGCGGGCGCAACGAGCGGCTCCTCGAACGCGTCTACGGGCCCGCCCTCGGCTGGCGGGACGACATGCCCGAGCTGATGGCGGGCGCCTACGCGCTGATCGACAACGCGGCGGGGCTGACCTGCCGGGAGGCGTTCGCGTGCGGGCTGCCGGTGATCTCCTACCGGCCGATCCCCGGGCACGGGCGGGACGGTGCCGCGGCGATGGCGCGCGACGGCCTGAGCTGCTACGCCGAGTCGCCGGGCGAGCTGGTGGAGGCGCTCGACCGGCTGAAGGACGAGGCGGTGCGGGAGGCGCGGGCCCGCAAGGTCGGCGCGCTGTTCGACGCCGTCCCCGCCGAGCGGGTCATCCGGTCGGTGCTCGGCTGACGTCGTGCTCCTCGTGCAGCAGCGGGGATCGGGCGATGCCGATGCTGCCGAGGAGGATCAGCGCCATGCCGGCGGCCTCCAGGACGATCCACGGCCCGCCGCGGACGTCCTCCCCGAACAGGTAGACGCCGAGGACGATGCTGGCGACGGGGTCGGAGATGGTCAGGGCGGGCTGCACGGCGACGAGGCTGCCGCTCTGCAGCGCGTTCTGCAGCAGGTAGAGGCTGGCGAGGCCGGCGAGGGCCATGGCGTAGAGCTGCCAGGACGTGAGGACGGCGCGGACGCCGCGTTCGAAGTCGTGCGTGGCGGTGTTCATGAAGGCGGCCGTCAGCGCGAACCCGATCGAGGTCGTGACGCCGAGCAGGACGGCGCGGACCGGCCCGCTGATGAGCCGGGCCAGCGCGCCGAGCCCGGCGACGCAGGCGACCGTGCCGGCCGTCGCGATGCTCCAGGCGGCGGTGCCCGGCCGGGTGTAGCTCTCGTCGGGCGAGAGGGCGAACAGCAGCACGGCCAGGCCGGCGCTGAGCAGGATGACGGCGGTCCACGGCACCCGGTCCAGCCCGCGCGGCGGCAGGCACGCGATGAGGATCATGGTGAAGGGCAGTTCGACGGCCAGCAGCGGCTGGACGAGCGACAGCCCCGCGATGGACAGCGCCGCCGCCTGCAGCACGAACGCCGCGATGAGCGCGCCGATGCCGGCGAGCCACATCGGGCTGCGCAGCAGGTCCAGGATGAGCGCGGGCTTGAAGGCGTCCGCCTCGGGCGCGGTCTTGGCCACCCGCCGCTGGAGCACCGAGGCGAGGGCGTTCGAGGCTCCGGCGAGCAGCGCGAGGACGATGGGGATCACCGGCACTCCACCTCGTCAGGAGGCGCGGCCGCGCGATCGCCGGGCTTGCCCAGGTACGGCGACCGGCCGAGGACGATGATTCCCGCGACCATCGCGGCGAGCCCGAGCGATTCGAAGGCGAGGTCGGAGATCTCCAGCCGCACCCGCTCCCCGAAGATCACGATGCTGAGCGCGATGCCGGTGAGCGGCTCGGCCGCGGTGGTCGCGGGCAGCGAGATCCGCAGCGGCGCCGCGTCGAAGGCGCTCTGCGCGAACAGCAGGCCCAGCGCCCCGATGAGCACCAGCCCGTACGGCTGCCAGGTCACCAGGACGCGGGTGAAGCCGTTGTCGGAGACCAGCAGGACGCTGCGGGTCAGGGTGTCCTGGAGCCCGTAGAGCAGCCCGGCGCCGCAGGCGAGCAGCATCGCGCGGACGCGCAGGTCCCGGTGCAGGCCGCCGGACGCGCACAGGACGACGAGGCCGAGCACGGCCGCGCCCGCGAGCCAGCGCGGCGAGTGGACGCCGGGCAGCGACCCGCCGTGCGGCACCCCGACGCCGAGGAACAGCGCGACGCCGCCGGTCAGCAGCAGCGACCCCAGCACCTCGGTGCGGCCGAGCCGCTCCCGGTAGATCACGTGCGCGGCGAACAGCGCGAAGATGAGGTTGACCGTGAGCACCGGCGTGACCTCGGCGACGTCGGCCATGTTCAGCGCGAACGCGAAGATGATCTGACCGGTGATCATCGAGGCGATGCCGGTCAGCCACAGCCGGCTGCGCAGCAGGTCCAGCAGCAGCCGCGGATGCAGGATCTCCTCCAGCGGCTCCCGGAACGCGGCGTGCTGCTGCGCCACGAAGCCGAGCCCGATGAAGCCCGCGGCCACCACCGCGATGCCCATGCCGAGAATGCTCATCGGAATCCACGATCTCCCCCGACGGACCCGTCCGGGTCCGCACCTACCCGGGGTCGCCGGACGCAACCGGGCGCCGTCCCCGGGTGAGGCCGGATCCGGCCTCCCCGAATCCACAAACCGACTGGACGGTATGTCACGTGCCGGTATGTAATGCGGGCGTCTGCCAGAGGAGCACCATGCGCATCCGAGCCCTCACCGCCCTCGCCGCGACGGCCTTCGCCGCTCTGGTCCCGTCAGGCCCGGCCCACGCCGACCGCACCCCCGATGATCAGCCGCTACCCGGATACACGATCGCCAATCCGCCGCTCGCGCCCGTCCATATGCACGGGACGCCGTCGCGCGTCCTGCAGGGCGTCCACCGCCACGCGGCCTACGACATCGAGGTGCCGCCGCACTGGAACGGGAAGCTCGCGCTCTACGCGCACGGCTACGCCGGCCAGGGGTTCGTGCTGACGGTCGGGCCGCCGCCGTTCGGGCTCCGGCAGCGGCTGCTCGACCAGGGGTACGCGTGGGCGGCGTCGTCCTACTACGACAACGGGTACGACGTGCGGGCCGGGGTGCTGAGCACCCGCGACCTCGCCGACCTGTTCGCCCGCGAGGTGGGACGGCCCAAGCAGCGCATCATCGTCGGCGTCTCGATGGGCGGCCACGTCATCGGACGCTCCCTGGAGCAGTTCCCCGGCTATTACGACGGGGCGCTGCCCATGTGCGGGGTGCTCGGCGACGACGAGCTGTTCGACTTCTTCCTCGATTACAACGTCGTCGCGCAGGACCTTTCCGGCATCCGCGAATACCCCGTGACGGACCAGTACGCGACGGTGACCGTCCCGAAGATCGAGGCCGCGCTCGGGCTGACGGCGCTGCGGCCCGGCGGGCCCGACACGGCGAACGCGCGCGGGAAGCAGTTCCGGTCGATCGTCATCGACCGGACGGGCGGGACGCGGCCCGGGGCCGTGCAGTCGTTCGCGTTCTGGAAGGACTTCCCGTTCACGCTGGCCACGCCGTCCGTCCCGGGCGCGACGCTCGCGGAGGAACCGGGGCAGCTGGCGACGAACCTGTTCACCCGGTACCGGCCGAACGAGCCGGTGGACGTCAACGGGACAGTGCAGCGGGTGCCGGTCGCGAACCTGCCGGCGCGGCTGTCGAACCGGCTGTCGCAGGTGCCGCGCGTCAACGGCCGCCCCGACGTGCCCGTGCTCAGCCTGCACGGGCTGGGGGACATGTTCGTCCCGTTCTCGATGGAGCAGGTCTACGCGTCCGAGGCGGCACGGCGGCACCGGTCGCGGCTGCTCGTCCAGCGGGCGATCCGGACGACCCAGCACTGCGAGTTCTCCGCCACGGAGGCGGGGACGGCCTGGGACGACCTGGTGCGCTGGATCGGCACCGGCAGGCGCCCGGCGGGTGACGTGACGACGAAGCCGCGGACGGTGGCGGGTGCCGACTACGGGTGCCGGTTCAGCGACCCCGCCGCCTACGCGGCCGGGACGGGAACGCGGCGGCTCTTCGACCCCTGCCCGTGAGGTGAGCGCGCCCCGGCGTGAACAGTCCGGCCACACGCGCCCGTGGCCGGATCCCGTCGGCGCGCCGCTACAGGTCGGTTGCGATGATCTTCTCGATGTTGCGTTCGGCGAGGGCGGTGATGGTGACGAAGGGGTTGACGCTGGTGTTGCCGGGGATCAGCGAGCCGTCGATCGCGTAGAGGCCGGAGTAGCCGCGCAGCCGGCCGTAGTTGTCGGTGGCCTTGTTGAGGACGGCGCCGCCGAGCGGGTGGTACGTGAGGTGGTCGCCCCAGATCTTGTAGGCGCCGAAGAGGTCGGTCCGGTAGATCGTCCCCTCCTTCTTGTTGATCTTGTCGAAGATCGACTTGGCCATGTCGATGCTGGTCTGCTTCCAGGCCGTCTGCCAGTTCAGGTCCACCCGGCCCGCCGCCGCGTTCCAGGAGAACTCGGCCCGGTGCGGGGTGTTGGTGATCGACAGGTAGAACGACGCCCAGGTCTCGATCCCGGTGGGCAGCGGCGCGACCTCCGCGAACGCGCCGCCCGCGTCCCAGTTGTCGATGCCGCCGGTCGGGATCGAGGACTGGAGGCTGCCGGTCGGGTCCCAGATGTGGTTGGCGCGGCCGCACATGACGTTGCCGTTGTCGCCCCAGCCCTTGCCGACCTCGCCGTTCAGGTTCGGCAGCGCCCCGGTCGCCTTGAGCTTGACCAGCAGCTTGCTGGTGCCGACGCTGCCGGCCGCGAAGAACACCCGGTCGGCCCGCACGGTCTTGGTGCCGGTCACGTCGCCGGACGTGCCGAGCGTCTCCATCACGACCGTGTAGCCGCCGCCGGACGCGGGCGACACCGACGTCACCCGGTGCAGCGGTGAGATGGAGACCCGGCCGGTCGCCTTGGCCTGCGCCAGGTACGTCTTCGGCATGGACTTCTTGCCGTAGTTGTTCCCGTAGAGGATCTCCGCCGCCAGCGCCGACTTCGGCGCCGTGCCCGCCGCCTCCTGCTCCATGTAGTCGAAGTCGTACACGTTGGGGACGTAGACGAACTCGAACCCGGAGCGCTGGGCGTGCTTCCGCCCGACCCGCGCGTACTGGTAGCAGTCGGTGGTGTCGAACCAGGCCCGGTCGACCTCGTTGACGCCGAGCCCGGCGTTGGCGCGCGGGTAGTAGGTGTTGTACATCTCGTCGGCGTCGACCGTCGGGAGGACGCCGCTGAACCGCGAGCGCTTCGGCGTCACCGCCATCCCGCCGTTGACGAGCGAGCCGCCGCCGACGCCGCGCCCCTGGTAGACGGTGATGCCGGCGAACTCCTCGGCGTCCAGGATCCCGGTGTAGCGGGGGACGTCCTTGTCGATCGGGAAGCCGAGGAAGTTGCTGATCGGCTGCTTGGTCCGGGTCCGCAGCCAGTAGGACCGGTAGTCGGGCGTCCGGGTGTTGGCGAAGATCTTGCCGTCCGAGCCCGGGGTGTCCCAGGACTGCCCCATCTCGACCATGTGCACGTCGACGCCGGCCTGGGCGAGCCGCAGCGCGGCGACGGAGCCGCCGTAGCCGGTGCCGATGATCAGGGCGGGGACGTGCGCGCCGTCGCCGATCGGCCCGGCCGCCCGGGCACGGGACAGGCCGGCGCTCCCCATCAGTCCCAATCCCAGAATGGAACCGGTTCCAACGATGAACCCACGGCGCGAAACGTCGCCGGGTCTCTTGTCGGGCATGGCGAAGTCGCTCATGTGTGACCTCCCTCACTCTCATTGAGACTGGAACAGGTTCTATATCGAGCCGGAAGGGAAGTCACTAGCTACGCAAAAGTAACTTACAACCAAGTGCTTGCTTGGCAAGCGGTCCGGGCTTTGTTACATTCCGCCCATGATCTCCGCGATCGTCTGGGGCACCGGCAATGTGGGGCGGCTCGCCCTGCGCGCCGTCGACGCCCATCCGGCGCTGACCCTCACCGGTGTGATCGTCCACGACGAGGGCAAGGCCGGACGGGACGCGGGCGACCTCGCCGGCCTCGGCCGCGACCTCGGCGTCGCCGCGACCACCGACGCTGAGGCCCTCCTCGCCACCCGCCCGCAGGCCGTCGTCTACGCGGCGTCCGGCGACATCCGCCCGGACGAGGCGCTCGCCGACATCCTGACGGCGATCCGCGCCGGCGCCGTGGTCGTCACGCCCGCGCTGTACGCGCTCTACGACCAGCGCAACGCGCCCCCCGAGATGCGGGAGGCGGTACTGGACGCGATCGCCGAGGGCGGCGGCTCGCTGTTCGTCTCCGGCGTCGACCCGGGCTGGGGCAACGACGTCCTGCCGCTGATGATCAGCGGGCTCGGCGGCGTCATCGACGTCGTCCGCTGCCAGGAGATCTTCGACTACTCCACCTACGACCAGCCCGACTCCGTCCGGTACCTGGTCGGCATGGGCCAGCCCATGGACTACGAACCGCCCATGCTCGCCGCGACCGTCCCGACCATGGTGTGGGGCGGGCAGGTCCGGCTGATGGCGCGCGCGCTCGGCGTCGAGCTGGACGAGATCCGCGAGACCCTGGAGCGGCGTCCGCTGGACGACACCGTCACCACCGCGTCCATGGGCGACTTCGAGAAGGGCACCCAGGGCGCGGTCCGGTTCGAAGTGCAGGGCATCGTCGAGGGCGAACCCCGCATCGTGGTCGAGCACGTCACCCGCATCCACGCGTCCTGCGCGCCCGACTGGCCCGTGCCGCCGGACGGCGACGGCGCCCACCGCGTGATCATCGAAGGCGACCCGCGCATCGAGGTCACGGTCGAGGCCACCGACGAGCACGGCAACCGCGCCGCGGGCGGCAACGCCACCGCCGTAGGGCGGCTCGTCGGCGCGATCGACTGGCTGGTGGACGCCGAACCCGGACTCTACGACGCGCTCGACGTCCCGCTGCGTCCCGCCGTGGGCAGGCTCGGAGGCACCCGCTCATGAACCTCGACGTCCCTGACGGCAAGGACCCGATCCAGTACGCGTGGGGCGAGATGGTGCCGGGCATCGGTCCCGCCGCGTCCAACCTCTCGCTCGCCGTCTACGCGCACACCACGCTCGGCCTCCGCGAGTTCGAGGCCGCCCGGCTCCGCATCGCGCAGATCAACGGGTGCGTGTTCTGCCTCGACTGGCGGACGGAACGCGACGGCGAGAAGGTCGAGGACGAGTTCGCCGGCGCCGTCACCGAATGGCGCACCACCGGCCGCTTCGACGACCGGACCCGCCTCGCCGCCGAGTACGCCGAGCGGTACGCCCTCGACCACCACGGCCTGGACGAGGAGTTCTGGGACCGCATGACCGCGCACTACACCCAGCGCGAGATCGTCGAACTGAGCATGTGCATCGGCTCCTGGCTCGCCTTCGGCCGCCTCAACCACGTCCTGGGCCTCGACACCATGTGCATGCTGCCCAAGCCGTCCTAGCCCCCGCCGACCCGTCAGGTAGCCGGCGTTCTCACCCCGGCGGGCGTGCGGATCAGGAAGGTGCCCGCCAGCACCACCAGGCCGGACGCCGCCAGCACGAACTGGCCCGGCGCCAGGCCGAGCGGGGACGCGCCGGCCTCCTTCAGCAGGTCGGCCGCGCCGCCCGACAGCAGCGCCGCGAGCGCCAGCCCGAACCGCAGCACGGCGTGGAACGCGGTCAGCGCCAGGTTCCGCTCCACCCCGCTGAGCGACTCCTGGAGGTAGGTGATGCCGCCGACCAGGGCGCTCGTCGCGGCGGCGCCGAAGAGGACGGCCCCGATGAACGACCACGTGATCGACCCCAGCACGCCCATCAGCGCGATCACGATGCCCTGCGCGGCCGTCCCGAGCCGGACCTGCGTCATCAGGCTTCCCGCCTTCCGGTGGATCAGCAGCAGGCCCGCGAGGGCGCCCACGCCGAACAGCACCACCAGCGTGCCGAACCCGACCGCGCCCGCGTCCAGGACGTTCTTCACGAACACCACGCCGAGCGAGAACAGCGCGCCCAGCCCGAGCGCCACCACCGCGACGCCCGGCAGGACGCCGCGCACCACCGGAAGCCGCAGCGCGCTGAAGAAGCCGCCCTGCGCCTCCTTCTCGCTGTGCTCCATCTCCGCCCGCTCGACCGGGCCGGGCCCGAGGTCGGGGATCGAGCGGATGGCGAAGTACGACACGAGGTACGTCACCGCGTTCAGCCAGAAGACGACGACGTACCGCCAGTGGCCCTCCCAGCCCGCCATGTTCGACAGCCACAGCAGCAGCCCGAACGCCCCCGCGCCCAGCGGGATCATCCCGTAGGACGTCGCCATCGTGATGCCGTTGGCGAGCTCCAGCGTGGCGGTGTCGTGCTTGTCCTCCTCGTCCTCGATGAGGAACGGGATCGCCGCGTCCCGGGCCGGCAGGAACATCAGCCCCACGACCTCGATCAGGAACGCCCAGACGTACACCCACACCAGCCACGGCACGATCGGCAGCGCCAGCGCCATGCCCGTCCGGATCATGTCCGACCACAGCATCACGCTGCGCCGCCGCCACCGCGTCACCACCCGCGCCGCCACCGGCGCGCCCACCGCGGACGGGAGCAGCCGCAGCACCAGCACCCCGCCCACCGCCGTCGTGGAGCCGCTCAATTCCAGGACGAAGTACATGAGCGCGAGCGTGCCCATCCAGTCGCCGAACGAGGAGACCGTCTGACCGACGATGAGCCGCCGGAAATCCCGGCGGCTCAGCTGCTCCTTGAGTCCCATACGGGCTCCATCCCCGGGCTGGCGTGCGACGGCGAATCGGCGTACGGGGAGTCCGACAGCAGGGCGGCGAGCCTTCCGGCGGCCGCGTCCCAGCTCCAGTTCTCGCACGCCCACTCGCGGCCGGCCGCCCCCATCGCGGCGGCCCGCCCGGGCGAGGCGAGCAGCCGGTGCAGGGTCAGCGCCAGCTCGTCCGGGCGGGTCGCGTCCACCAGCACGCCCGTCCGCCCGTCGACCAGCGACGCCGGGCTGCCGCCCGACCGGCCGACCACCACCGGCAGCCCCGCCGCGGACGCCTCCAGCACCGACAGCCCCAGCCCCTCCGTCTGCAGCCCGCGCCGGTCGTCGCGGCACGGCAGCGTGAACACGTCGGCGGCGGCGTAGTAGCGCGGCAGGTCGGCGGCGGACACGAGCCCGGTCAGCGTGACCGCGCCCGGCGCGCACCGGTCCGCCATCTCCTGCAGCCGGTGCCGCATCGGGCCGTCCCCGACGATGACCAGCCGCGCGTCCGGCCGCCTCCGCACCACGTCGCCCCACGCTCGGACCAGCATGTCGTGGCCCTTGCGGCGGACGAGCCGGGCCACGCTGAGCACCACGGGGCCCGTGCCGAGCCCGTGCCGCCGCCGGACCGCCGAACCGTCCAGGCCGGGCCGGAACCGGACCGTGTCCACGGCGCCCGCGAGCCGCGCCAGCCGCGTCCGGTCCCCGACGGCGCCCGCCACCTCCGGCAGCGTCGTGTCGCACAGGTGCGTCAGCACGTCGAACGACCGGGCCGCCGCCCGCAGCGCCGCCCGCGTCGGCGGCGCCCGGAACCAGCCGAGCTCCTGCCCGTGCGCCGAGCCGACCAGCCACCGCACGCCCGCGGCCCGCACCAGCGGCGCGTACATCCCGAACGGCGCCGCCGCCGTGATCCACCCCGCCTCGATCCGGTACCGCGCCACCAGCCGCCGCAGCCCGCGGAACAGCAGGTACCCGCGCCGCCGCACCACCGGGAAGCCCAGCCCGGCGTCGAACTCCGCCGCCCCGGGCCGCGCCGGCGCCACCACGACCACCCGATCCGCCGGCAGCCGCCGCACCAGCTCCCAGGTGAACGTCTGCACACCGCCCGGTTCAGGGGGAAAGTGCCCGGTCAGCACCAAGGTTCGCGGGATCTCCATGCGTCAACGACTTCCCGCACAGCCGCCCTCCAACCAACGCGCGGGTGGGCTACCGAACGATGACCGAGTCTTTGGGGCGTCCTCGTCTGCCGTCCAGCCGTCGTGGCTCTTGCCGGCGCCAAGGGTCACCTGGCGAAACCCGGTCAATACGCACAGAATCCCGGAATGGTGCGTCAGTGTGTCGCATGCGAGTGTCATGATGCAGTCAAGGGACGGTATGCGAGTGGAGTGGGAGCCAGGTGCCCAGAAGATCACAGGAGCGGGAGCACCGGCCGGTCGCAGAGTTCATCACCGGCCTGGCATCGCGGGTGTATGAAGGGCAGATCAAGCTTCCCAAGTTCCAGCGTGAATTCGTCTGGACGCGAGGCCAGATTATCGATCTCCTCGACTCGATCGCCCGGAACTACCCGATCGGCAGCCTGCTGCTGTGGCGAAGAGATCTTCCGCTCGCCAGCGAACGCGCCATAGCCGGCCTGCCGATCGACCCTCGTGACAACAAGAACGTCACCGCCTACTTGCTTGACGGCTGCCAGCGCCTCTCCACGATCTGCGGCGCGCTCCACTGGGAGCCGGATGACCCGCGCAGCAAGTGGAACTTGGCATATGACCTGCGCGAAGAGCGTTTTCTGCATCGCGAGGACTTGGACGATCCACCGGCCCACCAGGTACCGCTACGATTCCTGACCGATCCGTCGGCCTTCTTCAAACGGGTCACGAGGCTGCCCGAGGAACAGGAGAACAGGGCGGAGCTCCTGTTCAACAGATTCGCCCAATACGAAGTCGCCGTGGTAACGCTCGAAGCCACGTCGATCACCGAGGTCGGACGCATCTTCGAGCGTGTCAACACCCGGGGCACGCCGCTCACCACCGTGGAGATCGTCCGCGCTGCCACTTGGCCTTGATCGTTCATGGGGTGTGCGGGATGTCCCGGTGGGCTGGTGAGTTGGTTTCTGCTCGGTCGTTTTGATGGTGTTGTCAAGGAGCGGGGTATCGCCGGTGCCCCGCTGTCGTGCGGGGTGGGCGCCGGTTCCACGGGCCGGGCGGGTTTCCTCGGGGTTGTCGGCTCTGGGTGGGGTTGGTACTGGTCAGCCGCTGGGGTTGAGGGCGAGGCCGAACTCCAGGCAGGCAGCGAGTTGGCGGGCCCAGGGCCAGGTGGCGGGGACGCGGATCTTTCGTTTGCGCTGGCCGCGGGTGATGCGGGCGGCGGTGTGCAGGATCTGGTAGCGGAGTGTGGCGGGTTCGGCTTTGGCGAGGTCGCCGGTCAGGCACAGCAGTTGCAGCCAGCGCAGCAGGTCGCAGGCGATGGCGGCGGCGTCGCACCATGCCTGGTTGATGGTGAACGAGTTGGAGGGCATGTGCCCCAGACCGGTGGCTTTCGCGCAGCGGATGCGGTCCTCGACCCGGGCTTGGGGGCGGTGGCGGGCTTCCAGGAACTGGATGTCGCGGTGGGCGGAGTTGGTGGCGTGCAGTTGGTAGCGCCACCCGTCGGCTTCTTCCAGCAGGGACAGTTGGGCGCCGGAGGAGGGGCGTTCGCGGCGGCAGATGATCCGCAGCGGTTTCGGCCAGGTCGCCAGTTGGTCGCCGGCGGCCGAGTGGCGCAGCAGCCCGGTCAGTTCCACGACCCCGGCGTCATCGTCATCGCGGGCGTCGCCGTGCCGGTCCAGCACGCTCTGCCAGGCTGTTTCGGGGACTTGGGTGATCGCGGTCTTCTCTCGTTCGCCCAGGTCCCACCCGGCCGAGTACTCCAGGCGGCGTCCGGGCCGGGCGCCGGTGGCGTGCAGGTGGTCGATCAGGGCGTGGGAGGCGCCGGCGCCGTCGATGGTGACCAGCAGGTTCCGGCGGTGCGGCCGGGGGATCTGCTCGATCGAGGCGTCCAGTACGGCGATGTGGTCGGCGGCGGTGTTGCTGCCCGCGTTGCCGGGCCGCAGCAGGGTCACCAGGTTCTCGGCGGTGTTGTCGCACCAGCTGGTCAGCGGGTGATGCCCGTAGGTGCCCTTGAACGTCCCGGCCGCCTTCTCCTTGTCGGAGTGCGCGATGACCAGGGTGGCGTCCAGCCGGATCACCACCTGCCGCCCCAGGTCGGTGCCGGCCACGCGCGAGGGCGGGATGCCGCCGTGCCGGGCGGCGATCAGCTTCCACACCTTCGCGCGGATCTTCTTGCGCGCCGCCGCGACCCGGTCGCGCTGGAGCGGGCCGATCTCGTTCAGCGTGCGCCACAGCGTGGAGTCGGAGGCCACTTCCCCGTACAGTTCGTGCTGATCGCGCAGCGTGGCCAGATGGCCCAGCACCCGCCCGCCGTCGGCGATCATCACCGCCGTGTCGGCCAGGACCCGGCCCCGGTCGTGCACGACCTCGCGGCCCGGCCGTGCCAGTGCCCGCGATAGCTCGCCGGTCAGCCCCAGCCCGTCAGCGATCAACCGCAACGCGGCCGACCCGGTGTGGTTGACCACCCCGCCTCCGGCCACATCCACGGCCAGGTCCTTGGACCATCCGGTAAGATCTGCCACCTGAAAAGTGCTCCTCGATCCGGGATGAACAAGCCTTCGCAACGCTTATTATCCCAGGTCAGGGGCACTTTTCGCATGCAATCACCTCAGGCCCACGAATTCACGTGAATCGGGGAGGTTGGCGGGGCGACTTCGACCTGCTGGACGCGATCGACCGGGTGCGCGACGCCCTCGCACGCAAGCACTACGGCCAGATCGACCGGATGCTGCTGCTCCGCTCGATCTCCGCGGCAGCCGGCCTGGGATTTGCGGCCAAGGACATCGAACGCCTGCCCAGCACGTCCGCCGCGACCCTGACGTCGGCCATCGAGCAGACGGAGGACGCCGCCCGACGTGCCGTGGACTTCCTCACCACCGAGATCGGAACGCCGACTGCCGAGACGCTCCCCTACCCGAACCAGCTCGCGGTCGTCATCGAGATCTTCCGGCGGCTCCCGAAGCCGGACGCGCGCCAGTTCGCCGCGATCCGCAGCTGGTTCTGGAGGACGGCGCTGACCGGATACTACGAGGGCTGGAACGCACGGAAGATGGCCGAGGACCTCGCCGCCGTCCACGCGTTCACGTCCGGTGAGACCAAGAGCATCGAGGTGGACACCGCGCCCTTGAGCTCCCGGCTCTGGCAGTCCCAGCAGTACCGGCGCGACAGCGCTAGGACGAAGGCGTTCGCGCTCCTGCTGGCGGCGGCGGGGCCTCGGGACTTGCGCACGGGGCAGCGGATTGACACCGGGCGCGCCCTGGCGGTGTCCAACGACATGCAGTACCACCACTTCTTCCCGAAGGCGTGGCTCACGCGGGAGGGACGCACCTATGAGCAAGCGAACACGCTGCTCAACATCGTCATGCTGACGGCCATCAGCAACCAGGCCGTGGCGGACCAGGCACCCGCCGCCTACCTCAAGGCCGAGATCGATTTCAGCGGCGAGGAGGAGATGCGTGCCCGACTGGAGGGCCTTCTCGTATCGCCGCAGGCTTTCGACGCGGCCGTGCGCGGTGACTATCAGGTGTTCCTCACCGCGCGTGCCGAGACGCTTCTCGCCTGGGCCCAGGACCTCGTCAAGGGCGCCGAGATCGCTGAGCCTCTGGATCATGAGCCCGACCCCGAGGTGACCCGGCGTTCCCATGAGGTCGAAGTCATGGACACCGACACCGACGACTGAGTCCGCTGCGTTCTGTCGGACCCGCCTGCTCTCCTTACCTGGGGAGGTACGCGGATGCGGGTCAAGGACTTGCCCGAGTCGGACAGGCCGCGCGAACGCCTGCTCCGGCAGGGGCCGCGCGCGCTGTCCGACCGTGAACTGCTGGCGCTGGTCCTCGGCGCTGGGCTGCCGGGCTGTGACGCCATCGAAGTCGCCGCCCGGCTGATCGATGCTCAAGGATGCCTTACGACCCTGGCCGGCGCCGATGCTTCCTCCCTGAGCCGTCTCCCCGGGATCGGTCCCGCCAGGGCGGCACGCGTCGCCGCGGCTTTCGAGCTGGCCCGACGCGTGGCGAATGGAGAGGAACGGCGCAGAATCCGCGGTTCCGCCGACCTTGCCACCGTGGCCGCACCGTTCCTGCGGGGACTGCGGCACGAACGGGTCGTGGTGATCGCCTGCGACGCTGGTGGCCGTGTCCTGCGTGTTCTCCCGTTGACGGAGGGTGCCACCGACCGAAGCTTGATCCCCGACCGGGACGTGCTGAGCGCGGTCTTGTCGATCGGCGGCAGCGCGTTCGGCGTGGCGCACAACCACCCCAGCGGACGCCTTGACCCCAGCCCAACCGACCGCAAGGCGACAGAGCTGCTGCGTGACGCTGCTGAAACGGTCGGCCTCCGCTTCATGGACCACATGATCCTCACCGAAACGGCCTGGTCCCGTATCCCGTGATCGCACCGGCAATGCACGCGACATTCGCATGCATTGTCCGACTATTCAGCCACGTCAGCGCGCTGATGACGACGAGGATGCGGCGCCGAGGCTCGGACTGCCGCGTTATCGAAACATGGCGTGATCTCGGCGTGAAGTCTTGGCATGTCCGCCAGTCAATTGGTCCAGCTTGCCTGTGCTTCAAGGGGTGGACAGACGATGATCACGCTCTGTCTCCGATTGTCAACTAATTGCGGTCGGCGCCCCCGGCAAGGACGGAGACGACTATGTCTCGGATGTGGTTTGACCTGCTGTTTATCCATATGACCTAGATCACAGTACAAGATCGTCTGGAAGTCTTCCCCTGTGTTGATCACGGGGTTACGTTAGGGCGGCTTTAACAACCCTTTACGCCTTGGGGTCCATATGGTTCGCGCTGCGACATGCCGTTGTGCGTCGGTTCTCCGTTCGCTGTTGTGGCGGCGTCCCAGTCGGATAGCGCACATCATGGCGTTGTTGATGGTCGCCGGATTGCTCCAGGTGCCGATAACTGCAGTGTTGCCTGAATCTGCGGTTCATGCCGATGAACCGAGGGTGGCCGGGCCCCAAGGGGGCCCCCAAGGGGTGGCGACTGAAGAGGAAGCCGTCGCGACGGCGAAGCGGACGGGTGAACCGGTCGAGATCACCTCGCGGCGTGGGGAGACTCGCACGGTGCGTGCGCTGTCGAATGGTCGGCTCGAGGTCGAGCAGCACGTCCAGCCGATCCGTGCTCGTCAAGGCGGTAAATGGGTCGACATTGACACTCGCCTGCACGTTTCCGGTGGAGCGGTCGTCCCGGCGGCGACGACGGTCGGGCTCCGGTTCTCCACCGGCGGGAGCGGTCCGATGGTTCAGATGACCCGAGCTGGCCGGAAGCTCGCGTTGACCTGGCCGCAGCCGCTGCCCGAACCGGCCCTTGACGGTGACACCGCCGTCTACAAGGGCGTGGCCGGCCCTGACGTGGATCTACGGCTGAGAGCTCTGAAGGACGGTTTCGCGCACGTTCTGGTGATCAAGACCGCCGAAGCGGCTAAGGACCCGCACGTAATGAAGTTGCCGCTGACGATGTCGACCACGCGTCTTGATGTGAGCCAGGAGCAGGGCGGCGTGCTAAAAGCCGCCGACACCGGCTCGGGTTCGGTGGTGTTCGAGGCGCCTTCCCCAATGATGTGGGACTCCTCCCAAGCCCCCACCGCGTCACCGCAGGCCCGCACCCAGACAGCGGAAGCGCTCAAGGAGCCCGCGGAGGGCGCCAAGACGGCTCCGATCGATGTCGCTGTCGGAGACGACAAGATCACTCTGACGCCGAATCAGGACTTGCTGACGGGGACGGACACCACGTTCCCGGTGTACATCGACCCGGTGTGGGGGGCTAAGAAGGCATCCGATTGGGGAATGGTGTCTTCGGGATGGCCCAGTCAGTCCTATTTCCACTTCGCGGGCAAGTCGACTGAAGGAGTGGGACGCTGCGAGGTGGCCAAGGACCCCAACTGTGTGAAGAACCAGACCAAGCGACTGTTCTTCAAGGTGGGCCTGCCGCAGATCAAGGGCAGTTACATTCAGAATGTAGAGTTCACCGCCTTCGAGACGAGTGCCTACAACTGCAAGAATCCAACCTCGGTGCAGTTGTGGCGGACGGCGACGCTGAAGTCGTATGCAACGTGGAGTAATACCAACAAGTCATCAGTGTGGCTGGAGCACTTGACTTCCCGGGATGTGGCCTACTGTTCCAAGGCACCGGTGGAGTTCGGTGGGGCTAAGCTCCGATCGCATGTGCAGGATGCGGCGAACAAGGGCTACAGTTCGATCACCTTCGGGCTGAAAGCCTACAGCGAGTCGACGATGGACTGGTGGAAGCGGTTCTCCGAGGATGCTTATCTGAAGGTTCAGTACAACCGTCCGCCGTTGCAGCCCGACACCGACACCATGTACGCCAACCCGGGCACCAAATGCCTGCCCAGCAGCCAAGCCAAGACGGTCAACGACTTCTCCATCCTGTACGCCTATCTGAAAGATCCCGACGACGAGGACAAGAACAAGGTGCAGGGTCAGTTCACGCTCCACTGGGCAAACAAGGCGGACGGCTCGGACTGGGGGCCGAAATGGACCTCAGGATTGATAGGCCCGAAGACGACGAACAGCAGATTCGAAACGCCGGTCCCCCCCGACGATCCCGGAGGGCACGAAGATCGGCTGGGGAGTACGGGCCTGGGACGGTGAGCAGTGGGGGCCATGGAGCTATGACGGCGCACAGACGGGCTGCTACTTCTACTACGACCCGGCCAAGCCGGGTGAGCCGACGATCACCTCGACCGACTATCCCCAGGACGGCACCGATCACGGTGGCGTAGGACAGGCCGGAACGTTCACCATCTCCGATCCTGCAGGTGTCGCCGACAGGTTCGAGATCACACTGAACGATGAGCCGGTGACAACGGTGCAGACCACTGCCGGTGCAGCGCAGCAGGTGCAGATCGCGCCGACTCGAGTGGGCCCCAACATTCTGACGGTCCAGGGATTGGCCCCGTCCAGCCAGGTCGGCCCGGTCGTCTCCTACGAGTTCCGCGCGAACGCCGGCTCCGCTGCATTGGCCACGTTCAAGCTGGACGAACCTGCCGGCGCCACCAGTTTGCAGGCGGTGACACGCGAGGGTGAACCAGCCGTCTCAGCGACCGTGCATGGAGGCGTTACGACGGGGGGCATCGGCCATGTCGATCGGGCGCTTCAATTGGACGGCTCCACAGGGTACGCATCCACTGACGAACCACTGATTGATACCAGCAAAAGCTTTGCGGTATCGGCATGGGTCCGGTTGAACGGTGACGATCGAACCCGGACCGTCCTCAGCCAGGACGGGCAAAGCAAAAGCGGATTCTACCTGAAATATGAGCCGGCCACCCACAAGTGGGTATTGTCCATGGTCGCGCCTGACTCCTCCGACATGACCGCTTACCAAGCGTATTCCCTCCGTCAAGCGAGGTTCAATACCTGGACCCATTTGGCGGGGGTTTACGACCAAACATCGAAGAGACTTCAGATATATGTCAACGGCGTGCCGGGAACGCCCAGTCCAGTTGTCCCTGCAGCGTGGAATGCGACCGGAGGTTTCCAGATCGGTCGCAGCCTCTGGCTCGGCCAGCCCACCGACCACTGGCCCGGAATGGTCGACGATGTGCGCGTCTACGACCGAATTCTCGGCCCGAAGGAGGTCGAGGACATGGTCACAGAACATCCGGTCCTCAACGCTCGGTGGATGCTCAACGACAATGGCCAAGCGGACCCGTTCCCCGCAGAGGCTCCCGACCTGGTGTTCCACAACGGTGCGGCCCTTGACCCTGATGCAGGGCTGGGATGGGGAACCTCGCTGGCAGGGTTGATGCTGGGCGCTGATCAGGCGTTCGCTGAGACCCTGACGCCACCAGTCTGGACGGACGAGAGTTTCACGATCGCCGGATGGGTGCGCAACATGGGACGTCCGCAGCAGACGGCCACGGTTTTCTCGCAACCCGGTGCCCATTCGAATGCGTTCGCGCTGCAATATGTGCCCGGCGATGATCCCGAGGAGCAGGGTGGCTGGCAAGTCGCCATGCGCAACTCCGATGACGCGGCTGCTACTCCGTTGGTGGCTTCTCACTCCAACTTCCAACTTGGAGATTGGGTTCATGTGGCGGTGGTTTATGACATGCTGCGCCAGCGGATGAGCCTCTACGTCAACGGGCAACTCGATGAAACCTCCGACGGAGTGTCCCAGGAGGACAACGTGCTTCCCTTCAAAGCGGAGAACAATGGCGGTCTGCAGGTAGGCCGCAACAAGTTCGGTGCCGCCGACGGAACCGCGTTCTGGCCGGATGCGATCGATGACGTCTGGGCCTACCAAGGCGCGCTCACCCCGCAGCAGGTCGCCAGTCTCGCCGTCGATGTGGAATTCCCTGCCCGAACCGGGCCCTAGCGCCTTACCCGGCCGCCGCCTTTGTGGCGGCCGGCCCCGCGAACCCCGTCTTGGACTTCGATGCATGCCGAGCGTGCCCGTTGCGGGACCGCCCTGTGGAGGACGTCGTGAAGGCTGGTCGAGTAAGGTCCCGTCGCCGGACGCTGATTCTGGAACCGCGCCGGTCGGCGCGCGCCGTTGCGATCGTGACCGCATTGGCGCTGGCGGCCGGACTGGCGTCGGTGCCGCCGGCGCTGGCCGAACCGCCGAACTCCAAGCGCCCCAAGGTCGAAAACAACGAGCCAGTGGTGGACGGCCGCCCCTTGAAGGCCCGTCCGCGCAAGGTCGCCGCGGCCAACCCTGGCCCCGCGGCCAGGTCGGCCTGGCCGACGCCCGGTATCGCAGAGGTAAGTGTGCCGTCCGGCGTGGGCACAGGCCGTACTGCGAAAGTCGAGGGCGCCAACGGTGTCGGAGCTTCTGCGAGCAAGCTTCCAGTCGAGATACTCGCGCCTAGCCGGCAGGTGCGTGCAGCGGGGGCTGCGCCGGCGGCGAAGCAGGTACGGGTACAGGTGCTGGATCAGCAGGCCGCCAGCAGGACGGGTGTGGACGGGTTGGCGTTCACGGTGGCCCGCACCGATGCCGCCGCGCCCGGACGCGTGAAGCTGCGGCTCGACTACTCGGCATTCGCACAAGCATTCGGCGGCGCCTATGGAGCACGTCTGCGACTTATGGAGTTGCCAGCCTGCGCGTTGACGACGCCCAACAAGTCGCAATGCCAGAAGGCCAAACCTGTGTCGGCCAGTAATGACGGTGCGGCCAAGACGCTGACCGCCGAGGTTGAGGCGGCCCCCGCAGCCACGGCGGAATCGTCGACTCAGACGGCGACGGGTCAGAGCGCGACACTCCTGGTCGCCGCAGCCGGTGCTGATAGTTCGCAAGGTGATTACGGGGCGACTTCACTGGAGGCGTCGGCGACCTGGAAGGCTGGCGGGAACGGCGGGGACTTTTCCTGGTCTTATCCAATACGGGTGCCGCCCGTACCCGGCAAGCTGACCCCTCAGGTTGACGTCTCCTATTCCTCGGGAAGTGTGGACGGCCGGACCGCCAACTCCAATGGGCAGCCGTCCTGGCTCGGCGAGGGCTTTGACCTGTGGCCGGGATACATCGAGCGACGTTACAAAGGTTGCAAGGAAGACGGGGCCCCAAAGGATTCGGGGGGCAACTATCCCGCGGATCAGTGCTGGGGCTATGACAACGCCACCGTCACCTGGGGCGGCAAGGGCGGCGAGCTGATCAAGGCTTCCGACGGCAGTTGGCGACTGAAGGACGACGACGGCACCAAATTCGAGAAGCTCACCAGCTCCTCGAACGGCAACGGTGATGACAACGGGGAGTATTGGAAGGTCACCACCACCGACGGCATCCAGTACTTCTTCGGCCTCAACCGGCTACCCGGCTGGACGAGTGGAAAACCCGAGACCGATTCGACGTGGACCGTCCCGGTGTTCGGTGACGACTCTGGTGAGCCGTGCCACGGATCGTCCTTCGCCACCTCTTGGTGCCAGCAGGCCTACCGCTGGAACCTGGACTACGTCGTAGACCCGGGCGGGAACGCGATCAACTACACCTACGACCAGGAGATCAATCACTACGGCCGCAACCTCAAGGCTGCCGACGAGACCCCGTACGTGCGCGGCGGGTTTCTGAAGACGATCTCCTATGGTCTGCGGAAAGACGCGCTGTTCGCCAAGGCGCCGGCACAGGTCACCTTCACCACCTCCGAACGCTGCATCCCGAGCGAGACCTTCGACTGCAATCCGTCCAAGATCGGAAGTAACCCGGACAAGTGGTGGGATGTCCCGTGGGACTTGCATTGCGATGCCGGGCAGGAGTGCAAGGACGCCCACGGTGGACTGGCGCCGACATTCTGGTCTCGCAAACGACTCACCCAGATCACTACCCAGATCCTCAAGAGCGACGGATCGGGCTACAGGCCGGTGGACTCCTGGTCGATGAACCACTCCTGGGGGCTTGCCGACGTCGAACGTGACCTGCTGCTGGACGAGATCCAGCACACCGGTCACGCTGCCGACGGCTCCACGACCACGCTGCCGAAGGTCACCTTCAACCCGATCCAGTTGGACAACCGGCTGGACAAGACCGGCGACGACATCCTGCCGTACGTCCGCTACCGGGTCGGCGCCATCTACGACGAGTCCGGCGGGCAGATCGACATCAACTACTCCGACCCGGACTGTTCCCTGAACGATCTGCCGACGCCGGAGACCAACACCACCCGGTGCATGCCAGTGATCTGGACCCCGCCCGGCCGCGAGGACCCGATTACCGACTGGTTCCACAAGTACGTGGTCACCTCGGTGATCCAGACTGATCGCACCGGCCTGTCCCCGGATATGGCCACCAAGTACGAGTATCTGGGTGGCGCAGCCTGGCATTTCGACGACGATGATGGGCTCTCCAAGGAGAAGTACAAGACCTGGTCGCAGTGGCGCGGCTACGGCCATGTCCGTACTCTGACCGGCTCCTACGACACCCCGTCCACTCAGGCTGATACCTACTACCTGCGTGGTATGGACGGCGACCGTAAAACGAAGTCCGGTGGCACCAAATCGGTAACCGTCTCTGACGGTGAGGGCGGCACTTACACCGACCATGAAGCGCTGGCCGGTTTCACACTCAAGACAGTCCAGTACACCGGCCCGGGTGGAAGCGTCCACTCCAAGACGGTCAACACCCCATGGCGTGTCCAGACGGCCTCACGCACCCGCTCGTGGGGGACCACGACGGCGAACGTGACCGCGACCGACACCTCGCGGACCTGGACCGTCAAGGACGGTGGCGGCTGGACCGAGACCAAGACGGATAGCACCTTCGAAGACTCCGGACCGGGAATCGGAAGGGCCACCTCGGTCAACGACCTGGGAGACACCAGCACGTCCAGCGACGACAGGTGCACCCGGACCAGCTACGCCGACAACACAGGTGCCTGGATGGTGAAGTTCCCATCCCGGCTGGAGACCGTATCGGTTGCCTGCACCACCGCCCCCGACCGGCCCGCCGAGGTGCTCTCCGACGTGCGCACCTACTACGACAACGGTGCTCTCGGCGCTGCCCCGTCCAAGGGGCGCGTCACGAAGGTCGAAAAGCTCGCTGGCTACGACGGTGCCACTCCTAGGTACGTCACCCAGGCCGAGACGGTCTATGACGACTACGGCCGGGCCACCAAAGTCACCGACGCCGCTGGCCAACCGGCCACCACCGCCTATGCCGACACCCAAGGTCTGAACACTCAGATCACCACCACCAGCCCGCCCGCCAAACCGGGTGACTCTGCTACGGCACTGACCACAGTGCAGTACGTCGATCCCGCATGGGGCGTGCCGGTCACCACCATCGACCAATCCAACCTGGGGCTGCGCACCGACTACGCCTACGATCCGCTCGGTCGGCTGATCAAGGTCTGGCTTCCCAACCAGTCCAAAGCCAACGGCCGTAACCCCAACTACGAGTACGAATACCGCGTTACCGAGAACCAGATCGTCGCCGTCACGACCAAGACGCTCACTGCCACCGGAGCTCAGCGGATATCGGGAATCAAACTGCTGGACGGTTGGCTGCGCCCCCGCCAGGCTCAGGTGCCCGGCCAGTCTGGGCGGCTGATCAGCGACACCTTCTACGACGACCGCGGCCAAGTCGTCAAAACCTACGTCCCCTACGCCGCCGAGGGAGCACCCAGCACCGCGCTGTTCGGCATCGGTACCCCAGGCCATGTCGAGACTCAGACCCGCACCGAGTACGACGGACTGGGCCGCAAGACTGTCGAAAAACTCACCACCGGTAATGGCTCTCAGCCCGATGCGGAACTGTGGCGCACCACCTACTCCTACGGCGGCGGCAACCGCACCTCGGTCACGCCGCCCGCCGGTGCCACCCCCACCGCCGAAATCACCGACGCCCGTGGTCAGGTAATCGAACGCCGGCAATACAAGTCCGCGACCCCGACCGGCGACTACGACGCCACGCACTACACCTACAGTCCCGCCGGGCTGCTGACCAAGGTCACCGACCCGTCCGGCAACACCTTCACCACCACCTACGACCTGCTCGGCCGCAAGACCACGACCACCGACCCCGACGCCGGCACTACCAGGTTCACCTATGACGACCTGGACCGCCTCACCTCCACCACGGACGCGCGCGGCAAGAAGGTCTTCACCACCTACGACGGTATGGGACGCAAAACAGCCACACATGCCGACACAGCCGACGGCCCCGTGCTGGCGTCCTGGACCTACGACACCGTCGTCCGCGGCAAAGGCAAACTCGCTACCGCCACCAGGCACACCAGCGACGGCGACTACACCAGCACCGTCCGTCATTACGACGATCTCGGCCGCGCCGACAAGACCGCCCTCACCGTCCCCGAGTCACAAGGCCCACTCGCCGGCCGCTACCTGTTCTCCACCCAGTACGGCCTGGACGAAACCATCCTGGGGCAATCGCGCCCGGCTGCAGGCGGTCTTCCGGCCGAGAGCATGACCTACGGATACGACGACCTCCTGCGCCCCACAGGCCTGACCGGCAGTACCGGTCCGACGGATGCGACGACGTACGTCAACGACGTCCTCTACACCCCGACCGACAAGCTCAACCTTCTCGAACTCGGACCCGCCGGAAAGCACACCTGGCAGACCTTCACCTACCAGTACGGCACCCAGCGGCCGGAGACTGCCCGCACTTCCCACGAAGGCGTGCAAGGCGACGACCGCTACGCCACCTACCACTACACCGACGCCGGCACCATTACCTCGATCACTGACACCTCACGTGACGGCATCGACAACCAATGCTTCACCCACGACCACCTCCAACGCCTCACCCAGGCGTGGACACAAGGCACCACGGACGCCTGCGCCACCGAACCCAACGACACGATCACCGGTGGGCCCGCCCCCTACTGGCACAGCTTCACCTACGATACCGCCGGCAACCGCACGAGTGAAACCCGCCACGGCATCGGTGGAACCGCCGACACCACTCGCACTTACACCTATGCCCCCGCCGGGCAGGGCAACCGCCTCAACCAGGTCACGCAGACCGGCCCCACCGGTCAGCGCACCGACACCTACACCTACGACGCCGCTGGCAACACCACCAAACGCGCCATCGACGTCAGCCCGACCAGCCCCGGCCAGACCCTGGAATGGGACACCGAAGGCGAGCTGTCCAAGGTCACCGAAAACGGCAACGACGTCACCTTCGTCTATGACACCGACGGCAACCGCCTCCTCCGTAAGGACCCCGCCGGCACCACCCTCTACCTGCCCGACGGCACCGAACTACGTGCTCTCGGCGGCGCCCCCGCCGCCACCGGCACCCGCTATTACACCTTCGGCGGCCAAACCGTCGCGATGCGCACCTCCGACGGCACCGTCACTCACCTGGCCAGCGACCACCAAGGCACCGCCCAGATCGCCGTCAACACCACCACACAACAGACCACCGTCCGCCGCTCCACCCCCTTCGGCGGTGTTCGCGGATTCGACGACGACGCCACCTGGCCCAACGACAAGGGCTTCCTCGGCGCTACCAAGGACCCCACCGGTCTCACCCACCTGAGCGCCCGCGAATACGATCCCGACACTGGCCGCTTCATCTCCGTCGACCCCGTCCTCGACACTGCCAACCCGCTGCAGATGAACGGCTACACCTACGCCAGCAACAACCCCGTCACTCACAGCGACCCCTCAGGCCTCCGTGTCGACGGCTGCGAAGTCAACCACGACTGCACTCCACATCACAAAGGCCGCAAGGGCTCCCAGCGCTGCGACATCTACTGCGGGCCCACCACCCCCCACTTTGGAGCCAAACCCGGCGGAGACCCGCTCGCAGCACCCGCACTGGGCCATGCACTGCCGCGAAAGGTCTACGAACACCTGCTTAACCTCGGCTACCGCGGCAGCCAGGACTTCACCCTCCGCGATGCGATCGCCTTCCTGGGAGCAGGGCTGGATGACAACCAATGGGACGGCTTCTGCCGAACCGTCAACGCCAGCGCGCAGAGCCTCTGCCGCCACAATCCCTTCACCGGCCACGACACCACCGACTCTGGCCTCAAACAAGCCCTGATCATCGGCGGCATCACCACCGTCGTTACCGCCGGACTCATCCTCTGCGCCGCCGGAGGCTGCGAATCCGGAGCCTTCCAAACAGCCGGGATCGCTTGCATGGCCTCCAAGGTCTGCGGTACGGCTCTTACGAGTGTTTTGAGCGCAGGAACTGCCGTTACCAACGCATACGGTGCCGGAGAACTTCCCAGCGGTGCCTCGGTGGGGCGAGGCGGATCATGGTTGGCGAAGCTTCGCTGCCGTAGTAGCTGCGGACCTGATATCGGCACTAAACTGGAGTATTTCTTCGGAAATGCCACGGGAAATGCCCACAATATTCAACGAAGCGGCGACATGGCCAGTCAGTTGAATCGGATTGGGATTGGAGATAATGCAAGAGGGCGGGCGCTTTTTGCCAAGCATCTTGAAGACGTTTTCAATGATCCAAATTCTGTAGTCCGAGTCCAGGAGAATGGGCGAACGGTGAGAGAAGGGATCCTGAAGGGGCCTGGTGGAATGGTCAAGACGGAAACAGTTTGGGACGGCAATCGATTGATCACTGGTAACTTGTTTGGATCTAATTCAAGATACCGAAACTAGGTGAGCGGGCGTGTCAATGATTGTGATTTCAATCGACGATAGCGAGATCATGTGCTCCGTGTGGTCGAGTTCAGGCGAGGCACGCGCAGGATCGTTCGCTGATCTCGAAATTGCGAACGAGTATGGGTCGGGTGCTGGCCGCGTATTCATCTTCTCCCGGTCGGACATGGTTGGCGAGTCAAATCATAGATCGACGGTAGGAATACAAATGGACTCAGAATTTGAGTCACCGACGATTCTGGGGCGTGAGTGGGGTGGGGCATACTGGGTAGGCTGCAATGCGCACCTGTACCGGATATCGCCCAGCATGGCGATCGACCGGGAGATCAATCTTGATTCGCATTTTGCCGGCCTGCGACTTGTGCCTAGCCTTGACAGGATAATCGTCCTGGCCGAAGTTGGCATTTTTGCTGTGCGCAGCAGTGGCGAGATTGATTGGCGAGTGGATCTCGACGTCATCACTGAAGTGCGCTGGGAGAGTGAAAGTGTGGCGATTTCCCAGATGGATGGTCCGCAGGTGTGCGTGGATCTTCAAAGCGGGCGGTACCGTTCCGCTGATCAGCGCTAACCAGGGTTAATGAGTCATGGCGGTTTGGTGAGTGGACGGGCCGGTGGTGTGGGCGTATGCCGGTGACATGGCCAGATACCCCCAGGGCGGCGGGATGACCGACGCGGGCCGTGAACGGCGAGAACAGATTCGGATGCAGGCCGCGCAGTGGTTCGGTGAGCGTCGGCCCAACGCGTGGATCGCTGCGGAGTTGCGGGTCGGTGTGCGGCAGGTGGAGAAGTGGCGGCAGGCCTGGCGTCAGGGCGGGCCCGAGGCGTTGCGGTCCAAAGGTCCGCATCGGCGGGCGCGGCTGGACGGGGCCGCCTTCGCCCGGTTGGAGGCCGAACTGAACCGCGGGCCGGCCGCGCACGGCTATGCCGATGACCAGCGGTGGACGCTGGGCCGGATCGCGGCACTGATCAGGAGCCTGTTCGGGATCGAGTACACCCTGCCGGGGGTGTCGCTGCTGCTGCGCCGCAACGGCTGGTCGGTCCAGGTCCCCGGGCGCCGTGCGATCGAACGCGACGACCATGCCATCGAAGTGTGGAAGACGCAGGTGTGACCGCAGGTGGAACCACCGCGGGCGACCTGGGTGCCTGGATCTGTTTCCAAGACGAAACGGGTCAGGGGCTCAGGCCGCCCGGTGAACGCTCCTGGAGCCGGCGGGGACACCGGCCGCAGGTGAGGGTGCACGGCGGCGACCACGGCGGACGGGTCTCGGTCGCCGGGATGGTCTGCTACCGCCCGGGGATGCGGCCCCGGCTGATCTACCGGCTGCACCACTACCGCCGCCGCCAAGGCGAACGCGCCGCCTTCACCCTGAACGAGTACAAAGTGCTGCTGCAGGCCGCCCACCAGCAGTTACCCGGCGGGAAGATCGTGCTGGTCTGGGACAACCTGAACATCCACCACTCAAAGTCGATGCGGGAGTTCATCGACGCCCACGCCGACTGGCTCACGGTGTTCTACCTACCGGCCTACGCCCCCGACCTCAACCCCGCCGAGAGCGTGTGGTCCCTGCTGAAACGCTCCATGGCCAACTTCCTGGCCACCGACCTGGACCACCTCACCCACATGATCAAACACCGCCTCAAAGTCATCCAGCACCACCCCGACGTGCTCGACGGCTGCCTGACCACCACAGGCCTCACCCTCAACACCACATCCGCCATCACCAATTTTAACCCGGGACTGTACGGTTTCCGGTGTAACTCCTGATCAAGGAGTGACACCTGATGACGACCGAAGAGAACACGGAGGCCGCGGTGGCCGAGTCTGCGCCTCCCCTGAGATCGTGGAGACCGAACCTGGGAGAAGGTTGGGTCGTTGGATACCGAGAGACGCTCGTTCGATCCGGAGTTCCGGGCCGGAGCGGTGCGCATCGTGCAGGAGACCGGCAGGCCGGTTGCGCAGGTGGCTCGTGACCTGGGAATCAACCAGTACACGCTGCACAACTGGGTGAAGAAGGATCGGTTGGCTGGTTCTGGCGGGAACGGAGGCGGCGCCCTGTCCAAGTCGAAGGGCTCGGGGTTGAGCGGGTCCGAGCGTGAGGAGCTGGCGCGGCTGCGTCGGCAGAAGGCCGAGATGGCCCGGCGGCACGCTGAGGAGAAGGCCGTGTGGGAGGCCGAGCGCGCTCAGCTGGAGATGGAGCGTGATGTCCTCAAGCGATCAGTGGTCCTCTGGGTGAAGGAGGCGGAGGGCCGGTGAGCGTGGCGGCCTTCATCGCCGACCAGAAGACCGGCCATGACGTCCCCCACGCCGTGGCCTGCCGGGCGCTGGGCGTCTCGCAGTCCTGGTTCTACAAGTGGAGGCGGCGCATCGGGGGCCAGGCCCCCACCCGCGGGAGCGGCGGCGGGTCGAGCTGGATGAGGCGATCCGCCGGTCCTTCGAGGCCTCCGGCGGCACCTACGGGTCACCGCGGATCACCGACGACCTGCGCGAAGAGGGCTGGCGGGTGTCGGTGAACACGGTGGCGGCGCGGATGGCCGAGCTCGGCTGGCCGGGCGGCCCGGTCCGCGCAGGCGCCGGTCGCTGACCCGCCAGGGCAGGCGGGCGGCGGCCCCGGATTTGGTGCGCCGCAACTTCAACGCCGTCGCGCCCGACGTGCTGGGGTCGGGGACGTGACGCAGATCGACACCGACGAGGGGCCGCTGTACCTGGCCACGGTGGAGGACATGTTCGCCCGCCGGCTGCTGGGATACGCGATGTCGCAGCACCATGACGCGGACCTGACGATCGCGTCGCTGCAGATGGCGGCGGCCACCCGCGGCGGTGACGTGGACGGGGTGATCTTCCACTCCGACCGCGGCAGCGAGTACACCGCGTCCCGCCACCAGGCCGCCTGCCGCCGCCTGGGCGTCACCCAGTCGATGGGCCGGGTCGGCTGCGCGCTCGACAACGCACCGGCCGAGGCGTTCAACTCCACCCTGAAGGTCGAGTACGTCCACCGGCAGCACTTCGCGACCAGAGCCGAGGCCCGGCTGAAGATCGCGACCTGGATCACCGGGTTCTACAACACCCGGCGCCGACACAGCGCCAACAACGGGCTACCACCGGTGGTGTTCGAGCAGCAGATCACCGAGAAGAGGAAGGCCACGACAGCCGGCTACGCCGGGACCGAAGTGGCATAGATCGTCTCCACACTTTCAGGGGATTGACACCGTCGACGTCCACCGCGAGTGTCTCGATCAGTTCCTCGCGGAGGTCGTCGCCATCGCACGGCCCGTCCGGCAGAGCCAGGTCGATGTCCTTCGTCGCGCGTGCGCGGGCGCCCAAGCGGAACTCAAGGGAGGCGCCCCCTTTGAGTACCCAACCCCGTTCGGCGGCGGACAGCCGGGCGGCGATCCGGTCGAACACCGCGACGCGGCGCAGGCGGCTGAGGTCCGTGCCGGACTCGTCCGCACGCTGCCTGAGCCGGGCCTCCAGGGCGCGCCGCAGATCGACCGCGGTGGCGTAGCGGCTCATGGCCTTTCCGCCTGAAAGGCTCGCTGCACGGCAAGTTCCGCGCGGGCGCCCAAGCGTTGAGCGGCCCGCAGGAGTTGGCCCTTGGTGGCGGCCCCCCGGTCGAGAAGTTCGGCTACGGCCGAGTCGATCGCGTCCTGATCGAGCCCGTCTGCGGCGGACTCGGCGATGGCGCGGACGGGTGCGGTCACCCGGAACCCCTCATGCTCTTCGATCTCCTCGGGGGAAAGCTCGGCGCGGTGGACGACCACCGCTGGGTCCCGCTGCCGGAAACCGGGCGGGACGGTCAGGTGGATCTCGACGGGGTTGGCGATGCCCAGGTCGTGCACGACGAGCGCGGTGCTGTGCGACACCACCGCCAGGTCGCGGCTCCAGAGCGTCCAGCGGACGAGGTGATCGTTCTCGCCGGTCGGCAGGTCGGCGAACTCGCGGAAGCGGTAGACACCCCGATTGACGCGCGTCCAGTTGCCGCGCTGCACATGGAAGTACTGCGACTGGTAGGAGTAACCGTCCTCCAGGGCCTGTGCGGCGGTGAAGTAGCCGCGCTGGCGCGCCGCCCGGCGCCACAGCCGGGCGCGAGGCTCGTCGTCCCGCTGCCGCATACAGGCGACCCTAACGTCGTTGCACCTTCAAGTCACTTTTAGTTTGATGCAGCGTGTCTGCTTCAAACTAAAAGAGAGATTGAGGTTCAGGACGCCTCGTGGACCAGCGTGTTCAACTCGTCGAGCGCAGTGCTCGGATCTCCAGTTCTTCGGCCTCGCGCGCGGCGTACTGGTCCAGAACTCTATCGAGCACCTCGCGAGCCTTGGGGGCGAACGAGTCGAGGAAGTCGTGGTGCCGGACCGCCACCCGCCGTGCTCGCTCCGACCGCGACAGGAGGGGATCTCCCGCGCCAGGTACAGCAGCAGGTCGATCGTGTCGGTGTCCGGCCGTCCCGCCCACTCGGCGAGGTCCTCCGGGACGGTGTGGCTCTCGGTCGGCATTTTTGCGGGTTCCTGCCTGCTCTTGGCGTGCGCCCAGCGCCCAGGAGTTGATGCGGCTCCAGGTTCAGCTTGATGACCTGGCCCCGGACGAACTGCTCCTACTCGATCAGCCGACGGCCGCCCCGGCGCTGGTGTCGGACACGTAGAAGGCGCTGCCCCACTGCGTGACCTGGCGATGCCCGTTCGTTGTGTAGGCGAAAGGGACGTCCAGCAGGCGGGCGTACCGTTTGACCTGCTCGAAGCCGTTCGCCGGATCTTTGCGTGATCGCTTTGCTTCGATGACGGCGATCGGCTGCCCGTCGGAGGACGACAGCACATAGTCGGCCTTCAGCGGCCGTTCTTGCGGATGGCGGCGGGCGCGCGGATGCGGCCCCCGGGTCATCGGATACTGGGGGTGGATCTGATCTTCCTGCCAGTCGGCCTGTTCCAGGGCGGGGAGCACGAAGCGGCGGCAGGTCTCGTCCTCAAGGGGGTCCTGGAATCTGGACGTCACCGCACCATTCTTACCTGAGGCGGCTGACATTCTCGGTCCGATCGCTCTTCGGCCGCAGAGTTGGCCCTTCTCGGCCGTCGGCTACTGGACGATGACGGTGGCCTTCGGGGCGTCCTTGTCGTCGGTCCAGCCGTCGTGGCCGGCGTCGGCCTCCCAGTGCTTTCCGGCGTAGCGGACCTCGGTGAGGCCGTACACCTGCGCGTGCGTGACGGCCCACGCCGCGACCGCCCAGCCCTCGCGGGTGCTGCTCGCCTTCGCCGCGTTCCAGGAGTCCGGGCCGGACTTCGCGCCCTCGGTCAGCGGGCTCGGGCCGCCGACCTCGAGCCGGCTGCCGAACGCGCGGCGCATCTCCCGGATCGCCGCCGGGCGGCGGGACGCGGTCTTCTTGTCCGGCGGGAACCAGCAGCGCGCCGCGGCCGGCTCCCGGCCGGTGAACGCCGCCGCGAGCAGCTTCCCGTCCGGCTCGTGCTGGGCGTAGGCGGTGCCGTCCGCGCTGCGCTGCACCTTCTGCGCCGCGTCGTGCAGGTCGCGGTCCAGGTAGTCGTTCACCTTCACCAGGGCGTCGAAGAACTTGCTGGTCGCGAGGACGGGGTCGCGGAGCTTGTCCGGGGTGCCCCAGCCCTGCGAGGGGCGCTGCTGGAACATGCCCACCGAGTCGCGGTCGCCGCCCGGCAGGTTGCGGATGTGCGACTCCTGCATCGCGGTCGCGTAGGCGATCACCGCGGCGCGCTCGGGCAGCCGCTTGCGGAACGCGACCGCGGCGATGGTCGCGGCGTTCGCGGCCTGCTCCAGGTCGAGCGGCATCGTCCCCTGGCTCGTCCGCGCCTCGCAGCCGGACCCGTGCAGGTACGGGCGCGCCCGGTCGAACAGCACGAACCCGCCCACGGTCAGCAGCATCACGACGACGGCCAGGCCCACCGCCCAGCGCAGGCCGCGGCGGCGCCCGCCACCGTCCGCGCCCTCCTCGGGGCGCTCCCTCATCCTCGCCCAAACAGCCACGCGAAGAAGGTACCGGGAGTTGGGCCCCACTAAGCTCATGAGGCATGACCGAAACGTTCACCAGCCCGATCTCCGGCGTGATCGACGAGTTGTGGGAGCGGCGCGCCGACCTCACCCCGGACGACGCCGACGCCCGCGCCGCCATCGTGGCCGCCGTCGACCAGATCGACACGGGCGACGCCCGCGTCGCCCACATCGACCCCGCGACCGACGACGTCGTCGTCGACGAGCGGGCCAAGCGGGCGATCCTGCTGAGCTTCAAGGTCCTCGGCATGGCGCGGGCCCAGGTGGGCGACTTCCGCTACCACGACCGCATCCCGCTGAAGAGCCGGCTGGACGGCGTCCGGGTCGTCCCCGGCGCCATCGCCCGCTGGGGCGCCTACCTCGCGCCCGGCGTCGTGCTGATGCCGTCCTTCACCAACATCGGCGCCTACGTCGACTCCGGCACCATGGTCGACACCTGGGCCACCGTGGGCTCCTGCGCGCAGATCGGCAAGAACGTCCACCTGTCCGGCGGCGTCGGCATCGGCGGCGTGCTGGAGCCGCCGAACGCCAAGCCGGTGATCATCGAGGACGAGGCCATGATCGGCAGCCGCTCGATGATCGTCGAGGGCGCGCGGGTCGGGAAGGGCGCCGTCGTCGGCTCCGGCACCAACCTGTCGGCGTCCATGCCCGTCATCGACGTCGAGACCGGGGAGGAGATCAGCCGCGGCCGCATCCCGGACTGGTGCGTCGCCGTCGGAGGCACCCGCTACAAGGAGTTCAAGGGCGGCACGTTCGGGCTGCCGGCCGTGCTCATCCTGAAGCGGCTGGAGGAGGGGCAGCGCCACGACAAGGCGTCCCTCAACGACATCCTTCGCGACCACGGCATCAACACCTGAGCCGAGACGGGACGGGCCCGGCCGTCAGTCGAAGCGGGTCTCGACGATCTTGAGGGGCCGGGCCGTCAGGATGGCGGCGGAGGCCGCGTAGCCGGGGCCCGGCGTCAGGTCGGCGAGGCGGACCGGGGAGACCGCCGCCTCGTCGTCCCAGGCGATGACCTCGGCCGGGTCGTCGGGGGCGGAGACGTGGATGGCCGTCATCGGGGCCGCCAGGCCGTGCCCGGTGGCCTTCAGCAGGGCCTCCTTGCGGGACCAGTAGGCGTGGAAGCCGCGCCTCCGGTCGGCCATGGCGGCGAGGGCCGCGCGCTCGGCGGCGTTGAGGACCATCTCGGCGAGGCGGTCGATGTCGCGGTCGCTCTCCCGCTCCACGTCCACCCCGACCTCGGCGCCCTCGGCCAGGACGAGGACGACCCGGTCGCCGGAGTGGGAGAGGGAGAAGTCGAGGCCGCTGCCGGGCAGGCGGGGCTTGCCGTGCGCGGCGCCGCAGTGCGGGCAGCCGGTGGTGAACCGGATGCTCTGCGGGGCCAGGCCCGTCGCCTCGGCCAGGGCGGTGCGGGCGAGGAAGCGGCCGGTGACGAAGCGGGCCTTGTCCTCCGCGCGGATGAAACGGTCGTAGCGGTCGCGTTCCCCGTCGTCCAGCAGGGCGCGCATCGGCGGCTCGTCCACGGGGGCCGCCCAGCGGACGGCGCACTCCAGCATCTCCACACCGTGATGATAGGACTTGGGCATGGGGCTGGATCTCTTCGCGGACGTGGTGGACCTTACGGCGGCGATCGTCGACATCGAATCGGTCAGCGGGGCGGAGGAGTCCCTCGCCGACGCCGTCGAGGAGGCGCTGCGGGCGCTCCCGCACCTGGCGGTGGAGCGCGCCGGCAACAACGTCGTCGCCCGTACCGAGCTGGGACGGGGGGAGCGGGTCGTCCTGGCGGGGCACCTCGACACCGTCCCGCTGAACGGCAACCTTCCGGCGCGGACGGAGGGGGACCGGCTCTACGGGTGCGGCACGACCGACATGAAGAGCGGCGTCGCCGTCGCGCTGCGCCTCGCCGCCACCGTCCCCGAGCCCGGCCGCGACGTCACGTACGTCTTCTACGAGTGCGAGGAGATCGAGGCCGAGCGCAACGGGCTGCGCAGGCTCGCGGCGGCGCGTCCCGAGCTGATCGCGGGGGACTTCGCCGTGCTGCTGGAGCCGACGGGCGCGCAGATCGAGGGCGGCTGCCAGGGGACGATGCGGGTCGAGGTCACAGCGAGGGGGGAGCGGGCGCACAGCGCGCGCGCCTGGATGGGGTCG
This sequence comes from Actinomadura latina NBRC 106108, assembly GCF_001552195.1. GTDB lineage: Bacteria > Actinomycetota > Actinomycetes > Streptosporangiales > Streptosporangiaceae > Spirillospora > Spirillospora latina. The sequence goes on from NZ_BCQS01000006.1 coordinate 255,762, forward strand.
AACGCCGTCCACGCTGCCGGGCGGATCCTGGACGTGCTGCGCGCGTACGAGCCGGCGCGTCCGGTTGTGGACGGCCTCGAATACCACGAGGGCCTGAACGCCGTGTTCATCTCGGGCGGCGTCGCCGGGAACGTCATCCCGGACGAATGCGTCGTCACCGTGAACTACCGGTTCGCGCCTGATAAGTCAGTCGCCGACGCGGAGGCGTACCTTCGGGAAATCTTCGCGGGCTTCGAGGTGACGGTCACGGACGCCGCGTCCGCCGCCCGGCCTGGCCTGACGCACCCGGCCGCCGCGGCGTTCGTCGCGTCCAGCGGGGCCGAAGTGCGCGCCAAGCTCGGCTGGACGGACGTCGCGCGCTTCTCCGAACTCGGCGTCCCGGCCGTCAACTACGGGCCCGGTGAGCCCACCCTCGCCCACACCAGGGACGAATACGTCGAGACCCCCCTCATCATCGAGTGCGAGCAACGTATGCGCACGTGGCTGGCCGGTCCTACTACCGTGGCCCCATGACTTTGAATCCGGATTCCCCGTCGCGCCGTCAGGGCCCGGCCACGCTGCGGGGACGGGCCGTCCCGAAGACCACCACCGACCAGCGGCTGCTCGACGGCCGCGGCCCGGTCGACTGGGTGCACGCCGACCCCTGGCGCGTGCTGCGGATCCAGGCGGAGTTCGTGGAGGGCTTCGGCCTGCTCGCCGAGCTGCCGAAGGCGGTCAGCGTGTTCGGCAGCGCCCGCACCAAGCCCGACTCCCCCGAGTACAAGCTCGCCGTCGACATCGGCTCCCGCCTGCACGAGGCCGGGTACGCCGTCGTCACCGGCGGCGGCCCGGGGATCATGGAGGCGGCCAACCGGGGCTGCGACGAGAGCGGCGGCCTGTCCGTCGGCCTCGGCATCGAGCTGCCGTTCGAGCAGCGGCTCAACGACCACGTCGACATCGGCATCGAGTTCCGGTACTTCTTCGTCCGCAAGACGATGTTCGTGAAGTACTCGCAGGCGTTCGTGGTGCTGCCCGGCGGCTTCGGCACCCTCGACGAGCTGTTCGAGGCGATCACCCTCGTCCAGACCGGGAAGATCACCCGCTTCCCGATCGTGCTGGTCGGCACGGAGTTCTGGGGCGGCCTGCTCGACTGGGTCAAGACCTCCATGCTGCCCAGCGGCAAGATCTCCCCCCAGGACATCGACCTCGTCCACCTCACCGACGACCCGGAGGAGGTCGTCCGCATCATCGTCGAGGGTCACACCCGCGCCGAGCAGGAGATCATCGAGGCCCGCGCCCAGGCCGGCGCCAAGGAGGCCGCCGGCGAGTGACCCCGCGCCGCCACCGAGATCCGGCGGCTGTTCGACGAGGTCGAGGCCGCCGCCGGCGACGCCATCCGCAACGCCGCCGGCACCCTGAAGGGCTGACCCGGCCGGGCGTGGGCGTCCCGTGTGAGCGGGACGTGGCCGGGTAGGGCGGCGCTGACAGCGCAAAGAGGGCTGACGGCGCAAAAGGGGGGACAGGTCATGACAGAGCGGACGCCCGGGGAAAGCGCCGACGAGGGCATGCGCGAGCCGGAGGAGCAGGTGAGCGGCGCGCCGGCGACGGGGGTGGAGCACACCGAGGAGGAGTTCAGGCCGGACTCCCCCGAAGGGCGCGGCGGGCGGATGGAGGATCTGAGCCCCGACGACTTCGAGTAGCCAGGGGGACGAAGCGAACACCCCGGCCGAAGGCCGCCCTTTCGTCAGCGCGACGGGTTCATCCCGCGCGGACGGGCGGGGTCCTGCGGCCACTCCGGTGGCCTATCGACCGACCTGGTGTGCGACGGGGGCTGGGGCCGGACGGTAATCGTGTGGACGTCCAGATGCGGGCTTATCGCGGACGCCACGGCGGCCGGCAGGATGATGGTCGCCGCGGGCGCCGCCGCGGCCGCGGCGGACAGGCCGACCGCGCTTTTGGCCATGTCGCCGTGGAACAGCGCGCAGAGGCTCAGCAGGGGAATGGCGGACAGTTCTAAGAACCGGGTTGTCGAGCGGCCCCTTTTCGCGCTCTCCCGGAGCATGCGCGCGGCCCGCGACACCTGCCCGCGGCGCAGGTCCCGGTTGAGCACGATGATGGTGCGGCCGCTTTGTTCGCGCAGGTAGCCGAGCAGGCGGCTCGGCATGTGGGCCCGCGCGAACGGGCCGATCCGGCCGCGCGGCGCGGCCGCGGTCTGCAGGTGCCGCCACACTTCGCCGGCCTCGTCGTCGCCTCCCTCCTCCTGGCCGTCCTTTTCGTCCTGCATTCCGCTGATGAGGATGAGCGTCGGTTTTTCGGGCATGAGCGGTACCGTGAGACACTGCCAGCCCTGAGCCGACCGGAACGCCTGTTCGAGGTCGAGGGGCGGGTTCCACTGCTGCGCCACCGCCAGTTGGGTGCGCAGTTTGGCGTTCTCGCGGGTCAGACGTTCGATGGTCTCTTTGAGGCGCTGTTCATCAGGAAAATCCATGACGTCTCCCGATCGCGTCATCCGCGTTCGGCCGCGCCCCCGGCAGCACGATCGCTCAAACAGAAAACTGGATTGCAGATTCGCCTGCTACCCAGGAGCCGACGCTATATGTTGTCGGCCTTCTGCTGAGGATCTGGCTGCTCACCGAGAGATCTGGGTGCCGGGCGAATGCGCTTGAGCAGGACGCCGGTCACCGCCGCCCATTTGTCCTCATCGTCGGCGAGGGTTTCCGGCGCGTCCCAGATGAAACGCAGGAAGGGATCGCCCACCACCTCGTCCGGATAGTTGCCGTCATTGCCGTGCTCGGCGGCCGGCGCGGCGGGGGCGGGCGCGGGGGCGTCCACGCGGACGGGGTCGCCGCCGTCGAGGATCGCGCGGAAGCTGCCGCGGCGCCAGCCGAGCCGGTTCTCCAGGGGGATGATGACGCGGTCGGTGTAGTCCCTCCCGCGGCCGGTCTCGATCTTGTTCACCACCGACAGCGACGGGCCGCCCTCCGCGGCGAGGCTGGCCTGGGAGCCGAAGCCCAGCTCGATCCGGCGCTGCCGGACCATCTGTCCCAGCCTCCGCCACGCCTCCGGCGGGTGGCCGGGGTCGTTCCTGTCGTCAAGGTCGTCCAACGTGATCAGGCTCCTTCTGTGTCGCGGGGTGACGGCCTGACACGGTGCGTAAGTGTAGCGGAGCAAAACGGACTTTGACGAGTCGTAACGCGTTTTGGAGGGTCAGCATCGGTTCCCTGCACAACGGAGTGCATCGAACAACACATGGCATGGTTAAAACGCGTTTTCAAGCTGCACAACGCGCTGAGATGCGTTACGCTTCCGGGCATGTCAAGCGCTCCAGGCAGCGAGATCCCAGTGGAACGGCTGCTGTACACACCGCAGGAAGCCGCAGAGCTCACGTCGTTCACCCGTGACTGGCTCGTCCGGGCGGCGAGCCGGGGAGAGATACCGCATCGCCGCTACGGCAAGCGCCTCTTCCGGTTCGCCCACGAGGACCTTGAGGCGATCAAGGACATGGGCGCCTGCCCGGTCGAGCCGGCCGAACGCTGGGATCGGTCGAACTGATCTCCCACGGGTGCCGAGACCCGTACGCCGCCCCGCGAGAAGGAAAGTCATATGAGCACCGCACCACCCTCTTCCCAAGCCGCTTCCGGCCCCGCCCTCCCCGGAGGCGCCCGATGAACTGGCTGAGCCAGGGCACCATCAACGACCTCTCCGCGTCCGTCGCCGAGCACGAGGTCGCCATCGAACGGGCCCACGAGGAACTGGAGAACCACCGCAAGGCCGCCTTCGAGATCATGGAGGTCCTGCACCGGCACCAGGGGCTGGCCGCCGAGGCGAAGTTCCTGCTGACGATCGCGCACGGCGCCGCCCCCGTCCCGTCCCCCGGCGAGATCCGCGAGGTCGCCGGCGAGGACGACGGGCTCGGCCTCGCCATCGGCAGCATCCGGATGGCGCTGCCGCCGGACGCCTCCGCCGCGCAGTTCGGGCACCTCGCCGAGTCGATGCGCGCGCTGTACGCGGCCGCCCACGTCGTCGCCCTGCACGCGGACGAGCGGGCGCGCACCGGCGCCCCGCCCCCGCCGCTCATGCCGGAGCCGGACGTCCCGGCCGGCGTGCCCCGCGCCTTCGCGGCGCTCATGGGCCGCCAGGTCTGCGTGGACAACGCCGACGGCACCCGGGAGATCGGCCTGCTCGGCTCCGTCGAGGCGGGGCAGCTCACCCTCCTCGACGAGGACGGCGTCCCCATCGCGTGGCCGCTGCTGGACGAGGTCCTCGCCGTCCGGGCCTGGCCGCCCTCCGGTGACATGGAGGCGCAGGAGCCCTTGGTGCGGGACGCGGCCGTCCAGGACGCCCCCGAGGAGGAGCCGCCCGAGCAGCGGGAGCCGGCCCAGCCGCGCACCGGGGGAGTGGTGTCCCTGGTGCGGCGGAGCGGACGGCCCAAGAGCGCCTCCGGAATGTGAGGTGGCGCGGTGAGTGGGGAACACGCGCTGGACGCCGTCCTGGCCGCGGCCGTCCTGGCGGGCGTGCTGGCGCTCGCCGTCCAGCGCCGCAGGCAGCTGCACTGGAAGGCGTCGGAGACGCTGGCGCAGCTCGGCCGCGCGGAGAAGGCCGTCCGGCTCATCGCCTCGCAGCGCGACGAGGCGGTCGCGGCGCAGAACCGGGCCGAGGTGCTGGGGACCGAAGCGCTCCGCGAACACCGCTCGCTGACCGAAGCCTGCTACGACCTGGCGAAGCGCTGGGAGTCGCTGCCCCGCGACGACACCGGCGCGTACGCCGAGCAGCTCCGCCGCGTCGTCCGGCTGCACAGCTGGGACCCGCGGTGAGACGCCGCTGAGAACGACGTCGTCCCCCGATGTGGGGGAGAGGGGGACGACCTTCGGGGGCGGGTCTCGGATGGGGGAGGAGATCCGCCGTCGCCGGCGGCCACGCCGGCCACCCGGGCGTGGCCGCCGGCCTTCCCTTCCCTCCTTTCCCTCCCCTTCCCCGACCTCCCATGGAGCGAGAGATGACCTTGCACGAACCCGAGATCGCGCCCGTCCCCGGGCGCTCGCGGGTGTGGACGGACCTGGCGCTCATCGTGTGCGTCATAGCGCTGGCCCTGCTCGGCGCGAGCGTGATCGGTGTCGAGATGTCCCGGCTGGCCGCGTCGCCGGGTCCCTGCCTGGCACCGCGCTGATATCGGCACAGAGAGAAACGAACGGTGGATTCAATGAGTCAAGACGTGCTGGGGACGACCGCCGCGGCGCCGGAGTACGCCGCGTCGATCCAGTGGGCGCCATGGTTGCAGCGGGGGTTCGGCGGCAAGCACCGCCGGCCGCGCCGCACCCTCGTCCAGGTGATCAAGGGCATGCCGCCGTTCCCGCGCCGGACGCTGAAGTACGCGGGCCCGGGGATGCCGATCATGCACGGCATGGACGTCGAGCACTGGCAGCGGCAGGCGTGCAAGAAGGGGTACGCGCTGCGCGTCGACGGCTGGTACGGGCCGCGGTCGAGCAAGGTCGCCAAGTCCGTGCAGGAGCGCGCGGGCCTGGCCGGCGACGGCGAGATCGACGCCTCGACGTGGGCGGCGACCTGGGAGTGACCCTCGCCAGGTGCGGCCGGCCCGCCGGCCCCGCGCGGAGGCCGCTGATCCCCTGGCCGGCCCGTTCGTTTCGGTCCCTCTTTCCGCGGTAGTAGACGCACGTGGAAGGGAGGGGCCGATGCGCGCGGGGACCGATGTGGAGGTCCGGGACGTCGCCGTCCACGCCTTCGAGGTGCAGACGGACGGGCCGGACGGGATGGAGGAGGACGGCACCCTCCAGTGGGATTCGACCACCATGGTCCTCGTCGAGGTGCGGGCCGGCGGGAAGACCGGGATCGGCTACACCTACGGGGACGTCTCGGTCGCGGCGTTCGTCCAGTCGAAGCTCGCGTCGATCGCGCGGGGCTCCGACGCCCTCGATCCGGCCGCGACGTGGGACCGGATGTTCGCCGCCATCCGCAACGCGGGACGTCCCGGCGTGGGTGCGATGGCGGTGTCCGCCGTCGACATCGCGCTGTGGGACCTGAAGGCGCGGCTGCTCGACCTCCCGCTGGTCAAGGTGCTTCCGGCCTTCCACGACCGGGTGCCCGTCTACGGCAGCGGCGGCTTCACGAACTACCCGCTGGACCGGCTCACCGCCCAGCTCGGCGGCTGGGTCGAGCAGGGCATCCCCCGCGTCAAGTTGAAGATCTCGCGGCACCAGGACGAGGACCCGCAGCGGCTCACCGCCGTCCGGGAGGCGATCGGCGCCGGGCCGCAGCTGTTCACCGACGCCAACGGGGCGCTGACCCGCAAGGAGGCGCTGTACTGGGCGCGGCGCCTCGGCGACGAGTGGGACGTGCGCTGGTTCGAGGAGCCGGTGCCCTCCGACGACACGACCGGGCTGCGCCTCGTCCGCGAGGAGGGGCCGGGACGGACCGAGATCGCCGCCGGCGAGTACGGGTTCGTGCTGACGGACTTCGCCGGCCTGCTGGCGGGGCCGTCGGTCGACTGCCTGCAGGCCGACGTCACCCGCTGCGGCGGCATCACCGGCCTCCTGCAGATCGCCGGGCTGTCGGCGGCGCGGCAGGTCGACCTGTCGGCGCACTGCGCGCCCGCGGTGTCCGCGCACGCGTTCTGCGCGGTGAAGCGGCTCCGCCACCTGGAGTACTTCCACGACCACGTCCGCGTGGAGCACCTGCTCTTCGACGGGAACCTCAGCCCGGTGGACGGCGCGCTCCGCCCCGCCGCCGACCGTCCCGGCCTCGGCCTGGACGTCAGGTGGGACGACGCGGAGCCGTGCCGGGTGTACGGGGCCCGCCCGGCCTAGCGGCCCGCTCGGACGGGTCCGGAGAACGACCGACGATCGGAGACGACGTACATGGCGAAGACGCATGTGGCCGAGACGCGGCAGGTGCCGGCGAAGACGGCTCCCTCGGTTCCCGGGCCGCCGCGCGGCCGGCAGGTGGTCCAGGTCCGGAAGCTGGCCCGCGCGCTGGAGAAGGCCGTCGAAGGGGAGGTCCGCTTCGACAGCGGATCGAAGGCCATGTACGCCAACGACGCGTCGAACTTCCGGCAGGTGCCGATCGGCGTCGTGATCCCGAAGACGCTGGACGACGTGGTGGCCGTCCACCGGATCTGCGCGGAGTACGGCGCGCCGGTGCTGAACCGGGGCGGCGGGACGAGCCTGTCCGGCGAGACCGTCAACTACGCGGTCGTCGTCGACCACTCGAAGTACCTGACGCGGATCGGCGAGTTCGACGAGGAGAACCGGCGGGTCACCTGCGAGCCCGGCGTCATCAACGAGGAGCTCAACCGGCACACCGGCAAGAAGAACCTGGTGTTCGGGCCGGACCCGTCCTCGCACTCCCGGTGCGTGATCGGCGGCAACATCGGCAACAACTCGTGCGGGATCCACTCCGTCCAGTCGCAGCTTTACGGGCCGGGGCCGCGCACGTCCGACAACGTCCACGCCCTTGAGGTCGTCACCTACGGCGGCGACCGGTTCTGGGTGGGGGTGGACGAGGAGGAGGACCTCGACGACATCATCGCCGCGGGCGGCCGCAAGGGCGAGATCTACGCGGCGCTGCGCGACCTGCGGAACCGGTACGCCGACGCCATCCGGGCCGGGTTCCCGTCGGTGGAGGAGATGCCGCGCCGCGTGTCCGGGTTCAACCTGGACGAACTGCTCCCCGAGAAGGGGTTCAACGTCGCCCGCGCCCTGTGCGGCACCGAGAGCACCTGCGCGACGGCGCTGCAGGCGGTGCTCCTGCTCACTCCGGCGCTGCTGCAGCGGACCCTCGTCGTCATCGAGTACGACGACATCGCCGACGCCGCCGAGCACACCGGCGAGATCATTGAGAGGTTCCGGCCGATCGGGCTGGAGGCCCTCGACGACCAGCTCATCCAGGACCAGCGGCAGCAGGGCAAGAACATCTCCGACATCGAGGAGCTGCCCCTCCAGGACGGCGGCGCCTGGCTGCTCGTCCAGATGGGCGCGGACACCGAGGAGGACTCGGTCGCCCAGGCCCGGAGCCTGGTCGACTGGCTCGTCGGCGAGAAGGGGTACGCCCCCGAGCGGATCGTCACCGCCAAGAGCGAGCAGGAGGGCGGCGCGAGCGCGGACCTGTGGAAGATCCGCGAGGCCGGCCTCGGCTCCACCGCGTTCCCGCCGGGCAAGGACCACTGGCCGGGCTGGGAGGACTCGGCGGTCCCGCCGTCCAAGACGGGACCGTACGTCCGCGCGCTGCGCCGCGTGATGGCCAAGCACGGCATCGACGGCGCCATGTACGGGCACCTCGGGCAGGGCTGCATCCACTCCCGGATGAGCTTCGACCTGCGCAGCTCCGAAGGCATCGCCACCTACCGGCGATTCATGGAGGACGCCGCCGACCTCGTCACCTCCTACGGCGGGTCGGTGTCCGGCGAGCACGGGGACGGGCAGCAGCGCGGCGAGCTGCTCGAACGCCAGTACGGCCCGGAGCTGATCCGGGCGATGCGCGAGTTCAAGCGCATCTGGGACCCCGAGGGCAAGATGAACCCCGGCAAGGTCATCGACGCCTACCGGCTGGACGAGGACCTGCGGCTGGGCGCCGACTACAACCCGCCGCGCCCCGAGGTGAAGTTCGCCTACAAGCAGGACGGCGGCGACTTCGCGCACGCCGCGCTGCGCTGCGTCGGCGTCGGGGAGTGCCGCGTCCCGCGGGCCGAGAGCACCATGTGCCCGAGCTACCAGGTGACCCGCGAGGAGAAGCACACCACGCGCGGACGCGCCCGGCTCCTGTTCGAGATGCTGCAGGGCGAGGTCATCACCGACGGCTGGCAGTCCAAGGAGGTCGCCGAGTCCCTCGACCTCTGCCTGGCCTGCAAGGGCTGTACGAACGACTGCCCGGTCAACGTCGACATCCCGACGTACAAGGCCGAGTTCCTGTACCACCACTACAAGTCGGCGCGGCGGTGGCGGCCCCGGTACGCGTACGCGTTCGGGTTCATCGACCAGGCGTCCCGGCTCGCGGCCCGGATGCCGGAGGTCGCGAACCTCGCCACCCACACGCCCGGCCTCGCCCGGCTGGCGAAGCTCGCCGCCGGCATCGACCGCAGGCGCCCGCTGCCGCGCTTCGCGCCGATGACGCTGCAGCGGTGGTTCCGCGAGCGCGGCGGGACGGCGAACCCGCACGGGCGGCCGGTCGTCCTGTTCCCCGACACGTTCAACAACCACTTCCACACCGACGTCGGCGTGGCGTGCGTCGAGGCGATCGAGGCCGCCGGCTGGAAGGTGGTCATGCCGGAGACGCACGTGTGCTGCGGCCGGCCGCTCTACGACTACGGCTTCCTCGACATGGCCGAGCGCTACCTGCACAACGTGCTGGACGCGCTGCGCCCGTACGTCCGGGCCGGGACACCGGTCGTCGGCATGGAGCCGAGCTGCCTCGCCGTCTTCAAGGACGAGCTGACCAAGCTCCTCCCGCACGACGACGACGCCGCCCGGCTCGCGGCGCACGCGCACCACTTCGCCGAGTTCTTCCAGACCTACGACATCACGCCGCCGCGGCTGCCGGGCGGCGGCAAGGCGCTGCTGTGGGGGCACTGCCACCACCGCGCCACCGGCGGCGTCGACCCGGAGAAGAAGGTCCTGGAGCAGATGGGGCTGGAGACCGAGAGCCTCAAGGGCGGCTGCTGCGGCCTCGCCGGGTCCTGGGGGTTCGAGAACGGCAAGTACGACATCTCGATGGACTGCGGCGAGCAGGCGCTGCTGCCCGCCGTCCGGGACGCCGGCGCCGGCACGGCCATCGTCGCCAACGGCTTCTCCTGCAAGACCCAGATCGAGGACGCCAAGACCGGGCGGCGCGCCCTGCACATCGCGCAGCTCATGCAGCTCGCCCGCGAGAGCGGCGGCCCGGTGGACGGCAGGCCGGAGAAGGCGCGGCGCACGAGGAAGCCGGCTCCGCCGCTGTCCCGGCGCGCCGCCCGCGTCGGCGCGGTCGTCGGGGCGGGCGCCGCCACGGCGGCGGGGATCGGCCTCGTCCTGCGGCGGCCCGGAACGCCCTGCGGGTGACCACGTCGAATTCTTGAACCACGCACGAGTGGTGTCGAACGTCGCCCCGTTCAAACCCCGCGGCCGGTCAGCACTCGGTGTCGTCCCGGTCTTCCCGGCCATACCGGCGGTCAATGCGAATGGCCTTCGGCGGTAGATGCGGCCTTCACGTACTGGCGTCGCGCACTTACCGGGGCTGTTGCCGGTTGCTATACAGAGAGTAGCCGATTCCGCGCAAGGTTGTTCTGTGCGGTGAAAAGGCCATGCGCATTTCGCATGCCGCCGGGGGAGGTTTGTATCACGTGACCGGCTTCGAGTACGCGCGGGCGGTCGCCGACGCTGTCCTCTACGAGGGCTACCTGCTCTATCCGTACCGGCGCTCGTCCGGCAAGAACCGCGTGCGCTGGCAGTTCGGCGTGCTGGTGCCGCCCGCGTGGGCGGAGGCGCAGGGCCTGGACGACACCGGTGTCGCGGGCTCGGCCGAGGCTCCGTGGCAGCAGGCCGAATGCCTCATCGAGGCGCCGGAAGGCGCCACCGTCCACTTCCGGGTCCGCTTTCTGCAGCTTCAGGAAAAGGCGGTGGAGAAGCGGACCTCCGGCGGCGGCCATAAGCCGGTCGACTCGCTGGACACCGGCGAGCGCGTGGAATTCTCTTTCGAAGAGGCCGTCCCACGGGAATTCGACTTCCAGGTTCGCCTCGGAGATGTGCTGGAGGGCGAGCGGCGGTTCCCCGTCCAGGTCCCCGGCGGCGAGGAGACCGAACCGGTCCTGGACGGCGCGGGCGGCGCCCTCGGCCGCGTGGTGCGGCGGCGGTGGCCGCTGACGGCGTCGGTCACCGTGTCGGCGGCCCGGTGCGGCACCCCGCACCCGCTCGACCGGATCCGGGTGCGCGTCGGCAACGCCGGCACCGGCACGCCCGCCGCCGCGTCCCGCGAGGAGGCGCTGCGCGGCTCGCTGCTGGCCTGCCACGTGCTGCTGCGGACGGACGGCGGCTCCTTCGTCTCGCTGCTCGACCCGCCCGAGTGGGCGCGGCGCGCGGTCAAGGAATGCGCGAACGTCCATGTCTTCCCCGTCCTGGCCGGGGCGGACGGCGAGCGCGACACGGTGCTGGCCTCGCCGATCCTGCTGTACGACCACCCGCGCGTCGCCCCGGAGAGCCCCGGCGACCTGCACGACGCGACGGAGATCGACGAGATCCTGTCGCTGCGCACGCTGACGCTGACCGAGGCCGAGAAGCGGGAGGCGCGCGGCACCGACGCGCGCGCCGCCGCGATCCTGGACCGGACCGAGTCGATGCCGCGGGAGGTGTTCTCCCGCCTGCACGGCGCGGTCCGCTCCCTGGCGCCGGTGGCCGCCGCGGCGCCGGGGGACGGCGGTGCGCCGCCCGACCCCGACAGCGTCGTGGTGGCGGGCGTGGCGGTGGCCAAGGGAAGCCGGGTCCGGCTGCGGCCGCGGACGCGCGGCACCGATCCCCAGGACAGGTTCCTGGACGGCCGGACCGCCCGCGTCGAGGCCGTCCTGACGGACGTGGACGACGCCACGCACCTGGCCGTCACCGTCGAGGACGATCCGGCCGCCGAGCTCAACCAGTGGTACGGCCGCTTCCGCTACTTCGCCCCGGACGAGGTCGAGCCCCTCGCGGACGGGGACGCCGGATGAGCCCCCGGGTGCTGGTGGCCGGCATCGGCAACGTCTTCCTCGGCGACGACGGGTTCGGCGTCGAGGTGGCCCGCCGGATGGCCGGCGCCGACCTCCCGGAGAACGTGGACGTCGCCGACTACGGCATCCGCGGCGTCCATCTGGCCTACGAGCTGCTGAACGGCCGGTACGGCGTCCTGATCATGGTGGACGCGGTGCCGGTGGAGGGGGAGCCCGGCACCCTCGCCGTCATCGAGGTGGACGCGGCGGCCGTGGACGACATCGTCGCCGGCCTGGACCCGTCCGACCCGCTGACCCCGCCCGCCGTGGACGGGCACGGCATGCACCCCATGGCCGTGCTCCGCCTGCTGCGGCAGTTCGGCGGCGAGGTGGGCCGCGTCCTCGTGGTGGGCTGCCGGCCGGCGGTCGTGGACGAGGGCATGGAGCTGTCCGAGCCCGTGCGCGCCGTGCTGGACGAGGCGGTCGCGCTGGTGGCGGACCTGGCCCGGGACGAGGCGGGCACGCCGCCGAAGAGCACGCCTTCAAGAAGCACGCCTTCAGAAAGCACGCCTTCAAAGAGCACGGGGGTGGAGAGCACACATGCATGAGCTGGGAATGTGCGAGGGCATCGTCGAGGCGGCCCTCCGGCGGGCGGACGGCCGCCCGGTCCGGGGGATGCGGGTCCGCGTCGGCGGCCACCCGGTCGACCCCGAGGTGATCGAGCAGGGGGTCCGGGTGGCCGCGCTGGGCACCCTCGCCGAGGGGGCCGGCATCGACCTGGTGCTGGAGCCGCTGTCGGTGCGCTGCGCCGGCTGCGGCGCGGAGACGCCGGTGGACTCGGCGATGGCGCTCGCCGCCTGCCCGGCCTGCGGCGCCGTGGACGTGCAGGCCGCCGGCCACGAGGACGTCGTGCTGGAGTCGATCACCGTGGACGCGCCGGTGCCGGAAAGCCGCTAGAGGAGGGACACGCCATGACCGAGGGGAAGGGTTTCGACGAGATCCACATCCTGTGGATCTCCGAGGGCATGAGCTGCGACGGCGACACCGTGTCGGTGACGGCGTCGAGCCAGCCGGCGATCGAGGACGTGGTCACCGGCCTCATCCCGGGCCTGCCGAAGGTGCACCTGCACAACAAGGTGCTGTCGCCGACCGTCGGCGGCGAGGAGTTCCTGGCCCCGTTCCGGGCGGCGGCGCGCGGCGAGCTGGAGCCGTTCATCTTCGTGCTGGAGGGCTCGGTCCCGAACGAGAAGATCAACGGGGACGGCTACTGGTCGTCGTTCGGCAACGACCCGGACACCGGCGAGCCGCTCACGCTGAACTGGTGGATCGACCGGCTGGCGCCGAAGGCGTGGGCGGTCGTCGCCGCGGGCACGTGCGCCGCCTACGGCGGCATCCACGCGATGGCGGGCAACCCGACGGGCTGCATGGGCCTCGCGGACTACCTCGGCTGGGACTTCACGTCGGCGGGCGGGCTGCCGATCGTGAACGTCCCCGGCTGCCCGGTGCAGCCCGAGAACTTCATGGAGACGCTGACCTGGGTGCTCTACCACGCGGCCGGGTCCGCGCCCCCGCCGCCGCTGGACGACAAGCTGCGCCCGCAGTGGATGTTCGGCAAGACGGTGCACGAGGGCTGCGACCGCGCCGCCTACTACGAGCAGGCCGACTTCGCGAAGGACTACAACTCGCCGAAGTGCCAGGTGAAGGTCGGCTGCTGGGGCCCGGTCGTCAACTGCAACGTGCCGAAGCGCGGCTGGATGGGCGGCATCGGCGGCTGCCCGAACGTGGGCGGCATCTGCATCGGCTGCACGATGCCGGGCTTCCCGGACAAGTTCATGCCGTTCATGGACGCCCCGCCCGGCGGCAGCATGTCCTCGATGATGATCAAGCCGTACGGGGCGTTCATCCGGCGGATGCGCGGGATCACCAACGCCACCGTCAACGAGGAGCCGAAGTGGCACCACAACCGTGAGCTGCTGACCAGCGGCTACAACCCGCGCTACCGGCCGTAGCGGGAGGGTCCGGCCCGCGCGAGACGACCACAGGAGAGGACGGCACGAATGGCAACGACCGAGCAGATGCCCGCCGGGGCGAAACCGGGGCAGCTCGTGGAGATGTCGTGGGACCCGATCACCCGCATCATCGGCAACCTCGGCATCTACACCAAGATCGACTTCGCGAACCGGAAGGTCGCCGAGTGCCACAGCACGTCGTCGCTCTTCCGCGGCTACTCGGTGTTCATGAAGGGCAAGGACCCGCGGGACGCCGGGTTCATCACGAGCCGCATCTGCGGGATCTGCGGCGACAACCACACCACCTGCTCGGTGTACGCGCAGAACATGGCGTACGGCATCAAGAACCCGCCGCTGGCGGAGTGGATCCTCAACCTCGGCGAGGCCGCCGAGTACATGTTCGACCACACGATCTTCCAGGACAACCTCGTCTTCGTGGACTTCTGCGAGGCGATGGTGAAGGACACGAACCCGAGCGTCCTGAAGAAGGCGAGGAACACGCAGGCGCCGAACGCGGGCGTCCACGGGTACCGGACGATCGCCGACATCATGGCGGCGTTCAACCCGTTCGAGGGCGCCGTCTACAAGGAGGCGCTGCAGGTCAGCCGCACCACGCGGGAGATGTTCTGCCTGATGGAGGGCAGGCACGTCCACCCGTCGACCGTCTATCCGGGCGGTGTGGGGACGATGCCGACCCCGACGGTGTTCACCGACTACCTGTCCCGGCTGATGCGCATCGTCGACTTCGTCAAGAAGGCCGTCGCGATGAACGACGACGTCTTCGACTTCTTCTACGAGGCGCTGCCCGGCTACGAGGAGGTCGGCCGCCGGCGCGTCCTGCTCGGCTGCTGGGGCGCGTTCCAGGACCCGGACGTCTGCGACTACAAGTACGAGAACATGGACCGCTGGGGCAAGGCGATGTACGTCACCCCCGGCATCGTCGTCGACGGCAAGCTCCTCACGAACAACCTGGTCGACATCAACCTCGGCATCCGCATCCTGCTGGGCAGCTCCTTCTACGACGACTGGGTGAACGAGGAGCCGTTCGTCACCCACGACCCGCTCGGCAACCCCGTCGACATGCGGCACCCGTGGAACCAGACGACGCTGCCCGTCCCGCAGAAGCGCGACTTCGACGACAAGTACAGCTGGGTGATGAGCCCGCGCTGGTTCGACCCGGCCACGCAGCAGCACCTGGCCCTGGACACCGGCGGCGGCCCGTTCGCGCGGCTGTACACGACGGCGCTCGCGAACATCGTCGACACGCCGTACGTGAAGTCGACCGGCTCCAGCGTGAAGATCTCGCTGCCGAAGGGCGAGAGCCTGCCGGAGACGACGCTCGAATGGCGGATCCCGCAGTGGTCGAACGCCATCGAGCGCGACCGGGCCCGGGTGTACTTCGTGGCGTACGCGGCGGCGATGGCGGTGTACTTCCTGGAGAAGGGCCTCGGCCTCGTCCGGTCCGGAGACACGAAGGTCTTCGAGGACTTCGAGGTACCGGACGAGGCCATCGGGTGCGGCTTCCACGAGGCGGTGCGCGGCGTGCTGTCCCACCACCTCGTCATCAAGGACAAGAAGATCGCGAACTACCACCCGTACCCGCCGACGCCGTGGAACGGCAGCCCGCGCGACAGCTACGGCACGCCCGGCCCGTACGAGGACGCCGTCCAGGACATGCCGATCTTCGAGGAGAACGGCCCGGACGACTTCCGGGGCGTCGACATCATGCGGGCCGTGCGCAGCTTCGACCCGTGCCTGCCGTGCGGCGTGCACATGTACCTCGGCAAGGGCCGCGAGCTGAAGAAGCTGCACTCGCCGATGTTCGGGGCGACCCATGGGTGAGCCGGCGCCGGACCCGCTGCCGGACGGCGGGCGGGACGGCCCGCGGCGGCTCGGCCCGGCGGCGGTCGCCGACCGGCTGGGCGGGCTCGACGCGGCGCTCGGCACGCTGGAGCGGACGCCCGGCGCGACCGCCGAGACCGCGATGGCCGCCGTCTCCATGCTGACCGAGGTGTACGGGGAGGCGCTCGCGCGCGTCATGGACCGCGTCTCGGGGCAGCGGCGGCTCGTCGAGGACCTCATGGACGACGAACTCCTCGGCCACCTGCTGATCCTGCACGGCATCCACCCGGAGACCGCCGAGCAGCGGGTCGTCCGCGCCCTGGACGCCCTGCGGCGGCAGGGGGCCGGCGCCGAGTTCGCGGGGATGGACGGGGCGACCGTGCGGGTCAGGCAGGCGGGAGGCTGCGGCTGCGGCGCCGGGCGGGCGAAGGAGACCGTCCGGGAGGCCGTGCTCGCCGCGGCCCCGGAGATCGCGGAGGTCGAGTTCGTCGAGCCGCCGGCGAAGCCCGCCGCCTTCGTCCCGGTGGACGCGCTCATGCGGCCGCCGGTCCCGGCGGGGGACGGGACGCCATGACCGCGGGGGCCTTCGAACGCCTGGTGAAGCGGGTGTCCGCCGGGGGGCCGGAGGCGGCCGACGCGTGCGGGCTGTGCTCCGCGCCCGTCGGCGACGACCACGCGCACGTCCTCGACGAGCAGAGCGGGGAGCCGCTGTGCGCGTGCCGCGCCTGCGCCCTGCTGTTCGAGAAGGACGGGGCGGGGCAGGGCCACTTCCGGCTCGTCCCCGACCGCCGGATCAGGCTCACCGGCGTCCGGACCGCCGACCTCGGCATCCCGGTCGGGCTCGCGTTCTTCGTGGCCGGGCCGGACGGAGCCGTGGTGGCCCGCTACCCGAGCCCGGCCGGCGCGACCGCGTGGACCGTGGACCCGGACGTCTGGACGGCCGCGACGTCCGGGTGCCCGGAGCTGGCGTCGCTGCGCCCCGGGTCCGAGGCGCTCCTCGTCAGCACCGTCAAGGGCGCCCCCGACGATGGTGGCGAGCAGTGGCTGGTGCCGATCGACGACTGCTACCGGCTCGTCGCGATCATCCGCGAAGCGTGGACGGGCCTGTCCGGGGGAGACCGCGTCTGGACCGAGATCGAGGCGTTCTTCGGCCGCCTCGGCCTCGCCGAGCAGAACCAGGAGGGATGACCATGGCGGAGATCCGGGTGGGGAGGCCCGACGTGAAGCCGGACACACCGTCGCACGTCAAGGGCGTCCACCAGGGCAACAAGACCGGCGCCTACCGGCACGAGGCCGGACACCACATGGACGGCACCGCCGACGCGCGGCGGTCGACCGGGATCCGCCCGAAGAGGCGGAACCCGATCCTGGCGGTCATGCCCAACCTGCCGCCCGGCTGACGCCGGCGCGGTGCACCGAGAGAAGGGGGAGGAGCACGGTGAAGAGAGAGATGAAGGTGGAGAAGCAGCGGCGGGGCCTGTGGATGGCGCTCGGCTCGATGGCCGCCATCGGGACGCTCGCGCTGTTCTGGAAGGAGTTCCCGGCGATGGTCCGCTACTACAAGATCGAGCGCATGTGACCGGGAAGGACGGTACGGCGGATGTGCCTCGGCATTCCCGGTGAGATCGTCGAGCTGTCGGCCGAGCGCGGCGACCTCGCGAAGGTCGAGGTCGCCGGCGTCCGGCGGGCCGTCAACATCGGCCTGCTCGGACGGGACGCGCTGGCTCCCGGCGACTGGGTCCTGGTGCACGTCGGGTTCGCCATGTCGAAGATCGACGAGGCGGAGGCCGCGGCCACCCTGGAGCTGCTGCGGGGCCTCGGCCAGGCCTACACCGAGGAGCTCGACGCGCTCGCCGCATCCGACATCACCTGAGCACCACACCACCTGATGGCCACATCATTCGACGGGGGAAGGGCGGGCATGCGGTTCGTCGACGAATACCGCGACGCGGACCAGGCCCAGGCGCTGTCCGCGCAGATCACCGCGCTGTGCGAGCCTGGGCGGCACTACAAGTTCATGGAGGTGTGCGGCGGCCACACCCACACCATCTACAAGCACGGGCTCGAGGACTACCTGCCGGAGAGCATCTCCCTGGTCCACGGCCCCGGCTGCCCGGTCTGCGTGATCCCGATGGGACGGGTGGACGACGCGATCCACATCGCGTCCCAGCCGGACGTCATCATGACGTCGTTCGGCGACATGATGCGGGTGCCCGGCGGCAGGGGCTCGTTCTTCGACGCGAAGGCGGCCGGCGCCGACATCCGGATGGTGTACTCGCCGCTGGACGCCCTGAAGATCGCCAGGAGGAACCCGGACAGGCGGGTGGTCTTCATGGCGATCGGGTTCGAGACGACCGCCCCGTCCACGGCGATGACCGTGCTGCGCGCGGCGGCCGAGGGCGTCGAGAACTTCTCGGTCTTCTGCAACCACGTGACGATCCTGCCGGGCATCAAGGCGATCCTCGACTCGCCGGACCTGCGCCTCGACGGCTTCCTCGGCCCCGGCCACGTGTCGACGGTCATCGGCTGCCGCCCGTACTCGTTCATCTCGGACGGCTACGGCAAGCCGCTGGTCTGCGCGGGCTTCGAACCGCTCGACATCCTGCAGTCGGTCCACATGCTGCTGCGGCAGCTCGCCGAGGGGCGCAGCGAGGTCGAGAACCAGTACACGCGGGTCGTCCCCTGGGACGGGAACCCCAAGGCGCTGGAGGCGATCAACCAGGTGATGGAGCTGCGGCCGCACTTCGAGTGGCGCGGCCTCGGGTTCATCTCCCATTCGGCGCTGCGGGTCCGCGAGGAGTACGCGGTCCACGACGCCGAACGGGTCTTCGACATGCCGGGCGTCCGGGTGGCCGACCCGAAGGCGTGCCAGTGCGGCGAGGTCCTCAAGGGCGTCATCAAGCCGTGGGAATGCAAGGTCTTCGGCACCGCGTGCACCCCGGAGACGCCGATCGGCACGTGCATGGTCTCGTCCGAAGGGGCCTGCGCGGCCTACTACAACTACGGCCGCTTCACGCGGGAGCGCGTGAAGGAGGCGACGCTCCGATGACGGCGGAGACGGGCATGACCGAGACGGGCATGACCGAGACGGTGAGCGCCGAGCAGCAGGTGCTCGAGCGCATCGAGCGGGCGCGCCGGCGCAAGGCCAGGGTGAAGGAGGAGCGCGTCACGCTCGCGCACGGCGCGGGCGGCAAGGCGTCCCAGACCCTCATCGACGCCGTGTTCGTGGACGCCTTCCGCAACCCGGAGCTGGAGGCGATGGAGGACGGCGCCACGCTGACCCTCGGCGCTTCCCGCACGGTCTTCACCACCGACTCCTACGTGGTGTCGCCGCTGTTCTTCCCGGGCGGCGACATCGGCGACCTGGCGGTGAACGGGACGGTCAACGACCTGTCGGTCTGCGGCGCCCGCCCGATGTACCTGTCGGCCGGGTTCGTCCTGGAGGAGGGCTTCCCGGTCGCCGACCTCCAGCGCGTCGTGGCGTCGATGGCCGCCGCCGCGTCCCGGGCCGGGGTCGCCATCGTCACCGGGGACACGAAGGTCGTCGAACGCGGCAAGGCCGACGGCTGCTACGTGAACACGGCCGGCATCGGCGTCCTCGACCGGGACGTGGCGCTCGGCGCCGCCGCCGTCCGGCCGGGCGACGCCGTGCTCGTCTCCGGGCCGATCGGCGAGCACGGGGTCACGATCATGCTGGCGCGCGGGGAGCTGGACATCGAGGCCGACCTGGCGTCCGACACCGCGCCGCTGCACGAGCCGGTCGCCGCGCTGCTGGACGCCGTCCCCGGCGGGGTGCGGGTGATGCGGGACGCGACGCGCGGCGGGGTCGCGACCGTCCTCAACGAGATCGCCCAGGCGGCGCGGGCCGGCATCACGCTGGACGAGGCGGCCGTGCCGGTGCGTCCCATGGTGACCGGCGCCTGCGAGCTGCTCGGCATCGACCCGCTCTACGTGGCGTGCGAGGGACGTTTCGTCGCGGTGGTCGACGGAGACCGGGCCGGCGCGGCCCTGGACGCTCTGCGCGCCCACCCTCTCGGCGAGGGCGCCGCGCTGGTCGGGCACGTCCGCGCGGAGCCGCCCGGCCTCGTCCTGCTGAAGACGACGTTCGGCGGCACGCGCATCGTCGACATGCTCGTCGGCGACCCGCTGCCCCGGATCTGCTAGAGCTCCCCGCGCAGCGCGGCCTGGGTGAGCTCCCAGAGGACGTGGTACACGGTCGTCTGCGCCTCCTGGATCCGGTGGACGGACGCGGACGGCACGACGAACAGGTGGCCGACCCGGCCGGGCTCGGCCATCCGGCCGCCGTCGTAGCCCGCGAACCCCACGGTCAGCAGGCCGCGCCGGTTCGCCTCGTCCAGGCCGCGCAGCAGGTTCTCCGAGCCGCCGCTGGTGGACAGCGCCACCGCGATGTCGTCCGGCGTCCCGAGCGCGGCGAGCTGCCGGGCGAACACGACCTCGAACCCGACGTCGTTGGACAGCGCGGTGACCGACGCGACGTCGTGCGGCAGGGACAGCGCGGGCAGCGGCCGGGCCGGCGGGGGAGGGCACGCGTACAGTTCGGCGATCTGCTGCGCGTCCGTGCTGCTGCCTCCGTTGCCGAAGGCGAACAGGCGCCCGCCGCCGCCGAACCGGGCGGCCATCTCCCGCGCGCACCGCACCAGCCGCTCGCCGAGCGGCCCGGCGAGCGACGCGCGCAGCGCGACGATCCCGGCGGTCTTCTCCTCGGTCGACGCCCGGACGTCCGCGAGCACGGACCCGATGTCGCTCTTGTCCGCATAGAGGAATGGATACAGGGACTCCACGCCGCTGGTCATGACCGTCCCTCCACCACCGCTATCGCCTCTTTGGCATGGACCAGCACCACGTCTCCGGGCCCGGCGTCGACCAGCGCCACGCTGATCTCCTCCGGCCCGTTCTCGGTATCGACGATGGCGAGACCTCCGTCCTTGACCTCGCGCACCCTGACCTGGACACCCGCATCCGAGCAGGTGATGCAGACCTCGTCATGACACGGCTCCGTCATCAGACGGCCTCCCCTTCGAGAGTCCCCGGCTGGTCGAAGAAGACATGAACCAGCTCCCAGAGGATGTGATAGGCGGTGACGTGCACTTCCTTCACCACGCAGGGATCGTCGGACCGCGCGATCAGGACGTGGCGGGCCGCTCCGCTCCCGGCGATGTCGCCGCCGTCCCCGCCCAGCAGCGCGACGGTCTCCATGCCGATCCCGCTCGCCTCGCGCAGCGCCTCCAGCACGTTCGCGCACCGCCCGCCGGCGGAGATGCCGAGCGCGATGTCGTCCGGGCGGCCGAACAGCCGGACCCGCTCGGCGAAGTCGCCGGCGGCCAGTGCCATCGCGGGCAGCGCGCGTTTCCCGACGACGACGGGATGCATGAACTCGACGGCGACGTGCTGGGCGTCGGTCGCCGCGCCGCCGTTGCCGAAGACGAGGAGCCTGCCGCCGCGGTGGAAGCGCACCGCCATGTCCCGGCAGGCGAGCGCGATCAGCTCGGCGTCCCCGCCCAGCGCGCGTCCCGGGCCGTTCCGGCGGTCGAACGCGGCTTGGACGATCGCGGCCGCTTCTGCTGCCATGTCCGCTCCTCACGGTCGGGAGGCCCCGTGCTCCACAGGGCCAGGAAGGAATCGAGGACGCCGCCGAAGTGAGCCAGGCTCGCCATGCGGACGCGCAGGTCGGCGAGGCCCTCGGGCGTCAGCTCGTACCGGCGCCGGGCCGGGCCGGCGTCCGAGGGCACCCAGCTGGACGACAGCAGCCGCTCCCGTTCCAGGTTGCGCAGCACCCGGTAGGCGTGTCCCGGCTCGACGCCCGTCACGCCCATCGCCGCGAGCCTCTCGATGAGGTCGTAGCCGTGGCCCGGCCGCTGGTGGATGAGGAGCAGGAGGAACGGCTGGAGCATGCTGCGGATCTCGCTGCCGCACACGGGTCTCCCTCTCGCGCATCGCTCACCGGTTCCCCGGCGGCATATCGCCGGGGCGATATACGACTAGCCACGACGTGAGCGAAGTAACGCGGCCATACACGATCTTTAGGCGCGCAGGACGAGCCCGGGAATCGCGCATGGCCGCGACCTTCCGGCTGAGGCCGATTCGCGCCACGGTGACGCAAAATCGTGACCTCCTTCACGCCTGATCCCCGGAGGGCGGGAACTGTCCATCCTGGAGGTGGAGCGTGGACAGGAACGCGAAGGTCAGGGCCTGCGCGGCCGCGGTAGCGGGGATGCTGGCGCTCGCCGGGTGCAGCGGAGGCGACGCCGAGAACGCCGCGTCGACATCGGCGCGGACGTCGGCGCCGGTCTCCGGGTCGGCGACGGACCTGCAGCAGCAGTACGAGAAGGTCGTGGACGCGGTGCTGCCGTCGGTGGTGAAGATCCAGACCGACCGGGCGGAGGGCTCCGGGGTCGTGTACGACGGGCAGGGCCACGTCGTCACGAACGCGCACGTGGTGGCCGGTGCCAAGAAGATCCAGGTGACGTCCTCCGGTGGCGGCGCCACGCTGAGCGCCGACCTCGTCGGCGCGTTCGCGGCCGACGACCTCGCCGTCGTCAAGGTGAACGGCGGGAACCTCAAACCGGCGTCGTGGGGCGATTCGAGCAAGGCGCAGGTCGGGCAGATCGTCCTCGCGATGGGGAACCCGCTGGGGCTCGCCGGGAGCGTGACGAACGGAATCGTCTCCGCCCTGCACCGGACGGTCTCGACCAAGGGCGAGGGCGACTTCCAGGGGTCGACGATCGCCGACGCCATCCAGACGAGCGCGGCGATCAACCCGGGCAACAGCGGCGGCGCCCTCGTCACCCTGAACGGGCAGGTGATCGGCATTCCCACGGCCGCCGCGTCCGACCCGTCGGTGGGCGGGCAGGCGGCCGGCATCGGGTTCGCGACGCCGAGCAACACCGTCAAGTCGATCGTCCCGCAGCTCGTCCAGAGCGGGAAGGTGTCGAACTCCGGACGGGCGGCGCTCGGCGTGACGGTCCGCACGATCGTCGACCCGCAGAGCGGGCAGCGGACGGCGGTCGCCGTCGTGGACGTCCAGAACGGCAGCGGCGCGGCCAAGGCGGGCATCGCGCCGGGCGACCTGATCCTGTCGGTGAACGGCACCGCCACGCCCGACCAGACGGCGCTGTCGTCGGTGCTCGCGAACCTCAAGCCGGGCGACACCGCGAAGGTCGAGATCCAGAAGCCGGACGGCTCGAAGAAGACCGTCCAGGTGACGCTCGGGGAGCTGCCCGGAGGCGCCTGACCCGCACCGCTTGACGGTGGCCTGTACAGAGGTACAGTGTACGCCTGTACAGGCTACTGAACATCGGTACAGGGGGTGCGGATGCCGGTCGAGCGAGCCGAGGATCTGACCGGGCGGGCCCGGATCCGGGACGCGGCGCTGCTGCAGTTCGCCGAGCACGGCGTGAAGGGCGCGACGATCCGCGGCATCGCGAAGGCCGCCGGCGTCTCGCCCGCCCTCGTGCAGCACCACTTCGGGACGAAGGAGGCGCTGCGCCAGGCGTGCGACCGGCACGTCATCGAAGTCATCCGCGAGACCAAGCAGGAGGCCCTCGGCGGCGGGATGGCCGACCCCGGCTTCCTGGCGATCGCCATGCGGACGGCCCTGCCCGTCCAGCGCTACCTGGCCCGCGCCCTGACCGACGGCTCGGAGGCCGCGAACACGCTCTTCGACGACGCGGTGGCGTTCAGCGAGGAGATCCTCGAACGCGGCTCTTCCGGCATCGCCAGGCCCAACACCGTGGACCTGCACGCCTACGCCACCGTGATGACGGCGATGAGCGTCGGCATGGTCGTCCTGCACGAACACCTGTCCCGGGCCCTCGGCGCCGACACGTTCACGGCCGAGGGCTATCCCCGCATGGCGCTCGCGGCCCTGGAGATCCTCAGCGACGATCTCATGTCGCCGGAGCTGGTCGACCAGGCGCGCGCCGCCCTCACGAACATGCTCGCCGCCGGCGGGCAACCTCCCTCCAAGGAGAACCGGTGACCGCGAACACGCCTCCGATATCCGTATCCGGCCTGGTCAAGAGCTTCGGCCGGACGCGTGCGCTGGACGGCCTCGACCTGACCGTCCGGCCCGGTGAGGTGCACGGCTTCCTCGGCCCGAACGGCAGCGGGAAGTCGACCACCATCAGGGTGCTGCTCGGCCTGCTGCGCGCCGACGCGGGCGACGTCCGGCTGCTCGGCGGCGACCCCTGGCGGGACGCGACCGAGCTGCACCGGAGGCTCGCCTACGTGCCGGGCGACGTGACGCTGTGGCCGAACCTGTCCGGCGGCGAGGTCATCGACCTGCTCGGCCGGATGCGCGGCGGCCTGGACCGGCGCCGCAAGGCCGAGCTGCTCGACCGGTTCGAGCTGGACCCGCGCAAGAAGGGCCGCGCCTACTCCAAGGGCAACCGGCAGAAGGTCGGGCTGGTCGCGGCGCTCGCGTCCGACGCGGAGCTGCTGCTGCTGGACGAGCCCACCTCCGGCCTCGACCCGCTCATGGAGGAGGTCTTCCAGGAGTGCGTCCGGGAGGAGCGGCGCGCGGGCCGGACCGTCCTGCTGTCCAGCCACATCCTGTCCGAGGTCGAGGCGCTCTGCGACCGGGTGACGATCATCCGGAACGGCGTCGCGGTCGAGTCCGGCACGCTCGACGAGCTGCGGCACCTGACGCGCACCTCGATCCACGCGGAACTGGCGTCCCCGCCGGACGGCCTGCCGCTGCCCGGCGCCCACGACGTCGAGATCGACGGCACCACCGTCAAGTTCGAGGTGGACACGCCGCAGCTCGACGCCGCGCTCCGCATGCTCACCGACATCGGCGTCCGCAGCCTGGTCAGCCGCCCGCCGACGCTGGAGGAGCTGTTCCTGCGGCACTACAAGGACGAACTCCAGGAGGCCGCGCGATGAGCGGAGCGGACCGGGGGGCGCTGGGGGCCGTCCCCCCGCGAAGGGCGCGGGTGACCGCGCTGACCGGGACGGGCGGGCTGGCCCGGCTGATCCTGCGGCGCGACCGGATCCTGCTGCCCGCCTGGGTGCTCTGGATCGCCGTGATCCCGGCCGGGTTCGTCGGGGCCACCGGGAGCCTCTACCCGGAGGCCGCCGACCGGCTCCAGTACGCGCGGACGACCGGGAACAACCCGACGTTCCTGGCTCTCTACGGGCCGCTGTACGACACCGGCCTCGGCGGCATCATCGCGCAGCGCTCCGGGTTCATCCCGGTGGTGATCGGGCTGATCAGCGCGCTCACCGTCATCAGGCACACCCGCACCGAGGAGGAGGCGGGGCGCCGCGAGCTGCTCGGCGCCACCGTCACCGGACGCGGCGCGGGGCTGGCCGCCGCGCTCGCCGTGACGATGGCGGCGAACCTCGTCCTCGCCGCCGTGCTCACCGCCGGGCTGACCGCCCAGGGCCTCCCGGTCGCCGGTTCGCTGGCGTTCGGCCTGCAGATGGCCGCGGCCGGCTGCGTCTTCGCGGCCGTCGCGGGCGTCACCGCGCAGCTCAGCGAGAGCGCCGGCGCCGCTCGCGGGACGGCGATCGCCGCGCTCGGCGCCGCGTTCGCGATCCGGATGGCCGCCGACGTCGGCGGCGCGGGCAACTCCCTGTCGTGGCTTGGCTGGCTGTCCCCGCTCGGCTGGATCAACCGGCTCCGCGCCTACGGCGAGGAGCGCTGGTGGACGCTCGCGCCGGCCGCCGTGCTGATCGCGGTCCTGGTGGCCGCCGCCGGTGCGCTGTCCGCGCGCCGGGACGCCGGCGCGGGCATCCTGCCGCAGCGGCCCGGGCCGGCCGACGCCCCGGCGCGGCTGTCCGGCCCGCTCGGGCTGGCCTGGCGGCTGCAGAGCCGCCCGCTCTACGGGTGGCTCGCCGGGTTCGCCGCGCTCGGCGTCGTGTACGGCGCGGTCGCGGGCGGAGTCCAGGACATGGTGAAGGACAACCCCGACCTGGCGCGGATCTTCACCCAGATCGGCGGGGCGCGGGGGATCACCGACGCCTACTTCGCCGCGGTGATGAGCATGCTCGGCCTGATCGCGGCCGCCTACGCGGTGGCGACCACGCTGCGGCTGCGCACCGAGGAGGCCGGGCAGCGCGCCGAACCGCTGCTCGCCACCGCGACGGGACGGCTGCGCTGGGCGTCGAGCCACCTGCTGTTCTCGCTGCTCGGCCCGGTCGCCGCGCTCGCCGTCGCGGGGCTGGCCGCCGGGATCGCGCACGGCCTGGACACCGGCGACCCCGGCCGGGAGGTGCCGCGCGTCCTCGGCGCGGCGCTGGCGCAGCTGCCCGCGGTCTGGCTGGTCGCCGCGGTCGCGGTCGCGCTGTTCGGCCTGGTCCCCGGGCTGACCGCGGCCGGAGCCTGGGTCGCGGTGGCGGTCTGCGCGCTGGTCACGCTCTTCGGCGCGGCCCTCGGCCTGGACCCGTGGGCCATGGACGTCTCGCCGTTCACCCACGTCCCGAAGGTGGGGCAGGACTTCACCGTCATGTCGCTGGCGTGGCTGGCGGGGCTCGCCGCCGCCCTGTCCGCGCTCGGCATGGCGGGCTTCCGCCGCCGGGACCTCGCCGGCCACTGAGCGGTTAGATTGGCCCGGTGACATCACCGAAGCCTCTCGCCATCTGCGTGTTCTGCTCGTCCAGCGGCAAGATCGACCGCGTGTACCGCGACCTCGCGGCGGAGGCCGGCGCCGAGCTGGCGCGGCGCGGTCACAGCCTGGTCAGCGGCGGCGCCCAGGTGTCGTGCATGGGCGCCGTCGCCCGCGCCGCGCGCGCCGGCGGCGCCCGTACCGTCGGGGTGATCCCGGAGGGCCTGGTCAGCGTCGAGATCTCCGACGAGGACAACGACGAGCTGGTCATCACGCCGGACATGCGGACCCGCAAGGGCGAGATGGACCGGCGCAGCGACGCGTTCCTCATCCTCCCCGGCGGCATCGGCACCCTGGAGGAGCTGTTCGAGGTGTGGACGGCCCGCGTCCTCGCCATGCACGAGAAGCCCGTCGTCATCCTCGACCCGACCGGCGTCTACGACCCGCTCCGCGACCTGATGGTGGGGCTCACCGAGCAGGGCTTCGCCCGCCCCAGGATCTGGGACGCCATCGGCTGGACGACCACCGTCCCCGAGGCGTTCGACCTCCTGGAGCGGGCGCAGCCGCGCATCGAGTTCTCCCCCGGGGACTACGCCGAGACGCAGCTCTAGCCGGCGCGGGGGGCGACCTCCGACAACCCCGGTCAGGCGTCGTGCTTGCGGCCCGGCATGTTCTCGTACATGTCGGTGAGCTTCTGCCGGAAGCCGCGGGCCGCGATGCCGACCTTCTGCGGGTCCTTGAGGCCGGCCTTGACGGCCTTCTTCGCCTGATCCTTCATGATGTGCGGCGGGATCGGGGCGATCTCGTTGTCGACCACGAACTCGATCACGACGGGCCGGTCGCTCGCGAGCGCCTCCTTCCAGGCGGCGGTGACGTTCTTGGGCTCGTCGCAGTAGATGCCCTTGAGGCCGCACAGCGCCGCGTACTTGGCGTACTCGAAGTCGGGGATGCTCTGCGAGCCCTTGAACTTCGGGTCGCCGCCCATCGCGCGCTGCTCCCAGGTGACCTGGTTGAGGTCCTGGTTGTTGAACACCGCGAAGATCAGCGGCGGGGAGCCGGCCAGCCGGTCGGCGTACCGCTTGACGGTGAGCATCTCGTTCATGCCGTTCATCTGGAACGCGCCGTCGCCGACGAAGCAGATCACCGGGCGGTCCGGGTAGGCGAACCGCGCCGCGATCGCGTACGGGACGCCGGGCCCCATCGTCGCGAGCGTCCCCGACAGCGACGCCTGCATCCCGTCGCGGAGCTTGATGTGCCGGGCCCACCAGTTGGTGGCCGACCCCGAGTCGGCGGTGAGGATGGCGCCGTCCGGCAGCAGCGGGGACACCTCGTGCGCGACGGCCTGCGGGTTGATCTTGCCCTCGAAGCTCTGCCCGGCGCGCTTGGCCATCACCGTGTCCCAGGTGCGGACGTTCTCCTCGATCTCCTCGCGCCAGGAGCGGTCCTCCTTGCGTTCGAGGAGCGGGATGAGCTCCCTGAGCGTCTCCTTGGCGTCCCCGACGACGTGCGCGTCCATCGGGTAGCGGATGCCGATCATGCGGCCGTCGATGTCGATCTCGACGCCCTTGCAGCTGCCCTCGTCCGGCAGCCACTCGGCGTACGGGAAACTCGTGCCGATCATGAACAGGACGTCGCAGTTCATGATCATCTCATCGCTGGCCTTGGAGCCGAGCAGGCCGACCGGCCCGGTGACGAACGGCAGGTCGTCCGGCAGGACCTCGCGGCCGAGCAGCGCCTTGGCGACGCCCGCGCCGAGCAGCTCGGCGGTCTCTATCAGCTCGGACTGCGCGTTCGCGGCGCCCTGGCCGACCAGCATGGCGACCTTCTGCCCCTCGTTGAGGATCTGCGCGGCCTTGTGCAGCTCCTCCTTGTTGGGCAGGACGCGCGGCTGGCTCCAGCCGACGCTGGAGTACACCGAGCCGTGCTCCTTGGGCGGCGACGGGACGGCCTCCGACTCCTGGACGTCCTCCGGGATGATGATCGTCGCGACGCTGCGGGTGGTGAGCGCCGTCTTGAACGCACGGTCGATGACGTGTCGCATCTGCCCCGGCTGCATGACGATCTGGCAGTACTCCGACACGTCGGAGAACAGGGTCTCCAGATTCACCTCCTGCTGGTAGTGGGTGCCCTGGGAGAGCCGCTTCTGCTGCCCGATGATCGCGACGACCGGCTGGTGGTCCAGCTTGGCGTCGTAGAGCCCGTTCAGCAGGTGGATCGCGCCCGGCCCGGACGTGGCCGTGCAGACGCCGACCTCGCCGGTGAACTTGGCGTGCGCGCACGCCATGAACGCGGCCATCTCCTCGTGCCGCGTCTGGATGAACTCGGGATTCCCCTCGGCGCGGTCGAACGCGCCGAGCATGCCGTTGATGCCGTCGCCCGGGTACCCGTAGACCCGCTTGATGCCCCACTCGGTCAGCCGCTGGAGGACGTAGTCGGCCACTTGCTGCGCCATTGCTCTCTCCTCTTCCGTGATGTCGTCGTGTCCGCCGCGGCGGCCGGGTCAGCGCCGCAGCAGCCTGGCCGCGCCGACCGCCGCGCCCGCGGCGGCGCCGGCCGTCGCGGCCCCCACCAGGTACTTGTGCTGCCCCGCCCACATCTGCGGGCTCGTCCCGTGCGCGCGGTCGTCGAACCGGCCGTGGCTCCCGTGGTCCTCGCCGGAGGCGTCGTCGGCGGGCTCCCACAGGTTCGCCGGGCGGTCCGGCCGGGCGTCCTCGTCCGTGTGCTGCGACCGGAAACCGGTCTTCGCCAGGTAGCGGTCCAGCAGGCCCCCGGCGAACTTGTTGCCGAGGATCGTGCCGACCGAGCTGGCGCCGATCCAGTACTCGCGGCGCGCGGGATGCTCGGCGGCGTACAGCAGCGCGTCCGCCGCCACCTCCGGCTGGTAGATGGGCGGGACGGGCTGCGGCCGCTTGCGCAGCCGCGACAGGACCCAGTCGAACTGCGGCGTGTTGACCGCCGGCATCTGCACCATCGTCACCCGCACGCCGCTGCCCTCGTGCATCAGCTCCGTCCGCAGCGACTCGTGGAAGCCCTTGATCGCGTGCTTGGCGCCGCAGTAGGCGCTCTGCAGCGGGATCCCCCGGTAGGCCATCGCCGACCCGCACTGGACGATCACGCCGCGGTCGCGCGGCATCATCCGCTTCAGCGCGGTCCGGGTGCCGTTGACGTAGCCGAGGTAGGTGACGTCGGTGGTGCGCTCGAACTCCGCCGGCTCGATGTCCCAGAACGGCGCGAGCACCGAGGAGAAGGCCACGTTCACCCACACGTCGATCGGGCCGAGCTCGTCCTCGGCCTTCCGCGCGGCCTCCTCCACCCGGTCGCGGTCGGTCATGTCGACGCTGATGGGCAGCGCGCGCCCGCCGGCGGCCTCGACGTCGGCGACGGCGCCGTCCAGGCCCTTCTCGCCGCGGGCCAGCAGTGCGATCCGCGCGCCGCGCCGGGCGAACGCCGTCGCCGCGGCCCGGCCGATGCCGCCGCTCGCGCCGGTGAGCACGACGACGCTCTTCTCGTCGATCCTGTGTTTCGTCAGCACCTAGTCCCACTGCCCGAGACTCCGGGTCTGTAACGCGGGGTCCGCGCCGCCGGGCCGTCCCTCGGATACGGTCGAAATGTGCGCGCCCGTGAACTCGCCGTCGACTACCCGACCGTGACGCCGGCCGACTCCGCGCTGGACGCGGCCCGCCTCCTGGCGGACCGGGGACTGCCCGGTCTCGTCGTCGTGGACGGCCGGCGGCGCGCGGTCGCGGTGATCCCGGGTTCGCGGCTGCTGCGCCAGATCGTCCCGCCGCACGTCCGGGACGATCCGACCCTCGCCCGCGTCTACGACGAGCCCCACGCCGACCGGCTCGCCGCCAGGCTCGGCGACCGCACGGTGGCCGAGCTGCTGGAGGGCGAGCAGAAGCCGCTCCGCGTCGTCGGCCCGGACGCCACCGCGATGGAGATCGCGAGCGTCATGGCGGGCGCCCGCAGCCCCGTGGTGGCGGTGTCCGACAACGAGGAGCATCCCGAGAAGGGCGCCGTGATCGGCGTCATCACCGCCGCCGACCTGCTGTCCCGCCTCCTGCCCGCGCCCGGCGACGCCTGACCCGCACGGGCCGCCCGAACCGCTCGCGAACGCCACCGAAGGAGACGCATGAACGTCGATGTCCCCGCCTCGCGGGAACTGGCCGGAATCGCCGAGCTCGCCGCCCGCGCCACGGGGGACCGGCTGCGGACGGCGTTCCGCTCGCGTCCCGAAGTCGACACCAAGCGCGACATGCACGACCCCGTCACCGTGCACGACCGCGCGGCCGAGGAGACCATCCGGGAGGTGCTCGCCAAGGAGACCCCGGGCAGCGTCGTCGTCGGCGAGGAGGGCGGCGCGCAGGGTCCGGGCGGCGACAAGGGCACAGACGGCGACGTCCGCTGGTACGTGGACCCCATCGACGGCACCGCCAACTTCGCGGTCGGCCTGCCGTTCTTCTGCGTGTCCATCGGCGCCGTCGCCGGCGGCGAGGTCGTCGCGGGCGCGGTGTACGACCCGGTGCGGGACGAGATGTTCAGCGCGTCCCTGGCCGGCGCGACCTGCAACGGCACGCGCATCGAGAGCAGGGGCGCCTCCCGCGACGAGACCGCCGTCGTCGCCACGTCCTACCCGAGCGCGCACGAGCTGCGCGACGACCGGAACGAGGCGCTGCGCCGCTTCGGCCTGATGGTGGACGCGTTCGCCACGCTGCGCCGCCCCGGCAGCGCCGCGCTCACCCTCGCGCACGTCGCCGCGGGCTGGACCGACGTCGCCTTCGACCCGTCCATCAACGCCTGGGACATCACCGCGGCGCTGCTGCTGGTCCGGCAGGCGGGCGGGACGTACCTGCCGCTAGGCGGGGAGCCCGGCGCCCCCGACCACGAGGCCCCCGGCTACCTGGCCTGCGTCGGCGGCTTCGACCTCGCCGGATCCGTCATGCTCGAGGTGACCGGCGCGACGGTAGCGGGCCCATGAGCGCCACCCGCGCCGTGCCGCGCTGCGCGCGGCGTGGTGTCGACGGGGTGAGTCAGTGTTCGACGAGGGTGAGTTCGAACGAGTAGCGGTCGGCGCGGTAGACGTGGCGGCCGTGCTCGGTCGCGGCGCCCTGGTCGTCGTAGGCGGTGCGGTTCATGGTGAGCAGCGGGGCGCCGCGCCGCTCGTCCAGCAGCCGGGCCTCGGCCGCCGTCGCGCCGCGCGCCCCGATGGTCTGGTTCGCGATGCGCAGGTTGATCCCGGTGGCGCGGAGCAGCTCGTACAGGCCGTGCTCGGCGAGGTCGGCCTCGGTCACCTCGATCAGGCCGAGCGGCAGGTAGTTGGTGAGCAGCGCGAGCGGCTCGTCGCCGGTGCAGCGGACGCGGCGCATCCGGACGACCTCGGTGCCGGGCGGGACGCCGAGCTCCTTGGCCACCGTGTCGTCGGCCGGGACGGGGCCGAGGTCCAGGACCCGGGTGCGCGGCTCCCGGCCGGCGGCCGCCAGGTCGTCGTGCAGGCTGGTCAGCTCGATCGGGCGGCGGATCTCCGACTGCACCACCTGCGTGCCGACGCCCCGCTTGCGCACCAGGAGCCCCCGGTCCACCAGGTGCTGGATCGCCTGCCGGACGGTCGGGCGGGACAGCCCGCACCGGCCGGCCAGCTCGACCTCGTTCTCCAGCCGGGTGCCCGGGGTCAGCTCACCCGCCCGGATCGCGGCCTCCAGGTGCTGGGCGAGCTGGTAGTACAGCGGCACGGGGCTGCTGCGGTCCACGGACACGCGCGGTCGGTACACCCATCGCCTCCTCTGGCCGAGCACGATGGTACCCCCGGGCGTGTCATCACCTTATTACCTCATAATGTCCTAACAAAGAATTGACATCTCCATGCGGCCTTCAGCAGACTCGGCGGAGCCGGCCCCACGCCCCGGCCGGAGCGCGTCCCCGGAGAGATGGTGAGCCGATGATCAAGGATCGTGTCGCGGGAGCCCCGATCTCGTGGGGGGTGTGCGAGGTGCCGGGCTGGGGCCACCAGCTGGCGCCCGCGCGGGTGCTGGCGGAGATGCGCGACCTCGGGCTGGCCGCCACGGAGTTCGGGCCGCCCGGCTTCCTGCCGGCCGGGGCCGCCGAGCGCGCCGCGCTGCTCGCCGGGCACGGGCTCCGCGCCGTGGGCGGGTTCGCGCCGGTCGTGCTGCACGACCCGGACCGCGACCCGCTGCCCGACGTCCGGCGAATCCTGGCCGGGTTCGGTGTGGAACGCTCCAACGAGCGGCTCACGCTGGTGCTCGCGGCCGTGCACGGGCTGGACGGCTACGACGAGCGGCTGGTGCTCGACCCGGCCGGCTGGGCGGCGCTGCTCGGCAACCTCGACCGGATCGCCGCGGCCGCGGCCGCGGCGGGCGTCCGGGCGGTGCTGCATCCGCATGCCGGGACGATGGTGGAACGGTCCGACGAGGTCCGGCGCGTCCTCGACGGGTCGGGCATCCCGCTCTGCCTGGACACCGGGCACCTGCTGATCGGCGGCACGGACCCGGGCGACCTCGCGGCCCGGGCCCCCGGCCGGATCGCGCACGTCCACCTGAAGGACGTCGACGCCGGGCTCGCCGAGGCCGTCCGGGCCGGCGCGACCCCGTACACCGACGCCGTCCGGGACGGCATCTACCGCCCGCTCGGCGCGGGCGACATCGACATCGCCGGGATCATCGGCTCCCTCGAAGGCGCCGGCTACGACGGCTGGTACGTCCTCGAACAGGACATGATCATCGACGCGGAGCCCGCGGCCGGCGCCGGACCCGCCGCCGACGTGCGCGCCTGCGTCGACTTCCTCGCCGGGATCCCCGCATGACCGGAGTCGCGGCCGGGTCGCGGGCCGGGCGGATCGCCGCGCTCGCGGAGACGCGCGCCGTCCGTCCCGGGGCCATCGCCGAGGCCGCCGCCCGCCGCACGAGGCGCCCGTCGCCGCTCGGCCCGGCCGGACGGCTCCTGCTGATCGCCGCCGACCACCCCGCGCGCGGCGCCCTCGCCGCCGGCGGCGACCCGCTCGCCATGGCCGACCGCGGCGAACTCCTCGACCGGCTCTGCACGGCCCTGGGGCGTCCCGGCGTGGACGGCGTCCTCGCCGCCCCCGACGTCGTCGAGGACCTGCTGCTGCTCGGCGCCCTCGACGGCAAGGTGGTGATCGGCTCGATGAACCGGGGCGGGCTCGCCGGCGCGTCCTTCGAGATCGACGACCGCTTCACCGCCTACAGCGCCGCCGCGATCGCCGCGTCCCGGCTCGACGGCGGCAAGGTGCTGCTCCGGGTGGACGACGGCGACCCGGCGACGCCCCGCACGCTGGAGGGCTGCGCGCGGGCGGTGTCGGACCTCGCCGGGCACGGCCTGATGGCGATGGTCGAGCCGTTCGTCGCCCGCCGGGTGGACGGCCGCGTCCGCAACGACCTCGCGCCGGAGGCGATGATCCGCGCGATCTCGATCGCGTCCGGGCTCGGGACCACGTCGGCGCGCACCTGGCTGAAGGTTCCGGTCGTCCCGGACATGGAACGCGTGATGGCCGCCTCGACCCTGCCCGCCCTGCTCCTCGGCGGCGAGGTCGCCGCCGACCCGCGCGCCGCCCGCGACGGCTGGCGCCGCGCGATGCGGCTGCCGACCGTCCGGGGCCTGGTCGTGGGCCGCTCCCTTCTCTACCCCGCGGACGGCGACGTCGCCGGAGCCGTGGACGCCGCAGTGGAGGTCATATGAGCACGAGACTCACGGTGGGCCAGGCGACCGTCCGCTTCCTGGCCGCGCAGTACAGCGAACGGGACGGCGAGGAGCGGCGGTTCTTCGCCGGATGCTTCGGGATCTTCGGGCACGGCAACGTCGCGGGGCTCGGGCAGGCGCTGCTGGAGCACGCCGGCGACCTCCCCTACTACATGGCGCGCAACGAGCAGGCGATGGTGCACGCGGCGTCCGGCTACGCGCGGATGAACGACCGGCTTTCGACGCTCGCCTGCACGACGTCCATCGGGCCGGGCGCGACCAACATGGTCACCGGAGCCGCGCTCGCGACCATCAACCGGCTGCCGGTGCTGCTGCTGCCCGGCGACATCTTCGCGACCCGTCCCGCCAACCCCGTCCTGCAGGAGCTTGAGGACGCCCGCTCCTACGACGTGTCGGTGAACGACTGCCTCAAGCCGGTGTCGAAGTACTGGGACCGCGTCAACCGCCCGGAGCAGCTGCCCAGCGCGCTGCTGGCGGCGATGCGCGTCCTCACCGACCCGGCCGAGACCGGCGCCGTCACCCTGGCCCTGCCGCAGGACGTGCAGGCCGAGGCGTTCGACTGGCCGGACGAGCTGTTCGCGCGCCGTGTCTGGCGCATCCCGCGCCCAGTCCCCGAGCCCGCCGCGCTCGACGACGCGGTTCGCCTCCTGCGGTCCGCGGAGCGCCCGCTGATCGTGGCGGGCGGCGGCGTCGTCTACGCGCGGGCCACCGACGCCCTGCGCGCGTTCGCCGAGCGGACCGGCGTCCCGGTCGCCGAGACGCAGGCGGGCAAGGGCTCACTGCCGTGGGACCACGAGTGCTCGGTGGGCGCGATCGGCGCGACCGGGACCACGGCCGCGAACGCGCTCGCCCGCGAAGCCGACGTCGTCCTCGGCGTCGGCACCCGGTTCAGCGACTTCACCACCGCGTCCCACAGCCTGTTCGCCGACCCCGGCGTCCGCTTCGTCAACATCAACGTCGCCCGCGCGGACGCCGTCAAGCTCGCCGGGACGGCGGTCGTCGCCGACGCGAGGGAGGCCCTCCGGGCCCTGACCCGCGAGCTCGGCGGCCCGGCCGGCGGGTGGGCGGTGAGCGCGGCCCATCGCGATCGGGCGCGGGAACTCGCCGGGCGGTGGAACGCCGTCGTCGACGAGGCGTTCGGGGAGCGGCGGGACGGGCTGCCCGCGCAGGCGGAGGTCATCGGAGTCGTCAGCGAGGTGTCCGGCCCCCGGGACGTGGTGGTGTGCGCGGCCGGGTCCATGCCCGGCGATCTGCACAAACTGTGGCGGACGCGCGACCCCAAGGGTTACCACGTCGAGTACGGCTACTCCTGCATGGGCTACGAGATCGCCGGCGGCCTCGGGGTGAAGATGGCCGCGCCCGACCGCGAGGTGTTCGTCCTCGTCGGGGACGGCTCGTACCTGATGATGGCCCAGGAACTGGCCACGGCCGTCGCCGAGGGCGTCAAGCTGATCGTCGTCCTCGTCCAGAACCACGGCTACGCGTCCATCGGGAACCTGTCCGAGAGCGTCGGCGCGGAGCGGTTCGGCACCCGCTACCGGGCCCGGACCGCCACCGGCCTGGACGGCGGCCCCCTCCCCGTCGACCTCGCCGCGAACGCCGCCAGCCTCGGCGCGGACGTGCTCCGCGCCGACGGCGCCGACGGGCTCCGGGACGCGCTGCGCAAGGCGATCGGCTCCCCGCGCACCACCGTCGTCCACGTGGAGACCGACCCGCTCGCCCCGGCCCCGGACAGCGAGGCGTGGTGGGACGTCCCGGTCGCGGAGGTGTCGGCGCTGGAGCCCACCGCGCGGGCCCGCGCCCGCTACGACGACGACAAGAAGACCCAGCGCCGTTACCTGTGAAAGGAGCCTTCGTGCGCCCCGATTCAGCCCGCGGCGGCCTTCCCCGCGGCGCGCCGACCCAAGATTGTCCTGGGGCTTTGCCGGGCCGCCGGTGATCGTTCACCGGCGGTTCAGCGGCGGCGGCCAACCTCCTGCGTGATCCCCTTACGTGAAGGAGTGCCCATGTCCGTGACCCGTCGCGGAGTCGTCAAGGGCGGCGCGGCCGGCGCGCTGTCCATCGCCCTCGCCGGAAGCCTGGACGGAATCTTCCAGACCTCCGCGGGAGCCGACACCGGAGAGGCGTACGGCTACGGCCCGCTCATGCCCGACCCCAAGGGCGTCCTGGACCTGCCCAAGGGCTTCCGTTACAAGCAGCTGTCGGTGGAAGGCGACCCCATCTCCGACGGCGTGGTCGTCCCCGGACACCACGACGGGATGGCCACCTTCCCCGGCAGCAGGCACGGCCGGACCCGG
Organism: Actinomadura latina NBRC 106108; assembly: GCF_001552195.1. Taxonomy (GTDB): domain Bacteria; phylum Actinomycetota; class Actinomycetes; order Streptosporangiales; family Streptosporangiaceae; genus Spirillospora; species Spirillospora latina. Next base: position 291,850 of record NZ_BCQS01000006.1, read on the forward strand.
CTCGTGCGCAACCACGAGCAGGGCACCAACGGCACCCGCGCCGTCGCGCCCGCCGAGCTGACCTACGACCCGGCCGTCAACGGCGGCACCACCACCCTGGAGGTCGACAGCCGCGGCGACCTGCTGTCGCAGTACGTCAGCCTCGCCGGGACGGCGGTGAACTGCGCCGGCGGCCGCACCCCCTGGGGTACCTGGCTGACCTGCGAGGAGACCGAGGGCGTCAAGGGCGAGACCAAGAGCCACGGCTGGGTGTTCGAGGTCGACCCGCAGGGCCGGCGCACCGAGCCCGTCCCGCTGACCGGCCTCGGCCGCTTCGCGCACGAGGCCGTCGCCGTCGACCCGCACACGCTCACCGCCTACCTGACCGAGGACGCGCACGGGCCGTTCGGGCTGTTCTACCGGTTCCGCCCGCGCGCGCACCGCGGCGGCTACCACGCCTACCTGCGGGGAGGGCAGTTGGAGGCGATGAACGTGCGCGGCGTCCCGGACCTCTCGCTCGTCACCGAGCCCGGCACCCGGCTGCGCGTCGAGTGGCTGGACGTCCCGGACCCGTCGGCGGAGCAGACGTCCGTCCGCAAGCAGTTCGACACGATCACCCGCAGCCAGAAGCTCGAAGGCGCCTGGTGGGGCCACGGCAAGGCGTACTTCGTGGCGAGCTTCGCCGACTCGGGCGACGGCTCCGCGCGCGACCACGCCGGGCAGGTCTGGACCTACGACCCGCGCCGCAACGAGATCGAGCTCCAGCTGATCTTCAAGCCGGGCGGCCGGTTCGACGGCCCCGACAACATCACCGTCTCCCCGTACGGCGGCGGCGTGATCCTGGCCGAGGACGGCGACGGGGAGCAGTACCTCGTCGGCACCACCCGCGAGGACAAGCCGTTCGCGATGGCGCGCAACGCCCTCAACGGCAGCGAGTTCACCGGGGTCACGTTCTCCCCGGACGGCCGCATCCTGTTCGCCAACCGCCAGTCGGACCCGGGCGTCACGTTCGCCATCACCGGCCCCTGGCACCGGCTCCGCGGCTAGCCGGGTACCGGACTCACTGGCCAGGCCCTAGGCGAGACCCCGGCGGGCGACCGCGGGAGGCCGGGTGCCCTCGATAGAGGCCACCATGTCGAGCACCTGGCTCATCCCGTCCGCTTGCGACTCCGGCACACGGAAGTACCTCACTCCCAGCCACGCGTAGACGGACGCCGCGGCGAGCAGCCCGGGATCGGGCTCCCGCGCGTCCGTCTCCAGCGTGACCAGCACGGCGTCCCCGGAGGCGGCGAGCCGTTCCACCCGGCTCGCAGGGGGCGCCGTGCCCGCGTCCACGGCACCGTCCGGAACCGGCGCGCCCGGTGGAAGGACCATCCGCTCTTGCATGCCCATGCCGCCAAGCGTGGCACGATCGGAGTCCGGGGATCGTCCTTCAGAGGGACGCGGGAAGATCGGAGCATGATGGTGACCGTGGTGCTCGTCCTGGCCGGCCTGGCCGTGCTGGGCGCCGTCGTCGTCCTCGCCATGGGCAGGGGCGGCGAGCTGGCCGAGACCCATCCGGACTACCCCCGGCTCCAAGTGGACGCCGAGGGCCGCCCCGCACTGGGGCCGCAGGGGGCCGGGCTCCGCCTCCCCGCGACGATCTGGGGCTACCAGATGCAGGTGACGGACGAGGCCGTCAACCGCCTGACCGCCGCCCTGCACGAGCGCGACGCCCGCGTGGCCGACCTCGAACGCCAGCTGCGCGACCTCCGCCGGCGCGCCGGGGAACCGGCGATCGGCGCCCTGCACGGCCTGGAGAACCCCGGCAACGGCGTGCCGCTCCGCAAGGAGACCGTGCCCGTCGAGGACGAGCCCGGCCGCGAGGAGCGGCGGTGAGCCGGGTCGCCGTCCACGCGGAGGCCGTGTCCGGCGCCCCTGCCGAGCGCGTCTTCGACGTCCTGACCGACTGGCCGCGCCACGCCGAGTGGATGCCGTTCACCAGCGCGGAGGGCGGCGACAAGGTCGGCGACGAGCTCCGCGCCCGGACGGGCGTCGGCCCGGTCGGCTTCCTCGACACCATGGTCATCACCGACTGGCGGGACGGCCGCCGCGTTGCCGTCCGGCACACCGGCCGCGTCGTGCGCGGCGAGGCGTGGTTCGAGGTCGTCCCCGCCGGCGACGGCAGCCGCGTCGTCTGGGCGGAGCGCGTCGACCTGCCCTTCGGCCCCCTGGGCCGCGCCGGCTGGCTGGTCGCCGGCCCGATCGTGAAGGCGTTCCTGACCCTCGCCCTGCGCCGCCTCGCCGCTCTGTCGGAGGCATGAGGTAGAACGGCCGGGTGACAGCGATCCTCGGCGATGACGGGCTGGCGCGCTGCCCGTGGGGCATGTCGGCGCCCGACTACATCGCCTACCACGACGACGAGTGGGGCCGCCCCGTCCGCGACGACGCGGGCATCTACGAGAAGCTCTGCCTGGAGGCGTTCCAGTCGGGGCTCTCGTGGCTGACGATCCTCCGCAAGCGCGAGAACTTCCGCGGCGCCTTCCGCGGCTTCGACCCCGAGAAGGTCGCCGCGTTCGGCCCGGACGACGTCGAGCGCCTGATGGCCGACGCCTCCATCGTCCGGAACCGGGCGAAGATCGAGGCGGCGATCGCCAACGCCCGCGCCGCCCTCGACCTGCCGGGCGGCCTCGCCGCGACCGCCTGGCGCTACGCCGACCCCGACTCCCCGGCCTATACCGACATGGCCGACGTCCCCGCCTACACCGACGCCTCGAAGGCCCTCTCCAAGGAGCTGAAGAAACACGGCTTCCGCTTCGTCGGCCCCACCACGGCCTACGCCCTCATGCAGGCGTGCGGCCTGGTGAACGACCACCTGACCGGCTGCGCCTTCCGAGACGGCACCCCGGCGGGCGCCTGACACACCGGAGCGCCGTGTGATCCGCGGTTGCCCGGGTCATGCTCGCGCGAACCGCCGGCGCCCCCTCGCCCACATCGGCGGAGACTCCCCAGCCGCTGCGGGGGAAGGCCCTACCCTCAGCGGCCCTCGAACGCCGGCTGCTGCTTCTTCAGGAACGCCTCGGTCGCGTTCTTGTGGTCGCTGGTCTCCGCGCACTCGTCCTGCAGCTCGGCCTCCCGCTCCAGCGCGGACGCCAGGTCGTGCGTCGCCGCGTGGTCGAGCGCCGCCTTCACCGCGCCGTAGGAGACCGTCGGGCCGGCCGCGAGGCGCCGCGCCAGCTCCACCGCCGCCGGGGCCAGCTCGTCCGCCGGGACGACCTGGTTCACCAGGCCCAGCTCCAGCGCCCGGTCCGCCTTCACCGGCTCGCCCAGCAGCAGCAGCTCGGCGGCCTTCGCGCGGCCGACGAGGCGCTGCAGCGTCCACGACATGCCGCTGTCGGGCGCGAGGCCGATCCCGGTGAACGCGGTCGCGAACCGGGCCTTGTCGGACGCGACGATCAGGTCGCAGGCGAACGCCAGCGACGCGCCGGCGCCCGCCGCCACGCCGTTCACCGCCGCCACGACCGGCTTCCGCATCCCGGCGAGGGCCAGCACGATCGGGTTGTAGTGCTCGCGGACGGTGCCGGCCAGGCCCTTCCCGGCGGCGAGGTTGTCGGCGTGCTCGCGGAGGTCCTGCCCCGCGCAGAACGCCCGTCCCGCACCGGTCAGGACGACCGCGCGGGCGGCCGGATCCGCGGCGGCGCGCACCACCGTCGCCCGCAGCAGCTCCTTCATCCCGGTCGTCAGCGAGTTCATCCCGTCGGGGCGGTTCAGTGTGATCGTTCCCACACCATCGGTCACGTCGTACAGCACGGTCTCAGACATCGTCGTCCTCTCGGTTCGCCCGCAGATCCTCCCATCTTCCGATCTGGAGGCTGATCGTTACCACTTCGCGCCCGGAAGACGAGATAATGGACCACTACTGATGACGCGGATGCGACACGCGGCCACGCGGCCAACGGTGTGCCAGGCCGCGGGCCCTACCCAGGAAGGGGATGTACGCATGGCGGCGATGAAGCCGCGGACGGGAGACGGTCCGCTCGAAGTGACCAAGGAGGGGCGCGGGATCGTCATGCGAGTTCCCCTCGAAGGCGGCGGCCGCCTCGTGGTCGAGCTCTCCGCCGACGAGGCCAAGGAGCTCGGCGAGGCGCTCAAGGGCGTCGTGGGCTGACGGCTCCACCGCTCCCGGCCTGTTGGTGACGGTCCCGGCGACGCCGCCGGGGCCCTTGCCATTTCCGCACCCAGAAACGCCTAGCAGGGGAGGCCATCGCCATGCCCATCGAGACCCGCGTCCACGGCGCCGGCGGCACCGTGTCGCAGACCGCGGCCGACCTCGGGGCCGAGGTGGTGGCGGTCCCCGTCCGCAAGGGCCCCGTCGCGCCGGCGGCGGAGGTCGCGGCCGCACTGCCGTTCACGCTGGACGAGCTGCTCGCGCTGCACCGGGCCAAGGGCGAGCCGGGGGAGATCACCGCGACCCAGGTCCGCGTCGGCGACCGGGTCCGCGAACTGCTGCTGTACGGGGTGGGCGACGCGGCCCCGGCCGACCTGCGCAGGGCCGGCGCCGCGCTGGCCCGCCGCGGCGGGGGCCGGACGGCGCTCGTCGCCGGCGTCCCCGCCGGTGATCTCGCCGCCTTCGTCGAGGGCGCGCTGCTCGCCGGCTACGGGTTCAAAATCGGTGCGGCGCCGGCCCGGAAGGCGCTCGGCACCCTCGCCGTGCTGACCGAGGCCGGGCCGGAGGCCGGCGCCGCGGCCATCGAGCGGGGCACCGCACGGGCGCGGGCCACCGCGCTGGCCCGCGACCTCGCCAACACCCCGGCCGCCGAGAAGGACCCGTCCTGGCTCGCCGCACGGGCCGAGCAGGTCGCCGCCGAGTCCGGTCTCGGCGTCCGCGTGCGCGGCGAGAAGGAACTGGCCGAGGGCGGCTTCGGCGGGCTGCTCGCCGTCGGCGGCGGCTCCGCCCGCCCGCCCCGGCTGATCGAGCTCTCCTACCAGCCCGGCGAGCCCGCCGGCGAGCACGTCGTGCTGGTCGGCAAGGGCATCACGTTCGACAGCGGCGGCCTGTCGCTGAAGCCGAACGACAGCATGAAGACGATGAAGACCGACATGGCGGGCGGCGGCGCGGTCATCGCCGTCATGAGCGCGCTGCGCGGCCTCGGCGTCCGCGCCCGCGTCACCGGCCTGGTCGCGGCGGCGGAGAACATGCCGTCCGGGTCGTCGATGCGCCCCGGCGACGTGATCACCCATTTCGGCGGGACGACCTCCGAGGTGCTGAACACCGACGCCGAGGGGCGGCTCGTCCTCGCCGACGCGCTCGCCTACGCCGACGCCGAGCTCGCCCCCGACGCGGTCGTGGACGTCGCGACCCTCACCGGCGCCGCCAAGGTCGCCCTCGGGCTGCGGCACGCCGCGCTCTTCGCCACCGACGACGCCCTCGCCGACGCGCTCACCCGGGCCGGGACGGCGGCGGGCGAGCCGGTGTGGCGGCTGCCGCTGACGGCCGACTACCGCGCCGCGATCGACTCCGACGTCGCCGACGTCGCCAACATCGGGCGCGGCGGCTACGGCGGCGGCTCCATCACGGCGGCGCTGTTCCTGCGCGAGTTCGCCGGCGACCGCCCCTGGGCCCACCTCGACATCGCCGGGCCGGGCCGCGCCGCCGCCGACGACGCCGAGCTCACCCGCGGCGCGACCGGCTTCGGCGTCCGGCTCCTGCTGGACTGGCTGGCGAGCTGATCACTTCGTCCGGCGGTCGACGACCGGGACGCGGCGGCGCCGCCGCGCCTCCTTGACGACCTGCGGCAGCGTCGCGTCCCAGGCCGGCTCCACCGCGAAGCACCACGGGACGGCCGCCGCCGTGGACGGGACGTCCCGCATCGTCAGCGCGACGAGCTGCGGCCGGTCCGTCGTGCGCGCCAGCTCCACCAGCTCGGGGGTCGGGAGGAAGACCAGGTAGTCCTGCTCGCCGCGGCGGGTGCCGGCCATCCCGCGCCGCAGCGCCGCGATCGCGTGCACCTCGTCCCAGGGCAGCGAACGGCCGGAGCCGCGCGGCATCGGCCAGCGGGCCGGCCGCCGCACCCCGGCGGCGTCCAGCACCAGGACGGGACGGCGCGCCAGCATCCCGCCCGCCGACAGCAGCAGGCCCGCCCCGAACAGGACGAGCCCCGCCACCCCGAGCAGCATGAACGTGATGCTCCCCACACCCGCGCCGCGCACCACGCCGCTCGTGATGAACCCCACGGAAGCGATGAACAGGATCAGGAAGGCCACCACCTGCCAGACCCCGCGCCACGTCACCCGGTTCCGCACCGCGAACAGCTCGCCGGTCTCGATCGTCTCCACCGGCGCGCTCAGGCGCGCTTGACGGCGCACAGCAGCCCGTCGCCGACAGGGACCAGGAGCGGGACGAGGCGGTCGTCGTCGCGGATCATCCGGTGCACCTCGCGGATCGCCTCGGTGTCCGGGTCGCGGTGCGCGTGGTCGGCGACACGGTCGTGCCACAGCGCGTTGTCGAACGCGACCACGCCGCCGGGGCGCAGCAGCCGCAGCGCGTCCGTCAGGTAGCCGGGATACTCGCGCTTGTCCGCGTCGCAGAACACCATGTCGTAGGCGCCGTCGGTGAGCCGCGGCAGCACCTCCAGCGCCGGCCCGCTGATCATGCGGGTGCGGAAGCCGGACAGGCCCGCCTCCCGGTAGGCGAGCTTCGCCAGCCGCTGGTTCTCGGGCTCGATGTCCACGCTCGTGAGGACGGCGTCCTTGGGCATGCCGCGCATGAGCCAGACGCCGGACACGCCGCATCCGGAGCCGACCTCCACGACCGTCCGCGCGCCGATCAGGGTCGCGAGGAAGCGCAGCGCCGCGCCGCCGGCCGGGCCGATCGGGGCCGCGCCGACCTCCTCGCCGCGCCGCCTGGCGGCCAGCAGCGGCTCGTCTTCGGGGAGGAAGTCCTCCACGTAGGCCCGGGTGGCCTGACTGGCGTCGATGGTTGCCTCCTCGCGGGACCCCCGCATGCCTCATGCTGGAAAGACCATATCGTTGACAGGGAACCAACTGGAGTTTCAGCGCGTTGTAACCACTGAAGCAGAAGCACGCATAACTACGCAGCGAACACCGAGTCGGTCCAGAGCCGCCCCAGCCCAGGCGAGACCGTGCCGTTCCAAGGCGAGACCTTGGCCCACGAGAGAGGAACAGCCCGGCACCATGGGAGTCGCAGCACTGAGTTTCAGAAGCGCTGTGGGGGTCGGCGCCCGGCAAGGGCTGGGCAACGCCGCCCGCACCCGCGAGAACGCCCCCGAGGCGGAGTGGGCGCCGCCGTCCTGGGACGAGGTCGTCCGCGAGCACTCCGCGCGCGTCTACCGGCTCGCCTACCGGCTGACCGGTAACCAGCACGACGCCGAGGACCTCACTCAGGAGGTCTTCGTCCGCGTGTTCCGCTCGCTGTCGAACTACACGCCCGGGACGTTCGAGGGCTGGCTGCACCGCATCACCACGAACCTGTTCCTCGACATGGCGCGGCGCCGCCAGCGCATCCGCTTCGAGGGGCTCGCCGACGACGCCGCCGAGCGCCTCCAGGGCCGCGAACCGACCCCGGCGCAGGCGTTCGACGACACCAACTTCGACGCCGACGTCCAGGCCGCCCTCGACGCGCTCGCCCCCGAGTACCGCGCGGCCGTCGTGCTGTGCGACATCGAGGGGCTGTCCTACGAGGAGATCTCCGCGACGCTCGGCGTCAAGCTCGGGACCGTGCGCAGCCGCATCCACCGGGGGCGGGCGCAGCTGCGCGCCGCGCTGGAGCACCGCGCGCCGACCCGGCGCCGGCCCGGCACGAGGAACGAGTACCAGGCGGCCGAGGCGCGGCAGGCCGTGGGCGGCGGCGAGGCTGTGGGCGGCGGCGAGGCCGCGGCGCCGGCGGGGGGCCTGCGTGCGGCGGGCGGCGCGATGCCGCAGCCGGACGGCGTCTAGAGCAGAGGCTTACCGCGCGCGGGGACGGGACCGCGCGCCTGACCGAATGGAATCGACGGAGGCGGCGTGAGTTGTCTGGGGGAGCGTCTGACCGCTCTGGTCGACGATGAGCTGGGGCATGAGGAGCGCGACCGCGTGCTCGCCCATCTCGCGGGATGCGCCCTGTGCCGGGCCGAGGTCGCCGGGCTGCGCCGGCTCAAGGGGCGGCTGCGGGGCCTGTCCGAGCTGCCCGCCGCCGACGGGACCGACGACCTGCCGACTCCCGACTTCCTGACCCGGCTGCGCGCCCTGCCCGCCGCCGAGCCGTCCGCGCCCGCCGACGTCCCGCCCGGGCCGTCCGAACCGCCCGCGGGCCCGCCGGCCCACCGCCCGGCCCGCCCGCTTCGATCATCGACCCGCCCCGTGCGGGCCGCCCCCGCCGGGCGCCC
>NZ_BCQS01000007.1 GCF_001552195.1 Actinomadura latina NBRC 106108
GCGTGCCCGGCCGGCCGGGCACGCGGCCGCCGTACAGGTCCACCCGCGGCGCCGCGCACTCGTCGTCGGCGCCGCCACGCTCGTCATCGGCCTCGGCACCGCCTCCTACGCCGCGGGCGGCCGGCAGGACGCGCCGACCGTCACGCCCGCCTTCGACCGGTTCGCCGTCGAGCACGCGCTGACCTCAGGGGACGCGCCGCTGACCGACCCGCTCACCGACCCGGTCTACCAGGTCCAGGTCTCCCCGGGGCCGTGACCGCACCGGCCGCGACCGGCGAGGGACGGCGCCGGAGGCGCTTCGGGAGGCCCGGGGGGCCGTCCCTCCTCGAACGGTGCGGCGGGCGCGGGCGGCGGTGCGCCGTCCTGGCCGGCGGGATCGCGGGGGTGCTCGCGGTCGCCGGGCTGCTGTCGGGCGATCCGGCCGCCGTCCGCCGCGTCCGCAGCGACCCCGGCGCCGTGGGGCTGCTGCGGGCCGCCGCCGAGGCCGCCCAGCGCGTCCCGTACGAGGGGCGCCACTTCCTCACCACGTGGGACCGCAGCCGGTCCGCCACGTCCCGCGTCAGCGTGGCCCACCGGCCCGGCGAGGGCATCCGCTACCGGTCCGGAGCGAGCGGGGCGGGGTACCGGCCCGAGCCGGCCGCCGGGGACACCACCGGCCTGACCCCGGAGACCCTCGCCCTGCTGACCCGCAACTACTCGGTGGTGCGCGCCGAGGACGCGGCGGTCTGCGGGCGGCGGGCGCGCGTCGTCGAGGCCCGCCGGCCGGACGGCAGCCCCGCCGGGCGCTTCTGGATCGACCGCGAGACCGGGCTGATGCTGCACCGGGAGCTGATCGACGCCACCGGGCGGCCGGTGGTCGTCACCGGGTTCAGCGAGATCAGCTTCACCATGCCGCCGGCGGAGCACGCCGTGCTCGGCCAGCCCCGGGGCGGGCTGCTGCGCTTCCCCGGGTCCAGCGCGGGCGGGCCCGTCGAGGGCGCCGGGAGCGCGTGGGGCGAGCGGCTGGACCGTGCCGGGATCGCCGGGCTGCGCGACCGCGGCTGGCCCGTCCCGAAGGACCTGCCCGGCCGGCTCACCCTCTACGACGCGCGCCGCGAGCGGGGCGGCGGCGCCGTCCACCTCACCTACTCCGACGGCCTCGCCGCCGTGTCGGTGTTCGTGCAGCGCGGCAGCCTCGACGAGCGCGGCATGGCCGGCTGGCAGAAGACCTTCCGCCGGGGCCGGACGGTGTACCGGCGCGAGGCGCTGCGGCGCTGGGCCGTGTCCGCCGCGCACGGCTACGTCTACACCGTTCTGACCGACGCCCCGCAGAGCACGGCGGAGGCGGTCGCGGTGAACATGCCGCACGGCACCGAACCGTTCTGGACGCGCGTCTCCCGCGGTGCGCGGCGCCTCACCTCGTCGGTGAATCCGTTCGACTGACCCGGGATGAGCCCATTGAATTCAGGTCTTATGCTCGCCACATGCCTTTCGGGGCAGCATGAGCACGGATGACGAGGACCATGCTCGGTAGGAGAGATGGGGATGACGGAAGACAACCGCGGGCCGGTCAGGGCGCCTTCGGAGGACGACGAGGTCGCCTCCGGCCGGGAGCCTGAGCGGCAGGAGGCGGCGGCTCCTCCCGAGACGGTGACCGACCAGGAGATCCCGGCGGCTCCGCCGGTGGACGGTCCCGAGCCGGCGGACGACCCGGAGCCCGCCCCCGGCGCGGCGGACGGCGACCGGCTGGTGGCCGGCGGGTTCGCCCCGCCGGACTCGCTCGGGGGCCTGCCGGACACCAGCGAGGACGTGTTCTCCCGCGGCGCCGCTGACATGGGGCCGCAGGAGGTGCCGCTGCAGGACGTCCGGCCGCACGACATGCCGCAGCCCCCGCCGCCCGTGCCGCTCGACAAGCCCGGCGCGGACGACGACCGCCCGCGGCCCGGGTTCGTCCCGCACAACCACGACCCGCGCGCCGCGCAGGGCGGCCCGCCCGGCGGCTGGCCGCACCAGTCCCACCAGGGTCCGCCGCCCGCGGGCGCCCGGCCGCCGCTGGCGCCGCCGCCCGCGCCGCTGGGACCGCCGCCCGGCGGTCCCGGTCCCCGCCCGATGTCGGGCTACGGGATGCCGCCCGGCGGCACCGGGCCCAACTGGGCTCCCGTGCCGGCGATGCCGCCGTCCTCGCGCGGCGGGCCCGGCCTCGGGCTGCTCGCCGTCATCGCGCTGATCGTCGCGCTGGTGGCCGGGGCGCTCGGCGCCGGGATCGGCGTGATCGCCACCAACGGCGACGGCGGCGGCGGCTCGGTGAGCCTCGGCGGCGGCAGCGGCAGCGACGCCAAGGTGCAGAACCGCCCGCCGGACTCCGTCGCCGGGGTCGCGCAGCGGGTGCTGCCGAGCGTCGTGATGATCCGCGTGCAGTCCGCGCAGGGCGAGGTCGGCGGGACCGGCTTCATCGTCAACGGCGGCTACGTCATCACCAACAACCATGTCGTCGCGGGCGCGGGCGGCGGGCAGATCCAGATCGTCTTCAACGACAAGAAGACGCTGCCCGCGACCGTCAAGGGCGCCGACCCGAGCTCGGACGTCGCCGTCCTCAAGCCGGCGGGCCGGCACTCGCTGCCGGCGCTGCCGCTCGGCGACTCCGCCAAGATCGCCGTCGGTGACCCGGTGATCGCGATCGGCTCGCCGCTCGGCCTGCAGGGCTCGGTCACCACCGGCATCGTCAGCTCGCTGAACCGGGCCGTGCCCACGCAGGGCGAGGGCGGCGGCGACGCGTCCTACCTGAACGCGATCCAGACCGACGCGGCGATCAACCCCGGCAACTCGGGCGGTCCGCTGGTGGACGCGAGCGGCCGCGTCATCGGCATCAACACCGCGATCGCGACGCTCGGCGGCCAGTCGCTCGGCGGCGAGCAGCAGAGCGGCAGCATCGGCCTCGGCTTCGCGATCCCGATCAACCAGGGCAAGCGGGTCGCCGAGGAGATCATCCGCAGCGGCACCGTCCGGCAGGCCAAGCTCGGCGTGTTCCCGGATCCGCGCTACCAGGACGGCGGCGCCAAGATCATGTCGCAGCAGGTCAACGGGCAGGACCCGGTGATCAAGGGCGGCCCGGCGGACAAGGCGGGGCTGAAGCCCGGCGACGTCATCACCAAGATCGACGACAAGCCGATCGAGGACGCCACCGACCTGATCGCGCAGATCCGCAGCCGCGCCCCCGGCGACCGGATCAAGCTGACCTACGAGCGCGACGGCAAGGAGAGCACGGCCCAGGTGACCTTGGGCGCCGACTAGACGGCAGGACGTGCAGGTCCGGTTCGTCCGGGCTCGGGATACGCTGAGGGGGCCGGTCCGGGCGGACCGGCCCCCGACGGCTTGTGGAGGACGGGTTGTTCGACGTCGGACTCGGTGAGATGGCGGTGCTCGTCGTCCTCGCCCTGGTCATCTTCGGCGACAAGCTGCCGCAGGTCGCCGGGCAGGCCGGACGCATGCTGCGGCAGTTCCGGCAGATGGCCGACAGCGCCAAGGCGGACCTTCAGGAGGGCCTCGGGCCGGAGTTCAAGGACTTCGATCTGAACGACCTCAACCCCAAGACGTTCGTCCGCAAGCACCTGCTGGACGACGACGACACCTACCCGGCCAAGAACGGCACGGGCCTCTTCGACGACGAGCCCTCCTACGCGACCATGGCCGGCGGCCTCGAAACCGGCGAGCGCCCCCCGTTCGACAACGAGGCCACTTAGCCCAGGGGCTCGACTCCCTGGAACCCCCGGTCAGACCTCGAACCCGTCAGGGCCGGGCGCCCTCCGGCTGCCCGGCCCTTCCGGCGGTCGCGGGGACCTACCTCCCCTTCGGGCTGATGCCGAGGGACATGCCGGCGAGGCCGCGGCTGCGGCCGGCCAGCTTGTCGGCGATGGTGCGCAGTTCCTTCGCGGCGCCGGCGTCGGGGTCCGACAGGACCAGCGGGACGCCGTTGTCGCCGCCCTCGCGGAGCCGCGGGTCGATCTGCACCTGGCCGAGCATGGGGACGCGGGTCCCGAGCGTCTTCGTGAGCGCGTCCGCGACCGTCTGGCCGCCGCCCTCGCCGAAGATGAACTGCTGCTCGCCGCAGTGCGGGCACGACAGGTAGGACATGTTCTCGATCACGCCGACGACCTGCTGGTGCGTCTGCGCGGCGATCGCGCCCGCCCGCTCGGCCACCTCGGCGGCGGCCTGCTGCGGGGTGGTGACGACGAGGATCTCCGCGGACGGCAGCAGCTGCGCGACGGAGATCGCGATGTCGCCGGTGCCGGGCGGCAGGTCCATCAGCAGGATGTCGAGGTCGCCCCAGTACACGTCCGAGAGGAACTGCTGGAGCGCGCGGTGCAGCATCGGCCCGCGCCACACGACCGGCTGGTTCCCGGCGGTGAACATGCCGACGGAGATCACGCTCACGTCGTGCGCCGTCGGCGGCAGGATCATGTCCTCGACCTTGGTGGGGGCGTTCTTGACGCCCAGCATCCGCGGCACCGAGTGGCCGTAGATGTCGGCGTCCACGACCCCGACCTTGCGGCCCTGCGCGGCCAGCGCGGCGGCGAGGTTCACGGTCACCGACGACTTGCCGACGCCGCCCTTGCCGCTCGCCACCGCGTACACCTTGGTCAGCGAGTTGGGCTTGGCGAACGGGATCTCCTTGGCGGCCTGCCCGCCGCGGAGCTTGGTCTGCAGGTCCTTGCGCTGCTCCTCGCTCATCACGTCGAGGTCGACCTGGACGGAGGCGACCCCGTCGAGTTTGGAGACGGCCTCCGTGACGCGTTTGGTAATGGTGTCCTTCATCGGACACCCCGCCACGGTCAGGTAGACGCCGACACGGACGGTGCCGTCCGAGGCGATGTCGACGCTCTTGACCATGTCGAGCTCGGTGATGGGCTTGTGGATCTCTGGATCGTTCACCGTGGCGAGAGCCTCGGTCACCCGCTCGGTCGTCAACTGGGAGGCCATGCCTCCCATGGTATGAACCCCGAGGCCGTACCCGTTAATCAGGGTGTCCGTCCTCACATGTCGCGTGCGTCTCCATCGCGCGGACGACCCCGCGGCCGTAACATCGGTTCGGTGACCGACGGTACCCTCACGGCCGCGGAGCTGGTCGTCTGGCGGACCATGCTGCGGGCGCAGGCGCAGCTCTCCCGCCGCCTGCAGGCCGACCTGCTGGCCCGGCACGGCCTCGCGCTCGGGGCCTACGAGGTGCTGATGCACCTCGGCGAGGCGGCGGGCGGGCGGCTGCGGATGAACGACCTCGCCGACCGCGTCCTGCTGTCGCGCAGCGGGCTGACCCGGCTCGTCGACCGGCTGCAGCGCGACGGGCTGGTCGTCCGGCAGTCCTGCGCGGACGACGCGCGCGGCCTGTACGCCGCGCTGACCGCCGCCGGCCGGGACCGGCTCGCCGACGCCGTCCCCACCTACCGGCAGGGCGTCCAGGACCACATGCTCAGCCGGCTGGACGAGTCCGACCTGCGCACTCTCGGGCACATCCTCGACAAGCTCGCCGACGAGCGGCTCCCCGTCTGAACACGGCGGCGGCGAACCACCCATCACCAGATTGGCCGACGTCCCTGGGCAGTACACCTAGGGGACGTGCTCCTTCGCGTCCAGGTCCCTGATGATCTGCTGGAGCTCCGAGCGCAGGAAGTCGCGGGTGACGACCTCGTTGAGCGCCACCCGCAACCCGGCGATCTCCCGCGTCAGGTACTCGGTGTCGGCGATGCTGCGATCGCCCCGCGCCCGGTCCTGCTCGTACTGGACGCGGTCCCGGTCATCCTGCCGGTTCTGCGCGAGCAGGATCAGCGGCGCGGCGTAGGACGCCTGGAGCGACAGGATCAGCGTCAGGAAGATGAACGGGTACGGGTCCCACCGCAGGAACGACGGGGCGAACACGTTCCAGATCAGCCACACCGCGATGAACCCGGTCATGTAGACGATGAACCTGGCCGTGCCGAGGAACCGCGCGATCCGCTCCGACAGCCGACCGAACGACTCGGGGTCGTAGTGGATCCGCGGCAGCAGCGTGCGGCGGATCTCCCTCGGCTGGTCCAGGCGCGCGGTCATCGGGCGTGTCGTCATCATCATGTGGTCCCCCGGAGTGCCTCTTCCTCGGGATCCGCGGACTCCTCGGCGGCGGTGTCCATCACGGCCTCCCGCCAGTCCTCGGGCAGCAGGTGGTCGAGCACGTCGTCGATCGTCACGGCGCCGAGCAGATGGCCGTTGTCGTCCACGACGGCGCCCGCGACGAGGTTGTAGGTGGCCAGGAACATCGCGACGGCCTCCAGCGACATGGTGGGGCGCAGCGGGTCCAGCTCCGCGTCCACGATGCCGCTGACGAGCGTCGGCGGCGGCTCGCGCAGCAGCTTCTGGAAGTGCACCGTGCCGAGGTACTGGCCGGTCGGCGTCGCGGTCGGCGGCCGGCACACGTACACCTGCGCGGCCAGCGCCGGGTTCAGGTCGGGGTTGCGGATCAGCGCGAGCGCCTCGGCGACCGTCGCGTCCGGCGGGACGATCACCGGGTCGGTGGTCATCAGCCCGCCCGCCGAGTGGTCGGGGTAGGTGAGCAGCCGCCGCACCGGCGCGGCGTCCTGCGGCTCCATCAGCGTCAGCAGCCGCTCCCGCTGCTCGGTGGGCAGCTCCCCGAGCAGGTCGGCGGCGTCGTCGGGGCCCATGGCCTCCAGGACGTCGGCGGCCCGATCCACGCCGAGCTTGCCGAGGATCTCGACCTGGTCGTCCTCGGGCAGCTCCTCCAGGACGTCGGCGAGCCGCTCGTCGTCGAGCGCCGCCGCGACCTCGGTGCGCCGCTTCGACGGCAGCTCGTGCACGATGTTGGCGAGGTCGGCGGCCTTCATCTGGCCGAACGCGGCGATCAGCCCGGCGGCGCCCTGGCCGTGCTCGACCGCGGAGAACCCCTCCACGGCGTCCCAGTCGACGATCATGCTCTCCCCGCGCTTGCGCAGCCCGCGGCCGGTTCGGCGGCTGACGGCGACCTTCGCGACCAGCCAGTCCCGGGTGCGGGTGGGCTCCATCGCCACGTCCACGACGGAGACCGGCTCACCGTCGCCTGAGAACCGGACCGTCCGGTCGAGCATCTCCGCGATGACCAGCGTCTCCGACTCGCGCTTCTGGAAACGCCGCATGTTCAGCCGCCCGTCGAAGATGATCGCGTCCGCCTCGATCACCGTCACCCGGGTGATCGGCAGGAACACCGCCCGCCTGGACGCGACCTCCACCACGAGCCCGAGCACCCGCGGCGGGCGCGGCGCCAGCCGCAGCGCGACCACGACATCGCGGACCCTGCCCACCTGGTCCCCGGCCGGGTCGAACACCGCGATGCCCGCCAGCCGGGCGATGAACACCCGTGTCGGAGCTGCGCTCATGGACGGGACACTACCCATGATCGCCCCCTTGATCCGGACCCGCCCCGGTTCCGCCCCTCTTCAGCCCCCGAAAATCGGCCCGACCGCAATTCGGGCCATTGGTGTTCCTTTTTCAGAGGACGAGAGCATGCGGGTGTGCCGGGGGACCATGCGCGCGGAATGACCGGAGATGTCACATTCAGGGTGGGTGCCTCGTTGTGAGAAGTGATGTTTTGATGGGCATCCCGGCATGCGAGGCTGAACAACCATGGACGAGTCCGTTGAACCCTTCGAGGAGCACCGCAACCTGCTGTTCGCGGTGGCCTACCGGATGCTCGGCACGGCGGCCGATGCCGAGGACGCCGTGCAGGACGCCTGGCTGCGCTGGTCCGCGGGGGACCGGTCCGGCGTGGCCGACCCGAAGGCGTACCTCGTCCGGATCACCACCAACGTCGCGCTCGACCGGCTGCGGTCCGCGCAGGTCCGGCGCGAGACCTATGTCGGGCCGTGGCTGCCGGAGCCGATGCTGACGTCCCCGGACGTCGCCGAGGACGCCGAGCTGTCGGAGTCGGTGTCGATGGCGATGCTGGTCGTCCTGGAGACGCTGAGTCCGCTCGAACGGGCCGTCTTCGTCCTCAAGGAGGTCTTCGGCTACCCGTTCGCGGAGATCGCGAAGGCGCTGGACCGGTCGGAGGCGTCCGTGCGGCAGGTCGGGACCCGCGCCCGCAAGCACGTGGAGGCGCGGCGCCCCCGCTTCGAGGCGGACGGCGCCGAGCGGCGCGCCGCGACCGAGCGGTTCCTCGACGCGGTCCTCGGCGGCGACATCAACCGGCTCATGGAGGTCCTCGCCCCCGACGTCGCGCTGTGGTCGGACGGCGGCGGCAAGGTCCGCGCGCCGCGCCGGGTGATCTTGGGCGCCGACAAGGTGGGCCGCTTCCTCGGCGGGATCCGCGGCGTGACGTACGCGGGCGTCGCCCCCGCCGACATGCGGTTCCGGCGCGTCGAGATGAACGGCGAGCCGGCCGTCGTGGTGGACGGCCCGGACGGCCCGATCACCGTCTTCACGGTCGACATCGACCCGGCCGGGCAGGTCCAGACGGTCCACCTGGTCGCCAACCCGGACAAGCTGCGCGCCGTCGCGGAGGGCCGCCGGCTCCCGATGTAGCTACCGGTCGACCTGCCGGCGCTTCCCGCCGTACATGCGGGGCGGGGCGCCGGCGGTCGTCGCCGGGGTCGGCACCGGGCGGACGGCCGCGTACCCGTCCGCCGCCCCGGCGATCTCGTCCGCCGGGGTCAGCCGGACGATCCACGACTCGGTCGCCCACGTCTCCACCTGCTCCTCGTGGGTGCGGGCGTTGAGGCGCTCCTTGGCGAGGACCGGGGTCACGGCGTCCCACTGCTCGGTTCCCGGCTCGACCACCTCGACGTCGGCGATGAACGCGACGAGCCGGCCGCCCTTGTCCTTGCTGCGCAGGATCACCGGCACGTGCGCTGACTCGGCCAGCCCCGGCAGCGGCTGCTCGCCCTCGCCGCCGGTCAGCACGTACGCGGAGCCGTCGTGCCACACGTGCCAGGCGGCCCGCGGCTGCGGCAGGCCGGGCAGGTCCAGCCACAGCAGCCCCGACTTCTTGGCCGCCTCCTCCACCAGCGCCCTGTTCAGACCCATGCCCGAAGGGTCTCACACCCGCTGGATAGCATCCGGGCCATGCGCTCTCGACGTACCACCCTCGCCGTCCCGGGCAGCAATCCGCGCTTCATCGAGAAGGCGCGGGGCCTGCCCGCCGACGAGATCTTCCTCGACCTGGAGGACGCCGTCGCGCCGTCCGCCAAGGAGGACGCCCGCGAGACCGTCGCCGCCGCGCTCAACGAGGGCGGCTGGTCGGGCAGGACGCGGGTGGTGCGCGTCAACGACGTGGAGACCCGCTGGGCCTACCGGGACGTGATCGAGGTTGTCGAGGGCGCCGGCGCGAACCTGGACGCGATCATGCTGCCGAAGGTGTCGGACGCCACCCACGTCCAGTGGCTCGACCGGCTCCTCACCCAGATCGAGCGGGCGGTCGACCTGCCGGTGGGCCGCATCGCCATCGAGGCCCAGATCGAGGACGCCCGGGGCCTGACGAACATCGACGCGATCGCCGCGTCCTCGCCCCGGCTGGAGGCCCTGGTGCTCGGGCCGGGCGACCTCATGGCGTCCCTCAACATGAAGACCCTGGTCGTCGGCGAGCAGCCGCCCGGCTACACCGAGGGCGACGCCTACCACCACATCCTGATGCGGATCCTGATCGCCGCCCGCGCCCACGACCTGCAGGCCATCGACGGGCCGTACTTCAACGTCCGCGATGTGGACGCCTTCACGCGGGTCGCGCGGCGCTCCGCCGCCCTCGGCTTCGACGGCAAGTGGGTCCTGCACCCGGCGCAGATCGAGGCGGGGAACGCGGTGTTCTCCCCGTCCCAGGACGACTACGACCGCGCCGAACTGATCCTGGACGCCTACGACCGCTCCCTGCGCGAGGGCCGCGGCGCCGCCACGCTCGGCGACGAGATGATCGACGAGGCGTCCCGCAAGATGGCGCTCGTCATCGCCGCCAAGGGCCGCGCCGCCGGGCTGGCCCGCACCCGGCGCTCCGACCCGCCGGGGAACTGACGCCCCGTACGATTCGTCCCACGTACGCGAAGGGTTCACGGGAGGGGTCGACGTGTCAGAACCAGGGGAGACCAACGGCTGGGCGCCCCCGGATTCCACCCCTGCCGAGCCGCACGGCCGCCTCGCTCCGCCCGACCCCGAGCGGACGTCCGCCCCACCGCGGCCCGACGGCGGAATGCCGCAGCCTTACGGGCAGGCTCAGGGGTACGGGGGTGCTCCTGAGTACGCGCCTGGAATGCCCTACTGGCAGGGATCGCCGGCGCAGCCGGGCGGGTGGGAGTACGGGTCCGGTGCCTATGGGCCCGGAGCCTACGGGCCCGCGTACGGCGCGCCGCCCGCCAAGCGGCGGTGGCCGGTGGAGCCGCCGGAGGGCAGGCCGTTCCACCAGGCGGCGCGGAACGAGGCGCACCGGTGGTGGCGTCCGCTGGTGGGAAGCCTGGCGATCATCGCCGTGGGGACGGGTTCCGCGATCCTGCTGATGCTCGCCGGGATGGTCGTCAAGGTGGCGGCCACCGGCGACGTCCCGGACCCCACCGGGACGGGCACCGACTCGATCTTCGGGAACGACACGGCGGACCTCGCGTTCAACCTGGGGTCGCTCGCCCTGTTCCTGCCGGTGGCGCTGGGCGCGGCGTGGCTGGTCCAGCGGCGGCGGCCGGGCACGCTGTCGTCGGTCGCGGGCCGGCTGCGGTGGCGCTGGATGCTGGCGTGCTCCGGCCTGGCGGTCATGTTCTGCGTCGTGTCGTACGGGACGTCGATCGTGGCGGCCGTCGCGATGGACGACCAGTCCGGCGGTGACGAGCACTGGGTCGGCTGGGGCGCGTTCCTGGCTCCCGCGATCGTGATCGTCCTGCTGGTGCCGTTCCAGGCGGCCGCGGAGGAGTACGTCTTCCGCGGCTGGGTGCTCCAGGCCGTGGGCGCCTGCACGCTGGAGAACGCCGGGAGCGGGATCGGACGGTTCTTCAGCGCCGTGTTCCGCACCCCGTGGCCCGGCATCGTCGTCGGGTCGGCGCTTTTCACGGCCGGGCACGGCTACACGAGCTGGGGCATCCTCGACATCTTCCTGTTCGGTGCGATCGCGGCGTGGCTGGCGGTGCGGACGGGCGGGCTGGAGTCCGGCATCGCCCTGCACGTGTTCAACAACCTGATGGCGTTCCTGCTCCCGGCGGCGGTCGGCAAGCTGGACATGGAGCAGGGCAGCGTCCCATGGCAGGTGGTGCTCGCGGACGTCGTCCCGATGGTGCTCTACGCGCTGGTGGTCGTGCGGCTGGCGCGCCGGATGCGGGTCCAGCGGGTCACGGCGCGGGACGGCGTGCCGGTCACGCCGGACTCGCGACCGGTCCCGGTGTCATAGGACGCCCCACAGCGCGAGCGCGTCGAGGAGCCCCGGCGTGACGGGGAGGTCGCCGAGGTCGTCCGGCCGCACCCAGCGCGCCTCGGACGCGTCGTCGCCCGCGCGGAGCGTCCCGCCGGTCACGGTGGCCGTGTAGTCGTGGATCTCGTAGGCGACGCCGTCCGGGCCGGGGCGTTCGACCGTCCCGGCCAGGGCGCCGACGGCGACGTCCAGGCCGGTCTCCTCCTTCAGCTCCCGCGCGACCGCGGCCGGATCGTCCTCGCCGGGCTCGACCCGTCCGCCCGGGACGGACCACAGGCCCTCGCCCGGCGGGCGCCCGCGCCGGACGAGGAGCAGCCGCCCGTCGCCGTCGTGCACGATCCCGCCGACGCAACGAATTCCCATGACTCCATTTTGTCCCCCCCTTTCCCATGCGGCTACCTGTCCGAACTTGACGATCGGGGACGCCGCCGCGCAAGGTGGGTAATCATGAGGGCGGAGCCGATGTGCCCGCGCTGCGCGGGTCCGCTTCGCGCGCCGGGACTCTGGTCGAGCGACTGGACCTGTGGTGTGCACGGCGCCGTACTGCCGAGGCAGCCGTCCAAACGTCCCGGCCCGGACGGGCTGGCCGCCGTGCTGCGCGACGCGAGAGTCCCCGTCTGGACGCCCTGGCCCCTTCCGCCGGCCTGGCTCGTCACGGGATTCGCCACGGTCGGGGACGACCGTTCGGGTGCGCGGGCGACGGCCGTCGCCGTGTCCGGGCCGGGGCTCCTGCGCGGCCCCGCCGACCTTGTGCTGATCGCCGAGGAGCCCGGCATCGGGCTCGGCGCCCACTACGCCGGGCTCGACGGCTCCGACCCCGGCGAGGCGTTCAACGGGAGCCCGCCGCACGTGAAGCTCGACGTCAGCGGTCCGGCCGCGACGTGCGGGCGGTCGGTGCCCATGTGGGCGGTCGGGACCGGGCCCGACCGCGCCGACCGGGCCGTCTTCGTCGGGGAGGCGATGGGCAACTGGCTGTGGGCGGTGCTGTGGCCCGCCGACTCCGGCGTCCTGATGCTGGAGACCCAGAACCTCCTCGACCTGCGCGAACCGGGCATGGACCTCGATCTCCCCTACGGCGCCCACAGCCCGCGGCTGGACGAGTGACCGAACCAGGCTGAGGCGAGGCTCTGGTAGCGGCTCATATAGGAGTCGAGCAGCTTCCGCAGCGCCTCCAGGTCGCGGGCCCAGTCCGTGAGCGCGGCGAGGCCGGGGCCGGTGATGCTGTACACCTTGCGGGCGGGGCCCGCCGGGTTCGGCTCCCAGCGCGCCTCCACCAGTCCCCGGCGCTCCAGTTCGCGCAGGGCCCGGTAGACGGCGCCGGGGTCGTCCTGGAGCAGCAGGCCGAACGAGCGGAGGTGCTCGATCAGCGCGTAGCCGTGCCCCGGCCGCTCGCTGAGAAGCAGCAGCAGGCACGGCTGCAGGAGTCTGACGACCGACCTCATCTTCCCACCGCCACCTTCGCCACATAAAGTGAAAACGCAGATACGGAGCGCAATGGCGAACGTATCCCGTCAGCCGGTGCCTAACCCGGGGTACGGGGGCGAACCGTGGCCCGCGCCCAGGCCCGGGCCGGGAACCAGCAGGGGGGACAGTGGACACGGCCGTTACCTTCGACGCGCTGTTCCCGTTGGCGTCGATCCTGGTCACGCTGCCGACCTGGGTGACCGGGCTGCTGATCATCGTCGGCCTGCCCGTGCTGGTCACCGTGCTCCAGGCGCTCATCCGGCACCGCTTCCCGGTGCTGAGCCTGCGGCGGCACAACGACGTCGCCGGGTTCCTCCTCGCGGTCATCGGCGTCATCTACGCGGTGTCGGCCGGGTTCATCCTGATCGATCTGCACGACGCCCGGAACGAGGCGAAGTCCGCGGCGCATTCGGAGGCCCTGACGCTCCTGGCCATCGCCCAGCAGAGCCGGGTCATGGGGCCGGACGCGCAGCGGCGGATCACCGCGCGCGTGGTCGCCTACGAGAACGCGGTGATCGGTTCGTGGCCGCCCGGTGAGGGGAGCGCCGAGGCGCCGCCGCGGGCGCTGGAGCGGCTGCAGACCGAGATGGAGGGGCTCCGGCCGACGACCCAGACCCAGGAGGCGTTCGTCTGGGAGGCCTCCCGCCGGCTCATGGAGGCCGGTATCGAGCACCAGGAGCTCGAGGTCGAGGCCGCCGACGGCTCCCTCGACGTGCTGCTGTGGATCGCGGTGATCATCTCCAGTGCCGCGACCCTCGCGTTCTGCCTGGTCTTCGGGCTGGAGAACGCCCGCCTGCACTACCTCATGGTGGCCGGGGTGACGATCGTGATCGCCGTCAACCTGTTCCTCATCGTGGAGCTCAACTACCCGTTCAAGGGCGATCTGTCGGTGCGGCCGGACGTCGCCGAGCACGTCATCCGGGAACTGGGACGATGAGCTGCTTGCGCGGCGCCGACGACAGCGCCTCGTCCAGGGACAGCGCGGCGCCGACCAGGCCGAGATGGCTGAACGCCTGCGGGAAGTTGCCGAGGTACCGGCCGGCGGAGTCCATCTCCTCGGCGAAGAGACCGAGGTGGTTGGCGTAGGAGTGCACCTTCTCGAAGGAGAGCCGGGCCCGTTCCAGGTCGCCGGACCGGGTGAGGGAGTCGATGTACCAGAACGAGCACATGCAGAAGGTGCCCTCGGTGCCGGTGAGCCCGTCGGAGGCGCCGTCCCCCGTCCGGTAGCGGTACACGAGCGCGTCGTCGGCGAGGCGGTCGTCGACCGCGCGCAGCGTCGACATCCAGCGGGGATCGTGCGCGGAGATGAACCCGGTGATCGGCATCAGCAGCACCGCGGCGTCCACGATGGTGCTGCCGCGGTGCTGGACGAACGTCCCGAGCTGCTCGTCCCAGAACTCCTCGTGCATGCTGGCGTGGATGCGGTCGCGCACCTCCCGCCAGCGGTCGATCGGCGCCGGCAGGGACCTGCGCTCGGCGACGGCGATCGCCCGGTCGAGCGCGACCCAGCACATCAGCCGGCCGAACAGGAACTGCTGGCGGCCTCCCCGCACCTCCCAGATCCCCTCGTCGGGCTCGGCCCAGTTGGCGGCGACCCAGTCGACGGACTTGCGCAGGTGCTCCCACAGCTCGTGGGAGACGTGCTGGACCCGCTGGTCGTACAGGTCGACCAGGTAGAGGAACTCGCCGTAGATGTCGAGCTGCAGCTGGTCGTACGCGCCGTTGCCCACCCGGACGGGCGTCGAGCCCCGGTAGCCGGACAGGTTCGGCAGCGTCTCCTCGCTCAGGTCGTGCCGCCCGTCGATGCCGTACATGATCTGCAGCCGCCCGTCCCCGGACGACTCGCGGTAGCGCTGGGTGACCCAGTCGATGAAGCGCCGGGGTTCGTCGGTGAAGCCGAGCCGCAGCAGCATCGCGGCGGTGAGCGAGGCGTCGCGGATCCAGCAGTAGCGGTAGTCCCAGTTGCGCTCGCCGCCGACGAGCTCCGGGAGGCCGAAGGTCGCGGCGGCGGCGATCGAGCCGTACCCCTCGGAGGTGAGCAGCTTCAGCGCCAGCGCCGACCGGGTCACCATCTCCCGCCAGCGCCCCTGGTAGGCGCCGTGGTCCACCCAGTCCCGCCAGAACTCGACCGTGTGCCGGAAGGCGTGGTCGACCCAGCCCTGCCGGCCCGTCACGGAGGCCGTGTCGGGGCCGATCATCTCGAGGACGAAGTCGAGCCGGTCGCCCCGGGCCAGCTCGAACTCTCCCACGGCGTCCCCGTCCTCGACGCGCAGCGGGACCGGGGTCCGCAGGCGCAGCACCTTCCCGCCGCCGCCCTCGGGCTCGAAGCGGACCTCGCGGTCGCTGCTGAACGCCTTGTGCGGGATCCGCGCGTAGCCGAACCTCGGCGCGCAGCGCAGCCGGAACCGGAGCCGGCCGCTCACGCCCGTGACCCGGCGCACGACGGTGTGCGTGTGGCGCATCTCGCCGACCGGCATGAAGTCGGTGATCTCGGCGACGCCGCCGTCGGACAGGAACCGGGTCAGCAGCACGTTGGTGTCGGGCAGGTAGATCTGCCTGAGCCGCCCCTTCTCCCCGGCCGGGCCGATCTGGAAGGCGCCGCCCTCCTCGGCGTCGAGGAGCGCCGCGAAGATGGTGGGGGAGTCGAAGTCGGGCAGGCACAGGTAGTCGATCGAGCCGTCGCGGGCGACCATGGCCACGGTGTGCAGGTCGCCGATCAGCCCGTAGTCCTCGATGTCCTTGTAGCTCATGACGGCCGCCTCTCCGTCAGCGACACCAGCAGCATGGGTTGGGCCACCGCGCGCACCAGGTGGCCGCCGAAGGCGTTGCCGTCGGGGCCCGCGAGCACGGCGTGGAGGTGCACCCGCGGTTCGGCGTCCAGCGCCACCTGGCCGGTCACGTTGAGCACCTCGACGTGCTCGTGGGGGACCTGGAGCTCCACGAACCGCTCGGACGGCATGTCGTAGCGGGCCAGCGTGAACTCGTCGAACCCGCCGATGGCCACGAGGAAGCCGTGCTCGACGGAGTTCTCGGCGGCGAACGCGGTGATCCGCGTGACGACCTCGTCGCCGGCGGCGACCCGGAGGGAGAGGTTGCGGACCCCGTCCGGGGACGCCGCGGCACGGTTCGTCGGGTCGGTGCTCATGGTGGTCTCCCTCACGAGTGGTCTCCCTATGAGTGCGCGGCCACGGCCGGCGGCGACTCCAGGGCGGCGGAGTACAGCTGCTCGGTGATGAAGCGCTGCGCGTGCCCGGCGAGGTCGTCGGAGTCGTCCCACGGGTCCCGCCAGATGCAGAGGGCGTTGGACAGCTCCGGGGCGATCACCGCCGAGGAGAAGGACTCGAAGATGATCGGGCCGGTGTAGCCCGCCCGGTGCAGGGCGCGGAAGAAGCCGGCGAAGTCGATGTCGCCGGACCCGAGGTAGCCCCGGTTGCTCTCGCCGACGTGCACGTAGCCGAGGCGGTCGCCGGCCACGAGCACCGGGTGCGCCGTGTCCGGCTCCTCGATGTTCAGGTGGTAGGTGTCCAGGTGGACGTCCACGTTGGGCCGGTCGATCTCCTCGGCGAGGGCCAGCGCCTGCGCCGCCGTGTTCACCAGATTGGTCTCGTAGCGGTTGCAGGTCTCCAGGCCCAGCCGGACGCCCGCGTCGGCCGCCAGGTCGGCCGTCCGGCGCAGCACCTCGGCGGACTGGGCGCGCCCCCGCGCCGTGGGCGGCCGGTCGTACTTGCCCAGCATGCTGTAGATCGTGCCGCAGAGGCGGTCGCCGCCCATGTCGCGGACGAGTTCGACCCCCTGCCGGAGGCGCCGCTCCCCGGCGGCGACGGCGGCGGGGTCCTCGCTCGTGATGTCGGTGTCGCGGGTGTGGAACAGGTTGCCGGTCACGGCCAGGCCGTGTTCCGCCATGATGCGCCGGGTCGAGGGGGCGTCGATGTGCCAGCTGTCCAGCAGCGGGATCTCCAGGCGGTCGTAGCCGCAGGCCCGGGTGCGCTCGGCGGCGTACCGGGCCCGGCCCTCGTTCCAGTCGCCCGTCCAGACCAGGGCGTGGATGCCGAGAGTAGGTGCTTGCATGATCGTCCTTTCCCGGGAGGACGGCGCCCCGTCCGGCGGCGTCCCGTCCGGCGGCGTCCCGTCCGTCAGCGTCCCGTCCGTCAGCGTCCCGTCACGGCGTGCAGGTACTCGCGGGCCTTCTTGGCGTAGGCGAGCGGTTCCGCCTTGGCGGGGTCCTGCTCGGCCTCGACGACCAGCCAGCCGGTGTAGCCGCCGTCGTCGAGCGCCCGGAGGATCGGCTCGAAGTCGGTCATCCCGTCCCCGGGGACGGTGAAGATCCCCGCGAGGACGGCGTCGCGGAAGCTGGGGTCGTCCCGGCGGGCCCGTTCCAGCACGTCCTGGCGCAGGTCCTTGAGGTGGACGTGCCCGATGCGGTGGACGTGGTCGCGGGCGAGCGCGAGCGGATCGTCCCCGGACCAGGCCAGATGGCCCGTGTCGAGCAGCAGCAGCACCCGGCCGGGGTCGGTCCCGGCGAGCAGCCGCTCGATCTCCGCCCGGGTCTGCACCCCGGTGCCCATGTGGTGGTGGTAGCAGAGCCGCATGCCCGCCGCCGCCGCGAGGCCGCCGATCTCGTCCAGGCCGTCCAGCAGCAGCTCCCACTCGGCGTCGTCGAACACCGGCTTGTTCGCCCGCAGCGCGACGGGACGCTGGTGGACGGCGCCGGCCAGCTCGGCGACGACGATCTCGTCGCCACCGGCCGCGCGGATGAAGTCCAGCTGCTCCCGGAAGGTCGCCAGGGTGCGTTCGCGCATGCCCTCGGCCGTGAAGTAGGTGCTGGCCCACGGCTCGGAGACGCGCAGGCCGCGCAGCCCGAGGGCCCGGCGCAGGACCTCCGGGTCGGCGGGGAACTTGTGGCCGACGCTGCATCCCTCGAAGCCGGCGAGCGCCATCTCGCTCACGCACTGCTCGAAGGCGATGTCGTCGCCGATCTCGGGGAAGTCGTCGTTCGTCCAGCCGGTGGGCGTGATCCCGAACGACACCCGGTCACCGTCGAACATCGCGCCCCCTAGGTCGTCCCGGGCGAGCGCCCGAGCATGTGCCGCGCGGCCTTGATCGCCAGTGCGACGCTGGTGAGCGTGGGGTTGCTCGCCGTGCCGCGCGGGATGACGTTGTTGCCGCCGAGGTAGAGGTTGTCGATGCCCCACACCCGCGAGCGGGTGTCGGCGACGCTGGTCTCGGCGTTGTCGCCCATCCGGGTGGTGCCGGTCACGTGCAGCGGCAGCCCCGGCTCCACGAACCGCGGCTCCGATCCGGGCAGGAAGCCGCCGAGCGCGCTCGCCGCGCGGAGCATGTCGCGCATCATCGCGTGCTGGTTGCGGCGGTCCCGCTCGCCCAGGCGGAAGGCGAAGGTCGGCTGCGGCATGTCGAAGGCGTCGCGATGGCAGTCGGAGAACACCACGCGGTTGTCCTCGCGCGGCTCCACGATGCCGAACCAGCGCAGGTCGACGACCAGCCGCGTGTCGACGTTCGGGGCGACCTCCCCGTAGTGGAAGGCGTCCCGGTGGACCTGGCAGTGCCAGGGCCGCTCCTCGGACACCGGTATCCACACGTTGGGCTCGGGATCGTTCTCCGGGATGGGGATCGGGTCCTCCGGGCTCCGCTTGCGGTGCTCGCCGATCCGGTCGGTGAAGCGGGAGTCGTCCCGCACGCCGTCCACGATGTCCTGGTGGAGCACGATCTGGCAGAACGCCACGGGCTGCTCGCACAAGTAGCGGCCGAGCGCCTCGGGCCGGATGTGCGAGGCGTGCAGCAGCTGGGGCGTGAGGACGGCGCCGCCCGCGACGATGAAGTGCTCGGCCTCCACGCGCAGCGTCCCCCAGTCGCCGAGGTTCTGGATCTCGGCGTACTCGACGCGGCTTCCGTCGGCGCTGCGGACGAGGCGCCGGCACAGGTGGTCCGGCCGCAGGTCGAAGAGGTCGTCGCGGGCGCCGTCGGCGAGCGGGCCGAGCACGCTGTCGGCGCCGCTCCAGTGCACGAAGTCCGGATTGTCGGTGCGCCGTTCCACGGCCAGCGGCAGGTTGCACACGCCGTACCGCTCAGGCAGATCGGTGTACTCCCCTTGCAGCTTCTCGCGCACGATGGTGTGCCGGATGGCGTGGTCGAACGCGTCGTCGTGCGTGTTGAGCAGCCGCTCGGCGTCGCCGTAGAGGACGTCCCACTCCTGCTCCGCGAGCAGGTCGCTGCGCTCGACGACGGGATGGTGCCGGGGCGTGGCGCACGTCCAGTGCGTGGCCATGCCGCCCACCCCGTAGGTGACCGCCTCGGCGCCGAGGTTGACGGTGTGGTCCTGGTCGGGGTTCTGGTTGTTGCGGACGAACCCGCGGTGCCGGTCGAAGTCGACCCGGAACGACGCGGGGTCGAGGGTCACCTCGGGCCGGTCGTTCGACGGCACCGAGAGCAGGCTCAGATGGCCCCTGATGACCGAGGAGAACAGGTCGAGGTTGCGCTGGTAGAGGTAGGCGTTCTTCAGGTGCGCCCCCGGACGGGCGGACAGCGCGGACCCGGCCTCCACCATCAGGACGCTGCGGCCGGCCTCGACCAGTTCGCGGGCGAACGCGCTGCCCACGGGCCCGGAGCCGACGATGAGAGCGTCTACCGTGCGGGTTTCGTGGTTCATGACCGCCTCCCCGTCACCTTGAGCGGACGCCGGCCGGAGGGTCCGGCCGGGCCGTCGGCCGGGTGCGCCGGTGTGCGCGATGTACGTCGGTCACCAGCACACACCTCGCGCCGTGAGGAGGTAAGTGGTGGCCGTCACTAGCCGGGCGCCGCTGGTAGGAAGGGGGCATGCGGATCGATCTGCACTGCCACAGCGACGCGTCCGACGGCACCAGGCCGCCCGCCGAGGTCGTCAGGCGGGCGCGGGCGCGGAACCTGGACGTCGTCGCGCTGACCGACCACGACACGGTCGCGGGGTGGGACGAGGCCGCGGGCGCCCTGCCGGACGGCCTGACGCTCGTCCCCGGCATCGAGCTGTCCTGCGCCCAGGACGGCCGGAGCCTGCACATGCTCGGCTACCTGTTCGACCCGGAGCATCCGGCGCTCGCCGCCGAGCTGGCCCGGATCTGCGACGACCGCGTGGTCAGGGCGCGGACCATGGTGGACCGGCTCCGCGATCTCGGCGTGGACATCACCTGGGGCATGGTCCGGGCGCTCGCGCGCGGCGAGGCGGTGGGCCGCCCGCACATCGCGCGGGCCATGGTGGAGGCCGGCGTGATCAGGACGGCGGGCGAGGCGTTCACCCCCCAGTGGATCGCGCAGGGCGGCCGCGCCTACGCCGAGCGGTACGCGCTGGACCCGGAGCGGGCGATCGGGCTCGTCCGCGCGGCCGGGGGAGTGTGCGTGCTGGCGCATCCGCGGGCCCGCCGCCGCGGCTACGTGTTCGACGACGAGGTGATCGAGCGGCTCGCCGCCGCCGGGCTCGCCGGGATCGAGGCCGACCACCCCGACCACGTCCCCGGGGACCGCGCCCGCCTGCACGATCTCGCCGCCGCGCTCGGGCTCGCCGCGACCGGCTCCAGCGACGACCACGGCGCGCTGACCGGCGACCGGCTCGGCGCCGGGACGACCGCGCCGGACGCCTTCGAGCGCCTCGCGGAGGCCGCGTCCGGCAGTGATCTCCGTGTGCGGGATGGAGGCCGCGAAGCACGGTAGGGTGCCTTGCGTGGACGCGCGCATCGAACAGGTTGTGACGCCGGGGACGCTGACCCTGGACGACACCGAGTACGACGTCGAGAACAACACCTACATCGTCGGCGACGACGACGAGGTCATCGTGATCGACCCGGCGAACGACGCCGAGGCCATCCTCAAGGAGGTCGGCGACCGGGACGTCATGGCCGTCATCCTGACCGACGGCAATGAGCACCGCCTCAGCGTGGTGCTGGAGGTCGCCGCAGCCGGCGAGGAGGACGAGGACGACTGGGCCCCGATCGCGATGCACCGCGCCGACCGGCTGCTGTGGCGCGACTACTTCGGCCGCCTCGCCAAAGAGGAGGAGGACGAGGACGACGCCAAGGCGCTCCGGTCCCTCGAACCCGACATCTGGCTGGAGGACGGCGGCGTCTTCGAGATCGGTGACGCGCAGCTGGAGATCGTGCACACCCCGGGCAACACCCCCGGCAGCGTCTGCGTGATCAGCGAGCAGCTCGGCACGCTGTTCTCCGGCGACACGCTGCACCGCGGCCGGCCCGGCTCGATCGGCGGCGTCTACGAGGACCTGCGCAAGCAGCTCAACTCGATCGGCGCGCTGCTGACGCCGCTGCCGAAGGAGCTGAAGGTCCTGCCCGCGCAGGGCGAGGAGACCACGGTCGGCGAAGAGGACGCCCGCTGGGAGACCTGGGGCTCGCTGGCGAACGAAGACGACTAGCGGTGGAGCAGCTGGGCTTCGACGGGATGCCCCAGCGGCTGTACACGTGCACGCCGTCGCGGCTGAACACGTGGCTTGACTGCCCGCGCCGCTACCGGATGACGTACCTCGATCGTCCGATGCCGCCGAAGGGCCCGCCGTGGGCGCACAACAGCGTCGGCGCGAGCGTGCACAACGCCCTGGCCGGCTGGTGGCGGCTGCCGCTGCGTGAACGCACCCCCGAGGCCGCCGGGCGGCTGCTGGCCCGGGGCTGGCTGACGGACGGATTCCGGGACGAGGCGCAGTCCGCGCGGTGGCGCGACCGGGCCCGCGAGATGACCGAGCGGTACGCCGCCGGCCTCGACCCGTCCGACGAGCCGCTCGGCGTGGAGCGCACGGTCGCGACCCGCACCGACCGGATCGCCGTGTCGGGCCGCATCGACCGCCTCGACGCGCGCGGCGCCGAACTCGTCGTCGTCGACTACAAGACGGGCCGGCACATCCTGACCTCCGACGACGCCCGCGGCTCCCTCGCGCTGGCGATCTACGCGGTGGCGGCGGCCCGCGTCCTGCGCCGCCCGTGCCGCCGCGTCGAACTGCACCATCTGCCGTCCGGGGAGGTCGCGGTGTGGGAGCACACCGACGAGTCCCTCGCCCGGCACATGCGCCGCGCCGAGCAGATCGCCGCCGAAGCGGCCGCGGCCGACGAGGCGTACCGCGCGCACGGCAGGGCGGACGACGAGATCTTCCCGCCGCGTCCGGGCGGCCTGTGCGGGTGGTGCGACTTCGCCCGGCACTGCCCGGAAGGCCAGGAGGCCGCCCCGCGCAAGGAGCCCTGGGCGGCCCTCCCGGCCGACTAGGCCGATGCCAGCGCCCGCCGGTCCGGCCAGCGGCGCGGGTCGCGGAGCCCGTAGAGGCCCCTGCTCACGTCGTAGCCCTCGGCGGCGAGCCGCTGCCGGGTCCGTTCGAGCATGTCGCGGGTGTCCTTCGCGAACGCGTAGTCGTGCACCCGCTCCGGCACCGAGTTCATCGCGAGCCGGAACGACCTGAGCGCCGCCGTCACCACCGGCTGCGGCACCTCGGGCAGCGCCCCGTACATCTCGCGCGCCCAGTCCGGCAGCGAGTAGTAGCAGAGCGCGCCGAACGGGAAGTAGCCCGGCTTTCCGGGCGAGAGGAACTTCAGGTTGTCCGGCAGCGTCGGCCACATGAGGAACCGGACGGTCTCCGCAGCCTCCTCGGTGACCCGCAGCCGGGGCCGCATCTCGGCGAAGAACGCCTCCATCTCGGCGACGCTGCCGGGGACGTCCTCGGCGTGCAGCCCGACGAGCGTCGCGGACTTGCGCTGCTCGTCCAGGTACCGGTCGGCCATGGCGCCGGTGATCGGCTGCCCGGCCCGCCGCGCGACCTCCAGGTAGGAGTAGACCTCGGCGCAGTGCACCCACAGCAGCAGCTCGGGCTGGTCGAGCCGCTCCTTCTTGCCGGTGTCGTGGTTGAGGATGCGCAGGCTCCGGTGGATCTCCCGCACCCGGTACGCGGCCTTCTCGACCTCCTCCGGGCTGCCGAATGTGCCGAGCCCCACGAAGTCGGACGTCCGCTGGAGCCGCCCGAACGGGTCCTCACGGAAGTTGGAGTTCTGCCAGACGCCCCACATCGCCATGGGGTGCAACGCCTGGAGCATCAGGCTGCGCACCCCGCCGATCCACATGGACCGGTCGAGGTGGACGCGCCAGGTGACGCTCTCGGGGGGCTGGATCGTCGCGGGCATAGACACCTCCGTGAGACAAACTTCAGTAAGTGTGTCATTACCGCCCCGCGACCTCGACACCGCCCCCTTGTTGTCACCCCGATCGGAAGATACATAAAGGATTCATATAAAGCTGCTATGCTTCAGGTGTGAGTCGCCAAGGCGCCGCGCACGGCGCATCCGATGCCATCGGGTCAGCCCTCTACGGTCTGGCCACCAGGGCCGTGAGACGCCTTCCCCGCGACATGAGCCTGACGTCCGCCGCCACCTTGGCCACCCTGGACAAGACCGGCCCGCGACGGATCACCGATCTGGCGGTGGCCGAGGGCGTCACCCAGCCCGCGATGACCGTCCTGGTCCGGGTGATGGAGGAATCCGGGCTGGTCGAGCGGAAGGGTGATCCGTCCGACAAGCGGGTCACGCTGGTGCGCCTGACCGAGGCCGGCGCGTCGTACGTCCGGACGCGGCGCCAGGCGGGCGTCGACGCGTACGCGCGGTTGATCGACGAGCTCACCGGTGACGAGGTCGAGGCCTTGACAGCGGCCCTTCCGGCGCTGCTGCATCTGGCGGAGCTCGAAGGCCGCGCCCGAGAGGAGTCGGACCGGTGACCGCGGCCCGGGCTCATGACAAGCCCATGAGTACTGCCCAGATGCGTTCCGAGGCACGTCTGCTGGTCCCCGCCCTGGTGTTCATCGCCCTGGTGGTGGCGGCGGTCGCCAGCCTCGGGACGCCGCTCATCACCAGCGTGGCGACCACGTGCCACGTCTCCCTCGACAGCGCGCAGTGGACGCTGACCATCGCCCTGCTCAGCGGCGCCGTCGCCACCCCTGTCCTCGGCCGGCTCGGAGCCGGTCCGCACCGGCGGGCCGCGATTCTCGCCACGCTGGCGATCGTCGTCGTCGGCAGCGCGCTCACCGTGCTGCCGCTGCCGTTCGCCTGGCTGCTCGCCGGCAGAGCGGCCCAAGGCGTCGGACTCGGTCTCACGGCGCTGATGATGGGCGTGGCCCGCGACCATCTTCCCGAGGCGCGCAGCGCGGCCACGATCGCCCTGATCTCGGTGGTCTCCATCATCGGAGCCGGCGTCGGCTACCCGCTGGCCGCGCTGCTCGCCGAGTTCGGCGGACTGCGGGCCGCCTACGGCCTCGGCCTGCTCGTCACCGGCATCGCATTCCTGACCGCCTGGCGCTCCATGCCCGCAGCCCCCGAAGGCCGCTCCGCCCCCGTGAACGTGGCCGGTGCGCTCCTCCTGGCGGGTGGACTGCTCCTCGTCCTGTTCCTGGCCGGCGAGAGGAGCCTGTGGAGCCGACACCTCGCCGTGGCGGTGACCCTTGCCGTCGCCGCCGTGCTTCTGCTGTGCGTCTGGACCGTTTCCGAGCTGCGCAGCACGACGCCTCTGGTCGACGTCCGGGCGGTACGGCACCCGGCGGTCGCCGGGGCGAACATCGCCATGTTCGTCGGCGGGAGCGGCATGTACCTCCTGCTCACGCTCATCACCCGCTACGCGCAGACGCCGCACAGCGCCGGCTACGGCTTCGGGCTGAACACCTTCGCGGCGGGGCTGGTCCTCATCCCGTTCTCCCTGCTGGGGTTCGTCGCCGGCAGGCTCACGCCCCGGGTCCGCGAACGGATCGACGGCCCCCTGCTCCTGGCAGGCAGCGCCGCCCTCGTCGGCGGCGGGTTCGTCCTGTTCGCCACCGCCCGGTCCAACCTGGCCGAACTGCTCGCGGCCATGGGCGTGCTGGGCCTCGGCGTCGGCAGCTTCTCGGCCGCCATGCCCGGCGTCATCCTGGCCGTCACGCCCAAGAGCGAGACGTCGAGCGCCATGAGCTTCAACTACGTCGTCCGCAGCGTCGGGTACTCCCTGGGCAGCGCCATCGGCGGTCTGGTCCTGGCCGCCGGCACCGCCACGGGCCGCCTCTTCCCGAACGACGGCGCCTACACCACCGCGGCGCTGGTCGGCGTCGCCGCGATGGCGATCACGACGATGACCAGCCTCGTCCTCGCCCGCCGACGCTCACCCGAGACCAATCCGACCGCATCCCCAGCCGATTGATCGAAGCCGTCCGACCTCGACGCACTCCGTCGGCTCGCTGACCCGCGGCGCGCCGGCCATGGATCCGAACACAGGAGGTACCGTGCCCAAGGGCTACTGGGTCAGCGTCTACCGCACCATCGCAGACCCCGAGAGGCTCGCCGCCTACGACAAGCTGGCCGGTCCAGCCGTCAAGGCCGCGGGCGGGCGGCTGCTCACCCGCGGCGAGCGGGTCGCCGCACACGACGCAGGAATCGCCGAGCGCGTCATCCTGATCGAGTTCGACAGCTTCGAACGGGCGGTCGCCGCACGCGCGAGCGCGGCCTACCAGGAGGCGCTGGCCGTACTCGCCGACGGCGTCGAGCGCGACTTCCGCATCGTCGAGGGCCTCGACTGACGACCGATGCCGCGTCGGCGACGAACACGAAGCCGGCTGCGGGGATCACCCGGATGAGCCGCCGCGCCCGCGGCCGCACGGGCGCGGCGGAGGTGTCACAGGTCGTCAGACCGCACGACGTCCAGGTTCATGAACCTCGGGCCGGTCTTGCAGAGCGACTGGATCTGCTCGGCGATGTGCCGGGTCTCGGGCAGGTCGCTGTTCCGCATGGCCTCCTCGTAGGTGGGGAACTCGACGATGTCCACGAAGTGGGTCGGATTCTCGCGGTCACGGGTGTGGAACTCGTGGGTCGCCGCGCGCTTGCCCTCGGTCGCGGTCGCCCAGTCGTCGAACAGCCCGTTCAGCTCGTCCTGGTGGTCGGTCTCGTACTCGATGATCTGCACGAAGCTCATGTGCCTCAACCCCTGGCCATCGCCGGCTCGTCCTTGAGGTGATCGCGGATCTCGTTCCGCAGCTCCTGGGTGTCGGTGTGCCCGTGCACCGAGGCGGCGTGCTCGGCGGCGGCGCGGACGACCTCGTCCTCCTCGCCGCTGATGGCGAGCGTGCACCCCGACTCGCTCGGCATGTCCCTGCAGTCGGCCATCTTGCGCATGTTTCCTCCTGACGGCCCGCCGCACCGTCACAAGTACCTTCAATCCTCACATATGACCTGGTCAGAGTGAAGACGTGCGCGGATGTCGGACGCGCCTTGTACTGTGGCGCGGCCACCGATGGAGAGGCGGGGACCTATGGAGCTGGCCTGGGTCGAGTCCGGGGGAGGGCCGCTGCTGGCCGCGCCCGCGTCACAGCTCGCCCAGTGGTGCGGCGTGACGGACGACGACGGCCCCGTGGAGACCTGGGGCGACTACGGGCGCGCGTGCGCGGTCGAGGGCTACATCGGGCTGGTCGGCGTGGGAGCCGGGCAGGGGCTCGTCTTCGGCGACGAGCCCGCCACCACGACCTACCTGCCGGACGAACGGCTCTTCCTGCGCCGGACGGCGGCGAACTCCGAGACCGAACTCGTCGCCGCCGCGCGGAAAGCCCTCCAGGACGTCCGTTGGGACGACGACGAGGACCTCGTCTGGGACGTGGACGGTCCGGTCGTCCTCGTCGATTCCGCCTGGCCAGGCGCGACCCCCGAGCCCGGCAACCACCTGGCCGTCGACCTGCCGCCCGCCCGCTACCGCGTCCGCGCCGCCTACCGGGAAGACGGCGTCAACGGCATGATCCTCGTCCAGCTCCAGCCGGCTCCGCCGCACTGACCGCCGGGTCATGGGCTTCGTCTAGAGGCCCAGCTCCGCGAGGTCGTCCGGGGTCAGCCGCAGCGCCCCGGCCGCGATGTTCTCCTCCAGGTGCTCCAGCGAACCGGTGCCGGGAATGGGGAGGACGTTCGGCGAGCGGGCCAGCAGCCAGGCCAGGGCCACCTGCGGCACGGTCGCACCGTGGCGGGCGGCGACGGCCTCCAGGCGTCCGGCCGTGATGGGCTGGAAACCGCCGACCGGGAAGAACGGGACGTAGGCGATGCCCGCTTCGGCGCAGGCGTCGACGAGCGCGTCGTCATCGCGCTTGGACACGTTGTAGAGGTTCTGGACGCAGGCGATCGGCGCGATCGCCCGGGCTTCGGCGAATTCCGCGGCGGTGACGTTGGAGACGCCGAGGTGGCGGATCAGCCCCTCGTCCCGCAGCGCGAGCAGTGTTTCCAGCGGGGCGGCGGGCGATGCCTCCGAGCGGTCGAGGTCGCCCATCCGCAGGTTCACCACGTCCAGCCGGTCCACGCCGAGCGAGCGCAGGTTGGCCTCGACGCCGCGGCGCAGGCCGCCGGGGGTGAGGCCGGTCTTCTCCGCCGCGGGCACGGTGAGGTCGGAGCCTTCGACCAGCGCCCCGACCTTGGTCACGATCACCAGGTCGTCGGGGTACGGGTGCAGCGCCTCCCGGATCAGCTCGTTCGCCGCCACCCCGTCCCGCGAGTAGTAGTGCGAGGTGTCGATGTGGTTCACCCCGAGTTCCACGGCCCGGCGCAGGACGGCCAGGGCCGTCTCCCGCTCGGGCCGGTCGCCCCGCGGCCAACCGGTCAGCTTCATCGCGCCGTACCCGATCCGGGCGACCTTCAGGTCCCCGCCCAACGCCCACTGTTCCATCGTCATGATCGCCTACTTTAGGCTCCGCACTGCGGCAGGTCGTCGGATCTGGAGGGTGTGATGGGGACGCGGTCCTGGTGGGGTTGGGGCGATCTGGAGGACGCGGTCACGGGCGCGGAGCGGGCGGCGCTCATCAGACGGGTGGCCGCCCTGCTGCCGGACGCCGAACTGGTCGACCACCAGCCTCCGGTGATCGGTGACCTGGACGTCGGGTCGCCACGGGTGGAGGCGCCCGCGCCACTTGCCGTCCTCTGCTCGGACGACCCGGCCGACCGGGCCGGGCACGCCCGAGGCAAGGCGTTCCGCGACGTGGCCCGCAATCTGCTGGGCGATGTGGGGCAGGTTCCCGACCTGGTGGTCAGGCCGCGCGACGAACGCGACGTGATCGACGTCCTCGACTGGTGCACCGGCGCGGGAATCGCGGTCATCCCCTACGGCGGCGGCAGCTCGGTCGTCGGAGGCGTCGAGCCGCGGCTGGACGGTGATCGTGTGGTCAGCCTCGACCTGGGTCGGCTGGCCGACGTGGTCGAACTGGACACCACCGCCCGTGCCGCCCGGATCCAAGCGGGTATCTACGGCCCGGCCCTCGAAGACCGCCTACGCCCGCACGGGCTGACCCTGCGGCATTTCCCGCAGTCGTTCGAGTTCTCGACGCTCGGCGGATGGCTGGCCACCCGGGCGGGCGGCCACTACGCCACCGTGCTCACCCACATCGACGATCTCGTGGAATCCCTGCGGGTGGTGACTCCGATAGGCGTGAGCGAGTCCCTGCGGCTGCCCGGCTCGGGCGCGGGCCCGTCCCCGGACCGGATGTTCCTGGGCTCGGAAGGCACGCTCGGCGTCATCACCGAGGCGTGGATGCGCCTGCAGGAACGTCCACGCTGGCGTGCGGGAGCCTCAGTCCTGTTCGCCCGCTATGACGACGCCGTCGCCGCGACCCGCGCCCTGGCGCAATCCGGCCTGAACCCGGCCAACTGCCGCCTGCTCGACCCCATGGAGGCGCTGCTGAACGCCGGCACCGACTCACCCGGCGGCGTCCTGGTCCTAGGCTTCGAATCCGCCGACCACCCCGTCGAAACAGCCCTGGACCGGGCTCTGGAACTGTGCCGCGACCACGGCGGCCGCCCGCAGCCGAGTTCGGGCGCACGCAACGCGTCCGACACCTGGCGCACCGCGTTCCTGCGGATGCCGTAC
The DNA here is from genome assembly GCF_001552195.1 of Actinomadura latina NBRC 106108. GTDB lineage: Bacteria > Actinomycetota > Actinomycetes > Streptosporangiales > Streptosporangiaceae > Spirillospora > Spirillospora latina. The sequence continues at coordinate 28,715 of NZ_BCQS01000007.1, forward strand.
CAGCGCGACGCCCTCGCCGCCCACGGCATGATCGTGGAGACCTTCGAGACCGCCTGCACCTGGGGCGCCTTCCCGGCCCTCCGCGAGGTGGTCGTGACAACGGCCGAAGACGCGATGCGCGCGGTCGGCGCCCAAGGCGTGGTGACGTGCCGCTTCACCCACGTCTACCCGGACGGCCCCGCCCCCTACTTCGGCGTCTACGCAACCGGCCGCTGGGGTTCGACCGTGGCGCAATGGGACGAGATCAAAGCAGCGGTCTCGGGCGTCCTGTCCGATCAGGGCGCCACGATCACCCACCACCACGCCGTAGGCCGCGACCACCGCCCCTGGTACGACCGCCAACGCCCGGAGCCCTTCGCCGCCGCCCTCCGCGCCGTCAAATCCACCTTGGACCCGGCCGCCATTCTCAACCCGGGCGTGCTCCTAGACCCCGCCGGGACCTGAACTGGCGAACGATATCCAGACGTTGAGCGGCGGATCATGCGTGTCGACACAGTCTGCGGTCCGCTGCCCGGGTGTCTTCGCCGTTGCGCGGACGGTCATCGATGGCGGTTTTCGTGGCGCCTCCGTGGCGGGTGATCCGAGAGCGCAGCCGAACCTTGACGGCTCCTCGTGCGCTTCGTTCACTTGCGGCGTGTTGCCCTTAAGAGCGATCGGTTAAGGGCAACACGCCGCAACTCAACGTAGTTTCGCAGTTGCTGAGGAGAGGTCGAGGCGGCCGGTCTTCACCGTGGTGAGGAAGGCGTGCCAGGCGTCGACGCCGAGGCCGAGCACTGGTCCGTCCGGGTCCTTGGAGTCCCGCGCCAGCACCACCGCCTCGTCGGCCCGCAGCTCTACGCACTGACCACCGTTGCCCGCGCCGTGGCTGCTCGTGCTCCAAGTGGCGCCAACCTCGACGCAGTTGCCCTGTTCCCCACTGTGACTGCTCTTGCGCCACCGCATGTCTGAGTGCTTCATGATGACCCTGCACTCCTAGCTAGCTCTCCTGGCCTACGAGACTTCGTTGGCCACCCTAGCGATCAGCGCAAGAGACTGGTCTGGGCCCAGCGCTCGCGAGCGCAGGTGGTCGAAGAGATCTACGTACTCTTCAACATCGGAGGGATCTTCCAGGTAGATGCTTCCCAACCGGTATTGGACGTACACGACATCGGGATCGGCTGGCTCAGGGAAGCGGAGGACGTTGCACGCGCCTTCCATGCCGGGGTGCGCACCTGCCGAGAAGGGGAGAACCACGATGTTGATGTGGTCGAGCTTCGCCAACTCGGAGAGGTGCTGGAGCTGTTCACGCATCGTCTCCCGGTCGCCGACCTGCCGTCGGATCACTGCCTCGTTGAGGATGGCTGCTGCTGCTCTCCGAGACGCTCACCAACGCGATCGTCCACGGCAAGGGCGACCTCGTGGAGGTGGACGCCTACGTGGGTACCGCCAACATCCGGATCGAGGTCACCGACGAGGGCGGCACCGGCCTCCCGCACCACGTCGACGACCCGCACGGCGAGCACGGGCGCGGCCTGCCCATCCTGGCGATGCTCGCCAAGTCCTGGGGCTTCGAGCAGTTGGACGACGGGCGGCTGCGGGTCTGGTTCGAGGTGCCGCACACCGTCGCCCCGAATCCCCGTGAGCCTGTCCAGCCGAGCGCTGCCGCGAGCCGGGCCCGTCCCGGCGATGGCGCACACGGAGTCTCCGCTCGCGCGGCGAACCGGGTGGCCCATCGCGGTGATCGATGAGTCAGGTGGCGGCGGTTAGGGATTTCAGTTCGTCGAGGGACTCGCGGATGAAGTCGGGGAGTTCCTGCTCGGTGGGGGCGTTGAGCCAGCGTTCGAAGGCGACCTTGAAGACGGCGATTCCGGCCTCGGCGGTCAGGGTGGCGGCCGGGTCCGGGACGCCGCGTCCGCGCAGGGTCTCGGCGAGGGACGCGGCGAAGGCGGCCATCTTGACCAGTTCGCGCTCGCGGAGTTCCGGGTTCGCCTTGATGACCGCCTGGCGGCGGCGGGAGCGCTCGCGGTTTCCCACGAAGACGGCGCCGATGGTCTCCAGGGCGGCGGCGGTCGCTTCGAGCGGAGGCGCGGACGCGGGTGCGCCGGCTGCGGCGTCCGTGAGCATGGTGCGGAGTTCGGTCGTGCCGCTGAAGAGGACCTCGCGCTTGTCGGCGAAGTGGCGGAAGTACGTCCGCTCGGTGACGCCCGCGCGGGCGGCGATCTCCGCCACGGTCGTCTTCTCGAATCCGCGTTCGCCGTAGAGGTCCAGTGCCGCCTGTTCGAGCCGGCCGCGCGCGTTCGGCTCCCATCGCCCCATGCCGGTAGATCCTAGTCGATGACAGTCACTGACATAGGTGTGCTATGTTGATGACAGTGACTGACATCGGTTGCGGTAGTGGAGGTTCTCATGCGCGTTTTCGTCACCGGGGCGTCCGGCTGGATCGGGTCCGCCGTCGTCCCCGAACTCATCGGCGCGGGGCACCGGGTCATCGGGCTCGCGCGTTCCGATGCCTCGGCCTCCGCGCTGGGCGAGGCGGGGGCCGAGGTGCGGCGCGGCAGCCTGGACGATCTCGACGTCCTGCGGGACGCGGCCGCGGCGTCGGACGGGGTGATCCACCTCGCGTTCAAGCACGACGTCGCCTTCGCGGAGGGCCGGTTCCAGGACGCGGCGGATGCCGACCGCCGGGCGGTCGAGGCGTTCGGCGACGCGCTCGCCGGTACCGGCCGGCCGTTCGTCCTGGCCTCCGGGCTGGTCGGCCTCCTGCCGGGACGTGTGGCCACCGAACGGGACGCCCTCGTGCCCGACCCGTCGCTCGACATACCGGCGGGGCCGGCGGCCCGGCTGGCCACCGCACACCTCACGCTGTCCTTCGCCTCGCGCGGGATCCGCTCGTCCATCGTGCGGCTCCCCCCGACGGTGCATGGCGACGGGGACAAGGGCTTCATCGCGAGCCTGGTCGGCGTCGCCCGCGAGAAGGGCGTCTCCGGCTACATCGGGGACGGGGCGAACCGCTGGCCCGCCGGGCATGTGCTCGACGCCGCGCACCTGTTCCGGCTGGCGCTGGAGAAGGCACCGGCCGGGTCCGCGCTGCACGCGAGCGCCGATGAGGGGGTGCCGATCCGGGCCGTCGCCGAGGTGATCGGACGCCATCTCGGCCAGGAGGCGGTGTCCGTCGCCCCGGATGACGCGGCCGGGCATTTCGGCTGGCTGGCTCCGTTCATCGGGATCGACGCCCCCGCGTCGAGTGCGCTGACCCGTGAACTGGTCGGGTGGCATCCGACTCAGGTCGGCCTCGTCGACGACCTGGAGAAGGGGCACTACTTCGCCTGATGGAGGCAGGCCGCCGGGGGGCGCGAGCCGTCCCCCGGCGGCTACTCCAGGGCGGCGAGGCAGTCCGTCAGGAAGGTCCTGGAGCCGGCCGGGGAGAGGGCCAGTGCCTCGATCGTCTGCCAGCTGTCCCAGAGGTCGGCCTGCGCGGCGTCTATGCCGAGGGCCGTGTGGACGATGGAGATCCGGCCGGGGAGGCCCGGGAACTCCAGGACGTCGAAGGACCCGTTGAGGCCCGGGTGGACGCCCGCGTCCGGCGTGACGACGCGGACGGTCGACCGGCCGTCGGCGGGAAGTTCGAGCAGGTGGGTGAACTGCGCGCGCATGATGTCCGGCGGGCCGCCGTGGCGTTCCAGGGTGAGGCCGTCGAGGATCACGTCGAGGGTGCGCGGCCGGTGCCGCTGGCGGCTGCGGAGGAGGTCCCACTCCTCGTCCACGTCGACCGCGGGGTACTGGTGCTCGAACACCAGGCGCGCGTACTCCTCGCAGCGGACGAGTTCCGGCATCCGGCCGATGCCGAAGACGTGGACCAGCGAAGACTCCGACTCGATCGTGTAGATGTCGCGGACGAGGGCCTTGATGCGCCCCACATGGCGGGCCAGCCACGGCGGGCCCGCGGGACGGGACGACAGGTCGACCACGGCGTCCCGGATGTGCGCCGGGGTGCCGTAGGAATCGAGGATCTCCGCGACCTGGCCGGGCGTGACCGGCCCGAAGCCCGTCTCGACACGGGCCAGCCAGTCGGCGTCGACGCCGAGCCGGGCCGCCGCCTCGCCGTAGGACAGTTCCAGGATCTCCCGGATCTGGCGCAGATGCTGCCCCACGCTCCGCGCGTTGATGTTCGGGGCTCGGTAATCCACCGGCATGCGCACAGCGTAGAACGGCCGGGCCGACGATGTGCGACGATCCGATAGCTGACCGTTACTTCAGGGTGTGTTCCGTTTCGTTCCAGAACGCACGGAGGGCGGCGGCGGTGGTCTCGGGGGCCTCCCACGCGGGGGAGTGGGCGGCGCCCGGGATGACGACCTTGGCGGCGTTCAGGCGCTCCGCCATGGTGGCCTGGGTGGACGGGGACCACACGTCGTCGTCCTCGCCGCACAGGACGAGGGTGCGCAGGCCCGAGTCGGTGCAGTACTTGGCGAGCTCGTCGACGCGGTCGGGCGCCGTGAGGATCTCGTTCGCCATGCAGGCGAGGCCCTTCTCGGAGTTGCCGAGCGTGCGGGCCTTGAGGAACGCGACGATCTCGCGGTGCACGCCCCGTCCGGCATAGTCGGGTTCGAGGCTGAGCGCCCAGATCTGCTCCATCCCCAGCTCCGGGATGGCGTCGCGCAGGGCGCGGGCCTTCGCGGCGGCCTGGCCGCCGACCGCGGACGGGCCCGAGCTCATCAGCGTGAGCGACGCCGGAAGCGCCCCCGACAGGACGGTCTCCCGGCAGACGAGCCCGCCGAACGAATGCCCCACGAGGTGGACGGGGTCGGGCCCCAGGCCGTCCAGGAGGGCCGCGATGTCCTCGCCCAGGGCGGCGCGGGTGTAGGCCGAGACGTCGTCGGGGCCGATCGACTCGTACTGGCCGCGCATGTCGACGGCGATGACGCGGCGGCCGGACGCCGCGAGCGTCTGCAGGACGGCGAGGAAGTCCTCCTTGCTGCCCGTCAGGCCCGGGACGAGCACGGCGGGGAAGCGTTCGGGCACACCCGAGCCGGGGAGCGCCTCCAGCGCGGCGAGCGGGCCGCGGGGCGTCTCGACGGTCGTACGGCTCACGCCGGGGGGCAGGGTCAGGAACCGGGGCGTACTCACGGACCACCAGCCTAGACGAGTAAGTCCGATCTCTGGTCAGTGGTCATAGGCGATCAGTGATCGGGAGATCGGGCTGTTGGTTGCGTTGTTGTGCCAGATCGCGGCGGTCATCGCCAGGACGCGCTGGGCGATGCGGATCGCCACGCCGGCGATGGAGCGTCCACCGTGATCTTCCAGATCCAGCTGGCCCTTGAGGGTGTCGTTGACCGACTCGATCAGCTGGCGGACCTTCTTGAGCATGGGCTCGCCGTGGCGGGCCTTCTCGTCCTTGCGGGACGGACGCAGCATGGTGATCCGGTACTCCTCCAGCAGCGTCTCGAAGTCCTTCCCGGCGAACCCCTTGTCGCAGATCAGCAGGATGCCGTCGTGTTCGGCCGTCACACCCGCGTCGATCTCGAGCATCGCGGCCAGTACCTCGCGCTCGCCGATCTTGGGGTTGGCCAGTGCCCACAGGATCGGCATCCCCGCTGGAGTGCACACCAGGTACAGCTTCAGTCCCCAGTAGAACCGCGAGTGGCTGGCGCAGTAGCCGTACCCCGCCCATCCGGCAAGCTCCGAGCGCATCACCGTCGGCCGGGACATCCCGCAGGGCACCGGGGTGGAGTCCACGACCCAGCAGTCGTCCAGCCAGAAGTCGCTGGACCGGGCCAGCATCCGGATGACCCGCTTGACCAGGCCAAGCGCCGCCCGCAGCCGCTTGTTGTAGCCGGACTGCTGCGGCAGGTACGGGAACATGCCCGTCAGATGCTTGCGGGCATAGCGCAGCCAGTGCGTCTCGGAGGTGAACCCGAACAGTGCCTGGACCACGGCGAGGCAGACCAGTTCCGCGTCGGTGAGCCGCGGTGGCCTGCCCGTCCATCGCGGTCCTCCCAATTCGTCGTCGATCTTCACGTACAGTGCGGTGAGAAGGGTTTCGATGTCGTTCGTCACAAAACGATCATCGGGACCCTTCACTGCGTCCCGCTGGACTTCGGACTTACTCGTCTAGTCAATGGACGTCGGTGCAAAAGTCCCGGTGGTAGCGTCACGAGCGTGCCTTCGAAACCGGCCATCTCCGCGCACCGCCGTGACGAGGCGGGACTGACGGGGCTCGGCGAGGCCGCCGGGTCCGGCGCCGAGTACGTGGAGATCGACATCCGGCGGACCGGGGACGGCCGGCTCGTCGTCCACCACGACCCGGAGATCGGCGGGCTCCGCCTGAACCGGCTGAGCTACGCCCGGATCCAGGACCTCGCGTCCCGGCCCGTCCCGCTCGTCGGCGACGCCATGAACATCATCGCGGGCCGCGCCAAGGGTCATCTCGACCTCAAGGAGCGCGGCTGCGAGCACGAGACCGTGGCCCTCGCGATGGAGGCGTTCGGGCGGGACGGCTTCGTCGTCACCACCCGCGAGGTCGGTTCCCTGTACGAGATCAAGAAGAGCTTCCCGGGCGTCCGGACGGCCCTGTCGGTGGGCCGCAACCTGTGGGAGCGCGGCGCCGCGCACGACTTCGCGCCGCTGCGCCTCGTCCGCCGGGCGGGCGCCGACATGGTCGCGCTCAACCACCGGCTCGCGCGCGTCGGCGTGCTGCGGCAGTGCGGCCGCGCCGGGATCCCCGCCATGATCTGGACGGTCAACGCCGAGACCGTGATGCGGCGCTTCCTCGGCGACCCGCGCGTCGCCGTCCTCGTGACCGACCACCCCGGCACCGCCCTGCGGCTACGGGACGGCCGGGACGACCGGAGCGGGCGCGCCCGCACATAGCTCGACCGCGAGACCGAGTGAGGGTCTCGCGGTCGTCACCGGGCGGATCACGCCGTCTGCGACGCCTCGGCGGAGTCGGCCGCGGCGGCCGCGGCCGGCTTGCCCGCACGGGTGCGGCGGCGGGTGCGGCTGCGCTTGCGCTCAGTCGCGACCGCGTCGACGACGTTGCCGTCAGCGGTCTTTCCGTCCGCGGGCTCCGCGACGTCCGCGGCGGTCTCGGCCTCCGTCGCGCCCGCCTCGACCGGCTGGCCGGCGCGCGTGCGGGTCCGGCTGCGCTTGCGGCGGCGCGGCCGGGGACGTTCCCGGTCCCCGTCGTGGTCGGCGTGGGTGGCACCGCGGGTGGTGTGGCTGCGGATCTTCCCGGTCTCGCCGATGTCCTCCAGCTCCTCGGCGTCCAGCCCGGCGCGCCCGTGCCGCTGGTCCTTCGGCAGCTTGCCCTTCGTGCCCTCGGGGATGCCGAGCGCCTCGAAGAAGTGCGGGGACGTCGAGTAGGTCTCCTGCGGATCGGCGAACGGCAGGTCGAGCGTGCTGTTGATCAGCTTCCACCGGGTGCGGTCGGACCAGTCGATGAACGTGACGGCGACGCCCTCCTTGCCCGCGCGGCCGGTCCGGCCGATGCGGTGCACGTAGGTGTCGGCGCTGTCGGGGCACTCGTAGTTGACGACGTGGGTGACGTCGTCGACGTCGAGGCCGCGGGCCGCCACGTCCGTGGCCACCAGCACGCCGATCTTGCCGCTGCGGAACGCGCGGAGCGCCCGCTCACGCTGGCTCTGCCCGAGGTCGCCGTGCACGGCGGCGGCGTCGAAGCCGCGCTGCGCGAGGTCGGCGGCCACCCGGTCGCAGGCCCGCTTGGTCTGGCAGAAGATCATCGTGAGCCCGCGGCTCTCGGCCTGCAGCAGGCGGGCGATCATCTCCGGCTTGTCCATCTGGTGGGCCTGGAAGACGTGCTGGACGACCTGTGGCGTCGCGTCCGACTCGGTGTGCGACTCGGCCCGGACGTTGGTGGGACGGGTCAGGTACTTGCGCGACAGCGCGACGATCTCGCCCGGCATGGTCGCCGAGAACATCATCGTCTGGCGCTTCACCGGGATCCGCTGGACGATGCGCTCGATGTCCGGCAGGAAGCCGAGGTCGAGCATGCGGTCGGCCTCGTCCAGCACCAGGATCTCGACCTTGGACAGGTCGAGGTGCTTCTGCTTCACGAGGTCGAGGAGCCGGCCCGGGGTGCCGACGACGACGTCGACGCCGTCGCGCAGCGCGCTGATCTGCGGCTCGTACGCGCGCCCGCCGTAGACGGACAGGACGCGGCTGCCGAGCTTGCCGCCGGCGACCAGGAGGTCGTCGGTGACCTGGAGGGCCAGCTCGCGGGTCGGGGCGACGACGAGCGCGCGCGGCTCCTTGCCGCCGTGCTCGATGCGCTGTAGCAGCGCGGCGCCGAACGCGAGGGTCTTGCCGGTGCCCGTGCGGGCCTGGCCGATGATGTCGTGCCCGCCCAGCGCGATCGGCAGGGCGAGTTCCTGGATGGGGAACGCTTCCACGATGCCCTCTGCTTCAAGGGCGTCTGCTATCTCGGGTACGACCCCGAGTTCACGAAAGGTAGTCAGGGCTTTCAGCCTCCAATATGCGGGGTCTCGGCCCCCGGGTGCGGCGCGGCTCGCCGGCGCGACTCCGTCCTCGCGGACGTGTCCGTCGTTCCTGTGGCCGCGCGCTCGCGCGGGAGGGACCAGCCGTTGATCAAATCTCTCGGCGACCGCAGTCAGGGGTTGAGAGCAGTCACTCGCTGTGGCTGCGTGCGGTCACACTCCGCGACGCAGTGTACCGACCGGCAGTTGCATACACCAATAGCCGATCACCGGACTCAACGTTTCCGTAGTTTCATCTATTCCATGCCCGTTCCTCCAGGCATTATCCGGTGGGGGCGGAGGGGCGCCGCGGCCCCTGGGCGGGGTCCGCGCGGACGGCCACATCCGGACACGCCGCGACCGGGCGGCCGGCTCACCGGACGAGCGGCACGGCCGAGGGCCTCTCGCCCCGAGTCCGTCCCCGAGGACGGGGAAAGCCCCCGCCTGGCAGGCGGGGGCCTTCGCTGCGGGGGCCGGGCGGACGGTCAGTAGGTGCCGCGGCGCGTGCGCCAGCCGCTCTTGCGGCCGCTGCCGCGCCCGCGCGTGTTGAGCGCGGTCAGGCCGGCCACGCCGAGTGCGGCGATCACGACCGCGAACACGAAGGCGATGACGGTGCCCGCGCCGAGCGCGTCCGCGACCACACCTCCGAGGATCGCGCCGGCGATGCCGACGAGGATCGTCAGCAGGATGCCGATCGGATTGCGGCCCGGGACGAGCAGCCGGGCGAGGGCTCCAATGACGGCACCGACGACGATGAACCAGAGGACCGTCGTGAGCATGTCGATCATCCATTCCTTTTCCGTGGGCCTGGCGGCCCGTGAACGACGATCGATATGCCCGTTCTGTCGGATTGAAACAAAACGCAGGTCAAGGCCCGGTGAACCGGGTCAAGCCGTCCCGCGTACTACGTGCCGAACCCCACGCTGCGCTGCTCGTCCTCGGAGATCTCCAGGTAGCCGACGCGGGCGGCCGGGATCACGATCCGCCCGGCGCGCCTGTCCTTGAGGACGAGCACCCCGTTCGGCTCGGCGAGCGCGTCGGACAGCGCGTCCGTCACCTCGTCGGCCGACTGCGCCGTGTCCACCACGAGCTCCTTGGGAACGTTCTGCACCCCGATGCGAACCTGCAACGCGCTGCTCCCTTCGTCCGTCACGTCCCGCCGACCACCGGCGGACCCTTCCGATGGTCGCACGGAGATCACCGGATCCGCCGTCACCCGGTTGAGCCGAGGGTGAACGCGGAACACGGCCGGGCCGGAGGCGGCCGGCGGGGGGATCAGGTCTGGTCGGTGGTGCGGGGGAAGCCGGAGATGCCGCGCCAGGCCAGCCGGGCGATGATCTTCTCGGCGGTGTCCTTCGGGATGGTGCGGTGCTGGGAGAGCCAGAACCGGGCGCTGACCTCGGCCATGCCGACCAGGCCCATGCCGAGCAGGTGCGCCTCCTCGGCGGGGGCGTTGGTGTCCTCCGCGATGACCTGGGCGATCATCTCGGCGCACTGCTGGTTGGCACGGTCTACGCGGGCCCGGACGGGTGCCACGTTGCGCAGGTCGGACTCGAAGACCAGGCGGTACGCCTCGCCGTCGCCGGCCACGAAGTCGTAGAAGGCCTGCATGCTCGCCTGGACGCGCAGCTTGTTGTCCGTGGTGGACTCCAGCGCCTCGCGGACGATCTTCACGAGGGCCTCGGCGTGCTCGTCGAGCAGGGCCAGGTACAGCTCGAGCTTGCCCGGGAAGTGCTGGTAGAGCACGGGCTTGCTGACGCCTGCGCGCTCGGCGATCTCGTCCATCGCCGCAGCGTGGTAGCCCTGCGCGACGAACACCTCCTGGGCCGCGCCGAGCAGCTGCCTGCGGCGCGCCAGCCGCGGCAGCCTCGTGCCGCGGGGGCGGGCGTCCGGGGTCGCGGTCACCACACTCTCCGATCACCGAATCGTCGCGACGGGAGGGGGTGTCCGTCGCGTGTTGACAATCACATCATCCTACGCGCGGGTAACTCCGTCGGTCACACACAAGGACCGGCGACGTTCCTTCGCGCAGGTCAGTGTATTCCCGCCGGGACCGGGGCCACCCCGCGCCGGTCCTTTTCGAAAACCTTGTTATCTGTGCCGCCGGACAATCCAGGTCACCGGTAGTCGTCCTCGTCCACCGGTACCTCGCGCCGCTGCTCGGCCACGTCGGCCTCGTTGGCGTCGTCCGGCATGGGGGCGCCCTCGACGCGGTCGTCGGCCTCGTCGATGGCGGCCCGCTGCTCGGCGGCGTCGGCCTCGTTGGCCTCGTCCGGCACGGGGGCGCGTTCGGCGCGCTCGTCGAGCGCGCCGCGCCGCTCGGCCATGCCGGCCTGGTCTCCGGTGTCCGGGGCCAGGCGGTCCAGGTCGTCGGTCTCGCTCATCTCGGATCCTCCTCAGCAGTGCCGCCGGGCAGTCCGCCCGCCAGTTCCCGCAGCGGCGCCTCCACGGCCTCGCCGTAGGTCGGGAACGCGTGGACGACGTCGGCGAGCAGGCTCAGCGGCGTCTCCGCGCGGATGGCCAGCGCGATCTCGCTCATCCACTCCTCGGCGTTGAGCCCGGCCGCGGCGGCGCCGACCAGCAGTCCGCGGGAGCGGTCGGCGTACAGTTCCACCCGGCCGCGCTCGTCGGCCTCCACCGCCGCCCGCGCCGTCGCGGCGAGGTCGTACCCGGCGGTGCGGAGGTCTATGCGAAGTTCCTCCGCCTGCGTGGGCGAGATCCCCACCGAGTAGACGGTCGGGGACGTGTAGACGACGCGGGGGATCGCGCGGTAGTCGGCCTCACGGCGCCGCCCGAGAAGGTTCGACAGCGCGACTTGTGCCTGGTAGCGGGCCGCATGGGTGGTACGCGCGATGCCGGTGACGTCGCCGGCCGCCCACACGCCCCCCGTGGCGGACGGCACCGCACAAGTCTCGTCCACGGGGATACCTTCGCCCGGCGTGACGGCGACGCCGAGGCTCTCCAGCCCGAGGCCCTCCACGCGGGGACGGCGCCCGGCGGCGACGAGGACGCGGTCGGCGTCGAGCGTCCCGCCGTCCGACAGCCACAGCCGCACGCCGACGTCCTTGCGCTCGACGTCGCCGACGGCGGCGCCGAGCCGCAGGTCGACGCCCATCCGGCGGAGCGCGTCCGCGAGAACCTCGCCGGCGAACGGCGCCTCCGCGGTCAGCAGCCGGCCGGACGACTCGACGACCGCGACCTGCGAGCCGAACGCCGCGTACACCTGCGCCAGCTCGCAGCCGACCGGGCCGCCGCCGAGGATCACCAGCCGGCGCGGCAGGTCGGGGACCGACAGGGCCTCCGCGCTCGTCCACAGCGGGACGTCGGCGAGCCCCTCGACGGGCGGGACCACCGGCTCGCTGCCGGTGCAGACGACGAGGTCGCCGAAGCCGTGCACGGCCCCGTCCACCTCGATCCGCCCGGGTTCGAGGACCCGCCCCCGGCCGCGCAGCACGGTCACGCCGTCCTCGGCCATCCGCGCGACGGCCGGGTCGTCGCCCCGGTACCGGGTCAGCGCGTCGCGCCGGGCGAGCGCCATCTCCCAGGTCTCGCCGCGCCGCGCCGACAGCAGCAGCGACTTGGACGGGACGCACGCGAAGTACGGCGACTCGCCGCCGACCAGGCGGTTCTCGACGAGTGCGACGTCCCGTCCGGCGCGGGCGAGACCGGCCGCGACCAGTTCCCCCGCCGTCCCCCCGCCCAGCACCACGGCGTCGTAGTGGTGGTTATGCGACAACTGCTCTTCCTTCCGCCCCGCTCGGTGTCCCCGCGTCCATGGTGGCGGAATCCGGTGCCGGAGAGTGCCGGATCGAACACATAGGGCACACGAATCCTCCGGGGATCGTCAGGGAAGGGGGCGGTGGTCCTCCAGGAGCGGCTTGAGAAGGTCGCCGTGCTTGTCCACCCTGGAGAGCACCTCGCCGGGCCCGAACACCAGGTCGGCCGCGTCCTCGCAGGACTCGAGCTCGTCCCACGTGATCGGGGTCGAGACGGAGGGACGGCTCGCCGCCCGCAGCGAGTACGGCGCGACGGTCGTCTTCGCGGGGTTGTTCTGGCTCCAGTCGACGAAGATCTTGCCCTTGCGCAGCCGCTTCTCCATCTTCGCGACGACCAGCCGGGGATGCTCCTCGGCGAGCCGCCGCGCGATGGACCTGGCGTACTCCGACGTCCGCTCGGCGTCCTCCGGCTCCTTGATCGGGACGTACAGGTGCAGGCCCTTCTTGCCGCTCGTCTTCGGGTGGGAGTCCAGGCCGTCCTCGGCGAGCAGGTCGCGGAGCAGCCGTGCCACCTCGCACGCCTCCACGACCGTGGCCGGGTCGCCCGGGTCGAGGTCGAAGACGACGAGGTCGGGGGTGTGGACCCTGCCGCGCGGCCCGACCTTCCACTGCGGGACGTGCAGTTCCAGCGCGGCGAGGTTCGCGCACCACACGAGCGTGGGCAGGTCGTCGACCACGACGTAGTCGAGCGTCTCGCGGCCCCGCGTGCTGCCGGGGCTCGGCACGGTCGCGGTGCGGATCCAGCCGGGGGTGTGGGACGGGGCGTTCTTCTCGAAGAACTTGCCGCCGTCCACGCCGTCCGGCCAGCGGATCCGCGTGGCGGCGCGGTCCTTCAGGTGCGGCAGCATCACCGGGGCGACGCGCGCGTAGTAGTCGATGACCTCGCCCTTGGTGAACTCCGGGTAGAGGCTCTTGCCGAGGTTGGACAGCGTCAGCTGCCGCCCGTCCACCTCGACCGTGGTCTTCTCGCCGCTCACGCGCCACCGCCGGTGGCCGGGGCCGGGCTACTGCTCAATCGTGACCTCCAGGGGGTCCTTGTCGTCACGCAGGCCCCGCCAGGACGGGAAGCGCAGGCGGCCGTCCCTGGTGCGGGCGCTGTAGGCGACCTCCCCGACGAGTTGTGGCTCAACCCATTGGGCGTCCTTGGCGAACTCGCGCGGGACGGCCTCGTCGTAGGGGCTCGTCGGACGGCGCAGCGGCCACAGCGTCTCGTACAGCTCGTCCAGGGCGCGGTCGCTGAAGCCCGTGCCGACGTGGCCGACGAACCCCAGCAGGCCCTTCACGTCGTACTCGCCCAGGAGGAGCGAACCGACGCCGCCCTCACGCCGCCCCTTGCCCGGCTTCCACCCGCAGATGACGACCTCGCGCGTCATGAAGTTCTTCACCTTGCGCCAGAAGTCGACGCGGCGGCCGGGACGGTAGGGCGAGTCGAGCCGCTTGGCGAGCACGCCCTCCAGACGCTGCTCGCGGGTGAAGGCGAGCAACTCCTCCACCTGTGACCGGTCTTCGCCGTGCAGGTATGGGGGGACCTCCACGGGGCCGGATCCGGCCAGGTCCAGCTCGGCCAGGAGCGACCTCCGGTCGGTGTACGGCACGTCGTACAAGAGGTGCCCGTCCAGGTACAGGACGTCGAACACCACGTACCGGACGGGCACGAGACGGATCAGGCGGGGGTCGGGATGCTCGACGTGCATCCGGCGCTGGAGTCGCTCGAAGCTGGGCCGCCCCTCGTCGAAGGCGACGACCTCGCCGTCCAGGACGACGTCGTGATCCGGTAGCAGGTCGGCCAGGGCGGACAGCTCCGGGTACCGGCCCGTCACGTCGCCGCCGCGCCGCCCCACGGCCCGGACGCCGTCCGCCGAGACGTGCGACAGGACGCGGACGCCGTCCCACTTCAGCTCCAGGCCCCAGTGCTCGCCGTCGGAGGGGAGTTCCCCGGTGGCGGCCATCATCGGCTCAACGGGCCACGACATGGTCATACCGCCGTCTTACCCGGCCCCCGCCCCGCAGAAAAGGATCAAGGCGCCGTTCTGGCGCAAATCACGCGTGGTTGCGACGCTAGGAGCCGGAACGTGCTGGGTAAGGACGGATCATGCGGAGCATCTGGAAGGGCGCGATCTCGTTCGGGCTGGTGACGATACCGGTGAAGCTCTATTCGGCGACCGAGCAGAGGGACGTCAGCTTCCACCAGGTGCACCGGGAGGACGGCGGGCGCATCAAGTACAAGCGGGTGTGCACGGTCGACGGCGAGGAGGTCCCCTATTCCGACATCGCGAAGGGCTACGAGCTGCCCACCGGCGAGATGGTCATCCTCACCGACGAGGACTTCGCCGACCTGCCGCTGTCGTCCAGCCGCCGGATCGACGTCCTGCAGTTCGTGGAGCAGGAGGAGGTCGACCCCATCTACTTCGCGAAGTCCTACTTCCTGGAGCCGGACGCGCAGGGCGCCAAACCCTACGTGCTGCTCCGCGACGCGCTGGAGAGCTCGGGGCAGGTCGCCGTCGTGAAGGTCGCGCTGCGGCAGCGCGAGTCGCTCGCCACGCTGCGCGTCCGCGACGGCGTCTTCGTGCTGGAGACGATGCTCTGGCCGGACGAGGTCCGCACCCCCGACTTCCCGTTCCTGGACGAGGACATCGAGATCCGCAAGCAGGAACTGTCGATGGCGACGTCGCTGATCGAGTCGATGGAGGGCGAGTTCGACCCTTCGGAGTACAAGGACGCCTATCGGGAGGCGCTCCAGGCGGTGATCGACGCCAAGGTCGAGGGCAGGGAGGTCACCCGGCCGGAGGAGGCCGAGGAGGAGCCCGCCGCCGACCTGCTCAGCGCGCTGCGCGCCAGCGTCGAGGCCGCCAAGAAGAGCCGCGGCGAGCGGGACGGCAAGGCGGCGTCGTCCGGGACGAAGCCCGCGCGCAAGCCGTCGCCGAAGTCCGGCGAGAAGAAGGAGCCGGCGAAGAGCCGCGGCCGCAAGTCCGCGTGAGTTCGTGCCCGGGAGAGGGGTCAGTTGTCGCGGCGGGCGGTGAGGACGCGGCCGAGCGTGGCGGCGGCGCCGGCCGCGTCGGTGCACGGCGCGATGCGCTCGCCCCAGCCGTAGAAGTAGGACCAGGCGCCGCCGGTCCCCTCGGGGGCGGCGATGACGCTCTCGTTGATCCGCCGCATGTGCGGGTCGGCGACGAGCGCGGACGGCAGGCGGTCGCCGGGCGCGGCGACCTCGACCGCCCAGCCGGCGCCGCGGAGCGCGTCGGTGAGCCGGTCCAGATGCCCGAGCGCCGTGCCGGTCTCGGTGATCATGCGCGTGGCCATGGTGCCTCCAAAGGGACGTCCCGTGTCGTCGTGTGGGGGTCCGCCGGGCATGGTCCGTCGCGGTACGCGTCACGCGCGGTACTGCCGGTGGAATGCCGTTCAGTCTCGCGGTGTGTGAGCGGGACCACAAGCGGTTTCGGCGGATTGGTGGCCGGGACTTCACGGATTCCGTACCTGCCGTAGAGACGGGCGAGCGGTCCGGGCGCCCACCAGTTCACCCGTCCCATCAGCCGCATCATCGCGGGCACGAGCAGCGCCCGGACGATCGTCGCGTCCATCAGGATCGCGACCGCCATCCCGACGCCCACCATCTTGATGAACGTGATGCCGGACGTCGCGAACGCGCCGATCACGACGATGAACAGCAGCGCCGCGCTCGTGATGATGGACCCGGTGCGCTCGACTCCCGCCGCCACCGCCGTGACGTTCGAGCCGGTCCGGTCGTACTCCTCGCGGACCCGCGACAGCAGGAACACCTCGTAGTCCATCGAGATGCCGAACAGCAGGACGAGCATCAGGATCGGCATCGCGGGCGCGATCGCGCCGAGGGCCGTGAAGTCCAGCAGGCCGGACAGGTGCCCGTCCTGGAAGATCAGCACGACCAGGCCGAACGTCGCCGACAGCGACAGCATGTTCATCATGATCGCCTTCAGCGGCAGGACGACCGAGCCGAAGGCCAGGAACAGCAGCACGAACGTCGCGCCCCCGACGAGCAGCCCGAGCCAGGGCAGCGTGCCGCCGAGGCCGGACAGCTCGTCCACGACGTCGGCCGTGGCGCCGCCGACGTGCACCTGCGCCCCGGCCGGCGCCGGGACGTCCCGGACCTTCTGGACGAGGCCGCGCGCGGTGTCGGAGTACGGGTCGGCGTCGTAGCGGAGCGCGATCCGCGTCGTCGTGCCGCCGGCGCCCGTGACGGTCGCGTCGGCGGCGCCGGGGAGCGCGGCCAGCCGGTCGCCGTAGGCGTCGATCGCGGCGCGGTCGGACGTCCCCGTGACGACCGCGTTGATCGGGCTCGTGACGTTGCGCGGGAACCGCGTCTCCATCGCCTCGGCGACGGCTCGCGCGTCGGTGCCGGCCGGCAGCGCGGCGGCGTCGACGCCGCCCCAGTTGATGCGCAGGAACGGCCCGCCGAGCGCCATGAGCAGCGCGACCGTGGCCACCACGTAGATCACCGGGCGGCGCATCACGCTGTAGGCCACCCGTCCCCACCAGCCGCGGGACGGCCGGTGCCGGCGCCGGAGCGGCAGCGCGTCGACCTTCGGGCCGAGGACGGAGAGCAGGGCGGGCAGGACGGTCAGCGCGCCGGCCATGCACACGAACACGGTCGCGATGCCGCCGTACCCCATCGACACCAGGAAGTTCTGGTCGAACAGCAGCAGCCCGGACAGCGACACCGCGACCGTGACGCCGGAGACGGCGACGGTGCGCCCGGCCGTGTTCATCGTCGCGGCGAGGGCGTCCTCGACCGGTGTCCCCGCTCGCCGGAGTTCCTCGCGGAAGCGGCTGACCATGAACAGGCCGTAGTCGATCGCCAGCCCGAGCCCGAGGAAGGTGCTGATGTTCACCGCGAAGACCGACACATCGGTGAGCTGGGCGAGCACGTGCAGGGCGGTGAACGAGCCGAGGACCGCGATGCCGCCGACGATCAGAGGCAGGCTCGCCGCGACCAGCCCGCCGAAGATCAGCACGAGCAGGACGAGCAGGATCGGCATGGCGATGGCCTCGGCGCGGGGGAGGTCCGAGGCGACCTGGTCGTTGATGGCGGCGGACGTGGCGGCCGTGCCGCCGACCTTGGCGGTGAGGCCGCCGCCCACGTCGTGCAGATCGTCCTTGACCGCCTGGTAGGCGCCGTCGCGCGCGGTCTCGTCGGCACCCGCCAGTTCGAGGACGGCGTAGGTGGACGTCCGGTCCTCGCTGACGAACTGCGGCGCGCCGGTCGTCCAGTACGTGGCGGTGCCGACGACCTTCTCCGGCGGGAGCGCCGCGAGGGCTCGCTCGACCGAGGCCCGGTAGGACGGGTCGTCCACCGTGGTCCCGCCCTGGTAGAGGATCACGACGTCGGCGGCGTCCCGGCCGAGGGCCTGCTCGGCGATCCGCGTCGCCTTGGTGCTCTCGCTGCCGGGGGTCTCGAAGCCGCCGGACGCGCTCAGCGCGCCGAAGACGCCCGTCCCCCACACGCCGGCGAAGACGAGCAGGACGCCCGCGGCGGCGAGGACCCACCGGCGCCGCCGGTGGACCCACCGGCCCCATCGATCGAACATCCGTCGTCCCCCGCCCGCCGCGACATCCGGTGCCTCTCCCGCCAAGCAGGGTAAACAGCGTTTTGTACTGCTTTGACATAGTTTGGTGGCCGACGGCCTTGTCGCCGCCGGCCACCGCACGTCCCGGTCAGCGCACAGGCTCCAGCCGCGAGCGCGCCGGCGCGGGGGAGTCGCCCTCGCGGATGCCGTACTTGCCGTAGAACCTGGCCAGCGGACCCGGAGCCCACCAGTTGGCGCGTCCCATCAGCCGCATCGCCGCCGGCACGAGCAGCGCGCGGACGATCGTCGCGTCCATCAGGATCGCGATCGCCATCCCGACGCCGGTCATCTTGATGAACGTGATCCCGGACGTCGCGAACGCGCCGATCACGACGATGAACAGCAGCGCGGCACTGGTGATGATCGAGCCCGTGCGCTCCATGCCGGCGGCGACGGCCGCCGTGTTGGAGCCGGTCAGGTCGTACTGCTCGCGGACCCGCGACAGCAGGAACACCTCGTAGTCCATCGAGATGCCGAACAGCATGGCCAGCATCAGGATCGGCATCGCCGGGTCGATCGCGCCGGTCGCGGTGAAGTTCAGCAGGCCGGACAGGTGCCCGTCCTGGAAGATCAGCACGACCACGCCGAAGGTGGCCGACAGCGACAGCATGTTCACCACGATCGCCTTCAGCGGCAGCACCACCGAGCCGAACGCCAGGAACAGCAGGATGAACGTCGCCCCGCCCACCAGCAGCGCCAGCCACGGCAGCGTCCCGCCGATGCTGTCGAGCTGGTCGACGACCTCGGCGGTCATGCCGCCGACGTGGACGTGCGCGCCGGGCGGCGCCTGGACGTCCCGGACCTTCTGCACGAGGTCGCGCGCCGCACCGGAGTTCGGCTCGGCCCGGTAGGTCACCGCGATCCGCGTCGTCGTGCCCTCGGCGCCGGTCACCGCCGCGCCCGTCACTCCCGGCACCGCCGCCAGGTCGTCCCCGTACGCCTGGATCGCGGCCCGGTCGGACGTCCCGGTCACCACGGCCTCGATCGGGCTGGTGGCGTTGCGCGGGAACTGGGTCTCCAGCGCCTCCGCGACGACCCGCGCCTCGGCGCCCTCCGGCATGGCCCTGGCGTCGACACCGCCCCAGTTGATGTGCAGGAACGGGCTGCCGAGCGCGAGGAGCAGCGCCACCGTCGCCACCACGTAGACCACCGGACGGCGCATGACGCTGTGCGCGAGCCGCCCCCACCAGCCGCGGGACGTCCTGGCCCGGCGCCGGATCGACAGCGCGTTGACCTTGGGCCCGAGGACGGCGAGCAGCGCCGGCAGCACGGTCAGCGCGGCGACCATGCACACGAACACGGTCGCGATGCCGCCGTAGCCCATCGAGACCAGGAAGTTCTGGTCGAACAGCAGCAGTCCGGACAGCGACACCGCGACCGTGACACCGGAGACGGCGACCGTGCGTCCGGCCGTCGCCATCGTCGCGGCCACGGCGTCCTCGACGGACGCCCCGTGCCCGATCTCCTCGCGGAACCGGCTGACCATGAAGAGCCCGTAGTCGATCGCGAGGCCGAGGCCGAGGAAGGTGGTGATGTTCACCGCGAAGATCGACACATCGGTGACGTAGGACAGCGCGTGCAGCGCGGTGAACGAGCCGAGGATCGCGACGCCGCCGATCAGCATCGGCAGGCTCGCCGACACCAGGCCCCCGAAGATCAGCACGAGCAGCACGAGCAGGATCGGCATGGCCATGCCCTCGGCCCGCCCGATGTCGGACGAGACCTGCTCGTTGATCGCGGTCTCGGTGCCGACCGACCCGCCGACCGCGGCGGTGAGCCCGCCGCCGACCTCGGTCAGCTCGTCCCGCATCGCCTTGTAGTCGTCGCTCCGCGCGCCCTCGTCGGCGCCCGCGAGTCGCAGCACCGCGTAGGTGGACCTGCGGTCTTCGCTGACGAACTGCGGTGCGCCGGTCGTCCAGTACGTGGCGGTCGAGGCGATCTTGTCCTGTGGCAGCGCGGCGAGTGCCCGCTCGACCGAGGCCCGGTAGGACGGGTCGTCGACGGTGGCCGGTCCCCGGTAGAGGACGACGACGTCCGCCTCGTCCCGGCCGAGGTCCTGCTCGGCGATCCGCACCGCCTTCGCGCTCTCGCTGCCCGGCGTGTCGAAGCCGCCGGAGGAGGTCAGCGCGCCGAAGACGCCCGTCCCCCAGACGCCGGCGAAGACCAGTGCCGCGCCTGCCACCGCGAGGACCCACCGCCTGCGCCGGTGGATCCACCGTCCCCATCGTTCGAACATGACCCGTTCCCCTCTGCGAACGCCCATCATGGAAGTGAATGCTGTAAACTGCGAACAGCGTTAACTTCGCATACGGTGTTAGCTTCCGTCAAGGGTGTTTCTGGGGAATCATGCGGGGACGGCCGAAGGGCGGGGAGAAGAGGGCGGCGGAGTGGAAACACGGCGTGACCGGGTGCGCGCGGCGACGGTCCGGGAGATCTCCGAGACCGCCCGGCGGATCCTCGTCGAGCAGGGCCCCGAAGCGGCGACGCTCCGGGCGATCGCCCGCGAGATGGGCATGACCGCCCCGGCGCTCTACCGCTACTTCGGCAGCCACGGCGAGCTGCTGCGGCACCTGGTCGGCGACCTGTTCACCGAGCTGACCGGCGAGCTGCACGCGGCTCTGAAGGACGTGCCGCAGGACGACATGAGCGGCAAGCTCCTGACCGTCTCCCGGCAGTTCCGCGCCTGGTCCCTCGCCCATCCCCGCGAGTACGCCCTGCTGTTCGGCGCCCCCGTCCGCGGCGCCGCCGAGCAGGAGGAGATCGACTTCGCCGAGGACTGCGCCCGCGAGTTCGGCTGGACGTTCATGGCGCTCTTCCTCGAACTGTGGAGGAGGGGGCCGTTCCGGATCCCGTCCGACGACGAGATCGACCCCGTCCTGCGCGACCAGCTCCGCCGCTACCGCGACGACGTCCTCGGTATAGAGTTGCCGCTCGGCGTCATCCAGCAGTTCCTGAAGTGCTGGATCCGTCTCCAGGGCGGCGTCAGCCTGGAGGTCTTCGGCCACCTGGCCTTCGCCCTGGACGACGCCGCCCCCATGTTCGAGCTGATGCTCGCCGACATCTCCACCGACCTCGGTCTCACGTACACCCCGCCGTCCTCCGGCGCCTGAACGACCCGCGCCGCGCCGGCCGGCGTCCCGTTCGCCGCCTGCCGCTCTTCGACCTCGGCCGACCCGCCCATTGCCAGCGCGTCCGCGAGCATGCTTAATTGGGGCCCTGCTCTGGAAACGCCGTTTCTCTCACAGAAACGGCAGGCACGCTCAGCCCGCGTCCGCACCCGCGGCACGAGAGAACGGACCCCGATGAGCGCAGCCCCACCGACCCCGTCCGGCCGGATCGTCGCCTTCCCCGGGCGTCCGCCGGTCCCCTTCGACCCCGCGCGAGCCGCCCCGTTCGGCTGGTGGCCGGCGATCTGCATCGCCCTGGTGGCGCTGATCGACCGGGTCGAGGCCAACCTGATGGCCGGGGCGCTGCCCCGGATCCAGGAGGAGTTCGGCTTCTCCGACACCGCAGGCGGCGCCATCGCCACCGCCGCGGCCGTGGCCGGGGTGGTGCTGCTGATCCCGGCCGGACGGCTCGCCGACCGCACCCGGCGGACTTGGACGATCGCCGCCGTGGTCGCGGTCTGGTCGCTGCTGACGGTCGGCAGCGGGCTGGCGCAGTCGTACGCGACACTGCTCGCCGTCCGCGTCTTCCTCGGCGGCGCGGGGCTGCTCTACAACCCGTCCGGCTCCAGCCTGATCGCCGACTACTACCCCGGCTCCGGACGCGCCCGCGCGTTCGGGCTGGAGCGCTTCGCCTACTACTCCGGGCTCCCGCTGGGGATCATGGCGGGCGGCGCGCTGGCCCAGGCGTTCGGCTGGCGGACGATGTTCTTCCTGGTCGCCGTCCCGGGCGTCGTCATCGCGCTGCTCTGCCTCACCGTCCGCGAGCCCGTACGGGGCCTGGGCGACCGCATCGAGGCCATGCGCTCCGGCGGACCCGGCGCCGACGCGGCGAGCGGCGCCCCCGCAGTCGTGGCGGCGCGGGAGCCCCTGGCGGTCCAGTTGCGCTCCCTGCTGGCCGTCCGGACGCTGCGCTCGGTGGTCCTCGGGCTGACGATCCTCTTCTTCGGCCTCGGCGGCCTCTTCTTCTGGATGCCCAGCTACTACCAGCGCACCTACGGCCTCGCCGAAGGCCCGGCGGCGGCGATCGCAGGGGGCGTGGGGCTGGCCGGGATGGTCATCGGCACGCTCATCGGGAGCCGGTACGGGGACCGGCGGCACGGACGCTCCCCGGGCTGGCGCGTCCACTTCGGCGCGATCGGCCTGGCGGTCGGCACGGCGGGGCTGGCGGGCGCGGTCCTGATCCCGGCGCTGCCCGCGCAGATCGCGTTCTACTGCCTCGCCAACATCGGGTTCTCGATCGCCATCCCCACCCTCACGGCGGCCGGCGCGGACATCGTCAGCGCGGACCGCCGCGGACTGGGGTTCGCGGTGCTGCAGTTCCTGATCACGCTCGGCGGGGCGGCCGGGCCGCTGCTGGTGGGCGCGGCCTCCGACCTGACCGGGTCACTGCGCGGCGCCTTCACGGTACTGCTGCTCCCGCTGCTGGCCGGGACCCTGGTCACCTTCGGCGGCCGGCGCCACTACGACGCCGACGCCGCCCGAGCCCTGAACCCGTCCGGCCATCCAGAAGCCCCGCCCGATCCGGCACAAGGAAACTTGAAAAAGTAGCGCCACAGGCACTCCGAAGCCCACGACCGCTGGAGCCGGGCTGGTCGCCTTCTTGGGCTAATGACGGGCACCGTCGTGCGCGGGAAGGGGTGATGTTCTATTCTGGAACACATGGCAGTGGACGCAGAGGTGATCGGCAGGCGGCTTGCCGAGGCCCGTGATCGAGCCGGGCTGACGCAGGCGGAACTGGCCGACCGGATCGCTCTAGCCCGCTCGTCGCTGGCGAAGATCGAAGGTGGCAGCCGCCGTGTGACGGCGATCGAACTCGCGCGACTGGCAGAGGAGCTTGGAACCCGCATCGAGTGGTTTCTTGAGGACGCGCCCAAGGCGATCGTCTCCAGGCGGAACGCGCAGGATCCAGGAGCTCCGAGCCCGGAGATCGATCTGATGATCGAGCGGGTGGCGCGTGCAGTCGAGTTCGTGTCCGAGCATTCGAAGAGTCTCCAGCTCAGTGACTCTCCGGAAAGGGCCATGCCGCGGGACCGGCACGAAGCCGAGGAACTGGCGGAGAGCGCTAGGGCGATGCTCGGTGTGCACCAAGAGGGCGTGCTCACGAACCTGGTGGAAGGGTTCGCCGACCTGGGGCTGCTGTCTTTCTCCTTTGACCTTGGTCGTGAGTCGGCCGATGCCGCGATGATCCTTCTCCGTAGCGGTGGAGTGGCGATCATCAACGGTGACCGGCGCGTCGGCCGCAGGCGCCTGGCGCTGGCTCACGAACTGGGCCACTTCCTGGTGGCGGACGAGTACTACGTTGACTGGCGAGTCGCTGAGACGCCGGACACCGAGCGGCGCGAAGGGCTGCTCGATCACTTCGCTCGAGCTCTGCTTCTCCCGCGCGGGAGCATGGAGAAGGACTGGCGCCGGTTCAACTCGGGTCCTGAGGGGGGACTTCGCGCGGCAGCAGTACGTATGGCGAGCATCTACCGCGTCGATATGGCGACCCTGGCGCGGCGGTTGCGGGAACTCGAGATCGTCGGCAGCACCGACGCACGGAAGATCCGCGAGGTCAGGACGACACGTGTGGACATCGTGGATTTCGGCCTTGTCGTCGCGAGGGACGAGTTGGCCTCCCCCGTGCTTCCCCTTGCGTTCGAGCGTGCGGTACTCGGTCTGTACCGTGACGAGATCATCTCGAGTGCGCGGGCAATGGATCTGTTCTTCGGCACGTGGGAAGAGGGAGCGTTGCCCCCTCTCGATCCACGTGCCGAAGGTGAGATCTGGCAGTTCGTCTAATGGCCGTTCCCGAAGGGGTCGAAGTCCTCGTCTTCGACACCGGCCCGCTTAGCCACTTCGCAAAAGAAGGATGGCTCGGATGCCTCCGCGCCGTGGTCGGTGCAAGATCGGCGGTCATTCCTGACACCGTGGTAGCGGAGTTGCAGGATGGTGTCCACCAGCATCCGCACCTTAGATCGGTCTTGGACGCCCCCTGGATAGAGCGGCGGGAACTCGTGGCCGAACTCGACGAGTTCGCCACGTTTAGCGCGCTGCTCGTTGGTGTGAGGCGGGAGTGCTCGCGTACGCCAAGGCCCACGGTGCGACGGCCATCATCGACGATGGCGCGGCCCGGAAGGCAGCGAAGGACCACCGGGTTCTGTTCCAGGGGACTCTCGGGCTGCTCTGCACCAGCGTCCGGGAGGGCTTCCTCACTCTCGATCTTGTGTCGGAACTGGCCGATCACCTGCTGGAAGGCGAGTATCGATTCCCCTTTGGCCCTGGCGAGTTCAAACGTTGGGCACGTGAGAACCTTGGCTTGGGCGTCGACCTCAAAGACGAACCGCCTGTTGAGGAGAAGGCATGACCGGTGGCCGCTGTTAGTCGAAGAAGTTGAATTCGCCGTTGCGGACGCCGGCGAGGAAGGCTTCCCACTCGGCGCGGGTGTAGATGATGGCTTCGGCGTCGGGGTGGTGGCTGTGGCGGACGGCGACGCGTTCCGTCCCGTCCGCGAGGGGGCCCGCCTCCACGCAGTTGCCGCCGTGATCAGGGCTGAAGCTGCTGATGTACCAGGCGACGTTGGCGCGCTCCTGGGGGGTGAGTGCTTCGGGCGCTTCTGACTCGCTCACTGCCATTCCTCTGCTGCCGCCGAGACCAGGTCGGCTGATTCACCTGGCGTCAGAGCCAGACTCTGGTGACCAGCGTAAGCCTTGGCGAAACGTTCGGTTTCGGGTGTTTCGATGTAGATGGCACCTGCCATCGTCTCCGTGTAAGCCACTTCTGGGAAGGGGGCCGGCAGCTCAAAGATCGTGAAGGCTCCGTGGGTGCTGGCCGGTGTGCCTGCGCGGAAGCGCAGGACGCGGAGATCCACGGTGGGCATGGTTGCGCATTGTGCGAGGTGGCGGAGTTGGTCCGCCATGACTTGTGAGTCGCCGACCTGGCGGCGGAGGACCCCCTCGTCCAGAACCACTGTCAGCCGGGGTGGGGTGTCGCCTACCAGTATCTGTTGCCGGTTCATCCGCAGTTCGTGCCAGCGCTCCATCTGCTCGATCGTGGCATTGGTGTCATTGATGCGGATCACCGCTTCGGCGTACTCGGGGGTCTGGAGGAGGCCCGGGATCACCATGGCGGCGTACGACCGTATGTGGGTGGCGCGGGATTCCAGCCAGACGTAGTCGATGAGAGAGCCCGCGACGTCCCTGGCATACCCGTCCCACCAGCCCTTCTGCCAGACGTCCTGGCTGAGCGTCATCAGTGCCTCCCGCCGCTGGGGATCGGAGACGCCGTACAGGTCCAGCAGGGCCATCAGGTCGGGACGGCGGATGGGGTAGAAGCCGGACTCGAAGCGACTGACCGTGCCGGGGTCCCGCTGGAGGTACTCGGCGACCTCCTTGAGCATCAGGCCACTGCCGTCGCGCAGTTCGCGGAGCTGTTGCCCGAGCCACTGGGAGCGCAGCGTCACCCGTTGCCGTTCGGCCATCTCTCCTCGCAAGAATCTTGGTGAACAACTTGTCCATCGTTTGATCCGGTGAAAGCATGCACACTGTAATGCACAGGTCACGGTCTGCGATGGAGATCGTTGTAGACGGGCCGGGGCGGAGCGATGCTTGGCGGCTACCGTCCGTCCCGGCCCGGGGGCTCGGAAGGGAGTATCCGGATGGATGACGTCCACGAATCCGAACAGCTGCCTGTCTACCACGCCGAGGTGGCGGAGTGGGCGGTGGAGCTTGGCGGGGGTGTGGCGCCCAGGTTGTTCGTGCTCGTCCGGGAGGACCCCGGTGAGGGCGACGCGGTGGTGGACGAGATCGTCGCCTACGGGATCGTCATGCCGGACGGGTCGGCCGCGACCGTGCCGCTCGGCGGGCGCGGGTTCGGGCGGTGGCTCACGCCGGAGAGCGCTTCGCGGCGGATGGGCTCGGAGTTGGTTTGGCTGACTCCCGCGTAGCACGGCCGAAGGCCCCCGAGTCCTCGGCGGGTTCGGGGGCCTTCTGGTGGCGTCAGTAGCTGGGCTGGCTGGGGTCGATCTGGTTGACCCAGGCCAGGACGCCGCCGCCGACGTGGACGGCGTCGCTGAAACCGGCGTTCTTCACGACGGCCAGGGCCTCGGCGGAGCGGACGCCCGACTTGCAGTGCAGGACGATCTTCTTGTCCTGCGGGAGGCGCTCCAGGGCGGAGCCGTTCAGGAACTCGCCCTTCGGGATCAGCGTCGCGCCCGGGATCGAGACGATCTCGTACTCGTTGGGCTCGCGGACGTCCACGAGGAAGATGTCCTCGTCGTTGTCCTGCATGGCCTTGAGGTCGCGGACGGAGATCGTGGAGTCCTTCGCGGCCTCGGTGGCCTCCTCGGAGACCGCGCCGCAGAACGCCTCGTAGTCCTCCAGGAGCTCGGTCTGCGTCGGGTTCTTGCCGCAGAGCGGGCACTCCGGGTCCTTGCGGACCTTGACCGAGCGGTAGGTCATTTCGAGGGCGTCGTAGATCATCAGCCGGCCGACGAGGGGCTCGCCGATGCCGGTGAGGAGCTTGATCCCCTCGTTCACCTGGATGGAGCCGATGGAGGAGCACAGCACGCCGAGGACGCCGCCCTCGGCGCAGGACGGGACCATGCCCGGCGGCGGCGGCTCGGGGTAGAGGCAGCGGTAGCACGGGCCGTACTCGGCCCAGAAGACCGACGCCTGGCCGTCGAACCGGTAGATCGAGCCCCACACGTACGGCTTGCCGAGCAGCACGGCCGCGTCGTTCACCATGTAGCGGGTCGCGAAGTTGTCGGTGCCGTCGAGGATCAGGTCGTACTGGGAGAAGATGTCCATGATGTTGTCGCGGTCGAGCGCCGTGTTGTGCGTGACGACGTCGATCAGCGGGTTGATCTCACGGACCGTCTCCGCCGCCGACTCGACCTTCGGCTTGCCGAGGGACGACTGGCGGTGGATGACCTGCCGCTGCAGGTTGGACTCGTCCACGACGTCGAAGTCGATGACGCCGAGGGTGCCCACGCCGGCGGCGGCGAGGTAGAGGAGGGCGGGGGAGCCGAGCCCGCCGGCGCCCACGATCAGAACCTTGGAGTTCTTGAGGCGCTTCTGCCCGGACATGCCCACGTCGGGGATGATCAGGTGCCGCGAGTAGCGGTTGACCTCGTCGCGGGTGAGCTCCGCTGCGGGCTCGACCAGAGGTGGCAACGACACGGTGGGTGCTCCTGTGCTGACGCTCGGCTGTGATGAGAGGGCGGGACGTCACTGTCCTCGTCCGCACAACCTTGCCACGCCCCGCGGAATTCCCTGCGGCCGCCCGCCCCCGCGACGCCCACGTCACCCGGACGATGCGGAATGAACCCTGAGGAAAAGGGCACACCAGTCGGACGCGGGGCCGGTCGACGGAATCGGCCCGCGGGTGAAAGAGGTGACGGGGCATGGGGTTCCTCAAGCGGTTCTCGCGGAGCCGGGCCGGTGGCCGCGGCGCGGGACCCGGGCGGAAGCCGACGCTGCGGGAGCGGCGGGCGCGCCGGCGCACCCGGGAGGCGGAGGCCAGGCTCCTGGAGACCGAGGCCCGCATCCACCACGAGGCGGACCGGATCCGCCGCGCCACCTGACGCGCCGCGCGGCCCGCCACCCGGCGGGCGCCGTGCGGACTCGTCCACAGACCTTCCTGAGTGAGGAGAAGCCATGGGCTTCCTGGACAAGCTGAAGAACAAGACGCAGAAGGCCAAGGGCCGGAGCAAGGAGGAGACCGGGCGGCAGGCCGGCGACCCCCGCATGGAGGCCGAGGGCCGCAAGGACCGCGCGGCCGGCGGCGCCAAGCAGGTCGGTGAGCAGGCCAAGGACGCGGCCAAGGAGGCCCGCCGGACGTTCGGGTCCTGACCCGCGGGGCCGGGCGGACGCGGGCCTTACCCGGTTGCCAGGGCGGAATGTCGCGAAGCACAGTTAATCTTGGCTGTTGTGGCATTCACGCCCCCCTCCCAGCAGCCGCCGCCGCGTCCCCCGTACCCGGGCCCGCCGCCGGGGCCGCCCCGCGTGGGACCGCCCCGGCCGATGGGCCCGCCACCCCCGCCAGCCCCGCCGCCCTCGCCGCGCGACCCGCTGGCGGTGCTGGGGCTGACCGGCCGCCAGTGGATGGTCGTCGCGCTCGTCGTCGGCTGCTGCTACCTGGTCACCACCGGGATCGCCATGACCGGCGCCTGGACGACCTTCCACCGCGAGCCCACCACCGCCGAGCTCCAGGTGGCCGCGAACAAGGAGGTCGCGCGGCGCTGGCAGGCATGGCCCGCGAGCCGCATCTTCCCTGAGAAGATCCCGTACCGCCCCATCGGGGACCACACCGAGTACGCGACCCGGACGGGCATCGTCCCCGACACCGCCTGCGCCCAGGCCGTGGACGAGGAGATGGTGCCGGCGCTCGGCCGGCACGGCTGCCGCGCCGTCCTGCGCGCAACCTACGTCGACCAGCTGCAGGGCGTCGTCGTCACCATCGGCGTCGTCGTGTTCCCCGACCCGTGGAAGGCCGACCGCGCGTTCAAGGAGCTGCCGGGCTCGCAGGGCCCGGACGAGGGGGAGGGCTCGGTCGAGCCCGCGCTGCTCGCGGCCCCGTTCCCGGGCACGGCGGCCGCCGGGTTCACCGACGAGGCCCGGCAGGACCGGACGAGCGACCGCGGCGGCCCGTACGTCGTGCTGACGACGTCGGGGCAGTCCGACGGCCGTCCCGCGGCCGAGATCAAGAAGGCGCGGCCGGGCGAGCTGTTCGCCGTGGCGCCGCAGATCGGCCACGCCGTCGCCCGGTCGCTCGCCGCCAAGTCGGTGCCCGACTGCGACGACCCGGAGTGGCAGTGCTGAGGCGTGCGCGGGGGCGGGTGACCGCCGTCCTGCTGGCGGGGACGCTGGCCGGGAGCTGGCTGGCGCCCGTCGAGGCGCACGCGGACGTGGTCCGCGACCTGCAGCGGCCGATGCTGAAGCTGCTCGGCATGGAGGCCGCGTGGAAGATCAGCAAAGGGCAGGGCGTGACCGTCGCGGTCGTCGACTCGGGCGTCGACCCGAACCAGGCGGACCTGCGCGGCAAGGTCACCACCGGGCCCAACATGATCGCCTTCGTCGACCGGGGGAGGCCCGCGCGGCTGCACGGCACCGGGATGGCGTCATTGATCGCCGGGCACGGCCACGGCGCGGGGGGCCGCTCCGGGATCATCGGCATGGCCCCGCGGGCGCGCGTCCTCGCGATCCGCGCCATCAGCGAGCCGGAGGACGCCGGCTACGCCCGCTACAAGCGGTCGGAGCCGGCGCGGAAGGCCGTCGGGCGCGCCATCCGGTACGCCGCCGACCAGGGCGCCGACGTGATCAACCTCTCGATCGGCAGCGCCGAGGAGATCGCGGACGAGCGCGAGGCCGTCGGCTACGCCATCGGCAAGGGCGTCGTGGTCGTGTCGGCGGCGGGCAACGACGGCGACAAGGACCGCCTGCTGGACGAGGACGGGTTCGCGCCGTACTCCTATCCGGCGTCCTATCCCGGCGTCATCGCGGTCGCGGCCGCGCAGCCGGGCCACGCCCGCGCGCCGTTCTCCAACCGCAACTACTCGGTGGTGCTGTCCGCGCCGGGCGTCGGCGTCACCTCCGCGGCCCCCGGCGCCGACCGGTACTTCGTCGGCGCCGGCACCAGCCAGGCCAGCGCGATCGTCTCCGGGATCGCCGCGCTGATCCGCGCCAAGTATCCGGAGATGGCGCCCGCGCTGGTGTCGCAGGCGCTGGTGCAGAGCACCCGGTACGGGCCGAAGGACGGCTACGACCCGGAGGTCGGGTTCGGCGAGGTGCACGCGGCCCGCGCGCTGTCGGCGGCGGCCTCGATCGCGTCGGCGCCCGCCGGAGCGGGCAAGGGCAAGCCCGCCCGCGAGCGGTTCGGCGCGGCGGATCCGGAGCCCGTGCGGGTCATCGACCGTCCCGTCTGGGTCGGCTGGGTGATCGTCGTGATCCTGGTGCTCGGCATCGGCGGGGCGGCCGGGGCCGGCGCCCTCTCCCTCGCCTTCCGGCGCCGCCACGCGAGGCCCGCGGACGGGCCGCCGCCCGGCCCGTCCCCCGGCCCGCCGCCCGGCCCGTACGGTGCGCGCCCGTACGGCCCGCCGCCGCGCCCGCCGTACATCGCGCCGCGCCCGCCGGGGCCGGCGCCGCCCGGCCCGCGCGCCGCGCCCGGCGGTCCGCCGCTCGCGCCCCCGTCCTGACCCGGCTTCGGCTACGCTCCGCTGGGTGTCGCGCGCCGTGATTACCGCCCCGGGCACCGAGCCGGAACCGGGATCCGGCGACCCGTCCGGCGGCTGGCGGGTGTCGCGCCGGACGGCGGCGCTGGTGGCCGCGTCAGCGTGCGCGACGGTGTTCGCCGTCGCCGCGGTGCGCCTGTCGGCGGAGCTGACCCGCGGCCCGACGCCCGCCGAGCGGGCCGCCGCCGCGGCGGCGGAGCCGGCCGGCCGCTACCGCACCTGGCCGGCCGGGCGGATCTTCCCCGCCGAGATCCCGTACACGCTCGGCCAGTCGGCCCCGGAGACGGCCCGCCGGGTCGGGATCGGCACCGACACCCGCTGCGAGACGGCCGCCGACGACGCGCTCGTCCGCTCCCTGACGTCCCGCGGCTGCCGGGCCGTGCTCCGCGCCACCTACCTCGACCAGGCGCAGGGCCTCGCGGTGACGGTCGGCGTGGTGGTGTTCCCGGACGAGCGGTCGGCGCGCGAGGCGGTCGCCTGGTTCCCGGACGGCGAGCCGCGCCCCGGCCTGCGGGCGCTGCCGTTCGCGGACTCGGTGGCCGCCCGGTTCGGCGACGCGGCCCGGCAGACGTCCGCCGCCGCGCAGCGCGGCCCGTACGTGGTCGCGGCAACGGCCGGCTACGCCGACGGGCGGCCCGCGCTGCGCGGCGCGCAGGCCGACCTGGCCGAGCTCGCGCCGCAGCTGGTGCGGGGGGTGCTCCGGCCGCTGGCGACGCCCGCGACGGTCCGCTGCGGGGAGCGGGAGTGGCGGTGCTGAGGCGGCTCGCCGCCGCGTCGGCCGCCCTGGCCGCCCTGACGGCGCTCACCCTCATGCCCGTGCCTCCCGCGCACGCCGATCAGGTGCGGGACGCGGTGATGCCCGTCCTCGAGTCGCTGAACGTCCCGCGCGCGTGGACGATGTCGAAGGGCGCCGGTGCGACCGTCGCCGTCCTCGACTCGGGAGTGGACGCAGACCAGGCCGACCTCGCGGGGTCGGTCACCGTGGGGCCCGACCTCGCGCAGGGCGCCGGCCCGGCGGGCGCCCGGCCGAAGCGGCTGCACGGCACCAACATGGCGTCCATCATCGCCGGGCACGGGCACGGCCCCGGTGGCGCGCTGGGGATGATCGGCGTCGCGCCCGAGGCGCGGCTGCTGTCCCTGCGGGTGATCCTGGAGCGGGACGAGCCGGGCTTCACCGAGTTCACCGGCGCCGAGCGCTTCGCCGGGACGATCGCCGAGGGCATCCGGTACGCGGTCGACCACGGCGCCGACGTGATCAACCTGTCGCTGGGCCGCTCGTACCCGACACCGCGCGAGCGGGAGGCCGTCGCGTACGCGGTCCGCCGCAATGTGGTCGTGGTCGCGGCGGCCGGCAACGGGGGAGCGGAGCGGACGGCGAAGCGCGGCGGGCACACCCGGTACTCCTACCCGGCGTCGTTCCCCGGCGTGATCTCCGTCGCCGCCGTGGACGCGGCGGGCCGGCACGCCGGGTTCTCCAACCGCAACTCCGGCGTCGTCGTGTCCGCGCCCGGCGTGCAGATCATCGGTGCCGGGCCGGACGGCGGCTACTGGGTCGGGGACGGCACGAGCCCCGCGACCGCGTTCGTCTCCGGCATCGCCGCGCTCGTCAGGTCCCGGCACCCCGGCCTCGCGCCCGCCCTGGTCACGCAGGCGATCGTGGCGAGCACGCAGAACCGGCCGGAGCGCGGCTACGACCGCGCGGTCGGGTTCGGGCGGGTCGACGCCGCCGCTGCGCTGGCCGCGTCCGACGGCCTCGCCGGGGCGCGGATGAGCGGCGCGGGCCTGCCCGGCGACCGCCGCTTCGCGGACGATCCCGTCCGCCCGGTGCGGGTGGTGCACCGCTCGGGCGGGCTCGTCTTCACCTGCGTCCTGGTCTGCGCGCTGGCCCTGTTCGGCCTGGCGGGCGCGGCCGTGTGCTTGCGCGGCGCCCCGCACGATCCGGGAGAATCGTCGGATGCAGTCCGAACCTGACGAGTACTCCGAGGCGGTGCTGGACGCGGTGGAGCGCATCCCGCCGGGCCGCGTCCTGTCCTACGGCGACGTCGCCGAACTTGTCGGACGCGGCGGCCCGCGGCAGGTCGGACGCGTCATGTCGCTGTACGGGGGCGCCGTCCCCTGGTGGCGGGTGATCCGGGCCGACGGGAGCCCGCCGCGATGCCACGAGGGCCGCGCCCACGAGCACTACCGCGCCGAGGGGACCCCGCTCCGCCCGGACGGCCTCCGCGTCGACATGGCCCGCGCGCGGTGGCCGGGCCCTTCGTGACGTATGGAGGCGGAAGGCCCCGGCGAGCACGGCCGCCGGCACCCGAGGAGAAGGTCGCCGCGGCCTGAGCGCCGGGTGTGGGTTTTCTCCCGGGCGACATGCGTGCGTTGTGGTCAGAACCGTCCCGGTGATCTGTTCCAATGAACTGTTGTGCCCTCTGGTTCCTACCGTCTCGTGCGCCGCGCCGGTCCCGCGCGGGCCGTCCCGCCTGTGCTCGACGAGCAGCAGCGGCGGGTGGTCGAGCACGCCGGCGGGCCGCTGCTCGTGCTCGCGGGTCCGGGCACCGGGAAGACCACGACGATCGTCGAGGCGGTCGTCGACCGCATCGAGAACCGGGGCGCCGACCCGGAGCGCGTGCTCGTCCTGACGTTCAGCCGGAAGGCGGCGGGGGAGCTGCGGGAGCGGATCACCGGGCGCCTGCACCGGACGACGCGCACACCGCTCGCCCTCACGTTCCACAGTTACGCGTACGCGCTGCTCAGGCGCGATGCCGTGCTGAACGAAGAGCCGGCTCCCCGGCTGCTGTCCGGGCCGGAGCAGCTCCTGGAAGTGCGCCGGCTGCTGGAAGGCGAGCTGGCGGACGGTGCGCGCGCCTGGCCGGAGCGCTTGAGGGCCGCGTTGGCGACGCGCGGGTTCGCCGAAGAACTGCGCGACTTCACCCTGCGGGCCGTTGAGCGCCAGTACGCGGCGGAAGACCTCGTCGCGCTGGGGCGCATGCGGGGGCGCGACGACTGGTCCGCCATCGGCGGGTTCATGGACCGGTACGTCGACCGGTTCCTGCTCGACCCTGTGCCCACGTACGACTACGGCGAGCTGATCTACATGGCCGCGGGCATGCTCGCCGAGGAGGAAGTGCGCATCAGGGAGCGGGACGCCTACGACGTGGTGTTCGTGGACGAGTACCAGGACACCGACCCCGCGCAGGAGGCCCTGCTGCACCACCTCGCCGGGGAGGGACGCGACCTCGTCGTCGTGGGCGACCCGGACCAGTCGATCTACGGGTTCCGCGGCGCCGACGTCAGGGGCATCCAGGAGTTCCCCAGCCGTTTCCCCACGATGGACGGCGAGCCCGCGCCCGTGGTGGCGCTGCGGACGTGCCGCCGGATGGGGCCGGAGATCCTGGCGGCGTCGCGTCGTATCGCGCGCCGGCTCCCCGCCGGGTCGGCCGGGGCCGCCGAGCACCGGGCGCTGCGTCCCGTCGAGGAACTGGACGACGGCGAAGTGCGCGCCGTCATCGCCGACTCCGAGAGCCAGGAGTCGGCCTTGGTGGCCGACGAGTTGCGTCGCGCCCATCTGCTGGACGGTGTGCCGTGGTCGCGTATGGCCGTCCTGGTGCGGAGTGCCGTGCGGCAGGTTCCGGTGCTTCGGCGTGCGCTCGCTCAGGCCGGTGTACCGGTGGTCGTCGCGGGTGACGAGGTTCCGTTGATCGCGGAGCCCGCCGTCCGGCCGCTGCTGGTTCTGCTGCGGGCCGCACTGAAGAAGGGCTTCCTGGACGAGGTCGTCGCCGAAGACCTTCTGACGGGCCCGCTCGGTGGCGCCGATGCGCTGGCCATGCGGCGACTCAAGCGGGCCCTGCGCGACCTGGAGGAATTGTCGGGCGGGGACCGCCCGCTCGGGGAGCTTCTGATCGCGGCGGTCAACGACTCCCGCGAGCTGATTCTCGTCCATGAGAAGGTGCGGGCGCCCGCTGAACGGGTCGCGCATCTCATCGACGTGGCGCGGCGGTCCGTCCACGACGGCGGGACGGCGGAGGACGTGCTGTGGGCCGTCTGGCAGGAGAGCGGGCAGGCCGACGTCCTGCTGCGGCAGAGCGTCAAGGGCGGGACGCGCGGCGCGGCGGCCGACCGTGACCTGGACGCCGTCGTGGCGCTGTTCGACCACGCGGCACGGTTCGTCGACCGGCTTCCCCAGGCGGGGCCGGAGCTGTTCGTCGACAACATCGCGTCCCAGGAGATCGCCGGTGACACGCTGGCCGAGCAGGCACCGGAGGGCGAGGCGGTCCGCATCCTCACCGCGCACCGCTCCAAGGGCCTGGAGTGGGACGTGGTCGTGGTGGCCGGTGTCCAAGAGGGCGTCTGGCCCGATGTCCGCCTCCGCGGGTCGCTGCTGGGCATCGAGGAACTCATCGAGCACGCCGCCGGGGCCGAGCCGGAGGGCGAGGCCGCGGCCGGCGCCTCCATGGCCGCCAAGATGCTCGACGAGGAACGACGGCTCTTCTACGTCGCGGTGACGCGCGCGCGCAAGCGCCTCGTCGTGACGGCCGTCGGCGGCGACGACACCGAGGAACGGCCGTCGCGGTTCCTCAACGAACTGCTTCCAGGCGCCATCGAGCAATCGCAACTGGACGAGAAGACACGGTGGCTGTCGCTGTCCGCGCTGGTCGCCGACCTGCGTTCGGTGGTCGCGGACCCGTCCCGTCCGGAACCGCTGCGGCGCGCCGCCGCCGGCCACCTGGCCCGCCTCGCGCGCGCGGGCGTGCGCGGCGCCAGACCGGAGAACTGGTACGCCATCACCGCGCTGTCCGACTCCGGGCCCGCGTTCGCCGACGACGAGCAGATCACCGTCTCCCCGTCCCAGGTCGAGGCGTTCACCACCTGCGGGCTGCGCTGGCTGCTCGCCTCCGCGGTCGGCGCGCAGGAGGGCGGGCCCAACGAGTACAGCACCATGGGCAAGGTCATCCACGCGGTCGCCGAGATGGCCGGCGCCGACGACGGGATCGACGAGGTCCACGTCGCCGAGCGGCTCGACGAGATCTGGAACGACCTGGAGTTCCGCAGCTCCTGGTACTCCGACAAGCAGCGCGAGCAGGCCACCGCGATGGTCGACAAGTTCCTCGCCTGGCACCGCGACAACCCCAACGAGGTCGTCGCGCTGGAGGAGTCCTTCAAGGTCGACCTCGGCCGCGTCGTCATCAAGGGCCGCATCGACCGCGCCGAACGCGACGAGCAGGGCCGCGCCGTCATCATCGACATCAAGACGTCCTCCACCGCCGTCCCCAAGGACGACCTGGCGCGGCACCCGCAGCTCGGCGTCTACCAGTACGCGGTGATGCTCGGCGCGTTCGAGCGGCACGGGCTGATCGAGCCCGGCGGCGCCAAGCTCGTCCAGGTCGGCAAGGCCGCGTTCACCGCGAAGGCGCGCGAGCAGGAGCAGCCGCCGCCCGCCGAGGACGCCGACCCCGAATGGCCCAAGAAGCTCATCGAGGTCGTCGCGACCGGCATGGCGAGCGACGTCTTCCAGGCGCGGGCGAACGACAAGTGTCGCACCTGTCCCGTACGCTCCTGCTGCCCCGTCCATGATGAAGGCGGCCAAGTCGGGGACTGAGACTAGCTCGGGGGGAGCGAGGTGATCACGCCGGGAGAGCTGGCCCGGCTGCTGGAGATCCCGGAGCCCACGGAGGAGCAGGCCCGGGTGATCGAGGCGCCGATGGCGCCGATGGCGGTGATCGCGGGCGCCGGGTCCGGGAAGAGCGAGACGATGGCCGCACGGGTGGTGTGGCTGGTCGCGAACGGCTTCGTCCGGCCGGAGCGCGTCCTCGGGCTGACGTTCACCCGCAAGGCCGCCGCCGAGCTCGGCGTGCGCGTGCGCAAACGGCTCGGCAAGCTCCGCGAGGTCCTGCCGGGGGACGAGCTCGAGCGGCTCGGCGGCGAGTCCCTGTTCGACGGCGAGCCCATGGTGTCGACGTACCACTCGTACGCGGCGCGGCTCTTCGGTGACCACGCCTTGCGCGAGGCCCTCGAACCGACCATGCGGCTGATCTCACCGGCCGTCGCCTGGCAGATCTGCTCGCGGGTCGTCGACGCCTACAACGGGCCCATGGACCGCATCGACTGGCAGCCCGACACCGTCACCAAGGCCGTCATGGAACTCTCCGGTGACCTGGCGGAGCATCTGCGGACCGCCGAGGACGTCCGCAAGGTCGGCAGCTGGCTGGACGAGCGGCTCGCCGCAGTGAAGAAGCCGCTCAAGGCGCAGCGCGAGATCCTCGCCAAGCACGCCGTCCGCGAGCAGCTCATGCCGCTGATCGACGCGTACGGGCGGGCCAAGGCCGACCGGGAGGTCATCGACCACGGCGACCAGATGGCGCTCGCCGCGCGGATCGCCTACAAGCATCCCGAAGTCGGGATGATCGAACGGTCCCGGTTCTCCGTCGTCCTGCTGGACGAGTACCAGGACACGAGCCAGGCGCAGCTCGTCCTGCTGCGGTCGCTGTTCGCGGGCGGGCATCCGGTGACGGCGGTCGGCGACCCGTGCCAGTCGATCTACGGGTGGCGCGGCGCGAGCGCCGGGAACCTGCTGCGGTTCGCCCACGACTTCCCGCGCCGGCCCGGGGACGACGGGGAACGGCCGGTGCCGGCGCCCGTCGTCCAGCTGAGCCGGTCGTTCCGCAACGGGGAGCAGATCCTGGAGGCGGCGGCCAAGGTGCAGGAGGAACTGCGCGCCGAGACGAAGGCCGTGCCGCGCCTCATTCCC
Organism: Actinomadura latina NBRC 106108; assembly: GCF_001552195.1. GTDB lineage: Bacteria > Actinomycetota > Actinomycetes > Streptosporangiales > Streptosporangiaceae > Spirillospora > Spirillospora latina. The sequence continues at coordinate 65,670 of NZ_BCQS01000007.1, forward strand.
GGCGCGGGACGCGAAGGGCGCGGACGCGTCGAATGCGCCCTCTTCCCCACGGTCGAGGACGAGGCCGACCGCATCGCCGCGCGCATCGCGGGCCTCATGGCCGCCGACCCCGGGACCGCGCCCGACGGCGGCCCGCAGGCGGAACCGCTCCGGTACTCCGACGTCGCCGTCCTCGCCCGGAAGCGGTCGCAGTTCCCGCTGATCAGGCGGGCGCTGGAGGCGCGCGGCATCCCCGTCGAGGTGGTCGGGCTCGGCGGTCTCCTCACCGTCCCCGAGGTGCAGGACGTCGTCGCCACGCTGCGGGTCATGCACGACCCGACCGCCGGCGCGTCCCTCGCCCGCGTGCTCACCGGGCCGCGCTGGCGCCTCGGGCCCCGCGACCTCGTCGCGCTCGGCCGCCGTGCCCGCACCCTGGCCCAGGAGTCCGCCCGCGACGTCACCCCGCCCGAGGGCGCGCCCGAACACGTCGCGGACGAGGCCGAGCCGGCCGACGACCCGCTGCGGCAGCTCGTCGGGGAGCTGAACCAGGAGACCGGGAGCCTGGTCGACGCCCTCGACGACCTCGGCCCGCCGGCCGCGTACTCGCCGGAGGGATACGGGCGGCTGCGGCGCCTCCGCGACGAGCTGCGCGGCCTCCGGAGCCAGGCCGGGCTGCCGCTGCCCGACCTCGTGACCGAGGTCGAGCGGGCGCTCGGCCTCGACATCGAGGTCGCCGCGCGGTCCGGGCTCGACCCCGTCACCGCCCGCGCCGACCTCGACGCCTTCATCGACGCCGCCGCCACCTTCGCCGGCGACGCCGAAGACCCGACGCTCGGCGCGTTCCTCGCCTACCTGAAGGCCGCCGAGACCGAGGAGTTCGGGTTGGAGGCCGGACGCGTCGGCGAGACCGACAGCGTCAAGCTCCTCACCGTCCACGCGTCCAAGGGGCTGGAGTGGCCCGTGGTCGTCGTGCCGGGCCTGTCGTACACGCCGCAGAAGAACGGCGGCCCCGCCAAGGGCTCGATCTTCCCGTCGCCGCCGCAGAACGCCACCCGCTGGACGGCGAACCCGCGCGTCCTGCCGTTCATGCTGCGCGGCGACCGCGCCGACCTGCCCGCGCTGACCGGGCTGGAGAAGGACGACCTCGCCGCGTTCGACCAGGCGTGCGCCGAACGCGACCTGCGGGAGGAGCGGCGGCTCGCCTACGTCGCCGTCACCCGCGCGTCCGCCCTGCTCATCACCACCGGCTACTGGTGGGGGTCGTCGGGGCGCCCGCTCGGCCCGTCGCCGTTCCTGGAGGAGGTGCGCGCGGTCTGCGGCACCGGCGCCGGGTCCGTCCCCGTATGGACCGACCCGCCGGCGGAGGGCACCGCGAACCCGCTGCTCGCCGACCCCGACGAGGCGCAGTGGCCCGCCGCGCCCGGCGAACGCGGCCACTCCGGCATCACCGCCCGCGAACGCTACGAGGCGGTCCTCGCGGGCGCCCGCATGGTCGAGGACGAGATGGCCGGGCGGACGCGGCACTGGGCCGGCGACACCGGGCTGTCCGACGCCGACCGGTCCCGCATGACCGCGTGGGCGCGCGACGTCGAACTGCTGCTCGCCGAACGCGACCGGGGCCGCTCCGGCGACGGCCTGCTCGTCGAACTGCCCGCGCACCTGTCGGTGTCGTCCCTCGTCTCGCTCGCCCGCGACCCGGCGGCGCTGGCCCGGCAGATCCGCCGTCCCATGCCGCGCCCGCCCGCGCCCTACGCGCGGCGCGGGACCGCGTTCCACGCCTGGCTGGAGGGCCGCTGGGGGCAGCAGCGCCTCCTCGACCCCGACGAGCTGCCCGGCGCCGCCGACGAGGGCGCCGCCGACGACTCCCATCTCGAACGGCTGCGGTCCCGTTTCGAGGAGTCGGAGTGGGCGGCGCGCGAACCGCTCGACATCGAGGTGCCGTTCGAGACCATCATCGGCGACCGGCTGATCAGGGGCCGGATGGACGCCGTGTTCCGGTCGCCGGGCGGCGGATACGAGGTCGTCGACTGGAAGACGGGTTCGCCGCCGTCCGGGGAGGAGGCGCGGTTCGTCTCGGTGCAGCTCGCCGCGTACCGGCTGGCGTGGGCGGAGCTGACCGGGCTGGACGTCGCGCAGGTCAGCGCGGCGTTCCACTACGTCAGCGCCAACGTCACCGTCCGCCCGGCCGATCTGCTGGACGCGGCCGGGCTCGCCGCGCTGCTGGACGCCGTCCCCGCGGTGTGATCCGTCCCCGGATCGGCGTGATGAGTCTCACTCACCCCTGTTCACCGTGCACGGATTCGGGGATGATCCGGGCAACCATGCGAGGGAGGCGACGGTGACGGTGACCCACGACGAGAAAGTCGTACAGGAGTTCTCGAAGCAGGCGGCTGGATTCGCGGACCCGAGGCTGAACGTCGCGTTCACCCGCCACCTGGACCGGCTCGTCCACTTCATGGACCCCGAGCTCGACCTTGAGGACGTCGTGCTGGAGGTCGCGGCGGGCACCGGCCTCGTGTCCCGCGCGATCGCCCACCGCGTCCGGCACGTGACCGCACTCGACCTCACGCCCGCGATGCTCGCCGAAGGCAAGCGCGACGCCGACCACGCGGGCCTCATGAACGTCACCTTCACGCGCGGCGACGCCACCGCGCTGCCGTACGTCGACCGGTCGTTCACGCTCGTCGTCACCCGTTTCTCGCTGCACCAGGTCGCCGACCCCGGGGCCGTGGTGAAGGAGATGGTCCGGGTCAGCCGGCCCGGCGCCGCGCTGATCATCGCCGACCTGATCCGCCCGGGCGGCCTGGACGGCGACGCCGACCGCATCGAACGCCTCCGCGACCCCTCGCACGGCACCATGCTCACCGAGTCGCAGATCGCGGACCTCGTCACGGCGGCGGGCGCGGAGGTCAAGCGCGCCGAGCAGTTCGACTACGTCCGCCCGCTCGACCCGTGGCTGGAGTTCTCCCAGACGCCGTCCGGCGACGCCGCGCGGATCAGGCGGGAGCTGGAGGAGGAGCTCGCGGGCGGGCCGGCGACCGGCATGCGTCCGAGCATGGTCGACGGCGTCCTGCACTTCACGCACTCGTACCTGTTCCAGCAGGCGATCGCCGGGTAACGTTTTCGACCAGACGTTCGACGTGGATCGCTCATATGTTCTATGTTGTCGAACATGGGTTCCAACACCGTGCGGTCCCTCGACCGCGAGCCCGCCGCGCTGGCGATGCGCATCGGAGTCGTCGCCGCCGAGGCCGCCCTCGCCACCTTCGCCCGCAACCTCGACCTCGACGACCTGGAGGACGGCGTCGACTTCCAGGGCGCCATCGGCCCCGCCGAATGGCCGGTGTTCTCGCTGGTCATCGACACCCTCGCCGAGGCCGGCCCGGGCGACCGCCGCTCCCTGGACGAACGCCGCGCCGATGCCCTCAACGACCTCGCCCGCATCTGCATGGCCGCCAAGACCCGGGGCGCCGCCTGATCATGACCGGGCGCGTCCGGGACCGTGCGGCCTTGGCCCCGGGCGCCGCCCTCAACCGGGCAGCGCCCCCGCCTTGACCTTGCCCGTGCTGGTGCGCGGCAACTCCCGGACGAACCGGATCTCACGCGGCACCTTGTACCGGGCCAGGTGCTCCTTCACGTAGGCCTTCAGATCATCTTCGCCGACCGCGGAGCCCGGCGCCCGCACGACGTGGGCCGCGAGCCGCTGGCCGAACTCCTCGTCGTCCACGCCGGACACCGAGACGTCCGCGACGTCCGGATGCCCGCCGAGCAGGTTCTCGACCTCGCCGGGGAACACGTTCTCCCCGCCGGACACGATCATGTCGTCGGCGCGTCCGTCGATGAACAACCGTCCCGCCTCGTCGAGATGACCGAGGTCGCCGGTGCCCGTCAGGCCGTCCAGTATCCGCTTGCCGCCGCCCCCGGTGTATCCGGCGAACCGCAGGCCGCCGCCGGTGTAGATCTCCCCGGTCTCGCCCCGCGGCACCTCGCGCCCGTCCTCATCGAGGATCTTGAGGGTGATCCGCAGGGACGGCTTCCCGGCGGTGCCGGGCGCGCTCCGCAGGTCGTCCGGCGTGGCGATGGTCGCCCAGCCCGTCTCCGTCGCCCCGTACACGTTGACGAGGACGTCGCCGAACGCGTCCATGAACGCCTCCGACAAGTGAGGAGGAAGCGCCGAGCCGCCGGACACGACCACGCGCAAACTCGGCGTCTCCGGTTTGCCGTCCACGTCCAGGATGCGCTGCAGCATCATCGGAACCGCGACCAGTGCCTCCGCCTCGCAGTCCGCGATGGCCTGCAGCGTCTCCCGCGCACCGAACTTCCGGGACAGGACGAGCGGCATCCCCATCCCGAGACCGACCGTCATATAGGCGAAGCCGAGGATGTGGAACAGCGGCGGCGCTATCGCGATCGGCGCCCCGGACCGGACGGGCACGCGCATGGCATGGGTGAGCGCGGCCGGCAACAGCGCCGAAAGCGACATGTCGTGCCGCGCGCCCTTCGGCGTGCCGGTGGTGCCGGACGTCATCACGATCACGTCGCTGGCCCGGGCGGACTTGATCGGTTCCGGCTCGGTGGCCCTGATGAGCGAGTCGAGCGTGCCCGAATCGCCCCAGGCGACCACACGTTGTCCGTGGAAGCCCGACTCGTCCACTGTCGCGCCGAACTCCTCGTCGTGGACGAGCAACTCGATCCCCTCGCGCTCCGCGACCTGGCCGAGTTGAGTCCCCGAGAAATCGGTATTGAGCAGGACGACGTCATTGCCCAGCCGGGACGCCGCGAGAACCGCCTCCACGAACCCCCGGTGGTTGCGGCACAGAACACCGACTCGTCCGTCCTCAATCCTCTGCCTCAGGGCAGTGGCCAGCGCCGCTGAACGCTGCTCAAGCTCCGCGTACGAGAGCGCCCCGCGCTCGTCGACCAGCGCCGTGCGCCCGGGGAACCGCAGCGCCGACATAGCCCCGACCGTCGCCGGAACAGCCCCGAACCGCACATAAGGAAACAGCAACCGCGCAGCCCGATCCGGACGTATCGGCTGCATGACCCCCACATCCCGCACGCCCCGCCCCGCCCGGACTCCCAACCGCACGGCCCACCGCACCCGCTCGAGCACCGTCTCTCCTCCGTCGCCCACGATCCAGCGAACAAGGCCATACCCGGCATCTCCCCAGATACTGACCACCCCGCTCTCTTCGCTCTCCTCGCTCTCCCTGGGGCGCGCCTCGCGCGCGCTGAGCAGTGCGCTCTGGTTGTGGCGATAGATCTTCCCCTCGCTGCCGCAGTACGTGATGCGGGTTGGCGGCTACGGTCTCCGTCTCGGACGCTTTCGTTTCCTGGGGAGATTGTGAAAGAAGACCTGGCGCGCATGCTCGGGACGTGTGCGTGGCTGAGGTCTCCCTTTTGCCGGTTCAAGTTTGGCTCCGCCAGGTGGACGGCTGAGGTGGCCTCCCGAAGGCGGTCGCGCCCGTTTACGTTTCCGCCGGTTGCTGTCACGTTGGTTGCGGTAGTCGGCGGGGCAATGTGTTTATGGTGTCTGCTTGGCGTGTGGCCCTCTACCTTCCGCGCTACGCGCGGCAGCGGCAGCATATGAGGTCTCTGTGAAGGCGGTCGGTTAACTGTGATCGGCACACTGACCTCAGCCTCTACGGGTCGTCGGGCGACTGCTTTGGGGTGGGCGTTCTTTTGGTGGTTAATACTGGAAGGTTTTTGGTGACATGAATGTGTGGTGTCCAGAATGTCCGCCAGTATTGTGGGGACGCTGCCGTATGATTGGGTGGAGAGGTTGAGATGGGGGGTGCAAAACCGTGTCGATGGTTGCCGACGTTGTTGAGATTGCCGGCGGGCAGCTTGAATGGGGAGATCGGGAGTGGTTTCCGCCTGGTCCGCAACTGGCGATCTGCTTGTCCGGCGGAAAAGAGCGGCTGACCGATCTGACCGACGGCGAACTCCTTCAGGTCGCGGCCGCCGCACGTCGCCAGACCTCCTGGGCGCAGGCCCGGGAACTGGCCGCCATTGCCGAACTCTCGCGTCGCCGCAGCGAGGCGGAGGCCGATGGCGACCCTGACCATCGCTTCCTGTCGGCGCACGAGTCGGTGACCGAGGAGATCGCCGCCGCGCTGACCGTCACGGGCAACGCCGCCGCCACCCTGGTCCATCTGGCCGAACGCCTCACCGGTCCCCTGGCCGCCACCGGGCGGGCCCTCGAAACCGGGCAGATCGACATGGCGAAAGCTCGCGTCGTCTGCGACGCCGCCGACAACCTGCCGGACGAGGTCGCCGAGCGACTTCAAACCGCTGCCCTGGACAAAGCGTCCGGCCAGACCACCGGCCAGCTCCGCCGCCGGATCAGGCGGATCGTGCATCGGCTGGCCCCGGCCGCCGCCGAGCAACGCAAGCGCGAAGCCGTGCGCCACCGGCGGCTGGAGGTGTGGGACACCCCGTCCGGGACGACCGACTTGGCCCTGTGCGATCTGGCCCCCGAAGACGCCCACGCGATCTACAACAAGATCAGCGCCGCCGCCCACGGACTGAAGCTGGACGGCGACGCCCGGCCCCTGCCTCAGATCCGCGCCGACCTCGCAACCCTCCTCCTCCACGGAACCGAACTGCCCGCCGCCGTTCGCGCCCTCCTCGATCGATCAGGTGAGGGCAGCGCACCCGGCGGCGTCGGACTCCAGGACACGGAGGTTCCGCGTTCCGACGAGCCTGGCGTTGCCGCCGGGGACGCGGCGGGAGCGGTCGACGCCGGCCGAGCCGCTGAGGAGGCTCTTGCCCGGTCGTTCGCGCGCATGGTGGGGCAGAAGATCTGGCCAGGCCTCCTCCTGTGGACCACCCCGTCCGGAGGCTGGCACATCGTCCGGCCCGATCGGCGGTGAGCCGTCGCCTGGACTAGCGTCGAGGCATGCCCACCTCAGCCGATGCCGTGAGCGCCGACGACCTGGAGCTGGCCGTTCAGCTCGCCATCTCCGTCCTCAGGACGGCACCGCCGGACACCTGGGACGCCAAGGCCGGATCCCTCGAATGGACCTGCTGGGAAACCGTCGAACACCTCAGTGACGACCTCTTCGCCTACGCCGCCCAACTCGGCCCGAAGACACCGCCGGTGGACGACACGGTGCCGTTCGTATGGGAAAGCCGCCGCCCGTCCGGCCCGGCGAACGTCATCCACGCGAACCCCGAGGCCGGGCCGGACGGGCTCCTGCAAGTACTCGACGCATGCGGCGGGCTCCTGGTCGCCATGGTTCGCACCACTTCCCCTGACGTCCGCGCCCACCACGTCTTCGGCGTGGCGGACGCCGAAGGCTTCGCCGCCATGGGCATCGCGGAAACCCTCGTCCACACCCACGACCTGGCAGAAGGCCTCGGCCTCCCGTGGGACCCGCCCGCCGGCCTGTGCTCCCGAGTACTCGGACGCCTGTTCCCCGACGCACCGCCCGACACCGCCCCCTGGCCGGCCCTCCTGTGGGTCACCGGCCGCACGGACCTCCCCGGACGCCCCCGCCCGACCAGCTGGCGCTGGCACGCCTCACCGCAGCCGCCGAACTAGCCCTCCATGAACGTCTTGGCCGCGTGGACGGTCGGCGTCCCAGCGTGCGGGCAGTGCGACCGGGTACAGGCAGGGTGCTTCAGGCGGTGCGGTCAGTCGCCGACCTGGTAGTCGAGGAGCACCAGGCGGTCGTCCAGGACGGTGGTGCCGGTCAGGGTCAGGTCGGTGGCGGGGAGGTCGGCGAAGACGGGGCCCTCTCCCTCCACGCCGTGGATCATCGGGAAGAGCATCACGCGGGCCCGGTCCACGAGGCCGTGCTGGAACAGGCTGCGCACCAGCGAGGCGCTGCCGATGGTGCGCATGGGGAGGCCGTCCGCCAGGGCCTTCAGTTCGGGGACGGACTTCTCGATCGGTTCGTCGATGATCGTGGTGTTGGCCCAAGTCAGCGGCGGCTTGAGCGTCCCGGAGAAGACGATCTTGGGAAGTTCGGCCATCCGAGGGAAGGACGGGGCGTCGCCGCTCGCGACGACCTCCGACATCTGCCGGTACGTCGTCGCGCCCATGAGCATGACGTGGTCTTCGGCGAGTTGCGCGTTGATCCAGCCGGACAACCCCGGCCCGTCGTAGCCCCAGTACGCGACCGGACGCGGGCCGCCGCCGCCGTACCCGTCAACGGTGCTGAACACGTCGACTCTCAGTTCGCGCATGATTCTCCTTGCCGCTGCAGTCGTGACGGTGTTCCCTGTGTGGACCTCGGTGACCGCGCTGACTCATCGGTCGTATCGTCGGTTCGGTGATCAGCAGCGACGAAGGGATGCCGGGCCTGGGCCCGCCGATCGACGTCCGGCCATTGTTCGCCGAGCAGCAGGCCGCCTTCATCGGCCTGCTGCGCGGGCTGGACGCCGATGAGTGGGCGCGACCCACCGTCTGCCCGGGATGGGACGTCAAGGACGTGGCCGCTCATGTACTGGGCGACCACGTGGGACGGCTTTCCAGACACCGCGACGAGTTCCCCGGGGTGGGGCCTCGGACGGGCGAGCCGTTCCCCGTTTTCCTTGACCGCATCAATGCCGAGTGGGTCACCGCGGCCCGGCGCATCAGTCCGGCGATGCTCGTCGCGCTGCTGGTGGACGTCGGTGAGCAGGTCGTGGCGTTCTGGCAGGACGTCGACATGGAAGCGCTGGGCGGTTCTGTCAGCTGGGCCGGTCCAGAAGCGCATCCCGTGTGGCTGGACGCCGCACGCGACTTCAGCGAGTACTGGACGCACCAGCAGCAGATCTGTGACGCCACCGGCCGCGACGGGCTGACGGCCCCGCGCTATCTCGGCCCCGTCCTGGACACGTTCATGCGGGCGCTGCCGCACACGATGCGGGACGTGCGGGCGGACGAGGGCGCCGTTCTTCAGGTCGTGATCCAGGGATTCGGCGGCTGGGCCTGTGCCCGTGCGGCCGGGCGCTGGAATCTGCGACGGGAGATCGTTCCTCGGCCCGTCTCCGTGGTCGAACTCGATGCGGACACGGCGTGGCGGCTGTGCACCCGCGGCATCACACCGCAGGACGCGGGTGAACGGGCATCGATACAGGGCGACAGGACGCTTGCCGAGGCGGCGCTTCACATCGTTTCCATCATCCACTCGGGAGTCGGCGGTGAGGCCCGCCGAGCGGAAGAGCCCGGGTCAGCGTAGGTAGTGGAAGGCCGGCTTGGGGTGCATGAGGAAATCGTGGTGGGAGATGTTCCAGGCGTAGGCGCCTGCCATGGCGAAGGCGATCACGTCGCCGGGGGCCAAGGGCGGAACGGGGACGTCGCGGGCGAAGACGTCCTTCGGGGTGCATAGCTGGCCGACGAGGGTGGCGGGGGATTCCGGGCCCGTGGCGGTGAGGACCTGGAAGGGCTGGTCGTGGCCTTTCGTCACCGGGGTTCTGAGGTGGTGGGTTCCGCCGCGGAGGACGACGTAGGTTTCGCCTCGCGTCGTTTTCACGTCGAGGACGTCGGTGACATACCAGCCGTGGTAGGCGGTCAAGGCGCGGCCGGGTTCTATGCGGACTCTGGCCGGGACGGACGTTAGGCCCGAGCCGTAGACCTGCCAGTCGAAGAGGGTTTCCGGGGACGCGTAGTCGACGGCCATACCGCCGCCCACGTTCAGTTCGGGGCTTTCGACGCCTCGGGTTTCCAGCCAGGGGAGCGCCCAATCGGCTATCCGGTTGGCCAGGTCGAGCATGGTGGGGGCGTCCAGGCCGGAGGCCAGGTGGGCGTGGATGCCGCGAAGGGTGAGGTGCCGGTTGCCGGTCAGGAATCGGGCGCATTCGTTCAGCGCGTCCTCGTCCATGCCGAAGGGGCCGCTCATGGTCAGGGCGGCATTGGGGGTGGTCAGTGGGAGGTTCGCCCGGAGGAGGATGTCGGCCGGGCCCAAGGCGGCCAGCTTCCTCAGTTCGTTTGGGCTCTCCACGTGGATCCGGTGCGCGCTGAGCGATAGGCGCAGTTCTTCACGGGTCTTGCCGGGGCCGCCGAAAGCCAGGGGTTTGCCGGGCAGGGTTTCTCGGACGTGGGTCAGTTCGCCGCCCGACGAGACCTCTATGCCGTCCACGTGGGGCGCCAGGGTGCGGAGTATTTCGGCGTCCGGATTCGCCTTGGCGGCGTAGAACAGTTCCGTGGAGCCGAGGGCCGCGCGGATGGCCCTGATGTGGTCTTCCAGGCCCCGCAGGTCGTAGATGTAGGCCGGGTACGTGCCGAGGCTCAGGGCGAGTTCGTTCATAGCGGCCGGGGCGCGGCGAGCGGGTTGGGGGCCGGGACGTAGGCGGCTCCTCGGTCGGCCGTGCGGGACCAGCGGGTGCGCAGGTTCGCCTTGGCGGGCAAGGGGACTCCGGCCAAGAGCGCCCTGATCTGAGGGTGATGGTCGTGAGCGGCGAAGTGCTTTCTCGCGTCCTGCCAAAGCGTCCGTTCAAGGTGCGGGTGCAGGTCGGCTACGGCGGCGGCTATTTCGGTGAGGTGGTTGACCAGGAGGCAGTAGACGACGCGGTTCCAGCCTTGGTCGGGTGCGTACGTGAGGCTGTCCACCACGTGCGGCGGGAGGTGCGTCAGGTCCCAGTGGCCGGCGGTCAGTTTGGTGCCTTCCAGGTCGCGGAACGCGGCGTGGATGGGCATGCCCGCCGGATCAACGCAGACGAGCACGTTCTGGAGATGCGGCTCTAGGACGACGCCGTGGTCCAGGTAGGCGCGGAGTACGGGCGGCGCCACTTTCTCCACGTAGGCGTCCCACCATGCCTGGGCGCTCTCCGGTGCCGCCAGGGCGGGCAGGTCCGCGAGGAACGTGCCGTAGGGGTCGGTGAGGGCGCCTGCCAGGAGTGGCGTACCGGGAAGGCCCCTGACTCCCTGGCGCAGGATCACGCCTAGACCCTCGTACAGGCGCCGGTCGGCGAGTGTGACGCTGCGGTAGGCGGGCTCTGAGAGGAACGTCGCGTTCAGCTTCTCGAAGAGGGGCGGCAGGAGTTCGTTGAGGACTACCGCGCCCGTCAGTTCGTACCAGGCGTTCTTGCGCACGCAGTTGGTGATGCGCACGTCCAGGCTGAACTTGCAGAACCCGTCCGCGTCAGGCAGGTAGGCCGTCCGGACGGACGACGTCGGTATCGCCTCGATGTCGGACGGGCCGAGGTCGACTAGGAGGCCGTCGACCAGGGCCTGCCGCAGGACGCGGTTGTCCGCGAGCAGGGAGAACTGCCATGGGTGGACGGGGAGCAGCTTCCGGCCGGACGGGGCGGCGGGCCCGTAGGACGACAGGGCTGTGAACGCGTCCGGGTCTCCCTCTTCGGCGATGAGGTCTTCCGGGACGGCCAGCCAGTGCGGGCGGAAACGAGCTCTCGTCTCAGGTGCGTACTGGAGCCAGTCGCTGGGTGCCCCCTGGCGAGACTTCGGGGACGGGTGGAAGCGGTGCCCTGCGACGAGAGCCTGTTCTGAGGCGATGTACCTGTCGTCGGAGGGTTCGCCTCTGGCGGCGAGGATGGCGGCCAGAGCCGTGTGGCTGTCGTCCACCTGTGTGAGGAACTCGGGATTGGGACGGCCGGTCGACAGTTCCAGTTCGCCCGCGACCAGGTTCGCCAGCCTGTCCCAGGAAGCCGGGATCCAGTCGTCCTCGCGGCGCTCCTCGTAGGGCGGCGTCAGGCGGTAGGTGGCGCCGACCGGGGGCCGGGACAGGCCCGTGCGCAACACGACGCCGGCGCGGGGGAGGCGGGCGACGAGGCGGTCGCCGTCCGGCCATACCTGCTGCTCGGGCGCGCAGACCTCCCGGATGAGGCAGTTGAGCAGCGCGGTCGCGGTGGCGTCGCCGGCCGTCACGGCCGATCCGGGCAGTCCTGTCAGCAGCACGTCGCGTCCCGTAGGTAGTTGGGCCCTGGCGGGCCGTAGTGCTTGTTGATGTCGGCGGCGCCGGTCCTGGCCTTGCCGACGAGGGTCCCGGCGGTGACCATGGCCTTGCCCGGCAGCGTGTCGGCGTCGAGGGTGCGCGAGCGCAGGAACGCGTCGTCCGGGCCGAGCGCGGCGTCGAGCCGCTCGCGGATCATCGTGCGGGCCGTGCGCCACGGCAGCAGGCCGCGTTCCGCCAGGCCGACGGCGAGCGCGGCGGCGCACAGGTGCAGCGTGATGGTGACGAACACGCGGGCGAGCGCGTCGGGGTCGGCGGTCGCCATCCGGCGGTCGATGAGGTCGCGCGGGTCGGTGCCCGGGGACGGTGCGACACGCTCCCTGAACCGGTCGGGGTCGATCAGAGCGCCGTCGTTGTCCTTGATGAGGAGACGGGGCGGAGACACGTCGTCGAGGACGAGGGCGACGTTCTGCTGATGTGCCTCTAGCGCGATGCCGTAGCGGAACAGCGTGACGTTCCAGGAGAGGAGTGCCGACAGGTAGGTGCCGAACAGTTCTTCTACGTCCCAGCGGTCGATGACATGGCCGCCATCTGGAGCGTCCGCGAGTAAGGCCGCCACCGGGACGACGTGCGCGCGCGCCGTCTCCGGCGGGAAGCGCCGTACCAGGTAGGCCAGGAGCGGGTCGTTGGCGTGGCCGTAGGTCTGCTCATCGGCGAGAAGCACGGGAAGCCCCGGCTCCCGCTGAAGCACCTGGCGCAGGATGCGTTCGACCAGGGCGCCGTCCGGGAGGGTGCCGGGCATGATGGTGCGCCGGTTGCGGAGGCCGAGCGTGCTGGTCGGCAGCGGCATCTTCACGTGCGCCAGCGGCACGTCGCCGGTCAGGACGGCCACGGTGCGCATCGACAGCGTCGGGCCGACTCGCAGGAAGGATTCCGGGGCCAGGGCCACGCCGGGTTGCTCGCGCACTTGCCGTACCGCTAACGGATGGACGGGGAAGAGCGCCGAACCCGAATCCAGTCCCACGTCGGACGGCACCGGCCACCACTCCGGCAGCGCGCCGGCGAGCACCGGGTCCGGGACCGAGGCCCACCGCAGCGGGAACGACGGCGCGAACTCGGGCGCGTAGCGGCTCAGATCGGCCATGGAGAGGCCGGCGCGACACCGCCCGGCCGGGTGCACCGGATGGTCGTTGTAGGCCGCCAGCGTCTCGTAGAACGTCCCGGGGCCGGTTCGCTGTTCGTCCGGGATGCGCGCCAGCCGCCGGTGCACGGCCGGGCGGGCGTCGTCGTGGAGCTTGGCGGTGGCGAGCGCGTCCAGGCATTCCCGCTCGAAGGCCGCCGTGTCGTCGCGCGGATCGGCCACCGTGCGGACGGCTTGGAACACGTCACTCAGCTTGAGGTCCTGCCCAGGGTCCACGACGAGTTCGGCGAGGAACACCGGGCGTGCTTGCAATAAGCGCACGGAACGGCCCGGCAGTTCCAACGTCCTGCCGCGGACGAAGCGACGTATGCCTCCGTAGTCCTCGCGCAGCAACGCGTCCAGGACACGGGCGGCCAGCGGCGCCTCGGTATCGGCGGTCACGTGATGGTCCAGTCGTGGGCCGCACGGAAGCGCGCCAGGGCGGCGTTGACCTCGTCCGGGCCGGGGCCTATAGCGCGCACCGTGCCCAAGTAGTCGCGGTTCGTGCGAGTCACCGCGACCGGGTCTCCTACTGCGCGCTGTGGGCGGTAGTAGAGCTGCACCGGGCCGTCGTCCAGCCGCAGTGGGCCGGGCGCCGAGGTCAGCGTGCCGGAGCGGTCGGCGATGACCGGCTCTGCGATGGCGTGCCGCGGACGTGGCACCCGCCGCCCCGGCAGCGGTTCCCCAAGATGGAGTCGCAGAATCTGCTCGAACAGCGGGATGCCCAGTAGGTCGGCCAAGAGGAAGTCACAGTGGTCGCCGATCAACCGGTAGTTGACCTCGATGATGCGGGCGCGGCCCTCGTGGACGACGAACTCGGTGTGGCACGCACCGAACCCGATCCCCAGCTCCTCCAGCTGGCGCAGAACCTGCGGGGTCTCTGGGGGCGGGTCGGTCCACTCAAGGCGCTCCTCCACGAAGAACGGCGGCGGTGACAGGGACGTACGGAACGAACCCAGCACGCGCAGCTCGCGCCCATCGCCGAGAGTCTCCAGCGTGTGAAGGCGCCCCGGCAGGTACTCCTCGGCCACCAGCGGATCGTCCCGTCGGGCGGCGATCTCGCCGACCCGGGTGGCCAGCTCCACGGCGTCTTGGACGAGGAACACGTCCTCGCTGGCCACGCCCTCACGCGGCTTCAGGACGAGCGGATACGGCGCGTCCGCCGGTACCCGGCGCGCGTCCGCCGAGAAGACGGGGTCGATGGCCGCGAGGTGCCGGCGCATGAGCGCCTTGTTCTTCGCACGCGTCGCCGCACGCCAGTCCTTGCCCGGCAGCCCGAAATACGCGGCCGCCAGCGCGGCGGGCGCCTGCAGGAAGTCGCTGTTGGAGAAGATGGCGGCGGGCTCAGCGCCGGCGCCACCGGTGACGTGGGCGGCGTGGGCGACGATGTCCCGGAAGTCGGAGACGTCGCACTCGACCACCGGCCCGCCGAACGCGTGCGGGCCGCACCGGTAGAGCTCGGGACGGTCGGTGAGCAGCGTCACGTCGAGGCCCAGGCGCGCGGCGGCGGGCAGGAACCCGTGCGTCACCGAGTCGGTCGCCTTCCCGGCGACCAGGTGGACAGAGGCGGCCACGATCGGCCCTTCCAGCTCGGGCGTTTCCAGCTCGGGCGGTAGTGAGGTCAGCGGTAGTGAGGTAAGCCTTGCCTAACTCTTAGTGATCACCATAGTGGCGGGGCGGCACGGCGCACGCAAGAACGGCGGCACCGCGTGTCCCGGCCGCGGCGGCATCCGCCAGGATGGGGTCATGGATCTTGTCGACCGGTGGGTCGCGCTGACAGGGCCTCATATCCGGCATATCGGGACTGAGTTGGACGAGCGCTACGGCGAGCCGCACCGCCGCTACCACACCCGGGCGCACCTGACCGCCGTCCTCGACCTCGTGGACGAGCTGGCGGGGCACGCCGCCGACCCCGACGCCGTCCGGCTCGCCGCCTGGTTCCACGACGCCGTCTACGACCCCGAGCGCGCCGACAACGAGGAGCGCAGCGCCCGCCTCGCCGCCCGCATGCTCGCCGACACCGACCTCGCGCCCGCCGACGTCCAGGAGGTCGTCCGGCTGGTGGAGCTGACCGCCACGCACGCACCGGACGAGGACGACCGCAACGGCCAGGTCCTGTGCGACGCGGACCTCGCCATCCTCGGCGCGGACCCCGTCGAGTACGCCGCCTACGCCGCCGCCGTCCGGGAGGAGTACGCGTTCGTCCCCGACGAGTTCTTCAACGCCGGACGGGCCGAAGTGCTCAACGGCCTGCTGGCGCTCCCCAAGCTCTTCCACACGCCCGCCGCCCGCGAACGGTTCGAAGAGCGCGCGCGCAACAACGTCCGCACAGAGTTGATGCTGCTCAGCGCATGACGCGCGGGTGGTACTCCTTGCGCCGACGCAGGCCCGCCCTGGTGAGCCGCAAGAGCAGCTCTTGGCAGCCCACCGCCCGGGCCCCCTGCAGCACGGCCGCCTCATAAAGCTCGGACGGGACGTCGTAGTGGTCGCGTTCGAACGCCCTGGGTGGCATCCCCAGTTCGGCGGCGAACGCGTGCAGTTCCTCGTACGAAACGTCGCTCACCATGTGCGACCAGACACGGCCGCGCGCGGGCCACAGCGGCGGATCTATGAGGATCAAAGCTGCTTCCCCTAACAGTGCGTTGACACCGATGTAAGCTCGCGGCGGTATGGCCTGCGAAGACCGGTGCAGGTGCAACGGTACGACAACACACATGCAAAGGGGCATGCGGGTGAACGACCTAGCCGGGTACATCCAGGCCGAACGGGACCGGTTCGTCGCCGACCTCAAGGAGTGGCTGGCGATCCCGTCCATCTCCGGGGACCCCGCCCACGCCGCCGACGTGCGGGCGTCGGCCGACTGGCTCGTCGCCCACCTGCGCAAACAGGGCTTCCCCACCGTCGAGACCTGGGAGACGGGCGGCTTGCCCGCCGTCTTCGCCGAATGGCCCGCCGAGGACCCGGACGCGCCCGCCGTCGTCGTCTACGGCCACCACGACGTCCAGCCGGTCGAGCCGCTGGAGGAGTGGGAGACCGCGCCGTTCGAGCCCGTCGAGCGGGGCGACCGGCTCATCGGGCGCGGCACGTCCGACGACAAGGGGCAGATCTTCTTCCACACGCTCGGCATCCGCGCGCTGCTCGCCGCGTCCGGGCGGCAGGCCCCGCCCGTGACCGTCAAGCTGCTGGTGGAGGGCGAGGAGGAGTCGGGGTCGGTGCACTTCGCCGACCTGCTCCGCACCCACCGCGACCGCCTCGCCTGCGACGCCGTCGTCATCAGCGACACCACGATGTGGGCGGCGGACGTCCCGTCCATGTGCACCGGTATGCGCGGGCTCACCGAGGCCGAGGTCACGCTGCGCGGCCCGTCCACCGACCTGCATTCCGGCTCGTTCGGCGGCGCCGTCCCGAACCCGCTGCAGGCGATGGCCGTGCTGCTCGCCGCCCTGCACGACGCCGACGGGCGCGTCACCCTCCCCGGCTTCTACGACGACGTCGTCCCGCTGACGGACGAGGAGCGCGAACTGTTCGCGCGCCTCCCGTTCGACGAGGACGAGTGGCTCCGCACCGCCGGCGACAGCCGCGCCGCGCAGGGCGAGAAGGGCTACACCACCCTCGAACGCATCTGGGCGCGCCCGACCGCCGAGATCAACGGCATGTGGGGCGGGCACACCGGGCCCGGCGGCAAGACGATCGTCCCGCGCGACGCGCACGCCAAGATCTCGTTCCGGCTCGTCGCCGGCCAGGACCCCGCCAAGGTCCAGGAGTCGTTCAAGGCGTGGGTCGCCGAGCACGTCCCGCCCGGCGTGGACGCCGAGGTCCGCACCCCGGGCGGCGGCGTCCGGCCGTGCTTCTCGCCCATCGACTCGCCCGGCGTCGCCGCCGCGCGGCGCGCCATGGAGCGGGCGTTCGGCACCGAGGTGCTGTTCACCCGCGAGGGCGGCAGCGGCCCCGAAGCCGACCTCGCCGACGTCCTGGACGCGCCGCTGATCTTCGTCGCGGTCGGGCTGAACGGCGACCGCATCCACGCCCCCAACGAGAAGGTCGAGATCCCGCTGCTGCTCAAGGGCGCCGAGGCCGCCGCGCACCTGTGGGAAGAACTCGCCACCGCGCTGCGCTGACACACCCGGAGAGGAGCCCCCTGTGACAGAGAGCCTTGAGTGGCTCGCGCTCGCGCGCGGCACGCTCGACCGGGTCGCGCTGAACCGCAAGGACGACGCCTGGCTGGACGCCGCCTGGACCGATCCGAGGACGCGGGTCCTCGTCGTCCAGGACGGAAGGGCGCTCGTGACCCACGAGCCGGACCCCGCGCTCGTCCTGCTCCCGCCCGACCGGGCGCCGGACGGCGAGCGCTGGCTGCTCGGCGCGGACGACGACGGCACCGTCTACTTCGGCGTGTCCGGCCGGCTTCCCGCCATCGAGGGTGCGGAGACGGCCGGGCTGCGCCGCGTCGGCGCCCTCCTCGGCGACCGGGACTCCGGGCTGCTCACCCACGCCGTCGCGCTGGAGCACTGGCACAACACCAACCGGTACTGCCCGCGCTGCGGCACCGAGACCGGGGTGTCGTCGGCCGGGCACGTGCGCGTCTGCCCGAAGGACGGCTCGCAGCACTTCCCGCGCGTCGACCCCGCCGTGATCATGCTGGTGACGGACGAGGCCGACCGCGTCCTGCTCGCCCGCGGCCCGCAATGGCCCGCCGACCGCCGCTCGATCCTCGCCGGGTTCGTCGAACCGGGCGAATCGCTCGAACAGGCCGTCGCGCGCGAGGTGAAGGAGGAGGTCGGGTTGGCCGTCCGGGACGTCCACTACCTCGGCAGCCAGCCGTGGCCGCTGCCGCAGAGCCTCATGCTCGGCTTCACCGCGCGGGCGGACGGCGACGTCCCGCTGAACCCCGACCCCGAGGAGATCCTGGACGCCGCCTGGTACACCCGCGGCGAACTGCGCGCCGCCATCGACGCGGGCGAGATCGTCGCGCCGGGCCCGCTGTCCATCGCCGCGCAGCTCATCATGCGCTGGTACGGCGGCGAACTCCCCAAGATGCAGCCCTTCTGACCCGCCCGGGCACGCGGGGTTGAGATACGCGGGGTTGAGAAAGGCCCGCCGGCCTGGTGGCCGGCGGGCCTTCTTCACGACGGGCTCAGTGCGTCTTCGCTATCTCCGCCAGGCGGCGCTTGACGTCCTTGGCGCTCGGGTTGGTCACGGCCGTACCGTCGGGGAACAGCACGGTCGGCACCGTCTGGTTTCCGCCGTTGACGCTCATGACGAAGTCGGCGGCCGCCGGGTCGCGCTCGATGTCGACCTCGACCATCTCGATTCCGTCCCGGGCGAGCTGGCTCTTCAGCCGGCGGCAGAACCCGCACCAGGTGGTCGTGTACATGGTGAGCTGGCCGCTCGGGCCCGCGCCATGGGCGGTCGAAGGCGTCGCCATCGCTTCGTCGTCTCCCTCGTTCGTCCGGACGAATTCGTGCCTACGGCAGAACAGCGGGCAGGCCGCGCGCATTCCTTCGTTGTCCACAGGTGGGCGTACCGGCTGAGGCAGGTGGGACGGGCTGCGAGTATGGGGGCATGTTGGCTGAGTCGGTGCTGGCGGGACTCGACCCCGAACAGCGGTCGGTCGCCGAGGCGGTGAAGGGGCCGGTGTGCGTGCTCGCGGGCGCCGGGACGGGCAAGACCAGGGCCATCACGCACCGGATCGCGTACGCGACGCTGACCGGTGTCGTCACGCCGCAGCGGGTGCTCGCCGTGACGTTCACGACGCGGGCGGCGGGGGAGCTGCGGAGCCGGCTGCGGCAGCTGGGCGCGCCCGGCGTCCAGGCCCGGACGTTCCACGCGGCGGCGCTGCGGCAGCTCACCTACTTCTGGCCGCGCGTCGTCGGCGGCGAGCCACCCAAGATCATCGACTCGAAGATCGGCGTCGTCGCGGACGCGGCGCGGGCGTGCCGGCTGTCGTTCGCGCGGACCGAGCTGCGCGACCTCGCGAGCGAGATCGAATGGGCGAAGGTCACCCAGAACCGTCCCGAGGACTACCCCGCCGCCGTCGTCAAGGCCGGCCGGAAGCCGCCCGCCGAGATCGTGGACGTCGCCCGCGTCTACGCGATGTACGAGCAGCTCAGGCGCGAGCGCAACCTGCTCGACTTCGAGGGGATGCTGGAGCTGACCGCGGCCGTCCTCACCGAGCACCGGGAGGTCGCGAACCAGGTCCGCGAGCAGTACCGGTACTTCGTGGTGGACGAGTTCCAGGACGTCAACCCGCTGCAGAAGATGCTCCTCGACACCTGGCTCGGCGACCGCGACGACCTGTGCGTCGTCGGCGACCCCAACCAGACGATCTACTCGTTCACCGGCGCGTCCCCGTCGCATCTGCTCGACTTCACCCGCGAGCATCCGGACGCGAAGGTCGTGAAGCTCGTCCGCGACTACCGGTCGACGCCGCAGGTCGTCCGGCTGGCGAACGGGGTGATCGGGCAGGCGCGGGGCGCGCGGCACCGGCTGGAGCTGCTCGCCCAGCGGGAGAACGGCCCCGAGCCGGTGTTCAACGAGTACGACGACGAGGTCGCCGAGGCCGACGACGCCGCGCGGCAGGCCCGCAAGCTGATCGACGAGGGCGTTCCCGCGCGGGAGATCGCGATCCTGTTCCGGATCAACGCGCAGTCCGAGACGTACGAGTCGGCCCTGGCGGCGGCGGGCGTCCCGTACGTGCTGCGGGGCGCGGAGCGGTTCTTCGAACGGCCCGAGGTGCGCGAGGCGGTGGTCCGGCTGCGCGGCGCGGCGCGGGCGGGCGGCGACGCCGAGACCGACGGCATGGGGCTGATCCAGACCGTCCGGCACGTCCTGTCCGGGGCCGGGTTCTCCGACCTGCCGCCCGAGGGCGCGGGCGCGGCCCGCGCGCGCTGGGAGTCGCTCGCCGCGCTCGCCCAGCTCGCCGAGGACATGGCCGCCGACAACCCGAAGGCCGGGCTCCCCGATTTCGTCGCCGAACTGGAGGAGCGCGCCGCCGCGCAGCACGCGCCGCCGCTGGAGGGCGTCACGCTGGCGTCCCTGCACGCCGCCAAGGGCCTGGAGTGGGACGCGGTGTTCCTCGTCGGGCTGGCCGAGGGCACGCTGCCGATCATCTACGCCAAGACGCCCGCGCAGATCGAGGAGGAGCGCCGCCTGCTGTACGTGGGGGTGACGCGGGCGCGTGTCCATCTGGCGCTCTCGTGGGCGCTGTCGCGTTCGCCCGGCGGGTCGCAGACGCGCCGCCCGTCCCGCTTCCTGGACGGCCTGACGGGCAAGACCACCACGCACACGCCGCCCCGCGCCGACCGTTCCAAGCGCCGCCCCGCCAAGGGCCCGCAGCCGTGCCGGGTCTGCGGACGCCCGCTCACCGCCGCCGTCGAACGCAAGCTCGGCCGCTGCGAGGACTGCCCGTCCGAGCTGAACGAGGAGCTCCTCATCGCGCTGAAGGACTGGCGCGCCCAGGTGGCCGCCGAGCAGAAGATCCCCGCGTACGTCGTGTTCACGGACGCGACCCTCCAGGCGATCGCCGAACACGGCCCCGAGTCCCTGGAGGACCTGGCCCGCATCCCGGGTGTCGGCAAGGTCAAACTCGACCGCTACGGCGACGCCGTCCTGACCCTGTGCGGACACTGAGTCCGGAAAAGATCCCGTCGCCCGGCGGGGCGGGCACCTGGGGAGATCCTGGTCACCCGGCTGATGGCCCGCCCGAGGTGCTGCGGGGGTGAGATCCCGGTCACCGTGGCCGATAGGGAAGACTGACCGCCGTGAAGGAATCGCTGAAGGCCCTGCTGGACCTGCTCGACCTCGAACAGATCGAGACCGACATCTTCCGCGGCCGCAGCCCCGAGGAGCGGCGGCAGCGCGTCTTCGGCGGCCAGGTGGCCGGCCAGGCGCTCGTCGCCGCCGGGCGCACCGTCCCCGCGAACCGGCCCGTCCATTCGCTGCACGCCTACTTCATCCGGCCCGGCGACCCGCTCGTCCCGATCGTCTACACCGTCGACCGGGTCCGGGACGGACGGTCGTTCACGACGCGCCGGGTCATGGCGATCCAGCACGGCAAGGCGATCTTCACGCTGTCGGCGTCGTTCCAGATCGTCGAGGACGGGCCGTCCCACCAGGCCGCGATGCCGGAGGCCCCCGCCCCGGAGACGCTGCCGGACGGCCTGGCGCGCCTCACGCCGGTGTTCGGCGAGGTCGGCGCGCGCGAGTTCGTCACCCGGCGCCCCTTCGACATCCGGCACGCCACGCCGCTGACGTGGGAGGCGGCCAAGGACCCGTCGCTCGCCACCCCCGAGTCGAAGGTGTGGCTGAAAGTGGACGGCGAACTGCCGGACGACCCGCTCCTGCACGTCTGCCTCATGACCTACGCCTCGGACATGACGCTGCTCGACACCGTCCTGCTGAACCACGGCCTGGCCTGGGGCGACAAGCGGACGATGGGCGCCAGCCTCGACCACGCGATGTGGTTCCACCGGCCGTTCCGCGCCGACGACTGGCTGCTGTACTACCAGGACACGCCGTTCGCCGGCGGCGCCCGCGGCCTCGCCCGCGGCCAGGTGTTCACCCGGTCGGGCGAGCTGGTCGTCTCCGTCATGCAGGAGGGCCTCGTCCGGGTCTCGGACGAGCCCAGGCGCTGAACGAGGCACCCCGCCCGCGGGGGATCGAGGGGGCAGGCAGTTGATCAGAGTTCTGCTGGCGGAGGACGTGCGGATCCTGCGGGAGGCGCTGGCCGGGCTCCTCGACCGGGAGGACGACATCGAGGTCGTCGCGCAGGTCGCGGCCGGGAACGCGATCGTCGCCGCCGCGTTGCGCGACGAGCCGGACGTCGCCGTGCTCGACATCGAACTGCCCGGCCTGGACGGCGTCAGCGCGGCGGCGGAACTGGCCCGGCGTCTGCCCGGCTGCCGCACGCTGATCCTGACCGGGGCCGGGCGGCCCGGGACGCTGCGGCGGGCCATGGCGGCCGGGGTCGCCGGGTTCATGGTCAAGGACAGCGCGCCCAGTGAGCTGGTGGACGCCGTCCGCACCGTCGCCGCGGGGGGCCGGGTGGTCGATCCGCAACTCGCCTTCGCCGCGCTCGACGCCCCGGACTGCCCGCTCACCGACCGCGAGTGCGAGGTGCTGCGGCTGACCGCGTCCGGCGCCGAGCCGCCGCAGATCGCCGCCCGGATCGGGCTGTCCTACGGGACCGTCCGCAACTACCTGGCGTCAGCGGTGACCAAGCTGGGGGCACGCAACCGGGTCGACGCCATCCGCATCGCCACCGAGGCGGGCTGGATCTGACGGGCCCGCGTCCGGCACCTCGACGGTCAGGGTGAACCGGCCGGCCGCGTGCTCGACGGCCAGCGCGCCGCCGGCCTCGGCCGCGCGCGAGCGCAGGTTGGCCAGCCCCGTCCCGCCCGCGCCGGGCCGCGTCCTGCCCGCGCCGGAGCGTGTCCCACCAGCGCCGGGCCGCGTCCTGCCCGCGCCGTCGTTGGAGACGCGGAGTCGGGTGGGCGTGATGGTGATCTCGCAGCGCCGGGCCCGCGCGTGCCGGACCACGTTGGTCACCGATTCCCGCAGCACGACGGCGAACAGGACCGCGACGTCTGCCGGCGGTTCCGCCACGGTGACACGGACCCGCGCCCCCGCCGTCGTCAGCAGGTCCCGCGCGCTCTCGACCTCGGCGGCGAGCCGCAGCGGGGCGGGCTCCGCGCCGATCGAGCGGACCGTCGCCAGCGCGGCGCCCGCCAGCCCGGCCAGCCGCGCGGCGTCCGCCGGGCCCGCCGCCATCCCGCCCCTGATGATGATCGCCGACAGCTGCGAGCCGAGCAGGTCGTGCACGTCCCGCGCGATCCGCAGCCGCTCGCGCAGCACCGACGTGCGGACCAGCTCGCGGCGCGCCCCGTCCAGCCGGGCCGCCGCGACGGGCAGCCGGCCCAGCGCGTAGACGGTGATCATGAAGGCGGCCGAGCCGAGCAGGCTGAGGAGCGCCACCACCGGCGGGCGCGGGCCGTACAGCAGCGGGAACGGCACCAGCAGCAGCGCGGCGGCCGCCGCCCACGACCAGGGCGGGCGCACGTTCAGCAGCACCACGCCCGCGACCAGCCCCCCGTACGTCGCGGGCAGCCCGCCGTAGTCCGCCGGCACGAGCGGGCCCGCGACGGCGAACGCCGCCAGGATCAGCACGACCTGGGCCGGCAGCGCCCAGCGGCGCGGCCGGCCCTCGCCGCGCGGCAGCACATGGTAGAGCTGCAGCGCCGCGACGAGCGGCAGCGTGGCCGCCGCCACCGCGAGGCGGGCCGGGTCCACCGCGACGCCGGCGTCCCGCGCCATGACCACGCTGGTCGCGACCGTGCCGAGATGGTCCAGCTCCAGGACCAGGAGGACGGCGAAGGCCAGCCACGGCGCCGCGCTGACCGGGCCGCCCGTCCAGGCATGCGCCCGCGGTATCTCCGCCTCCACGGCGGGGCCGGTGACGAGCCGCCCGCCGAGGTCGGCGACCTCGGCGGACGAGGCCGAGAGCGGTTCCGCGAACGACGGCACGGGACCGGAGAAGGCCACCCGCAGCCGTTCCGGCCCGCCGGCACCGGTGCGGCACTCGATCACGCAGCCGTCCGGGGCGCCGTGCCGCAGGGCCGCCACCACGGTGCGGCGCAGCACCCCCGCCAGCGCCGCGTCGGCCTTCGGCTCCCGCGGGGCGGCCGCGTCCGCCTCGACGTGCACCGGCACGCCGGACGCCGCGAGCACCGCCCGCGCCGCCTCGATCTCGGCGGCCAGCGACCGGTCCCGGTAGTCGTCGGCGACCGAGCGGGCGCGGGCCAGCGCCGCCCGCGCGGCCGCCGTGATCTCGTCCGGGTCGGCGGACGCCGCGGCGGCCGACAGCCGCCGCCCCAGCTCGGCGCGCAGCCCGCGCGCGATCCGCAGCCGCTCCCCGGCGGCGCGCCGGGCGGCCAGCTCGGTGCGGGTGGCCTCCAGCGCGTGGACCAGGTGCCCGAGCCGCGCCAGGGCGAGGAACTGGAGGCCGCCGGTGAGCGTCACCACGGCGGCCCACACGGCGTACCCCGCGCCGGCGTCGGGCAGCCAGACCGTCCTGATCGCGAACTCGGCGGCCACGATGGCCGCGGCGGCCGGCCACCGCAGGCGGGCGGGCGCGGCGAGCAGCAGCACCGACGCCATGAGCAGGGGCGCCGCCGGCCGCCAGGCGTTGCCGAGGACGAGCAGCGGCGCGTACACCAGCACCGCCTGCGCGGCGAGGTTGCCGAGCGAGCCGCTCCAGGCCAGCGCCCGCGCCTGCAGGACGCCGAGGGCGAGCGCCGCGCACGTCCCGGCGAGCAGCGCCGCCGCCCCGGCCCGGTCGCCGGGGGCCGGGCCCACCCACAGCACCAGGACCCGGTACGTCCAGAACAGGACGATCCCGGCGAAGAGCGGCAGGCGGCTGTCGTGCATGGCGGCAATTATGCAGTTCGCAGGGATGTGCACTTTGCATGTCGGGCGCGTGCGGACCGCAGTCCGGCCGGTGCACGGGGCACTACTCCCGCGCGCCGCCGCTCAGCAGACTCGGAGTACCGAACGAGGAGGGCTCCGATGAGCTTCGAGATCACACCTTTCCGCATCGACGTGCCGCAGGCCGACCTGGACGACCTGCGCGACCGCCTGGCCCGCACGCGCTTCGCCGACGAGCTCCCCGAGAGCGAGGTGACCGACGGCGTCCAGAAGGGCCCGGTCCAGCCGGGCTGGGAGTACGGGGTGCCCGTCTCCTTCGTCCGGGACCTGGTGGCCCGCTGGATCGACTTCGACTGGCGCGCCCAGGAGGCGCGGATCAACCAGTTCCCGCAGTACACGACCGAGATCGACGGCCAGCTGATCCACTTCCTGCACGTCCGGTCGCCGGAGCCGGACGCGACCCCGCTGATCCTCACCCACGGCTGGCCGAACACGTTCGTGGAGTACCTGGACCTGATCGGCCCGCTCACCGACCCGGCGGGGCACGGCGGCGACCCGGCGGACGCGTTCCACGTCGTCGTCCCGTCCCTGCCCGGCTTCGGCTTCTCGGCGCGGACCCGGACCAGTGGCTGGGGTTCGGCCCGCACCGCCGACGCCTGGGCCGAGCTGATGGCGCGCCTCGGCTACGACCGCTTCGGCGCGCACGGCAACGACGCCGGCGCGATCGTCAGCCCGTGGCTCGGGCGCCGCCACCCGGACCGGGTGATCGGCGTCCACGTCAACCAGATCTTCTCCTTCCCCGCGGGCGACCCGGCGGAGCTCACCGGGCTCACCCCGGAGGAGGGGCAGTACCTGGAGTTCCTCCAGGGGTTCGTCCAGCACTCCATCCACGACCGGGCCCAGGAGGCGCAGCCGCAGACCCTCGCGCACGCGCTGTCGGACTCCCCGGCCGGCCAGCTGGCCTGGGTCGGCCAGCTCCTGGCCGCCCTGCCCGACCCCGACACGATCCTGACCATCGCCACCATCTACTGGCTGACGAACACGTCGGCGTCCACGGCCCGCTTCTACTACGAGAACCACCACGAGCAGCAGGAGACCGAACCCACCACGTTCCCGATCGGGCTGGCGTCGTTCGCCTACGACTTCCGCCCCCTGCGCCGCTTCGCCGAGCGCGACCACAAGAACATCGTCCACTGGCGCGAGTACGACCGCGGCGGTCACTGGGCCGCCCACGACGCCCCCGACCTGCTGCTGGACGACGTCCGGGAGTTCTTCCGCGGCCTGCGCGACCAGTCGCGGGGGTGACGGGACGGGTTTCCCGGGGAATGGGTGAAGTCACCCACGAAACCGCAGGTCAAAAATATCTTGCTTGATTCGGCGGAATCCCCGTACGCTCGTCGCGAGCAATCAACCGGCCGACCGTGTGGATCTTGATCCGCCGGCCCCCGGCCCCGAGAAGCCAGAGAGGTGGTGTGCAGTCCGGTGAGCAACACGTTGCTGAAATTCGCGTCGTCCTGCACGGCTGCCGACCTCGGCCTCTCCATGCCTTGTGTCTCGGTGCGCGGCGCTTCCATGTCCCGCGTCTCCATGCCCGGCGCCTATCTCCAGGCGCCCGGCGGGCGACTGCGCGAGTGGCAGCGCGCGGATCTGCGCTTTGAGCAGCTGATCCAGGACGACCAGGGGCGGAGTGTCTTCGAACACCTCATCGAGGACACGAACGCTCCGGCTCCGGCCACGGCCCACGTGGGCGCCACCGTCCAGCGTGGCGTGTCGGGTCCGTACCCCTGGAGGCGACCGGTCTAGAAAAGGCCGGCAAGCCCCCAGGCCGCGGATCCAGACACCGGATCCGCGGCCTTCTTCTTTGCCCAGACAACCCACCGACACATTCCGTTGAGATCCAACGAGAGGAACAAGGGTGACTGTGATGCAGGGGGCCCTCGCGATCAGCGAGGAGGACCTCACGCTTCCGTGCCGGACCGACCCGGAGCTGTTCTTCGCCGAGGCTCCCGCCGACGTCGAGCTCGCCAAGGCCCTGTGCCTGGAGTGCCCGCTCCGCAAGGAGTGCCTCGCCGGCGCGCTCGAGCGCCAGGAGCCCTGGGGCGTCTGGGGCGGTGAGCTCTTCGTCCGCGGCGTGATCGTGCCGCGCAAGCGGCCGCGTGGCCGCCCGCGCAAGCACCCGCGGCCGGACGAAGTGACGGTGTGAGGCAGTGATGCCCGCCATGCTCAGCCGAATCGACCCCGGAGGCGTGGCCCCCACGCGGGGACCGCGCCTCCGGGCCGCCGGGGAGAACGAGATGACGATGCTCAGCCAGGACCTCGCCCGTGAACGAAGACCCGTGACCGTCCCCGACGAGCTGGCCGCCCGCGTGCGCGCGCTCCGCCGCGCCCGCCGGGATGCCCGGACGAGGGCGTCCCGCGTCCGGCGCGTCCTGCTCGCCCCGACGGTGCCGGGCGAAACGTACGTCCACGTCCCGACCCCAGGGCTCAGGCACTAGCGCACGAACCCCGCGCACCTCATCAGTGCGCGGGGTCGCGGGCTGCTCGCACTCTCATCAGCCATCCGGTTCAGCCACCGGCGACCTCGGCCGCTGCGATCGCGTCCGAAGGCAGGTTCGAGCTTGCGAGAACCTGATCGCGCAGCGAGCCTCTGGGCGAGCCGGAGCGATGCAGCGATCGCGCGCGGCGCCCGCCGAAGGAAGGCCCTCTAGGGCCTGACGCCAAGGGCGTCGCAATCAACACTGCCGTCTTCGTCGTCGGCGAAGCCGGGCACCCACTTCAGGGACTCGGCGCGGGCCGGGATCTCGCACTCCAGCTGGCACAGCACGCCGGTGCCCGCCGACAGCACCCGGTGGATGATCACGTACTCGGGCGGCAGGTTCAGCTGCCGGACGACGTTGGACGGACGCAGGTCGGTGACCCGGGCGGCCATGTCGCGCAGCCACTCCCGGTTGAACTTGAACGTCTCGGTGACGAACGGCTCGGTGACCGGCGCGAGGAACGCCTGCAGCGACTCGGCGTCGACCTCCACGCCCTCGCGGATGAAGTCCTCCCGGCGCAGGGCGTCCTCGATCTCGTCGATGTCGGCCATCGTGCCGATGCGCAGCAGCAGCCCGAGCCGCTTCTGGAAGCCGCCGGGGATGCGGTCGACGGCGCCGAAGTCGAGGACGCCGAGCCGGCCGTCCGCCAGCAGCCGGAAGTTGCCGGGGTGCGGGTCGCCGTGCAGCATCCCGCACCGCTTCGGCCCGGACAGCAGGAACCGGCAGTACAGCAGGGCCGCGTGGTTCCGGGTGTCCTGGTCGCCGTCGCTGATGATCTTCGAGAGGAGGGTGCCGTCCATCCACTCGGTGATGAGGATGTTGCCGGACTGCGCGATGACCTCGGGGACGTAGAAATCGGGGTCGTCCAGGTACGCCGCGCGGAACAGGGACTGCGACTCGGCCTCGATCGTGTAGTCGAGCTCCTCGACCACCCGCTCCTTGAGCTCGGCGAGCATCGACTTGACGTCCAGCCCCGGCATCAGCACGCCGAACAGCCGGCCGAGCCGGGCGAGCTGGTTGAAGTCGCTGATCAGCGCCTTGCCGGCGCCCGGATACTGCACCTTCACCGCGACGGCCCGGCCGTCGTGCCAGACGGCGCGGTGCACCTGGCCGATGGACGCGGCGGCGGCCGGCCGGTCGTCGAACGACTCGAAGTAGTCGCGCCAGTCCTCCCCGAGGAACTCCGCGAGCACCTTGTGGACGGTCGACACCGGCAGCGGGGGAGCGGCCTCCTGCAGCTTGGTCAGCGTGGCCCGGTAGGGGCCGGCGATCTCCGGCGGCAGCGCCGCCTCGAAGATCGACAGCATCTGGCCGAGCTTCATCGCCCCGCCCTTGAGCTCGCCGAGGACCTTGAACAGCTGCTCGGCGGTCCGCGTCTGGATCTCCATCGCGACGGCCTCGGCGGGCTTGCCGAAGGTCCGCTTCCCGACGCCGAGCGCGGTGCGTCCGGCGAAGCCGATGGGGAGGGACGCCAGCTTTGCTGACCGCGTCACCGCGCGGCGGGGAAGATCGCTCACGCCGTACATTGTCGGTGATCGGGTGTCGTTCACGCCACAACCATCAGCAAGTATCGCCGGTGCCGAAACCGGCCCCCAATCCTGACCTGCCCCAACATGGTAAGTGTGCGCTTTCTCACGGCGGGTCCGTGAGCGTGCGGCGGGCGCGGCCGAGTGATATTCGGTAGCGTGCGGGGCCAGTCGGCCGGGTGCGGGGAGACGTGGGCAGAGTGGGATTCGGTAGCGTGCGGGGCATGTCCGGAGACTCCGCCGATGTGCTGCTGGTCGAACGCCGTCCCGACGGGGTCGCCGTCCTCACCCTGAACGACCCCGGCCGCCGCAACGCGATGTCGGACGAGATGACCGCCGCGTGGAAGGCGGCGATCGACGACCTGCGCGCCGACGCCGGCCTGCGCTGCGTCGTCGTCACGGGCGCCGGCAGCGCGTTCACCTCGGGCGGCAACCTCTCCTGGCTGGCCGACACCAACTCCGTCGCCGTCCCGCCGCTGCGCGACCGCATGCTGGGGTTCTACCGGACGTGGCTGGCGATCCGCGGCCTGGAGGTCCCGACGATCGCCGCCGTCAACGGGCACGCCGTCGGCGCCGGACTGTGCCTCGCCCTCGCCTGCGACCTGCGCTACGCGGCGGACGACGCCAAGCTCCTCGCCCCGTTCACCGCCCTCGGACTGCACCCCGGCATGGCCGCGACCTGGCTGTTCCCCGAGGTCGCGGGGCTGCCGCTGGCCCGCGAGATGCTGCTGGCCGGACGCGTCCTCAGCGGCGCCGAGGCGGCGGCGAACGGGCTCGTCAACCGGGCGTTCCCGCGCGCGGACCTGCTGGACGAGGCGCTCGGCGTCGCCGCGCGGATCGCCGCGCAGGCGCCGATCGCGACCCGGCTCACCAAGGTCGCCCTGTCGGGCGGCGGGCACACCGACATGGAGTCGGCGCTGCGATGGGAGTCGCTCGCGCAGCCGGTGACGATGTCGTCCCGCGACATGATCGAAGGACTGGCGGCACAGAAGGAGAAGCGCAGCCCGCAATTCACCGGCGAGTAAAGCCGTGGACACCTCTCTCGGGGATTTGCAGAAGCCTCCCGCCGGATGGTCAAAACATAGGCTCTGACCTGCGGCGACGTCAAACACCCCCTTTGGCGGAGGCAAATTTTCGAGTACGGTTCAGGCGTGCCCCCTAACGTTGAGGTCCGCCGCAGCGCCAGGCGCAGGCGAACCGTGTCCGCCTACCGCGACGGCGACAAGGTGGTGGTGATGGTTCCGTCCAGGCTCACCAAGGCCGAAGAGGAACAGTGGATCGCGACCATCCTGGAACGGCTCCAGGAGCGCGAACGCCGCAGGCGGCCCACCGACGCCGACCTGCAGTCGCGCGCCCGCGACCTGTCCCGCCGCTACCTGGACGGCCGCGCCGACCCGGTCAGCGTCCGCTGGGTCGCCAACCAGCGCACCCGCTGGGGGTCCTGCACGCCGGACGACGGCACGATCCGGCTGTCCACCCGGCTGCGCGGCATGCCCGGCTGGGTGGTCGACTACGTCCTCGTCCACGAGCTGGCGCACCTGCTCATCCCCGGCCACGGCGCCGACTTCTGGGAACTGGTCGGCAACTATCCGAAGGCCGACCGCGCCCGCGGCTACCTGGAGGGCGTGGCCGCCGCCGCGCACCTGCCGCTGGAGGCGGACGCGCCCGACGGCGAGATCGCCGGGGACGGCATGCACCACGGCGACGGGCTGCACCCCGGTGACGAGTACCCGCACGAGGTCGCCGGGTGACCGACGCCCCAGGCCCGGTGCCCGGAGCCTCCGCCCGCTTCGCCGCGGTGCTCTCGTCCCCCCGCGACCGGGACGTCCCGCCGGGGATCGACGCGGACGAACTCCGGCTCGCGCTGCTCGAGGACACCTACGAGGTCGTCGCCGGGCTCGAACTGGTGACGGCCGCGCTCGTCCTGGACCCGCCCGACCAGCCGGACGCCGAGGCGGTCACCTGGCCCGGCACCCCCATCGTCCGGGAGGCGACGCTCGCCGGCGCGTTCGCGGCGCTGCACGCGCTCGGCGCCGAGACCGCCGCGCTCGTCGCGCCGGACGCCCCCGACCTGCCGCCGCTGCTGCTCGGCAAGCTGTTCCGCGCCCTCGGCAGCGCCCCGTCCGCCGCCTGCCAGGCCGAAGGCGGAGCACTCGTCGCACTCGCCGCCCGCCTGCCGCTTCCGGACTGGCTCGCCACGGCCCTCCGGGACGTCGATCTCGACACCCCCGGCGCCCTCGCCGGCCTCCGCGCCGCCGCGCCCCGCCCCGGCCTCGTCCCGCAAGGCCCCGGCTGGCACCGCCTGCGCACCCTCGACGACCTGCGCCTCCTGGACCCGGGCCTGGAAGGCTGGGAGAACACCCGCGCCCTCCTGGAGGGCCACCCCCTCAGCCGCTGACCCGGCGACCGGGAAAGAAGCGCCGCGCCCGTGGTCCTCCGGAAGTGTCAGCCGGTCGCGGTGATCGCCCGCGCCACCAGGCGCCGGACGGCGTCATCGGCCGAGTCGGGGAGACCGTCCACCGGGAACCAGCGAAGGTCGTCCGACTCGTCCGACACCGCGTGCCGGGCCCCCTCCGGAGCGATCGCGACGTACTGGACGTCCAGGTGCCAGCTTCCCCCCGGATGGCAGCGGACGGCATGCCTGTCCAGCTGGACGGGCTCCGGCAGCAGCCGCAGACCCGCGATGCCGGACTCCTCCGTGGCCTCCCGCAACGCCGCGTCCGCGAGCGTCGCGTCGCCCGGCTCGCAGTGACCGCCGAGCTGGAGCCACGCCTTGACCTTCGCGTGCAAGGTCAGCAGCACCCGGGCACGGGACGAATCGAGTACGGCGGTGCTGGCGGTGATGTGCCCGGCCGCGCACGCCCGCCACATCCCGTCGCCCGGATACTCCTCCAGATGCCGCAGGAACTCCCGCCGCACCCGCTCCTGCTCCCCATCGGGCGCCCGCCACGATGACAGCACCCGCACGGCATCCTCATAGAGGACACCCCGCGCCGGGTTCGTCATGCGGTGGGGCGTGTCATGCGCGGCCCACGCGGGGGTAGCGGGAGCTGTCGGGGCGGCGGCGCCGGCGTTCCTGGTCGAGGGGGCGCTGCCAGCACAGGCTCGCCCGCGCGACGCGGCGCCGGATCGCGTTCGTGGACGACCCGGGCTCGTAGCGGCAGCCGTTCACCCGGGACGGACGCGGCCCGCTCATGCGCGCGGCCCGCCGTCGTCAGGCCCGCCGTCGTCAGGACCGGGGCCGTCAGGACCGGGATCCTCCGGGCCGGGGCCGTCGCCGAGGTCCTTGTCGTCGGGCTTCTCGTCCTCCACGGGCGCCTTGGTCAGGTTGGACAGGTCCAGGTCGGACAGGCCCTCGATCTCGTCGCCACCACGGACGAAGCCCTCCGGGTCGTCGAGGTCGCCGGCCGTCGGGAGCAGGTCGGGGTGGTCCCAGACCGCGTCCCGGCCCTGCGTGCCGCGCGCCTCGGTCAGCGACCGCCACAGCACGGCGGCCTCCCGGAGGCGGCGGGGCCGCAGCTCCAAGCCGACCAGCGTCGCGAACGTCCGCTCCGCCGGGCCGCCGGTGGCGCGGCGGCGCCGCACCGCCTCGGCCAGCTTCACCGATTCGGGCAGCCGCCCCTCCGCGGCCTCGTTCACGATCGTGTCGACCCAGCCCTCGACCAGCGCGAGCGCCGTCTCCAGCCGCGCCAGCGCCGCCTTCTGCCGCGGCGTCTCCTCCGGCTGGAGCTGGATCTCGCCGCCGAGCGCCTCCTGGAGCGCCTCGGGGTTGCTCAGATCAAGGCCCTGCACGGCCTGCTCGATGCCCGAGAGGTCGACGGTGATGCCGCGCGCGTACTCCTCCACCGCGCCCAGCAGGTGCGAGCGCAGCCACGGGACGTGGGTGAAGAGCCGCTGGTGGGCGGCCTCGCGCAGCGCAAGGTAGAGCCGGACCTCGTCGGACGAGACCTCCAGCCCCTCGCCGAACGCCTCGACGCCGGCGGGCAGCAGCGCGCCGACGCCGTCCGGGGCGAGCGGCAGGCCCACGTCGGCCGAGCCGGTGACCTCGCGGGCCAGCGCGCCGAGCGCCTGCCCGGCCTGGCCGCCGACCATGGCCCCGGCCATCTGCTTGACCATGCCGATCAGCGGGCCGGCCATCGCCTGCATGTCGGCGGGGATCTCACCGCCGCCGAGCGCCCCGCCCATCGACTCGACCATGCGGGTGGCGATCGGGTCGCACACCTTCGCCCACACGGGGAGCGTCTGCTCGATCCACTCGGACCGGCTCCACGCCTGCGGCGTCCGGATGCCCGCGGGCAGCGTCGTCCGCTCGTCCAGCCACAGGTCGGCCAGGCGCAGCGCCTCCTCGACCTGGCGCCGCTCGCTGTCGACGACCGACGGATCGCCCTGCTCCACCACCGTGTGCCGCGCGATGTTCTTGGCCAGATCCCAGTTCAGCGGGCCGCCCGCCGCGCCGCCCGCGCCCTGCGCGCCGATCATGTCGGCGAACCGGTGCAGCATGTCGGCGAACTGCGCCATGTCGCCGCCCATGCCCTTGAACGGATCCTGGGGCCGGTCGTCGTCGTCTCCGTCACCGGGACGATTGAAGCCGAAGGGAGTGTTGCTCATCGGATCGCCCCTGGGATGCATGATGGGCTCATATCCGCAACGTTAGCCGGTCCCGGCAAGGTCGCGTACTCAAGGAAGGGGGCAGCCCCGTGGCAACGGGCAAGGTTCGCCCTCGGCGTAGCAAGGCCCCGGTCGTCGCCGTCACCGGCGCCGCGTCCGGGGCGGGACGGCTGCTGGCCGCCCGGCTCGCCGAACGGGAAGAGATACGCAAGGTCGTCGCCATCGACGGGCAGCGCGGCGACGTGCCCGGCGTCACCTGGCGCGTCACCGACATCCGCGACCCGCTGCTGTCGGGGCGGCTCTCCGACGTCGACGTCATCGTCAACCTCGACATCGAGCGGTCCCCGGACGCGGATCCGCGCGAGCGCCGCACCCACAACGTCCGCGGCGCCCAGACGGTCGTCACCGCCGCCGCGGCCGCCCGCGTCCGCCGGGTGGTCCTCGTCACGTCCGCGATGGTGTACGGGGCGGGCCCGGAGAACGAGGTGCCGCTGGGCGAGGACGCGCCGCTGCTCGCCGAGGCCAGCACCAGCATCGCCGGCGACTACCTGGAGATGGAGGAGCTGGCCGCGACCGCGCCCGTCACCCATCCCGGCCTGGACGTCACCGTCGTCCGTCCCGCCGCGGTCGTCGGCCCCGGCATCGACACCGTCGTCACCCGCCACTTCGAGGCGCCGCGGCTGCTGTCGGTCAAGGGCAGCACGCCCGGCTGGCAGTTCTGCCACATCGAGGACCTCGCGTCCGCGCTGGACGCCGTCGTCACCGACGACGTGCGCGGGCCCGTCGCCGTCGGCTGCGAGGGCTGGCTCGGCCCCGACGAGGTCACCGAGATCACCGGCAAGCGCAGCTTCGAGCTGCCCGCCGCGCTCACCTTCGGGATGGCGCAGCGGCTGCACCGGCTCGGCATGACCCCGGCGCCCGCCATCGACCTGCACTACGTCGCCTACCCGTGGGTCGTCGACTGCGCCCGGCTGCGCGCCGCCGGCTGGAAGCCCATGTACGACAACGCCGCCGCGCTCCGCACCGTGATGGAGGAGACCGCGGGACGGCACGCCGTCGTCGGGCGCCGCGTCGGCGGCAAGGAGGCCACGATGGCGACCGCCGCCGGCGCCACCGTCGCCGCGATCGGCGCCGCCGCCGCGATCCGCCGCGCCCGCAAGCGCCGCAGATAGCCCGGCCCGGTCGGCCGGTAGGCCGGCCGGCCCGGGCGCGGCGTCAGCTCGACGACGGCGTGGCGCTCGGTGTCGCGCTCGGCGACGGCGACCCGGACGGGGACGGGCTCGGCGACGCCTTCGGCACGGCCCTGCCCGCCGCGGCAAGCGCCGCCTGCGCGTCCTTGATCCGCTTCCAGGCGTCGCCCATGGCCGGGTAGTCGCCCTTCTTCTGCGCGTTCTCGTAGTCCGTGACGGCCTTGTTCAGGTCGTTGATCGCCTTCTGCGCCGCCGCGGTCAGCTCCCCGCCCGGCGGAGCCTCCGGCTGCGGGGCGGGCTGCGTGGTGGAGCCCGTCCCGCCGAGGACCTGGTCCAGGGCGTCGTCGAAGGTGTCGGCGGCGGCGATGCTCTCCCCGTACCGCACCAGGATCTTGCCGAGGATCGGGTACGGCTGCTGCTCCTTGCCGCCCGACGCCTTGGTGTACATCGGCTCCACGTACAGCAGGTCGCCGCCGAACGGGATCGTCAGCAGGTTGCCGGCCACGGTCTTCGTGCCGCCCTGCCGCAGCGCGAACAGGTCGTTCTTCACCTTCGAGTCGGTCTCGAACGAGTTCTGCACCTGGCCGGGCCCGGCGGGCTGCGCGTTGCGCGGCATCTGCAGGATCTGGATCTGCCCGTAGTCGCGTCCCGGCGTGGACCCCACCGACATGAACGCCGCCAGCTGCGGGTTGTTGCGCGGGTTGAACACCGTCGTCAGCGCGAACGACTGGGCGTCCTGGCCGGGCATCCGCAGGCTCTGGTAGTAGGGCGGCTGCCGCTTGCCCTTCACCGTCGGGTCCTGCGGGACCTCCCAGAAGCCCTCGCCGTTGTAGAACGCCGACGGGTCCGTCACGTGGTACTTGGTGAGGACCTTCCGCTGCACCTTGAACAGGTCCTGCGGGTAGCGGAAGTGGGCCTCCAGCTCCGGCGGGATCGACGAACGCGGCTGGACGGTGTCCTTGAACACCTTCATCCACGTCTTGGTCACCGGGTCGTTCTCGTCCCACTGGTACAGGTGGACGCTGCCGTCGTAGGCGTCCACCGTGGCCTTGACCGAGTTCCGCATGTAGTTGATGTGGTCGTTCGCCTGCCGCGCCACCGCCGACCGGGTGTCGGTGATGGTGTCCCGGGTCGCCTCCCCGAGGCTCATCTCCTCCGAGTACGGGTAGCTGCTGGACGTCGTGTAGCCGTCCACGATCCACAGGATGCGGCCGTTCACCACCGCCGGGTACGGGTCGCCGTCCAGCGTGAGCCACGGCGCCGCCTTCTGCACCATGTCGCGCGGCGACCGATCGTAGAGGATCTTGGCGTCCTTGTTGATCGCGCCCGACAGCAGCAGGTTCTTGTCCTGGAACTTCGCCGCGTACAGCAGCTTGCGGAAGAACGAGTCGACGTGGACGCCGCCCTGCCCGTCATAGGTGCTGCTCTGCTGCCCCGAGTCGCTGTTGTCGGGGTAGTTCAGCTCCTGCTGGCCGCTCCCGCCGGCCACCGAGTACCGCGGCGACCGCTCCCCGAAGTAGATCTCCGGCTGCGTCACCTTGATCTGCTGGTTCTGGGAGGCCGGCATGTCGCGGGTGATGAAGTCCGGCTCCCGGGAGTCGAACCGGTCGCCGTAGGCCGACACGAAGCCGTAGCCGTGCGTGTAGACCATGTGGTCCTTGATCCAGCTGCGCTGCCCCGCCGGGGCCCCGGACAGCTCGCGGAGCGCGACGACCGTGTCGACGGGCTTGCCGCCCACCTGGTAGCGGTCCACGTCGAGCGTGTCGGGGAACTGGTAGAACGGCCGGATCCGCTGGAGCTGCTGGAACGTCTCGCCCACCACGTTCGGGTCGAGGACGCGGACGCCGCCGTTCTTCAGCTTGTCGGCGTCCTCCTGGAGCGCCTTCTTGTCCGTCACGGCCTCCGACCCGTACGGGACGACCTTCGCGCTGTTGACCCCGTAGGCCTCGCGGGTGAACTTGATGTTGCGCTGGATGAACTGGCGCTCCTTGGCCAGTTCGTCCGGCTTCACCTGGAACTGCTGGATGAGCAGCGGGTACACGCCGCCCAGCAGGATCGCCGACAGCACCAGCAGCGTGAACCCGACGCCGGGCAGCATCATGCCGCGGCGCAGCAGGTTGCTGAAGAACATCGCGGCGCACAGCAGCGCGATGACGAAGAGGATCGTCTTCGCGGGCAGGAGGGCGTTGACGTCCGTGTAGGACGCGCCGGTCGTCACCCCGCGTTCGGAATGCATCAGGCCGTACCGGTCGAACCAGTACGCGACCGCCTTGAGCAGGATGAACAGCCCGAACAGCACCGACAGGTGCGCCCGAGCCGGCGGGCTCGCCTTGTCGCCCGGCCCCTGCAGCCGCAGCCCCCCGTACAGGTAGTGCACCATCACCGCGGCCAGGATCGACAGGATCACCGTCGCGAAGACGACGCCGAGGACGAGCCGCAGGAACGGGTACGTGAAGACGTAGAACGACACGTCCTTGTGGAACTGCGGGTCCGTCACGCCGAACGGCGTCCGGTTCAGGAACGCCAGCCACACCGGCCACTGGCCCGCCACCGACGAGCCCGTGAGCACGCCCAGCAGGCCCAGCAGCCCCGCCGAGATCAGCCGGCGCCGCGGGTCGATCACCGAGCGGTACCGCTCCAGGCCCTGCTGCTCCACCGACAGCGGCCGGTACGCCGGACGCAGCCGGTAGGCGACCAGCACGTTCGCGCCGACGACCAGCGTCATCAGCAGCCCCGCCCCGAAGAACAGGATGATCTTCGCCTGCAGCTGGGTCGTGTACACCGACGAGAAGCCGATGGACCGGTACCACAGCAGGTTCGTGTAGGTCGTCGTGAAGACCATGAAGACGACCAGCAGTACGGCCAGCGCCACCAGAACCGGCAGGACCAACCGCGTCCGTCCGGTACCGAGCCGGCGCCCGAATGCGGGAGTCCGGAAGGTCAAATCGGGCCCTCCGATCGAGGTCTCGCTCACCGGCCGCCCGCCGGTGCTGTAGATGCAACTTACCGACTGCCGCGAGGGTTCCGGCATGTGCGGGTCCTGATTGGGGGAAAGATGGGCCCGTGAGTCATCTGGAAGAAGTCGTGCTGGACCTCGAACGTCACTCGGCCCAGGAGGGCTGGGACAGCGCGCCCCGCCTCTACGCCCTCGTCCGGAGCACCGAGCTCCGCCGCGCCGAACCCGGCCTTGCCGACCAGCTCGGCCTGCCCCCCGACGCCGACACCCTCGCCGCGCTCGAACAGCCCGCCCTGCCCGAGAAGGACGCCATCGAGGACGCCCTCGCCTCCATCGCCTGGCCCGACGCCGTCGAAGGCTGCGCCCTCGTCATGGAACGCGTCGTCCTGCCACCCGAAGCCGAGGAGGACATCCCGGAGGACGAGGCCGAAGCCGCCGCGTTCGCCGCGTCCCACCCCGAACGGGAGGACGTGCGCATGGTCGTCGGCGTCCTGCGCGACGGCGCCCGCCACTCCGCCCTCCGGCTGCGCCGCCACGACAACGACGACGAGGTCCTCCAAGGGCCCGACCTCGTCCCCGCCATCTCCGCGGCGCTCGCCGCCACCTTCGACCCCGACGAACCCGGTGCGTCCGGGGAGGAGTAGGCCGCTCCCGGCGAGGTAGCCTGCGGGACGTGAGCCAAAGCGTTGCGGGCGGGGACGTCATCCGGCTGATCGGCGTCCGCGAGACGCCCCTGTCCATCGACGAGGTGTACACCGCCGTCGGCGCCCCCGGCGCCGGCGGCATCGCCGTCTTCGCCGGCACCGTCCGCGACAACGACCACGCCCGCGCCGTCACCCGCCTGTCCTACAGCGCCCACCCCACCGTCGAACGCGAACTCCGCGCCGTGATGGAGAAGGTCGCCGCCGACTTCCCCGTCCTCGGCCTCGCCGCCGTCCACCGCGTCGGCGACCTGGAGATCGGCGACATCGCCGTCGTCGTCGCCGCGTCCTGCCCCCACCGCGGCGAAGCGTTCGCCGCCTGCAGGCGGCTCATCGACGACCTCAAGGCCGGCGTCCCCATCTGGAAGCACCAGACCTTCACCGACGGGGACGACGAGTGGGTCGGGGCCTGCTGAGCGCCCTGAGCGCATAGAGTTTCCGGCATGTCTCGTCGTGCCACCACGCTCACCGTCGCGAGCGTGCTCGTCCTCGTGCTCGCCGTCGTCGGCTCCGTCATGCGCGTCCCCTACGTCGCGCTGATGCCCGGACCCACGAGCAACACCCTCGGCACGAACGACAAAGGCCAGCCCCTCATCCGCATCGACGGCCGCACGACCTACCCCGACCAGGGACACCTCAACTTCACCACCGTCACCTACCGCGGCGGGCCCGGCGGCCGCATCGACCTCTTCACCGCCCTCCGCGGCTGGCTCGACGGCGACACCGCCATCGTCCCCGAAGAGACGATCTTCCCCAAGGACGAGTCGCCGAAAGAGGTCGACCAGGAGAACAGCCGGGCGATGCAGGACTCCCAGCAGAACGCCGAAGCCGCCGCCCTCCACGAACTCGGCGTCCCCCTCACCACCCGCGTCATCGTCGACGGCGTCCAGAAAGGACGCCCCGCCGACGGCGCCCTCAAACCCGGCGACGAGATCACCGCGCTCGACGGCGCCAAGGTCACCAGCGTCTCCCAGGTCACCGGCACCATGGCCAAGCACAAGATCGGCGACAGCGTCACCCTGACCTACAAGCGCGACGGCAAGGAGGGCAAGGCCACCCTCACGACCGTCGCCGACCCCACCGGCAAACGCGCCGTCGTCGGCATCGTCCTCTCCGACCAGTACAAGTTCCCCTTCAAGATCGACATCAGCGTCGGCGACATCGGCGGCCCCTCCGCCGGCCTCATGTTCTCCCTCGCCATCTACGACAAGCTCACCCCCGGCCCCCTCACCCAGGGCGCGTTCATCGCCGGCACCGGCACCATCACCCCCGAAGGCCAAGTCGGCCCCATCGGCGGCATCCAGCAGAAAATGATCGCCGCCCGCAAAGCCGGCGCCACCGTCTTCCTCACCCCCAAGGACAACTGCGCCGACGCCCTCGCCGCCCGCCCCGGCGGCCTCCGCCTCGTCCGCGCCGACACCCTCCACACCAGCATCCAAGCCATCAACGCCCTCAACACCGGCAAAGGCGACATCCCCGCCTGCACCAGATAACGCCACCCGACCGAACCACTCCCCGCCATGCCATAGACTTAAGACACCACCGCGGGGTGGAGCAGTTCGGTAGCTCGCTGGGCTCATAACCCAGAGGTCGCAGGTTCAAATCCTGCCCCCGCTACGAGTCTGGAGTCCCCTTGGTCGCCGCTTTGCGGCTTCCCGGGGGACTCTTCGCATTTTGTCGGGGGGGCGACCCCCCGGGCCCCCCGGTTCCGCCGCCATCCCCCACCCGCCCGCCCCTGGGGCTCCGCCCCTATCCCCCTTGGGGCTCCGCCCCTATCCCCCCTCGGGCTTTGGTTCTCGTGTCCCCTTGGGGTTCTTGGGGGGATGAGTCCCTACCCCCTTTTGGGGGTGGTGGCAGGGGCGTTGGTGTGGTTGCATGCCGCTGACCTGGGGTTTTGTCGAAGGGGGCGGTTGTGTCCGACTCGGTGGCTCGTGCTCGTCAGCACTCGGTGGGGGATCTGCTGCATCGGACGGCCCGGCGGTACCCGGACAAGCTCGCCGTTGTCAGCGGGGATCTTCGGGTCACGTACGCGGAGTTCGACGTCGCGGTCAACCGGGCGGCGCACGCGCTGGCGGCGCGTGGGGTCGGCAAGGGGGACCGGGTCGCGCTGCTCAGCCACAACTGCTGGCAGTACGCGTTGATCGCGTTCGCCGCGGCGAAGCTCGGTGTGGTGCTCGTGCCCATCAACTTCATGCTCACCGCCGACGAGGTCGCCTACATCGTCGGGCATTCCGGGGCGTCCGGGATCATCGCGGAAGACGCCTTGGCGGCCACCGCGGAGAAGGCGCTCGCCACGGCCGGTGTCGAGGGCGGTGTCCGGGGGTGGATTCCGCTGACGGGCGCCGAACCCGGACCCGGGTGGGAGGACGTCGATTCCTGGTGGCGTGAAGGGCCCGGCTCGGCTCCGGACGTCCTGGTGGGGGACGACGATCCGCTGCGGCTCATGTACACGTCGGGCACCGAGTCGCGGCCCAAGGGAGTCATGCTGTCCAGCCGGTCGCTGATCAGCCAGTATGTGAGCTGTGTGATCGACGGGGAGATGAGCGCCGACGACGTCGAGGTGCACACGCTGCCGATGTACCACTGCGCGCAGCTCGACTGCTTCTTCTCGGTCGACGTCTATCTCGGGGCCACCAGCGTCATCCTGCCCTCGCCCGACCCGGCCGTCCTGCTGGAGACGATCGAGCGGGAGAAGGTCACCAAGCTCTTCTGCCCGCCCACGGTGTGGATCTCGCTGCTGCGGCACCCCGACTTCGACCGGCGGGACCTGTCGAGTCTGAGGAAGGGCTACTACGGGGCCTCGCCCATGCCGGTGGAGGTCCTGCGGGAGTTGCTGCGGCGGCTGCCCCACGTGCGGCTGTGGAACTTCTACGGGCAGACGGAGATGGCGCCGCTCGCGACCATCCTGCGCCCGCACGAGCAGCTGGAGCGGGCCGGCAGCGCGGGACGCGCGTCCATCAACGTCGAGACGATGCTCGTGGACGACGGCGGGAACCCGGTGGCCGCGGGGGAGATCGGGGAGATCGTCCACCGGAGTCCGCATGCGGCGCTCGGATACTTCCGGGACGAGGAGAAGACCGCCGAGGCGTTCCGGGGCGGGTGGTTCCACTCGGGCGACCTCGGGATCATGACCGAGGACGGGTACCTGTCCGTCGTCGACCGCAAGAAGGACATGATCAAGACCGGTGGTGAGAACGTCGCCAGCCGCGAGGTCGAAGAGGCCATCTACGAGCTGGAGGGCGTCGCCGAGGTCGCCGTCTTCGGCATCAGCCACCCGCACTGGATCGAGGCCGTCACCGCCGTCGTCGTCCCCAAGGCGGGTGCGGCGTTGAGCGCCGAGGACGTCGACGCGCACGCGCGGGAGCGGCTCGCTCCTTACAAGCGGCCCAAGTACGTGGTCCTTGCCGACTCGCTGCCGAAGAACCCCAGCGGCAAGATCCTCAAGCGGGAGCTGCGCCACCGCCACGGTGGCCTGGCGGAAGGTTAGGGGCCTTCCTGCTTCAGGTGGGGAGTCAGGGTCAAGGCCAGGTGGAGGGTCAGGCGGTCCTGGCCGTTGGCGAGGGTCAAGGCCGTTAGATCCTCTATGCGGCGTAGGCGGTGGTAGAGGGTTTGGCGGTGGATGTTCAGGGCTTTCGCTGTCTTCTGGACGTTGCCGGCCAGGTCCAGGTAGGTGCGGGCCGTTTCGGTCAGGTCTGGGTGTTCTAGCAGGTGGGCCGTGCCGGGGGTCTGGGTTGTCTGGGTCAGGGCCTCGTCGCCTGCCGTGCGGAGGAGGCGGAGGACGCCGAGGGTCGTCCAGTCGCGGGTTTCGCCGGGCGCGGCGGTGCGGGCGGCGACGCGGGCGCGGAGCCAGCCTTCATGGACGTCCTGCAAGGTCGGGCAGGGCCAGTACACGCCTGTTCGGACGGGGGCGTTGCGCTCCTCCAGAAGGCGGCGGGCTCTGTCGAGGGTCCCCGGCGTGGGTGTCGAGGCCGGGATCACCAGCACGTGGTCGCGTTGCCAGACCGTGGTCAGGACGGAGTGGGGGAGTTGCCAGGGGTTGAGCGGTTCGGGGGACGGTGTTCGGAGGACGGCCACGGTGAGCGGAGTGTCGGGAGCCGCGGCCTCCGTCAGGTCGTTCGCCGCCTGCGCGCGGGTCTCGGCGTGCGCCGAGAGCAGGTCGGCGACCTTCCAGGTCAGGTCGTCCCGTTCTCTGGCTTGGCGGGCCATGAGGAGGGCTGCCCGTTCGCAGAGGGGCATCGCCCTGGCCGCTTGGCTGCTCGTGATGCGTTCCTGGTCGTCCAGGAGCCACAGGTAGCCGTAGGTGACGTTGTTCCAGCGGACCGGCAGGCAGAGCCGGCCGAGCTGGCCGAGGGACGTGTCGGCCGGGATCCGGACCGGGCCCGTGGCGCGGGCGATGCCGTGGCGTTCGAAGCGGGCGCGGACCGCCTCGGACGCGCGGCGGTGCAGGATCGAGTCCATCCGGACGGGGTCGATGGTGTCGCCGTGGGCGGCGTAGGCGACGAGGTGGAAGTCGCGGTCCTCCAGGGTGGCGGGAGCGCGCAGGAGGTCGGCCGCCTGTTCCGCGATGTCCTGTAGGTCGGGAGCCATGTGGCCTGCTTTCATACGTTTGTATGAAGTCTAGCCGGGCTGAAAGTGGCGTTTGGCTATAGGGGGACGAGGGCGGCGCTTCTACCGTTCGAGGTGTTCCTCGACGTTGGAGGCTCCCATGCTCGGTCCTCTCCTTCTCACCGCCGCGCGCAGCGAACGGATGCGCGGTCTCGTCACGTCCGTGCCCCTCACCAGGGGCGTCGTCGACCGGTTCGTGGCCGGCGACGATCTTGAGGCGGCGCTCGGCGCGGTGCGGGAACTGGCGGACGCGGGGCTCCGGGTCACGCTCGACCATCTGGGGGAGGACACCCGGGAGGCCGCGCAGGCGGAGGCGACCCGGGACGCGTACCTGCGGATGTTCGCGGCGTTCGAGGAGCACGGGCTCGCAGGTGGCGCCGACGCGTCGGTGAAGCTGTCCGCGCTCGGGCAGGCCCTTCCGGGGGAACTCGCGCTCGACCACGCGCGGGAGATCTGCGCCGCCGCCGGACGGGTCGGCATGACCGTCACCCTCGACATGGAGGACCACACGACCGTCGACTCCACACTGGAGACCCTCGGCAAGCTGCGGAGCGACTTCCCGTGGGTGGGCGTCGCGGTCCAGGCGATGCTGCGGCGCAGTGAGGGGGATCTGCGCGACCTCGCCGGGGACGGCTCGCGGGTCCGGCTGGTCAAGGGGGCTTATGCCGAGCCTGGATCGGTCGCGTTCCAGGGGCGGCACGAGGTCGACCGCGCCTACGTGCGCGGGCTGCGGCTGCTGATGGAAGGCGACGGCTACCCGATGGTCGCGAGCCATGATCCGCGGATCATCGACATCGCGCTCGCGCTGGCCGCCGAGAGGCCGCCCTCGTCCTACGAGTTCCAGATGCTCTACGGGATCCGGGCCGCTGAGCAGCGGCGCCTCGCGGAGGCCCACCGGATGCGCGTCTACGTCCCGTACGGGGCCGACTGGTACGGCTACTTCATGCGGCGCCTCGCCGAACGTCCCGCCAACCTCGTCTTCTTTCTCCGTTCGTTCGTCTCCCGCTAAGGAGGGCCTTTCCATGGACGCCGTGACCAACGTTCCGACGCCGGTGAACGAGCCGGTGCGCGGTTATGCGCCGGGCAGCGCCGAGCGGGCCCGGCTGGAGGCGAAGCTCGCCGAGCTCACCGCCGAGACGCCCATCGACCTGCCCATGACGATCGGGGGCGAGCGCCGGCTCGGGGCCGGCGCCAAGGTCGCCGTCGTGCAGCCGCACCGGCACGCGGCGGTGCTCGGGACGTTCGGCACCGCGACCGAGGACGACGCGCGGGACGCCATCGGCGCCGCGCTGCAGGCCGCGCCGGCGTGGCGGGCGCTGTCGTTCGACGACCGGGCCGCGATCTTCCTGCGCGCCGCCGACCTCCTCGCCGGGCCGTGGCGGGAGACGCTGCTGGCCGCGACGATGCTCGGGCAGTCCAAGACCGTCCAGCAGGCGGAGATCGACAGCCCGTGCGAGCTGATCGACTTCTGGCGGTTCAACGTCCACTTCGCGCGGCGGATCCTCGCCGAGCAGCCGATCAGCGGCGACGGGGTGTGGAACCGGTCCGACCACCGGCCGCTGGAGGGGTTCGTCTACGCGATCACCCCGTTCAACTTCACCGCGATCGCCGGGAACCTGCCGACCGCGCCCGCGCTGATGGGCAACGTGGTGGTGTGGAAGCCGTCCCCGACGCAGACGTACTCGGCCGTGCTGCTGATGA
The DNA here is from genome assembly GCF_001552195.1 of Actinomadura latina NBRC 106108. Classification (GTDB taxonomy): domain Bacteria; phylum Actinomycetota; class Actinomycetes; order Streptosporangiales; family Streptosporangiaceae; genus Spirillospora; species Spirillospora latina. Next base: position 109,914 of record NZ_BCQS01000007.1, read on the forward strand.
GGCTGCTCGAGGAGGCCGGACTGCCGCCCGGTGTCATCAACCTCGTGACCGGGGACGGGCTCGCGGTGTCCGACGTGGCGCTCCGGCATCCCGAACTCGCCGGGATCCACTTCACCGGGTCGACCGCGACGTTCCGGCACCTGTGGAAGACGGTCGGGAACAACATCGAGAAGTTCCGCAGCTACCCGCGGATCGTGGGGGAGACCGGCGGCAAGGACTTCGTCGTCGCGCACCCGTCCGCCGACCCGGCCGTGCTCAAGACCGCGCTCGTGCGGGGCGCGTTCGAATACCAGGGGCAGAAGTGCTCGGCGGCTTCGCGGGCGTACATCCCGCGGTCGATCTGGGACGGCGGGTTCAAGGAGGAACTGGCCGCCGAGGTCGACGGGCTCACCATGGGGGACGTCGCCGACCTGGCCAACTTCATGGGCGCGGTGATCGACGAGCGCGCGTTCGCGAAGAACAGGGCGGCGATCGACCGGGCGCGGGCCGACTCCGGCGTCGAGATCCTGGCCGGCGGGACGTACGACGACTCGGTCGGGTACTTCGTCCGGCCGACCGTACTGGTGTCCGGGGACCCCGGGAACGAGATCTTCCGGACCGAGTACTTCGGGCCGATCCTCGGCGTCCACGTCTACGAGGACGACCGGTACGAGGAGATGCTCGCCCAGATGGAGTCGGCCGCCGACTACGCGCTGACCGGCGCCGTCATCGCGAACGACCGGGCCGCCGCCGCGCGCACCGCCGAGGTCCTCCGGTACGCGGCCGGCAACTTCTACATCAACGACAAGCCCACCGGCGCCGTCGTCGGGCAGCAGCCGTTCGGCGGCGCGCGGGCGTCCGGCACCAACGACAAGGCCGGGTCCGTGTTCAACCTGCTGCGCTGGACGTCGCCGCGCTCCATCAAGGAGACGTTCGTCCCGCCGACCGACTACCGCTACCCCCACATGGGCTAGATCCCGATGCCCGTGGCGGGGAGTGAGACCCAGCCGCGGGTGAAGGGCGACGAGATCCGTTCGGACCTCTCCAGGTCCACACCGACGTGCGGGTGGGCCTGGAGAAGCTCCTCCAGCGCCACGCGGGCCTGGAGCTTGGCCAGATGCGAGCCGATACAGAAGTGGACGCCGCTGGAGAAGCCCAGGTGGCGCGGGATCTCCCGGCTGACGTCCAGTTCGTGGGCGGACGGGCCGAACTCCCGCTCGTCCCGGTTCGCCGACCCGAACAGCATCATCACCTTCTCGCCCTCCGGGATCTCAGTGCCGTGAAGAGTGACGGGACGTGTCGTGGTTCGGGCCAGCGCTTGCACTGAGCCCTCCAGGCGCAGGAACTCCATCAGCGCGTTGGGGATCAGCGATGGGTCGGCCGCCAGGCGCTCGCGCTGCGCGGGGGCGCCGTCCAGCAACGCCACCCCGTGCGAGATCAGGTTCCCCGTCGTGTCGTTGCCGCCCGCGACCATGACGAAGCAGAACCCGAGGATGTCCCAGTCGGTGAGGCGCTCCCCGTCCACCTCGGCCGCCGTCAGCGCACTGATCAGGTCATCGGACGGGCCGGCGCGGCGCGCGGCGATCACGTCCGTGAAATAGCCGAACATCTCCGCGACGGCCTCGACCGCCCCCCTGCGCAGCGCCTTCAGCCCGAAGCCCTCGTCCTGGAGGGTCGTCAGCGCGGACACCCACGGGTCGAACCGTGCCCTGTCCGTTTCCGGGACGCCGAGCAGACGCGCCAGCGCGAACGTCGGCAGGGGAGACGAGAAGTCCTGGTGCAGGTCCGGGGTCTCGCCGTCCGCCGCCTTGCGCTCCATCAGGGTGATCCGGGAGCGGACGAACTCGCGGAGGAGATCCTCCAGGGCGGCGATCCTGCGCGGGGTGAAGCCGTGGCTGATCAGGCGCCGCAGGACGGTGTGGCGCGGCGGATCCAGCATCACGATCGTCGGGGCCAAGCCCAGCGTGCCGATCTCGTCCGGATAGAACGTCAGGCCCTGCGCGGACGAGAACGTGCCGGCGTCCCGCGTCGCGGCCCAGATGTCAGCGAACCGGGACAGCGCCCAGAACGGCGGATCCTCATGGCGGTGAACGGGATCGCTGTCGCGGAGCCGCCGGTACGCGGGGTAGGGGTCAGCCTGGAATCCGGGATCGAACGGATCGTACGCGTCCGCCATGGCACGGGCCTCCCGGCTGTAACAGGCGTCGTCATTAACGCACACCGGAGAGCCACCCTCCAAGCCCCCACCCAAACCAGTTTGCCTAACCACCCCCCGCCCCATACAGTTAACCCATCACCGCGGGGTGGAGCAGTTCGGTAGCTCGCTGGGCTCATAACCCAGAGGTCGCAGGTTCAAATCCTGCCCCCGCTACGAGTCTGGAGTCCCCTTGGTCGCCGCTTTGCGGCTTCCCGGGGGACTCTTCGCTTTCATCGGGGGGCGACCCCCCGGGGCCCCCCGGTTCCGCCGCCATCCCCCGCCCGCCCGCCCCTGGGGCTCCGCCCCTATCCCCCCTTGTGGGGCCTTGGGCTGGTCGGGGTGTTCTCCAAGGTGGAGCGGTCCCAGCCGGCGTTCACTGCGGCGGCCTCGTACGTGGACTGGAGGAACTCGGTCAGGGTTCCGTCCGGGTCTTCGGCGGCGGCCACTGCTTCGTACGGGAGCACGAATTCGCCCAGCTCGTGGCTGTAGTAGGCCCCGGGCGGGCCTGCCGGATGGTCGGCGAAGCCCGCGGGCTCCGGGTAGGCGTACGAGTAGAAGGCGCCCTCCTCGCCTCCGCCCGGCCAGAAGCCGGCGCTGGACAGCTCGCCGGAATAGCCCTCCACCATCACCCAGTCCGGGCAGTTCGGGGCGCCGCCGGGGTGCCGGGGGGCGGGACGGCCGGAGAACCTCGTGCAGGCCAGGTCCATCGCTCCCCAGAAGAAGTGCACCGGGCTGACCTTGCCCGCGAAGTGCGAGCGGAACCTGCCCAGGACCCGGTCGGCCTGGAGCAGCTGGCCCCAGAACAGGCGCGCCGCATCAGGGTCGTAGGAGGCGTTCTCGCGGTCTTCGGCGAAGGGGATCGCCGGGTCCACCTCGTTCGGGCGCGCGTTGATCGGCGCCTCGATCCCCAGCTCGCCCAGCGCCTCCAAGGTCTGGGCGTAGAAGTCGGCGACCGGCTTGGGCTCCAAGGGGACCGTGCGGGACCCGCCGTCGCTGCTTCTGATGCGCAGCACATGATCGACGAAGTCGAATTCGACGTCGAAGACGCCCGCCCCGTACGGGACCGCCGAAGTGGTCAGGCCCCGAGGGCTGACGTAAAGGGTGACCTGCCACCAATGGTTGAGCATCGGCGCATGGGCCAACCGGATCTTCCCGACGATCTGCGTCCACATGTGCAGGGTGTCGCGGGTCTGCGTCCAGTCCGCCACCCTCAGCCGCGGCCAGTTGCGGGGCCGCTGCTCTGCTCGCTCGCCCATCACGCCTCCAGGTGAACGCACCCTCGGCCGGTCACCGGCCATGATCGGAGTGTGATACCCCGGATGGCCCGCCATTCACGAAGAGTGCGGAGCCGGGTACTGCCCTGTGGCGTCCGGAGGCGGGGAGAGGTCGCCTAGCCTGTGGGGATGCGGAATCTTGTGGGCGGGGTGGCGGATGTCTGCTGCGTGCTCGTCTTTGTGATGATCGGGCGGGCTTCGCATGAGGAGGCCGCCAGTCTGGGCGGGTTCGCTAGTACTGCCTGGCCGTTCCTGGTGGGGGCCGCCGTCGGGTGGGGGTTGACCCGGGCGTGGCGGCGGGCTGAGGTGTTGGTGCCTGTGGGGGTTGGTGTCTGGGCGTGCGCGGTCGGCGTGGGAATGGTGCTTCGGGTCGTCTCCCGACAGGGGACCGCCGTTGCGTTCGTGGTGGTGGCGTCGGTGTTTCTGGGAGTGGCGCTGCTCGGGTGGCGGGCCTTGGTACGGGTCGTGGAGGGGCGGAAGGTGTCCGCCGCCGAGTGACGGGACTCGTGGGGCTCCTACAAATGACCGCCTGGTCTTTTTGAGTGGGTCAATCAGTTGACGGGGGCGCGCCGTCCTGGTGAAGTTACCCGCGAGTCACGTGGGTGACCGTGATCATGTTGAAAGGGAAACACCGATGGCATCTGCGCTGCGCGCATGGCTGGAGAAGCCGAACACCGGACGTGGCGTGCACCTGGCGGCCGACGACGGCGGCTGGGAGTTCCGCGACTACGGTGCGCTGGCCGCCGCCGCGCGACGCACCGCCGGGGCGCTGATCGAGGAGGGCGTCCGGCCGGGCGATGTCGTGTGCCTCATCCTGCCCACGGATTTCACCTGCATCGAGACCTATTACGCGGTCTGGGCGGCGGGGGCGACCGTCTGCCTGATCACGCCGCCGTTGTTCCAGGACGGGGACGACTACGTCGCGCATGTCGCGGCGATCCTGCGGCAGGCGTCGCCGGCGCTCGTCGTCGCGTCCAAGGACCTGAGCGAGTACGCCGGGCGCGCCATGGACCAGGCCGGGCTGAGCGGCGAGCCGTGGCAGCCCCGCCAGGGCGAGGAGGCGGACGTGCAGCCGGCCGGGGAGCTGGCGCTGCTGCAGTTCACGTCCGGGTCCAGTGGCGCCCCGCGAGGCGTCATGGTCACCTGGGCGAACCTGGAGGCCAACAGCGACCTGATCGCGCGGATGGCCGGGTACGAGGACGGCGACGTGGTGGCGACGTGGCTGCCGCTCTACCACGACATGGGGCTCATCGGGACGTTCATCACCCCGATCGCACGGCAGGGGATCCTGCGGCTGATGCGGCCCGACCACTTCATCCGCGACCCGGCACGGTGGATCCGGTGCTTCGCCGAAGCCCGGCACACGGCGGCGCCGCCGTTCGCCTACGCCTACTGCGCGCGGCGGGTCAAGCCCGAGCAGCTGGAAGGGCTCGACCTGTCGGGATGGAAGATGGCGCTGATCGGCGCCGAGCCGATCGACCCGCACACGCTGGAAGTGTTCGCGCAGCTCGTCGAGCCGTACGGGTTCTCGCGGACGATGTTCAAGCCCGCCTACGGAATGGCCGAGACGACGCTGCTGGTCACCATGGACAACGCGCCGCGCGATCCGCTGGCCGTCCGGCCCGACCCCGAGGCGCTGTCGTTCGGGCAGCCCGTGCGGATCCTGGAGCAGCACCGGCTCGGGGCCCAGTCGATCGGCGCGAAGGCCGGGTGGGTCGTGGGATGCGGGACGCCCGAAGGCGACGTGCCCGTCGTCATCGTCGACGACGACGGCAACGAGCTGGCCGACGGGCTGCTCGGCGAGATCGTGGTCGGCGGGGCGTCCGCCTGCCCCGGGTACTACGCCGGGGCCGAGGCCAAGTCGACGCGGTTCATGGACGGGAAGGTCTACACCGGGGACGCCGGGTTCTTCCATGAGGGGCAGTTGTTCGTCCTGGGGAGGATGGGCGACAGCATCAAGGTCCGCGGGCGGTCCGTGTACGTGGAGGATCTCGAATCCAAGATCGCCGAGGTCAGCGGGCTCGGGAAGGGGCGCATCGTGGTCGTCGGCGTCCCGGGCGCCGGGCAGAAGGGGCTCGCGCTGTTCGCCGAGACGCAGACCGAGGAGTGGATCCCGGCGGTGCGCGAGACGCTGCGGCGCCGGGTCGGGGACGACGTCGAGATCACCGTCGTGGTCGGCACCGGTCTGATCCAGCGGACGTCCAGCGGCAAACCCCGCCGCAGGTACATGTGGGAGCGGCTCCAGAGCGGTCACCTGGACGGTGCGCGCACCGTCGCGTGATTGCTAAAGCCGCTGACAACAGGACACCATGTCGTTGACGCTGCGAGAGGTCGACGATGCCGGCTGTTGCCAAGACGCTGTTCCGCCTGGGCGCCCGCCTGGGCTCCACCGCCCAGAACGCCCTGGAGGTCGCCCGGTTCGGGGGATTCGACACCGACGAGGACGCCTCCCCGTGCGAGGTGGTGACCGAGCAGCGGGTGTACCGGCTGCGGCACTACTTCCCGGACGCGGCGGGCGGGCCCGTGATGCTGCTCGTCCCGCCGCTGATGATCACCGCGGAGGTGTACGACATCTCGTCGCGGGTCAGCGCGGTCGGGGTGCTGCACGACCTCGGCGTCGATCCGTGGGTGGTGGACTTCGGCGCGCCCGAGCGGGAGCCCGGCGGGCTGGAACGGACGATCAGCGACCACGTGCTGGCCGTCAGCGACGCCGTCGACCGGATCCGGAAGGCGACCGGCCGGGACGTCCACCTCGCCGGCTACTCGCAGGGCGGCATGTTCGTCTACCAGGCCGCCGCGTACCGGCGCAGCGAGGGCATCGAGTCCATCGTGACGTTCGGCAGCCCGTCCGACATCAGCCAGGGGCTGCCGTTCGGGCTGCCCAGCTGGCTGGCGTCGGAAGGGGTCGAGCGGATCCCCGACTGGGTGCTCGGCGGGTTCGCGGTGCCCGGATGGGTGACGCGGCTGGGATTCCAGGCGCTCAGCCCCGTCAAGTCGGTGCGGTCGCGGGTCGACTTCATCCTGCAGCTGCACGACCGGGAACGGCTGGCGCCGAGGGAACGGCAGCGGCGGTTCCTGGAGCGGGAGGGGTGGGTCTCGTGGCCCGGCCCCGCGCTCGCGGAGTTCCTCCGCCAGTTCATCCAGCACAACCGGATGCTGACCGGCGGGTTCGTCATCGGCGACCGGCTCGTGACGCTCGCCGACATCACCTGCCCCGTCCTCACGTTCGTCGGCGAGGTCGACGAGATCGCGCCGCCGCCGATGGTGCGCGGCATCAGGCGGGCCGCGCCGCGCGCCCAGGTGTACGAGGCGTCGCTCAGGGCCGGGCACTTCGGGCTCGTCGTGGGCAGCCTCGCCATCGCGCAGACCTGGCCCGCCGTCGCGTCGTGGGCGCTGTGGCGGGAGGGGAAGGACGAGCTTCCGGAGATCGTCGCGCCCGTGGCGGGGGACGAGGAGGCCGAGACCGCCGACCTCCCCGGCGGGCCGGCCGGGTACGGGCTCCAGCTGGCGATGGGCATCGGGACGAGCGCCGCGCGGTCGGCGTTCCGGACCGCCTCCCAGATCGTCCGGGGGAGCCGGCAGCTGAGCGGGGAGGCCGCGCAGAACCTGCCGCGGCTGGCGCGGCTGGAGCGCATCCAGTCCGACACCCGCATGTCGATGGGGCTGCTGCTCGACGAGCAGGCCCGCCACAGGCCCGGCGACGTCTTCTTCCTGTACCGGGGGCGCGCGCATACGCACGACGCGGCCAAGCGGCGCGTCGACGCGGTCGTGCGCGGGCTGATCCACATCGGTGTGCGGCGCGGCGACGCCGTCGGCGTGCTGATGGGGACCCGGCCCACCGCGCTCGCGCTCGTGGCCGCGCTGAGCCGGCTCGGGGCCGTCGCCGTGCTGCTCCGCCCCGACGGCGACCCCGCCGCGGAGGCGCGGCTGAGCCAGGTGACGCGGGTCATCGCCGATCCCGAGCACGCGGCGCGGGCCGCGGAGCTGGAGGACGTCCAGGGATACCTGCTCGGCGGTGCCGGGCGCGGTGACCGCGGGTCGCTCGTGGACATGGAGCGCATCGACCCCGGGCAGGTCGAGCTGCCCGGGTGGTACCGGCCCAACCCGGGGCGGGCCGGTGATCTCGCGTTCGTGGTGTTCCGGGGGGACGGGGAGCAGCTGCGGGCCAGCCGGATCACGAACCGGCGGTGGGCCCTGTCGGCGTTCGGGACCGCGTCGTCGGCCGCCCTGTCGTCGTCCGACACCGTGTACAGCGTCACGCCGCTCCAGCATCCGTCCGCGCTGCTGATGAGCATCGGCGGCGCGGTCGCCGGCGGGGCGCGGCTCGCGCTGGCCGGCGCTCCCATCGCGGTTCCCGGGGTGCGCGGGGGCTCGTCCCCCCACCAGGACATCGACCCGGAGATGTTCTGGGACGAGGCGCGCCGCTACGGCGTCACCGTCGCGTCCTACACGTGGACGCTGCTGCGCGACCTCGTGAACGCGCCGCCGAACCCGGCCGAGCGGCACCACGCGGTCCGGCTGTTCATCGGGTCCGGCATGCCGCGCGGGCTGTGGCGGCGGGTCGAGGAGCGGTTCGCGCCCGCGCGGGTCCTGGAGTTCTACGCCTCGACGGAGGGCGAGGCGGTGCTGGTCAACCTGAGCGGCAAGAAGCCGGGCTCGCTGGGGCGGCCGCTGCCGGGCAGCGCGCGGGTGCGGCTCGCCCGGTACGACCTGGAGAACGGGCGGCTCGCCGAGGGGCCCGGCGGGTTCGCGGTCCGGTGCGAGCCGGGGGAGATCGGCATGCTGCTCGCGCGGGTGCGGCTCTCGGCGATCGGCGCCGCGGCGCGTCCGGTGCGGGGCGTGTTCCGGCCCGAGGACGCCTGGACGATCACCGGGGACCTGTTCCGGCGCGACGCGGACGGCGACTACTGGCTGGTCGGACGGGAGGCCGAGCTGATCCGCACGGCCGAGGGCATCGTCCCGCCCGGCCCGATCCGGGACGCGCTCGGCGATCTGCCCTACGTCGACAGCGTCGCCGTCTACGGGATCCCCGCGGGAGGCACCGAACTGGCCGCCGCCGCCGTGAGCCTGCGGGCCGCGGGGGGGCGGCCGCCCGTGGAGGAGACGGTCAAGGCCATCGATCTCTCGGAGGCGCTGCTGCGGGTGGAACCGGGGCTGCGGCCCGCGCTCGTCCGGGTCGTGGACGAGGTGCCCGTCACGGCCGGAGGGCGGCTGCGGACGGCGCCGCTGCGCGCCGAGGGGATCCCCGCCGCCGGCGACGGGCGGACCTACTACCGCGACAGGTCGGGCGCGTACCGGCCGCTGACCGAGACCGCGCGGCGCAGGCTGCTGCGGGCCGGCGCGGCCCGCGAGGCGCGCTGACGCGCAAGTCACCGGCGATAAGTCTGGACTTACGGGCGCCCGTTACGTTAGAACAAAGCAACAGATTTCGGTTATTTGTTGCACGCGTCCGGAGGGGTCATGACGAGCGTCCTCGCGCCGCCGCCGCAGGGCAGCGGCCTGAAACCGGTCCCCGGCGTGCCCGGCGTCCCGTACATCGGCAGCACGCTCGCCGTGATGCGCGACCCGATCGGGATGGCCCGCAAGCGGTACGACCAGTACGGTCCCGTCGCCTGGGGCTGGCTGCTCGGGCAGCGGACCGTCACCGTCCAGGGGCCCGAGGCCGCGCAGGTCGTCCTGGTCAACCGGGACAAGGCGTTCGCGAACGGCCCGGCGTGGAGCTACTTCATCGGCCCGTTCTTCACGCGCGGCATCATGCTCCTGGACTTCGAGGAGCACCTGCACCACCGCCGCATCATGCAGGAGGCGTTCACCCGCCCCCGGCTCCAGGCGTACATGGAGGCGATGGCGCCCGGGATCATCAAGGGCGTCGAGTCGTGGGAGCCCGGCCCGGGCTTCAAGGTGTACGACCACATCAAGAAGCTCACGCTCGACCTCGCCGTGGACGTCTTCATGGGCGTCGAACTGGACGAGGCGGAACGCACGCGGATCAACGGCGCGTTCATCGACGCCGTCCGGGCGGGCACGGCCTACGTGCGGTTCCCCGTCCCCGGCCTGCGCTGGCACAAGGGGCTCCAGGCCCGCAAGGTGCTGGAGGAGTTCTTCTACCGGCACCTGCCCGCCAAGCGGCGCGACGGCGGCGACGACCTGTTCGCCGCCCTCTGCCAGGCCGAGACCGACGACGGCGAGCGGTTCACCGACGAGGACGTCGTCAACCACATGATCTTCGCGCTGATGGCGGCGCACGACACCACCACCATCACGCTGACCACGGTGGCCTACCACCTGGCCAAGTACCCCGAATGGCAGGCGCGGCTGCGCGCGGAGTCCCTCGCCCTCGGCAAGGCGCAGCCCGGCTACGACGACCTCGACCGCTTCACCGGCATCGACATGGTGATGAAGGAGTCGCTGCGGATGGTCGCGCCGGTTCCGGCGCTGCCCCGCAAAGTCGTCAAGGACACCTCCATCCTCGGCTTCCACATCCCGGCCGGCTCCCTCGTCGTCGTGCCGATGCTCAGCAACCACCACATGGCGCAGTGGTGGCCGGATCCGGACACGTTCGACCCCGGGCGGTTCTCCCCGGAACGCCGCGAGGACAAGGTCCACAAGTACGCGTGGGCCCCGTTCGGCGGCGGCGCGCACAAATGCATCGGGATGTACTTCGCCGGGATGCAGGTCAAGACCATCCTGCACCAGGTGCTCCAGCGCTATCGCTGGAGCGTCCCGGCGCGGTACGAATGGCCCCTGGACACCACGTCCCTCCCTTCGCCGAAGGACGGGCTTCCCGTCCGGCTCGACCGCCTGGAGCACCAATGAGCAAGGTCATCGCCATCACCGGAGCCGCGCGGGGAATCGGCCTCGCCACCGCCCGCGCGCTCAAGGCCAAGGGCGCCACCGTCGTCATCGGCGACATCGACGAGGCCGCCGTCAAGGAGGCCGCCGAGTCGCTGGGCGTCACCGGCCTCACCGTGGACGTCACGTCCCGCGAGTCGTTCAGCGCGTTCCTCGACCAGGCCGAAGAGGCCGCCGGCCGGCTCGACGTGCTGATCAACAACGCCGGGATCATGCCGATCGGGCCGGTCGTGGACGAGAGCGACGCCGACGCCCGCCGCTGCATGGACATCAACGTGCACGGCGTCATGCTCGGCACCAAGCTCGCCCTCGGCCGGATGCTGCCGCGCGGCGAGGGCCACATCATCAACATTGCGTCGCTCGCCGGCGTCATGTTCACCCCCGGCCTCGCCCTCTACAACGCCAGCAAGGCCGCCGTCGTCGGGTTCACCGAGGCGACCCGGCTGGAGGTCCAGGACCGCGGCGTGCACGTCAGCGCCGTCATGCCGACGTTCACCAACACCGAGCTGGTCGCCGGCACCGAGAGCCCGAAGGGGCAGAAGAACTGCGAGCCCGAGGACATCGCCGCCGCGATCGTCGAGCTCGTCGGCAAGCCGCGCCCGCAGGTCGCGGTGCCGAAGAAGCTCGGCACGCAGGTCAAGCTCGGCGCGCTGCTCCCCGAGCGGCTCCGCCAGGCCACATCCCGCCGGCTCGGGCTCGACAAGATCTTCCTGGAGTACGACCCGGACGCGCGCAAGGAGTACGACGCCCGGATCCGGTCACAGGGATAGCCGTCAGGCCCGCCGCGCCTTCCGCGCCTTCCGCGCCTTCCGGAGTGCCCTTTCGGAAGCACGGGCGCGGCGGGCCTGCGGCAGGTAGCGGACGGCCTCGGGCAGCAGCGGCCACGCCCGGTTCCCCGCCCGGACGGCCGCCGCGAACCGCCGGTAGCGGCGCTCGTCGGCGGCGCTCCACGGCAGGTCCAGCAGTTCGCGCATGCGCGGGTGCAGCCCGCCGACCGTGAGGAACCGGGCGACCGCGTTCAGCGGCGCCGACATCGCCCGCCACACCGGCGCCGGCACCCGCTTCGGGCGCGGCAGGCCCTTCTTGGCGTAGCCGACGCCGTACCGGGCGGTCTTGTGCGGGACGATCTCCTCGTCCAGCATCCGCTTCCAGTAGACCTGGAACGCCTCCCAGTCCGCCGGCATGGCCCGGTCGCTGACCCCGTACATCCGGAACCAGGTCTTCGACTCCTCGTAGATCCGGCGCTTCTCCGCCTCGCCGAGGGGGCGGATGAACGTCTCGATCCCGTACAGCATGGTGTCGAGGAACGTGGCGTGCGCCCAGTAGTAGGTCTCGGGGTCGAGCGCGTGGTAGCGGGTGCCGTCCGGCAGCGTCCCCTTGATGTCGCGGTGGTAGTCGCGGACCTTCCGGCCCGTCTCGGCGGACCGCTCACCGCCGTACACGGTGTCCAGGATCGGCCCGGCGGACCGCTTCACCCGCGCGAACGTCTCGGAGAAGAACACCGAGTGGTCGAGGACGCCCTGGCCGAGCGCCGGCAGCATGTTCTGCAGGACGGCCGCCCGGGGCCCGACGAGGAACATCCGGGTGTCGCCGAAGTAGCGCCAGGTCAGCGAGCCCGGCCCGAGCGGGGCCGGGGGCTGCGTCTCGGCCTGGTCCGTCATGTGCACCGCCGCGGGGGAGAGACAGGAGTACAGATCGACGATTATTGTAGCTCTGTCTCGTCCGGCGTCACGAGCCGGACACCGGATCCGGTTAGGGTGCTGGTCATGACGACGGATGCCACGACCTCGGACGCGTTGCTGGCGCGGCTGGCCGCGCCGGAGGGCGGTGCCGACGACCTCGACACCCGCATCCTGGACGCGGCGCTCGCCGAGTTCGAGACCTACGGGCTGCGCAGGGTCAGCGTCGAGGACGTCGCCAAGCGGGCCGGGGTCGCGCGCACCACCATCTACCGGCGGTTCACCAACAAGGAGCAGCTGCTCCAGGCGGTGATCCTGCGGGAGTGCCACCGGTTCCTCACCGCGATCGCCGAGGCCACCGAGGACCTGGAGTCCGCCGAGGACGCCGTCGTGGAGGGGTTCGTGGTCGGGCTGCGCAGCGCCCGCACGCATCCGCTGATGAGGCGCGTCCTGGAGAGCGAGCCGGAGGCGTTCCTCCCGCAGCTCAGCATGAACGGCGGCGCGGTCATGCTCGCGGCCCGCGACATCCTCGCCGACCGGCTGCGCCGCGCCCGCCCCGGCGACGCGGAGGACCACAACACCGTCGCCGAGGTGCTGCTGCGGCTCGCGGTGTCGCTGCTGCTGCTCCCGGGCGGCGGCCTGGAGTTGGACGACGAGGACGCCATCCGCGCGTTCGCCCGCGGGTACCTCACCCGCATGCTCCGCCCCGCGCCGCGGAAGGGGTAGCAGCGGCGTTCCGCCGGCCGCCTCCGTCCCGTACGCTCTGGCTAGTCGAATTCTGTTCTAGAACCGGAGGCGCGGCATGGAGGCGGTCGTACAGACGTCCCACGGGAAGGTGCGCGGCAGGACACGGGACGGTGTCACCGCCTTCCTGGGCATCCCCTACGCCGCGCCCCCGTTCGGGCCGAACCGCTTCCGGGCGCCGCGCCCGCCCGAGCCGTGGGACGGCGTCCGAGACGCCTTCGAGTACGGGCCGACCGCGCCCAAGCCCGGCTACCCCAGGCCGTTCGACACCCTGCTGCCCGACCCCGACGTCCCCGGCGACGACTGCCTCAACCTGAACGTCTGGACGCCCTGCTTCTCGGGGGGTACAGGGGGGTCGTCCCCCCTGAATGACACGACGCCGGAGCCGGGCGCCTCCGGGCTTCCGGTCATGGTGTGGATCCACGGCGGCGCGTTCCGCAACGGGTCCGGCGCCGTGCCCGTCTACAGCGGCCGCAACTTCGCCCGCGACGGCGTCGTCTGCGTGACGATCAACTACCGGCTCGGCGTGGAGGGCTTCGCCAACCTGCCGGGCGCCCCGCTCAACCGGGGGCTGCTCGACCAGATCGCCGCCCTGGAGTGGGTCCGCGACAACATCGCGGGCTTCGGCGGGGACCCGGGCAACGTCACGATCTTCGGCGAGTCGGCGGGCGGCATGAGCGTCACCACGCTGCTCTCCCTCGACCTCGGGCTGTTCCGCCGGGTGATCGCGCAGAGCGGCGCCGGCGGCATCGCGCAGGACCCGGACGACGCCATGCTCGTCACCAGGGAGATGGCCGCCCGGCTCGGCATCGAGCCGACCGCGGAGGCGTTCGCGGCGCTCGACCCGGCCGCGATCATCCCGGCGCAGGCGTCCGTCGCCGCGGAGGTCTCGATGGTGCCCGACCCCGGCCGCTGGGGCGCCACCACCGCGGCGGGCGCCATGTCCCTCACCCCGGTCCTGGACGGCGAGCTGCTCTCCCGGCGCCCCGAGGACGCCATCGCCGCCGGCGCCGGGCGCGACGTCGACCTCCTCATCGGCTACACCTCCGAGGAGTTCCGGCTCTTCCTGATGCCGACCGGCCTCGCGGCCCAGCTCACCGACGAGGTGACGGGCCTGATCGCCGCCGGCATGGGCGTCCCGGCCGGGCTGCCCGCCGCCTACCGCGACCGCCACCCGGACATGACGGCCGGCGAGCTGACGGCCACGATCATCACCGACCACCTGTTCCGGATCCCCGCCAACCGCACCGCCGCCGGGCACGCCGCGTCCGGCGGGCGGACCTGGATGTACGAGTTCGCGTGGCGGTCGCCGAACCACGACCTCGGCGCCTGCCACGCGCTGGAGCTGGGCTTCGTGTTCGACACCCTGACCGCCGAACCCGACGGGCTGACCGGGCCGAACCCGCCGCAGGAGCTCGCCGACCGGATGCATCGCCACTGGACCCGGTTCGCCGCCGCCGGCGACCCCGGCTGGGAGCGCTTCGACCCGTCCACGCGGGCGGTGCAGACGTTCGGCGGGCCGTCCGACGAGGTCGTCCGCGACCCGCGCGGCGACATCCGCAAGCTCTGGGACTAGAGCCGCTCGACGACGTGCTCGGCGATGGCCATGGCCGACGTGGCCCCCGGGGACGGGGCGTTGCGGACGGTCACGACCGGGCCGACACGTCCGATGCGGAAGTCGTCGACGAGCGACCCGTCGGGGTCCACCGCCTGCGCGCGGACCCCGGCGGGCGCCGCGACGACGTCGGCCGCCGCGAGTTCCGGGACGAAGGCGCGCGCCTCCGCGACGAACGCCCGCTTGACCGCCGACCCGTACAGCTCCTTCGCGCCCGTCCGCCAGTGCCGCCGCGCCAGGCGCCGGAAGCCCGGCCAGCGGATCGTCTCCCACAGATCGGCCGGGCGGACGTCGCGCCGCCGGTAGCCCTCCCTGGCCAGCGCCAGGACGGCGTTGGGGCCGACGTCCACGCCGCCGTCCACGCGGCGCGTGAAGTGCACCCCGAGGAACGGGTAGCGGGGGTCGGGCACCGGGTAGATGAGGCCGCGGACCAGGTCCGTCCGGGACGGGACGAGCCGGTAGTACTCGCCCCGGAACGGGATGATCGCCGGGGCCGGTGAGTCGCCCGCCAGGTGCGATACCCGGTCGGCCTGGAGCCCGGCGCACACCACGAGCGCGTCGAACACCAGCTCCTCGTGCGCGGACGCGACCGTGACGCGGTCGCCGGCCCGGCCGAGACGGACGACCTCGAACCCCAGCCGCACCTCTCCGCCGCCCTGCACGACGTCGCCCGCGAACGCGCGGGCAACCGCCGGGAAGTCGACGATCGCGGTGGTGGGGGAGTGCAGCGCGGCCACCCCGGCGGCGTGCGGCTCGATCTCCCGCAGCCCGCCGCCCGCCAGGCGCCGCAGCCCCGGCACCCCGTTGGCCGCCGCGCGCCGCTCGATCTCGTCCAGGGCGGCCGTCTCCGACGCGTCGCGGGCGACGACGACCTTGCCGCACTCCTCGTAGGGCAGGTCCCGGTCGGTGCAGTAGTCCTTGAGCAGGCCGATCCCGCGCCTGCACAGCGTCGCTTTCAGCGAGCCCGGGGCGTAGTACAGGCCCGCGTGGGCGACGCCGCTGTTGTGGCCCGTTTGATGGGCCGCGACACGGTCCTCCTTGTCGAGGACCGTGACGGTCGCGCCGGGGCGCGTCTGCGTCAGCCGGCGCGCGATCGCCAGCCCGAGAATCCCCGCGCCGACGACCCCGACCCGTGTTTCCGCCACATCCGCACCCTAGCGGTGGGCCGCGGTCAGCTCCCGAGGCGCTTGCGCCCCTGCGCGCGCACCCGCTTCCGCTGGGACGGGTCGAGCATCATGTACCCGACGAGCGGCGCGCCGATGACGCCGAGGATGATCAGCGCGCTCAGCCACCACGGGAAGACGAACAGGGTCAGGAAACCGACGACGACTCCGCCGATCACTACCTTGGTCTGGGTCGACATCTGGT
Source organism: Actinomadura latina NBRC 106108 (assembly GCF_001552195.1). Taxonomy (GTDB): domain Bacteria; phylum Actinomycetota; class Actinomycetes; order Streptosporangiales; family Streptosporangiaceae; genus Spirillospora; species Spirillospora latina. The sequence continues at coordinate 125,622 of NZ_BCQS01000007.1, forward strand.
ACCTCCGTTTACGGGCCGCCCATCTGTGACAACGGCCGTCCCGCGACCGCTGTTCCACGATATGTCGCGAGTCGGGCGGATGGCCATGATGATCTGGCCTCCACGGGAGGTATGCCCGGCGCCGGGCGGTCAGATGCGCGGTGCTCAGATGCGCGGTGCTCAGATGCGTCGGTGATCAGATGCGCAGGGAGAGTTGGCCGCCGCCCAGCGTCCGCAGGACCTCGGCGTGCAGTTTCCCGTTCGTGCAGACGACGCTGCCGCCGTCCGGGCCCGGCACGCCGGACAGGTCGGTGAACATCCCGCCGGCCTCCTCCACGATGACCTGGAGGGCGGCGAGGTCCCACAGCGACACCTCCGGCTCGGCGGAGATGTCGACCGCGCCCTCGGCGACCATCATGTGCGACCAGAAGTCGCCGAACGCCCGCGTCCGCCACACCGACCGGGTCAGGTCGAGGAAGCGCGGGAGGCGGCCCTGCTCCTCCCAGCCGCTCAGGCTGGAGAACGACAGGGACGCATCGGACATCTCAGTCACCGACGACACGTTCATCCGGCTGGCGCGGGTGAGGCTGCGGCCCGTCCAGGCGCCGCCGCCGCGGGCCGCCCACCAGCGCCGGTTGAGCGCGGGCGCCGACACCACCCCGACGACGATCTCGTCGTTCTCCATCAGCGCGATCAGCGTCGCCCACACCGGGACGCCGCGCACGAAGTTCTTCGTGGCGTCGATCGGGTCGATGATCCAGCAGCGGTTCCCGTACCCGGTCTTGCCGTACTCCTCGCCGAGCACCGCGTCCCGCGGGCGGGCCCGCTTCAGCGTGCCGCGGATCTGCTCCTCCACGCTGCGGTCGGCGTCGCTGACCGGCGTCAGGTCCGGCTTGGTCTCGATGGCCAGATCGAGGGCGCGGAAACGCCTGGTCGTGATGTCGTCGGCCCCGTCCGCCAGCACATGCGCGAGACGCAGGTCATCGGAATAGCCCGCCACGGCGTGCAACGCTACCCTGATCACCGCCGGTCCAGACACACTTACCCGTGCCGATCCGGCTTTTCGGTCGTCCGGACGTGGCGCGCCGGGCCGATGGCCGGTTTCGCGGGCCGGGCAGTGGCAGCATGGGGGCCATGCCGCACGACCTTCCCGCGTGGGTGGCCGAGCTGACCGACCCGCGCCGGGCGGCGACGCTCGACGAGCTCGCCGACCGCCTCGTCCCCCTCGCCGAGCACGCCATCGACGTGTCCCGCCGCTTGCAGGCGCAGCTCAACGAGCTCAACGACCCGTTCAAGCGCGAAGCGCTCTACGGGCGCGTGGAGCGGCTGAAGGCCCGGGTGAGCGAGGCCCTGGACGAGATCACGGCGGAGATCGCCGCGTCCGGGGAGGAGCGCATCGAGCGGGTCTGGGCGGACTGGGCCGAGCAGGCCGGGCCCGGCGACCGCGGCGCGCGGGAGCGGGAGCTGCGCGGCCTGCTGGACCGCGACATCGTCCCGGTGCTGTCCAGGCAGCAGAAGGACGTCGCCGAACGCGTCGCCGAACGCACCTCCGAGGCGCTGGAGGACGCGACGCAGACGCTGCTCACGCGGGTGGAGGAGCTGGCCAGGGCGGTCACCGACCTGATCCACGACGTGCTGCCGCTCGCCCGCGAGGGCCTGGCGCTGGCCAGCCGCATCTCGGCCCTTTCCGGCCAGGCCCGGAAGGCGGGCCGGGGGCCGGTACCGGACGAGCTGAAGGACGCGGGCGCCGAGACGTCCCGGGCGTTCGACGAGGCCGTGGCGCGGCTGGAGCTGGAGTGGTCCGCGCTCGGCGCCCGGTCGGCCGTCGTGCGGGCGGCGCTGCGCGGCGCGGAGGAGAGCGCGTTCAGCCACGTCACCGAGGAGATGACCCGGTGCGTGGAGGAGCTCGCGCCCCGGCACGTCAGGGCGCTGAACGAGGCCGAGGCCAAGGCCCGCGCCCTCTTCGGCGAGCCGCCCGGCCAGGACTGAGCGGCTAGGACTGCGCGGCTAGGACGTCAGGGTCAGGGACCGCAGGAACGACTCGTAGTACCGGACGCTCTCGTCCCAGTGCGCCTGGTCGGTCGCGAGCAGCACCTGGTAGAAGACGCCGCCGGACTTGAACACCCGCACGCGCGTGCGCCCCGGCGTGCCGTTCTTGACGAAGGTGAACTGCACTTCGGCCGCCGGCCCGTACTTGTAGGGGACGTCCCGGTCGAAATCCTCCTGCTTGAAGCGGGGGTACGAGGCCGGGTCGTTCTTCATCTGGCCGATGGCGGACGCGAGGCCGTCTCCGGGGCTCTGGAAGGATGAGCCGAGACGCTGGAACGCCAGCCCTCGCGTGACGCCCGCCGCCCGGTCGGTGAACGTCACGTCGTCGCCCTCGGCCTCTTCCTTCCACCCTGCGGGGACGGCCGCGGTGAACGTCGACCCCCGGTACTCGCGGAAGCCCTCCGGCACGGAGGCCCGCGCGGACGGCGCGGACGGCGAGGTCCCCGGCCGCCCGTTCCCGCTCTGCCCCCGGTCGCCGTCGACGAACACGACGACCGCGACGACGGCGGCGGCCAGCGCGGCCGCGAAGATCCCGGCGGGCACGACCAGCGGCCACGGGAAGCGCCTCCGCCGCCGCTGCGGAACCGGCGGAACCGTCGGAACGGTCGGCGACGCCACCGGAGGCTGCAGCGTCACATTGTGGGGCGCCTCCACCGGCGTGAACGCTGGCGAGGGCGCACCCCGCGCGACCCGGAGCAGCCGCCCGGCCTCGTCCGGCCCCATCCGCTCGCCGGGGTCCTTGCGCAGCAGCCCGTGCAGGACGGGTGCGAGGGGGCCGGCGAGGCGGAGCGGGTCCGGATCGTCCGACAGGACCGCGGCCATCACGCCCCACACGTCCGGCCGCCCGAACGGGGGGCGGCCCTCGGCGGCGGCGTACAGCGTCGCGCCCAGCGACCACAGGTCGGACGCCGGGGTCGCCTTCTGGTGCCGGGCCTGCTCGGGCGCCAGGTACGCGGGCGACCCGACGATCGCGCCCGCCTGGGTGAGCGTCTCGTCGCCCGCCACGGTCGCGATGCCGAAGTCGGTGAGGACGGCCCGGCCGGGCGGCAGCAGCACGTTCCCCGGCTTGACGTCGCGGTGCACGACCCCGGCCCCGTGGGCGGCGCCCAGCGCGTCCAGCAGGTCGAGGCCGATCGCCGCGACCCGCGCGGGCGGCAGCGGACCCTCCCGCGCGATGACCTTGTCGAGCCCCTCCGCCCGGACGAGCTGCATCACGATCCACGGCCGGCCGTCCTCCTCGACGACGTCGTAGACCGTGACGATTCCCGGATGGTCGAGCCGCGCCGCCGACCGCGCCTCCCGGAACGTCCGCGCGTACAGCCGCTCGACCTGCGCGTCGTCCAGGCCCTGCGGCAGCGACACCTCCTTGACCGCCACCTCGCGGTCGAGCGTCCGGTCGCGGGCCCGCCACACCGCGCCCATTCCACCCCGGCCGAGCATCTCCAGGAGCTCGTACCGCGCCGCGATCATCTGAGGCATGCAGCGACCCTACCGACGGGCCGCGGTGGCCGTCGCGGGCTATTCGGCGTCGGCCTCGCGGGAGGACAGGAGGCGGCGCAGGGAGTCCAGGCGGGCCCGGGACGCGCGGCCCTCCGCGACCCACTCATCGAGGCCGCAATCGTCCTGGAAGTGGTCGCAGTGCGGCGGGCAGCGCTCGGCGGCGCCCTCCGCGAGGTCGTCGAACGCGTTGATCACGTTCTCCGGTTCGACGTGCGCCAGGCCGAAGCTGCGGACGCCCGGGGTGTCGATGATCCAGCCGTCGCCGCCGGGCAGTTCGAGCGCGATCGCGGACGAGGAGGTGTGCCGGCCCCGCCCGGTGACCGCGTTGACGTGGCTCACCGCGCGTTCCGCGTCCGGGACGAGGGAGTTCACCAGCGTCGACTTGCCGACCCCCGAGTGGCCCACCAGCACGCTGGTGCGGCCGGTCAGGTGGCCGCGCAGCTCCGCCAGGTCGCCGCCCCGCCGCGTCACCACGTACGGGACGCCGAGCGGCGCGTACTCGGCGACCAGCGCGTCCGCGTCGGCGAGGTCGGCCTTGGTGAGGCAGAGCAGCGGGTCCATCCCGGCGTCGTAGGCGGCGACGAGCTGCCGGTCGATCATGCGGGGGCGCGGCTCCGGGTCGGCGAGCGCGGTCACGATGGCGAGCTGGTCGGCGTTCGCGACGATGATCCGCTCGAACGGGTCGGTGTCGTCGGCGGTGCGGCGCAGCGACGAGGTGCGCGGCTCCACCCGGACGATCCGGGCGAGGGTGTCGGGATCGCCGGAGACGTCCCCGACGAGCGCCACCCGGTCGCCCACGACGACGCCCTTGCGGCCCAGCTCGCGGGCGCGCATCGCGGTGACGCCGCGCTCGTCGCCGGTGCCGGCGCCGACCAGGCAGCGGTACCGGCCGCGGTCCACCGCCAGCACGAGGCCGCGCGAGGCGTCCTCGTGCGCGGGACGGCGGCGGGTGCGCGGTCGCGACCCGCGGCGCCCGGGCCGCACCCGGACGTCGTCCTCGTCGTAGTCGCTCGTTCGTCGAGCCAGTGTCCGCCCCTGCCGTCAGGCGGGCGCCAGCATCGACGCCCACAGCCGAGTGAAGTTCGGAAGAGTCTTGCCCACGGTGCCCGGATTCTCCACCTCGATGCCGGGAACGGCCAGGCCGAGCAGCGCCGCCGCCATCACCATCCGGTGGTCGTCGTAGGTGTGGAAGACGCCGCCGCGCAGCGGGCGCGGGCGGATCTCCAGTCCGTCCGGCAGCTCGGTGGCGTCGCCGCCCAGCCCGTTGATCTCCGCGACCAGCGCCGCGAGGCGGTCGGTCTCGTGGCCGCGCAGGTGCGCGATCCCCGTCAGCCTGGACGGCGAGTCCGCGAGGGCGCACAGCGCCGCGAGCACCGGGGTCAGCTCGCCGACCTCGTGCAGGTCGGCGTCCAGCCCGGCGAACCCGCCCCGGCCGCGCACCGTCAGGCCGTCCGGCCCGCGGGACACCTCGGCGCCCATCGTCGCGAGCAGGCCGCGCAGCGCGTCACCCGGCTGCGCCGTCTCCGCCGGCCAGCCCGGCACGGTCACCCGCCCGCCCGTGACGAGCGCGGCGGAGAGGAACTGCGCCGCGTTCGACAGGTCCGGCTCGATCGTCCAGTCGCGGCCGTGGAGCGGGCCGGGCGCGACCCGCCACGCGTCCTGCTCCGCCTCGACCGCGGCGCCCGCCTCGCGGAGCATCCCGACGGTCATCGCCAGATGCGCCGCCGACGGCACCGGCGGGCCCTCGTGCCGGACCTCGACGCCCTTCTCGAAGCGCGGCGCGGCCAGCAGCAGCCCCGACACCAGCTGGGACGAACCGGACGCGTCGATCACGACCTCGCCGCCGTTCACCGAGCCCGTGCCCCGGACGGTGAACGGGAGCGCGCCCCGCCCGCCGTCGTCGATGGCGGCGCCGAGCGCCCGCAGCGCCGTGATGATCGGGCCCATCGGCCGCTCCCGGGCGCGCGGGTCGCCGTCCACGAAGACCTCGCCGGACGCGAGCGCCGCGACCGGCGGCAGGAATCGCATCACCGTCCCGGCCAGGCCCGTGTCGACGCTCGCCGGGCCGCGCAGCTCACCCGGGACGATCCGCCAGGCCGCACCGTCCTGCGCGATCCCCGTGCCGAGCGCGCCGAGCGCCGCGGCCATCAGATCGGTGTCGCGGCTGCGCAGCGGCCGGACGATCCGGCCGGGCGCGGCGGCGACCGCGGCCAGGACCAGCGCGCGGTTGGTCATCGACTTCGAACCGGGCAGCGGCACCGTGGCGTCCACCGGGGCGTGCGCGACCGGGGCGGACCAATGCGGAGTGGGCATGCCCCAAGGTTATCGGGCCGGGGCGAATCGGAGCGGGGAGCGGATCACAGCGGGATGGTGAGCAGCGTCCCGCCGCTGTCGAGCCTGACGGCGAAGTGGTCGATCTGCTGCCGGTCGAGCCCCGTGCCGCCCTGCATGATCAGCGGCTTCGGCTGGCCCGGCACGCCGTAGCCCTTGTCGGGGACGCGCCAGCCCGCGACGACGCTGTGCTCACCGTCCCGCGACACGGCCTCCAGATGGCACCGCAGCGGGCCCTTGATACCGCGCAGCTCCAGGCTGACCTGCGTACCCCAGCCCTTGTCGACCAGGCCGACCGTCCCGGACGCGCCCGTGCCCGCGTCCGTCGCGCGGAACTGCTGCCCCGTGACCGGCTGCGCCACGGGCGGCGGCTTCGGGTTCGCGCCCTCGTCGCCGTTCAGCGTCGTCCCCAGCGCGATGCCCGCGCCCAGCGCCACCGCCGCGGCGGCGGTGCCGGCCGCGTACGCGCCGCGGCGGAACCGCCGGTCCGCCCGCCGCCGCCGGCGCATCATGTCGATCACCGGCGCCGGCGGTGTGGACGGCTCGTCCTCCTCCGCGGCGGCCTCCGGGCCCGGCTCCGGGCCCGGCCCCGCCGCCGCGCCGGGCGCCACCTCGAAGAGGGCCCCGGCCGTCCCGGCCAGTTCGCCCAGCTCGGCCTGGCACCGGCCGCACCCGGGCAGATGCGCCTCGAACGCCCGCCGATCGCCGTCTTCGAGAAGGCCCAGCGCGTAGGCGCCGACGTCGGTGTGCTCGATCTGGGAACTCATGAGGTCACCCCCCTCTCCTCCAAGGCGACGCGCAAGGCGCGCAGCGCGTAGTACACGCGGGACTTCACCGTCCCCACCGGGATGCCGAGGTACTCGGCGGCCTGGTTGACCGTACGGTCGCGCAGCACCGTCTCCGTCAGCGCCTGCCGATGCGCGGGGGAGAGGGACTCCAGCGCCTCCGTCACGACCACCTTGCGCAGCAGGCCGTCCATCTCGTCCGCCATCGGGAGGTTCTCCAGGGGGCCGTCGCCGACCTCCGGCGGCCTGACCTCGCGCTGCCGCCGGTTGTCGATCACGATACGCCGGGAGACCGTGGCCAGCCACGGCATCAGCGAGGACGTCCGGTCGTCCAGCCGGTCCGCGCTGCGCCACGCCCTGATCATGGTCTCCTGCACCACGTCCTCGGCCCACTGGCGGTCACCGCCGGTGAGCCGGAGGACGAACGCGAGGAGGGGCCGATGGTACTCGCGGTACAGCTCGGCGGCGATCTCCTCGTCGCTGGCGGCCGATGGCGGCCGTGCCGTGCCGGGGCGGCGGAGCAGGCTCCGCAACCCGCCGGGCTGGCGACCGGTCGGTCCGGGAAGTGCCATGGCCGGGGCGTCTCCGTGGATTTGGCGGCGGGTGGGGGCCGGTGGACGGTGTCTCCTGGCAGTACGGGACCGCCGCGCCCCACGGTTCAACGCTCTTGAGGGTCTTTTAAGGTTCTCTTCGGGAAGTCAGCGCTTGACCGCCTCCATGACCCTGCCCGCCTGGACGGCCGTGCCCGACTTCACCGTCCGGCCGGCCTTCGCGGCCTTCGCCGCCTGGGTGGCGGTGCCCGCCTTCACGGTCTTGCCCGCGGCCTTGCCGGCCTTCGCCGCCTGGCCGGCGCGGAACGCCGCCATCTCGCGGATGTCCGGGTTGCCGCCACGGGAGAACGGCCCGCCCTTGGACCGGCCCCGCCACCCGATGCCCTTCAGCGCACCGGTGGCCTTGCCCGCCTTGAACGTGCCGGCCGCACCGACTCTGGTCAGCGCGCCGCCCGCCTTGCCGGCCCGGAGCACGCCGCCCTTGCCCGCCCGGCCGGCCTTGAAGAGACCGGTCCCACCGGTGGCCTTGCCCGCCTTGAAGAGACCGGTCCCACCGGTCCGGCCCGCCTTGACGAGGCCGCCCGGCATGGCGGTCCGCCTCGCCTTGGCCGCCTTCGCGGCCTGCTTGGCGGCCTTGCGCCCGCTCTCCGCGCGGGCCACCCGCACCTGGCGGGACGCCTCCCGGCGGGCGTTCCGCAGCGTCGCGGCGGCCTCCCGGCGCATGGCCTTCACCTCGGCGCCGGTCTTGATCTGCGACTCGCGCATCGCGCGCCGCAGCTCCGCCGTCCGGGGCGCGCGGCGCGGCTCGGTCGCCGACATGAGCAGCGCGCCGAAGAGCGCCGCGTTCTTCAGCAGGTGGGAACGCTCGTTCGCGCGGCGCTCGGGGTCGTCCTCGGTCCAGTAGCGGTGCTCGGTCGCCAGCGCCGGGATCAGCTGCGCCGCGAGCACCAGCGTCGTCAGCCGCCGGAACCTGCCGGTCAGCAGCAGCGCGCCCGTGCCGAGGCTGAGCGCGCCCTCGATGCGGACGAGGGTCTCGGGGTCCTTCGGCATCCAGTCGAGCCGGTCGGCGACCGGCTTGACGGCCGGGCCGACCTGCTCGGCGCGCTCGCGGGGATCGCGGATGGCGTCCAGGCCGGTCATGATGTAGGGCGCCGCCACGAGCGGGCGGGCCAGGGTCGTGAAGGGTCGCATGACCCTCACATGCCCAGCGCGCCGCACCTCAAGCGCGCGCCCGCCCAGTGTCGTCGGCTCGTGGTCTCATGGGACGCATGTGCGGACGCTATGCCACCACCCGCGCGCGTCAGGAGCTTCTGGACGAGTTCCAGGTGCAGGTCGACGCCGTCGACGGGGACCTCCAGCCCGACTACAACGTCGCCCCGACGAAGCAGGTCCCGGTCGTCCTCGACCGGCGCCCGAAGGACGCGCCGGAGGAGGAGCCCGCGGTGCGCCAGCTGCGGACGGTGCGCTGGGGCCTCGTCCCGTCCTGGGCGAAGGACCTGTCCATCGGGTCCCGAATGATCAACGCGCGGTTCGAGACCGTGCACGAGAAGCCCTCGTACCGGCGGGCGTTCGCGCGCCGCCGCTGCCTGCTGCCGGCCGACGGCTATTTCGAGTGGTACGCGCTGCAGAACGACGGTGACTCGCCGGACCCCGCGGACGGTGAGAAGAAGGCGAAGAAGAAGCCGCAGAAACAGCCCTACTTCATCCGCCCGAACGACGGCGCCGTCATGGCGATGGCGGGGCTCTACGAACTGTGGAAGTCGCCCGAGGACGAGTGGGTGTGGACGTGCACCGTCATCACCACCGACGCGCCGGACGACCTCGGCCGCATCCACGACCGGATGCCGATGATCGTCGAGCCGGACCGCTGGGACGCCTGGCTCGATCCGGAGCTGACCGGCATTGACCGGGTGCGGGGGCTCCTGGTGCCCGCCATGGCCGGGACAATGGACGCCTACCCCGTGTCGAAGGCGGTCAACAGCGTGCGAAACAACGGGCCCGAACTCATAGAACCGATGATTTCTGGGGATAGTCCGGGTAACCCGTCCGACAGTTTGTTCTGACGGCCGCCGCCTCGGGGGGAGGGGAGTGCGCACGATCGTGGACAGCGCCGCCGCCCGTTCCCGCCTTGAGGTCATGCTCGCGGATTTGGATCGTTCCATCGCCATTCTCCGCGGCGAGACCCCCGAGTACGACAATTCCGCCGCGGACGCCGGCGCCGGCCTCACCGCCCACGACCGCGTAGAGGCCGCTCTCGCGTCCCTGGAACGCCATCGCGGCGGGGTGGCCGCCGCGCTGGAGCGGCTCGCCGCCGGCGCCTACGGCCGGTGCGCCGACTGCGGCGAGGCGGTCCCCGAGGGCCGCCTGGAGGCCCGTCCCGACGCCGCCCGCTGCATCACCTGCCAGGCGAAGCACGACCGGCGGCGCTAACGGGGGGCCGCCGTACCAGCGAGTTCGGCCGGTACTAGCGGGCTCTGCGGGCGCTGGCGAGCAGGTGCACACCGAGGGACTCGTCCTCCTGCGGGGCGTTCAGCTCGGTGCGGACCAGGCGGGGGAGGGCGCGCGGCGACTCGGCCAGCACGTGCTCGACCGTCGAGGGGGACAGCGCGGTGCGGGGCCTGATCCACTCGACGTCGAGGCCCGCGTCGGCGAGCAGCTCGCGGAGCTGGTGGGACGAGAACGAGCGCGTGATGGTCCCGTCCGGCCAGGGCACGAGGACGACCTCGGCGCTCGGCACGTCCGACAGGTGCGCCCAGTAGTTCCGCTCGGCGAGCAGCGCCATCCCGAGGGTGAGGGAGTCGACGCAGAGCAGCACGCGGCCGCCGGGGCGCAGCACGCGGGCGATCTCGGCGATGGTGGCCTCGGTGGCGAGGTGCCGCGACAGCACCCGGTTCTCCGCGATGACGGCGTCCACCGAGGCGTCCACCAGGTAGGAGAGCGTGCCGGAGTCGCCGACCAGCGGGATCGTGCCCGGAGCGGAACGGCCCGGCCCGGGGTCGGCCCCGGGGCGGGGTTCGGCGCGGGGTTCGGCGCGGGGCGCGCGGCCGGGCCGGTCGAGGTCGCGCACCTCCAGTACCGCGTGGCCGGCGCCGGCGGCCTGGTCGGCGCTGCGCCCGTGCCCGCCGGAGATGTCCAGCACCCGCGACGGCCGGCGCGGCAGCCAGCCGGCCAGCTGGGCGTCCGCCACCGCCCGGTAGAAGGTCCAGTAGCGCGCCAGGGACTCCCCGGCCGCGGCTCCGGAGCCGTCACGCAGGCTGGCGATGCTGGTCTCGGAAGGTCGCGCCGAAGGCACGGAGTGCACCGATTGCTCCTGTTCTCGCCGTGTATGTCACATCTTTCCCCGTCCGGGGCCGCTCACCACCCTGAGTGACCCGGTCGGCGGGGGCACTCCGGGGAATCGGCTGGGCCGTTCCGGTGTTGCACCGTCTCACAGCGAGTAACACGGAGGTGCAGGCCGATGACCACAGCCGTCGCCGATCAGCAGCGGGGAGGCGGCACGGCGGCCCCCCGCGGCGACGGGCGGCCCCCCGTACGCGTCGGCAGGCCGCGAGGACCGATATCGTCTGGGGGGTACGACGCCGCCGGCCCAGTCGGGGCCAAGGGCGCCACAGTCGAGGGGGTGGGTCAGGTACCGGGCACCACGGAGACCGTGGAGCAGCGCCAGGAGCGGTTCCAGCGCGACGTGCTCCCGTTCTTGGACCAGCTGTACTCGGCCGCGCTGCGCATGACGCGCAACCCGGCCGACGCCGAGGACCTCGTCCAGGAGACCTTCGCCAAGGCCTTCGCGTCCTTCCACCAGTTCAAGGAGGGGACGAATCTCAAGGCGTGGCTCTACCGAATCCTGACCAACACGTTCATCAACTCCTACCGCAAGAAGCAGCGCCAGCCGCAGCAGGCCGCCACCGAGGACATCGAGGACTGGCAGATCCACCGCGCCGAGTCGCACACCTCCAGCGGGCTGAAGTCCGCCGAGGCCGAGGCGCTGGAGCACCTGCCCGACAGCGATGTGAAGCGGGCGCTGCAGGACCTGCCGGAGGAGTTCCGCATCGCCGTCTACCTCGCCGACGTCGAGGGCTTCGCCTACAAGGAGATCGCCGAGATCATGGGCACGCCCATCGGTACGGTGATGTCCCGCCTGCACCGCGGCCGGCGCCAGCTCCGCGGCATGCTGGAGGACTACGCTGAGGACCGCGGGCTCACCCGTGCGGGCAGGGGGTCATCATGAGCTGCGGCAACCACCACGAGACGCCCTGCGACGAGGTACTGGCGCGGGTCTACACCTATCTCGACGGTGAGCTCGACCAGGGCGGCTGCGGCGAGGTCCGGCAGCACCTCGACGAGTGCGGGCCGTGCCTGCGGGAGTACGGGCTCGAAGAGGCCGTCAAGAAGATCGTGAACAAGTCCTGCGGGTGCGAGCAGGCTCCGACCGACCTGCGCGCCAAGGTGCTCGGCCGGATCGAGGAGATCTGCGGCGAGATCAAGGCGTCCGGCGGCGCGGAGAAGACCGAGAGCGCCTGACCGGAGCGCCCGACAGGAGCGCCCGGCCGCGGCGTCGCTCCGGACCGCCTTGCCGGCCGCCGCTTCGGTATCGTGCTGCGGGTGCTCGCACTCGTCACCGGCGCGGCCGGATTCATCGGATCCCATCTCGTCGACCGGCTCCTCGCGGACGGCCACGAGGTCATCGGCGTGGACGACATGACCTCCGGCGCGAACGTCCGTCCCGGCGTGGAGCTGTGGGAGATGGACGTCGCCGACCCGGCGCTGGTGGAGAAGGCCGCGGCGCGCCGCCCCGAGGTCGTCTGCCATCTGGCCGCGCAGGTCAGCGTTCGCGTCAGCGTGTCCGACCCGCTGGCGGACGCCCGCACGAACGTGCTGGGCACCGCCAACGTGCTGGAGGCGGCGCGCGCGGCCGGCGGGCGCAAGGTCGTGTTCACCTCCAGCTGCGCGGTGTACGGGGTGCCGGACGCGCTGCCCGTCCCGGCCGGCGCCGAACTGCGGCCCGCGTCGCCGTACGCGGCCTCGAAGGTCTCCGGCGAGGTCTACGCGGGGATGTACCGGCGGCTGCACGGCATCGACTACACGACGCTGACGCTGGCGAACGTCTACGGGCCGCGGCAGACGCCCGAGGGCGAGGCCGGCGTCGTCTCGATCTTCACGGACGCGCTGCTGTCCGGCCGTCCGACGAAGGTCTACGGCGACGGCACGCAGACCCGCGACTACGTGTACGTCCTGGACGTGGTGGACGCGTTCGCCCGCGCGGCGGGGGACGCGGGCGGCGGGCTCCGCTTCAACGTGGGCACCGGCCTGCAGACGGCCGACCGGGACCTGCACACGCTGGTCGCCGAGGCGGCGGGCGCGCCGGACGACCCGGAGTTCGCGCCGCCCCGGCTGGGCGACCTGCCTGCGATGGCCGTCGACCCGGCGGCGACGCGGGAGGTGCTCGGCTGGGAGCCGGCGGTGGGCCTCGCCGAGGGGCTCGCCGAGACCGTCGCCTGGGCCCGCGAGCGCGGCCCCGTGCGCGGCTGAGCGCGGCACGCGCGGCGGGTGAGATCACCCCGCGACTGAATTCGGCTGCATACCCCAAAACACGGGGTTGTCGCATTGTGGCCATTTCCTTGGGGTGAGTCTTTTTGATCCGAGAGGTACGGTAGGTCGTACCGCAGGGCGGGTGGGAGAGGAAAAGGGCCGGGGTTGCCCGGTGCATTCGCCGATGCACGTGCATTCTATTGTGCAATCACGTCGTGCGCTTACGTTGCGTGCATTCACCGCCGCAATTGATCACCTATGGTGACGACCGCTTCACGCTTTGCTCAGTTTTTCCCTCAAGCGTGTGTGACCTGGGCAGTTCGCGTTAGGCTTATGCCGAAATCAGCGACGGGAGCACGTGCGCGCCGGTGTAATTCGGGGTACGTGCTCGCCCGGGAAGCCGGGCCCGCGCCCGGCCCCGGACGGAGGCCGGCCGCGAGGCCTGGACGGCCCGGTTCGGCGGGGGGAGGCAAGGAGCCATGCTCAAGCGTGTGTCGCCGGCAGGACACGGCGGGCGCCCGAGCGCCGCGGCGTCGTCGCTGATGCTGACCAAGGGCGTGTCCTGGGTCTAGGTGCCGGAAGGCGCACAGCACCCCGGCGGCGGCCCGCCATCTCGTCACTCCCCGAGGGGCGGCAATGCGTGGACTACCTCTCGCTGCCTGGGCGTACGTCTGCGGTGTGGTGGCCCTCGCGGCCGGCCTCGTCGCGACGTCGTCCTTCGCGGAGCTGGACTGGAGCAAGCTGGCCGTGCTGGCCCTGCTGTTCCTCGTCTGCGACTCGGCGCCCGCGCGGCTGAACATCACCCGCGCCCGGGTGTCGCTCAGCTTCGCCGCGAGCCTGGCCTCGGTGGTGCTGCTCGGCCCGGTCGGCGCCGCGCTGCTCGGCCTGGTCGCCGTCGTCACCGGCCAGCGGATCTTCGCGCCGGTCAAGCGGATCTTCAACGGCGCGCAGTTCGCGCTCAGCGGGTTCATCGCCGGGACGGTCTTCGACGTGCTCGGCGGCGCCCGCTTCCACCCCGAGCAGGCCCGCTGGGTGGAGAACGTCATCGGCCCCTTCCTCGGCGCGCTCGTCACCTTCGTCCTCGTCAACCTGGCGCTGACGGCCGGGGTCCTGCTGCTCAGCCGGCAGGCCGCGCCGCGCGAACTGCTGCACGAGAGCGGCCAGCTCGCCGTCGGCTGCCTCGGCTACGGCATGGTCGGGCTGCTGATCGCCGGGCTGTGGCCGCGGGTCGGGCCGTTCGCCGCCGTCCTCGTCCTGCTCCCGCTGTTCATCGCCCGGTGGGCGATGGACCAGGCCTACGCCCAGCAGCAGGCGCACGCCGCGACCCTCGCCGCGCTGTGCCAGGCGGTCGAGACCAAGGACTTCTACACCCGCGGGCACTCCGAGCGGGTCTCCCGCGGGTCGGTGATGATCGCGCAGGAGATCGGGATGCGCGCCGACCGGGTGGAGGCGATCCGCTACGCCGGGATGCTGCACGACGTCGGCAAGCTCGGCGTCCCCACCAAGGTGCTGCAGAAGAACGGGCCGATGACCGAGGAGGAGTTCGCCGCGATCCAGTTGCACCCGATGCGCGGGCTGGAGATCGTCCGGGAGATCGGGTTCCTGGACGAGGCGCTCGCCGGGATCATGCACCACCACGAGAAGATGAACGGCCGCGGCTACCCGATGGGCCTCGCCGGCGACGAGATCCCCGAGTTCGCCCGGGTCATCTCCGTCGCGGACGCGTTCGACTCGATGACCTCGACGCGCTCCTACCGCGCCGCCCGCAGCATCGGGGAGGCCGTGGCCGAGCTGCGCCGCGGGATGGGCGACCACTTCGACCCGGAGATGGTCGAGGCGTTCCTGCGGGCCCTCGACCGGGACGGCTGGGAGCCGCCCGCCCCCGTCGTCCTGCCGGACGACGACGTCGTCGAGACCACCCGGCAGGACCACGACGACCCGAGCGCGCCGCTGCGGGTCACCGGCGGCGACGAGGTGCGGCGCCAGTGACGACCGGTCATCTGCCCGCCCGCGAGCGGGCCGCGTGGCAGACCATCGACTCCGGCCAGCTGCTGCTGATCGCGACCGCCGGGCTGTTCGCCGTCGTCGCGATCACGCAGGTCGCGGCCGTCGGCCTGCACCAGCCCAACGTCGCGATCATCTTCGGCGTGCTGATCGCGCTGGGCGAGCTGTTCCGCATGGTGATGCCGGGCAACCGGGAGGTCGCGCCGATCGCCAGCGCGGGCGCGATGGGGTACGCGCTGCTGGTCGGCGTCGGCCCGGAGGGCGCCGCGCCGGACGCGTGGCTCGGCGTCGTCCCGGCGGAGCACTCCGCGCTGCAGGTCGTCGCGGTCGCGGCGGTCGGCATGCTGGTCGGCTCGCTGCCGCACATCGCGGTGGGCCGGACGCCGCGCCCGGACGCGATGGCGCGCCGGCTGTTCAACGTCGCGGTCATCGCGCTGTGCTTCCGGCCGATGCTCGACCTCGCCCCCGCCTGGTACCTGCTGCTGGCCGTGATGGGCGTCGTCGTGGTCGCGTCCTGCTTCACCGACGTGCTGATCGCCGCGATGATCCGGGCGGAGACCGTCCGGGCCCGGTTCGGCATCGCGCTGCGCGACGAGATCGAGGCGAAGATGGCGCTGTGCGCCGCGACCAGCGCGACCGCCATGCTGATCGCGGTCGCGACGACCGCGATGGGCGAGGCCGCGCTGCTGATCTTCACGGTGCCGATCCTGGTGACGCAGTTCGCGTTCCGGCGGTACGCGGGCATCCGCGCCACCTACCTGGAGACCATCCGCGCGCTGTCGCGGGTCACCGAGGTCGGCGGCTACGTGGAGGCCGGCCACTCGCGGCGGGTGGCGCGGCTCGCCGTCGCGATGGGGCGCGAGCTCGGCATGGCCGAGGAGGAGCTGCTCGAACTGGAGTACGCGGCGCTGATGCACGACATCGGGCAGCTGTCGCTCGGCGACCCGATCCCGGGCGGCGCGACCGTGCTGGCGTCCCCGGCCGAGCAGCGCCGCATCGCCGAGCTGGGCGCCGAGGTGATCAAGCAGACCGGGGTGCTGGACCGGGTGGCGCACATCGTGCAGCTGTCCTCGCACCCGTACCGGGCGGGCCGTGAGCCCGTCGGCGACTCGGGCGAGCGGCCGGTCCCGCCGCCGCTCGCGGGCCGCATCATCAAGGTCGCGAACGCCTACGACGACCTGGTGGGCGACTCCGCCGACCGGGACAGGGGCGCCGCCGTGCTGGAGCGGCTCCGGCTCGACTCGGCCGCCGAGTACGACCCGACGGTCGTGGAGGCGCTCAGCCGGGTCCTGGACCGGCGGCCGCGGCCGTAGACCGCGTGCGCCGCCGCGACGGCGGCCGTGATCGCCGCCGCGGCCGTCCACAGCAGGAGCGCGCCGAGGCGCTGGTCGTCCAGCGGTGCGGCGCCCCAGCGGCGGCCGAGGGTCTCGTACCAGTCGCCGAGGACGGTCCCGTCCCGCATGAGCAGCACCCCGGCGGCCGCGTGCAGGGGCAGGACGGCCAGCGGGACGAGCGTCCCGGCCGTCCCATGGAAGTAGGCGAGCCCGATGACGAGGAAGGCGACCAGGGTGAGCGAGTGGAGGGCGTGGTTGCTGAGCGACGGTGGGAACAGCGGCGATACGTACCACGCGTAGAGGCTGAGCAGCAGCAGCGCTGACGCGACGACCGGGCGGCTCAGCACCCGCAGGCCGCGGCTGCCGGCGGCAGCGGCGAGCAGCGCCCGGCCTTCGCCGCGCATCGCCTTGAGCGCCAGCTTCACCGGCGCCCCGTACAGCAGCAGCAACGGTGCGACGACCCCGACGAGCACGTGCTGGATGGCGTGGGCGCTGAACAGGACCATGCTGTAGCGGGAGATGCCGCTCGCGGTGGCGAGCAGCAGGACGAGCAGCCCGGCCGTCCAGGCGGCGGTCCGCTTCCGCGGCCAGTCCCGGACGCGCACGGCGCCCGCCCCGTACAGGACGGCCCCGGCGGCGATCAGCACGAAGAACAGCGGATCGATCCACCAGTCCAGCAGGTACGGCCCGGTCCCGGCCGGGCCCGGCAGCGGGAAGCCGAGCCGCAGCGCGGTGATGTCGAGGGTGCCGGGGGCGTTCTCGGGCGGCGGCGTCCGGGACAGCCCGGCGGCGAGGGCCATCGTCGCCGTCATCACGAGGACCTCGGCGGTGCCGAGTCGCAGGAAGGGCCGGAGGGAGGCGCGCGGGCCCGTCCCGTCCCGCAGCGCGGGGATCGTGGTGCGGCGGTGCCACCAGCCGAACGCGCCGAGGGCGGCGAGCGCCAGGCCCTTCGCCACGACCAGCATCCCGTACCGCGACCCGAGGTGGACGCCGCCGAGGCGCACCCAGGCGTTCACCGCGCCGCTGACCCCGACGACCGTGAACGCCGCGAGCGCGAGGCCGCTGTACCGTTCCACGATCCGGGGGAGGTCCTGCTGGACGTCCGGTGCGACGGTGACCAGGGCGACGAGCCCGCCGATCCACAGCGCGACGCCCAGCACGTGGGCGGCGAGGCTGTAGACGGCGAGCGCGTGGTTCGAGGCGCTCGCGGCGTGCCCGGTGAACAGCGGCGGCAGCAGGCCGGCGAGCGCGCCCGCGAGGAGGTATCCGGCGCCGCCCGCCGCGCGGGGCAGGCTCGCCGCGACCGCCAGGGCGACCGCGCCGGCGAGGACGAGCAGCAGCGCGCGCCCCTGCGGCAGATCGATGAGGAGCGTCCGCATCATGTCGCCGGTGACGTCCGCGAGCCCGATCCCGAACAGGTCGAGGACGGTGCACACGATCAGCGCCAGCGTGCACAGCGCCCACGCCAGCGCGGTCAGCGACGCGGCGCGCAGGCAGCGGCGGCCGAGCGCGGACGTCGCCGGCACGAACACGGCCGCGACGAGCAGCCAGCCGGCGGTGAGGACCGCCGCGACGTCGCCGCCGAGCTTCGCGACCGACAGGCCGATCTTGGTCAGCGCGCCCGCCTGCGACAGGCCGGGGGTCGCGGTCTCGCTGAACGCGCCGCCGAGCCGCATGACGAGCGCGAGGCCGACCAGGGCGATCGCCGCGGCCCCGATGACGAGCATCGCCCGGTCGGTCCGGGCCGAAGGCCGATCCGGGTTCGCCCCATGTGTCGTCACGGCCGGAGATACGCGTACAACCGGCGGAAAGTTCATTACTGTTTCGGCCAAGCCGCAGTCCGGCCGGAGTCTGCGGGGAGCTGCAGGGCGTGCTCGTCCAGGGCTACGTGCAGTGGATCATCCAGGACTTCGGGACCGCCTACCGCAAGCTCGACTTCGGGGACGCCGACGACCCGATGCGGCTGGTGAACCTCCAGCTCCGCGAGCAGGCCGAGGCCGCGATCAAGGACAAGGTCTCGACGATGGGCGTGCGGGATGTCCTCAGCGACAAGCAGCCCATCATCGAGGAGCTGACGGCCCGGCTGCGGGCGGTGGCGGAGGGCGAGGACAACAGCGACCAGGGGCTCGGGCTGCGGATCGTCACCGTGCAGATCAAGGAGGCCGTGGTCAGCTCGTCCAAGCTCTGGGAGAACCTGCAGAAGCCCTACCGGGCCCGGCAGGGGCAGGTCGCGCGGCTGGCTGAACTGGAGGCCGAGGAGGTCGTCGGGCAGCGCGAGATGGCGGCCGCGCGGACCAAGGAGTCGCAGCGGCTGGACCACGAGCGGGAGCTGGCCGAGCTGCGCGCCGCCAACGAGTCGCGGCTGTTCGAGGCCGAGGCGGCCGAGAGGCTGCGCCGCACCCGGCGCGAGCACGATGACGCCCGCGAGGTCGCCGAGCTGGAGACCGAGACGACGCGGCACGCGCTCCGGATGGAGCGGGAGCGCCATGCCGAGGAGGCCGAGACGGGACGGCTGCGCATCGAGCGCGACCAGGAGCTGGCCCGGCTCCGCGCCGAGGGCGAGCTGGCCCTCGCCGACTCCCGCGCTCGGTCCCGGCACGAGCAGGCCCTGCTGGACCTGGAGCGGGAGGCGGCACGGGCCGCGATCGAGAACGACCGGACGCCGGCCGCCGTCCAGGCGCGGCTCATCGCCTCGCTGCCGGAGATCGTCGCCAAGCTCCCCAAGCCGGACGAGCTGCGCACCGTGACCGTCAACGGGGCCGACCAGACCAGTGTGGCCGGCGTGATCACCCAGCTGACGGCCGTGATCGGCGCGCTGCGCGCCGCGGCGGACGGTGCCGTCAGGGACGGCTCTCCGCCGGCGGGAAGGTGACGGGGAGGGCGACCAGGGCGCGGTGGAACGGCCCCGGCCGCCACTCCAGCGCGTCCCTCGGGACGGCCAGGTCCAGGTCGGGGAGCCGGTCGAGGAGCACCTCGATGGCGGCGGACGCGATCAGCCGCGAGTGGCTCTTGGCCGGGCAGGTGTGCGGCCCGCCGGTGTAGGACAGGTGCGCGCGGTTCCCCTTCCGGTCGGCCGCCGCCCGGGACGGGTCGGTGTTCGCGGCGGCGTAGCTGATCAGGACGGGCTGGTGGGCGGGCAGCGTGTGCCCGTGGAAGTCGATGTCCTGACGGGGGAACGTCGTCCCGTAGTTGGCCATCGGCGGGTCGGTCCAGAGGATCTCGTCCAGGGCGTCCTCGACGGGCATGCTGCCGCCGGCCAGGTCGCCGCCGAACCGGTCGTCCGACAGCAGCAGCAGGATGCCGTTGGCGATGAGGTTCTGCTCCGGCTCGGTGCCGGCGCCGACGAGCAGCGTGAGCTGGTGCGCCATCTCGAAGTCGTCGAGTCCGGCGGGGTGGCGCATCATCCACGACGTCACGTCCGCGCCCGGCTTCCGGCGCTTGTGCGCGACGAGCTCGCCGGTGGCCTCGCCGAGCAGCGCGTTGCCCTCCTCGGCGCCCTCGGCGTCGAAGATCGCGCTCATGCCGCGGACGAGCTTGTCGCCGATGTCGCGGGGGCAGCCGAACATCTCGTTGAACACCAGCAGCGGCAGCGTCCGCGCGTACTGGCCGATGAGGTCGGCCTTGCCGTCGGCGGCGAACCGGTCGATGAGGGTGTCCGCGCTGTTCTGGACGTGCTCGCGCAGCGACACCGGGTCGACGCGGTCCATGCTGTCGACGATCACCGAGCGGAGCCGCGCGTGGACGGAGCCGTTGGTGAACAGCGCGTTCGGCCGCGCCATCATCATCGGCAGCACCGGGCAGCTAGGGCCGACCTCCGCCTCCCACACCTCGCTGCAGCGCGGGAACGTGTCCGGGTCGCGCAGGATCTCCAGTGCCGCCTCGTAGCCGATGACCAGCGTCGCCGGGACGCCGGGGGCCAGTTCGACGGGGGCGAGGTCGCCGTGGGCGCGCATCCGGGCGTAGGCCGCGGCCGGGTCCTGCGCGTACTCGGGGCCGTACAGGGGGATGCGCTGCGGTTCGGTCATCGGATACCCGCAGCGTGGAAACCCCGTCCTTCAGGGCGGGAATGAAACGCGGGACGGTGCGGCACGGTGACCCTCCGGGTTTTGTCGGTGGCGGTCGGTAGGTTGCGGGCGTGTCCCGGTACCGGCTGTGCCCGACCCCTGCCCAGGAGGCGGGGCTGCTGGAGCACTGCTCGCATGCCCGGTTTGTGTGGAATTTGGCGGTGGAGCAGCATGCGTGGTGGACGCCGCGGCGGGGTCCGGCGCCGGGGTATGTCGCGCAGGCCCGGCAGCTGACCGAGGCCCGTGCCGCGTTCGGGTGGCTGGCGGCAGGTTCGCAGACGGTGCAGCAGCAGGCGCTCAGAGACTTCGCGCAGGCGATGGCGAACTTCTTTGCGGGTACGCACCGGCGTCCGACGTGGCGTAAGGCCGGGCTGCATGAGGGGTTCCGGATCGTGGGGGCGCGTGGACGGCAATGGGATGTGCGGCGTCTGTCGCGCCGCACGGGTGAGGTGCGGGTTCCGAAGGTGGGGTGGGTGCGGTTCCGCTGGTCGCGGCCCGTCCCGCCGGGGGTGAGGTCGTTCCGGGTGGTCCGTGACCGGGCCGGGCGGTGGCATGTCGCGTTTGCGCACGTGCCCGCCCCGGTTCCTGCGCCCGGTAACGGTGTGGCGGTCGGTGTGGACCGGGGCGTGGCCGTCAGCGCGGCGCTGTCCACTGGCGAAATCTCCAGCGTGCCGGGGTTGAGGCCGGGTGAGGCCGAGCGGTTGCGGCGGTTGCTGCGGCGTCTGGGCCGCGCGGAGCGGGGGTCCAACCGTCGTGACCGCGTGAAGGCCGCCATCGCCCGCCTGAGAGCCCGCCAGGCCGACCGCCGCAAGGACTGGGTGGAGAAGACCAGCACGGAACTGGCGCGCCGGTTCGATGTGATCGCCGTCGAGGACCTGAACGTGCGGGGCATGACCCGGTCGGCGCGCGGCACCCTGGAGGCCCCCGGCACGGGCGTGCGGGCCAAGACCGGACTCAACCGCGGCATCCTGGCCAACGGGTGGGGACAGCTCGTCAACCGCCTGGAACACAAAGCGCCCGGAAGTCTGGTCCGGGTCGACCCGGCGTACACCTCGCAGACCTGCAACTCCTGTGGGCACCGCGCCCCGGACAACCGTGAGAGCCAAGCGGTGTTCCGGTGCGTGGCCTGCGGGCGGCAGGGCAACGCCGATGTGAACGCCGCGCGCAACATCCGAGACACCGCCGTGGGGCGCACGGTGGCCGCGCGGGGAGGCGGGGCGTTGGCCCGGCCGGTGAACCGCGAACCTCAACCCGCTCTCCTCTCTGTCTAGTGGACGGGTTGGAATCGCCTGCCTTCAGGCGGGAGAGGACGTCAAGCTGTTTCCCGATCGAGGGTGAGGAGGTGGTCGACGAGCGAGATCAGCGCCTCGGTGGACGACCTGCGGTCGCGGGCGTCGCAGGTCACCAGCGGCGTCGTGGGGGCGAGGTCGAGGGCCTCGCGCACCTCGGCGTCCGGGAAGACGGGCGAGCCGTCGAAGTGGTTGACCGCCACGGCGTACGGCAGGCCCTGCTTCTCCACGATGTCCATGACGGCGAACGACTCCTTGAGCCGCGCCGGGTCCACGAGGATCAGCGCGCCGAGCGCGCCGCGCGCCAGGTCGTCCCAGAGGCGGGTGAAGCGCTGCTGGCCGGGCGCGCCGAACAGGTACAGGACGAGGTCGTCGCTGAGGGTGAGGCGCCCGAAGTCCATCGCGACGGTCGTGGTCGTCTTGTCGCGGATGCCGGCGAGGTCGTCGACGGTCGCGCCGGCCTGCGTCATCCGCTCCTCGGTGCGCAGCGGGCGGATCTCCGACAGCGTCCCCACGTAGGTGGTCTTGCCGACGGCGAAGTGCCCCACGACGAGGACCTTGACGGCGGTCCGGACGGTGTCGCGGACGTAGGACGTACTGGAGCGTGCCGTGTCAGAGGCTGGCGCGGAGTCCATCGAGCACCTCCTGGAGGAGCCGGGTCTTGGAGTCCCGGGCGGCGGGCGCGGCGGCCCGGGCGGTGAGGTGCCCGCTGTCGACGAGGTCGGAGAGCAGCACCTTGACGACCCCGACGGGCAGGCCGAGGTGCCCGGAGATCTCGACGACCGACAGCGCCCCGCCCCGGCACAGCTCCGCGATGCGGTGCTTTTCGGGGGACAGGCCGGTGTGCGGCAGGTCGCCGGTGGCGATGACGAGGGTGACGAGGTCGAACACGTTGCGGGTCGGGTGCGCGCGCCCCCCGGTGACGACGTGCGGGCGCACCAGCGCGCGCTCGTTCCGGCGCGCGGTCATGCGGGACTGCCCGCGCCCGGACGCGGCGGCGTGGTCAGCTCCTTGCCCAGCCGCTGCACGAGTTCCTGGAGCCGGAACGACACGGTCTCCATGTCGACGCGCTGCGTCGCCGACACCGCCAGGTAGGCGCCGGGCCCGGCCGCGACGAGGAACACGTAGCCGTCGTCGAACTCGTTCACGGTCTGCCGCCACGTGGTGCCCGCGTCGCCGCAGAACTCGGCGGTGCTGCGGGCGAGCGACTGCAGGCCCGCCATGCCGGCGGCCTGCCGTTCCGCCTCGTCCCGCCCGATCCGCTCGGAGTGCGCCATCAGCAGCCCGTCGGCCGACAGGAGGATCGCGTAGCGGGTCTCCGGCATCCGCAGCGCGTCGTCCAGCATCCAGCCGAGCCGGTTCGTACCTTTGTCCATCGCGCCGTCGTCCATCGCGCCGTTCCACCCCTTGTTCGTGGCCGCAGAGTTCATGGCCGCAGATCCTCGCTGTCGGTGCGTTCGCCGTCGGGCGGTGTGGCGGCGCGGCCGGACCGCGTTCCGCGCTGCCAGGCGCCGAGGCCCGCGGCGGTCTCCCGGGCCGGGCGGGCCTGCGGCCCGGCGGCGGTGTCCGGCGTGCCGGCGCCGTCGCCGGACGGCTCGGCGGGACGTTCGGCCACGGCGGCGCGGCTCCGCTTGGGAAGCCCGCCGGACGTGGACGCGGCGCTCTCCGCCATGGCGGTTGTGGCCGCGGGTTCGGGCACGCGCTCGTCCGGGACGGCGGCCAGCAGCGCGCTCGGCACGAAGACCACGGCGCGCACGCCGCCGTAGGGGGACTGGCTGTCGACCGACACCCGGAACCCGTACCGGGCGGCGAGCACGCCCGCGACCGCGAACCCGACGCGGGGCGGGTCGCCGAGCCGGTGGATGTCCACGGACGCGTCGCCGGACAGCAGTTCGGCGGCGCGCTTGAGCTCGTCGGCGTCCATCGCGACGCCCGCGTCGTCGATGGTGATCGCGACGCCGTTGTGCGCGGAGCGGAAGTTGACCTCGACGGCGGTGTCGGGACGGGAGTGCCGGGCGGCGTTGTCCAGCAGCTCGGCGAGGGTGAGCACGACCGGCTCGACGGCGCGGCTCGTCACCGCGCTGTTCAGCGTCCCCTCCAGGTTGATCCGCAGGTAGTCGCGGATGCGGGAGGTGGCGCCGCGCACCACGTCCGTCAGCGACGACGCCGACCGCTGCTGCCCCGGCCACGACCCGCACAGCACGGCGGTGGCCTGGGCGCGCCGTCCGAGCTGGGCGTTCATGTGGTCGATGCGGAGGAGGCCCTCCAGCACGTCGGGGTCGTGGTGGCGTTCCTGCATGTGCGAGATGGCGAGCTGCTGCTCGTTCGCGAGGCTCTGCACCGCGCGCATCATCGCGCGCAGCGTCGACTTCGCCGACCGGTCGGCGCGCTCCCGGACGCGCGTGGCGGACCCGGCGAACAGGTCCATCACGGTCTGCATGGCCTGGCCGTAGGCGGGGGCTTCGCGAGCGAGGTCGTGCAGCGGGCCGGTGACCCGCATGCCCGGGTTCGCGAGGGACTCCATCAGCTCGGGCAGCCGGACGTCCGCGAGGTGCCGCAGCTCCTTCTCGCGCAGGTCGAGGCCGCGTGCCAGCACGGCGTTCTGCGCGCGGAGCTCGGCCGTCGCCTGCCGCTGGCGCGCCAGCAGGACGCCGGCGGCGATGCCGGCGCCCGCCACGAGGACGAACGCCGCGGCCAAGAGGAATTGCTCCATCAGATCCTCGGTGCAGGGTGTTACGGGCGAGGTGGACCGGCCGCACGGCCGGGGGTGGGGGAATGGCGCAGAACACGCCACAGAACCGGCACCGTAGGACGGTTCGCGGGGGCGCGCTTGTACTCGCGCGCAAGGAATTTGCCGGTGGGCGCATCACAAGATCACCGACAGTCGGATTCGCGTTACTTTCCGCTTGATTCGCCTGATTTGGCGGCGGTGATCGTACTACGCTCGGGCCGCAAGCGATCAACGTGCCGGAGCGGGGCCGGCTCGGACGGACCGGCGGAAGGGCCTGCGGTGGACGACCTCGTCGGCGGGCCGGACGGCGCCTACCGGCTCGCCCTCTACGGGGCCGACCGCACCAGGCACCTCGCCGCCGAGCACGCCGCCGCCGGCGGCTACCGGTTCCTCATGCCGCTGCACGGCGAACTGCTCATGCTCCAGGACGGCCGGGAGTCGCGGCTGGGCCCGGGGACGGGCGGCCTCGTCCCGCCGGCCGCGCCGCTCCGGGTCGTCCAGCGGCGCCCCGCCCGCGCGTTGGTCATGACGATCCCGGCGCACGAGGTGGACGGGCGGCTGGACCTCCCGGCCCGGCGGCCGGTGACCGGCCTCGACCTGACCGCCGGCCTCGGCCGCGTCGTCGCCGACATGGTGCGGGCCGTGGGCGAGGAGCGCGGCACCCTTTCCGAGCCGCAGTTCGACGCCGCCTGCGACCGCATCACCGAACTGCTGTGCCTCATCGTCGCGGGGCGGGGCCGCCCACCCGCGCCCGGCCATCTCGCCGAGGTGGAGGCGGTCGTGCGCCGGTACGTCCGCGAGCACGCCGCCGAACCCGGCCTCACCGGCGCCGCGATGGCGCAGGACCTCGGCTGGTCGCTGCGGCAGATCCAGCTCGCCCTGCAGCGGGCCGGGACGACGCCGCGCGAGCTGATCCGCGAGGAGCGGCTCCGGCTCGTCCGGGACCGGCTCCGCAACCCGCTCTACCGGCACGTCAGCATCACCGATCTCGCCCACGCGACCGGCTTCTCCTCGGCGAGCGCGCTCAGCCACGCGTTCCGGCGGCGCTTCGGGCTCAGCCCGCGCGAGCTGCGCCGCCGGGCCGCGCACCGCTGATCCGGCCTGGCCCGCATTTCCACTCTGCCCGGACCGATCCGGCGTTACCATGCGGGCTCTCCCGGCGCCGTGCGACGGCCGCTCGTCCCCGGCGTATCCGGCTTTGTGCCGGGTGACATGGACAGGCCGCCGCCGGAGGCGTTCACTCATGCTGTGGACGCACCACTCGACCGCGCGCCCGCCGGCGCCACCGTCCCCTGGTCGGGGCTGAACTGCTCCGTCCTCTTCTGCGACGTCGCGGGCTTCGGCGACCCGTCCCGCGACGACGAGGACCGCCAGGTCGTCCGCGACGTCACCTACGGCATCCTGCTGGCGGCGCTGAAGGCGTCGGACGTCCCGGCCGCGGACGTCTACCGCGAGGACCGCGGCGACGGCGCCCTGGTGATCGTCTCACCGGCCGTCCCGACCGCGTCCCTGGTCGACCCGCTCGCCGGGCACCTGGCCGTCGCGCTCCGCCGGCACAACCACCGCGCGAGCGCCGCCGTCCGCGTCCAGCTCCGCGTCGCCCTGCACGTCGGCCCCGTCACCCCCGACGCCGAGGGCCTGAACGGCCAGGCCATCATCCAGACGGCCCGCCTCCTGGAGGCCCCCGTCCTCAAGACCGCCCTGGCCGACACCGGCGCCGACCTGGGCTTCATCGTCTCGCCGTTCGTCTACGACGCCTTCGTGACCCACCTGCACGGCCCGATGGACCCGCGAGACTTCGAACGCGTGACCCTCCAGGTCAAAGAGACCACCACCGAAGCCTGGATGTACCTGGCCGGCCGCGCGAACCCCCCGGCCCCGCGTTCACCCGACCCCGACGGCCCCCAGGGAACCACCGTCTTCAGCGGCGACGTCCACGTCCGCGGCGACCTGGTCCTCGGCAACAAAATCACCCACGAACACTGACGGCAGACCACCCCAGCGCTCCTCGACGCCGCGCACCAGCCGAGCCCACTTCTCCGGCGACCGCGAAACCGCCAAATTGCGAACCGCCGTGAACCGGAACAACCACCCCAGCGCCTCCGGCGTAAGCTCATGCTCGGTGTTTTCCTGATAAGCGGCGACAAACGCCTCTGTCAGGTCCCACCGCAGGCACATCGGTTGCAGATAGGCCAGATGCAGTCCGGCGAGCGCGACGTCATACCACTGGACATCCCAATGCGCCCGGTCCCAGTCGACGATTTCGGTGACCACGCCATCTCTGACGAGCAGATTCTCAGTCCGCAGATCATGGTGAGTGAGTCCCTTGGGGCCTAAGTACAACCCGACTCGCTCTGCGCTGAGCCGGGCGAGCCCCGCGTTCACCGTCTTGACGTGGGCCGGAGTGCGTCCCCTGGACACCATGTTCGCAATGAGTGGATCGGCTTGACCAAGGACGCGAGCCATCGGCCAGTCGTAAGCGTGAAGATCGGATTCCGATGCGTCCAGTGCCGCCCGGTCGATGACGTCCGCACTCCGGTGCACCAGTGCGAGTTTTCGCGCGGCGTCCTCCACCAGTGAGGTCGCCAGCCAGTCGGGAGCCGGGTCGTGCTCGGCATAGGAGCGCACGAACCAGCGGTTACGTAAGCCCGTCACCCAGGAATCGCCGTTCCGTGTCTCAACCGATGATCTCACTACGGACCCTGCGGCCGTAGCGGTAATTGCCTGCATAATGGCGAATTGCCACGAGAAAGGGACGCGCCCCGATTCCTTGCGCACCTTCGATATCAGGTACGTTCGGTCATCGTGCCTGTACGTATAGTGCAGGCTGTAGTGGCGACGCGGGGTGCCCAGGAACGTCGGCCGGCGGTGGCCGTAATGCCATCTGAGAATCTCACGACATGTGAGAAAACGGTCATTCGGGAGCAAGTCACGTCCCTGGGTGAAGAACCGGGCCTCACTTAGGCCCCAGAGTGCAAATTGCACCACAGAAGAGTGACCGAAACCCATGAATGCAGAATCAACACTGAGTTGGGGGCGGATTTTGGTGGCGGTCGCAGCAACGTCTCCTGCTCCGCGTCGGCGGGCCGGCCTCGCCGCAGATCGAACGTGCCTGTGCGGTAGTGGTGCGCGGAGTCAGGGTGTGCCGAGGAGGTGCTTGAGCTGCCGGTCGAGAGAGTCCGCCTTGGTGCGGGCGGCCGAGGCCGCGGCCGGATCGGCCAGGACGTCGCATACCCGCGCGAGCACGCGGAGCGCCTTGATCTCCTCGTGCTGCACACCGATCTGCGCGGCCAGATCGCGCGCCATGCGCACACGGACCATGGCGTCGGCGGGGCGGTGCAAGAGGAGGAGGATCTCGCCCAGGTTGCGCAGGGTGACGACCTTTCCGTAACTGTGGCCGACGTCCTCTTCCAGGCTCAGGCCCCTCTCCGCCGTGCGTAAGGCCTTCTCCGCCAGCCCCGCCCGGAGGTACACCTTGCTCAGCAGGTCGAGGGAGCCGGCGATGCCGCGCTTGTCGTTGATCATGTGGCACAGGCGGAGTGATCGCTTGGCCGCCTGCCGGGCCAGGCCGAGCCGCCCGGCATTGAGTTCGATGAGGCCGAGGGCGTTCAGGGTGTTCGCCTCGCCGTGCCGGTCGCCGATGGACCGGCGGATGATCAGCGAGCGGTTCGCGTCCTCCCTGGCCCGTTCGTAGACGCCCATCCGCCGGTAGCAGCGGCTGATGCTGTCCAGTGCCTCCGCCTCGCCGTGCCGGTCGCGCAACTCCTGAAGGATGTCCAGCGCTTCGAGTCCGGCCTTGACCGCCTCCTCGAACCAGCCGAGCCGCCGCCTGATCGTGGAGAGGTACACCAGGGCGTGGCCCTCGCCTTGCCGGTCAGTGATCTTGCGGCGGATCCTGAGCGCCTCCTCCGCGTATGCGCGGGCCTTGAGGTGGCGGCCGATCCGCATGTAGAGGAAGCCGAGGAACGCGAGCGTCTCGCCCTCGCCGTGACGGTCGCCGATCTCCCTGCGGATCTTCAGCGCCTGCTCGGTGGAGTCCTGGGATTCCCTCATCCGTCCCCAGCCGTAGTAGATCCGCGCCATGTTGTCGAGGGTCTCGGCCTCACCACGGAGGTCCTCGATCTCCTTGCGGATCTCCAGGGCGTCGGCGGCGCACTCGTACGCCCGGTCGTACTTGCTGAGGCCCTGGTAGCCGCGCGCGAGGGTGTCGAGCGTGGTCGCCTCGGCGTGCCGGTCGCTGATCTCGCGGCGGATGTCGAGCGCCTGCTTGCCCAGGTCCAGGGCCATCCGGTAGTCGCTGAGCTGGAGATGCGTCCGGGCCATGTTGTCCAGGACGGCCGCCTCCCCGTAGCGGTCCTCCATCTGGACGCTTAACTGGAGCGCCGTCGCCGCTTCGAGCAGTGCCTCCTGGGTCTGGCCTAGCTCGCGGTAGATGACGGAGATGTGGTGGTGCATGAAGAAGCGGGCCAGGGGGTTGGAGACGCGCTGCGCCGCCTCCAGGCCGAAGCGGTGCACCTCCAGGTTCTCGTGGCAGTAGCGGCGGAGTTCGAAGAAGTCGTAGACGGCGTCGGACAGCTCCCAGGTGAGCTGGTCCCAGTGCAGGCGGGCGACCTGCCGGACGAGTTCGGTGAGGTTCTGCTGCTCGGCGGCGAACCATTCGAGGTGGCGGGCCCGCTCGGCGGGGTCGGGGTCGACCGGTGGCGCGGTCAGCTCCTGGCGGATCGTCCGGCGGTAGCGGTCGAGGAACCGTCCCGCCTGCTGCGCGGTGGTGAGGTACCACATCGAGAGGCGCTGGACGGCGGCGGTGCGGACGACGTTCGAGTCTTCCTTCAGCGCCCGGCCCTGCGCGTATTCGCGGAGCAGTTCGTGCAGGTGGTAGCGGTCGCCGCCGATCGCCTGGACGAGCCCGGCGGTCTCCAGGTCGTCCAGGAGGCGCCGGGCGGCCTCCGGCGTCGTCCCGAGGAGCGCCCCCACGGCCGCGGGGGCGACGTTCGATCCCTCGAAGAGCCCGAGGAGCCGGAACGCGCGCCGCCTTTCCGGTGCGAGGGTCCGGTAGGACAGGTCGAATGCCGCGCCGACGGCCTCGCCGGGATCCTCGCCCGCCGCCAGCGTCGCCAGCCGGTCGCCCTCGGCGAGCGCGTTCACGGTGTCGGCCACCGACTGGTGGGGACGTGTGGCGAGGTTCGCGGCGGCCACGCGCAGCGCCAGCGGGAGCCGAGCGCACATCTGCACGAGTTCGGCGGTGGCGGCGGGTTCGCGCTGCGTCCGTTCCCGTCCCGCGACCTCGCCGACCAGGTCGCGCGCCTCACCCGGGGACAGCAGGTCGAGCGCCATCGCACGGGCGCCCCATCTCGCGACGAGTGCGGTGAGCTTGCGGCGGGCCGTGACGACGACCACGCAGGACGAGGTTCCGGGCAGCAGCGGGTACACCTGCTGGGCGGACGCGGCGTCGTCCAGCACGATGAGGACGCGTTCGCCGGCGAGCCGGGAGCGGTAGAGCGCGGCGAGTTCGTCCTCTTCGACCGGCAGCCGGCTGGACGGAACCCGCAGCGTGCGCAGCGCCTGGCCGAGCGCCTCGCGCGGGGAGATCGGACCCCTTTTCGAGTAGCCGCGCAGATCGAGGAACAACTGGCCGTCGGGGAAGTGGTCCGCCACAAGGTGCGCCCAGTGCACCGCCAGGGCGGTCTTCCCGATGCCCGGCATCCCGGTCAGCGTGATGATCGCCGGCGCCGGGCCCTCGCCCGCGACCAGGGCGTCGAGCCGGTCGAGGACGTCTCGCCGTCCCGTGAAGCCGGGAACGTCCAGGGGAAGCTGCCGGGGAGGGGACTCCGCCTCCTGCGGCGGCGCCAGGTGAACGTGCTTGTCGCCGGAGACCAGGTCCCCGTTGGCATTCACTTCGCCGAACAAGGTCGTCATGCGGGCCCCCCGCGGTTGGCTCGACCCGAAACTCACGGTAACGCGCGGCGCATCAGGACAATATGGACAAATACACAAATGGCGGGTACCGGCCGCCGGGGGTGGGGGAAGTACGGTGCGGTTGTGGATCAGGGTGAGGGCTTGCGTTTCAGCAACTGGGCCGGGAACGTCGCCTATGGGGCCGTCCGGGTGCATCGGCCCGAGTCGGTGGACGAGTTGCGGCGTGTCGTTGCGGGCGGCCGGCGGGTGCGGGCGCTCGGCAGCGGGCACTCGTTCAGCCTTGTCGCCGACACCACCGGCGATCTCGTCCGGCTGGACGGGCTGCCGCCCTTGGTGGAGATCGACGCGGCGCGGTCGAGCGCGACCGTGGCCGCCGGGATGCGGTACGCGGACGTCGCCGTGGAGCTGCATCGGAACGGGTTCGCACTGCCGAACATGGCGTCGCTGCCGCACATCTCGGTCGCCGGGTCGTGCGCCACGGGGACCCACGGGTCGGGGGACGGGCAGCGGTGCCTGTCCACGTCCGTCAGCGGGCTCGAACTCGTCGGCCCGGACGGCGACCAGGTCGAGTTCCGGCGGGGCGACGACGGCTTCGACGGCGCGGTCGTCGCGCTCGGGGCGCTGGGCGTCGTCACGAGCCTGACGCTGGACGTCGAGCCCGCGTTCGAGGTGGCGCAGAGCGTCCGGCTCGGTGTCGCGCTCGATGATGTGGCGGCCGGTTTCGCTGAGATCTTCGGCGCCGCCTACAGCGTCAGCGCGTTCACCGACTGGCGCAGCGGCGAGGCCGCCGTGTGGCTCAAGTGCCGCGGCGATGGGCCCGCGCCGGTTTGGGACGGCGGGAGGGCGGCGCCGGAGGCGGTGCATCCCGTGCCGGGCATGGACCCCGCCTTCTGCACCGTGCAGCTGGGGAGCCCCGGTCCGTGGCATGAGCGCCTTCCCCACTTCCGTCCGGAGCTGACGCCGAGCGCCGGCCAGGAGTTGCAGTCCGAGTGGTTCCTGCCCCGGGAGGCGGCGGCCGAGGCGATCGCGGAGGTCCGGGGGCTCGCCGGGCTGGTCGCGCCGGTGCTGCACATCTCCGAGATCCGGACCGTCCGCGGCGACGATCTGTGGCTGAGCCCGGCCCACGGACGGGACTCGGTGACCCTGCACTTCACGTGGCACGACGACCCGGAGGGGGTGCTGCCCGTGGTCGCCGAGCTGCAGGATCGGCTCCTCCCGCTGGGCGCCCGCCCGCACTGGGGAAAGCTCAGCACCACGCCCGCCCCGGAGGTCATCGCCGGCTACGAGTGCGCCCCCGACTTCGCCCGGCTGGCACGCGAGCTTGATCCTGACGGGAAGTTCGGCAACTCGTTCGTGGACGCGCTCTTCCCCCGCGGCTGACCGCCCGGGGCGAAAGAGGCCGCCGCCTGCCCCTTGGCGGGCGGGTGCATGGACGGGCCGGGATGGGTGACATCTCGGACATGGCGGAAACGGAGACTGAGCCCGTCACGCTCGTGGTCACCTGGGACGTGAAACCCGGCCGGGAGCGCGACTTCGAGGAGTGGGCGGAGGGGCTCCACCGGGTCGCGACCGGCCACCCGGGGCATCGGGGGGCCACGTGGCTGCGCGCCGAAGGGTCGCGGCACCGGTACTACACGGTCGTGAACTTCGCCGACCAGGAGACGCTCGACGGGTGGCTCAGGTCGTCCGACCGGGCGGACTGGCTCGCCCGGGTCCGCGGGGTCGCCGAGGAGCACCGCCAGGACACCACCGGGCTGGAGACGTGGTTCAGCCTGCCCGGCGAATCGGTCCCGGCGCCGTCCAAGGCGAAGATGGTCGCCGTCACCTTCTGCGCCGTCTATCCGCTGAGCCTGATGCTGAACGCGTTCGCGACCCCGCTGACGAAGGCGTGGCCGGTGCCGGTGCAGGCGCTGGTCTTCCCGGTGATCGTGATCCCGCTGCTCACCGTGTTCGTCATGCCCGCGCTCAGCCGGCTGCTGCGGCGCTGGCTGTACCCGGTCGGGCGGACCCACCGGCCCGCCCGGCCGGGACGCTGACTAGGCGAGGAGCTCGCGCAGCTCGTGGACGGCCTCCCGGAGCCTCTCCGCGAACACGTGCATGGTGCCGGCGACCGGCTGCGGGGTGCTCAGGTAGAGGTTGAACCGGTCCGGGAGGAGGACGTAGGCGATGCCGATGCACTGCTCGCTGGTGGAGCCGAACCCGAAGTACTGGATGTTGACCGACGGGGCCGAGCTGGTGCTGAGGTAGTCGTCCCGCATCTTCAGCCAGCCGGGCGTGTCGAACAGGGGCAGCGGCCCGGTGACGCCGAGCTCGGCGCCGCGCCGCTTGGCGATCAGCTGGAGCTCCCAGAGGTGCTGCTCGGGGGCCTGCCCGGCCTGGCACTCCTTCGCGCGGCGGACGTGGGCCTCGGCGGCGGCGCGGAAGGCGGTGCGGCGGACCTCGGGGCCGGCCGCCGGGTCGTCCATGACGTCGACGAAGTGGAGCACCTCGGGGGTGACGACGCGCATCGCCTCGGTTCGACCGTGCCGGTACTGGCGGGTGGCGATCGACTCGTAGGTGGTGCCGGTGAGGCCCTTGGCGCGCTTGTGGGCGAGCTGGTAGGCCATCTGGACGAACGCGTCCGGGGACGTCTTCAGGCGCTTGGCCTCGCCGGCGCCGAAGTCGTCGAACGAGACGGTCGTCGTGGCCGTCGCGGCGGCGTAGGCGGCGAAGGAGGACGCGGCGTCCTCGATGTCCCGCCGCAGGTCGTCGTCCAGGGCGAACTCGATCGGCTCGATGGCGGGGAGCCCCTGCGCGGCGGCGCCCGACCGCCGGGACATCTCCTCGGGAGGCGTGCCGAGCAGCGCGTCCACGAAGCTGAGGATCGTGGTGCCGTCCAGGCCGCAGTGCTCGACGTTGATGCCCGCCGTGCCGTCGCCGAACACGATGAAGGACACGGCCTTGTCGAACCAGCGGTTGCCGCTGTCGCCGTGCAGCAGGTGGTCGCAGGCGTCGAGGGTGCTCACCGGGGTGAAGTCCTCCAGGCAGACGCAGAACAGCGCCGTCTCGACGTCGTCGAGCGCCTTCCCGTTGCCGAGGGCCAGCAGCGCGTCGCGGCTCGCCGCCCACTCGGCGCGGGCCTTGGTGGTGAGGTGCCCGGTGGACGGCTCCGCCGCCGCCTCCGCCTTCATGATCGTGCCGAGGCCCGCCCGGAGTTCGTCGAGCGTGTGGGGACGGCCGTCCGGGCCCAGCACGTCCATCCGGATCATGTTGCCGCGGAAGAAGACCACGATGTGCCGCGCCTCGGACGGGCCGGGCCACGCGTCGGTGTAGGGCGCCCGGACGGTGTCCTGCTCGGCGCCGGGGATGCGCGTCGTCGAGAACAGGAACCGGTTCTGCACCATCGAGAGCGGGCGGCCGCGCTGCAGGGCCGGCGGGATCCGCTCCTCGTCCAGCCGCAGCTTGTAGTCGAGCGCCCCGGCGATGAGCCCCGCCGCGCGCTCCACCTGCCCCTCCGGCGACTCCTTGAACAGGAAGAAGAAGTTGGCGTTCAGCGCGATCCGGTCGCGGCGGCCGAGGTAGCGGTACGGCCAGAACGTGTCGAGCCAGCTGTGCACGCCCTCCGCCGCGTCGTAGCGTTCGAGCGCCGCGTGCAGCGTGCGGCCGGGGCCGTCCGGGCGGACGAACGCGGCCAGCGCCGACTCCGTCCGGGCCCGCTCGTCGGCGGTCAGCAGCGGCCCGCACCATTCCATGAACCGCTCGCAGGTCGCGTCGAGCGTGGGCAGCGGCACGCGCGGAAGTCCCTCCTCGTTGCCGAAGGTGCGGGACGAGAGTTCTTCGCTGGCGTTCACTTCGTTCCTCGTGTCGTCGGTGCTTTAGCCGCGCGGCTTGGAAATGTAGAGCTGCGCGTAGAACCAGCCGCCGGTCTCCAGGCCGCTCGGGTCGACGCCGGCGTCCGAGAGGCGCTCCAGGACGCCCGCCTGCTCCTCGTCCGTCGCGAACCGCCGCTGCCTGAACAGGCCGTCGCGGCGGACGGTCTCGTATCCGGCGGCGGCGAGGGTCTCCTCGATCGGGTCGAACGGG
Source organism: Actinomadura latina NBRC 106108 (assembly GCF_001552195.1). Classification (GTDB taxonomy): domain Bacteria; phylum Actinomycetota; class Actinomycetes; order Streptosporangiales; family Streptosporangiaceae; genus Spirillospora; species Spirillospora latina. The sequence goes on from NZ_BCQS01000007.1 coordinate 159,743, forward strand.
AACATGCGCAGGATGAAATGCGCCATCCACGGCGGCCGGCCCTCGCAGGCGCCGACGATCCGGGAGATGGTGCGTTCGGTGACGTAGCCGAGGCAGCCCGTGGAGATGACCAGGTCGGTCGCGGCGAGCCGGGCGCGCTGCTCATCGGTCGGGTCGCCGTTCTCCAGGTCGGCGTGGACGGCGCCGTCGAGGAGACCGGCGTCGAGCGCGTAGGAGAGGGCGCTGTCCGAGGCGTCCAGGCCGATGAAGCGGACAGGGTCGGCGGGTTCACCGGAACGGACCAGCTCCCGGTCGCGGCTCAGCAGTGTGGCGCGCGTCTGCCTGTGGGCGTCGCGGCCGCTGTAGCGATCGTACAGTTCGGCCATCGTCGCGCCGTGCTTCACCAGGGCCGCGTTGATGCCGTACGAGCAGCCGATGTCGAGCACGGTCGGAACCGGCACCCGGCGCGCCTCCCGGTATTCGGCGATGACCCGCTGGAAGTGCGGTTTCGCCAATTCCGGGATGTTGTAGTCGAGGTCGCGGAGCGTGCTGAAATAGGCGCGGGGGTCGGGCCGCGTGTAGATGTGGTCGAGCGAGATCTTGCCTGTGGTGTCGACGTGCAACGACGGCCTCCTAGTCGAGCAGCTGGTCCACCCGGACGGCGCGTCCCTCCGCCGCCAGGTGCTCGGGCAGGACGCGGCCGAAGAGCTGCCTCGTGCGCGCGACGCTGCCGATGACCCCCGGGCGCTCGCTGTAGGCGAAGATCGCCGTGTGCCGCGCCGTGTCCCCCCTGACCGTGCTCACCCGGTGCAGCGAGTACCGCCCCTTGAACAGCTGCAGGTCGCCGGGCCGCAGCGTGAGCCGCTGGACGAGGTGCCCGCCGCGTCCGGTCAGCACGTCCCGGACGTCGCCGAGGTTCTCCCGTTCCGCCGTCCTGATGTTCGGGCAGTACTCGAAGGCGCCTCCGTCCTCCGGCTCCTGCGTGAGCAGGCTGACCGTGAACTCGTTGGTGTCGAAATGCCAGGGATGTTCCATCCCCGGGTTGACGACGTTGAGGACGAGCCCCGACAGCGGGTCGCCCAGCTCGTGTACGCGCGGCAGCCCGAAGCAGCTCGCCACAAAACGCTGGAAAAGGCCGCTCGAATAGAGCCGGTGGACGATGGAGTCCGCCGGGATGCGGTCCCGCGCGACGAACGCGTTGCCCCGCCGGACGGTGATGCGCCCCGGATGGCCGTCCGGCAATGGCGTATCGACATCGATGTTGTAGGCGTTCACTGTTTCGACGTCATAATGGGCGGCCGGTGCGATCGCCGCGCATTCCGTTCGCAGCGTGTCCTGCAATGCGGGGCGAATGAAGTCCGGCAGCACGCAGCATCCGGATTTCGCCAGTTCCGCGCGCGTCCGGGAAACGACCGCGTTCCAGCCGGCGCCGCCCGGCTCGGCCAGCGGATAACGGTCCGTGTCGGCCACCCGTGCGAGAGCCTCCGCCGCGCCCATAGCGTTCCTTCCGCTTCGCCGAACCCCAGACGGGTTTTAGCACAGTCCTTCCGGCATTTCATGGCCGGCCTTTCCGGCGCGGTTTGTCAGAAAACGATAGGCCCGGCCCGTGACCTGTGCCTTCGAACGTTCCCGGCCCCGCGCGGGCGCCCCCGCCGGTGTGTCCCATCTCACCTACTGGCGAGTAGCCTCCGCCCGTCCGCCGCTCGGCGCACTGGGTAGGTACCCGGGGGCAGGGGGACGAAGGGGGCGGCCGTGCAGACCTTTCTGCCGTATGCGGACTTCACCGCGACGGCGCGAGCGCTGGACCGGCGGAGGCTGGGCAAGCAGCGCGTCGAGACCATCCAGGTGCTGCGGGCGCTCACCGTGCCGGGCTACGGCTGGCGCCGCCACCCGGCGGCGCTCATGTGGACGGGCTACGAGGAGGCGCTCGTCCGGTACGGACTGGACGTCTGCGACCGCTGGCGCGGCCTCGGCCACGCCGACACCTGCGCCGGGACGCTGGTCGCCGACCTGGCCGCGGCCAAGGGGACCCGGCGCCCGCGGCGGCAGGACCGGCTGGCCGCCGCGGGGGAGCTGCCGCCCTGGCTGGGCGACCCGGCGTTCCATCTCAGCCACCGTTCGGCGCTCGTCCGCAAGGACCCCGGGTTCTACCGTCCCCTGTTCCCGGATGTCCCGGACGATCTCCCCTACGTCTGGCCGGCCTCGGACCGTCCGCCACATGATGCGGACGGGGGCGGGTAGGGAATGGTGCGCAACCGAAAGCGCGGGGTGGCAAGCCGATGCTGAGAGAGCTGGTGGCGGCCAGCCACCTGATGTCGGTGGAGCAGCTGCCGGGCGCCGCGGCCCGGCACGCCGCGGACGCCGGCCTGCACGACGTGGTCATCTACGTCGTCGACCTGCAGCAGACGGTGCTGCGGCTGCTCACCGGCAAGGGCGCGGACGCCGGCGGGGACCCCGGGGACGAGAGCCCGGAGTTCAAGATCGAGGGGACGCTCGCGGGCCGGGCGTTCCAGACCATGGCACCGGTGGCCGGCCACGTGTTCGACGACGGCACCTGCCAGTACTGGCTGCCGATCCTCGATGGAACCGAGCGGATCGGCGTCCTGCGGACCACCATCCGCCAGGATGACGCGCGGCTCAGGGAGGACGCCGAGTACCTGGCCGGCATGGTCGCGCTGATCATCGTCAGCAAGGGCCCGAACAGCGACTCGCTCTCCCGGCTGGTGCGGACGCGGGACATGACGGTGTCGGCGGAGATGCAGTGGCGGCTGCTGCCGCCGCTGACCTTCGCCAACGACCAGGTGGTGATCAGCGCGGCGCTGGAACCGGCCTACCGGCTGGGCGGAGACACCTTCGACTACGCCCTGGCGGGCGACACCGTGCATTTCGGGGTCTTCGACGCCATGGGGCACGACACCGCGGCCGGGCTGACCTCCAGCCTCGCCGTGGCCGCCTTCCGGAACCACCGGCTCCAGGGGGCCGACCTGCTCGGCACCGGGCAGGGGATCGAGGACGTGCTGGTCGAGCAGGACAGCAGCGGACGCTTCGTCACGGCGCTCCTCGCCGAACTCGACCTCCGTTCCGGCGTCCTCTCCTTCGCCTCCTACGGCCATCCCGTGCCGGTCATCATCCGCAAGGGCCGCTGGGTGACCACGCTCGAATGCCGTCCGGGCACCCCGCTCGGCACCGGTCTCGGCATCGAGCCGAAGCTGTGCGTCGAGCAGCTCGAACCGGGCGACCGCGTCGTGCTCTACACCGACGGGATCGTCGAGGCCCGCGATCCGGACAAGCAGGAGTTCGGGCTGCACCGCTTCGTCGACTTCCTGATCAAACGGAACGCCGACAGGCTGTCCGCGGCCGAGACGCTGCGGCGCCTGGTCCATAACATCCTGGAGCACCACGCGGGGCGCCTGGACGACGATGCCACCGTCCTCCTCGTCGAATGGCACGGCTGGCCGGGGAGGAAGGACCTGCCGGAGGACGTGCCGACGGTGATGGGCCGGCGCTGACCTACCGCCCTACCGCGTCCCGAGGGCGTCCATCAGCATGGGGTACGCCTGGTGCAGGTCGCGCTGCCAGTACGGCCAGTCGTGCTGCCCGTCGAAGAACCGGGCGGTCACCGGGACGCCTCGGTCGTGCAGCCGGGCCACGAACGCGTGTGCGTTGTCGTCGGCGGCGGCCTCCACCGGGTCGGTGAAGGGCATGCCGCCGAGCGTCCCGGCCCTGCCGTTGCCGCTCGCCACCCACAGCCGGACGCCGTGCAGCCGCCCGGCCAGGTCGGCCGGGTTGTGCGCGCGCCAGACCGCCGCCTGGTCGTCGGGGTCGCCCCAGACGCGCCGCCAGTCGGTGCCGGGGCAGGCGAAGGACGGCCCCCAGCCGGTCGAGTCGTCGCCGGGCTTGTGGCCGTAGAGGGTGTCGACGTATCCGCTGAACGACGCGGCGGCCTTGAACATGCCGGGGAAGCGGGCGGCGTAGAGCATGGCGCCGAGGCCGCCCATGGAATTGCCCGCGATGACGCGGTCGGTTCCGGCGTGGTAGTCGCTTTCGAGAATGCGCCGGAGTTCGGTCATGTGGAACGTCTCCCATTGCGGGGAGCCGCCGTGCCCGTAGTTCCACCAGTCGGAGTAATTGCCGCAGCGGCCGCCGTTCGGCATGACGACGATGACGTCGCTGCCGGCGGTGAGCCGCGCGACGTCGGTGTCGCGCGTCCATGCGGTGTAGTCGTCGACGCCGCCGTGCAGCAGCCACAGGGTGGGCCACGTGCGGTGCGCGTCCGCCGACCAGCCGCGGGGGACTAGGAGGCGGACCTTCTGCCGGCCGTCCATGGCCGGGGAGTCGATGGTCAGGTCCACGGTGCGGGACGCGACGGACGTCTCGGCGACGACCCGCGCGCCGGTGCCGGCGACTGCCGTCTGGGCGAGTGCGGTGGAACGATCCACGAGCGGGGACGGGATGAGCAGCACAAAGGCCCCCAGCCATGCGGCGGGGGTGATGCGACGAAGCAATGCGGGGCCTTCCGGGAACACCGGCATGGGGTTGTGCCGGCCCTGGGAAAATGAGGGGAGAAAGGGAGTTCCGTGGTACGGCCTGTTTCTCTCCTTACTCCGAGTAGGTTCCCGCCGGGTGCGCCAGTGAAGCACAGAGTAAAAAGCGTATAAAATGCATTTCCGCCATGCCGGGAGCGGGAGCGGGCGGGGGCCGGACGCGCGAACGCCGGACACGCGAACGCCGGACGCCCGCGGCGGGCGTCCGGCGTTCGCCGGCGTTTCGTCCGGGACGGTCAGGAGTCCGGCACCGCCCGGGGAGCCGGCCCCTGGATGTAGCCGACGGCCCACCGCACGAGCCGGCGGCCGATCCCGTAGAAGATCAGCGCGAGCCCGGCCAGCGGCAGCACGAGCAGCATGATCTGCAGCCCGGAGGTGAGCAGCTCCAGCGGGCCCGCCCCCGCCGACGCCTCCACCGCGAGCCGGCGCATCATCCACCAGTCCTTGGCGACCAGCCCGGGGATCTGGGTGGTGATGAGGCCGAGCTGGAACACCAGCATCGGAATGACGGTCAGCACCCACAGCGTGACGAAGATCTGCGGCCAGCGCTTGAGGTCGTTCAGCCGGGCGTCGGCGGGGCGCCGCAGCAGCGCCCGCTTCAGGATCGGCCCGATGTACTTGAACAGGTCGGGGACGCCGACCAGGTCCGACATGATGTAGTACCCGTCGAACCGCAGCGTCGGCAGCAGCTGCTGGATCATCTCGATGTTGACGTACAGGACGGCGACGAGCAGCGGCTCGAAGCCCGTCTGCAGGTACACCAGCGTCAGCGCGACCACGAAGATCGCGTTGAAGTACACGCCGGCGAGGTCGGCGCGCAGCCGGCCGCCGCGTCCGAGCCGGTACGACTCGGTGATGTCGGTGTAGAACGCCGGCCACACCAGGTAGAGCCCGCAGCCCATGGTGCCCGGCCGGACGCCCCCGTACCGGCAGGCCGTGGCGTGCCCGATCTCGTGGAACGCGCAGGAGGCCACCCCGAGCCCCATGACCAGCAGGATGCTGACCGGGTTCAGGATCGCCAGCGAGAGCGCGTCCGCGATCGAGTGGGAGCTGAACAGCCACCCCTCGCTCACCAGGAACGCGGCGATCATGACCGCCATCGCCACCGGCCGGAACAGCCATCCGAACAGCCCGCCGACGAACCAGGTGAACGACTCGGGGAACACCGCGACCTTGAACCGCAGCGCCAGCCACGGGTCGGCCTTCACCAGCTTCGGCGGCGTGCCGTCGCTGTAGGTGGTGACCCCGAGGGGGGCGAGCTTGCGGTCGACGAGGTAGACGACCTGCTCGCCGGTCAGCCGGGCGCCGGCCTCCGCGCTGACCGTGTCCGCGACCCGGTCCAGCGCCTGCTCGACGTCGGTGCCCGCGAGGTCCCGGTGTTCGTGCAGCGCCTTCGCCACCGTGAACAGCAGTGGCGGCAGCTTGACGAGCTGCCGGTTCGGCAGGCAGACGAGCTGCGGCGGTTCCCGGTAGCCGGAGTTCTTGAACTCGCCGACGAGTTCGGCGCCCTCGGTGAGCGCGGGCAGGGTGAGCGCCGGCGGCTCGTCGCCGTCCACCTCCCGTATCGCTGAGGTGCTCATCAGTGCTGGTCGACCACGGTGGCCGGGACGCAGGTCAGGGTGGACTGCGGCGGCTGCGCCAGCAGGCCCGTCCCGAGCAGGCCGGTGGTGCCGGGCGAGTAGGTGGACTGGCACGCGTACGCGACGACCGTGGAGCCGTCGCCGTCGCCGCGCGGCGCGGACATGGCGAGCCGCGGCGGCAGAATCTCGGCGTCGAGGCGGTCGAGGTCGGCGTAGCTGAGTTTCTTAGGCAGTTCGAGGCTCATGTGACGGCTTTCGGGTGGGCGGGAAAAGGGGGGAAGGGCCGGCGGGAGAACGCCAGCCCTTCCCTTGCGGGCCGGAGCCCGCGGTCACTGCGAGGCGACTCAGCCGTTGTTGGCGATCGCCGTGCCCGGCAGGCAGCTGTGGGTGCTGGTCGGGTTCTGGGACGCGAGGCCCAGAGCCGACAGCAGACCGGCGTTCTGCTGGTTGTTGGTGCTCACGCAGGAGTTCTGCACGATGGTGGTGCTGTCGTCGTCACCGCCGCCGTGGCCGGCGTTGAGGTTGAAGTTGTGGTTGTCGTCGTCGCCGCCGCCACCGACGAGAAGGGTGGACAGCACGGCGCGCTCCGGCAGGACCTCGCCGGCCAGCAGGTCCAGCTCGGTGTAGCTGAAGGACTTCATGTGGTTCCTTTTCTTCCTTGTCACGCCCGGATCTCAAGGTGGATACCGGATGTCCCTTCCTCACCACGGGTCGTAGTGAGGTAGCTCTACGTATAGCACGTGTCACAGACTGTGGCCAAGTATGGGGTGCCCGGACGCGTTCTCGCGTCGTTTCACGGCCCGGCGCATGGGCCCTCCGTCGTGGGTAGGACGCCTTTGTCCGCGCATGATCAGGAGGAGAGGGCATGGTCGACAACAGTTTCAGCATCGACGTGGCGGCGATCAGGGAGCGCGCCCGCGCGAAGATGGCCGACGGCCCGGTGACGGCCGGCTACGGCAGGAGTCCCGCGGAGGTCATCGACGTCCTCAACGACGTCGTCGCCACCGAGATCGTCTGCTGGATGCGGTACGCGCAGCACGCGATCAGCGCGACCGGGATCGACCGGGCGCAGGTCGCCGCGGAGTTCAGCGAGCACGCCGACGAGGAGCGCGACCACGCGATGCGCGCCGCCGAGCGCATCAGCCAGCTCGGCGGGAACCCCGACTTCGACCCGAAGACGATCGCCGAGCGCTCCCACACCACCTACGAGACGTTCGACGAGAACGACCTCAAGGGCATGCTCCAGGAGAACCTCGTCGCCGAGCGGATCGTCATCGAGTCCTACCAGGAGATCATCCGCTGGCTCGGCGACGGCGACGTCACCACGCGCCGCATCATGGAGCAGATCCTCGCCGAGGAGGAGGAGCACGCCGACGACCTGATGGACCTCCTCGGGCAATGACCCGGGCTCGACGATTCGGCGCCGCCGGGCGGGTATGCGAGCAGGCATGGAATTCGGATACTCGCTGCTCTGCGAGCAGACCCCGCCCAAGCAGCTCGTCACCGACGGCGTGGAGGCCGAGGAGGCCGGCTTCGACTACCTCACCATCTCCGACCACTACTTCCCGTGGCTGGAGGAGCAGGGGCACTCGGCCTACGCGTGGTCGGTGCTGGGCGCGCTCGCCCACGCGACCTACCGCGTCCCGCTGATGACGCTGGTGACCTGCCCGACGATGCGCTACCACCCGGCCGTGGTGGCGCAGAAGGCCGCGACGACGGGAGTCCTGTCGGACGGCCGGTTCATCCTCGGCCTCGGCGCGGGGGAGAACCTGAACGAGCACGTCGTCGGGCGGGACTGGCCCCCGGTGGACGTCCGGCACGAGATGTTCGAGGAGTCCGTGGAGATCATCCGGGCGCTGTTCGGCGGCGACTACGTCAACTACCACGGCAGGCACTACCGGGTGGACGCGGCGAAGCTCTACGACCTGCCCGACCAGCCGGTCCGGATCGGGATGGCCGCGTCCGGCCCCCGCGCCGGCCGGCTGGCGGCCGGGCACGCCGACATGCTGGTCTCCGACCAGCCCCTCGGCGACGTCGCCGGCCTCTTCCGCGCCGAGGGCGGCGCGGGCAAGCCCGCCTACGGGCAGATCCCGGTCGCGTTCGGCGACGACTACGACGAGTGCAAGCGGCGCGCCCACCGCATCTGGAAGTTCTCGGCACCGGGCTGGAAGGTGATGGCCGAGCTTCCCGGCCCGGTGAACTTCGAGGCCGCGACGAAGACCGTCCGCCCCGAGGACGTCGCCGAATCCGTCCCTTGCGGCGACAACATCGACGACTACGTCGAGGTCGTCCAGCAGTGGGCGGACGCGGGCTTCACGCACGTCTCCTTCTGCCAGTCCGGCCCGGACCGCCAGAAGGACTTCCGCACCTGGGCGGAGGCGGACCTCCTCCCCGTCCTCCGCGAACGCTTCGGCTGACCCGGAGCCCATTTCGCCCATCCGAAAGACGAGGGGACCCGGGGTCCGAATATAGCCATTCGTCCATTGGTTCACGTCCCCCAGATGCAACACGTTCTCATCGCCGGTCCCGCAGCCGAACCCGCTGCTGGCGGCGCATGGGGGACGGTCCGGGCCGGGCGGAGGCCGCAGCCCGCCCAAGTGCCGTAAGTCCAGCGGAGACTCCCTATCGGACACTCGGAAAGCTGCGTTGCGGACGCCCGAGAAGGGGCGTATGAAGAACGTCTCCGTCCGGTCATTGACCGCCAAAGAACTTTTCCTTACTGTCCTTGATAGAACGCGTTCTACTTGGAGCCGCCGAGTCCCGGGCGATGAAGCTGGACGGCTCCCGGCTCCCGGTCCTCGATTCACGACGTCCCGCCGTCCTTTGGCCAAGGGCGCGGTGACGGCTGCGAATCGGGCCTCCCACCCCGTTCCCCGGGTGCAGGCGCGACGCCCACCGTTCGAAATGAGGACTCCCTTGTCCCGCACCAAGAAGCCGGCCGCGATCGCCTCGATCACGGCCGCGGCCGCCGTCGCCGTCGCCATGACCGCAACCCCCGCCCTGGCCTGGACGGCCGGCGGCTTCACGGCCACCCTCAACGGGACCATGACCATCGACGCGGGGGTCTCCGCCTCCTGCACGAGCTCCACCCTGTCCGGCACCATCGCGTCCGACGGCACGCTCTCCGTCACCTCGGCCTCCGTCGGCGGCTGCGGTGTCACGGTCACGCCGAAGAACCTGCCGTGGAGCGGCAAGCTCGACAACGGCGTCGCCACCATCAACGGCTTCGCGATGAGCGCCATCGGCTGCACCTACGGCGGCAACCTGAGCGGGTCCTTCTCCGGCACCGACCTGCCGGTCAGCGCCACGTTCGCGAACCAGACCGTCCAGAAGCAGAGCGGCTGGCTCTGCCCCGGCTCCGCCACCGTCACCGCCACCTACGACTTCGCCGCCTCCTAGCCCCCTCGGGACCGGCCGGCCCGACGTCACCCGAGCCGCTCCCACCGCCGTGCCCCCGGCCCCCGCCGGGGGCACGGCGCCGTCGGCCAGGGAGGCCGCTGAAGTGCTGCTCGGCGACCTCTCCAAGGCGTTAACCATGTGTTACTGATCGACTACGTAGGAGGTGGGTGGGGAAGGGTTCTTCGCGTCCTTTTCCGAGGTGCGCGGGGGCGTTGCGGGCATGAGTGAGCTGTCGACACTGCCGACCACGGTCGTGCGGTCCGGTGACAAGCGGTATCCGGCGCTCAGCCGGGGATTCAACCAGCGGTGGATCGCCGCGCCGGAGTACGTGCGGCTGGTCCGGACGCCCGAGGAGGCGCGGGCGGCGCTCGCGGCGGCGGTCGGCGAGGAGCCGGAGGACCCGGCGCGGACGCGGATCACGGTGCGGGCCGGCGGGCACTGCTACGAGGACTTCGTCTGCGGAGAAGACGTGCGGGTCATCCTGGACGTGAGCCCGATGTGCGGCGTGTCCTACGACAGTTCCATGAAGGCGTACTGCGTCGAGGCCGGGGCGACGCTGGGGCACGTGTACGGCCATCTGTATCCAGTCAGCGGGAAGGTGCTGCCGGGCGGGTCGTGCTTCTCGGTGGGGCTGGGCGGGCACATCCCTGCGGGCGGGTTCGGGCTGCTGTCGCGGCAGCATGGGCTGACCGTCGACTACCTCTACGCGGTCGAGGTGGCCGTGGTCGATGCCGACAGGAACGTCAAGCTGGTGGTGGCCAGGCGCGACGACCAGGACGCGAAGTTGCACGAGTTGTGGTGGGCGCACACGGGCGGTGGCGGCGGCAACTTCGGCGTGGTCACCCGGTTCTGGTTCCGGGGGCTTCCGCAGCCGCCGAGACAGGTGCTTCTGGCCGCGCTGGCATGGGACTGGAAGGACTTCACCAAGGACGGGTTCGCCGCGCTGCTGACCGCGTTCGGGGAGTATTTCCGCGACCATCAGAACCCGTCGACGGCGGCCGGGAAGCTGTTCGCGATGCTCAAGCTCAACCACGTGAGCAACGGGCAGATCGGGCTTCTTGCGCAGGTGGACGCGGACGATCCGGACGGGGCGCAGGCGATGGCGGAATTCGTCGCGGCCCTCGACGGGCGTATCGGGCCGGCCGCGACGAAGATGCGGTCGGTGATGGGGGAGCACTTCGTCCACCTGGACATTCCGCGGGCGATGCCGTGGCTGACGGCGACGCAGGCGCTCAATTCCAGTGGTGAGAACCGCTGCGGCAAGTACAAGTCCGCCTATCTGCGGAAGCCTTTCACGGATCAGCAGACCAATGCGATGTGGGCCTATCTCGGCAACGAGAAGTACACCGGCTACGCCAACCGGCAGGCGCTCATTCAGGTCGACTCGTACGGCAGTGCCGTCAACAGGCCGCTGCACCGGACCGCGGCGCGGCAGCGCGACTCCATTCTGAAACTCCAGTACCAGGTCTACTGGGCGAAACAGGACCCCGGCGAGGACGCGCACATCGCGTGGATACGCGACGCGTACAAGGCGACGTTCGAGGCGACCGGCGGCGTGCCCGTCGCGGACGGCGACACCACGGACGGCTGCTACATCGGGTATCCGGACGCCGACCTGGGTGATCAGCGGTGGAACACGTCGGAGCAGTCGTGGGAGACGCTCTACTACAAGGACGCCTACACGAAACTCCAAGAGGTCAAGCGGTACTGGGACCCGTGCAACGTGTTCAGGCACGCGCAGTCGATCCGCCCCTGAGCAGGGGAGTGACTTGGGTCACGGACGCCCGTCTCATGTTTATTGCATTTGTTGCCAATACTTGCGGCTGTGACGTCCGGGACAGTAGTTTCGTCCGGACGAGCAGAGCGTCGGGCCCGGGGCGGTCCGGGCGGCTGGGGAGTCCATGAAGAAGCGTACCGACAGGAAGATCGCCATCGCGGGCACCGCGGCGGCGGCCGTGCTGCTGCCCACCGTGATGGTCGGCCTCGCGCAGGCCGGGATCGGCGTGCCGACCGGCAAGTCGGAGGCGTCGGGCAACTCCCAGACGATCCCCTCGTTCGGGCCCGCGACGCAGCCGTCGGCGCCCGCCGGCCCCGCGTCCCCCGGTGCGCCGCCGAAGACGGCGAAGCTGCCGAGCGTCCCGCTCGGCACCAACCCGTTCAAAACGGGCGGCGGCTCGCCGGCCCCGGGCAACCCCGACACCGACAACGGCAGCCACGGCAAGAAGCCGCAGCTGCCGCCCGGCACCGGGTCCAGCAAGTACGCCAAGGCCCCGGACGGCGCCGCGATCACCGAGGTGAAGAAGGTCACCTCGCGGACCTTCGACGTCACCATCGCCTCGCCCGCGCTGGGCGCGGCCGTGAAGACCCGGGTGATGATCCCCAAGGGCTGGAAGTCCACGGCCACCAAGTCGTGGCCGGTCGTGTACGCCTACCACGGCGGCAACAACAACTACACGTCCTGGACCAAGGACTCCAACATCGAGCAGATCATCGGCCCGTACGACGCGATGGTCGTGATGCCCGAGGGCGGCTGGAACGGCTCGTACACCAACTGGTGGAACGGCGGCAAGGGCGGCATCCCCGAGTGGGAGACCTTCCACATCGAAGAGGTCATCCCGCTGATGGAGCGCAACTTCCACGCCGGGTCGGTGCGCGCCGCGATCGGCCTGTCGTCCGGCGGGCAGGGCGCCATCACCTACGCCGAGCGGCACCCCGGCAAGTTCAAGTACGCCGCGTCCTACAGCGGCGCCCTCAACATCACCGCGCCGGGCATGCCGGTCATCCTGACGTCCATGAACCGGCAGGCGGGCACCGCGATCTGGGGCGACCCGCTCACCGCGCGGGCGAACTGGCGGGCGCACGACGCGGCCGTCAACGTGGCCAAGCTGAAGGGCATCGGCGTCTACGTCTCGTCCGGCAACGGCGAGCCCGGCCCCTACGACAAGCCCGAGACGCCGCCGCTGGACGCGGGGCGGATCGGCGAGCAGCTCGCCGGGACGATGAACGACAACTTCGTCGCCGCCGCGAAGAACGCGGGCGTCCCGGTCACCTCGCACCTGTACGGGCCCGGCATGCACAACTGGAAGTACTGGAAGCGGGAGCTGGCCGCGAGCTGGCCGAAGATCGCCGCCTCCATCGGCGCCCGCAAGTCCTGACCGGCCGGAACCGCCACTGACCGGAATCGGCGACCCCGGCCGGGACGCGCGGGGTAGCGTGGCCGGCGATGAAGGGATTCGCGCGGCGGGAGTTCCAGCTCGTCCTGCTCCGCCGCATGGCCGACTACCAGCCGGGCCTCGTCGAGGACGCGATGCGCGCGCTCGGCGCGTCCCGCACCGAGATGCGGGAGGCCAACGCCCGCTGGCAGCGCGTCCTGCGGTCCCGGACGTTCCCGCGCGGCCGGCGCCGCTACGAGGCCGTCCTCGGCCCGGCCGCCGGCACCGCGGACCGGCGGATCGGCGACGTCGTGTGCGCGACCGCGTGGTGGCCGCCGCTGCCGCTGTGGCCCGGCCTCCGCTTCGAGATCATGATGGCGCCGGACGGCTCGGTCATGCAGGAGTGGCTCGTCCGGGACGACGGCGTCCCCGTGCCGGAGCTGGCGAGCGCCGACGACCTCGTCCCGTGGTCGTGCACGGTGAGTGACATCGACGCGCGGTTCGGGGCGGTGGCCCACCAGGACGGCGACGCGCCGAGCCGCTGGCACGCGATGATCACCATGCCGGACGGGGACACCTACGTCGCGCATTTCGTCTGGGGACTCCTCCAGACGGTGGTGAGCACGTGAGAACGCGCCGAGGGTGCCGGCGCGGCCGACCTTGCCGAACGTTGGAACCACTTTGGCGCGCGCCCTTGCCGCCGACATCATGGAGATTGCGCGCCCGCCCCTAGCGTGGGCACATGGACGCAGCGTACGGCTGGGCGGGTACGAGATGACGGGGCGGGTCCTCGGGACGCCCTACTGGGTGGAGATCGCCAGCCCCGACGTCGAGGTGTCACGCCGTTTCTACGGCGAGCTGTTCGGCTGGTACGCCTACACGCTGGCCACCGGAGGGTACGGCGACTACATGATGTTCACTCTCCGTGACGTCAATGGCCCGGAGGTCGGCGGCATGCAGCCGCTGACCGACGACACCCAGCCGCCGTCCTGGTCCTGCTACTTCTACACGGACGACATGGGGGCCTCGCTCGACGCCGTCCAGGCCGCGGGAGGGCAGGCGCTGATGGAGCCGGCCACCGTCGCCCACATGGGTCGCGCGGCGCTGTGCTCCGACACGCAGGGCGCCGGGTTCGCGCTCTACGAGCCGGCCGACCCGAGCCTCATTCCCGTCGCCGACGAGCCGGCGACGATGTGCTGGGTGGAGCTGGCCTGCAGGGACGTCCAGGAGAGCCGCCGCTTCTACGGCGAGGTGTTCGGCTGGACGGCCGTGGACCGCGACTACTACGGCTCGGTCTACACCAACTGGAAGGTGGGCGACTGGGCGGTGGCGGGCATGGTGTCGATGGACGAGCGCTGGCCGGCCGACTACCCGGCCCATTGGATCCCGTACTTCTGGGTACCCGATTGCGACGCGTACGCCGCCCGGGCGGTGGAGCTGGGGGCCAAGTCCCGCGTCCCGCCGAGCGACGTGGAGACCGGCCGCTTCTCGATCCTGACGGACCCGACCGGTGCCCGCTTCGCGGTCCTGACGCCGGCCGCCGGGGCACGCGACAGGTTCCATCCCCGCCGGTGACCGGGCGGGGATTCGGACTCGTTGGGACGATCTTGGCGATTCCGGACAGCGCAGATTGCGCGCGCCGCCCTAGCGTTGGAGGCATGCGAGCTGTCAGGGGCGGGCTATGCCCGAGGTGACCTCATTCGCCCCCGGTTTTCCGAGCTGGGTTGAGCTGGCCGGCCCGGACCCGGAGCGGTCGAAGGACTTCTACTGCCGCCTGTTCGGCTGGTACTCCTACACGCTCACCGCCGACGTCGGCGAGTACGAGGTCTTCACGCTCGGCGGCGTCCAGGGGCCGGAGGTCGCCGGGATGCAGACCCTCGCGGACGACTCCCTGCCCTCGTCCTGGACGTGCTACTTCCGCACCGACGACATCCCGGCCTGCCTCGACTCCGTCCGCGGCGCGGGCGGCCTGGTCCTGGTGGAGCCGACCGACATCGCCGACCTGGGGCAGATGGCGCTGTGCTCCGACCCGGAGGGCGCCGACTTCGCCCTCTGGTACCCGTACCACCTGCAGGGCGCGGGCGTGGTGGACGAGCCGGCCGCGATGTGCTGGGTGGAGCTGGCCTGCCGCGACATCCAGGGCGCCCGCCGCTTCTACGGCCAGGTCTTCGGCTGGAAGGCCGTGGACCGCGACTACTACAGCTCCGTCTACACCAACTGGAAGGTCGGCGACTGGTCCGTGGCCGGCATGGTCTCGATGGACGAGCACTGGCCGCCCGGCTACCCGGCCCATTGGATCCCGTACTTCTGGGTGTCCGACTGCGACGACTCCGCCGCCAAGGTCGCCGAGCTGGGCGGCCGGGTCCACATCCCGCCGACCGACGTCAAGCCGGGCCGCTTCTGCATCGTCACCGACCCGACCGGCGCCCGCCTGGCGCTCCTCACCCCGGCCGTCCCCGATCACGCCGCCGTCCGGAGCCGTCCCTGACCGGAGCTACGGCCGCGACAGGGCTTCGCTGACGCCAGGGGTCGGTGGAGGGCACGGGCGGGTCTCCGTGCCCAGGTGACAGCCGGGCGGCCCCGGATTCGTCGCTGGCTTGATGAAGCGCGGTCAAGGTGAGGGATGCCGCCGGTCAGGGGCGTGCAGGCGGCCGAGGAGCATCAGGACGAGTTCGTCGATGACCTCGTCGAGGGTGGCGTCGACCCAGCCGGCGCTCCAGTCGTGCAGGAGGCCGTTGATGCTGCCGATGAAGGCGGTCGCGGCGATCCGGTAGTCGCGGTCGGCGATCTCGCCGCGCGCGGCGGCGGCGGCCGCCTCGGCGCAGAGGAAGTCGACCCAGCGGGCGCGGCGGGTGAGGCGCTGCCGGTCCATCCGCGGGCTGACGCCGATGATCTCGACGAACGCGATCCGGATCCGGGCGCGGTCGGCGGTGACGCTGGCGGCGTAGGCGCGGAAGAGCCGCGCCGTGCGTTCGGCGAGGTCGAGGCCCCGGACGGACGGGAGCGCGGCGACGACGTCGCGTTCGGCGCCGTCGTTGACCTCGAGGTGCAGTTCGGCGAGGAGGTCCTCCAGGGTGCTGAACTCCTCGTAGAACTGGCGGGTGGACAGGCCGGCGGCCTCGCTCAGCGCGGCGACCGTCGTGCCCCGGTAGCCGGGGCCGCGGCCGAACATCTCCAGCCCGGCGTCGAGGAATTTGCGGCGCCGCTCGGCGCGCCGCTCGGCCGCGGATCTGCCCCCGTACCTGCCGGTCGGCCGTGCGCGCCTCTCCGCCACCTCGCTCCTCCCCATGGCCCGGACGGCATTTTCCCGCATCCGGGTCTTGTGTCGCACATCACCCTGGATTACTGTCCAGTAACCGAGTCGGAACACGGCCGTTTTCAGACTGGAGACCTACCCCCCCCACTGGAGGACGCGATGCCTTCCCGAAGTCTCCGAAGACGAACCGCACTGCTCGGCTGCGCCGTCCTCGCGGCGACCGCGATGTCCGGGGCGCTCCCCGCGCAGGCCCAGCCCGTGCAGCCCGCCCAGCCGGCCCAGGCGGCGGCGCTGCGCGACGTGATGGCCGTCGGCAACGGCCAGGGCGGCACCGTCAGCTTCATCGACACCGCCACCTACCAGAACCTCGGCTCCATCAACGTCGTCCCGGACCTGCAGCAGCGCCTGGACTCGATGACCGTCGTGGAGCGCGTCGGCTACGAGGCCGTCAACGCCGCGCAGGGCTACCGCAAGCTCGTCGACGACATGGCCGTCTCCCCGGACGGCCGGACGCTCTACATCTCGCGGGGCGCGCTGTCGGACGCCGTCGCGTTCGACATCGCCACGAAGAAGATGCTGTGGCGGCACAAGACCGAGGGCTTCAAGGCCGACCACGCCGCGCTGTCGGCGGACGGGAGGCAGTTCATCGTCTCGGCCACCACCGCGAGCAAGGCCGAGGTCATCGACACCGCGACCGGCGCGCTGCGGACGAGCTTCGCGACCGGCGCCTACCCGCACGCCAACGACTACTCGCCCGACGGGACGATCCTCTACAACTCCAGCATCGGCATCACCTCGCTGCCCAAGCTGCTGAACGGGCTCAAGGGGTCGCGGGCCGTCACGGCGGTGGACGCCGCGACGTTCAAGCCGCTGCGCACGTACCAGTTCGAGTACGGGATCCGCCCGGCGGTGTTCACCCGCGACAACAAGACGATGTACGCGCAGCTGTCCTACCTCAACGGGTTCGTCGAGTACGACCTGGCGGCCGGGAAGATCACGCGGACGGTGACCATGCCGTTCAGCGACAAGGCCGCCAAGATGAAGCCGGACGACTACCCGCAGAACTCCGCGCACCACGGAATGGCGATGAACGCCGACGAGTCCAAGCTGTGCGTGGCCGGGACGATCGACGACTACGTCTCCATCGTCTCCCGGTCCGGCCTCACCACGGACGGGACCGTCACCTACGCCACCGACGCCCTGCCGTACTGGACGCAGACCAGCCCGAACGGCCACGACTGCTTCGTCTCGCTCGCCGAGGACGACCAGATCTCCGTGGTCGACTACCGGACCGCCAGGGAGGTCGCCCGCATCGACGTCGGCCGCTTCCCGCAGCGGGAACGGGCCGCCAAGCTGACCCCCGAGGCCCTCGCGTCCCTGGACCCGGCCAAGGGCTGACCCGCCCCCGAAACCGCCACCGCGGGGCCCGCCGCCACCCACATCCGGCGGGCCGCGCGGTGGCCCTTCCGTTCCCGCCCCGTGGTTGGAGGCCCGGCGCGGGAGAACTGGCGCATGACTTGGCTCCATAATTGTTGACAATTTGGGTGACGGGGTGGAGGGTGCCGCCATGAGTACTTCGGCCTCTCCCAGCCCGCTGCTCGTCGTCAGCGCCCACGCGGGCGACTTCGTCTGGCGCGCCGGCGGCGCGATCGCGCTGGCCGCCGCGCGCGGCGACCGCGCCAAGGTGGTGTGCCTCAGCTACGGCGAGCGCGGCGAGTCCGCCCGCGCCTGGCGCGAGGGCATGCGGCTGGACGAGATCAAGAAGCTGCGGCGGGGCGAGGCCGAGGCCGCCGCGGCTGTGCTGGGCGCCGAGATCGAGTTCCTGGACGCCGGCGACTACCCCCTCGTCGAGTCGCGGGAGCTGGTCGACCGGCTCGTCGGGATCTACCGGGAGTTCGTGCCGGCCGTCGTCCTGACGCACACCCTCGCCGACCCGTACAACGGCGACCACCCGGCGGCGGCGCGGATGGCGCTGCAGGCCCGCGTGCTCGCCCAGGCCATCGGCTACGACGCGCCCGGCGAGCCGCTCGGCGCGCCGCCGGTGTTCTTCTTCGAGCCGCACCAGCCGGAGCAGTGCGAGTTCAAGCCGGACGTGCTGCTCGACATCACCCCGGTGTTCGGCAAGAAGCGCGCGGCGATGGAGTGCTTGCCCGCGCAGGTCCACATGTGGGACTACTACACCGACCTCGCGAAACGGCGGGGCGTGCAGCTGAAGCGGAACGCGGGCCCCAACCTGGGGCTGCCGCACGACACGCGCGCCGAGGCGTACGTCCGGCTGTACCCGCAGACCACGGCGGAGCTGGCATGAGGACGGTCGTCGTCACGAACCCGCCGCGCGCCGGCGCCGCCGCGGTGGACTCCCTCGCCGGGTACGGCGTCGCCACCGTCCACGAGGCCATGGGACGCACCGGTTTCCTCGGGCCGTCCATCCGGCCGGTGCACCTCGGGTCGCGCATCGCGGGGACGGCGGTGACCGTCCTGTCGTGGCCGGGCGACAACCTGATGATCCATGTCGCGGTCGAGCAGTGCCGTCCCGGCGACGTGCTGGTGGTGACCACCACGTCGCCGTCCACCGACGGCATGTTCGGCGAGCTGTTCGCGACCGCGCTGCAGCGGCGGGGCGTGCGCGGGCTCGTCATCGACGCGGGGGTGCGGGACGTCGCGGAACTGCATGAGATGGGCTTCCCGGTGTGGTCGGCGGCGGTCAGCGCGCAGGGCACGGTGAAGGCCACGCCGGGCGCGGTGAACGTGCCGGTCACGATCGGCGGGCAGCTCATCCGGCCGGGCGACGTGGTCCTCGCCGACGATGACGGGGTCGTCCGGGTCGAGCGCGAGTCCGCCGCGGAGGCGGTGAAGGCCGCGCGGGCCCGCGAGGAGAAGGAGGCCGCGACCCGCGCCGCCTTCCGGCAGGGCGAACTCGGCCTCGACCGGTACGGGCTGCGCGACCGGCTCCCCGGGATGGGCATCGAGTACGTCGACTACGCGGAGTACATCGGGCGATGACCGGTATTCGCTGCATGCTCATGCGCGGCGGGACGTCCAAGGGCGCGTACTTCCTGGCCGGGGACCTGCCGTCCGACCCGGCTGAACGCGACGACCTGCTGCTGCGGATCATGGGCACTCCCGACCCGCGGCAGATCGACGGGATCGGCGGCGCGCACCCGCTGACCAGCAAGGTCGCGGTCGTGTCGCCGTCCGCCGGCGACGAAGCCGACGTCGACTACCTGTTCCTGCAGCTCGGGGTCGAGGAGCCGACGGTCTCCGGCCGGCAGAACTGCGGGAACGTGCTCGCCGGCGTCGGGCCGTTCGCCGTCGAGCGCGGGCTCGTGTCGGCGGGCGGCGACCGGACGAGCGTCCGCGTCCGGATGCTGAACTCCGGCAGTATCGCCACCGCGACGTTCCCGACGCCCGGCGGCGCGGTCGACTACGGCGGCGGCACCGCCATCTCCGGCGTGCCGGGCACGGCGGCGCGGATCGATCTGGACTTCGCGGGGACGGAAGGATCCGCCTGCGGGGCGCTGCTTCCCACCGGCCGTCCCCGCGACCGGATCGACGGCATCGACGTCACCTGCGTCGACAACGGCATGCCGGTCGTGGTCGCCGCCGCGTCCGACCTCGGCGTCACCGGCTACGAGACCGACCTGTCCCACCTGCGGGACCGGATCCAGTCGCTGCGGCTCCAGGCGGGCGAGCTGATGGGCCTCGGCGACGTGTCGGCCGCCTCGGTGCCGAAGACGACCCTCGTCGCGCCGCCCCGCGACGGCGGGACGATCTGCACCCGCACGTTCATCCCGCTGCGCATGCACACCTCGATCGGCGTCCTCGGCGCGGTCAGCGTCGCGACCGCGCTGCTGGTCGACGGCGCCGTGGGGCACGACCTCGCGGATGTCCCGCCGCCGGGCGCACCCATGGGCATCGAGCATCCGGCCGGCCGCCTGGACGTCGTGGTCGAGCTGGACGGCACCGCCGTCCGGCGGTCCAGCGTCGTCCGGACGGCCCGCAAACTCTTCGACGGCACCGTCTTCCCCCGGAGCACCCGATGAACATCAAGCACGAGATCGCGCACGTCGCCCACGTCGAGCTGCTGACGCCCGAGCCCGAGAAGAGCCTGTGGTTCTTCACCCGGATCATGGGCCTCACCGAGGTCGGCGCCGAGGGCGACTCGGTGTACCTGCGGACATGGGACGACTACGAGCACCACACGCTCAAGCTCACCGCGCACAGCACGTCCGGCATCCGGCGGACCGGGCTGCGCACGTCCTCGCAGGAGGCCCTCGACCGGCGCGTCCAGGCCATCGAGGACGCCGGGCTCGGCATCGGCTGGCGGGACGGCGACCCCGGCCTCGGCCCGACCTACGTGTTCCGCGACCCCGACGGCCACGAGCTGGAGATCTACTGGGAGTCGCAGTGGTACGAGGCGCCGCCGGAGCTGGCGCCGGCGCTGAAGAACCAGGCGCAGGCGTACCCGGCGATGGGCGTGTGCGTCCGCCGCCTCGACCACGTCAACTTCCTCGCCGCCGACGTCGTGCCGAGCACCGACCTCCTGCGGGACGTCCTGGGCGCGCACGCCACCGAGCAGATCCAGCTGGACGACGGCACCATCGGCGCGCGCTGGATGACGTTCACCAACAAGTCCTACGACATCGTCTACACGCGGGACTGGACGGGCGCCAACGGCCGCCTGCACCACATCGCGTTCGCCACCGACACCCGCGAGGACATCCTCCGCGCCGCCGACATCTTCCTCGACAACGACGTCTTCATCGAGACCGGGCCGCACAAGCACGCCATCCAGCAGACGTTCTTCCTCTACGTCTACGAGCCGGGCGGCAACCGCATCGAGCTGTGCAACCCGTGCGCCCGGCTCGTCCTGGCGCCCGACTGGAAGACGATCACCTGGACGGAGGCCGAGCGCGCCAAGGGCCAGGCGTGGGGCCTGAAGACGATCGAGTCGTTCCACACCCATGGCACCCCGCCGGTTGACTAGGTCAGCCGGCGGACAGGCGCCTCAGCAGGTCGCGGCTGGCGGCGGCCATCGGGTTCGGGACGTCCAGCTCGTCCAGCATGGCCGCCGCCGCGTCCATCTCGGCGGCGCGGCGGACCGCGTGCCTGTAGGTGCCTCCGACGAGGCGGTCGACGGTGTGCTCGCCGGCCGCGGTCAGCTCCGCGACGATGTTCGCGCGGAGCCAGTCCTCGCAGCCGGCGGCCCGCGCGGCTTCGAGGGCCTCGACGACCGACCCGGCGAGGCCCTTGAAGAACACGCTGCGGAGCAGCTTGCGCTCCGCGGCCAGCCCGGCGGCGCCGTCCAGCACCTGGACCTCCGCGCCGAGCGGGGTGAGGATCTGCGCGACCTCGGCGGCGCCCTCTCCGCTGATCAGCAGCGGCGTGCGGAGCCCGCGTCCCGGCACCGGCGCCATGATGGCCACGTCGGCGAACCGGACGCCGTTCTCTCTCGCGATCGCGTCGAGTTCCCGCTTGAGGCCGGGGGAGCCGGTGTTCAGGTCGGCCCAGACCGCGCCGTCGGCGACCGCCCCCGCGCCCGCCTTGAGCGCCGCGGCGGCGTCGTGCGCGCTGTTGACGCTCAGCACGAGATCGGCTCCGGCCACGGCGCCGGCCTCGCTCGCGCAGGCGACCGTCCCGTCCGGCGCGGGAACGGCGGGATCGTAGCCGCGGACGACGGCGCCCGCCGCGACGAGGCCGCCCGCGATGGCGCCGCCCGCCTCGCCCAGTCCCAGCACCGCGATGACCGGCATGCCGTTCCCCTCCCTCGCCCGACCTCCCGCTGCGGCTACCCTAGATCAGCGACAAAAATGGCGACAATTCGGGAGTGCCGGTGAGCGACGTGGTGGGCGGGATCCGGGAGGCGATCCTGCGCGGCGAGTTCGTCCCGAACCAGCGGCTCATCGAGGCGGACCTGTCCGAGCGGTTCGCCGCCAGCCGCGCCAGCGTCCGCGCGGCCCTCGCCGACCTGGCCAACGAGGGCCTCATCGAGCGCGTGCAGAACCGCGGCGCCCGCGTCCGCGCGGTCTCCCTCGCCGAGGCCGTCGAGATCTCCGAGGTCCGGATGGTGGTCGAGGGCCTGTGCGCGGCGAAGGCCGCCGAGCGCGCCACCGCGGCCGACGCCGCCGGACTGCGGGAGATCGGGGACGCGATGCGCTCCGCCGTCGAGTCCGGCGACGTGCTCGGCTACTCCCGGCTGAACGAGCGCCTCCACCGCCGCGTCCGCGAGATCAGCGGGCAGCGGACGGCCGCGGACGTCCTCGAACGGCTGCGCGCGCAGAACGTCCGCCACCAGTTCCGGCTGGCCATGCACCCGGGCCGCCCGCAGGCGTCGCTGCCGCAGCACCTGGCCATCATCGACGCGATCGCCGCCGGCGACCCGGACGCCGCCGAGCGCGCCGCCCGCGACCACCTGCGCAGCGTCATCGAGACCCTCCCGGACGTCGGCCGCGGCCTCCTCTCCTGACGCGGAAAACCCTTCGCGCTCGCGGGGCGCCGCCGGTTACCGTCGCGCATGCCGCGACGGACGATCTTGTCCGGCGGCGGCCGTCATCGAGTGCGAAGGAGGATCCCGATGACAACCACAGCCCTTGCTCTCGCCAAGGTCCGCAACATCGGGATCATGGCGCACATCGACGCCGGCAAGACGACGCTCGCCGAGCGGATCCTGTTCTTCACCGGCGTCTCCCACCGCATCGGCGAGGTGCACGACGGCGCCGCCGCGCTCGACTTCATGAAGCAGGAGCGGGATCGCGGCATCACGATCACGTCGGCCGCGACGACCTGCCACTGGGCCGTCGAAGGCGACGGCCACACGCTCAACCTCATCGACACGCCGGGCCACGTCGACTTCACCATCGAGGTCGAGCGGTGCCTGCGCGTGCTGGACGGGGCCGTGGCCGTGTTCGACGGCGTCGCGGGCGTCGAGCCGCAGTCGGAGACGGTGTGGCGGCAGGCCGACCGGTACGGGGTGCCGCGCGTCTGCTTCGTCAACAAGCTCGACCGGGCCGGCGCCGACCACCACCGGTGCGTGCGGATGATCCGCGAGCGGCTCGGCGCCGTTCCGCTGGTCGTGCAGGTGCCGATCGGGTCCGAGGCCGGGTTCGAGGGCGTCGTCGACCTCGTCTCCATGCGGGCTCACGTCTGGCCGGACGAGCGCCACGCCGTCGTGGACGTCCCGTCCGGCCTGATCGAGGAGGCGAGGCGTTGGCGGCGCACGCTCATCGAGACGGTGGCCGAGCACGACGAGCAGCTGATGGCGCTGTACATGGACGGCGTCGAGCCGCCCGTGGAGCAGCTCCACGCGGCGATCCGGAGGCTGACCGTCGCGTCGGCCGCGACCCCGGTGCTGTGCGGCAGCGCGTTCAAGAACAAGGGCGTCCAGCCCCTGCTGGACGCGGTCGTGCGTTACCTGCCGTCGCCCCTGGACGTCCAGCCGCTGGACTCCGGGGAGGTGCCGGACGAGGCGCCGCTGTCCGCACTCGCGTTCAAGGTCATGACCGGCCGGCACCTCGGCCGTTTCACCTTCGTCCGGATCTACTCCGGACGCCTGGTGTCGGGTGCCGCGGTGCTCAACAGCGTGCAGGGACGGAAGGAGCGGATCGGCAAGATCTACCGCGTCCACGCGGACAAGCGGGTGGAGATCGAGTCGGCGGGCGCGGGCGACATCGTCGCCGTCATGGGCCTGAAGCGGACGACCACCGGCGAGACGCTGTGCGACCCCGCGCATCCGGTGGTCCTGGAGTCCATGGACTTCCCGGCCCCGGTCATCGAGGTCGCGATCGAGCCGAGGTCCAGAGGCGACGTGGAGAAGCTGGGCGCGGCCGTCCACCGGCTGTCGGAGGAGGACCCGTCCTTCCAGGTCCGCGACGAGGACGGGCAGACCGTCATCGGCGGCATGGGGGAACTGCACCTGGAGATCCTCGTCGACCGCATGAAGGAGGAGTTCCATGTCGAGGCCAACGTGGGCCGTCCCCGCGTCGCCTACCGCGAGACCGTCCGGCGGGCGGTCGAGCGCGTCGACCTGACGCACCGGAAGCAGACGGGCGGCAAGGGCCAGTTCGCGAAGGTGCGGCTCGCCCTCGAACCCATCGCGGACGGGTACGAGTTCGTCAACCGGATCACCGGCGGGCGGATCCCGAAGGAGTTCATCCCGTCGGTGGACGCGGGCTGCCAGGAGGCGCTGCGGACCGGCGTCCTCGCGGGGTACGAGATGACGGGGGTGCGGGTCGTCCTCACCGACGGCGACTTCCATCCCGTCGACTCGTCCGAGCTCGCCTTCAAGATCGCCGGTTCGCTGGCGGTCAAGGAGGCGGTCCGGCGCGCGTCCCCGGTGCTGCTCGAACCGGTGATGGCCGTCGAGGTCACCGCCCAGGAGGAGCATCTGGGCGCGGTCATCGGCGACCTCGGCGGCCGCCGGGGCCGGGTCGGCGGGACGCGTGAGCGCGGCGGCGCGTGGGTCGTCCAGGCCCTCGTCCCGCTGGCGGAGATGTTCGGCTACGTCGGGGATCTGCGCGGCATGACGTCCGGCCGGGGCGTGTTCACGATGCGGTTCGCGGCGTACGCCGAGGTCCCGGCCTCGGCCGCCGAGAAGATCATCGGCCGCTGACGGGGTACCGGGGCCGCACGGGAGCGTGCGGCCCCGGTTCAGCTCCAGATCGTCACGTAGACCGGGGGACGGAAGCGGGACGGCGGGACGCCCGAACCGGGGGAGCGCATGATGTGCAGCGCCTCGGCGGTGGCGAGGAAGCGCCGGAACGCGCCCGCGAGCGGCGGGCGCCGGTCGGGCGCCAGCGTGGTGGCGTGCCAGGGCGACCGGGCCCTCGTCCGAACCCCTCCATCGTCCCGTCCGGCAGGCCCGCACCGCGCCGGAGATCGCCCTGTCGGTGCTTGCGGAGGGTCACTGCCACTGAGTGTTGACGGCCGGTCGCGACCAGAATTAGATTCGGATCCCGACCGGTCGGTATGTTCCCATTCCGCCCGGGCGACCACGGCACCCAGGACGACACGGAGGCGGACGGATGCGAGCGGCACGGCGGGCATGGCGGCGGCTGGAACCGGTGCACGCGATGATCTACTTCGTCCCGGAGGCGACGGAGCGGTACGCGGCACTCGGCCTGGACGCGCAGACCGCCTACTTCGCCTCCCGCGCGGCGGCCTTCGGCCGCGCCTCCGCCGAGGTCGTCATCGCGACGTTCTACAACTTCAACCCCGAGGTCGTCCGCGGCGCCATCCCGGCGGCCTGGGAGAAGACGACCCCGGAGCAGCTGCTCGCGGCCAGGCTGGACGCGGCCGGCGCCGCGCTCCGCCGCGGCGGCATCGACCGGCTCCCGGGCCTGGCGGAGACGGCCGCCCTGGCCCGCCGCGCCGCGGAGGCGGCCGGCGGCCACGCCCCGGGCAGGCCGCTCTACGCGGCGCACGCGGCCCTGCCCTGGCCGGACGAGCCGGTCCTCCAGCTCTGGTGGGCCCAGACCCTGCTCCGCGAGTTCCGGGGCGACGGGCACATCGCCGTCCTCACCGCCGAGGGCGTCACCCCGATCGAGGCCCTCGTGCTGCACGCGGCCACCGGCACCATGCCCAAGACGTTCCTCACAGCGACGCGGGCTTGGCCCGCCGAGCAGTGGGATGCCACCGCGGAGCGCCTCCGCGCCCGCGGCCTGCTGGACGGCGACTCCCTCACCGCCGAGGGCGAGGCGTTCCGGCAGAGCATCGAGGACCGCACCGACGCGCTGGCGCTGCCCGCCTACGCCGCCCTCGGGGAGGACGACTGCGAGCGCCTCGCGGAGCTCGCCCGCCCCTTCGGCAGGGCCGTCATGGACAACGGCCTCTTCGGTCTCGCCTAGCCGCATGAAGAGGGGCCCGGCGGTGGCCGGGCCCCTCCTCCATGAGCGGGATCAGGTGCGGGACGGGACGCTCACCGGCTCGCGCCGCCGGCCCGCGAGGTAGGAGTCGAGCGCCCACGCGCCCGGCCCCACCACCGCGATGAGCAGGAACGCCCAGGCGAACATCGCCGCGCTCTCCCCGCCGTTGCGCAGCGGGAGCAGCGCGTGCGGCTGGTGGACGGTGAAGTACGCGTACGCCATCGAACCGGACGCGAGCACGGCCGCCGCGCGGGTGCCGAGCCCGGCCAGGACCAGCGCGCCGCACACGAACTGGATCAGCGCGGCCCACCATCCCGGCCACGCACCGGCCTCGATCGCGTGGCCGCTGCCCCGGTTGCCGCCGAGGACACCGAACAGCGACGCCACGCCGTGGCACAGGAACAGCAGCCCGACGACCGCGCGGAACAGCGCGAGAACGGGCCCGGTCAGCCGGTCCACCGGGATCATCCCTCCGTCACCCAGCCGTGCATGATGCCCATGACGTCCGTGAGGCCCGCCTCGGACGCCTTGTACGACGCGGTGATCTTCAGGGTGTCGCCCCGCTCGATCCGGCCGATGGGGGAGCCGCTGCACGACGGCATGTTCGAGATCTCCGTCATGCCGTGGTGGTCGATGAACTCGGGCGTGCCGCCCTCCTCGGCCACGCTGCGGCAGAGCAGCTGCCCGGTGCTGGTGTTCTCGGTCTGCACCGCGATGCCGCCGTGGTGCAGGTGCCCGCGGATGTGGACGAGGTTCCCGGAGACCGTCGACCGCCACGTCCGCGACTTCTCGCTCTGCTCGGCCGGGGTGTCCCAGGTCGAGTCGGCGCAGCCGCCGACGTCCAGCCAGAGCGGGACGACCGGTGTGATGTGCGAGCCGAGCACCGGCTGGTAGGTGAACGTGAACTCCAGGTAGGCGGTCTTCTCCTCGTGCGAGTGGTTCATCAGGTCGGCGAGCAGCGTCCACCGGTCGAACGCGCCGATCCGGAACCCGTAGCCGGCCGGGAACACGCTCTCCATCCGCTCGTTCCCGGACGCGAGGACGCGCCGCGGCCCGCCGCACACGGTGTCCCAGGCCGCCGAATTGAAGATGACCGCGTGGTGCAGCATCGGCCCGGTGTTGACGTTGGCGTTGCTGCCGTCCGCGTACACGAGATTCGGTTTGAATCCCGTGACGTAGCAGTTCTCGCACGGCTTCTGGACGTTGAAGGCGAGCTGGTTCGGCAGCATGCCGTGCTCGCCGTTCGCCGCCTTCGGAATGGTGTAGGGCCCGTACCGCAGCGTCACGGTCTGCGGCGCCGCGGCCCGCGCGGGCGGTGCGGCCTGGGCTGTGGCGGGGGACATCGCGGTGCCGGCGAGCGCCGCCACCGCACCGATCAGGACGAGGAATCGTCTGAGGGACAAGGGTCTCCTCCTTGGGGGAGCCGCGCCGCGCGGGGAACCGCGGCGCACTTTTGTGCATGCGGCGGCCGACCGGCGGGAAAGGGGGTTCCGCGACGATGCGGGAATGGTCGGCCGCGACGCCCACACAGTGAACTGCGGCCGGTGCCAAGTCAATTGTGCCGGTTCACAGTGATGGCGTTGCGCCCGCCTGAGCTGCCATTCCACCGGACGCCTTCGGACACGGACCGGTGATTTCGCCGATACGCCCGCCGGGGGACACGACGCCCGCGATCCGGACTAGGCTGCGTCGGGCGCGGGGCATCCGGTCCCGGCCGGTCGTGAGGGAGGGTCCGCAGTGTTCGAGTCCGTGCTCGTGGCGAACCGCGGGGAGATCGCCGGCCGGATCCTGCACACCGCCCGCGCGATGGGCCTCAAGGCCATCGCCGTGTACTCCGCGGCCGACGCCGACCTGCCGTTCGTCGCCGAGGCGGACGAGGCCGTCCTCATCGGCCCCGCCGACCCGGCCCGCAGCTACCTCAACGTCCCCGCGATCCTGGAGGCCGCACGCCGCACGAACGCGCGGGCGATCCACCCCGGCGACGGCGTCCTCGCCGAGAACGCCGCGCTCGGCCGGCAGGTCGCCGAGCACGACATGGCCTGGGTCGGCCCGCCGCCGCTCACCATCGCGCGGATGAGCGACAAGATCAACTCCCGGAACCTGATGAAGGAGGCGGGCGTCCCCGTCGGGCCCGGCGTGTGGGAGCCGGTCCCGGACGCCGGCACGGCGGCCGAGGAGGCCGAGCGCATCGGCTACCCCGTCATGGTGAAGCCCGCCGCGGGCGACGGCGGCGTCGGGCTGGCCGTCGCGCACGACGCGACGTCCCTCCGCGCCGCCTACGAGACGGCCCGCACCGCCGCCGACCGCGTCTTCGGGCACGGCGAGGTGCTCCTGGAGCGGTACGTGCCGGGCGCCCGGCACATCGAGGTGCAGATCCTCGGCCTCGCGGACGGCACGATCGTCCCGTTCGGCGAGCGCGACTGCTCCGTCCAGCGCCGGTACCAGAAGATCGTCGAGGAGACCCCGTCGCCGGGCGTCACGCCCGCCCTCCGCGCGCGCATGCTGGCCGCCGCCGTCCGCGTGGGCGAGGCCATCGGCTACCGGGGCGCCGGCAGCATCGAGTTCCTCGTCGACCCCGCCGCGCAGGACTTCTCCTTCCTGGAGATGAGCACCCGCCTGCCGTCCGGGCACGTCGTCACCGAGGCGACCACCGGCATCGACCTCGTCGAGCAGCAGTTCCGCGTCGCCGCCGGCGAGCCCGTCTCGTTCACCGGCGCGACGCCGCACGGCCACGCGATCGCGTTCCGCGTCCACGCCGAGGACCCTCAGGAGTTCCTGCCCGGCTCCGGCGAGATCAAGGTGTGGGAGGAGCCCGTGGGCGACGGCATCCGCATCGACGCCGGCTACGCCGAGGGCAACACCGTCACCCCCACCTACCACCCGCTGCTCGCCAAGCTGTGCGTCCACGGCGACGACCGCGCCCACGCGCTCGCCCGGGCCCGCGCGGCCGTCGACGCGTTCCGCATCGAGGGCCCGCCGACGAACCTGCCCTTCCTGCGCGAGCTGCTCGCCCACCCCGAGTTCGCCGACGGCACCTACGACACCGGGGTCGTGGGCCGCATGCGGACGGCCCGCTGAATAGGCTGGGGCGCGTGTACTGCGACCGCTGCGGCGAGCCCGCCGCCGAGGGCGACCACACCGTGTGCCGCGCCGCCCGCGAGATGGAACCGCCCCGCTACTGCGCGCACTGCCGCCGCCGCATGATCGTCCAGGTGACCCCGCTCGGCTGGACGGCCCGCTGCTCCCAGCACGGCGCCCTGCAGGACGCGCCCTAGAACGCCGGCGCGTCAGGTCCAGCGGAGCGTCTCCAGCGCGTTGCCAGGCCCCACTTGTTCGGCCGTCGATCCTCACCGTCCGTAGCGGTACCGGCGGACGGACGCGCGCGCCCGGCGGGCGCGCGAGTCATCCCCGACCATGGACGGCGCGGTGCCGGGCCTTGACGGTGGTGTGCGGCGGGCTGTTGATTGGCGGGCAGTCAATAGTGTCTGGAGGGCTGATGCCGGTTCCTCGCTCCATCCTCGGCAAGCAGGACGTCAGCGACATGGATCTGGAGGTCGTCGCGGGCGCGTGGCCGGACGATGTGCGCGGCCATTACGTCGTCAGCACGTCCGACCAGCGGACACGGCCCCGGCACGCGTTCTTCGGCGACGGGATCATCGCGCGGATGCCGCTCAGGCCGGGCCCCGGCGGGCGGTTCGCCTGGCGCGCCCGCGTCATCGACACCCCGTCCGTGCGGCTGCGCGGCAGGCGGCCCGACCTGTTCACCGCCGGGCCGGTCGGCACCGACTCGCCGTGGGGGTTCGTCAACGCCGCCAACACCGCGCCGCTCCCGTGGGGCGACCGGCTCTTCACGACATGGGACGCCGGCCGCCCGGTCGAGGTCGACCCGGTCACGCTGGAGTTCGTCGCGGAGGTCGGGCACCGCGACGACTGGAAGCCCGCCATGGACCATGCGGTGCTGCCGCTGATCTCCACCACCGCCCACCCGGTGATCGATCCCGAGCGGGGCTGCCTGTGGAGCGTCAGCCGGGACGTGCTGAGCGGCGCCGTCTCCGTGATCCGCTACGACGGGTCCGGTACCCGCGTCCAGCGCTGGGACGTCGAGGGCGCGGTGCTGCCGCAGTCCACCCACACCATCACCCAGACCCGCGACTGGCTCGTCCTCGCCGACACCGCCTTCAAGATCGAGGTGGAGGAGATCTTCGGCGGGGACCGGACCGCCCCCAACAACCCCGACGGGCCCGTCCTGCTGATCCGCAAGGACGACCTGGTCCCCGGGCGCGGCGCCGTCACCTGCACGGAGTTCCGCCTCGCCCCGGAGGTCAACCACTTCTACGCCCGCTACGACGACTCCGACGGCATCCAGGTCGTCATGGAGCACGGCGAGGGCGTGGACATCGGGATGTACCTGCGTGAGGACGACGTCGACGTCCATGGCCGCCCGATCGACCCGGCCCTGCGCGGCATGTACTGCCACGGCATGGCGCCCGCGCTCACGACCGTCCTGCAGTTCGATCCGGAGACCGGCCGGATCACCGAGCGCGCCCGCGCGCGCGACCCGGAGCGGTGGTGGCAGGCGGAGCTGTCCGCGATCGACTGGAGCATCGAAGGGCAGACCGCCCCGACCCGGCACCACCTCGTCTACCTCGGCTTCCATCCGGAGGCGGTCAACCGGCGCGCCCTGCGCAACTACGAAGGCCGCGTCGACCCGTCGCTGTTCCCGGCGGAGGAGACCCCGGCGGTTCTGGTCAGCCACGACCGGGAGGACCTCAAGGCCCTGTCCGAGTGGACGTTCGCGCTGGACGACTACCCGACCTCGCCGTCGTTCGTCCCGCGCGGGCGCGGCGGCAGCCGGTACGCGGGCGCGGAGCCCGGCGGGCACGAGGGCTACCTGGTCGTGGCCGTCCACAACGACGACCGGTTCCGCGTCGAACTGTTCGACGCGGCCGATGTCGGACGGGGGCCCGTCGCCGTCCTGGCCCCGCCGAACGGCACGACGGTGCCGTTCCTGATCCACTCCGCGTGGATGCCCGAGGCGGTCCCGGCGCCGGAGGTGGAGCGGCTCCGCTTCGCCGACGATCTCGACGCGCGCCTGGACCGGCTGGACCCGGACCTGGCGGCGGCGGCCCGGGAGGTCGCCGAGGAGCTGGACGCCCGCTAACCCAGGTCCCGGCAGGATGACTCGCCGGGGAGGAGGGGGCGCAGCCGGACGGAGTAGTTCTTGCCCTCGCTCCGCCAGGCGGTGACCTGCCTCGTGTCGGGGACCTTGGCCGACGGGGCGAGGGTGCAGATGGCTCCGGCCACCCGCACCCCGTCGCCGAGCGGCTCCAGCGGCCACTTCTCGGCGGTGCCGGTCGCGGCCGACTCACCCGCCAGGACCGCCGTCTTCTCCGGTGTGTACGGCTCGGGCTTCGCGGACTGGTCGGACGCGGGCCAGCCGGCCGGGTCCAGCTTCTTCAGGAAGCGGGCCTCCCGGCCGGCCTGCGACTCGGGCTGGATGATGCGGGTCGTCGCGCCGCCCATGGTGACCACGGTGACGAGCGCGTCGGCGATCCTGTCGGAGCCGACCGTGTGCGAACGGCCGAGGCCCGCCGCGCGCGCCTCGGCCAGCAGCCGCTGCAGCGCGCCCGGTTTCAGGTGGTACTCGGTCAGCGCGCCCTGGGACGCGGACACCGCGCGTCCCGTGGAGTAGAGGGAGAAGTCGGGGACGGAGCCGGGACCGCCGATGCCGGCGATGCCTCCGGTCGTGCGCCGGCGCAGGACGAGATGCTCGCCGGCGGGGGTGTCCTTGGCGGGGGACGGCGTCGTGGACGCGGACGCGGAAGTGGACGTGGAGGGTGCGGGGAGCGTCGACGATCCGGGGCCACCGGAGCCGTCGCCGCAGGCCGTCGACGCGCAGGCGGTCAGCGCCGCGCAGGCGAGAGCCGGCACCCAGCGGGAACGTGTGTACGGACCGGCCATGGAGCTTGGACGCTCCGCCGCGCCACGGGGTTCCGGCCGTGACAAAGACGCCCGCCGAAGACTGTGGGATCCGGCGGGAGTCCGCGACGCGGGCCCGCGCTAGTCTGCCGCCTTGTGAGTGTGCTCGTGGTCACCGGGACCTGTACCGGCGTGGGCAAGACGGTCGTCACCGCGGCGCTGGCCGCGGTCGCCGCCGCCCGCGGCGCGTCGGTCGCCGTCGTCAAGCCCGGCCAGACCGGGACGGGCGGCGGGGAGCCCGGCGACCTCGACGAGGTGCGCCGGCTCGCCGGGATCGGTGACGTGCACGAGTTCGCCCGCTTCCCCGACCCGCTGTCCCCGGCCGCCGCCGCCCGCCGCGCCGGGCTGCCGCCGCTCCGGCTGCCGGAAGCGGCCGAACGCGTCCGGGCCCTGGCGGACGGCCACCGGCTCGTCCTCGTCGAGGGGGCCGGCGGACTCCTCGTCCGCTACGACGACGAGGGCACCACGATCGCCGACCTGGCGCGCTGGCTCGGCGCCGCCGCCGTCGTCGTGACGCGCCCCGGCCTCGGCACGCTCAACCACACCGCGCTCACCCTGGAGGCGATGGCGCACCGCGGCGTGCAGCTCGCCGGCGTGGTGATCGGCGCATGGCCGGACGACCCGGACCTCGCCATGCGCAGCAACATCCGCGACCTGGAGACCATCGCGGCCCGCCCGCTGTCGGGCGCGCTGCCCGCCGGGGCCGCCGCCCTGGACCCGGCGGAGTTCCTGCCGGCCGCGCACCGCGGCCTGGCCCCCTCGCTCGGCGGCGGGTTCGACGCCGCCGCCTTCCGCGACAGCTACGGCCTCGACAAGGAGAACACGTGACGGACATCCTCGACCCGGACATCCTCGGAACCGCCCGCCGGCAGGTTCTGGACGAGGGCAGGGGCCTGTCGCAAGACCAGGTCTTCCAGGTGCTGACCCTGCCCGGCGACCGGCTGGAGGACCTGCTCGCGCTGGCCCACGACGTCCGGATGCGCTGGTGCGGGCCCGAGGTCGAGGTCGAGGGGATCGTGTCGCTGAAGACCGGCGGCTGCCCCGAGGACTGCCACTTCTGCTCCCAGTCCGGCACGTTCGAGTCGCCCGTCCGGTCGGTGTGGCTGAACATCCCGGAGCTGGTCGAGGCGGCGAAGGAGACCGCGCGGACCGGCGCCACCGAGTTCTGCATCGTCGCGGCCGTCCGCGGCCCGGACGAGCGGCTGATGTCGCAGGTCCGCGACGGCGTCAAGGCCATCAACGACGCCGTCGAGATCAACATCGCGTGCTCGCTCGGCATGCTCACCCAGGAGCAGGTGGACGAGCTGGCCGCGATGGGCGTCCACCGCTACAACCACAACCTGGAGACGGCGCGCTCCCACTTCCCGAACGTGGTCACCACCCACTCGTGGGAAGAGCGCCGGGACACGCTCCGCATGGTGAAGGACGCCGGCATGGAGGTGTGCTGCGGCGGCATCGTCGGCATGGGGGAGACGATCGAGCAGCGCGCCGAGTTCGCCGCCCAGCTCGCCGAGCTGGAGCCCGACGAGGTCCCGCTGAACTTCCTCGCGCCCCGTCCCGGCACCCCGTTCGCGGACCGGCCGCTGGTCGAGGGCACCGAGGCGCTGAAGACGATCGCCGCGTTCCGCCTCGCCCTGCCCCGGACCATCCTGCGCTACGCCGGCGGACGCGAACTCACCCTCGGTGACCTCGGCACCCGCGAAGGCATGCTCGGCGGCATCAACGCCATCATCGTCGGCAACTACCTGACGACCCTGGGCCGTCCCGCCCAGAAGGACCTGGACCTGCTCACCGACCTGCAGATGCCCATCAAGGCGCTCAGCCGGACGCTGTGACGGCCTAGCGGCTCAGGCGGGTGATGAACTTGTAGCGGTCGCCCCGGTAGAGGGACTGGGCCCACTCGACCGGCTGGCCCGTGGCGTCGAAGGCGTGCCGGGAGAGGAGCAGCATCGGCAGGCCCACGTCCACGCCGAGGAGCTGGGCGTCGTGGGGGGTGGCGAGGACGGTCTCGATGGTCTCCTCCGCCTCCGTCAGGTGGACGTCGTAGGCGGTGGCGAGCGTCTCGTAGAGGGAGTGGTGGCGGGACAGCTCGCGGCGCAGGCCGGGGAAGCGGCGGGCCGGGAGGTGCGAGGTGTCGATCGACATCGGCTCGCCGTCGGCGAGGCGGAGCCGGTGGACGCGCAGGACGCGGCCGCCCGGCCGGATGCAGAGGAGCGTGGCGAGGCTCTCGTCGGCGCTGACGTAGCCGGCCTCCAGGATGCGGGTCTCCGGGCGCAGCCCGTGGTGCCGCATGTCCTCGGTGTAGCTGACGAGCTGGAGTTCCTGCGCGACCTTCGGCTTGGCGACGAAGGTCCCCTTGCCCTGGATGCGCTGGAGGCGTCCCTCGACGACGAGTTCGGCCAGCGCCTGCCGGACGGTGGTGCGGGACGTCTCGTACTTCTCGGCGAGGGACCGCTCGGGAGGCAGCGGGCTGCCGGCCGGGAGCGACTGGATCAGCTCCACCAGCAGCTCTTTGAGCTTGTAGTACTTCGGGATGCGGGGCGCCTGGTTCGGGTGGCGCTTACCGATGCCGGCGAGCGAGGCACGGTCGAACCCGTGCTCGTATCCGCCCCCGTGCCGGGGTCCGCCCCTGACCTCCGTCACGGCTACTCCTCACGTTCATCACCGGTTCTCCCCGATGTTATGCGTGCAGACTACGGGCGGTAGATATCGCGACCTCCGCCAGGGCCTCCCCGAGGCGTGTGAGGTCCGGCTCGTCCAGCGTGGCGCGGGCGGTCAGGCGCAGGCAGGCGCGGCCCTTGGGCACCGACGGCGGGCGGAAGCAGCCGGTGCGGAGCCCGTGCTCAGCGCAGATCTCGGCGGCCCGCAGCGCGGCGTGCGGCTCGCCGAGGAAGACGGGGACGACGGCGGCCGCCGGAACGGCGGTCTCCAGGCCGGAACCGGCCGCGAGGTTTGAGATCCGGACGGCGCGGTCCCGCGCGCGTGCGGGCAGGCC
The DNA here is from genome assembly GCF_001552195.1 of Actinomadura latina NBRC 106108. Classification (GTDB taxonomy): domain Bacteria; phylum Actinomycetota; class Actinomycetes; order Streptosporangiales; family Streptosporangiaceae; genus Spirillospora; species Spirillospora latina. The sequence goes on from NZ_BCQS01000007.1 coordinate 194,487, forward strand.
GGGGTCGGATTCCAGCACGTCGAGGGCGGCGAGGGCGGCGCCCGCCGCGGGCGGGTTCAGGCCGGTGTCGAAGATGAACGACCGTCCGGTGTCGATCAGCGTCTCGATCACCTCGGGGGCGCCGAGGACCGCGCCGCCCTGGGACGCGAGCGCCTTCGACAGGGTGAGGGTCAGGATCACGTCGGGTTCGCCCGCGAGCCCGGCCGCGTGCGCGGCGCCCCTGCCGTGGTCGCCGACGACGCCGAGCGCGTGCGCCTCGTCGACCACCAGCAGCGCGCCGTGCGCCCGGGCGGCCGCGTGCAGCGCGGTCAGCGGCGCGAGATCGCCGTCCACGGAGAACACCGCGTCGGTGACCACGAGGGCGTCCTCCTCGTCGCGGCCGGCGAGGGCCTGCTCGACGGCGGCGGCGTCCCGGTGCGGGACGATCACGACGCGGGACCGCGACAGCCGGCACGCGTCCACGATCGAAGCGTGGTTGACCTGGTCGGACACGACGAGCGTGCCCGGCCCGGCGAGGGCGGTGACGGCGCCGAGGTTGGCGAGGAAGCCGGAGGAGAAGACGAGACCGGCGGCGCTGCCGGTGAACGCGGCGAGCCGCCGGTCCAGCTCGGCGTGCAGCCCGGTCGTCCCGGTGACCAGGCGCGACCCGGTGGAGCCGGTGCCCCACGCGCGGGCCGCGGCGCACGCGCCCTCGACCAGCCGGGGGTCGCCGGCGAGGCCGAGGTAGTCGTTGGACGCCAGGTCGGTGAGGCCGTCCGGGCGGGGGCGGAGCGTCCGGCGCAGCCCGTCCGCGGCCCGCCGCGCGGCCGCGTCCCGGAGCCTTGCCAGCGGGTCTCTTCCTGCGGTCATGCCGGGAATCCTGCCAGGCCGCGGACGGGCCGGGGGACCCGCCCGGCCACCGGAGAGCATGGGCGATGATGGTCGCGTGCCTACCTTGACCGATCTGGTCCGTGATCACACCGATCTCACCGAGACCGACCTGGAATGGCTGCACGCGCTCGTGTCCGACTGGCAGCTCCTCGCAGACCTGTCGTTCGCGGACCTGCTGCTGTGGGTCCCGCTGCGGTCGGCGGACGCGCTGCCCGCCGAGGCGGCGTCCCGCGGTGGACGCCAGCGGGGCCTGCTGGACACCGGCGCCGCCGTCCCCGGCTGGGTGGCGATCGCGCAGATACGCCCCACGACGGGTCCCACCGCCTACTCGGAGGACCTCGTCGGCAAGGTCGTCCGGACGGGGCGGCGCAAGCTGATCGACGTGGCGTGGCGGGAGCGCCGGATCGTCCGGGAGGGCGACCCGGAGTGGGGCAGCGGCATCCCCGTCCGGGAGGAGTCCATCCCGGTGCGGCGCGGCGCCAAGATCCTCGGGGTGATCCAGCGCAGCACGAACCTCAGCTCGGCGCGCACCCCGTCCCGGCTGGAGCTGACCTACCTGCAGAGCGCCAGCGACCTCGCCACGATGATCTCCGAGGGCCGGTTCCCGGTGCCCGGCGAGGAGCCGAACATGGTGCGCTCGCCGCGCGTCGGCGACGGGCTGATGCGCCTCGACCGCGCCGGCAAGGTCACCTACGCCAGCCCCAACGCGCAGTCGGCGTACCGGCGGCTCGGCTTCCCGGCGGACCTGGTCGGCGAGGCGCTCGGCCAGATCACCGCGGACCTGTGCGACACCGGCGAGCCGCTGGAGGAGGCGCTGAGCGTCGTCCTGTCCGGCCGGGCGCCGCGCGAGGTCGAGGTCGAGTCACGCGGGTCGATCATGCAGCTGCGGACGATCCCGCTGGTGGTCGGCGGGACGCGGATCGGTGCGATCGTGCTGTGCCGGGACGTCACCGAGCTGCGCTGGCGGGACCGGGAGCTGATGACCAAGGACGCCACGATCCGGGAGATCCACCACCGGGTGAAGAACAACCTGCAGACGGTCGCGGCGCTGCTGCGGCTGCAGGCCCGCCGGCTGCGGATCCCGGAGGGACGGGCCGCGCTGGACGAGGCGGTCCGCCGCGTCGGGTCCATAGCGATCGTGCACGAGACGCTGTCGCACACCCCGGACGAGCTGATCGACTTCGACGACATCGCGGACCGCGTGATCACGATGGCGGGGGAGGTGTCGACGCCGGAGACCAAGGTCGCCCCGAAGCGGACCGGCAGCTTCGGCGTCCTGCCCGCCGAGGTCGCGACACCGCTGGCGATGGCGCTCACCGAGCTGCTGCAGAACGCGCTGGAGCACGGCCTCGCCAACCGGTTCGGGACGCTGGAGGTCGCCGCGCGGCGCTACGGCGAGGGGGAGGAGCGCCGCGAGCCGGGCGGCGTGGCGGTCTGGGGTGAATGGTCGGCGCCGGGGGCCGACGAGCCGCGCGCCCCGCAGGCGGCGGAGACGGGGGAGCAGCCGTCCGGGCGCCGGCTGGTGACGACCGTCGCGGACGACGGCGTGGGCCTGCCCGCGGACTTCGACGTGGAGAGCAGCAACAGCCTCGGCCTGCAGATCGTCCGCACGCTGATCGTGGGCGAGCTGGGCGGCCGGCTGGACTTCCGCCCCCGTCCGGGCGGGGGCACCGAGGTGGTGGTGGACGTCCCGCTGGACCACCACCACCGGAGGTTCTGACCGCGGCGGCGCCACATGCTCTCCCGCCGGGGCTGGGAGGCGGTGGCGCCGCGAGGCGGCGAACCGGGAAGGGTCAGAGGGCGGCGTTCGCGCGGGCCCGGGCGCGGGAGGCGCGGCGCTTGAGGGCGCGGCGCTCGTCCTCGCCCATCCCGCCCCAGACGCCCGACTCCTGGCCGGACTCCAGCGCCCAGCGCAGGCACGCGTCGGTCACGTCGCAGCGTCGGCACACCTGCTTGGCCTCTTCGATCTGCAGGATCGCGGGCCCGGTGTTGCCGATCGGGAAGAACAGCTCGGGGTCCACGTCACGGCAGGCTGCGCGGTGGCGCCAGTCCATGCGGTCCACTCCTTCGTCAGGTGGTGGAGAAACTCCACTTTTGTGAACGGTTTCACATGTCGCGAACGCCCGGGAGGCCGGTGGGTCAGGTCCAGGGGTGAATGTTCGGCGGCGGCCGTGAGCAGGGGACCGGCGGCGTCGGGGTCCCCGTCCAGCGGGCGCACTTTGAGCGTGTCAGGGCGGCGCGGGGCGACGCAAGACCTTTGAGAAAGGATTCTCAAAGTATGGGTGTCGCATGTGTCACACCCGCGGGTCGGGCGTGTTACTTGGCTCTCACCTGGCCGCCCGTGCGCCGCGAATGACCCCGCTCCGCGAACGGCCGCGCACTCAAATGACGATGCGTATGGCCTTCGGAACCGACCGGAAGGTCACGCTCCGCTGTTCACCGAGGTAGTCGCCGTCCAGCTGAAAGGCCACCGGGCGCGCCGCGCTCAAGGTGATCTCCGCCGCATCGTGGACGTTCACCACGTGGCGTCCCTGCAGCGGACGCGTGCGCGTGGTCAGCATCTGGACAAGCGCCCCCACTGTTGCGCCGACCTCCAGCGAACGCATCCCGAACACGTCCAGGCCCCGGCCGAAGTTCGCCTTCGGACTCGGATTCACCGGCATGCGGCCCATGAAAGTCCACGGCGACGTATTGGAGATGAACGCGAGGAACAGCCCCGATATCGGCGGGCGTCCGGGCCGTTCCAAAGTGAGCGCGGGACGCCGCCGATCCGTGCCGGAGAAGAAATGCCGGACGGCGGTCCGCACATACAGCGACGGGTCCGCGCGGACCCCCGCGTCACGCCGCCGCTCCACCTCCCGGACGACCTCGGCGTCCAGCCCGACGCCCGCGCAGAACGTGAAGTACCGCTCCCCGCCGTCCGGCAGGGAGGCGGTGCCGAGGCCGACCGTCCGGTGCCGGCCCGCCCGCAGCGCCTCCAGCACCGCCGTCGTCGCGCCGATCGGGTCGTCCGGCAGGCCGAGCGCGCGGGCGAACACGTTCGCGCTCCCGCACGGCAGCACCGCCAGCGCCGGGAGATCGGGGGACGGGCCCTCGGCGAGCAGGCCGTTGACCGCCTCGTTCACCGTCCCGTCGCCGCCGAGCGCGATCACGACGTCGTAGCCGTCCACCGCGGCCTGCCGGGCCAGTTCGGTCGCGTGGCCGCGATGGCCGGTCTCGGCGAGCACGAGGTCGAGGTCGCCGGTGAAGGCCCGCACGAGGATGTCGCGGGCCCGCCGGGAGGTGGAGGTCGCCTTGGGATTGGCGATGAGCATGGCGCGCACGTGCGCCAGGGTATGGGACGCGTACGTCAACGCGACCAGTAGGGTTCAGGTGTGAGCAAGCGCCCCATCACCGTCCAGGCCGCCGCCGCCCTGGAGGCCGCGGAGGGTCTCGCCGCCGTCGGGTTCGGCGTCTACACCGGCGTGGAGACGGCCGTCGGCGCCGCCGTCGACCCGGTCAGCGCGATCGGGGTCACCGTCCTCGCCCTCGCCGGCGGGCTCGGCATGCTCGGCTGCGCCCGGGGGCTGCTGCGCGCCGACCAGTGGAGCCGCGCACCCACGGTGCTCACCCAGCTGTTCGCGCTGCCCATCGCGTGGTCGCTGTGGCAGAGCGACCGGCCCGGCATCGCGATCCCGATGGGCGCCGTCGCCGTCCTCGCGCTGATCACCGTGCTCAGCCCGCCGAGCACCGCCTGGCTGATCGACGACCACGACGACGACGCCGCGGAACCGCGCGAGGACGCCGAGCCCGCCCAGGCGGAGCCTGCGGAGCCGGCGGAGCCGCGCTCCCTGGGGCGGCGGCTCATGGACCGCCTCAAGGAACAGCCCACCAAGAACTGACCGAGATGCCGAGGGGCCCCGGGAACGAACCCGGGGCCCCTCGGCATCCGCACGATCGCTATTCGTCGGCGGTCAGGCCCTCGCGCAGCTGCGCCAGCGTCCGGGCGAGCAGGCGGGACACGTGCATCTGGGAGATGCCGAGCTCGGCGGCGATCTGCGACTGCGTCATGTTGCCGAAGAACCGCAGCAGCAGGATCTTCTTCTCGCGCGCGGGCAGCTTCTCCAGCAGCGGCTTGAGGGACTCGCGGTACTCCACGCCCTCCAGCGACTCGTCCACCATGCCGAGCGAGTCGGCCACCGCGGGCGCGTCCTCGTCGCCGGAGTCGGGGGCGTCCAGGGACACGGTGGAGTAGGCGTTCGCCGACTCCAGGCCCTCCAGCACCTCCTCCTCGCTCATCTGCAGGTGCGCGGCCAGTTCGCTCACCGTCGGCGCGCGGCCCTCGCGCTGCGCGAGGTCGCTGATCGCCTTGGTCAGCGACAGCTTCAGCTCCTGCAGCCGGCGCGGGACGCGGACGGCCCAGCCCTTGTCGCGGAAGTGCCGCTTGATCTCGCCGACGATCGTGGGCGTCGCGTAGGTGGAGAACTCCACGCCGCGCTCCAGGTCGAACCGGTCGATCGACTTGATCAGGCCGATGGTGGCGACCTGGATCAGGTCGTCCAGCCACTCGCCGCGGTTGCGGAAGCGGCGGGCGAGATACTCCACCAGCGGCAGGTGCAGCTCCACGAGCTGGTCGCGGATGCGCTGGCGCTCCGGATCGCCCTCCGGGAGCTCGGCGAGCCGCTCGAACAGCGCGCGCGCCCGGGCCCGGTCGGGCACCCCGGACTCCGACCGCTCGCTCCGCTCGCTGCTCGGCGCGGGGACCGGCGTCGTCTCCGGCGTCGTCTCCTCCGTCGTCGTCTTCTCCGTCACGGGGCCCCCGCCGCACCGCGCCGCTTCTGCAGCGTCACGGTGACCCGGTCGTCGGAGCCCACCTCGGCGTCCACCTCGCCCGCCAGGGACGACAGCACCGTCCAGGCGAAGGTGTCGCGGCTGGGCACCTCGCCGTCGACGGTCAGCACCGACACGGAGATGCGCATCGCGTCCCCGGTCAGCTCGAACTCGCACGTCAGGTCGGTCCCGGGCACGGCCTGGGCGAGCAGCATCGCGCACGCCTCGTCCACGGCGATGCGCAGGTCCTCTATTTCGTCCAGGGTGAAGTCGAGCCTGGCCGCGAGTCCCGCGGTCGCCGTCCGCAGCACGGACAGGTAGGCGCTCGCGGCCGGCAGCCTCACCGTCACCACGTCGCGGACGGACAACTTCGTACTGGCCGGCATTGCAGCGGTTTCCTCGGTCACGTCACTCCCTCGCAGGATGGTCCCGCTGCTTCGAAACTACCGCCTGCGGGGCGTGCTCGGAGACTTCGGCGCGCGTGGCTTTCCTACGAACGCCGCGCCGACCTGACCGGACGCGTCCCAAACTTCCGGCGGGCGAGGGGTGAGTCACGCCCCCGCGCGCCCGCACGCCCCATACGTCCCGTTCGAATACCCTGCCGGGGTGATTCGCTACGCGACCCCAGACGACGTCCCGGAGATCCTGCGGCTGATCCGCGAGCTCGCGGACTACGAGCGCGCCCTCCACGAGGTGAAGGCCACCGAGGAGCAGCTGCACGCGCGCCTCTTCGGCGAGGACCCGCAGGTGTTCGCCCACGTCGCCGAGCACGAGGGCCGCGTGGTCGGGATGTCGTTGTGGTTCCTCACGTTCTCCACATGGAACGGCACTCACGGCATCTACCTGGAGGACCTGTTCGTCGAGCCGGACATCCGCGGCCACGGCTACGGCAAGGCCCTCCTCACCGAACTGACCCGCATCGCCGACGCCCGGGGCTACGGCCGCGTCGAGTGGTCGGTGCTGAACTGGAACGAGCCGGCGATCGGCTTCTACAAGGCCATGGGCGCCCGTCCCCAGGACGAGTGGACGGTCTACCGCCTGACCGGCGACGCCCTCGCCGAAGCCGCCCGCTCGTAGCAGCGGACACCGGCGGGGCTGGCCCGGACATGGGCGAGGCCCAGCCCGTCGCGGGCTGGGCCTCGATGTTCGCGCAGGTCAGGACTGCTTGGTCTCCCAGAAGATCTTGTCGATCTCCGCGATCTTGCCCAGCAGGTCCTCGGCGACCTTGACGTCCATGGTGGCCTTGGTGCCGCCGCCACCGCCGGCGAGCTTGGTGGCCTCGTTGAACAGCTGGTGCAGCTGCGGGTACTTCTCGAAGTGCGGCGGCTTGAAGTAGTCGGTCCAGAGCACCCAGAGGTGCTCCTTGACCAGCTGGCTGCGCTGCTCCTTGATCAGGATCGCCCGGGCGCGGAACTCCGGGTCCTCGTTGGCGGCGTACTTCTCGCAGATCGCCTTGACCGACTCGGCTTCGATCCGGGCCTGCGCCGGGTCGTAAACGCCGCACGGCAGGTCGCAGTGCGCGGACACCGTGGTCTTCGGGCGCAGAAGCTTGAGCAACACCTGCTCATCCCTTCCCTCGTTGCGGATCATGCTCAGGTCACCGACATTACCCTTGTGCCCCTGGGCGCGTCCGGCCAGGGCGCTCGGTATTTCGGCCTAAGACCCGGGCCGCGCGCGGCCCGGAGCCCTTCCTGGCAGAGTTGTCACCACGGTCCGCCGATGTATGCGGGCGAGCGAGGAGGAGCATGCGAATCCGGGGGCCGCGCCGTCCGGTGCTCTGGGCACTCGCCGGCGCGGCGGCGCTCGCGGCGGCGCTCGCGGCGGCGCTCGCGGCGGGGGCCCGGCGGTTCCGGGTGGTGGAGGTCGCCGGCGACTCGATGCTGCCCGCGCTGCGGCCGGGGGACCGGCTGGTCGTGCGGCGCGGCGCGCGGCTCCGGCCCGGCGCGGTCGTCGTCGCGGAGCATCCGGAGCGGCCGGGGCTCCTCATCGTCAAGCGCGCCGGCCACCGCGCGGCGGACGGGTGGTGGCTGGAGAGCGACAACCAGCGCGCCCCGGGCCGCCGCGACAGCTGGGACTTCGGCTCCGTCCCGGACGCGCTCGTCGCCGGCCGGGTCGTCGCCCGCTACTGGCCGCTCTCGCGGGCGGGGACGGTCACGCGGGCGCCGTCCGGACGGCAGGCGGCGGTCACGCTGGGACGTCCCGCGCAGCGGTCGGAGCAGTAGCGCCGGGAGCGGTTCGCGGTCGTGTCGAAGAACACGCGTTCGCAGCCGTCCGCCCGGCAGGTGCCGAGCCGCGCCAGGCCCTGGGCGGCGATCTTCGCGGCGAGGCCCATCGCGGCGCGGGCCGCGTAGCGGTCGGTGACGGAGCCGGCCTCGTTGAAGTGCAGATGCCAGTCCTTGCCGTCGTGCCGGGAGACCTTCGGATGGACGGGATGGTGGATGAGCATCGTGTTGAGGCGGTCCACGGCGCCGTCCTCGTCCCCGTGCGCGACGGCGGTGAAGATCGCGCGGAGCTGCGCGCGCAGCTCCCGCATGGCGTCGAGATCGCGGTGCGCGATCCGGCCCCCGAGATGCGGCCGGTGCGCGAGCAGCGCCCGCAGCCCTTCGAGATCGCACAGGTCGTCCCCGTCGGGACGGTGCGTGTTCACGAGATCGATCGCCAGGTCTGCGTATGAGGCCAGATTCACTGTCGCTCCCGACGGACTCCACCTGTTCGGACGAAGTGCCAGGATCTATTCCCCGTTGACGCGGATTACACCTGTTTCGGGGGAAAATATGCGGTCGCTGTAGAGACCGCGGCGCGAAATTACTCCAATTCGGCCCGGCGATGGCCGAGTTTATGGACCAATCGAACGGCCCGCGCCCCGGTGGGGGCACAGGCCGTCCGGGACGGGGGTCAGATGCGGTTGACGCCCTCGCGGCGGGCCTGCTCGGCCACCGCGGCGGTGACGGCCGGGGCGACCCGGTCGTCGAACGGGTTCGGGATGATGTAGTCGGCGGTCAGGTCGCCGCCGACGATGTCGGCGAGCGCGTTCGCCGCCGCCAGCTTCATGCCCTCGGTGATCGTGTGCGCCCGGACGTCCAGCGCGCCGCGGAAGATGCCCGGGAACGCCAGCACGTTGTTGATCTGGTTCGGGTAGTCGCTGCGGCCGGTCGCGACGACCTTGGCGTGCCGCCGCGCGACCTCGGGGTGGACCTCGGGGGTGGGGTTGGACAGCGCGAACACGATCGCGTTCTCCGACATCGTGGCGACGCACGACTCGTGCACGGTGCTGCCGGACAGGCCGATGAACACGTCGGCGCCGCGCAGCGCCTCCTCGGTGGAGCCCTTCAGGTGCGACCGGTTGGTGATCGCGGCGATGCGCTCCTTGACCGGGTTCAGGCCGTCCCGGCCCTCGTGGATGAGGCCCTTGCTGTCGGACAGCGCGATGTCGCCGATGCCGCCCTCGATCAGCATCTTGGAGACCGCGATGCCGGACGCGCCCGCGCCGGCGACGACCGCGCGCAGCTCCGACAGCGGCTTGCCGACGAAGCGGGCCGCGTTCGTCAGCGCGGCGAGCGCGACGATCGCGGTGCCGTGCTGGTCGTCGTGGAAGACGGGGATGTTGAGCGCGGCGCGCAGCCGGTCCTCGATCTCGAAGCAGCGGGGGGCGCTGATGTCCTCCAGGTTGATGCCGCCGAAGCTCGGCGCCATCCGGATCACCGTGTCGACGATCTCGTCCACGCCCGTGCAGCTCAGCGCGATCGGCACGGAGTCGACGTCGGCGAACTCCTTGAACAGCAGGGACTTGCCCTCCATGACCGGCATGGACGCGGCGGCGCCGATGTCGCCGAGGCCGAGCACGGCGGTGCCGTCGGTGACGACCGCGACGACCCTGGACGTCCAGGTGTACTCGTGGGCCAGCTCGGGGTTGTCGGCGATGGCGGTGCACACGCGGGCGACGCCCGGCGTGTAGGCCAGCGAGAGATCGTCCTTGTTGCGGACCGGGATGGTCGACCGCATCTCCAGCTTCCCGCCGCGGTGCAGCGCGAAGGCCGGATCGTCGTCCAGCGAGAGCGGTTCGGTGGTAATGGGCTCAGCAGCCACAGCGACCCCTGTCAGTGAAAGTTGGCTTTCTTGCGATGCCGCCGCGGTGGTGGTGGCGTGGTGGCCTGTCACCTGGTGGTCATCTCGCGACGTACGGGGGTCACCCGTTGTCCGATTGTGCCACACGGGCCTGCGCGCCCCTCGGGCCCGGGGTGGGTGTCGGCCGTCACGTGACGGTCGCCACATGTAGCGATCCGGTAGCACACGGTGGGTAAGGGAGGTGTCGGCGCGCCGTTCCGGAGCTACCTCGTTGCGTGATTGTTTCGGACCCTTTATCCAGATCAGGGAGGTTGTGCGCCAAACTGTGCACCTGACCTTCGGATCTACGCAGATCCGACGTAACCACCTGGAGGGGGACCATGACCACCGGTTCTCTGCGCCGCCGCCTTGCCGCGGCGAGCGCTCTCGTGCTGACCGGCGCTCTCGCCCTGTCCGCATGTGGCGACAGCGACGATTCTGGCGACTCGGGCGCAGCCGCCCCGAACACGAGCGTTGACAGCAAGCTCGCGGCCATGGTCCCGGACGCCATCAAGAGCGACGGCAAGATCTCGATCGGCACCGACGCGTCCTACCCGCCCAACGAATCCGTCGACCCCGCGTCGCAGAAGATCGTCGGCTGGGACGTCGACCTGTTCAACGCCGTCGCGGCCAAGCTCGGGCTGAAGACCGAGTACCACAACGCGGGCTTCGACACGATCATCCCGGGAGTCCAGTCCGGCAAGTACGAGGCCGGTGTCTCCTCCTTCACCGACACCAAGGAGCGCGAGCAGGCCGTCGACTTCGTCACCTACTACTCGGCGGGGACGGCCTGGGCGGCGCTCAAGGGCAATCCCAAGGGCGTCAACCCCGACGACGCCTGCGGCAAGAGCATCGGCGTCCAGCAGGGCACCGTGCAGGTCGACGACCTGACGGCGCGCAGCAAGAAGTGCACCGACGCGGGCAAGCCGGCCATCAAGCAGGTCGTCCGCAAGCAGCAGACCGAGGTCAACAACGACCTGGTCGCGGGCAAGGTCGACGCCATGGCGGCCGACTCGCCGATCGTCGGCGGCGCGGTCAAGAAGACCGGCAAGCTGGAGATCATCGGCCAGGTCTACGACACCGCCCCCTACGGCTACACGTTCGGCAAGAACTCCGGCCAGTTCAAGGAGGCCGTGCAGGGCGCGCTGAAGGCGCTCATCGCCGACGGCAGCTACAAGAAGATCCTCACCGAGAACGGCGTGGAGAGCGGCGCGATCTCCGACCCGGCGATCAACGCGGCGCAGAGCTGATCGCATGACCGTCGACACCGACGTCGAGGGGGGACGGCCCGAAACGATCAAGGCCGTCCCCGTCCGGCACCCGGGCCGCTGGGTGGCGGCGGCGGTCGTCCTGGTGCTGGTCGCGATGTTCGTCCACTTCCTGCTCACCAGCGACGCGCTGGACTGGGCGGAGCAGCGGAAGTACATCCTGTCCGTCGCCGTGCTCAAGGGCGTCCGCAACACGATCCTGCTGACCATCGCCGCGATGATCGGCGGTGTGCTGCTCGGCACGGTCCTCGCGCTGATGCGGCTGTCGCCCAATCCGCTGCTGCGCGGCTCGTCCTGGTTCTACCTGTGGTTCTTCCGCGGCACGCCGCTCTACACCCAGCTGCTCATCTGGGGCGCGATCGGCTCGCTGTTCCCGACCGTCGGGATCGGCATCCCGTTCGGGCCGGAGTTCCACACCTGGCAGACGCAGTCGCTCGTCACCGCCATGATCGCGGCGGGACTCGGGCTGATCCTCAACGAGGCCGCCTACATGGCGGAGATCATCCGGGCCGGGATCCTGTCGGTGGACGAGGGGCAGCAGGAGGCGGCGAGCGCGCTCGGCATGTCCCGGCTGCAGACCATGGGCCGGATCGTGCTGCCGCAGGCGATGCGGGTCATCATCCCGCCGACCGGCAACGAGGCGCTCTCGATGATGAAGAACACCTCGCTCGTCGCGGCCATCCCGTTCTCCGAGCTGACGTTCACCGCGCAGACCATCTACGCGAGCACCTACAAGATCATCCCGATGCTGGTGATGGCGTGCCTGTGGTACCTGCTGCTCTCCTCCCTGATGATGGTGGGCCAGCACTACCTCGAGCGGCACTTCAGCCGGGGCATCGGCCGGGGCAGGGAACCGCGCGCGCAGCGGGTCCGCTTCCGCGGCGGGGGCGGTGGCCAGTGAGCGGAGGAACGGCATGGTGAGACGCCGGAAGCAAGCGCAGAGCGAGCCCTCCGCGAACCTCGAGAAGTTCGCCGCCGAGGTGTCCGCGGGCAAGTGGAGCGGCGGCGGCCCCGCGAACGGCGGCCCGATGGTCAAGGCCGAGAAGGTGCACAAGTCGTTCGGCCGGCTGGAGGTGCTGAAGGGCATCGACCTGGAGGTGAAGCCCGGCGAGGTCATGTGCGTCGTCGGGCCGTCCGGGTCCGGCAAGTCGACGTTCCTTCGCTGCATCAACCACCTGGAGAAGATCAACGCCGGGCGGCTGTGGGTGAACGGCCACCTGGTCGGCTACAGGCAGTCGGGCGGCAAGCTCTACGAGCTGCGCGACCGCGAGGTGGCCGCCCAGCGCCGCGAGATCGGCATGGTGTTCCAGCGGTTCAACCTCTTCCCCCACAAGACGGCGCTGGAGAACATCATGGGGGCGCCGGTGTGGGTCAAGGGCATCCCGAGGGAGCAGGCCAGGCAGCGTGCCTTCGCACTGCTGGAGCGCGTCGGGCTCGCGGAGAAGGCGCAGAGCTACCCGGGCCAGCTGTCCGGCGGGCAGCAGCAGCGGGTGGCGATCGCGCGGGCGCTCGCCATGGAGCCGGCGCTCATGCTGTTCGACGAGCCCACGTCCGCGCTCGACCCCGAACTCGTCGGCGAGGTGCTCGAGGTCATGAAGCAGCTCGCCCTCGACGGCATGACCATGGTCGTGGTCACCCACGAGATGGGCTTCGCCCGCGAGGTCGGCGACTCGCTGGTCTTCATGGACGACGGCGTCGTCGTCGAGGAGGGCACCCCGCGCGACGTCCTGGCGAACCCCCGGCACCGCCGCACCCAGGACTTCCTCTCCAAGGTGCTGTGACCCGACCTGGGCCCACGGCCCGTCCCCACGCCGGGGGCGGGCCGCCGGCCGTCCCGGCCGGACGGTTAGTGTCGGTTCATGTTCGCTGTCACGGCCACGCAGATCGACGCAGACAATCCGCTGAACGGGCTGACGCTGGGGGAGCGGCCCGATCCCGAGGTACCGGACGGCTGGACGACCGTCACGGTGAAGGCCGCCGCGCTCAACCACCACGACCTGTGGTCGCTGAAGGGCGTCGGCCTGCCCGCCGACAGGCTCCCGATGATCCTCGGCTGCGACGCCGCCGGGGTCGACGAGGACGGCAACGAGGTCATCGTGCACTCGGTGATCGGCGACCCGGACCGGGGCGGCGGCGACGAGACGCTCGACCCGAAGCGGTCGCTGCTGTCGGAGGTCCACCAGGGGGCGCTCGCGGAGAAGGTCGCGGTGCCGCGCCGCAACCTCGTGCCGAAGCCCGCCGAGCTGTCGTTCGAGGAGGCGGCCTGCCTGCCGACGGCGTGGCTCACCGCCTACCGGATGCTGTTCGACAAGGCCGGGCTGCAGCCCGGGTCGTCCGTGCTGGTGCAGGGCGCCGGCGGCGGCGTGGCGACGGCCGCGATCGCGCTGGCGTCGGCCGCCGGGTTCCGGGTCTACGCGACGAGCCGCAGCGAGGGCAAGCGCAAGCGGGCGCAGGAGCTCGGGGCGGACGCCGTGTTCGAGACGGGCGCGCGGCTGCCCGAGCGGGTCGACGCCGTCATCGAGACCGTCGGGCAGGCGACCTGGTCGCACTCGCTGAAGTCGCTGCGGCCCGGCGGGCGGATCGTGGTGTCCGGCGCCACCAGCGGCCAGGTGCCGCCGGCGGAGCTGAACCGGGTGTTCTTCCTGCAGCTGTCGGTGGTCGGCTCCACCATGGGGACGCGGGCGCAGCTGGAGCGGCTCGCGCGGTTCCTCGTCAAGACGGGCACCAAGCCGCTGATCGACCGGACGCTGCCGCTGAGCCGGGCGCCCGAGGGGTTCGCCGCGATGGCGGAGGGCGACCTCTTCGGGAAGATCGTCTTCACGCCGTGAGCCGGGGAGCCGTGGCCGGGCGGCCGGTCACGGCTCCTTGCGGAAGATCTCGTTCTTCAGGCGTTCGCGGGTCTCGTCGAGGAGGGCCTGGGCCGCGGCGAGGCCGTCGTCGTCCAGGCCGGCCTTCTTCGCCGACTTGCGGACGTCCTCGACGAACTTGCGGAGCAGCCGCTCCAGCTTGAGGCGGGCGACGTCCTCGCTGGTGCCGGTCGCCGTCTTCCAGGCGTCGTCCCAGTTCTGCCGCCACTCCTCCTTCCACGTCTGCTTCTGCTCGCGCCAGTGCTCCTTCTGGCGCTTCCACTCGTCCTTCTGGCGCTCCGTCGTCTCCTTCCACGCCTCCTTGGACGTGGTCTTGCCCTGGTCGCGCATCGTCCGGGCGGCCTGCGTCAGCTCCTCGCGCAGCGTCCGGACCGTCTGCCGGACGTCCTCCTGCACGCCGCGCGCGAACTCCTGCGCCGAGGCGGAGATCTCCTCCTCCAGTTCGGCGAGCTCGTCCATCCGGCGCTCCAGCTCCTCGCGGCCCTTGTCGGTCAGCGAGTACACCTTCTTGCCCTTGATCACCTCGTGCGTGACCAGGCCCTCGGACTCCAGCCGGGCGAGCCGCGGGTAGATCGTGCCGGGGGAGGGCGAGTAGACCCCGAGGAACCGGTCCTGCAGCAGCCGGATCACCTCGTAGCCGTGCCTCGGGCTCTCCTCCAGCAGCTTCAGCAGGTACAGCCGCAACCGACCGTGCCCGAAAACGGGGCTCACGTCTCATTTCTCCATTCGGGGGCCGGTGATGGTCTCGGGGGCGTCGTCGCGGCCGAGGAGGGTGATCGCGCCGGAGACGGTGTTGACCGCCAGCCGTCCGGAACCGTCGCCGATCTTGCCGGTGACGCTCTGCGCGATGGTGCGGTCCTGCCGGGAGAGTTCGGGGAAGGACGTCTCGATGCGCCCGGCGGCCGAGTTCAGCGAGACCTGCGCGCCGGCGGACTCCGGAACGCGCAGCGCCACCTCGCCCGACACCGTGTTGACGTCCACGCTCGCGCTGCCGGGCAGTTCGACGTCGGCGGCGACGCGGCCGCTGACCGTGCGGGCGCCGAGCCGGTCGATGGACGCGCCGGCGAGCGCGAGGTCGCCGGACACGGAGGTGAACGAGACCGTCCCGTCCAGGCCCTGCGCCTCGATCGCGCCGGACACGGTGTTGGCGTCGATCGCGCCCGCCACCCCGTCCAGCGTGACGTCGCCGGAGGCGCTCTTGATGGACGTGCGGGTCGTCATGCCCGTCACGATCGCGTCCGCCGACACGAGGTTCAGCGAGACCGGGCAGTCGTGCGGGACGGTCACCGTGATCGCGGCGCTCGCCTTGTGGGTGCGCAGCCAGCTGAGCACGCCCTCCCACAGCTTCTCGTGGGTGACGGTCAGCATGCCGGCCTCGTGCGTGACCACCAGCGGGGGGCCCTCGACGTCGCCGACCATGATGGACGGCCGCTCGTCGGAGGCGAGCACCGAGACGCTGCCGGCGATCAGCGTGATCCGCAGCGCGACCACGCCGTCGAAGTCCAGGGTGGTGGGTTCGTCGATCGTCCAGCGCGACATCACGATGCCCTTCGTCCGGCTCCTCCGTCAGTAGACACGATATGTCGCGTCACGGGAAAGTCAAGACATATCGCGTGTTGTGCGAGGTGGGTCACTCGTCGTCTTCGTCGTCCAGGCGGGCGAGCCAGGTGGCGAGGCGGTCGACGGGCGTCTCGAACTCCGGGTTCAGGTCGACGAACTCGCGGAGCCGCTCGGCCAGCCACGTCAGGCTGACCTCCTCCGCGCCGCGCCGGTCCGTCAGTTCCTCGATGCCCCGATCGGTGAAGTACATGTAGCGGTGTCTTCTTTCTTGATCTTGCCCTCGGGACGCCGAGAGCCCCGGCGCGACGCACCGGAGCCCTCGGGTCTGCCTGCTTCCTTCTCCGCCCGGCCTACTTCCGCTCGCCGAACAGTCTCGCCATCAGGGCCTCCTGCTCGGCCTGGTGCAGCTTCGCCGAACCGACCGCGGGCGACGACGACGCCGGGCGCGACACCCGCGACATCTTCAGGCCCTCGATGTGGTGCGGCAGCTTCAGCGCCATGAACGGCCAGGCGCCCATGTTGGCGGGCTCGTCCTGCACCCACACGACCTCGGCGCCGGCGGGGTACTTGGCGAGTTCGGCCTTGATCTCGTCCACCGGCGGCGGGTAGAGCCGCTCGACCCGGACGACCGCGGTGTCGTTCGCGCCCGCCGCGCGGCGCGCCTTCACCACGTCGTAGTAGATCTTGCCGGTGGTCAGCAGCACCCGCCGCACGCCCGCCGGGTCGATCGCCGGGTCGCTCTCCGGGATGACCGGCTGGAACGCGCCCTCGGTGATCTCCGCGACCGGCGACGTGGCCGCCTTCAGCCGCAGCAGCGACTTCGGCGTGAACACCACCAGCGGCTTGTGCCGGCCCGACAGGACCTGCCAGCGCAGCAGGTGGAAGTAGTTCGCCGGCGTGGTCGGGTACGCCACGGTCATGTTGTCCTGCGCGCACAGCTGCAGGTACCGCTCGATCCGCGCGGACGAGTGGTCGGGCCCCTGGCCCTCGTAGCCGTGCGGCAGCAGCAGCACGACGCTGGAGTGCTGGCCCCACTTCTGCTCACCGGACGAGATGTACTCGTCCACCACCGACTGGGCGCCGTTGGCGAAGTCGCCGAACTGGGCCTCCCAGCAGACCAGGGCGTCCGGACGGGTCATCGAGTAGCCGTACTCGAAGCCCATCGCCGCGTACTCGCTGAGCAGCGAGTCGTGCGCGTAGAACTTCGACACGCCCTGCCCGAACTGCTTCAGCGGCGTGTACTCCTCGCCGGTCTTGCGGTCGACGAGGACCGCGTGCCGCTGGCCGAACGTCCCGCGCCGGGTGTCCTGCCCGACCAGCCGCACCGGGCGGCCGTCGATCAGCAGCGAGCCCATCGCGAGCAGCTCGCCGGTCGCCCAGTCGATCGCGTCGTCCTCGATCATCTGGGCGCGGCGCTGCAGGATCGGCTGGAGCCGCGGGTGCGGGGTGAAGCCCTCCGGCAGGCTGACCTGGGTCTCGATGATCCGCTTGACGGTCTCCGGCGGGATCGCCGACCCGGCCTTGCCGTGGTCGATCGGGATGCGCTCCTCGACGTCCGGCTTGACCACCGAGCCCGGTTCGAGGGGCTTCTTCACCGCCTCGCGGGTCTCGGTGAAGGCCCGCTCCAGCTGCTCCTGGTAGTCGCGGAGCGCCTGCTCGGCCTCCTCCACCGTGATGTCGCCGCGGCCGATCAGCGCCTCGGTGTACAGCTTGCGCACCGAGCGCTTGGCGTCGATCAGGTCGTACATCAGCGGCTGGGTGAACGAGGGGTTCTCGCCCTCGTTGTGGCCCCGGCGCCGGTAGCAGACCATGTCGACGACGACGTCCTTCTTGAACGTCTGCCGGTACTCGAACGCCAGCCGCGCGACCCGGGCGCACGCCTCCGGGTCGTCGCCGTTCACGTGGAAGATCGGCGCCTGGATCATCCGGGCCACGTCGGTCGCGTAGACGCTGGACCGCGAGTACTCGGGGGCGGTGGTGAAGCCGACCTGGTTGTTGATGATCACGTGCACGCTGCCGCCGGTGCGGTAGCCGCGCAGCTGCGACAGGTTCAGCGTCTCGGCCACCACGCCCTGCCCGGCGAACGCGGCGTCGCCGTGGATCAGGATCGGCAGCACGGTGAAGCCGGCCTCGCCGACGTCCAGGACGTCCTGCTTGGCGCGGACGACGCCCTCCAGCACCGGGTCGACCGTCTCCAGGTGGGACGGGTTCGCGACCAGCTCGGTGTGGATCTTGGAACCGTCGCTGGCGACGAAGTCGCCGGACGCGCCGAGGTGGTACTTCACGTCGCCGGAGCCCTGCGCGCTGCGCGGGTCGAGGTTGCCCTCGAACTCGCCGAAGATCTGCGCGTAGGACTTGCCGACGATGTTGGCGAGGACGTTCAGCCGGCCGCGGTGCGCCATCCCGATGACGACCTCGTCGAGGCTCTCCTTCGCCGCCGCCGAGATCACCGAGTCCAGCAGCGGTATGACGGACTCGCCGCCCTCCAGCGAGAACCGCTTCTGCCCGACGAACTTCGTCTGCAGGAACGTCTCGAACGCCTCGGCGCTGTTGAGCCGGCGCAGCACGTGCAGCTGCTCCTCGCGCGACGGCTTTTCGTGCGGGACCTCGACGCGCTCCTGGATCCAGGCGCGCTCCTCCGGGTCCTGGATGTGCATGTACTCGATGCCGACCGTCCGGCAGTACGCCATCCGCAGCACGCCGAGGATGTCGCGCAGCTTCATCGTCGGCTCGCCGCCGAACCCGCCGGTCGCGAACTCGCGCTCCAGGTCCCACAGGGTGAGGCCGTGCTTGAGGATGTCGAGGTCGGGGTGGCGGCGCTGCTTGTACTCCAGGGGGTCGGTGTCGGCCATCAGGTGGCCGCGGACCCGGTAGGCGTGGATCAGCTCGTGGACGCGCGCGACCTTGGCGACGTCGTCGTCATGGGCGGCGGAGATGTCCTTGACCCAGCGCACCGGCTCGTACGGGATGCGCAGCGCCTCGAAGATCTCGTCGTAGAAGCCGTCCTCGCCGAGCAGGAGCTGATGGATGCGGCGCAGGAAGTCGCCGGACTGCGCGCCCTGGATGATCCGGTGGTCGTAGGTGGAGGTCAGCGTCATCACCTTGCTGATCCCCATGCGCGACAGCGTGTCGCCGGACGCGCCCGCGAACTCGGCCGGGTACTCCATCGCGCCCACGCCGATGATCGTGCCCTGGCCGGGCATCAGCCGCGGCACCGAGTGGACGGTCCCGATCGTGCCCGGGTTCGTCAGGCTGATCGTGGTGCCCTGGAAGTCCTCCAGGGTGAGCTTGCCGCCGCGGGCCTTGCGGACGATCTCCTCGTAGGCGGCCCAGAACTGGCGGAAGTCCAGCGTCTCGGCGGCCTTGATGCTCGGCACGACGAGCTGCCGGGAGCCGTCGCTCTTCTGCAGGTCGATGGCCAGCCCGAAGTTGACGTGCTCGGGCCGGACCAGCACCGGCTTGCCGTCCACCTCGGTGAACGCGGCGTTCATCTCCGGCATCGCCGCGAGCGCCCGGACGATCGCGTACCCGATCAGGTGCGTGAACGAGACCTTGCCGCCGCGCCCGCGCTTCAGGTGGTTGTTGATGACGATGCGGTTGTCGACCAGCAGCTTCGCCGGCACGGCCCGCACGCTCGTCGCCGTCGGCACGCCGAGGCTGGCCTCCATGTTGGTGGCCGTCCGGGCGGCGACGCCGCGCAGCCGGACCTCCTCGGCGCCCGCCGGCACCGGCGGCGGGGCGGGCTTCTCCGCCTTCGGCGCGGGCTTGGCGGCCGGCCTCGCGGGCGCCGCCGGCGGTGCCGCGGGCCGCTGCGATGTCGGCGGAGCGGCCGCGGTGCCGTTCGCGGCCGCCGGGGCCGCGCCGTCGGTGGTGGCCGGTGGGGACGCGGGGGTCGCGGACGACGGCCGGCTGTCCGGCTGGTAGTCCGCGAAGAAGTTCCACCAGGCCTCGTCAACGGAGTTCGGGTCTTCGAGGTACTTCTGGTACAGCTCGTCGACCAGCCACTCGTTGGCGCCGAAATCGGTGATCTTTGGGTCGGCACTAGTTTGCGACGACTCTGTCGACACGGCGGAGATCGCCCTCTTCCGCTGCTCGCAGGTGAGTTCTGAGACGCACCCCAGGCTACTGTAGTGAAGGCCCGGCCGCGTGCCTCAGTGACTGTGAGGAGCGACCGTCGGGCCTTCGCTGGCCTGGACGAGGACGAAGCCCTGGCCCTGGTACGCCAGCTGCATGGCCTCGCCGCTGCCGCGGCCGATGAGGGCGCCCGCCTTGAAGGTGCGGTTGACGCCGACCTGGAGGCTGGTGCTCCACGCCACGGCGGACTGGCCGTCCGCGAACGTGGGGGCGCGGCCGCAGTCGAGCATGACGGGGGTGCCGTGCGTGGTGAGCGCCACCCAGCCGGTGCCCTGCAGGGTGGTGTTGAACAGGCCGCCGGCGGCGATGCCCGCGCCCTGGACGCGCTGGATGTCGGACTGCAGCGTCGAGTCGTAGGCGAGGATGTTCTTGCCGTTGACGGTGATGCCCTCGTTCTCCAGGTAGAAGAGGTGGATGTCGTCGGCGTCGTTCGCGACGAACAGCAGGCCCTGGCCCTTGACGCGCATCAGCGGCACGCCCTCGCCGGTCAGGGCCTTCTTCATGAACTTGCCGATGCCGCCGGAGCCCTCGTAGTCGAACTCCATCTGGCCCTGGAACGCGACCATGGAGCCCTGCCGGGCCAGGACGTCCCCGTTCAGGTGGACGCGGAGCATCTTGGAGTTCTGGAGGGCGAAGTGGCCGGGAAGCTGGCCCTGGTCGAGGTTGCCGAAGAACTGGCTGCGCATGGTCGGGTCATGCCTTTCGTGCGGATTACAGGAGATCCGCCAGCATAACGACGGGTCGGAGTCAGAGGTCCCGGCCGTGTGGAACCGTCCAATCCACGAGCGGGCCCTTCGCGACCACGCCGGACGGGTTGATGTTGCGCTGCGTCACGTAGTAGTGGCGCTTGATGTGGTCGAAGTTCGTCGTCTCGCCGAACGCGGGGACCGAGTACAGGTCGCGCGCGTACGCCCACAGGTTCTCGTAGTCGACCAGGCGCCGCAGGTTGCACTTGAAGTGCCCGTGGTAGACGGCGTCGAAGCGGGCCAGGGTGGGGTAGAGGCGGACGTCGGCCTCGGTAATCTCGTCGCCGAACAGGTAGCGGCGGGTGGAGAGGCGCTCTTCGAGCCGGCCGAACGTGTCGAAGAGGGCGTCGAACGCCTCCTCGTAGGCGCCCTGGGACGTGGCGAACCCGGCCTTGTAGACCCCGTTGTTGACGGTCGTGTAGACGAGCTCGTTCAGCTCGTCGATCTCGGGGCGGAGCGCCTCCGGGTACAGGTCGGGCGCGCCCGGCCGATGGTGCGCGGTGAACTCCGTCTCAAACATCGTGGTGATGTTCGGGAAGTCGTTGGTGACCAGGCTCTCGGTCTCGGTGTCCCAGATGGACGGGACGGTGTAGCGGCCCTCGAACGACGGGTCGGTGGCGAGGTACAGCTCGGAGAGGAAGACCGCGCCGGTGACGGGGTCGCGGTCGGGGAACCGCCAGCCCTTCTCGTCCCGGATGGGGTCGACGACGGCGACGCCGATGACGTCCTCCAGGCCGAGGAGGCGCCGGACGATCAGGGTGCGGTGGGCCCACGGGCACGCGTACGAAACGAACAGCCGGTACCGGCCGGGCTCGGCGGGGAACCCGGACGAGCCGTCCGCGGTGATCCGGCCGGTGAACCGGTTCGCCTGCCGGACGAACCGGCCTGCCTCGACCTCCTGAACGCTCACGCGTGCCTCCCGCAGCCGCTCGCCCGTCCCGGATCATCGTCCGAATGACCGATCCGGGCCGGGAACCTCGCGGATACCATAACCGTCGGTAGCAGGTGTGAAACGACCGCGGACGCGGTCGCGCCGGGAACGAGATGGCGGGGGTCCATGCTCGAGCACTTCAACGCCCTGGTGGACGGGCTGCCGCCCGCGATGATCTACCTCGTCATCGCGGCGCTGGTGTTCGCCGAGGCCGCGCTGTTCGTCGGGTTCGTGTTCCCCGGCGAGACCGCGATCGTCGTCGGCGGCGTCCTCGCCAGCCAGCACGTGCTGGCGCTGCCGCTGCTGCTCGCCATCGCGGTGGCCGCGGCGGTCGCGGGCGATTCGGTCGGCTACGAGATCGGCCGCAAGTACGGGCCGCGGCTGCTGGACGTCGGGGTCATGCGAAAACACCGCGCCAAGGTCGCCGGCGCGCAGGACCTGATCCGCCGCCGGGGCGCGTTCGCGGTGTTCATCGGGCGGTTCACGGCGTTGCTGCGGGCGCTCATGCCCGCGCTGGCGGGCAGCTCGCGGCTGCCGTATCCGAAGTTCCTGGTCTTCAACGTCATCGGCGGCGTGGCCTGGGTGGCGACGTTCACGCTCGGCGGCTACTTCGCGGGCACGGCGTTCGAGCACGCGGCGAAGCTGGCGGGCCGGGGCCTCGCGATCGGGCTCGCGGTGGCGGCCGTCGCCGGGCTGGCGGTGTGGACCGTCCGCAAGCGCCGCAGGGAGGCGCTCGAGGAGGCCGCGGCGGAGGCCGGCGCCGGGGAGCCCGGATTGGACGGGGAACCCGCGCGAACCGTCCCGGAGACCTAGACGTGCATCCGGCCGCTGATCATCGGCAGGTCGAGGTAGGTGCGGATCCCGGGATCGGCGGCGCACACCGCCGGGACGGAGTTCAGCGCGTGCGCGGACGCCGCGGAGATCACGTCGGAGACCCAGTCCTCGTCGATCGCGAACGTCAGTGACGGGCGGCCGTCCACCCGGAGCGAGTACCCGGGGCGGCCCCACTCGTCCGACATCCGCGCGGCGTTGGCCTTGTGGACCACCTCGACGGTGATGACGGGCCGGCCGGCGGCCAGCCCGCTGAACGTCCAGCGGGCCGCCGCGACGGTGCCGTGCGGGATCGGCCCGGCGGCGGTGGCGAGGTCGGTCCCGGCGAGCCGGTAGTCGACGTCCACGTCGATCTCGTCGAGGTCGACGCCGAGGCCCGCCGCGACCAGGTGCAGGCTCTCGCCGAACATCGCGCGCATCGCGGCCCGGTTCGGCCGCAGCGCCCGCTGGTACGCCTCCTCGGTCTTGCCGAAGCCGAGCATGTCGTGGACCATCCGCCAGGACGGGTGGCGGGCGAAGTCCGAGCACTCGCGGGCGTAGACGTGGGTGATCCGCCGGGACAGCCGCGACAGCACGAGCGGCATGACGTCGGCCATGAAGCCGCCGCTCACGCCGCTGCCGTGCACGGACGTCCCGCCCCGCTTGCACGCCTGCTCCAGCTCGCCGGTGAACTGCGGGCCGTGCGCGTGCGGGTAGACGAGCCCGCTGACAGAGATCAGGTTCTTGCCGGACGCCAGCAGCGCGCAGATCGTGTCGAGTTCGGCGAACCGGTCGTGGACGGGGCTCGGGGCGTAGATCACGCAGTCGGCGTCCAGGGCCAGGATGTCCTCGATGTCGCGGGTCGCGGCGACGCCGATCGGGTCGCGGCCGGCGAGGGCCCCGGCGTCGGCGCCCTCCTTGGCGGGGGTGTGCACCCAGACCCCGGCGAGTTCCATGTCGTCGCGGTCGAGGACGCCCCTGATCGCGCTGCGTCCGATGGCGCCCGTCGCCCACTGCACGACGCGGTACGGGCGGCGGCCTGCGGTCGGCGCGTCGACGGAAATCATCGAGACGGGACCTCCGTTGCTCCTCGCGGTTCGCCCGAGACTACGCGGCGGCTTCGGCGAATTGCGGCAATCAGCGCAACTTCCGTCCTGTCCATGGTACGCGGGAACGACCCCGGTGGAGCCTGCCCGAGTGAGATTCGGTTTAGTGGTACCACTTGGTAACCCCCGGATGATTTCCTGGGGGCGGGCCCCACGATGTGAGGAGAAGCGAATGTCGGAACTGCGCTACGACGGCCGGGTCGCGGTCGTGACCGGGGCCGGCCACGGCCTCGGCCGCCAGCACGCCCTGGAGCTCGCCGCGCGCGGCGCCAAGCTCGTGGTCAACGACCTCGGCGGCGACCGGTCCGGTGTCGGCGCCTCCGCCGGCCCGGCCCAGGAGGTCGTGGACGAGATCAAGAAGAACGGCGGCGAGGCCGTCGCGGACCCCGGCAACGTCGCGACCCCCGAGGGCGCGCAGGGCGTCATCAAGACCGCGCTCGACGCGTTCGGCAAGGTCGACATCGTCGTCAACAACGCGGGCATCCTGCGCGACAAGTCGTTCAAGAACATGTCCGTGGAGGAGTTCGACGCGGTCATCGCCGTCCACCTGCGCGGCTCGTTCCTGGTGTCCAGCGCCGCCTGGTCGCACCTGCGCGAGCAGGGCTACGGCCGGATCGTGAACACCTCGTCGCCGGCGGGCCTGTTCGGCAACTTCGGCCAGGCCAACTACTCCACCGCGAAGATGGGCCTGGTCGGGTTCACCAAGACCCTCGCGCAGGAGGGCGCCAAGTACAACATCAAGGCCAACGCGATCGCCCCGGTCGCCTGGACCCGGATGACCGAGGACCTGCTGCCCGCCGACTTCGCCGACAAGCTCGGCGTCGACCAGGTGACGCCGCTCGTCGCCTACCTCGTCCACGAGAGCAACGAGGACTCCGGCGAGGTCTACACCGTCGGCGGCGGCCGGATCGCGAAGATCTTCGTGGCGGAGGGCCCCGGCTACGGGCAGAACAGCACGCTGTCGGTCGAGGACGTCCGGGACAACTGGGCGGCCATCAGCGCGGCCGAGCCGCTGACGGTGTTCAAGAACGTGGGCGAGCAGATGGGCCCCCTGATCCAGCAGCTCACCTCCTGAGCCGTTGGGCGGGATCAAGCTCGACCGGCGGGACGGGGTGGTCACGATCACCCTGTCCCGGCCGGAGCGACTGAACGCCGTCGACGGCGCCGTCACCGAGGAGATGCTCGACGCCCTGAACGAGCTGGCGCGAGACCCGTCCACGCACGTGGTCGTGCTCACCGGCGAGGGCCGCGGGTTCTGCTCGGGCATGGACATCCAGGGCGGCGACCCGGGCGGCGAGACCGCCGAGGGCCGCGTCCAGCGGCTCTACCGGGGCATCGCGCGCGGCGCCGAGGTCACCGCGCGGCTGCGGGAGATCCCGCAGCCGGTCATCGCGGCGCTGCACGGCCCGGTCGCGGGCATGGGCGTGTCCTGGGCGCTGGCCTGCGACCTGCGGGTCGCCGACCCGACCACCCGGTTCGTCGTGCCGTTCACCGACCTCGGCCTGTCGGCCGGGGACTGCGGGCTCTCCTGGCTGCTGCCGCGCCTGATCGGCCCGGCGAAGGCCGCGGAGATCTCCTACCGGGCGCAGCGGCTGGACGTGCACCGCGCCGCCGAACTCGGCCTGATCACCGAGATCACCGCCGAGGGCGCGGACCTGGCGGGCGCCGATGCGCTCGCCGATGAACTGCTCACCAAGTCCCCGTACGGCCTGCGCCGTACGAAGGAGCTGCTCAACGCGTCCCTGGACGCCCCCGGCCTCCGCCGCCAGCTCGCCGCGGAGACGGCCGTCCAGACGCTCGCCTTCTTCAGCGAGGACCTCGCCGAAGGCATGACGGCGACGCTGGAGAAGCGCACGCCCGAGTTCAAGAACCGCTGAGCCGGGCCCAGGGGGGCGACCCCCTGGGCTACTCGGCGAGTGCGGTGGAGAGTGCTTCCACGTAGCGCAGGGCGGCCAGGCGGGCCAGGGCCGGGTGGGCGCCCAGCGGGGCCGAATGGGCGGCGCCCACGATCGCGGCGGCGGACGCGACCACCGCGGCCTCCGGCTCGGGGCCGATCAGGTGCGGCGCGACCGCGATGGACGCGGCGCCCGCGGCGCGCAGCTGCTCCGCCGCGACCTTCACGGACGCCTCGTCGTTCAGCGAGGCGGTGAAGACCGGCGCGGCCAGCCGGGAGGCGAGCAGCACGCCGGTGACCTCGGCCTGCCGGACGGCGGTCGCGTCCCCGGGCGTCGCGACGATGACGCCGGACGCGGCGGTCACCATCGTCATCAGCCGGATCCGGTCGGCGCGGGCGAGGCCGGCGTCGGCGAGCCGGTCGTGCAGCGCCTCGGCGATGAGCGGGTGCGGGCCGAGCGGCTCGGCGGCGACGGCGCGCACCGGCGCGCCCGCCACGGCGGCGTGCACGGCGCGGTCGAGCCGCGGGTCCGGACCGGTGGACAGCGGCACCACGACGGCCGTGAGTTCGTCCTGCTCCTGCCGCAGCGCGGCGAGGATGCCGTGCAGGCCCGCCTCGTCGCCGTCCAGGTACCCGACGTAGGCGGGCTGGCCGGTGTGCTCGATCTCGACGAGCCGGGCCAGCTCGGCGGCGGTCTCGGTGCCGGCCTGCCGGGCGTGCCCGGGGACGGCCAGGATCAGCGTGGGGGATCCGGGGGGCAGCAGGAAGGACTCGTCGCCGCGGTGCCGGCCGCCGCGGGGGGTGCGGCGCCGTCGCGACGGCAGTGCCTCGGATGCCTGGCTTTCGGGACTCACGGCGGGAATCGTAACGCCCTCGGGCCCGGGAGCCGTCCTCCCGGCCCGGTGGACCGTGTCCCTGGGCCCGGCGGGAGCGACCTCGTTCCGGCCTCCGTCGTTGCCTGTATGGATCGCGGATCTCCTTCCCGTGCCGGCGCGACGCGAGCGGTGGTGAAGAAGCAGAGTATGGCGCAATCCTCCGGAGCAACAGGGGGAAATGAAGTAAATTGTCCTGATTTGCCGCTATCCGGTTGCGGCGGATGCGGCAAGATCACCCGGCCCGGGCGCATCGCCGCAGGTGACACGGAATGATGCCAATGCGTCCGAAAGGCGCCAAAGGGGTTGCGGTCTCGTCACGGGCCACCTTTATGATCCATGGACCCTCCTGGCCGGAACGTTCGAGGTCACATGAAAACCCCCCGTACGCGATCGATTCGCTCGAAGGTGACCGCGCTGCTGCTCGTGCCGCTGCTCTCCCTCGTCGCGCTGTGGGGGTACGCCGCGAGCGTCAGCGGCCGTGAGGCCCTCGCCCAGCGCAAGTACCACACGCTCGACCGGACGTTCGGGCCGAGCGGCCAGAGCGTCCTGGTGGAGCTGGGCAGGGAACGGCAGATGTCCGCGACGTTCCTCAGCACGCCGCGCTCCACCCCCGGCGGGACGCCCGTCTCCCTCGTCGCCCAGCGCACCCGCGTCGACCAGGCCGTCGAGCGGTTCCGCCGCGAGGCCGGCTCGGAGGCCGCGCGGGACGCCACGACCGAGGAGATGGAGAGCCGCGTCACCGACGTGCTCCGGGCGTTCGGCGGCCTCGGCGGGCTCCGCTCGGCGGTGGACGGGCGGCTCGTCGACCGGCTGACCGCGATCAACGGCTACAGCACGATGGTCGACGACGTGCACCGGCTGTACGACGGCCTCATCGTCATCGACGACGCCGGCGTCTACGGCTGGACGCTGTCCACCCGGCACGCCGCCCGCGGCATGGAGCTGCTGCAGCGGGAGAACGCGCTGATCGCCTCCGCGCTCGTCACCAACGGCCGGATGACGGCGGCCGAGCACCGGCTGTTCGTCGAGATGGTCGGCGAGCAGCGCTGGCAGTGGATCAAGCAGCGCACGCTGCTGGACCCCGTCGTCTACCGGACCGGCGTCGCGCCGGTGTTCGCGTCCCCGCGGTACCAGAGCTTCAAGGCGATCGAGGACCGGATCGCCGGCGCGGACTCGCGCCGGACGCTGCCCATCGGGACCCAGGAGTGGCAGCGGACCGCCGACCCGCTGATCCAGTCGATCAACGAGATGGTCCTGGCCAACTCCAAGCAGGCCGCCGAGCATGCCGACGAGCTCGGCCGCGAGGCCTACGTCAGGCTCGGCGTCGTCGGCGGGCTCGGCCTGCTCGCGATCCTCGCGTCGGTGCTGCTGTCGCTGCGGTTCGCGCGCGGGTTCGTCCGCGAGCTGGTCGGGCTCCGCGGCTCCGCCGAGGAGCTGGCCGACCGGCGGCTGCCCGGCGTCGTCGCGCGGCTGAGCCGCAACGAGAGCGTGGACGTCGCCGCGGAGGCGCCGCCGCTGCACGCGGGCAGCACCACCGAGATCGCCCGGCTCGCCGGCTCGTTCGCCAAGGTGCAGCGGACCGCCGTCGACGCCGCCGTCGGCCAGGCCGAGCTGCGCGCCGGCGTCAGCCGCATCTTCCTCAACATCGCCCGCCGCAACCAGTCGCTGCTGCACCGCCAGCTCACGATGCTGGACGGCCTGGAGAGCCGCGCCGAGGCCGACGACCTGGAAGACCTGTTCCGCATCGACCACCTCACCACCCGCATGCGGCGGCACGCGGAGAGCCTGATCATCCTGTCCGGCGCCACCCCCGGACGCGGCTGGCGGCAGCCGGTGCGGTTCGCCGACGTGCTGCGCGCCGCCGTCTCGGAGATCGAGGACTACACCCGCGCCACCGTCCTCACCGACTCCGAGGACGGCCTGGTCGGCTCCGCCGTCACCGACGTCATCCACCTGCTCGCCGAGCTGATCGAGAACGCCGCGACCTTCTCCCCGCCGAGCACCGAGGTGCGGGTCAAGGCCGAGCGGGTCGGCGCCGGCTTCGCCGTCGAGATCGAGGACCGCGGCCTCGGCGTCAAGCCGGAGCTGCTCGCCGAGGCCAACCGGCGGCTCGCCGAGCCGCCCGAGTACGACCTCGTCGACACCGACCAGCTCGGCCTGTTCGTCGTCGCGCGGCTCGCCGCCCGGCACGACATCTCCGTGACGCTGCAGCGGTCCCCGTACGGCGGCGTGACCGCGGTGGTCCTACTGCCGCACGACCTGGTCGTCCCGGCGGAGCACATGGCGGCGGGCATGCTGCCCCCGGCATCGGAGCCGGCCCAGGCGTCCCCGCTCGACACGCTCACCGACGGCGGTGCCGAGGACGGGCAGAGCCCCGTGCTGGTGCCCGCGCCGCCCTCCGAGGCCGTCGTCCCGCTGCGCGACACCGACCGCGCGGACGCGGAGCCCGTGGAGGCCGAGCTTGTGGAGGCCGAACTCGTGGAGGCCGGGCCCGCGGCGGCCGAGCCCGCGGACCCCGTCGAGGCGCCGCCCGTGCTGCCCGAGCTCACCGGCCCGTGGGGCGCCCCCGAGCGCCCGGCCGCCGCGGTCCCGCCGCGTCCCGCGCCGAACCCGTGGTCGGACGACGCCGTCCCGCAGCCGGTGGCGACCGTGCCGCAGGCCGCCGAGGACGACGACTGGGAGCCGGCGGGGACCCACGCCGGGCTGCCCCGCCGGGTCAGGCAGAAGAACCTGGCGCCGCAGCTGCGCAAGAGACCCCCGCCGCCCCCGGCGCCGCCTGGCGGGACCGCGTCCGGGGGCATCGCACGCTCGCCCGAGGAGGCACGCTCGCTGATGGCGTCGATACAGCAGGGATGGCGGCGCGGCCGCGCGACGGATGTGGGGGAAGAGGGAACCCGATGATGCACAACACCGTGACCGGTGAGCTGAACTGGCTGCTCAACGACTTCGCCGAGCGGGTGACGACGGTGCGGCAGGCGGTGATCCTGTCGCGGGACGGCCTGGCCGTGGCCGCCTCCAACGAGCTGGCCCGCGAGGACGCCGAGCACCTGTCCGCGCTGGCGTCCGGCGTGCAGAGCCTCGCGCGCGGCGCCGGCCGGCACTTCGCCGGCGGGAACGTCCGGCAGACCATCATCGAGATGGACGCGCTGCTGCTGTTCGTGACGGCCGCAGGCGACGGCACCTGCCTCGCCGTCCTCGCCGACGCCGAGGCCGACGCCGGCCTCGTCGCCTACGAGATGGCCGTGCTGGTCAAACGGGTCGGGCAGCACCTGCAGGCGGGCCCGAGGTTCGGGACGGAGGCGGTCGGCGAGGACTTCGGAGGCGCCGGGGGGACCGCGCCGCGGGGCTTCTGACCGATGGACCCGTCGGCAGAGCGGTGGCTGGACCGGGACGCCGGTCCGGTCGTGCGCCCGTACGCGATGACGCGGGGCCGGACCCGTCCCGACGGCGCCGGCTTCGAGCTCATCGCGGTCGTCGCCGCCACCGGCGTCCCGCCCGGTGACCGGCTGCGCTACAGCCCCGACCACACGCGCGTGCTGCGGCGCTGCGCGTCGCCCGTCCCGGTCGTCGACCTGGCGGCCGACCTCGGGCTGCCCATCGGCGTCGTCCGGGTCCTGCTCGGCGACCTGCGGGACGAGAGGCTCGTCGCGGTGGTCGCCGAGGCGCAGCCCGCGGCGGGCCGCCGCCCGCCGAACGGCGTGCTGAGGGAGGTGCTCAATGGTCTCCGCGCACTCTGAGGGGACGGGCCTCGCGTCCCGCCCGCCGGTCACCACGAAGATCCTCATCGCGGGCGGGTTCGGCGCCGGCAAGACCACGATGGTCGGCTCGATCAGCGAGATCAGGCCGCTGCACACCGAGGAGCCGCTGACCGACCGCGGCATCGGGGTGGACGACGTGTCCGGCGTCGGCGCGAAGTCGACCACGACCGTCGCGATGGACTTCGGCCGCATCACGCTGTCGGACCAGCTGCTGCTCTACCTGTTCGGCACGCCCGGCCAGGAGCGGTTCTGGTTCATGTGGGACGAGCTCGCGACCGGCGCGATCGGCGCCGTGGTGATCGCCGACACGCGGCGGCTGAAGAGCTGCTTCCCCGCCGTCGACTACTTCGAGCGGCGCGGCGTCCCGTTCGTCGTCGCGGTGAACTGCTTCGACGGGCTGCGGACGCACCGGGCCGAGGACATCGCGATCGCGCTCGACCTCGACCCCGGCGTCCCGGTGGTGCTCTGCGACGTCCGCCGCCGGGAGTCGTCCAAGGAGGTGCTCGTCGCGCTGATGGAGCACGTCCTGACCTGGCCCGACGAAGGAGCCGCCGGAGAGGGGGCGGCAGGCGGTGATCGGATGCCCGATCATCGCGAACCCGCGACGTAGTAGGCTCCCGCACACCCCCGTACTACACGCATCGGGAGGTTCCCCGCATGTCCCACCCCCAGTGCCGTACGAACCAGTGCAGGAGGACGAGACAGTGAGCAGGGTCCGCCAGCCGTGATGGCCCGCGGTTTCGCCTCCATCCGGGCGAGGATCACACTCCTGGTCCTCGTGCCGCTGCTCGCGCTCGCCTCACTGTGGGTGTTCCTCACCGGCATCACCTACGGCGACGCGCACCAGCTGCTGCAGAGCCGCGACTTCCAGCAGAAGACGGTGCTGCCCACGCAGCAGCTCATCGACGCGCTGCAGAAGGAGCGGCGCCTGTCGGTGGCCGAGCTCGGCGGCGCCCGCAGCGACCCGGGCATCATGCGCACCCAGCGGCAGGCCACCGACGACGCGGGCGCCGCCGTCCGCGCCGGGTCCCGCGACGACGGGCTGCGCGGCGCGATCCTGCCCGGCGTCGTCAAGCGGCTGGACGACCTCGTGGCCCGCCTCGGCACGCTGAAGTCGCTGCGCCGCAGCGTCGACGAGCGGACCGGCGGCCGCGCCGAGGTGCTGCGCGAGTACGGCGAGCTCATCGACGCGGGCTTCGCCATGTACAGCGCGACCACCCCCGCGGACGGCCGGATCGCCGCCAGCGCCCGCACGCTCACCTCGTTCGGCCTCGCCCGCGAGTACATGGCGCGCGAGGACGCCCTGCTGACCGGGGCGCTCGCCGCCGGCCGCATCACCGCCGCCGAGCGCTCCGAGTTCGCCAAGCTGGTCGGGGCGCACCACACGCTCCACGAGGTCAGCGCGCGGGAACTGCCCACCCCCGCCCGCGCCCGCTACGACCGGCTGATGGCCTCCCCGCCGTTCATGCGGATGATGAAGCTGGAGGACCAGGTCATCCGCGGCGCCGAACCGCCGAACGCCGCCGCCGTGGCCCGCGGCCGGACGCCCGGCGCCTCCGGGACCGGGACGGCGGGAACGGGAACGGCGGCAACGGGAACGACCGGGACCGGGACGGCGGCCACGACCCCGTCGCACGGCCATGGAGCCCAGCCCCCCGGCGGCACCGGGCAGTCCGCCGCGCGCGGCCCCGCCGTCATCGAGCCGTCCGTCTGGCGGTCCGTCGCCGACGAGGCCAACGGGCGGCTGTACCAGATGGAGAACCAGGTCCTCGACGAGGTCACCGACCAGGGCCAGCAGATCGCGATCGGCGCGTTCACCCGGCTCGGCCTCGCCGGCGGGCTCGGGCTCGTCGCGATCGTGCTGTCGTCCTTCATCGCGGTCCGCGTCTCCCGGCGGCTGGTGCGCGAGTGCCGCACGCTCGCCGGCGGCGTCGTCGACTTCACCCAGAAGCGGCTGCCGAAGCTCGCCGAGCAGATCATCGCCGGGCATCCCGCCGATCCGGAGCCGGAACCGGCGCTCGACTACCGCATCACCGAGATCCGGCAGATCGCCGAGTCGTTCGACCGCGCCCGCGAGGCCGTGCTGGTGGCCGCCGAGGGCGAGGTCGCGGCGCGGCGCGGCATCAGCGAGGTGTTCGTCAACCTCGCGCGCCGCAACCAGGCGCTGCTGCACCGCCAGCTCAGCCTGCTCGACACGATGGAGCGCCGCACCGAGGACCCGTCCGAGCTGTCGGACCTGTTCCGCCTCGACCACCTCGCGACCCGGATGCGCCGGCACGCCGAGGGCCTGGTCATCCTCGCGGGCAAGACCGCCGGGCGCGGCTGGCGCCGTCCCGTCCCGCTGGTGGACGTGGTGCGCGGCGCGGTCGCCGAGGTCGAGGACTACCCGCGCGTCCGGGTGCAGCCGCTGCCGCGCGTCGCGCTGCTCGGCTCCGCCGTGGCCGACGTCATCCACCTGCTCGCCGAGGTGGTGGAGAACGCCACCACGTTCTCGCCGCCGCAGTCGCCGGTGCGGGTCAGCGGGCAGGTCGTCGCCAGCGGGTTCGCGATCGAGGTCGAGGACCGCGGCCTGGGGATGACCGAGGAGGGGCTGCGCGCCGCCAACGAGCGGCTCGCGAACCCGCCCGAGTTCGACCCGTCCGACAGCGCCCAGCTCGGCCTGTTCGTCGTGGCGCGGCTCGCCCAGCGGCACGGCATCACGGTCACCCTCCGCCCGTCCCCCTACGGCGGGACGACCGCGATCGCGCTGATCCCCGCCTCGCTCATCGTGGAGAACGCCGCCGACCCGGAGCCGGCCGTGCGCCGCCCGACCGGGCCGATGCAGGCGCTGCCGGAGCAGGCCGCGGCGCTGTCGGCGTTCGCGAGCCGCCCGGCGGTCGAGTCCGGTGGTGTGATGCGGCTGGTCGCCGAACCGGCCGCACCGGAGCCGTCCCGTCCCGCCGCGCGGCCCGCGCCGCCGCCGGTTCCGCCGCCCGCGCCCGCCGTGGCGCCGCCGGAGCCGCAGGCGGCGCCGAGGGAGGGTGAGCTGCCCAAGCGCCGCCGCCAGACCCACCTGGCGCCCCAGCTCAAGGAGCGGGTGGACGCGCACCTCGCCGCGCAGGGCCAGACGCCGCCCGTCCCCGACGAGCCGCCCGCCGTGCCGCCTGCCGAGCCTCGGGCCGCGCCGCCGGGCCCGCCGCCCGCGCCGGAACCGGCGGGGATGCCGCTCGCGGCGCCCGTCCCCATGGACGCGCCCCCGCCGCCCGCCGAGCCGGCCGGGACCGCTCCGGCGGGCGCGGACCCGGACGACGACGCGGCCCGCTCGGCCGAGGCGATGCGATCGATGCTCTCCGCCATGCAGGCCGGCTGGCAGCGTGGCAGGCAGGAGGCGGCCGACGCGGAGGCCCCGGGCCCGGCCGCGCGGAATCCAGGCGACCAGGAGGACGACACCCCATGACACATGCCCAGCACTCCGGCGCGGAGGTCCCGGGCGGAGCCGGAGGTGACCTGAACTGGTTGCTGGACAGCCTCGTCCAGCGGGTCGCCGCGGTGCAGAACGCGGTGGTGCTGTCCAGCGACGGCCTGAAGATCGCCGCCTCCCGCGGCCTCGCCCGCGAGGAGTCCGACCACATGGCCGCGGTGGCCGCCAGCTTCCAGAGCCTCGCGCGCGGGGCCGGGGAGTCGTTCGGCGGCGGCCCCGTCCGGCAGACCATCGTGGAGATGGAGTCGTCGTTCCTGTTCGTCACCGCCGCCGGGCGCGGCGCGTGCCTGGCGGTCCTGGCCGCCGCCGACGCCGACCTCGGGATCATCGCCTACGAGATGGCGATGCTGGTCACCCGGGTCGGCCAGCACCTGTCCGCGGACCCGCGGGTGGCCGCGGCCGATCCCGGCGGGCGGTGACATGGGCGGGACGGCCTGGTACGACGACGCTGCGGGGCCCGTGGTCCGCCCGTACGCGCTCACCGGGGGCCGGACCCACTACGACGGCGACGAGTTCGACCTCGTCGCGCTGATCGCCGCCGCGGACCCGCCGGCGCCCGCGGAGGACGCGCTTCCCGCAACGCCGTGGGCCCTGGAGCCGGAACATGACATGATCCTGGAGCTTTGCCGCACCCCGTTGTCGGTCGCCGAGATAGCGTCGGATCTGGAACTCCCCCTCGGGGTGGTCCGTGTCCTGCTCGGTGATCTGCTCGACCACTCGCTGATTCAGGTCCGGCGCCCCGCGCCGGTGGCGCAGTTCCCCAGCGAGCGCGTACTCAAGGAAGTGATCGATGGAATCCGTGCGCTCTGACGCGGCCGCCCACCAGGGCGAGTCCGCGCTGACGGTGAAGATCCTCGTGGCCGGTGGTTTCGGCGTCGGAAAGACCACCCTGGTGAGCGCGGTCAGCGAGATCCGCCCGCTGCGCACCGAGGAGGCGCTGACCGAGAAGAGCATCGGGGTCGACGACACCAGCGCCGTCGCGAACAAGACGACGACGACCGTGGCGATGGACTTCGGCCGCATCACGCTGCCGAACGGCCTGGTCCTGTTCGTCTTCGGCACCCCCGGCCAGGACCGCTTCTGGTTCATGTGGGACGAGCTGGCCAAGGGCGCCCTCGGCGCCGTCGTCCTGGTCGACACCCGCCGGCTGGCCGACTGCTTCGCCTCGGTCGACTACTTCGAACGGCGCGGCGTCCCGTTCA
This sequence comes from Actinomadura latina NBRC 106108, assembly GCF_001552195.1. Classification (GTDB taxonomy): domain Bacteria; phylum Actinomycetota; class Actinomycetes; order Streptosporangiales; family Streptosporangiaceae; genus Spirillospora; species Spirillospora latina. The sequence goes on from NZ_BCQS01000007.1 coordinate 228,881, forward strand.
TCATCGGCGTCAACCAGTTCGACGGCGCCGGCCAGCACTCCCACGACCAGGTCCGCAACGCCCTCGACCTCCCCGCCGACGTGCCCGTCATCGACTGCGACGTGCGCGACCGCGAGGACGCCAAGCGGGTCCTCATCACCCTGGTCGAGCACATCATGCGCACCATGAGCGGCCGCCAGGCGGTCAGCTACTGAGATCGGCCGAGCGGCCCCCGTCCGATGGGCGGGGGCCGTTCGCGCTGCCAAGCTTTGTCCTCTGAGTGGAGAAAGTTGTGATGATCTAGAGAAAAGGTCTTCTCAACGCGGCGAAAGCGGGTTACGGTCTCGGCCATGAGACCGGAGTCACACGGCTGCACCGATCCCGAGAGGACGACGTGATGCGCATGTCGGCTCGTCCGCAGAACGTGCATCAGGCACGGCTGCTGCGGCTGCTGCGCGACGAGGGGCCGCGCTCGCGCGCCGAGCTGGGCGACGTCGTCAGGCTGTCGCGATCGAAGCTGGCGGTGGAGCTGGACCGGCTGGTCGAGCTGGGGCTCGTCGAGGGCGCCGGGCTGGCCGCGTCGCGGGGCGGCCGGCGGTCCGGGATCGTCCGGCTGTCGCCGAGCCTGCGGTTCGTCGCGTTCGACATCGGCGCCACCTCGATCGACGTCGCGGTGACCGACGGCACGCTGGAGGTCCTCGGCCACGTGAGCGAGCAGTGCGACGTGCGGCAGGGCGCGACCGTCGTGCTGGAGCGGGCGCTGGAGCTGCTCGGCAAGCTGCGCGACGAGGGCCTCATCCCGCAGGTGCACGGCACGGGCATCGGGGTTCCCGGCCCGGTCAGCTTCCGGGACGGCATGCCGGTCGTCCCGCCGATCATGCCCGGCTGGGACCGCTTCCCAGTGCGGGACGCGATCGGCCAGGAGCTGGGCTGCCCGGTGCTGGTCGACAACGACGTGAACCTGATGGCGCTCGGCGAGCTGCACGCGGGGCTCGCCCGGTCGGTCGACGACTTCCTGCTGGTGAAGATCGGTACCGGTATCGGCTGCGGGATCGTGGTCGGCGGGGCCATCTACCGGGGCGTGTCCGGCAGCGCGGGCGACATCGGCCACATCCGGGTCGACGACGACGGGCCGATCTGCGCCTGCGGGAACGCCGGGTGCCTGGAGGCGTTCTTCGGCGGCGCCGCCCTCGCGCGGGACGCGGAGGCGGCGGCGCGGTCGGGGGAGTCGCCCGCGCTCGCCGCGCTGCTGGAGACGCACGGGGCGCTGTCCGCCGAGCACGTCGGCGAGGCGGCGGCCGCGGGCGACCCGGCCGCGGTGCGGATCATCCGGGCGGGCGGCCGGCACGTCGGGCAGGTGCTCGCCGGGCTCGTCAGCTTCTTCAACCCGGGTCTCGTCATCATCGCGGGCGGCGTCGCGGGCCTCGGCCACGCGCTGCTCGCCGAGATCCGCAGCGTCGTCTACCGCCGGTCCGCGCCGCTCGCGACCGGCAACCTGCCGATCGTGCTGTCCGAGCTCGCCGGCGCCGCCGGCGTGGTCGGCGGCGCCCGGCTCATCAGCGACCACGTCTTCTCCGCGTCCTGAGGAGGCCCCTCGAATGGAACCGCTGCTGCTGATGCGCGGCATCGTCAAGCAGTTCCCCGGCGTCCGCGCGCTGGACGGCGTCGACCTCGACGTCCGCCCGGGCGAGGTGCACTGCCTGCTCGGGCAGAACGGCGCCGGCAAGTCGACGCTCATCAAGGTGCTGGCCGGCGCCCACCAGCCGGACGAGGGCGAGATCGTCTTCGCCGGGGAGCCGGTGCGGCTCGCCGGGCCGACCGCCGCCATGCGGGCCGGCATCGCGACCATCTACCAGGAGCTGGATCTCGTCGACGGGCTGTCGGTCGCCGAGAACATCTTCCTCGGGCACGAGAAGGCGCGGCTCGGGTTCACCCGGCGCGGCGACGCCGAGCGGGCCGCGCGCGAGCTGCTCGGCCGGCTCGGGCACGGCGAGATCCCGCCGCGCCGCGAGGTCGGCCGGCTGCCGGCGGCGGGCAAGCAGGTCGTCAGCATGGCCCGCGCCCTGTCGCACGACGCCCGCCTCATCGTGATGGACGAGCCGTCCGCCGCGCTCGCGCACGACGAGGTCGGGAACCTGTTCCGCATCATCCGGGAGCTGACCGCCGCCGGCGTCGCGGTCGTCTACATCTCGCACCGGCTGGAGGAGATCCGCGAGATCGGCGACCGGGTGACCGTCCTCAAGGACGGCCGCACCGTGGCGGTCGGGCTCCCGGCGAAGACCACCTCCACCGACGAGATCGTGTCGCTGATGACCGGGCGGGACGTCGAGTACGTGTTCCCCGAGCGGCCGGCGGCGGCCGGCGACCCGGCCGAGGTGCTGCGGGTGGAGGGGCTGGCGCTGCCGGGCGCGTTCGAGGACGTGTCGCTCACCGTCCACGCCGGCGAGATCGTCGGGCTGGCCGGGCTCGTCGGGTCGGGCCGCTCGGAGATCCTGGAGACGATCTACGGTGCCCGGCGCGCCGCGCGGGGCCGGGTGCTCGTGGACGGGCGCCCCGTCCGCCCCGGCGACACCGGCGCGGCGGTGCGGCGCGGCATGGGCATGGCGCCGGAGGAGCGCAAGAGCCAGGCGCTGCTGCTGAACGAGACCGTCGCCGGGAACGTCACCGTCGCCGGGCTGTCGCGCTACGCCCGGCTCGGCTGGCTCGACCGGCGCCGCGAGGTGGCGGACGTGCGCCGCCAGATCGAGGCGCTCGACATCCGGCCGCCCGACCCTTCGCGCCCCGTCGTGACGCTGTCGGGCGGCAACCAGCAGAAGGTCGTCCTCGCCCGCTGGCTGCTCGACGCGGCGAGTCTGCGGCTGCTGATCCTGGACGAGCCGACCCGCGGCGTGGACGTCGGCGCCCGCGCCGAGCTGTACGCGGTGATCCGGGAGCTGGCCGGGCGCGGGATCGGGGTGCTGCTGGTGTCCAGCGAGGTCCCCGAGGTGCTCGGGCTCGCCGACCGGGTCCTCGTCGTCCGGGAGGGGCGGGTCGTGCACACCGGCGGCGCCCGCGACCTCGACGAGGGCACCGTGCTCAACATGATCATGGAAGGGAGTGCCCTGTGACCGAGACCCGTCATTCTGAGGGGCCGACCCCCCAGACCCCCCGGAACGGCAGGTGGGGGCCGCCGACGAAGAAGGCGGAGGCCGGCGGGCCATGGCGGCCGTTCGCGCGGGGCGGCGCCGCGGGGACCCGCGAGATCCACCATCTCGGGCTCGTCGCCGCGCTGGTGCTGCTCGCGGTCGTCGGCCTGGTGACCGAGCCGGACAACTTCGCGACGTCCGGTAACGTCATCGGCATCCTCGCGCTCGCCGCCACCATCGGCGTGATCACCGTCGGCCAGACCTTCGTGATCATCGGCGGCGGGATCGACCTGTCCGTCGGATCGGTCATGGCCCTCGCCTCGGTCTGGGCGACCACGGTCGCGACGCAGTCGTACGGGCCGGTCGTGATGGCGCTGTGCGCGATCCTCGTCGGGACGGGCACGGGCGTCGTGACCGGGCTGCTGATCTCCTACGGGCGGATGGTCCCGTTCATCGCGACGCTCGCGATGCTCGTCGCCGCGCGGGGCCTCGCGCAGCGGATGTCGGACCGCAAGACCCAGCTCGTCCGGACGGAGAACGACGCGATCGTCTCGCTGTCCACCACCAAGGTGCTCGGGATCCCGCTCGTCGTCTACATCTTCGCGGCGGTCGCGGTCGCCGGGTGGGTGCTGCTCAACCGCACCACGTTCGGCCGCCGGACGTTCGCGGTCGGCGGCAACCCGGAGGCGGCGCGGCTCGCCGGCATCGACGTCCGCCGGCACACCCTGCTGCTGTACGCGCTGTCCGGGTTCTGCTGCGGTGTCGCGGCGCTCATCATCATGGCGCGCACCACCACGGGCTCCAGCACCCACGGAGACCTGTACGAACTCGACGCGATCGCCGCCGTCATCATCGGCGGGACGCTGCTCACCGGCGGTCGCGGCACCGTCGTCGGGTCGATCCTCGGCGTGCTGATCTTCACCGTCATCACCAACCTGTTCATCCTGAACGGCCTGCAGACCAGCGACCAGCTCATCGCCAAGGGCGCGATCATCGGGATCGCCGTGCTGCTGCAGCGCCGCGGCCTCCGCTCGCCCACCTGACCTCACCCTCTCGCCCCATGTCCAGCGCCGCGCGCCGCGGGGATGCGCGCGGCGCGGGACGCCCATCCCTTCATCAGGAGCACGTCATGCGTGATCAGAGCCCTCGTCCGAGCCGCAGAGGCGTCCTGTTCGGCGGCGCCGTCGTCGCGGCCGGCACTCTCGCCGCCGCCTGCACCAGCAACAACGAGAAGGACGACCCGGCGCCCGCCGCGCAGGCCGGTTCGCTCGCCGGCGACAACGACAAGCCGGGCGAGCAGGTCACCATCGGGTTCTCCGCGCCCGCCGCCGACCACGGCTGGATCGCGGCGATCGCGAAGAACGCCGAGGCGCAGGCCAAGAAGTACAAGGACGTGACGTTCAAGCCGGTCGAGCCGACGAACGACATCAACCAGCAGATCTCCGCCGTCGAGTCGCTGATCCGGGCGAAGGTGAACGTGCTGGTGATCCTGCCGAACGACGGCGAGCAGCTGAACCAGGTGGCGCGCAAGGCGATGGACGCCGGCATCCCGGTCGTCAACCTCGACCGCGTCTTCCCCGACAAGCTGTCGTACCGGACGTGGGTCGGCGGCGACAACTACGGCATGGGCGTTTCCGCCGGCCACTACATCGGCAAGAAGCTGAAGGACAAGGGCGTCTCCGACCCGGTGATCGTGGAGATCCAGGGCATCGCGACGCTGCCGCTCACACAGGACCGCAGCAAGGGCTTCGCGGACGCGCTGAAGTCCTACGGCTTCTCCGTCACCGCGAAGCAGGACGCGAAGTTCACCGTCGAGTCCGGCAACCAGGTCGCGTCCAACCTGCTGCAGGCGCACAAGAAGATCGACGCGATGTGGAACCACGACGACGACCAGGGCGTCGGCGTGCTCGCCGCGATCAAGCAGTCCGGCCGCAAGGAGTTCTTCATGGTCGGCGGCGCCGGGTCCGCGAACGCCATGCGGGACATCAAGGCGGGGAGCGGCGTCCTGGAGGCGACCGTCACCTACCCGCCGACGATGGCCGCGTCCGCGATCAAGCTGGGCCGGCTGATCGCGCAGGGCAAGGGCATGGCGGACCTGGTGGAGCTGCAGGTCCCGCAGTCGATCACGCTGGCGTCGGAGACGGTCACCAAGGACAACGTCGACACGTACATGCCGCTCGGCTTCGAGTCCTGAGCGACGGTGGCGTCCGTGCGCCCGCCCCTCCTTCGGCGGGCGGGCGCACGGACCCGGCGCCGGGCGGCCGCGGCCGAGCCCGCGGATCGACCGGGACCGGTCCGGGGGGCGTCCCCCGGAAACGACACAGAGAGGTGAGCTGAATATGACGACCGTCGGAGTCGGGATGGTCGGGTACGCGTTCATGGGGCGCGCCCACTCCCAGGCGTGGCGCAGCGTGGGGCCGTTCTTCGGGCCGCCGCTGACGCCCGTCATGGCGGCCCTCGCCGGACGTTCCGCCGACCGGGCCGGCGCCGCCGCGCAGTCGCTCGGCTGGGCGTCGGTGGAGACCGACTGGAAGGAGCTGCTCCGCCGCGACGACGTCGAGCTCGTCGACATCTGCACGCCGGGCGACAGCCACGCCGAGATCGCGGTCGCCGCGCTGGACGCCGGCAAGCACGTGCTGTGCGAGAAGCCGCTCGCCAACTCCGTCGCGGAGGCCGAGGCGATGGTCGCCGCCGCCGACCGGGCGCGCGAGCGCGGCGTCCGGTCGATGGTCGGGTTCAACTACCGGCGCGTCCCGGCGGTCACCCTGGCGCGGCGGCTGGTGGACGAGGGGCGCATCGGGACCGTCCGGCACATCCGGGCCCAGTACCTCCAGGACTGGCTGGCCGACCCGGAGGCCCCGTTCACCTGGCGGTTGGACCGCGACAGGGCCGGGTCGGGCGCGCTCGGCGACATCGGCGCGCACATCATCGACACCGCGCAGTTCATCACCGGGCAGTCGCTCGTCGGCGTGTCGGCGCTGACGGACACCTTCGTCCCGGAACGTCCGGCGCCGGGCGGCGGTACGGCGCGGGTCACGGTCGACGACGCGGCCCTGTTCATCGGACGCACCGACGCCGGCGCGCTCGCCACGTTCGAGGCCACCCGCTTCGCCACCGGCCGCAAGAACTCGCTGCGCATCGAGGTCAGCGGCTCGTCCGGCGCCCTGTCGTTCGACCTGGAATCGCTCAACGAACTCTGGTTCTACGACGGGACCGAGGACGGCGAGACCGCCGGGTTCCGCCGCATCGTCGTCACCGAGCCCGTCCACCCGTACGCGGGGCACTGGTGGCCGCCCGGCCACATCCTCGGATACGAGCACACCTTCACCCACCAGATCGCCGACCTGCTCACCGCCATCGCGGACGGCACCGACCCGCGCCCGTCGTTCGCCGACGGCCTGCAGGTGCAGCGCGTCCTCGCCGCGGTCGCGGACAGCGCGGCGTCCCGCGGCTGGGTCGACGTAGAGGGGAGCAACTAGCCATGGCACGACCGATCACCCTGTTCACCGGCCAGTGGGCGGACCTGCCGTTCGAGGAGGTCTGCCGGTTGGCGTCCGGCTGGGGCTACGAGGGCCTGGAGATCGCCTGCTGGGGCGACCACTTCGAGGTCGACAAGGCCGTCGCCGACGACTCCTACATCCCGCGCAAGCTGGAGACGCTCGCCAAGCACGACCTCAAGGTGTGGGCGATCTCCAATCACCTCGTCGGGCAGGCGGTCTGCGACATCCCGGACGAACGCCACAAGGCGATCCTGCCGGAGCGGATCTGGGGCGACGGGGAGGCCGAGGGCGTGCGGCAGCGCGCCGCCGCCGAGATCAAGGACACCGCCCGCGCCGCCGCCGCATTGGGCGTCGACACGGTCGTCGGCTTCACCGGCTCCTCGATCTGGCACACGGTCGCGATGTTCCCGCCCACCCCCGACGCGATGGTGGAGCGCGGATACGCCGACTTCGCCGAGCGCTGGAACCCGATCCTGGACGTGTTCGACGAGGTCGGCGTCCGGTTCGCGCACGAGGTCCACCCGAGCGAGATCGCCTACGACTACTGGACGACCGTCCGCACGCTGGAGGCGATCGGGCACCGTCCCGCGTTCGGGCTGAACTTCGACCCGTCGCACTTCGTGTGGCAGGAACTCGACCCGGTCGGCTTCCTGTTCGACTTCCGCGACCGGATCTACCACGTCGACTGCAAGGACACCAAGGTCCGGACGGGCGACGGCCGCCGCGGGCGCCTCTCGTCCCACCTGCCGTGGGCGGACATGCGGCGCGGCTGGGACTTCATCTCCACCGGACGCGGCGACGTCCCCTGGGAGGACGTGTTCCGCGCCCTGAACTCGATCGGATACGACGGCCCCATCTCCGTCGAATGGGAGGACGCGGGCATGGACCGCCTCCAGGGCGCCCCGGAGGCCCTGGAGTTCGTCAGAGCCCTGAACGCGATGGAGCCTCCGGAGGGCGCCTTCGACGCGGCGTTCTCCTCCGACTGAGCCAACGCCGGGACGCCCATCGGCGGGACGACGATGAGCCGGTCCACGCCCAGGTCGCCGTACTCCCGGACGTATCCGGCGTCCGGGAGCTTCGGCGGGCTCACCGAGATGTGCAGCGACCTCCACCACCGCGCCCGCGCCCTCGCCGACGACGTGGCCCGCACGGTCGCGAAGGCGATCGGCCGCGTCATGCAGCCGTTCTGGGCCGAACAGATGATCCGCCCACGCCGCAAACGCTAAGGGAGGGCGCGGAAGTCGGTGAAGTCGAAGCCGGGGGAGACCACGCAGCTGACCAGGACCTCCTCGTTCCCGGCCGGACGCGCCGCCTGCCAGACGCCGGGTGGCACGACGGCCTGGGGGACCTGCCCGTCGGCCAGGCCGTCGCCGAGCATCACCGTCTCCGGGTTCCCGGCCGGACGTTCGCCGTCGCCGTCGAGCAGCAGCGCCAGCGGCCCGCCCTTGTGCCACAACCAAACCTCGGCGGACCGGACGGCGTGCCACATCGACTCCTCGCCCGGCGGCAGCAGGAAGTAGATGCCGGTGGCGCTCGCCCGCTCGCCCGGATAGCCGTCCGGTGCGAAGGTCACGTCCGACCGCCACGTCTCCCGGTACCAGCCGCCCTCGGGATGCGGGAGCAGGCCGAGCGCCGCCGCCGTCGCGGGCCGGTCGAGGAGCGCGGCGTGCCGTCCGTCCGGCCCGCGCCGCAGGTAGCGGACGCGGGTCGCCGCCGTCTTGTCGATCACCCCGCGGCCCGGCGCCGCGCCCGGCTCGGGATCCAGCGTGACCGCGACGACCTGCCCGCCCTCGAACACGTCGTCCGCGACGGCCAGCGCCGCCTCCTCGGGCGCCCAGGCGGCACCGGTCTCGGGCAGGACGAAGCGCGGGCCGGGCTCGGCCTCCCAGGCGTCGAGCATCGTGAGCAGCAGCACGCAACGAGCCTAGTGCGAGTTCGGGGGGCCGCCAGGCGGCGGTCAGTCCATTTCGGAGAGGCGGGCCGGGTCGAAGGTGATGGGGTAGGGGCGGTCCAGCGTCAGGGTTTCGCCGGAGCGGGCCCTGCCCGCCACCTCGTAGCGGTCGCCCTCCAATTCGAGCAGGGTGATGGTGGGGCGTGGCTCCAGGTCGACGAGCCAGTAGTGGGGGATGCCGGTCGCGGCGTACTCGTCGACCTTGCGGACGCGGTCGATCTGCTCGTTGACCGTGCGCGGCGTGACGACCTCGGCGACCAGGATGAGGTCGGGCCCGTAGTAGGTGCGGGTCTGGCGTTCCAGGGCGGCGCGGGCGACGTCGCGGGCCACGGCGAAGACATCGGGCTTGCGGATGCCGGACGGCGTCGTCACGTCCTGCGGGGCGCCCGCGATGTGGACGTCGGCGTCGGCCTGGCGGGCCGCGTCCTTCAGGATCGTCTTCAGCTGCTCGGCGGCGTGGTCGTGCCACAGGTCGCCCGGAAGCTCGTTCAGCCAGCCGTCCGCGAGTTCGTAGCGGCGGCCCTCCTCGGGCAGCGCGTCCAGGTCGTACAGCGTGTACGGGCCGTGTGCGCGGCCGAGCGTCCCGCCCATGGATCGTCCCCCTCACCGCTCGATCACGGGCTGCTTCGAACCTAGCGGACGGGCGTCCGAAAGGCCGGTAAGCATGATCGCGCGTCGGGATGCGGCCGAATGTCTCGAAATCCGAGCGACGTCGAGTTACGATGTATCGCGTCTTGACCCTCCACCGGCTGGAGGGGGCAGCCTGCGGAGGCCGGCCGCCTCGAAGGAGAGAAGCGATGAGCGTCGAGCAGCATCCCGCGCCCGCACTGCGCGCCTCGGACCGCGACCGCGACGAGATGCTCGTCCGGCTGCACACCGCCTTCGCCGAGGGGCGGCTGAACGAGCCGGAACTGGAGGAGCGCATCGACCGGGTCCTCGCCGCGCGCACGCACGACGAGCTGGGCGCCGTGGCCGCGGACCTCCCGTCCGGCCGGCCCGTCCCGGCGGTTCCCCGCGGCGGCCCCGTGGGGCGGTTCCAGGTCGCCTACAAGAGTTCGGTGACGCGCGCCGGGCGGTGGCGGCTGCCCGAGCGCTTCACGACGGCCGTCTATAAGGGCTCCGGCATGATCGACCTCCGCTCCGCCGAGCTGGACGGCCCGATCACGACCCTCCGGGTGATCGCCTACAAGTCCGCGGTGGAGATCATCGTGCCCGCGGGTATCCGCGTGGAAGCGGACGGTGTGGGGGTCTCCGCCGAGGTGCACGGGGACCCGCCGGCGGGCGCCCCGGTTGTCCATGTCCGGGGTTATGCGTACAAGGGGGCGATCCGGGTGAAAGGTCTGATACGACTGCCCTGAAGTGATAGAACGCTCCAGCGGCCCCATTGGCCGCCGTTCATGCGGATGTCGGTACAGGACGTCCCATGGCGCGATTTGATGGTGGTCCGACAGGACCGTGAAGGAGCGCGTGTGACGGCGAGGACCCCGGAGCAGGGTGAGGCCCCGCGGACGGTCGAGGACGGCCCGGCGGGCTCCCGAGAGGTCCGGCGGCGGCTGACGTTCGGCGTCGCCGGCGACATCGCCGACATGCGCGCCGCCCTGTCGCCCTGGCAGCGCGCCTACGAGGCCTGGCGGGCGGCCGGCCTCAGCTGGGGGCACGGCGCCCCGCCCCGCGAGCGCGCGGCGAGCCGCAACGCGGTCCGGGCCGGGAGCCCGCCGGACGAGGCGGCATCGGCCGAGCCGAAGCCCGAGCCCGCGGCCGAACAGCCCGAGCCGGCGGCCGAGAAGCCGAAGCCGACGGCCAAGAAGCCCAAGCCCTCCGGTAAGAAGCCCAAGCCCGCAGCTAAGAAGCCCAAGCCCGCGAAGCCCGTCCCCGGCGATGTGCTGGTCGCCGGCTCCCCGAAGCCGGCCCCGAAGAAGGCCCCGAAGCCCGCGCAGCGGCCGGCGCTGTGGCGGCGGCTCCGCACACGCGCCGCGATCGGGGCCGGGCTCACCGTGGTCGCCGCCGGGACGGTCTTCGCCGTGGCGCAGCGCGCGGAGGCGCCGACCGAGCCGGGCATCCGCGGCCCGATCGCGGCGGACGAACTGTTCGCCCTCGACCCGGCCGCCGCGACCGACGGCCTCGTCCAGGACCTCACCGCGATCGCGTCCACCGGTTCGGTGGTCGTCGCGGCGGGCACCGAGGGCGACGGCGCGCCCGGCCGGGAGCGGGCCCGCTTCCTCGTCTCCACCGACAGGGGGCGCACCTGGACGCTCGCGGAGATCCGCACGCAGGACGGCTCGACGCCTCCGCCCGGCGAAACGCCGCACCTCGTCTCGGGCTGGTCCGGCCACTGGACGGCCCTCGGACGTGCGCCCGGCGGCGGCACGGTGGAGTGGACGAGCGAGGACGCCAAGGTCTGGACGCGGCGTCCACCCGGCGCCGGCTTCACACCGTCCGACCAGGTGAACGACCTGGTCTACACCGACCGCGGCTTCATCGCCGTGGGCGGCTCGAAGGGCCGCGCCGTCGCCTGGACCTCCGGGGACGGCCGGACGTGGCAGCGCGTCGACGGCATCAAGGGGATCACCGGCTTCGACCGTGCGGCGGTGGCCGGGAACGTCGTCATGGCCCACGGCACGTACGCCAGGAAGGTCACGGAGAAGAAGGGCCGCAAGAAGGTCACGCGGACGGTCCGCGCCGACGCCCTGTGGCGTTCCGTGGACGAGGGCCGGACGTGGACCAGCGTGAAGGTGCCCCAGGCGCAGGGCTCCTACGGGCCGATGAAGGGCCTGGTGGTCGCCGCCGGCGGCTTCGCGACCGTCCGCGAGGGCAAGCAGACGTCCGGGCGGAAGAAGCACCGCAAGACCAAGCGGTCCGGGGTCCTGTTCACCTCGGCGGACGGCCTGAAGTGGCGGGTGGCGGGCCGGTTCGGCGGGTCCGGCATCGAGCGTCTCGGCGACACCGACGGCGGCTTCGCCGTCATCGTGCGCGGCGCGAAGGGCGCCCGCGCGATACTGCGCAGCGCCGACGGCCGCACCTGGCAGCCCGGCGGGAGCATCCCGGCGGGCGTGCGGATCAGCGGCCTGGCGCGCGCGGGCCTCGGCGGGGTCTCCGTCACCGGCCGGCAGGGCGACGACGCCTACCTGCACGGCGTCGACCTGCGCACCGTGCCGGGCGCCGTCCACGCGGAACGCTCGGTCGGGTCCCTCGCCGCCGGCCCGGCCCTCTCCGTCGCCGTGGGCAGCACGAACGGCGGCGCCGCGATCTGGACGGCCCCCGACGGCCTGCGGTGGTCGCGGGCCCGGATCCCCGGCACCCCCGGCCGGCTGTCGGACGCCGTGCACGGCACCGCCGGCTGGCTGGCCGTGGGCCGGGCGTCCGGCACGTCGCCCGCCCCGCTGGCGATGACCTCGCAGGACGGGCTGGCCTGGGAGAAGACCGCGTTCCCGGCGGGGCCGGCGCCGGTGGCGGCCGCCACGGGACCGTCCGGCTACGTCGTGGTCGGGCCCCGCGGGTCCTGGCGCTCCACCGACCTCCGGACCTGGAAGCGCGCCGGTCTCGACGGCGTCCCGGCCGACGTGACCGCGACGTCCGGCGCGTACGTGGCGGTCGGCGCCCGCGGCGAGGCGCCCGCCGTCTGGACGTCCCCCGACGCCGCGAAGTGGACGGCCGCCGAACTGCCCCCCGGCCTCACCGCTCCGCTCACCCAGGTCACCGCGCACGGCGACACGCTGGTGGCGATCTCCGCGAGCGCCATCGCGCTGGTCTCCACCGATGCCGGAGCGACGTGGACGCAGCGCAACATCGGCCCCGGCCTGGCCGCCGCCGCGGTCACCTCGACCCCGCGGGGCTTCGTCCTGACCGCGAGCACGAACGACGACGGCGCCGTCCTGGCGTCCGCCGACGGGACGACCTGGCGCCGCCTCGACGTCGGCGGGCTCACCGGCCCCGGCGAGCAGCGCCTCACCACCCTGACCACGATGGGCGGCACCGTCCTGGCCACGGGCACCGACGGCGGAGCACCGACCCTCTGGCGCACGCCCGTGCCGAAGTAGGGGGTCGCATGCCGGACCTCGTCGAGCCCGTCACCTCCGTCCACAGGTCGTTCGTCGCGGCCATGGAGGAGTTCCGCGCCGAAGGACGCGGCGGCCGTCTCCGCTACTGGGTCCCCACCAAGCCGTCAGCCTAGGCCGGCACGTCGGCGGAGCCGGAAGGCGGTCGAGGCCGCGCTCTGGCCCGGGCTCGGGCGCGCGGCTCAGCGGTCAGCCGTTGCAGCCGCAGGAGCAGCCCTTCGGGCAGGAGCATCCGCCGCCGTGTCCGCAACTGCAGTCTTTTTTCGTCATGAGCGGAACGTAACCTCTGCGGCACTGTGCGGTCTATGACCGGGGCGCGATGTGCATCTGTCGTGGAGGACACGGGCCGTCCCGTGGCGGGGACGCGGGACGGCCCGTGCCCGGTCAGGGGGTCAGAAGTTGATGTGGAAGTCGACGCCGAGCAGGACGAGGACCCAGAGGAAGATGGCCAGCAGGGCGCTGATGATGCGCTCGACCAGGCCCTCGTCGATGTAGCCGCGGTCCCAGGCGATGAACACGCCGATGATGAGGTAGATGAGGGTGAGCAGGCTGATGTGCGGCCGATATCGTCTCGCCATGGAAGGCGTCTCCTCCGGATGGGGGGTGTGACGATCCGTCGCTGCCCGGAGGTACCGGGAGAAAACACCGGCGGCATTCCGGGACATACCGCGACGATCTTTTTGGTATCTCCCAAATTCGGAGAGCCGCCTACTTCCCTCCGGACATGTCGATGCGGACCACGGCCGGGTCGCGCTCACCGGCCCGCGCGGCGAACTCCGCGTTGCGGTGCAGGATGTCGAACTCGTGCTTGCGGGAGCGCAGCGACCGGCTGAGCAGGATGTGGTCGAGGTCCTCGGAGTTGCCGGCGGTCACCGCGGTGTAGCGGTCGCCCGCGGGCAGCCCGGCGGAGAGGTCGGTGAGCCCGGCGGTCGCGGTGAGGCTCTGGACCGGGATGGACGTCCCGCCGGTGTTGAACTCGCCCGCGACGATCACGCGGGCGTCCGCGTCCACCTTCCGGACCGAGTTCACGAAGCCCGCCACCGCGCGGGCCTGCGCGTCGCGGCGCCACTCGGTGGGCCGGGCCGGCGGCTGGTACCGGCCGAACAGCGGCTGGTCCTGGCCGGTGCGCGGATACCAGCGGTTGGCGATGACGATGAGGGGGCGGCCCTGCCAGGTCAGCTCCCCGGCGAGCGGCTTGTGCGTGCCCGCCCAGGCGGCGCTGCCGGGCGCGATCCGGCCGGGGCTCAGGGTGAGCCCGGCGGTGCCGCCGCGCCGCACCGCCTTCACCGTGGTGACGGCCGGGTCGGGCCGCTCGGGCGGCTCGTCCGGGACCGGCTCGCCGGGGGCCGGGCGGTCCACGAACGCGAGCCCCCGGTCGGTGCGGAACAGGAAGCCGGCCCGCTCGTTGACGCCGTCCTCGCCGCCGTCGGCGTTGTCGCGCGGGTCGACCGAGCGCCAGTCGTAGGCGGGGCCGCCCGCCGCGCTGATCGCGGTGATGAGCTGCGCGACGGTCTGGTCGGTGGCGACGGTGCCGTCGTCGTCCGGGCCGCTGTTGTCGCCGACGCCGGTGACCGCGACGAGGTCGGGGGAGCGCAGGCCGTGCACGATGTCGCCCGCGAGCGCGGTGAAGCGGGCGGGCGGCGCGTCGGGGTTCAGCCCGTCCAGCGCGGTGGTGGCGACGGCCATCTCGCCGGGCCGCTGCGGGCGGGTCGACTCCCGGGCGAGCGCGCCGGCGGCGCGCCGCGGGGTCGCGGTGAGCAGCAGCTTGTAGTCGCCGTAGGAGTAGTCCAGGACGCCGCGGTTGGCGCCGGGCAGCCGGTCGCCGACGTTCATGCCGGGCAGCGGGGCGAGCGCGTCGTCGAGGATGACCCGCTCGGGGTTGGCGTCGAGGTCGCGGAGCAGGATGCCGCCGCGCGTCGTCCGCGCCCCGGCCCCGGCGCCGTTCGCGGGCAGCACGGGCAGCTCGCCGTAGCGGGACGGCCCGACCGCGACGGCGTCGCCGATCTCGATCCGCATGCCTTCGAGGGCCTCGTAGAAGTCGAGGCCGTCGCGGCGGGGGTCGAACGCGCCGCCCCGCTCCACGTTCCCGTGCCCGCGGTCGATCACGCTCGTGGGCGCGCGGCGTCCGCGCCGCCCGCCGAGGACGGCCGCCGGGGGCAGCGCCGCCCCGTGCGCGGAGACGGAGACGCCCGTCGCGTCGATCTCGGTGCGGGTCAGCCCGCCGGACGACGCGCCGCCCGGCCGGAACTCGCCGACCCTGCCGTCGACCCGGACCGCGTCGCCGACCGCCGCGCCCGGCCGCTTCCCGGTGTAGACGAAGACGCCCTCGGACGTCGCGGCGCTCCGGTCGGGACGCGGGTCCTGCATCCAGAACCCGTTGACGGCGAGCGCCGTCACGACCCCGGGCACCTGGGAGACCCGGGCGCCGTTCAGCGGCGAGACGTGCGCCGCACCCTGGATGTCATGGATGCGGACCGGGCGGGAGGCGGCATGCGCGGGGGAGGCGATGGCGAGGGGCGCGGCGAGCGACGCCGCGGCCAGGACAGTCCCCAGACCGTGGATCACCCAAGGATGATACGGGCGGGACGGCCCCGGCCGCGCCACGCGGCCGGACTAGTCGAACAGCACGACCTGGCGGATCACTTCGCCGTCGTTCAGCGCGCGGACGGCGTCGTTGAGGTCGGCGAAGCCGATCCGGCGGCTGATGAGGCCGTCGATGTCGAGCTTCCCGGCGCGCCACAGGTCGACGAAGAGCGGGATGTCGCGCTTGAGGTCGCAGCCCCCGTAGAGGGACGCCTTCAGGCTCTTGCCGTCGAAGAGCAGCGCGAACGCGGTCTGGCTCCAGTTGTCCTCGAAGGAGCCCGCGCCGACCACGATGACGTCGCCGCCGCGCCGGGTCGCGTTCCACGCCGTGGTGATCGCGGCGGACTTGCCGACGGCCTCGAAGACGTAGTCGAAGCCCGCGCCGCCGGTGAGCAGCCCCTTGGTCGCGTCCAGATCGTCCAGCGTCGCGGTGTGCGTGGCGCCGAGCTGCTTGGCGACCGGGTGCTTGGCCTCGTTCGGGTCGATCGCCAGGATGGTGGACGCGCCGGCGATCCTGGCGCCCTGGATGACCGACAGCCCGATACCGCCGGTGCCGACGACCGCGACCTTCGAGCCCGGCGCCACCTTCGCGGTGTTGAAGACCGCGCCGAGGCCGGTCGGGATGCCGCAGCCGAGCAGGGCCGCGTACTCGAACGGGATGTCCTCCGCCACCTTGACGACGCCGCGCCGGGGGAGCACGACCTCCTCGGCCCACGTGCCCGCGCCGGCCATGCCGAACGCGGGGCTGCCGTCGCCCAGCGTGAAGCCGGGCTGGCTGAACGACTGCGCGAGGTAGGTCATGCACAGGTACGGCTCGCCGCGCAGGCACTCGGCGCACTCGCCGCAGTCGGGCGTCCAGTTGATGACGACGTGGTCGCCGGGCTGGACGCCGGTCACCCGCTCGCCGACCTCCGCGACGACGCCGACGCCCTCGTGGCCGATCACCGTGGGCAGCGCGGACGGCAGGACGCCGGTCATGGTGGACAGGTCGGAGTGGCAGACCCCCGTCGCCTTGATCTTGACCTTGACCTGGTCGGGGCCCGGATCGATCGTCGTGACGTCGTCGCGCAGGTCGAGTTCCTTGTCGCCGACCGCACGCAGGACCGCGGCACGTGCCATGGCTGCCTCCACATTGAGGAGAAGAAAGGGTGAGGTGTGAGGGATGGGGGACAGGCGGCGGGGAGGGCTACTCCTCCAGCGTCAGCGCGGCCTTGGGGCACGACCGGACCGCGTGCCGGACGCGGTCCTGGTGCTCCGCCGGGACGTCCGGCAGGAGGATCTGGAGCTCGTCCTCGTCATTGAGGTCGAAGACCTCGGGTGCGAGCCCGACGCACACGGCGTTCGCCTCGCACACCAGCGGGTCGACTCGTACTCTCATCGCTTCTCCGTTCAAGGGCCGATCGTGACCGCCAACTTACCGAATCCGGTTCGGAAGAGGGCGCCCACCCCCGGAAGTAGAACACGTTCCAGTCTGCCCGGGCAAGACTCGCGTCTCATGGCGGCGGGCACGGATAGTAGGGTGCCCCGACGGAGGAGATCGATGACCAACATCAAGGCGTCCACCGAGCCGGGGACGACCGACCGAACCGCCACCGCGATGCCCGCGGAGCTGCTGCGCACCGCGCGCATGGCCAAGGGCTTCATGCCGGACGGCGAAGGCCTCGCGCTCTACGAGACGGCCCTGGACTACGGGGCGCGCCTCGCGGGGACCGGCCCCCTGCTGGAGGTCGGCACCTACTGCGGCAAGTCCGCCGTCTACCTGGGGGCCGCGGCCAGGGCCGCCGGGACGATCCTGGTCACCGTCGACCACCACCACGGCTCTGAGGAGAACCAGGCGGGCTGGGAGTACCACGACCCGTCCCTGGTCGACCCGAGCACGGGCCGGATGGACACGCTGCCCACGTTCCGCAAGACGATCGGGTACGCCGGCCTGGAGGACGAGGTCGTCGCCATCGTCGGCCAGTCCCGCACCGTGTCGGCCTTCTGGCGCACGCCCCTGGCGCTGCTGTTCATCGACGGCGGGCACGCCGAAGAGCACGCCCAGAACGACTACGAGGGCTGGGCTCCGCACGTCGCCGCCGGCGGTGCCCTCGTCATCCACGACGTCTTCCCCGACCCGGAGGACGGCGGGCAGGCACCCTACCACCTCTACCTGCGCGCCCTGGAGAGCGGCGCGTTCGAGGAACGGCGGGTGGAAGGGTCGCTGCGCGTCCTGGAACGCGTCGGCGACGCACCCGCCTAATCGTTGAGTTGCGGCGTGTTGTCCTTATGAGCGGTCTCTTAAGGGCAACACGCCGCAACTCAACGGGATGCGGCGACCAGGGCGCACCCGCACGCGAGCGGATCGGACGCCTCCGAAGGCCCGAGCGGCCGTCCCGCGATCTCCTTGAAGATCCGGGAGCCGGGGGAGGCGTCCGCCAGCGCGTCCGCCGCGAGGATCACCGCGGCCGCCGTGTAGGTGGAACGGTCCCCGGGGAAGTGCCGCTCGTTCTCGAACTGCCAGCCCGTCCAGTACGAGCCGTCCTCGTGCCGGAGGTGCTGGATGGTCGTGAACAGCTCCAGCGCCCGGTCGCGGTCGCCGGCGGCGTCCAGCGTCAGCACCAGCTCGCAGCTCTCCGCCGCCGTCACCCACGGCTGGTCGGACACGCAGCGGCAGCCGAGGCCCGGCACCACGAACGTGTCCCACTGCTCGTCGAACCGGCGCGCCGCGTCCGCGCCGCGGACCGGGCCGCCGAGCACCGGGTAGTACCAGTCCATCGACCAGCGGGACTTGTCGGCGAACGCCTCCGGATGCGCCGCCACCACGTGCCCGAGCTGGTCGGCGGCGAGCTCCCACTCCGGCTGCGGCTCGCCGAGGTGCTCGGCCAGCGCGACCGCGCAGCGCAGCGACTGGTAGATCGACGAGCAGCCGGTCAGCAGCGCGTGGTCGGACGCCTCGCCGCCCTCGTGCCGGATCCAGATGATCTCCCCGCGCCGGGTCTGCAGCCCGAGCGTGAAGTCGATCGCCCGCCGCACCGCCGGCCACATGTGCCGCGTGAAGCCCTCGTCGCCGGTCGCCAGCAGCTCGTGCCAGACGCCGACCGCGAGGTAGGCGGCGTGGTTGGACTCGCCGCCCGGCTCGGTCACCTCGCCGAGCACCCACTTCGCGGGCCACGACCCGTCCGGCCGCTGGACGCCGCGCAGCCACTCGTAGGCGCGCCTGGCCTCCGCGCCGAACCCGGCGACGGTCAGCGCCATCGCCGCCTCGACGTGGTTCCAGGCGTCCACGTGGCCGGGCACGCCGCCCACCGGCGAGAACCACGGGATCGCGCCGGACGGCTCCTGCTGCGCCGCGATGCTCCGCGCCGTCGCGACGATGTCGTCCGAGGTCAGGACGCCGGGAACCGAGGGCGGGACGGTCTCAGACCGCATCCGCCGTCTCCTTGGCCGGGGTCGCGGGGGCGCCCGGCGTCGCGGGCTTGGCGAAGTACACGACGACGCTCTTGCCGATCAGCGGGTTCATCACCCGCTCGGCGACCCGGGTCGCCAGCGGCCGCTTCATGATGTCCCAGACGAGGATCTGGTGGTAGGCCTTGGCGAGCGGGTTGCCGTCGTTGTTCACCCCCACCGCGCACTTGATCCACCAGTACGGGGCGTGCAGCCCGTGCGCGTGGTGGTGGCCGCCGACCTTGAAACCGACCGACTTCAGCTTGGCCTCCAGCTCGGCGCGCGTGTAGATCCGCACGTGCCCGCCGGGGGCGGTGTGGTAGTCCTCCGACAGCGCCCAGCACACCCGCTCGGGCAGCCAGCTCGGCACCGTCACCGCGAGCCTCCCGCCAGGCTTGAGGACGCGCAGCAGCTCGCGCATCGCCCGCATGTCGTCGGGAATGTGCTCCAGAACCTCGGACGCGACGATCGCGTCGAAGTGGTCGTCGGGGAACGGCAGGTCGAGCGCGTCACCCTGCACGGTCTCGGCGGTCGCGTCCGCGGGCACCTCGTCTTCGAGGCGCATCGCTCCGAACATCGTCTCGACGCCCGCCAGCTCCTCGGCGTCCTGGTCGAAGGCCACGACGTGCGCACCCCGGCGGTACAGCTCGAAGGCGTGCCGTCCGGCGCCGCATCCCATGTCGAGGACGCGGTCTCCGGGGGTGACGCGGAACCGCTGGAAATCCACGGTCAGCAGGGTGGTGCTCCTTCCGTACAGGGGTGCCCGGCGGGCGTCCCCTACTTGCCCCGCGCCTGATCGGCGCGGGCGGCCAGCCGCAGGTAGTTCTGCTGGGCGATGGCCGCCCGGTAGTGCTCGACGGTGGCCTGCGCCACGGCCGGCCAGGCGAAACGCCGCTGGACGCGCGCGAGACCCGCGGCGCCCGTCCTTGCCCGCTCCTCGGCGGAGTCGTGCAGGCGGTGCAGGGTGGCGGCGAGCTCCTCGACGTCCCCGGGCTGCACGAGGATACCGGCGTCGCCGACGACCTCGGGCAGCGCCCCGGCGCGGCTCGCCACCAGCGGCGTCCCGGACGCCATGTGCTCCACGGCCGGCAGCGAGAACCCCTCGTAGCGGGACGGGACGACGGCGATCTCCGCCGACGCCAGCAGCTCGCCCAGCTCGTCGTCGCTGATGCCGCTGACGAACTTCACCCGGTCGCCGAGCGCCAGTTCCCGGACGAGCCGCACGGTCGGGCCGTCCTTCTGCGGCTTGCTGACGACGACCACGTGGACGTCCCGCTCGGTGGCGACCTTGGCGACCGCGCGCAGCAGCACGTCCACGCCCTTGATCGGCGCGTCGGCGCTGGCCATCGCCACGATCCGGCCGGGGACGCGCTCGCCGCGCGGGTGGAAGATGCGGGTGTCGACGCCGAGCGGCAGGATGTCGATGTCGCGCGGGTCGACCTTGAAGTCCTTGACGATGTCGACCTTGGACGACTCCGACACCGTCAGCACCGGGCCGATCCGCCGCGACACCTGCGCCTGCATCCCGACGAACCCGTACCAGCGGAGCTTGCCGAGCTTCTGCTTGACGCCGCGCGCGGCCTCGATCTCGATCCGCCGGTCGACGCTGATCGGGTGGTGGATGCTCGTCACCAGCGGCAGTCCGAGCCGGCCGATGCCGAGGTTGCCGAGCCCGAGGACCTGGTTGTCGTGGACGACGTCGAAGTCGCGGCGGCGGCGCCTCAGCAGCCGCAGCGCGCGCAGCGAGAACGTCAGCGGCTCGGGGAAGCCGCCGGTCTTCATGTGCGCGAACTCCAGGACGTCCATCCAGTCGCGGAATTCGCCGAGGGCAGGGGTGCGGAACGGGTCCTCGTCCCGGTACAGGTCCAGGCTCGGGAGCTTGGTGAGGGTGATCTCGTCCCGGTCCAGCTGCGGGTACGGCTGACCGGAGATCACCTCGACCGCGTGCCCGAGGTCGGCCAGCTCCCGGCTCAGATGCCGGAGGTAGACGCCCTGGCCGCCGCAGTGCGGCTTGCTCCGGTACGAGAGCAGGGCCACCCGCAGCGGGCCGTCCTGGGACGAAGCCTCCGACTCTCCTGACTCACCCACGCCAGCCCCTGCCCACGCACCACTCCCGTCAGTCGAGGGACACCGGACGCACGCGTACCGGCATCTCCTTTATGCCGTTGATGAAACTAGACCTTAGCCTGCGAACGTTACCGCCGAGTTCAATATTGGGCACGGCGTCCAAAAGTGTTTCGAAAAGCACACTCAGCTCGAGTCGGGCGAGGTGGGACCCCAGGCAGAAGTGCGGTCCGCCGCCGCCGAAGCCCAGGTGGGGGTTGGGGTCCCGGCCGACGTCGAAGGTCCACGGGTCGGCGAACACCGCCTCGTCGCGGTTGGCGGACGAGTAGAAGACGACGACCTTGTCGCCCTCCTTGATCTTCTTGCCGCGCATCTCGACGTCCCGGACGGCGGTCCGCCGGAACAGGTTGACCGGGGTGACCCAGCGGACGATCTCGTCCACCGCCGTCCGCACCAGCGACCGGTCGGCCTTCAGCCGCGCCCACTGCTCCGGGTGCTCCAGCAGCGCGAGCATGCCGCCGGTCGCCGCGTTCCGGGTCGTCTCGTTCCCGGCGACCGACAGCAGCATGACGAACAGCTCGAACTCGTCGCCGGACAGGACCTCGCCGCCGGCGTCCGGCTGGAGCAGCTTGGTGACGATGTCCTCGCGCGGGTTCTCCCGCCGGTCGGCGGCCAGGACGTTGGCGTACGCGTACAGCTCCGTCGCCGCCGCCTGGCCCTCCTCCGGCGTCCGCTGGAACTCCGGGTCGTCCCCGCCGATCAGCGTGTTCGACCAGGTGAAGATCTTCTCCCGGTCCTCCGGCGGGGCGCCCAGCAGCTCGCAGATCACGTACAGCGGCAGCGGCGCCGCCAGGTCCCGGACGAAGTCGGCCCGCTCACCCCGCTCGACCGTCTCCGCCACGAGCTTCCGGCAGATGTCCCGGATGTGCTGCTCCAGGGCGCCGATCGCCCGGGGGGTGAACCCCCGGTTGACGATGCTCCGCTTGCGCGAGTGCTCCGGCGGGTCCTGGTTAAGCATCATCATCCGCTGCAGGACGAGGTGCTCCTCCGGCGGCTCGTCGAACAGCGCGAGCCGCCGCCACGACGAGAACACCTCCGGATGCCGCGACACGTGGACGACGTCCTCGTGCCGGGTGACCGCCCAGAACGGCGGGTACTCCCGCTCCGGGTCGCCGTGGTGCCGGTGCACCGGATCGTGCTCGCGCAGCCACGTCAGCTGCTCGTGCGGGATGCCGCCGCGCTCGTACGCGCCGGGGTCGACCAGTTCGATGTCGGGGGTGGTGCCGGCAGTGGTGCTCATCGCCTCGAACCTCCTCGTCCGGAGACGCCGTCAACCCCCCAGTGGGGCCGACGGTGTGAAGCTCACCGGGATCTCCTTGTAGCCGTTCACGAAGTTGGACCGGAGTCGGCGGGGCTCCCCGGCGAGCCGGATGTCGGGCATCCGCTCCAGGATCGTCTCAAAGATGATCCGCAGGTTCATCCGCGCGAGGTGCGTGCCGAGGCAGTAGTGCGGGCCGCCGCCGCCGAACCCGATGTGCGGGTTCGGGTCGCGCCCCACGTCGAAGGCGAAGGGGTCCTCGAACACGCGCTCGTCGCGGTTGGCGGAGCCGTAGAACAGCACGACCTTGTCGCCGGCCTTGATCTCCTTGCCGCCGAGCTCGGTGTCGACGAGCGCCGTCCGGCGGAACTGGTTGAGCGGGCTCACCCAGCGGACGATCTCCTCGACCGCCGTCGGCAGCAGGCTCCGGTCGGCGCGCAGCCGCTCCCACTGGTCGGGCCGCTCGAAGAAGGCCAGCATGCCGCCCGCGGTCGCCGTCCGGGTGGTCTCGTTCCCGGCGATCGACAGCATGATCACGAACAGCTGGAACTCCTCCAGGCTGACCCTGGAGCCGTCCGCGTCGGGGGTGAGCAGCTTGGTCACGATGTCGTCGCGCGGCGTCGACTCGCGCGCCGCCGCGAGCTGCCCGCCCCACTCGGCGAACTCGGCGGCGCACAGCGTCGACTCCTCGCGCCCCCCGATGAAGTCGGGGTCGTTGAACGCGACCAGCTTGTTCGACCAGTGGAAGATCTTCTCCCGGTCCGCCAGCGGCGCGCCGAGCAGCTCGCAGATCGTGTAGAGCGGCAGCGGCGCGGCGAACTTCTCCACGAAGTCGCACTCGCCGAGCGGCGCCGCCTCGTCGATCAGTTCGTTGCAGATCGCGCGGATGTGGTCCTCCAGCCGGCCGATCATCCGCGGCGTGAACCCCTTGTTCACGATGGCGCGCAGCCGCGTGTGGTCCGGCGGGTCCTGGAACAGCATCATCTGCCCGTACAGGGCGATGTCGTCGGAGGAGAACTCCTCGAACATCGCCGTCCGCTCGTGCGAGGAGTAGGGGTTGGCGCGCCGCGACACCGACACCACGTCCTCGTGCCGCGTCACGGCCCAGAACCCCGGGACGCCCTCGTTGGGATCCTGGTGCCAGTGCACCGGATCGTTGTCGCGCAGCCACTGGAACTGGCGGTGCGGGATCCCGCCGCGCTCGTACACGCCCGGATCGATGATGTCGATCTCGGGCGCGCGGAAGATCCGGTCGGTGGAGGCGATGGACGTCGCAAGTGCCATGGAACACCCTTCGTGCCGGGACGGAGCCAGTCCCTGAACTGAGCGCTTGCTTGGGAATAGATCTAGAACACGTTCTAACATGAGACTGGAGTCTCATCAAGAGCCCGGCCCCCCGGAGTGACCCACGCCGCACCCCCGCACGAGCCTCCCGTCGTCGCGGCAGCCGGTACGGGGGCGCCGGCCGGACGCCTGCGCCCGCTAGCGGAGGACGTAGCGCAGGGGGTCGTCGGTGCCCTCGCGGCGGGCCGTCCCGCGGGTTTCGAGGGTGCGGAGGTGGGCGGCGGCCTCGGCGGCGGCCATGCGGCGCGCCTGCTGGGACATGCCGGCCCACGGGTGGCGCCATGTGAGGCCCGCCGTGAGGTCCCACAGGGTGATGGGGGCGGAGGAGAGGAGGGCCGTCACCTCGGCGAGGCGCTCCTCGTGGTGGCCGATGATCTCCTGGGCCCGCTCGGAGAGGCCGCTGAAGCGGTACTGGTGCGCCGGGAGGACCTCGCCCACGGTCATGGCCGAGACCTTGTCGAGCGAGCCGAGGAAGTCGCTCAGCGGGTCGATGTCCGGGGTGTCGTACGGGTAGAGGCCGATGTGCGGGGTGATGCGCGGCAGGACGTGGTCGCCGGTGAAGATGCGGTCGCCGTCCTCCAGGTGCAGGCAGATGTGGCCGGGGGAGTGGCCGGGCGTCCAGACGGCGCGCAGGCGGCGGCCCGGGACGTCGGCCAGGTCGCCGTCGGACAGTTCGCGGTCGGGGATCGCGGGCGGCGAGACCGAGATCTGCCGGGCCGGCCCGGCCAGGTCGGACTCGGCGGCGCCGGCGCGGCGCAGGGCGGTCAGCTCGAACTGGCGGCGGCCGCCCATGCCGGCGGCGTGGAAGAGGCGGACGACGTCGGCGTCGGCGTGGTGCATGGCGATCCAGGCGCCGGACGTCTCGCGGACGCGGCCGGCGAGCCCCGAGTGGTCGGGGTGGAAGTGCGTGACGACGACGCCGTGCACGTCCGAGACGTCGATCCCGAACGTGCCGAGCCCGTCGCGCAGGGCCGCCCAGGCGTCCTCGTGCTGCCAGCCCGCGTCGATCAGGACGGGCCCCTTCGGGCTCTCCACCGCGTACACGAGCGTGTACGCGAGCGGGTTGTCCGGGATGGGGACGGGAACGCTCCACAGCCCGCCGCCGAGGTCCTCAGGTTCCGGCTGCACCGAGACCGCCTTTCGCGCCTTCAAAGCATGGGAACGCCCCGGCCGGGGCGGCCGGGGCGGATGACCGGGTCAGATGCGCTCAAGGATGGACGCCGTGGACAGCGCGCCGCCCGCGCACATGGTGATGAGGGCGGTCCCGGCGTCGCGGCGCTCCAGTTCGTGGAGGGCGGTCGTGATCAGGCGCGCGCCGGTGGCGCCGACCGGGTGGCCGATGGCGATGGCGCCGCCGTTGACGTTGACCCGGTCCATGTCCGGCTTGTGGACCGACGCCCAGGAGAGCACGACCGACGCGAACGCCTCGTTGATCTCGGTGATGTCGATGTCGTCCATCGTCAGCCCGGACCGCTGGAGGACGCGCTCGGTCGCCTGCACCGGCCCGTCCAGGTGGTAGTACGGCTCGCCGCCGACGAGGGCCTGTGTCCTGATCCGCGCGCGGGGCCGCAGCCCGAGGGCCTCGGCCTTCTCCTCCGACATCAGCAGGACGGCGGCGGCGCCGTCGGAGATCTGGGACGAGGTGCCCGCGGTGTGCAGCGCGTCCGGCATGACGGGCCGCAGGCCGGCGAGGCCGTCGGCGGTCGTCTCGCGCAGGCCCTGGTCGCGGGTGACCTCGCGGGTCTCCCCGGTCGGCTTGCCCTCGGCGTCCAGGACGGGCGCGGTGACGGGCGCGACCTCGCGGTCGAAGCGGCCGTCCGCCCACGCCTTGGCGGCGAGCTGCTGCGAGCGGGCGCCGAACGCGTCCAGGTCGGCGCGGGTGATGCCGCGCCGGGCGGCGATCCGCTCGGCGGCCTCGAACTGGTTCGGCATGTCGATCGACCAGTCGTCCGGGCGCGGGTTCGCGGGCATCACGTTGGTGCCGAGCGGGGCGCGGCTCATCACCTCGACGCCGCAGCCGATCGCGACGTCGACCACGCCGGCCGCGATCTGCGACGCCGCGAGGTGGACGCCCTGCTGCGAGGAGCCGCACTGCGCGTCGAGCGTGGTGACGCCGGTCTGCCACGGCAGCCCCGCGTACAGCCAGGAGTAGCGGCCGATGTGCCCGCCCTGCTCGCCCGCCTGGGTGACGCAGCCCGCGAAGACCTGCTCGACCTCGGCGGCGTCGATGCCGGAGCGCTCGACCAGCGCGTTCAGCGCGTGTGCGAGGACGGCCATCGGCTTCATGCCCGCGAGCCATCCGTTGCGCTTGCCGAGCGGCGTGCGCACGGCCTCAACGATCACCGGGGTACCCATGCGGTCTCCTTCTAGAACGCGATTCGCCTTCGAATGTAACGTGTTCTAACTTTCCTGGGGAGATCCGGGTCCCGCTGAGAGGGACCGGCCCGCGGCCGGTACCGCGATCAGTACCGCACGCGGAGCTCCTTGATGCCGTTCAGCCACGCCGAGCGGAGCCGGCGCGGCTCGCCCAGCCGGGCGATGTGCGGCATCTGGTCGGCGATCGCGTCGAACATGAGGCCGATCTCCAGCCGGGCGAGGTTCGCGCCGATGCAGTAGTGCGCGCCGGTGCCGCCGAACCCGAGGTGCGGGTTGGGGTCCCGGGTGACGTCGAACGCCATCGGGTCGGTGAAGACGTCCTCGTCGAAGTTGGCGGAGCTGTAGTACATCGCCACGCGGTCGCCGGCCTTGATCTCGACGCCGCCCAGCTCGGCGTCCCGGACGGCCGTCCGCTGGAACGCGGTGACCGGCGTCGCCCACCGGACGACCTCGTCCGCCATGGTCTCGGGACGCTCGGCCTTGTACAGCTCCCACTGGTCCGGGCTGTCCATGAAGGCGATCATCCCGTGCGTGATCGCGTTGCGGGTCGTCTCGTTGCCGGCGACGGCGAGCAGGATCATGAAGTAGCCGAACTCGTCGTCGGACAGGCCGCGCCCGTCCACGTCCGCCTGGACGAGCTTGGTGACGATGTCGTGCGCGGGGCAGCCGCGGCGCTGCTCGGCCAGCCCCATCGAGTAGCCGATGATCTCGGCGGCGGCGCAGGCCGGGTCGTCGTTGTACTCGGGGTCGTCGTAGCCGAGCATCTTGTTGGACCAGTCGAACAGCCGGCGCCGGTCCTCCTGCGGGACGCCCATCAGCTCGGCGATCGCCTGCAGCGGCAGCTCGGCCGCGACCTCGCTGACGAAGTCGCCCTCGCCGCCGCGGCGGCGCGCCTCGGCGACGATGCGCCCGGCGCGGTCCCGCAGGGCGTCGTGCAGCCCGTTGATCACGCGCGGCGTGAATCCGCGCGACACGATCTTGCGCAGCTTGGCGTGCTGCGGCGGGTCCATGTGCAGCAGCAGGTTCTCCCGCTGGACGTCCAGCTCCTCGGCGCTGAACGTCTCGTTGAACCTGATCACGGCGCCGTTTGCGTTGGACGACCACTGCTCGTGGTCGCGGGAGATCTCCTTGATGTGGGCGTGCTTGCTGATCACCCAGAAGCCGTCGTCGGCGAACCCGGTGCGGCCGCGCGGCTGCTCGTTCCACCAGGGCGCGCCGGTCCGGCGCAGCAGCGCGAACTCGGCGAGCGGGATGCGCTCGGCCATCAGGTCCGGGCTGGCGAAGTCGAAGCCGGCGGGGACGGCGGCGGTCTCCGAAGTGGTGGCGGTCATGCGCGGTACCTCCCGAAATCACGGCGCTTGCCGCCACCGTAGAACCGGTTCCACGGCGACTTCAAGAGCAAATGAGACTCAAGTCTATTCTTCCGTCTCCAGCAAGCGATTGATTGGTGACCGGGCAGTCATGGTGTGAGGGGTGGCGGACCGGTCGACTAGCCTGGGCACTCGACAGCCCCCGCGCCGGAGAGCCCCCATGGCCGCAGATTTCGACGAGCCCGCGTTCGACGAGGAATTCGTCCGCAGCGCCGTGTTCACCGAGCCGTCCGCACGCGAGCGCGCACGGCCGCCGAGCCGCCGCCAGCGGCGGCGCGCACGCCGCGCCGCACGCCGCGCCCGGGGCGGCGGAGCCGGCCCGTTCCGGCGCCGGCGCCGCGAGCCGAGCCATCGCCGGGCGGTGTTCCAGCTGATCGGAGCCGTGCTGGTGCTGTTCGCGATCTCGTTCGGGCTCTGGTGGTGGAACTCCGCTCCCCGCGACGCCGAGCCGGTGCGCCCCGTCGGCCCGACGATCACCCACTCCCCGTCGCCCGCCCCGACCCCGACGGCCCCCGCCACGCAGGCGCCGCCGACCGTGATCCCCGAGGTCTAGGCCCCGCCTCAGGAGCGGCGCACCCGGAGCCCGGCGTACGCCGGGACAAGGACGCCGCGGGCCGCGCGCCGGGAGACGACCCGGTACGGACGGCCGCCGGACAGCAGCGTGCCCAGCATCCGCGCCACCTGTGTGCGCGCGACGGACGCGCCCAGGCACAGGTGCCGGCCCCCGCCGAACCACAGCTGCCGCGTCTCCGGGACGTACTCCCGGTGGATGTCGAACGGCCCGGCGCCGTTCGTCGCCCGGTACGTCAGCAGCAGGACCCGCTCGCCCGCGCGGAGCCGCCGGCCGCCGACGGTCGCGTCCCGGTTCACGTGCCGCCCGATCACCGGGGCCGGGGCGGCGACGCGCAGGCCCTCGCGCACCGCGTTGTCCAGCAGGGACGGGTCGTCCAGCAGCGCCTGCTGCCGGCCGGTGTCGTGCAGGAGCGCCACCGTCCGGACGGTCCCGGACACGCCGGTCTCCGTTCCGGCGATGACGAGCAGGGTCGCGAGCCCGCGCGCGAGCGGCAGGCCGAGCTCCATGTCGCGGCAGCGGCCGAGGAGGGTGTCCGGCCCGGCGTTCCGGTAGGCGTGCGGGACGCCCGCGGTGATCTCGTCCACGATGTCCCGGGCCCGCGCGACGACCGCCGGGTCGAGATCGGTGGACGCGGTGGTGCCCAGCGCCAGCCGGGCCAGCCGCTCCCCGGCGCCGTACAGCTCCCGGTAGGCCTCGTCGCGCCGGCCGGCGGGCAGCCCGAGCAGGTCGGCGACCATCCGCCCGGCGAGGACGCGGGCGGCGTCGGCGACGTCCACGGTCCCGCCCGCGGCGAGCCGGCGGGCCAGCGCGGCGTGCGACGGGCCCTGGGAACGCTCCACCAGGGTCCGCGCGGCGTCCTCGGTGAACAGGTCGCGGGCCCGGGTGCGGATCTCCGCGTGCCGCGCGCCGCCGAAGAACTGCGCCATCTCGTCGCCGAACAGCTGCGTCCACAGGTGGCCGACGCCGCCCTCGCCGTTCATGCCGAAGGCGACGTGGTCGTTGAGGACGTGCCGGGCCAGCACGGGATCCGTCACCACCCACCCGAGCCGGGGGACGCGCGTGATCGGCCCGGTGTGCCGCGCCGCCTCCAGGAGGGCGAACAGCCCCGGGTTGGCCGACCACAGCAGCCGCGCCTCATGCCGCGCCGCGCCGCGGAGGCGCCCGGGGGTCTTTATGCTGGTCATCCGGTCATTGTCCCCGGTTGGGAATCCGGACGGAAAGGCGGTACTACTCAAACCGGGTGAGTGGCAGTACTCACGGCGAACCGGGTACAACGCCCGGTCGATGTTCCGTAGGGTCTCCCTCACCTAAGGCGCCCGGCGTCGGCGAGGCTTGCCGGACACCGAGCACGAGGAACCGGGGGAACCCCAGCCCATGAGAGCCCGCATCACCGCCGTCGCGGCGCAGCTGCCCGCGCGGACGGTCACCAGCGCCGAGGTCGAGGCCCGCGTCGCGGCCGAGAGCGCGGGATACCGGCCGCATCCCACGATCGTCGAGCGGATGACCGGCATCCGCGCCCGGCACGTCATGCGCGACGACGAGCAGGCGTCCGACCTGGCCGTCGCCGCCGCCCGCCGCGTCCTCGCCGAGCGCGCCGCCGAGCCGGCCGCCCTCGACCTGCTGATCTTCGGCTCGGCGTCGCAGGACCTCGTCGAACCCGCGACCGCGCACATCGTCGCCGCCAAGCTCGGCGCGACCTGCCCGGTCTTCGACGTGAAGAACGCCTGCAACAGCTTCCTCAACGGGCTGCAGATGGCGGACGCGCTGATCCGCACCGGGCAGCACGAGCGCGTGCTGGTCTGCACCGGCGAGAGCCCGTCCCGCGCGATCCGCTGGAACGTCCGCGACCGGGCCCAGTTCGTGGACGCGTTCGCCGGCTACACGCTGTCCGACGGCGGCGCCGCGATGCTGGTCGAGGCCGCCCCCGACGGCGGGATCTTCTACCGCGACTTCGCCGCCGTCTCCAGCGCCTGGCAGGTCGGGACGCTGCCGGGCGGCGGCTCGATGCACCCCCGCGACCCCGAGTTCGGCTACTTCAGCGGGGACGGGCGGCGCCTCAAGGACGCGTTCGTCGCCAACGGCCCGGAGATCTTCACGACCGCGCTGGAGAAGACCGGGCTGACCTGGGACGACTTCGCGGTCGTCGCCGTCCACCAGGTGACGCTGCCCTACCTGGAGGTGCTGCGCTCGATCCTCGGCATCCCGTCCGGCAGGCTCGTCGTGACGCTGCCCGAGCACGGCAACGTCGCGTCCGCGAGCCTGCCGCTGCAGATCGCCACCGCGCGCGCCGCCGGACGCTGCGGCCCCGGCGACCGCGTCGCGCTGATCGGCCTCGCCGGCGGCGTCAGCCTCGGCGTCATGTTCGCGGAGCTCTGATCATGCCGGGTCTTCCTGGAATGCGGCTGTGGGTCGTCATCCCCGCCTACGACGAGGAGCGCTCGATCGGCGCGACGCTGCGCCGCCTCGCCGAGCAGACCGACACCGGCTTCGCGCTGGTCGTCGTCGACAACGGCAGCACGGACGGGACGGCGCAGGTCGTCAAGGAGTTCGCGGCCGGGCACCCGGCGTTCGACGTCCGGATCGTCCACGAACCGGAGAAGGGGACGGGCGCCGCCGCCGACACGGGCGTCCGGCACGCCATCGGCGCCGGCGCCACGCACGTCGCCCGCACCGACGCCGACTGCCTGCCGCACCGCGGCTGGGTCGCGGCGGTGAAGCGTGCCTTCGGCGACGGGCTGGAGATGGTGTCCGGCCCGCTGCTGCCCCGCACCGACGAGTTCGCGCTGAAGTTCTGGGAGCGGCGGCTGCTGCCCGCCGTCATCGACGTCGCCGCCCTTTTCGGACGATTCCGCCCCGGCAACCAGGACCCGCTCTACCTGGGCCCGTACGTGATGATGCCGGGCTGCAACGTCGCCATCACCGCGGACCTGTACGAGCGGGCGGGCGGCTTCCCGCGCACCCGCATCGAAGACGTCCACGAGGACCGCGCGCTCGTCAACCGCGTCCGCTACATCACCGACGCCTACGGCCTGCGCGAGGACGTGACCGTGTACGGGTCGGTGCGCCGGCTGCGCGCGTTCGGCCTGGTCAGGACGCTCGGCTGGTACGCCGACCACCGCTACCGCCCGCCCGTCGTGGACATCCGGTGAACTGGGAGCAGCGGCTCTACACGACCGCGCACCCGTTCGCCTACCCGCTGCTGCGCGCGGTCGCCCGGCGCGGCCCGGTCGTCCGCGTGCCCGGCGTCGGCGTGGTCGTGAACGACGCCCGCCTGGCCCGCGAGGTCCTGATGGACGGCGAGACGTTCCGCAAGGACGGCCCCGGCTCGCCCGGGGAGCTGTGGACGCCGGTGCTGGGCCCGTCCGTCCTGCTCAACATGGAGGGCGAGGCGCACCGGGCGCTCCGCCGCCGCCTCACCGACCTGTTCGTCCCGTCCTACACCGAGGCGCTGTGCGCACGCGTCCTGGCGGAACCCCTGGAACGGCTGACCGGCAGCCTCCGGCGCGGCGCGACGATCGACCTGGTCGACTTCGCCCGCGTCATGGCGGGCACGGTGATCGGCGAGGTCATCGGCCTCGAAGGCGGGACGGAGGCGGCCTACCGGGACCTCTTCGAGCAGGGCGAGCGGATCGTCGCGATGGTGTCGCTGCGGACGCGCCGGCTGTCGCCGTCCCAGCTGCGGCGCGCCCGCGACGTGCTCGGCCCGCTCGGCGACATCGCGGCGAAGGCGTACCTGGCCGGGGACGAGTCGACGGTCATGGGGCGGATGCGGGTGCTCGGCCTGTCCGAGGACGAGGCGCGCGGCGCGGCCGGCGCCTTCTTCCTGACCGGCACCGAGACCGTCGCGACGCTGCTGCCCCGCCTGATCGCCCTCCTCGCCGACCACGGTCAGCTGATGCGCGTCGCCCGCGACCTCTCGCTGCTCGACCGGGCCGTCGAGGAGGCCCTGCGGGTGACGACGCCGACGCCGGTGATGCTGCGCAGCGTGCACCGGCCCGCCGCGGTGGGGGACGTCGCGATCCGCCCCGGCGACCGGGTGCTGATCGCCACGCACAACTGCTGCCGCGCGTACGGCCCGTTCGACCTGGACCGCCCGCACCCGCCCGAGCTGCGCCGCCTGTGGTTCGGCGCGGGGCCGCACTTCTGCATCGGCTACCCGCTGGCCATGTCGCAGATCCGCCTGGCCGCCCGGACCCTCCTGGGCGAGGCGCCCCTTTCGATCACACGCCGGGCCGCGGCGCGGAACGTGCTGATCCCGACCTACCGGTACCTGGCCGTCCGGTCGGAGCGGGGCACGCGATGACACTGGTCCGGAGACTGCTCGATCAGGCCGCCCGGACGCCGGACGCCGTCGCGCTGGTCTCGGGGGACGGCGCGGAGCTGGCGTACGGCGAGCTGCGGCGGCGGGTCCTGGCCGTCCGGCACGGGCTGCTGTCGGACGGGCTCGCGCCGGGTGACGGGGTGCTGTTCTCGGTCCGGCCGTCGCCGGAGTCGCTCGTCCTGGCGCTGGGCGTGGTCGCGGCCGGGGGAGTGGTCGTCTTCGCCGACCCCGGCGCCGGACCCGAGATGTTCACCGCGCGGCTGCGGCTGGCGCGTCCGCGCTGGTCGGCGGCGGAGTCCGTGCTGTACGCGGGCAGCCGGCTGCGTCCCGTCCGGGCCTACGCGCGGCGGCGCGGGCTGCTGCTGCCGAACCTCGCCGACCTCCAGATCCCGGGTGAGGGCCCGATGCGGCACATCCGCGTCGGACGCCGCCTGCCGGGCGTGCCGCGCGGCGCCCTGCCGTTCGCCCGCCTGATCCGCGGGGACGCCCCGGAGCCCGGCCGGGACACCGACCCGGACGCGCCCGCCGCAGTGATCTTCACCTCGGGGACGACGGCGAACCCGCGCGCGGTCGTCCACACGCAGGCATCCCTCGCCGCCGCGCTCGACCTGTTCCGGACCCGGCTGCCCCTCGGCCCCGGCGACGTCGTGCACACCGACCAGCTCATGCTCGGCCTGCCGACGCTGATCGCGGGAGCCCGCTGGTCGATGCCGCCGCTGTTCTGCTCGCCCGCCGACTTCGCCCGGCTGATGCGGGAACGCGAGGCCACGCACACGTTCTGCGTCCCTGTCCACTTGGCGGAGATCCTTGACGTCGCTCCGGAACTGCCGCCGGCCGTCCGGTACGTCCTGCTCGGTGCCGCGCCCGCGCCCGCGCCGATCCTGCGGCGGGCGGCCGCGGCGGCGCCGTCCGCCGAAGTCCTGTCCGTGTACGCGATGACGGAGATCCTGCCGGTGGCGATCGCCTCGGCGGAAGAGAAGCTCGCCCACGCGGACTCGGGATCAGGTGACCTCCTGGGCGCGCCATTGCCCGGTGTGGGCGCACGCCTGGCGGATGACGGCGAACTGCTGCTGTCCGGCCCGAACCTGTGCCGCGGCTACCTGGGCGCCGACCCCATCGCCGAACTCCCGACGGGCGACCTGGCCCGCGTGGACGAAGGACGCCTCGTCCTCATCGGCCGCAAGAAGGACATGCTGATCCGGGGCAAGTTCAACCTCTATCCCGGCCTTTACGAACCGTCGATCGCGGCCCTCCCCGACGTGGTGGAAGCCGCCATCGTAGGCGTCCCTGACCCGCAGACCGGGGACGAAGAAGTCGTGCTGGCCGTAGTGGGGCCGCCCCACCTGCCCGACCGGCTCCACCGCGCCCTTCCGGACGTCATCGACCACGACGCGCTGCCCGACCGCATCGTCGTCCTCGACGAACTGCCCCGCTCCGGCCGCACCCGCAAACTGGACCGCGACCGGCTCCGCGGCATGGTGACGCGATGAGGATCGCGGTGACCGGAGCATCAGGCTTCGTGGGCGGCGCGGTCTGCCGGGCCCTGACCGCCCAGGGCATCACGGCGCACGCATTCGGCCGCCGTCCGGCCGTCCCCGCGACCCGCCTGGGCGACGCGCCCTACCGGTCATGGGACCTGACCCGCGGCCCGCTCAAAGACGCCCCCCGCGTGGACGCGGTCATCCACTGCGCGGGCAGCGTCACCGACTGGGGACCGGCGTCCGCCCTCTTCGCCGCCAACCTCACGGGCACCCGCAACGCCCTCGCGACATTTCCGGACGCGCGGTTCGTGCACGTCAGCACCGCGAGCGTGTACGACCCGTACCGTCCCAGCGTCATGGTGCGCGAGGACGAGGCGCCGGTATCCCGCTACATGAACGCCTACGGCGCCTCGAAGGCCGCCGCCGAACGCCTCGCACAGGACCATGGCGCGATCGTCCTGCGCCCCCACGCGGTCTACGGTCCGGGCGACACGACGCTCCTGCCGCGCGTCCTCTCGGCGGTGCGCGGCCCGCTCCTGCCCGCCGTGGGAACCGGCCGCCAGCGCGTCAGCCTGACGTCGATCGGCAACCTGGTCCAAGCCTGCGTCCTGGCCGCGACGGGCCCGGTGACCTCGGGCGTCTTCAACATCGCGGACGCGGCGCCGGTCACGATCGACGACGCGTTCCGCGACATCCTCCGCGAACGCGGCATCAGGGCGCGACCGGTCTACCTTCCCACCGGCGTGGCCCGCCCGCTGGCGGCCCTCGCCGAAGGCGCGTTCCTGCTGGCCCGCCGCCCGGAACCGCCGCGCATCACCCGCTACGCGATCAGCCACCTGGCCCTGGAGCGCACCCTCGACATCACCGCCGCCGGGGAGGTCCTCGGCTACGACCCGCGCCCGACGTCCTTCGCGGGCGCCGCCGGCTGGTGATCGTCAACCTCGGGTTGACGATGTCCGACCGTCAACCTATGGTTGACGTATGACCGAACCCACGCAGTCCAACGTCCAGGTCCGGCTGGACGACCTGATCAACGCGATCAAGAAGGTCCACCCCGACGCGCTCGAACAGCTCACCAGCGCGGTCCTCGCCGCCGAGCACCTGGGCGAGGTCGCCGACCACCTCATCGGCCACTTCGTCGACCAGGCCCGGTGCTCCGGTGCGTCCTGGACCGACATCGGCAAGAGCATGGGCGTCAGCAAGCAGGCCGCGCAGAAGCGCTTCGTCCCCAAGGGGGCGTCCCCCGACCTCGACCCGTCCCAGGGCTTCTCCCGGTACACCGTCCGCGCCCGCAACGTCGTCATCGCCTCGCAGAACGAGGCCCGCGCCGCCGGCAGCGCCGAGATCACCCCCGCCCACCTCGTCCTGGGCCTGATCTCCGAACCCGAGGCGCTCGCGGCCAAGGCCATCACCGGGCAGGACGTCCTGCTGGACACCGTCCGCCAGGCCGCCACCGCCGCGCTGCCGCCGGAGTCCGCCGACGTCCCGGCGCTCATCCCCTTCGACCAGGACGCCAAGAAGGCCCTCGAACTGACCTTCCGCGAGGCCCTCCGCCTCGGCCACAACTACATCGGCACCGAGCACATCCTGCTCGCCCTCCTCGAACACGAGAACGGCACCGGCCTCCTCTCCGGGCTCGGCATCGACAAGGCGGCCGCCGAAGCCGACATCACCGCGGCCCTCACCGCACTGACCGGAGAGCAGAACCGCTGAATCGCGACCGGCGGCGCCCGATGATTTCCGGACGCCGCCGAAGTCCGAACAGGCATGGAGAAGCTCATCACCGCCAACGGCGTCGACCTCTGCACCGAGACCTTCGGCGATCCCGCCGACGTGCCCGTGCTGCTCATCGGGAACACGATGCTCACCTGGCCCGACGCCCTCTGCGAGCGCCTTGCGGCCCTGCGCCGGTTCGTCGTCCGCTACGACCTGCGCGGCACCGGCCACTCGGCGGCCGCCGCCCCGGAGGCGCCGTCCCACACCCTCCGCGACCTGGTCGCGGACGCGGCGGCCCTGCTCGACGCCCTCGGCCTGCCCCGCGCGCACGTGGCCGGCGCCGGTCCCGGCGGCTGGATCGCCCAGCTCCTCGCCCTCGACCACCCCGCCCGCGTCGCCTCCCTCACCCTGATCGGCACGCGGCCCACCGCCCCCGGCCCGGCCGACCCCGACCTGCCCGACCACGCGCCCGAACTCATGGAGCACTTCATGAGCCCGCCGCGCGTCGACTGGACGGACCGCGCCTCCGTCATCGCCTTCCTCCTGGAGAACGCCCGCCGCATGGGCGGCCGCGACTTCGACGAGGACGAGTCGCGCGCGGACATCGAACGCGTCTACGACCGCACCCGCTTCGGCGACGACCAGGGCGCCGCCCACCGCGCCGACCAGATGGCCACCGCGTTCGCCGCGCTGGACTGCGGCCCCCGCTGGCGCGAACGCCTCCCCGGCATCACCGCCCCGACCCTGGTCATCCACGGTGAGGACGACCTCTTCTTCCCCATCGGCAACGCCGAGGCCCTGGCCGCCGAGATCCCGAAGGCCGCCCTGCTCACCCTCCCCGGCACGGGGAGCGGGCTCCCGCGCCGAACCTGGCCCGCGGTCATCCCGGCCCTCCTCCAGCACACGTCCTGACCGGGGCGGGCGGGGAGGCGCGCCGCGGCCGGGCGGCCTCCCGGCGGTGGACGAGGAGCCAGGCGACCAGGGCCCCGGCGAGGTAGGCGGTGCCGACGAGGCCGAACGAGACGGCGGCTCCGGTGGCCCAGCCGGGCGCGGCGGCCAGGACGGCGCCGATGGAGGCGATGCCGATGAGGGAGCCGGTCTGCCTGTTGGCGTTGAGCACCGAACCGGCGATGCCGGCGTGCCGGGTACCCGCGGCGTCCATCATGGCCGCCGTCATGGCGGGAGCGGTGAGGCCGCCCGCGACGCCGGTCGCGCCGAGGGCGGCGGCGGCCGTCCACCACGGGGTCGAGGGCGAGAGGGCGACGAGGCTCAGCGAGGCCGCGCCTGCGACCAGCAGGGAGACGGTGAGGAGCGGACCGGCCGCGACGCGTCCGGAGACGCGGGTGAAGGCGATGTTGCCGGCCGGGATGAAGGCCGTGAGCGGCAGCAGCATCAGCCCCGCCTGGAGCGGGCTCGCGCCGCGGACGTGCTGGACGTACAGGCCGACCAGGAAGAGCGAGCCGTAGAACGCGGCGTTGAACAGGAAGCCCACGGCGTTGGCGCCGGTGAACCGGGCGCCGCGGAACAGCGACCAGGGCATCACCTGGTCGGCCGTCCGGCGCTCACGTCCGATGAGCAGGCCGGTGGCGAGCACCGCGGCGGCGGTCGCACCGATCACCGGGGCCGTGAGCCAGCCGAGCTGCGGGCCTTCGATCAGTGCGAAGCTGAGGCCGGCCAGCAGCACGATGACGGCGGCGTGCCCGGCGACCGCCAGCGGCTGGGCGTCGCCGTCGGCGGCGGCGAGGTGCCGGCGGGCGAGGAGGATGCCGGCGATGCCGATCGGCAGGTTGATCAGGAAGATGCTCGGCCAGCCGAACGCGCCGACCATGACGCCGCCGATCGTCGGGCCCAGCGCCATGGACGAGGAGACCACCGCCGACCAGACGCCGAGCGCCCTGGCGCGTTCCCGGGCGTCGGGGAAGGCCCGCACCAGCAGCGCGAGCGAACTCGGCATGAACAGCGCCGCCCCGGCCCCCTGCAGGAGCCGCGCCGCGATCAGGACCTCGATGCCCGGTGCCAGCGCGGAGGCCAGCGACGCGACACCGAAGATCCCCATGCCCCACACGTAGACCCGCCTCGCGCCCAGCCGGTTCGCCAGGCCGCCGCCCAGCATCAGCAGTGCGGCGAAGCTGAGGACGTAGCCGTCCACGGCCCAGGTGAGCCGGGGCAGAGAGGCGTGCAGGCTCACCTGGATCGTGGCCCCGGCCACCTGCATCACCGTGGCGTCCAGGCTCGCCATGACGAACCCGGTCGCCAGTGCCGTGATCTTCATCGGTCCCGGCGGAATCCTGGACATGGTCGACCTCGCGTTCCCGGTACTAAGCGGACTACTCCCGTCCGGTTCGGACGTTAACGCAAGCGGACGCAGTCTGTCCACTTAAACCGGACCGATCTCGTCCGCTTGTTGCTAGGCTGGCCGCATGGCGGCAGCGGTACCCGCGGTGACGCGGCTCCTGGAGGACGGTTCTGGCCGCCGTCCGCGCGCCGACGCCCGGCGCAACGTGGAACGCCTCGTGGCCGCCGCCCGCCAGGCCGCCGCCGAGGGCGGCGAGGTCACCGCCCACGAGATCGCGCGCCGCGCCGGTGTGGGTGTCGGCACGTTCTACCGCCGGGTCGGCTCACTCGAAGCCCTGCTGGAGGCGGTCCTCGGCGAAGTGCTGGAGGAGATCACCGCCAAGGGCGACGAGGGGATGGCCGATCCCGATCCCTGGACGGGTTTCACGACGTTCGCCTTCTCCTACATCCGCCTTCGCAACGAGTTGTGCGACGTCAACCAGCGCCTCGGCGACGTCCTCGATCACTCCCGGGCCGAGTTGCGGGGCCGCATCCAGAACCTGGTGGAGCGCGCCCAGCGCGCAGGAGCGATGCGTACGGACGTGACCTGGGAGGACGTGGCGTTCCTCATGGTCGCCGCGTCCTCGACCGGCCCCCACACCCTGGGGCTCCAGGCGGGCGCCCGCCAGTGGGACCGCAACCTCCGGATCGTCCTGGACGGCCTGCGCCGCCACGGCTCCGCCCCACTCCCCGGAGAACCTCCCGCCCTGACTCCCTGACGGGCGGGTGCTCTGAGCGCGGCGGAACAGGTCCGGGTCAGGTCAGGCGGAGGGCCAGGAAGAAGTCGACCCGGTCTTCCAGCCGGGAGAGGTCGCGGCCGGTCAGCTCCTCGATGCGCTGGATGCGGTAGCGGACGGAGTTGACGTGCAGGTGGAGCTGCTCGGCGCAGCGCGTCCAGGAGCCGGAGTTCTCCAGGAACGTCCCCAGGGTGCGGACGAGGTCGGCGCCATGGGACGTGTCGTAGTCGTGCAGCGGGTCCAGGAGGCGCTCCCGGAACATCCGGCGGACATCGTCCGGCACGCTGGCCAGCAACAGAACGTGGGTGGCCAGTTCGTCGTGCCGGACGACGCAGGTCGGGGACGGGCGGGTGGCGGCGAGGCTGCGCGCATAGCGGGCCTCCTCGATGGCGGTGCGCAGGCCGGACGGCGCGGCGATGTCGCTGACGCCGACCGCGATGCCGTCCCCCGCGAGACCGGGGGCCAGGAGGTCCAGGCCGTCCTGCAGCATGCCCGCGACGTCGCGGTCCGGTGAGGGGACGAGTGCGAGGGCCTCGTCGTCCAGCACGCCGACCGCCGGGTGGGAGGCGGCGAGGATCTCGGCGAGGACGGCGCGCAGCTCGGCCGGGCGCAGCCGCCCCCGGCCGGAGGCGGCGACGGCGACGTGGGGGACGTCCGGCAGCCGGGAGAGGTCCCCGGCCGCGACGGCGGCCACGTCGGCGGCCACGTCGGCGGCAACGTCGGCGGCAACGTCCAGGCGGGTCCGCTCGAGGTCGACGATCGCGGCGAGTTCGGCGGTGAGGGCGCGGCGTTCGGCGGGCCAGTCGGCGAAGTCGCCCTCGAAGGCGATGAACCAGTCCGCGACGCGGGGCGTGCCGCCGGCGGCGACCGCGAAGACCGAGGCGTCCAGGGCGGGGACGTGGTGCGGCAGGCGCGGCGCGGTGAGGAAGGCGCGGGCGAGGGCGGCGGAGTCGGGCGGGGCCGGGCCCGCGACGACGCGGCCGGCCGGGGTGAGGACGTGGCAGTGGCCGACGAGGTCGACGACGGCGCCCAGGCCGGTGCCCTCGACGAGGCGGCGGTGCCGGTCGAGGACGGCGGCGAGGTCGGCGGCGCGGGCCCCGGACAGGTGCCGGACGACCTCCTCGGTGACGGTCGCGAACGCCACGTCCTCCGGCACCTTGAACAGCGGGAGCCGGTGCCGCAGGCAGGCGTCGACGAGGTCGTCCGGGACGGTGCCGAGCGTGAGGTCCCAGGCGGCGACGCCCGACACGCCCGCCTCGGTGAGGGCCCGCACGAACGTCTCCGAGTCGGCGGGGGAGGTCCGCCAGACGAGGCCGGTCAGGACGAGTTCCCCTCCGCGCAGGTAGCGGCCCGGGTCCAGGAGGTCGGTGGTGACGACCCACCGGATGGTGCGGTCCAGCTCGTCCCTCCCCGTGACGACCTCCAGCCGGAGTTCGGGCATCGCGAGCAGCGAACGCAGCCTCATATGGAGAAAGCTACAAAAGCAGGCGTGCCCGGGACCACACGCGGTGGTCCCGGGCACGCGGGCCGGTACTCGGCCGGCGGTTCAGTCTCCCGTGCGGCTGAGGGCCTGCCGCCAGGCGTTGTAGCCGCCGAGCAGGTCGCAGACCTCGGTGCGCCCGGCCGCGCGGAGCAGGCTCGCGGCGACCGAGGAGCGGGCGCCGCCGGCGCAGTACACGGCGACCGGCCGGTCGGCCGGGACCTCCGCGAGCCGCCCGGGCAGTTCCGCCAGCGGGATGGTCACCGCACCGGCGATGGCGCCGTCCGCCAGCTCGCCGACGTTGCGGACGTCCAGCAGGTAGGGCGGCCGTTCGCCGCGCAGCTCGCCGTCGAGTTCCTGGACCGTCCGGCGGTCGGCCTGCCGCATCTGGTGGGGGACGGTGGCGAACGCGTCCTCCGGGTCGGCGAGGTAGCCGACGACGGTGTCCATGCCGATCCGGGCGAGGCGGGTCACGGTCTCCGCCTCCAGGCCGTCCGCGGCGATGACGACGATGTCGCGGCCGGGCTCGATCACCATGCCCGCCTGCTCGGCGAACCGGCCGGAGACCGGGACGTTGACCGAGCCCCGCAGGTGACCGGCGGCGAACTCCAGGGGGTCGCGGGCGTCGATGACGATGGCGCCGGCGTCCCGGCGGGCCAGTACGTCGGCGATGGCCAGCGGCTTCATGCGGTCGTCCAGGTCGAGCAGCTCGCGGTTCTTGCGGTTGAGGACCGCGTCGTAGACGAAGTAGCCGGGGGCGGACGGCTGCCCGTCGGTGACGAGGGCGACGAACTCCTCTTCGGCCATCGGGGCGCACGCGTAGTTGGCGAGGCGCTGCACGCCGATGGTGGACTGCAGCTCGGTGGACAGGTTCTTGCCGCAGGCCGAGCCGGCTCCGTGCGCGGGGAAGACCCGGACCTGGTCGTCCAGGTCCATCAGCTTGTGCTGGACGCTCTCGTACAGCTCCCTGCCCAGCTGGTCGGCGGTGTAGCCGATGGAGGCGAGCAGGTCGGGGCGGCCGACGTCGCCGATGAACAGCGCGTCGCCGGTCAGCACGCCGTAGGGGACGGTGTCGTCGGCGTGCTCGTACACCAGGACGCTGATCGACTCGGGGGTGTGCCCGGGGGTCTCCAGGATCTCCAGGGTGACGTCGCCCAGGCTGATCCGCTCGTGGTCGGTGAGCTTGCGGATCGGGAACTCGGTCTCGGCGCGCGACCCGTAGCCGATCCAGGCGCCGGTCCGCGCGGCCAGCTCCAGGTGGCCGGACAGGAAGTCGGCGTGGAAGTGGGTGTTGATGATGCCCTCGATCTGCAGCCCGTTGGCCTCGGCGTCGTCGAGGTATTCGGAGATGTCGCGGCGGGGGTCGACCACGACCGCCCGGCCGGTGGTCTTGTCGCCGATCAGGTAGGCGGCCTGGGAGAGGCAGTCGAGGTAGTGCTGGGCGAAGTACATGTGGTCCTTCCTAGGTTCGAGGTTGCGGGAATCCGCCGTGGGGCGGTGGGGACTGTCCGGGGTTCGCGGCCGGTGCAGCCTGCGGCGCAGGAGCAGCGCGGCGATCAGCGCGGCGACGGCGGCGAGTGACGCCCAGCCGGCCGGGGTCGCGAGGATCGCGTGCCGGGCCCCCGCCGGAGCCTGCTGGCCGAGGACGAAGACCGACATGACGACCACGAACCAGGCGAAGGCCTTGCGCAGCCGGTCGGGGTCGATCCGGCTGGTGAGACGGGAGCCGATGAAGGTGCCGAGGATGGCGGCGGCGCTCACCGCGGCGGCCAGCCCCCAGTCGATCTGCACGCTGGACAGGTAGCCCGCGAGCCCGGCGAACGACTTCATCCCGATGACGAGGAGCGAGGTGCCGATCGCCACCGGCATCGGCAGGCCGCCGAGCAGGGCGAGCGCCGGGACGACGAGGAATCCGCCGCCCGCGCCGACCAGGCCGGTCACCAGCCCGACGGCGACGCCCTCAAGAAGGATCTTGAAGACCGGGTGGTGGTGCTCGCCGGTGGCCGGGTCGGCCTGGACGTTGCGGCGCCCGCGCAGCATCGCCGCCGCGGTGACCGCCATCATCACGCCGAAGGCCGCGAGCAGCACGCCGGCCGGGATGAACTCGGCCAGCCGGCCGCCCGCGTACGCGCCGGTCATCCCGGCCAGGCCGAACAGGATGCCGGTCTTCCAGCGCACCCGCCCGGCCCGCGCGTGCGGGATGACGCCCGCCAGGCTGGTGGTGCCGACGACGAACAGGGACATGGCGATGGCGGGCTTGGCGTCCACCCCGGCGATGTAGACGAGCACCGGGATGGTGAGGATCGATCCGCCGCCGCCGAGCAGCCCGAGCGACAGGCCGATGAGGACGGACGCGGCCAGGGTGATCGCGAGTGTCACGATGGGCGTCCGTCCTGGGTCAGCCGCTCGACGATCGTGGGGAGATCGCACCGGGGGCCCCGGTTGTAGGGCAGCTTGGACAGCAGCATGCCCATCGTGCAGGTGTTGGTGACCGCCGCGACGACCAGGCCGGCGCCGACGAGTCCGGACAGCACCTGCGCTCCCGGCACGAACAGGCTCGCGACCACGCCGGCGGCCACCAGGCTCCCGGCCACCAGTCGGACCTGCCGCTCGAGCTCCCAGCGGTTCTCCGCCTCGCGGTTGAGCGGCCCGCCGTTGGCCTCCCACGCGACGATGCCGCCGTCCAGCACGTGGACGTTGGTGAGGCCGGTCTCGGCGAGCGCCTGCTCGGCCTGCGCGGCCCGGTTGCCGGTCCGGCAGATCAGCACGACCTCGGAGAGATGGGTGCGCAGCTCGTCGCGGTGCTCCTTCAGCGTGTCGAGCGGCACGTTGTAGGAGCCGTTGATGTGCGCGGCGGAGAACTCTCCGGGGGTGCGCACGTCGAGGAGGCGGGGCGGATCTGCGGCGTTGAGGCGGTCGCGCAGGCTCGCCGCGTCCAGGCGGGCGGGTGCGGTCGTCATCTCTGGTGGCTCCTTGTTGACTGGCGGGATACCCAGGGGGGTATAGGTCGCACGGTAGCCGACGACTCCGCGGATGTGCAAATACCCCCGGGGGTAACCTTGGCTGGAGGAAGGCACAAACGTCCGAGCGTGACCGGGGCCACAGTTCGGACGTCCTGTGCCTCGACCCGCCCGCGGACGGGTGTGTGTACTGGCAGGCGTGGAGCTGAGCGAGGTGGATCTGCTGGCGTGCTGCGCGTCCCGCAGGTGGGTCGCGGCGGTCGCCGGGCACCGGGATCTCGACGCGCTGCGCGAGGCCTCGAAACGGGTGCTGGCGGACCTGGAGTGGCCCGAGGTCGAGGAGGCGCTCGCGGCGCACCCCCGCATCGGGGACCGGGTGCGGGGCGACGCGCGGGAGGCCGGCTGGTCGCGGGGCGAGCAGTCCGGGATGGACGGCGCGGCGAGGGAGCTGCGGGACGCGCTGGTCGAGGGGAACCGCGCCTACGAGGAGCGATTCGGGCACGTGTTCCTGATCTGCGCGTCGGGCAGGTCGGCCCTGGAGATGCTCGCGGATCTCCGGGAACGGCTGGGGAATGACGTCGAGACCGAACGGGAGGCCGTCCGGAGGGAGCTGGCCGCGATCGTCGACCTGCGGCTGGTCAAGCTGGCGAAGGAGGGCGCATGAGCCTGTCGACGCACGTGCTGGACGCGGCGAAGGGGCTGCCGGCGGCGGGTGTCACCGTCCGGCTCGACCGGCGCGACGACGGCGGC
This sequence comes from Actinomadura latina NBRC 106108, assembly GCF_001552195.1. Classification (GTDB taxonomy): domain Bacteria; phylum Actinomycetota; class Actinomycetes; order Streptosporangiales; family Streptosporangiaceae; genus Spirillospora; species Spirillospora latina. The sequence goes on from NZ_BCQS01000007.1 coordinate 272,325, forward strand.
TGGACGAGCCTGGCGGAGGCGCGCACCGACGCCGACGGCCGGATCGCGGAGTGGGGCGCGGAAACCGGGAAGGGCGTGCACCGGCTCACGTTCGAGACCGCGGGCCTGTCGGAGTTCTACCCCGAGGTCACGGTCGCCTTCACGATCGACGACCCCGGGCGGCACTACCACGTCCCGCTGCTGATCAGCCCGTTCGCGTACTCGACCTACCGGGGGAGCTAGCGGCGATGGCCATCGTGCTCGGACCCAACCGCTACGGGAAGGCGGAGACCCGCGTCGTCCGCGTGACCCGGGACGGCGGCACCCACCGGCTCAAGGACGTCAACGTCAGCGTCTCGCTCTCCGGCGCGATGGAGGACGTGCATCTGACCGGCGACAACGCGGCCGTCCTGCCGACCGACAGCCAGAAGAACACCGTGTTCGCGTTCGCCAAGAAGCACGGCATCGGCGCGATCGAGGACTTCGGCCTGCTGCTCGCGCGCCACTTCGCCGCGTCGCAGCGCGCCGTCACCCATGCCCGCGTGGAGATCCACGAGTACGGCTGGAGCCGGATCGCGGGCGGGCACTCGTTCGTCCGGGACGGCGGCGAAGTCAGGACGGCGCTCGTCCACAGCGACGCCGCGGGCGCCGGGACGGTCGTGTCCGGCCTCACCGACCTCGTCGTCCTCAACTCGACGGGCAGCGAGTTCCACGGGTTCGCGCGGGACGAGTACACGACCCTCGAACCGACCGGCGACCGCGTCCTCGCGACGGCCGTGACCGCGCGGTGGCGCCACACGAGCACGGAGGCGGCCTGGGACGCGTCGTACGCCGCCTCTCGCGATGCCCTCCTCGCAGCGTTCGCCGAGACGCACAGCCTGTCCCTGCAGCAGACGCTCTTCCAGATGGGACGCCGCGTCCTGGACGAACAGGACGGCATCTGCGAGGTCCGGCTGTCGATGCCCAACAAGCACCACTTCCTGGTCGATCTGGCGCCGTTCGGCATGGAGAACGACAACGAGGTCTACTTCGCCGCGGACCGTCCGTACGGGCTCATCGAGGGCACGGTCCTCGATGACGACGCCCCCGGCGACCCGTCCGCCTGGAACTGAGGAACTCTGGAGACATGGACTTCCTGCGACCACTGACCTGGGAGGACGCGCTCGCCGCCAAGGCGGAACGGCCCGGCGCGCGCCCCGTCCAGGGCGGCACGGACGTCATGGTCGAGATCAATTTCGACGCGGACCGGCCGGAGGCGCTGCTCGACCTGACCCGGATCCGCGCCCTCGCCGGATGGGACATGGCGGACGGACGGCTCCGCGTCGGCGCCGGCGTCCCCTACGCGCGCCTGATCACCGAGCTGGGCGGGCACCTGCCCGGTCTCGCGCAGGCGTCCCGGACGGTCGGCTCGCCGCAGATCCGCAACCGCGGCACGGCCGGCGGCAACCTCGGCGCCGCGTCGCCCGCGGGGGACGCGCACCCGCCGCTGCTGGCCGGGGACGCGGTCATCGAGGTCGAGTCGGCGGCGCGCGGCGTACGGATGATCCCGGCGGCCGGCTTCTTCACCGGCGTGAAGCGGAACGCGCTGGAGCCGGACGAGCTGATCCGCGCGTTCTGGACGGTGCCCGCGTCCGGCCCCCAGTACTTCTCCAAGATCGGCACCAGGAACGCGATGGTGATCGCCGTCTGCTCGTTCGCGCTGGCCCTCCACCCCGGGGAGCGCCGGGTCGGCACGGGCCTCGGCTCGGCCGCGCCGACTCCGCGCCGCGCCACCGAGGCGGAGACCTTCATCTCGCACGAACTGGACTGGGAGGGCCGCGGCCCGCTCGCCGAGTCCGCGAAGCAGCGCTTCGGCGAGCTGGTGCGGGAGGCCGCGTCCCCGATCGACGACGTCCGGGGCACGGGCGACTACCGCAGGCACGCGCTGTCGGTGCTGGCGCGCCGCACGCTGACCTGGGCCTGGGACGACTACAGGGCGGCGAAGCCGGGAAGGGAGGCGTCCTGATGCGTGTGAACGTCAACGTCAACGGGGCCGCGGAGGCCGTGGACGACGTGTGGGAGGGCGAGAGCCTCCTCTACATGCTGCGTGAGCGGATGGGCCTCCCCGGCTCGAAGAACGCCTGCGAGCAGGGCGAATGCGGTTCCTGCACCGTCTACCTGGACGGTGTGCCGGTGTGCGCGTGCCTGGTCGCGGCCGGTCAGGCCGAGGGACGCGAGGTCGTCACCGTCGAAGGTCTGGCCCAGGGGTCACCGGGTGATGAGCAGCTCGATCCCGTCCAGGAGGCGTTCGTGGAGACGGGCGCCGTCCAGTGCGGGTTCTGCACCCCCGGGTTGATCGTCCAGTCGCACGACCTGATCGCGCGGAACCCGGCGCCGACGGACGCCGAGATCCGCGAGGCGCTCGCCGGGAACCTGTGCCGCTGCACCGGCTACGAGAAGATCCTGGACGCGGTCCGCCTCGCCGCGCGGCGGAAGGCCACCACATGATCATCGAGAACGCGCACGTCGTCACCGTCTCCGGGGACGAGTACCCGGACGGCCACATCGTCATCGACGGCGACCGCATCACGGCGGTGGGCCCCGGCCCCGCCCCCGCCGGCGACCCCGAGCGCGCCGGCGACCCCGAGCGCGCCGGCGACCCCGAGCGCGTCGACGCCGCCGGCTGCCTCGCCACCCCGGGCCTGGTCAACACCCACCACCACCTCTACCAGTGGGCGAGCCAGGGGATGGTCACCGACGGCACGCTCTTCGAGTGGCTGACCACCCTCTACAAGCCGTGGTCGAAGATGGACGCCGAGGTGGTCTCGGGCGCGGCGACCGCCGGGCTGGCCTGGCTCGCCAAGTCGGGCTGCACCACGTCCACCGACCACCACTACCTGTTCCCGAAGGGGCGCGGCGACCTGTTCGCGGCGGAGGTCGAGGCGGCACACGAGATCGGCGTCCGCTTCCACCCGTGCCGCGGGTCGATGGACCGCGGCGAGTCGCAGGGCGGGCTGCCGCCGGACGAGGTCGTCGAGGACCTCGACACGATCCTCGCCGAGACCGAGGCCGCGATCGACCGGTACCACGACCCGTCGCCCGGCTCCATGCTGCGCGTCGCCGTCGCGCCCTGCTCGCCGTTCTCCGTCACCCGCGAGCTGCTGGCCGAGTCGGCGCGGCTGGCGCGCGACAAGGGCGTCCGGCTGCACACCCACCTCGCGGAGACGGTGGACGAGGAGGAGCACACGCGGGAGCAGTTCGGCATGACGCCGGCCGAGTACATGGACTCGATCGGCTGGCTAGGCCCCGACGTGTGGCTCGCGCACTGCGTCCACCTGCACGACACCGACGTGAAGCGGCTCGCCGAGACCCGCACGGGCACCGCGCACTGCCCGAGCTCGAACGCGCGGCTCGGCGCCGGGATCGCCCGCGTGTCGGACCTGCTGGCGGAGGGCGCGGCGGTCGGGCTCGGCGTGGACGGGTCGGCGTCGGCGGAGCTCGTCCCCCTCGCGGGGGAGCTGCGGCAGGCCCTCTACCTGCAGCGGGCCCGCTACGGCCCGACGTCGCTGACCGCCCGCCAGGCCCTGGAGATGGCGACGCTCGGCGGCGCCCGCTGCCTCGGCCGCGAGGACGAGATCGGCTCCCTCGAACCCGGCAAGCTCGCCGACATCGCGCTGTGGCGGGTGGACGGCTTCCAGGCGGCGATCGACGACCCGGTCGTCGCGTTCGCGTTCGGCCCGGTGCCGCCGCTGCGGCGCCTCCTCGTCGGCGGGCGCACCGTCGTGGACGGCGACACCCTCGTGACCGTCCCGCAGGACGAGGCCGGCCGGCGCGGCGCCGACGCCCACCGCCGGCTCATGCGACTCGCGGAGGAGGTGCTCTGATGGCGTCCCCGGTGAAGAGCCCCGGTCATGTGGCCGCGCCCGGAATCGGCGGGGTCGGGGAGAGCCCGCTGCGGCCGGACGGCACGCTGAAGGTCGCGGGCGAGTTCGCCTTCGCGTCCGACCTGTGGATGGACGGGATGCTGTGGGGCGCGACGCTCCGCAGCCCGCATCCCAGGGCGCTCATCAGGTCGATCGACATCGGGCCGGCGCTCGCGCTGCCCGGCGTCCGGGCCGTCCTGACCCACGCAGACGTGCCGGGACGCGCGATGTTCGGCATCGACCACACCGAGGACCAGCCCGTCCTCGCGATCGACCAGGTCCGGCACCAGGGCGAGCCGGTCGCGCTGGTCGCCGCCGACCACCCGGAGACGGCGCGCCGCGCGATGGAGAGGATCGCCGTCGGGTACGAGGTGCTGGAGCCGATCACCGACCCGCGCGCCGTGATCGCCGACCCCGAGCGGCTGAAGGTTCAGGAACGGGGCGGCATCACCCGGTATCAGCCTGTCCGGGTCGGGGACGTCGACGCGGCGAAGGCCGAGGCCGACGTGATCGTGTCGGGGGAGTACGAGGTCGGCATCCAGGACCAGGCGTTCCTCGGGCCCGAGTCAGGCCTGGCGATCCCGTCCGAGGACGGCGGCATCGACCTGTACGTCTCGACGCAGTGGATCCACAACGACCTCAAGCAGATCGCGCCCTGCCTGGGCCTCGCCGAAGACCAGGTGCACATGACGCTCGCGGGCGTCGGCGGCGCGTTCGGCGGGCGCGAGGACCTGTCGATGCAGATCCACGCCGGCATGCTCGCCCTGCACACCGGCAGGCCGGTGAAGATGTCGTACAACCGGTACGAGTCGTTCTTCGGGCACGTCCACCGGCATCCCGCCCAGATGCGGTACGAGTACGGCGCCACATCGGAGGGGCGGCTCCTCTACGCCGACGTCGAGATCATCCTCGACGGGGGCGCCTACACGTCGTCCACCATGAACGTGGTCGGCAACGCGGCCTCGCTGGGCGTCGGGCCCTACGAGATCCCCAACATCAGGATCGACGGGTACGGCGTCTACACGAACAACCCGCCCTGCGGGGCGATGCGCGGCTTCGGGGCCGTCCAGGCGTGCTTCGCCTACGAGTCGATGATGGACCGGCTCGGCGACGCCTGCGGCCTGGGACCGGTCGAGATCCGCCGCCGCAACGCCGTCACGCAGGGCTCGAAGCTCGCGACGGGCCAGGTCATCGAGTCCCCGGCGCCGCTCGCCGAGATGCTGACGCGGCTGGAGGCGATGCCGCTCCCCGCCGCCACGGACGGCACCGACATCCGGAACCTGCCGGGCGGGGTGTCGCAGACGACGCACGGCGAGGGCGTCGTGCGCGGCGTCGGCTACGGCGTCGGCATCAAGAACATCTGCTTCTCCGAGGCCTTCGACGACCTGTCCACGGCCCGCGTCCGGCTGGAGGTCATCGGCGGCGAGGCCACCGCGCTCGTCCACACGGCGGCGGCCGAAGTCGGGCAGGGGCTCGTCACGGTCCAGGCGCAGGTCGCGCGCACGGAACTGGGCGTCCAGCGGGTCACGATCGCGCCGGCGGACAACGGGGTCGGCGACGCGGGCTCCTCCAGCGCGTCCCGCCAGACGTACATGACGGGCGGCGCGGTGAAGGCGGCCTGCGAGGCGGTGCGGGCCGGACTCCTCGCGCTCGCGGAGCGCCGCCTCGGGCGCGGCGACCTGACCGTCGCCGGCGGCAAGATCGTGTCGCGGGCGGACGGCGTGCTCGGCACCATCGAGGACGTCCTCGGCTCCGAGGTGATCGAGGAGACCCGCGAGTACCACCACCGGCCCACCGCCCGCATGGACCCGGTCACCGGGCAGGGCCGCAGCCACACCCAGCTCGCCCTGTGCGTCCACCGCGCCGTCGTCGACGTGGACGTGGACCTCGGCCTCGTCAAGGTCGTCGAGCTGGCCGCCGTCCAGGACGTCGGTAAGATCATCAACCGGCTGTCGCTGGAGGGCCAGATCCACGGCGGCTCCGCGCAGGGACTCGGCCTCGCCGTGATGGAGGAGATCGTCGTGTCGGACGGCCTCGTCCGGAACCCGTCGTTCACCGACTACCTGATCCCCACCATCCTGGACATGCCGCCCATGCGGCTGGACATCCTGGAAAATCCCGACCCGGAAGCCCCCTACGGCCTGCGCGGCGCCGGCGAACCCCCGACCCTGTCGTCCACCCCCGCGATCGTCGCCGCGATCCGCGCCGCGACGGGCCGCGCCCTCACCCGCGTCCCCGTCCGCCCCGAGCACATCGCGCGACCCGCACCAACGCCCGCCGGCGGCGCCGCATGACGCGCAGCGGCGCGACCGGCCGGTTCGTGGTCAACTGCTCGATCCTGTTCACCGAATTCCCGCTGCTGGAGCGTCCGGCCGCGGCGCGGGCGGCCGGGTTCGAAGAAGTGGAGTTCTGGTGGCCGTGGAACGGTGAGCCGGTACCGTCCGGCGCGGAGGTGGACGCGTTCTGCGGAGCGGTCGAGGACGCCGGAGTGCGGCTCGTCGCGCTCAACCTCTACGCGGGCGACATGGCGGCGGGAGAGCGGGGCGTGCTGTCCGACCCGTCCCGTGCCGAGGAGTTCCGGCGCAGCCTCGGCGTACTGATCCGGATCGCCGGGCGCATGGGCACCCGGTCGTTCAACGCGCTCTACGGGCAGCGGCTCGACGGCGTGGACGCGGCCCGGCAGGACCGGGTCGCGACCTCGAACCTCGTCCACGCCGCCGGCCGGGTCGGCGAGTTCGGCGGGACGCTGCTGGTCGAGCCGCTGGCACGCGGGCTCAACGGCGCCTACCCGCTGGAGACGGCCGCCGACGTCGCCGCGGTGCTGCGGCGCGTCCGGGCGGAGGGCGCCGGGAACGTCCGGTTCCTGTTCGACACGTTCCACCTGGCCGTGAACGGCGACGACCTGGAGAGGGCCGCGCGGGAGCACGCCGCCGACATCGGGCACGTCCAGCTCGCGGACGCGCCCGGACGCGGGCGCCCCGGCACGGGCGGCATCGACTTCGACCGGGTCTTCGCCGTCCTCGACGAGATCGGGTACGGCGGCCGGATCTCGCTCGAATACGTGCCGCGGGGCCCGTCGCCGGAGGAGTTCGCGTGGACGACCTCCTGATCAGATCGCGCCGGGCCGTCCTGCCGGACGGCGAGCGCCCCGCCGCCGTCTCCGTCCGGGACGGCCGCATCACCGCGATCTCCGGCTACGCGGCCGCCGTCCGGGCCGCCGCGGAGGTCGACCTCGGCGAGGTGGCGCTGCTGCCCGGCCTCGTCGACACGCACGTGCACGTCAACGAGCCGGGCCGCACCGAGTGGGAGGGCTTCGCCACCGCGACCCGCGCGGCCGCCGCCGGCGGCGTCACCACGCTCATCGACATGCCGCTCAACTCGCTGCCGCCGACCGTCGACCCCGCCGCGCTGGCCGCCAAGCGGGAGGCCGCCGAGGCCGCGTGCGCCGTGGACGTCGGGTTCTGGGGCGGCGCGATCCCGGGAAACCTGGCATCGCTGCGCCCGCTGCACGACCTCGGCGTCTTCGGGTTCAAGTGCTTCACGTCCGACTCGGGCGTCCCGGAGTTCCCGCCGCTGACGCACGCGGAGATGCGGGCGGCGTTCCGGGAGATCGCCTCGTTCGGCGGGCTGGTCATCGTCCACGCCGAGGACCCGGCCGAGCTCAGCGCACCGTCCGGCGGCGGGTACCCGGACTTCCTCGCGTCGCGGCCCCCGGCCGCCGAGCGCCGCGCCGTCGAGCAGGTCGTCCGGCTGGCGGAGGAGACCGGCGTGCGCGCCCACATCCTGCACCTGTCCGCCGCCGGCTGCCTGGACGTTCTCGCCAAGGCCCAGGCGGACGGCCTCCCCGTCACCGCCGAGACGTGCCCGCACTACCTGGCCCTCGCCTCCGAAGACGCCGCGGGTTCTGCTCATCCGGGGGGCGACCCCCAGACCCCCGGAGGGCGGCCGCCGGAGCCGCTTGCTCCGCTGCGCCCACCGGCGGCCGCGTTCAAGTGCTGCCCGCCCATCCGTCCGGCCGCCAACCGCGAGCTGCTCTGGCAGGGGCTCGCCTCCGGCGTGATCTCGTGCGTCGTCACCGACCACTCGCCCTGCACACCCGAGTTGAAGCGCGGCGACTTCGCGACCGCGTGGGGCGGCATCTCGTCCCTCCAGCTGGGGCTGCCGGTCGTGTGGACGGCCGCGCGCGAGCGCGGGCACCGCCTGGACGAGGTCGTCCGCTGGATGTCCGCGGCGCCCGCCGCCCTGGCCGCCGTCCCCGGCAAGGGCGCCATCGCCGTCGGGAATGACGCCGACCTGGTCGCGTTCGCCCCTGACGAGTCGTTCACCGTCGACCCGGCGGCCCTCCACCACCGGCACCCCGTCACCCCCTACGCGGGCCGGACGCTGACGGGCGCCGTCCGGACCACCTGGCTGCGCGGCGTTCCCACCGGGGAGCGGGCCGCCGGGCGGCTGCTCGCCCGGGAGGCGCGATGACCGAGTTCACCTCCCTGCCGGACCTGGCCGTCCGCACCCTCGGCGGCTCGGTCGTCGCCGCGAGCGACGAGTCCTTCGCCGCGAAGGAGAACCTGGTCAACCCGTGGGCGCCTGCGTTCAGCGCGGAGACCTTCGGGCCGAAGGGGCAGCTGTACGACGGCTGGGAGACGGCCCGCCGCCGCACCGGCGGGCACGACTGGGCGCTGGTCAGGCTCGGCCTCCCCGGCGTCGTCCGCGGCGTCGTGATCGACACGGCCTGGTTCAAGGGCAACTACCCGCCGCGCGCGTCCGTCGAGGCGTGCGCCGTGGACGGCTACCCCGCCGACCTCTCCGGCGCGGAGTGGGTGGAGATCGTCCCGGAGAGCCCGCTCAAGGGGGACGCGGCGCACGCCTTCCCGGTGCGGGCGGAGCGCCTGTTCACGCACGTCCGGCTGAACATGTTCCCGGACGGCGGCATCGCCCGGCTGCGCGTCCACGGCGACGTGGTCCCCGATCCACGCGTCCTGCGGGGCCTGACCGCCGACCTGGCCGCCCTGGAGAACGGCGCCCGCGTCATCGAGTGCTCGGACATGTTCTACTCCTCGCCCGACAACATGCTGTTCCCCGGCCTGGCCCGCAATCAGGCCGAAGGCTGGGAGACGGCCCGCCGCCGCGACGACGGCCACGACTGGGCGGTGATCCGGCTCGCCGCACCCGGCGTCATCAGGCTCGCCGAGATCGACACCACCAACCTCAAGTTCAACGCGCCCGGCGCCGCCGCGCTGCAGGGACTCGACGCCCGCACCGCCGCCGCCGACGCCTGGCACCCCCTCCTGCCCCGCACCGGCCTCCTCCCGGACACCCGGCACCGTTTCCGGCTCGTAACACCCGAGGTCACGCACGTCAGGCTGGACATCCACCCGGACGGCGGCATCGCCCGGCTCCGCCTCCTCGGCGACATGACGCCGGACGGAGCCAAGGAACTCGCCGCCCGCTGGGACGCCCTCACCCAACATTCGGCAAAGTATTGACCGCCGCTAGATATCTGCCTACATTCTGAGCACTCGATCCCGTCGAAGCCTCGTCCGCCGGCCCAATACTCGACAAAATTCTGACGCCCGTGGAGATGACATTTCGTAAGCCCGGCCCCGGAGGATCCCCCATGAAACGACTCCAGGCAGGTACCCTCGCCGCCGTCCTGGCGGTGCCCGCGGCCCTCACCCCGGCGGCCGCCCACGCGTCCGCCGGCCCCGCGCACTACGCCGGCGCCCTTCCCGACGGCGCGTCCTGGATCGCCGACGTCCCCGCCCGCTGGAACGGCACCCTCGTCCTCTTCAGCCACGGCTTCGGGCCGCTCACCCCCGCGGACCGCCCGAGCGAGGCCGCCGGCCAGGCCCTCCTCGACCGCGGCTACGCGCTCGCGGGCTCGTCCTACGACCCGGACGGCTCCCTCTGGGCACTGGGCAGCGCCGTGCGCGACCAGATCGCCACCGGCCGGGCCGTCTCGGAGATCATCGGCCGGCCGCGCAGCACCCTCGCGCTCGGCCAGTCCATGGGCGGACTGGTCAGCGCCGAGCTCGCCGAGACCCGCGCCGTGGACGGCGCCCTCACCGCCTGCGGCATCGTCGGCGGCGGCGCCGACCTGAACAACTACCAGCTCAACGCGGGCCACGCCATCGCGACCCTCCTCGCCCCGTCCCAGCAGATCAAGATCAGCGACTACACGTCCCCCGCCGAGGCGGCGGCCGCCGGCGCCCAGCTCACCCAGGCCGTGCGGGACGCCCAGGCGACCCCGGCGGGCCGCGCCCGCATCGCCCTCGCCTCGGCGTTCCTCAACCAGTCGTCCTGGTTCTCCGGCGACACCGAACCGCCCCGGCACGACTACGCCGCCCGGGAACTCCAGCAGTACCAGTGGCTGACGTCCGGCGTGCTCGGTTTCATCTTCGGGGGCCGGTACTCGATCGACCAGGCCGCCGGCGGCGACAGCGCCTGGAACAAGGGCCTGAACTACGCGCGCCTGCTTCGCGAGTCCGCCGATCTCCGCCAGGTCAAGGCCCTCTACGGGAAGGCCGGCCTGAGCCTGAACGCCGACCTCTCCGAACTCACTGCGAAAGCCGCCAAGCAGGTCGAGCCCGGCCCCCTCGCCTGGATGACCCGCACCTCCGAGCCCACCGGGCGCCTGACCGTCCCGACCCTGACCATCCACACCGTCTCGGACCAGCTCGTCCCGGTCGAGCACCAGAACGAGTACGCCAGAGCCGTCCGCGCCGCCGGACGCGCCCCGCTCCTGCGCCAGGCGTACGTCCACCGGATCGGCCACTGCAACTTCACCGCGTCCGAGTACGTGGCGTCCCTCCAGGCCCTGGAGAAGCGCGTCGAGACCGGCCACTGGCCCGGCACGACCGCGAAGTCCCTGAACAAGGCCGCCGCGTCCCTCTCCCTGGACTCCTCGGCCTTCCTCCGCTACCGCCCGGACCCCCTGGTGGTGCAGCCGTCCCGCCCCTGACCGGGCGCATGCGGAACGCCCCCGGCGGATGGCCGGGGGCGTCGCCGTCGGCGGGGTCAGGGAGCCTCGGTGGGGTCCTCTTCCAGGAGGTCGTCGAACTCGCCGTCCTTGACGCCCGCGATGAAGGCGTCCCACTCGGCCTCGGTGAAGTAGAGGATGGGCCCCTCCGGGTTCTTGGCGTCGCGCATGACGACGGCCCGCTCACCGAAGTCCTTGTGCTGGACGGGGACGTCCTTGCCATCGATGAACTCGATGATGACCCCGTCGCTGAGGATCGGTTCCTGCTCGGTCACTGGCACACCTTCTTCGTCCCGGCTCGTGTCGGGCTCAAGGCTAGTGCGGAAGGGGCCGGCGCCACACGCGGAACGCGGTTCGCGGTCAGGGGTCGATGAGGAGGCGCGCGGCGCTGATCTCCAGGCGGGACTGGATCTCCTCGGCGGTCGCGTTGCCGCGCAGCATCTCGATCATCTCCATGGTCCAGATGCCGGACAGCGCACGGGCCACGAGGCGGCGCGGGTCGTCGGCGGGGATGTCCTCGGGCGGGCCGGACGCGGCGCGCAGCAGCAACTCGCTCATCCGCTCGCCGAAGTCGGTCTTGACGTCGGACAGGAGGAGGGAGCGGATCAGCGCCTCCGCCAGCTCGGGCTCGCGCATGAGGCCGCGGGTGGCGCGCATCAGCACCTCCACCGCGCGTGCGGGGGCGTCGCCGGCGCGGGGCGGGCGGCGCTCGATGCTGCCTTCGAGGAGCAGGATCTCCTCGCTGACGACCGCGACGACCAGGTCCATCTTGGACGGGAAGTAGCGGTAGAGCGTGCCGAGCGCGACCCCGGCCCGCTCGGAGACGGTGCGCATCTGCATCGCCTCGATGCCGCCGCGCGACGCGAGCGCCGCGGCCGCCTGGACGATACGCTTGCGCCGCTGGTGCTGGCTGCGGGAGCGCACGCCCTGCCCGGCCGCCTGTCCCGCCGGCTGACTCCGGGTCTCGTCCCCGGTCACGGTCGGCTCTGCGGTCACGGTCGTCGTCCCTTCTGTGCGGGCTCGGTCACCCGACGCGTCCTCCCCAGCCTACAGCCTCGGCGAGAACGTGTTATCTGATCGGCCGATGACGGTCGGTTCCGGTGGACATCTACCCAGCGCGGGACCCTGGCACGCCAGCGGATTCGGGCCGATAACGGGGACCGGCCGATCTCTGGACACAGAGTAGAATCTGTTCTACTTTTTCGCCGTGGGGGCGTCCCGGGAGGTGGGCATGGTGAGCGTCGCGGCACTGCTCGCGGCCAGGGCGGACGACGACCGGCCGGGGCTGCGCTCCGCCGACGACGGACGGGCCTGGACGTGGCGGGAGGTCGTCGCCGAATGCGCCGTCCGCGTCACCCACCGCAAGATGGCCGTGCCGGGGGAGATGCTCGCCGAGCGCATGCTGTCCCCGGAGTCGGTCGTCTACTGCCCGATGCCGCTGTTCCACTCGGGCGCGGTCATGGCGGCGTACGCGCCCGCGCTCGCGGCCGGCGCCGAGCTGGTGCTGCGGGCGAGGTTCTCGGCGTCCGGCCTGCTGCCCGACGTACGCGCGCACGGCTGCACCTACAAGATCCGCAAGCGCCGGCTGGCCAAGGACGGCTGGCGCACCGACGACCCGGTGTGGTGGCGGCCCGGACGCGACCTCGCCTACCGCCGGATGACCGCCGCGAACGCGGCCGGCCTGCGGGCCGAGTTCGAGTGGTGCGGCCGGCTGCACCTCCTGGAAGGGAGCGGATGAGTGGACTTCAACCTCGACGAGACCCAGCAAGAGATCAAGGGCCTCGCCGCCGGAGTGCTCGGGCGCGAGGCCGCGCAGGAGCGGCTGGAGGCGTTCGAGAAGAGCGGCGCCCCCTACGACGAGGCGGCCTGGAAGGCGCTCGCGCAGGCGGGGCTGCTCGGGATCGTCCTGCCGGAGGACGCCGGTGGCGCCGGCCTCGGCCCGGTCGAACTGGCGGTGATCCTGCGCGAGGTCGGCCTCCGCACCGCGCCCGTCCCGGTGTACGCGTCGCTGGCGCTGGCGGCCGTCCCGATCGCCGCGCACGGCACGGCGGAGCAGCGCGCCCTGCTCGCTCCGCTGGCCGCGGGCGCGACCGTCCTGACCGGTGCGTACCGGGAGATCGGCCCGGCCGGGGAGATCGCCACGACCGCCCGCAAGGGCGGCGACGGCTACGTCCTCAACGGCGTGAAGACGTTCGTCCCGTATGCGCGGGAGGCGTCGCGGATTCTCGTCCCGGCGCGCGTCGAGGGCGAGGGCGTCGGCGTCTTCCTGGTCGAGCCAGCCGCCGCGACGATCATCAAGCAGCCGTCGGCGACGAGCGAGTCGCTGTCGCGCGTCGAGCTCGGCGACACCAGGGTCGGTCCCGGCGCCCTGCTCGGCGGGACGGCGGACGGCGCCGCCTGGGACACCCTCCGCCGCTCGGCCGTCGCCGGCGCGGTCGCGATCTCGTCCGGCGTCATCGAGGGCGCGCTGGAGCTGACCAAGGAGTACACGAAGACCCGCGAGCAGTTCGACCGGGCGCTCGCGCAGTTCCAGGCGGTCACGATGCAGATCAGTGACGTCTACATCGCGAAGCGGGCCCTGGACGTGGCCGTCTGGGCGGGCGTGTGGCGGCTGGCCCAGGGCGCCGCCGACGCCGAGGAGCTGCTGACGATCGCCTCGGTCAACGCGTGCGATCCCGTCATCAAGGCCCTCTACACCTGCCAGCACCTGCACGGCGGCATCGGCCTGGACGTCACCTACCCGCTGCACCGCTACTTCGCCTGGGGCAAGCACTGCGGGCACCTGCTCGGCGGCGCGGAAGACCGGCTCGACGCGCTCGGTGCGCTCATCGCCCAGGAGGCCTGAATGTTCATCGACCTGACCGACGAGCAGAAGAAGCTCCGCGCCGAGCTGCGCGAATACTTCGAGAACTGCCTGACCGCCGGGCAGCGCGCCGCGATCGCGGCCGACCCGTTCGGCTCCGCCTACATGGAGCACTGCAGGCGGCTCGGCCGCGACGGGATGCTGGGCGTCGCGCTGCCGAAGGAGTACGGCGGCCGCGGGTTCGGCCCGGTCGAGCAGACGATCTTCGCGAACGAGATCGCCCGCGCCGAGGTCACCTACCCGCTGATCACGCTGAACTCGGTCGCGCCGACGATCCTGCAGTACGGGTCGGACGCGCACAAGGAGTTCTTCATCCCGCGCATCCTCGCGGGGGAGTGCCACTTCGCGATCGGCTACAGCGAGCCGGGCGCGGGCACCGACCTCGCCGCCCTGCGCACCACCGCGGTGAGGGACGGCGACCACTACGTCGTCAACGGGCAGAAGATCTTCACGTCCGGCGCGCACCACTCCGACTACGTGTGGCTCGCGGCCCGCACCGACCCGTCCGCGAAGAAGCACAAGGGCATCTCGATGTTCATCGTCGACTGCAAGGACCCGGGCTTCTCCTGGACGCCGATCATCACGATGGACGGCGCCCACCACACGAACTCGACGTACTTCCAGGACATCCGCGTCCCCGCCGACATGATGATCGGCGAGGAGAACAAGGGCTGGGACCTCATCGTCAACCAGCTCAACCACGAGCGGGTCACGCTCGGCCCGGCCGGCAACATCGGGCACACCCGCATCCGGTTCGAGCGCTGGGCCCGCAGCACCGCCGGCCGGGACGGCCGCCCGCTCATCGAGGCGCCCGCCGTCCGCCGCGCGCTCGCCCAGGTGCACGCCTACCTGCGCGTCAACGAGATCCTCAACTGGCAGGTCGCCGCGAACCAGGACCTCGGCTGGCTCGGCGCCGCCGACGCGTCCGCCACGAAGATCTACTCCTCGGAGCGGATGCAGGACGTCGGCCGGATCATCGGCGACGTCCTCGCCCGCTACGGCGACCCCGGCGACCCGGAGACCGCGGCCTTCATGGCGGCGCTCGACCGGCTGGCCAAGGGCGCGCTCGTGCTGACGTTCGGCGGCGGCGTCAACGAGATCCAGCGCGAGCTGATCGCCATGATCGGCCTCGGGCTCCCCCGCGCCCCCCGCTGATCGCTCAGGAGGGTTTCGCGGCCGGCGCCTTCTTGGGCTCGGCGCCGTGCGCGAAGCCGGTCGTGTCGTCCGCGCCCCGCTGCGGTTCCCGCTGGGCCTCCAGCCGGGGCAGGACGCGGCGCAGGTCGTCCAGGAACAGCTCGGCCAGGTCGTGGCCGAAGCCGTTGCGCACCACCACGCGCAGGACGGCGAGGTCGGTGCGGTTCTCCGGGAAGGTGTAGGCGGGCACGAGCCACCCCGATTCGCGCAGCGCGGCCGACACGTCGTAGACCGTGAAGTTCCGGACGTCCTTCCGGACCCGGAACGCGAACACCGGCAGCTCGTCCCCGCCGGTGAGCGTCTCGAACGGGCCGAACCGGCCGATCTCCGCCGCCAGCCGCGTTGCGACGTCCCGGCACGTCTGCTGGACCCGGCGGTACCCGTCGAAGCCGAGCCGCAGGAAGTTGTAGTACTGGGCGACGACCTGCGCGCCGGGACGGGAGAAGTTCAGCGCGAACGTCGGCATGTCGCCGCCGAGGTAGTTCACCCGGAAGACCAGGTCCTCCGGGAGGGCCTCCTCGTCCCGCCACAGCGCCCAGCCGAGGCCCGGCATGACCAGGCCGTACTTGTGCCCGGACGTGTTGATCGACGCGACCCGCGGCAGCCGGAAGTCCCACTCCAGGTCCGGGTCGAGAAACGGGGCGATCATCGCGCCGGACGCGCCGTCCACGTGCACGGGCACGTCGAGCCCGGTCCGCCGCTCCAGGTCGTCGAGCGCGGCGGCGATCTCCGCGACGGGCTCGTAGCTGCCGTCGAACGTCGAGCCGAGGACGGCGACGACCCCGATCGTGTTCTCGTCGCACAGCTCCACGGCCTCCCGGGCGCCGAGGTGGTACCGGCCGCCCTCCATCGGCACGTAGCGGGGCTCGACCTCGAAGTAGTCCGCGAACTTCTCCCAGCAGATCTGCACGTTGACGCCCATGACGAGGTTCGGCCGGTCCGCGGGCTCGCCGGCCTCCCGGCGCCGCCGCCGCCAGCGCCGCTTCAGCGCGAGGCCGCCGAGCATCGCCGCCTCGCTGGACCCGGTGGTCGAGCAGCCCACGGCGCGGCGCGGGTCCGCGGCGTGCCACAGCCGGGCGAGCATGTGCACGCAGCGCATCTCCAGCTCGGCGGTGCGCGGGTACTCGTCCTTGTCGATCATGTTCTTCTCGGCGCACTCGGCCATCAGCCGCAGCGCCTCCGGCTCCGCCCACGTGGACACGAACGTCGCGAGGTTCAGCCGCGCGTTGCCGTCCAGCATCAGCTCGTCGTGGACGACCTGGTAGGCGATGCCCGGGTCGAGCTCGCCGGCGGGCAGCGCGTAGCGGGGAATGGTGAGCGGCTCGCGGCTGAAGACGGGATTGATCCGCAGGTCACGCCCGCCGTCCCCGGCGGCATGGGGATGCTTGAGGGCCATGCCGCCGCAGTACCCGCCCCCTCCGGCACCACACCCGCGCGGGGGGACGGCTACTCGGCCGGCTGCACCGGGAAGTTGAGGCCGCTCTCCAGGATGGCGAACGCCTGGTCGACCGCCTCCGAGAGCGTGGCGAACGTCCCGCCCATGCGGCCGGCGGCGTCGGCCGCGGCCTGGAAGCCGCAGTGCGCGGCGGCGGCGACGACGTGCGGGCGCAGGTCGGTGCCGGGGTCGAGGCCCATCCGCTGCGCGACGATGTCGGTCAGCAGCGCCTGCTTGCGCTGCGCGTGCTCCAGGCTGCCCGCCATCAGGGTGGGGCTGTCCTTCACCATCGACACCATGCACTCGAAGCGCCCCGGGTCGAAGCCCAGCTCGCCCGCCTCGCAGGCGCGCGCGATCTCCACCACGGTGCGCCGCAGCGCGGTCATGATCGGCTCGTCGGCGGGACGCGTGGCCAGCACCGATGTGACGGCCCGGACCTGATCCTCCTGGAAGGTGAGTGCGACGTCCTCCTTCGAGGCGAAGTAGCGGAAGAACGTGCGGGACGAGACGTCCACGGCGTCGGCGATCTCCTCGACGGTGGTGGCGTCGAACCCCTTCTCGGCGAAGAGGGCGAATGCGGCGTCGATGAGCGCCTCACGGGTGCGCTGCTTCTTGCGTTCGCGCCTGCCCGGGGGCTGGGGTCCGGGACCGGGCGTGCCGGCCTCGGGGGCGGTCGCGGTCATGCGCGCAGTGTAACCAGCGGGTGAACGCGTGCCAAGTGGCAGTGGACGAATTCTGTCGTAAGCTGAATCATGTCTGGATGTGACCTCAGGCAGTTGACGACAACTGTCATGGCATGACACTTTGAACCCCAGTCAAGCCGGAGGTCGATCATGACTCACTTGCAGGGCGCCGGAACACTCGAACCCGGCGCCGTCCACGCCCCCCCGCGCGACCGGGCGCGGGCCCTCCCATCAAGACCGGGGCACGGGCACCCGTGGCTCACCCTCGTCGCCGTCGCGCTCGGCGTGATGATGGTCGGCCTGGACGCGACCGTCGTGTCCATCGCCAACCCCGCGATCGCCAAGGACCTCGGCGCGAGCCTGTCCGGCCTGCAGTGGGTGACCAACGCCTACCTGCTGGCGCTCGCCGTCACGCTGATCCCCGCCGGGAAGATCGCCGACCGGTTCGGACGCAAGCGGACGTTCCTCGCCGGGGTGATCGGGTTCGCCGTCTCCTCCCTGCTCATCGGGCTGTCCGGCGGGCTCGGGATGGTGATCTTCTGGCGGGTCGTGCAGGGCTTCGCGGGCGCGCTGCTGCAGCCCGCCAGCCTCGCCATCCTGCGCAACACCTTCCCCGCCGAGCGACTCAACACCGCGATCGGCATCTGGGGCTCCACCGTCGGCATCTCGATCGCGGGCGGCCCGATCGTGGCCGGACTGCTGGTCGAGAACGTCAACTGGGAGTCGGTGTTCTTCCTCAACGCCCCGCTCGGCCTGGTCGCGCTGCTGGTCGGCGCCTGGGTGATCCGCGAGTCGCGGGACGAGGAGGCCGCCGGCTCGTTCGACCTGCCCGGCGTCGCGCTGCTCAGCGGCGCGCTGTTCGCCCTGGTCTGGGGGCTCATCAAGGCCGGTGAGAACGGGTTCGGGGACGCCGTCCCGCTGGTGTCGTTCGCCGTGTCCGCCGTGCTGTTCGCCGCGTTCGTCTGGAACGAGCTGCGGGTGGAGCGCCCGCTGCTGCCGCTGGACCTGTTCCGCTCGGTGTCGCTGTCGGCCGCGACCGGCCTCATCGTCCTCGGCTTCTTCGCGATGTTCGGGACGATCTTCTTCATCACCCTCTACCTGCAGCAGGTGCACGGGATGAGCCCGGTGGAGGCCGGTGTCCGGATGCTGCCGATGACCGGCGTGTTCATCGTCGCGTCCCCCATCGCGGGCGCGCTGACCAGCCGGTTCGGACCGCGCGTGCCGCTGGCCCTCGGGATGGGGTTCACCGCGGTCGCGATGTTCGGCCTGTCCCGCATCGGGGTGGAAGCCCCCTACGTGCAGCTCTGGCCGTGGTTCGTCCTCGTCGGCCTCGCGTTCGGCATGATCATCGTCGCCGGGACGGAGGCCATCGTCGGCAACGCGCCCGCCCACCTCGCGGGCGTCGCGGGCGGCCTGCAGCAGACCGCCTCGCAGGTCGGCGGCGTCCTCGGCACGTCCGTGCTGGGCGTGCTGCTGTCGACCAAGGTCGGGGACGTGCTGTTCGGGCGGCTGACGGACGCGGGTGTGCCGGCCCCGGCGGCCCAGCGACTGGAAGGCGCGGGCGGGCTCGTGTCGCAGGGCGTCGCGCCCGTCCCGCCGGGCACGCCGGACCAGGCCGCGGACGCCATCACCACCGGCAGCCACCTCGCGTTCATGGACGGCTTCCAGGAGTCCCTGACCGTCGCGGCGGCGGTCGCGCTCGCCGCCGTCCTCGCGGCCCTGCTCGTGCGGCGCGGCGGCACCGCGGTCGACGGCGCCGCGGCCGTCTGATCGCGCGGGGTTAGGCTGCCGGTGTGATCGCTGCGTTCGTGAGGCGGTACGCGATGCCGCTGACGTTCCTGGGGCTGTTCGCCGCCATCTGGATGGTGCAGGCCCTCGTCCTGCCGCCGGGCGCCCGGCACGCGCTGATCGCCTGGGCCAGCACCAACCTGTCGAACCTCGCGGTCAACCCGGTCGGGACGATGGTCGCGTCGGCGTTCGTCGCCGAGGGGGCGCAGGGCGTGCTGCTGGTCGTGGCGGCGATCGGGCTGTTCCCCCTCACCCGGCGGTTCGGGAACCTGCGGGCCGTGGTGCTCGTCGGCGCCTCGCACGTCCTCGGCACCCTCGTCAGCCAGGGCATCGCGCTCGTGCGGCTGGAGTCCGGCCTGCTGTCGGAGTCCATCCGCACGATCCCCGACGTCGGCCCGTCCTACGTGCTGTGCGCGGCGCTCGTCGCGGCGTTCCTGTACGGGCGGGGGCGGATGCGGCGGCTGCTGGCGCTCGCCGGCTGGTGCGCGCTCGTGCCCGTCCTGCTGGACGGCCTGCTCGCGCTCCAGGTCGCCGCCGTCGGGCATCTGACGGCGATGCTGGCGGGCGCGCTGATCGGCGGGCTGCTCCTGCTGCTGGAGCGCCGCCGCGTCGCCGTGCCCGCGGCTCCGGAGATCGCGCGGCCGGGACCGGTCGCGGGGGCCTGACCCCGGGTCAGCCCTGCCCCGGCTCCGGGGCCGGGTTGGCGGTGGGGCTCGGGCTCGGCGTCCCGGAGTCGTCCGCGGGCGGGGTCGACGGGGTGTCCGCCGGCGGCGTGGCGGGCGGCGTCGAGCCGTCGTCCGGCGGAGTCGCCGGGTCGGACGGCGGCGTGGTCGTCGGGGGAGCGGGGGGAGTGCCGGGCGGCTCCTCCGGCGGGGTGGACGGCTGCTCCGGCCGCGACGGCGTGTCCGACGCGGGCCTCTTCTCCGGGGACGGCGTGTCCGCGGGAGAGGTCGCGGGCGGAGCGGGCGGCGCCGGCGTCCCGCCCGCCGGGCGCGGCGGGTCGTCGAAGGCGCTGCCGACCGGGTTCTCGGACGCGGACGGCGTCCCGCCCGTGCCCCGCTCGGAACCGGTGAGGCCGGGCAGCGGGTTCTGCGGCACGCCGCTGGTCCGCGCCGACGCCGGGTGCGTCTGCCCCTCGCTCGCCGACGGCACCATCGAGGCGGCGTCACCGCCGCCCCTGGCCGCCGGCCAGGAGACGAGCAGGCCGATGACGGCGGCGGCCGACGCGGCGACTCCCGCGGCGGCGCCGAGACCCTTGGAGACGCCGCCGGAGATGCCGCGCTTCGGGCGCTCCCGGCGCTCGGAGCCGATCACGACGAGAGGGCTCGGCGAGATCACGCTCGGCAGCGGCCTCGCGGCCTCCTCCGCGCAGGCGGCGAGGACCCGCTCGCGCAGCCCGCCGGGCGCGCGCGCCGGCGCGCGGCGGGCCAGCAGCTGCGGCAGCCGGCCCTTCTCGAACGCGGCGATCAGGTCGAGCTGCGGCTCGGCGGTGCCGCGCATCAGGATGTCGAGGACGGCCCGCTCCAGCCGCGTCCGCGCGGCGGCGAGCAGCTGCACGACCGTGTCGGGCGCGATGCCGAGGACGCGGGCGATGTCGTGCGGTTCGAGCCATTCGCCCGCCCACAGCAGCAGGACCTCGCGGTGGTCGGAGCGCAGCCCGGCGGCGGCGCGCAGCAGCGGGTCGGAGCCGGCGAACGGCGTCCCGCCCCGCGCGGCGATCTCGCCGGTGAAGGCGCCGCGCTCGGCGCAGGCCGTCCGGGACAGCGAGTACAGCCAGAGCACGCTGTCGCCGCGCGGCGGCTGGTGGACGGCGGCGCCGAACGTGTCGCCGAGGGCCGCCGCCGCGAGCCGGTCGCCGACGAGCGACCAGCAGTACGCGTACAGGCGGTCGGCGTGCGCGTCGTAGAGCGAGCCCAGGTCCCCGCGCATGTGCCCTCCCGTTCCCGTCCGGCGTCCGACTGCTCGGCTGACACGGTGCATACCGCTGATCAATGGTGCATACCGCTGATCAACGGACTCTAGCGCCTCCGGTCCGCGGCTGAGAAGCCCGAGATCGGACAGCGCGTCGAATAGCACGGAAGGTAGTCGTGACGCCTGCGGACGGTGATGTTCACGGAGATTTAAGGAATTTCCTGAAAATCGGCGGATTCCTGATGCGGTTCAGCAGGGAAGGATTCGAACTCGCTATCGATTTACGCGAGGAGTCAACGGTGACGCGTCTGACGGTTGATGGTGTCTACCAGCACATTCGCGGTGTCTGCTTCAAGACCGGCCCGCCCGGGACGGTGGGTGCGGAGACCGAGTGGTTCGTGGTCGACACCGCCGACACCGCCGCCCACGTCCCCGCCGGGCGGGTGCGCGCGCTCGTCGCCGGCGCCGGGCCGCCGGCCGCCGGGAGCAAGATCACCTACGAGCCGGGCGGGCAGCTCGAACTCAGCTCCGCGCCGTTCCGCGGGCTCGGCGCGCTGCACGCCGCGCTCGGCCGGGACATCGCGCAGGTGCGGGACGCCCTCGCCGCGGACGGGCTGGCGCTCGCCGGGCACGGCGTCGACCCCGTCCGGCGCCCCCGGTTCCAGGCCGACCACCCCCGCTACGCGTGCATGCGCGACTACTTCCGCGCGGGCGGCTTCCCGGACGCGGGCCTGGCGATGATGTGCTCGACCGCGTCCGTGCAGGTGAACCTGGACATCGGCGCCGACGACCCGGACGCGTCCCGCCGCTGGCGGCTCGCGCACTCGCTCGGGCCGGTGCTGGTCGCCGCGTTCGCCAACTCGCCGCTGCGGGCCGGCCGCCGCACCGGGATGCGCTCGTCCCGGCAGGGCATCTGGACCGAGCTCGACCCGTGCCGCACCCTGCCCGTCCTGCGGGACGGCGCGGACGGCGACCCGGCCGAGGCGTGGACGCGGTACGCGCTCGACGCCAGGGTCATGCTCGTCCAGACGGCCGAGGGCGAGTGGGTGTCCGACCCCGGCATGTCGTTCCTGGAGTGGCTCGCCAAGGGCGAGCCCGGCGAGGACGACCTGGCCTACCACCTGTCCACGCTCTTCCCGCCGGTCCGGCCGCGCGGCTGGCTGGAGCTGCGGATGATCGACGCGCCGCCCGGCCGGTACTGGCCCGTCCCCGTCGCCGTCGCGACGGCGCTGCTGGACGACCCGGCCGCGTCCCGGGCCGCCGAGGCCGCCGCCGAACCGGTCGCGGACCGGTGGGCGGAGGCGACCCGCCGCGGGCTGTCGGACGCGCCGCTCGCCGCCGCCGCGCTGGCCTGCTTCACGGCCGCCCTCGACGCCCTGCCGGGACTCGGTGCGTCCGGGCTCGTCCCGCTGGTCGAGGAGTACACCCGACGGTACGTCGAGCAGGGGCGCAGCCCCGCCGACGACACCCCGTCCCCCCTCTCCGAGGAGGAGCAGACATGGCCCTGATGAACTCCCCGGGCCCGATCGGCACTCAGGATGAATCCGCCCTCAAAGAACTGATCGCCGATGAGCTGGGCGCGGTGCGGGACCGCAGCTTCGGCCTCACCACCGAGGTCCTCGCCGAGAACGACCTCACCGCGCAAGTGTCGCCGCTGATGTCGCCGCTCGTGTGGGATCTCGCCCACGTCGGCAACTACGAGGAACTGTGGCTGCTGCGCGAGGCGGCGGGCCAGGACGCGATGCGTCCGGAGATCGACGATCTGTACGACGCGTTCGAGCATCCGCGCTCCGAACGGCCGACACTGCCGCTTCTGTCACCGGAGGAGGCTCGTTCCTACATCGGCACGGTCCGCGCCAAGGTGCTCGACTCACTCTCGTCGGCACGGTTCGACACGGCGAATCCGCTGACCTCGGGGGGGTTCGTGTACGGGATGGTCGTGCAGCACGAGCACATGCACGACGAGACCATGCTCGCCACCCACCAGTTGCGGAAGGGCGCTCCCGCGCTGCTCGACCCCGTGGCCGAGCCCCTCCAGAGACCTGCCGAGGGCTTGGGGGCCGGCGATGTGCTCATCGAGGCGGGCCCGTTCCAGATGGGCACCTCGGACGACCCATGGGCGTACGACAACGAACGCCCCGTGCACCTCGTCGACCTGCCCGCCTACTACATCGACGTGGAGCCGGTGTCCAATGCCGCCTACCTCGCCTTCATGGAGGCCGGCGGCTACGACGACCCGCGATGGTGGGACCCGGCGGGATGGGAGTGGCGCAACGCCGGCGGTAAGCGCGCCCCCGCCTTCTGGGCCCGTGAAGGGAACCAGTGGGTGCGGCGCCGGTTCGGACGGACGGAACCCGTCCCGCCCGCCGAACCCGTCCAGCACGTGTGCTGGTACGAGGCCGACGCCTACGCGCGGTGGGCCGGCAAGCGCCTGCCGACCGAGGCCGAGTGGGAGAAGGCCGCCCGCTGGGACCCGGCCACGCAGCACTCAAGGCGCTACCCATGGGGCGAGGTGTACGAGGAGGGCCGCGCCAACCTCGGGCAGCGCACGCTGCACCCGGCCGAGAACGGCTCGTACGCGTCGGGTGCCTCCGCCTACGGGGTGAGGCGTCTCCTGGGGGACGTGTGGGAGTGGACGTCGTCCGACTTCCACGGCTACCCCGGCTTCCGCTCGTTCCCCTACAAGGAGTACTCGGAGGTGTTCTTCGGGCCCGAATACAAGGTTCTGCGCGGCGGCTCCTGGGCGACGCACCCACTCGCCATACGCGGATCCTTCCGCAACTGGGACTACCCCATCCGGCGGCAGATCTTCTCCGGGTTCCGCTGTGCCCGCACCCCGGGGGAGGACCGCTGAATGTGCCGCCATCTCGGCTACCTGGGGCCTGAGCAGACCCTCCACTCGCTCATCTACGACGGTGAGCACTCGCTGGAGACGCAGGCGTACGCGCCGCGCATGACCCAAGGGAACCTGCTGAACGCCGACGGGTTCGGCGTCGGCTGGTACCGGGACGGCGCGCCCGTCCGGTTCCGCCGCGCCCAGCCGCTCTGGACCGACGCGTCGTTCCGCGAGGTCGCCGGGGCCGTCCGGGCGTCCTGCGCGGTCGCGGCGATCCGGTCGGCGACGGCCGGGTTCCCCGTGGACGAGTCCTGTGCCCAGCCGTTCCGCGCCGGCCGCCGGCTGTTCAGCCACAACGGCAAGATCGAGGGCTACGGCGGCGTCGAGGCCAAGCTCCGGGAGCTGGCCGGCGACATCGCCGAGATCCCGGACGCCCGCGCCCCGGTCGACTCGGCGCCGCTGTTCGCGCTCGCCGCCCGGCAGTGGCGGGACGGCGCGCCGCTCGGCGACGGCCTCGCCGCCGTCGTCGCGGCGATCACCGCGCTCGCCCCCGGCCGCTACAACCTGCTCGCCTCCGACGGCACGTCCCTCGCCGCCACGACCTGGGGCGACTCCCTGTTCGTCCGGGAGGACGCCGACGCGATCCGGGTCGCGTCCGAGCCGCTCGACGACACCCCCGGGTGGCGCCGCGTGCCCGACCGCTCCCTCGTCACCGCCGGTCCCGGAACCGGCGTCCGCATCGAAGCCCTGTGATGCCGAACTCGCTGAAGGAGAACCACACGTGGATCGGTTCCTGACCGCCGACGACCTCGCCAAGTCGCTCCGCCGGGACGTCCGGGAGGGGCTCACCGGCGCGCCCAAGACCCTGCCGCCCAAGTGGTTCTACGACGAGCGCGGCAGCGCCCTCTTCGAGCAGATCACCAAGCTGGAGGAGTACTACCCGACCCGGCGCGAACGGGAGATCCTCGTCGCGCACGCGCCCGGCATCGCCGCCGCCACCGGCGCGAAGACGCTCCTCGAACTCGGCGCCGGCTCGGGGGAGAAGACCCGCCTGCTGCTCGACGCCCTCTCCGGCACGCTCCGCTCCTACGTGCCGGTGGACGTGAGCGGCGAGTTCCTCGACGGGTCCGCCGCCGGGATCGCCGCCGACCATCCGGGCCTGGCCGTCCGGGCCGTCGTCGCCGACTACGAGCAGCACCTGCCCCTCCTGCCCGGCGGCGAGCGGCGCCTCATCGCCTTCCTCGGCGGGACGATCGGCAACATGCCGCCCGCCGAGCGGATCGGGTTCCTCGGCGGCGTCCGCGCCACCATGGACGACGGCGACTTCCTCCTGCTCGGCGCCGA
This sequence comes from Actinomadura latina NBRC 106108, assembly GCF_001552195.1. Taxonomy (GTDB): domain Bacteria; phylum Actinomycetota; class Actinomycetes; order Streptosporangiales; family Streptosporangiaceae; genus Spirillospora; species Spirillospora latina. Next base: position 297,236 of record NZ_BCQS01000007.1, read on the forward strand.
CCTCGTCAAGGACCCCGGGCGCCTCGTCCGCGCCTACGACGACGCGGCCGGGATCACCGCCGAGTTCAACCGCAACGTCCTGTACGTGATCAACCGCGAGCTGGACGCCGGGTTCGATCCGGACGCGTTCGAGCACGTCGCCGTCTGGAACGGGGCGGAGGAGTGGATCGAGATGCGGCTGCGGTCGGTCCGCGACCAGGACGTCCGCATCGGCGGCCTCGACCTGGACATAGCGTTCGCGGCGGGGGAGGAGATGCGCACCGAGATCTCCGCCAAGTTCCGCCGGGACCGGCTGGCGGCCGAGCTGGGCGCCGCCGGCCTGGAGATCGCCGAGTTCTGGACCGACCGGGACGGCGACTTCTCCCTCACCCTCGCCGGGCCCGCCGCCTGACGCTCAGCCCTTCCGGACCGGGTGGGCGAGGCCCAGCCGGGTGACGTCCGCGGCCAGGCGGGTCGCCACGTACCGGTGGCCCGCCGGGTTCGGATGGGTGCGGTCCTGCTTGATGAGCCGCACCGCGTTGCCCGTGCCCGTCAGCCGGTCGCCGGTGACCCACTTCTCGCCGATCGGGTCGACGAACGGCACGCCGAGCTGCCCGGCGAGCCCCTTGAGCGCGTCCCGGACGGCGATGGCCCCCGGCACCGGCGCGCCCGTCCCCCACAGCGGCCCGAGCAGCACGATGCGGGTGCCGGGCCAGCGCTGCCGGACGCGTTCGAGCAGCAGGTGCGCCGCCGCCGCGACCTGCGGCGCGGGATACCGCCAGTCGTTGTGGCCGCCGGACACGATCAGCATGTCGGGCGCGGGCCGCCAGCCGAGCTGGCTCTCGAACAGGCTGAGGAACGCCTCTCGCCCGCGTCCCTGCGCGACGAACCCGGTGCCCGCGCGCCCGCCCACGACGACCTGCCAGCCGAGCAGCCGCGCCGTCGCGGACGCGTACGTCGTCTCGGGCTGGACGCCCCGGTCGCCGACCGTGTAGCTGTCGCCGAGGAACATCACCACGGACGGGGCCTTGCGGGACCCGCCGTCCTCGACGGCTCCCTTCCCGGGGCCGTCCGCCGCGGCCGGCTTGTGCACCGAGCCCGCGAGCACGGAGCAGCCGGTGGCCGTCAGAACCGCCACCAGGCTCAGGCACAGGACCAGAGTCGCCGCGCCGCGTCGGGCGCGGCGAAGTGTCATGAAGGACCATCCAAATGTTCCGGGGGATGCACCCCGCATATTAGTCAACTACCGGGCCCGGAAGGGCCCAGCTCGCCGGGTCGGTCGCATCCGCGTTCACATCGTCCGTTCACCGCGGGCTCACCTTGCGGATCTCCGCGGGCCACCGCGGGGCGGGAGGGTTCCGCGGTGGCTGGACGGGAGCGGTTGAGGGAACTGGACCTGCTGCGCTTCGCGGCGGCGCTGGCAGTGGTGCTGTACCACTTCACGGGGTTTCGGGGCGCGGGGCCGTGGCCGGTGCCCGCGCGGGACGTGTTCCCTGGGATCGCGGCCGTTACGCGGTTCGGGTATCTGGGCGTCGACCTGTTCTTCGTGATCAGCGGGTTCGTGATCCTGATGAGCGCGTGGGGACGAGGGCCGGGCCAGTTCGGCGTGTCACGGCTGGTCAGGCTCATGCCGGCGTACTGGGTGAGCGTGCTGCTGGGCGCGGTCGTGTACGTGGTGTTCCGGCAGGGGCACGGTGTTCCCGGCCTTGTCCTGCCGAACCTCACGATGTTGCAGAGCGGCCTCGGCCTGAAGAACGTGGACGCCGTCTACTGGACGCTCTGGGTCGAGTTCCACTTCTACGTGCTCGTCGCCGTCCTCGCGAGCATCGGCATCACCTACCGCTCGTGCCTGATCTTCATGGCGGCCTGGATGCTCGGCGGCGTCTTCGCCGACGAGGCGGGCAGCGACCTCCTCCAGGTCATGCTGATCCCGACCTGGAGTTGCTACTTCATCGCCGGCATGGCGCTCTACATGATTCATACGTTCGGGCCCACGCTGCTGCTATGGGGCTACGTGGCCGTGTGCTACTTGCTCGCGCTGCACTGGGGTGCATGGCGCGCGGAGCATGTCTTCCGGGGTGCGAACGAGATCGCGGTCAGTGCCGTCATCACCGGGATCTTCGCGCTGATGATCCTGGTGGCGACCGGTCGGTTGCGGCGTCTGCGGTGGTCTCGGCTGACCGTCCTGGGAGCGCTCACGTATCCGCTGTATCTCGTCCACTCACAACTGGCGCTGCCCCTCTTGGACGCGCTCTATCCGAGCCTGGACAAGTGGGCTGCCCTGGGCGCGGTGTTGGCCGTGTCCCTGCTGACCGCGTATGGGGTCCATCGGCTGGTTGAACGTCCGGGTGCGGCTTGGATGCGGGTTCGCCTGCGCGCTTCGCTGGAACCTCCGCGTCGTCCGGCGGAACCGTCTAAGTTCGTCGATCATGGTGAATGGGGCGGTCCTGGTCTCGACGCTGCTGAGCCTCGTGGCCGCGTCCCGGTCGACGCGGCGCACACCTGAACCGGGGGCACGCCGCTGGGCACGTCCAGAAGTGTTCCTCGCCCTGGTGGTCGCGCTCGTCTACCTGAACCAGGTGCTCTTCACCGTGTACGTGCTGCGCGTCCACGGCGGGGACACGTCGTTCATCGCGAAGTACCTGCCGGAGGGCTATTTCGCGCTTGCGGACGGTTCGGCGATGCGCGGCCTGGCAGAGCATTTCCCCAGGCCCGAACTGCTCGCACCATCCCTCCTGCGGGTGCAGGCGTTCCTTGAGCTGCCGTTCGGCCTGCTCGCCTACGTAACCTTTCTGCGCTGGCTGGATGCCGGCCTGTACCGGCGGCTGGCGAGTTCATGGCTGGTGTGGGCGGCGTCGCTCTCCTACACGTTCGTCTTCTGCGTGGTCGAGTGGGACCTGCGCAACCCCTACACGGTGGACGACATCGTGATCCGGGCCTGCTCAGCCGTGCTCACACCGCTCCTCCTCCAGTGGCTGGCCAAGCAAGAGGAGGACCACGCTGAGCGTGTTTCGTTCGCGCAGATGCTCCTCTTCGCCGCATCCACCTGGGCCCTTGGGCACCTGGTGCTGGCCGTGTACGACACCGCCCTGCTCTACAACCTGGGCCATCTGGGCGGACGCCTGCCGGGCGCGGCCGTGGCGCTCTGTGTTCTCGTGGGCGCGCGTGCGGCCTCGTCCCGACTGCCGGACGGTGAAGCCGGTATCGCGCTGTCGTCCGTTACCGGCGCCTTGCGATGGGCGCTGCTGCTCTTCTTCGTCCCGGCCCTGGCCGTCCGCTACGGCGTCAACTTCGGCACGCCGATTCTCGCCGTGGCCGCCGGCCTGTCCATCTGCCTGGTCGCCGGAGTGCGCGCCCTGCGGGAGACCCTGGCGGGCGCCGGAACCGCGCGCATCGCGCTCTGGGCCGCGCAGGGGACGACGGCGCTGGCCTTCGGCGGCGTCGTCGGCTGCGCGGCCGTTCGCCTGGTCACCGACAGGTACTACGAGGCGGGTCTCCTCCGCGGCGCGGCCGCCTTCTTCGCCGTGGTCGTCGCCGTATGCGCGTTGAGCGACCGCTGGGCGGCGGGTGGGTGACACTTCCGGCGCAGGGGGCGCTGTACCTGGTGAGAGGGTTCGGTGGGAGTGAGCGGGCTCCAGCCGGACGCGTTCCTCCGGCGCGCCCGCGTCCCCCGGTCGGGCGCGCCGGAGGCTCTCCGCCGGAACGTTCCCGTCAGGCCGGCTCTTCGGGCGGCCGCAGCTCGTCGGTGTAGCTGACCGGCAGGCGGCGCATCACTCCCGACTCGTCGACGGAGTACTGGCCGAGGCGCTCGAGCGGCGGCGAGTAGGCGTGGATCGAGACGCTCGCGTCCTCCACGCCGGTGAGCCGGTGGATGTGGTCGGGGCCGAAGCAGAACGACCCGCCCTCCTCGACGACGGTGCGCAGCGGGTCGCCGCCGATGCGCGGGTTGTTCTCCTCGATGGCGCCGGCGACGACGCGGACGGCCCCCGAGGAGACGTCGTGGTCGTGCCACCCGGTGTCGTTCTCCGGCGTCCAGCACAGGAGCCAGACGTCGACGTGCTCGTCCCGGTGGAGGGACGCGTAGTGGCGGCGGCCCTCGGGGAACGCGACGTGCTGGCGCCACAGGCCGGGCCGTTCCGCCAGGTCGTCGACCAGCTCCCGCAGTTCGCGCTGGGCGAGGGGGCGGCCGGGGAGGTGCTCGAAGCCGGCGGCGCGGGGCAGGACCTCGGAGGACACGGGTTCGCTCCTTTCCGTTGTGTCGTCGGGTGCGGTGAAACCGCAGGACGCGGCTACTGAACCGCATCAGTTAACCGATTCAGTGAACCGCTTCAGTAGTCATACCGTCAAGCGCGGGTCCGCTGTTCTGTCGGTGGCGGCCTCTAGGGTTGGAGGGATGTCGGAGAAGCGCAAGCGCGCGACCATCCGGGAAGTGGCGCAGGCGACCGGTTTGTCGCCTGCGGCGGTGTCGTACGCGCTGCGCGGCATCCAGACGTCGGAGGAGACGCAGGAGCGGGTCCGCGCCGCGGCCGATGAGCTCGGCTACGAGGCGCACCCGATCGCGCGCGCCCTGGCCAGCGGCCGCACCGGCCAGGTCGGGCTGCTGTGCGGCTCCCTGGAGGACTACTGGCAGCAGTCCCTCGCGGTCGGCATCGGCCGGGCGCTGCTCGCCCGCGACCGCTACGCCCTGATCGTGGACGCGGGCGGCGATCCCGAGCGGGAGCTGGCGCTCGCCCGCCGGCTCCGCGACCAGCGGGTGGACGGCCTCATCGTCCAGCCGCTCGACCCGTCCGCCGCGCTGTGGTCGGAGCTGGCGGGGACGATCCCGGTCGTGTCCATCGGCGACGCGCTGCACGGGGGCCAGGCGCAGGGCGAGGTCGTGTTCGACAACCGGCGCGGCGTCACGCTCGCGCTGGAGCATCTGCGCGATCTCGGGCACCGGCGCGTCACCGTGTTCACGCCGACGCACGCGAGCACTCCCGACCGTCCCGCCGATGTGCACGTCAACGCCGAGGCCGAGCGGCTGGGCCTGCGGGTGGACGTGGTCGTGGTGCCGCAGTCGCTCGCCGAGGCCACCGGCGTCGCGAAGCGGGTGCTCGGCGGGCCCGACCGGCCGTCGGCCGTCTTCTGCTTCGCCGACTCCATCGCCTACGGGGTCTACGCCGCCACGCGCGAGCTCGGGCTGGACGTGCCCGGCGAGGTGGCGGTCTGCGGATATGACAACCATCCGATGTCGGCCCTGCTCACCCCGCCGCTCACCACCGTCGACTGGGACATCGACGGCATCGTCCACTCCGCCGTCCGGCTCGTCGTGGACGTCATCGACGGCAAGCCGCGCAAGCGCCGGGTGGTGCGCGAGCCGTCGCTGCGGGTCCGCGCGTCGACCGGCGGCGCGCCGGAGTAAGGGGCGTTCACGGATGGAGCCGGGCCAGCCGGGGGAGGAGGTCCGCCGCCGCCGCGATGTCGGTGTCGAGCGGGCGGTCCTCGATGCCCGGGTCGAGGGCGGCGCCGGCCAGATCGGTCGCCGCCCGGAGCGGCCCGCCGGACGGCGTGCGCCCCTGCATCCGCAGCGCCCGGACGGCGGCGACCAGCTCGCAGCCGAGCCCGAGCCGGTAGGCGGCGACGGCGTCGGTCGTCGCGCGCGCCGACTGCGTCGAGAACCCCGCGTGCTCCTCGACGCCGCGCGACAGCACCGCGCTGCCGAGCGCCGCCGGGGTCGCGAGGCGCCGGACGTCCGCGAGGCACGAGTGCGCCACGTACTCCAGGATCATGATCCCGGACGACGCCTCCGTGGCGCCCTGGAAGGGGTAGAGGCCCGTGAACGACGGCTCGGCGAGCGTCCCGAGGCGGGCGGCGGCGAGCGCCATCGTCTGGAACAGCGCGGCGCGGGCCGAGTCGAGGGCGAGTCCGACGTAGGCGGTGTGGAAGTTGCCGTTGTGCCAGACGGTCCGGCCGGGGGCGTCGACCAGCGGGTTCTCGGCGGCGGCGTTGATCTCCCGGGTGACGACCGCCTCGGCGTAGCCGGCCGCCTCCAGCGCCGGCCCGTGGACCTGCGGGAACGCCCGGTAGCCGTACGGGTCCTGGATGCGCATGGGCGCGGGCAGGTCGAAGGCGAGCAGCGCCCGCATCGCCGCCGCCGCGTCCTGCTGGCCGGGGTGCGGGCACGCGTCCTGCACCGGCTGCGCGTACGGCTCGCCCGAGCCCCGGACGGCGAAGTGCGACAGCGCCGCGACGACCGTGGACGCCCGGAGCGTCTCCCGCAGGTCGGCGACCGCGAGCGCCGCCTCCCCGAGCGTCGCGGCGTTGGAGCTGATGAACGCGAGCGCGTCGGCGGACTGCAGCCGGTAGCCGGGGCCGCGCGGCGCCGTCCCGTCCGGGTCGGCCAGCCACGGCCGCTCGCCGAGCAGGCACAGCGCGGTCGACGCCAGCGCCGTCAGGTCGCCCGTGCCGATCGCCCCGTACACCGGCACAGGAGGAAGGAGCCCGAGGTTGAGGACGTCCGCGAGGGCCTGCAGCGCAGCCGGCTCCACGCCCGACCCGCCCGCCGCGATCTGGTTCAGCCGGACCGTCAGCATCGCCCGGACGATCTCCGGCGCGACCAGCGGCCCGGCCCCGGCGGCGTGGCTGCGCAGGAGGCGGAGGCCGTGCGCGTCGGCGTCCTCCCATTCGACGTCGACCACGCGGTTCGCGCCGACCCCGGTCGTCCGCCCGTACACCGGCTGCGACCCGGCGACCTCGCGGGCGACCCGCCACGCGGCGCGGGCACGCTCGGCACCGTCCGGGCCTATGGCGACTGTCACATCTTCACGGGCCGCGCGGACGACCTGCGCGCAGGTGAGCGCGGTTCCGTCGATAACGATTCGGCTGTTCTCCACCCCGCAGCGCTACTTTCCCCGGTTTACCGGTAGTTATGCTCAGGAACCGCCGTTCCGGACAAGCTGGGACACCGAGGTGACCGTACCCATTGGTTACGGTTGGGTAGAAGGCCGAAATCGATCATCGGCGTCGCGGGCGCCCAACGAGGACGTGAATCGTTGATCACCTTTGAGGGCGTCACCAAGCGCTACCCGGGCGGCACCGTCGCCCTGGACGATGTCAGCCTCGACTGCCCCACGGGCCGCATCACCGTGTTCGTCGGCACGTCCGGCGGGGGGAAGACCACGGCGCTGCGCACCATCAACCGGATGGTCGACCCGACGTCCGGCAGGGTCCTGATCGACGGCCAGGACGTCCGCCAGCGCAGGCCGGCCGAGCTGCGGCGCGGCATCGGCTACGTCATCCAGCACGCCGGGCTGTTCCCGCACCGCACCGTCCAGGACAACATCGCCACCGTCCCGTACCTGGTCGGCTGGAACAAGAAGAAGGCGCGCGAGCGGGCGCTGGAGCTGATGGAGCGGGTCGGGCTCGAACCGTCGATGGCCAGGCGCTACCCGTTCCAGCTGTCCGGCGGGCAGCAGCAGCGCGTCGGCGTCGCGCGGGCGCTCGCCGCCGACCCGCCGATCATGCTGATGGACGAGCCGTTCAGCGCCGTCGACCCGGTCGTCCGCGCCGAGCTGCAGGACGAGTTCCTCCGCCTGCAGGACGAGCTGCACAAGACGATCGTGTTCGTCACCCACGACATCGACGAGGCCATCAAGCTCGGCGACCGGATCGCGGTGTTCGAGACCGGCGGCAAGCTCGTCCAGATCGACAGCCCCGAGGACCTGCTGGCCCGCCCGGCGAACGACTTCGTCGCAGGGTTCATCGGGCACGATCGCGGCATCCGGCGCCTGTCGTTCGTCCCGTCCTCCGCCGTGCCGCTGAACCAGCGGGACGTGCTGCCGTCCGACACGCCGGTGTCGGAGGCGCCTTCGGGCGGGTGGGTCCTGGTCGTCGACGGCGACCGGCGTCCGCTGGGCTGGGCCTCGGGCGGCGTCCTGCCGTCCTCCGGCGTGCTCGGCGACGCGCGGCTCGCGCCGATCGGGCACACCTTCGACGTCGGGACCGACTCCGTCCGGGCGGCGCTCGACGCCGCGATCCTGTCCCCGTCCGGCCGCGCCGTGAGCGTCGACGCCGACGGGCGGCTCGTGGGCGTCGCCGACCAGCAGGACCTGAGCGCCGCCATCGCCCGCTCCGGCCGGGACGTCGAACCGGAGGCGCCCGCCCTCTCCAAGGAGGGCGGTTGATGGACATCGACTGGGGCTGGATCGGCGAGCACACCGACTCGCTCGGCGAGCACGCCGTCCTGCACCTGCGGCTCGCGCTGCTGCCGGTGCTGTTCGGGCTGCTCATCTCGCTGCCGCTCGGCGTGCTGTGCCGCCGCTGGGGCTGGCTCTACCCGCCGGCGCTGACGCTCGCGAACGTGCTGTACGCGATCCCGTCGCTCGCGCTGTTCATGCTGTTCATCGACTACACCGGGCTCAACCCGGCGACGGTGATGATCCCGCTGACCCTCTACAGCCTGTCGGTGCTCGTCCCGAACGTGGTGGACGGGCTGGCGTCGGTGTCCGAACCCGTCCGGCAGGCCGCCACCGCGATGGGCTTCGGGCCGCTGCGCCGGCTCCTGCAGGTCGAGCTGCCGATCGCGGTGCCCATCGTCATCGCCGGGACGCGGGTCGCCGCCGTCTCGTCCATCAGCCTCGTCGCCGTCGGGCAGCTGATCGGGCAGGGCGGGCTCGGCGCCGACATCATCCGCGGCTACCAGCTCCAATTCCAGACGCAGATCATCGCCGCGACCGTCCTGATCATCCTGCTGGCCCTGGTCACGGACGCGATCCTGGTCCTGGTCCAGCGCCTGCTCACCCCGTGGGCCCGAGCCCGGGGAGCGTCCTCATGAACGGCGTGTGGAACCAGTTCGACCTGTTCTGGAGGTGGCTGACCGCCTCGCCCCAGTGGCACGGCGCCGACGGCATTCCGCACCGGCTGCTCCAGCACGTCTACTACAGCGGCGTGTCGCTGCTGGCCGCCGCGGTGATCGGCCTGGCGCTCGGCCTCCTCATCGGCCACACCGGACGCGGCGGCTTCCTGGCCATCACGCTCGCGAACTTCGCCCGCGCGATCCCCACCTTCGGGCTCATCCTGTTCATCGTCGTGATCGAGTACAGCATCACGCCGGTGCTGGTCGCCCTGGTGGCGCTGGCCGTCCCGCCGATCCTGGTGAACACCTACGAGGGCATCCGCGGGGTCGATGCCGACGCCAAGGACGCCGCCCGCGGCATGGGCATGACCGGCTGGGGCGTGCTGTGGCACGCGGAGCTGCCGATGGCGATGCCGCTGATCCTGCTCGGGCTCCGCACGTCCGCGATCCAGGTCGTCGCCACCGCCACCATCGCCGCCTACCCGGGCTTCGGCGGCCTCGGCCGCTACATCATCGACGGGCTGGCCCGCAACGACTACCAGCTCGTCATCGGGGGGACCGTGCTCGTCGTCATGCTCGCCCTGATCGTCCAGTTCGTCTTCGCGGCGCTGCGCCGCTTCGTGATCTCGCCGGGCCTGCTCGGCTCCGCCCGTTCCTCCTGACCGACCGAAGGACTAAGGACAATGAAGAAACTCATCCGTGGTGCGGCGATCGGCCTCGTGGCCGCCCTGACGCTGTCCGCCTGCGGCGGCGGAGACTCCGGCGACGGCGACAACCCGCTCGCCGGCGGCGGCAAGAGCGGCACCGTCACCGTCGGCGGCGCCAACTTCCCCGAGAGCAACCTGCTCGCCGAGATCTACGCCCAGGCCCTTGAGGCCAAGGACGTCAAGGTCACCCGCAAGTTCGACATCGGCGCCCGCGAGATCTACTACGATCAGGTCGTCAAGGGCGGCATCTCCGTGATGCCCGAGTACAACGGCGCCCTGCTCACCACCTCGGTCGACAAGAACAGCACGGCCGCGACCACCGAGGAGATCAACGCCGCGCTGAAGGCGAAGCTGCCCTCGTCGGTCGAGATCCTGAATTCGGCCGAGGCCGAGGACAAGGACTCCGTCACCGTCAACCCGCAGACCGCCGCCAAGTACAACCTGAAGTCGATCGCCGACCTGAAGCCGGTCGCCAAGGACCTCACCATCGCCGGGCCGTCGGAGTTCAAGACCCGCCAGCAGGGCCTCGTCGGGCTCAAGAAGGTCTACGGCCTCGAATTCAAGAAGTTCCAGCCGTTCGACGCCGGCGCGCAGGCCACCCTGGTGAAGCTCCTCACCGAGAACAAGATCCAGGCCGCCGACCTGTTCACCACCGACCCGACCATCCAGCAGAACAAGCTGGTCGTCCTCGAAGACCCGCAGAACGTCTTCAGCGCCCAGAACGTCACGCCGCTGGTCAACAAGACCGCCGTGAACGACCAGGCGAAGGCGGCCCTGAACGCCGTCTCCGCCAAGCTCACCACCCAGGACCTCCTGGACATGATGAAGCGCATCGCCATCGACAAGGACGACCAGGAGAAGGTCGCCGAAGACTGGCTGAAGAAGTCCGGCCTCGCCTGACAGACGCTCCCGGAAGCCCGCCGTCCCTCCCCTGGCACGGCGGGCTTCCGCATGACCGGACGCGGGTCAGCGCCCGCCCATCGTCAGGTGGGCGATGACGGGGTCGTGGTCGGAGGGGTAGGTGTCGCCCTTGCGGTACGGGTCGATCTCCGTCCAGGACGTGCGGACGGCGCCGCGCGCGAGGATCCAGTCGATCCGCCTGCCGTCCTTCTCCGGCGGGAGCCAGTGGTTCTCGGTGCGGTACTGCGGGCCGCGCCGGGCGGCGGCCGTCCAGGTGTCCTGGAACGCGTCGGAGCCGGTGAGGATCGAGTACACCGGCGACGTCCCGGCGGCGGAGTTGAAGTCACCGGTGAGCACTACGGGGACGCCCGCCTGGAACCTGCGGACGCGGTCGAGGATCAGCCGGGCGCTCTTCACCCGGGAGTCCGCCGACATGTTGTCCAGATGGGTGTTGGCCTGGTACATCACCGTGCCGGTGCGGCGGTCGCGGAACTTGGCCCACGTCACCATCCGGACGTATCCGTTGCCCCAGGTGGCCGACCCGATGAGGGACGGTGTGTCGGAGAGCCAGAAGTGGTCGAAGTCGAGGACCTCGAACCGCTGCTTCCGGTAGAAGATCGACAGGAACTGGTCGCGGGTGCCGCCCTGCGTCCCCAGGCCGACCCAGCCGTAGTCGGGCAGCGCCCGTGCCAGGTCGCGCACCTGGTACCAGCGCGCCTCCTGGACGCCCAGCAGGTCGGGGTCGTGCTCGTCCAGCAGGTGCTCGACCAGCGGCAGCCGGGTCTTCCAGTCCCTGGGCGGCGGGTCGTTCACGCCGCGCAGGTTGTACGTCATGACGCGGACGGTCCCGTCGGCGTCCGCCTTCGGCTCGGCCAGCACGAACCCGGAGATGAGCAACGCCACCGCGGCCGCGACCGCCGGCCAGAACCAGCGACGACGTAGGACGCGTCCCGGCACTTTTCCCCCTCCCGCCGCTCTGAGAGTAGGTCTAGCCTCCTTTTCTGTCCATTTGCCCTATTCGTGGCATTGCGTCAGCCGAGGATGCGGAAGACGCCGATGTCGTCGGCGTCGCGTCCCTCGGACGTGGTCTGGTTCAGGGACGCCTCGACCCCCACCCAGCCGTGGAACCCGCCGTCGTCGTCCACGATCTGGATCATGGGTTTGACGTGCGAGTTCCCCGTGTAGCAGGTTTCGTGGCGCGCGTCGGCGAGCGCGGTGCGCCAGTGCCACAGGGTGTCGCGCCGGTGGCCGGACGCGGTGTCGGCCGGCGCGACGTAGTACACGGTGTGCGCCGGGTCGCGTTCGCGGTGCGTCCGCGCGCCCAGGCATCGGCCGTCCCGGCACGGCTTCCAGCGGGTGACCCAGAATGGCGAGCCGTCGCCGTGGTCGATGTACCCCGCGCCCGAGTCGGGGTCGGTCTTCCACAGGTCGTAGCGGTGGACGAACGAGGTGTGGTCCGCGGCGGCGATGGTGGCCGCCGGTACGCGCGCGTCCCATGACGCGTTGCTGCCGTCGCCGAAACCGTGTGTCGCCCCGAGGTCGTTGGCGGCGAGTTCGAGGTCGGCGATCTCGCCTCCCGCCAGGGACGTGAGCCTCCACTTCTCCCAGTGGCCGTCGTCCCAGGCGATGTGCAGTTCGTCCCCGTGGACGTCGTACCCGCCCGTCAGCGTCCTCGCCGCGTCGGCCGACTGCCAGCCGGACGCGGTGAGCACCGTGCAGTCCCGTCCCGCGCAGCCCTGGGCGCGGTTCCCGGTGGAGGAGCGCCGGACGCGCACCTGCTGCCGCCAGGACCAGTACTCCGCGGAGACGCCGCCGTCCGCGGCGAAGGCGTACCGGCCGAGCCGGACCCAGTTCGCCCTCGACGCCCCTTCGAGCGCGCCGACGGCGACGGCGAAGTTCGACTTGCCCAGCGGCGCCCCCGCCTCCCTCGCGGCGGAGCGGGCCGCGGGCTGGGCGATGAGCAGGACGGCGGCGAGGACGGCCGCCGCGCTGGAGACGCGCATGCTCCCCCCGGGTTCGAGCCCGGTGAACGTGCGCACCGGTGCCGGCCGGACCACCCTCGCGGCGGACGCCGGGCGCCGCCCCGGCGACACTCCGTCCTTGATCATCAGGCTTCCGGGCGCTGATCCGTCCGAGACGGCCGCTTCACCCCGCCTTGACCCGGCTCGACAAACTAGGTAGACCGGTCTAGTTTCTCTGTATGGACTTCCACGACCCCGACGTTCTGGTGACGGGCGCGACGGGCTTCATCGGACGATGGCTGGTGGCGGAGCTGCTCGGCCGGGGGCGGCCGGTCGCAGTGACCGTCCGGCGGCCGGCCGCCCGCGCGGCGAGCTGCGGACATGGCTGCGCGAGCACGGCGTCGCCGACCGCGGTCTCACCATCGTCGACGCCGACATCACCCGGCCGGGCCTCGCCATGGCCGCGGCCGATCACGAGCGGCTGGAGCCGGTGCGGGACGTCTACAACGCCGCCGCGCTATTCCGTTTCGGCCTCGCCCGGGACGAGGCCCGCCGGACGAACGTCGACGGCGCCGTGAACGTCGTGCGCTGGGCTGCATCGCGTCCCCGCCTGCGCCGCGTCGTCCACGTCTCCGGCTATCGCGTCGCGGAGAGCCGCCCCCTTCCGGAGGACGAGCCGGCCGCCCTCTACCGGCGGTACGGCGCGTACGAGGCGTCCAAACGCGAGGGGGACGCGGCGGTACGGGCCGCCGCCGCGAAGGAGGGGATCCCCGTCACCGCCGTCCATCCCGCCACGGTGATCGGCCACTCGGCCACCGGTGAGTCCGGGCAGTACATCGGGCTGGCCGAGATGGTGGAGAAGCTCTGGGCCGGACGCCTCCCGGCGCTGGCCGGCACGCGCCGCACGTTCGTCCCCCTCGTGACCGTCGATCACCTCGCCCGGTTCATGGCCGCCGTACCCGGCCACGACCGGGAGCCGTATTGCGCGCACTGGGTCCTGGATGACGCCACTCCGGACCTGCCCGACCTGATCGCCCTACTCGCCCGCCACCTCGGCCGGCGCCCGCCCCGCATTCTCCTGCCGACCGGCCTGGTGCGGCGCCTGCCGCGCGCGCTCACCGGCGTCGAACCCGAGACGCTGACCTTCCTCTCCGAGGACCGCTACGACACGTCCTCGGCCGATGCCCTGGCCGCCGCGGCGGGCCTGCGCCACCCACCGGTCGAAGACGCACTACGCCACTGGGCCGACCACCTCATCACCGACCGTTTCGCCGCCGCCCGGCCACGCTGAGATGGCCGAAGGCGATACCGCGGCCCGCCGGCATCGGTCGCCCGGCGGTCTCCGGGGCGTTGACCGGAGATCATCCGAACGCCGTTCCCATCCGGGTCGTCTTCAGGTGGCCGACCGGATGGTCTTGATGAACTCGGCCCACTCACGGGCCGAGAGGTCGAGTACGGGCCCTGTGCCGTTCTGTTTGCTGTCCCGCACGCCGATCGTTCCGTGGATCGAGCGGGCGACTTCGATGCAGGCACCGTTGGCCTCGCTGGTGCGGGACTTGCGCCAGGTGCCGTACTGCGTGGTCATGGGGAGGAATCGATCCTTTTCTCAAGGTCGCCGGCAGCATCCGCCAGCAGGCCGAGGCTGGCGGCGCCTGAGAGAGCGGCCTGCCGAAGATGCTCGTACCGTTGGTTATACCTCATCACCTCGTCGCGGGCGGTGTGCACGATGTCCGTGCTAACGGTGTCGACCACTGCCAAAGGCGGGTCGGCAGGGTCCTTGAAGCCGAAGAGGAAGAATGCCGATTTGGGCAGCAGACGTCCTGTGAAATCCGCTGCGATCGGCAGGACGAGAAGCGTGACGTAAGGGTGCCGGGTGGCTGTTTCGATCAAGGATCGGAGTTGGGCGAGCATGACCCGTGGCGGTGCAGTGGGGCGGCGTACGACGACTTCGTCGAGGATGACTTCATAGTGAGGCCCGTCCGTGCCGAGTAGGTGCGCCCGGCGCCGGAGCCGGGCCTCTACAAGACGGTCAGCGATAAAGGCGTTCTCCCCTTCCGCCTCGGCCATTTCGATGATGAATCTGATGAAGTCGGGCGTCTGGAGGACGCCGGGGATGGTGAACTGGTTGTACTCGTGGATCGAGGCGGCTCCAGACTCCAAGTCGGCGTACATGCGCTGGCGGGGACCCATGGCGTCACCGTAGGAGTCCCACCAGCCGCGGTCGGCGGCGTCGCAGGCGATCTTGAAGATCTCGTCGAACTTCTCGCCTGTGACACCGAGGATCTTCATGATCTTCACGATGTCGCGGACGTCCGGGCGGCAGCGGGCGTTCTCCAGCTTGGACACCGTCATACGGGAGCGGTAGATCCGGCCGGCCAGTTCATCGGCGGTCATGCCGTTCTGCTCGCGGAGGGTCCGAAGCTCGGTGGCGAGGCGGCGTCGGCGGACGAACGGGCTGGTCACCGGAAACCTCCTGGGGCGGGCCGGCGGGCGGGGGCGGCACTGACCGAGGGAGCCAGCGTGTCCACTCTGTGTTATCACTCGGTCTCTAAGAGTGTCATCGATAGCCAGTATTTCGAACACGCGAATAAGAGAATCGCTGTTCGCTGTGGTGGTGTTCCGGAGGTGGACGCTCGTCCAGCGCATCGTTCCGCTCGTTTACGTAAACGGTCCGAACGTTCGAGGCGGCGGCGTGCCGGTGCGCCGGGCGGTTCGTCGGCCTGCTTCTTTCACGTACTGGGGCCGGACGGCTACTGAGGATGGAACGGCCGATGACACATCGTCCCGAGAGGTGATCAATGCTGCTCGCCGTTACCGTCCCCGCCGCGCACGAGGCTCCGATGTACTGGCGCCGCGAGTTCTGGGGCAGACCGGAACAGGTCCGTTTCGTCCGGGCATTCGCCGCGCACCTGCTGGCCGACTTCCCCGCGCTGGACGACGTCCTCCTCGTCCTGGACGAGCTGGCCGTCAACGCGATCCAGCACGCCCGCTCCGGGGAGGACGGCGGCCGGTTCACGGTCGACGTCAACATGGACGTGGCAGGCGTGATCGTTTACGTCACCGACCAGGGTGGGCCGGGCGAGCCCACGCTGCGGAACCCGGCCGAGCTGGCGGAGGGCGGGCGCGGCCTGCTCACCGTGGACGCCCTCGCCGCGAGCTGGTCGTGGACCGGCACGCCGCGGGGCCGCACCATCCGCGCCACCTTCCCGCGCACGGACCACCGTGCGTAATGCCTCTACCGGGTGGTGCAGACCCAGCTGACCCAGCGGCCGCCGCCCGCGTTGGAGATCGCGTTCCTCTGGGCCGCGGTCTTCGTGGCCCCGCGGCCGCCCCAGTACTTGTTGGTCCTGGAGTTGTACGCGACCGCTCCGCAGCCGTTGACGAACGTCGTGAGGACCTTGCAGCTGGAGGACTTGCACTCGTTCAACGCCCGCCGTCTGGCGGTGCTCGGGGAGTCGAAGTCCCAGGCTTTGCCGATGCTGCCGTTGCGTCCCACCGCGATGGCCCCGTAGTTCATCGGCGGCGGTGAGTACGCGGGTTCCGGGGTGGACGGCTCCGAAGTGGGCAGGGACGGCGGGCTGTAGGTGGGGGAGGTCGGGAAGTCCGAGATCGTGGGTGTGGCGGCCAGCGGCCTGATCGTCGGATCGTCGGAATCGTCCCCGCCGGTGAACAGGAATACGCCGCCGCCGATCACCACCAGGAAGGCCACGACGGCCACGATGGCGATGACCGGCCCGTTGTTGTTCGGGCGCTGAGGAGGGCCGGGCGGTCGCCACCCCGGAGGTCCGTTCGGCGGCGGCCCCCATCCCGGGGGGCCGGGCGGGCCGGGCGGGCCGCCCTGGGGCCCGTAGGCGGGTGGACGGCCGCCGTACGGCGGCTGTGGAGGTTGCACTGTGACCGCTCCCCGAAATGCATCGATATCCGGAAGATCATAGCGATTCCCCATCGGGCTGGACAGGTGATCTTCCCGGCCCGCCACTGTCCTGAGCCGGAGCAGTCAAGGCCGCCATTCCATAACGTAAAACAGGGTGCACAGTGGCCGACAGGTCCCGTTGAAGACCGAAGCCGGTCAGAGGGCGTGGAATGGGTGGGAGCGGGAGTGCCGCGCCTCCCACTCTGCGAGCCGCCGCTGCTGCCAGCCTTCGCTTGAGTTGGCGGCGAGGAAGGCCCAGTAGCGCAGCATCACCTCGATCGCGTCAGCCAGGGGATAGTGCCCCTGCCAGTCGCCGGAGTAGATGTCGTGCAGGTGCAGCCCGTCCGGCTCGACCTCGGCGATCCAGGAGTTACCCGACCAGTCCTCGCGGGCGCTGCGGCCGGCCCGCACGTCGTCCAGCCGGGCCAGCATGCTGAGGAGCCAGTCACCGCCGGTCTGAATGTCACCGACCAGGAACGCACCGAGTGCCGTCTCGGACTCCTCGGTGAAGTCGTAGTCGGGAGTGCCGTGCCTGCCGTTGACGAACGAGATCATGCGCATCCGCGCAACGCCGGTTCGAGGAGCCCGGCGGCGATCACTGATCTGGCCGGTACGCGCATCAGAAGAGCGTGCCGCGGTACGGGTGGGGGCGGCTCCACGACTCCTCCCACATCAGCAGGGCCGCCTCCCATTCCGGGAGGTCGGGACGGAATTCGCGCACCAGGTCGCGGTTGTCGGGAATGGAGACGAGGAAGCGCCAGTAGTCTTCCGTCGCCTCACGGACCTCGGTGAGTGCGAAGTCGCCCCGCTCGGACTCCACCCAGTCGTTCTGTATGCGCACGGTGGCCGCGGAGAACTGCACGGTGTAATTCTCGCTGTCCCAGGGCTCCGTCGGCTTTCCGGACGCGGCGTCGGCGAGAGTGGCCAATGCGTCCAGGCAGACCCCTTTATAGATCGAAATGTCCGTCGTGATCCAGTTCCCCAGCCGCTGGAGCCGCTCATCATCGGCCTTGCAGTAGGGGAGCCTGAAGTCGTCGAGGGCGAAGGAAATCCCGTGCACCGTGGCGGTCCTTTCACATTATGGGACGATCGGCCAGCCGTGCGTGAAGCCGCCGCTGCCGTCATAGAACCCTTCAATGACGACATTATTGTAGGTGCCGCGCCACTTGTTGGGAAATCCCGGGACCGGGGAGGCGTTGTTGAAGGCGCCCGGGACGGCCGCATCCACCTGCGCCGGCGTCCAGTGATCAGGGTAGAAGGAGCTTTCCCCGCCATTCGGGCCGTTCTTCGGCTTCCAGGCGCCGTGCGGCGGGTTTATGGTCGGATCGAAGAATTCCGGTTTGGCGCGGTAGGCGCCGGTCCTGGGGTCCGTCACCTTGGTGCCGGGCTTGAGGCGCCGCCCCGGGAAGTCCTGGCCACCCGGACGGTAGTGGTAACCGGACCCCTTGGGCATGCCCGGTTTCACGTGTCCGCCGAACACGTGGTCTCTGAAATGCGGGGTCATCCGCCCCGGGCGGTTCCGCTTGTTCGCGCGCTTCAGGAACTTCAAAGCGGCCGCCATAAGTCCCCCGGCCGCCTTGCCGCTGCCCTTAGCCATTGAGGACGGCCAGGAGAGCCATGTCGATGAGCATGTCGGTGATCGCTCCGTAGGTCTCTTCGAAGACGGGGGTCTCGGCGCGTCAGACGCGGCCTTCGAGTTGCATGAAGGCCGCGTTCCACCACGACTCGGGGTCGCGGAAGGCGTGCGGATCGAGGCGGGAGAGGCGCTCGCGCAGTTGCGCGGCGGGGGCGGCGCGGCTCGCGCGTCCCTGGTCCTCCCGGATGAGGATCTGCAGGTGGTAGAGGAACTCCACGAACGCCGCCATCGACGTGTTGACGGTCTCCAGGTCGGCATGCTCCTCCACGGTGAGCAGGACCACGGCCCCGGTGTCGCCGTCGAGGCAGTAGTACATCTGCTGTTCGGGGACGCCGCCGAGGACGATGAGCGCGAGCGGATCGCGGTCGCCGATCTGGATTTCGAGGACGTTGAACAGGTTGACATCGCCCTCGACGTAGGCGGTGAACACGGGATCGACCTCGGCGGGTATCGCCGCCTCGGGGGAGAGGCGGGCGACGTCGAAACTCACGGGCTCGACCCGGTCGGCGGGCAGGTACAGCAACCCGTCCTCACCCCACAGGGCGACCATGTCCCGGTAATCCATCACGACGCGTCCCGGTTCTCGGCGAGGCCGGTCTCGACCGCGAACTCCCACCACCAGTCCGAGACACCGGTGATCTCCAGATAGCGCGTTCCCAGCAGGCAGTCGGCCACGAATTCGTCCAGGCCGGCGGTCAGCTGCCGGAATTCGCTGTCCTCGAAGTGCTCCTTGCCGAGGTCGGGGAAATGCCACACCGCCCCGCTGTCGCGCCGCAGGAGGAGCGGAAAGTCGAAACAGGTCCCGAAGACGAGCCAGGACTCCTTCTCCCCGCCGATGATCTGCCGCACGTCCGGGGAGTCCAGATAGAACTGGTTCGCCGGAATCCGCGTGTCCTTGAGCAGGGCGATGCTGCCGGCTCGCGGAGCGTTCGAGAAGGAGAGCAGGTCGCGCAGATCCTCCGGAAGCGCGTCCCAGTCGGCGGCGTTCGCCTCGGGGCCGCCGGGCGGCAGCTCCGCGAACATGTACGAATCCTCGCGGTCGGCGAGGAGGGCGGCCGCGCGCTGCAGTTTCTGAAGTGTGCTCGGCCTCATTCTATGATCCTGATGCGTATCGGTGTTCCATCGGGCAGGTCACGGATCTGCGGCCGAATTTGCCGGGAACCCACATGGTGATTGGTGAAAGTATCCAGATAGCGCAGGTTGTTGCGGAGATCCGGGCCGGCCAGCTGGAGTTCGTGGCGGTGGTCGAGTTGCATGCTACCATCCGTGATCCGCCTGATCAGGCTGCGGCTCAGTTCCGGGTTGCGCCGGCCGTACTGCTCGTGGATTCGCCGAATCAGATCCTGCTGGTGCGCCGTCGAGCGGCTCCGGTCCCGCGGTCGCACCGGATTGTGCGCCTTGAAGAGCTTGCCCTCGTCGCCGAGTTTCTTGAGCGCGTTCGCCTTGCGGCGGAATTCGGCCTTCGGCATTCCGGGCGCATGCCGGAGTTCGATCGTCACCGGCTTCTTCGGGCCGTGCCGCTCCGCCCAGCGGATGAAACTGGCCGCGGCCTTGAAGACGCCGCGGGCGCTGTTCTCCGACGCGCCTCGCGGCATGTGGTGCGAGCGGCGCGCGAGGACGAACTGGACGATCAGAACGAGCAGTGCCGCCCAGAGCCGGGCGTGGTTCCGCGCCGCCCCCGGCTCCTTTCGCCCGCCGCCCTTAGCCATTGAGGATGGCCTGGAGGGCCATGTCGATGAGCATGTCGATGAGGGCTCCGGTGATCTCCTTGAAGATGGGGATCTCGGCGAGCGAGGCGCCCAGGGTGGGGGCGGCGGTGGCGATGGCCTGGGCGATCTCGATGGCAAGGATGGTCAGCTGGACGATCACGTTGATCTTCAGGGCGAGGACGATGCCGCCGCACACCATGAGGCCGGCGCCGATGATGTTGGCGGCGGTGGTGAAGTCCTGCAGGTTGGTGCTGGCGGAGTCCTCGGAGGTCCAGGCGGTGCGGAACGCCTCGATGTCGTCGCCCCTGTTGGCCTGCCACACGCGCGAAGCCTGGGCGTCGGCCTCGCCGAGGGGGCCCGAGTGGGAGCCGGCGAAGGACAGCCAGGAGCCGCCCATCTGCATCAGCTTGACCTCGTCGGCCTCGGGCCAGGTGTAGCCGAGCATCGACAGCAGCGAGATCAGCTCGCCGGGTAGTTGCAGGCCCATCAGCCGAGCACGTCCCGGACCCGGTTGATCTCGACGACGTTGTGCTGTTCGGCGGCGAAGTGGTTGGCGGCCACGGCCTGCACGGCGGTGCCGTCCTCCTCCATCGCCTCCAGGTTCTCCATGTAGCACTCGGCGGCGACCTCGTAGATCGCCTGGTAGCAGCCGCCGATGAGGAAACCGATGTCGTCGTTGCCCCAGGGCTCGCCGAATCCGGCGAGTTCGGCCTGGAATGCCTGCCAGTCGGACTTCAGCTGCTGCGCCGAAGTGCCGATGCCGATTCCCGAGCGGCGGATCCCCTCGGGATCGACCTCGTATCCCGGCATGCCCATGAGTTCTTCTCCCTGTCGGTCAGCGCTCGAAGCCGTTCATCAGGTCGCGCAAGGACTGCGTGTATTCGCCGAGTTGCCGCAGGCTCTGGTCCTGGGTTTCGCGCAGGCGGCCGATGAGCTCGTCGTCCAGGGCCCCGGCCGGGGAGGACGACGCGGCCATGGCGTCCAGCGCGTCGTTGATCGCGGCCATCGCGCGTTCGGCGATCTCCTGGGAGCCGAGCCGCGCGGCCCGGGGCCCGATCTCGACCGACTCGATCCGGCCGCCGGGGGCGACGACCGCGCGGACCGTCCGGTCGGGGTCGTGGCCCTCGCACTCCCCGCCCGCGGCGGGGGAGGCGTCCTGCGCCTTGGCGGCGGTTTCGAGGACGTCGCCGAGCAGCCGGCCGAGGTCCTCGGAGGCGCGTTCGTAGCTCATCGCATGCTCGCCCGGGCCTTGGCGAGTGCTTCGCCGATCGACTGGTTGATCATCGCGAGCTGCTGGAGGCCCTGTTCCTGGACGTCCCGCAGGGAGCTGACGAGCGCCGCCGGGTCGATGGCCGGTTCCGTGTCCGCGGCCTGCGCCTGGGCGCGCAGGTCGTCCAGCGCCGCGTTGGCGGCCGCGGCGATGTGCCGTCCGAGCTCCTCCGGCGAGGACCGCAGGGCGCGCGGGTCGAGCGCCAGGGAGGTCAGCCGGCCGCCCGCGGCGGTCGCCCGGACGCGCTCCTCGTCCGCCGTGCCGGTACCGCGTCCGGGCAGCGGT
This sequence comes from Actinomadura latina NBRC 106108, assembly GCF_001552195.1. Classification (GTDB taxonomy): domain Bacteria; phylum Actinomycetota; class Actinomycetes; order Streptosporangiales; family Streptosporangiaceae; genus Spirillospora; species Spirillospora latina. The sequence goes on from NZ_BCQS01000007.1 coordinate 318,429, forward strand.
GGGGCCTGGTCGGATATCCCGTTTCTGCCCGGACCGGAATGGCCGGCGGTGCGCAGTGACCTCAGCCTTTCCCGTGCCTCGGCCAGGCGTTCCTCCGGACTGCCGGGCGAAGGTTCGGTCATCGCGGCTCCCCCTGACGGTCAACTGAATATCAGCCGAAACTTTACCAATCAGCGATGATCACGGCATGTCGGATAGCCAGTTGTTCTGGGTGATCTGTCGCTGAATGTGCGAATCGTCCCGTGGTGATCAGGCGCCGGCGGGCGTCCGGGCGGGTGGCCGGCCGGTCAGGCGGGTGGTCAGGGACGCCGCCGACGTGCGGATTCGCGCGGCCAGGGCCGGCCAGGTCTCCGGCGGGTGGTCCTCGCGGCGGAACGTGACGGTTATCGCGGCCGTGGGATGGCCGGTGTGGTCGAAGGCGCAGGCGGCGATGCTCGCGAATCCCTCGGTGATGTGGCCGTCCTCCGCGGACCAGCCTCTCCTGGCGTCCTCCGCGAGGGTGCGGCGCAGGTCGCGCAGGGAAGTGGGGCCCTTGCCCGTGCGGTCCACGAAGCGGCCGGGGAACAGGGCGCGCACCTGGGCGGGCGGCAGATGCGCGAGGAGGGAGAGGCCACTGGCGGTCAGGTGGGCGGGCATGCGGACGCCCACGTCGGTCACCACCGTCGCGTGCCGGGGCGGCTGCTCCTTGAGGAGGTAGAGGGTCTCGGCACCGTGCAGGACGCCGAGCTGGGCGATCTCGCCCACATGGTCGACCAGGCGGCGGAGCAGGGGACGGGCCAGGCGCTCCAGGGGTTCGTGGCGCAGGTAGGCGGAGCCTATTTCGAAGGCCGCCACGCCCAGACCCCAGCGGCGCTCCTCCGGGACGTAGGCGACGAAGCCGTCCTCCGCCATCGCGGTGAGCAGGTGGTAGGTGCTGGAGCGGGGGAGTTCCAGGCTGCGGGCGATGGACGACGCGGGGAGCGGGCCGGGCGCGGCCGCGAGGAGGCGCAGCACCGCCAGCGCGCGGCGGGCGGCGGGGACCTGGGGCATGGCCGCATTGTCTCGTATCTGAGACACATGGCGCCGTTCCGGGGTGGGACGGGCGCCGGCGAGCGGGTCCAATGGTGGGTATGGGTGTTCCTATGGTTGAGGTCGGGCCGGAAGCGCTGACGTTCCCGCAGGTCGTCGCCGTCGCGCGGGACGGCGCCCGGGTCGCGCTGACCGACGAGGCGTTGAAGCTGATCGGCGAGGCGCGGGCCCATATCGAGGAGCTGTCGGCCCGTCCCACGCCCGTGTACGGGGTTTCGACCGGGTTCGGGGCGCTCGCGACGAGGCACATCGCCCCGGAACTGCGCGACCAGCTGCAGCTCAACATCGTCCGGTCGCATGCGGCCGGGTCGGGGCCCGAGGTCGAGCGGGAGGTCGTCCGGGCGCTGATGCTGCTGCGGCTGCGGACGCTGGCCACCGGGCGCACCGGCGTCCAGCCGACGACGGCGCGGACGCTCGCCGGACTGCTCAACGCCGGCATCACCCCGCAGGTCTTCGAGTACGGCAGCCTCGGGTGTTCCGGGGATCTCGCGCCGCTCGCCCACGTCGCGCTCGCGCTGATCGGCGAGGGGTCGGTCCGGGACGCGGGCGGTGAGCTGAAGCCGGCGGCGGAGGCGCTCGGCGCGGCCGGGATCACGCCCGTCAAGCTCGCGGCCAAGGAGGGGCTCGCCCTCCTGAACGGGACGGACGGCATGCTCGGCATGCTCGTCATGGCCATCGAGGATCTCCGGAGGCTCCTCACGGCGGCCGATGTCGCCGCCGCGATGACCGTCGAGGCGCTGCTGGGGACGGACCGGGTCTTCGCCGCGGATCTGCAGGCGCTCAGGCCCCATCCGGGGCAGGCCGCGAGCGCCGCCAATCTGCGGGCGCTGCTCGCCGCGTCCGAGATCATGGAATCGCATCGCGGGCCCGACTGCACCCGCGTCCAGGACGCCTACTCGCTGCGCTGTGCGCCGCAGGTGAACGGCGCGGCGCGCGACACCCTCCAGCACGCCGAAACGGTCGCGGGAAGGGAGATGGCGTCCGCCATCGACAATCCCGTGGTGCTGCCGGACGGGCGGGTCGAGTCCAACGGCAATTTCCATGGGGCGCCCATCGCGTATGTGCTCGACTTCCTCGCGGTGCCGGTCGCCGACGTCGCCTCCATGTCGGAGCGGCGCACCGACCGGATGCTCGACAAGGGACGCTCTGGTGGGCTGCCCGCATTCCTCGCCGACGATCCCGGCGTCGACTCCGGGCACATGATCGCCCAGTACACGCAGGCCGGGATCGTGTCGGAGTTGAAGCGGCTCGCGGCCCCGGCGAGCGCCGACTCGATCCCGAGTTCGGCCATGCAGGAGGACCACGTCTCGATGGGGTGGAACGCGGCCCGGAAGCTGCGCAGGGCGGTGGACGGGCTGGCCCAGGTGATCGGCGTCGAGATCCTCACCGCCGCGCGGGCGCTGGACCTGCGCACCCCGCTGCGTCCCGGCCCGGCCACCGGCGCCGTCGTCGCGAAGCTGCGCGAGGCCGTCCCGCCGCCCGGCCCGGACCGCTACCTCGCCCCCGAGATCGCCGCCGCCACCGCGCTGGTGCGGGACGGCTCCCTCACCGCCGCCGCCGAAGCCGTCACCGGCCCCCTCTCGTAAGGAGCCCGACATGTCCGGACCTCGTCCCGTGCGCGCGCCGCGCGGCGCCGCGCTGACCGCCGCCAAGGGCTGGCCGCAGGAGGCCGCCCTCCGCATGATCCAGAACAACCTCGATCCCGAGGTCGCCGAGCACCCCGACGAGCTGGTCGTCTACGGCGGCTCCGGGAAGGCGGCCCGGAACTGGGACGCCTTCGACGGCATCGTCAGGTCGCTGTCCGACCTGGAGGGGGACGAGACGCTGCTCGTCCAGTCCGGCAAGCCGGTCGGGATCTTCCGGACGCACGAGTGGGCGCCCCGCGTGCTGATCGCCAACTCCAACCTCGTCCCGCAGTGGGCGACGTGGGAGGAGTTCCGCCGGCTGGAGTCGCTCGGCCTGACGATGTTCGGGCAGATGACCGCCGGGTCGTGGATCTACATCGGGACGCAGGGCATCCTGCAGGGCACGTACGAGACGTTCGCGGCGGTCGCCGAGAAGCGGTTCGGCGGCACCCTGGCCGGGACGGTCACGCTGACCGCGGGGCTCGGCGGGATGGGCGGCGCGCAGCCCCTCGCCGTCACGATGAACGGCGGCGTCGCGATCTGCGTCGAGTGCGACCCGTCCCGCATCGAGCGGCGCGTCGCGCACGGGTACTGCGACGTCGCGGCCGATTCGCTGGACGAGGCCCTCCGGCTCGCCGAGGAGGCCAGGACGCACCGGCGTCCGCTGTCGATCGCCGTGCTGGGGAACGCCGCGAGCGTCGTCCCCGAACTGCTGCGGCGCGGCGCGCCGATCGACATCGTCACCGACCAGACCAGCGCGCACGACCCGCTCATGTACCTGCCGGACGGCGTCGCGTTCGAGGACATGGCCGCCGAGCGCGACAAGGACCGGGACGGCTTCATCGCCAAGGCGCGCGCGTCGATGGCCGCGCACGTCGAGGCGATGGTCGGATTCCAGGACGCGGGCGCCGAGGTCTTCGACTACGGGAACTCCATTCGCGGGGAGGCGCAGCTCGCCGGTTACACGCGGGCGTTCGAATTCCCGGGGTTCGTGCCCGCCTATATCCGGCCGCTCTTCTGCGAGGGCAAGGGGCCGTTCCGCTGGGCGGCGCTCTCCGGTGACCCGAAGGACATCGCCCGCACCGACAGGGCCATTCTCGACCTCTTCCCGGACAACGAGCCGCTGACCCGCTGGATCAGGATGGCGGGGGAGAGGGTGCATTTCCAGGGCCTGCCGTCCCGCATCTGCTGGCTCGGCTACGGCGAGCGCGACAAGGCCGGCGAGGTGTTCAACGACCTGGTCGCGCGCGGCGAGATCAGCGCGCCGATCGTGCTCGGCCGCGACCACCTCGACTGCGGGTCGGTCGCCAGCCCGTACCGGGAGACCGAGGGCATGAAGGACGGTTCGGACGCGATCGCCGACTGGCCGCTGCTCAACGCCATGCTCAACACCGCGTCCGGCGCGACGTGGGTGTCCATCCACCATGGCGGCGGGGTCGGGATCGGCCGGTCCATCCACGCGGGCCAGGTCTGCGTCGCGGACGGGACGGCCCTCGCCGGCGAGAAGCTCCGGCGCGTCCTGACCAACGACCCCGGCACCGGCGTCATGCGGCACGTCGACGCCGGGTACGACCGCGCCGCCGAGGTCGCCGCCGAGCGCGGCGTCCGCATCCCGATGCGTTGAGTTGCGGCGTGTTGTTGTTATGGGGCGTCCCTTAACAACAACATGCCGCAGATGAACGGTGGTGTCGGGGCGGGAGGAGAAGCGTGGGTTTCGAGGAGATGTGGGCGGCGCTGCTGCCGGTCGGGCGGGACGAGGCGACCGGCGGCTACCACCGGTTCGCCTGGACGCCGCCAGAGCTGGAGTGCCGGGCCTGGTTCCTGGACGAGGCGCGCCGCCGCGACCTCGACGTGGAGCACGACGCCAACGGCAACATGTTCGCCTGGTGGTTCCCGGAGGACGGGACGAGGGGCAACGCCGTCCTGACCGGCAGCCACCTCGATTCCGTCCCGGGCGGGGGAGCGTTCGACGGCCCGCTCGGCATCGTGTCCGCGTTCGCGGCGATCGACGGGCTCAGGGAACGCGGCGTCCGGCCGGGGCGGCCGGTCGGGGTCGCGGCGTTCGCCGAGGAGGAGGGCGCCCGGTTCGGCGTGGCCTGCCTGGGATCGCGCCTCCTCACCGGGGCGATCGACCCGGCGCGGGCCCGTGCGCTGACCGACGGCGACGGCCGCACGTTCGCCGAGGTCATGCACAACGCGGGGCTCGACCCCGAGGCGATCGGCGCGGACGACGGCCTCCTCGGCCGCATCGCCTGCTATGTCGAACTCCACGTCGAGCAGGGGAGGGCCCTGGACCGGCCGGTAGGGGTCGCCAGTTCGATCGTCCCGCACGGCCGGTGGCGGTTCGGCTTCACCGGCGAGGGCGACCACGCCGGGACGACCGCCCTGGCCGACCGCCGCGACCCGATGCTCCCGTTCGCCCGCATGGTCCTCGCCGCCCGCGAGGCCGCCGAGCGCAACGGCACGGTCGCGACGGTCGGAAAGGTCGGCGTCGTGCCGGGCGGGGTCAACGCGATCGCCTCGTCCGTCACCGCCTGGCTGGACGCCCGGGGGCCGGCCGACGACGCCGTGCGCCGCACCGTGATGGAGGTCGACGAGGCCGCCCGCGTCGCCGCGCGCCCGCACCGGGTGAGCGTCGAGCTCGCCGAGGAGTCCTACACCGAGATCGTCGACTTCAACCGCGCCCTGCGCGACCGGGTGGCCGGGACGCTGGGCGGCGTGCCCGTCCTGCCGACCGGCGCCGGTCACGACGCGGGCGTGCTATCGGCCCGGCTGCCGGCCGCGATGCTGTTCGTCCGGAACCCGACCGGGGTCTCGCACGCGCCCGCCGAGTTCGCCGAGCCGGCGGACTGCCTGGCCGGAGTGGAGGCCCTGACCGCGGTACTGGACGACCTGGCACGCGGGTAAGGGTCCGTTATGCAGTGGCATGCCCAGTTCGCCTGGCTCGGAGACGGTGTGGCGGCCGACGTGCTCATCGAGGCCGACGGCGAGCGGATCACGAGCATCGCGGCCGGCGTCCCGGCCGCCCCCCACGCGCAGCGCCTGCCCGGCCTGACGCTCCCGGGCCTCGCCAACGCCCACTCCCACGCCTTCCACCGCGCCCTCCGCTCCCGCGTCCAAGCGGGCTCCGGGACGTTCTGGGCGTGGCGGGAGCAGATGTACAAGGTCGCCGACCGGCTCGACCCCGACTCCTACCGCGCCCTGGCCACCGCCGTGTTCGCGGAGATGGCCCTCGCCGGGATCAGCTGCGTCGGCGAGTTCCACTACCTCCACCACGAACCCGGCGGCACGCCCTACGCCGACCCCAACGCGATGGGCGAGGCGCTGATCGCCGCCGCGGCCGACGCCGGCATCCGCATCACCCTCCTCGACACCTGCTACCTCGCCGGCGGCATCGGCCGTCCGCTCCAGGGCCCGCAGCTGCGCTTCGGCGACGGCACCGCCGGCAACTGGGCGCGCCGCGTCGACACCCTCTACGAGCAGACCGACAAGGCGGGCCGGCTGCACGCCCGCGTCGGCGCCGCGATCCACTCCGTCCGCGCGGTGCCCCGCGAGCAGCTCCGCGCCGTCGCGGCCTGGGCGAAGGAGCACCGCGCGCCGCTGCACGTCCACGTGTCCGAGCAGCCCGCCGAGAACGAGGCGTGCCAGGACGCCTACGGCATGACCCCCACCCGCCTCCTCGCCGAGTCGGGGGCGCTCGGCGCGCTCACCACGGCCGTCCACGCGACGCACCTCACCGGCGAGGACATCGGCCTCCTCGGGACGACGATGACCGGCGTGTGCATGTGCCCGACCACCGAACGCGACCTCGCCGACGGCATCGGCCCCGCCCGGACCCTCGCCGACGCCGGCGTCCCGATCTGCCTCGGCTCCGACCAGCACGCCGTCATCGACCTGTTCGAGGAGGCCCGCGCCGTCGAGCTGGACGAGCGGCTCCGCACCCGCGCCCGCGGCCACTGGACGGCCGGGGAACTGCTCGCCGCCGCGACCTCCAACGGCCACTACGGGCTCGGCTGGCCCGAGGCAGGGCGCCTGGAGCCCGGCGCGTACGCGGACCTGGTCACCGTCGACCTCGACTCCGTCCGCACGGCCGGCGCGGCGCCCGGCCACGCCGCCGAGGCCGCCGTCTTCGCCGCCACCTCCGCCGACGTCCGGCACGTCGTCGTCTCCGGCCGCCCCATCGTCCACGACGGCCGCCACCTCATGATCGACGACGTCCCCGCCGCCCTCGCCGCGGCCATCACCGCCGCCACCCGGGAGGAGCCCGCTTGAGCACGGTCATCGGGAACATCGGGGAACTGGTCACCAACGACCCCGCCGCCGGCGGCGGCCTCGGCATCATCCGGGACGCCGCCCTGGTGGTCGAGGACGGCCGGGTCGCGTGGACCGGGCCGTCCGCGGACGCGCCCGCCGCCGACGAGTCGTTCGACGCCGCCGGGCGCGCCGTCCTCCCCGGCTTCGTGGATTCCCACGCCCACCTCGTCTTCGCCGGCGAGCGCGCCGAGGAGTTCGCCGCGCGCATGAGCGGCCGGAAGTACGCGGCCGGAGGCATCCGCACCACCGTCGAACGGACCCGCGCCGCGTCCGACGACGATCTCCGCGCGAACCTGCGCCGCCTCATCGACGAGATGGCGCGCCAGGGAACGACGACCGTCGAGTGCAAATCCGGCTACGGCCTCACGGTCGAGCAGGAGGAACGCGCGGTGCGCATCGCCGCCGAACTCGCCGACGAGGTGACGTACCTGGGCGCCCACGTCGTCCCCGCCGAGTACAAGGACGACGCGCCGGGCTACGCGCGTCTCGCCGCGACCGAGATGCTCTCCGCCTGCGCCCCGCACGCCCGCTGGGTGGACGTCTTCTGTGAGGAAGGCGCGTTCGACGCCGACCAGACCCGCGAGATCCTGCGGGCGGGGATGAAAGCGGGCCTGAGCCCCCGCCTCCACGCGAACCAGCTCACCCAAGGCCCCGCCGTACAACTCGCCGTCGAACTGGACGCCGCGTCAGCGGACCACTGCACCTTTCTCAGCGAGGCCGACATCGACGCCCTGGCCGCGTCTCAGACGGTCGCGACCCTGCTCCCCGGCGTCGAGTTCTCCACCCGCCAGCCCTACCCCGACGCCCGCCGCCTCCTGGACGCCGGAGCCACCGTCGCGCTCGCCACCGACTGCAACCCGGGCTCCTGCTACAGCTCCAGCATGGCGTTCTGCATCGCCGTGGCCGTCCGCGACATGCACATGACCCCGGCCGAAGCCGTCTGGTCCGCCACCGCCGGCGGCGCCCGGGCCCTGCGCCGCACCGACGTGGGCCACCTCGCCGTGGACGCCCGCGCGGACGTCCACGTCCTGGACGCCCCGTCCCACATCCACCTCGCCTACCGCCCCGGCGTCCCCCAAACGGCCGCCGTGTGGAAAGCGGGCCACCGGGTCGGGGGCCGCCAGTAGCCGGGGTCGCCGCGGTCGGGCGCTCTAGTCGCCCCTGAGATAGCGGCGGTTCGCCCTTACCAGGGGTTTCTGGTCGCGGGTGATGTAGTCCGTCGCGAGGGCTTCGGCTACGAAGAGGGTGTGGTCCCCCGCTTCGATGGTCTGGCGGGTTTCGCATTCCAGGGCGGAGATGCCCGTTTCGGGGATCAGGGCGTCCGAATGCTCGCCGCGGTGGTGCGGTTCGGCGGCCAGCAGGATGCGGGCGCTGGGGCGGCCCTCCGCCGCGAACCGGCCGGCCAGGGCGCGCTGGGACGAGGAGAGGATCGTCGCCGCCCAGCGGGGGCGGCGGTTGAGCACCTCGGAGAGGTAGGACGACGTCGCCACGCCCGCCAGCACCATGGGCGGGTCCAGGGAGACGGACATGAACGAGGTCACCGTCGTGCCGAGGTCGTCGCGGCCGTCGCGGACGGTCAGGACGACCACGCCCGTGGCGAAGCCCGCGACGGCCTCGACGAAGTCGGCGCTCAGCGGATCTCCCAGGTTCCCGGGAGGGTGAGCGGGCCCGCGGCGGGCAGGCCCAGGCGGGCGGCGAGGCCGCCGAGGGAGCCCCACCCGTCGAAGCGGGCGGACGCGGCGGCGCGGTCCTCGCTGGACTCCGGCGGGCGGAGCCGCTCCAGCGGCGACGTGTGCGGATAGACCCGGATCGGCGTGTCGGCCGCCAGCCCCGCCTTCTTGCGGGCCAGGCCGAGGGCCGTGTCGATGCCGCCCAGTTCGTCGACGAGGCCGTTGTCCTTGGCGTCCGCGCCCGTCCAGACGCGGCCCCGGGCCAGTTCGTGGACGCGTTCGCGGGACAGGTCGCGGCCCTCGGCGACCTTCGCGGTGAAGTCGTCGTAGATCTGGTCGAGGGACGCGTTGACGCGCTCCCACTCGGAGTCGCTGAAGTCCTTGGTGGCGCTCAGCATGCGGGCGTGGTCGCCGTCGGCGACGGCGCCGAGGCCGATGCCGACGCGGTCGAGCAGGCCGCTCACCACGGCCTTGCCGACGACGACGCCGATCGAGCCGGTGAGCGTGCCGGGCTGCGCGACGATGGTGTCCGCGGCCATCGACACGTAGTAGCCGCCGGACGCGGCGACGTTGCCCATGGAGACGATCACCGGCTTGCCGGCGCGGCGGGCGAGGACGACCTCGCGCCAGATCGCGTCGGACGCGACGGCGGAGCCGCCGGGGCTGTTCACCCGGAACACGATGGCCTTGACGCGGTCGTCCTTCACGGCGGCGCGGAACGCCGCGCCGATCGTGTCGGATCCCATCGCGGGGCCGGAGTTCGGCAGCGGGCCGCCCCGGCCGCTGCGGCCGAGCCGGATCGGGCCGTGCCCGTTGATCAGCGCGATGACGTCCTGCCTGCCGGGCTGCGGGATGCGCCCCGCGAGGCCGTGCGCGCGGTTGTAGCGGGAGACGAACCGGAGCTGCGCCTCCGCGCCGAACTCCGCGCGCAGGTCGGCGTAGACCTCGTCGCGGTAGGCGAGGCGGTCGACGAGCCGCTCGTCGAGGGCCTCGGCGGCGAGGAACGGGCCGCGGTCGACCAGCTCGCGGACCTTGTCCGCGGGCAGGCCGCGGGCGGCGGCGACCCCGGCGGCGATCTGCTCGCCGAGCGAGGTGACGAGCCGCCGGGACGACTCCTCGTGCTCGGGCGTGTAGGTCTTCTCCATGAACGTGTTCGCCATGGTCTTGTACTCGTACCGCTTGGCGAACCGCGGCTGGATGCCGGCCTTCTCCAGGGCGCCCGCGAAGAACGGCTCCTCGAGCGCAATCCCGGTAAGCCCGACCTCGCCGGTGGGCTGCAGGTAGACCTTGTCGAAGGCGGTGGCCAGGTAGTACGGCACGGTGCCGCGCCCGCCCTCGCCGAACGTCTCGGCCCACGCGACGGTGAGCTTGCCGGCGTTCCGCAGCCCCTGGACGGCCTCGCGCAGCTCCTGGACCAGCGCCAGCCCGATGCCCCCGGAGACCTTCACGACGAGGGCGCGCACCCGGCTGTCGGAGCGGGCGCGGCGCAGCCCGTCCAGGACGTCCCGCAGGTTCGTCCGGCGCATGGACAGGATCGCCGCGATCGGGTCGGACGGCGGCGTCTCCATGAGCCCGTCGGTGAGGTCGAGCTCGAGGATCAGCGGGGCCGTCCGCCGGTCGCGGGCCTGTTTGATCACGTTGAGGACTGTGCCGGGATCCACCATGGCACCAGCCTATGCGCTCGCCCGCGGCCCTTCCCGCGCCCCGGGTCCGGCCGCGTTCCGCCGGAGGGAGGACCTCAGCGCGCGAACGCCTTGTTGGGGATCACGCTCGCGGACGCCTGCGCGACGGGGCGGCCCTGCGGGTCGGTGACCAGCGCGTTGGAGACCATCCGGGTGCCGCCCGGGTGCAGGCACGTCCCGGTCACCGTGTACGTCTGGCCGGACTGGACGCCGCGCAGGTAGTCGACGTTGAGGTTGAGCGTGAGCATCGGCATGAAGCGGTCGCACGTGCTGCTCGCCGCGAGGCAGACCGCGTTGTCGAGGATCATCGCGATGTAGCCGCCGTGGACGGTCCCGCCGGGGTTGCAGAGCTTGTCCTCCGGCGTCCACGCGATGTCCACCCGGCCGGGCTCGGCGAACCGGACCGCCTGGCCGATGTAGTCGCTGATGTCGGAGATCTCGGGCAGCCGCTTGTCGATCATCGCCTGGATGAAGCCGGCGCCGGACAGCGTGTTCCACAGTTCGGCGGCCTCCTGCAAGGCCTCCGTGCTCGCGTCGACGCTCAACTCACTCTCCCTGATCACGGTGATCTTCGAATGGTATTCGGTCGCCGGGGACGCGGCACTATGCGGTTCATCACGGGCGTCCGGCGCTAACCTCGGACGCATGGGAGACGGCGACGGCTGGGCCGGCTGCGGGCAGGGCCACACGCACTGGGGGCGGTTCGGCGCCGCGGGACTGCTGGCCTACCACCGCGACCCCGGCGGCCAGGTGTGGATCCTGCTGCAGCAGCGCGCGTGGTGGGGGATCGGCGGCGGGACGTGGGGCATGTTCGGCGGCGCGCTGCACAGCCACGAGGACGCCGTCACCGGCGCGCTGCGCGAGACGTCCGAGGAGTGCACGCTCGACACCGGAGTGGTGAACGTGCACGGCACCAGCGTCGAGGACCACGGCGGCTGGAGGTACACGTCCGTGCTGGGGTCGCTGTCCGCGCGCATCCCCGTGGACGCCGCGTCGAGGGAGACGCGCAGGGCCGAATGGGTCCAGCTGGAAGAGGTCACCGACCGCAAGCTGTTCGAGCCGTTCGCCCGGTCGTGGCCCCGCCTGCAGGACGCGATGAAGGGCCTCGTCCTCGTCGTGGACGCGGCCAACGTCGTGGGCGCGCGCGCAGACGGCTGGTGGAAGGACCGCGCGGGAGCCAACGCGCGGCTCCGCGACGACCTGAAGGCACTGGACTCCGGCGTGCGGGGCCTGCCCGCCGGGGTCGTCCCGTTCGACCACTGCTTCCCCGAGGTCGTCATGGTCGTGGAGGGCGCGGCGCGGCGGGTCGCGGACGAGCCGTCCGGCGGGGTGAGCGTGGTGGCCGCGCCCGGCAGCGGAGACGACCAGATCGTGGACCTCGTCCAGCGGGCGGGGCCCGACACCGCGCACCTGGTGGTCACGGCGGACCGGGAGCTGCGCGCCCGCTGCGAGGCGGCCGGCGCCGCCGTCACCGGCCCGCGCTGGCTCCTCGACCGCCTCTAGATCGCTGCGCCTCTAGCTCTGCGCGCGGCTAGACCTCGACCCGGTGGCCCGCGTCGCGGAGCGCCGTCGTCGCGTCCTTCAGCCGGTGCTCGGGGACGAGGACGAGGTCGGCGTGGTACGTGGACGCGACGAAGACGGGCACCTCGGCCTCCGCGAGCGGCCCCACGATCGCGGCCAGCATGCCGGGCACGTCCAGGCCGTGGCCCGCGTCGCCGTAGAAGCCGGCCCAGCGTTCGACCTCGGCGAACGGTGACGCGTCCCGCACGATGGTGAGGCCCTCCGGGGCGCGCACCAGCGCGATCCACTCGTCGTCCTCGGGGAACGTCGCGTGCGGCAGGTGTTCCACCGTGAACTGGCCGGGGACGATGTGCAGGCGCTGCATGCGCACCACCCTATGCAGGCGCGAGCCCTTTGCGGGAACGAGCTTTATTCGGGAACCAGCCAGACCGCGCCCAGCGGCGGGACGCGCAGCACCGCGGACGCGGGCAGCCCGTGGCACGGGTCGGCGGTCGCGTCGACGCGGCCCATGTTGCCGACGCCGCTGCCGCCGTAGTCGTAGGCGTCGGTGTTGACGACCTCCCGCCAGCCGCCCGCGCGGGGCAGGCCCAGCCGGTAGTTCTCATGCGGGTTGCCGGCGAAGTTGACGACGCACGCGACGACCGGCGGCTCGCCGCCGTCCCGGGGCGTGCCGTAGCGCAGGTAGGAGAGGGTGTTGCCGCCCGCGTCGTTGCCGTCGATCCAGCGGAACCCCTCGTGGTCGCTGTCGCGCGTCCACAAGGCGGACTCGGCCTGGTAGGCGCGGTTCAGGTCGCGGACGAGTTTCTGCAGCCCGAGGTGGTTGGCGCCCTCGGCGGCGTTGTCGAGCAGCCACCAGTCGAGCGGGCGCTCCTCGGCCCATTCGGCGCCCTGCCCGAACTCCTGCCCCATGAACAGCAGCTGCTTGCCGGGATGCGACCACATGTAGGCGAGCAGGGCGCGCAGCCCCGCGAACTGCTGCCACGCGTCGCCGGGCATCTTGCTCAGCAGCGACCCCTTGCCGTGGACGACCTCGTCGTGCGACAGGGGCAGGACGTAGTTCTCCGAGAACGCGTACACCAGCGAGAACGTGATCTCGTTGTGGTGGTAGTGCCGGAACACGGGCTCGTGGTGCAGGTATTGGAGCGTGTCGTGCATCCAGCCCATGTTCCACTTGAACCCGAACCCGAGCCCGCCGAGATGGGTCGGACGGGACACGCCCGGCCACGCCGTCGACTCCTCCGCGATCGTCACGACGCCCGGGTTGCGCTTGTAGACCGTGGCGTTCATCTCCTGGAGGAAGGAGATGGCCTCCAGGTTCTCCCGGCCGCCGTAGATGTTCGGTGACCACTCGCCCTCGTTGCGCGAGTAGTCGAGGTACAGCATCGAGGCCACGGCATCCACGCGCAGGCCGTCGATGTGGAACTCCTCCAGCCAGAACGACGCGTTCGCCACGAGGAAGTTGCGGACTTCGGCGCGCCCGAAGTTGAACACGAGCGTCCCCCAGTCGGGATGCTCGCCGCGCGTCGGGTCGTCGTGCTCGTACAGGGCGGTGCCGTCGAACCGTGCCAGGGCCCATTCGTCCTTGGGGAAGTGGGCCGGCACCCAGTCCATGATGACGCCGATACCCGCCTGGTGGAGCCGGTCGATGAGGTGACGGAAGTCGTCCGGGTCGCCGAACCGTGCCGTCGGCGCGTAGTAGGACGTCACCTGGTAGCCCCACGACGGGCCATAGGGGTGTTCCGTGACCGGGAGCAGCTCGACATGCGTGAACCCCATGTCGCGTACGTACTCGGTGAGCTCCTCGGCCAGTTCCCTGTAGCCGAGCCCAGGCCGCCACGACCCGAGATGCACCTCGTACGCGCTCATGGGTTCGTGCAGCCAGTCGTGGTCCTTGCGGCCGTCCATCCATTCGCCGTCGCCCCACTCGTAGGACGAGGTGAACACGCGGGACGCCGTCGCCGGGGGGCCTTCCGTCCACTGCGCCATGGGATCGGCCTTGCTGCGCCACACGCCGTCCGCGCCGAGGATCTCGTACTTGTAGCACATGCCGTCGCCGACGCCCGGGACGAACAGCTCCCAGACGCCGGTGGAGCCGAGCGACCGCATCGGGTGGGCGCGGCCGTCCCAGTGGTTGAAGTCGCCGACCACGCGCACGCCGCGCGCCGTCGGCGCCCACACCGCGAAACCCGTGCCGTGCACGGTGCCGAACGCGGACGCGTAGGAGCGGGGCCGCGCGCCGAGCGCCTGCCACAGCTCCTCGTGCCGTCCCTCGCCGATCAGGTGCAGGTCGAGGTCGCCGAGCGTCGGCAGATGCCGGTAGGGGTCGTCCTGGACCGACTCGATGCCGTCCCCGTAGGTGACGGCGAGCCGGTAGTCGGGGACGGCCAGCGGCGCCTTCCCCTCGTCGCCGTCGGCGAGCGACGTCCCGGCCGGCAGCGTGCCCCTGAACAGGCCCTCGTGAAAATGGCTGAGCGGATACCGGTCGCCGTTGGGCAGGACGACCTCGACCTTCTCCGCGAGCGGCCGCAGCGCCCGCACCGTCACGCCGTCCTTGCCCGGATGCGCCCCGAGGACGCCGTGCGGATCGTGGTGGTCGCCGCCGACGAGCCGGTCGATCTCCGCGCGCGTCACCCGTGCCATGACCTCATGGCCTCCCGTCACTGAGCTTCATCCCTGTAGGGGTGCCCCGAGAAGCGCCGGTCTCACATGACGGGCCGGCCTGTTTCCACGAGCTTGAAGTTCATGATCGCCTGGAGGACGGGTTGCGGTCGCACGGGCGGCTCGACTCTTCGTCGTGGGGTCGCGCCGAATGGCGCCGCCCGTGCGGCCACGTCCAGCGGGCTCCGCCCTTCCGGGCCCGCCCGTTCGGGCCCCCGCCCGTTCGGGGAACGGCAGCCTCGCCCCAGGGGTGACACCGACCCCACCGCCCAGGGATCCACTCATGTGTCACCTCAGCGACACAGGTACCTGCCGTGCCGGAGGGCCCTGGCCCGGTCCGCCCCCGCTCGCGGACCGGGCCGCGCCGTTCCCCATGGCGCCCGTTCACCTGTCCCCGCGTCCCTGGCGCGCCTGTTCGGCGAGCAGTCCGCGGAGCCCCGCCGAGTCGTCCGCGGCCACGGTCATCGCACATCCCGCCTGGAGTTCGGCGTCGCTGAGGTCGCCGCTGCGGGTCGCATACCAGCGTCCCGCGTCACTGCGCCACACCTGCCAGCCCGGGAACTCTTCCTCGATGGCCGCCTTCAACTCATCGAAGTCGCCCATCAAGGTCGTCCCTTCCCCGAGGCCGTTCTTCTGTATACAAAAGTCTTACTTGGTCTGAGAGGTGTCAAGCTGTCCGTAAGCGGACCGTTCCCTCGCGGATAGCGCGTGGAAGGTATGGATGGCAGGGAGGGACGAGCAAGGATCGAACACCAGGTCGAACGTGATTCGAACGCCTGGCAACCGAGTTGGGAGGTGACGCCGGTGCCGGACCGTCCCGCCTACCTGCGCATCGCCGACACGCTGCGGGAGGGGATCCGGGAGGGCAGCCTGCCGCCGGGGACCCGGCTGCCGACCATCGCCGAGCTGTGCGAGACCCACGGCGTGTCGGAGATCGTCGTCCGGCAGGCGGTCGCGCTGCTGCGCGGGGAGGGCCTCGTCGAGACCCGCCGCGGCGGCGGCACCCTCGTCAAGGTCGTCCCGCCGGCGCGCCGCGTCGCGATGGACCGGTACCGCGCGGTGAGCCGGCCGCTGGCCGTCCCCGAGACGACCTTCACCCGCGACCAGAAGATCACCTGGGCGGAGTACCGGCTCGACAAGGAGTTCACCCGGGTGCGGGCGGACGGTGAGCTGGGCGCGCTGTTCGAGCTGCCGGCCGGCACCGAGCTGCTGCGCCGCCGGTTCGTCTTCCACGCGCGCGGCGAACCGCAGCAGATATCCGTCAACTACCTGCCGTGGGACCTCGTCGGCGACACGCCCGTCTCCGACCCGGCGCGCGAGCCGTGGCCCGGCGGGACGCTCGCGCAGCTCGCCTACCTCGGGCATCCGCCGATCCGGGTGGAGGAGGCCGTCCGGTCCCGCATGCCGACCCCCGAGGAGGCCGAGACGCTCCGGATGACCGGCGGCGTGCCGGTCCTCGGCATCACCCGCCGGATGCTCGCGCGCGACGGCGTCATGGAGGTGTGCCGGGAGATCGTGCTGCCCGCCGACCGCGTCGTCCTCGACTACTCGATCGACCTCTGACCGGGCGGGACGGTCAGCCGGCGAGGCTGGCCAGCGACTTCAGCGGGACGGGCAGCCACGCGGGCCGGTTCCGCGCCTCGTACCGCACCTCGTAGACGGCCTTGTCGAACTCGAACGCCCGGACCAGCGCCGCGTGCGCGGCCGGGTCGGGCCCGCCGGCCGCCGCGTAGCCGTCGCAGAACGCCGCCCGGTTCCGCTCCGCCCACGTCCGGGCGCGCTGCTCCAGCGTGTCGGCGGTGTCGGCGGGCAGGCCGCCGTCCCGCGCGAGCAGGAACCGCGCGGCGTACTCGAAGGAGCGCAGCATTCCCGCGACGTCGCGCAGCGGGTGCGCGAGGGCGCGCCGCTCGGCGGGGGCGCGGGCGGGCTCGCCCTCGAAGTCCAGCAGCACCCAGCCCGCGTCGGTGCGCATGACCTGGCCGAGGTGGTAGTCGCCGTGGACCCGCTGGAACGGCAGCGACGCCGCCTCGGACGCGACCTGGTCGAACACCGCGCGGATCGCGTGCGCGTGCGGGCGCAGCTCCGGGACGGCGGCGGTCACCTGGTCGAGCTGCTCGTTCATCCCGTAGACGATGTCCCGCAGCACCTCGGGCGGCGTCCAGGTCACGCCGAACGCGGCGGCGAGGTCGCGGTGCACCTGCGCGGTGGCGGCGCCGAGCCGCTCGGCCTCGGCGGCGAAGTCGCCGCCGGCGTCGCCCGCGTCGCTGGTCGTGAACGCCGCGACCGGTCCGGGCGGCGACGGTTGTGCGAACCAGTCGCGGACGCTGGTGAGGGCGAGCTGCCAGCCGTCCGTCCCGGTGCGGAGGAACTCCGACAGCAGCGCCAGCGTGACCGGCTCGTCGCCGCCGCCGTGCGCGCCCGGTTCCAGCTCGATCCAGCCGTGCACGGCCGGGACGTGCTCGCAGCCCTGGCGTGACAGCGCCAGGTTGACCTCCAGGTCGGGGTTGACGCCGGGGGACAGGCGCCGGAACAGCTTGCAGATGTAGGCGTCGTCGAAGATGAGCGAGGTGTTGCTCTGCTCGGCCGAGGTGGGCAGGCCGTCCAGGCCGGTGCGGATGCCGGTCCCGGGGGCGCGGCGGAACCGCAGCGGCTCGACGGCCGTCTCGTCCGCCATGAAGTCGAGCAGGATCCCGGTCAGTTCCGGGTCGTGGACGGCGTCGTAGACGTGCCCGGTGACCGCCGGCTCGCCGGACGTCCGCCCGATCGCGCAGGACTGCAGCCGCTCGGGCAGCTCGTGGCGGACGCCGAGGAGCAGCTGGTAGTGCTCGGTGGCGCCGTTCTGGCGGACGTCGAGGACGAGATGGTGGAGTGCGGGGTCGCCGGCGCGCAGTTCGGTGGCGGTGCCGATGGACAGCTCCTCGATGGGGACGTCCTTGCCGCCGAACCACCGCTGCCGGGGCAGCCAGTCGGACAGGAGCCGGACGAGGGAAGGGTCGGGCGGCGGCACGGCTACATCACTCCTTCGCCCGGTTCGGTCTCCCCGGGCGCCGGCGGAAGCAGGAACCAGTAGAAGCCGTGTCCGGGAAGCGTCAGCAGGTACGGGAGTTCGCCGATGGCCGGGAACTGGACGCCGCCCATGCATTCGATCGGCGCGGAGCCGCGGAAGCGCCGCAGGTCGAGTTCCACCGGCTGCGGGAAACGGGACAGGTTGTTCACGCAGAGGACGGTGTCCATGCCGCCCCACTGGTTGGCGTCCCCACCGTTGATCTCGCGGGTGAAGGCGAGGACGGAGGGGTTGGAGGCGGAGAGTTCGACGTAGGAGCCGACGCCGAAGACGGGGTGGCGCTGCCGGATCTCGATCATTTTGCGGGTCCAGTGCAGCAGGCTGCCGGGGTTGTTGGCCTGG
>NZ_BCQS01000008.1 GCF_001552195.1 Actinomadura latina NBRC 106108
CCACACCGTTCTGGCCCGGAAACTCCAGGCCTACCTACGCTGGCGCAACGCCAACGCCCGTCACCCCGACGTCCTGGCCGAGCAGCGCCGCGAACGAGCCCGTATCCGCAGCGAACGCCAACAACGCTGGGGACGGGCTCGAACACGAGCAGCGTGATCAAACCCGGCGAACCTTCCGGGTCAGCGCACTAGGGCCTGTTTAGAAAGTCTGGTTCGGGCGGCATGTCGTATCCAGAGACGAGTGAGGTCTCCGATAGATGGATCAACGACCAAGAAGACCATCAACACCGCAGACCTCGTGCCCAGCGTATCGATCGGAGCGCGCAAGGACCTGACGGACCGGCAGTGGCGGACTTTGGAACCGCTGCTGCCGCCTGGTGGACGACGGGGTAGGCCGCCCAAGTGGTCGCGCCGGCAACTGGTGGACGGCATCCGGTGGCGGACTCGTGTGGGTGGGCCGTGGCGTGACGTGCCCGAGCGGTACGGGCACTGGCAGTCGGTCTACCACCTGTTTCGCCGCTTTCAGCGTGCCGGGGTCTGGGCGCTGGTCTGGGCAAAGCTGATGGCTTTGGCCGACGCCGCCGGGCTGATCACCTGGAGTGTGTCGGTGGACTCGACCATCAATCGGGCCCACCAGCACGCTGCGGGCGCCCGCCACGAGGTGAGCGGGCAGGTCGAACCACCGGGAGACGAGCCGCCCGATCACGGGCTGGGGTGCTCACGCGGCGGCCGGACCACCAAGATCCACCTGGCGTGTGAGCAGGGCCGCAAGCCGATGGCGTTGCTCATCACCGCCGGGCAGCGCGGGGACAGCCCGCAGTTTGTCCCGGTCCTGGGGCGGGTCCGGGTCGCCCGGTTCGGGCGTGGGCGTCCACGCACCCGCCCGGACCGGGTGCTGGCCGACAAGGCGTACTCGTCCAGGGCCAACCGCGCCCATCTGCGCCGCCGCGGGATCGCGGTCACCATTCCGGTCAAGGCCGATCAGCAGGCCAACCGCAAAGCCAAGGGCTCGGCCGGAGGGCGCCCGCCGGTGTTCGATCCGGACGCCTACCGGCTCCGCCATGCCGTCGAGTGCGGCATCAACCTGCTGAAACAGCACCGGGCGGTCGCGACCCGCTATGACAAGCTCGCCGTCCGCTATCAGGCCACTATCGAGGTGGCCGTGATCGACATCTGGCTCCGCGCCATCACCAAGACCACTTCTTAAACACGGCCGGTTGAAGGTCGCCCGGAGCTTCTTGCCTGTTCGGACGGCGTTCGCTGCTGCAGTTTGGCGGGGTTCACCCGTCGTAGGGGCGTTTGCGGGTGTGGACGGACGGGCCGTCGAGGACGGTGTCCGGGTAGCCGCTGACCTTCGGGCTGACCTGCATTTCGATCTGCTCGTGGCTTCCGTCAGCGTAAGTGAGTGAAACCACGAACGTGATAAAGGTGCCGTCGATGCCCGACCCGGTCCTCAGAACGCGGCCAACGTCGAAGATCACAAGACGTGAACCGCTGGATAGGAACTCCTTGCAGTTAGCATCATTCAGCCCGGAGTCCTCGTCCTGCATGGCGCAAGCCTTCGTCCAATTGCGGCGGCGAACCAGGTCGAGATAGGTGACCAGCGTCGCGCGAGCTCGTGCCTGTTCTCGGCGCTCCGCGGCTTGGCCGTTGGCGACGAGGTGCCACACCGCGATGCTCACGCAGATGAGAGGGAAGATCATCAGTGTGGCGAGCACTGCGGACCGGCATGGGCGTGCCATGGGTGGTGATCTTACGTGGGTGGGAGCCGTTGAACGTGGCCGTTGCCGTCAGGGTTGCCGTCAAAAGGCCCGGAACCGATCATGATTCCGGGCCTTTTGGCTGGTCATCTGTGGTGGGCAGGGGCGGGGTCGAA
The DNA here is from genome assembly GCF_001552195.1 of Actinomadura latina NBRC 106108. Lineage (GTDB taxonomy): Bacteria > Actinomycetota > Actinomycetes > Streptosporangiales > Streptosporangiaceae > Spirillospora > Spirillospora latina. Next base: position 1,877 of record NZ_BCQS01000008.1, read on the forward strand.
CCGCCGACCTTCCGCTTTTCAGCTATGGCAACCTCCTGCCGCGTGAGCATCGACCGAGGTTGGACGGTGGGCGACGTGTGCCGCTGGTCGGGATCGTGCGCCGCTGTTGCTGTTACCGTTGCTGTCACCCGTCAGCCATCTTCGTGAAGGTCACACGCTGTGCCGTGAGGTTGGGCCGGGCCTGGTAGCCGGCATCGACCCAAAGCGCTTGGGTGTGCTTCGGGTCGGTAGCCCACCAGGCTTGGTAGCTGAAAGCGCTACTGGGGAGAGCGGCGCCGATCAGCGCTGAGATCTCCGCGAACGTCATCTCGATGCGCTGGCGGCCGTCGGCCCGAAGATGGCGCTCCAATCGCTCGTACTGCTCTCGCTGAACCACGGCTCCATCATGGGCGACGGGCCCTCGCCTGTCAGCTTGTTAGGGACTACAAGCAGATCAGCACCGTCCAGGCATGTCCCTACAAGTCCCCTGGACAGCGCCGCGACGTCCCGCACGTCCATACCCGTCCATGGTCATCCGACCCCGTTGTTAGCACCGCCGTTAGCACCCCCACCCATCCCGGAGGGCGCGCCCGCGAACGGCGAGACGGTGTGACAGACGGATTCGCGTCGGCGTGCCCTCCGGCTCGCGGGGGGCTGGGCCGCGAAGCCCCCGCTTCACGCGCGTTCAACCCCGGGCACCTACCTTGACCTCAACCATGGTCGAGGTAGCAGGCTTGCGGCATGATATTCACTGCCGCGGAGATCACATACCTTGCCGGGCATTCGCTGGGACGTCTGGCAACCATCGGGGCGGGTGGGGCTCCGCAGGTCCAGCCGGTTGCCTTCTGGATGAACGCGGACACCGGATCCATCGACATCGGTGGGCCAGCGTTGACCAGGAGCCAGAAGTTCCGCAACGTCCAAGCCGATCCGCGGGTCTCCTTCGTCGTTGACGATCAATCCGAGACGCCTAATCCGCTCGGCCAAACGGGGCGAGGTATCGAGGTGCGCGGGGAGGTAGAGATCGTGGTCCTTGATCGGCCCCTCATCGAGGCGTTTTCCAACGAAACATTCCGCATCCACCCGCGCCGGATTATCACCTGGAACGTTGAGGAGTTCGGTCCAGCCTTACCCGAACGGCTGCCGCACTTGCAGGGCTATAATTTTCGCAACATATCCCATTAAGACACGCCCCTCGGTTGCCGTCTTGGACGGTGCGACTCACTTTTCGGAAGCGGGTTTCGCCGGAGAAGTCTCGCAAGAGGCGGAGTAAGCGCGGGAACGGTGAGGGGAGCATCTGGCTTCGTAAGGATGGCCGGTACGGCTTCGCCGCCTACGTCCCCACCACCGCCGGCACCCTCAAGCGTCCAGGGGTACGCCCGGTCTCACGAGGACGCTCGCAAGAAGCTGACCAAGCTTCTGGAGCAGGCCGACCAGGGCATCCCTGTCTCGTCCGAGAGTTGGACGGTCGCGGAGTACCTGGCGTACTGGCTCAAGAACGTCGTCCAGGTCGAGCGGCGGCCCAAGACGTACCAGGGATACGAGGGGGCCGTCCGCCGGTACCTGGTCCCGGAACTGGGCAATAGGCGGCTCGGCAAGCTCACCGCTCGTGACGTGCGCCTGGCCTTCACCCGCATCCGGGAGGCGTGCCAGTGCTGCCGCAACGGCTGGGACGACGCCCGGGAGGTGCCGCGCTGCTGCTCCCTCAAGGGCGGTCAGTGCTGCGGCTCCCGGCTGTCGCCGCGCATGGTCCAGTTCGTGCACGCGGTCCTGCGCAACGCTCTGCAGATGGCCGTTCGGGAAGAGATCATCCCGCGCAACGTGGCCAAGCTCGTCACGGTCTCCACGCCCAAGTACGGGGTCAACCGGGGCCTCACGGTCGACCAGGTGCGGGACGTCCTCAAGGCGGCCAGCGACGAACGGCTCTACGCGCTCTACGTCTTGGCCCTCTGCCTCGGCCTGCGGCGCGGCGAGCTGCTCGGGCTGCGCTGGGAGGACGTGCGGCTCGTCGGCTGCCGGGCCTGCGGCGGTGAGGGAGGCACCCTCGACGGCGACCCGTGCGGCCGGTGCGCCGAATCCGGTGTCGAGTCGGCCACGCTCGAAGTCGTCCAGACGCTGCAACGGGTCGGGGGAGCGCTGCGGTTCGTCCCGCCCAAGACGGTCGACTCCAAACGCACGGTCCCGCTCCCGGATCTGTGCATCACCGCGCTATGCGAACACCGGGTGAAGCAGGATGCCGAACGGGCCGACGCCTGGCCGGACTGGCAGGATCACGGGCTCGTCTTCCCGTCCCGCCTCGGCACGCCCATGGAGCCGGACAACCTTCGCCGTAGCTGGGGCCGTATCCGCGCGGCGGCCGGACTCGACGGCGTCCGCTTCCACGACATGCGGCACACGTGCGTCACGCTGCTCCTGGACCTCGGCGTTCCGCCTCACATCGTCCGGGACATCGTCGGTCACAGCGACATCGAGGTGACCATGACGATTTACGCTCACGCGGCCGTCGACGAGAAGCGGGCGGCGCTTCGGAAGCTGGGGGATGCGCTCGGCTGAGGCCGTTGCTGTCAAAAGGCCCGGAACCGTGATTGGTTCCGGGCCTTTTGGCTGGTCAATGAAGTGGGCAGGGGCGGGGTCGAACCGCCGACCTTCCGCTTTTCAGAAGTAGCAACCACCCTGCGGTCACCCCGTCCACCGAGGTCAGACGGTGTTCAACGTGCGCCGGTGGTGCCGCTTGGTTGCCGTCGTTGCCGTCAGGGTTGCCGTCACCGGTCGGTGTTGTCAGGCGACTTTGATTGAGTGGGGACCGACGCTGACGGTGATGTCCAGGTGCCCGCCGAGCGCGGTCGCGTAGGCGCGGAGGGTCTCCAGTTCCATGGCTTCAAGGTTGCCGTTTTCGATCTGGGAGATGCGGGACTGGGAGACCCCCAGAATCTGGGCGACGTCGGCTTGCGTCTTGCCGATGGCTTTGCGGAGTTCCTTGAGGTGGTGGCCGGCGACGTAGGCGTCCAGTTCGGCGCGCGCCTGGGCCTGGCGCTCGGGGTCGGCCAGTTCAGGGTTGCGGCGGTGTGCTTCGGCTTTGATGTCCTGCCAGCGGCGTCCGGTGCTCATCGTCCGCCCTCCTTATCCTTCGCTGCCCGGTACTCGGCGTAGCGGGCCTCGGCCAGTGGGATCGCCTCGTCGTACCAGCGTGACCACTGCCCGGCCTTGTCTCCGGCGACCAGGAAGATCGCGGCACGGTCTGGGTCGAAGACGAACAGCATGCGGATCTCCGATCGTCCTCGGCTGCCGGGCCGCAGCTCCTTGAGGTTGCGCAGCTCGCTGTGTTCCAGGGTGTCGACGAGCGGCCGTCCTAGTGTCGGCCCGACCTGGGCCAACCTGTCGATGGCCTGCTCGATCAAGGCTGCGGTGTCCGTCTCTGATTCACACAGCTTAAGGAACCAGCTCTCGACCGGTTCAAGGAGGATGACATCCCAGGGCACCCCACCAATATAACCTCTAGCTCATACTGCAGAGCTGACCGTCCGCTTCCTGACGACGTCCGTTGCCGTCAAACGCAACGCCCCGGGCCTCATGGCTCCGGGGCGTTTTCGCTGGTCAACATGGTGGGCAGGGGCGGGGTCGAACCGCCGACCTTCCGCTTTTCAGGCGGACGCTCGTACCGACTGAGCTACCTGCCCAGAACGCGCGTCGGCGCGTCTGGCGGTCCTGACGGGATTTGAACCCGCGGCCTCCACCTTGACAGGGTGGCGAGCACTCCTAGCTGCTCCACAGGACCTTGCTGCTCCGAGCTTAGCGGCTCTGGAGGGGTGTCTCGGCCGGTGGCGACCCGGCGTTTGGCACGTCCGAGAGCATACGTGATGGCCGAGGACTGCGCCAACTCGTTAGCGCGGGGGGCGGCGGGGGATAGAGCGTCACGGAGAGACATCGGACGGGTGCTGGTTGGTGACGATGGGTCTAGTGTGTCCAGGTTGCGCGACTGTGCGTGACCAGAGGGTGACATAGGAGGGAGGTCGGCGTGGTCGCAAAGCTCCCAGACCAAAGCGCCGAGGACTACCAGCGAGGGCTCGGCACGCGGCAGATCCAGATGCTGGCGATCGGCGGGACGATCGGGACCGGGTTGTTCCTCGGGGCCGGGGAGAACATCGCCAAGGCGGGGCCGAGCCTGATCCTGACGTACGCCGTGGCGGGGGTGGCGCTGTTCTTCGTCATGCGGGCGCTCGGCGAGTTGCTGACGTACCGGCGGACGGAGGGCGGGTTCGCCGGGTATGCCCGGGAGTTCCTCGGTCCGTTCTGGGGATACGCCACGACCTGGACGTACTGGATCATCTGGGTGACGACCGGCATGGCGGAGCTGACCGCGGCCGGCACGTACATCCAGAAGTGGTGGCCGGGGGTCGAGCAGTGGCAGACGGCGCTGGTGGCGCTGGTCGTGCTGTTCGTGGTGAACCTGATCTCGGTGAGGCTCTTCGGGGAGCTGGAGTTCTGGTTCGCGATGATCAAGATCGCGGCGATCGTGATGATGATCCTGGTGGGTGTCGGGGTGCTGGTCTTCGGCTTCAGCGATGCGGGGGACACGGCGAGCGTCGGGAATCTGTGGGATCACGGTGGTGTGTTCCCCGAGGGATACTCCGCCACGATCATGACCCTGCAGATGGTGATGTTCGCGTACCTGGGCGTCGAGCTGGTGGGTGTCACGGCCAGCGAGGCCAAGGATCCGGAGAAGAACATTCCGCGGGCGATCAACGCGCTGCCGCTGCGGTTCGCGCTGTTCTACCTCGGGTCGCTGCTGGTCATCCTGGCCGTGGTGCCCTGGACGGCCTTCAAGGGCGGCGCGAGTCCGTTCGTGGTGGCGTTCGACCAGATCGGCATTCCGGGCGGGGGCGACATCGTCAACTTCGTGGTGCTGACCGCGGCCCTGTCGTCCTGCAATGCGGGCGGGCTGTACTCGACGTCCAGGATGCTCAGGACGGCCGGAGTCAACGGCGACGGGCCGAAGGTGCTCTCGCGGTTGAACGGGCGCGGCGTTCCGGTGTTGACGGTCGTCATCTCGGCGCTCGTCATGGGCATCGGGGTCGTCGTCAACGCGGTCGTCCCGGAGAAGGCGTTCGGGTACATCACCTCGGTGTCGACCGGTGGAGCGCTGCTGGTGTGGACGGTCATCCTGGCGGCCCACATGGTCTATAGGCGGCGGACTGCGGCAGGAGCGCTGCCAAGGTCGCCCTACCGGATGCCGTGGGCGCCTTACAGCAGCTGGCTCGTGCTGGCGTTCTTCGTGTTCGTCACGGTGACGATCGCGTGGGGGGCCGATACGCGGATCGCGTTGTACGTGATGGCCGCGTGGGTGGCGCTCATCGTGGTCGGCTGGCCGCTCGTCCGGCGGAGTTCGCAGGCCGCGGAGACGAAGGTGGCCGTGGAGAGCGCCAGCGCCTGACCCTCCATGGGATGATCCCGTGAGGCGGTTCCATCCCCCCGGAGGCGCGCGTGACCAGCAGGCTAGAGATTCGTGTGCGCTGGGTCCTGCTGGTCGTCGTGGGCGTGGCGAACGTCATCGGCTCGCTGGTGGTGCTGCTGTTCGCGACGTTCGTCGTGCCCGATCCACCGCTGGACGACCGCGACTACGTCCACATGGTGAACGCGGTGGCGTTCTTCAGCTATCCGGTGGTGGCCGCTCCGGGGGCGCTGGTCATGGGGTTGTGGCTGTGGCGGCCCGTCGTCACGTTCGTCCGGGACGGGGGAGAGCCCGGCCGGGAGCAGCGGCGGGCCGTCCTGCTGGGGCCGCTGCGGCTGACGATGCTGATCGGCGCGTTGTGGACGGTCGGCGCGCTGGGGTGGGCGACGCTCGACCTGGTGCTGTTCACCGGGCGGCTGGCCGTGAAGACCGGGTTGACGTGCCTGCTCGGCGCGGCGACGACCTGCACGATCGTGTACCTGCTGTCGGAGCGGCTGCTGCGGCCGGCGGCGGCGCTGGTGCTGGGGAAGGAGCGCCCGAAGAGGTTCCGGTTGCCCGGTGTGACGACGCGGGTGATGCTCGCGTGGGCGCTCGGGACGGCCATCCCGGTGTTCGGGCTGATCTGCGTCGCGGTCGCCGCGCTGGCCGCGCCGGACATCAACGTCGAGCAGCTCGCGATCACGATCCTCGGGCTCGGCGGCGTGGCGCTCCTGGCCGGGGTGTATGTCACCTACATGGCGACACGGGCGATCGCGGATCCGATCAAGGCCGTCCGGAAGGGGATGGCGCAGGTCGAGCGGGGCGATCTGGGCGCCGAGGTCGCGGTGTACGACGCGAGCGAGGTCGGGCAGTTGCAGGCCGGGTTCAACCACATGGTCGCCGGCCTGCGCGAGAACGAGCGGCTGCGCGACCTGTTCGGCCGGCATGTCGGCGAGGAGGTCGCCGACCTGGCGCTGGAGCGCGGCGACATCACGCTCGGCGGCGAGACGCGCGAGGTGGCCGTGCTGTTCGTCGACCTGACCGGTTCGACGAGGCTCGCCGACACCCGGAGCCCGGACGAGGTCGTCGGCCTGCTCAACCGGTTCTTCGGCGTCGTGGTGACGGTGGTGGCGAAGCACGGCGGCTGGATCAACAAGTTCGAGGGGGACGCGGCGCTGGCGATCTTCGGGGCGCCGACGCAGCTGGAGGACTCGGCGGGCGGGGCGCTCGGCGCGGCCCGCGAGCTGGCGGTGCGGCTGCGCGCCGAGGTGCCGATGCTGGCCGCGGGGATCGGGGTGTCCGCAGGCGCGGTCGTCGCCGGCTACATCGGCGCGGAGGAGCGGTTCGAGTACACGGTGATCGGCGATCCGGTGAACGAGGCGGCGCGGCTCAGCGACCTGGCGAAGGACGACGCCGGGCGGGTGCTGGCGTCCGCGACCGTCCTGGACCTGGCGCATCTGGCCGAGTCGGACGAGTGGGACATCGGCCGGTCGGTGATGCTGCGCGGCCGGAGCCGCCCGACGCGGCTCGGCGCCCCGCGGCGTCCGCCGGAGGCTGCGAGCGGAGGCGAGGTCGAGCGGGTCCGGCTCCGGTTCCCGCGGCCGCTGCGGCGGAGCCGGCGGCTGCTGGTCGGCGCGCTGATCCTGTCGAAGGCGGCCAAGAGCGCGCGTATGCCGGATAAGTCCGACGAGCCCGAGTAGCGCCGCCGCCGTTCTGCCGGCAGGCGCCGTGTCCTCCCCGTCCCGGACGGGCCGGATGCGTATCGTCGCCGGCAGTACACGGTCTGCTACCGGCCCGTAAACCCCGGTGTCACCGGACGGCCCGAGGGTTGGGGCGGACAGCCCCGGCTCCCGAGAGGTGACAGATGCACCGACGGAATCGTCTCGCGCTCCTCGCCGTCACGGCCACCACGGCGCTCGCCGTCCCCGCGACGGCGGCCGCGGCCGGCCCCGGCCCGGACCCGGCCCTGGTGCCGCGCCCCGGCGTCCTACACCCCGGCGCGCCCGCTCCGCGGCCCCGCGCCGAGACCGCGCCGTACGCCCGGATCGTGGACGTCGCGCACCGCGGCGCGTCCGCGTACGCGCCGGAGAACACGCTCGCCGCGTTCAGGCTGGCCAAGGCCAAGCACGCCGACATGTTCGAGCTGGACGTCCAGGAGACCAAGGACCACAAGCTCGTGATCATGCACGACACCACGCTGGCCAGGACGACGAACGCCGAGGACCTCTACCCGGACCGCAAGCCCTGGAAGGTCGCGGACTTCACGCTCGCCGAGATCCGGAAGCTGGACGCGGGGTCGTGGTTCGCGGCGAAGTACGAGGGCGAGCGCGTCCCGACGCTGCCCCAGGTGCTGACAGCGATGCGCGGCCGGGGCCTCGGCCTGCTGCTGGAGATCAAGAGCCCGGCCCTCTACCCGGGCATCGAGAAGCGCATCGCCGCGGCGCTGAAGCGCTCGCCGTCCTGGCTCCGCTACGACCCGAGCGAGCGGCGCCTCGCCGTCCAGTCGTTCGACTGGGACTCCGTGCGCCGGTTCCACGCCATCCTGCCCACGGTGCCGACCGGCCTGCTCGGCACCCCGAAAGTCGAGGACCTGCCGGAGCTCGCCGAGTACGCCGACCAGATCAACCCGACGTTCGGCGACTTGACCGAGTCCTACGTGAACAAGGTGCACGCGTCGCGGATGGACGTGCTCACCTGGACGCTCAACGACCGCGGTGACATGGAGAAGGCCGTCAGCCTGGGCGTGGACGGGATCATCACCAACAAGCCGGATGTTCTGCGCTACGTGCTGGGGGCGTCCCGAGCGGCCGAGGCCGCCGCCTGATCAGGGCAGCAGCCGGCGGGCGTGGGCGGTCAGCGCCCGCGCCGCCGGGCTGCGCGGCCCCTCGGCCCGCCAGGCGAGCGCGATGCGGCCGCTCAGCCGGGGCCGGACGATCGGCATCGCGTGCAGCGCGTCCGGCAGGCCGCGCGCGGCGGACTCGGGCAGCACGGCGACGCCGAGGCCGTGCGCGGCGATCTGCGCCAGTACGGGCGGCTCGCCGGCCTCGAACGCGATGCGCGGGCGCAGGCCGGCGTCCGCGAACGCCGCGTCCAGGACGGCGCGCAGCCCGGTCCCCTTCGGCAGGCTGATCAGCGCCTCGCCGCCGAGCGCCCGCAGCGTGATCGTCGATCGCCGGGCCAGCGGGTGGTCGCGGCCGACGGCGGCGTAGAGGTCCTGCTCGATGACGACCCTGGTCGCGACGCCGTCGGGCGGTTCGGCGCCGAGGCTGAGGAACGCGAGATCGACGTGTCCGGTGCGGAGCCCGTCGGTCAGGGTGTCGGTGTCCTCCTGAATAACCGTGATCTCCACATCCGGATGTGCGCGAGCGAATTCGGCGATCATGCCGGGTAGGTCGAGCGACCTGATCCAGTCGACGGTGCCGACCGTGACGTGCCCGCGCAGCAGCCCGGTCAGCTCGTCCACCGACAGCCGCGCGCCCGCGACGGCCGCGAGCGCCGCCCGCGCGTAGGGCAGGACGGCGGCGCCGACCTCGGTCAGCCGGACCGTCCGCCCGGACCGGTCGAGCAGCGGCTGGCCCAGTTCCCGTTCCAGCTGCCGGATCTGCGCGCTGACGCCGGGCTGGGCGACGTGCAGCCGCGCGGCGGCCTTGGTGAAGCTCGCCTCTTCGGTCACCGCGACGAAGTACTCAAGCTGGCGAAGCTCCATAAGCGGACATGCTAGCCGCGCGCCTGCCCAGCGCCATGGCTTCTGCCCGAACGAACCCGGCCCGGTCGGCGGCGAGCCCGTCGGCAACCTTTTCTTTGGCCCTTCTTGGGGGCGTTACTGCAGTTCAGAGGACTGATTCCGGCCTGGGCGGTGAATACCTCACCTGCGGGAGGTCGGGTGTTCGGACGGCGTACATGGTCCATACGGGTACGGATGACCGTGATTGCCGGAGTGGTCACCGCGGTGATCTGCGTCATCGTGGCCACGCTGGTCCTCGTGGAGGTGCGCGGCTCGGAGACCGACCACAAGCGCAGCCAGGCGACGGCCGCGGCGCTGCGGGTCAGTTACGAGATGCGCCGCGGCCCGGTGCGCGGCGACCTCGACGCCCCGGACGACGTGGTCGTCCAGGTCATGGACCAGAACCGGACGGTGATCGCGGGCACGCCGGGCCCGTCGCTGGACGGTCCGCCGATCGCCGGTTTCCTCCCGTCGCAGACCCAGGTGTACTCCACCCGGGACGTCTGCTCGGCGGCGGACCTGCACGGCTGCGCGTGGGTGATCGGGTTCCGCGTCTACCAGCCCGGCGGGGACTGGCTCGTCTACGCCGCCGCCCCGACCGTCCCCTGGTTCGTCAGTCCCGGCCTCTTCATGGTCCTGGTCAGCCTCTCGCTGCTGGTGACCCTGCTGGCCTGCCTGCGCACCTGGGGGACCGTCGACCAGACCCTCGCCCCCGTGGATGCGATCCGCGCCGAACTCGCGGAGATCACCGCGCAGCAGTCGGGCCGCCGCGTCACGGTGCCGGACAACCAGGACGAGATCAGGCGGCTCGCGGAGGCCGCGAACGCGACGCTCGACCGCCTCGACAGCGCCCTGGAGCGGCAGCGCAGCTTCACCTCCGACGCGTCCCACGACCTGCGCAGCCCGATCGCCGCGGCCCGCATGCAGATCGAGGAGGCCCTCCTCTTCCCCGACGACGTCGACTGGCCGCGGACGGCCCGGGGCGTCCTGCAGAGCCTGGAGCGGCTCCAGGCGATCGTGACCGACCTGCTGCAGCTGGCCCGCCTGGACGCCGCCGCTTGGAAGGACGTCGAGACGGTCGACCTCGGCGCCATGGTCACCATCGAGGTGGCGAGGTCGGACCGGACGAAGCGGATCGTCCCGCACCTCCAGGAGGGCGTCACGGTGCGTGGCGACCGGCTCCGGCTCGTCCGCCTCTTCACGAACCTGCTGGACAACGCCGAGCGGCACGCCGAGTCGCGGGTCGACGTCACGGTCCGCCGCGTCGACGGCCAGGCCGTCCTGGAGGTGCTGGACGACGGCGCCGGCATCGCCGAGGAGCAGCGCGACGTCGTCTTCCAGCGGTTCGCCCGGCTGGAGGCCAGCAAGGCGCGCGACCCGGGCGGCACCGGTCTCGGCCTGCCCATCGCCCGGGAGATCGCGCGGCTGCACGGCGGAGCCCTCACGATCGAGGACAGCAAGCGCGGCGCCCGATTCGTCCTGCGCCTCCCGCGGAACGCCCCGGAACACCCCGGCCAACCCTGACGCCGGATGTGGAGAACCCCGCGGCCTCGGGTGCGCGCGGGGTCGGCGGGGTCTCGGGCCCGCGCGGGGACGGGCCGGACGTGGGTCGCGCTGGTCAGAGGGCGGATCGCGCGGGCAGGCCGCGCAGGTGGATCCAGCCTTCGATGTCCGTCTCCTTCACCCTGCAGCCGATGGGCTCGTACTCGTCGGCGTTCACGTAGCCGGGGCTGTGGGCGATGACGGAGTCGTAGACGAACCGCGACGCGATGAAACCGAGGTCGGCGCCCGTCGCGGCGAGCCTCTCCTTCAGCGGGGCGGCGTCGAGCAGCCGCGCCGCGGTGATGATCGTCCAGCCGGACACGCCGGGCGGGTCGGGCATCACGGGCCCGACGTCCAGCGCGACCCGGAGCTGGACGCGGACCGCCTCGCTCGACCGGTGGTTGTGGCGCCGCAGCCGCATCCCGAGCACGGCGATCATCGGGTCGATGACGGCGGCGGTCGGTATCCCGGGCGGGACGACGATCAGCGCGCCGTCGCCGCGGTCCTCGCTGTAGCAGGCGTCCCACGGCACCCCCGACTCACCGAAGGACTCCCGCAGGGCGGCGTACATCGCGCGCCGCACCTCGATCCGGTCGGTCTCGTCGCGGACGCGCGAGCTGAAACCGGCGATGTCGGTGAACACGATGGTGCAGTTCTGCCCCGCCCACGACGGTCCGGCGGGGGCGGACGAGTCGATGGCCATGGGCTGCGTCGGCTGCGTGTAGGACGGGACGCGGGCCGCCGCCGGGTACGGGGCCTGGGACGTGTGCGGGTCGCGGGGCGAGAGCGGAGGCACCGGTACGTACGCCGTCGCGTAGACCTGGTGCGAGCCGTACTGGACGGCGGACCCGTACGAGTACGCATGCGCGGCCCTGTACGCCCGCGCCTCGGAGTTCTGGTGATCGTGCGTGGACCCCGGCTGCTCGGTGAGCCGGTCGTACATCTCGCGTTCCATGACGGCGACCACGCGCGGGTGGTTGCTCAGGTACGTGACGAACTGCTGCGTGGTCAGCCGCAGCGCGTGCAGCGGTTCCATCGCGACGATGGTCGCGGAGCGCCGGCGCAGCATCAGCGCGGCGCGCTCGCCGATGATGTCCCCCGGGCCGCGGAAGGCGATGATCCGCTCGTGTCCGTCCCGCTCCACGCAGACCCGCACCGTGCCGAACTTGATCACGATGGTGTGGTCGGCGGCCTGGCCCTCCTCCCACAGCACGGCGCCGGCCGGGTACATGACTTCCTGCGCGGTCGCGAGGAACTCGGCGCGTTCGATGGTGGTGAGGGAGAGCCAGAACCCGGGCCGCTTGGACGGTACGTCGGGCCGGACGGGCGCCGGGGCGACCTCGTGCGCGTTCTCAAGGTCGGTGTTCTCGGTCTCGAGGCCGGTGTTCTCGGCCGAGAATTCGTCGTGCGGCTTCCGGGGGCGGACGATCCGCGTCTCCGGGTGGACGATCTGGTCCGGGTCGTGCCGGTGGGCGCGTTCGTCCATCAGCACGCCCGCCTCTCGATCGACGACCGGACGGATCTCGCGGGCGTCGAATGCGCGGGCGTCGGATGTGCGGGGGTCGAGTGTGCGGGGATCGAATATGCGGGGGGCGAATTCGTGGGGTGGACGCCAAAGGTCGGGAGATGAAGCTGCTGTCTTGACATGTCAGGGACCCCATGCCTCGAATCGCGACTTCGGTTCCGTGCGCGGTGCCCGGGATCGTCCGGTGCCGATCGCGGTGCCGAAGTCGCTTCACCTATAGCCCGTACCGCGTGATCGCGGTTAGACTGGGTGAGTCCGCAGAAAACGTTTTGGCAGGTCAGCCCGGATCTTTCTGCGTTTCCGCAGGGTGTCTGCGGCAGACCCGCCAGCGCGCTTTCGCGCGGCTCCGGGAGTCGCTCTCCGCTTTTCGTCGATCGTCTTGGCTGCCAACCGGTGATCGGCCGAAAGCGGCGGGCGACTCTGTTCGTTGCGGCCGGTAATGGCTCGTCGTTCTGCTGGCCTCCCCGTTCGGTGCGTGTCCCCTTCGTCCTCCGTGTGCCGGCGGCGCCCCGTGCCCCGTGGCGGCGTCCCGTGGCCCGGTCCGCCGGTGGCGAGTGCCCGCCGGGGGACACGCCTTCCCCGCCGGACCTCACCCTGCGTCAAGATCGTCATCTGCCGGATGTGGCATCGCGTCCTGTTGCAGGTGACTATGTTGTAATGTGCTAGGTAGCAGATTAGCAGACGACGGCGCGGCATGCAGCAGTTTGAGAGCTTCCGAGGCGAGTTTGGGGCTATATGGCCGGGTCTGGAGCCTGGAGCGAAGATCGCATGACCAAGAAATGTAGCGCTGTGGTGGCAAGCGGGATGTCGGGTCCCGATTTGCCATGTAGCATCCAGGCTGGTGGCACTAACTACTTAGAGTGAGCGAATACGATGTCCAGTGACCAGGGGCCGATAGTCCAGAGTGCGCTGCTGCGCTCGGAGCTCGTCCGGCTGCGCAAACAGAAGAAGCTGACGCAGGAGCAGGTCGCGCGGCAGCTCGAGTGGTCCTCGTCCAAGCTCATCAGGGTCGAGGGCGGAAAGAACGCCATCACCCGGACCGACCTGCAGGCTCTGCTCGGCGTGTACGACGTCACCTCGGAGGGGCGCCTGGAGCGGCTGCAGGCATTGGCCCGAGGCGCGCGCGAACCCGCATGGTGGAACGCCTACCGCGGTGAACTCGACCCCAGCTTCCTCAACTACGTCGGGTACTCGGCGGGCGCGGCCTTCATCCGCCAGTTCCACGGGACGGTCGTCCCGGGGCTCATCCAGACGCCCGAGTACGCCGAGGTGCTGTCGACCGGCAAGGCGTCCGAAACAGCGCGGGTGCTCGCGGCGAAGCTGCGCATCCAGCGGCAGCAGGAGCTCGCCAAGCGGGAGAACCCGCCGCGCCAGCACTACATCATCGACGAGGCGGTCATCCGCCGGCATGTCGGCATCAAGGTCGACCCCGCGATCATGCCGGCCCAGCTCAATTACATCGCCGACTCCGCCGAGCGCGACGATCTGCTGACCGTGCGGGTCATCCCCTTCAGCGCGGGCGCGCACCTGGGGCTGGAGGGGCCGTTCAGCATCCTGGAGTTCGACGGCGACCTCGACGACGTCCTCTACCTGGAGGGGCGCTCAGGCGCCAGCATGATGATCAGCGGCGAGGACGACACGGTCATCGAATACCGCGACACGTTCGAGCTCCTGCTGGAGCAGGCGCTGCCGGCCGATCAGTCCATCGCGCTGCTCCGGCAGGCCGCCGAAGACCTCATGGCCTGACCAGGGCCTGACTCGCGCACCGCAACTCGACTCGACCGGAGGTGAAGGCCGCAGCGGACATCCGACAAGGCGAGTGGCCGTCATAACACGCAGCGTGATCTTGTGTTCCCTTGTAGGCGGGATAACTAGAACCGTTTACACTCGTGATCGGGAAATTATCCACAAGGTCGTGGTTTGTCGTGCCCTGTTCGGTGCTCGTCCGGCGGGTGTTCTCGGCCGATCGGTGGGCGAGACGGCACCGCCGGCAATGGACGGAGGTTGCTGGATGGTCTATCGGTTCACTCGCGGAGCCGCGCTGAACTGGCGGAAGAGCAGCGCGAGCGCCGGCGGCAGCGATTGCGTCGAGGTGGCGGCGCTCGGCTCGTCGGTACTGGTCCGCGACTCGCGTGACCCCTCCGCCGGTGCCATTGCCCTCGGCCGCGCGCAGTGGAATGCGCTCGTGGACGCCGCCCGGGGCGGCGATCTGGATCTGGTCTGAGTCTCGTGACTCATTTCCCCGCCACCGCTGAGAAATTATCGACCATTGCCGCTCCCTGACGCCTTTACCGGCGATCTTTGACAGACCGACGACGCCGCCGGGTCTGAACCGGCCTCCCTCGCGTCCGGTGCCGCCGCAGCGGGTCCCCGGCGTTCCTCCCACCCCCGCCGGGCCGACGCTCCCCTGGACGCCGCATCACACGGGACCGGCCACTCGTAGCGGACGCCTTGGCTCCGCCGAGCCTTCGAGTCAGCTCGGAGCCGATGTTGCCGGTGGAGCCCGTGACCAGGATCATCTGGCGTCCTTTCACCAGGGGAGCGGCCGGCCGTCGCGGAAGAACCCACCGGTCGGGCCGTCGTCGGGGAGGGTCGCCGCCCACACGACGCTCGCCGCGCCGGCGGCGACGGGACGTCCGCCGGGGCCGCCCATGTCAGTCGCGACCCAGCCGGGGCAGACCGCGTTGACGAGGATGCCGTCCGCGCGGAGTTCGGCGGCGAACATGCGGGTCAGCGCGTTGAGGGCGACCTTGGACGCCGTGTAGGCGGGGGTGCCGCCGCCCATGTTGGTCAGCGAGGCGGCTTCGCTGGAGACGTTGACGATGCGGCCGTGCGGGCTGCGGCGCAGCAGCGGGAGCAGGGCCTGCGTCAGGCGCCACGGCCCGTACAGGTTGGTCTCGGCCGCCTCCCGGACGACGGACAGGTCGGCGGTCGACGCCCGCTGCCAGGTGTCGTAGGTGATCGCCGCGTTGTTGACCAGGACGTCGAGCTGGCCGATCCCGGACGCCGCGCGGTCGATGTCGACGGCCGAGGTGACGTCCAGGCGGAGGGGTGTGGCGCCCGCTTCGTTGGCCGCGCGTTCGGCGGCCTGCGGTGAGCGGGCCCCGAGCAGGACGTCGTGGCCGCGCGCGACGAGCTGCCTGCACACTTCGAGGCCGATGCCCCGGTTCGCCCCGGTGACCAGCGTGACCGTCATGGCCTCCCTCCCCTCTCGGAAGGATCATGTGGGGAACGGCCGCGCGTCCAATACCGGGCGTGATTACCATCGGCTATGGACGCCCATCTGCGGGATTTGCGGTACTTCGTGGCGGTCGCCGAGGAGCTCTCCTTCACCCGGGCCGCCGAGCGGCTGTTCCTGTCTCAGCCGGCGCTGAGCAAGCAGATCAAGCAGCTCGAGGAGCAACTGCGGGTGCGCCTGTTCGACCGTGACCGGCGCACGGTCGCGCTCACGGCGGCAGGACGCGCGCTGCTCCCGGCGGCGCGCGACATGCTCCGTGCGTGGGACGAGGCGCAGCGCGCGGTGAGCGACGCGGCGGCGAACGACGCGTCCGTCCTGACCGTGGGCCTGTCCACCAGTGTCGGACGCGGGCTCCTCGCGGACATGCGGGAGCGTTTCGCGGAACGCCGCCCCACGTGGAGTATCCGCTTCCGCCAGGTCAACTGGGACGACCCCACGGCCGGCCTGGCGGACGGGGACGTCGACGTCGCGTTCGTGTGGCTGCCCATCCCGCGCCAGGAAGCATTCAACATTCAGGTCGTCGCCGAGGAGCCGCGCTGGGTCGCGCTCAGGGACGACCATCTGCTGGCCGGACGAGAGAGCATCGCGTTCGAGGAACTCCTGGACGAACCGTTCCTCGCGCTGCCTGATGAGGCCGGGCCCTTGCGCGACTTCTGGCTCGCCGTGGATGACCGTGGCGGGAAGCCTGCCCGCGTGGGTGCGATCGTGTCGAACGCCGACGAGACGTTCGCCGCGCTTGAAGATGGCAGCGGTGTGGTGCTGATGGCGTCCGGCAACGCCGCCATCTACCGGCGTCCAGGAATCACGGCCATACCGGTGACCGGCCTGAGCCCGTGCCGGCTGGCCGTGGCATGGCGGGCAGGCGACCATCGCAGCGTGATCCGAGACCTCCTCCACACCGCGGGGACAT
This sequence comes from Actinomadura latina NBRC 106108, assembly GCF_001552195.1. Lineage (GTDB taxonomy): Bacteria > Actinomycetota > Actinomycetes > Streptosporangiales > Streptosporangiaceae > Spirillospora > Spirillospora latina. The sequence goes on from NZ_BCQS01000008.1 coordinate 18,223, forward strand.
GACCTCTTACGGCATGGCGTTATTTGGAAGTCACCCAGACGAAGCCGTCCGGATCGGTGAAGGGCCCGGCATCGCTCCCGATCGCGAGCCGGTGCGATCCGGTGCCGTCGGGGGCGACGCCGGCGACCTTGGCGAGGGCGCGGCGCTTGATGAGCGCCAGCTTGACGGGACTCGACGCGGCGGCGAACTCGACGTATCTGCGGCCGTAGCTCTTCGTCACGGCGAGGCCGCGGTCGATGTAGAACCGCTTGCTCGCGGCCACGTCCTCGACTCCCAGCTGGAGCACGATGTCGTCGATCTGCCGGGTGGCCGGGCCGGTGTCCTTCTTCGACGAGCTCGCGACCGTCCAGATGGTCCCGTCCGGGGCCTGCACGGCGCCGCCGTAGCCCCAGAGCGACTTCGCGGCCGGCTTCAGCGCTGTGGCGCCGGCGTCGACGGCGGCGTCGATGAGGGCGTTGACGTTGGCCGGCTGGGACGCGGTGAGCGACATCGTGAACCCGCGGAAACCGGTCGTCGGCGCCTCCGACGCCTCCAGGCGCACCTGGGCGTCCATACCGAAGGCGGTGGTGTAGAAGCGGTCGGCGGCCGCGGGGTCGGCCACTTCAAGGGTGACGAATTCGACGGAAGCCATGCCGGTCACGTTAGGCGGCCTCGGAGCCCGGCGCTTCTCGATTCCTGATCGAACCGGTCACGTTCGCCCCATGCCCGGCGGTGGTGTTCAGCGGACGCCGCGCGGGCGGAACTGGATGCTGATGCGGGGGCCGGTCACTCGGGTGCTCTTCGGGATGGCGTGCTCCCATGTCCGCTGGCAGTTGCCGCCCATCACGATGAGGTCGCCATGGCCCAGTTCGTGGCGGATCGTCTCACCGCCGCCGCGCGGACGAAGCGCGAGAGTTCGCGGTGTGCCGACCGACAGGATCGCCACCATCGTGTCGTGGGTGGCGCCGCGTCCGGTGGTGTCGCCGTGCCATGCCACGCTGTCGCGGCCGTCCCGGTACAGGCAGAGGCCAGCCGTACGGAACGGCTCCCCGAGTTCGTCGCCGTAGTGGTCGTCGAGCGCCGCCTTGGCCTCGTCCAGGACGGGATCGGGGAGCGGCATGTGCTCGTCGTAGAACGCCAGCAGGCGCGGCACGTCCACGACCCGCTCGTACATGCGCCGCCGCTCGGCCCGCCAGGGGACGGACGTGAGCAGACGCTCGAACAGCGCGTCGGCACCGGGAATCCAGCCGGGCAGGACGTCCACCCAGGCGCCGCGGGACAGCCGCGTCCGCCGCGCCGACGTCAGCGGACGCGGGCCGTCCCCGTCCGTGCGGTCCAGCAGCGAGCCTTGGAACATGCCGCCACTGTACCCGGTCAGTCAAACATGTGTTCGATCACGGCGGTCCGGTCAGTGGCGGAAGACCAGGGCCAGGACGCGCAGGGACAGGACGGAGCAGATCACCAGCCCGCAGTAGCCGAAGAACTGGTAGAGGGTCACGTCCGGGGTTATGGCCGGGCCGCCTTTCAGGCCGAGCAGCATCACCGCCATGACCCCGGCCGTCGAGGCGAGGACGGTGAGGAGGGCCTGCTGGAGGAGGCCGGTGGCCGTCCGCCGGTCCCGCTCGTCCGCGAAGAGGCGAATGTTCACGCTCAGCCGGCCGGCCTCCGCGGCGGCGGTGATCCGGTCCAGGCGCCGGGGGAGGCGGCGCAGCACCGGCAGCAGTCCCATCAGCTCGTCGGCCGCGGCCTCCTGAAGCGACGCCGGCCGGAGACGTTCCCGCAGGTGGGCCTCGCCGAACGCCTGCGCCCCGGGGACGATGCCGAAGCCGGGCGCCAGTTCGGTGAGCCCGCCCTCCAGCGTCGCCAGCGCCCGGAACACGGCCGCGATCTCCGCCGGAACGGCCAGGTCGAACCGTGCGACCAGCCGGAACAGGCCGGTGAACATCGCCATGTCCGGGACGGAACCGGGGCCGAGATGCCGGGTCATGAAGGCGCCGAGGGCGCGGGTGAGGGCCTGCTCGTCCAGCTCGTCGGGCCGGGCGACGATCTCCAGGAAGGCGTCCGTCACCGCGACCGCGTCGCCCCGGTTCAACGCGTGCAGCATGTGCTGCAGGCAGCGGCGGAGTTCGGGGCCGAGCCGTCCGACCGAGCCGAAGTCGATCAGGCCGAGGCGGCCGTCGTCGAGCAGCAGGACGTTGCCGGGGTGCGGGTCCGCGTGGAACACGCCGTCGAGGACGATCTGGCGCAGCACCGTGTCGAGGAGGGTGTGCGCGAGTTCCGTCCGGTCCAGGCCGTGCGCGTCGATGCGGGGGCCGGCGTTGCGCAGGGACGTGCCCTTCAGGCGCTGCATCACGAGGACGCGGCCCGTGCACAGGTCGTCGTGCGGGCGCGGGACGACGACGTCCGGGTCCTTCGCGGCGGCCCCGACCGACGCCATGTTGCGGGCTTCGACACGGAAGTCGAGTTCCTCGCGCAGTGCGGCCGCGAACCCGCCGGCGAGATCGACGACGCCGAACGCCTTCGCCCACGCCGCGCGGCTCTGCAGGGTGCGGGCGAGGCGCCCGACGATGTCGAGGTCGCGTTCGACGACGGCGCGGATGCCCGGCCGCTGGACCTTGACCACGACCTCCTCGCCGGACTTGAGCGTGGCGGTGTGCACCTGCGCGACTGACGCCGCGGCGAGCGGCTCCCGGTCGATCGTCGCGAACACGCTTTCGGGTGGAGCGCCCAGTTCGTCCCGGATCACTCGCGCGATGTCGTGCCATGGGACGGGTGTGGCGCGGTCCTGGAGCCGCCCCAGTTCCTGGACGAACTCCGGCGGCAGGACGTCCCGCCGCGTCGACACCACCTGGCCGAGCTTGACGAACACGACCCCGCCCTGTTCGAGAGCATGCGCGAGGGACCGGGCCGTGCGGGACGTCGGCCGGGCGCGTCCGCGCAGGTAGGGGCCGAGGCCGTGGCGCAGGAAGATGAAGGTGATGCGCCAGTACCGGCGCGTCCGCGCGATCCGGGCGCGTGCGCCACCGACCCAGTACAGGGGCGACGGGACCGTCCCGGACGGGACGAACGCCTCCCACAACACCAGCACCGTCATCGACACCAGAAGCGCGCATGCGACCCCGAGGCAGACGAACCACAGCAGAGGCGTCAGCTCCTGGCGTTCGCGGAGGTCGCCGACCAGCGCGGTGATGATCGGCGACGCCACCGCCTGCCCCGCCGTGCCCGCCACGACCGTCCGGAAAAGGGAGAACCGCACGTTCAGGAGCCTCCGCGCCCCCGCCGCCATGATCCATGTGTTGATCGCCGTGCCGACCACGAACGCGACGACCGCCGCCGATGTGCTCATTCCGCCCCCGCCCACTCGCTCGATGTCCGCAGGCGACGCTATGAGCGGACGCGCCCTGCCCACCTCCCGCCGGAGGGGGAGCGCTTGGCCCGAGCGGGGGAGCGGTGCGGCGTCAGAGATCGGTGAGGAGGTCCTTGAGGAAGGCGGTGGTGCGGGCGGGTCGGGCGGCGCGGATCGCGAGCAGGTCCATGATCTTCTGGTAGCGGGCGCCCTCGTCCCCCTCGGGGTAGCGGGCGCCGGTCAGCTGCTCCAGGTAGGTCACGTCGTCCAGGTCGTGCTCGGCGAACCGGACGATCGTGATCGGCCCGCCGAGGGCCAGGTGCCCGCCCGCGGAGAACGGCAGGACCTGCAGCCGCACGTTCGGCATGTCCTCCGACACGGTGATGAGGTGCTCGATCTGGGCGCGCATCGTGTCCGGCCCGCCGAACGGCCTGCGCAGCGCCGCCTCGTCGATCACCGCCCACAGCCTCGTGGCGCCGACCGGCCGATGCAGGATCTCCTGCCTGGTCATCCGCACGGTGAGCCGCCGTTCGAGGCCCTCGTACGGGGCGTCATGGTGTTCGAGCCCGATGACGGCCCGCGCGTAGTCGCGCGTCTGTAACAGGCCCGGGATGTACTGCACCTCGTAGGTTCGGATCGTCGTCGCCGACTGCTCCAGCCCGAGGTACTGCTCGAACCAGCTCGGCACGACGTCGCCGTAGCCCTGCCACCAGCCGGGCTTCTTCGCCTCCCGGACGAGTTCGAGGAAACTGGCGCGCTCGTCCTCGTCGTGGACGCCGTAGAGATCGAGCAAGTCGAGGACGTCGCGCACCTTGAAGCCGTGCCGTCCCAGTTCGAGCCGGCTCATCTTGGACGCCGACGAGCGGATCGCGTCCCCCGCCTCGGCCCGTCCGATGCCCTTGCCCTCACGCATCCGCCGGAGCCGCGCCCCGATCTGCATGCGCAGCGCGGTCGGACCCGCCTGCCGATTGTCCAGCACAAGATCTCCAGGCTCTCGTACGCCCCGACAACCCTCGGAGGGTCTCATAGGCGGCGGCGGACGCGCAGGAAACCTCCGGACAGAGATATGTAACTCCGCCGCCCCCGGCCACGAAGAATTGCGGCGATTCATGGACCGGCCGGACGCCCAGCCCACCACGAAATCACGCACGGCAGGTCGGCGAGCCGCGTGCGCGATGGTCCCCTGTGCGGGTCTTACCGCTGGGGGACGAGCAGGTCCAGGTCGGCTCTCGGGACGCGCGCCCGCTCGGCGACCTCGTCCCGGTCGGTGCCGGCCTGGCCGACGATCTCGATCGCGCGGGTCAGCATCGTGGGCTGCTCCAGGGGTTTCGCCGGTCCCGGTTCGTGGCGCCGCCAGCCGCGCGAACCGATGGTGCTCATGGCGTTCCGGTACGCGGTCTCCTGCATGATCCCGAGGGTGCGGGCCCGGTAGAGGAGTGCCGCCATGCTGACGCCCCAGGTCGTTTTGAGCTGGGCGAGGCGCTCCCAGTCGGCGGTGGCGGGCAATTCGGAGGCGATGTCCTGCTCCGGCATGAGGAATTCGGCCGCGAAGCGATGCGCCTGGTCTTCGACGACCTTTTCGCCGGGTTCGGCATCGGCGTGCATGACCAGATGCCCCAATTCGTGGGCGGCGTCGAACCTATTGCGCCAGTAGTCGCCCTTGGCCGGGTTGAAGAAGACCATCGGCCTCGGGTGGACGCCGACACTGAACGCGTCGACCCGCTCGGCCGCCCGCGGCAGGACGAGGACGATGACGCCATGCGTTTCGAGGAGCCGGACGACGTGCGCTACCGGGCCGGGCCGTTCTAGGAGGGCCTTCCTGGTCAGCCGGGCGGCCTCGACGGGGCCGGAGCCGGCGATCTCGTCCGGCGACACCGGGTACTCGGGCAGGTCGACCTCGGGAAAGTCGACGAGGCGTTCGAGGGCGGCGACGACGTCGGTGGCTATGCGCCCGTAGGCGAGGGCCTGGTCACGCTCGATCTGGCTGGTCGACCTGAGCGACCGGAAGTGAGCGCCGTCCATGGACACGGGACTGCGTCCGCCGTGGAAGAACTCGACCGGGACGCCGAGCGCGATGGCGAGCCGCTTCAGCGCCATCGCGTCGGGCGTGTGGACGCCCGCCTCGTACCGTCCGATCGCCTTCGGCGTCGTCCCGACGGCGTCCGCGAGCTGGTTCTTGCGCAGGCCTCTGAGCCGCCGGGCCAGCGTCAGCCGCTCGCAGTCGAACAGCACCCTGCGCCACCCTTTGCTAGGCCGTCTTCGTCTCCCCGCGGAGCCGCATGGGGACGTCGTCTTCCTTGTCGTCCCAGAGCGGCATCGTCCGCTCGACGAGCTTACGACGTGGATCGGGCCCGATGGTGTCGTCCACCTGCTTCACCCAGTGCCAGGCGGTCCCGCCGTCCGCGTTCCATCTGGGTCGGCCCAGGAAGAGTTCCATTTCCAGGGGTTCCTCGGTGGCGCTGTGCGCGAGGACCAAGGTCACGACGCCGGGCGTGTCGTGCGCCTCCAGGCCGAGGGGCAGCGTCAGTTGCGGGTCTTCGATGTATCCCTGGCGCGCCACGGCCTGCTTGGTGGGACTGTCCCGGTCCCACCGGATCCCTCGGACGTTCCCGAACTCGTGCCGCTTGAGCAGGACGCGGTAGGGGCCGTACCGCCAGCCGGGCGAGCCGTTCAGATCGTCCCGGACGACCTGCTTCGGCAGGTCGCGGCCGAAGATGCGGTCGAGGTGGGTCGCCAGCGTCTCGAACGCGCCGACGCCGTACGTCCGCTCCTTGAAGCCCGCCGCGCGGCTCAACCCGTTGAACAGGGCGAGCGTCGCCTCGCGGTGCGCCTCCCGCACCGCGTGCAGGAATCCCGCCGCGGTGAGCTCGTCCCAAGCAACCCGGTCTTCAGCCACGCGTCCACTGTAGGCAGGGGGAGTGACATTACGAGCTCTTCGCGGGCCGGTCGGCGGCGAAGAGCCGCACCTGGTGGAGCCGAGGCTCCGGGCCGTTCCGTCCCTCGCGCACCCATAGAGCGTGGACGGTCAGGAGCACGAGTTGCCGAGCCCCCAAGAAGAACAATGCGGCCAAGGGCAGCTCGCCGAGGAGAGCTGTGGCGAGGCTCACCGGGAACTCTGCCGATCCCCAGGAGAGCCAGACGTCGAACCAGGCGTCGCAGACGAGCAGTGTCCCCGCTACGATCTGCCCGAAAATGGCGATCTGCAGCCGTTTCCAGATGGCGAATGCGGTGGCCCCGATCGCCAGCGTCAATCCCACGTCGAAGCCGATCCAGGCGACGGCCCACTGCCCGGCGGTGAAGTGCTGCGGCAGCGTGAAGCCGAGCACGACCGTCCAGGGAATGAGCCAGGCGCAGCAGGCGACCAGCAGCACCAGCGCGAGCCCGCGCCGCCGCCGGTACCGGGGCTCCTCCAGCGGATCGAGGTCTTCGGCCACGAGGAGCGCTCGCAGCAACTCGGCGCGCTGCTCGGCCGAGAGCGCCCGCACCTCCTCAGGCGTCAACATCGCACCCACCTCCATCGCAACTCTAGGAACCGCCGGCCGTGGGAGGGAAGCACGATGAATTGAGGTCGTGGCGGCTCGTTCGTGACTGCCTGCCGGCCTCAGCACCGAGCGGCTCGACACGCACGGTGGCGTTCGGCCGGACCGGCCCGTCCACGCCCCGAGCCGACGCTCCTGCCCTCGACTCTCACGTCCAGGACGTCCCGCTGCCACTCGGGGAACGTCGCGGGCTCGACCGTGTAGGCGAACACCTCGTCCGCCGACCGGTTGATCTCGATGCTGTTCACGAAGGGCGCCATGTCGCCTCCCGATACGGTCACATTCGTCCCGAGCGATCCGTCATGGGTATGACGGAGCCAACTGAAGGGATGTGACCGTGCAGGACGAACAACTCGTGAAGCGGTTCGAGGCTGATCGTCCGCGCCTTGTCGGGCTCGCGTACCGGATGCTCGGCTCACCGGCCGAGGCCCACGATGCGGTCCAAGACGCGTGGCTGCGCCTGTCCGGCACGAACGCCGACCGCATCGAGAACCTCAGCGGATGGCTGACGACCACCGTGGCCCACATCTGCATCGACATGCTGCGCACCCGGACGTCCCGCAGAGAAGACCCGCTCGACGAGCCGCGCCTACCCGAGCCGCTGATCACCCAGGACGGCGACGGCCCAGAAGAGCAGGCCCTGCTAGCGGACGCGGTGGGCGTCGCCATGCTCGTCGTCCTGGACACCCTCACACCCGCCGAGCGGTTGGCCTTCGTCCTGCATGACCTGTTCCAGATGCCGTTCGACGAGATAGCCCGCATCCTCGACCGCACCCCCACGGCAACGCGACAGCTGGCCAGCCGGGCCCGCCGCCGCGTCCGATCGGCCCCCGTCCCGGACCCGGACATGAGCCGCCAGCGCGCCGTCGTGGACGCCTTCCTCACCGCCTCGAAGAACGGCGACCTGGAGGCGCTGGTCGCGACCCTCGCGCCCGACATCGTCCTGCACGCCGAGGCCGAGGGCGAGTTCATGCACCTTCGCGGCGCGAGGATGATCGCCCAGCGGGCCATCGCGTTCTCGTTCCGCGCGGAGTTCGCCCGCCCGGCCCTGATCAACGGTGCCGCGGGCCTTGTCGTCACCACCGAGGACGAACCCCTAGCCGTGATGGCCTTCACCGTCGTCAACGACAAGATCGCCGAACTGGACATCTACGCCGACCCGTCCCGCCTCACCAGCCTCAACCCCACCCTCTTCGGCCCCAACTGACGGCCCTGGCCCCGTGGCCCTGTCGGGCGACACATCACGGGGCCTGTAGGACGCCGGCCTTGGCGGGACGTGTCGGCGACGTGAGCTGCTCGTCGAGGGCCTACCAGGTGCCCGGGAACATCTGGTGTTTGAGAAACAGGTCGATCTGCTCGGCGGCCGACTTGGCGTCCCCGCAGGGGCAGAGGTAGCCCTGGCGTCCGCGCAGGGCCTCGTAGTAGCCCCACGTTCCGCCTGGTGTGGCTCGTACGGATATGACAATGCCGATTTCCCTCGCGATACCGGCGTGCACCCACAGCATGGGCAGCGGCGTCGGGAAGTCTTCGGGACGATAGAGCTTGGTGAAGCGCCACCCCTTCGCATGGAGCGCGACCGCCAGCGCGTCCAGGTAGCGCGTGGTGTTTCGCCTGCCCAGGCGGGTGCGCAGGCGGAGCACCTGACGTTCGGCCCGGACGCTCAGAGCACGCACTTCGCCCACGTGACCTTCCCTCCTTCGGGCAGCAGGCACGTGCCCCACTCCTTCGCGAGCGCGGCGACCAGGAGAAGCCCGCGTCCGTTGATCTCTGTTTCGTTTTCCGGCTGGACGCAGGGGAGCCCGTCGCCGCCGTCCTCGACCTCAAGGACGGGCAGCCCGTCCGCCTCGTCCCGCACCACCCGAACGACGATCGGGCCCTGCCCGTGCAGAAGCGCGTTCGTCACGAGCTCGGAGACGATGAGCTGCGCCGTGTAGGCGTCATCGATGCCCCGATCCCGAAACCACTCACCGACGAACCGCCGCGCCGCCCCAGGCGCCTGCGTGTCCGCCCCCCGAACGAGCAACTCCAGGTCACCCACCTGGATGACCATCTCCTCTTCATCTATGTGGTCACTCAACGCGCTCCACTCCCCGTATCCGTTATGACTCCAGCTGCGTCCCGCTCCCCAAGACTACGACTGCTTCGAGACTGCGGCCACTTTTCCCGGCGACCGCGATGATGGCGGCCACGTCTCACCCGGCGTGACTGCCGCACCTCCCCGCCGGGACGGGCGCTCCGGGACGGAAGGACCGCACGACTCCGCACGGCCATGACCGCGTCAGCGAGACCGGCCGGGCTGGCTCCCTCGACGAGACGTCCATCAACCAGCGCCCACCACCGACGGGTATGGAAGCCGAACCACGCCACCACGCCGAGACGGCGCTCCAGCTCACGGATCTCGGCGCGGACGATAGGCCCGGTGTCTATCGGGACGGTTACGTCGAAAAGCATGGTCACGCCTCCGCCTCAGACAGCAGCGCGTCCAGTTCCTCGACCGTTCGCGCCCGTATCAGCTGGTGCGGCGATGCACCTGGCAGGGTTTGGGCGAGCCAGTCGCCATGCCGTCCGCCCTGCAGAACTTCGCGCCAGATGTCCCATGCGTGCCCGTGCTTAGCGCGCAGCACCTCTGCTGCTGAGGGACGTGGTGTTTCCACAGTGGACGCTCATCTCGGCTTCCTGGCTTCTGGGACGTCGGAGACGCTACGTAGGGCAATCGTGTCGGTACAGTCACTCTGCGCAGTCGTTTCGAGTGCCCAGTGCCGGAAGGGATATGGCGCGTAGTCGTTTGATTACTGACCCCCACATGGAGGGGTTCCGCGACTTACGCTGAGGTCATCGGGATGCTCAGGGAAGGGCAGGGCAAATGCAGGACGCCAGCATCAGCGACCGCGTCCGAGAATTGCGGCGCCGACGCGGGATGACGCAGGAAGAGCTCGCCGAACGAGCTAACCTGTCGCTCGCGGTGATCAAGAAGTTGGAGCAGGGCGGCACTTGCCGCATGGAGACCTACCATCAACTCGCCCGCGCACTGGGGGTCACCACCGTATGGTTTGCGTCTGCCGGATCCCCTGAACCAACAGAAGCCACCGTCGATGAGGTGGTTCTCGCGGACATGCGCTCGGCGATCAATCCGCCCATCGGGTTGACCGGACGTCCCCTCTACGGCACTGCTGACGGCGATCACCCCGACCTCGCGCGCCTGGGCGGCGCAGTCGCTGCGGTCGCCGCCAAGTACCACGCCGACGCCTACGACGATCTCGCGCAATTCATGCCGGCCCTCGTGCGGTCGGCCCACCACCATGTCGATGTCCACGACATTGGCGACCAGCATCGAGAGGCACTGCGGCTTCGTGCGGACATCCTCGGCTTGGCGGGACGGTATCTCATCCAGGTTCGCGCACATGACCTGGCGCTGATCGCGCTCCACGCATCGCTGCGGGACGCGATAGAGATCGGCGACATCCCCCTCGCTGCTGCCTCTGTCAGCTCGCAGGCCTGGGCGATGCTGCGCCAGGGACGTTTCGCGGAGGTCGAAAGCCTATGCGTTGACACCGCAGGACAGATCGAACCGAAAATGAGCAAGGCGTCGCCGGACGAACTGTCGGGCTGGGGCTACTTGTTGCTCCGAGCGGCATCGGCCGCATCCCGCAACAACCGCGCTGAAGAAGCCCGAGAGTACGTTCGTGCTGCCGGAGCAGCAGGTGCCCGCCTTGGCCGACAGTACGAGGATCTCGCGGGACATGTGGCCTTCGGGCCCCTCACCCCGGCACTGATGGGTCCAGAGATCGAACTGCTGGACGGTCATCCTGACCGGGCACTAGACCTTGCGCGTGACATCCCACGCGACGTGGGCGCCGGAAACACCTCCGGCTGGGACCGACACCGCCTCGACATTGCCCGCGCCAAGGCGCAAACCGGCGCCCCAGATAAGGCGACGGAAATCGTGCAGACCATCCGGACCGAACACCCGGCGTGGCTGCGGTATCAGCAGTATGGCCGCGACATCACCCGCGAACTGCTGGAGTCGCGACCAAGGATGCCCTCCCAGGCCATGCTCGACCTAGCCGACTTCATGGGCGTAGAGCCCTAACCCCACGTGGAGCAACGCCCTGATGCAGGGCATGTGCATGCAGCCCCGACCGCAACTGAAGAACGTGCTTGCCCCAAGTCGGCCCAGCCCAGCCGGACAGCGATCAGCGGGTTGGGTGGCGGTGGACAATCCTGACCTGCGGCCGGGCGTGGTTGATGAGGTGGTTCCGAAGCTTTTCGGTGGCTTGAATGCTTAGGGCAGATTCGGAAAGGTCAGCCTGATAATCCTCAGGAGCTCCGCGGCACCCTGCTCGTCCAGCTGCAGGGTCTGGCTGACCTTCTTCTCCGACTGTCGAGAGTCCGACCCGTAGGTGCTCAGTTGGAGGAGGACGCCTGCGGCGGACGTATGCACCTTCTGGTAGCCGCATTCAACCTCGGTGGGGTGCGGCTTCGCAGAGTTGTTGGTTGCGAAGAACTCCCTGATTCTGGCCATGCGCACATAATGCCGGACGCCGATAGCGAGAGCTAGAGCACAAGGTCTGACCTGGCCAGGCAGCTGCTGGGGCGCTCGGCAGCGTCACTCACGTCCGAGACCCCGGTGCCGAGTCGACCATAGGCACCGGGAGGCGCTGGAGCAGCCGCAGGCGTTGCCGTCTACGGTCGTTCTGTCGACGCGTGTGGCGTGCGGACAATGGCCGTCAGACGGGACGTTCCGGCGAGCTGCGGCGAGTTGGCATGAGTCAACCATCGGATAGCTATCCGCGCTGGTAACAAACAGGTTACGACCAGGTCGTCCTGTTGCTTGAGTCGCCATGGCCCTTGCGCGACACCTACTGGCGCTCTGACCTGCGGCCTTGTAGCTACGCTCGATCCTTTTCATGTCGAAATCTGTGCGTTCGGTGTCAAACGTGCTGATTCGCTAGGGTTCGCGACGTCTGACCCAGGTCCACCTGGGCTGTGAGCTGGGGAAGTAGGTTTCCGTGCCCGGTACTAGTCGCTGCTATTGGGGAACCAGACGACATCCTGTGGCGCCTTGCCGAGCTTGCGTCCTGTGGGGTGCGAGTGGTTAGCTCTCGGGCAATTCGGGACAAGTTCTGCTGGTCCGTGTGGAGGTGATGTCCATGCCCAGGGCTCGGTATACCTATGAACTCCCCGAGCATGTGGTGGAGTACGGAGTCAAGGTCAAGATCTCTGAGCTCAAGGTTGACGCTGAGGCGCAGCGTTCCCTCAACGAGACGCGCGCTAAGGGCATCGCTAAGGGGATCATCCCGGATGCTTTGGGGTCGATCGTGGTGTCACAACGGCCTAACGGTGACCGCTATGTGGTTGACGGGATGCACCGCTGTCGAGCCTGCGACATCGCTGGAATCGAGACGATCACAGCGGAGGTTCACCACGACCTTAACCAGCAGCAGGAGGCCGTCCTCTTCCTGATCAAGAATCGTGAGTCCGCCAAGGTCAGCACGCTTGACGAGTACAAGGTGGGCCTGACTGCTGGGGACGCTCTTTGCGTGAGTGTTGACCGGGTCCTTCAGAAGCATGGCTTGAAGCTGGGCGGCTCCTCCACGAACAGCGTTGGCGCCGTCTCGGCTGTGCTCCGAATCACGTCCAAGCATGGCGAGGACGTGCTCGACCGGACGCTGAGCATCGCGGAGCAGGCATGGGGACGGGCGAAGGAGTCCTGGGACGGCATGCTCATCGGGGGTCTTGCCCTCTTCCTTAGCCGTCATGGCAGCGACATTGACGACGACGCGCTGGCACAGAAGATGATGAAGGAGGGCCTTGCCCCGTTCTGGCGGGCGAAGGTACTGACCGTCTCGTCCAACGGCGGATACAACAACAGCGGTACCGGATCACGTGAGACGGCCTGCTACCAACTGGTCCGCGACGCGTGGAACAAGGGAAGGAAGGCGAGCAACCGGCTCTAGCTCCAACAGAGTGACGGGCTCCTCGCTGGAACGAGGAGCCCGCCCGATGATCTAACCGTCCCGGAGAGCTCGAACCATCAGGGAAGGCCAAACCACCTATGAATCTGCCGTCTGGACCGCGTCGACGTCAAATCTTCCTCGCGGCCGCCATCTTGCTGATCATCCGGCGATCGCGTTCGGCTGGCTGATCGCACACCACCCGAGGGCCGCTACTGCCGCTGGCATCGTGATTCCGCTCGTCATCGGAGGCCTGCGCCTCCTCGTCGCGCTGTATAAGGGTGGGCCGCCGCCCGCTGCAACAACGTGACTCGCGTCTGATACCGATCCTCCCTCTAGCCCGGCTGACGTCCGGGCTGGAGGGACGAGACCCGAGGGCCGGCCTTCTGATGTTCGCCAACGTCGGACAGACGGCGGCTAGTGGTGCAGGGCAGTGGGGCCTCGGGTCACTCCAGGGCATAACCCGGCTACAGAAGGGGCAGGCGCTTGCCGTCATAACCCCCCATCCGGAGATCAACCCCACGTCGGCGGAACCGGCGCTTGGTCCGGAGCTTGAAGTTCGGGATGGTGTTGATGTCCTCCTACCCCCATGACCGGTGCGTCTCGAAGTACTTGGCCGCCTGGTCGATTCCCACGAAATGATCCGCCGTCCCGGTGTCCACGATCCCAGCCGATCACTCCTCAACTCCGAGTCGGTAAGTTGCCCCACTGCACGGTGAGGGGCCCATGTTCGGCGTCCCAGGTGGCCGAGTTGATCTCGCTGTGCGTTCGCCACTTCTCGGCTGTTCGGGCCAAGTGACGGATCATGGGGCCGGGGTCGTCCAGCGGGTGAGGGGCTTACTGGATGGACGGCGAGAAGTGGCTGGCCTGGGCGTTCGGGAGTCTTGCGGGCAGGTTATGGAACGGCCCGGTCCTTTCTGTGAAGCTGGGTGCGAGAGTTTGTGGTCGAGCCGGAACCTGCGATGCGGCGGCGTCCGGTGGCCTGGGCGGGGGTCCTGGTTGTGACGTCCATGGCGCGGGAGGGCCGGGATGGCGAAGCGGGACGGGATGCTCGTCGGGGCGAGCAGTGTGTCTCTGAAGGGTAAGGACTTCGGGGAGTTGGACGCGGCGTCGGGGCCGTTCACGGTTCGGCGGTCGTATGACAGGGAGTTGCCCAAGCGTTGGGCCGAGTCAGTTGCTGGGATCGACGTCGGGAAGCGCGTCTCGGTGTGGTCGTGCAAGCCCGACCTGGCACAACTTTCGAGCAAGAAGCTCGACAACAGGCTGCGGGGGTTCGTACGGTCCATCCCGGACTCGCATGCCGCGTTCCTGACCTGCTGGCATGAGCCGGACGGCAAGATCCGCAAGGGGCAGTTCACGCTCGCGGAGTATCTCCCGGCGTTTCGGCGCTTCTGCGAGGTCGTCAAATCCGTGGGGAAGCCTCGGGTGTACACGATGCAGATCGTGGAGGCGTGGTCAGGGCAGCGGCCGAAGAAGGGCACCAGGTACAAGGATCTGTGGCCCGGCACTGGCTACGTCGATCTCTACGCCGCGGACGGCTACTCCAATACCGGTAGCGGCAGGGAACTGTGGGGGCCAGCCGTGGAGTTCGCCTCCTCGAAAGGTATTCCCTGGGGGATCGCCGAGCTCGGCTGCGTCCGCGACATCGACACCTCGTGGATGAAGGCGCAGGCTTCCTATGCTGCGCGGACGGGTGCGGGCGGCGATCGGGAGCGGTGTGCCTTCCTGTGCTGGTTCTCCAACCCGACCGGGGGCGTGGTCCCGACACCGGGGACGGACCCGGCGGCGCAGGCCACCGCGAAGAAGATCTCGGAGAGGTACTACACCGACCCCCGTTCCTTCGCGCTCTGACGATCTGGGGAGCTATCGGGGCCAGATGTGACCGGCGGCGCTGGGTTGTGAGGCCGACGCACGCGTGAGCGTCCGCCCCCAGGGCGGCCGACTTGGGGACGGATGCCGGGCCAGGAAAATAGAACCTGTTCTTGTCTAATCGGGTCGCAGCGGCCAGTCTTGGGCGCATGGACCTGGTTGCTCTGGAAGAGATTCGGCGGCTCAAGTACCGGTACCTGCGCTGCGTCGACCTGAAGCTGTGGGACGAGTTCGCCGAGGTGTTCACGGAGGACGCCGTCGCCGAGTACGACACCCCGGTGCTCAAGAAGACGCTGCGGCTGGAGGGGCGGGACGCGATCGTCCAGTACATGCGGGAGAACCTCGACGGCGGGAAGATCAGCGCACACACGGCCGGAGCCCCGGAGATCGACATCGACGGGGATCGGGCGACGGGGATCTGGTCGCTGGACGACTCGATCATCATTCCGGAGCACAAGCTGCTGATCCGCGGTGCCGCGTTCTACCACGACGTCTACCGGCGCGGGGAGGACGGGCGGTGGCTGGTCGAGAAGACGGGGCACACGCGGACGTACGAGTACATGGTGTCTCTGGACGACGCCCCCAGTCTGAAGTTCACGACCTCCCATTGATCGGGACCGGGCATTGACCCGCACATAGAACGGGTTCTAGGTTCTGGTCCTCAGTCTCGCGTTCTCAACGGCGTTCGCGCCCCGCGTCCCCAGGAGAGCCCGGTGGCCACCGACTCAGCCGAAGGCAAGTCCGATTCGTTCGACGCCGCGACGCGCTCGTTCGCCGACGCGGTCGTTGAGGCGGAGCGCATCATCCGCAGCGCGCCGCACGTCAAGACCGACCAGGACCTGGCCGAGGGGCTCGACTACCTCGCCGGCAGCATCAAGGCCTCGCTGCACATGGTCGCCGCCTACCAGCAGGACTATCCGTTCTTCGCCTCTTCTACCGGGCCGTACACCAAGTTGGGGCTCGACAACCCCGACACGTTGTACTTCCACGCCTACATCCGGGACGACGCCGAGTATGTGGTGACCGGACGGCGGGGGACCACGGCCGATCTGAGCTTCCAGGTCATGAACGGCGACTACTCGCCTACGCAGTCGCCCGACAGTCTCACCGCGTTCGACGACCGGGAACTCGATATCGCGGAGGACGGGTCGTTCCAGTTGCGGTTCGGGCCGCCCAGGGACGATGCCGGGCCCGGGTACGTCACGCTCCCCTCGGGCGCCGCGATGCTCATCGTGCGAGAGGTGTTCAGCGATTGGGAGAACGAGCGGCTGGGGGAAATTCGCATCCACCGAGCCGACACGCTCGGCACGTCGCCGCTGTCGGTCCCGTCCGAGAGGATGGCCCGGCGGTACCAGATCGCCGGCAAGATGCTGGTCTCCAGGATCCGGACGTTCCTGGCCTTCCCCGAATGGCACTACCTGCAACTGCCGGTCAACACGCTGACCGAGCCGCGGCCGACGCCGGGTGGGCTGGCCACGCAGTTCTCGTCCGTTGGGCATTACGACCTCGATGACGACGAGGTCATGGTCATCACCGCGCCGGCCGCCGACCGGGCCGTGGCGCCCTACCAGGGCTTCCAGCTCGGCAGCATGTGGTACATCTCGCTCGACTACATCAACCACCAGACAAGCCTCACCGCCGATCAGGCCCGCGTCGATGAGGACGGAATGATCCGGTACGTCGTCAGCGAGCGCGATCCCGGGCTCGCCAACTGGATCGAGCGGACAGGGCATCGACGGGGCTATCTGCAGTTCCGGTGGCAGCGCATCAGCCGTGACCTCACGCCCGAGGACGGCCCGAACGTCGAGGTCGTGAAGTTCGGCGAACTGCCGCGCGTCCTGCCCTTCTATGAGAAACAGCGGGTCACCCCGCAGGAATGGGCCGAGAAAATTGCGGCCCGGCAGGTCGCCGTCGCGAAGAGGATGCTCGGCTGATGGCGGGGCTGCTGGAAGACAAGGTCGTCGTCGTTTCCGGTGTCGGGCCTGGGCTGGGACGTGGGCTCGCCGTTCAGTGCGCGAAGGCCGGCGCCGATGTGGTGCTGGCAGCGCGCAACGAGGAACGGCTCGCTGACGTCGCCAAGGAAGTCGAGGACATCGGGCGGCGTGCTGTCGCCGTCCCGACCGACATCAACGACGTGGCGGCGTGCGAGCGGCTCGCGGAGACGGCCCAAGAGGTGTTCGGACGCGTGGACGGCCTGATCAACAACGCTTTCGCGACACCACCGCTGACCGACCTCACCAAGGTCGATCTCGACGCGGTACGGGCCGGCTTCGAAACCAACGTGCTCGCCGCGCTGCATCTCACCCGGCTGTTCGTCCCCGCGCTCGAAGAGCACGGCGGGTCGGTCGTGATGATCAACTCGGCCGTCCTCCGGCATTCTCGGCGGACGTTCGGCGCCTACAAGATGGCCAAGGCCGCGCTCCTCGCGATGGCGCAGAACCTGGCCACCGAGTTGGGCCCGCGCGGAATCCGGGTCAACACCATCGCCCCCGGATACATCTGGGCGGACAACCTCCAGTGGTATTTCAACCACCTCGCCAAGAAGCGCGGCGTCACGGCGCAGGAGATCTACGACGAGAACGCCGCCACGACCGACCTGCGGAAACTACCCGAACCCGATGAGGTCGCGGACGCCGTGGTGTTCATGCTGTCGCCGCTGGCGAGGGCGGTCACGGGGCAATGCCTGGACGTCAATTCCGGCGAGTGGCACCACTAGGAAGGGCGTACCGATGAGCGCAGGTCGCGACAGTGTCGGGACGGTCGAGGATCTCCACGCGTCCGCCCGCAAGGTCACCGGCATGGACGATTTCGGTGGCGACGAATACCTGGACGGGCTGAAGGTTCTCCTGGAGTCCCTCACGAAGGACGCCGGCCTCACCCCGTTCGGGAACAAGGCGCAGCGAGCGATACTGCGTGGTGCCCTGGCCGCCCGCCAATTCTCCGAAGCGGCGTGGAAGCAGCACCCCGGACACGCGGACGTTCCCATCGAGCGCCCCATTTTCGTCACCGGCCTGCCGCGAACCGGTACGACCGCCCTGCACAGACTTCTCACCGCCGATCCCGCCCACCAGGGCCTCGACCTCTGGCTCGCCGAAGTACCGCAGCCGCGCCCGCCCCGCGAGACCTGGGCGGACAACCCCGTTTTCCAGGCGATCGACGCCGGATACCGGCGCCACCACATCGAGAACCCCGAGTTCATGGGCGTCCACTACATCTCGGCGGACTCCGTCGAGGAATGCTGGCAGCTCCTACGGCAGAGCATGCTCTCGATTTCCTTCGAATGCCTGGCTCACCTGCCGACCTACTCGTCCTGGCTCACCGAACAGGACTGGACGCCCGCCTACCGAAGGCACCGCCGCAACCTGCAACTCCTCGGCCTGAACGACATCGGGCGGCGCTGGGTGCTGAAGAACCCCAGTCACCTCTTCGCCTTGGATGCGCTGCTCGACGTCTATCCAGACGCCCTCATCATCCAGACCCACCGGACGCCCCGCACCGCCATGGCGTCCATGTGCAGCCTCGCCGCGCACGCCACCGCCGGATGGTCGGACGTGTTCGCCGGCCCGACGATCGGCCGCGACCAGCTCGAACTGTGGAGCCGGGGCCTCGACCAGTTCCGCGCCGAGCGCGCACGCCGCAATCCCGACCAGTTCGTGGACGTCCACTACGACGACTTCGTCCGCGACCCGATCGGGACCGTAGAAGCCGTCTACACGCGCTTCGGCCTGCCGTTCACCGGCGAAGCCCGAACCGCGATGACGCAACTCCACAACGAGAGCACCAGCGGAGCGGCCAAGCCGGCTCACCGCTACTCGCTCGAAGACTTCGGCCTCACCCCGGAAGAGGTCGACGAGCGCTTCGCCGATTACACGGCCACCCTGCCGACCTGAGACGACGCCATCGCAGCACCGGTAGGAGCCTCAGCGCACACTCGGTGATTGCCGCTTTCGGCGCGGTCAGTCCGCCGACACATGCTCCTTACCCCGCGTTTCCGGAGCGTAGGCGTCGGGAAGCTGAGAGTAGTCAGCAGTCGGCCCGGACGTACACCGCCGCCCGGAGCGGGGTGAGCCGTCCGGCCGCCGCCGGCCCTCAGGGTCTTCCAGAAGGTGGTGCTTCGATGACCAGCAGCTCCCCCCAGCCGTCGCCGATCGTGCAACCGGGCGACAAGCGGTATCCGTCGCTCAGCCGCGGGTTCAACCAGCGGTGGACCAGCGCCAAACCCGAATACGTCCGGATGCTGCGGTCGTCCGAAGAGGCGAGGGACGCGCTGGAGGAGGCGGTGCGGCAGAAGCCGAAGAACACCGAACGCACCCGCATCACCGTCCGATCCGGCGGGCACTGCTACGAGAACTTCGTCTGCGGGGACGACGTGCGGGTGATATTTGACGTCTCCCCGATGTGCGACACGTACTTCGACCCGCACATGGACGCCTACTGCGTGGAGGCCGGCGCAGGCAACTGGCACGCCTACAGTCACCTCTACCCGATCAGCGGGCGAGCCCTGCCGGGCGGCTCCTGCTATTCCGTGGGCCTCGGAGGGCACATCACGGGCGGCGGATACGGCCTGCTGTCACGGCAGTTCGGGCTCACCGTCGACTACCTCTACGCGGTCGAAGTGGCGGTGGTGAAGGAGGACCGAACCGTCGAACTCGTCGTGGCGCGCCGCGACGACTGGAACGCCGACCGCCGGGAGCTGTGGTGGGCGCACACCGGCGGCGGTGGCGGAAACTTCGGGCTCATCACCAAGTTCTGGTTCAAGGGCCTTCCCGAGCCGCCCAGCATGGTGCGCCTGGCGGGCATCGCCTGGAACTGGGAAGACTTCACCAAGAGCGATTTCACCTACCTGATCAACTCCTTCGGCACGTACTTCCGCGATCATCAGGACCCGTCCACACCGGCCGGGAAACTGTTCGCCCTGCTCGCTCTCAACCACCACTGCAACGGCCAGATCGGGCTCGCGGCGCAGGTCGACATAGACGACGCGGGCGGGCGCGCGGCCATGGACGAATTCCTCAAGAGGATCAACAGCGGGATCCGCGCCGAAGTGACGGCGATGCGGACTTCGATGGGGGAGCGTCCGACGCTCGGGCACATGAAGATCCCGCGGGACATGCCCTGGCTGACGGCCACCCAGGTCATGGACAGCAGCGGCGAGGACCAGTGCGGAAAGTACAAGTCCGCCTACATGCGCAAGCCGTTCGACGCCATGCAGATAGACGCGATGTGGACGTACCTCAGCAAGGACGGGCCATACCGCGACTACACCAACAAGCAATCCCTCATCCAGATCGACTCCTACGGCGGCGCCATCAACAAACCGCCCTATGACACGGCGGCACGGCAGCGCGACTCCATCATGAAGATGCAGTACCAGGTCTACTGGACGAAGGGCGACACCCAGGAATCGACGTACCTGGAGTGGATCCGCAAGACATACCAGGCGACGTTCGCCGCGACCGGCGGCGTCCCCAAGGTGGGTGCTCCGAATGCGAAGGACGCGCTTACCGACGGCTGCTACATCAATTATCCGGACGTCGACCTGGACGACGCGACCTGGAACAAGTCGGACCAGAAATCCCCGGTCCTCTACTACAAGGACGCCTATCCCACTCTCCAGAAGGTGAAGCGCCGCTGGGACCCGCTGAACATCTTCCGCAACAGCCAATCCATTCAGCCGTAGCGGAAGCCGCCACGGACCACCACCCCTACCCCCGGACGCCCGCCCACCGGACGAGAAACCGAGGCAAGACCGTCCAGTCCAGGGGTAGGGCGCCCGGTGGCCGGGGTAGGCAGTCACCGCACCTGCCGAACCGTCCACGGGGATGAACTCAATGACGAAGCCGCCGTCACGCGTGCAGAGGAACCGCGCGAGCCTGACGTACAAAATCCGCTATGCAACTCAAAACCCGGACAAAATCAAGGCATATGTTTCCAGGGTCGCCCGCGACCTGAAACTCCGCGCCGCCCACCGGAGCCATGTGGCCTACTACCGGGCCGTGATGAAGTCGGACGCGGCCAAGAGCCCGGAGGCCGCCGTCGGCAGCCCCACCCGCGAGCGCTGGCTGAAACTCGGCCAGATGCAGTTCGACTACCTGCTCCAGCACGGGCTCAAGCCCGACGACCGCGTCCTGGAGATCGGCTGCGGCAATCTGCGCGCCGGCTGGCGGTTCATCGACTACCTGGACACCGGCAACTACTACGGCATCGACATCTCGCCCGACATCCTGCTCGCCGCGCAGCACACCCTCGTCCACCAGGACCTGCAGGACAAGCTTCCGCACCTGTCCCTCGTCAACGACCTGAAACTCCGGTTCCTGCCGTCCCGGCACTTCACCGTCGTGCACGCGCACAGCGTGTTCAGCCATTCGCCCCTCCAGGTCATCGACGAATGCCTCGCGCACGTCGGCCGCGTCCTCGCGCCCGGCGGCTTCTTCGACTTCACCTTCGACCGCACCGAAGGCGCCGAGCACCATGTCCTCCGCGAGGACTTCTACTACCGCACCGAGACGCTGACCAGGCTCGCCGAACGCCACGGCTTCGCCGCCCGCTTCATGGACGACTGGGAACAGCTCCCGCACGGTCAGTCCAAGATCCGCGTCACCCACGCCGAGACCTGACCGCCCGCCCACGCCGAGACCTGACCACTCGCGATCCGCGCCCGCACTGATCAGGACGGGGTGAGCACGGGGATGGTGAACAAGCCGGACAGGCGTGTCACCGCCTCCGGGATCACCTTGTAGTACACCCATGTTCCGCGGCGCTCGCCCTCGATCAACCCCGCCTGGCGCAGCACCTTCAGGTGGTGGGAGATGGTCGGCGCGCTCAGTTCGAAGGGCCCGGTCAGGTCGCACACGCACGCCTCGCCGCCCTCGACCGAGGCGATCATGTTCAGCAGCCGCAGCCGCACGGGGTCGGCCAGCGCCTTGAACACCTTCGCCAAGTCGGCCGCCTCCACCTCGCCGAGCAGCGGACCGCTCAGCGGCGCGCAGCACGCTTGATCAGTGACGTCGTCAAGTCGCAAGAATTTAGACATACATCTAATTTGACATCTATCGAAGCGATGAGGCAACCTGGCCCTTGCTTAGATAGTCATCTAAGCAGCAGGCTGGTCCAGGAGGAACCACCATGGCAGAGAGCAGAGAGCCCCAGGAGCCCGCCCCACAGGCCGCCGCAGAGGGCAGCTGTTGCGGCGTGAGCGCGTGCTGCACCGACGGCGAGCAGTCCGTGAACCCGGAGCAGACCGTCGTGCAGGCCAAGACCGACGCCGGCTGCGGATGCCTCGCCGACGATGCTCCGCAGCATCCCGTCGTGGTCATCGGGGCCGGGCCGGTCGGGCTGGCGGCCGCCGCGCACCTCGCCGAGCGCGGGATGGACTTCCTCGTCCTGGAGGCCGGCGACACCGTCGGCGCGGCGATCTCCGAATGGGGACATGTCCGGCTGTTCTCGCCTTGGCGGTACGACACCGACGCCGCCGCCCGCCGCCTGCTCGAACCCACCGGCTGGACGGCTCCGCCCGCCGACGTCCTGCCCACGGGCGCCGAACTCGTCCGCGACTACCTCGTCCCGCTCGCCCGGACGCCCCAGCTCGCCGGACGCGTCCGCACGTCCACCCGCGTGCTCGCCGTGACCCGCGACGGCGTGGACACGACCCGCACCATCGGCCGCGACGAGCACCCGCTGCTCGTCCGCGTCCAGGAGCCGGACGGGACGATCACCGACCTGCGGGCCCGCGCCGTCATCGACTCCTCCGGGACGTGGGGCGACACCAACCCGCTCGGCCACTCCGGGCTGCCCGCCCCCGGCGAGGACCAGGCCGCCGCCCACCTGGCCGGGCCGCTGCCGGACGTCCTCGGCCGCGACCGCGAGCGTTTCGCCGGCAGGCACGCACTCGTCGTCGGCATGGGGCACTCCGCCGCCAACACGCTGCTCGCCCTGGCCGAACTCGCGACCGAGGACCCCGGCACCCGCATCACCTGGGCCGTGCGCGGCGCCTCGGTCGCCCGCCTCTACGGCGGCGGCGACGCGGATGGCCTGCCCGCGCGCGGCGCGCTCGGCTCCCGGCTGAAGCAGGCCGTCGAGGCGGGTGCCGTCGACCTGGTGCGCAGCTTCAGCATCGGCCGTCTCACCGTCACCGGCGACGTCGTCCAGGTGCACGGCACGACCCCGGACGGGGACAGGACGCTCACGGTCGACACGGTCGTGGGCGCCACCGGATTCCGGCCCGACCTGGCGATGCTGCGCGAAGTCCGGCTCGATCTCGACCCGGCCACCGAGGCGCCGGCGAAGCTGGCCCCGCTGATCGACCCCAACTTCCACTCCTGCGGGACCGTCCCGCCGCACGGCGAACGCGACCTCGCCCACCCCGAGACCGGGTTCTATCTCGCCGGCGCCAAGAGCTACGGCCGCGCACCCACGTTCCTGATGGCCACCGGCTACGAGCAGGTCCGCTCGATCGTCGCCGCGCTGGCCGGGGACCGCGAGGCCGCCGACACCGTCCAGCTCGACCTGCCCGAGACCGGTGTCTGCTCGACCGATCCGGTCGGCGAGGACGGCGCCGAGGCGGGCGGCTGCTGCGGCGGCGGAGCGGCGCCGGAGCCGGAGTCGGAGCCGGTGTCCATCGGGTTCGGTGCGCCGGCGGCCGGCGTCGGCTTCGCCACCGGACACGTGCACGGCCACTCCGGCGACGCCGAACACGCCGGCGTTTGATGGGTCGTGACATGCCCGCCCCGGTCCCCGCGGCGCGTTCCGCCGCCCGGACCGGGGCGGCGCGCATGTCACCGGTCCCGCTGCTCGCGCTCTGCGTCACCGAGATCACCAGCTGGGGGGTGCTCTACTACGCCTTCCCGGTGCTGGCGCCCGCCATCGCCGCCGACACCGGCTGGTCGATCGCGACCGCCACCGCCGCCTTCTCGGCCGCCCTGGTGGTGGCCGCGATCGGCGGCATTCCCGCCGGGCGCGTCCTGGACCGGCACGGTCCCCGCGTCCTCATGACCACCGGCTCGGCGGTCGCGGCCTTCGCGCTGGTCCTGATCGCGGTGGCCCCGAACCTCCTCTGCTTCATCGCCGCCTGGCTGCTGGCCGGGGTCGCGATGACCGCCGTCCTCTACCAGCCCGCCTTCGCCGCCCTCACCCGCTACTACGCGCCCCGCCACGTCCGGGCGCTGACCACCCTCACCCTCGTCGCCGGGCTGGCCAGCACCGTCTTCGCGCCCCTCACCGACGCGTTGACGCACTACCTGAGCTGGCGGGGCGTCTACCTCGTGCTCGCGGTGGTCCTCGCCGCCGTGACCATTCCGCTGCACGGTTTCGCGCTGCGCCGTCCCTGGCCACCCGCCCACGGCCGGACGCGAGGCGGCGGCGACCCGCACCGGGTGAACCGGATCGTCCGAAGCCGGCCGTTCCTCCTGCTCGCTCTGGCCTTCACGCTGTCGGCCTTCGCGATGTTCGCGGTCATGACCAACCTCATTCCGCTGCTGACCTCGCGCGGCGCCGACACCACCACCGCCGCGTGGGCACTGGGCCTCGGCGGAATCGGCCAGGTCGCCGGACGCCTCGGCTACGGCGCCCTCGCCCGCAGCACCACCGTCCGCGTCCGGACGGTCTGGATTTTCTCCCTCGTCGCGGCCACCACCGCGGGCCTGGCCGTCCTGCCCGGACCGGTCGCGCTGCTCACCGCCATCGCGGTCCTCGCCGGCGCCCCGCGCGGCATCGCCACCCTCCTGCAGGCCACCGCCGTCACCGACCGGTGGGGCACCGCCGCCTACGGCTCCCTGTCCGGCATCCTCGCCGCGCCCGTCACGACGGCCACCGCCCTGGCGCCGTGGGCGGGGGCCGCGCTGGCCACCAGCCTCGGCGGCTACCCGAAGCTCTTCCTCCTCCTGACCGGCTGCGCCGTCCTCGCCGCAGCTCTCGCCCCCGGCACCACTCCCAAGAATCCGTTCTGGCTCGGCCGTCCCTAGGGCGCCGGAGCGGCGGCCGGTGACGGCGTGGCCTCCGGGACGGGGTGGGCTGTGCGGTGGCGGAGGTTGGTGAACTGCCGGATTTGCATGATGAAGTGCGCGGGCTCGCCGAACAGCCGTCCCGCGGCGCGGTCCAGGAAGGCCGGCTTGCCGCGCCCGCGCGTGCGGACGATCAGGCGCGTCCGGCCGTCCTCCAGCGGGCGCAGGTGGAAGGCCCAGATGCCGTCGGAGTACGCCTTGGGCATCGGGCCGCGCGGGTCGAACGGCTTGCCGGAAGGGATCTCCAGGTCGGCGCGCAGCACGAGCGTCCGCGCCGGGTCGAGCATCGCCACGACGAAGAAGGACCCGCCGCCGGGCGTCGTGCGCAGCCGGTCGCCGACCCCTACGTCCTGCCATTCGGGGACGATGCGGTCCGCGCTCGAATGGCCCAGGTTGTCGAGCAGATCCCAGCTGTACCAGCCGCCCCGCTCATGCCCCATCTGCACCAGCCATTGCCAGACCTCCTCCGGCGGTGCGGGAAGGGTCGTCGCCATCGTCGACTGCGCGGTGGCGAACTCGATCAGCTCGTCGCCCGGGTACGCGGCGGCGGCCTCCTCCGGTGTCGCGCCCCAGCGCAGCATGCGGGGGCGGATCAGCGCGTACGTCCCGGCGGCCAGCATCGGCAGCGCGGCCCGGCGCAGCAGGCGTGTGGTCTTCATGGCTCCTCCCATGTTCTGCGGCTGCCTCCAGCGTCGGAAGGACGGCCGCCGCAGACCAGGGGCGAAGGTCCGTACCTTTGCTCACGGGACGCGGCGGATGGCCAGCACGGTGTCGTTGGGGAGCGAGCGAACGGTGAAGTGGGCGGAGGTGAACTGGGCGGGACGGAAGTGGATGTTGTTCCATGTCCACGCGGTCGCGTCTGCGCGAAGGATGAACAGGTCTATGGGGCCGAATCGGGTGTGGGCGGCGGCTCGGGCGAAGGCATCGGGGTCGGGGACGGCGGCCAGGGCGGCCAGGGCGGCGCGGCGGTCGTCCCAGTGGGTGGTGCTGGACGCGGCGGTGCGGTCGGCGGCGATGTAGCCGGGCCAGGGCAGGTAGGCGAAGAGCCGTTCGTCGTAGGAGAGGGTGCGAGGTGCGGCGTCCCGTCCTAGGACGTCGGTCACGGCCTTCTGGATCGGGCCGACCGGGAACCAGCGGGTGGTGGGCCGGGCCGGTGCGTAGCGGGGGAGCGTGCCGTCGGGGCGTGGCTCGGTGTGGGCGAGGACGGCGTAGCGGCGGGTGCCGGTAGCGGTGGCGGGGTCGGTGGTGGGGGGCGTCCACTCGTGCCAGTAGGTGAACCCGCACCAGCCGATCAGCACGGTGACGGCGGTGGCGGTGAGGCCGTTCGGGATGGTGTCGCGGGTGGCGAGCCGGCGGACCAGGCCGGGCGCGGCGTGGGCGACGGTGAGGACGCCGGCGATGGCGAGCAGCACCGTGACCATGCGGGCGGTGTGGTAGAAGAGGCCGGTGTGGCCGTTGACGAGGTAGCGGGCGGTGGCGAGGGCGCGGTACAGGTAGGCGCCGGCGACCAGGCAGAGCAGCGGTGTGGCCCACCAGGCGGCGCGGCGGTACCAGAGGAGGCCGGCCAGCCCGATGGCCTGCAGCAGGCCGAGCGGGGTCGCGTCCAGGAACGGGAACAGGCCGCTGGTGATGGCGGGTGCGGGGAACTCGTCGGAGACCATCTGGCCGCCGTCGCGCAGCAGCGTCCAGCCGTAGGGCACCAGGTACCAGGCAGCGGTGACGGCCGCCACCACGGCCACCTTCGCCAGGTGTGCCAGGTAGCGGCGGCGGTCGCCGGCCGCCCGCCAGGTCAGCCAGGCCAGCGCGAGGATGCCCGCGGCGCCCCACAGCACGAACCCCAGGTAGGTGGCGATGACGAGGCCGCCGAGGACCCCGGCCGGCAGCCAGTGCAGCCGGCCGCGCGGCGGGCGGCCGAACGTCGCCGGGACCCACGGGATGAACACCGCCAGCGCGACGACCTCGTGCGCCTTGCGCGGGTCGGCGAAGGAGACCAGCGCGGCGGCGGCGATGGCGAGCGCGGCGGGTGCGGGCACCAGCCGCGTCCACAGCAGGAACGTCAGCAGCACGGCACCGGAGATCGTGAGGGTCTGCGCGTCACCGAGCACCTGCCAGGCATGGACGTCCAGTAGTGCCGAGGCGCGGCCGACCACCCAGGGGAACAGCGGCGGGTACTCGGTGGGGACTCCGGCGACGATGCCGTCGGAGGGGAAGGCGGTGTCGCTGTAGCGGGTGGCCATCGCGCTCATCCGGCCCTCGTCCCCGAGCAGTCCCGCGAACCCGAAAGGCGTGCCGTGCAGGGAGTTGCGCAGGGCGAGCGCCACCCACGCGGCCAGGAGTCCGGCGGCCACGCCGGCCAGCGCGTCGGTGCGGGACGGGCTGCGCCATCGGCGGGGGCGGGCCGCCGCGACCGCCAGTCCGGCGGCCAGCAGCAGGCCGCCGACGCCGATCGGGAGCACCGCGCCCTGCGGGCTGAACGGGCTCCGGCCGGCCGGCGCGGGCAGCAGCATCGCCACCGGGGTCGCGATCAGCCAGGTCAGCAGGGCCGGGACGGCGGGACGCCGCGCCATCCGCAGGCAGCCGGCCGTCCGCCGTCCGCCGGCCGCCGGATCGTCGGGTCGCGTCATGCCGGACGGCATGTCAGCGGGACCGCAGGATGCGGTCGACGACCCGGCTCGCGGCCTTGCCGTCGTCCAGTTCGCAGAAGCGCCCGGTGAATCTGTCGTAGGGGGCGGCGTAGGCGCGTCCGACGTCGTCGATCGAGCGGAGCGCCTCGATCACCTCGTCGGACGACCCCAGCAGCGGGCCGGGCGCCTCATGCTCGAAGTCGAAGTAGAAGCCGCGCAGCTCGTCCCGGTAGTGCTCCAGGTCGTAGGTGAAGAACAGCATGGGACGGCCGGTGTTCGCATAGTCGAACATGAGGGACGAGTAGTCGGTCATGAGGACGTCGGAGACCAGGAACAGTTCGGCGATGTCGGGATAGGCCGACACGTCCCGGACGAACCCGCCTCCGACCTCCGGGACGGTGTCCACCACGTTCGGGTGCCGCCGGACCAGCAGCACATGGTCGTCACCGAGCTCGGCCGCCGCCCGCTCCAGGTCCAGGCGCATGTCCAGGCGGTACTTGCCGGGGCCGTAGTAGCTGTCGTCCCGCCAGGTCGGCGCGTACAGGACGGCGCGCTTGCCCGGCGGCAGACCGAGCCGCTCGCGCACCCGTTCGGCCAGCAGGTGCCGGTCGGGGGAGGCGAGCACGTCGTTGCGTGGATATCCGGTCTCGATGAGCTCGCCCTCATAGCGGAACGCCCGGCGCAGGATCGGCGTGCTGAAGGCGTTGGGCGAGACCAGATAACTCCAGCTCGGCGTCTCCTTGGCCACCTTCTCCAGGTAGCGGGCGTTGGCGAACTGCACGTCCTCGATGTCGAACCCGATGCGCTTGAGCGGGGTGCCGTGCCACGTCTGGACGACCACCTGGCCGGGGCGGCGCACGAACCACTCGGGCAGGTGCGCGTTCGTGACGATGTACTGGCTGCGCGCCATCGCCTCGTACCACTCGGCCCCCCACAACCGCACCGGACGCGCCGTCTCCGGCAACTCCACCTGCGCGTCCCGGACCACCCACAGGTGCTCCACGTCGGCGTCCCGCCGGACGAGCTCCTCGTGGACGGCGCGCGGGCTGTCGGAGAACTGCTTGCCCGAGTAGCTGTCGTACAGCACCGCCGGACGCAGCGGGCGCAGGCGGCGCGGCGCGCGGTAGTGCCGGACGCGGGTCCGCGCCTGGCGGTAGGCGCCGCGCTCGTCCGCCCGCAGGTCGGAATGGACCTCCACCACCGGCGCGTCGTACCCCTGCTCCCGGAAGACGTAGCGGCGGCCGTGCATCGCCGTCTCGACGGGCAGCCGGTCCAGCGCCGCGTGGTCCAGGGGGACTGCGAGACTAGGCCCGGCCGGTTCCGCCGCGCTCGCCGGCCGCCGGACGCGGATGTCCCATCTGCCGGACGCCAGCGGCAGCACGCCGCCGAGCGAGCGCAGGCGGCTCAGCGGGAGTTCGGCGCGGAACCGGCCGCCGTCCGCGCCGGACATCGGGAACGCGTGCTCCTCGTTGCGCTCATGGCTGCGCAGCACCAGTTCCGCCGGATCCGGTGAGCCGGACGGCCGGTCGCCGGTCAGCACGAGCGTTCCGTCCCCAGTCCAGGCCGCTTCCGTGAGCAGGGGCCGGGGAGTGCGGGCCTTCAGGCCCGCGTAGCCGTGGCGGGAGCGGTAGACGACGAACTCCTTCCCGGCGTAGGTGTAGAGGCCCTCGGCGATGTCGTGGTCGAGGACGATCCGGACCAGCTCGTCGGCGGCGGATGTGTCGGCGGCGGAGGCGTCGGCCGCCGGCTCGTCCACGGCCGCGGGCTCATCGGCCGGCGCGGGATCGCCGGCCGCGCCCGGGGCCTCGGCGGCGGCGAAATCATCCGGCATCGCGAGGCCGTCCGCCGCCGGACGGTCCGCGGCAGCGGCGGCATCGGGAGCCTCCGCGCCGTTCGCCTCGGCGGGCAGGCCCGCCGCCGCAGGGCGGTCCGGCGTTGGGCGGACGTTCGCCGCCGCTTTGGCGATCACCGCCGCTGCCGGATCGTTCGCCGTCGCGCGGGCGTCGTCGTCCTCGGGGTGGTTCGGCAGGCTCAGGTCGAGCCGCCAGCCGGTCTCGTCGTCGGACGCGGCGCCGGGGAGACGATCGGACCCCCCATCGTGGACGGGCACATCGTGGACGGGCATGTCATCGATCAGCTCGCGAAGCGGAATCCGCACACGGAAGCCGCCGTCACCGCCGTCGGACGCGACCGGGTAGCGGTTCAGCACCGTCCCGGCGCGCCTCCGCACCGCGATCGCGGCGCCGTCCGGCACACCGCCGAGGATCGTTCCACGGATCTCCATGGCGTCCCCGGCCGTCCGATGGCCGGTGACGCGGGCCCGCACGGTCTCGACCCGGAGCCGCAGCGTGCCGCCGCGCGTGATCAGCGGGATCACGCGCACGTCCTCGGCGACATAGTGCCAGGCGGCGTGCGCGCCGCTGCCGGACGCCGGCGCCGCCAGCGCGCCCCGCCGCAGCACTCCCCGGTCGTACACGCCGGCGGCGACCAGCCAGGTCCCGTCGGCGTACCGGCCGCCGCGCCGCAACCGCCTCGGGTCGATCGTGGCGGAGAACCCGGACCACACGTGGCTGCGATGCGGGTCGCGGGAGACGTCGTCGGCGTCCGGGCAGCGCCGCGTCCACGCCGGGATCACCCTGGTCGCGCCGCTGTCCGTCTCCCGGACGCCGACGACCTTGACGGACGACCAGGGGAAGCGCGTCCCGATGTTGGCGATGAAGGCGTGCCCGGTGATGTGCAGCCCGCCGTCCCGCCACTCCGCCTCGTGCAGTTGGGCGCGGGCCGCGAGTTCCTCACCGAGCCGGAACACCTGGCGCGGAATCCGCAGGCGGCGGTCACCCCAGAACGGGTACCGCGCGTAATGGCGCCACAGCCGCCGGGTGACCGGGACGCGCAGTCCCCGCCGTTCGTAGTCCAGCACCTCCAGCAACTCCGGCATCAATCCGCGGCCGACCAGGTGCCATTTCAGGCGCATCATCGCCGGTAGATCGTTCATCGCCCTGCGGTCGGCCTGCTCGAGAAAGCCGTGCGCCAGCCGCACGAACCTGGCGCGGAACTCGTCGTCGGCCTCGCCGAGCACATTCAGGAAGATGCGCAGGTCGCTGCGCAGTGCCACCTCGTCGTATTCACGCTTGCACGCGCGCACCTCCGGCTCCGGCCGCGAACCCAGGAAGCGGCTGACCGTTTCCACGGCCGCGAAACGGTCGGTGACCGCTCCGATCTCGGTTCGCCGCTGGGTGATCGACAGTGCGCCGCCGATGCGCTGCCGCCAGTAGTAGACGGGCTCGCTGATGACATCGACCGCCGAGGCGAGGAAGTGCGCCGGCAGGGTCACCGGGATGTCCTCGTACAGCACGCCCTCGGGGAAACGGAACGCCTGCTCGTCCCAGAACCGGCGGCGGAACACCTTGTTCGGCACCAGCCGGTCGTACATCAGCAGGTGGTCGCGGGTGACGTGCGTCCGCAGCCGCGTCGCCCCCATCGGACGGCGGTGCATCGGCGACTGGACGAGGCCCTCCTCGGTCAGCAGCTGAACGTTGCCCGAGGCGATGTCCGAGCCCGTCCGCTCCAGCGTTCCCACCAGAAGCTCCAGCGCGTGGCCCGGCAGCACGTCGTCGCTGTCGACGAACGTCAGGAAGCGTCCGCGCACGTTCGCCGCCCCTACGTTGCGGGCGTGCCCGAGCCCGCCGTTGGGCCGGCTGATCACCCGGAACCGGTGGTCCGTGCGGGCGAAGTCCTGGGCGATCTTCCCGCTGGCGTCGGTCGATCCGTCGTCGACCAGGACGACGTCCAATTCGCGGATTGACTGCCGGGCGATCGATTCCAAGCATTCGCCAAGATACGGTTCGACGTTGTAAATGGGCACTACAACGCCTACACGCGGTTCCGGCTCGGATGTCATGAACCATGCCTCCCGTACCCCGTCGCGGTTTACCGTCCCCCGTGTAAGACGCTTACTCGGGCCCTGTCGATCACACGAGCCGGGTCTCGATGAGCTGATCCGGGGCCGCATCCCGACTCCAACACCTCCGTGGCCAACCCACGTTAAGCCTGTGCCCGGTCAAATTCTGACGTGGATGATCCCCGCATTCGTTCACGTTCCGAATCGCATCTCTAACGCCACTTATCGCCTCCAAACCCGCCCGTAGCCGATCGCACGGCAAACGCCGCGAATCCACGGGCATACCCGGCACGCCATGTCGAAGACCTGCCCGATGCCGCGCTTCCGATGCCCCGTCCGGGGCCTTCGTTCGGGGCCCGTCTTCGGGGCCGCGCGCCACAGTGCCCACGCCGACCGGGGCGTTGGGCCTGTTAGCGGTACCAGGTGGAGGCGTCAAGGGGTGAGGCGGGGCCCGCGGTGCTGCCGGGGGGATTGACACAGGCTTGAGTTAGCGCAAACATTCGTGACACGCGCCACACGGACGAAGGCGGGCGAAGTGGACGAGACACGGCACGGCCGCGCGGCGGGACGCCGGCGGCTGCTCACGGAGAACGTCGGCGACGCGGCAGGGGAGCCGGTCCCGGCTTTCCCGGTCCTGGTGGCGGGTCGTTCAGGCCGACCCGGCGTCCGCGCCGGCGAGCCCGAGCGCATCGCCCGCGTCTGAACCCCTCGAAGGCCCTGCCAGGAAGGGGTTCCCGGTTAGGAATGTTACCGCTAACACAACCCGACCGCTGACCGTCTGACCTGTGGAGACTCCGATGCCCGAACGCCGAGTGCGCTCCGCGGCGGAGATCCACCGGCGGGCGCGCTCCCGGCTCGTCCACCGGCCGTTCCCAGAGACACCTCCAGACGCCCTTCGCCGAGCATCCCCGAGGAAGAAGGAAGAACCCCCATGTTCAAGCGGCTCATCGTCGCCGTCGCGAGCGCCTCGCTGGCGCTGACGGCCCTCAGCGCCTGCGGCGACTCCGGTGGCAGCGGCAGCGGCTCCGGATCCGGCAAGCTCGTCCTCGGCTTCTCGCAGGTCGGCGCGGAATCGGGCTGGCGGACCGCCAACACCAAGGACATCCAGGAGTCCGCGAAGACCGCGGGCGTCGACCTGAAGTTCTCCGACGCCCAGCAGAAGCAGGAGAACCAGATCGCCGCGATCCGGTCCTTCATCAAGCAGAAGGTGGACGTCATCGCCTTCTCTCCCGTGGTCGTGACCGGCTGGGACGCCGTCCTCAAGGAGGCCAAGGCCGCGGACATCCCGGTCGTCCTCACCGACCGCGCCGTCGACTCCGACTCGTCCCTCTACGTCACCTTCCTCGGCTCGGACTTCGTGACCGAGGGCAAGAAGGCCGGCGACTGGCTCGTCAACGAGTACAAGGACGCCAAGGAGCCCGTCAACATCATCCAGCTTGAGGGCACGGTCGGCGCCGCGCCCGCGATCGACCGGAAGAAGGGCTTCGAGCAGGCCATCGCCGCCAACCCCAACCTCAAGGTGATCGCCTCGCAGTCCGGCGACTTCACCCGCGCGAAGGGCAAGGAGGTCATGCAGGCGCTGCTCAAGGCCCACAAGGACGTCGACGTGCTGTTCGCCCACAACGACGACATGGGGCTGGGCGCCATGCAGGCGATCCAGGAGGCCGGCCTCACCCCCGGCAAGGACATCAAGATCGTGACCGTCGACGCCGTCCACGACGGCATGCAGGCGCTGGCGGACGGCAAGTTCAACTACATCGTGGAGTGCAACCCGCTGCTGGGCGGCCAGCTGATGGACACCGCGAAGAAGGTCAAGGCCGGCCAGGACGTCCCGAAGCGCATCGTCACCGTGGAGACGGCCTTCGACCAGGCCAAGGCCAAGGAGGCCCTGCCCAGCCGCAAGTACTGACCCACCGGGTTCCGCCGGGGCCGCGGCCGCCCGCGCGGCCCCGGCGGGCACGAGCACGAAAGCGGAGGAGGCGGCGATGACCGTTCCCGTCCTGGAGATGGACGGCATCTCCAAGGGGTTCCCGGGGGTCCAGGCCCTCGACGACGTGGCGTTCCGGCTGTTCCCCGGCGAGGTGCACGCCCTGATGGGCGAGAACGGCGCCGGCAAGTCCACCCTGATCAAGGTCCTGACCGGTGTCTACGAGGCCGACGCCGGGACCGTCGTGATCGACGGCCGCGGCACCGTCATCCACGGCCCGCTGCACGCCCAGCGGCTCGGCATCAGCACCGTCTACCAGGAGGTCAACCTCTGCGCGAACCTGTCGGTCGCCGAGAACATCTTCATCGGCCGGCAGCCGCGCCGGCTCGGCCGGATCGACTGGGCCGCGATCAACCGCCGGGCGGCCGAGCTGCTGGCCCGCCTCGATCTCGACCTCGACGTCACCGCGCAGCTCGGCTCGTACTCGCTGGCCGTCCAGCAGCTCGTCGCGATCGTCCGGGCGGTGGACCTGAACGCGAAGGTGCTGATCCTGGACGAGCCGACGTCCAGCCTCGACCGCGGCGAGGTCGGCCGGCTGTTCGACGTCATGCGCCGCCTCAAGGACGACGGCGTGGCCATCCTGTTCGTCTCGCACTTCCTGGAGCAGATCTACGAGGTCTGCGACCGGGTGACGGTGCTGCGCAACGGCCGCCTCGTGGGCGAGTACCCGATCGGCGGGCTGAGCCGGTTCGAGCTGGTCGCGAAGATGACCGGGCAGGAGCTGGCCTCCCTGGAGGAGCTCGAGGAGGCCTCGCTCGACGTCCCCGAGGGGGAGCGGCTGCTCGCGCTCGAAGGCGTCGGGCGGACCGGCGCGATCGACCCCGTCGACCTGGACCTGCGCTCGGGCGAGGTCGTCGGGTTCGCGGGCCTCCTCGGCTCGGGCCGCTCCGAACTCGCCCGGCTGATCTTCGGCGCGGACCACGCCGACTCCGGCCGCATCCGGACGGACGCCGGCCCCGTCTCGATCAGGACGCCGCGCGCCGCGATCGACCGGGGCGTCGCGTTCTGCCCCGAGGACCGCAAGGGCGACGGCCTCGTCATGGACCTGACCGTCGAGGAGAACATCGTCCTCGCGCTGCAGGCCGCCCGCGGCTGGCTCCGCCCGCTGACCCAGCGGAGGCGGGACGAACTCGTCGACGAGTACATCAAGGCGCTGCGCATCCAGCCGCCGAACCCGGACACACCGGTCAAGAACCTGTCGGGCGGCAACCAGCAGAAGGTGCTGCTCGCCCGCTGGCTCATCACCCGTCCGAAACTGCTCATCCTGGACGAGCCGACGCGCGGCATCGACATCGGCGCCAAGACCGAGATCCAGAAGCTCGTGGTCTCGCTGGCCCGCGACGGCATGGGCGTGGTGTTCATCTCCGCCGAGCTCGAGGAGGTGCTGCGCATCTCCCACAAGGTCGAGGTGCTGCGCGACCGCCGGCTCGTCGCCGAACTCCGCAACGACGGGTCCCTGACACCCGAACGCATCCTGCAGACCATCGCGAACGGAGACGCGGAGAAATGAACCGCGCCGCAGTCCTCTCCCGGCTCACCGCGTTCACCAAGAGCACGCTGTTCTGGCCGGTGACCGTGCTGGTCGTCATGCTGCTCGGCAACGTGATCTTCACGCACGGCTTCCTGGCGATCCACATCCGGCAGGGCCACCTCTACGGCAGCCTCATCGACATCCTGCTGTTCGGCGCGCCGCTCATCCTGGTCGCCCTCGGAATGACGATGGTCATCGCCACCGGCGGCATCGACCTGTCCGTCGGGGCGACCGTCGCCATCTCCGGCGCGCTGGCCTGCTACCTGATCAGCAGGGGGCAGGGGCTGGTCGTCTCGATCGGCGTCGCCGTCGCCGCGTCGCTCCTGCTGGGGCTCTGGAACGGGCTGCTGGTCACGCGGCTCGGCATCCAGCCGATCATCGCCACGCTCATCCTCATGGTGGCGGGGCGCGGCGTCGCGCAGCTCATCACCGGCGGGCAGATCATCACCATCCACAACACGGACTACAAGCTGATCGGCGGCGGCTACTGGCTCGGACTGCCGTTCGCGATCATCCTGGTGGCGATCGCGCTCGCGGTCACCGTCGTGCTGACCCGCCGGACCGCGCTCGGCATGCTGCTGGAGTCGGTCGGCGGCAACGCGGAGGCGTCCCGGCTGGTCGGCATCCGGTCCGCCGGGCTGATCGTCCTGGCGTACGTCTTCTGCGGGCTGTGCGCCGGGATCGCCGGGCTGATGATCAGCTCCAACACGCTGTCGGCGGACGGCAACCACGCGGGCCTCTGGATCGAGCTGGACGCGATCCTCGCCGTCGTCCTCGGCGGCACCGCCCTCACCGGCGGGCGGTTCTCCCTCGCCGGGACGGTCGTGGGCGCCCTCATCATCCAGACGCTCGACACCACCATCTACACCGCGGGCATCCCGCCGCGCACCACGCTCGTCTTCGAGGCGGTCGTCGTGACGATCGTCTGCCTGCTCCAGTCGCCCGCCTTCCGCGCCAAGGTCGTCCGGCGCCGCCGCAGGAGGACCGCGGAACCTGCGCCCACCACTCCGAGGCAGGAGGTCACGGCATGAGCGCCGTCCTTTCCAACGCGATCGCCCGCGGCCGCCCGCTCGCGCCGCGCCGCCGGCACGTGCCCGTCCTGGTGACGCTCGGCCTGTTCCTGGCCGCCTTCGCCGCCGGGGCGATCCGCTACCCCAACTTCGGCACGACCCAGGTCTTCCTGGACCTGTTCATCGACAACGGCTTCCTCATCGTCGTCGCGGTCGGCATGACGTTCGTCATCCTGACCGGCGGCATCGACCTCTCCGTCGGCTCCGTCGTCGCGCTGTCGGGGATGCTGTGCGCGATCGGCACCATGAAACTGCACCTGCCGGCTCCGGTCGTCATCCTCCTGGTGCTGGCCGTCGGGACGCTGTTCGGCGCCGCCATGGGCTACATGATCCACGTGTTCGAGGTGCAGCCGTTCATCGCGACGCTCGCCGGGATGTTCCTGGCCCGCGGCCTGTGCCTGACGCTCAGCGAGAACCAGATCTCGATCGACAACTCCTTCTTCGACGCCCTCGCCCTGAACTCCCTCCACCTGCCGGGCGGCGCGCACCTCTCCTACGGGGCCGTCACGGCGCTGGTGGTGTTCGTCATCGCCGCCTTCGTCCTGCAGTGGACGCGCACCGGGCGGAACGTCTACGCCGTCGGCGGCAACGAGCAGTCCGCGCTGCTCATGGGCCTGCCCGCCGGCCGCACCAAGATCCAGGTCTACGCGATCAGCGGCTTCTGCTCCGCGCTCGGCGGCGTCCTGTTCGCGCTCTACACGCTGTCGGGCGACCCCACGCACGCCATCGGCATGGAACTCGACGCCATCGCCGCCGTCGTCATCGGCGGGACCGTCCTCACGGGCGGCTCCGGCTACCTCATCGGCAGCGTCCTAGGCGTCCTCGTGCTCGGCGTCATCAAGACCATCCTCAGCTTCGAGGGCACCCTGAGCTCCTGGTGGACGCGCATCGCCATCGGCGTCCTCCTGTTCGGCTTCATCGCCCTCCAGCGCCTCATAGCCGCCCGCCGCCGCACCCGCGCGTCCACCTAGCGCACGACCGAGCCCCCACATCGTTGACCTGCGGCGTGTGTGTTTTCGACGCCGCCGTCTCCGACGTGCTCACTGTCCTGTTCGACGCCTCCACCTGAGAGGACGCCGTGGCGGGTCCGCGGGTCGACGACGCGGCCGCGCTCGTTCGGCACGGTGCCGGTCGCGTCGTCGAACGGCAGGTCCGGGACGGGCAGGCCCCGGTAGCCGATCGCGGACAGCACCAGCCCGGCGTCCACGGTCTCCGTGTGGCCGGTCGGCTCGCCGCCGGCGCCGTCCGCGGTGAGCGCGTTGCGTCCGAACTCGACGCCCTCGGCGTGCTCCCGCCCGATGATCCGCAGCGGCGACAACAGGTACCGCAGCCTGATCCGGCGCGGCGCGGCCGGATCGGGGACGAGACCGCGCAGCACGTCGAGCTTGGGGCTGGAGGCGTCGGCGGAGTCGTTCGGATCAGCTGAAGTCGAGTGCACCCCGGGCCCGCTTCATCTCGGCGAACGACTCCGTCCCGGCGAGGGTCCGGACGCCCTCGAACAGCCGGACGGCCCGCTCACCTCTCGGGATGGCGCTCAGCACGGGCCCGAAGAACGTCGACCCGTCCAGGGTGATGAGGGGCGTGCCGCCCTCCTCGCCCATGGCGTCCTGCGCGGTCTGGTGCCTGGCGCGCAGAGCCGTGTCGAACTCGTCGCTGGAGGCGGCCTCGGCCAGCGACGCGGGCAACCCCAGCTCGTCGAGGGCCTCGGCGATGACCGCGTCGCAGTCCTTGTTGCCCTGCGTGTGGATGCGCGTTCCGAGCGCGGTGTACAGGTTGCGCAGGACGGCGGTGCCGTGGCCGACCTCCGCGGCGGTGACCACGCGGGCCGGGCCCCAGGCCCGGTCGTTGAACTCGCGGTACCAGGGCTCGATCTCGCGGTGCTCGTTGAGCACCGACAGGCTCATGATCCGGAAACTCAGGTCGATCGGCCGCAGCCGCTCGACTTCGAGCAGCCACCGGGAGGTGATCCAGGCGAAGGGGCAACTGGCGTCGAAGTAGCACACGACCTGCACGGCGGGCGGCGAAGCAAGATTATCTTCCATGGAAGCTAATATAACTTCCATGGAAGATACAATCAACGCCATGCACCCCGACGCCACCGAAGCCCCTGACGCCACCGACGCGATCGTCGCCCAGTGGAACCGCGAGCGCCCCGACCTGGACACGCGGCCGATGCAGGTCATCGGCCGGCTCTTCCGCCTCACCGACGAGGTCGACCAGCGCCTCCGCCCGCTCTTCGCCGCTGCGGACCTGGGCAACGGCGACTTCGACGTCCTCGCGGCACTGCGCCGCTGCGGCGCGCCCTACACCCTGTCCGCGGGAGAGCTGAGCCGGACCGTCCTGGTCACCACGGGCGCGATCACCAAGCGCGTCGACCGGCTCGAAGCCCGCGGCCTGGTCGCCAGGACCGTCGCTGAGAACGACTCGCGCGGCCGCCTCATCACCCTCACCGCCGAAGGCATCGCCCTGACCGACGAGTTGATGGCCGCCCACCTGGACAACCAACGCCGCCTGCTCTCCGGCCTCAGCGCACAAGAACAAGAGCAACTGGCGGCCCTCCTTCACCGACTCTCGGCGACGCTCACGCCCTGACCGCTCCCGGGCAGCGTCCGGCCCCGAGGCCGGCAAGGGGCGCCAGAGTCTCCGAAAGCGGGGGCTCAGGCTGAGCAGCGGGCCGGCGCCACGGCCCGTCGACCTCGGGAAGGCCGGCTCATGGAGCCGTGCACCATTGGACAGCACAATCCAGAGCCTGCTGAACTGGGCGTGCACGATGGCGAGGCGAAGGGAATCGAGATGGAGATGCGCGTGCTCGGGCGGACCGGCCGGCGAGTCGGGGTCGTGGGGCTCGGCGCCTGGCAGCTCGGAGCCGACTGGGGCGAGGTCGAGGAGGACCAGGCCCTGCGGGTCCTGTCCGCTGCGGCCGACGCGGGCGTGACGTTCATCGACACGGCCGACGTCTACGGCGACGGACGCAGCGAGCAGCTCATCGGCAGGTTCCTCAAGGCGGGGGGCGCGGGCATCACCGTCGCCACCAAGATGGGACGCAGGGTGCCGCAGCGTCCGGAGAACTACACGCTGGACGCCTTCCGCGAGTGGACCGACCGCTCCAGAAAGAACCTCGGCGTGGACCGGCTGGACCTCGTCCAGCTGCACTGCCCGCCCACGCCCGTCTACTCCACCGACGCCGTCTTCGACGCCCTCGACACATTGGTCGAGGAGGGCCGCATCGCGGCGTACGGGGTCAGTGTGGAGACCCGCGCCGAGGCCTTGACGGCTATCGCGCGCCCCGAGGTCGCCACCGTCCAGATCATCCTGAACATGTTCCGCCTCGGCCCGCTGCAGGAGGTCCTGCCGGCGACCGGCCTGGAAGCCGTTCAACGCCTGGCGCCGCTGGTGCCCACCGGATCCACCATGGCCCAGTTCGCCCTCCGCTGGATCATCGACCAGCCCGGCGTGAGCGTGGTGATCCCCGGCGCCCGCACCCCCGACCAGGCTCGGACCAACGCGACCGCGGCCACCCGGCCGCCCCTGACGAGCGAAGCGCTAGAGGCGATCACCGAGGTCTACGACGACCTCATCGCCCCCCAGGTGGCCGACCGCTGGTAACTGGTAAACGCGCCGCTCCGTCTCGTGAAGGTGTCCTTGCAGAGGATCGAGTCGACCTCCACTGCGCCCTTGTGATTCCTCGTGAGCTCGGTCGAATCACCCGGGCTCGCCCCGAGCGAGGCGAGCTCGGTGCGCAGGCTTTTTATGACGATCCAGGGGCGGCCGTCGGCACTGGTCACGCGGTCGTGCACGGTGACTATCCCGGGATGCCTGAGCCCGGCCGCGGCACCCGCGCGTCCACCTAACGAAGCGGCTGCTGCTCGCCGCACCGGAAGCGGTGGCCCGCCGCGCCGGGATGGGCGGGCGGGCACGCCCCGGCTAAGATTCGGCGGCAAGGACACCGGGCGTCCGCGGATCCCAGCGAAGGTGGCACCGTGACAGAGAGCGCGCCGCTGCGGGGACGGCGCCGCGAGGTGGCGGAGCTGGCCGCGCTGGTCGCCCGCGCCCGCGCGGGCCGCAGCGGCGCGCTGATCGTCTCCGGCGAGGCCGGCGTCGGCAAGACCGCGCTCCTGGACGACATGGCGGCGCGCGCCGCGGCCGGCGTCCGGGTCGAGCGCATCGTCGCGTTCGAGTCCGAGATGGAGCTGGCCTACGCGGGCCTCCACCAGCTGTGCGGGCACCTGATGGGCGCGGCCGGGAACCTGTCCGTCCCGCAGCGCGAGGCGATCGAGGCCGCGTTCGGCCTGCGCGAGGCGTCCGCGCCCAGCCCGTTCCTCGTCGGGCTGGCGCTGCTCGGGCTGCTCACCGAGGCCGCCGGCGACCGGGCGCTGCTCTGCGTCGTCGACGACGCGCAGTGGCTGGACGAGGCGTCGGCGCGCGCCGTCGCGTTCGCCGCCCGGCGCCTCGACATCGAGGGGGTCGCCATCGTGCTCGGCATGCGCACGGTCGGCGAGGTGTTCGCCGGGCTGCCCCGGCTGGACGTCGAGGGCCTGGGCGACCATGATGCGCGCGAGCTGCTGCGCCTCTCGGCCCCCGGCGGCCTGGACCGGCGGGTGCGCGACCAGCTGATCGCGGAGGCGCGCGGCAACCCGCTCGCGCTCCGGGAGCTGCCCCGTGCGCTGAGCCCCGCCGAGATCGCCGGCGGGTTCACCCTCACCGGTTCGGCGCCGCTGGAGAGCCGCATCGAGCAGAGCCTGATCGCGCAGCTGGAGCCGCTGCCCGCGCCGGCGCGCCTCCTGCTGCTGCTGGCCGCCGCGGAGCCGACCGGCGATCCCGGGCTGCTGTGGCGGGCGAGCGCCGCCCTCGGACTGGGCCCGGCGGACTTCGACGCCGCCGAGGCCGCCGACGCGCTCGTCGTCGGCACCCGCGTCGGCTTCCGCCATCCGCTCGTCCGGTCGGCGGTCTACCGGGCGGCGCCGCCGGAGGACCGGCGGCGCGTCCACGCCGCGCTCGCGGACGCCACCGCCGCCGACCACGACCCGGACCGGCGGGCCTGGCATCGGGCCGGCGCGACGCTGCTCCCGGACGAGGACGTCGCCGCCGACCTCGAACGGTCCGCCGCGCGCGCCCGGACCCGGGGCGGCGCGGCGGCCGCCGGGGCGTTCCTGGAGCGGGCCGCGGAGCTGACGCCCGACCCGGTCCGGCGCGTCCAGCGGCTGATCGCGGCCAGTGAGGCCAAGCACGACGCAGGCGCGCCCGCGGCGGCTCTGCGGCTGCTCGACACCGTCCGCGACCATCCCCTCACCACGCTGCAGGAGGCGCTCGTCGGCCGGCTGCGCGCCCGCGCCGGATACGCGCTGCGGCGCGACGCCGCCGGGCCGCGGCGCCTGCTCGCCGCCGCGCAGCGCCTCGAAGCACTCGACCCGGTGCTCGCCCGCGACACCTACATCGAGGCGCTGTCGGCCGCGGTCTACGGCGGCCGGCTCGGTGACGCCGAGCAGGTCGCCGCCGTCTCGAAGGCGATCCTGGACGCGACCGCCGCCGGGGAGTCCGACCGTGCGCGGGACCTGATCCTGCGCGGCCAGGCGCTGCTCGCCGCGCACGGGCAGGAGGCCGCGATCGAGACCCTGCGCCGGGCGCAGCGCGCGTTCCTCGACCAGGCCCCGGACGCGCTCGAAGTGCACTGGATGTGGTTCGCCTCCCGCGCCGCGCAGGACCTCTGGGACGCCCGCGCGCTCCGTGCGCTCGCCGACCGGCAGGTCGAGCTGGCCCGCGCCGAGGGCCTCGTGACGGTGCTGCCGATCGCGCTGAGCCTGCAGATGCTCGCGCAGACCGTCGA
This sequence comes from Actinomadura latina NBRC 106108, assembly GCF_001552195.1. Taxonomy (GTDB): domain Bacteria; phylum Actinomycetota; class Actinomycetes; order Streptosporangiales; family Streptosporangiaceae; genus Spirillospora; species Spirillospora latina. The sequence goes on from NZ_BCQS01000008.1 coordinate 59,845, forward strand.
CGGCGACCTGGACGCCGCCGAGGCGTCCTGCGACGAGATCGACGCCATCAAGGACGTCACCGGCCACCCGCTGCCGCAGTACGGGCGGCTCTTCCTCGCGGCGTACCGGGGGCGGGCGGAGGAGACGGAGCGCTGGGCGGCGCGGATCCGCGCCGACGCCCGGACGCGCGGCGAGGGCTACGGACTCAGCGCGGTGAACTTCGCGGAGGCCATCCTCTACAACGGCCTGGGGCGCTTCGCCGAGTCGCTGGCGTCCGGCCGCCGGGAACTGCCCTACACGCACGAGCTGAACCACGCGATGCGCACCCTGCTCGAACTCGTGGAGGCGGCCGTCCACACCGGCGACCACGCCCTCGCCGAGCAGGCGTTCGAGCGGCTGGCCGGCGTCACCCGGCCGGTGGGGACGAACTGGGCGCTCGCCGTGCTGGCCATGGCGGAGGGGCAGCTGCGCGCCGGCGACGAGGCCGAGCCCCTGTACCTGGAGGCCATCCAGCGCTTCGCGGACGAGCGCATCCCGATCATGGTCGGGCGCTGCAACCTGCTGTACGGGGAGGCGCTGCGCCGCGCACGCCGGCCCGCCGACGCGCGCGAGCGGCTCCGGACCGCGCACGAGGTGCTGTCGCGCTGCGGGCTGAACGGCTTCGCCGAGCGCGCCGCACGCGAGCTGAGCGCGGCCGGGGAGGCCCCGCGCGTCCGCGCGCCCGGAACGGCGGCGGCGCTCACCGACCAGGAGCTCAACGTGGCGCGCCTCGCGCGCGAAGGGCTCACGAACCGGGACATCGGCGCGCGCCTGTTCATCAGCGCCCGCACCGCCGAGTATCACCTGCGCAAGGTCTTCATGAAGCTCGGCATCAAGGGACGCGCCGAGCTGAGGACCGCGCTCGCCGACCTGGACCCCAGCAGCGGACCCTGAGTCACCCCCGAAGCGCGGCGTGACCTCCCGTCACCGGCTCAGTGACGCGCCTACTGCGCATCAGCGCGACGAGGGCGCCGACCGAGGTGTCGCCGCTGAACATCCCCGGTCCGTGGCGGCCCCGGAGCCTGCGGATTGAATCGTCCACCACCGAGTGCTTCACCTACGGAACCACGCCGCCGCCCAGGCGGCTCGGGTGCCGGTGGCCGGTCGCCCGGCCCTGGGGGACACCCCGGGACCGGGCGTACGTTTCGGGGGCGTCAGGTGCTGATGAAGGCGGGGCAGTGGATGCGCCGAGTCGGGCCCCACTGGCGGGCCTGGCTTCCGGTCGTGAGCGTGGCGGACGCCTTGTAGGTGTAGGTGGTGCCGGCGGGGCAGTGGTACTTCAGCGTCGCCACGCAGTTGCCGGCCTTGCGCTTGCAGGTGGCGCGCGGCTTGAGGCTCTGGTAGCCGTACCAGCGGCTCCGCCACAGCGTCGCGATCCCGTCGGGCGGGAATTCGGCGCACTTGCCCGCCCACACCTTCACCGTGATCGTGCGCCCCTTCCGGTACGGCTTGCCGACCACGTACTTGCACGGCTTCGCCGGAAACGCCGCCGCCACCCCGGCCGCCGACGCCCCGGCCGCCGACGCCCCGGCCGCCGACGCCCCGGCCGCCGACGGGGCCGCCTGCGCCGGAGCGGCCAGCCCGAGAGCACCCGCGATCATGAACGTTCCCGCCAGCGCCGCCGCCGGCACCCTGCGTCGTACTGAGCCCATCGAGACCTCCAGTCACTTGAGATGGGCCAAATCCCAGCACACCGGAGACCGTTCGAGGCCCCCTCCGGCCGTTCGGGACAGTCCCGAACGGCCCAGGGACGGCGGCCGGACCGGATCGCCTACCGCGCCGAGCCGGAACACAGCGCCCGGCTCGTTTCGCAGCCCCGCACGACCGCCCCCGGCCACCGGCTGCCCCAGCCCGGATCGTTTGCGTGGTGGGTGCGGGCCGTCAGCCGAGTCCGAGGGTGAGGATGGGAAGACCGGTGCGCTGGGTGGATCCGCCGGCCGGTTCGATGGCGAGGCTTCCCGCACCTGCTGCCGGGAGGTGAGGAAGGCCGGGCGCCTGAGTGAACCGTGGCACCTTGCATCGACGTGCGCGGACGACCCGGCCGAACACGCGGCCGGGCCTTCCCCCTGCCCGTGGAACGTCGGCACGAACGATGCGACCGCCGGCACCGACGCCAGCGGTACTCCCGGACCGTGACGTCGATCTCCCGTCACGGTCCGGGAGTACCGCTGGAGTTCGATCACCTGGCGAGCCCAGCGGCCAGGTCCGCCCGGGCCGAGCGACGGACGGGGACCGCGTGACCACGCCGGTGTGCCAGCCACATGAACACGGCGGTGGCCACCACGCCGAACACCACGGCGTACACACTGCCCTCCGGTCCGAAGTCGCCGCCCGTGACCAGCGCGGGACCCGACATCGTCGCGTCCAGAAGGCCCTCCGGGGTGTTGCTGCCGGACACCTCGGTGCTGAAGATGGCGCTCGCGGCAACATTCCAGCCGAAGTGCAGACCGATCGGCACCCACAGCTTGCGGGTGGCGATGTACGCGGCGGTCAGCATCCCGCCTGCCTCGATGGCGATGGCGATGGCGCCCCACAGGGTGGCGTTCGCGTTGAGCAGGTGGATCAGGCCGAACAGCGAGCCGGTCAGCACGAGCGCGATCCAGGTTCCGGTCCAGTGCTCGACGTTCCGGAACAGGACACCGCGGAAGACCAGCTCCTCGGTCACGGCGGCACCCGCCATGATGCCGAGCAGGGCGACGGCGTTCGCCGGCGTGCCCAGGCCGTTGATCGTGTAGTCGCCGAAGAGGGCGATGTTCGCGATGACCGCCCCGAACAGCGCGATGCCGAGCAGCGTGCCCCAGCCGATCGCCGCGCCTGCTCCCTTCAGCGACACCTCGACAGGGGCCCGGTGCTCGGTGCGCCGCACCACCCAGCCGTAGACCAAGACCGCGACGACGGCCGTCAGCAGGCCGGCGGCGAGCGCCAGCCAGGGGTCGTCCTTCACCGCCGCCGTGCCGAAACTGCCGAGGATCCAGACCGCCACAACCGCCAAGAGCTGCCATATCAGACGCACGATGACTCCTTCGTAGAATCCGCGGCGGGAGCGCCCCGGCTACTAGCAGGGGTGCGCTCAGCCGGGGAGATCAACGCCGAGGGCGACGTCAAAAGTCCCCGCGCCGTTGCGGGAGGCGTTGGATCCGGGGTGCGGAGTTGAAGCGTCGCACGGAACGTGTCATCGACTCATTGCGGACGGCGACGGCCCCGCACTCGCGACTTCGTCAACTCCCTCAACGAACGCACCACACGCATCGGCGCGGACCTGGAGGCAAGGCAAGCCGTGCTACGCGAACTGACGGTCGACTTCGACCTGCTACCTGACCGGCCCCGCGGCGCCTGTTGGACGTGTTCGCCGTCCAGATGCGTCATGACAAGCAGGGCAACAAGGTCGACGTCCAGGTCACGATGACGCCCGAAACAGCGGATACGCGACTACGGGCAGCAAATGTCGCAATCATGGGGGACGGCGGCGGGCCGGATGGTGATCTTGCGGCCATGCGCGTGGTACCCCCTACCGGATTCGAACCGGCGCTACCGCCTTGAAAGGGCGGCGTCCTAGGCCGCTAGACGAAGGGGGCCCGGGTGGTGGCGGACGTGGTCGCCACTCGACCTCGTCAGTGTAGAGGACGTGGCGGGGCGGCGCGCAAACGGTTAGCCGGTGCGGGTGGGGGACGGGGGGCGGGCGCCTGGGGCGCTGCTGGTGGGGGACGGGGTGCGGGACGGCCAGTCCGAGGGGAACTCGGACGGGAACGGGGAGGTCGGGGACGCGGGGGGTGAGGAGGCGGGCGGCGTCGGGTTGATGGTGCGTTCCGGGGCGGGTTCCAGGTGGCGCTCGATCTGGGCGGAGGTGAGGCCGAGGCCGCCGAGGCGCAGGTCGTCCCAGCCCTGGAGGCGGTGGGTGGCGCGGCTGAAGTAGAGGACGGAGAGTTCGATCGGGGTGGGTTCCTCGTGTTCGAGGCCGCGGAGGCCGGCGCCGCCGGTGGAGCCCTGGGTGAAGAGGCGGGTGCCGGTGGGGAGGAGCTTGGTGGAGCGGGAGTGGGTGTGGCCCGAGAGGACGAGGGGTGTTATGCCGGAGAACGCTTCGCCCTCGGTGGGGTCGTGGGTGACGACGAGGTCGGGGGTGGTGCCGGAGGCGCGGAGATTGGTGGCGTAGCGGATGCCTTCGGCGCGTAGTTGGTCGGCGCCGACGAAGTCGTCGCGGGTGCTCTTGTCGGGGGTGAAGCGGGGGTCGCCGACGCCGTAGATGCGCAGGCCCTCGACCTCGCGGGTCTCGTCGTCCAGGACGATGGCGTTCTTCTGGCGGTCGACGGCCTTCTGGGTCTCCTTGGAGTCGTGGTTCCCGCGGACGTAGACGTAGGGGATCTTCAGGTCGGAGATGGAGTCGGTGAACTTGTCCTCTGCCTTGCTCCCGTGGTCCATGAGGTCGCCGCTGTCGATGATGAGGTCGACCTTGAACTGGGTGGAGACGGATTTGATGACGTTCCAGGCGGCGGGGTTGAGGTGGATGTCGGAGACGTCCAGGACGCGGATGGTGGACGGGTCCGGTTCGTAGGTCGGGAGGGTGGAGGTGGTGGTGTACAGCTCGGAGACGTTGCCGACGAGGCGGGCGAGCTGGGCGCGGTAGGCGGAGAAGCGTTCGACGATGCTCTGGGCGTCGCCGACGATCTGGGGGGCGTTGGCGAGCAGGCCGGTGTAGCGGGGTTCGGCGATGGACTGCGGGTTGAACGTCGCCCAGGTCAGGAGGGTGATGCCGACGAGACCGGTGGCGGCGGACGTCAGGCCGAGGAGGGCGCGGCGCCAGGAGCGGAAGAGCAGGAGAGAGGCGATGAAGCTCGCGGCGAGGGCGAACAGGGTGGCGCGGATGAGCAGCTCGACGAGGCCGTGCCGGATCTGGCCGGCGATCCGGTCGGTGAGGCGGTCGATCTCGGTGTCGTCCTCGATCAGCTTCTTGGCCTGGTCGGGGCGCAGGTCGGTGAGGCGGGCCTCCAGGGAGACCGGGCCCTCGTGGGTGTCGAGGCGGAGGGAGCCGAGGGGAGGCAGCTTGAGGGTCGTCCCGCCGTGCAGGGACGGCTGGAGGGTGAGCTGGACGTCGGTGGGCCCGACCGGGGTGACGTAGCGTCCGCCGCCGATAAGGCCGAGGTAGCCGCCGGCCAGGCCGATGACGACGACGAGGCCGAGGCGCGTCCACCGGTGGGCGAGGAAGGGGGAGACGCGGCGGGTGGCGGGGCGGACGCGGTCGGCGGTGGCGGCGCGGGCGGCGCGGAGTGTCGCCAGGGTCTTCGTCAGCGCGGCGCGGACCTTGGGCACGTGTTCCCCTTCTATCGAGCAGAATCGACGGTGTGATGGAGTTGTCGCGCGATGAGTTCGAGGACCTCGTGGCCGAGGCCCTCGACACCATCCCACCCAAGCTGACCGCGCACATGCGCAACGTCGTCATCGTCGTCGAGGACGAGGCGCCCGAACGCGGCCTGCTCGGCTTGTACCAAGGGGTACCCCTGACTGAGCGGGGGGACTGGTACGGAGGCGTCCTGCCCGATCACATTTCGATCTACCGTGACGAGATCCTCCGGATTTGTGACACCCGTGAGGACGTAGTGGAGGAAGTCCGGATAACGGTGGTGCACGAGATCGCGCACCACTTCGGGATCGATGACGGGAAGTTGCACGAACTCGGATACTGACGCAAAGAATTGCGCACTGTAGGTCACGCGACTGCCACGCAGCGTGAGTTAATGGGGAGGGCGCCCGTACCGGGCGGGCTGAACTGGAGCGTGCGTGGCGGGAAGGCAGACCGGCCGGCATCGTCGTCCGCCGGAGGAGCAGGCGACCTACCGCGAGGTTTTCGCGGTCGGGGAGTTCCGTGCCCTCTGGCTGGCGCAGGCACTGTCGTACATCGGTGACCAGTTGGCGCAGGTCGCGCTGGCCGTGCTCGTGTACGACCACACGAAGTCGACGCTGCTGACGGCCCTGATCTACGCGCTGACCTACTTGCCGCCGATCCTGGGCGGGCCCGTGCTGTCCGGGCTGGCCGACCTGTTCCCGCGCCGCACGGTCATGATCGTCTGCGATGTGCTGCGGGCGGCGCTGGTGGCGGTCATGGCGCTGGTGGGGATGCCGGTCGGCGTGCTGGCGGCGCTGGTGTTCGCGGTCGTCCTGCTCGGGACGCCGTTCTCCGCCGCGCGCGCCGCCGTCATGCCGGACGTCCTGGAAGGCGACAGATATGTGGCGGGCTCGGCGATCGCCAACATCACCCACCAGGTCACGCAGGTGGTCGGTTTCCTGGCGGGCGGCGCGATCGTCGCGGTCGTCGGGACGTACGAGGCCCTCGCCCTGGACGCGCTGACGTTCGGCGCGTCCGCCGTCATCCTGATCGGCGGGCTCCGGCCGCGGGCGGCGCCGCGCCGGCGGGAGCGCGAGTCGCTGGGGCTGCTGCGCGGGACGCGGGACGGCGCGCGCCTCGTGTTCGGCGACCCGGTGCTGCGGTCGCTGGTGCTGTTCGCGTGGCTGTGCGCGTTCTATGTGATCCCCGAGGGCTTGGCCGTCCCGTACGCGGCGACGTTCGGCGGCGGCGCGGTGACCGCCGGGCTGCTGCTGGCGGCGATGCCGACGGGGATGGTGGTCGGCTCGCTGCTGTTCAGCCGGTTCGTCCGTCCCGCGAACCGGCTGCACGCGATGGGGTGGATGTCGATGCTCGCCTGCCTGCCGCTGGTCGGCGCGGGCGTCCAACCGCCGCTGTGGTGGGTGGTCGCGCTGTGGGCGCTGTCGGGCGTCGGCAGCGCGTACCAGCTGGTGGCGAACACCGCGTTCGTGGCTTCGGTGCCGGCGGCCGGGCGCGGGCAGGCGTTCGGGCTCGCCCAATCCGGCATCCTCGCCGGGCAGGGCATCGGCATCCTGGTCGGCGGCGCCGCCGCGCAGGTGCTCGGGCCGGAGACGGTGGTGGCGCTCGCGGGCGTCCTCGGCCTGTCGGCCGCGGCGATGCTGACGCTCGGCTGGAACCAGGTCCGCGGCGGCGTCATCGCCGGGAAGCGCGCCGGCCCCGTCGCCGTGACCCGGCCGTCCGGCCGAGGCGAGGGCGAGATGTCCGGCGTCGGCCGGTCCGCCTAGGCGCCGGTGCGGTTCTTGTTGACCGTGTCCTTCGTCTTCTGGACGGCGTCCTGGACGGTTGGGGAGTCGCTCGCCTTCTTGAACAGGTCCTCGGCGATCGACGTCGCCGCGCCCTCCTCGGGGATGAGCACCCAGCCGATGGCGTAGAGGGCGATCCCGGCGCCGCCGAAGACCGTGAAGACGGCCAGGCCGATCCGGAGGATGTTGGCGTCGACGCCGAGGAACTCGGCGGCGCCCGAGCAGACGCCGGCGAGCATCCGGCCGTCGCGGGTGCGGCGCAGCTTCTTGGCCGGGGCCTGCCCGGTGGTGTTCTTCTCCATGTCCATGCCTCGATCATGCCCAGCTGAGCGCGGATCGGACATCGGGATTCGCCCTGATTCGCCCCTGAGCGCACCCCTGCCCGGTCAGGGTGCCGTCCCCGACGTACCCTCGTGGGCGGACGGCCCCGGAATGAGGAGAACCCGCATGGACGTGCTGCGTGTGGACGACCGGCTCACCGACGAGGAGCGGATGGTCCGCGACACCGTGCGCGCCTTCGTGGCGGAGAAGGTCGCCCCGCACCTGGCCGGCTGGTTCGAGGACGGGACGTTCCCCGCCCGCGAGCTGGCTCCGGAGCTGGGCGGGCTCGGGCTGCTCGGCATGCACCTGCGGGGCTACGGCTGCGCCGGGACGAGCGCCGTCGCGTACGGGGTGGCGTGCCGGGAGCTGGAGGCGGCGGACTCGGGGCTGCGCAGCTTCGTGTCCGTCCAGGGGTCCCTGGCGATGGCGGCGATCCACAAGTACGGGTCGGAGGAGCAGAAGAACGCGTGGCTGCCGCGGATGGCGGCCGGGGACGCGATCGGCTGCTTCGGGCTGACCGAGCCCGACCGCGGCTCCGACCCGGGCGACATGCTGACCCGCGCCCGCCGCGACGGGGCCGGCTGGGTGCTGAACGGCGCCAAGATGTGGATTACGAACGGGTCGATCGCCGACATCGCGGTCGTCTGGGCGCAGGCCGACGACGGGATCCGCGGCTTCCTCGTCCCCAAGGGCACACCTGGGTTCACGGCGAGCGACATCCATCGGAAGCTGTCGCTGCGCGCGTCCGTCACGTCCGAGCTCGTCCTGGACGACGTGCGGCTTCCCGCCGACGCGATGCTGCCGGGCGTGAAGGGCCTGAGGGGGCCGCTCGGCTGCCTGTCGGAGGCCCGCTACGGGATCCTGTGGGGCGCCATCGGGGCGGGACGGTCGTGCTACGAGGCGGCCGTCGACTACGCCAAGACCCGCGAGCAGTTCGGCAAGCCCATCGGGTCCTTCCAGCTCACGCAGGAGAAGCTCGCCTGGATGGAGGTCGCCCTCGGCCAGGCCGGGCTCGTCGCCCTGCACGTCGGCCGACTCAAGGACGAGGGCGAGGTCACGCCGCAGCAGGTGTCGTTCGGCAAGCTCGCGAACGTCCGCGCCGCCCTGGACGTCGCCCGCGAGGCCCGCACGGTCCTCGGCGCCAACGGGATCACGCTCGAATACCCGGTGATCAGGCACATGAACAACCTGGAGAGCGTCCTCACCTACGAGGGGACGCAGGAAGTGCATCTGCTCACACTCGGGAAGGCCGTCACCGGCCTGGACGCGTTCCGTTAAGGAGGGCTTGCCCCTTCCGCGTAGGGTTATTGCCTGGACGCCTGCCAGCGACCTGGGCAGACTCACCCGGGTCAAGCGATCTACCAGAGGGAGCGGCATGAGAGTCGGCATCGTCGGGGCCACCGGACAGGTCGGGGCCAAGATGCTCGAAATCCTGGCCGAACGCGGATTCCCGGTCGACGAGCTGCGGCTGTTCGCCTCGGCGCGCTCCGCGGGGCGCAAGCTCCCGTGGGACGGCTCCGAGATCACGGTCGAGGACGCGGAGACCGCCGACTACACCGGCCTCGACGTCGTGCTGTTCTCCGCGGGCAAGACCACGTCCAGGGCGCTGGCGCCGAAGGTCGCCGCCGCGGGCGCCGTCGTGATCGACAACTCGTCCGGCTGGCGGATGGACCCGGACGTCCCGCTCGTCGTCGCCGAGGTCAACCCGCACGCCGCGGCGAACCGCCCCAAGGGCATCATCGCGAACCCGAACTGCACCACGATGGCCGCGATGCCGGTGCTGCGGCCGCTGCACGCCGAGGCCGGGCTCACCGCCCTCGTCGTCTCGACCTACCAGGCCGTGTCGGGCAGCGGCCTCGCGGGCGTCGCGGAACTGCACGACCAGGCGGCCAAGGTCGTCCAGAACGCCGACAGGCTGACCCATTCGGGCTCCGCCGCCGACTTCCCGGAGCCGTCGGTCTACGTGCGTCCGATCGCGTTCAACGTCCTGCCGATGGCGGGCTCGATCGTGGACGACGGCCTCGCCGAGACCGACGAGGAGCAGAAGCTCCGCAACGAGAGCCGCAAGATCCTGGAGATCCCCGGACTGAAGGTGTCGGGGACCTGCGTCCGCGTGCCGGTCTTCACCGGGCACTCGCTGCAGGTCAACGCCCGCTTCGAGCGCCCGATCAGCCCGGAGCGCGCGAGCGAGCTGCTCTCCGGCGCGCCGGGCGTCGTCCTGTCGGACGTCCCGACCCCGCTGCAGGCCGCCGGCCAGGACCCGACCTACGTGGGCCGCATCCGCCGCGACGAGACCGTGGAGAACGGCCTCGCGCTCTTCTGCGCCGGCGACAACCTGCGCAAGGGCGCCGCCCTCAACACCGTCCAGATCGCCGAGCTCGTCGCCGCCGAGTAGGAACCTAGCGAGCGCGCCCTCCTCGGACCTCCAGCGTTTCGAGGAGGGCCGCCGTGCTTTGCGCGATCTCCGCCACGGCCCGCTCGAACGCCTCCGCGTTATGGGACGCGGGCGCCCGGAACCCGGAGATCTTGCGGACGTACTGAAGCGCCGCCGCCCGGACGTCCTCGTCGGTCACGTCCTCCGCATAGGGCGGCCTGAGCGTCTTGATGCTTCGACACATGCTCCCATTGTGACCCCGAGGTCGGACGTTTCGCGGGTTGCTCAGCTTCCCAGGACATGAGGGCCCCCGGACCCTCATGTCCTGGGAACTGCGGACAAGAGAGCCCGGGGGTCCGGCGGGGGGCGGGGACCCCGGTGGCGGTGCGCACGGCTCGGGCCGAGATTCGTGCCGTGCGTCCCGCCGGTGATCAGCCCTGGGGGTGGGGGACGGGCTGTTCAGCAGTGCACCGCGCGAGCCGGGCGGGTGTCAACGAATCCATCCGGCACTGGATTTTCAATTGTGTGAACGGGGTCGTGGAAAACCCTGAAACCGGCCTCCGAGCTGCACTTACGTGGTGACCTTGAGGTTGTCGAGGCCCGCTTCGACGAGGCTGCCGGAGCCCGCGTCGGCGGCCTCCACGAGGATGCGGACGGTCTGCCCGGCATAGCCGGAGATGTCCGCGGTCTGCGTCTGCCAGGACCCGGAGCGGTTCGCCGCCGCGCCCGCCTGGTTCAGCACGGTCGTGGACCCGTTCGGCCCCACGACCTGCACCCGGAGGTAGTCGGCGGACGAACTGTTGTTCAGGTGGGCGAGGTACCAGGAGAACGACAGGGTCTTCGACCCGGCCGGCAGCGCGATCGCCGGCGACTGGATGGTGCCGGTGCCGCCGTCGAGGTCGTACGTCCCGGCGTCGGACCCGGCCGCGGCGCCGGTCACCAGCGCGCCGCTGCCGCCGGCGGCGGCGAGCTGCAGGTTGGTGCCCGACCAGCTCGTGGGCTGGGGCGTGCCGCGCTCCCACGTGCCCGCGGTGGCGGTGTCGGTGCCGTCCGGGTCCGCGGTCCAGCCGGTGGCGGACTCGAAGCCGTCCGAGTACACGGTGTCGCCGGGCGGCTCCTGCGACCCGCCGTCGCCGCCGAGCGTCCAGACGGCGTTCGCGATGGCGTCGGCGTTGCGGTCCAGCGCGGTGTCGTCGATGTTGGATGTGGTGTCGCACGACGAGTGGTAGCAGCGGTCGAACGCGACGCCCGCCTGGCCGCCCCACAGCTGCGCCTGCTGGGACGTCTTGCGTCCCTCGGCGCCGGTGAACAGGCCGCCGGCGGGGATGCCGACATTGATGAACGGGCCGTAGTCCGACCGCCCGTCGAACGCGGTGTCCTGGACGGGCACGTTGATCGACGAGAAGTACGACCGGAGCACCCGCTCGATCTCCGCGGACCCGGCCGGGCCGCCGCTGCCGGACGACCCGTCCCCGTCATAGGCGAAGTAGCCGGGGTTGGGGGAGCCGACCATGTCGAAGTTCAGATAGCCGGTGATCTTCGACCGTTCGGACGACGGCAGGTTGTCGACGTAGTAGGTCGACCCGACGAGGCCGAGTTCCTCGGCGCCCCACCAGGCGAACCGGAGGTGCCGGTCCGGCTGGTGGTTCTCGCGCGCGACGGCGAGCGCCGTCTCCAGGATCGCGGCCGAGCCGGAGCCGTTGTCGTTGATGCCGGGGCCGGCGGTGACGCTGTCGAGGTGCGCGCCCGTCATCAGGGTGTCGCCGGTGTCGCCGCCGGGCCAGTCGGCGATCAGGTTGTAGCCGGTCGCGCCGCTGCGCGAGAACGACTGGACGCTGGTCTGGTAGCCGGCCGCGTCCAGCTTGCCCTTGACGTAGTCGAGCGACGCGCGGAAGCCGGGACGGCCGTGGGCGCGGTTGCCGCCATTGCTGTTCGCGATGCTCTGCAGCTGCGACAGGTGCGCTTTGACGCTGGTGAGCGAGATGTCGGGGGCGGCAGGGGCCGCCGAGGCGGGGAGGGGCAGGAAGGCGGACACCGTCAGGGCCGCCGCCCCGAGCACCGCCAGGGTGCGCGATCTCATCGATCCTCCAGAGGGGGAAGGAGCGGCCCGTGACGGGGGAGCGGGCCCCGTCACGGGCCGCGGGCGGGGGGCGGTCAGGACTTGGTGATCTTGACGTTGTCGAGTCCGGCCTCGACGAGGCTGCCGGAGCCCGCGTCGGCGGCCTCCACCACGATGCGGACGGACTGGCCGGCGTAGGCGGACAGGTCGTACGTCGCCGTCTGCCACGCCCCGGCCTTGTCGGCCATGGCGCCGCTCTGGCTCAGCAGGGTGCTGGACCCGTTCGAGCCGACGACGCGGACGCGCAGGTAGTCCTCCGTCGAGCTGTTGTTCAGGTGGGCGAGGTACCAGTTGAAGCTCAGCGACAGGGTGCCGCTGGGCAGGCTGATCGCCGGGGACTGGACGCTGGTGACGCCGCCGTCGAGGTCGTAGGTGCCCGCGTCCGTCCCGGCGCCGGCGCCGGTGACCAGGTCGGCGCTGCCGCCGGCCGCGGCCAGCTGCAGGTTGGTGCCGGACCAGCTCGTCGGCTGCGGGGTGCCGCGCTGCCAGGCGCCCGCGGTGGCGGTGTCGGAGCCGTTCGGGTCGGTGGTCCAGCCCTGGCTCGTCTCGAAGTCGTCGGAGAAGACGGTCCCGCCGGGCGAGCCGCCGCCGACCGTCAGCGTGTAGGTGGCGCTGCGGTCGACGGACGCGCCGTCACCGAGGACGGTGATCCGGTACGTCCCGTCGGCCGTGCCCGCCGGGACGCGGACGGTCATCGTGGCCGACTGGCCCGCGGTGACGGTGCTCGGCGAGAAGGACACGGTCGGGCCGGACGGGCTGCTCGTCCCCGACAGCGCCACCTGCTGCGCGCTGCCGCCGGTGACGGCCGTGGTCACGGTCGCGGTGGCGGTCCCGCCGGCCTGGGCGCCGCCCGAACCGGGGTTCAGCGACAGCGAGAAGTCGTTCTGCTGCTGGGTGCCGCAGGACGCCTCGCCGCTCTGCGCCGGGACGTTGATCGCGCTCCACGCCGCCTTGACCGCGTTGCACTCGGTCGGCGAGCCGGGGAACAGCTCCACCGCCGCGTTGATCGTCTCGACGCGGGCGCGGGCGTGGCTCCAGCTGGTGACCTTGCGGTTCAGCCCGCCCATGAAGATCTGGCCGGCCTTCTTGACGCCGATGCCGGTCACGGTCGAGTTGTTGCAGGTGGGGCTGGTCGGGTTGCCGTTGGACGGGTTCGAACCCTCGGCCAGGAGGTAGAACCAGTGGTTCTGCGGGCCGGCCGCCGCGTGCACCTCGGTGCTGGGGATCGACGACGAGTAGCAGTTCGGGTCGCCGAGCGCCTGCGGGTTGTACATGTTGCGGATCGGCCCGGAGCCGACCAGGTCGACCTCCTCGCCGACCAGGTAGTCCGGCGGGTCCAGGTTGGACGGCTCGTTCATGTAGTGCTCGGTCAGCGCGCCGAAGATGTCGCCGGCCGACTCGTTCATGCCGCCCTTCTCGTTGCCGTTGCCGCCGCTGTCACCGCCGGGCGTGGTGGTGAAGACGGCGTGGCCGTTCTCGTGGCCGACCACGTCCACCGACGTGGCCTGCCGGGTGCCGGCCTGGTTGTGGCCGAAGTTCGTGTAGCTGCCGTTCCAGTACGCGTTGGCCTGGTTCAGGCCGACGCGCAGCGGGAAGCCGCCGCCGCTGCCGTTGATGCCGCTGCGACCGAGCCAGTCGCGCAGCATGTCCCATTCCTTCTGGACGGCGTACATGGCGTCGACGCAGGCGGTCTCCAAGTCGGTGCCGCTGCCGCTGCCCCACGCGCTGTCGGAGCCGGTGTAGGTGGAGCCGCTCTGGCCGCCGCACCGGACGCCGGAGCGCTGCGGGTCGGTCATGGACGTCGCGGCGGTGCTGAGGTCGACGGTGCCGTGGTAGTAGCTGCGGTCGTCGGCCGCGTCCCGGACCTCGTCCCACGTCTTGACGACCTTGCCGGTCTTCGCGTCGACGAGGACGTGCAGCTTCGTCGGGGCGTTCTTCCGTGTGCCGCTGACGACGGTCTCGTAGACGAGCCGTCCCGCGCCCTCGGCCAGCACCATCAGGCGTGGCGTGGACGCGCTCTCGACCTTGGAGACCTTGGCGCGGGAGGTCCTCGCGGCTGCCGCCGCGCCGACCGTGGCCCTGGTGGAGACGCTGAGCTTCTTCGTCTGGTCGACGGACGTGCTGAGGACGCCGCCGCTCGCGTTCGTGGTGACGACGAAGTCGCCGCCGTAGACGGGCAGGCCGTCGTAGGTGCGCTCGTACTGGACGTGCTGGAGGCCGTGCAGTCCGGAGGTGACGCCGCGCCGGACGATGCCGTCCTTGGCGGCCACCTTGAACTCGGCGGGCTTCGCCGCGACCAGGCGGTCGGCCGAGGCGGCGGCGACGGTGCGGGGGTCCGGCTTGGCCGGGGCCGCGGGGGCGGTGCGGGGAATCGCACCGGTGGCGGGGGAGGACATCGCCACGGCGAGGCCGACGGACAGTACCGTCGCCCCGATCGCGGTCTGGTGTCTCACGGGGGTGCTCCTTCCACGTGCCGGGCGGTGCACGGGGGCACGTGGAGGTCCTTGTGGGAGCGCTCCGCGGGGCCACCGCTCGCCCGGCGGGGGGTATGGATGGGGGACTCATCCGGATGAGCTGCCCCGAAGTGCACCCTGAATTGTGAAAAGTGTCAATGAATCCATTTATTACTGGATTTTCAAGTTCGCGGCGATTGTGAATGAAAGCAGGGAGAAACCCCTTGCGGGCAGCGCGGACGGGCCGGGCCGGCATGCCGGCCCGGCCCGTCCGCCGAGGGCCCTCGTCGTGCTGTGAGCGTTGCGCGCCGTTACGGCGCGATGCGCCGGCAGAGCCACGCGAGCGCCAGCGGGTAGCGGTAGTCGATCCCGCCGTGGCCCGCCTCGAACAGCTCGAAGCGGATCACGTCCTCCTCGACTCCCGCGTCGAGGAGCGCCTGGTGGAACGCCTGCGCGCCGACGTCCAGGAACCACTCGTCGCGCGTCCCGCCGTCGATCCAGATCGCCCGCTGCGACCGCATCGCCTCGGCGTGCCCCGGCACCATCCGGACGGGGTCGAAGGCCAGCCAGCGCTCCCACACGTCCTGCTGGATGACGCCGGTGATCGGGTCGAACGGCAGTTCCGGCGTGCCGTCCTCGCGCGCGGAGTAGCAGAGCGCCATGCCGAGGATGTTGAGCAGTTCCATGTCCTCGGGCTTCGTGAACGACGTGCGGGAGTTGAAGTCGTTCCACCAGCGCCGGATGTCGCCGTCGTACTTGCGCAGGTGCCGGACGCATTTCGGGAATTCCGGCAGGTAGCAGTACTCGAACAGCGCGTCTCCGGCGTGCGTGGCGAGGGCGCCGAACAGGTCGGGCCGGAGCATCGGCGTGATCATCGCGCCGTAGCCGCCGCTGGACTTGCCGCTGATCGCGCGGTGCTCGGGCGCGTCGAGTGTCCGGTACCGGCCGTCCACCCAGGGGACGATCTCGTCGCAGATGTACGAGTGGTAGCGGCCGGTGCCCGGGGAGTCGACGTACTGGCTGCCGCCGTGCGCGGTCCAGGCGTCCACGAACACGACGATGGCGGGCGGGGCCTCCCCGGACGCGAACACCGCGTCCGCCGTCTCCGGGAAGGGCTGCCGGTACGGCATCCGGTTGCGCCAGATCCCGACGTGCCCGGTGAACCCGGTGATCACGTACACGCTCGGGTAGCGCCGCTCCGGCTCGTCGTCGTAGCCGGGCGGGACGTAGACGATGACGGGCCGCTCGTGCGGGTCCTTCAGCGGGTTGCCGCGCAGCAGCTCGCTGCTGACGGTGTGCTCTTCCAGGCGTCCGGCGAACTCTGCGGACCACGGCAGCATCGGCGCTCCCTCGTCGCGGGTGGATGATCACCTTGACGCTAACCCAGGCGGGCGGCCGCCGCCCGATGAGATCCGGCCCGCCGTCTGGTCGACTGTGTGAAGGGAAGGGGAACGATATGACCGACAACGCCGCACGGCTCCGGGAGCTGCACCGGCCCGGTGATCCGCTGCTGCTGCCGAACGTCTGGGACGCCGGCAGCGCCAAGATCGTCCAGGAGGCGGGGTTCCCGGCGCTCGCCACCGCCAGCGCCGCCGTCTCCGCCATGCTCGGCTACCCCGACCAGGAGGGGGCGCCGGTCGAGGAGATGCTCGCCGCCGCCGAGCGCGTCATCCGCGCCGCGACCGTCCCGGTCACGGTGGACGCCGAGGCCGGATACGGGCTGCAGCCCGCGGAGCTGGTCGAACGGCTGCTCGCCATCGGCGCCGCCGGCTGCAACCTCGAGGACACCTATGCCGGCGAGTTGGCGAAGCCGGAGGCGCAGGCGGAGTTCCTCGCCGCCGTCCGGGACGCCGCCGGCGACGCCCTGGTGATCAACGCGCGGGCCGACACGTTCATCATGAGGGCCCCGGACCCGGTGGACGCGGCGATCGAGCGGGGCCGGCTGTACCTGGCGGCCGGGGCCGACTGCGTCTACCCGATCGCCGCACCGTTGTCCGCCGTTCCCGCCCTGGTCAAGGGGCTGCCGGGGCCGGTCAACGCGAACCACGCCCCCGGCACGTCCCTCGCGGACCTGGCCGCCGCCGGGGTGGCCCGCGTCTCCTACGGCCCCACGGGCTACCGGCGCGCACTGGACACGCTGAAGGAGTTCGCGACTCGCGTCCATGCCAGGGAGGACCCGTACGCCTGACGCTGTGAGGGCGCCCACGTCCGGGCGCCCTTGCAAGTGCTCACTTACACTGACACAGTGAGACGGAAATTGCCTCTATGTATCAGGAAGTGAGGCCGGTATGACAGCGATCGCGGCGGAGGCCGAGACCCCCAAGGTCGTCCTCGACTCCATCAGCGGCCTGGCCCTCGCCGGGGCCGCGGCGAACGTCGTCATGCAGCTGGCCCGCCTCCCCATCGGGCGCGGCGTGGCCGAGAGCAAGGTCGAGAGCGGCCGCGTCGACAAGCACCCCGTCAAGCGCGGCCGCACCACGCTCACCTACATCGCTGTCGCGATGCTCGGCACCGACGCCGAGCGCGAGGCGATGCGCCAGGAGGTCAACCGCGCCCACCGGCAGGTCCGCGGCAAGGAGCCCGTCGCCTACAACGCGTTCGACCCCGAGCTCCAGCTCTGGGTCGCCGCGTGCCTCTACTACGGCCTCGAAATGATCTACGAGATGCTCTACGGGAAGCCGGCCCCCGAGCAGGCCGCGGAGCTGTACCGCTACGGCGCCCGCTTCGGCACGACCCTGCAGGTGAAGCCCGAGTCATGGCCCGCCGACCGCGCCGCCTTCGAGAAGTACTGGCAGGACGGCGTGCAGAAGATCCAGATGGACGAGGTCACCCGCACCTACCTGCGCGACCTGGTGGAACTCCGCTTCCTGCACGCGCCGGTGCGCCTCGCCCTCGGCCGCTACCACACCTTCCTGACCCTCGGCTTCCTGCCGCAGCCCTTCCGGGACGAACTCGGCTACCCGTGGACGGCCCGCCACCAGCGCCGCTTCGACCGCCTCACCCGCGTCATGCGCGTCGCCAACCGCGCCATGCCGCGCCCGGCCCGCGAGTTCCCCTTCAACGCCTACCTCCACGACTTCCGCCGCCGCATCAAGTCCGGCCGCCCCGTCGTCTGACCGCGGGCGTCGGCGGGCGTCGGCGGGCGGAATCGGCGGCGGAATTAGCGGCGACGGAACCAGCCGCGCCGGCCGAAGATGTGCGCGCGGCCCTGGCGGGAGGCGAACATCTGCCCGGCGTCGTGGCCGACGCCGGGTACGTGCACCAGCCTGTGGACGTCGCGTCCCGCCTTGTGGCGCAGGTAGGCGTGGTAGACCTCGCCGCGCTCGACACGGGTGCCGCCCTGCGCCTCGGCCGCCGGGTGGATCTCCAGGAGCGCCGCGCCGCGGTCCGCGTCCTCCGCCCCCAGCAGGTAGACGACGTCCCGGCCGATGTAGCGCCCCCAATGATCGTCTCCCGACCTCGCGGTACCGACGTAGTCGGGCACCCCGCCGCCGAAGCCGTACCGCCATTGATCGACGTCCGGGTCGCCGTGCGGAACGAAGGCGTCTCCCTCGCGGCGGTCCCGGTCGAAGTACAGGTAGGTCGACGGGTTGGCGACGACGAACCGGACGGGTACCGCGAGGTCGTCGGGACCGCGTCCGACGGCCGCGTAACGGTTGACGAACTGGCCGCCGGCCGAGTTGCCGACGATGGTCACCCGCCGCAGCCGGGGAAAGGCGCTCAGCTTGCGCAGCAGCTCGTCCATGACCGTGAACGAGCTGACCTCTCCGAGACCGCCCTTCCAGTCCTCGGTGCCCCAGTGCAGGTATCCGGCCCGGCCCTCGTCGCCGCGCACGTCGTCCTCGGTGAGGAACTGCGGCGCGATGACCAGCCGGCGCGGCGCCTTCTCGATCGACCGGAAGTAATCGCCGGCGTTCCGCAGCGCGCCGTGGACGACGATGACCGCCTCCCGCAGCCGCCGGTCCGGCTCGTCCAGCGAACCGGAGGCGAAGTAGGCGAATTTATGGCCTTCCGTAATCAGGACCTTGTTGCCGATTTCACCGATCGCCTCATGCTGAATGCCCGCCTGATTGGCAAAGGTCATCGTTCCCCCTCGAAGACCGCGCGGTATGTACCCGGCGATCCATACCCGTCCTGGTGACCATGACCGAAGGGCTTGCGGAATTCGGGCCGAGGCGCTGATCTTCTTGCCTGATCTTGGGAGGTGAATGACCGGTTTGTGGGTCTCATGTTCCAGTGTCCGCAGGGTGAGGTAGAGGGGCCAGAGCCTTTCATCCATCGGCGCCCGTCGTCAGCGGGACTCCACTTCTCGCCTTTGAGGGCGTCCGTATAGCGGCACCGATCACACCCGTAACCGGCCTTCCGCTCGCCGGCTCCGGCATGCCGCGGCGAGTCCGGGTACGTGCGCCGAGTTCACGGGAACTCGGCGTGCCGCAGGGGTGACACGGTCGACCGGTAGGTGAGGTACCTATGTCTTGTCCGGGAGCGTCAGCGGGGGCATTCGCGGTGAGAATGAACATCGACCGGCTGGGGAGGATTTCCGATGGCGAATGCGCTGCACAAGGAGATCGCCGACGAGCTTCGGGAGAAGATCAAGTCGGGGGAGTTCGCGGCGGGAAGGCGGCTGCCCACCGAGCCCGAACTGGAGCGGTTTTTCGGCGCCTCCCGGAACACGATCAGAATCGCCGTGACCAACCTCGTGCACGAGGGCCTGATCCAGATCCAGCCGGGGCGCGGAATGTTCGTCCCGGAAGGGCCGATCCCGTTCTTCGTGATCCTTTCCCGGGAGGAGGGCGGGGACGGGACCGACTCGCCCCTGGACTCCTACAGCTCCGGAGTCCGGGCGGCGGGCCGCAAGCCGAGCATCCGCGACTTCGAGACGCGGATCGAGTACCCGGACCGGGAGGTCGCCGGGTGGCTGGAGGTCGACGAGGACACCCAGGTCGTCGTGCGCGGCTCGAAGCGCTACATCGATGACACGCCGTACTCGCTGCAGAAGTCCTACTACTCGATGGATCTCGTGCGGGGGACCGAGATCGAGAGCAAGGAGAAGATCCCGCGGGGGACGATCCGGGCGCTTGCCGAGCTGGGTTACGAGCAGTCCGGTTACCGGGACGAGCTCGTCGCCCGGATGCCCACCCCCGAGGAGAAGGGGTTCTTCAAGATCGGTCCCGGGATTCCCGTCGTCGTCGTCCACCGTGTCGCCTACACCAGTGCGTCCCTGCCGATCCGCCTGACCGTCACCACGTACGCGGCGGATCGCAACAGGCCGTCCTACGACATCGGAGACGTCCCCGAACGGCCCATGGCCACGGGGCAGATCTCCATCGTCGGATAGCCGTTCACGCGTCCACCTGGGGCGGAGCCGACCGCCCCGTTCTGAGGCAGGTGGCTCAGATTCCCATACCGGAGACCCCGTCCTTGCGGACGCTGCACCGGGGCATGTTCGCCGTCGACATCGCCTCCTTCGGCTCGCGCCGGGACCCGGACGTCCAGCGGTATCTGCGGTCGTCCATCCACCGGATCGTGCGGGATTCGTGCCGGGCGGCCGGGCTGGACTGGGACGCCTGCCATCACGAGGACCGCGGGGACGGGCTGTTCGTCATCGCCGGTCCCGACGCGGGCATCGACGTCCTGCTGCAGCCGCTCGTGGTGCAGTTGCTGGCGGGCGTGCGGCGGCACAACAAGCTGGCCGGACGGGAGGCCCAGATCCAGTTGAGGGTGGCGGTCCACGCCGGTTACCTGCAGTTGGACGAGCACGGTGCCACGGGGGTGGCGCTCAACCATCTCTTCCGGCTGCTGGCCGCGGCGCCGCTGAAGTACCGGCTCGCCGAGGTGTCGGGCGATTTCGCGCTCATCGTGTCGCACCATCTCTTCGAGGAGGTCGTCGCGTACAGCGTCGGGGTGATCGAGCCGTCGGCGTTCACCTGCGTTCCGGTCATGGTCAAGGAGACCCATGACCGGGGCTGGGTCTGGTTGCCGCCTGTCGCGGCGGGCGGGGCGTCCGTCGAGCCTGCGGCGGGGACCGCCCAGCTCGCCGTGCTGCTGGCCGCGGTGATCAGTCGGCTGGACGAGATCGTCCAGCATCGTCCGTGACGCCGGGGCTGGTGTCGGAGGGGCGGATCTGCAGTTCGAATTCGCCCTTGTGGTGGCGGACGCCGGCGACGACGGCGTCCTCCAGGACTTCGGCGCCCTTGGTCTGGCGGCGCATCATCGGGTCGCTGCGGACGTCCTTGTAGAGCGAGAAGCACAGCAGGATCAGGACGATCGTGAACGGCAGCGCGCCGATGAACGTCAGGTTCTGGATGCCGTTGAGGGCTTCGTCGCCGCCGATCACCAGCATGATCGCGGCGACGCCGCCGGTCAGTGCGCCCCAGAAGATCACCACCCAGCGGGCGGGGGCGGTGGAGCCGCGCTGCGACAGGGTGCCCATGACGATGGACGCCGCGTCCGCGCCCGACACGAAGAAGATCGCCACCAGGATCATCACGATGACCGAGGTGATGGACGCCCACGGCAGGTGGCCGAGGACGTTGAAGGTGATCTGCTCCTCCGAGCCGTTCCCGTACGGGTTCAGGCCCTTGCGCTGCTGGCTGATCGCCGTCCCGCCGAAGATCGCGAACCAGGCCAGGCTGACCGTGCTCGGCACGATGATCACGCCGGCGACGAACTGCCGGATGGTGCGGCCGCGGCTGATCCGCGCCAGGAACATGCCGACGAACGGCGCCCACGAGATCCACCATGCCCAGTAGAAGATCGTCCAGTTGGCGAGGAACTGCTGCATCGCCGTGCCGCCCGTCGCGCCGGAGCGGGACGCCATCTCGCCGAAGTCCTGGATGTAGACGCCGATCGAGGTGGGCAGCAGCTCCAGGATGAAGACCGTCGGCCCCACCACGAACACGAAGACCGCGAGGACGGCCGCGAGCACCATGTTGATGTTCGACAGCCATTGGATGCCGCGCGCGACGCCGGAGACGGCCGACAGGATGAAGCAGATCGTCAGCACCACGATGGTCAGCACGAGGACGGTGGTGCCGAGGCTCTCGATCCAGCCCGCCTCCCGCATGCCGGTCTGGATCTGCAGGGCACCGATGCCGAGCGAGGCGGCCGACCCGAACAGCGTCGCGAACAGCGCGAGGATGTCGATCAGCTTGCTCACCGGGCCGGTGGTGCGGCGGTGGCCGAGCAGCGGCGCGAACGCCGCGCTGATCAGCTGGCTGCGGCCCCGCCGGTAGTGCCCGTAGCCGATCGCGAGGCCGAGGACGGCGTAGATCGACCACGGGTGCAGCGTCCAGTGGAACATCGTGGTGGCCATGGCCGTCTCGATCGCCGGCTCGCTCTGCGGTGCGTCGGTGCCCGGGGGCGGCGTCACGTAGTGCAGCAGCGGCTCGGCCGCGCCGAAGAACATCAGCCCGATGCCCATGCCCGCGCTGAACATCATCGCGATCCACG
Organism: Actinomadura latina NBRC 106108; assembly: GCF_001552195.1. Lineage (GTDB taxonomy): Bacteria > Actinomycetota > Actinomycetes > Streptosporangiales > Streptosporangiaceae > Spirillospora > Spirillospora latina. Next base: position 81,702 of record NZ_BCQS01000008.1, read on the forward strand.
AGACGGTCCGGAACTCGGGCTCGTCGCCCTCCTGGCCGAGCGGGATCCGCCCGTACCGGCTGACCGCCAGCCACAGCGAGAAGATGACGAACCCGGTCGCGGCGAGGACGAACAGCCAGCCGACGTTCGCCAGCAGCCAGTCCAGCGTCGCCTGCGAGACGGAACTCAGCGTGCCGGTCGACACTCCGCCCCAGAACACGAACGCCATGGACAGCACGGCGGTGACGCCGTAGACGATCCAGTCGGTGCGTGCGCGTCCGTGCTCTTCTTCGGGTTCTCCCTCGGGGCTGTTCATGATCTGGAGCCTTGCCCGGAAAATCACTTCTCAGTGACACGGGGAAGCCAATTCACCATGAGGAGGGGAGGCGGCGGCGACACCTGGGCGCTCCGCGCTCAGACCTCCTTGCGCGCCTCGCCCACGGCCCGGACGAGCTCCTCGACGTCGGCGGCCGTGGTGCGGTGGCTGATGAGGCAGGCGCGGAGGGCGGCGCGTCCGTTCAGACGTACCGGGCTGATCCACGCACGCCCGCTCTGGACGACCTTCTGGGCGAGCGCGTCGTGGTGCTCCCACGTCGCGGTCCCCGGATCGGCGAAGCAGACGACCGGGAGCGGGGTGTCGTTGACGATCTCCCAGCCGGCGGCGGCGAGCCCGCCGCGGAGCACGTCCGCGAGGGCGGCGTCGCGTTCGAGCTGCTCGGCGTAGCCTTCGCGGCCCGCGGCGGCGAGACTGAGGAACAGTTTGAGGCCCATGAACCGGCGCGACCACTGCTGGCTGGACGTGTAGGGGTCCACGGTGTCGGGGATCTCGGCCGGCATGTAGGACGTCGTGACCCGGAACGTCTCCGCGAGGCCCTCCCTGTCGGTGCACAGGAAGGCGCCCGCACCCATCGGGACGCTCATCCACTTGTGCGCGTCCACCGTGACCGAGTCGGCGCGCTCGATACCGGACAGTGCGGGCCGCAACCGGTCGGACAGCACCGCCGCGCCCCCGTAGGCGGCGTCGGCGTGGAGCCGCAGACCCTGCTCGCGGCACAGGTCGGCGGCCTCGTGCAGCGGGTCGATTATTCCGGCGGACGTCGTCCCGGCGGTCGCGACGACGAGGAACGGCAACTCGCCCCGCGCCCGGTCGGCGGCGATCCGCTCGGCCAGCCGCGCCGTGTCCATGCGCAGGTCCGGGCCGGTGGGGACGAGCCGGACGGCGTCCCGTCCGATGCCGGTGGCGTGCGCGATCTTGAGCCAGGCCAGGTGGCTCTCCGCCGACGCGTACATGACCGGACGGCCGTCCAGCGCCCGCAGCCCCCGCTCGCCGTAGTCCGGCCACGTCCTCGTGAGCGCCAGCAGCACGGCGGTCATGTTCGCCTCGGCGCCGCCGCTGGTGAACGACCCGGCGACGGCGTCCTGCGGATGGCCGAGCCGCCCGCCCAGGAAGCGCAGCAGATGGGCCTCGATCTCCGCCGCCGCCGGTGCGTGCGACCACGCGGCCAGTTGCGGGTTGAACGCGGCGGCGAGCGTCTCACCGACGACGCCGAGCAGCGTCGGCGTCGGGTTGAACAGGCCGAAGTAGCGCGGATGGGTCGTGTGGACGGTGGTGGCGCGCAGCAGCCCGGCCACGTCCTCGATGACGTCCAGCGCGGGTAGCGGACGATCGAAGCCGTAAGCGCCGATCGCGTCCCGGAGTTCCTGGACGTCCACCGGGGCGCTCACGCCGCGTCCGGCGATCTGCCCGCGCTCGTCGCCGAGCAGTTCCACGACGTGCCGCCAGAGTCGCGCGGCCGCGTCCGGGTGCGGGTCGAAGGAGGCCCGCCCGAGAGGGAGAAGATCCATGCCACCGACTCTCGCGCTCACGTCCGACGAGGCCAAGTGGCAGCATTGACCATTACCGCTAAATTAGTGACATGCACACGCTCGCCGTCGCCGTCACCGAAGCGGTGCCGATCTTCGAACTGGCCATCCCGTGCGAGGTGTTCGGCTACGAGCGTCCGGGCCTCGCCGGCTGGTGGTACGACTTCCGGCTCTGCGCCGCCCCCGGCACCCGCACGGCCGCCGGGTTCGCCGCACCCGCCGCGCACGGCCTCGACGCACTCGCCGAAGCCGACACCGTGGTGATCCCGGCCTGCGCGAGCGTCATCGACGCCCAGCCGCCCGACCTGGTCGAGGCCGTCCGTGCGGCGCACGCCGGCGGCGCCCGGATCGTCTCGCTCTGCACCGGCGCCTTCGTCCTCGCCGCCGCCGGACTCCTGGACGGACGCCCCGCGACGACCCACTGGATGCACGCCGGCCAACTGGCCGCCCGCCACCCCGACGTGATGGTGGACGCGTCCGTCCTCTACATCGACGACGGCGACGTCCTGACCAGCGCGGGCACCGCCGCCGGCCTCGACCTGTGCCTGCACGTCGTCCGCAACGACCACGGCGCCGCCGTCGCCGGCGCCCTCGCGAAGCGCCTGGTGATGCCCGCACACCGTCCCGGCGGCCAGGCCCAGTACATCGACGCGCGAACCGTCGACGAGGCCGGCGAACTCGGCCCGCTCCTCGACTGGGCCCGCCGGAACCTGCACGAACCCCTGACCATCGCCACGCTGGCCCGCCACGCCAACGTGACCACCCGCACCCTGATCCGCCGCTTCCACGCCGCGACGGGCACGACGCCCATGGCCTGGCTGCGCGGTATCCGCATCGACCACGCCCGCGAACTGCTGGAGACCACGCCGCTCCCGGTCGATCAGATAGCCGCGCGCTCGGGCCTGGGCAGCCCCGCCAACCTCCGCCACCACTTCACCCGCACCGTGGGCGTCCCGCCGACCACGTACCGGCGCACCTTCTCGAACACGACACCGGACGTCCGCTAGAGGCAGCCGGCCCCGGTGACTTAGAGCGGGGAGGTCAAGGCTGAGTCGCGGCTCAGTGACGTCTCCTGGTCGACGCGCGACAGCTTGTCGGGGTTGCGGACGAAGTACAGCCCGGTGATGAGGCCGTCCTCGATCCGCATCGCCACGATGGCGTCGGTCTCTCCGCCGAGCCGCACGACGAGCGCCGGGCAGCCGTTGAGCTGGACGGGCTCGAACGACATGTCGGCCATCAGCGTCCTGGCCGCCAGCCGGCGGATGCCGACGGTGAGCAGGCGGGCCACCTTGCGGGCTCCCGCGATGGGCCGCTGGACGGCCTGCTTGCGTCCGCCGCCGTCGGCCAGCAGGACCACGTCCGGTGCGAGCATGTCGAGCAGACCTTGCAGGTCGCCGGTTTCGACCGCCCGCTGGAACGCCTTGAGCGCGGCCCGGGTCTCGGCGGGGGAGACGACGTCGCGGGGGCGGCGGGCGGCGACGTGCGAGCGCGCCCGGTGCGCGACCTGCCGGACGGCGGCGGGGGTCTTGCCGACGGCTTCGGCGATCTCGTCGTAGGGCAGGTCGAACACCTCGCGCAGCACGAACACCGCGCGCTCGGTCGGCGTGAGCGTCTCCAGCACCAGCAGCATCGCCATCGAGACGTTGTCGGCCAGTTCGACGTCCTCGGCCACGTCGGGCGTGGTCAGCAGCGGTTCGGGCAGCCACGGGCCGATGTAGGTCTCCTTGCGGCGGCCGAGCGTCCGCAGCCGGGTCAACGCCTGGCGGGTCGTGATCCGGACCAGGTACGCGCGTTGGTCGCGCACGCTGCCGAGGTCGACGCCCGCCCACCGCAGCCACGTCTCCTGCAGGACGTCCTCGGCGTCGGCGGCCGACCCGAGCATCTCGTAGGCGACGGTGAACAGCAGGTTGCGGTGGGCGACGAACACCTCGGTGGCGGAGTCGGATGTGCTCATTGCTCGGTCGCTGTGCATGGCTCCCGCCCGGTCGGTCTCAACAGTGCTACGCGCACAAGACGCCTGCCGCCGCCGATTTGTGACGTCCACGCCCGGTGGTTCATGTCACATGAGCTGTGCCGTCACAAGAATCCCGTCTCCGGCATCTCGTGGTCGTCAGGACGCCGCGCGGACGGTCCGCGCGGCCCGCACCACCTTGAGTGAGGAAGAGGCCATGGCCATCACGGAGGCTCCGGCGGTCGCTTCGCGCCGCTGGGCCGCGCTGTTCTTCATCGGGCTGGCCCAGCTCATGATCGTTCTGGACGGCACAGTCGTGAACATCGCGCTGCCGTCAATCCAGCGGGATCTCGGCATCTCCGACGGCGACCGGCAGTGGATCATCACCGCGTACACGCTGGCGTTCGGCGGCCTGCTGCTGCTCGGCGGCCGGATCGCCGACTACACCGGGCGCAAGCGGACCTTCCTGGTCGCGCTGCTCGGCTTCGCCGGCGCTTCCGCGCTGGGCGGCGCGGCGTCCGGTTTCGAGATGCTGCTGGTCGCCCGTGCCCTCCAGGGCGCGTTCGGCGCCCTGCTCGGGCCGTCCGCGCTGTCGCTGCTGACGGTGATGTTCACCCGCCCGGCGGACCGCGCCAAGGCGTTCGGGATCTGGGGCGGCATCTCCGCCGCGGGCGGCGCGATCGGCCTGCTGGCGGGCGGGGCGCTGACCGAGTACATGGACTGGCGCTGGTGCCTGTACATCAACATCCCGATCGCCCTGGTCGCGGTGGCCGGCGGGTACGCGATGCTGACCGAGTCGCGACGCGAGGGCAGGGCCAAGTTCGACATCCCCGGCGTGCTGCTCGTCACCGCTGGGCTGGTCGCGGTCGTGTACGGCACCGGCCGGGCCGAGTCGGACGGCTGGCGTTCGGCGACCGTCATCGGCCTGCTGGCCGCCGGGGCGGTGCTGCTCGCCGCGTTCGTCCTCGTCGAGCGCCGGGTGCCGGAGCCGCTGCTGCCGCCGCGCGTCATCGCCGACCGCACCCGCGGCGCCGCCTACCTGGGGGTGGGGCTGGCGGGGGCCGGCATGTTCGGGGCGTTCCTGTTCATGACGTACTACCTGCAGGTCGCCAAGGGCTACTCGCCGATCAGGACGGGCGTGGCCTTCCTCCCGATGGTCGTGACGGTGCTGGTGTCGGCCGGCGGGATCAGCGCCCGGCTGCTGCCCAGGGTCTCGCCGCGGGCGCTGATCGTCCCCGGCATGCTCATCAGCGCGTGCGGCATGCTCTGGATGCTCACCCTCGAACCCGGCACCGGGTACGCCCGGGGCGTGCTGGTCACGGGCGTCCTGTTCGGGTTCGGCGCGGGCATGATCATGCCGGTCGCCATGAACTACGCGACCCGCGGCGTCGACCCGGGCGACGCGGGCGTGGCGTCGGCGACCGTCAACGCGGCGCAGCAGGTCGGCAGCTCGATCGGCATCGCGTTCCTCAACACCATCGCCACCAGCGCGACCGTGGACTACCTCGCCTCGCACGGCAGGAGCCCCGCCGTCGCGAAGCAGGCACTGGTGGAGGGCTTCGGGACGGGCAGCGCCTGGGCCGCCGGGATCCTCGTGGCGGGCGCGCTGATCGTCGCCGTCCTGATGAACACCCCCCGCCCCGAGTCCGAGCCCGCCGCCGACGCCGAACCGAGCGTGCCGCAGCCCGCACACTCCTGATCCCCGGGACGGATCACCCGGCGGCCGGCGCCGTCCGGGTGGTCCGTTCCGCCACGGTCTGCTGGAAGCGGGGGCATTCGGTGATGTCCTCGTGCTCGCAGCCCAAGGCGCCTTCGAGGAGTTCCAGCGACGCCTGCGCCGTGGCGATGCGGTGGCGGAGCGCCTCGGCCTCCCGCCGCAGCGTCTCCCGCCGCTTCCCGAGGTCGAAACCGGCCGTGAGCGTGCCGATGGCTTCGAGGGAGAGCCCGGCGTCCTTGGCGCGCAGGATGACCGCGACGCGCGTGAGGTCGGCGGCGGTGTAGCGGCGCCGCCCGGCGGCGTCGCGGGCGGGGGCGAGCAGCCCCACCGACTCCCAGTGGCGCAGGACGTGGGTGGCGAGGCCGAAGCGCCCGGCGAGGGCGCCGATGCTCATCTGCCCGCTTGACTTCATGTCGACATTAACTCGCATGCTGGCGTCCATGACCAGCGACACAGAGAAGGCGCGCGACTCGACGGACGCCCTCATCCGGATGCTCGACGCGGCCGAGAACCTGCAGGCCGCCGTCGACCTGCGGCTCCACTCCTACGACCTGCTCGGCGCCGGACCCGGGACGTCCGTGGTGGACGTGGGCTGCGGCGCCGGGCGGGCCGTCGCGGAACTGGCCGGACGAGGCGTGGACGCCGTCGGCGTCGACCCGGACGAGAAGATGATCGCCGTCGCCCGCAGCCGGTGGCCCGACGCCGATCTCCGCCCCGGAGGCGCGTACGACCTGCCGCTCTCCGACGCGTCCATGGACGGCTACCGGGCCGACAAGGTTCTCCACATCCTCGCCGAACCGGAACGCGCGCTGGCCGAGGCCCGCAGGGTCCTGACGCCCGGAGGACGGATCGTCCTCGTCGGCCAGGACTGGGACACCATCGTCATCGACTCCGGCGACCCGGCCCTCACCCGCACCATCGTCCACGCCCGCGCCGACCTGGTGACCGATCCGCGCTCCGTGCGCCGCCAGCGCAACCTGCTGCTGGACGCCGGCTTCCGCGACGTGGCGGTCGAGGTGCGCACCGGCGTGTTCACCGGGCCGACGATGCTGCCGATGCTCGAAGGAATGGCCGAGAGAGCGCGTGCCGGCGGCGCCGTCACGGACGAGCAGGCCAACGGCTGGCTCGCCGACCAACGCAGCCGAGCCGAGGCCGACCGCCTCTTCCTGGCCCTTCCCCTGTTCGTGGCGGCCGCGACCGCACCCCGCTAGAAGACGGGGGTGTCGTCGCGGGTCAGGTGCCAGTTCTCCGTGTGGAAGGTGGCGGGGTCGATGGTGCCGGCGGCGGAGGCGTATTCGACTATCGCCTCGCGGATCGCCACCTGCGCGTTGTAGACCACCGGGGCCGTGGTGATGTGGGGGAAGCCTCCTCCGCTTGACTGGCGGTAGTTGTTGACCGCCACTACGAACTGCTGGTCGTCCGCTACCGGGGCTCCGTTGTAGGTCATGCCGGTGATCCGGGAGCCTTCTGGTTTGGCGATGTCGACGTTGTAGGCGACGCCGGAGAACTGGTCGTAGTTGTAGTCGGGACGGTTGTTGGCGTTCGTCCAGGAGGCCGGGTCGACGGGGGCGTCCGCCGCGACCTGCTTGAAGTACTGGGCGGAGTACTCCAGGTAGTCCTTGATCTGCGAGCCCGTGAGGATGCTGGCCAGGAGGGTGTTGTCGTAGATGTAGAGGCCCGCGATGTCCCTGATGGTGACCTTGCCGGCGGGGAAGGTGGCGGCCCGGCTGAAGGGCGCCGCGATCGACACCACGGGGAGCGACGCGTGTTCCGAGCCGGCCAGCGCGGCCTTCACCTTCTCGGTCTGGACGAGGTGGACGTAGTCGAGGATCGCGGTGTCCTTCCAGCAGGATTCCGCGGCGGACATCTCCTCGGTCGAGGTCGCCACTTCCTTGTTCACGTAGGCCACTACCGCGTCGTGCTGCTTCTTGACCAGGGTGACCAGGTGCGGGTCCTCTTGGACGGTGTTCGAGTTCACCGTGGTCGCCGACTTGTCGGTGACCTTCCAGCGGCCGCGCGAGTGGGTGAGGGTGAGGTCGAAGATGGAGAGGCGCTCGCCCCAGCACTTCGGCTCGCTCATCACGACCGTCCGGCCGGTGGCCTTGTTGGTGACGAAGCGTTCCGGGATCTCCAGGTGGGCGTGCCCGAACAGGATGGCGTCGATGCCGGGGACCTGCTCGGCGACCAGGGCCGCCGCGTTCTCGATGGGGAGCGCGTCACCGTAGGAGGACGTCCCGCTGTCGCCGGAGTGGGCGCTGATGATCACGACGTCGGCGCCGCGGGCGCGGATGACCGGGACCCAGCGGCGCGCGGTCTCCACCAGGTCCAGGAAGTCGAGCTTGCCGGAGACGTTGGCCTTGTCCCAGATCGCGATGCCCGGGTTTGTCAGGCCGAGGAGGCCGACGCGGATCGGCGGGTAGCCGCGGACGTGCATCTTCTTGATGATGTACGGGCGGTAGGCGGGACGCTGCGTTCCCGTGTGGACGGCGTTGGCGGCCAGTGCCGGGGCGTCCATCTGGCTGATCCACGTGTTCAGGAACGGGATGCCGTAGTTGAACTCGTGGTTGCCGAGCGCCACCGCGTCGTAGCCGATGGCGTTCATCTGGCGGGCCATCGGGTGCGTCCCGCCGGTCTCGGTGATCGGCTCGACGGTGGCGTAGTAGAAGCCCAGGGGAGTGCCCTGGATGGTGTCGCCGGCGTCGAAGAGCAGGGTGCGGTCGCGTCCGCGGGCGGCGCGGACCTCGTTGACGAGGCTGGAGACGCGGGCCAGGCCGACCGTGTTCCCGTCGCGGTCGCTGTACTCGGCGTCCTTGTAGTAGTCCCAGTTGACCGCGTGGCTGTGGATGTCGGACGTGCCCATCACGGTGATCGTCACCGACCGGCCGTGCGGCGCCGCCGAGGCCGTGCCCGGCCAGCCGGCGACGGCGAGGGCGCTCGCGGCGGTCAGGCCGCCGAGGACCTGCCGGCGGCTGACCCCGTCCGGGACCCGGCACGAGCACCAGCGGGGCTGTGGATTCTGCATGACGCACCGTTCCTTCCGGAGGGGACGGCAGAACGATAGGCCCGCGGATCGGCGTCGATGCCGGTGGAATCCGCCGATCCTGGAGGGGGATCGTTGGCACTCCACTCCAATGCCGAGCACCTCGAAAGGGGAGCGGCGCGCGTCCGAAACTCCGCGCCGAGAGTGTGTGGCCTGGGTCACACGGGACGCTTGATGTCCCAGTAAGTGACTCTTAAACCAGTTCCTTCCCTTTTCGACACTGTTGCCGTGTCTGGCGTTTCATGTTCCTCTAATTAAGACATTGTCCGGTTGCGGATCGCTCCTGGCCGATTCCGCGCCGCCGCCATCTAGCCGCCCAGCCACCGACGACGCACGCACGCCAACGCAGCGACAGCGGAGGGTACGGATGCGCAAGGAGACGCTGGAGAGCTTCGTCCTCGGGGACGTCCTCCGGTCACAGGCGCAGGTTCACCGAAGGCAGACGTTTCTCAAGTTCCGGGACGGCGAGGTCAGCTACGGCGAGGTGGACGCCGCCGCCGACCGGCTGGCACGGTCCCTCGCCGGGGCCGGTATCGGACGCGGCGACCACGTGGGCGTGATGCTGCCCAACTGCGCCGACCTCGTCCATCTCGTGTTCGCGCTGGCTCGGCTCGGCGCGGTGGCCGTGCCGATCAACATCGCGTACAAGGGCGACCTGCTGCGGCACGTCCTGGACAGCTCCGATTCGGGCTGGCTCATCATCGACGGGCCGTACGCGGAGCGGGTCGCCGATGTCGCGGAGAGGCTGCCGAAGCTCAGGGGCGTGCTCGTGCGCGACGCCGCCGGGGCCGGTGTCCTGGTCGACCTGCTGGGCAAGCCGGCACGCGAGCTGAACTCCCTGCCGGACGAGGGCGGCACGGTCGATGTGAAGGTCGGCTTCGGGGACCTTCAGGCGATCATGTACACGTCCGGGACGACCGGGCCGTCCAAGGGCGCGATGGTCCCGCATGCGCTGGCGCTGACCTGCGCGTACGACTCGCTCGACTTCCTCGACCGGTGGGGCAAGACGATCTACTGCCCGCTGCCGCTGTTCCACGCGGCGGCGCTCTGGGACGGCATGCTGTCGGCCCTGCTGGGCGGCGGCTCGATCGCCATCGTCGAGCGGTTCAGCGCGTCCAGGTTCTGGGACGACGTGCGCCGCTTCGACGCCCAGGTCTGCATGAGCGTGTTCTCGATGATCCCGATCCTGCTGAACCGGCCCCCGACGTCGCGGGACCGCGACCACCGGCTGGAAACGTTCTACATGGGCAAATCCAACCTCGACGAGCCGATGCGGGAGCGGTTCGGCGTCCGGTCGGTGGAGACCTACACCAGCACGGAGGCGGGCATCGCGACCGGCAGCCCGTACGGGGAATGGCGGGTCGGCTCGTGCGGGCAGGCGCACGAGGAGCGCTTCCACGTCGCCGTCGTGGACGAGCAGGACCGGGAGGTCGGGCCGGGAGAGCCCGGCGAGCTGGTGCTGCGGCCGAAGCAGCCGTTCGTCCTCACGACCGGCTACTACGGCAACTGGGAGGCGACCACCCATTGCTTCCGGAACATGTGGTTCCACACCGGGGACCGGGTATGGCGTGACGACGACGGGTATTTCTACTTCCTTGACCGCATGAAGGACGCCATCCGCCGGCGCGGGGAGAACATCTCGGCCTTCGACCTGGAGACCGAGATCAACCAGCATCCGGCGGTGCTGGAGTGCGCCGCGATCGGCGTGCCCTCGGAGCTGGAGGACGAGGACATCAAGGTGTCGATCGTCGTGCAACCGGACACCGGGCTCGACCCGGAGGAGCTGGCCGCCTACTGCCGGGAGCGGCTGCCGCGCTCGATGGTCCCCCGCTACGTCGAGTTCGTGGACGCCCTGCCGCGCACCCCCACCGACAAGGTCGCCAAGTACAAGCTGCGCGCGCAGGGCGACTCCGGCATCACCGAGACGACCTTCGACCTGGAGGTGGGCGGCCGGTGAACTGGGACGACACGCCGGAGCAGGCCGCCTTCCGCGAGGAGGTCCGGGCCTTCATCAAGGAGAGGTTCCCCGCTTCGTACCGTCCGGCCGGGGACGAGGAGCAGAGCCTCGAACCCGAGGACGTCGCGGGCTACAACTGGCCCGTCGACCGGGTGTCCGATGATCCGGGACGGCGGGACGGGGCCAGGGCGTGGGCCGCGGCGCTGGCCGAGCGAGGCTGGATCGCGCCGCACTGGCCGGCGGAGTACGGCGGCGCCGGGCTGTCGCCGCTGGAGGAGTTCGTCCTGCACGAGGAGATGATGCGGGCGCGGGTGCCGGTCGTGAACGGCATCGGCGCGTTCCTCCTCGGCCCGACGCTGCTGGTGCACGGCACCGAGGATCAGAAGGCCCGGCATCTGCCGCCGATCGCTTCGGGGCAGGCGGCGTGGGCGCAGGGGTTCTCCGAGCCGGGGTCGGGCTCCGACCTGGCCTCGCTGCGGACGCGAGCCGTCCGGGACGGCGACGTCTACGTCGTGGACGGCCAGAAGGTGTGGACGTCCCTCGGGCAGTACGCCGACTGGCTGTTCGTCCTGGTCCGTACTGATCCGGATGCGGAGAAGCCGCACCGCGGCATCACGTTCCTGCTCATCGAGGTGGACGCGCCCGGCGTGACGATTCGTCCGATCACCGACATCCGCGGCGCGGCGCCGTTCTGCGAGATCTTCTTCGAGGGCGTCCGGGTGCCGGTGGCGAACCGGGTCGGCGAGGAGAACCGCGGCTGGTACGTCGCGATGTCCGCGCTGGGCTTCGAGCGGGCGGGGATCGGCGCCACGATCAAGTACGAGCAGGCGCTCGCCGAGCTGGTGACCTACCTGCGCTCCCCGGAGGGACGGCGGTTCGCCCGGAACACGCCCGCGATCCGGCAGGAGATCGCGCGGCGCCAGACGGAGATCCGTGTGCTGTACAACCTGGCCCGCTACACCGTGTCGAAGCAGGCGGCGGGGGACGAACCCGACTTCGAGGCGTCCATCAACCAGCTGTTCGGCGCCGAACTGCACCAGCGGCTCGCCCGCACGGGCGCGCGCGCGTTCGGGCGGTCCGCCGCACTTTGGGAGCGAGAGAACGCCCCACTCAACGCCACGTTCACCCACATGTGCCGCGACTCGGTGGCGTCCACCTTCCTGGGCGGCACCACCGAGATCCAGCGCAACGTCATCGCCACCCGGGGCCTGAACCTGCCCCGCAGCTAACACCAGGAGGAGCGAACCCGTATGCCCGACGAGAACGCCTACGAGACCGTCGACCTGCGGATCGAGGAGCGAGTCGCCTGGCTGACCCTGAACCGGCCGGACAAGCTGAACGCTCTCACGCCCACCACCATGACGGAGCTGCGCGACATCTTCACCCGCGTCGACGACGACGAGGACGTCTGCGTGGTGGTGCTGCGCGGCGCCGGCGAGCGCGCGTTCTGCGCCGGGATGGACCTGGCCTGGTCGGAGAAGCTGACCCCGCGCGAACGGATCGAGCAGGGCCGGCTCGGCGAGAAGACGTTCGCGATGATGGAGCGGACGTCCGTACCGGTGATCGCGGCAGTGCACGGGTACGCGGTCGGCGGCGGACTGGAACTGGCGCTCGCCGCCGACTTCATCATCGCGTCCGACAACGCGAAGATGGGGCTGGTCGAGATCACCCTGTCGGCCCGCCCGCCCTACCGGCCGAAGATGACCGAGGACGGCGACCCCGACCAGCCCGAGTTCGGCGGGTCGGCGCCCGGCTGGGGCGGCGTGAAGCGGCTGCCGGAGCGCATCGGCAAGGCCCGCGCCAAGGAGCTGCTGTTCACCGGGGCGCGGATCGGCGCCGACCGCGCGCTGCAGCTCGGCCTGGTCAACGACGTGTATCCGGCGGACGAGTTCGACAAGCGGATCGGCGAGCTGGCCGAGCGCATCGCCGCGATGAACCGCTACAACCTGCGCCTCGTCAAGGAACTCGTCACCTACGGCTACGACTGGATCGAGCCGCACCCGAGCTAGGCCGTGATTAGGAGGACCCGTGCAGATCTATCGCATCGATCATGTCGCGCAGGTGACCCACGACCTCGACGCGCAGGTCGCGCTGCTGTCCGGGCTGTTCGGGTTCCGGCGCGTCCGGAGCTGGGACAACCCGGGCGAGGGCGTGCGCGGCGCCCGGCTGGAGATCCCCGGCAGCCGCGGCCAGGCGTGGGAGGTCGTCTCCCCGTCCGGCGACGGCTCCGCGTTGCAGACCTGGCTGGACGAGCATGGCGGACGCCCCGGGCTGCATCACGTCGGCGCCGAGGTGCCCGATCTGGAGGCCGTCCAGGCGGAACTCGAAGTGCGCGGCATCAAGCCGACCGACGGGGCACGAGGACGGTGGCTGGAGGCGTCGCTGAGCCCGCCCGAGGCCGGCCCCGGCGTCCTGTGGCGGCTCCGAGGGCCCGGCAGCCTGGACATGTGCGGCGATTCTTCCGCTTCGTCCGTCGAGACGGGCTCCTCGGACGGGCCCTCCCTCGGCATCGTGGCGCTCGACCACATCTGCCAGGCGTTCCACGACCGCGACGCGCTCGCCCACTGGTACCACGAGCTGGCGGGGTTCGTGCAGGTGTGGCGGACGGCCGACGAGGAACATCCCGACATGGCCGACCTCGTCCTGAACATCCCCGGCTCGGCGATCTGCTGGGAAGTGATCATGCCGCGCGGCGAGGACTCGTTCATCGAGAAGTTCCTCGCCAAGGGCGGCCCCGGCGCCCACCACGTCACGTTCGAGGTCTCCGACTGGGACGCGGCGATGGCGGCCTGCGAGCACCACGACACGCCGACGTTCGATGACGAGGAGGGCGTCACCGACGGCGCGGCCTGGAAGCACACGTTCATCCATCCGAAGAAGACCGGCGGCGTCCTCGTCCAGCTGTTCTGGGAGGAACGGCCTGGTGTTTGGGTCCGCTCTGACAAGGTGCCGCCGCCATGGACCTGAGCCTGACCGAGGACCAGGAGCTGATCGCCTCCACGGCCCGGGAGGTCCTGGCATCTCGTTCGGCGACCGCCGGGGCGCGGGCCATGGACGGCGACCCTTCCGGCTATTCGGCCGCGCTCTGGAAGGAGATGGTCGAACTCGGCTGGACGGGCCTGGCCTTCCCGGAGGAGCACGGCGGCGTGGGCGGCGACTTCGTGGACGTATGCCTGCTGTTCGAGCAACTCGGCTACGCCCAGGTACCGAGCCCACTGCTGGCATCGGTGGCTGCCTGCGGTCTGCCGGTAGCCCGCTTCGGGACGTCCGCCCAGAAGGAACGGTGGCTGACCGCCATTGCGAACGGCGAAATCGTGACAGCCGCGCCGCTTCCCTGGGACCGTCCCGACGAGGGCCCGACCGCGGCGCGGGACGGCGACGCCTTCGTTCTCAACGGGACGGCGACATTCGTCCCCTATGCCGCCTCTGCCGAGCACATCCTGGTGGTGGCACGTCTCGACAACGAACCGCACGCCTTCTGGGTGGACGCTTCGGACGTCACGCTGCACCCGCTCGGCACGATCGGCGGGGGCCGTCCGTGCCATGTCGAACTGGACGCCGTCCGGGCTCTGGACGCTCTCGGCCCCGACGCCGCCGACGCCATCTCCCTGTTCGGAGCTGCTGCGACCTGCGCGGAAATGGTGGGCGCGGCGCAACGCGTCCTCGACATGACCGTCCAGTACGCGACGGAACGGGAGCAGTTCGGCCGCGCCATCGGCTCGTTCCAGGCCGTCCAGCACCACTGCGCGAACATGGCGATCGACGTCCTCGGTTCCCGGTTCATCGCCTACGAGGCCATCTGGCTGCTGTCCGCGGACCGGGACGCCGCACAGGAAGTGGCCATGGCCAAGGGATGGGTGAGCGAGGCATACGAACGAGTGTGCGCGCTAGGCCACCAGGTGCACGGTGCCATCGGCTTCACCCAGGAACACGACCTGCACCTGTTCTCCGAACACGCCATGACCGCGTCCCTGTCCTTCGGCGACCCCGACCACCATTTCGACGCCCTCGCCGACGACCTCAGCCTGCACTGAGACAACGAGCAACGCCCGGCCGGGACGGATCCGGCCGGGCGTCGCCCGTCCTCGGAAGATCCTGCGTGGGGGGCGGTGGCCGATCGCCTGGGAACGCTCGGTCCGCGTCCGGACGCCTCGCCATCCACACCTTGCAACTCCGCGAGACCGCATCACACTGAAAGGCTCAGTTTCGGCGGCGCGGTGCGTAGTTGCAATCGGTCCGGACCGCAGTTGACAAATACCGTAGGCGGGCGATGTTGAAGTCACCCTGGGGCGTGTGCGTGGCCGGGGTCTCTTTTTCTGCCGATTTTAGTGTGGTGGCTGCGGGTGGGTGGCTGAGGTGGCCTTCCGAAGGTGGGATCGCCTTGTTCCTGCAACCTCGCCCCGCTCTGTCGACGACATCACAGGCCGTGCGCGGGGTCGTGGTGAACGCCCGGCCGGTGTGTTCCGGCCGGGCGGTCCTTGTGGCTTCAGTTCGGGTAGACGGAGTACACCATTCGTTTGCCGGGGTGTTCGCCGACGGTCCAGATGGTGCCGAGGGTCGGGTTCGCCGGGTCGGAGCCGCCCTGCCAGTGGGACAGGTCCTCCGGTCCGATGGCCAGGTCCTGCCGCTTGTCGATCTGCAGCGTGACCGTGGACGACGTCGCCGGTTCGGTCTGGATGAGGTCCCCGGCGCCCGTGTCGCCGTGGCTGCGGCTGAGGTACCAGCGGCCGTTGAACCGCGTCGCCCCCTGGACGTTGCTGTCCGGCAGCTTGTGGGCCACGTCGGCGTTCCACCGGTAGGACGTGTCCATGATCAGGTTGTTGTTGCCGTCGAACGCGCCCGAGATCGGCCAGGCGGCGACCCGTCCGTTGGCCTCCCTCGCTCCGTCGCACCACTCGCCCGCGAGGAGGTGGTCGGTACCGCTGCGGTCGAGGGAGACGTAGGAGAACTGCGGCGACTGGTCGGAGGCGGTGCACGTCTCGCCGGTCTCGCTGGTCCGCGTCCATGAGCCGACCTGCGGCATGACGTACCGGTAGCTGTAGCCGTAGTAGGTGTCGCCGACGAGGCCGACCCAGTCCTTGTTGCTGGTGGACCCGTTCGTGGACGCGCCCAGGTCGTAGATGCGGCGCATGTCGAACATCCGGAACCCGCGCGCGGTGTCGGCGACGAACAAGTAGTTGCCGTACCAGAGGATGCCGCCGGCGTGCAGCGGCGTGCTGTAGTCGCCGCTGGACGAGTCCTGCGACACCCGTACGGCGTCGTAATCGCCGTTGGCTCGCGGATACACCAGGAGGACGTGCCGGTAAGCGCCGGTGTAGGGGTTGATGAAGCTGATGCGGACGCCCTTGACCGGGTTCTTCGTTGTGGAGTTGTGGTCGTACCAGCTGACGATGACCGGCTGGTAGCCGTCGCCCCACACGCGGTCGCCCTGCATGTCGGCGACTGTGGTGATGCCCTGCGGATACCAGTCCCCGGTGCCGTTGTCGCCGGCGTTGAAGCAGATGCTCCGCTGGATGTCGACGTTGCTGCCCGATGTGAGGGCGTCCGGGTTGCAGGCGCCGCCGACGGTGACCGGCGTCGTCTCGCTCTGCCGGTTGAGGTCGTTCATGATGCCGGTGACGGTGGCCTTCACCAGCGGAAGGGCGTCGGCGCGGTCCTGCAGGTCGGTTCCGTAGGAGTTCGGACGGAGCTGGAAGTTGGCGAGGGAGAGCTCGTCCGCGGCGGCCGGGGCCTGCTGCGCGGTGAGCAGGGCGAGGGCCAGGGGCAGGACGGCGAGGGCGGCCGGACTTCGACGTCGGCGCATGCGCACTCCTCACGGCCGGGCCCGGCCGTGAATCTGGAGGGAGCGGCGGGAACTCCGGCCAAGATCGACAATGTCGGCTTGATCAAGATGTCACGAATGTCGCGCTCGTTCCATAGCGCTTTCCGGAAGTAAGTGATCAGGTTCACTTTTCGTGATCCGGGCGGCATAGGTTTGCGGGATGGACGTGGTCGTCGCCGTCGTCGCGACGCTGGTGGTGACGTGGGTTCCGGCGCTGCTGTGGTGGCGGCGGCAGGGGCGCGGTGGTGATCTGGGCGGGCCCGCGCGGCGGGCGACGTTCGAGATGCTGCACACCGCGTCGCGCGCCGCGCCCGCGTTCCGGGCCGGGCTGACCGAGCAGGGCGCGCAGAAGGCGGCGCGGCACCTGCGGGCGCTGCTCGACTGCCCGGCGCTCGCCATCACCGATGGGGAGCGGCTGCTGGCCTGGGACGGCGAGCACGACCATCATGCGGCGGAGGGGCTCGCGCACGCCGGGGTCACGCTCGGGAACGGGCGCACGCAGGTTCACGATGTGAGCTGCGACCGGATCGACTGCCCGATCCGCCGGGTCGTGGTGGTTCCGCTCGCCACTGATGACCGGGTGGTCGGGACGCTGGCGGCGTACGGGGAGGAGGTCCCGGCCGGGCTGATCCGCGCGGCCGAGGAAGTCGCGCAGTGGGTCGATGCCCAGCTTGAGCTCGCCGAGCTGGATCATTCGCGGGCGCTGCTGATGGAGGCGGAGATGCGGGCGCTGCGGGCGCAGATCTCCCCGCACTTCATCTACAACTCGCTGACGACGATCGCGTCGTTCGTCCGGTCCGATCCGGAGCGGGCGCGGGAGCTGCTGCTGGAGTTCGCCGGTTTCACGCGGTACTCGTTCCGGCGGCACGGCGACTTCACGACGCTTGCCGAGGAGCTGCGGTCGATCGACCGGTACCTGCTGCTGCAGCGGGCCCGGTTCGGCGAGGAGCTGCGGGTGACCCTGCGGATCGCGCCTGAAGTGCTGCCGGTGGCCGTGCCGTTCCTGTGCTTGCAGCCGCTTGTGGAGAACGCCGTCCGGCATGGGCTCCAGGACCGGTCGGAGCCCGGCCTCATCACGATCATCGCGGAGGACGCCGGGTCCGACTGCGTCATCAGCGTCGAGGACGACGGGATCGGCATGGATCCGGAGGAGGTCCGGGGGCTGCTCGCGGGGGAGCGGCGCACGCCCGCCGCGGACCAGGCCGGGATCGGGCTGGCCAACGTCGACGACCGGCTCCGGCAGGTGTACGGGGACGAGTACGGGCTCGCCGTCGAGACCGGGCCGGGCGCCGGGACGAAGGTCATCGTGCGTGTTCCCAAGTACCGGCCCGGGGTCACTGCCTCCTGACCTCTTGACTCTCCCGGCCGTGTTGACTGAAATGTGGCGGACGGGACGGGGAAAGGACGATGCGGTGAGCCTGCGTGTCCTGGCAGTGGACGACGAGGCGCCCGCGCTGGACGACCTCGTCCATCTGCTGCGCGCCGATCCGCGGATCGGCGAGATCCACACGGCCCGGGACGGCGCCGCCGCGCTGCGCAAGCTCGACCGGGCCCTCGCGGACGGACGCCCCGTCGCCGCCGTCTTCCTCGACATCCGGATGCCCGGCCTGGACGGCACCGTCCTCGGCCGCGTCCTCGCCCAGTTCGCCCGCGCCCCGCAGATCGTCTACGTCACGGCGTACGAGGGGCACGCCGTCGACGCGTTCGAGATCAAGGCGACCGACTACATCCTCAAGCCGGTGCGGCCGGAGCGGCTCGGCCTGGCGATCACGCGGGTGACCGAGGCCGCGGAGGAGGCCGGCTGGGCGGACGCCGCCGCCGGTCCCGCACCGGCGGAGCCGGAGCCCATGCCCGTCGAGCTGGGCGGAGTGACCCGGTTCGTCACCCCCGCCGAGGTCCTGTACGTGGAGGCGCAGGGGGACTACGCGCGGCTGCACACGTCCGGCGGCAGCCATCTGGTGCGCATCCCGCTGAACGCGCTGAGCGAGCGGTGGAGCGGCGCCGGTTTCGTCCGGGTGCACCGCAGCCACCTGGTCGCGCTGTCGGCGATCAAGGAGCTGCGGCTCGACTCGGGGCGCTGCACGATCGTCGTCGGCGACGCCGAGCTGCCGGTGGCGCGTCGGCATGTGCGGGAGCTGCGCGACCTGCTGGTGCGGCGCGCGAGGAGATCGTCCTGAGCCCGGCGGAGCGGCCGGCGGAGGGGCCGGCCGATCGGCCGGGGAAGATCGCGCCCGGCCGGACGCTGGTGACCGGGCCGCGGACCCGGACCGTCCGGCGCCCCCGCTACCCGGTGACCCGGGAGATCGACGAGCAGACCGGGCTCGGCGAGGCGTACATGCGGTCGCTGCTGCGCACGCAGCTCCGGCTCGCCGTCCGGCTGTGCCTGGTGCTCGCCGTCGTGGTGATCGGGCTGCCGCTGCTGTTCGCGGTCGTCCCCGAGGCCCGCGAGCGCGAGGTGTTCGGGCTGCCGCTGCCGTGGGTGGTGCTCGGCGGGCTGATCTACCCGTGGTTCGTCATGTGCGGCTGGTGGTACGTCCGGCAGGCCGAGCGCAACGAGGACGACTTCGCCGACCTGGTCGACCGCGCCGGGGACCGGCGGTGAACGCCGCGTACGGGCTGGCGGGGGTCCTGCTCGTCGTCGTCGCCACCGTCCTGATCGGCGTGCTCGGGGTGCGCATCTCCCGCACCACGTCCGACTTCTATGTGGCGTCCCGGACGGTGACGCCGCTGCGGAACGCGTCCGCGATCGGCGGCGAGTACCTGTCGGCGGCCTCGTTCCTCGGCATCGCGGGCCTGATCCTGGCGTACGGCGCCGACATGCTGTGGCTGCCGGTCGGCTGGACGGGCGGGTATCTGGTCCTGCTCGTCCTGGTATCGGCGCCGCTGCGCCGTTCCGGCGCCTACACGCTGCCCGACTTCGCCGAGGCGCGGCTGGAGTCGATGGCCGTGCGGCGCGCCGCCAGCGTCCTCGTCGTGCTGATCAGCTGGCTGTACCTGCTCCCTCAGTTCCAGAGCGCCGGGCTGGTGCTCCGCACGGTGACGGGCGCGCCGGTGTGGACGGGCGGCGTGCTGGTCGCCGTCGTCGTCGCCGTGAACGTGCTGGGCGGCGGCATGCGCAGCGTCACGCTCGTCCAGGCGTTCCAGTACTGGATGAAGCTGACCGCGCTGGCCGTCCCGCTGGTCTTCCTGCTGCTGGCATGGCGGGGCGACGGCGCGCCCGGCCTGTCGTCGGACGTCCCGCCGCGGTTCGGCGACCGGACGACCGTCGCGGTCGGCGTCGCCGTCACGGTGAACGTCACCGCGCCCGTGCGGGTCGTCGTGCACGGGAAGGTCGACGGGCACCACTACCCCGGCGCCCCGCTCACCCTGAACCCCGGGCCGCACCACATCGACGCGGACACGTCCATCGCCTTCCCGGCGGGCGCCGACGTCCCGCACGTGAGCGGACGTCCCGTCACCACCGACCGGGAATGGGCGCTGCCGCTCGACGGGCGCGAGCATTCGCTGTACGCGACGTACTCGCTGATCCTCGCCACGTTCCTCGGGACGATGGGGCTTCCGCACGTCCTCGTCCGCTTCTACACCAACCCCGACGGGCGGGCCGCGCGCCGCACGACCGTGATGGTGCTGTCGCTGCTCGGCGCGTTCTACCTGCTGCCCGCCCTGTACGGGGTGCTCGGACGCCTCTACACGCCCGAGCTGCTGATGACCGGGCGGGCGGACGCCGTCGTCCTCACCCTGCCGGGACGGCTGATCGGCGGGCTCGGCGGCGACCTCCTCGGCGCGCTGGTGACCGGGGGCGCGGTCGCGGCGTTCCTGTCCACCTCGTCCGGTATCACCGTGTCCGTCGCCGGGGTCCTGGCCCAGGACATCCTGCGCGGCGGCGTCCGGTCGTTCCGCGTGGGGACGCTGCTCGCCCTGGTCGTGCCGCTGGCCCTGGCGATCGCGGCCCGCTCCCTCGCCGTCGCGGACGTGGTCGGGCTGGCGTTCGCCGTCGCCGCGTCCACGTTCTGCCCGCTGCTGGTCCTCGGCGTCTGGTGGCGGCGGCTCACCGTCCCCGGCGCGCTCGCCGGGCTCGTCGCCGGCGGCGTCCTCGCGGGCAGCGCGGTCATCGTGACGATCGCCGCCGGGCCGCCGGCCGGGCTCACCGGCGCCCTGCTGGCCCAGCCCGCCGCCTGGACGGTCCCGATCGCGTTCACCGTCATGATCGTCGTGTCGCTGTGCACGCAGCGGCGGGTCCCGCCGGGCGTCGCCCGCATGATGGTGCGCCTGCACACTCCGGAGTCGCTCAACGTCGACCGGGGCACCTGGCGGCCCCGCCGGGTGTGACCCCGCCCAGCCGATTCGACCCCGCCCCGCAGGGTGCGGTCGCGTCCCGCCGGGTGCGACCGTTCATCGCGCCAGACTGACCGTTCATCGACGGGTTCAGCATCCCGGCGATGATGAACGGCACCTGACCGCAGCCTTGCCGCCGACCCCTCGTGCCCTCCGAGCTGGCTCTTTACGGTGGCGCGTGATCGGCATCACAACAGAGGAGGGGCGGTCGTGTCCGTCGATAAGAACGCCGCCGGCACCGTCTATGAACGGTTCCAGGGCACCGAGGAGTTCCAGGAACTCCGCCGCAGATTCCGTCGATTCGCATTCCCCATGACCGCCGCATTCCTCAGCTGGTACCTGCTCTACGTCGTGCTGTCCGGGTGGGCGCGCGACTTCATGGGCACCGAGGTGTTCGGTTCCATCAACATCGCCCTGATCTTCGGGCTGCTGCAGTTCCTGTCCACGTTCGGCATCGCGTACATGTACTCGCGGTACGCCGAGCGCCGTCTCGACCCGGCGGCGGACAAGCTCCGCGCCGAGATCGTCGCCGCGGACGCCCCCGTCGCGGAGACCGCGGAGGAGGCCCGATGAGCAACGAGACCCTGTCGATCAGCCTGTTCATCGTGTTCGTGTTCGCCACCCTCGCGATCACCGTGTGGGCCAGCCGGAACACCAAGAGCGCCACCGACTTCTACGCCGGCGGACGCTCGTTCTCCGGCATGCAGAACGGCATGGCGATCGGCGGCGACTACATGTCCGCCGCGTCCTTCCTCGGCATCGCCGGGCTCATCGCCCTGTACGGCTATGACGGCTTCCTGTACTCGATCGGGTTCCTCGTCGCGTGGCTCGTCGCGCTGCTGCTGGTCGCGGAGCTGCTGCGCAACTCCGGCCGGTTCACGATGGCGGACGTGCTGGCGTTCCGGATGAGCCCGCGGCCCGTCCGGACCGCCGCCGGCGTCTCCACCATCGTCGTGTCGATCTTCTACCTGCTGGCGCAGATGGTCGGCGCGGGCGCGCTCGTCTCGCTGCTGTTCGGCTTCACCAGCGACTTCGCCAAGGGCGCCACGATCGCGCTGGTCGGCGTCCTGATGATCATCTACGTGGTGTTCGGCGGGATGAAGGGCACCACCTGGGTGCAGATCGTCAAGGCCGTCATGCTGATGACCGGCGCGGCCCTGATCACGCTGCTGGTGCTCGGCAAGTTCGGCTTCAACCTCTCCTCGCTGCTGAAGGACGCCGCCGAGCAGAGCGGCAAGGGCGACAAGTTCCTGGAGCCCGGCCAGCGCTACGCCACCGAGGAGTCTGGCCTCACCGGCAAGCTCGACCTGATCAGCCTCGGCCTCGCGCTCGTCCTCGGCACCGCCGGGCTGCCGCACATCCTCATCCGCTTCTACACCGTCCCGACCGCCCGCGACGCCCGCAAGTCCGTCATGTGGGGCATCGGCCTCATCGGGGTGTTCTACCTGTTCACCCTCGTCCTCGGCTTCGGCGCCGCCGCCCTCGTCGGCTCGAAGGAGATCGCCAGGGTCAACCCGGCCGGCAACACCGCGGCACCGCAGCTCGCCGAACGCATCGGCGAGATCGTGTTCGGCGACGCCGGCGGGACGATCCTGCTCGCGGTCATCGCGGCCGTCGCCTTCGCGACGATCCTCGCGGTCGTGGCGGGCCTCACCCTCGCCTCGTCCTCGTCCTTCGCGCACGACCTGTACGCCCACGTGTTCCGCAAGGGCAAGGCCACCGAGCGGGACGAGGTCCGCGTCGCCCGCATCTCCGCGCTGGTGATCGGGGCCGTCTCCATCGTCCTCGGCATCTACGCGCAGCGCCTCAACGTCGCGTTCCTCGTCGCCCTCGCGTTCGCGGTCGCCGCGTCCGGGAACCTGCCCGCGATCCTCTACAGCCTGTTCTGGAAGAGGTTCAACACCGCGGGCGCCACTTCCGCCATCTACGGGGGCCTCGGCGCCGCGATCTTCTTCGTGGCGTTCTCCCCGGTCGTGTCCGGCTCCGAGAAGGCGCTGTTCACCGACCACGACTGGAGCTGGTTCCCGCTCAACAACCCGGGCCTGCTGTCCATCCCGATCGGCTTCCTGGCCGGGTTCCTCGGGACCGTCCTCAGCAAGGAGTACAACGCGGCCAAGTACGCCGAGATCGAGGTCCGCTCCCTCACCGGTGCGGGCGCCGAGGTCGCCGTCAAGGACTGACCCCCGACCCGCCGCGCGGGCGACCGTCGCCCGGTCCCGCGCGGCCCGCGGCCCCGTCCCGATCACCCCCGGGACGGGGCCGCTCCATGCCCGGCTCAGGCGGGCGAGTCTTTGTTGGCGGGGGTGGGTTTGGCGGGCGTGCTGTGCGCAAGATCTAGATTGCAGGTGCACGGCGGGGGACGCGGGTCGGCGGGAGGTACGGGATGGGGTACGGGAGGTCGGCCAAGCGCGGGGTGGTGCTGCTCATCGGGGGCGCGGTGCTGGTGGCCGGTGTCGCTCTGCTCGTCCTGCCCGGACCGGGGCTGCTGCTGGTGCTGGCCGGGCTGCTGATCCTCGCGCGCGAGTTCCCGGCCGTGGACCGTTACGTCGAACCGGTCCGGGACCGGGCGATCCAGGCGGCGGAGGAGAGCGTGACCTCCTGGTGGCGGCTGACGGGGTCGATCCTCACCGGGCTGGCGCTGATCGCGGCGGGCATCGTCTGGGGGCTCGTGCCCGCCCTGCCGTTCTCCGGGTGGAGTACGGGATCGGGCCTCATCCTGTCCGGGTTCATCCTTTTCGGGCTCCTCTACTGGAGCTACCTCCGGGTCAGGGCCCGCCGCTGACGCCCGCCGGTGTCCGGATGTGGTCGTGATTCGTGCCAGAACGCTTCCGAAAAGGTGTGCTCCGTTTGATCCGTGGCCGGGGTATCACCGTGCAATGGGTATGGGCATAGTTCTTCGACTTCTCGTGGCCGCCGGACTCGCGGCCGACGCCATCGTGCACTGGCGGTTCGCGCCGGGCATGGCCCCCGGGCCGAACACTCCGGACAACGTCATCCCCGGGGACGACCTCTTCCGCGCGCAGGCCGTCGCGGCGGCCGTGGCCGCCGTCCTGGTCCTGGTGTGGGCGCGGAAATGGACGTACGCGATCGCGTTCATCGTCGCGGCCAGCGCCGGCGGGGCCGTCCTGCTGTACTACTTCGTCGACTTCGGGCAGCTCGGCCCGATCCCGCGGATGTACGACCCGCAGTGGTACTCCGACAAGACGATCAGTTTCGCCGGGGAGGCGGTGGCCGCGGTCGCCGCGCTCATCGGCTTCTTCACCGTCGGCCGGAAGGAGAGCACGGAACCGCGGTCCACCGGTGCGCCCGTAGGATGAGGGCCGCGGCATCGGCGAGGCGGTACGGGAAGTGAGGGCGCGTGGCCGGCTACCACGTGGAGGCGCTGGCGAAGGGCCTGCGCATCCTCGGGCTCTTCTCCGAGCAGCGGCCGGCGATGAAGCTGACGGACATGGCCGCGGCGGCGGGCCTGCCCCTGCCCACGGCCTTCCGGATGGCGTCCACCCTGACGACCGAAGGGTTCCTGGAGCAGCTGCCGGACGGCGGCTACCGCCCCGCGCCCAAGGTGCTCACGCTCGGCTTCTCGGCGCTGCGCAGCCTCGACCTCGTGCAGCTCGCGGACGGCCCGCTGCGCAGGCTCGTCGCCGCCACCGGGCAGACGGCGAACCTCGGCGTCCTGTCCGGCGACCACGTGCTGTACCTGGTCAGGCTGCGCAACAACGACCTGGTCACGGCCAACATCCAGGTCGGGTCGCGGCTGCCTGCGGTCCGCACGTCGATGGGCAAGATGCTGCTGTCCCAACTGGACGACAGTGAGCTGGACGAGGTGCTGACGCAGGAGTCATTCGCCGGGGCGGCGGGGCCCAACGCGGTGTCCTCGCTGGAGGCGCTCAGGCCCGTGCTGGCGGAGATCCGCGGCCGGGGCTGGGCGCTCCAGGACGAGGAGCTGGCGCACGGGCTCCGGTCGGTCGCGGCGCCCGTCCGGGACGCGTCCGGGACGGCGGTCGCCGCGGTCAACGTGGCCGTGCCCGCGATGGAGGTCCCTGCGGACCGCCTCCTGAAGGAGGTCCTGCCCCTCGTCCAGGAGGCGTGCACGGAGATCTCGCGTCTGCTCGGCGGGCGCTGACCCGCATCACGTGCCGCCCGCGACGAACCGCTGCGTGAGGCGGCCCACGCCCTCCAGTTCGCTGACCAGCACGTCGCCGGGACGGATGAAGCGCTTCGGGGTGCGGGCGTTGCCGACGCCGGACGGCGTCCCGGTGAAGACCAGGTCCCCGGGGAACAGGCGGCAGACCCGCGACAGCCGGACGAGCAGCTCCGGCACGTCGTAGATCATCGCGGACGTGCGCGCGCTCTGCACCGTCTCACCGGACAGGCTGCACGAGATGGCCAGGTCGGACGGGTCGCCGAACTCGTCCGGCGTGACCAGCCACGGACCAGTGGGGCCGAACTTCGGGAACGACTTGGCCAGGCTGAACTGCGGCTTGGCCCCGGCGAGCTGCGACGTCCGCTCGGACAGGTCCTGGCCGAGGGTGATGCCCGCCACGTGGCCCCAGGCGTCCTCCCGCCGGACGCGGACGGTCTCCCGGGACACCGCCACCACCATCTCCACCTCCCAGTCCACGGTGCCGGACGGCAGTTCGACCTCGCAGACGGGCCCGGCGAGGCAGCCGGGGAACTTGGTGAACGTCACGGGCGCCGAATCCGGCGGGTACCCTGCCTCGCTCGCGTGCGCCGCGTAGTTGATGCCGATGGCGAACACCTGCGGCGGGCGGGGCACCGGCGGCCCCAGTTCCTCCACGGTGAACGGCCCGCCCTGCGCGGGGCCGGCCGACGCGGCCCAGGAGCGGAACGCGTCCCACTCGGCGAAGAGGGCCTGCGGGTCGGCGGGGAACCGGCCGGCGCTGGCGTCGGCGACGTCGACGGCCACCCGCCCGGCCGTGTCCCCGGCCGTGTCCCCGGTGATGACCACGGCGCGCCCGCGCAGGTTGGCGAGCCTCACCAGTCGACCTTGTCCGGAGCGGGCTCGCCGTACGCGTCCTGCCAGGACACGACCGGGTTGCGCAGCGTCCCGACGCCCTCGATCTCGGCCTCCACGACGTCGCCCGGACGCAGGTAGAAGTCGAACGGGTCCGGCTGGACGGCGGCGACGCCCGAGACGGTGCCCGTCGTGAGGATGTCGCCCGCGCTGTAGACCTGCGGCGAGTGGTACGCCACCAGGTGCGGGATCGACACCCGCATCTGCTTGGTGTGCCCGGTCTGCCGCGTCTCGCCGTTCACCCGCAGCTCCATGGCGAGGTCCTGCATGTCGTCGATCTCGTCGGCGGTGACGATCCACGGCCCGATCGGGCAGAACGTGTCGATCGCCTTGCTGAACGAGAAGACGCCGGACTCCATCTCGCGGCGCTGGATGTCGCGGGCGGTGATGTCGTTGAAGACGGTGAACCCGGCGATGTGCTCCAGCGCCTCCTCCGGCCCGAAGAACTTGCCGGGCGTGCCGATGATGACGGCCAGCTCCAGCTCGTAGTCCAGCTCCCGGGTGAGGTGCTCGGGGTACACGATCGGGTCGTCCGGCCCGATGATCGCGTCGACGTTCTGGAAGAACACGATGCCCTTGTGCACCGGATGCGACCAGTTGACCGCCTGGAGTTCCTCGTGGTGGTCGGCGAAGTTGCCGGCCGTGTGGAAGAACTTCTTCGGCCGGATGGGCGCGCGGAGCCGGACGTCCGCGAGCTTGAGCCGCTGTCCGGTCTCGGCGGCGGTCCCGCCGCGCTCGAAGAACGCCCGCGTGGACGGGACGTCGAGCTCGATGACGTCGTCGCCGTCCAGCCGCCCGACCCGGCCCTCGTCAAAGGTGATCAGTTTCAACGGTTCTCCCTCTCAGGGGCGCCCGCGCGAGGCGCGCTTCTCGATCGCCGACAGCGCGGCGTTGACCGCCAGCGCGCCGGCGCAGACCACGAGGACCATCGCGTCCAGCGCGGCGGCCCGGTGGTTGGTGATCTGCAGGCTGATGTAGGTGCCCACGCCGTCCACCGAGATCATCAGCTCGGCCAGCAGCACCCCCAGCAGGGACAGCGCCGCGCCGATCTTGAGCGCGCCGATGATCTCCGGCAGGCAGGCCGGGACGATCAGGAACAGCGTCCGCCGGACCCGCCCGGCGCCCATGGCCCGGCCGGAGTCGAGCACGGACGGCTCGACCGCCGCACCCGCCGACATCGTCATGAGGACGACCGGCGGGAGGCCGTGGATGACGCCGAACGCGATCTCCGAGCCGTCGCCGAGCCCGAGCCACAGCACGAACAGCGGGTAGAACGGCGCCATCGGCAGCGCGTACAGCACGGACACGATGTCCCGCCCGCCGAGGTGGACGTGCCGGTTGACCCGGCCGAGCAGCAGCCCGAGCGCCGTCCCGGCGACGGCCGTGATCGCGAACGCGGCCAGGAACCGGTAGGTCGTGTAGCCGGCCAGCGTCAGCGACTCGCCGGTCAGCACTTCCGGCAGGCCGTCGGCGGCGATCCGGCTGGGCGAGGTGAGGAAGTCGCCGCCGGCCGCCGACGCGCGGGTCAGCGCCTCCCAGAGTCCGACCAGCCCGAGGACCGTCGCCCAGCGGACGAGGTGGACGGCGGCGTCGCCCCCCCGCGGCGGCGCGTGCGCCGCCGCGGGCGGCTGGGCGATGACGCTCAGAGACGGCATGGACGGCTCACTTCGCCGCGCTGATCTCGGTGCTGAGGTAGGCGTCCTGGGCGGGCGAGGCCGAGGCGATGCCGAGCTTCGGCAGCGCCTTGGCGTAGCCGGCCATCCCGGCGGTGCTGATGGCTCCGCCCGGGGTGAAGTCGCCGATCAGCGCGTCATAGGTCTTCCCGGCGAGCTGCTCCGGCATGCCGAGCTTGGCCTTCGCGAGGTCGATGGTGGGCTGCCGGTTGGCCTTCATCCACTCCAGCGACGCGGTGTAGGCCTTCGCGAGCTTGCGCAGGTTCGCCGCGTTGCCGTCGATGTAGGGCTTCTTCGCCATCAGCACGGCGAACTGCGAGTCGGCGCCGAGCGTCTCCGACGCCTTCCCCGCGATCTTGCCCTGGTCCTGCGACTCCAGCAGGAAGCCGAAGTTGACCGGGAGGATGAACCCGTCGATGTCGCCGCGCTTCATCGCCGCCATCGTCGCGGACGGGGCGCCGAGCGGAACCTCCTTGACCTTCTCGAACGGCACGCCGGACGCCTCCGCGGACGCGCGCGTGACGTAGTCGGTGAGCGACCCGACCTTGGAGATGCCGATCTTCTTGCCGGCCATGCCGGAGAAGCCGGTGATGGCGGAGTCCTTCGGGACGATCAGCGCCATCGGGCTCTTGGCCATGACGCCGTAGAACGCCTGCGTCTGCAAGTTCTTCGCCGCGCCGGACACCGCGTCCAGGCCGGTGGCGGCGCCCACGTCGACGGACCCGCCGGCCATCGCCTTGGTGAGGTCGGAGCCGGCGGAGAAGTCGACCACGCTGACGTCCAGGCCCTCGGCCTTGAAGAAGCCCTGCTCGACGGCCACCCGGGCGGGCATCGCGTGCACGAAGTCCTGCGCCTGGACGAGCCCGATCTTGATGGAGGGGGACGGTTCGGTGGAACCGCCGCCGCCGCACGCGGTGAGCGCGGCGGCGCACAGCGCCGCGACGGCGGCGACCTTGCCGATGATGTTCAACGGGCCGGTGATGTTCAAAGGGCTGGTGATGTTCAACGGTGTACGCCTTTCTGGAGGACGTGGGTGGTGACCGAGAACAGGAGGTTGACCGCGACCGTGACGATGCAGGCGATCACGATCCAGGCGAACAGCCCGGGGCTGTCCAGGCCCTGGCTGGTGGTGCCGAGCTGGTAGCCGATGCCGGCGGCGCCCGCGATGAACTCCGCCGCGATGACGGTGACCAGCGCCAGCCCGAGCGACACCCGCATGGCGGCGAGCACCGGGCCGAGGACGGCGGGCAGCACGACGGCGCGCAGCCACTGGGCGCGGGTGGCGCCCATCGTGCGGGCGGCGACGATCAGCCGCCCGTCCACGTTCGCGGTGGCGCGGGCCGCCGCGATGGCGATCGGGAAGAACGCGTACAGCGCGCCCAGCACGATCTTGGACTGCGACCCGACCCCGAGCGTCGCCGCCAGCACCGGATACAAGATCACGAGCGGCAGCGCGTTCATGCTGGTGAGAACCGGCTCGTAGGCGCGGCGCAGCAGCCGCGACGAGCCGACCAGGACGCCGAGCGGCAGCGCGAGCAGCGCCGCGGCCCCGAACGCGGCGGCCGTCTCCCGAAGCGTGGTCGCGATCGGCTCGGCCAGCCGCGACGGCTCGCCCGCGAGGCCGGCGAGCACCCGCCACACGCTGCCGATGGTCGGCAGCAGCAGCGGCGCCACCGTGCCCGAGGCCGCGAGGGCCCACCAGGTCGCGAGGACGCCCGCCACCGTCCCGGCGTAGACGAGGACGCGCCGCGGGCTGATCATCGGGAGTCGTCCAGGAGGAGGGCGGACAGCCGGTCGGTGAGCGCGTGGAACTCCGGGCTGCGCAGGATGCGCGGCTCGCGCGGCCGGGCCAGCGGCACCTCGATGATCTCCTTGATCGTCGCCGGCCGCGGGGTCATCACGATCACGCGGTCGGACAGGTAGGCCGCCTCCGCCAGGCTGTGCGTCACGAACAGCACCGTCTTGCCGTGCTCCTCCAGCAGCGTGACGAGCTGCTCGCCGATCTTCGTCCGGGACAGCTCGTCCAGCGCGGCGAACGGCTCGTCCAGCAGCAGGATCGAGGCGTCCGACACCAGCGCCCGGGCGATCGCGACGCGCTGCCGCATGCCGCCGGACAGCTCGTGCGGGAAGCGGTGCGGGACGTCGGCCAGCCCGACGGCGCGCAGCGCGTCCATGGCGCGGGCCCGGCGCTCCCGGCGGCCGGCGCCGGCGAACTGCAGCGCGATCTCCACGTTGCGGACGGCGCTGCGCCACGGGTACAGCGCCAGGTCCTGGAACACGAAGGAGATGTCGCGCGGGCGCGGGCCCCGCACCGGCGTCCCGTCCACGAGCAGTTCCCCCGAGACGGGTGCGAGCAGGCCCCCGACCGCGCGCAGGGCGGAGCTCTTCCCGCAGCCGGACGGTCCGATGAGGCTGACGAACTCGCCGGGCCGGACGTCGAACGTCAGGCCGGTCGCCGCCGTCGTCTCGCCGTAGGCGAGGGTGAGGTCGCGGGCGTCGACCCGGGGGGACGCCTGGGCGTCCGCCACGGGCGCGGCGCTCTTCTCACGCTGCCGGGCCATGTCCGTCAGGCCCCGACCATGTTGAATCCGCCGTCGGCGAGCATGTAGGCGCCGGTGATGTGGGAGGCGTCCTCGGTGGCGAGGAACAGGGCCGTGCCCGCGACCGCCTCGGGCGGCGGGATCCGGCCCATCGGCGTCTGCGCGATGAGCTTCTCGCGGCGCCCCGACTTCCAGTCCTCGCGCTGCAGCGTGGCGCCGGTCTCCATGAAGCCGGGCGCGAAGGTGTTGACGCGGACGGCCGGCGCGAACGCCGCCGCGTACGACTTGGTGATGCCGAGCAGCCCGTACTTGGCGGCGGCGTACTGAGGAGCGCGCGCGCTGCCCCTGACGACCACGGTGGAGCCGATGTTCACGATGGCGCCGTGCCCCTGGTCCAGCATCCGGGAGCCGAACTCGTGGGTCATCAGCAGCGTGCCCTTCACGTCCACGTCGATGACGCGGTCGAGGGACTCCTGTGTCAGTTCCCGCCACGACATCTGCTCGGTCGCGACGTCCCCGACGTTGTTGACGAGCACGTCGAGGGTTCCCGCCCGCTCGAACGCCTCGTCGGCGAGCCGGCGGATCGACTCCCAGGACGAGATGTCGGCCTGCACGACGAACGCCTCGCCGCCCGCGCCGCGGACGCGTTCGGCGGTCCGCTCGGCGCCCTTCTCGGAGCTGTTGTAGTGGACGCCGACCCGGGCGCCCTCCTGCGCCGCGCGGACGGCGATCTCGGCGCCGAACCCGGTGCCGGCCCCCGTGACCAGCACCGTCTTCCCGGCGAATCGCGGGAAGATCCTCTGCTCCGTGCTCATTGACGTTCTCCCTGTCTTGTCGTTGGGGGACGGCGCCCTGTCGTTGGGGGGACGGCCCTGCCTCCCGGGAAAGGCCCTCAGACGAGGGTCCGGCCGCCGTCGACGTACATGACGTGCCCGGTCATGAACGCCGCGTGCGGTGAGGACAGGAACAGGATCGGGCCGACGACCTCCGCCGCCGTGCCCAGCCGCCCGGCGGGGACGAGCCGGACGAGGTCCTCGCGGACGCCCGGCTGCGCGAGGTAGCCGGCGGTGAGCGGCGTCTCGACGTAGCCGGGCGCGACCGCGTTCACCGTGACCCCGTGGCCGGCCCACTCGGCGGCCATGACCCGCATCATCTGGTTCATGCCGCCCTTGGAGGCG
This sequence comes from Actinomadura latina NBRC 106108, assembly GCF_001552195.1. Lineage (GTDB taxonomy): Bacteria > Actinomycetota > Actinomycetes > Streptosporangiales > Streptosporangiaceae > Spirillospora > Spirillospora latina. Next base: position 112,791 of record NZ_BCQS01000008.1, read on the forward strand.
GCGTAGGGCCCGTGCTTCTTGTGGGCCAGGTGCCCGGACACCGATGACAGGAAGACGATGCGCCCGCCCCGGGCCCGCACCATGTGCCGGCCCGCCGCCTGCGCCGCCCCGAACGCGGTGGACAGGTTGGTGCGCAGCATCCGGTCCCACTCGGCCTCGGTGAACTCCAGGATCGGCCGCCGGTCGTTGACGCCGACGCAGTGCAGCAGGACGTCGAGGCCGCCCATCTCGTCCAGCGCGTACTGGACGGCGGCGCCGCCGGAGCCCGGTTCGGTCAGGTCGGCCGCGAGCGTGTGCGGCTTCGTCCCGTCCGGGCCGGGGTCCAGCGCGCCGAGCCGCGCGGGGTCGCGGTCGACTGCCGTGACGGCGGCGCCCGCGCCGAGATAGCCGCGGACGCACTCCGCGCCGATCCCGCCCGCGCCGAGGACGAGCACGCGGGCGCCGCGCAGCCCGAGCCAGTCGGTCGCCGTATCAGCCACTTGCGGTTCCTCGCCTTCCGATGTACTTTCATTCTGTGAAAGTTGATTTCACTAACCAAGAGTATGTGGTGACATAGGTCATGGCGTCAAGCGACCGGTCGCGTTACCACATCGCGGCGCTCGCCAAGGGACTGCAGGTCCTGAGCCTGTTCGACGGGCCGACGCTGTCCCTGCGGACCAGCGACATCGCCGCCCTCACCGGGATTCCGATGCCCACGGTGTTCCGGATCGTCTCCACGCTGGAGGACCTCGGCTACCTGGAGCGCCGCCACGACGGGTCCGTCCAGCCCGGGGTCAAGGTGCTCACGCTCGGGTCGGCGGCGATGCGGGGATCGAGCCTGGTGCAGCTCAGCGACCGTCCCCTGCGGCTGCTCGCGGAGGCGACCGGCGAGACGGTCAACCTCGGCGTCCTGGTCGAGGACCGCGTCCTCTACCTCGCGCGGCTCCGCAACGCCGACCTGGTCACCGCCAACGTGCACGTGGGCTCGACCTTGCCCGCGCCCTACACGTCGATGGGCAAGCTCCTGCTCGCCTACCTGCCGCAGGACGATCTCGACCGCCGTATCACCGCGGCGTCCTTCACGCCCGGCGCCGGGCCCAACGCCGTCACCGACGCGGCCGCGCTGCGCGCGCAGCTGGACGGCATCCGCCGCGACGGCTACGCGGTCCAGGACCAGGAGCTCGCGCAAGGGCTCCGGTCGGTCTCGGTGCCGGTCTTCGGCACCGGCGGCGCCCCGGCCGCCGCCGTCAACGTCGCCGTGTCCGCGATGCGCCGGTCCGAGAGCGACCTGCGCGGCCCCATCCTCGACCGGCTGCGGGAGACCGCCGACGACATCAGCACGAGACTGAGGACCCGATGACACGACAGCACGCGTTCACGCCGGACGAGCTGGACGGCGACCGCCTCGCCCTCTACCAGGCGATCACCGAGGGCCCCCGGGCGCAGGGCCCCCGGCTGTTCGACCTGGTCGCGGAGTCGGGCGCGCTGCTCGGCCCCTTCAACGGGTTCCTGCTGCGGCCCGCGCTCGGGGACGCCCTGCAGCGCCTCGGCGCGGCCGTCCGCTACCAGGGCTCCCTCAGCGGACGGGCCCGCGAGATGGCGATCCTCGTCGTGGCCGCGCACTGGGACAGCGAGTTCGAGCGCACCGCCCACGAGGCCGTCGGACGCGCGGCCGGCCTCACCGAGACCGAACTCGCCGCCATCGCGGCCCAGGCACCCCTGCACCTCCACGACCCGCACGAGGCCGCGGTCCTGCGCCTCACCCGGGCCCTCGCCGCCGGCGACGTGGACGACGAGACCTGGGCGTCCTGCGTCCCGCCGCTGGACCGCGAGACGGTCTTCGAACTGACCACCCTCGTCGGCTACTACTCCACCCTGGCCCTCCAGATGCGGGCCTTCCGCGTCTGAGCCGGCGCCGCCGGGCATTGACCCGTCAGGTGAACGGCCGTTTAATGCCGTTCGGCCGCCCCGAAGGAGGAACCCAGTGAAGGTGCGCATCGACTCCGGACGCTGCCAAGGGCACGGCCGCTGCTACGACCTGGCGCCCGAGCTCTTCGGCGAGGACGACGAGGGCTACGGGACGGTCCTCGGCGACGGCGTCGTCCCGGACGGCGGGGAGCACGAGGCCCGCCTCGCCGTCGCGAACTGCCCCGAACGCGCGATCACCGTCGAGGAGGGCTGACATGGCCGCCGACGACCGCTTCTCCAGGACGCGTGACACCGCCCCGCTCGGCATCCGCAACGAGGTCGTCACCGGGCCGGTGTCCGACTGGGCGACCGACTTCTCCCACCTGGAACCGGAATGGGCCGCCGACCCGTACCCGATCCAGGACGACCTCCGGCGGCGCTGCCCGGTCGCGCGGACCGAGCGGTTCGGCGGCGGCTGGCTGCCCACCCGCTACGAGGACGTCGCCGCGATCGCCTACGACACCGACCGCTTCACGTCCCGGTCGGTGGTGATGAGCAACTACCGCCCGCCGGCGGACGTCGCCCCGGTGGGCGTCACGCCGCCGATCTCGTCCGACCCGCCGTTCCACCACGACGCGCGCAGGCTGCTGCTGCCGGCGTTCAAGAAGTCCGCGGTCCAGAAGCTGGAGGCGGGCACGCGGGCGTTCTGCCACGCGCTCGTCGACTCCTTCGAGGGCCGGGACGTCGTGGACGCCGCGCACGACTACGCGCAGCACATCCCGATGCGGGTCATCGCCGACATGCTCGGCTTCCCGCCCGAGGACGGCCCCCGCTTCCGCGAGTTCGTCGAGAACACCCTCGAAGGCGTCAACCTGCCGCCGGACGAGCGCATCGCCCGCATGGACAAGCTGTTCGAGTACCTGTACGAGCAGATCCGCGACCACGTCGACGACCCGCGCGACGATCTCACCACCTACCTGATCAACGCCGAACTGTACGGGCGGAAGCTCGAACCGTCCCACGTGTCCGGGACGATGGCGCTCCTCCTGATCGCCGGCATCGACACCACCTGGAGCGCGATCGGCGCCTCGCTGTGGCATCTGGCGAAGACCCCGGCCGACCGCGAGCGCCTGGTCGCCGATCCGTCGCTGCTGCCGACCGCGATGGAGGAGTTCCTCCGCGTCTACGCGCCGGTCACGATGGCGCGGCTGGTGCGGGACGACATGAACTGGGGCGGCGTCGACATGAAGGCCGACGACTGGGTGCTCCTGTCGTTCCCGGCGGCCAACCGCGACCCGGCGCAGTTCGACCGCGCGGACGAGGTCGTCATCGACCGCGCGGTCAACCGCCACGCCGCCTTCGGCCTCGGCATCCACCGCTGCGTCGGCTCCCACCTGGCCCGCATGGAGCTCCGCGTGGCCCTGGAGGTCTGGCTGGAACGAATCCCCGCCTTCACCTTGGCGGACCCGTCCGTCGTGACGTGGGCCGCCGGCCAGGTCCGGGGCCCCCGCACCCTTCCCCTCCGCATCGACCGCGGCTAGCCGTCGCGGAGCCGCTCCAGGGCCGGCTCAAGACGCCGCGTCAGGCCGGGCTGAGGACGCAGAACTCGTTGCCCTCCGGGTCGGCGAGGACCGTCCACGGCACGTCGTCCTGGCCGATGTCGGCGTCGGTGGCGCCGAGTGCCCGCAGCCGGGCCGCCTCCGCCCAGAACTCGCCGAGCGCAACGTCATCCCAAGCCTTCATGTTGATCTGCACGAGACGTGTCGCCATGCCGCCGACCCTATGTCCGGGTCGCGGTGAATTCGATCACTCGCTCGCTTACTCGAACTCCTGACTGGTGAGTTGAGATGGTTTACGCTCACGTCATGCGTGATCAATTAGTGCGGATCTCGGCCGTCCTGGTCGCCGGCGCCGTCATGCTCACCGCGCCGGCCGTCCCCGCTCTGGCGTCCGCGCCGGGGGATCTGCCGGCCGATCTCGACGCGATCCTCGCCGACGCGCGGCTCGACGGCGCCACCGTGGGCGCGGTGGTGCGCGACGCGCGGACGGGCGCCGTGCGGTACTCGCGCGGCGCCGCCACGGCGGTGCTGCCGGCCTCGAACCTGAAGATCTACACCTCCAGCGCGGCGCTGTCGCTGCTCGGGACGGGGTACCGGTTCCACACCGGCGTGCTCGCCCGGAAGGTGTCCGGTTCGTCCGTCAAAGGGGACCTGTACCTGAAGGGCACCGGGGACCCGACGATGCGGGCCGCCGAGTACGACGGGCTCGCCGCGCAGGTCGCCGCGAAGGGCATCAAGCGGGTCGAGGGCGACCTGGTCGCGGACGACACCTGGTTCGACGCCGTCCGGACGCCGTCCCACTGGGACCCCACCGATCTGCAGTACTACTACGCGGCGCCGATCTCCGCGCTCAACGTCGCGCCGAACGACGACTTCGACACCGGCTCCATCAACGTGTCGATCGGGCCCGGTGCGGAGGGCGGACCCGTCCAGGTCGGGCTCACCCCCGCGACGGACGTCGTCAAGATCGACAACAGGACGGTCACGGGGCGGCCCGGCTCGCCGTCCACGCTGTCGATCAACCGGGCCGTCGGAAGCGACACCATCGTGGTGAGCGGCTCGTATCCGGTGAGCGGCTCGACCTTCTCCACGCTGCGCACGGTCGGCAAACCGACGATGTACGCGGCGGACGTCTTCCGGAAGGCGCTGCTGGCCCACGGCGTCCAGGTGAAGGGCACGACCGAGCGCGGCAGGACGCCCGCACGGAGCGCGCGAATCGCCTCCCGCACGTCCATGCCGCTGTCCCGGCTGATGGTCCCGTTCCTCAAGCTGAGCAACAACATGATCGCCGAGATCCTGGTCAAGGCGATCGGGCGGAAGGCGAAGGGGGCGGGCAGCTGGGACGCGGGGCTGCCGGTGATCGAGCGGTACGCCCGTTCCCTCGGCGTCCCGTCCGCGCGGCTGGAGATGGCCGACGGGTCGGGGCTGTCGCGGCTCGACCGCACGACGGCGGGAGACGTCGGCGCCGCCCTCGGGCGGGTGCGGAAGGCGCGCTGGTTCCCGGTCTGGTACCGCGCGCTGCCCGTCGCCGGCGACCCCGACCGCATGGCCGGCGGCACGCTGACGTCGCGGATGCGCGGCACCCCGGCCGCCGGGAACGTCCACGCCAAGACGGGCACGCTGACCGGCGCCACCGCCCTGTCCGGCTACGTGACCGACCCGTCCGGACGCCCGCTGGTCTTCTCGGTGATCCTGAACGGCTACCGGGGCGGCGCGCCCAAGGACATCGAGGACCGGATCGCGATCCGCCTCGCCGGCGGCACGCCGCCGGCCGCGCTGCGCACCGCGCGGACCGGCCCGCAACTGGAGTGCTCCTGGATCAAGCGCTGCTGACCGCCGCGGGTCAGTCCTTGCCGCGCGCGTCGCGGATCATGTCGCGGACGCGGTCGGCCACCGCGGCCATCGGCCCGGCCAGCATGTTCTTCTTCGCCGACTCGGTGCCGGGGTGCGGGTGCGTCGGCGCGGTCGCCTCGGCGGCGCGCACGGCGGCGGCGAAGCCCCTGAGCTGGGCCGCGCTGAACTCGACCTTGAGCCGGTCGAACTCGTAGCGCTCCTCGGCGCGGGCGTGGGTCAGCACGTCCATGCGCAGCCTGTCGAGCGACTTCATGAAGCGCGGGTCGTCGACGTCCATGCCGTCCAGCTCGGACAGCAGCTCCTTGGCCTCGCGCTCCTCGGCGAGCCGGTCGTCGACGATGCCGTCGCCGCCCGGCAGCCGCCGGGCGACCGGATGGACGATCTCCTCCTCGGCCGTCTCGTGGATCGCCAGCAGCTTCACCAGCTCCCGGAAGGACTTCTCGCGCTCGGTGCCTTCGGAGTGCATCACCTGGTCGAACAGGTCCCTGATCCGGCCGTGCTGCGCCTTCAGCAGGTCGATGACGTCTTCGGTGGTCTCGGCGTTCCGGGGCGTCGTCTGCATCGGTGTCTTCCCTCGGTCCCTCGGTGACGTGCCGTCCCGTCGACGGCAGGACGTGTGGGTACCCGGAGCCGCACCCGGTAAGCGGACGGCCGGGGAGGCGTCGGCAAAGACCTCGTCTGCGATCCGAAATCCCCGCGCGGATCCCGTGCGGATCCGGGTCGCCCGGGTAGGGGCGCAGTCCAGAACCGTCCTAAAGCCGATAGGAAAGGGTGAGCCTGGTGGCCTTCAACCCGCTCGAACACCGCGGCATCCCGCTGGAGGACCAGCTGCGCAACTGGGCGCAGCTCGATGTGGCGCCGGTCGATCCCGACCACTCCGATCCCTACACCCGGTGCCGCATCATCACGATGAACGGGATCGAGGTGGAGGCGATCATGTTCAGCCACCACTTCGCCCGGATCTCCCCCGACCCGGAGGTCAAGCAGCAGCTCGCGAGCGTCCGCTACATCGAGGCGCAGCAGCAGAAGGTCGTCAACTGGCTGCTGCCCGGCCAGGCGTCCGTGCTGGAGACGACCCTGGCCTACGAGCAGGTCGCCGTCGACCTGACCGGGTGGGTGGCCCGGCAGGAGCCCGACCCCTACCTCAAGCAGTCCTACAACTTCGGGCTGCTGGAGGACTTCGACCACCTGTACCGGTACGCCAACCTCTACGAGATCATCGAGCACCGCAAGGCCGAGAAGATCGTCGACCAGCTCACCGAGGTCATGCCCGGCCGGCCCGGCTACCAGCAGCACCGCGACCCGGTCGACAACGTCCGCGAGCCCTACGACCGCAACGCCGCCGCGCCGATCTCCAAGCTGCACGCGCTGACGATCATGTCGGCCGAGCAGCAGACGATGAACTTCTACATGAACATGGGCCCGCTCTACATGGAGCCGATCGCCCGGCAGCTCTACCAGGAGATCGGCCTGGTGGAGGAGGAGCACGTCACCCACTACGAGTCGCTGGTCGACCCGGGCGAGACCTGGTGGGAGCGCCTGGTCAACCATGAGTACAACGAGTGCTACCTGTACTACTCGTTCATGCAGACCGAGACCGACCCGCGCGTGAAGGGCATCTGGGAGCTGCACCTCAACATGGAGCTGGAGCACCTGCGCATCGCCTGCGACCTGATGCGCCGCCACGACGGCCGCGACCCCGAGAGCGTCCTCGCGCCCGAGCTGCCCGAGCCGGTCACCTTCGAGCCCAACAAGCAGCTGATCCGCGAGCTGCTGACCACCCAGATCGACTGGACGACGCTGGGAACCGGCTACGTCCAGGAGGCCCACCAGCGGTTCGAGGCCTACCAGGACCGGATCAACGCCGAGCGGGGCGCGCAGGAGCGCGTCATCGACGACCACCGCGACAAGTTCGGCGACGAGTACCGCCTGGAGACCGAAGGCCCCCACCCCGTCCAGCGGCTGCGCGACAAGCCCGCGGCCCGTCCCTAGGAGGAGACATGGCAGGCAATCCGTCGTTCATCGAGGTGCAGAAGTCGCTGAAGGGCATGGACTACCCGGCGTCCAAGGACGACCTGGTCAGGCACGCCCGCGACCACGGCGCCGACGACCACATCGTGGAGGCGCTCCAGTCGATGCCCGACCGGGAGTACGACGGCCCCAGCGGGGTCAGCAAGGAGATCACGAAGACCTCCTGATCCCGGCGGGGAACACTTCGCGTACGGTGCATGAGCGCGGGGAGACCGGGCACAAGAGGCAACGACTGTGTTCCGGCTCCGGCGCTCGCCGGCCGGGACGGCCCGCCGGCCCGGAGCATGTTCGTGATCGGAGAAGTACATGAGCACCGTTCCCGCGCCCACCACCCTGGAGCCGCAGCTGCTCGCCGGCCGCTGGCAGCTGCCGGGCGGGCGGGTCGCGGTGGGCAACGTCCGGGGCATCATCCGCGGCGCGCTGCAGTCGTGGGGGCTCGGCCCGGCCGCGGGGAGCCTCACCGACCGGGTGGCGCCGCTGGTCCAGGACCTCGTCGCCCGGACCGCCACCCGCTGCCGCGGCCCGCTCGTCCTGCGGCTGGAACTCCACCAGCCCGCCCGCCTGCTGCTGGGCGAGATCCACGACTCGGCCGCCGACCGGGCCGGCCGCGACGGCCCCGGCTCCCACCTCGCCGCGATCGCCGTCACCTACGGCAGGCGCCGCGCCGCCGGCGGCGCGGCCTCCTGGTACACGCACGCGTTCGTGTGGCCGACCCTTCCCGCCACCGCGCACGCCTGACCGGCCCGCGGGGGCGGCGGCGATCATGTTTCGCCGCGCCGTCCGGGGAAGGTAGGCGGAGGCGTGCGCACTCCGCCTCGACGTCCCGGGAAGGTCATGGTCACATCACGAGCCGTCCGCTGGATCCTGCCCGCGGTGCTGCTGCTGGCGTGGCTGGCCATCGGCGGGACGCTCGGCCCCTACGCGGGGAAACTCGGTGAGGTCTCCACCAACGAGCAGTCGTCCTTCCTGCCGCAGAGCGCCGAATCGACGCGGGTCCTCGAACAGGAGGCCGCGTTCGAGAAGGACCAGACGATCCCGGCCATCGTCGTGTGGACGGCCCGGGACGGCAGCGTCTCGTCCGACCAGCGTGCTGCGGCGCAGCGCGCGCTCGCCTCGATGCAGAGCGTTCCTTATGTCGTGGAAGCCCCGTCCCCGGTCGTGCCGTCGCAGGACGGGGTGGCGCTGACCGGCGTCGTGCAGGTCCGGTCCGATGTCGGCGAGCACAGCACCGACACGGTGGACGGCATCCGCGAGGCCGCCTCGCAGGTGCCCGGGACGCGCGCCTACGTGGCCGGACCCGCCGCCACCCAGGCCGACCTCTCCGACGCCTTCTCCGGCGTCGACACCCTGCTCATCGGCGTGGCCGTCGCCGTCGTCCTGCTGATCCTGCTGCTGGTCTACCGGAGCCTGCTGCTCCCCTTCGTGATCATCTTCGGTTCGGTGTTCGCCCTCGGCCTCGCCAGCGCGATCGCCTACTACCTGGCGAAGCAGGGCGCGGTGACGGTGGACGGCCAGGTGCAGGGCATCCTGTCGATCCTGGTCATCGGCGCCTGCACCGACTACGCGCTGCTGCTGTCGGCCCGCTTCCGCGAGGAACTCGCCGGCGGGCAGCCGCAGGCGGCGGCGCTGTGGCGCGCGTGGCGCCGGTCGGCCGGGGCCATCGCCGCCAGCGCCGGCACCGTGGCCCTGGGGCTGATCGCGCTGCTGCTCAGCGACCTGTCCAACAACCGGGCGCTCGGGCCGGTCGGAGCCATCGGCATCGCCTGCGCGCTGCTGAGCGCGCTCACCTTCCTGCCCGCCGTGCTGCTCCTGCTGGGGCGTTCGGTCTACTGGCCCGCCCGGCCGCGCCCGGGGCGGGCCGGGCACCCGGTCTGGGAGCGGATCGCGAGCCTGCTGGCCCGCCACTCGCGCCGCGTCTGGGCGAGCTGCCTGATCGTGCTGATCGCGTTCGCCGCGTTCATGCCCACGCTCCGCACGGACGGGGTGCCGCTGAGCGAGACGTTCGTCGGCGAGGCATCGTCGGTGACGGCGCAGGACGTCCTCAACGCGCACTATCCCGGCGGATCGGGCAACCCGGCCGTCGTGCTCACCAACGCCCAGCCGCTGCCCCAGGTCGTCGACATCGCGAGCCGCACCGAGGGCGTCTCGGACGTCCGGCCGCGCACGCAGGGCGGGGCGCCGCTCGTCATCGACGGCCGTGCCCTCGTGGACGTCACGCTGAAGGCCGCCGCCGACACCGAGGCGGCCCGGAACACCGTCGAACGCCTGCGGGACGAGCTGCACGCCGTGCCCGGCGCCGACGCGCTCGTCGGCGGCTACACGGCCCAGCAGGCCGACACGCTGTCCGCCGCCGAACACGACCGGGCCGTCATCATCCCGGTCGTCCTCGCCATCATCGTGGTGATCCTCATCGTCCTGCTGCGTTCGCTGGCGATGCCGCTCCTCCTCGTCGCCACCGTCGCGCTCAACTACGTGGCGACCCTGGGCGTCGCCGCACTGGTCTTCCAGCACCTGCTCGGCTTCACCGCCACCGACCCGTCGGTGCCGCTGTACGGGTTCGTGTTCCTCGTCGCCCTCGGCGTCGACTACAACATCTTCCTGATGACCCGCGCACGCGAGGAGTCACTGCGGCACGGGCCGCGCGACGGCGTCCTGCGCGGGCTCACCGCGACCGGCGGCGTCATCACCTCGGCGGGCGTGGTGCTCGCCGCGACCTTCGCCGCCCTCGTCGTCATCCCGCTGGCGTTCCTCGTCCAGATCGCCTTCATCGTGGCGTTCGGCGTCCTGATGGACACTCTGCTCGTCCGCTCCCTGCTGGTCCCGGCCCTCGTCCGCGACGCGGGCCCCCGCACCTGGTGGCCGGGCGTCCTCTCCCGCTGAGACCCACTCACTCCCCGCACTGGACGTGCGTGGAGAGGGGCCGAGTGGGGGGACGGGCATTTTTGGATCGAGGTTCGGCATAAACGACGGCTCGCTGGTTGGGCGTTGCCGGTCTCGGGTAATTGTGACCGCGCACACGCTCCGGGATCCGTGAGGCGAGGTGGTGGCATGTCATCGGTGACGCAGGCGACACAGGAGGGGGACCGCCCCCGCAGGTTGATGGCGCCGCTGCTGCCCAAGGGGGAGCCGGTCGAGGGGCTGCTGCGGCAGGCGCAGTTCTTCGTCCCGGGGAAGCCGTCGGACGACTACCGCATGCTGAACCGGGAGGGCGGCCGCGGCGCCGAGGAGTTCTACCGGGAGCGCTGGCGGCACGACAAGGAGGTGCGGTCCACCCACGGGGTGAACTGCACGGGGTCCTGCTCGTGGAAGGTGTACGTCAAGGACGGCATCATCACGTGGGAGACCCAGCAGACCGACTACCCGTCGGTGGGGCCCGACTCGCCGGAGTACGAGCCGCGCGGCTGCCCGCGCGGGGCGTCGTTCTCCTGGTACACGTACTCGCCGTCCCGGGTGCGGTACCCGTACGTCCGCAGTCCGCTGCTGGCGATCTGGCGGGAGGCGCGGGAGCGGACCGGCGACCCGGTGCTCGCCTGGGCGGAGATCACCGGCGACCCGGAGCGCACCGCGCTGTACAAGGGGGCGCGCGGGAAGGGCGGGTTCGTCCGGTCGTCGTGGCCGGAGGTCACCGAGCTGATCGCCGCCGCGCACGTGCACACCATCAAGGAGTACGGGCCGGACAGGGTCGTCGGGTTCTCCCCGATCCCCGCGATGTCCCAGGTGTCGTACTCGGCCGGCACCCGCTTCCTGTCCATGATCGGCGGGACGATCCTGTCGTTCTACGACTGGTACGCCGACATGCCGATCGCGTCGCCGCAGGTGTTCGGGGACCAGACCGACGTCCCGGAGTCCGGCGACTGGTGGAACTCGTCCTACCTGATCATCTGGGGCACCAACCTGCCCATCACCCGGACGCCGGACGCGCACTTCATGACCGAGGCCCGGTACCGGGGGCAGAAGGTCGTGGTCGTCTCGCCCGACTTCTCCGACCACACGAAGTTCGCGGACGACTGGCTCGCGGCGGCGCCCGGCACCGACGGCGCGCTGGCGATGGCCATGGGCCACGTGGTGCTGACCGAGTTCTTCCGCGACCGGCAGGTCCCGTACTTCACCGACTACGTCAAGACCTACACCGACCTGCCGTTCCTCGTGACGCTGGAGGAGCACGGCGACGCCGTCCGGCCGGGCGGCTTCCTCACCGCCGCCGAGCTGGGGGACGGCGGCGAGGGCGCCGCGCACAAGCCCGTGCTGCTCGACGCCCGCACCGGTGAGCCGGTGGCGCCGAACGGGTCGCTGGGCTTCCGCTTCACCGCGTCGGGGGAGGGGAAGTGGAACCTGGAGCTGGGCGAGGTCGATCCGCTGCTGACCCTGTACGGGCGGCACGAGGACGCGCTGCCGGTCGACCTGCCGCGCTTCGACGCCGGGCAGACCGAGGGCGGCACGCTCGTCCGCCGCGGCGTGCCGGTGGCACGGGTCGCCGGTCGGCTGGTGACGACGGTCTTCGACCTGCTGATGGCGCAGTACGCGGTGCCGCGCGACGGCCTGCCGGGCGAGTGGCCGAGCGGCTACGACGACGCCGCGCATCCGTACACGCCGGCCTGGCAGGAGGGCATCACCTCGGTGCCGGCCGCCGCCGCGGCCCGGGTGGCGCGCGAGTTCGCCCGCAACGCCGAGCTGTCCCGCGGCCGGTCGATGATCTGCATGGGCGCCGGCACCAACCACTGGTACCACTCCGACCAGATCTACCGGACGTTCTTCACGCTGACGATGCTGTGCGGCTGCCAGGGCGTGAACGGCGGCGGCTGGGCGCACTACGTGGGGCAGGAGAAGGTGCGCCCGCTCACCGGCTTCCAGCAGACCGCGTTCGCGCTGGACTGGCAGCGCCCCACCCGGCACATGACCGGCACGTCGTTCTTCTACCTGCACACCGACCAGTGGCGGTACGAGAGCTTCGGCGCCGGGGAGCTGGCCAGCCCGCTCGGCCGGGGCCTGTTCGAGGGGCGGGCGTTCGCCGACTGCCTCGCGCAGGCGTCCCGGCTGGGCTGGACGCCGACGCACCCGGCGTTCGGCCGCAACCCGCTCGACCTCGCCGACGAGGCGGCCGCCGCGGGACGCCCCGTCGCCGACCACATCGTGGACGAGCTGACGTCGGGACGGCTGAAATGGGCGGGCGAGGACCCCGACGCGCCGGAGAACTGGCCCCGGGTGATGACGATCTGGCGGGCCAACGTCCTCGGCTCGTCCGGCAAGGGCATGGAGTACTTCATGCGGCACCTCCTCGGGACGGACGACGCCGTCCGCGCCCAGGAGTCGCCCGAGCACCTGCGCCCGGTGGAGGTGACGTGGCGGGACGAGGCGCCGCGCGGCAAGCTCGACCTGCTCACCACCATGGACTTCCGGATGACGAGCTCGTGCACGTACTCCGACATCGTCCTCCCGGCGGCCACCTGGTACGAGAAGCACGACCTGTCGACGACCGACATGCACCCGTTCGTGCACTCGTTCAACCCGGCGATCGCGCCGCCGTGGGAGTCGCGCACCGACTTCGACGCGTTCCGGCTCATCGCCGAGGACTTCGCCAGGCTCGCCGCCGAGCATCTCGGCACCCGCACCGACGTGATCCCGGTGCCGCTGATGCACGACAGCCCGGACGAGACGGCGCAGCCGGGCGGCCGGGTCCTCGACTGGACGACGGGCGAATGCCCGCCGGTCCCCGGCGTGAGCATGCCGAAGATGGTGACCATCGAACGCGACTACACGGCGGTCGCGGAGAAGATGGCGGCGCTCGGGCCGCTGGTCGACACGCTGGGGACGTCCACCAAGGGCGTCACGCTGGTGCCGACCGGCGCGGTCGACTACCTGCGCCGGGCCAACGGCGTCGTGCGGGGCGGGGCCGGGGACGGCCGCCCCTCCCTGGCCCGGGACGTGCAGATGGCCGAGGCGATCCTGGCGCTGTCGGGCACCACCAACGGCCGCGTCGCCCTGCAGGGCTGGAAGGTGCTCGAGAAACGGACCGGGATGGACCTCGCCGACCTCGCCGAAGAGCGCTCCGGCGAGCGCATCACCTTCCCCGACACGCAGGTCCAGCCGCGCGCCGTCATCACCAGCCCGGAATGGTCGGGCAGCGAGACCGGAGGCCGCCGCTACTCGCCGTTCGTCGTGAACGTCGAGCGCAAGAAACCCTGGCACACCCTCACCGGCCGGATGCACTTCTTCCTCGACCACGACTGGATCCACGAGTACGGCGAGGCGCTGCCGACGTACCGTCCGCCGCTCGACTACGTCCGCCACTTCGGTGAGCAGGGGGTCCGCGAGGACGGCCGGCCGGAGATCACCGTGCGGTACCTGACGCCGCACTCGAAGTGGTCGATCCACTCCGAGTACCAGGACAACCTCCACATGCTGCGGCTCTTCCGCGGCGGCCCGGTCATCTGGATGAGCCCGGCCGACGCCGCGAAGATCGACGTCCGCGACAACGACTGGATCGAGGCGTACAACCGCAACGGGGTGGTGGCCTGCCGGGCGGTGGTCACGCACCGGATGCCGCGCGGCACCGTCTTCATGTATCACGCGATGGACCGGCACCTGATGACCCCGAAGTCGGAGCTGTCCGGCTGGCACGGCGGCTCCGACAACTCGCTGACCCGCCTGGTGATCAAGCCGACGCACCTGATCGGCGGCTACGGCCAGTTCAGCTACGGGTTCAACTACTACGGCCCGACCGGCAACCAGCGGGACGAGGTCACCGTGATCCGCAAGCGTTCCCAGGAGGTGCAGTTCTGATGCGGCCGATGGCGCAGGTGGCGATGGTGATGAACCTCGACAAGTGCATCGGCTGCCATACGTGCTCGGTCACCTGCAAGCAGACGTGGACCAACCGTCCGGGCACCGAGTACGTGTACTTCAACAACGTCGAGACCAAGCCGGGCCTCGGCTATCCGCGCCGGTACGAGGACCAGAACCGGTGGAAGGGCGGCTGGACGCTCGACCGCGGCGGCCGGCTGCAGCTCAAGGCGGGCGGGCGGCTGAAGAAGCTGCTGGCCATCTTCTACAACCCGGACCTGCCGTCCATCGACGACTACGGCGACCCGTGGACGTACGACTACCAGACGGTGATCCACGCCCCGCTCGGCACGCCGAACCCGAGCGCGCACTCCATCTCCGCGCTCACCGGCCGCGACATGAACCTGAAGTGGGGCAGCAACTGGGACGACGACCTCGCCGGCGCGCCCGAGAACGCCGTCGGCGATCCCGACCTCGCCGGGATCGAAGACCAGGTCAAGATGGAGTTCGAGCAGGTCTTCATGTTCTACCTGCCGCGCATCTGCGAGCACTGCCTCAACCCGTCGTGCGTCGCGTCCTGCCCATCCGGCGCGATGTACAAGCGGTCCGAGGACGGCATCGTGCTCGTCGACCAGGACCGCTGCCGGGGCTGGCGGTTCTGCGTCTCCGGCTGCCCGTACAAGAAGGTCTACTTCAACCACCGCACCGGCAAGGCCGAGAAGTGCACGTTCTGCTTCCCGCGCATCGAGTCCGGCCAGCCGACCATCTGCTCCGAGACGTGCGTCGGACGGCTCCGCTACCTCGGCCTGTTCCTGTACGACGCGGACAAGGTCACCGAGGCGGCGTCGACGCCCGACGAGCAGGACCTGTACGAGGCGCAGCTGTCGGTGTTCCTCGACCCGTCCGACCCGCAGGTGCAGCGGGACGCCGCCGAGGCCGGCATCCCCGCCGACTGGATCGAGGCCGCCCAGCGCTCCCCGGTCTACTCGCTGGCCGTCCGGCACCGGGTGGCGCTGCCGCTGCATCCGGAGTACCGGACGCTGCCGATGGTCTGGTACATCCCGCCGCTGTCCCCGGTCGCGGACGTCGCGCACTCCGCCGGCTACGACGACGCCGACCCCGACAAGGTGTTCACCACCATCGACGAGCTGCGCATCCCCGTCGAGTACCTGGCCAACCTGTTCACGGCGGGGAAGACGGAGACCGTCCGGGACGTCCTGCGCAAACTCGCCGCCGTCCGCGCGATCCAGCGCGCTTCGCAGCTCGGCCTCGACCTCGACGAGGACCTGCCCGCGTCGGTCGGCTCGACCGCGGACGAGCTGGACGACCTGTACCGGCTCCTCGCCATCGCCAAGTACGAGGAGCGCTACGTCATCCCGCAGGCGCACGCCGAGGACGCCGGGCGGCTCACCGCCCAGCACGAGCAGCTGTTCTGCAGCCTCGACACCGAGGGCGGCCCCGGCATGGGCGGGAACGGGCCGCCGAGCGTGGAGAGCTTCCATCCGGGCGAGGTCCGCGGCGGCGCGGGCACGTTCAAGGCCGGCGACGGCAGGACCCACTTCAACCTGCTCGGCTGGGACGGCCGCGGCGACGCGCCGCACCTCTTCCCGGAAGGCGACGCGACGTGAACGCCCCGTACAAGCTCGCGTCGGTGCTGCTCCAGTACCCGACCGCGGCGCTGTTCGAGGGACTCGACCGGCTCGACGCCGCCGCGGCCGGCACCGGGCCGAAGGCGTCCCGCGAGGCGTTCGCGGGGTTCCTCGGCTGGCTGCGCGCCACCCCGTCCGGCGAGGTCGCGCGGCACTACGTCGAGACGTTCGACCTGCGGCGCCGCTGCGCGCTCTACCTCACCTACTACCGGCACGGCGACACCCGCAAGCGCGGGATGGCGATGCTGGCGTTCAAGACCGCGTACCGGGTCGCGGGGTTTCAGCCGTCCGACGACGAGCTGCCGGACTACCTGCCGCTCGTCCTCGACTTCGCGGCGCTCACCCCCGCCGGCGAGAAGCTGCTGCGGCGGCACCGCGCCGACCTGGAACTGCTGCGCAAGGCCCTGCACGAGGCGGGCACCCCGTACGCCGGCCTCCTCGACGCGGTGTGCGCGGGCCTGCCGCGGCTGAGCCGCCGCGAGCTCGCGCTGGTGCGCGGGGCGTGGGAGAAGGGGCCGCCGGACGAGGAGGTGGGGCTCGAACCGTTCGCCCCGCCGGGATATCTGGACGGAACCGGGGCGGGAGGACGCCGATGACGAACTGGGACCTGTGGTGGTGGATCATCCTGCCCTACGCGGCACTGATCGTGTTCGTGGTCGGGCACGTCTGGCGCTGGCGCTACGACCAGTTCGGCTGGACGAGCCGCTCCACCCAGCTGCAGGAGCGCCGGCTCCTCAAATGGGGCGCGCCGCTGTTCCACTACGCCACGTTCGCCGCCATCGCCGGGCACGTCATCGGCATCCTCATCCCGAAGGCGTTCACCGAGTGGCTCGGCATCCCCGAGCGCGCCTACACGCTGTTCTCCGGCATCGCCGGGTCCGTCGCGGCGATCGGCGTGCTCATCGGCGCCGGCATCCTGATCTTCCGCCGGATGGGCGTGCCGCGGGTGCGCGCCACCACCAGCGCGGTCGACTACCTCGCGCTGATCCTGCTCGGCATCATCAGCGTGCTCGGCATCTACCTGACGCTCGGCGTCCAGCAGTTCGGCGGCGGCTACGACTACCGCAACACGGTGTCGCCGTGGTTCCGCAGCCTGTTCGCCGGCAGCCCCGACTACCGGGCGATCGCCGCCGCGCCGGTGATGTACCAGGTGCACGCCACCGCCGCCTGGATGATCTTCGCGGTGTGGCCGTTCAGCCGGCTCGTCCACGCGTGGAGCTACCCGCTGTGGTACCTGTGGCGGCCCTACGTCGTCTACCGGAACCGCCGCGCCGCCCCGCCCCCCGAACCGGGGACCGGCGGCCGGAAGTGGCGCAAGATCGGCGTACCGTACTGATGTGACCACCCTCCCAGGGCGCTTCGGTGCCGTGAAGCAGGCCGTAGCGACGCTCAATCCCGGCTACTTCGCCCTTGTGATGGGCACCTGCATCGTTTCGATCGGCGTGAACACCAACGGGCTGACGCTGGTGTCCGACGTGATGATGTGGCTGGCCGTCGTCGGCTACGCCGTCCTAATCGTGGCGACGGTGTGGCGCGCCGTCGCGTACCCCGCCGAGCTGCGGGCCGACTTCACCGATCCGCGCCGCGGCTTCGGGTTCTTCACCTTCGTCGCCGGCACCGACGTCCTCGGCACCCGGATCGCCGGGACCGGCGAGCACGGCATCGCGCTCGGTCTGCTCATCGTCGGCGGCCTCAGCTGGTTCTTGCTCGGCTATGTCGTGCCGTGGACGGCGGTGCTCGGCCGCGAGGACCGTCCCGTGGTGGCCGGGGCCAACGGGACCTGGTTCATCTGGGTCGTCGCGAGCCAGTCCGTCGCGGTGCTCGCCGCCGTCCTCGAACCGGCGTCCGACTTCCGCCGCGAGCTCGCGCTGCTCGCCGTCTGCTCCTGGTCCGTCGGCGTCATCCTGTACGCCGCCGCCGGCGTGTTCGTCGCCGCCCGGATGCTGCTGTACCCGCTGCGCCCGACGGACCTGACCCCGCCCTACTGGGTCGCGATGGGCGCCACCGCGATCACCGTCGTGGCCGGCGCGCGGATCGTGGAGATGGCGGACGCGCCGATGGTGACCGCGACGCGCGGCCTGATCGCCGGTACCTCGGTGGTGTTCTGGGCGTTCGGCAGCTGGCTCATCATCCCGCTCATCGCGGCCGGCTGGTGGCGGCACGTCAAGCACCGCGTCCCGCTGCGCTACGACGCGACGCTGTGGAGCATCGTGTTCCCCGTCGGCATGTACGGCGTCGCAGGCCAGTACCTGGGCGTCGCCGACCACCTCCCCATCGTCGAGGGGATCGGCAAGTACGAGATCTGGGTGGCGCTCGGCTTCTGGGCGGTCATCTTCGTCGCCATGCTCGTCCACCTGACGCGGACGCTGCTGTTCCCACCCGCCCGGCTTGAGGGGGACGTCCGGTCCGAACCGGACGGCTCCCAGCACGCGCCTAGTGCATCGCCCCAGACCGGTACGTGACGTTTCTCTCGCCCGTGTCGCTGCGCTGGGACGTCAGAACACCGTGCCGACGTCCTCGGCGATGAGATCGTCGGTCGCGCGCTCGGCCACCGCGGCGATCGTCATCGAGGGGTTGCAGGCCGCGGCTGTGCCGGGCATCAGCGCGCCGTCCAGCACGTAGAGCCCGCGGTGCCCGCGAACGCGGCCGGCGAGGTCGCAGACCGTCCCCATGGAGGCGCCGCCCAGCGGATGCCAGGTGGACGGGTAGGCCGCGGTCGTGTCGATGAGCAGCGACGCCGGGCCGGTGATCTCGGTGACCCGCTGGTGGATCCGCTTGTACAGCGCGGTGTCGGCGTCGCGGGGCCACTGGAGCACGGCGTCGTCCTTGGCGGAGTCGTAGACGAACCGGCCCCGGCCCGAACTCACGCCGTAGCCGACGATCATGGTGGAGCGGATGTCGGGCAGCGGGGGAAGGGACGCCTGGATGACCGTGTTGGCCGTCGCCGGGTCGTCCCAGTCCATGCTGCCGTAGACGACGGGCCCGCCCTGGGGGGCGCCGAAGTCGTCGGCGAAGTTCGTCCAGACGTAGATGCGGTCGCCGTTGGAGCCCCAGTTGGCGCCGAGGCCGTCGGGCATGTCCGGGATCTGGCCCTTCGCCGCCGCGCGCATCAGCAGCCTGATGGTGCCCGCGGTTCCGGCGGCCATGACCAGGGCCTTGGTGGTGATGACCTTCTTCTCCAGCACGGTCTCGTCGGCGCCGATGCGGTCGACGAGGACCTGCCAGCGTCCGTCCCGCGCCATGGCGACGTCGGTGACGTTGTGCCGCGTGGCGACGGTCACCCGGCCGGTGGCCTGCGCGGCGGCGATGTAGGTGGCGTCGACCGAGTGCTTCCCGCCGTTGTTGACCCCGAGGGCGCAGTCGCCGTTGGTGTAGGACGGTTTCATCTCGCCCTTCAGCTCGCGCAGAGCGAAATCCCAGTCGATGGGCATCGGGATCTTCGCCAGCGGATGGCCGGCGCGTTCGACGTCGCGGGCGAAGACGCGCGCCGGCTTGTAGGGCTTGCTGGCGACCAGCGCGTCCGGCGCGGTCTCGATGCGCAGCATCCGCGCGACGCGCCGGTAGTGGACGCGGTCCATGCGGGCGTAGTCGAGCTGTTCGGGGAAGGTCGCGTTGAACACGTCGGCGGTGGGCTGGAGGGTCATGCCCTGGTAGACCAGGGAGCCGCCGCCGACGCCCGCGGCGACGATCATGTCCATTCCGTTGCCGGGCACCTGCTCCAGGAGGCCGGTGTAGGGCGGGAAGGGGTCGGCGGGGATTCCGAAGATCGTCGGCGTCGAGCCGAGCCAGAACATCCGCTGGTCCGGTGAGGTGGCGTGCGGGAAGGTCTCGGCGTTCGGGCCGGTGCGCCACCAGGTGCCGCGCTCCAGGACCAGGCACCGCACCCCCGCCCGCGCGAACCGCAGGGCCGCCACGCCCCCGCCGAATCCGGAGCCGATGATGACGGCGCGGTGCTCCTCGCGCGTCACGGGCACCCGGCGCGGCGCGGCGGCGCGGGCTCGCGGCGCACCGGCGGCGAACGCCGTGGTCGCGGCGGTCGCGGCGGCGCCGGTGAGCAGCGAGCGGCGGCTCATCTCGGACATGTGTCCTCCCTCTGTCGGGCGCGGGGTACGCTCCGTTGCGCCAGGGCGGGCGCCCCCTTATCGAAACGCCAGCGTTTCTTTAACGGGGGCTCACTGTAGGGGCCCGCTCGCGCGGTGTTGATGGACCTCGCTGAGCACCCGCCGGGAGGAAATGTGGGTTCGGACGCTAGACCCGCGGCCGGACGGCGAAGCCGCGTCTCCGCCGACCGCGCGGCCGAGTTGTTCGCTCTCGTGCTCGACCACCTGACCGACGTCGGCTACGACGCCTTCAGCGTGGAAGCGGTCGCCGCGCGCGCCCGGATGAGCAAGGCCACCATCTACCGGCAGTGGGGCGGCAAGCCCGAACTGGTCGTCGCCGCGGTGCGGTCACTCGGCACGTTGGACGTCGGCGCCATCGACACCGGCGGCCTGCTCGGCGACCTGAAGTCCTACATCGGCCGGTTCCACGAGATGGCCGTCGTCGACCGCCGGATGAACCGGGCGCTGACCCATGCCGTCCACCGCGACCCCCGGCTGCTGGCCGCCGTCCGCCAGACCGTCGTGGAACCGGGCGTCGCCGCCCTGAACGCCATCCTGTCCCGTGCCGTCGCCCGCGGCGAGGTGGCGGCCGACTGCGAGGCGCTGCCCTACGTCAACTACATGCTGATGGGCACGCTGGGCGGCGAGAGCATCCTCGGCGAGGACCTCGACGCCGGCTTCCTGGACGGCTACATCGACCACCTGATCGCGCCCGCGCTCGGCCTGCGCACCGGCGGGACGGCCTGACCTCAGCGCTCCGCGAGATAGGCCGCGGCGGTTTCGCGGAGGTGCCGGTGGACGCCGTCGTAGGCGGACGCGCCCGGCAGGGCGGTCTTGGGGAGCTTGGCGAGCATCGTGTAGTTCGTGTCCACGACGTTGCCCGCAGGTGCTAGGCCCGCTTGGCTGACCAGCTGGTAGGCGTCCAGTTCCTCCAGGCCGAGGAGGGACGACGTCCACGTGACCAGGTCGTGCTGGCTGATCCGGAAGGCGTCCTCCAGTGGGCGGGCGGAACCCGTCGACATCAGGTGGGCGTCGTCCTCCAGACGGGGCCACGGGGGAGCGGCGCCCTTGATGAGGTCGACGATGACGACGGTGTTCATCGCCGCCTCGACCGCCGTCCCGCAGACCTCGCCCTCGCCCTGGCGGCAGTGGCCGTCGCCGAGGGAGATGAGGGCGCCCGGCACGTTGACCGGGAAGTAGGCCGTCGTGCCCGCGCGCATCTCGGGGGTGTCCATGTTGCCGCCGTGCGCGCCGGGGGTGATGCTCATGATCACTTCGTTCGCGGCGGGGGCGACGCCGACGGTGCCGTGCATGGGGTCGAGCGGCAACTCCAGTTCGAGGTCGCTCATGCGGGCCTTGAAGCGGCAGATACCGCGTTCGGCGTCCACGTCGTACAGCCAGACCCGTTCCTCCAGGGCCGGGTGCAGCATCGCCGTCGTATGCGTCGTGGTCAGCGCGCCGAAGTGCGGGAACGTGGTGGAGACCGCCCAGTCCCGGGCAGGACGGATGGCCACGAAGTGCACCGCGACGGCGTCGCCGGGCTCGGCGCCCTCGACGGCGATGGGGCCGGTGACCGGGTTGAGGTAGGGGAAGGTGCACACCCGGCTCGGGAGATCGTCCACCGTCCGGACCGCGCCGCCGAAGCAGTCCTCGGTGGTCAGTTCGACGACGGTGCCGGGTGCGACCGTGAGGGCCGCGTCCCGTCCACCGAAGGCGTAACCGGGTTCGGCGCCGGTCAGCGACACCACGTTCATTCGTCCTCCTCTTCGATGCCGGCCAGGGCCGGGCGCCGGTGCATGACGAGCAGTGCGATCAGTACGGCCACCCCGATGGCCAGCCACACGAACGCCAGCTTCTGCGCCGCGACCTTCGCGTTGATCACCACATATCCGAGGATCAGGAAGCCGATGACCGGCGCGATCAGGTGCCGCCACCAGTCCCGGCTGCCGGAGCGGACGACGTAGTGGACGACGACGGAGACGTGCAGGACCAGGAAGGCCGTCATCGCGCCGAAGTTGATCAGAGAGCTGAGCAGGGTGATGCCGTCGTCGCGCTCGGCCATGTAGAGGCCGAGGGCGAGCGAGACGGCCGCGACCAGCAGCGTCGCGTTGACCGGGACCCGCCGCTTGGGATGCACCTTGGCCAGGAAGCCCGGCAGCTGGCGATCGCGGGCCATCGCGTACAGCAGCCGGGACGTGGCCGCCTGGGCGACGAGGGAGTTGGCGAAGCCCCATGCGATCGCGGTGGCCAGCGCGGTCAGCTTGGCGAGCCAGGCCCCGCCCGCGACCCGGGCGGCGTCGTAGAACGCGGTGCCGTCCGGATCGCCGTCCTTGACCAGCTTGGCGGCGTCCGGCACCAGCAGCGACGCGACCCAGGTCTGGACGATGAACAGCAGGCCGACCAGGACGAGCGCGGCGACCATCGACCGTCCGATGGCGCGGGCGGACTCGCGGTTCTCCTCCGCCAGCGTCGAGATCCCGTCGAAGCCGAGGAAGCTCAGCACGGCGATGGACACCGCGCCGAACACCAGCCCCCACGAGAACGTGGCGTCGTTGTAGATCGGGGTGAAGCCGCCGCCGTGGCCCTTGCCCTGCGCCAGCGCCACGACGCCCACCACCAGGAAGATCGCCAGGATGACGAGTTCGGCGAGCAGCATGACGCGGTTGATCCGCGCGGTCATCTCGATGCCGAAGAAGTTGACCACCGTGTTGAGCACCACGAACCCGACGAGCCACAGCCACACCGGGACGGCGGGCACCAGCGAGTTCATCGCCACGCTCGCGATCAGGTACAGCAGGCCCGGCACCAGGACGTAGTCCAGCAGGATCATCCAGCCGGACAGGAAGCCGGCCGGTGCCGCGATCCCGCGCCCGGCGTAGGTGTAGACGGAGCCGGCCATCGGGAACGCCCGCGACATCTGCGCGTACGAGGCGGCGGTGAACAGCATGACCAGCATGCCGATGGCGTAGGCGAGCGCGACCATGCCGCCCGCGCCCTGGAAGACGCTGCCGAAGATGCCGAACGGCGCGATCGGCACCATGAAGATCAGCCCGTAGACCACCAGGTCCCGGAAGCCGAGCGAGCGCTTCAGCTCCTGCTTGTACCCGTACTGCTCGATGCCCTGCGGCTCCGCCGAGTCGACGCTCATGGTCCCTCCTCCGCGCGGGGCCGGGCCTCCGCGCCGTGAGCGACCCTAGAGCCTTTCCTTTCAAATGAAAAGGTTTCAGCCGGAAAGACTTACAGGCGGGCGATCACCGTGAGGTCCAGGCCGTCCGCCCTGGCCAGGTAGGACTCCGCCGGCGGCGGTCCGAGCGGCGCCGCCGACCAGGCCAGCCGGGCCAGCCGATCGCCGCCGGCCAGCAGCCGCGCCGACCCCGCCGTCCCGTGCCGCGCGCTCAGCAGGCCCGCGACGGCGAGCGCCGCCAGCAGGTGGACGCCGTCGTAGCAGCCCTCCGCGTAGCTGTCGAGCACGGGGGCCGTCTCGCCGAACGCCGTCCGGTAGCGCTCGGCCAGGGCGATCCGCCGCTCGTCCCCCTGCCCGGCGAACGAGCGCATCGCCGAGTACAGCTCCCCGGTCTCGTCGCCGCCCGCCGCCAGCAGCACGTTCTCCTCCAGCGCCCCGGACAGCCGGACGACCCGCGACGACAGCCGCGACGACGCGAACACCCGGTTGAACACGGCCAGATCGCGTCCGACAAGGCTGAGCAGGATCGCCTCGGTGCCCGTCCCGGCCAGCGCGCTCACCAGCTCCTCGAAGCCCGCCTCCGGATCGTCCCCGGCCGCCAGCGGGAACGGGACGAGCCGGTCCAGCACCACCTCGGCGCCGAGCGACGGGAGCAGCCGCGACGCCACCCGGTGCACCGAACGCGGCCAGATGTAGTCGTTGCCGACCAGCGCCCACCGCCGCACCCCGAGCCGCTCGCTCAGCCAGCGCAGCGCCGGGCCGAGCTGCCGCTCCGGCGAGTCACCGAGCAGCACGACGCCGGGCCGCCTCGGACCGCCCTCGTGCGGCGGCGTGAAGACGTACGGCACCCGTCCGGCGAGCGCCCCCTCCAAGGCCCGGTGGACGTCGCTCGTGTGGAACCCGACGAACGCCTGGACGAGGCCGGCGCCGGCGAGGAAGCGGGCTTCGGCGGCCACCGCGTCCGGCCGCCGTCCGGCGTCCACCGGCACCAGCTCGATGGCCCGGCCCCCGGCCCCGCCCGCCGCGTTGACCTCGATCGCGGCCAGCCGTGCGGCGCTCAGCCCGGACGGGCCGGTCAGGCCCAGCGGCCCCGACAGCGGCAGCAGCAGGCCCAGCCGCAGCACCCCGGCGTCCGGCCCGGTGACCAGCAACTGCGTGCCGTCCCGCACCACCGAATCGCTCATGACGTGGCAAGTATGCTCTTTGGACCGGCGGCCGAACAGGGGAGGCGCACGTGGTCGAACGGCAGGACACGGTCGAACGGCAGGACACGCGCACCGAACTCGTCGACCTCCTGACCCGCACCCAGCGCGCCCTGGCCCGCGACCTGGGCGCCGCGCTGGAAGAGGAGGGCGCGACCGTCGAGCAGTGGAGAGTGCTCCGTGCCCTGGCCGGCGCCGACGACCTCTCGATGGGCGAGCTCGCGGCCGTCGTCGAAATCCCGCACCCCACCCTGACCCGCCTGGTGGACG
Organism: Actinomadura latina NBRC 106108; assembly: GCF_001552195.1. GTDB lineage: Bacteria > Actinomycetota > Actinomycetes > Streptosporangiales > Streptosporangiaceae > Spirillospora > Spirillospora latina. The sequence goes on from NZ_BCQS01000008.1 coordinate 137,307, forward strand.
CCCTCGTCGACTCCGCCTACCTGTACCGCTCCCACTCGGCCCGCGACCGCCGCCGCGTCTCCGTCCACGTCTCCGACCTGGGCCGCGACAAGCTGAAACGCCTGGACGCCCTGGCCGAGGCCCATGAGCAGTCCCTCATCAGCGCCCACGGCCAGGACACCGTCCAGGACCTGTCCGCGCTGCTCTCCCGCCTATGGGCAGGGCTCCGCTGACCCACCCGTGAAAGCTTTCACGCCCGGCATGACGGACGGTCGGGCCTCGGGTTAGCCTTCCCCTGGAAGCGCTTCCACTCCGGCAACCCCCGCTACCGGAACGGAGAACGCGCGATGCGTCACCACCGAACACGCCGTGCCCTCACGCTCCTCCTCACGGCGATGCTCCTGCCGATCCTGTGGGTCGACACCGCGTCCGCCCACGGCTCGGTCATCAACCCCGCCTCCCGCAACTACGGCTGCTGGGACCGCTGGGGCGACGACTTCCAGAACCCCGCCATGGCCCAGGAAGACCCGATGTGCTGGCAGGCGTGGCAGGACAACCCCAACGCCATGTGGAACTGGAACGGCCTCTACCGCAACGGCGCCGGCGGCAATCACCAGGCCGCCGTCCCCGACGGCCACCTGTGCAGCGGCGGCCTCACCGAAGGCGCCCGCTACCGCTCCATGGACGCGGTCGGCCCCTGGAAGACGACCGACGTCGGCAACACCTTCACCATCAACCTGTACGACCAGGCCAGCCACGGCGCGGACTACTTCCTCGTCTATGTCACCCGCCAGGGCTACGACGCCCTCACCCAGCCGCTGCGCTGGAGCGACCTGGAACTCGTCCGCCAGACCGGCCGCTACGCCCCGAGCAACAACTACGTGATCGACAACGTGACCGCCCCCGGCCGCACCGGCCGCCACGTCGTCTTCACGGTCTGGCAGGCCTCCCACATGGACCAGTCGTACTACATCTGCAGCGACGTGAACTTCAACTGACCCTCCACCCCGCTCCCCAAAGAGGCCCGGAAGCCGCACGATGCAGCCTTCCGGGCCTCGCCCGCGGACATCATCGGTGGGGGATCGTAGGGTCGGGGCATGTCTCGGCGGCGGTTTGATCAAGCTATGCAGTCCATGCGGGAGAAGGACCCGGGGGTTCGGGAGGGCGCGTTCGACTTCCTACGCGAGCATGCCGATGCCTATGTGGACGAGTTGATCGCGGAGTTCACCGCGGAGCGGGATGAGGCGCTGCGGTGCTGGCTGCTGGAGTTGCTGGCCGAGGCCCGGTCCGCGAAGGCGCTGGACGTGTTCCGCGGTCAGTTGGAGAGCCCGGACGAGTCGTTGCAGTTCTGGGCCGTCCGCGGTCTGGAGATGCTCGACAGCCGTGAGGCCGATCGGGTTCTCGAGCAGGCGCGTGACGACGGCTGGATCGCGTAGCCCTCAGTGGGGGGTGAAGGTGCCGTAGGTGCCCTGGTGGAAGAGGAGCGGGGGTTCGCCTTCGCCCAGCTGGAGGCGCTCTACGCGGGCCACGACTATGTGGTGGTCGCCGGCGTCGTGGAGTTGTTCGGTGGTGCAGTCGATCCAGGCTACGGCGCCGTCGATGATCGGGTGGCCGGCGGGGGACGGGCGCCAGCCGATGTCGTGGAATTTGTCCGTCTTCCGCATGGCCACGGCGCGGCAGACGTCCTCCTGGGCGGCGGAGAGGACGTTCACGCAGAAGCGCTCGCCCGACTCGCGCAGGGCGCGCCATGAGCTGGAGCCTTTGTCGGGCAGGAAGGCGACGAGGGGCGGGTCGAGGGATACCGAGGTGAACGAGCCGACGGTCATGCCGATGGCCGCGCCGGTCGCGTCGAGCGCGGTGACCACGACGACGCCGGTCGGGTAGTGGCCCAGAACCTGGCGGAAGCGGGTGGGGTCGATGAGCCCGGTGTCGAGTCGCATGGCTTCCTCCCTGTAGCGATCACTACAGAGATTGCCATGCGAGGGTGCGGTGTGGCAACCGTCCGGTTCAGCGGGCGGCGGCGACCGCCTGCTCGACGATGGCCACGACGACCGTGACGAAGTCGTCGGGATCCCAGTCGTCGTCGTTGATCTGGTGGGCCAGGAAGAGGCCGTCGGTCGAGGCGATGACGATGCGGGCGAGGTCCATCGCGAGCTCGGGGCGGCGGGCCTGGAGCTCGGTGTCGAAGTGCGAGGTGAACCAGGCCGCGATGGTGTTCGAGACGGAGTCGCGGGTGGCGAGGAAGTACTGGCGCGCCTCAGCCTCGACCTCGCGGGACTCCAGCAGCAGCATGTGGCCGATACGGAGGAAGTCGGGCGCGTCGCGCAGGGTGCGCACCGAGCGGGACAGGATCGCGCGCAGGCCCTCCGCCAGCGGGCGCTCGTCGCGCGGGTCGCGCTCCCAGCGCGGCTGGGCGGCGATCCACTGCTCGAAGCTGCGCCGGACGACCTCGGCGATGAGGTGGTCCTTGTCCCGGAAGAACCAGTAGACGGAGCTGGCCGGCAGGCCGGAGCGCTTGGTGACCCGCGAGATCGTGGTGCCCTCGTAGCCGCACTCCGAGGCGATCTCGGCGGCGGCCTTGAGGATGCGGTCCCGGGAGATCTCCCGGTCTTCGGCGGGGCGGGGGGCAGGCGACATGGTGCTCATCCTGCCGCCTCGTCCAGCCAGGCGGCGGCCTGGGCGTGCACGCCGTCGGCGATGAGGTCGACCAGGCGCTCCAGGTTCCAGTTCCGATCCGAGCGGACGCCGATGTAGAGCCCGTCCATGACGGCGAGGTGGAACCTGGACAGCCGGTCGGCGACCTGCGCCGATCCGGGGGAGCCGGCGGGGAGCACCTGCTCCCACCAGTTCCGGATCGCGGCGCGGGTCTCGGCGCGGACCTCGATGTAGCGCCGCCGCGCCGCCGGCTCCTTGGGACGGTTCGCGAGGCCGAGCATGAGGCCGAGGCGCCAGAACTCCGGACGTTCGGTGATGGCCCGCGAGGCCCGGTGCAGCCGGTCGCGGATCTCCTCGGCGGGGTCGGTGATGCCGACGCGGTCCTGCCAGGTCGGGGCGGTCTCCCGCCATTGCCGGTAGCTGAACTCCAGGGTCTCGGCGAGCAGTTCGTCCTTGTTGCGGAAGTGCCAGTAGACCGAGCTGGCCGGCAGCCCGGTCGCCTCCGTGACAAGGGCGATCGACGTGCCGTCGTAGCCGCGCTCGGCGGCGATGGCGAGGGTCGCCGCCAGGATCCGCAGCCTCGACTCCTCGCCCTGCTGGTGGCGCCGCGCGGTCTTCCGCATCTGCTGATACTCCTCTGGCCTTCGGAAACTCGGCCCCGGCGGGGGGTTGTGTCGACCATCACATCATGGGTACGGTCGCCGCAGTCCCTGTAGTGATCGTTCCAATCAGTGTAGCGATCGATACGGATCGACAGCTCGACAGCGCCCCGGCGTTGGCCGGCGAAACGGAGTAGACCATGCCCACCCCTCGCAGCAATCTCCGCCGCAGGCGGCTGCTCGCGCCCGTCCTGGCCACGCTGACGGCGGCCGCGACCCTCACCGCCTGCGGTTCCGGCGACGCCGGCGTCAGCGCCGCGGACGCCAAGACCCAGGCCGGCGACCTCGTCAAGCTCCTCGACATCAAGGACGGCACCGACCTCGGCGGCGACGTCACCTTCAAGCTCGGCGCCGCGCTCACCCTCTCCGGCCCGTCCGCCGCCAACGGAGAGTCGATGCGGAACGCGATGGAGCTGGCGGTCAAGCAGATCAAGGCGGCGGGCGGGCCCACGATCGAGCTGAGCGTCAAGGACATCAAGGGCCCCGACCCCGTCGCCGCGAAGCAGGCCGCGTCCGAGCTGGCGGCCGAGGGCGTCCCCGCCAAGATCACCTCGATGGGGGACGGTCTCGGCGCGATGCTCGCCGACACCGACAAGAGCAAGATCCTCAGCCTGGACGGCGTCGGCGGCGCCCAGGTCTTCACCAAGGGCACGCAGTACTTCTACGGCACCCGCGAGGTCGCGCCGTCCGACGCCGCGCCCGGCGCCCTGGAGTGGTTCAAGAAGGCCCACCCGCAGGGACGGACGGTCGGTCTCGTCGGCGTCGACCTCGGCCCGCTGAACGCGGCGATCCAGGCCGACATGAAGGCGAAGATCGAGGCCGCGGGCCTGACCTTCAACGGCCTGTGGGAGACCGTCGCGCCCAGCTCGCAGGACTACGCGAGCATGATCGCGAAGGTCGGGAAGAACGAGCCGGACCTGCTCTGGGTGGCGTTCGGCGGCGCGGCGCCCGGCGCGTTCGCCGCGCAGGCCAAGAGCGCCGGCATCAAGAGCGAGCTGCTCGGCATCGAGTTCACGCAGGAGGCGGTCAAGGCGTCCAAGGGCGTCCTCGACTCGGACGGCTTCAAGTTCGCGATGGACTACTTCGACGCGTCCCAGCCGGCCAACCCGCTCGCAGGGCTCTTCGCCGAGGCGTATGAGAAGGCGTACGGCGAGCCGGCGGACTTCTACGCCGCGAACGCCTACGAGGAGACCCTGATGGTCTGGGACCTCATCCGCCGTGTCGTGGCGGAGGGCGGGAAGCCGGACGACAGCGCCCAGCTGAAGGCCGCGCTGGAGAAGAACCCGAAGTTCGCGTCGGTCTACGGCGGTGACGCCACCACGGTCGGCGCCCTCGAAATCGACCTGAAGACGCACGGTGTCGCCAGCCGCCCGATGGGGGTCTTCGAGTACAAGGACGGCAAGGTCAAGGCGCTCGCGACCTACAACGTCGGCGGCCAGGACCTCCGCCTCGCGCCCTGATCCTCCTTCCCTGACGGGGACGGCCCGCGGCGGGCCGTCCCCCTCCCCCGATTTGGGAGGCTCCATGCATGACCTGCTGGACACCGAACTCTGGCAGCTGACCGTCAACGGCCTCGTCCGGGGGGCCTTCTATGCCGCGCTCGGCGCCGGCCTCGCGCTCGTCATCGGGGTCACGACCCGCTTCCACTTCGCCTACGCGCTCACCTACACCGTCGCGCCCTACGCCGCCTTCTGGGCGATGGACGGTCTCGGCGTGCCGTTCTGGCCGTCCGTGCTCATCGGCCTGGCCACGGCCGTCGTCGTGAGCATGGTGCTGGAACTCGGCGTCTACGAGCCCGTCGCGCGCCGCGCCGCCGACCGCGCCATGCTCGCCGTGCTGGTGACGTCGATCGGCGTCGGTACCGCGGGCATCGCGCTGCTCCAGCTCAAGTTCGGGACCGGCAGCCCGCCGTTCTACGGACCGCGGCCGGAGCGGTTCGACCTCGGCCCGGTGCGCGTCTCCAGCTTCGACGTCGAACAGGTCCTGACCTGCCTGATCCTCGTCGCCGGGCTCGCGGCGTTCCTGGCGTTCACGCCGATCGGACGGTCGATCAAGGCGGTCCGCAGCAATCCGTGCCTCGCCGCCGTGCTGGGGATCAGCGTCCGCCGGGTCAACCTCGTCTGCTTCGCCGCCGCGGGGCTCATCTCGGGTGCGTGCGCGCTCTGGTACGGCCTGCTGTACACGGTCCAGCCGACCATGGGCGACGCGACGGTCATCTACGGATTCGTGGTCGCCTTCCTCGCGGGGACGCGTTCGTCTCCGCTGCGCGCGCTGCCGATCGGCGTCGGACTCGGGCTGATCGAGCAGTGGGCGTCGAACTGGCTGTCGCTGCAGTGGACGCAGACCGCCGTCTTCATCGTCCTCACCGGCTACCTCGCGTTCCTCGCCGGGAGGAGCCGCCTCCCCGTCGTGTCGTTGCGGAGGGCCTGACGCCATGTGGATCAACTATCTGGACCAGGCGCTGCTGCTCGCGGCGCTCGCCGTCAGCGTCAACCTGCTCGTCGGATACGCCGGGCAGGTCTCCGTCGCGCACGCCGCGTTCGCGGGCGTCGGCGGGTACACCGTCTGCTTCCTCGCCGGCGTGCACGACTGGCCCTACCTCGCCTCGCTCGCCGTCGCCGTGCTGGCCGCCACCGCGATCGGCGTCGTGATCGGGCTGATCGCGCTCGGGCTCGCCGAGGAGTTCCTCATCCTGATGACGCTGGCGTTCTCGCTCGGGATCATCGGCGTGTTCGCCACGTTCGACGCGCTCGGCGGCGTCATGGGCATCACCGGCGTGGACGGCCTGCGGCTGTTCGGCGCCGAGTTGACGACCCCGTCCGACTGGCTGATCCCGTCGGCGGCGGTGCTCGCGCTCGTCTTCGCCGTCTGCCGGCGGCTCGGCGAATCGCCGTACGGCCGGGTGCTGAAAGGCATCCGGGAGGACGCCGTGGCGACGCGGGCGCTGGGCAAGAACACCTTCGGCTACAAGATCGGCATCTTCGCGATCACCAGCGGGCTGACCGGGCTGATCGGCGGCGTCTACTCGGGCTGGCTCGGCCAGGCGACCCCGCCGGCGTTCGGGTTCCCGCTCGCGATGGCGGTGTTCGCGATGGTCATCGTCGGCGGCAGCGCCAACCTCACCGGCTCCATCGTGGCGGGCGTCGTGCTCACGATGATCGAGCCGGTGCTGCGCGAGGTCCTCGGTGTGCAGAGCACCCAGGCGGCGCTGCTGCAGGTGGTGCTGTACGGGGCGCTGCTTGTGCTCGTCATGATCGTCCGGCCGCAGGGCCTGTTCCCCGAACGCTCCCGGAAGGTCGCCGCGCCCGGCTCCGAGCCCCGGGCGCACGCCTCGCCGCGAGCCGAGCGCCCGCCTTACACCGAGGCGGACGTGGTGCTCCGGGCGGAGGGCTTGTCCAAGCGCTTCGGCGGCATCGTGGCCGCGAAGAACATCGATCTCGAACTGCGGCGCGGCGCGATCACGGCGCTCGTCGGCCCGAACGGCGCAGGCAAGACGACCGCGTTCAACCTGCTCACCGGAACCGTCGTCCCGGACACGGGTTCGGTGACCCTGAACGGCGCCGAGCTGGTCGGGATGCGTCCGGACCTGATCGTCCGCGCCGGCCTGGTGCGCACGTTCCAGGACGTCCGGCTGCTCGGCCGACTGACGTGCCTGGAGAACGTCATGCTGGCCGTGCCCGGTCAGCCGGGGGAGCGTCCGGCCCGCCTCTTCGTCCCCGGCCGCGGCGTTTCCCGCGCGGACCACGACGTCGCCGCGCAGGCGATGGAGTGGCTCGACTTCGTCGGCATGGCCGACCAGGCCGCGACACCGGCCGACGCCCTCTCCTACGGCCAGTCGAAACTGGTCTCGCTGGCGCGGGCGCTGGCCACCAAGGCCGACGTGCTCCTCCTGGACGAACCGGCTTCCGGCGTCGACGCGACGTGGGTCGAGACCATGCTCACGATGGTCGCCGCCGTCCGGGACGAAGGCCGCACTGTCTGCCTGGTCGAACACAACCTCGACGTCGTCCGCGAACTGGCCGACCACACCTACTTCATGGAACTCGGCGAGATCACCGCGTCCGGCACGCTCGACGAGCTGACCGGCTCCGCCCGCCTCGCCGAGGCCTACTTCGGTGCCCAATAGAGAGGACGCACATGACGCTGCTCGACGTGAGCGACCTGGTCGCCGGCTACGGCCGCAAGGAGGTGCTCCGCGGCGTCGCCCTCCGCGTCGACGCGGGCGAGATCGTGACCCTGATGGGGCACAACGGCGCGGGCAAGACGACCGCGATCAGGTCGGTGCTCGGCACCGTCCGCCCGCGCTCCGGGACGGTCCGGATCGCCGGCCGGGACACCACCCGCCGCCCGGTGCGCCATGCCGTGGCGGCAGGCGTCGCGATGATCCCGTCAGAACGGTTCGTCTTCCCCGACCTCTCGGTGCACGACAACCTGCTGCTCGGCGCCGCCAACGCACCGTCAGGGACCGACACCGGGGAACGGCTCAAGACCGTCAAGGAGCTGTTCCCGATTCTGGACGAGCGTGAGAAGCAACCGGCCGGCTCGATGTCGGGTGGGCAGCAGCGGATGGTCAGCCTGGGCATGGCGCTGATGGCACGCCCCAAGCTCCTCCTGCTGGACGAGCCGTCCCTCGGCCTGGCCCCGTCCGTGGTCGAGAGCATGTTCACACTGCTCCGCTCGCTCGCCGACGACGAAGGGCTCGGCCTCCTGCTGCTCGAACAGAACGTCAAGCAGGCCCTGCAGATCGCCGACCGCGCCTACGTCATGCGCTCCGGCCAGATCATCCTGGAAGAGACCGCAGCCCAGATGCGCCGACGCACCGACTTTTGGGACCTCTTCTAAGGACGACGGCGAAGGCCCCGGGATGGTGGTTCCGTCCCGGGGCCCTGACACGTGTGGGCGCGCCTCAGCTGAAGGTGTGCTCCATTTCGCCGATGCCTTCCACCCAGGTACGCAGCGTCTCCCTGGGTTGCAGGAAGCGCTGGGGGGTGCGGCCGAGGCCGACGCCGTCGGGGGTGCCGGTGAAGATGACATCGCCGGGGCGCAGGGTGATGACCTCGGACAGCTTCGCGATCGTCTGCGGGATCGAGAAGATCAGCTTGGACGTGCGGCCGTCCTGCACCGTCTCACCGTCGATCGAGCAGCCCAGCGCCAGGTCGTCGCGGTCGGGGATCTCGTCGAGCGTCACGAGCCAGGGGCCGATCGGCGCGAACCCCGGATAGGACTTGGCGAAGCCGAACTGCGGGGCCTCGCCGACGAACTGCAGGATCCGCTCGGAGAGGTCCTGGCCGACCGACAGGCCGGCGACGTGATCCCATGCTTCGGCGGCGGAGACCTTGTGAGCCGGACGGCCGATGACGGCGACGACCTCGACCTCCCAGTCGGTGTGGCCGCCCTCCGGTAGGTCGATCTCGCCGTAGGGGCCGGTGATGGACGAGGCGAACTTGGTGAAGACGGGCGGCAAGTCCGTCGGGGGCTTGAAGCCGGTCTCCGCCGCGTGGTCGGCGTAGTTCAGCCCGATCGCGACGACCTGGGACGGGGTGGGCGACGGTGATCCGAGCCGGGTCTGGTCGATCTCGACGTCCGGCGCCGGGGTGGCGGTCGTCGCCCACGCGGTGAAGGCGTCCCAGTGGTCGTAGACGCTTTGCGGGTCGGGGCCGAAGCGTCCGCCCGAGGCGGTCGCGATGTCCGCGCCCTTGTCGTCGGAGAGGACGAGTACGGCCCGGCCCCCGTGGTTGGCGATGCGCATGTACGTCCTTAGATGCGGCCGTCGATCAGGCTCACCAGGAGCCGCTCGAAGGTTTCGGGGTGTTCGATCTGGGTCCAGTGGCCGCACTGCCCGATGACGTAGAGGTCGGCGTTCGGAAGCGTGTCAGCGAAGTATTTGCTGGCGTCGACCGGGATGATCCGGTCGTCGCGGCCGTGGACGCAGAGCACGTCGTGGGTGATGGGCGCGAGGTCCTCGGGAGTGAAGAAGCGGCGCGTCCCGTTCGGATCGAAGGACGCCTCGTGCGAACGGCGGACGTCCTCACGGTTCACGTACGCCATGCGTTCGGCCACCACCCGGTCGACCGTGTCGCGCATGGGTTCGAGGTCGTACACGAACTCGCTGAGCAATCCCTTGAGGGATTCCGCGCTGGGGCTCGCGTAGAACTCGCGGAGGTGCTTGAGACCGGGGCTGACCGGCATATCCGGTGCGCCGCCGCTGCCCATCAGCAGGATCTTGCCGATCAGCTGGGGCCGGGCCAGCGTCATCAGCAGGGCGAGCTGGCCGCCCATCGAGTTGCCGACGAGATGGACCTTCTCCAGGTTCAGCTCGTCCGCCAGCGCCAGCAGCGCCTCGGCGCGCAGCTCGTTGAACGGGCCCATGCCGCGCGGGGCGTCGAGCGGGTGCGAGGAGTCGCCGAACCCGATCTGGTCGGGCGCCAGGCACCAGTACCGGTCGCCGAGGTCGGCGATGATCCGCTCCCAGTTCGACAACCCGGTCGCGCCGGGGCCGGAGCCGTGCAGGAACAGCACGGCCTCCGGCCGGCGCTCGCCGGTCTCGTGCAGCCGGAACGTCAGCTCCCCGCCCCGCGCCTTCACGGAGACGTCAGAAGAGGTGATCACAGGTGGACCGCCGCGAGGTTCTCGGCGCCGAGGTGCCGGCCGCCCCACGCCTTGGCGAGCGGGTCGTCGAAGAGGAAGGCGTGGCTGCCGGCCGCCACGGCGTCCTGGAACTTCAGCTGGAGCGGGTGGTCGATGAAGGCGGAGCGGCCCGACGAGACCCGCATCAGCGCCTGGACGGTGTCGACCGCCGCGTTCGCCGACCGGGCGACGTCCCAGCGCCAGAAGGCGCGCTGCTCCAGGGAGGGGATCTCGCCGCGCTCGGCGTGCTCCATCAGCTCGCCGGCCGTCCGCCGCACCTTCAGGACGGCGGCGTCGAGCTGCCAGGCCGCCTCCGCGAGGTGGTTCTGCACGACGGGCTCCTCGCGGAGCAGCTGGCCGTAGTTGGTGCGGCGGCCGCGCGTCTCGGTGACCCACTGGTCGTAGAAGCCGAGGCAGGCGCCGAGCGCCCCCGCGGTGATGATCAGGTTGAAGGTGACCGCCCAGGGCGTCCGGTACAGCGGCCCGTCGTTCAGCTCCTGGCCGGGCAGCGGGATGCCGAGGCCGTGCGTGTAGTACACGTGCGACTGGCCGCGGTGCTCGGGGACGAAGACGCCGTCCACGACGATGTCGTTGGAGCCGGTGCCGCGCAGGCCCGCGACGTTCCAGGTCTCCTCGATCCGGTAGTCGCCCTCGTCGAGGATCACCGAGGTGAAGTCGGGGTACTCGGAGCCGTTCACCTCGCGCCGCCCGGCGATGCCCCCGAGGATGACGCCGGAGCAGATCCCGCTGCCGGACGAGAACGACCAGCGGCCCGACACCCGGTATCCGCCCGAGACCTTCTCGATCTTGCCGGTCGGGGTGTAGGACGAGGCGATCTTCCGCGCCGGGTCGTCCCCCCAGATCTCCTCCTGCGTCTGCTCGGGGAACAGGGCGAGCTGCCACGGGTGGACGCCGACGACGGACGCCACCCACCCGGCGGACGCCGAGGCGCGGCCGATCTCGATCACCGTGTCGGCGTACTCGGCGAGGTGGACCTCGCCGCCGCCCCACCGGGCCGGCTGCAGCGCCCGCAGCACCCCGATCGCGTCGAGCGCCGCGACGGCCTCGGAGGTGAGCCGCCCCTGCTCCGCGCCCGCAGCGTCGGCGGCGGCGAGGACGGACGCGGCGGCCCGCGCCTTTTCGATCATGCTCATGACTCAGTCCCGTTCCCGACGAAGGACCGGACGATCGCCTGGAAGCGTCCGGCCTGTTCGATCTGCGTCCAGTGGCCGCACTTGCCGATGACGTAGAGGTCCGCCTGCGGCAGGTGCTCGGCCAGGTAGTAGCTGCACTCGATCGGCACGATGACGTCCTGGCGGCCGTGCACCACCAGCGCCGGCATGTCGATCTTCGCGAGGTCGTCCGGCGCGAACGTGAGCATCTCGGGGCCGAACATGGCCCGGTGCCCGGCCTCGATCCCGGGGCGCCGGACCATCGGCATCCGCTCGGCCGCGACCTTCTCCACCGTGTCGCCGAAGGCGCTCTTGTCGTGGACGAACTGGATGAGCAGATCGGCCATGGCCTCGACGGTCGGATCGTCGAAGTACGTGATCAGTTTGATGAGTTCCGGGGTCGGCTCAAGACCCGGCATGCCGCCCGAGCCCATCAGCACGATCTTGCCGACCAGGTCGGGCCGGAGCTGGGCGATGCGCAGCGAGTACATCCCGCCCATCGAGTTGCCGACGAGGACGACCTTCTCCAGGCCCAGCACGTCCACGAGTTCGAGCAGCGCGTCGATGCGGACCTCGGCCTGGGCCGCGAAGCCCTGCGGCTGCGGGTCCGGCTGACTGGAGTCGCCGAAGCCCAGGATGTCGGGGGCGATGCAGTGGTAGGTGTCGCCGAGCCCCTCGATGACCTCCCGCCAGTTGGACGCGGCGGTCACGCCCGGCCCGGAGCCGTGCAGGAAGAGCAGGGCGGGCCGGCCGGGGGTGCCGGACTGGTTGACGCGCAGGTGGCGCCCGCCGCCGATCGCGACGTCCTCGACCCGGATCGCGGTGGTCATCCGGCCTCCCCGCCCGCGACCATGCGGAAGATGCCGGGGGGTCCGTCCAGGTACGCCTGGGATCGGTGGTGGCCCCAGATGGACGGCAGGTCGTGGTTGCCCGCGACCCAGGTGAGGTCGTCCACGGTGATCCCGCCGTGCCCGTACTCGATCTGCATCGAGGACGGCGTCTGCACGTAGATGGACGTCATCAGGTCGTTGGTGTGCCGCCCGAGCGACAGCAGGATCTCCCGGTCCGGGTCCGCCGTGAACAGGTCGATCGCGGTGCCGAGGTCGTCGAACGACTCGACCTCCAGCATCAGGTGGTTGATGCCGGTCATGCCGGGGATCTCGGCGACGGCGAGGGAGTGGTGGCGGCCGTTGCAGTGGTAGAAGCGCAGGTTGAAGATGTCGCTCTTCACCCGGTCGGACAGCCGGAAGCCCAGTGTGTCGGCGTAGAACGCGTTGGCCCGTTCCAGGTCGGGGACGATGAGAACGATGTGGCCGAGCCCGAGGTCGCCGGTGACGAAGCGGCCGCGCATGGGACGTCCGGGGAAGAACGAGTTGGGCTGGGAGAACTGGCCCCAGACCAGCTCGTGCCGGTTGCCGAACGGGTCGGCGAACCAGTACAGCTCCGCGACCTGGCGTTCCTTCAGCTCGTCGGCGCCGCCGTCGTGCACCTCGACGCCCTTGCCGCGCAGCTCGGCGACGTACGCGCGCAGCGAGGTCTCGTTGCCGCAGTCCCAGCCGGCGTACCGGAGTTCGTCCTGCTCCGCCGGGTGGACCGCGATGCGGTAGCCCTTGTCGTCGACCTTGATTCGGACCGCGCCGTCCGGGCCGTCCCCGGCGATGACCGCACCGAGCAGCCGGGTGGCGTAGTCGCGCCACTCCTCGGCCTTGGGTGACGCGATGCCCAGGTAGGCGAGTTGCGTGATCAAAGCATGACCTCCGGAGCGGACGAGTCGAGGAGGGCGGCGCCGTAGTACTGGCCGACGCCGTCGGAGACGAGGAACGCGTGGCCGAGTTCGGCGACGACGTCCTGGTAGACGCGGTGCAGCGGGTGGTCGACGAAGACCGTGCGGCCCGAGGCGACCCGCATCAGGTTGTTGATCGCGAAGCCGGTCTCCTGGCAGCCCTTGGTGATGTTCCAGCGCAGCCGGGCGCGCAGCCGCTTCTCCAGGAACACGCCGGCCTCGGCGGCCTCGGTGATCGTGTCGATCGCGTCGTACATCTTCATGACGGCCGCGTCGTGCACCCATTCGGCTTCGGCCAGGTGCATCTGCATCAGCGGGTCGTCGGCGTAGGTGCCGCCCCAGTTCGCCTTGCGGACGCGGGTGTCGGCCGTCCAGTCGTCCAGGACGCGGCGGGCGAGCCCGAGCATCGGCGCGACGAGGACGAGGTTGAACATGACCGCCCACGGCACCTTGTACAGCGCGGACGGGTTGGTCTCCATACCGGGCGCGGGACGGTCCGGGTTGTACTCGTAGAGCGGGCTGGACAGGAAGCGGCGCGCCGGGACGAAGGCGTCCGCGACGACGATGTCCTTGCTGCCCGTGCCGCGCGAGCCGCGGACGTGCCAGGTGTCCTCGATGGCGTACTGGTCGCGGTGCAGCAGCGCGGACCCGTAGTTCGGGACCTGCACGCCCGGCGCCGCCTCGACCTTCCCGGCGAACCCGCCGAGGATGACGCCCTGCGCGTGGTCGCAGCCGGACGAGAACGACCAGCGGCCGGACACGCGGTAGCCGCCGTCCACCGGCTCGATCTTCCCGGTCGGGGCGTAGGACGAGGAGGCGTTCCAGTCCGGGTCGGCCTCCCAGATCTCGGCCTGCGTCTCCTCGGGGAAGAGCGCCAGCTGCCACGGATGCGACCCCATGACCCCGGCCACCCAGCCCGCCGACGGCGCGATCCGGCCGAGCTCGTAGACGGCGGTGAGGTGCTCGCGCAGCGACAGTTCGGCGCCGCCCCAGCGCTTGGGCTGGAGGCCGCGCATGAGCCCGGTCTCCTGCATGTGCGTGAAGGCCCGGCCGGTCAGCGTGCGCTGTTCGGCCGACAGGTCCTCCTCGGCCCGAAACTCCGGCTCCAGCCGGCGGATCTCGTCCAGGACGGTCATCGGCGTCAGTTCCTTCGGTAGGGGAAAACGCGAGATCGGAGCGTGATCGGCATCTCTGTAACAGTCACTACAGCGAACCGTAGAACGATCGCTCCGGAGAAGGCAAGGGGTTGGCCGGGAAACTTGTGACTGCCACCACAGACCGGCACGACAGTGATCGCGCAGGCAGTCGCGCGACTCTCCGGGGGTTGCGCTTCGAAGGTGACTGCTGTCACGGTTAGTGTCTGTAGTAATCACTACATGGAGGAGTGGCCGTGCCGCACACCCCGCCCTGGGAACCGGGCCTGCTCTCGTCGCTGACCGGCGTCGGACCCGGCCCGAGCGCCCACGCCAAGCGGGGCGCGCTGCGCGCCGCGCTCGCCGCCGCGTCCCGGCCGGGCGGGGCGGCCGAGCCGCTGGTGCTGCCCGGAGCGACCGACGCGCTCGGCGCCCGGCTCGTCGAGGAGGCCGGGTTCGCCGCCGTCTACGCCACCGGCGCCGGGCTGGCCAACGCCGGTTTCGGGCTGCCGGACATCGGGCTGATCTCGCTGGCGGAGGTCGCCGACCATGCCGGACGGCTCGCGGAGGCGACCCGCATCCCGCTGATCTGCGACGCCGACACCGGCTACGGCGGGCCGCTCTCGGCGATGCGGACCGTCCGGCTGCTGGAGCGGGCGGGGGTGGCCGGCCTCCAGTTGGAGGACCAGGAGCTGCCCAAGCGGTGCGGGCATTTCGACTCGCACACGCTGATCCCGTCCGGCCACATGCAGACGAAGATCGCGGCGGCGTGCGAGGCGCGGACGGACGGCGGGCTCGTGATCATCGCCCGCACGGACGCCCGGTCGGTCCACGGGATCGACGCGGCGATCGAGCGCGGCCGCGCCTACGTCGCTGCCGGGGCCGATGCGCTGTTCATCGAGGCGCCCCGGACGGTCGGCGAACTCGCCCTGGTCGGACGCGAACTGGCCGGCGTCCCCCTGATCGTCAACGTCGTCGAGGGCGGCCGGACCCCGCAGCTGGACGTGGCGGAGTACGCCGAGCTGGGCTTCGGCGTCGTGCTGTTCGCCAACTACCTGATGCGTTCGATGCACCTGGCCGGGAAGGAGGCCCTCGCGCATCTGAAGGAGCACGGCGAGACCGCGTCCCGAACCGACCGGATGGCCACCTGGTCGCAGCGGCAGGACCTGTTCAACCTGCCCGGGTTCAGCGCCGCCGAGATCGCGCTCGACCGGGAACCGGGAAGCTTCACGTGAGCGCCGTCCCCGGACTGCCGGTCGAGACCGAGCTGCCCGAGCGCGTCGGCGTCCTGGTCCTCGGCGCGGGCCTCGCCGGATGCGCCGCGCTGCTGGCCGCCGCCGAAGCCGGGCAGTATGCGCTGCTTCTGGAGAAGACCAGTGACATCGGCGGCTCCACGGTGAAGTCGGCGGGGCTGTCCGCCTTCGCCGGAACCGATGAGCAGGCCGAGCAGGGCATCGCCGACTCCGTCGGACTGCTCCGCGAGGACCTCCTCGACATCGGCGGGCGGCGTAACGACCCGGCCCTCGTCGACCTGTACTGCGAGCACCAGCTGGCGACGTACCGGTGGCTGAAGGAGCACGGCGTCCGGTACGGCGAGATCCACGCCGCGTCGGGCCAGTCGGCGCCGCGCAGCCACCCGTCCGACACCACCCACATGCTGGAGCGCCTTCTCAAGGCGGCCGGTGAGCGCGGGGCGCGGATCATGCTGAACGCGCCGGCGGCCCGGCTGCCGCACGACGGCTCCCGGGTGACCGGCGTCCGGCTCGCGGACGGCCGCGAGGTGCGGGCGGACGCGGTCGTGCTCGCCACGGGCGGCTTCTCGATGAACCCGGACCTGCTCGCCACGTTCGCGCCGCAGATGGAGCACGCGCTGCGCCAGGGCGGTACGGGCAACCAGGGCGACGGTCTCAAGATGGCCATGGCCCTGGGCGCCGGGCTTCGCGACACCCCCTACATCAAGGGCACTTACGGGCACTTTCACGTCGAGCATCCGGACGAGGACGGCACCGGCATCCTCGCCGTCTACAAGGGCGCCATCGCGGTCAACCGCGAAGGGCGCCGGTTCGTGGACGAGTCGAAGAACTACAAGGAGATCGGCGACGCCGCCCTCGTCCAGCCGGGCGTGACCACCTGGCAGGTCTTCGACGCCCGGACGATGGCGCAGGCCAACGACGAAGTGCCGATCTACGAGTTCGCGGGACGCGAGCGCGCCGGGATGCTCCTCAAGGCCGGCACGATCGCGGGTCTGGAAGCGGAGATCGGCCTCCCCGAGGGCTCCTTGCGGCGCACGGTCGCCGAGTACAACGCCGCGATCGAGCGGGGCGGCCCCGACCCGTTCGGACGAGTTCGCCTGTCCGGGGGAGTGGGCGAGCCGGCGCCGATCGACCGGCCGCCCTTCTACGCCCACCCGTCCGGGACCGTCGTCCTCGCGACGTACTGCGGGCTCACCGTCGACATCCGCATGCGGGTCCTCGACTGGTGGGGCGAGCCGATCGGACGCCTCTACGCCGCCGGCGAGATCACCGGCGGCTTCCACGGCGCCGGCTACATGACCGGCACCTCCATCGGCAAGGCGGGCGTCTTCGGACGGCTCGCCGGCCGGAACGCCGCAGCCGAGGAGAGCGAGCTCCAGTGGTGACGGAAGCCTTCGACCTGACCGGTCAGGTCGCCCTGGTGGTCGGCGCCGCCGCCGGCGGCCTCGGGGAACGCGCGGCGCGGGCGCTCGCGGACGCGGGCGCGACGGTCGCCGTCGCCGACCTGGCATCGCGCGCCGCCGACCTCGCCGACACCGCGGAAGCCTGCGGGGCGAGCGCGCACGAGGCCGACGTCACCGGCGAGGCGTCCGTCGCGGCGCTCCTCGACGGCGTCATGGCCCGGCACGATCGGCTCGACGTCGTCGTCAACGCGGCGGGCGTCATGCTGCGCAAGCCCTACGACGAGACCTCGGTCGAGGAGTTCGAGAGGGTCGTCCGGGTCAACCTCACCGGAACATGGCTGGTCGGACGCGCCGCCGGGCGGGCCCTCACCCGCCAGGGCCGCGGCGGACGCATCGTCAACCTCACCACCGTCTACGCCGAACGCGTCGGGCCCGTCCCCGAGTCGGCGTACTACGCGTCCAAGGCCGGGGTCGTGAACGTGACCCGGTCGCTGGCCGCCGAACTCGGCCCGCATGGCGTCAACGTCAACTGCCTGGCCCCTGGCGTCTTCTACCCCACCCAGATGACGGCCGCGCTCGGCGCCGATCCCGGCCGGCTGCGCTGGTTCGCCGAGCGCACGATGCTCGGCCGGCTCGGCGACCCCGGCACCGACTTCGCCGGCCCCCTGCTCCTGCTCGCGAGCCCCGCCGCCTCGTACATGACCGGCCAGGTCGTGTACGTCGACGGCGGCTGGTCCGCCTGGTAACTCCCCCGTCCCCTAAGGAGACTCATGGCCACCGCCCAGAAGGCCCTGCTCATGCTCGACTACCAGGTCGCGCTCTGCGAGGAGGGGCCGCACCTGCGGATGCCGCCGCTCGCCGCGCAGATCGCCGAACGCGGCGTGCTCGCGACGGCCGGGCGCGTGCTGGCCGCCGCCCGCGCGGCCGGGGCGCTCGTCGTGCACGTGCGGCTGGCCTTCGACCCGTCCTACAGGCTGCGCACCAACCGGCTCCCGCGCTTCGCCCCCTACGAGGAGCAGCGCGCGATGCTCGCCGGCTCTCCCGAGGCGCAGATCGTCAAGGCGCTCGCGCCGGTCGCGGGCGAGCCCGTCGTCGACAAGGGCTGCGTCGACCCGTTCGTCGGAACCGCGCTGCGGGACGTTCTCGCCGCCGAAGGGATCACCGAGGTCGTGCTCGGCGGCGTCGCGACCAACCTCGTCGTGGAGTCGGCGGCCCGGCACGCCTCGGACTCCGGCCTCCAGGTGACCGTGGTCGAGGACATGTGCGCCTCCTTCCGTCCCGACTTCCACGAGTTCTCCGTGGCGAACATGCTGCCGCTGTTCGGGTCCGTGACGGGCTCCGCCGAGCTCGAGTTCTGAGAGGACGCGGTCATGACCGAACAGACCCACCGGTACGACGTCGTGGTGGTCGGCGGCGGAGTCGCCGGCCTGTCGGCGGCCGTCTCGGCGGCGGAGGAGGGCGCGCGCGTCGCGGTCCTGGAACGCTCCCCGGAGGCCGAGACCGGCGGCAACACCCGCTACACCGAGGCGTTCCTGCGCATGAAATCGCTGGACGAGGTCGCCGGCGGCTTCGAGGACGCCCTCGTGGACGACTTCATGGGGCACCCCGACCCGTCCATCGTCAACGACGCGGCGCTGCCCCCGCACCGGCAGAGTCGGCTCTACCGGGCCACCCACACCATCGACCCCGACTACGTCGCCACGCTGGCCGAGAAGGCGCCGCCGACGCTGCGCTGGATGTCCGGCCACGGTGTCCGGTTCGACTTCGTGCCGACGCCGTTCCTCACCCAGTCGACCACCCGGATGGCGCCCGTCGGCGGCGGCCTCGCCATCGTCGAGACGATGGGCAAGGCGGCGCGCGGGCTCGGGGTGGAGTTCCACTTCGAGACGACGGCCCGCCGGCTCGCCTTCTCCGAGCGCGGCGTCGGCGGCGTGTTCGCGCACACGCGGGGCGGTCCCGCAGTGTTCGAGGGGACGGTCGTCCTCGCCAGCGGCGGCTACCAGGGCAACTTCGAACTGATGGCGCGCTACCACGGCGACCGGGCGCTGACCTGCCGTCCCGTCGCCAAGGGCGGCAACTACAACAAGGGCGAGGGGCTGGAGATGGCGCTGGCGCTCGGCGCCGCCACCGCCGGGAACTTCGCCCTCTTCCACGCCGAGCCGGTCGATCCGCGCAGCGGCGAACCGGAGGCCGCGATCTTCTGCTTCCCCTACGGCGTACTGGTCAACAAGGACGGGCACCGCTTCGTGGACGAGGCCCGCGGCACCGTCGACGCCTGGTACGAGCGGACCACCCGCTCCATCCAGGCGCAGCCCGACGGGATCGCATGGGTGGTCCTCGACCAGCGGGGGCTGGCGGTGCCGAACCTGATGGCGGGCATCCGCACGGACGTCGCGCCGGTCGCCGCGGACACCGTCGGTGAGTTGGCGCGGCTGCTCGGGCTGCCCGTCGCGACCGTGGAGCAGACCATCAACGCCTACAACGCGGCATGCCCTCCGCCGGACGGCTTCGACCACACCAAGCCGGACGGTCTCGCGACCATCGGCCTGGACGTGCCGAAGTCGAACTGGAGCCGGCCCATCGCGGAGGGGCCCTTCGCCGCCTATCCGATCATGGCGGCCAACGTCTTCAGCTTCGGCGGCCTGAAGACCACGTCCGCCGCCGAGGTCGTCGACCGCGACGGCCGTCCCATGACCGGCCTGTATGCGGCCGGGGAGCTGACCGGGCTCTACTACTCCAACTACACCGGCTCCACCTCGGTGCTGCGCGGCGCGACGTTCGGCCGGATCGCCGGCGCCAACGCGGCCGCGCGGGGAGCGTGACCATGCGGATCTGGCACCAGTCGTTCACGGTTCTCGACGACGTCCCGCACTACCGCGACGCGCTGGCCCGCCACTTGCGCGCGCAGGCCGCGCCCGGCACCGACATCGGCTTCCACGGGATGAAGCCCGGCACCTACCCGTCCGACTATCCGGGGACGCACATCGGCTACGCCTACCTTGCCGGGCTGCACAGGGAGCAGTTCGTGCACGCGGCGCTGCGCGCGCAGGACGAGGGATACGACGCCTTCCTCATCGCGACGATCCCCGACACCGCGTACGAGGAGGTCCGGACCGTCGTCGACATCCCGGTCATCGCGTACGGCCAGACGTCGGTGCTGATGGCGGGCGCGCTCGGCGACCGCGTCGGGATCGTCAACTTCATCGGAGCCCTCGAACCGCAGCTGCGCCGCAACTTCCGCAACTACCGCCTGGACCAGCTCGTCGGCCCCATCGTCCAGGTGGAGGCCGAGTTCACCGACGTGATGGCGGCCTACGCCGACCCGAAGCCGCTGCTGGACGCGTTCACCCGCGCCGCACGCGAGGCGATCGGGGAGGGCGCGAACGTCATCGTCCCCGGCGAGGGGCCGCTCAACGTGTTCCTCGCCGACCAGGGCCTGTCGCGGGTGGACGGCGTGCCGGTGCTCGACTCCCTCGGCACCTGCGTCCGCGTCGCGGAGATGCGCGCGGCGCAGTTCCACGCGACCGGGCTCACTCCCACGCGGACCGGCTTCTACGGGGCCCGGCCGCCCCGCCCGCTGATCGACGCCGCGCGCGACTTCTACGGAACGAACAGGACCCTGACGTGACCGCCTGGGACACCGAGGTGGACGTCGCCATCGTCGGCGGCGGCGCATGCGGCATGATGACCGCTCTCCGGGCGGCCCGCGACCGCGACCTGGTCGTCGCCGTCTTCGAGAAATCGGCCCGCGAGGGATGCAACGCGGCCATCTCCTCCGGCTCCCTCGCCGCCGGCGGCACCCGGTTCCAGGCCGCGGCCGGCATCGACGACTCGCCGGAGCGGCACGCCGACGACATCCTGCGCGCGAGCGGCGACGAGGCATGGCGTCCGGTCGTGGAGGCGCTGTGCGCGGCGGCACCGGAGTTCGTGGAGTGGATCGCCGACACCGGCTACCCCGTCGAGATCGGCGCCGACATGCCCCGCGCCGGCATGACGGCCCCGCGCCTGCACACCGACACCGGACGGCTGGGCGGCGGACGGCTCATGCGTCACCTGCGGACCCTCGTCGAAGCGCGCGACAACATCGCGTTCGTCGACGAGGCTCCCGTCGTCGACCTCATCTCGGACGGCGGCGAGGTCGCCGGTGCCGTCGTCCGCCAGAACGGGGCGCTGCAGCGCGTCCGGGCCGGCGCCGTCGTCCTCGCCGCCGACGGTTTCGCCGCGAACCCGGCGCTGGTCGAGGAGCACCTGCCCCACCTCGGGACGCCGTTCTACGGCGGCGTCTCCACCTCGACCGGCGACGCGCTCGGGTGGGCGCTGCGGCTCGGCGGGCGGCTGCGGAACATGGGCGCCGGGCTGCGCTCCGGGCTGGTCGTCGTCGACCACTGCACGCGGGTGTCCCCGGCGCTGCAGTTCAACGGCGCCGTCCTGGTCGGCCTCGGCGGCGAACGCTTCGTGGACGAGGAGTCGAAGGGCTACTCGTCCCTGGCCGGCGTCCTGCAACAGCAGCCGGGCGAGCGCGCCGCGATGATCTGGGACGCGACCGCGATGGCCGCCACCCGCGAGTCGGAGATGATGCGCGAGTGCGTCGCGGCGGGGGCCGTCCGCGACCGTCCCACCATCGAGGCCGTGGCCGCGTCACTCGGACGGACGGTCGCGGAGACCGAACGCGCCCTGTCCCCGCTGCCCGGCCGCCGCCCCCTGACCGCGCCCTACCATCTCGCCTGGGTCACCCACGGCCTGCTCGCCACCCAGGGCGGACTGGTGATCGACCCGTTCGGCCACGTTCTGGACGGCGCCGGCGAACCGATCCCGCGGCTGTACGCGGGCGGCGGCACCGCCTGCGGCCTGGCCGGCCCGCACTCGGACGGCTACCTGTCCGGCAACGGGCTGCTGTCCGCCTTCGGCACGGGCTGGATCATCGGCGCCGCCCTGGCCGCCCGCTAGCCCGGCCGCGAGGTCAGCGCAGGTAGACCAGGCCGTCGATGCCGACCGTGGGCCGCTTGTACGTGCCCGCGACGACGATCTTGATGGTGTGCTTGCCGCTGGTGCTCCAGGTGCGCGTCCACAGCAGCTGCCGGTAGGCGGTGGACGACGACCTGGTGTCGAGGGTGCCGACCTTGGCGCCGTCCACGTAGACGTACACGGCGCCGAGGTTGTACGCGCGCTTGAAGATCAGCCCGGCGGTGCGCCCGGTGAACGTCCAGCTCGCGCTCGCGCCCTTCGAGCTGCTGTAGAGGCCGCGTCCGCCCAGGTAGTACTTGGTGGTCGTCAGCTTCCAGGTGCCGGTGCGGCGCGCGGAGCCCTCGCTGATGCCGCCGGCGTAGCGGCTGATCGCGGCAGTGGTGGTGTTGCCCGCCATGTCGGCGGCGGTCAGCGACCACGACTGCGTCGCCAGCGGCTTCGCGCTCGCCGACCACTTGGTCGTGGTGGTGTAGAAGTTCCTCGCGGACGGCGAGGTGGCCTTCAGCGAGCCGAGCAGCGCGTTGTCGGCGGCCTTCCAGGTCAGCGTGACGGGGATCGCGGTGCTGTTGACCGTCGCCCTGCGCAGGTACAGCGCCTGGGAGGAGATGACCGGACGGGTGGTGTCCGCGACGACCGTGAAGACAGGGGACGCCGAGGTGGTGCCGTCCGCGAACGCCGCGTGCAACTGCACCGTGTGCGTGCCCGGGTTCAGCGTCACCGTCGCGGACGACGCCCCGGCGGCGGGCGTCGCGGCCGTCGCGCCGTCCACGCTGACGGTGTAGGCCGCACCCTCCGCCGGCGTCCAGTTGAGGGTGGCGGTGCTGGTCGTGTAGTAGAGGCCGCCGGCGGCCTTCGCGCCGGTCACCGTCGCGCTCAACGCCGGAACGGTGATCTGCTTGGCGGCCGTCCGGATCGTCGGGAGCGCGCTGTAGAGCTGCGCGCCGGGGCACGCGGTCGCGAACCCGTCGCGGTGACCGGAGATCGTGTTGAACTCGACCTGCTGCCCGTAGGGGTACTTGCCGCCCGTCCCGTCGGGCGCCGCCGAGGTCAGCGTCACCTTCGCCGCGGGGTCGACCCCGGCCAGCCCCAGCTTCCAGGCGGCGATCTTCGCGACGCCGTCGAGGGCGGCCGCGGTGGGGGCCACGCCGGGCACGTCAGGGTCGTTCGCGGCGGTGTAGGTGCCGAGGACCGCGATCCCGGTGGTGTCGGTGTTGAACCCGTACGTGTGGGCCCCGTGCACGGGACGGTCGATGCCGCCGGCCCGTCCCTCGAAGACCGTGCCGCACTTGTCGACGAGGAAGTTGTAGCCGATGTCGTTCCAGCCCTGGCTCTTCACGTGGTACAGGAACACCGACCGGATCACGGACGCAGACTCGGCGCACGTGTAGCCGTTGCCCGTGTCGGTGTGGTGGACGAACGCCGCCTTCACCGAGGCGTCGTAGGTCGGCGGGTCCGTGACGATCGACTCGTCGGCGCCCCATCCGGCGCGCGCCACGATGGCCGGCTTCGGCGCGGTGACCGGCCCGGCGAGCGGCGTGGTCGCCGCGATGAGCTTCATCCCGCCGACGGGTCCGGCCGCGCGCGGCGTGGGCGAGGACGCCGGCTTGCCCGGGTCGACCAGGTCGACGCGCAGGCCGGCGGGCAGCACGCGGCCGCTTCCGGTCACCCGCACCTCGACGCCGTCGGACGGCCCGACCCACAGCCCGTTCGTGCCGCCGCGCCCGCCCCGGTCGGGGGCGTCGGCGAGGTCCGGCTCCAGGGTGCGCCACGGCGTCCAGCGGCCCGTCCCCGCCTCCCGCGTGCGGAGCCGCACGGTTCCCCGCAGCTCCTCCCGGGGCTTGTCCCAGGTGACGCCGACCAGGCTGAACGGCTCCGTCTTCGCGGCGGGCAGCCCCGCGGCCTTCCCGCCCGAGGCGGCGCTGGGCAGCTCCTGGAGTGCGCGGGCGTGGACCCGTCCGGTGCCCGGCCCGGTGGCGGACGCCGTCGTCGCGGTCGACCTCGCGGAAACCGTCCACGTCACTGTGCCCGCGACCGCCACGGCGGCCACCGACGTCCCGATCACTACGCGCTTGAGCATGCTTCTCCCCGTTCACGGCCGAGCCCCATGATCAGAGAGCGCCTCGGCCGCCCCGAGTGTCACACATGCCGCAATAGTCCGGAATACCGGTGGGCCCGGAATCCGACCGGATTCCGGGCCCTCGGTCTTTCTCGCGGCGTCCTTGCCATCGGGGAGAACCAGGACGTCGCTACGACGGGTAGTTCGGGTTGTTGGTCGTCGGGATCGAGATGCTGATCGGGTAGTCCGCCCCGGACAGGACGAACAGCACCACCTGGCGGATGATCTCGTCGAAGACCCAGTAGACCTGGCGCAGCTGCTTCGGCGCGTCGGTCAGGTCGAGGATCCCCTCGCGGACGGCGACGAAGGGCGGCCAGAGGTTCTCGAAGATCGGGTCCCACACCGGCTCCCGGGGGATCTTCAGCCAGCCGGCGATCTCGTCACCGAGGACGTAGCGGGTGAGCGCGCCGAGGACGGGCTTGCTGAGGATGCCGAGGTCGATGAAGGACGCGAGGTTGAGGAGCATGTCGGCGAGCTTCACGCCCTCCGGGGTGGGCGCCAGGATCGGGTCCAGCACCTGCGCGGCCTGGGAGTTGGCCTCCGCCCACGACTTCGGGATGTACTCGTCCCTGATGCCGAGCATGTGCCCGGTCAGCTGCCAGGAGTGCAGGAAGGCCGCCGACTCGTCGTCGGGGATCGGCACCTTCCATTTGGTCAGCTGCTTCATGACCGTCGTGGGCAGGCTGTGCCAGGTGACCATCATGTCCGCCTGGCTGATCGGGATCTCCTCGTCGGCGACCTTCGTCCAAGCCGGGGACTTGGGCAGCAGGTGCCGCACGCCCGAGTGGGCCAGCCGCGTCTTGACGCAGGTCACGATCATCTCGCCGTCGGCCGCGAAGGCCTTCTCCGTGCCGACGTCGTAGCCGAGCTTGGCGGTCTTGGTGATGCGGTCCCGCATGTCCGCACCGCCCTTGGAGTAGTAGACCGCGCGCGCCTCCTTGGGGATGGCCGTGCTCATCATCCCGCTGGCGAAGCCGTAGGTGACGCCGAGGTAGAGCCCGCGCTTCTCGTTGAACTCGAAGGCCTTGGCGAGCTTGGCCTCGTCCGCCCAGGACGGGAGCGCGCGGGCGCGTTCGATGAAGTCCCGCAGCTCGGCGGGCAGCCCGCCGGGCAGTGCCTGGCCGTTCTTCGTCCACGTCTTCAGCTGCTTGTTGACGTCGGGCACGGCGCCGCCGTCGATCAGCGCGGCGACCAGCTCGTCGCACTCCGGGTCCCACACCCACCGCGGGTCCGCGCCCTCGCCGTAGCCGGCCACCGATCCCCTGGGGGACCATGTCCACAGTGAGGACGCCTGGGCGGGCGTCGCGGCGCTTAGTGCGCCGAACGCGCCCAGCGTCCCGCCCGCCACCAACACGTTCCGCCTGCTGGGTTTCTCCATGCCTTCGCTCCTCCGGGGGCCGAGGATCTCGCTGATACGGTGAAACGTGGAGTGTTTCGGCGTATCATCGGTAACAGCGCCAATAACAGCACAACGTGTCCGTCATCACAAGACCTAACGTGACGATCGTGAACGTTTCGGGCAGAATCGGTCGCCTCAGGAGGAGCCCGTGGATTCTGTGTTGTCCTTCCTGGCGGATTCGGGCCAGGAGTCGATGCTCGAACGCGCGTACACCGACGCCGTCGAGCAGGTCGACGACCAGGACGAGACGCGCACGCGCGTCCTCGACGCGGCCTACGACCAGTTCTCCCGGATGGGCGTCCAGCGGTCGACCATGGAGGACGTGGCCCGCCGCGCCGGAGTCTCCCGCATCACGGTCTACCGGCGGTTCGCCACGAAGGACGCGCTGGTCGAACACGTGGTGCGCCGCGAGTTCCGCCGCTACTTCGACCGGTTCCTCGTCGACATCAAGCAGGCCGAGACCGCCGCCGACCGCGTCGTACTGGGCTTCGTCAGCTCGCTGCGCGCCATCCGGCGCAACCCGCTGATCGGCGGCCTGATCGCCACCGAACCGGACCTGGTCGTGCCC
This sequence comes from Actinomadura latina NBRC 106108, assembly GCF_001552195.1. Classification (GTDB taxonomy): domain Bacteria; phylum Actinomycetota; class Actinomycetes; order Streptosporangiales; family Streptosporangiaceae; genus Spirillospora; species Spirillospora latina. The sequence goes on from NZ_BCQS01000008.1 coordinate 163,019, forward strand.
TCCATGATCAGCGACGGCGGCCGGACCCTGGCGACCGTCCGGCAGTTCGTCGCGGGCCAGCTCCGCCACGAGCAGCGCGCCGGCAACGTGGCCGCCGACCTCGACATCGACCACGTGGCCGAACTGATGGTCCGGATCTCCGCCTCCTTCCTGGCGATCCCGAGCCAACTCATCGACCTCGACGACGACGCCCAACTTGCCGCCCTGGCCCGCCGCTTCCTCGTCCCCATGCTCACCCCACCCCCCTGACCGCGCCGTCGTCCCGGGCCATGAACGGTTCAGTCGCAGAGGGTGGGACGCGGGCGGGTCACGCCGTCGGTGCAGTCCTCGGGGACGAAGCCGGCCTGCTCGCTCTTCACCTTCGGCCGCCAGGTGTGGACGACCTTGCCTTCGGCGTCGTAGCCGGTCACGCTCAGGACGCGGATCGTGGGCGAGGACATCGCCCCTTCCGACATCGGCCCGGTGGCGTCGTGGTCAGGCATCATTCTGGCGGCGGTCTGGGCGATGAAGAAGCCGTTGTGGACGGCGGCCCGGCCTGTGCGTCCGCCGTCCCAGATCACCTTGACCTTGGCCACGCGGGGCTTGGCGCGGCCGACGACGACGGCGTTCAGGTCGTCCCACCTGCTCGGCGCCTGGACCTGCCGGATGCCGTCCACGCGCAGCGGCATGTCGAAGCCGAAGAGCCCGCCGCGCGACTTCCCCGGCCAGGCGTGGAACTGCGGCGGTTCGGTGCTCTCCTTGCCCTTGGTCGCGCAGAACACGTATCCGCGCAGGCTGCCGACTTCCGCGAGCCGTCCGCCCGGCACCCGCATCGCCGTCAGGAGCCGGAAGTCCGAAGGGCGGCCCGTGTCGGCGCGCTTCTCGCCCATGGAGCCGACGGGTGATCCGTTGCGCAGGCAGGCGCGGACGAGCGCCCGCTCTTCGGGGGTGTTCTCCGGCAGGCCGGTCCCGTGCCGAGCAGCCTCGCCCTGCGGCCCGAGGACCGGGGGCTCGGAATGCCCGTCCGCCACGACGATCGACACGGGCACGGTGACCGCCAGGACGAGGGCCGCCGCGCCGGTGACCGCCCTGATCCGGCGGCGGGCGACGGTACGGAGCGCGCGTTCGGCGAGGTCGTCGACGGGCTCGGCGCGGTCGGCGATCGTGGTGAAGGCGTCTTCCAGCATGCGGTCGGTCACGGTCGGCTCCCAGCGGATGCGAGGTGGGCGGCCAGTTCGGGGGCCAGCTCCCGGAGCCGGGCGATGGCGCGGTGGGTCTGGCTGCGGACGGTGCCGACCGAGCAGCCCATGATCTCGGCGATCTCTCGTTCCGGCAGGTCCTCGTAGTAGCGCAGGACGAGGACGGCCCGCTTGCGCGGCGGCAGTGCCAGCAGCGCGCGTTCCAGCGTCACCCGCAACTCGACGTCCGGCCCGGAGGAGGGGAGGTCCGGGAGCTCGGCAACGACCGACTCGCGGCCGCGCCACCGCCACCGGTTCACCTGCTCGTTGTACATGGCGCGGCGGACGTAGCCCTCCGGGTTGTCGCGCACGTGCCCCCACCGCGCGGCCGTCTTCGCCAGCGCGCTCTGCAGCAGATCCTCGGCGGCGTGCTGGTTCCCCGTCAGGACGTACGCCGTGCGGATGAGGCTGCGCGACCGGGCTGCGACGAACGCGCCGAAGCTCTCCCGAGCCTCTCGGTTCAATGGACCTCCTCCGTGGGTGTCACCCCCTCAGACACCGCGGAGCCTCGCAACTATGCCGCCCTTCCGTACCCTTTTTCCCAGGCGCGCCCGCCGGCGTCGGCCCGCGCTTGAGTGGAGGGCGGGGGCACTGTTAGCTTCACTCGGTGGACGACATGCGTGCACAGGCGGAGGCGATCGAGGACTTCGCGGCGGACCTGCGGGAACTGCGGGAATCGGTCGGCAACCCGTCCTTCCGCGAGATGTCCGGCCGGTCCGGGGCGATCTCGCATACGACGCTGCACGAAGCCACGAAGGGCAACCGGCTCCCTAGCTGGGGGACCACCGCCGAGTTCGTCAAGGCGTGCGGCGCGGACCCGGACGCGTTCCGCGAGCGCTGGGAGGCGGCGAACCGGGCGGTCAGGTCGGTGACCGTGGGAAGGTCCGAGGTCGCTCTTCCGGCCGGTGAAGTCGCTGCCACGAGCGTCGCGGAATCGCATGCCGTGCACGTCTCCATCGGGCCGCCGGAGCCCGTGCCGGCCACCTCGGTGTCTCCGCCCGCGCCTCCGGAGGATGGCGCGGGTCCAGCCGCGTCGCGGGGGCGGGGTCGGTTCGGGCGGGTGAGGTTGGTCGCGTTGGCGACGGTGGTCGTCGGGGCGGGGGCGGTGGTCGTCGTCGTGGTCGCCGTCAATCGCGGGTCAGGGGCCGGCGGGGACGGGCTGAAGCCCGTCGGCGGCCAGTCGAAGGCTGTGCTGTCCCCGGCCGACTGCCCGGTGCAGGCGACCAATCCGCCGCCGGCGCCGCCGACGCACAAGGGCGATGCGGCCGCCTTCATCGCGGACATCACGTTGCCCGACTGCACGCGCGTCGGCGGAGGCAAGACCGTGACCAAGGTATGGCGGCTCAAGAACGCCGGGAAGGTGCCGTGGGAGGGGTATTCGCTGCGCCGCCTCGACGTTCCGCAGCAGGCCGATCAATGCCAGACCATCTCCGATGTGCCGATCGACGACACGCGGCCGGGAAAGATGGTCGACATCCGGACCGAGATCACCACGCCGAAGAAGCCTGGCCTGTGCTACGTGCGGTTCAAGATGGTGGACGCGTCGGGAAAGGTCGTGTTCCCCGGGAACCGGCCCGTCAATTTTCAGATCATCGTCGGGTGACGAGTGGTTCCCCGCCGTGGCGGGGCACGGCGGGGAACCGGGGAGCGCGGGATCAGGAGAGAGTGATCCCGCTGTAGTAGGCCTTGAGGATCCTGGAGTACGCCCAGCCCGCGTTGGCCTTATCGCGGGAGCCGTACTGCGACATCCAGTCCCCGGTGACCCATCCGCCGCACGCCGTCGTCGTGGAGCAGTAGTGGGCCTGGAGGATCTTTCCGCCGCGGGTCATCCGGGTGCCCCACGTCGCGTCCACCGCGGAGCTGGTCGACGCCTTCGCTGAGCCGGGCTTGTACACCTGGCTCGACGTGGTGTCGTAGACGTCGAAGCACCGGCCGTCCGACGTCTTGCGCGTCGAGTGCAGCGCCCAGTACCAGCCGTAGCTCTTGACGGCCACCGCCCCTGCCTTCAGGGACTCCTTCGGCCAGCTCGACACCCACTCGTTGGGCAGGACGTTCTTGACGTAGGTCTTGAACGCCACCCGGTCCACCCGGTTGAGGGAGGCCCGGTACACGAGGATCGTCGTGGGCAGTTTGCTGTCCGTGCCGTCGGTCTTGCAGCCGGTCGGTCCGGAGCTCAGGAACTTGTGCGACGCGTTCTGGTTCTTCAGGCTGGAGTTCAGGTTGCCCTTGGCGCCGGCCTTGAAGTCCTGGTACGTGCCGCCGTAGTTGCTGTTGAAGTAGACCCGGACCGTTTTGCTGCTGCGGTTCCAGACTGAGGCGGCCTCGTTCTTGACGCACTTGCCCTTGCCGCTGCCCGCGCCCTTGAAGTCGTAGCAGGACGGCTGCGTGGTGCCGTAGTCGGCGACCGATCCGGTGAAGTCGGAGACCGATCCCGCGTTGTTGCTGTTGTAGTAGTAGCAGAACTCGCCGCTGTTGCAGACGCCGTCGCGGCTCGCCGCGGAGGCGGACGTCGCCGGGATGAACACCGTCCCGCCGAGCGCCACCGCGGCGGTCGCCGCGGTGAGCCGCGGGATCAGTCGCGCTGTTCGTGTCGACACAGTTGTCTTCCTCTTCTGGTGGGGGGACCGTGGCGCGCTAGCTGATGCTGTAGCCCCGGCTGTGCCAGAACGAGGTCGGGTTCGGGTTGTCCAGAGTCGGGTCGCCGACGCTCTTGGCGGCGTGGGTCTGCCGCCCGAGGCGCATCTCGACGTGGGTGTGCGCGGCCGAGCTGGACGACACCCCGCGCCACGCCTCGTCCGCGATGGTCTGGCCGCGGCTGATCGACTGGCCCACCGCCAGCGAGGACCGCGGGGCGGAGTGCAGGTAGATCACGGTCTTGTTCAGCGAGGAGTTGTAGATGGAGATCGTGGAGAGCCCCCCGCTGCCGTTGGCGCCGCGCGCGATGTAGATGACCTTGCCGCTCACGAGGGCGTGCACGTCCGAGCCGATGCCGCGGGCGATGTCGATGCCCTCGTGCCGGCCGGGGGTGGAGGTGTAGCCGTCGAAGCCGCAGGTGATCCGGCCGCCGCTCGCCTTGTACAGCCCCGTCGTCATCTTCGTGCGCGACGGCGGCGAGAACTGGTGCGAGGCGTTCTGGTTCTTCAGGCTGGAGTTCAGGTTGCCCTTGGCGCCGGCCTTGAAGTCCTGGTACGTGCCGCCGTAGTTGCTGTTGAAGTAGACCCGGACGGTCTTGCTGCTGCGGTTCCAGACTGAGGCGGCCTCGTTCTTGATGCACTTGCCCTTGCCGTTGCCGGCGCCCTTGAAGTCGTAGCAGGACGGCTGCGTGGTGCCGTAGTCGGCGACCGATCCGGTGAAGTCGGAGATCGATCCCGCGTTGTTGCTGTTGTAGTAGTAGCAGAACTCGCCGCTGTTGCAGACGCCGTCGCGGCTCGCGGCCGAGGCGGGCGACGCGAGGGCGGCCGCTGCGCCGCCGAGTGCGACGGCCGCGGTCGTCGCGGTGAGGATCTTGTTGAGCGTGCTCATACTTCTCTCCTTCTGTTCGCGAATCCTGGGGCTGGGAGCGGGAGGTCAGCGGCGCTGGTACTCCTCCCAGGTGCGGATGGTCACCTTGGGGCCGTCGTCCGGACTACGGTTGGCGAGCCCGTTAAGGCCGAGGTAGTAGTCGCCCGTCTGGTGCTGGGCCTGGCTGGAGAGGTCGGTGTCGCTGATGGCGGCGGCGTGGATGTGCCACGGCCAGTCGCCCTGGCCGGGGCTGCGCACCCAGGCCGCGAAGCCGACCCGGCGCAGCGCGCGGGCGACCGCGGTGCGAGTGGCGGAGGTCATCCCCTTGACCGAGATGTCGACGACTCCGCCGCCGTCATGGGTGCCCGCGGACGTGGGGTCGCCGCCGGGGTTGTAGGACCCCTGGTCGAGCACGAGGTCGCGGCCGAGCAGCCGCTCCGCCTCGGCCAGCATGTCCCGGGTGCGGGTGTTGATGACGGCGCCGCCGGTGGACACGCGGGCACCCGGGCCGATGGCGTGCGTGACCGTGAAGCGCCCGGTTCCCAGCTTGGTGAGGGACGTCTTGCCCGGCAGGCCGCTGGCGTCGAGGCCGGTGTAGCCGAGCGACTTCTGGTATTTCGCATAGGCGGCGACCGTCGTGGTGCCGAAGTAGCCGTCCACCCATTGGGCGTCCAGCAGGTTCCGGTCGCGGAGCGCCCGCTCGACGAGGAGCACACTGGCCTTGGCGCCCGGGGTCAGCGTGTCGTCGGCCCGCCGCGGGTCGATCTGGGCCGCCTTCACGGTGGCTTCCATGTTCACGCTCGGAAGGGCCTTGGCATCGGCCGCCTGTGCCGGCGCCTCGGACGCTCCGGTCAGGGAAGTGAGCAAGGCGGCCCCCAGGAGGGCGGCGGCATAGGACGGCAGCTTCATGTGATCTCCTGAATGCGGGCGATGGGAGCGAAGCCCGCGGCGGAGACCACCGTCACCGATGGCTCATGCTGTCCTCAAGAAGATCCGTGTTGTCAGCCTGTCCGCCGGACACATCCGTACAGCCGGACACGCGATCTGACACGCTCAGGGGGCCTATTGCGTCAGGTCGCGTTCGAGGGCTTCGGCGGCCGTGCGCAGCGTGGCGACCAGTGCGGGCAGTCGTTCCTTCTCGTAGCGCGCGCTCGGCATCGACAGCGAGAGGCCGGCCACGGCCTCGCCGTCCGGTGCGTGGACGCGGACGCCGACCGCGACGACGCCGCGCTCGGAGCGGCCCTCGTTGACCGCGAAACCGTTGCGGCGCACCCGCGCGAGATCCGCGCGCAGGACGTCGGGGTCCGGCCGGAGGTCGGGGCGCTCGGTGTAGCGGTCGGCTGCGTACAGGGCGTCCAGCTGGTCGGGCGGCAGTTCGGCGAGGAGCAGCAGGCCGGCGGTGGTGCGGTGGGCGGGGAACACCATCCCCTCGCGGGAGCCGACGCGGAGGGCCTGCCGTGACTCGACGCTGGCGATGAAGCGCACCGTGTCGCCGGTGCGGACGATGAGGTTGGCGGACTCGCCGAGCAGCTCGGCCAGCCTGTGCAGGTGCGGCAGCGCGGCGGCCCGCAGCCCGGCCGCGGTGGACTGGGAGTGGGCGGCCAGCTCCAGCACGGGCCCGACGCGGTAGGTGCGGTCGGTGTCGCGGAGCGCGAAGTCCCGGTAGACGAGCATGGCGAGCAGCCGGTGCGCGGTCGAGTTGGCGACGCCGAGCCGCCGCGCGACCTCGGTGACGGTGAGCGGGCCCTCCAGTTGCAGCATCGTCGCGATGCGCAGCGCGTTGTCGACGCTCGCGATGGCGTACGGCGGCGGTGCTTTGAGCGGCTTGTCCACTCCTGGCTCGATTCTGGAGAACAGAATTTCCTGTTCTTCACAGCGTACAGGCAGCACGATGGGCCGTATGACCAGCACTCCTGCCGAAACCCTCGCGGGCTCTCCGGTGCGGCTGCGGGCTGTCGACGCGCCCGGCCAGCCGGACGTGACGCCGGAGCTCGAAGACCTCTACCGCGGCTTCGAGGCCGAGCTGCTCGTGCCGCTGTGGACCGAGATCGGCGACCTGATGCCCGCCCATCCGCGCTCGCGCGCCGTCCCGCACCTGTGGAGGTGGGACAGCCTGGTCGCTCTCGCCGAGCGGGCGGGACGGATCGTCCCGGTCGGCCGCGGGGGCGAGCGCCGGGCGATCGCGCTGGCCAACCCGGGGCTGGGCGGCCGCCCGTTCGCGTCCCCGACGCTGTGGGCGGCGATCCAGTACCTCATGCCCGGCGAGGACGCGCCCGAGCACCGCCACACCCAGCACGCCTTCCGCTTCGTCGTCGAGGGCTCCGGCGTGTGGACGGTCGTCGGGGGCGACCCGGTGCCGATGAACCGGGGCGACTTCCTCCCGCAGGCCGGCTGGAACTGGCACGCGCACCACAACGCCGCCGACCGGCCGATGGCCTGGATCGACGGGCTCGACATCCCGTTCCAGTACCTCAACGAGACGCAGTTCTTCGAGTTCGGACGCGACGAGCTGCCCGAGGCCGAGCGAACCACGCCCGGACGCTCCCGCTCCGAGCGGCTCTGGGGCCACCCCGGGCTGCGCCCGGTCGGCGTCGGCCACGCCGCGCCGGGCTCGCCGCTGCTCTCCTACAAGTGGGAGTACACCGACCGTGCGCTGGCCGACCAGCTCGCGCTGGAGAAGGAGGGGCACGCCGCCACGGTGGAGCCCGGCCACGCCGCCGTCCGGTACAGCAACCCCGTCGACGGCACCGACGTGCTCCCGACCGTGCGCGCCGAGTTCCACCGCGTCGCGCGGGGCGCCGAGACGGCCCCGGTCCGCGAGACCGGGTCGAGCGTCTACCAGGTCTTCGACGGCGCCGGGACGGTGACGGCCGGCGACAGGACCTGGTCGGTGACGCGCGGCGACCTGTTCGTCGTCCCGTCGTGGGAGCCGTTCTCGGTGCGGTCCGAGGCCGGATCGTCCGACTCCGACTCCGGCGCCCTGGACCTGTTCCGCTTCTGCGACGCGCCCGTCTTCGAGGCACTCAAGCTCAACCGATCCGCCAAGGACATCTGATGAAGCTCTCCACCATCCGCACCGCCGGCGGGACGCGCGCCGTCCGGCTCGACGGCGGCCGGCTCGTCGACCTCGGGTTCGCCGACCTGGGCGCCCTGCTGGCCGACCCCGACTGGCGGGCCAAGGCGGCGGACGCCTCCGGCACCGCCTACGACGCCGAGGGCGCCGACTTCGCCCCCGTCGTGCCCAGCCCGTCCAAGGTGATCTGCGTCGGCCACAACTACACCGACCACATCAAGGAGATGGGGCGGGACCTGCCGTCCTACCCGACGCTGTTCCCGAAGTTCGCCGACAGCCTGCTCGGCGCCAACGACGACATCGTCAAGCCCGCCGAGACCGACGCGCTCGACTGGGAGGTGGAACTCGCCGTCGTCATCGGCCGGGAGGTCCGCCGCGCCGACGACGCCCAGGCCGAGGCGGCGATCGCCGGCTTCACCGTCATGAACGACGTCTCCGTCCGCGACTGGCAGTTCCGCACCATCGAGTGGACGCAGGGCAAGATCTGGGACTCCTCGACGCCCGTCGGCCCCTACCTGGTGACCCCCGACGAGGTCGGCGGCGTCCGCCCGGCCCTGCGGGTGAAGACCGTCGTGGACGGCCGGGAGATGCAGTCCGACGACACCGGCACGCTGCTGTTCGACCCCGTCTTCCTGGTCAAGTACGTCTCGACGATCATCACGCTGCGCCCCGGCGACCTGATCGCCACCGGCACCCCCGCCGGAGTGGGCCACGCCCGCGACCCGAAGATCTACCTGACCGGCGGCGAGACGGTCGTGACCGAGATCGACGGCCTCGGCGCCTGCACGAACCGCGTCGTCACCGGCACCGCCGAGGACGGCTGATGGCGCGCACGTTCGCCGACGCCCTCGGCTGGACGCGCGAGGGCACCAAGCTGTTCCTCGACGCCGCCGGCGGCCTGACCGAGGCCGGGTACGAGGCCCCGAGCCTGCTGCCCGGCTGGACCCGCGGGCATCTGGTCGCCCACGTCGCGGCGAACGCCGAAGCGCTCGGCAACCTGGTGCACTGGGCGGCCACCGGCGAGGAGACGCCCATGTACGCGTCGCCCGGCGAGCGGGCGGCCGGGATCGAGCGCGGCCCCCGGATGAGCGCCGCGGAGCTGACCGACTGGGTGAACCGCTCCGCCGCGACGCTGCGGACGTCCATGGACGAGCTGACCGAAGGGCAGTGGCGGGCCGAGGTGGTCACGGCGCAGGGCCGCACCGTGCCCGCCACCGAGATCCCCTGGTTGCGGTCGCGGGAAGTCCTCGTCCACGCCGTCGACCTGGGCCGCGGGGTCTCCTTCGCCGACCTGCCGGGCGGTTTCCTGCAAGCCCTCGTCACCGACATCGCCGCCAAGCGGAAGCTGGACGCCGCGTCGCTGCCGGCCGGGCCGCCGCCCGAGGTGGCCGCCTGGCTGGCCGGGCGCCCGCACGCCCTCACCGACGTCCCGCCTCTCGGCCCCTGGCTCTGAGGCGTCCGGGAAGGAGAACACCCCATGACCAACCCTGATGTGATCGTCGTCGGCGGCGGGATCGGCGGGCTGGGCGCCGCGTACGCGCTCGCCCGCCAGGGCCTCGCGGTCCGGCTGCTGGAGAAGTCCGCCGAGTTCGGCGAGGTCGGCGCCGGCATCCAGCTGGCCCCCAACTGCACGCGCATCCTCGACGGTTACGGCCTGCTGGACGAGGCGAAGAGCCTCGGCGTCGTCCCGGATGCGATGGTCATGCGCGACGCCGTCGACGGGTCGGAGCTGACCCGCCTCGACCTGCGCCACCTGGGGCGGCGCTACGGCTTCCCGTACCTGGTCATCCACCGCAGCGACCTGCACGCCATGCTGCTGCGCGCCTGCGAGCGCGCCGGGGTCGACCTGGTGACGTCGCGGCGGGCGGTCGCCTACGAGAACACGCCCGGCGGCGCCCGCGTGACGCTCGCCGACGGCCGCACCGAGGAGGCGCGCGTCGTCATCGCGGCCGACGGGCTGCACTCGGTGGCGCGCGAGCTGATGTCGGACGACCGGCCGGTCTCCTCGGCGTACGTCGCGTACCGCGGCACCGTGCCGACGTCGAGCGGCCGCGCGGCGGACATCGACCTCAGCGAGGTCGTGGTGTACATCGGCCCCCGCTGCCATTTCGTCCACTACGGGCTGCGCGGCGGCGAGCTGCTCAACCAGGTCGCCGTCTTCGAGTCGCCCAAGGCGCGTGCCGGCGAGGAGGACTGGGGCACGCCCGACGAGCTGGACGCGGCGTTCGAGCGGTCCTGCGACTTCGTCCGCGAGGGCCTGCCGCACATGTGGCGCGACAAGTGGTGGCGGATGTACGACCGCGACCCCATCATGACCTGGGTGGACGGGAGCATCGCGCTGCTCGGCGACTCCGCCCACCCGCCGCTGCAGTACATCGCCCAGGGCGCGATCATGGCGCTGGAGGACGGCTGGGTGCTCGGCGAGCACGTCGCCCGGCGGCGCGCCGGGGACGGGTCGGTGGACTGGTCCGCCGTCCTCGCGGCCTACCAGGCGGTGCGGCCCGAGCACTGCCGCCGCGTCCTCACCACGTCCCGCGCCTGGGGCGGGCTGTGGCATCTCGACGGGCCGGCGCGGGAGCAGCGCAACGTCCTGCTGCGGGAGCGCGACACCTACGACTACTCGTTCGTGGATTGGCTCTACGGCCCGACGGCACTGGACCCCTCCGACGAGCCCCCGATGTTCACCCCGATCCCCCTGTCCCACGCACCCGAGCCGACCCTTCGTTGAGTTGCGGCATGTTGTTGTTATCCGGCCCGCCAAAACACCAACATGCCGCAGGTCAACGGTCAGGCGGCCTTGAGGGGGACGGGGAGCCGGTCGCGCAGCTCGTCGATCGTGATGCCGAAGGTCTCGCGGACCGTCGCGCCGTCCGGGCCCACGTCGATGACGGCGACGTCGGTGTAGACGCGGCTGACGCAGCCGACGCCGGTCAGCGGGTAGGTGCATTCGGGTACCAGCTTGGACCCGCCCTTCTTGTCGAAGAGCGTCATCATCACGAAGACCTGCTTGGCGCCGATGGCCAGGTCCATCGCGCCTCCGACGGCCGGGATGGCGCCGGGGGCGCCGGTGCTCCAGTTGGCGAGGTCCCCGGTCGCGGAGACCTGGAACGCGCCAAGCACGCACACGTCGAGATGGCCGCCGCGCATCATGGCGAAGGAGTCCGCGTGGTGGAAGTACGACGCCCCGGGCAGCTCGGTCACCGGCACCTTGCCGGCGTTGGTGAGGTCGGGGTCGATCTGCTCGCCGACCGCGGCGGGACCCATGTTGAGCATGCCGTTCTCGGTGTGCAGCACGATGCCCGAGCCGTCCGGGAGGTGGTCGGCGACCTTGGTCGGCCGGCCGATGCCGAGGTTGACGCAGGAGCCGGCCGGAATGTCGCGGGCGACGATCGCGGCGAGTTCGTCCGGGGTCAAGGACATGTCAGCGCGCTCCTTGGACGGTGTAGTGCCGTGCCTCGACCCGCACCACGCGGTCGACGTAGATGCCGGGCGTGACGACCGTCTCCGGGTCGAGGTCGCCGGCGGCGACGATCCCGCCCACCTGCACGATCGTGGTGGTCGCCGCCGCCGCCATGACGGGGCCGAAGTTGCGGGCGGTCTTGCGGTACACGAGGTTGCCCATCGTGTCGGCGCGATGGGCGCTGATCAGCGCCACGTCGCCCTTGATCGGGTACTCCAGAAGGTACTCGCGCCCGTCGATGGTCCGGGTCTCCTTGCCCTCCGCCAGGGGAGTGCCCACGGCGGTCGGGCAGTAGAACGCGCCGATGCCCGCGCCGGCCGCGCGCATCCGCTCGGCGAGGTTGCCCTGCGGGACGACCTCCAGCTCGATCCTCCCGGCCCGGTAGAGCTCGTCGAAGACGTAGGAGTCGCTCTGCCGGGGGAAGGAGCAGATCACCTTCCGCACGCGCCCCGCCTTCAGCAGCGCGGCCAGCCCGACGTCCCCGTTCCCGGCGTTGTTGGACACGATGGTGAGGTCCTTCGCGCCCTGCCGGATCAGCCCGTCGATGAGGTCGAACGGCATTCCGGCGAAGCCGAAGCCGCCGACCAGGACGGTGCTGCCGTCCCCGACGCCCCGGACGGCCGCGTCGGCGGTTTCCAGGATCTCCGTGCGGCTCACGCCGCCGCCCCCGTGCTCGGCGAGCCGGTGTTCTCCAGGACGACGGCCAGGCCCTGCCCGACCCCGATACAGATCGCGGCGACGCCCCAGCGTTCGCCGCGCACGCGCAGCACCTTCGCGAGCGTGCCGAGCACGCGGGCGCCGCTGGCCCCCAGCGGGTGGCCGACCGCTATCGCGCCGCCCTTGGTGTTGACGATCTCCGGGTCGATCCCCCAGGCGTCGACGCAGACCAGTGACTGGACGGCGAAGGCCTCGTTGAGTTCGACCGCGCCGACCTGGCCCCAGCCGATCCCGGCCCGTGCGAGGGCGCGGTTGGCCGCCTCGACCGGGGCGTAGCCGAAGTCCTGCGGGTCGAGCGCGAACGCGCCCCGTCCGGCGATGCGGGCGAGCGGGTCGAGGCCGATCCGGTCGGCGGCGGCCTCCGAGCCCAGCAGCAGAGCGGAGGCGCCGTCGCTCAGCGGCGACGCGTTGCCGGCGGTGATGGTGCCGTCCGGGCGGAAGCTCGGCTTGAGCCCCGACAGCTTCTCCAGCGAGGTGTCGGCACGGATGCCTTCGTCGCGCTTCAGCTCACCGGCCGGGACGACCAGGTCGTCGTAGAAGCCCTCGTCCCAGGCGGCCGCCGCCAGCCGGTGGGAGCGCAGCGCGAACGCGTCCTGGCGCTCGCGGCCGACGCCGTACCTCTCCTGGAGCATCTCGTTGGCCTCGCCGAGCGAGACCGTCCACTCCTTCGGCATGCGCGGGTTCACCAGCCGCCAGCCGAGCGTGGTCGAGACCGCGGCGAGGTCGCCGGCGGGGAAGCCCCTGGCCGGCTTCGGCAGCACCCACGGCGCCCGGGTCATCGACTCGACACCGCCGGCCAGGACCACGTCCGCGTCGCCCGTCTCGATCGTCCGGGAGCCGATCATCGCCGCGTCGAGGCTGGACCCGCACAGCCGGTTGACGGTCGTGCCCGGCACGCTCGTCGGCAGGCCGGCGAGCAGCGCGGCCATCCTGCCGACGTTGCGGTTCTCCTCACCCGCACCGTTCGCGTTGCCCCAGACGACCTCGGCGATCGCGGCCCGGTCCAGCCGGGGCGCCCGGTCCAGCAACGCGGTGATCACACCGGCCGCGAGGTCGTCGGGCCGGACGCCGGACAACGCGCCGTTGAACCGTCCGAACGGCGTCCGGACGGCGGAGTACAGATAGGAGCTCATGACTCCGAGGCTAGGTGGCGTCCCTTGATACAGTGAAGTATCAATATTCGCTCTCATTAAGACGCCAAGCATATGGATCTCCGCCACCTGCGGTACTTCGTCGCCGTCGCCGAGGAACTCCACTTCGGACGCGCCGCCGAGCGGCTCACCATGGCGCAGCCGCCGCTGTCGCAGGCGATCCGCCGGCTGGAGAGCGAACTCGGCGTGGAACTGCTCCACCGGAGCACGCGCCGGGTCGACCTCACCGACGCGGGCCGCGGCTACCTGGCGCGGGCCCGGAAGATCCTCGGCGAGGTGGACGAGGCGGCGCACGAGGCCCGCCGGGTCGCGGCCGGCGCGGTCGGCCATCTCGCGATCGGCTGCGTGGGCTCGGCGACCTACAGCCTGCTGCCCGCGATCTCCCGCGGCCTCTCCCTGGAACTGCCCGGCGTCGACTTCTCCTTCCGCGGCGAGATGCTGGCGCCCGACCAGGCCACCGCGCTGCGGACCGGCGAGATCGACCTGGCGCTGCTGCGGCCGCCGGCCGCCGATCCGTTCCTCACCGTCCTGCCGCTTCGCCGGGACCGGCTCGTCGTCGCCGTCCCCGCCGACCACCCCCTGGCCGCCCTGCCGCAGGTGGAGGTGGCCGACCTGCCGGGCGCCGACCTCATCGTGCATTCCGCGGACCGCCGCTCGGTGATGTACGACGTCGTGCTCGGGCTCTTCCGCGACGCCGGCGTCGAGCCCCGCATCCGCCACGAGGTCGGCGAGACGTCCACGCTGATCACCCTCGTCGCGGGCGGGCTCGGCGTGGCCGTCGTCCCGGAGCCGGTGACGGCCCTGGCGCTCGAAGGCGTCGCCTACCGGCCGCTGGCGGGTCCGGCCGCGGACGTCGAGCTCGCGATCGCCCACCGGACCGACCGCACCGAGCCGCACCTGGCCAGAGCCGTCTCGGTCATCCGGAAGATCGTCTGACCGGTTCCCCGTGGTCATGCACCGGGTTCATGCCCCGGCATGAAGAACATGCGTTTGTGCGATATGGATTCGGAGGCTTCACTGGGGCACCGACGACCGACCCGAGGTGAACCGATGACCGACTCAGCCCCTCCCGTCTCCGATCTCGACCTGTTCGACGACGAGGTGCTCGTCGACCCGTACCCGCCCTTCGCGGCGCTGCGCGACCTCGGCGGCGTCGTCCGCCTCCCGGCGAACGACGCCTACGCGCTCACGAGGTACGACGTGATCCGCGCCGCCCTGGGCGACTGGGAGACCTTCTCCTCCGCCGGTGCCATCGGCTTCAACCCGATGGTCAACGAGGCGCTGACCGGCACGTCCCTCTCCTCGGACCCGCCGGTGCACACCCGGTTGCGCGCCGCCCTGACCGCGAACCTGTCGCCGCGGGCGCTCCGCGGGCTCAAGGGCGGCATCGACGCCAAGGCCGACGCGCTCGTCGGGAAGCTGGTCGCCGAGGGCTCGTTCGAGGCCATCGACGCGCTGGCCCGCGCCTTCCCGCTGGAGATCGTCGCGGACCTCATCGGGTTCACCGGCCACGTCCGCGACAACATGCTGCGCTGGGGCCAGGCGGCGATGCAGGTCCTCGGGCCGATGAACCAGCGCACGGCGGAGTGCTTCCCGATCGCCGGCGAGCTGTACGAGTGGTGTTCGAACGTCACCGCCGGCGACCTGGCGCCCGGCTCGGTCGGACGCGGCGTCTTCGAGGCCGAGGCCCGCGGCGAGATCCCGCCCGGCACGTCCGGCCACATCATCCACCAGTACCTCGGCGCCGGCGTCGACAGCACGATCGCCTCCCTCGGGAACATCGTCGCGCTCTTCGCCGCGCACCCCGAGCAGCTCGCGCTGGTGCGGGAGAACCCGTCGCTGGTGCCGGCCGCCTTCAACGAGGTGCTCCGCTACTGGGGCCCGGTCCACACCTTCGGGCGCCTCGCGACCCGGGACGTGGAGATCGACGGCGTCCTGATCCCGGAGGGGGCGAAGGTCGCGATCCTGTTCAACTCCGGCAACCGCGACCCGCGCCACTACGAGAACGCCGACGAGTTCCTGGTCGAGCGCAACCCGATCGACCACCTGTCGTTCGGCTACGGCCCGCACGGCTGCGCCGGCCAGGGCCTGGCCCGGCTGGAGGCCCACGCGGTCGTCGAGGCCCTGGCGCGCCGCGTCGAGCGGCTCGTCGTCGGCGCCGAGGTCCGGGTGCCGAGCAACACCATCCGGAGCATCGAAGAGCTCCCCGTCCTGGAGGTGATCCCCGCATGAAGATCATTCTCGACCGTCCGCGCTGCGAGGGGCACGGCCTGTGCGAGGAGGCCGCGCCGGAGCTGGTGCACCTCGACGACGACGGCGAGCTCGTCATCGACCGCGAGGAGATCGGCGACGCCGATCTACCGTCGGCCAAGGCCGCCGTCCGGGCCTGCCCGGTCGCGGCCCTGCGTCTCGAATGAGCGCGTCTCGGGTGAGCGCGTCTGGATTGAGCGCGTCTGGAGTGAGCCGGGCGATCGAGCGGGTCGTCGTCGTCGGCAACGGCATCGCCGGCCTCACCGCCGCGGACTCGCTGCGGGACGCCGGATTCGACGGGGAGCTGACCATCGTCGGGGACGAGCCGCACGCGGCCTACAGCCGTCCGGCCCTGTCGAAGGCCCTCCTGCTCGACGGCGCCGACACGGCGTCCCACCGGCTTCCGCCGACCACGCACGGGGCGAAGGAACTCCTCGGGGTCCGGGCTTGCGGGCTCGACGTGGAACGCCGGCTCGTCGATCTCGACGACGGCTCCGCGCTGCCGTACGACCGGCTCGTGATCGCCACCGGCTCCCGGGCGCGGCGGCTGTCCGGCCTGCCCGGGGAGATCACCGTGCGCGGGCTCGACGACGCGCTGGCCCTGCGCGGCCGGCTCGCCGGACGCCCGCCGGTCGTGGTGGTCGGCGGCGGCCCGCTCGGGATGGAGATCGCCTCGGCGTGCCTGGCGGCGGGCTGCCCCGTCACGCTCGTCTCCCAAGGCGTCCCGCTGATCGCGCAGCTCGGGCCGTATCTGGCGGGCGTCTTCGGCAGGGCCGCGCTGGACCGCGGGCTCACCATCGTGGAGACCGATGCCGCGCGTCTTGAGCGGCACGGGGGAGAGACACGGGTCGTCCTGGACGACGGCGCCGTTCTGGAGGCCGAGCTGGTGATCTCCGCCGTCGGCGACGTCCCCAACACGGAGTGGCTCGCGGGCTCGGGCCTGGTGCGGCGGGGTGCGCTGGAGGTCGACTCGCGCGGGCTCGTGCGCCCTGACATCGCGGCGGCCGGCGATCTCGCGGCGTTCCCGACGCCGTACGGTGTGCGGCGCATCCCGCTGTGGAGCAGCGCGATCGAGCAGGCGAAGGTCGCCGGGGCCGCCCTCGTACGGGGGGACGAGACGCCGCCGCTCCAGTTCGAGCCGTACTTCTGGACGGAGCAGTTCGGGCTCAGCCTCAAGGCCGTGGGGTACCTCCCGGTGGACGGCGAGCCGGAGTACGCCGAGGGCGAGCCCGGCGGGCCGGCCCTGATGCGCTGGTCCCGCGAGGACGGCTCCGGGGCGGCCGCGGCGCTGAACCGGCGGATCCCGATCCCCCGGCTGCGCCGCCTGAGCAGGGCGGCCGCCTAGAGGCCGCGTAAAGTTCGTCGCGATGAGCGACGAGGACACGGGCACCACGGGCTCCGGGCTGGACCGGCTGGCGTCGGTCAACCTCAACCTGCTCGTGCCGCTCCTCGCCATGCTGGAGGAGCGCTCGGTGACCAGGGCCGCCGAACGCGTCGGCCTCTCCCAGTCCGCGATGAGCCACGCCCTCGGGCGCATGCGGCGCCTTTTCGGCGACGACCTCCTCGTCCGGCAGGGGAACGCGGTCACGCTGACCCCGCGCGCGATGGAGCTGGTCGCGCCGCTGCGGGCGACGCTCCAGCAGGCCGCGGACGTGGTCAGCTTCCCCGGCTTCGATCCCGCGACGGACCGCCGCGTCATCACCGTCGCGATGACCACCAGCACGGCGTTCGTCCTCGGCGGGAGGCTCGGGCGGCTCGTGGCGCGGCAGGCTCCGAACGCGACGCTCCGCCTGCGCACGATCACCGTGCCGACCGAGTCGACCTTCACCGAGCACGGCGTCGATGTCGTGCTGATCTCCGAGGGGTTCGCGTCGCCGTATCCGCGGGAGCGCCTGTACGACGACCGCATCGTGGTGGCGGCCTCACCGGACACGCCGCCGGAGGCGAGCGCGCTCGACCTGCTGACCACGCAGCCGCACATCGTGGTGGACACCGAGCGGCGGGTCTTCCCGTACTCCGTGCTCGACGAGAAGGGCGTCCCCTACCGCGTCGGCCAGCTGATCTCCGACTTCCTGCTCGTCCCGTACCTGGTCGGACGCGCCGGCGGGGTGGGGCTCCTGCGGCACCGTGTCGCCGCGGAGATGCGGACGCTCGTCGGGCTGCGGATCGAGGAGTTCCCGTTCCCGCTGCCCGGGCTGGGCATCGACATGGTGTGGAACCCGCACCTGGGCGACCACCACTTCATCGCCTGGCTGCGCCAGCTGCTCTTCGACGCGGCGCGGCCCTGAAAGGGCTCGGTCAGCGGCGCCCGATGGTGCCGAACCAGCTCTCGGCGAGGACGTCCAGCATCGCGTCGCGCTCCACGCCCCAGCGCCCGCCGGTCCAGTGGCGCGCGACATGGTCGAGTTCCGTGATCGCGATGACGCTGCGGAAGCGCCGGGTGCCGGCGGGGAACCGGCCGGCGCGGTCGAGGCCGTCCTCGATGTCGCTCATGGCCTCGTTCAGCCACGTGTCGAGGAGCGCGCGGATCTCGGGATCGCCGGCCGCGGCCTCGAAGGCGGTCGTGGTGTAGGGGCGGATCGTGTCCCAGCGCTCGGAGGTCGCCGCGAGCCATGCGCGGATCCGCTCCAGCGAGCCGTCCTCGACCACGGCGACCAGCTCGCGCTCGGTCGAGCCGTGCTCGGCGGAGGGGACGCGGTCGAGCGCCGCGTTGAGCCGCTCGGAGATGAGGGCCTTCATCAGGTCGACCTTCGAGGGGAAGTACGCGTAGAAGGTCACCCGCGTCGTCCCCGCCGCCGACGCGATGTCGTCGACCTTCGTCGCCGTGTAGCCCTTCGACACGAACAAGTCCAGGCCGGCGTCCAGCAGGAGCTTGCGCGTCATCTCCTTCTGCGCCTCACGAAGCGTCGCCATGCCCGCCAGCGTAGAGCACCGCGGCCACCCTCCGTACGCGGTGCGTGTTGCGGATACGTGCTGCTCAGATACTTGACGTGCTGTTAAGTGATATGACACGTTGAACGTTCAATAGGTGATCGGGCTCACATCGGGTGGCCGATCCAGTGCGGCCGGCTCCGGCCGCACTGCCACGGACGAGGAAGAATCCGCAATGACCCAGACCGCTGCGCGCAAGCAGGGCTACACCGCCACGGTGGTCGCCGGCTGCTTCGCCGTACTCCTCGCGCAGGTGGCGTACTCGCTGCCCGGCGCGCTCAACGGCACCTTCCAGCAGGAGTTCCAGACCAACGGCGCCGAACTGACCTGGATCACGGCCGCCTTCGCGATTCCCATGGTCGTCTTCGAGCTGACCACCGGTGTCATCGGCGACCTGTTCGGCCGCAAGCGCCTGCTGCAGGCGGGCGCGCTGCTGACCGTCGCCGGCTCGGCCGTCTGCTACACCGCCGGCACGGTCGAGCTCCTCTGGGTCGGTCAGGTCGTCGCCGGCCTCGGCGCGGCGATCCTGTACCCGATCTCGCTCGCCATGCTCGCCGCGGTGAGCCCGTCGCCGGAGTCCCGCTCCAGGGCCATCGCCCTGTGGGCCGGGTTCCTGTCGGCCGGTGCCGCGATCTCGCCGCTGATGGGCGGGTGGCTCGCGCAGCACGGCGACTGGCGGACGTCCTACCTCGTCGTGATCGCGGTCTCCGTCGTCTCGATCGCCATCACCCAGCTCGCCGCCGACTCGGCGGCGCCGGAGGGCCGCAAGCTCGACGTGCCCGGCCAGGTCACCCTGGCCCTCGGCCTGATCGCCGTCCTGTACGCGGCCACCCAGGGCTCGGAGGCGGGCTTCGCGCGCCCGGAGATCATCGGAGCCCTGATGGCGAGCGCCGTGCTCCTCGGCGCCTTCGTCGTCATCGAGCTGCGGACCGACGTCCCGCTGCTGCACCTCGGCATCTTCGCCAACCGCGCCTACGCGGTCGTCGCGATCGCGACGGTCATCGGCATGTTCGCCTTCCTGGCCACCTGCTTCTCGGTCAGCATCTGGCTCGGCGCCGTCCAGCACCAGAGCGCCCTCAAGATCGGCCTGCTGTTCCTGGCCATCCAGGGGCCCGCCTTCGTGCTGGTGCCGGTCGTCTCGCACGTGATCCGGAACTTCTCGCCGCGCTGGGTGCTCACCGCCGGCTTCGGCCTCATCGCCGTCAGCGGCATCTGGTGCTCGACGTTCGACGTCCACGACATGAGCTGGACGCGGTTCATCCCGCCGATGCTCGCGCTCGGCGTCGGCTTCGCGCTGACCGTCGGCTCGATCACGGCCGTCGCGATCAACACGGTCCCGCTGCGGCTGGCCGGCATGGCGAGCGCCACCACCAACCTGCTGCGCGACTTCGGCTTCGCCCTCGGGCCGGTGCTCATCGCCGCGTTCGCGGTCAGCCGCGCGAACGGCGCCATGGCGGACGGCGTGGGCGGCGCCATCGGCGAGTCCGGCCTGACGCCGCCGTACACCCAGATCGCCGGCGGCGTGGCGGACCAGGGCGGCGCGATGGCGATCAACTCCATGCCGGTGGTGCCCGGCGCGGGCCCGGACATGCCGCCGGTCCCGATGCCGGAGAGCCTGCGCCTGCTGGCGTTCGAGTCCCTCGGCAACGCCTACGGCCTCGCGTTCCTGGTCGCCGGACTCTGCGCGGCCGCCGCCGCGGTGCTGACCCTGGCGGGGCTCTTCGGGTCGAAGCGCGCCGACATCGAGGAGTTCCCGGCCGACGAGGAGCTCGTCGCCACCGGGTGACCCGCGAGGCGCACGGAGGTTCCCGCCGCGCCGAGCGGCGGGAACCTCGGCCGTGCCTCAGCGTCTTACATACCAGATATTTACTTAACGTCCTGTAAGCTAACCTGACACGCTTTACATCGGAGGGCATCGACGTGATCCACTGCGCCGGCGACGAGAGGAAGTGCCAGTGACAGGCGTGCGGACTGCCGGGGGCAGCGGCGTCAGCACCGTCCTCGGCCCCGTTCCCGCCCGCGAGCTGGGGGTCGTCGCCGTCCACGAGTCCCTGCTGTCGGTGGTCCCGGGGGCGGAGCACGCGTTCGACGTGACCATCGACCGCGCCGAGGTCTTCGAGACGCTCGCGGCGAAACTGGCGGACTTCCGCGCACACGGCGGCGGGACGATCGTCGACGCCACCGGCATGTTCCACGGCCGCGACGTGCGGCTGTACGAGGCGCTCTCGCGGTCGACCGGCGTGCACATCGTCGCGTCCACCGGCATGGGCCCGGAGGAGATGCTCGGCGGCTACTTCCTGACCCCGCAGACCAACCCGCCGACGCCGTGGCCGGCGGACAAGTTCGCCGCCCTCTTCACCGCGGAGGTCACCGAGGGAATGGTGGTGCCCCGGCTGGAGCGGCGAGGCGCCGCCGGCCTGGTGGTCACCGCCGCGACGCGTGAAGGCATGACGGCGACCGACGAGAGCCTGTTCCGCGGCGCGGCCCGGACCGCTCTGGCCACGGGGACCCCGGTCTCCCTCCGCTACGGGAACGACGCCGTGCACGACCTTGAGATCGTCCTGGACGAGAAGCTGCCGGCCGGCCGCGTCGCCGTCGGCGGGCTCGACCGCGAGGACGCGGTGGCCGCCGGTGCCGCTGCCGAGATCGCCCGCCGCGGCGCCTACGTCGCCCTCGACAGCGTCGGCGTGGAGGGCGGCGCCCACGTCACCGACGGCGAGCGCGCCGCCCTGGTACTCGACCTCGTCGAGGCCGGTCACGCGGACCGGATCCTGCTGTCGAGCAGCGCGACCGGGGTGGCCAAGGGCGGGCCGGGCAACGACGTGCCCTACAGCCACGTCCTCTCGACGTTCGTCCCCCTTCTCAAGGCGCGCGGCCTCGGCGGCGAGGACGTCCAGCGCATCCTCGCCGGCAACCCGCGCGACCTGCTGTCGGTGCGCTGACCGCCCGGCCGCGCCGATCTCGATCTTTCTGGAGGGATGTGTCGTGACGAGAGTGAACACCGTCCTGGGGGCGATCCCAGCGGAGGAGCTGGGGATCGTGGCCGTCCACGAGCACATCGGGTACGGCATGCCCGGCTCCGAACTGGACGCCAAGTGGTGGAAGACGCCCGAGCAGCGGTACGAGGAGACCGTCCCGAAGCTGCGCGCATTCCACGAGTACAGCCGGGAGTACGGCGGCGGGACGTTCGTCGACGTGACCGGCATCTGCAACGGCCGTGACGTCGACTACTACAAGTCGCTGTCGGCGAAGACCGGCGTCCACATCGTCGCCTGCACCGGCTTCGTCGGCGGCGACACCGCGCTGCCCTTCTTCGCCCGCGCGAGCGTCGACTACCTGACCCGGCAGTTCGTCCACGAGATCACCGTCGGCATCGGCGGCACGGGCAGCCGCGCCGGCGTCATCAAGGTCGGGGTCAGCCGCGGCGGGCGCATGACGGAACTGGACAAGCGCATCTACCGCGCCGCGGCCCGCGCCGCCCTCACCACGGGCGTGCCGATCCTGACGCACCTCGCCATCGACGCCGAGAACGCGATCGCGATCTTCAACGAGGAGGGCCTCCCGCTCGACCGCGTCCTGTTCGGGCACGCCGACGACGGGGTGAACGCCGAGAGGACGCGCGACACCTGGATCGCCGAGCAGGGCGGACGGGTCGGGTTCGACACCTTCGGCTACGAGACCGAACTGGAGGACCCGCCGTTCTGGGCCCGTCCGCGCAAGGAGCGCCTGGACCACTTCCTCCGCTTCATCGGCCAGGGCCACCTGGGCAGGGTGCTCGCCTCGGCCGACGCCAACTGCAGCCCGCTGGGCTGGCCCGGCGTGAAGGGCCACACCGTCAACTACATCTTCGAGGACCTCATCCCGGACCTGCGTGAGGCCGGCCTCGACGAGGCCGCCATCCGGACGATCCTGATCGACAACCCCGCTCAGTTCCTGGCGATCCAGGAAGAAAGAGAATCATGAAGGCTTCAGCTCTCCAGGACCTGAACATCGCCGTCGTCGGCGCGGGCTACGGCGGCGCCGCCACGGCCAAGGCGCTGAGCCTGCTGGGCGCCACCGTCGACGTCTACGAGCAGGCGACCCGGATCCGCGAGGTCGGCGCCGGCATCGGCCTGCGGCCGTCCACCATGGACCGGTTCCGGCAGTGGGGCGTCTTCGACGCGATCGCGAAGGTGAGCTCGCCGAGCGACTACTTCGAGATCCTCACCGCCACCGGCGACCCGATCATGAAGGAGGCGTGGCCGGAGATCGACACCTTCGGCGAGACGACCCATCTGATCCACCGCGGGGACTTCATCGAGGCCCTCATGAGCGTCCTGCCCGAGGGCATGGTGCATCTCGGCCACAAGCTGGAGAGTATCGAGGACGAGGGCGACAGGGCGACGCTGACCTTCGCCAACGGCGCCTCGGTCACCGCCGACCTGGTGGTCGGCGCCGATGGCATCAAGTCGGTCGTGCGCGAGCAGCTGTTCAGCGACAGGCCGCCGGTGTTCTCCGGCGAGCACGCCTACCGCGCGGTGATCTCCAAGGACGACGCCCAGGGGCTGGCCGTCGACGACAACCTCCGGATGTACATCGGGCGGGGCACCAAGGTCTACTTCCTCCCGCTGCGCCACCGCGACCAGGTCTCGTTCGACATCACCGCGCTCTGCCCGGACGGCACCTGGGCCCCGGACATCACCGGCGACGACCTGCTCAAATGCGTCGAGGGCTTCGACGAGCGGATCGTGGACATCACTTGCGGCCTCGACCTCGCCACCGTCAACTGCCGCGCGGTCTACGACATCGACCCCGTCGACACCTGGCACTCCGACTCCGTCGTCCTCGTCGGCGACGCGGCCCACTCGATGCTGCACCACCAGGGGCAGGGCGCGAACTCGGCGATCCTGGACGCCGGCGCCCTCGCCGACTCCCTCAAGGAGGCCGGCTCCGTCAAGGAGGCGCTGGCGCACTACCAGGCCGTCCGCAAGCCGGTGACCGACGAGCTGCAGCGGATCTCCCGCCAGGGCTGGACGGAGGACGAGATCAACGACGTCTTCCCGGGCCAGAAGCCCGCGTCCCAGCAGGCCGCGTCCCAGCAGCGGGAGGGCTGACGCCATGCCGCTGCACCCCGACATCGCCCGGGCCCTCGCCGCGATGCCGGCGCCGCCTCCCGGTCCGCTGGACCCGGAGGCGATGCGCGCCGGCGAAGAGGCCCAGGTCCCGCCGGTGGCCGACCGCCTGCCGCTGCACTCCGTCCAGGACCTCACGGCGAAGACCGACGCCGGCGAGGTACCGGTGCGGGTCTACACGCCGGCCGAGGCCGGCGCGTACGGCCTGCTGGTCTACTTCCACGGCGGTGCGTTCTTCCTCGGCAGCCTTGAGACGCATGACCACGTCGCGCGCGCGCTGGCCAAGGAGACCGGGCTCAAGGTCGTCTCCGTCGGGTACCGGCGGGCGCCCGAGCACGCCTTCCCGGCCGGCCTGGACGACTGCTACGCCGCCGTCCGCTGGGCCGCCGAGAACGGCGACTCCCTGGGCTGGGACGGCACGACGCTGGCCATCGCCGGCGACAGCTCCGGCGGCACGTTCGTCGCCGTGGTCGCCGCCATGGCGCACGACGACGGCTTCGACCGGATCACCCACCAGGTGATGTTCTACCCGTCGCTCGACCTGGACTTCGACGTCGACCGCTACGCGTCGCTGCGCGAGAACGCCGTCGGCCACGGGCTGGAGACGGCCGGGCTGAAGCCGTTCAACGCCTTCTACATCGACAGCGGCGCCGACCCGGCGGACCCCCGCGTCTCCCCGGTCAAGCGGGCGGACCTCACCGGGCTGCCGCCCGCGCTGATCATCACCGGCGAGCTCGACCCGCTGCGGGACGAGGGCGAACTCTACGGGCGGCGGCTGAGCGGCGCCGGCGTGGACGCGACCGTCAGCCGGTACGCGGGCGCCGGGCACGGGTTCGTGCAGCACTTCTCGTGGATCCCGGAGTACCACCGGGCCTACGAGGAGACCTGCGACTTCCTCGCGCGCTGACCGCACCGAACCGACGGAGAACCGCCATGTCCGCAGTGAGAGTCCATCCGCTGGTGTCGCCGTGGGGCCGGTTCGGCCTCTACAGCTTCTTCATCGACGCGCCCGAACCGGCCATCGTCGACACGGGCATCGCGTCGTCGCCCGCCGAGGGGATGGCCCCGGCGCTGGAGGCCATCGGGCGCAGGATCGAGGACGTCCGCTGGATCCTGCTGACCCACGGCCACATCGACCACGTCGGCGGGGCGCACGCCCTGTGGGAGCTGACCGGCCGGCGCGCGCAGGTCGTGATCCACGAGGCCGACGCGCCGCTGCTGCGCTCGCGCCGGGCCCACGTGGACGAGTACCTCGCGGGCCGGGGACGGTACCTGAACGACCCCGAGGGCGAGGCCAAGGTGACGGCCGCCGCCAACGCTGTCATCTCCGGCGAGATGGAGCCGACGATGCCGGTCACGGGGGGCGAGACGATCTCTCTCGGCGGTGATGTGAGGGTCTCCGTCCACTCGATCCCGGGCCACACGCGGGGGTCGGTCGCCTACGTCATCGACGGCCGGCGCTCGGTGTTCGCCGGCGACGCCGTCCAGGTGCACGGGGCCGCCAACGGCTTCCCCGGCTTCGAGGACCCGGTCGCCTACCGCGCGAGCCTGGAGTACCTGCGCGACGAGGTCCGTCCGAGGCACCTCTACCTCGGCCACCCGTACCGCCGCGCCGACGGCACGCCCTACGGCGTCGAGCTCGACGCGGACCAGGCCGGGGAGGCGCTGCGCGAGAGCCTCGACATCGAGGGCCGGGTCGGGCAGGCGGCCCGCGACTGCCTGTGCGCCGGCCTCCGGGAGACGGACTCCGCGTACTCGCCCTTCGCACCCGTCGCGCGCGAGACCGGGTACACCGCCGACCCCACGCTGGAGCCGTCGCCGTTCTTCACGTCGATGCACGGCTACCGCATGCAGAAAGGCATCCATGGCTGACTTCCAGATCATCCAGGCGGGCCTCGACGAGATCGCCGTCCGCAAGGACCTCCGCGTGCCGATGCGCGACGGCGTCACGCTGATGGCCGACGCCTACCAGGGTGTCGACGACAGGCCGCGCCCGGCGCTCGTCGCCCTGAGCCCGTACGGCAAGGAGCTGCAGGCCCTCGCGCTGACGACGCCGCCGCAGCGGCGCCCCAGCCCGATGTGGGACGGCTGCATCGAGGCCGGCGACATCGCGCGCGTCGTCAAGGCGGACTACGTCCACGTCATCGGCGACCTGCGCGGCTCCGGCGCGTCCGAGGGCGAGCACATCGGCAACTACAACGCCGGCGGCGTCTCCCTCGGCCAGGATGCCCACGACTTCATCGAATGGGTCGCCGCGCAACCCTGGTGCGACGGCAGCGTCGGCATGATCGGCATCTCCTACTTCGGCTCGATGCAGGTGCTCGCCGCCGCCGAGCGGCCGCCGAGCCTCAAGGCGATCTTCGTCAGCGGCGGCCACTACGACTTCTACGAGACCACCTACCACGGCGGCGTCATGTGGTTCATGCCGCGCGCCGCCCGCGAGGGCCGCGGCGGCGACTCCGGCTGGGCCTTCACCGACCGCGTCAAGTCCCGCATGCTGGAGACGTTCTCCCCGGAGGAGATCAAGGAGCGCGTCGCCCGGCGGCTCCAGGACCCGGACGTCGCCGCCTGGCCGAACCTCGTCCACGTCCTGCACTACCCGAAGAACCACGAGGCCTGGTTCGACATCGTGATGAACGAGGTCGACGGCGAGTGGTACGAGGAGCGCAACCCGGTCACGCTCGCCCCGAACATCGACATCCCGGTGTGGCTCCAGCTCGACCAGGGCCGCGGCTGGACGCTCGACGGCACGATCGAGGTCTTCAACCGCCTGAAGGGTCCGAAGAAGCTCGACATCGGCCCGTACCCGCCGATGCAGTCGCGGCCCTTCATCGAAGAGCACGACAAGATGCTCCGCTGGTACGACTACTGGATCAAGGGCATCGACAACGGCGTCATGGACGAGCCCGCGGTCACCGTCTTCGTCGAGGGCGCCCGTGCGCAGGTGACCGGCGCCCAATGGCCGCCCAAGCCCGTCCGGTACAAGCCGCTCTACCTGCGTCCGCGCCGCAGGCTCTCGTCCGAGCCCGAGCCGATGGGCGCGGAGCACGCCGCCCCGGACGGCTTCTACCAGGCGCCCCTCACGGTCACCGACAAGGTCGAGATCCTCGACTGGAGCACCGGCCCGTTCGAGGAGCCGACCGAACTGATCGGCACGGGCGCCGCGCACCTTTTCGCGGAGATCGACCAGGACGACACGAACTTCATCCTGCGCCTGTGGGACGCCGCGCCCGACGGGTCGCGCCAGCTCATCACGACCGGCTACCTCAAGGCCTCGCACCGCGAACTCGACGAGGAGCGCACCACCGAGGGCGACCCGTACCACCCGCACACCCGCGCCGTCCCCGTGGAGCCCGGGAAGATCGAGGAGTACGTGCTGCGGCTCTACCCGTTCGCGGCGACCTTCCGTCCCGGCCACCGCCTGGTCGTGGAACTCTCGAACAACGAGCCG
This sequence comes from Actinomadura latina NBRC 106108, assembly GCF_001552195.1. Taxonomy (GTDB): domain Bacteria; phylum Actinomycetota; class Actinomycetes; order Streptosporangiales; family Streptosporangiaceae; genus Spirillospora; species Spirillospora latina. The sequence continues at coordinate 189,881 of NZ_BCQS01000008.1, forward strand.
CTGACCGACGCCCACAACGCCCTGCTGCCGCCGGACGCCTTCCACCTCCCGGTGGGCCGCCCCGTCACCCACAAGATCTACCGCGACGCGGCCCACCCGTCCCGCCTCGTCCTGCCCTTCACGACCTGAGGCGGCCCGCCTCTTGACCGGCCGCGGCCTGGATCATACATTCACTCATAGTTTGTATGAATGAAGGGCGGCGGGATGCGACAAGGGACGGCCGTGGTGCTCGGCGGCAGTGTGGCGGGGCTGTGCGCCGCGGGAGTGCTCGCGAAGCACTTCGCCAAGGTGATCGTCCTGGAGCGGGACGAGCTGCCGCCCGGCGCGGAGCACCGCCGGGGCGTGCCGCAGAGCAAGCACCCGCACTTCCTGCTCAACTCCGGCCGCCGCGCGATCGGCGAGATCTTCCCCGGTTTCGAGGAGGCGCTGATCGCCGCCGGCGGCATGCACCTGATGCCGTCGATGGACGCCGCCTACTGCGAGAACGACGGCTGGGCCCCGCGCAAGTCCGGCTCGATGACGATGGTCTACAGCTCCCGCGTGCTCATCGAGCGGGTCCTGCGCGAGAAGGTCCGCGAGCTGCCGGCCATCGAGATCCGCGAGGGCGTGACCGTCACGGGCGTGCGTTCCAGCGGGGGCGGCACCGCGCGGGGCCGCGTCGAGGGCGTCGAGTACCGCACCGCCGGCGAGGACGAGGGCCACCTGCCCGCCGACCTGGTGGTCGATGCGCTGGGCCGCGGCTCCTCGTCCGTCGACTGGCTCAGCGCGGACGGCTGGGCCGCGCCGCCGGAGAAGACCCTCGACGCCAAGGTCACCTACGTCTCGCGGTGGTACGACCTGCCGCCCGCCGACCGGCGCCCCGGGTCGTGGTGGTGGCGGCACCTGGTCGTCACCCCGAGCCAGGACACCGGCGACCATCCCGAAGAGCACGAGTTCCTCAGCAACTTCTTCCCGATCGAAGGCGACCGCGCCATCGTGTGCATGGGGTCGTGGGGCATCGACATGCCGCGCAAGACCGAGGCGTTCGAGGACGCGGTGGACCGCGTCCGGGCCACGGCCTTCGGGCGTGCGGCCCGCGCCTGCACCCCGACGTCCGAGGTGCACCTGACCCGCTCCACCGGCAACAAGTGGCGCCGCTTCGACCTGCTCGACGTGCCGCCGATCGGGCTGGTCTGCGTCGGCGACTCGATCTGCGCCTTCAACCCCTTCTACGCCCAGGGGATGAGCTCGGCCGCCCGCTCCGCGCTCATCCTCGGCGAGGTGCTGGGCAGCCGCGAGGCCCTCGACCTCGCCTTCTTCCGGGAGTTCCTCGCCCGGCAGAAGAAGTCCCTGGACGTGCCCTGGATGCTCGCGATGGCGCGCGACCAGGCCTACGACTTCGCGACCGGCAGCGAGGTCGCCGCCGCGTGGCGGCGCGGGCTGGCCGCGCGCCTCAGCTGGCCGATCTTCAACGCCATCAACGCCACCAGCCGCGAGGACGCCTACGTCGAGCGGACGTTCGCCCAGGTGTTCAACCTCGACAAGTCGCTCAGGCAGATGGCCGCCGACCCGCGGTTCTGGTTCGGCATCGCGCGCTACAAGCTGCGTCAGCGGCTCGGACGGACGGTCGTGCCCGGCGGTTTCGACGAGCGGCAGGACCCGCCCGGCACCGACTTCACGGGCTACACCGGCGCGGCGGGCGCGCCGTCCGCCGGAGCCCGCCGCGGCGACGATCTCGTCGGAACCTGACCCGGGAGCCGGACATGGGCCACACCTGCGACTCGGCGGCCGAACGCGTCGCCGAACACCTCGGCTTCTCCTGCCACGGCGCCGAACCCGTGGTGGACTTCCGCAACCCGTTCGGCCTCGCGAACGGCACCATGCCCGTCCTGGAGCTGCTCATCGTGGGCGGCGCGGTGTTCGCCCTCGTCCACGCGTGGCGGCGGTGGCGGCGCGACGGCGACCCGGTCAACATCTCGCTGTGGTTCGCCTCGGTCGTCTACCTGGCCGTGATCGAGCCGCCGCTCTACTTCCCCGGCTGGTTCGGCCTGGAGGAGCACGTCGGGTTCATCTTCTCCCACAACGTGTTCACTGTGCAGTTCATGTACGACCGGCTGCCGCTCTACATCGTGGCCTTCTACCCGGCGATCTCGCAGCTCGCCTACGAGCTCGTCCGGGCCCTGGGCGTCTTCGCCCGGCGCGGCCCGCTGCTCGGCTCGGTGGCGGTCGCGTTCGCCTGCCAGGTCTTCTACGAGATCTTCGACCAGCTCGGGCCGCAGCTGAAGTGGTGGGCGTGGAACCCCGCCAACGAGATGATCAACCAGCCCGCGCTCGCGTCGGTCCCGATGAACAGCATGCTGCTGTTCGCGTCGGTCTCCTTCGGCGCGATGACCTACCTGGTGGTCCGCCTGACCGGGGGCGGCGACCGCGCGCTCACCGGGCCGCAGCTCTCCTGGCGCACCGTCCTCGCGGGCGCCGCGACACCGCTGGCGATGATCATCGTGAGCGCGCCCAGCGGCGCCTTCCGCGGCGAGGACGCGCTCGGGATCCAGCGGGCCGTCCTCTCCGCCGAACTCGCCGCGGTCTGGATCGCCGGCCTCTACCTGCTCGCGGACGCCTGGCGCGCGACGCGCACCGATCCGGCCCCGGTCGCGTCGCCGCTGTTCGCGCGGACCTACCCGGCGCTGTACCTCGGCGTCCACGTCGTCCTCTGGCTGATCGCGCTGCCGGCGTACCTCGCCTCGGCCGACGGCGTCACCGAGCAGGGCACGCCGATCGGCAGCCTGTGGTACGCCGCGCTGTGCGCCGTCGCCGCGACCGGCTTCATCCTGGGTGTGCTGCGCGTCAGCGCGCCGCGACCGGCCGCGGAGCCTGTGGGACCCTAGAGGCATGGCGCGTCACGGCTGGGGAGGCCGGCCCCCCGCATCGGATGCCGAGGCCCGGCAGCGCATCGTCGACGCGACCGCCCGCTGCATCGACAGGCACGGCGTGGTGAAGACGACCCTCTCCGATGTCGCGAACGAGCTCGGCGTCACCCGCCAGACCGTCTACCGCCATTTCAACCGGATCAGCGACATCGTCGGCGAGGTCGCGGCGCAGGGCGCGGAGTCGTTCGTCGACCGGCTGGTCGCCCATCTCCAGGGGGCCGGCGATCCGGCCGAGGCCGTGGTCGAGGGCATGATGTTCTGCCTGCGGACCATCCCGACCGAGCCGCGGCTGAGCCTGCTCCTGCAGCTCAGCGACTCCGCCGCCTTCGGCCGCGGAGCCACCGCCGCGGACGCCGTCGCCTACGGCGCCCGGATGCTGCGGCGCTTCCCCGTCGACTGGGCGGACGCCGGTGTCGGCGAGGACGACCTCGACGGCCTCGCCGAGATCATCATGCGGCTGCTGACGTCGCTGCTGGAGCACCCGAGCGAACCGCCCCGGGACGAGGCCGACCTCCGCGCCCTCCTCACCCGCTGGCTCGCCCCCGCGCTGCGCCGGCCGCCGGCGTCCGTACGCCGCTCTCCGAGCCGGCACCCGTCCCCGGAAACGGCCCGGGTGCCGAACACCCGCTGACGGATCCCGGCGCCGGCCGCCGCGGCCTTCGCCGTTCGAGAATCCACGCGTTCTTTGGGGAATGCGGTGGAGACCTTTAGCTTTAATGCTGATCTAAAGGATGATTTTCAGTACGTTGCCGTAAGGCTAATTTGAATTCTTTCGCCGCATGCGAGGATCGGCGTTGATGGAATGGAGAAATGTCGGCCGAATGAAATGATCGGCGGGGGGCCGGATGTACGAGACCAAGCGGCACGAGCGCACCGAGGGCGCGGCTCCGCCCGCGGGCGGATACGAGCGCTACGTGGGCGGCAGTCCCGAGGTCGAGCGGGTGCTCTTCGAGAAACTCGCCCGCGACATCATGCGCGTCCAGTTGAAGATCAGGAAGCGCGCCGGCGCGGCGGGGATCGAGCGCACCTTCCACGCGAAGGCGATCCTCGGCGTCGAGAACGCCACGCTGACGTTCCGGCCCGATCTTCCCGGCGACCTGTGCGCCGGATTCGCCCGGCCCGGCGCCGCCTACCCGGTCATCGTCCGGCTGTCCAACGCGAGCGGCGCGCGGCAACCGGACTTCGCGCCCGACCTGCGCGGTGCGGCGCTGCGGATCCAGGCGGGCCCCGCGGAGGTCCACGACCTCCTCATGACGAACCATCCGGTCTCGCACGCGCGGAACGCGCGCGAGTTCGTCGAGTTCGCCAAGGCGATGGCGGGCGCGGACACGACTCTGCGCAAGGGGGTGGCGCTGTTCCTGAAGCTGCCCGCGGCGGTGGGCTGGTCCACCGCCGCGCGCATGCGGCGGAACGTGACCGCGGGCGCCCGGCACAAGGTGCGGAGCCTCGCGCTGGAGACGTACTGGAGCCGCGGCGCGATCATGTGGGGCGACGCCGGACCGGTGCGCTTCCGGCTCAGGCCCGCCGCGGGAGCGGCCCCGGCACCGCCGCCGTCGCAGACCGATCCCGACTACCTCGCCCATGAGATCTCCGCCCGGCTCGCCGCCGCGGACATCACGTTCGAACTGGCCGTGCAGCGCTACACGGATCCCCGCCGGACGCCCATCGAGGACGGCGCCGCCGACTGGGCGGACGAGGACGCACCGGTCGTCCCGGTGGCGACGCTGACGATCCCCGGGCAGGACCTCGACACCGCGGACGCGCGCGCCGCCGCGGCCCGGATCGACGAACTCGCGTTCGACCCCTGGAACACCACCGACGAGTTCCGGCCGCTCGGCAACCTGAACCGCGCCCGCAAGGCCGCGTACGAGGCGTCCAGCGCCCATCGCCGGGGGTTCCGGTTCAGCGCGCCGCCGCCGAAGCGCAACGTCGTCGCCGGGCGGCTCCTGCGGTCGGGCTTCCGTGCGCTCAACCGGCGCGTCCCCTGGCACCGGCTGCCGACCTCGGCCGGGCTCCTCAACCTCGAAACCGTCCGGCAGGAGCTGCGCCGCCGCAACCTCATCGACACCGAGGCCCGCGAGGCCCCGCCGGACGCCCGTCCCGTGCCGCCCCCGCCCGTCGACGAGCAACTGCGGGTCAGGCGCAGCTACGACGGCACCTACAACGACCTGTCCGCGCCGATGATGGGCTCGATCGGCTCGGCGTTCGGCCGCAATCTCGCTCCGGTCCACCGGCCCGATCTCTTCGACGAGCCCAACCCGGTGACCGTCAGCAGGGAGCTGCTCCACCGCAGGGCGTTCGTCCCGGCACGGTCGCTGAACGTCATCGCCGCCGCGTGGATCCAGTTCCAGGTGCACGACTGGGTCGCGCACAAGCGGTACCCGACCGGGACGAGGGACGTCGAGGTGCCGCTGCCGCCCGGTATGACATGGCACAACACCCCGGGCGGAGCGGCCGAGAACGTGATGCGCTTCGCCGACAACGAGGGCGTCCACCCGGCGGACGGCCCGCCGACCCTGTTCGCCAACACCGCCTCCCACTGGTGGGACGGGTCGGAGGTCTACGGCGGCGACGAGACCATGGCCCGGTCCCTGCGGGAGCCGGACGGCGGCGCCGCCCTGCGCCTGGAGAACGGGCACCTGCCGGGGGACGCGGCCGGCATCCCGCTCACCGGCTTCCGGGAGAACTGGTGGCTCGGCCTCAGCGCCATGCACACCCTCTTCGCCCGTGAGCACAACACCGTGTGCGAGGCCCTGCGGAGCGAGTACCCCCGCATGGACGAGGACGCCGTCTACCACACCGCGAGGCTCATCGTCTCGGCCCTCATCGCCAAGATCCACACCGTCGAGTGGACCCCGGCCATCCTCGCCACCGACCTGATCGAGATCGGGCTGAACGCCAACTGGTCGGGCCCGCCGCGGAACTGGCTGACCCGGCTGGGGCTGTGGCTGGTCGACGCGCACGCCCTCACCGGCATCCCCGGGACGCTGCCGGACCACCACGCGGCGCCCTACTCGCTCACCGAGGACTTCGTCACCGTCTACCGGATGCATCCGCTGATCCCGGACGACTACGAGATGGCCGACCACGCGTCCGGCCGGACGCTCCGCACCCTGGGCTTCAACGACGTGCAGGGCGGCGCGACCGAGGGGGTCATGCGCGGCGTCGGGCTGGCGAACTCGCTCTACTCGTTCGGCATCGCCAACCCGGGCGCGATCACCCTGTACAACTACCCGCGCGCGCTGCAGGCGTTCGAGCGGGACGGCGAGGTGATCGACCTGTCCGTCGTCGACCTCGTGCGCACCCGCCGGCGCGGCGTCCCGCGCTACAACGACTTCCGCGCCGGCCTGCACAAGCCGCGCATCCGGAGCTTCGAGGAGCTGAGCGACGATCCGGAGACGGTGGCGCGGCTCGGCGACGTCTACCGGACGGTCGACGAGATCGACACCATGGTCGGGCTCTTCGCGGAGAACCCGCCCGAGGGCTTCGGCTTCAGCGACACGGCCTTCCGCATCTTCATCCTCATGGCCAGCCGACGGCTGCAGAGCGACCGCTTCCTCACCGTCGACTTCCGGCCCGAGATCTACACGCCGCTCGGCCTGGACTGGATCGAACGCAACGGCATGACGAGCGTCATCCTGCGCCACTGCCCCGAACTGGCCGCCGTCCTGCCGAGGACCACCAGCGCGTTCGCGCCGTGGCGGCGGGCCGCCGCGGACGGGCCCGCATCCGGCGCCCGGCGCGGCTGAGAAGGAGGACGACATGTCCGTGGACCACCTGACCGGCCACCGGGGCCTCGCGGCGCTCCGCTCCCAGCCGGTGCTGGAGACCATCTGGCGGCGGCGGACCCACCGGGTCAGCCGGGGCGCGGACGTGCCCGCCGGGTCGATGAGCTACCGCTCCCCGCACCGTCCGATGCCGCTGGAGGAACTGGAGGAGGCGGTCCTCATCGCGCTCACCGGCTGCTCCGGCCTGACCATGCCGGACCGCCTGTTCGAGGACCCGCGGGACGGGACGTCCATCATGGCGAAGCCGAACCTCACCATGGCCGGGCGGACGGCGGGCAGCCCCGACAACGCGCAGGGCACCCACTTCTTCATGATCAACGACAGCGGGACCTACTACCTGCGGAAACTGCCGCCGTCCCCGGGGAGCCCGCTCGACGCCGACGCGCTGCTCGACCGGGCGCGGCAGGCCAAGGTGAAGGTTCTGGACCACCGCCTCGACGTGGCGGAGGGCAAGCGCGACTTCCCGGCCTACCTGGACTCCAACCGCTTCCTGTCCAACATCCCGGGAACGACGGTCTTCTTCCCTGTCGTCGACCTCTCCCACCAGTACATCAACGCGCTGATGTATCTGCTCACCCAGCCGGAGGGGGCCAGGCCCGTCATTCTCGACGACCGCAACTTCTACCGCCCGGCGGGCGTGCGGAAATGGGTGCGGAACGGTTTCCTGAACGCCGACATCAAACTGCCGCTCGGCGCTCTCGGGCCGATGCGCACCCAGGTCGAGGCCGACCTGCTCCTGCAGAACATGATGCTGGTCGCGGACGCGATGGGCATGGGCGCCTGGATCCACGCCACGCTCCATCCGCTGATCGCGCTGGGCGATCCGAAGTTCTCCGGCACCTACGGCCGGATGCTGGGATTCGACTTCGTCACGCCGCGCTTCCGTCCCGCCGACATCCTGCGCTGGCACATACCGCTGCCGAAGTACGCCTCGGCGCGCTCCCATCCGGTCGGGCTGCGGGTACGCGGGGAGCACCTCATCAAGGCCGCCTGCCCGCCCAACTACCCGTCCATGGAGAAGGCGGTCGACGCCGTCATCGCGGCGAAGTTCGGGCCGGACGGCGTCTACGCCGACAAGGACCTCTTCGCCCGCATCTACAAGGGCGACTACGGCCGGAAGTACCTGGCCGAGGCGAGCGCGTACGACCAGCGGGTGATCGACTGCGCCCGCGACATCTGCACCTACATCCACGACACGCACGGGCGGTTCCCGGCACACGCCGACGCAATTCACGTGCCCGGCATCTGGCTCCAGACGCACCACATCGAGTCGGAGTACTACGAGCGCTTCTTCGCCAACGGGACGACCGACGCGCACGCCCGGCATGCCGAGCGGTGGCACGGCTCCCCGGACGGCGGGCCGCCGCCGTGAATCCACGCGGGCGGCGGCTCCCGGCCGCGGCCTGACAGAAAGGGGTGGGCCGATGCAGGTCTACGAAGCCATCGTCCAAGGCCTGGAGGACATCGGTGTCGAGGCCGCCTTCGGCGGCGCCGGGGAGAACGCCGCCGGGCTCATGCTGGCGCTGGACCACTCGCGGCGGATCCGGCCGATCATCGCGCGGCACGAGCAGGCCGCGTCCTTCATGGCGTGCGGGTACGCGATGTACACCGGCAAGCTGGGCTTCTGCTTCGCGACCGCCGGGCCGGGGGCCTTCAACCTGTTCTCCGGTCTGGCCGTGGCGATGTCCGACTCCTATCCCGTCCTCGCCGTCTCGGGGTACGCGTCCCGGAAATGGCAGGGGTGGGGGTCGCTCAACGAGACCTCCGGCCTGAACAGGACGCCCGACTCGCGGGCCATGTTCGCGGCCGCGACCAAGAAGTCGTTCCTGCTCGCCGACGCCGCCGACACGTGCGACGTGGTCGAGGAGGCGGTGAACATCGCGTTCGGCGGGCGGCCGGGGCCGGTGCACATCCACGTGCCCGAGGATCTGACCGAACGCGGGGTCGAGGTCGGGGACGTCCGGCCCGTCCGGCTCGATGTCGCGCCGGTCCTGCCCGATCCGGTCCGCGTGGACGAGATCGCGTCCGTCCTGGCGGACGCGATCGAGAACCGCAGGCGCATCGTGGCGCTGGTGGGGTTCGGCGCCGTCCGGAGCGGGGCGGGGGAGGAGATCAGGCGGCTCATCGAGAGGTTCCAGATCCCGCTGCTGACCACGCTCGACGGCAAGGGCATCGTGTCGGAGGGGCATCCCCTCTCGGTGGGCGTCTTCGCCGACAGCGGCCATGCGAGCGCCTGGAAGGCCTTCCGGGAGGCCGATGTCGTGCTCGCCGTCGGGAACGCCTTCAACCAGCACGCCACGTTCAACTACCGCCCGGACCTGCTCGACGGCAAGACGCTCATCCACGTGAACATCAGCGACACCGAGTTCCGCAAGGCGTTCAGGCCCGACCACGAGCTCCTGTCCGACGCCCGGCCGGCGGTGGCGGCGCTGGCCGACGCCCTGGAGAAGAAGGTGGGCGAGGTCCCGGCCGCCGAGGTCGATGGCAGGGACTGGGAGGCCCGGCACATCGTCCACCTCACCGGGAAGATCCACCCCGGGGAGCTCGCGCAGGCGATCGGCCGGATGCTGCCGGACCGCGCGATCCTGCTCGCGGACGCCGGCGCGCACCTGGCCTGGCTCGGCTACTACGTGGAGCTCCAGGACGGCCAGAACTTCCGCAAGGCCGGTTCGTTCGGGCCGATGGCCGGGCACGTCAACGGCGCCATCGGCCTGAAGGTCGCCCACCCGGACCGGACGGTCGTCGTCGGCTGCGGCGACGGGTGCTACTCGCTGTCCGGCTTCGAGCTGATGACCGCCGTGGAACACGACATCCCGGTGATCTGGGTCATCTTCGACGACCGGGAGTTCAAGCTGATCAAGATCTTCCAGGTCGCCACCTACGGCGAGTCCGCGCTCGTCGAGTTCGAGAACCCGGACTTCGCCGCGTACGCCCGGGCCTGCGGCGCCGACGGCCACCGCGTGGAGACGCTGGACGAGTTCGAGGACGCGTTCCGCACGGCGCTGGCCTCGGGCCGTCCCACGGTCATCGACGCCGTCATCACCCGGTGGGCCATTCCGCACTACAGCCCCTCGCCCGACGGCGTGATCGCCGGCCTGGTCGAGACCTTCGAGGAACGCTTCCGCGACCGATGACGCCATTCACGGAGGAACGCATGCGGCATCTCATCATGTGCTGCGACGGCACCTGGAACACGCCGGAAATGGAATCCGTCACCAACGTGCGGCGGCTGTACAACGCCCTCGACCGCGCGGACGAGGACGGTCACCGGCAGTCGGCCTGCTACCAGCCGGGCGTGGGCTCCCTGCGGAACAGGCTGCTGGGCGGCGCGTTCGGGCTGGGGCTGTCGGACAACGTGATGGACGCCTACCGCTGGCTGGCCGGCGAGTACCGTCCGGGCGACCGCATCTGGCTGTTCGGTTTCAGCCGCGGCGCGTACACGGCGCGCAGCCTCGCCGGCATGATCTCGGCCTGCGGGCTGATCGACACCACCGCGCTGGACGAGGCGGCGGTCCGCGCGGAGATCACGCATGTCTACGATCACGGCTACCGTCAGCGCGGGACCAGCCGGCTTTGGCGGCGCGGCCTGGCCTTCCGCTACGACCCGGACGACCGGGAGCAGATCCCGGTGTACTTCGTCGGAGTGTGGGACACCGTCGGCTCGCTCGGCGTCCCCGACTACCTGGGCTGGCTGAACCTGCTCGACCCGTCCCGCGGCCATGACTTCCACGACCTGAGACTCAACCCGTACATCAAGCACGCGCGGCACGCCGTGGCCATGGACGAACGCCGCGGACCCTACGTCCCGACATTGTGGGCCGAGCCGTTCACCAGCGGGCAGGACGTCAAGCAGGTGTGGTTCCCCGGCAGCCACAAGGACGTGGGCGGCGGCCACCTCCGCACGGGCCTGAGCAACGGCGCGCTCCAATGGATGATCGACGAGGTGCGGGGCGTCGACCTCCCGCTCGGCTTCCGCAGGACGATGCTGGAGCAGATCCGGCCCGATCCCCTCGACGCCCTCCACGACGACGACCGCGGCATGATCGGCGTGGTCGAGCCCCTGGCCGACCTCAAGCTGAGGCCGCTGCTCGAAGTCGCGCTCCAGCCGCGTCCCCGCGCGGTGCCCAAGATCGACCCGAGCACGCGCGACCCGGAGGTCCACCAGTCGGTGTACGACCGGCAGCGGACGCCGTCCATCACCATGGGACCGTACCGGCCCACCAGGGTCCTCGCCCCGGGGCGGCCGGAGACCGTCGAGGTGTTCGCCGGTGAGCCGTGGAACGAGACCGGCCTCTACCTGGAGGCCGGCGAGTACGACTTCACCGCCGAGGGGGAGTGGCTGGACGGCGGCATCGTGTCGGGCCCCGCCGGCACCGGCGGGCTGCGCCGCTTCAACCCGCTGACCGAGCGGCTCCGGCTCGTGCGCACCCTGCTCGGCGGGGTCGAGCGGCTCTTCTGCGCGGCGTCCGGGAACCGGGCGGCCCACTCGCCCGGCGCGCGCCGCGACGTGCGCCTCCCGTGGATGTCGCTCGTCGGCGTCGTCGCCAACGACGCGGTACGCGTGAAGGGCGAGATCACCGCCCATGAGCACTTCGCGATCGGCACGGGAACGCGCCGGCGGGTACGCAAGAGCGGCTACCTCTACACGTTCGCCAACGACGCCTGGGGGTCCAGCGGCAACAACCGGGGCAGCGTGCGTCTCACCGTGACCATGGCCTCCGCGGGCCGGAGCGACCGCCCCCGCGAGCCCCTCACCGCCCTCGCGCCGGAACGCGCACCACGACCATGAGCCGACCGGATCACGCCGGGTCACGGTTTTGGGCGGCGAGTGCGGTCTTCGTCAGTTTCTCCATGCGCCGGCACGCCCGTGCGTAGAACCTGACCTGGGTGACGCGGCCGAAGAGGACGAAGCCGAGACGGACGACGGGGTTCGGGATGGATCCCCGCTGCGAAAAGGCGTGGATGTGGAATTCCACCTCGCCGGTGTCGAGCCATTTGCGGACCTCCTGGTCCATCTGGCCGCGTTCGAGGTGCCCCTTCAGCGTCCGGTAGTTCCAGCCCCATACTCTCGCCCGGCGGCCGTTCTGCTCGATATATCCGTCGACGACGTCCCCGACGCGCAGCCCGAGATAGAAGCGCAGGCCGTAGAAGCGGCCTTCGAGGAGCATGTCCCGCCCCGGTTCGGGCGGGCCCGAACTGCAGACTTCCCGGATGATGGAACGGTCGGCGTACTGGTAGTCGCGCACCAGGCGGCGTGCGATCTCCCAGCTTCCGCCCGGAACCGGCGGCCCCGGCGGCTCGCCCGGCAGCGGCTGCCGGTAGTCGTCGACATGCCAGCCGTTCTGAGGCCTGCTCATGTCGTGCTGCTCCGGATCGAAGTTGAGGGGGAGCTCGCGCAGTTCGGCGCGCCGCCGCAGCATCCGCTGCTGGACGCGGGTGCTCCCCCTCATGGAGCCGTCCTTTCCGGCTGACGACGCGGTGCGGGCCGCGGACCGCCGATGCGGCGGGAGACCCGCTGGACGGCGGCGTAGGTGGGGCCGCGCACCTGCTGGAACAGCCCGGCGGGAGGCAGTCCCCGGATGGGGTTCCGTGCGGGATTGAAGCGCATGCATTCGCTGTCATCGCCTCGCGGGCGCCCCAGGAGCCGCAGTTCGCCGAACCGCTCCCATGCGCCGAATTCGGTGGCCACGACCAGGTCGAGCAGCAGCGGCCGCTCGTCCACCGAGCGGGCGAGGGCCGCGAGGCCGGCCGGAACGGCGTGGTCCCGCCGCGCGACCGCGCCCAGCAGGACCCGGCGGTCACCGGCCCGGTAGGCGAGCAGGGAACCGTAGAAGGCCGGGCTCCAGCGGGTCGCGGGCCGTAGCAGGCGGCGGCCCAGCGGTGTGCGCCCGGTCGTGGCCAGCAGCAGTTCCGCGGTGGTTTCCGGTTCGGTGCCGCCGGCCGGCGGTTGCCGCCAGCGCAGCGCCAGGCCGAGCAGGTCCGGCAGCGCGGGCGGCAACCCGACCGCGCGGGAGAGGCGCACTTCGCCCCGCAGTTCCGTGTGATCGTCCAGCAAGGGGACGCCCCAGTGCTGCGACGTCCCGTGCAGGGTGAGCGCGGCGTCGAGCACCAGGCCCCGGGGATGCAGGGGACGGTCGCGCAGGTGCGCCGCCAGCGCGAAGGTCCGCGCGAACGCCGCGGTGACCGCCCGGGTGAGCAACCGCTGCCCCCGCTCGGGGCCGGAGACGTCCGCCCGTTCGGTCAGCACCTCCACCTCGCCGATCACCCGGCCACCGGACAACTCGGCGACCCGGGTGCAGAAATGCGTCCACATGTGAAGCTGCATTTCCTTCGCGATGCCCAGCCTTTTATAGAGGACCTCTGCGATCCGGTCGCCGCTTCTCGCCCAGGACTCGATCGTGAACGCAAGGCCGCCTTCCCGCGTCCGCTCCGCGCGGAACTCGATTTCCCCCGCCTCCAGGTGGCCGCGCAACGTCACGAACCGAAACGACACCGGTGTGCGTTCCACGACCCGGACCGGACAGTTCCAGGGCCCCGGCATGTGGACGACGTACTCGTCCCCCACGTCCAGGAGCCGGGACGTGCCCGAGGTCTTGTCGAAGACGGCGACCTCCACCGGGGAGGCGGCGTTGAGATCGGCGCCCACGCGCTCGATCAACTGTGCGGGGGTCAGCGGGCTGCCGGAGATCCTGACCGTGTAGCGCCGCTGGTAGAGCGGTCCGACGCCCTGCCGCGGATCCTGCACCCGGTCCCCGCCGCGACGCGGGAGCCGCTCGATCTCCGAGCGCACGCTCGTCTGCAGCCTCCGCCGCGGCACCCCGCGCGACCGCCGCAGCCACCGCCATCCCGCAACGCCCATGCCCACGGGCCACCGCACCGCGCGTACACGGCGCCGCGAACGTACTCGCATCGCGTCCCCCGGATCCTCGCCCCCGTTGTCCCCACCCGGCTCCAGCGGGTCGACCCGCGCTGGCCTACCCGCTCTGACCAGGCCGAACCGTTCACCGCCGCGCGACGGCCAGGGCTTTCGCGGTGACTATCCGCGCCCGGCGGCGGGTACCGGGAGGCACATGGGCAAGGACGAGAAGGAACCCGCCGTGGGCGACGAGGTCACCTGGCGCAGCCACGGCTCCACGGCCGAGGGCCGAGTGGAGAAGAAGGTCACCGACCGCCGCGAGGAGGCCGGCCGCACCGTCGCGGCCTCGCCCGAGGAACCGCAGTACGTCGTGCGGAGTGCGAAGAGCGGCAAGAAGGCCGTCCACAAGGGCTCGGCGCTGCGCAAGGGAAAGGGCTCGAAATGAGCGCGGACGAGGAGGCGGCGGCCGAGTTCGGCAAGGCCGTCAACATGACGGCCACAGAACTGGAACGGTGGCTGGACACCGAGGAGTCGCTGTCGGTCGGCCAGAAGGACGGCGGCGGGGAGTCGACGGGCCACGCGTCCGGCCGCCGGATCGTCGAGTTGCTCCGCACGAACAGGTCGGACCTGAGCGAGGAGGACTACGCGCACATGCGCAAGGTGACCGGGTACGTCCATCGGCACCTCGCCCAGCGTCCATCCGGCGATGTCACCGGCACCAAGTGGCGCTACTCGCTGATGAACTGGGGCCACGACCCGCTCAAATGATCGGTGCGAGGGATTTGCTCCGCCTTGTCGCCAATTCAGCCGACCTTAACTTTTGACGCGATGTCCGCGGGGCATCGGTCCCGTATGAGGCACGCACCACCTGCGGGCCGCGGCGGTTGAGGGCTCCGCCGTGACCGCTCCCACACCGCCGCCCGGTCCGGCGCCGGGGGCCCGTCCGCGTCCCCGGCTGGCGGTGTCCAGTTGCCTGCTGGGCGAGCCGGTCCGCTACAACGGCGGCCACAGCCGCGACCGGTTCCTCACCGGCCCTCTCGCGAGCCACGTCGACTGGGTGCCCGTCTGCCCGGAGATCGAGATCGGCCTCGGCGCCCCCCGCCCCACCCTGCATCTGCGCAGCGACGGACGCATCGTCAGCAAGGACCAGACCCGCGACCACACCGACGCGATGGCCGCCCTCGCCGGCGACCGGCTCCCCGGCCTCGCCGGCATCGACGGGTACGTGTTCAAATCAAGATCGCCCAGTTGCGGGCTGCTGAGCCTGCCGCGCTACGCCTCCGGCCGGCCCGGCGAACGCACCGACGGGCAGCCCGTCGACCGACAGGGCCGCGGCGCGTTCGCCGCCCTCGTCACCGACGCGCTCCCCGACCTTCCCGCCGAAGAGGACGGCCGGCTCCGCGACCCCGTCCTGCGCGAGCACTTCGTCGAGCGGATCTTCGCCCACGCACGGCTGCGCGAACTCTTCAGCGGCGACTGGCGCCCCCGCGACCTGGTCGCCTTCCACAGCCGCCACAAACTGCAGATACTCGCCCACGACCCGGCCGCCTACCGGGACATGGGCCGCATCGTCGCCCGAGCAGGCACCCGGCCGCGTCACGAGCTGGAGACCGACTACCGCCGCGCCTTCAGCCGAGCCCTCGCCGTCCGCCCCAAACGCGGCCGCCACGCCAACGCACTCCTGCACATCTTCAGCCCCCTGAGCGCCCACCTCGACCCGACCCGGCGCCACGACATCGTGGCCGCGATCGAGTCCTACCAGCATGGACAGGCGCCGCTCAGCGTCCCGATCGCCCTGCTGCGCCACCACGCCGAAGGCGAACACCTCGCCTACCTGGCCCAGCAGACCTACCTGGACCCCTACCCCGCCGACCTCCTCCTCCGCCACCACCTCTGATCTTTTCGCGGCAGAGGATCACCGGTCGTCCTGCGGCTCGCCGTCCGTCTCGCCGCTACCCGGTACAGCCGAGTGGTGCGGCAGGCCGTGCGTTCGCCGCCGCTCCTTCATCTCGGCCTCGTAGACGTGCCGCCGGCCTTCCATCAGCCGGTCGCGCACGTCCTTCTCCAGTTGCCGGAAGGCCTGGTAGTAGCCGTCGTCGTACTCCTCGACGAGCTGGAACGTCCAGCGGCCCGTCAGGACGTTGCGGCCGATCAGCTCCCGCGCCACTCTGTCCGCCAGGTCATCCTGGCCCGCCTCGCGCAGGAACGTCACGGCGTCGTCCAGCTGCGCATCCGCCCGGCCGGTCAGCTGGTGGAACGCGTAAAGGTGCCCGCGTGCGCACTCCGTGGTCTCCAGTGCCTCCGACATACGTCCGGCCGCGGTGACGGCCTCGTCACCGGCACCCTGCGGCCTGCGATGGTGCGGCGCGGGCCGATCGCTGGAGCCTCCGTTTTCGATCATGCATCACCTCTACCCCGCGGAGCAGGCCACGCCCCGCTCGGCGCCCGTCCGCACCGGCACACTTCGCCTTCACCGTCCTAACCCGGACGGCCCTCACTCTGCGCCCCCCCGATAGGCGCATCGGGCCGGCTCTGCGGGGAAGGGAGCCCTTGTGGGAGTGGTCGGCCGCTTGGACACTTACCAGAGGCGGCACCCCTGGGTGGGCCTGCCGCTCGCGGTGGTGTACAAGTTCGTGGACGATCAGGGCGCGTATCTCACAGCGATGATCACCTATTACGGGTTCGTGTCGCTGTTCCCGCTGCTGCTCCTGCTGGTGACCGGGCTGGGTTTCGCGTTGCAGAGCAACCCCGGGCTGCAGCAGCGCGTGCTGGACTCCGCGCTTTCGCAGTTCCCCGTCATCGGGGACCAGATCGGCGCGAACATCCATTCCCTCCAGGGCAGCGTCCTGGCGCTGGTCGCGGGCATAGCGGGCTGCCTGTACGGCGGCTTGGGCGTTGTCCAGGCAGCCCAGAACGCCTTGAACAAGGTGTGGGGAGTGCCGCGCAACTCCCGGCCGAATCCCTTCGCCGCCAGGCTGCGCAGCCTGGCGCTGCTCGGCGCCGGAGGCGGCGTGCTCCTGGCGACCACGCTGCTGTCGGCGGTGGCCGCCTCCGCCGGCCTCGTCGACGCGGCCGTGCGGACGGCGGCCATCGTGTCCGCCGTCGCCGTCAACACCGTGCTGTTCACGGTGGTGTTCCGGACGCTCAGCGCCCGGCCCCTGACCATCGCCCAAGTCCGGACGGGGGCGATCACGGCCGCGCTGGTCTGGCAGGCCCTGCAGTGGGCCGGCACGTTCCTGCTCGGGCACATGCTCAAGGGCGCCACCGCCACCTACGGCATGTTCGGCATCGTGCTCGGCCTGCTGACGTGGATCTATCTGGGCGCGGTCACCTTCGTGGCCGCCGCCGAGATCAACGTCGTCCGCGACCGGCGGCTGTGGCCCCGCAGCCTTCTGACGCCCTTCACCGACAACGTCGAACTGACGGCGGCGGACCGGCGCGCCTACACCTCCTACGCCGAGACCGAACGTCACAAAGGCTTCGAAAACGTCGACGTCGACTTCGACCCGCCTCAACGTGACGACGAGGAGTGACCTGCTCAGGCGAAGGGCGGCGGACCGCTTCCGGTCAGCGGGATGACGTCGGACCAGACCGCCGAATCACCGAGCGTGACCTGCGCCTCGCGGCCGTCCGGAAGTCTCAGCGTCCGGTCGTGCGAGTCGTCGGCATCCAGGTCGCCGACGGTCGCGGTCCCGGACCACTCCCGCTGCTTGGCGCGCAGATCGACGTAGACCTCGGCCTCGGTTCCGTCGCCGCTGATGAGGGTGGCGGGGCCCCGGTAGCGGCTCACGCCCGGATCTTCTGATCGGGGCCGGCGTGGAGAGTGCTCATGAAGACGCACCATAGCGTCCCCCTACGACAGCAGTGCTGATCAACAGCAGTGCTGATCAACGCGAGGCCGTGGGGACGGCCGCCGGCGCGTGCGGATAGTCCGGGGAGCGGTGCTGGAACGACAGGATGGCGGGGTTCTGGACGACGCCCTCGCGGATCTCGATGGCCCGCCGGATGGTCTTGGCGGAGTCCCAGGCGGCGGGGCCCGCGAGCACCGTCGACAGGTGCGGTATCAGCGCCTGGCTGATCTCCCAGGTCGCGGAGTCCCACAGGTAGGACGGGCTGTGGTCGACACCGTAGTGGTGGATGTTGTGGCCGACGGTGAACATGGGTTCGGCGAAGGTGGTCGGCCGGGCCCATTCGAAGCCCATTCCGGCGTCGCAGGAGACGTCCACGATGAGGGCGCCGGACGGGAAGAGCGGCAGGTCGTCGTTCATGGCGAACATCAGCGGGGCGTCGGTGTCCTGCAGCACGCAGTTGACCACGATGTCGTGCCGGGCGAGGAAGGCGGCCGTCGCGATGGGGCCGTCATCGGTGAGGACCTGGGTGCGGGCGGGGACCTCGGGGTCACGGTCGAAGTGGACGATCCGCGCCGAGTGGATGGGGGAGCCGACGGCGCTGACGCCCCGGTGGGTCAGGACGTCGACGTCGTGGATCCCGTGGGCGTTGAGGGCCGTGACCGCGCCCCGGGCGGTCGCCCCGAAGCTGATGACGGCGGCGTGCCGCCGCCGGCCGTAGGCGCCGGTGGATCCGGTGAGGGCGAGGGCGTGCAGGACGGAGCAGTAGCCCGCGAGTTCATTGTTCTTGTGGAAGACGTGCAGGTTGAACCCGCCGTCCGGAGCCCAGTGGTTCATCGCCTCGAAGGCGATCAGTGTGAGCCGCCGGTCGATGGCGGCCTGGGTGAGTTCCCGGTCCTGGACGCAGTGGGGCCAGCCCCACAGAACCTGGCCGGGGCGCAGCTCCTCAAGGTCGTGGGGCAGCGGCTTGAGAAGCAGGACGATGTCGCATCGGGCGATGAGGCGGTCGCGGGGGAGCAGCCCGGCGACGTGGGGAGCGAGTTCCTCGTCCGAGATGCCGAAGCTCTCGCCGTAGCCGCGTTCGAGGTAGATCCGCGACCGCAGGCCGGGGTCGATCCGCCGGAAGTGCAGCGGATGTATCGGCTGCCGGCGCTCGTTCTCCTTGGCCGTGTGCGCCAGGATGCCGAGGCTCAAACCGGAATCGGATTTCAAGATCGACAAAATGTCCCTTCTCGATGGGCGAAGCCGGTGGGGCGGGTCAGCCTCAGGGCTGGATGTCGCGGTTCCCCGGCCTTTCCGACCTTACTTCAAGCATTTCCGGCGATGTCATGGCTGCCCGATGGCCGCCCGGTGCGCCCCGCTACCGTCCGGTCGGCCATGGTCCGCGTCTCACATCTGCGGGGTCTGCGGGGCCTGCGGCGGGCGGAGCGCGATGATCCGCGCGGCCGTGCTGTCCGCGGGGGCGGACATGCGCCGATCCTCGGCGAGCTGGACGAGGCGGGCGGAGGTGTCGGCGAACAGCAGCAACTGGCGCGCGGTGGCCGGGTTGAACGGCTGCGCGCCCGGCTGCCCGAGGACGGCGAGCACCCCCCGCGCCGCCTCGCCGGTGTCCAGTGGCAGGATGAGGATCGGGCCGGCCGGCAGGGTGCTGAGCGTCTGGTCGGCGGCGATCCGCGCGGACAGCGCCCGGCGGGAGCCGAAGGCCCGTCCGAGCATCGACCGGCCGCGCCGCACCGTGAGCCCGCGGATCCGGTCGCTGCCCGCGCCGACCGCGATATCGATCCGCAGCGTGTGGGCGTCCTCGCAGGGGAGGGCGATGAACGCCAGCGGAACGCCCGCCATGGCGCGGGCCTGCTCGGCCACGAGGATCAGTAGGCGGGGCAGGGAGGCTCCGTGCAGGACCGCCGTCATCAGGTCGAACGACGCGGTCACGCGCCGGTCGTTCTCCGAGCGCCGGGCCTCGTCCGATGGCCCCCAGGCGCTCACTGGCAGATCGTGGCCGGTCATGGCGTCATCCCTTCTCGCCCGTCCGTTGCCGGGCCTCGGCCGGGCGGCGGACGGGGTTCCGTCCGCCGCGTCCGATCGCCCGCGCCGCCGCCCGTGCTCCGCGTACTCAGGCCGCGGCCGATCGGGGGCCGGGGCCGGCGGTGCGTGCCTCGGTGACGGAGGAGCGGACGGTGAAGGCGCGCAGCAGCCCGGTGACCTCCAGCAGCCTGGCGGGCTGGGGGCGCGGGGCGGCCAGGATCACGGTGGCGCTCTTCGCCTCCCGCCTGCGGCGTGCGCCGACGAGCATCGCCAGCCCGGACGTGTCGCAGAACGTCACCCCCGACAGGTCGATGATCACCTGGGCGCCGGTGTCCTGGAGCGCGACGTGCAGCCGCTCCCGCATGGACGGGGTGGAGGCGCTGTCGAGTTCGCCGCGGATGGCGATGACGGTGTGGTCGGCGAGGCATTCGCGGGTCAGCCCGGCCTCGGGCGACGAGGGGGTGTCGGTGGGCATGGCGGATCTCCGATCCGAGGTCTGTGAACGCTCACGGCCCGAAGGCCGGCGTGGGGGTCGCATGGCAGGTCAGCGCGTGCGGAGCATCGTGTTGCGGCGTCATAGCGCCGGACCTGTCTGGCCCCGGAAGGACCGAGCATCGAGAAACCAGGGGACGCGGGCTTTGCCGCCCGCGTCGAAAACCCTTGTCACCACGAGTCTACGCTCTCGGCCCGTGATCAGGGCGGTGGAGTGCTCCGGCCTGCCCGCGGCGGGCTCGGGCGCCGTCTCAGCACGGACGCTGCGGCGGACGAGCTCGTCACGGCTCACCGACGCCGGTGGGAGGGCCCTATGTTGAAGTGGTAGAGGGCGGGCTTCCGATCCTTG
The DNA here is from genome assembly GCF_001552195.1 of Actinomadura latina NBRC 106108. Classification (GTDB taxonomy): domain Bacteria; phylum Actinomycetota; class Actinomycetes; order Streptosporangiales; family Streptosporangiaceae; genus Spirillospora; species Spirillospora latina. The sequence continues at coordinate 210,145 of NZ_BCQS01000008.1, forward strand.
GAGTGAGGCTCATGAGTGAAGTGTGGATCTCGGCCGCCGACGGCTGCGACATGGTCCGTGCCGATGCGATCGTGATACTCCGTATGGACGCGACAGGCCGGCTGACTGCGCAGCTCCGCGACGAGGCGAAGGTCAACGTGACGCTTCTGGAGGGTTCGTCGGGCGGCGGGCACCCGCCCGCCGACTTCCACCGCCGGCTCGTCCGGACGATCTCCGAGCTCGCCGACGCCAGCGGTGCGCAACTGATCCGCGCCCAGCAGGAGGGCGATACCTGGCGCTGGGTCAGCGAGTCGCTCTAGGAGTCTGCTGAACAAGGCGCGGTGTCGAGTGCCGCACCGGGTGCGCGGGTCCGGTGCCGTAGACTTGGCCCTACCGTGGGCATTTCGAGCGCAGGCCGTCTTACCGGCGCCGTCCCCGGTGATTCATGGACCGGTCTGTGCAGACCGAGAACGGGGCCCGCCCCCATGGCCCGCGACGCCACGCGACACATCGTCCTGCCTTCCGCAGTCACCCCGCGCGGATTTCCGGCATCATCCGCGCCGCGGCTGCGCCTGGTCCCGGGCGGGACGGGACGCGGGGTCATGGACGGCGGCTGGTGGCCCCGATCCCGCGACACCGACGCCGAACTCACCGAACTGCTGACCGCGCTGGCCCGCACGGGCGAGGCCCCGGGACCGCCCACCCGCGTGGCCATCGACTTCGACGACTGGGACGGCGTCCCGCTGCGCATCGCCGTCCTGGGACGCGAGGTCAGGGTGGTCTGGCTGGCCCACCTCCAGCACATGGTCGCGATCACCTGCGGCCGCGCGGACCCGATCCTGCTTCTCGTCATCCCGCCGGGGACGAGGCCGTCCTCGGCGGAGGCCGCCCTGGACAGATCCGTCATCGAGACCGGCGATGTGAGGCCGCAGGAGATCCTGGCCTCTTGCGACATTTCCACCGCCCGCGTCTGATCCGCGCCCGCCGCCGGCCGGGGCCTGAACCGCGAGGGCCTCTCATGAGCTGTGCCCGGGTGTCCGGGGTGACTCGCCGGGGAAGGGGCTTCGTGTCCGATTCACCAGGGGAGTGAAATGACCGGGCAGGTGGGCGATCGGCCGGACGGGGCTCATGATCGATTGGTGGAGGCGATGAACTCCGGCGTTCTCGCCACCGACGAGTCCGGCAGGATCACGGCGTGGAACCCGCGGGCGCAGCAGCTTCTCGGCTACACCCGCGACGAGGTGCTGGGAAAGGGGCTGCACCGGCTGCTCCACCGGGACGCCGAAGGGCACGTCCCGCCCGACCGGGACTGCCGCCTCATGCGGGCGCTGCGCGACGGCGTCCCCGATCACGGGGAGGGCGAGAAATTCGTCCATCGCGACGGGCGGCTGGTGACGTGCTCCTGGTCGTCCGCACCCATCTACACCGGCGACCAGGCCGGGACCACGTCCGAGACGCGGTCGGTCGCCGGGCTGGTCATCGTCCTCCAGGACGCCGCCGACCGGTTCGCGGTCGAGCGCGAGCGGCGCCACCGGCTGGCCCAGGTGGAGCACGCCAACTCCCGGCTGGCGCTGGTGGCCGAGATCACCACGGTGCTGTCGTCCACGCTGAACGAGGCGGAGTTGCTGCGGCGGCTGGTCCGGCTCGTGGTGCCCGCGCTCGGCGACTGGGCCGAGGTCGACCTGATGATCCCCGACGGCCGCGTCGAACGGGTCGCCGCGACGCACCGTGAGCTGTCCGCCGCCGACATCGCCGGCCTCGAGGGACCGCTCCCGCCCCTTCCGCGGACACCGCGCGGCCCGCTGGCCAAGGTCCTCCGCGGCGGCACCACGGTCGTCGTCAGCGGGGACGTGGACATGCGACCTGACGAACCTCTGGGCGCCGCCCAGTACGAACTCTTCCAGGTCATGGACGCCAAGAGCGCGATCATCACCCCGCTGGCGGCACGGGGGGTGACCTACGGCGCGCTCACGCTGGGCTACTCCCGTTCCGGGCAGCTCTACGGGCCGGGCGACAGGCTCGTCGTCGAGGACGTCGCCCGCCGCACCGGCCTGGTCCTGGCCAATGCCCGGCTGTACGCCGAGCAGCGCAACACCGCCGAAGCGATGCAGCGCAACCTGCTGACACCGCTGCCGCAGCCGGGCGAACTGCGGCTGGAGGCCCGGTACGTGCCGGCGGCCCAGGTCAGCTGGGTCGGCGGTGACTGGTACGACGCCTTCGCGCTGCCCGACGGCTCCACCGGACTGGTCATCGGGGACATCGTCGGCCACGACCTGCCCGCGGCGGCCCGCATGGCCCAGGTCCGCAACATGCTCCGGGCCCTGGCCTGGGACATGGCCCAGCCGCCCAGCTCCGTGCTGGCGCGCCTGGACGGCGTCATGGCCGCCGTCAGCGACGCCGACCTGGCCACCGCCGTGTTCGGACGCGTCGAAGGGAGCCCGGGCGGCCCCTGGCAGCTGCGCTGGTGCAACGCCGGACACCCCCCGCCTCTGCTGATCACCTGCGACGGCGGCACGCGCTTCCTGGACGAACACGGAGTGCTGCTCGGCGACCCCCAGTTCACCGGTACCCGCCCCGACGGCGACTGCGTCCTGCCGCCCCTGTCCACCCTCCTGCTCTATACCGACGGCCTCATCGAAACCCGCGACACCGACCTGAACGACCGTCTCACCAGCCTCCGCCGCCACAGTGCCCACCTGGCCCAGCTCCCGTTGCCCGACATGTGCGACGAGCTTCTGGAGCGGATAGAGCCCAGCGGCGAGGACGACGTGGCGCTCCTCGCCCTCCGCATCCCCGGCTGACCGGCCGTCGCGCGGGCCCGCACCGCTCCGTCCGGTCAGGCGGCGGGCCCGCCGAACCAGCGGGAGAGGTGGGCGTCCAGGTCCTGCTGATCGTCGCCGGTCCAGGCGACGTGGCCGTCGGGGCGTAGCAGGACGCACGGAACGTCCAGTTCCGCGGTGGGATCGGCGAGGTAGTCGACTCGGTCTGACCATCCGCCGGCGGTCAGCCGCCCGGTGCGGTCCAGCAGCAGGCCGCGGCCGCGATGCAGCAGACCGTAGAGGCGGCCCTGCTGCACGCCGATGTCGCGCAGGCGGCGGCCGAGCAGGTCGGGGCCTTCGCCGAAGTCGTAGCGGATGCCGATCGCGGTGATCTTCTCGATCAGGTGGCGGTTCACCTCGTCGAAGTCCATCAGTTCGGTGAGCAGCCTGCGCACGGCCCGCGGGCCCGGTTCGGCGGCCAGCAGTTCCATCTGGGCGCGGGTGTTGTCCAGCACGTCCGCGGCGACGGGATGACGTTCGGCCTGGTAGGTGTCCAGCAGTGTTTCCGGCGCCCAGCCGCGGATCTGTGCGGCCAGCTTCCAGCCGAGGTTGAATGCGTCCTGAACGCCCAGGTTGAGGCCCTGACCGCCGGTGGGCGGGTGGATGTGCGCCGCGTCGCCGGCCAGCAGCACCCGCCCGGCCCGATAACGTTCGGCCAGCCGGGTGGCATCGCCGAAACGGGACAGCCAGCGCGGGGAGTGCACACCGAAATCGGTTCCGGCGACGGCGTGCAGCTGTTGTTTGAAATCGTCGAGGGTGGGCGGTTCCGCGCGATCGCCGACTCCCGCGGCGGGGACCACGACGCTGTAGACGTGTTCGCCGAAGGGCCTGAGCCAGAATGGCCTGGTGGTCTCGCTGATTTCGGTCACCTTGGCGGCGATCTCCTCCTGCGGCACACCCACTTCCATCTCGCCCATCAGCGTCTCCGTCCGCGACGGCTCGCCGGGGAAGCCGACACCGAGCAGTTTGCGCACCGTACTGCGCCCGCCGTCACAGCCGACGAGATAGCGGGAGCGCAGCCGTTCGCCGTCGGCCAGCCGGACGGTCACGCCCTCGTCGTCCTGCTCGAGACCGGCGACCGCGCAACCGTGCCGGACCTGCGCACCCAGTTCGATCGCATGTTCTTCGAGCAGGCGGACGATGACCGGCTGCGGGATGCCCAGAAGATAGGCGTGCGCGGAATCCAGGCCCTTGGGCGCGGGTTTGGCGATGCCGGCGAAGAACCCCGCGGCCGGACGCTGCCTTCCGTGTTCGAGAATGCGCTCCAGCAGTCCGCGCATGGCCATGAGTTCGAGACTGCGAATATGCAGCCCCACTATGCGGACGAACGATACGGGCTCGGTTTCCTTCTCCAGAACCAGTACCCGCACATCGTGCAGCCGCAGCTCGGCGGCCAGCATCGCGCCGGTCGGCCCGCACCCGGCAATGATCACGTCGAACATGAGGGGCGCGCCATCGGCGCCTGAGCCCGGCGACCCGGCGGTGAACTGCGAAGAGTGCATGGGTGTTGCCTTTCGGGAGTGCCTTGTTGGTGAGGCGCTCCCGGCGACACCTACGTCAATCGCCCGACCGTGACGGAAGGGGGAGCACCCACATCGATACAGCGTTCATGGGTCTCACCTCCTCGGGCGGTGTCTCGGTCGACTGCAAGCTACAAGTCCAGCGTCACCCGGTCCACCCCTTTTCCGGCCATGCGATCAGGCTCCGAACGGGCCCGCGCCCTTGCAGGGTCTGCATGGGCGGGGCGGGTACGTTCACGGCGTTCTACTCAGTTCGGTCGCGAGGGCGGCGATCGTCTCTCGCGGGTGGGTCGATCCGGGGAAATAGGCGCAGACGCGCTCGGCCACGTCGCCGAACCGGGTCTTGATCTCGGCGGCGCACTCCGCCGGCGTTCCGACGACCGCCAGGGTCCGCATCATCGTGTCGTCGATCAGACCGATCATCGCCATGATGTCGCCGGTCTTGGACAGCGCCTTCAGTTCGGGTTGCAGATCCCCCCAGCCCTCGATGTCCAGGACGGGCTTGTACGCCGGAGTCGAACCGTAGAACGCCAGCAGTCCCTTCACGCCGAAACTCGCCGCCTCGATCTCGGCAGGAGAGCCGCCCATCGCGACGATCGCCTGCGGGTACACCTCGACCCGCTCACGACCCGCCAGCTCCAGGCCCTCGGCCACGGCCGGGAGGGTGCGCTCGCGGAAATGCCGATGACTGTGGAACGGCATCACCAGCAGCCCGTCGGCGACCTCGGCCGCGGTCCGGGTCATCACCGGGCCGAGCGCGCCGAGCAGGACCGGCGGTACGCCGTACGGGTTCGGCCCGGGGACGAACGTCGCGGGCATCAGGGTGTGCCTGGTGAACTCGCCGCGAAAGTCCAGCGGGGTGCCGTCCTGCCAGGAGTTCAGGATCGCCTTGACCGCGAGCACCGCCTCGCGCATCCGGGCGGCCGGCCTGCTCCAGGTCGAGCCGTACCGGTTCTCGATGTGCGGCCTGATCTGCGAGCCGAGCCCGAGCCGGAACCGTCCCCTGCTCAGCAGTTGCAGGTCGTAGGCCATGGTGGCCAGGTGCATCGGGCTGCGCGGGATCGCGATCGCGACGTTGGTCATCAGGTCGGTCGGCGGGACGTCCGATGCGCCGGCCGCGACGATCAGCGGCAGGAACACATCGTGCGGGCCCTCGAAGGTGAACAGGCCGTCCACCCCGGCGGCGATCAGCTCACGCGCACGCTGCGCCGCCTCGTCCGGCCGGCCGTCCAGTTGCACATCGAGTTTCACTGACCGATCTCCGTTCCGCGCGGGCGAGGGCCGGGGACGCGGCGGTTGCCGCCGAGCTGGTCGCCGGATTCCTCATCTTTCATCATCGGGGCGGGGTTCACGCTCACGGGGGCCGTATCGGCCGTCCCGAGGGGTCTGCTAACGTATCATTCTGTGATGATGTCAGTCGGGACTGATGTGTTGAGGCTGCTGGCCGACCCGCTGCGTGCGCAGATCGTGTCGCTGCTGGCCGCGGAGGCGCTGTGCAACTGCCACCTCGTGGAGGAGACCGGCGCCAAGCAGACCAACATCTCCAACCACCTGCGGGCGCTGCGTGACGCCGGCCTGGTCGACACCGAGCCCTGCGGGCGATTCACCTACTACCGGCTGCGCCCCGAGGCGCTGGAGCAGCTGGCCGGCGAACTCGGCGAGCTGGCCGCCGCCGCCCGCGAGGCCCAGACCCACCAGCGAAAGAGGCCCTGCACGTGACCAGCACGCGAGGCTCCGGCACCATCACCCGTCCACCGGAGACCGGGGTGGTCGCCGGGCTGTCGACGCTCGACCGGTTCCTGCCCGTGTGGATCATCGCGGCCATGGTGCTCGGCCTCGGGCTGGGACGCGCCGTCCCCGGACTGGACGACGCGCTGGCCAAGGTCGAGGCCGGCGGGATCTCGCTGCCGATCGCCCTCGGCCTGCTGGTGATGATGTACCCGGTACTCGCGAAGGTTCGCTACGACCGGCTGGACACCGTCACCGGCGACCGCCGCCTGATGCTCACCTCACTGCTGCTGAACTGGGTGATCGGCCCGGCGGTGATGTTCGCGCTGGCCTGGACCTTCCTGCCTGACCTGCCCGAGTACCGCACCGGCCTGATCATCGTCGGGCTGGCCCGCTGCATCGCGATGGTCATCATCTGGAACGACCTGGCCTGCGGAGACCGGGAGGCCGCCGCCGTCCTGGTCGCCCTCAACTCCGTCTTCCAGGTCATCGCGTTCGGTGCGCTCGGCTGGTTCTACCTCCAGGTCCTGCCCGGCTGGCTGGGGCTGGCGACCGACGAGGCGGACTTCCCGATCGGCAAGATCGTGGTGAACGTGCTGGTGTTCCTGGGCATCCCGCTCGCGGCCGGATACCTCACCCGCCGCCTTGGTGAACGCGCCCGCGGCCGCGCCTGGTACGAGGAGCGGTTCCTGCCGCGGATCGGACCCGTCGCGCTGTACGGGCTGCTGTTCACCATCGTCATCCTGTTCGCCCTGCAAGGCGACACGATCACCAACCGGCCCGCCGACGTCGCCCGGATCGCCCTCCCGCTGCTGGCCTACTTCGCGCTCATGTGGGGTGGGTCCTTCGCGCTCGGACGCGCCGTCCGGCTGCCCTACCCGCGCACCGCGACGCTCGCCTTCACCGCGGCCGGGAACAACTTCGAACTGGCCATCGCCGTCGCGATCGGCACCTTCGGCGTCACCTCCGGGCAGGCCCTGTCGGGCGTGGTCGGCCCGCTGATCGAGGTTCCGGTCCTGGTCGGGCTGGTGTACGTGTCGCTGTGGCTGCGTCGCCGATTCCGGGCCGATGCGCGGTGACACGACGATGACCAGCGCGGCCCGTGCGGCAACAGGGCCGCACGCCCACTCAGCCGGCACCGTCGACCAGCCCGGCCTCGAACAGCGAAGGAACGCCGATGCCTGATCAGGCTCGCTCCACCAAGCCCAGCGTCCTGTTCGTCTGCGTGCACAACGCCGGACGCTCCCAGATGGCCGCCGCCTACCTCACCCACCTGGCCGGCGACGAGATCGAAGTGCGCTCCGCCGGGTCCGCGCCGGCCGACCAGGTCAACCCCGCCGTGGTGGCGGCGATGGCCGAGGAGGGCATCGACATCTCCGCCGTGACCCCCAAGGTGCTGACCACGGACGCCGTCCAGGCCTCCGACGTGGTCATCACCATGGGCTGCGGCGACACCTGCCCGGTCTTCCCCGGCAAGCGCTACCTGGACTGGACCCTCGACGACCCCGCCGGGCAGGGCGTCGACGCCGTCCGGCCGATCCGCGACGAGATCCGCAAGCGCGTCGAGAACCTCGTCGGCGAGCTCCGCCCGGAGGAGTGAGAACGCAGGGCTCAGTCTTCGGGCGGGCAGCAGGTGCGCAGGTAGTCGCGCAGTTCGGTGAGCGACCGGTCGACCGCGGCGGAATCGATGCGGTAGAGGACCTGCTTGCCGTCCCTGCGCGAGGTGAGGAGGCCGCCCCGGCGCAGCAGCGCGAGTTGCTGCGAGGCGTTGGACTGGCCGACGCCCAGGCGCTCGGCGACGGTGCCGACGCTGAGTTCGACGCCGCCGGCGAACAGTTCGAGCATCTGCTGCCGCTGCTCGCTGGCCAGCGCCTTGAGGAACTCGTGTGCGCCGGCGCCGAGCGGAGCGGCCGCCGTGCCCCCGCATCCGTCCCCGGGCGACGCCGTGGCCGTCCCGTCAGCGGGTCCCTCCGCCGACATCGACTGGCCGGTCACCGGCTTGACCATCGCTGCTTGCTCCTCCATGAGACCTGGCTCCTCAGCCTACGCGACATATCAACACTTTGACATTTTATGAAATATTGATATGTTCCGCCCATGCTCACCACCGCACCGCTGGTCGTCATCGGCGGTGGCCAGGCCGGCCTGGCCACCGCCCACACCGCGCGTTCCCTGGGCTTGGCGCCACTCGTACTGGAGGCTGCCGAGCGGCCGGCCGGGTCCTGGCCGCACTACTACGACAGTCTCACCCTGTTCTCCCCGGCCCGGCGCAGCGCTCTGCCCGGGGCGCCGTTCCCGGGCGATCCGGACGGCTACCCCACGCGGGACGAGGTCGTGGCCTACCTGGCCGACTACGCCGCCCACCTGGACGCCGACATCCGCGCCGGTCACCGGGTCGCGGAGGTCGCGGAGGTCGCGGCCGCGGAGGACGGCGCGCGAGGCGGATTCGAGGTCGCCACGACGGGCGGCGAGGTCTTCGCCGCACCGCTGGTGATCGCCGCGACGGGCGGGTTCAGCCGCCCCCACCGCCCGGATCTCCCGGGTCTGGACGGCTTTACCGGCACGGTGCTGCACTCGTCCGACTACCGGCGTCCCGAACCGTTCGCGGGCCGTCGAGTGGTGATCGTGGGCGCCGGGAACTCGGCGGTGCAGATCGCGATCGAACTCGCCGGGATCGCCGACGTCACGCTCGCCACCCGGCATCCCCTCCGCTTCATGGCGCAGCGCCTTCTGGGCGTCGACGTGCACATCTGGTTGCAGCGCACCGGGCTGGACACCGCCGGTTGGGCACGCCCGCTGCTGACCGGAGGCAAAGGCACCCCGGTGATGGACACCGGCACCTACCGGGACGCCATCGCCACCGGGAACCCCGACCGCCGCCCGATGTTCAGCCATCTGGACGGCGACCAGGTCGTATGGAGCGACGGCACGCGCGAACACGCCGACGTGGTGCTGCTGGCCACCGGATACCGGCCGGGCGTGGACTACCTCGCCGGGTTGGGCGCGCTGGACGACGACGGGCAGCCACGCCACCGCGGCGGCGTCTCGCTCACCCATCCAGGACTCGGCTACGTCGGGCTGGAATGGCAGCGCTCGTTCGCGTCGGCCACCCTGCGCGGGGTAGCCGCCGACGCCCGGCACGTCCTCACTCGGCTGTGCGAGCAGATGCGCACGTCCGGCCGCGCGTTGACGTCGGCCAGATGACGACGCGAGTCCCGCTGCTCACCCGAGGACCTGGAGGGGCGCTACGTCCGCGGCGATCAGGATGACGTCGCGGACGGCGGGCCCGTGACAACGGTGCCCTGCACCTCGCAGGTGGCGGCAAGCGTGTTGTAGACGGTGCCGTAGCGGCGCAGGTTGCGGTGCAGGAGATCGATCCGGTGTTCGGGTTCGTCGGTGTCCAGCCGCAGTTCGTAGGTGAAGCGGGTGAAGGCCGGTGGGGAGTCCTGGCGGTGGGCGGTCACCACGGCCTCGGCATGCCGGTACCGGAAGGGCAGGATCTGGCCGCACCGTTCGACGTTCTTGAGCAGGCAGGCGGCGAGCGCGGCGGCGAGCAGCTCGGCGGGGCCGGGCAGCCCGGACGGTGTGCTCGCCCAGGCGGTGTCAAGGGTGATCGCCTCGCTGCCGGCGGTGACCTGGGCCCGGCCGGCCGAGGTGGTGGTAGCGGTGACCTGATAGCTGGTGGGCGCCGGCTGGGTGATGGTGTCGTTCATCGCGGGCTCCGGATGGATTGCGAAAGGACTGCCATTTCCATGCTCCGCGGCGAACCCGCCCCAGAGCAGAGGCCAAGGTCCTGAGGCGCACGTCAGACGTTCACTCTCGATGAGCCCGGCATCTTCCAGGGGTGGGCCCGGATATTGTTCACTGGTGACGCGCACACTGCCGCGAGTGCTGCCGAGCCCGCCCGGTAAGCCCGTCCCGCCGCCCGAGACCACCGCCCTGCTGGGCGCGTTCGCTCGCGACCTGGCCGCCGGACGGCCCTGGACGCGCGAGGCGGCACGGTTCTTCGCCGACCTGTTCGACGAGCTCGCCGACACCTGGGACACCGGCCAGGCCACCGGCCGCGACGACCCGTTGCGCGACGCCCTGACCCGTGGCGCTCCGGTCCCCGACGGGCCCTGCCTGGAGCTCGGGTCGGGCACCGGCGCCCACACCGGGCTGCTGACCACCGCCTTCCCCGCTGTGATCAGCCTCGACCTCTCCGAACAGATGCTGCGCCGAGCCGCCGGACGCTCACCAGCCCGAGTCCGCGCCGACGCCGCGGCACTCCCCATCGCCGACGCCACCGTGACCGCCGTGGTCGCCATCGACATGCTGCTGTTCGCCGACGAGATCGCGCGCGTCCTGGCTCCCGGCGGCGTGCTGATCTGGATCAACCAACTCGGCACCGACGGACCCCTCCACCTGCCGGCCGCCACCGTCACGGCCGCCTTGCCCGGACACTGGCACACCACCGAAGCCGAGGCCGGCTGGGGCACCTGGGCCATCCTGCGCTCCACCGGTCACTGAAGACGCGCACCATCAGGTCGGCAGTCCATCCATCAACATTTCGTTGACGGAGCCAGCCGCCCTCGGCGGTCGACCTGATCCATTTCGCCCTGTGGCGCGACAGCGACATCGACGAGCGCACCGTGGTGGCGGCCCTGTCCCTGCTGTCGGCCGCCCGGGCCGAGGTGGACCAGATGGAGGCGGCACTGATGTTCACCGCACGCTCTCGCGGTCTGTCCTGGCCGCAGATCTCCCGCGCGATGGGACTGGCCTCTGCCCAGGCCGCGCAGCAGCGCTTCGGCCGGGTGACGAGGCGCGTCGAGAGCCGCCGAGGGAGTGCTTGAGGTGGCCCTCGTGTCCGCGCCGGAGGACTTGGCCATCCACGGCGTCCGGGTGCTGGGCTTTCCGACGGCATCCCGCGTGGCCGCCCGCTACGGGCTGGACGTCGATGCGGTCCACGAGGCACTGCTGGACTTCGAGGCCCGAGGTTGGGTTCGCAGATCAAGCTTCGCCGGCAGTTCCGGCTGGTCCCTGACGGACGCCGGCCGGGCGGAGAATGAGAGGCGACTGGCCGACGAACTCGACCGGGCAGGTGCGCGAGACGCAGTGACCGACGTGCACACCGCGTTCGTGCCCCTGAACCGGCGCTTTGGCGCCGTCTGCACCGACTGGCAGATACGGCCGACGCGGCTCGATCCCATGGCCTTCAACGACCACGCCGACTGGGCCTGGGACGGGCGGGTCCTGCGGACGCTGGCGAACGTGGGCAAGTCCTTCACCGAACTGTGCGGGCAACTCACCGAGTGCCTGCTCCTGCCACATTCTGTGGATCCAGTTCCACGAAGATCTGCTCGCCACCCTCGGGATCCCACGAGGAACCGACACCTGACGAATTCGCTTTACTCCACTCCCAAGGACATGAACCGTCCCCTGGACGGCTCCGGATCTCACCAGCCGCGCATCCGCCTCGGGCTAATGCGGATCAAGGTCGAGAAGTCGGCGCGGAAGACCTCGGTCGGCTGCTCCCGGACCCCGTCCGGCACGGCCGTCCATTGCGGGGGAGCGGGCATTCTGACGATAGGCTGGGCGAATGGTTGGCAAGGAGGGTCCCCAGGACGGCATGAGGCTCGGGCAAGCCGTCCCTCCGCTGTCGGCGCTGGACACCACGGATCGTGAGATCCTCCGGATCCTCCAGAAAGACGGACGCACGTCGAACTCCGCGATCGCCCGGCAATTGGGGATCACCGAGACGACCGTGCGTAAGCGGATCGCGGCGATGCGCGACCGGGACCTCATGGAGATCGTCGCGGTGCCCACGCCCCGATTGGCCGGGTACAACATCTCGGCGATCATCGGGCTCTCGGTGAGCCTCCCCCACCTTCGGGAAGTGAGCCAGAAACTGGTCGAAGCGCCGGAGGTCCGCTATTGCGGCCTGTCCACGGGGCGTTTCGACGTGATGATCGAGGCGTTCTTCTACGACAAGGAGCACCTGCTCCGGTTCACCACCGATGTGCTCGGAGCGCTACCGGGAATCACCGCCGTGGAGACCTCGCTCATCCTCAAGATCGAGAAGTTCTCCTACGAGTGGGAACTCGGCTGAGCGGTCCGGCGCGCGGCCGCGCCGACGAACCGCTCGAACAGCCCGGTCATCCCGGTCTCCTCCGCGTGGCCCTGCACCCCGCAGGCGAAGGCCCGGCCGCGGACCTCGATGCCCTCGACGATCCCGTCCTCGGCCCACGCCGTCTCCACCACTCCCCGGCCGAGGCCGCCGACCGCCTGATGGTGGTGGGTGGCGATGTCGGCGCAGTCCCCGAGCGCGGCGTGCAGTTCGCTGCCGGGCCGGATGGTGATCGGGTGCTTCCCGAACCCTGACCGGACCGGCAGATGCGCGTCGGTACGGACGACGTCGGGAAGGTGCTGGACGAGGGTGCCGCCGAGCACGACGTTGAGCAACTGCATACCCCGGCAGATGCCGAGGACGGGCAGGTCGGCCGCCAGAGCGGAGCCGGCGAGCCGGATCTCCCAGTCGTCCCGCGCTGCGTCCGCCGGGCGCACGGACGGGTGCGGCCGCGCCCCGTACCGGCGGGGGTCGATGTCCCCTCCCCCCGCCAGCACCAGGCCGTCCAGCCTCCCGATCACGTCGGACGCGGCCTGCGGCTGGGGAGGGAGGACGACGGCGAGCCCGCCGGCGGCCACCACCTGCTCGTGGTAGGCCACCGGCAGTACGACGGCTCGCCGCCGCCACACGTCCCACTCGGCTTCGGCCAGGTCGGCGCTGATGCCGATCAGCGGCTTGCCTGTCACGGCTACCTCGCGGCCGGCGTTTCGCGGCGGAGCACTCAGAAGACCTCGGTCTTGGTCAGCTGGGCGTACACCTCGGGCCGGCCCCGCCTGAGCTGCAGCGACCGCACGGTTCCGACGAGGAACGCCAGCGGGATGAAGCTGAGGAGGAGGTAGTTCACCCAGTCGGTCCGGCCGGACAGCAGGTCGAAGTTGCGCGCCACCAGCCACGACGCGACCCCGAGGCCGATGAGGCTGAGGAGCGGCGCCACCGCCGTGCTCCACACGCTCAGTCCGTGCGCGGTGTTCACCCGGTTGAAGTAGACCGCGATCGCGAGCGAGCACAGCGCCTGCAGGACGATCACGGCCAGCACACCCGGCGCCACCATCAGCAGGAAGACCTGGAGGTAGGGGTCGGCTCCCGCGAGCATGAACGCGGTGATCGCCACCAGGCCGATGGTGCCCTGGACGGCGCTGGCCACGTACGGCGAACGGTGCTTCGGGTGGACGCGGGCGAGCCCGCCGGGCAGCATCTTCTCCCGTCCGAGCGTGAACAGGTACCGCGACGCGGTGTTGTGGAAGGCCAGCGTGGACGCGAACGCGCTGGTCACCAGCAGGATCTCCATCACGACCACCGCGCCGTGCCCGACGTACTTCTCCGTCGCGGCGAACACCAGCCCGACGGGGTCGGCGGTGGCGGCGTCCACGATCGACGCCTTGCCGTAGGCGACGTAGACGACCCAGGCCATGAACGTGTAGAAGAGGGCCAGGAATCCCACGGCCAGGTAGACGGCCCGGGGGACGGTCCGCTCGGGGTCGCGGGCCTCCTCCGAGTAGATCGCGGTCGACTCGAACCCGATGAACGCGCCGAACACGATGGCGAACATCGCGCCCGTGCCGCCGCCGGCGAAGATCGCCGACGGGGAGAAGGAGCTCACGTCGAGCCCGTCCGCGCCGCCCTGCCAGAGCACCGGCGCGGCGAGGACGAGCAGGATCACGGCCTCCGACAGCAGGGCGACGCCGAGCACCTTCGCGCTGAGCGAGATCTGCCGGTGCCCCAGGTAGACCACGATGGCCAGCGCGGCGAACGAGAACACCGGCCATGGCACGTCGATCCCGAGCGCGTCCTTGACCGGCACCGCGGCGAAGGCACCGACCGCGCCGAGCTGGCCGATGGCGATCACCGAGTACGCCGCCATCGCCAGGGTGGCCGCGCCTCCGCCGACCGGCCGGCCGAGGCCCTGCCCGATGTAGGAGTAGAACGCGCCGGCGTTCTTGATGCGCAGCGCCATCCTGGTCAGGCCGACCGCGAACAGCAGCAGCACGATGCCCGCGACGAGCTGGGCGCCGGGGGCCCCGATCCCGCCGATCATGAAGGCCAGCGGGGCGAAGCCGGCGACCACGAGCAGCGGCCCGGCCGCGGCCACGACGAAGAAGGCCAGCTCGAAGGGCCCCATACGGCCCTGGATATGGGGCGTGGACGATTTCGTCGCTCCGCTGCCGGCGGGGGTTGCCTGCTCCGAGTACGTCATGGCTCTCTCCAGCGGTGCATCGTGGTCAGGAGGCGGTCGGGGTCGGGTAGCGCTCCGCGTAGGCGGCGGACGCGGCGGTGAACGCGTCGATGCGGGGCCGGAGGACGCCGGCTCCGATCTGGCCGCCGGAGCGTCCGGCGAGACCGCCGTCGATCAGCGGGGTGACACCGGAGGCGACGACGGCGTGCAGGTCGATGCCGACCGGCGTCCCGCGGAAGTCGAACGCCGGGATCCGGTAGTCGGGGTGCTCGGACGAGGTGATGGCGTACATCGCCTCGTTGTTGCCCAGCATGGCCTGGAAACTGCCACCCTGGTAATCCATCAGCGACGGGGCGCACGCCTGGGCCATCCCGCCGAGGCCGACGGTCTCGGTGACGCAGCTCTCCCCGCCGATCCATTCGGCGTCGGCCTCGGTGAAGCCGTCGAAGAACCGGCCGCGCAGCTCGGGGTGGCCGCCGCTGAACCACGCGTCGCCCAGACCGCTGACGCGGACGGCGAACTCGCGGCAGTTGATCGCCATTCCGGTGATGAGGCTGCTGTGCTCGACGCCGTGGGCGGCGTCCGCGGTGGCCTTGGCCGCGGCCATGCCGAGCCTGAGGAACGTGTAGTCGTTCGCCAGGAAGAAGTCCAGGACCTCCTCCACCCGCGTCCGCCACTGCGCCGTCGACGCCAGCGCGAGCAGCCGCGGGGTCAACTCCCGCTGCAGCAGCATGGTGGCCGCCGTGTTGCGGCTGTGCAGCTCGTCGCCCAGCCGCAGCGCCCGGGCCATCATCGGCTTGAGCGGGATCGGATGATCGGCGAGGCACCCGGCCAGCACCGGCGCCATGGTCGACTCCAGCCACCGCAGCCCGTCCGCGACCTCCTGGTCGTAGGACCCGTAGTTGAGGCGGTAGCGGCTCTTGCCTTCGTAGAAGTTGCAGTAGGCGCGGTTGCCGTGAGTCTCGTCCTGGACGATGAACACCGGCATCGAGGCGGTGTAGATGCCGGCGACCGAGCCGATGCAGTCGTGCTGCTGGGTGGAGCGTACCCGGATGTCGCCGTTGTCGAGCTTGGCCTCTGCGTCCTCGACACCGTCCGCCAAGCCTTCGTAGACCGCGCCGTAGAGGATGGCGCGGCGCTGGCCGCCCGTGTACTGGGGCCATTCCAGCGGCGCCCCTGAGGTCAGGATCGTGGTGGGCGTCATCCCGGGCACGACGTCGCCGGCCGCGGCCACGCCCACGAGCACGGGCTCGGCGCCGACCATCCTCTGCAGAGCCTCGGCGTTGGCCCGCAGGCGGCGCTCTGCGGTCGAGGTCTCGTTCAGTGTGGACATCTCAAAGCCTCTGCAGGTAGTTCCGGGTCTCCCAGTCGGTGACCACTGATCCGTACTCGCGGCACTCCGCCCGCTTGTAGTCGAGGAAGGTCCGGTGGAACTCCTTGCCCATGACCCGCTCGGCGAGGTCGTCGGCCTCGAACAGGTCCAGCGCCTGGTCCAGCGAGCTCGGCAGCGCGAGGTCTCCGTATCCGGCGAGCTCCTCCGCGCTCATCCGGTAGGCGTCGCGGTTGAGGGGCTCGCCCGGGTCGAGCTTGTTGGCGACGCCGTCCAGCCCGGCGGCGAGGATCAGCCCGATGCCGAGGTGGTAGTTGACCGAGGCGTCCACGGTGCGCACCTCGAGGCAGTGCCGGTTCACCGGCATCCGGCACATGAGGGTCCGGTTGTTCTCGCCCCAGCTCCGGTAGACCGGGGCCCAGGAGATCTCGTCCATGAAGCCCTTGCTGGTGAACCGCTTGTAGGAGTTGACCGTCGGCGACGTCACCGCGCAGATGGCGCCCGCGTGGGCCAGCACGCCGGCCACGAAGTGGCGGGCGGTGTCGCTGTAACCGCCGCCGGACGCTGCCTCGAAGACGTTCCGGCCGGTCTTCCCGTCGGCCAGGCTGATGTTCACGTGGGACGCGGAGCCGAAGTCGTCCTGGAACGGCTTGGCCATGAACGTCGCGATGCAGCCGAGTTCGCGGGCGACGTGCTTGGCCATCAGCCGGAAGACCACCATGCGGTCGGCCATCGTGAGCGCGTCGGTGTAGTCGAAGTTGAACTCGTACTGCCCGTCGCCGCCCTCGTGGTCGAACGAGTAGACGCCGTAGCCGAGCTGGTTCATGTACTCGACCATCGGCCCCAGGAAGGGCGCGGCGAGCATCGTGGTCTCCAGGTCGTAGCCGCGCGTCGGCGCGTCCAGCCGGTCCTGCGGCACCAGCGGCTCCCAGCCCTGGCCTGTCTCGCGGACGACGTAGAACTCCGGCTCGATCCCGACGTTCACGGTGAAGCCCATCTCCGCGGCCTCATCGACCTGGCGGAGCAGGAAGTTGCGCGCCTCCTGAGGGTAGAGCTCACCGTCGAGGTGCAGGCTGGTCGGCACCACCGCGAACTCCTGCTTCCAGGGCAGGACCACCAGCCGGTCCAGGTCGGGGATCCCCGCGCACTCGTCCTCGTGCGGGCCGAGGTCGCCCATGCCCTCCAGCGCACCCACGGTGTACAGCTCCGAGCCCTTCGCCATGGAGGGCAGCGACTCCACCGGGACGCACTTGCTCTTCGGCACGCCGTGGATGTCCACATAGAAGCCGAACACGTACTTGACGCCCTGCTCGATCAACCGGTCCCGGAGGACCTCCACCTGTGACACGGACCACTCCTCTACTTGATTTCGACCCATAGTGCGAACATAAGGTTCGAATGTCAACACTTCAGAGCCGACAGAGTGCAGGATTTCGATCCAGGGAGGAGGAGACCGGTGTCCACACCGCTACGCCGGTGGGGGGGTTCAGGGCCGGACGCTCTCCGTTCGCCGCCCACGACAGGGGGCGGCGGGGATGCGGGTGAGCTTGTCGGGGTTGAGGACGCCGTAGATGGCGTGGATGCGTCCGGCGCGGATATCGAAGGCCGCCAGCTGCCGCTGCCCGCCGATCACGGTCCAGATCGCCGGTTCGCCGTTGGCCTGGGTCAGGTGGGCCTCTTGCAGTGGATAGCGGGACATCAGCCCGGTCACGAATGCCAGCACGTCGTCGCGTCCGATGATCGGGCGCAGAGCGGCGCGGACCTTTCCGCCGCCGTCGTTGTAGGCGATCGCGTCCTCGGCCAGCAGCTCCGTCAGGGCGGTCAGGTCGCCGTCGCGCGCCGCGGCCAGGAACCGGGTGAGGAGTTCGGCGTGGTCGGACGGTTCGGCGGTGAACCGTTCGGAATCCCTGGACAGGTGCGCGACCGCGCGGTGGTGCCACTGCCGGCAGGTCGCGGCGGGACTGCCGAGGATCCCGGCGATCCGGTCATAGGGCAGATCGAAAGCCTCGCGCAGGACGAACACCGCCCGTTCGGGCGGCGACAGCCGTTCCATCATGTGCAGCGTCGCGTAGGAGAGCGTGTCGCGCAGTTCGGCGGTCTCGAGCGGTCCGAACGCCCGACCGTCCACCGGTTCGGGGAGCCACGGCCCGGTGTAGGCCTCGCGGGACACCCGCGCCGACCGCAGCTGGTCCAGGGCGAGGCGGGACACCACCGTCACCAGGAACGCACGTGGCTCGCGGATCTGCGAACGGTCGGTTCGCATCCAGCGCAGCCAGGCCTCCTGCACCACGTCCTCGGCATCCCACATGCTGCCCAGCAGCCGGTACCCCAGGCCCAGCAGCAGCCGCCGGTGTTCTTCGAAGGTCTCGTCCACCTTGTGCTCCCTCCTTGGTCGGCGGCCCCGGCTGCCGAGAGCTTTCACGGGCCGGGCACGGAGCCGCCGCACCCCTCACCTCGGCACGACGCCGCCGGCCCGTCCTTGCAGCAGCAGGACCGGCCCGGCCACGCGCCGGATGCCGGTACTGTCGGCCTTCAGGAATCGGCCGAAGCGAGGCTGAGCCTTCAGCGCAGGTGTCCTCGGCTCGATGTTCATGCGGATGCCCGGTTCGTCGCGCCGCCGAGTTCGGCGGCGAACCCCTCGGCCGCCGACGCGTGACGGGGGCGCCAGTCCAGGTGCAGCCGGGCCCGGGTGTTGTCGGCGCCGCGCAGCCGGTTCATGAACGCCACGCCCCAGCTACCGACCGCCAGCCGGGCCAGGGCGGCGGGCGCCTTCTTCGGTGCCGGAGCCCCGAGGACGGCGGCCAGCTCGGGCAGCCATCGGTGCAGCGGTACGGGCCGGTCGTCGACGATGTTCAGCACCCCGGTGATGTCGGGCTTGTCCAGCGCGGCGGCCACGGCGGTCGCCACGTCGTCGGCGTGGGTGAAGGAGAACACCGCGTTTCCGCCGCCGACCAGCGGCACCTTCCCGGCCCGCACCTGCCGGACGAACGATCCGTCCGCGGCGTAGATGGAGCCGGGCCCGTAGAGGTGTCCCAGCCGCAGCACCAGCCCATCGGCTTGGGCGGTCCGGAGTTCCAGTTCGTCGAGGGCGTCCAGTACCGGGATGAACTGCTTGGGAGTGCCGGTCCGCCACAGCGGGGCGTCCTCGTCGGCCGGGCCCTCGCCGGGCTGGTAGCCGTAGGCCAGCCCCTGGCTGATGATCCGCGCTCCGGGCGCGGCCTCGATCAGGTTCCGGGTGCCCTCGGTGCGCAGCCGGTTGGTCGGGACGAAGTCGCGCGCCAGATGCTTGGGATCGATCTCGGCCGGGATCGCGGTGAGCAGGTTCACCACCGCTTCCGGCGCCGCCTGCCGGACCGCCCCGCGCAGCCGGCCCCGGTCCAGCGCGTCGGCGACCACCGCCCGCGCACCTGCCGCCTCCAGGACGGCGGTGTCGCTTCCCGGCCGGGCCAGAGCCAGCACCTCGTGCCCCACGGCGGTCAGCAACGGAACCATCCGGCGGCCGATCACCCCGGTGGCTCCCGCGATGAGAACTCGCATGATCACTCCCTTTGACGTCCCGGCGGAGGCCGGGCTGCATGGCTTACGGCGAACGGACGGGCGGGTCCGCCTCGGCGTGACACTCGGGAGAGTGATCCATGCCACAGCCGCCGAAGGCGTGCAGGAGGTCGAGGAGCGCGGCCCTGAGTTCGGCGTGGGTGAGGGCCAGCGAACCCGCTCCGGCGAGATGGTCGAAGATCAGGCCGTCCAGGTAGGCCACCAGCAGCGGGGCCTGACGTGCCGGGTCGCGGGCGCCGATGGCGGTGAGCGTCGCGGCGGCCAGCTCCCGGGACCGCGCCCCGGCCTTGACGAGCACGGCGCGGAGCTCGGGCCTGCGGGTGGCCTCCAGGGCGAGTTCGTAGCGGGCCAGCATCCGCTCGCGCCCGGCCGTGGTCCAGTGCTCGACCAGGCGGGCCGCCGCCTCGGCCGCCCCTTCGCGTCCCGGCGCGGCCGCGCCCGACAGGGCGGGCCGGGCGGTGAGTTCGGCGGTGTCCACCTGTTCCAGCCGCTCGACCGCCGCCTGCAGCAGCGCCTGGCGGGTTCTGAAGTAGTAGGAGCAGGAGCCTTCGGGCAGGCCCGCGGCCTTGTCGACCGCACGGTGGGTGAGACCCCGCATGCCGGCTTCGGCCAGGGCCGCGATGGCCGCGTCCGCGAGTTCCTCGCGCCGGGAGAGGGGTGTTGTGCTCTCTGTCACGGTCTCTCCTTAGTCACTCTACAAGTGTAGAGTACCTGTCGTCTACTACAGATGTAGAAGGGAGTGGGTCATGGGTGAGCAGCGCACGGCGATCGTGGTCGGCGGCGGGATCGGCGGGCTGGCGACGGCAGCGGCCCTGTCCGACCGGGGCTGGCGCGTCGAGGTCATGGAGCGCGCGCCCGGGTTCCGCGAGGTCGGAGCCGGGCTGTCGGTGTGGTCCAACGGCGTGCGCGCCCTGGACGCGCTCGGCATCGGCGAGCAGGTCAGGGCGCAGGCCATGACCGAGACGCAGGCGGGCATCCGCGACTCGTCGGGCAGGTGGCTGTCGCGCACCGACACCGAGGAGGTGGACCGCCGCTACGGCCCGCTGGTCATGCTTCACCGCGCCCATCTTTTGGCGGTCCTGCACGAAGCGGTGTCCGGCATCGCCCTGCGAACCGGGGTCACGGTCACAGGGGTACGGGCCGCCGGGCGGCAGGTCGAGGTCGTGCACGAGGCGGGCGCCGACCGCGCCGACCTGGTCGTCGGAGCCGACGGCATCCGCAGCGCCGTCCGCCGCTCACTCTGGCCGCAGGCCCCCGAACCGCGATACGTCGGCTACACGGCCTGGCGGCTGCTCGTCGACCCCGGTGCACGGCTGGACGCGGGAGGCGAGAGCTGGGGCCGCGGCGAACGGATGGGGCTCGTCCCGCTGCCCGGCGGGCGGATCTACATGTTCGGCGTCGCCAACACGCCTGCGGGCGAACGCAGCCCGGACGGCGAACTGGCCGAGCTGCGGCGTCGCTTCGCGGGCTGGCACGATCCGATCCCGGCGCTGCTGGACCGGGCCGACGAGAACGCCGTGCTTCGCACCGATCTGTACGAACTGCCCCCGCTCAAGTCTTTCGTCTCCGGCCGGGTGGCCCTGCTCGGCGACGCCGCCCATGCGATGACCCCCAACCTCGGGCAGGGCGCCTGCCAGGCACTCGAGGACGCCGTCACACTTGCGGCCGTCCTGGACCGCCACCCGACGGTCGAGGCCGCTCTGGCCGCCTACGACCGGGAACGCCGCCCGCGCAGCCAGATGATCGCCCGACGCTCGCACCGCGTCGGCGCCGTCGCCCAATGGAGCAGCCGGCCCGCGGTCGCGCTGCGCAACCGGGTCATGAGCCTGACCCCACCGAGCTCGATGCTCCGCTCCCTCGGCCCGGTGCTGGACTGGCGGCCCCCCGCCTGAACAGAGGCCGCTCGGCGCGGCGGACGCGAAGGCTCCGGCCGGACCCCGCGGCGCTCCTGCGGCGAGAACCGGCTAATCGAGTTGTGGAGGCACCCGTCCTGAGGGCCTGGCGGCCGGAGCCTCGGCGGACCAGGAGGTGAGGATGCGCAGCGCGTTGTGGGCCGGGGTGCCGGCCGGCGCGGTGTGGGTGATCAGGAGCTGGTCAGGGGCGTCGCCGAGCCGCATCGCCTGCCAGTCCAGCTCCAGATCGCCGACGACCGGGTGGCGGAAGCGCTTGCGTCCCCCAGCCGCTCGTACGTCGTGGCCGCCCCACCAGCGGCGGAAACGTTCGCCGGCGGTCTCCCGGTGAGCGACGGCACCGGCCGGGTGATCGGCGCCATCGGCGTCTCGGGCGGCATGGTGGAGCAGGGCCAGGCCGTTGCCGAGGCATGCGCCGCAGCCTGTGCCGAAGTGCCCACGGAAGCCGCGACCGCGTCTGGGTGGCCATAATGACTACGTCGTCCGCCTCGGGGAGCGCGCCGAGTGAGCTTCGACCCCGGCGTGGTGATGCGCCCGGCCGTCGGCGGCGCCATGGAATAACGCCGATGCGATGCCCGCTGTAATCGTCGACGCGCGCTGTAATCGTCGACGAAGGACACGAAGGGGACAACGAACATGGCAACCGAGAGGGCACTGCTCGCGGGTGGCTGTTTCTGGGGGATGGAAGAGCTGTTCCGCCGGCAGCCCGGAGTGGTCTCCACGCGGGTCGGCTACAGCGGCGGCGACGTTCCCAACGCCACCTACCGCCACCACGGGTCCCACGCCGAGACCATCGAGGTCGTCTACGACCCCGACGAGACCGACTTCCGGGCCCTGCTGGAGTTCTTCTTCCAGATCCACGACCCCACGACCGTGAACCGGCAGGGCAACGACATCGGCCAGAGCTACCGCTCCGCGATCTTCTACACCTCGGACGGGCAGCGGAAGGTCGCCGAGGACACCATCGCCGACGTCGACGCCTCCGGCCTGTGGCCGGGAAAGGTCGTCACCGAGGTGGCCGCCGCCGGCGATTTCTGGGAAGCCGAGCCCGAGCACCAGGACTACCTGCAGAAGTATCCGAACGGCTACACGTGCCACTTCCCCCGTCCGGGCTGGAAACTGCCCAAGCGGACGGCCGGAGCCTGACATCGCGGGGACGGCGCGGGCGTCAACGTGCGAGGAAGTACGAGACGCCCCGCCGACCCCCCTCGGCAGCGTGAGGCTGCGCCTCACACTGCCGAGGATCCGCGTCGTCGGGCCCTAGCCCCTTGAACCGTTACGGGAGTTGCAGAGGGAAGGCCGCCGCTCGGGCGTAGAGCTTGTAGAGCTTGAACGGACCCGCGAACGACAGCCCGCAGGCGTTGTTGAGCATGCTGGTCGCGGTCTGGTCGCTCAGCGTCGTGCCGCGCGCCCCCGGGTGGTCGATCTGGCCGCCCATGAACACCGCCATCTTGGCCAGCATGTGGTCGCGCTGGCCGGTCGACATCTCCTGCCAGGAATGGCAGGTCATCGCGGCGAGCATCGCGTCGTCGAGTTCGCTCGTCCCGGCGTGGACGGGGTCGTCGGCGGGCCCCGTCCTGGACGCGGCCGGGGCTGTGGCCCCGGGAGTCGTGAACCAGGGGCACGGGCCGCCGGGCTTCAGGTTGGCCATGCAGGTGAGCAGTTCGAACTCGTTGCCCAGGTTGCCGAACCCGAAGCTGAGGAAGGGCGCCTTGCCGTTCAGGCAGTCCGGCAGGTTGCCGGGTGAGGTCTTGACGGTGCCGTTGGAGTACCAGCAGTTGCCGGTGTTGCCGGGGAAGGCGTCCCACCAGAAGTCCAGGCCGTTGCCGGTCATCCGGTTGCCGTAGAACTGGTTGCGGTGCGAGGTGGACAGCTTCAGCGGGTCGCAGCCCGTCATGGGCTGGTCGGCGCAGACGAACGCGTCCGGGACGGCGAAGAGCATGGCCCCGCGCCGCCGGTTGTCGCGGAAGGTGTTGTTCCGGACGACGTTGTCGTCACCGCCGGCGATCCACATCCCGGTCCCCACCGGGACCGGCACGGTCGGCACCACGTCGCTGTCCGCCAGGTACGGGTTGAAGTTGTTGGAGAAGAAGTCGTTGTTCTCGACGAGGTCGCCCTGCTGCGGGAAGCCGGGGTGCCCGGCGGCGGTGAACACGTCGGTGGTGAAGCCGAGGGCATTGTCGTAGAAGTTGTTGTGGTGCACCCACGTGGCGCTGCCGTCGGTGCCCGAGTAGCCGCTGGCGTTGTGGTGCGAGTCGCAGTAGCGGATCTGCTGGCTGTAGCGCGCGTCCGGGTAGACGCTCTCGTCGCGTCCGGCGGCGGTCTTCGCGCCCGACCCCGGATACAGCCCGGAGTCGCCGTTGCCGGCCGCCTCGCAGTTCTGGATCACGCCGTGGTCCTCGACGAAGGTGAGCACGCCGTACTCGCCCGCGTAGAAGGTCTTGAAGCTGTCCAGCAGGTACCCGTTGGTCTCCAGCACGTAGATGTCGTGCTCGTCGGCGTGCCGGACGGTCAGGTTCCGCAGCACGAAGCCGTCGGCCCGGTCGGCGCGGATGCCCACGTCCTTCGCCGAGTTGCGCGGGCCGCCGTTGCCGGACGACGGGTCGCCGGCGTCCACGACCACGTCGTCGGCGCTCACGCCCGACCCTTCGAGCTGCAGGTTGCAGCGCACGCACGCGCCCCGGTTGGGGATGCCGTGCCGGTCGACGCGCGGCGGGTCCG
The DNA here is from genome assembly GCF_001552195.1 of Actinomadura latina NBRC 106108. GTDB lineage: Bacteria > Actinomycetota > Actinomycetes > Streptosporangiales > Streptosporangiaceae > Spirillospora > Spirillospora latina. The sequence goes on from NZ_BCQS01000008.1 coordinate 233,986, forward strand.
GGTCCTGGCCGCCGCCGGGGGCCCGGCCGAGCACGGCGATCAGGTTGGCGTCGTTCTGGCAGGTGTACTCGCCGAGGTAGGAGTACGCGCCCGTGCTCAGCTTGTACTGGTCGCACGCGGGGTCGTGGGTCGGCTTCTGGCGCGCCGTGGGCTCGGTGTAGAGACCCGGTAGTACCACGACCCGGTCGTTGTTCCGTGAATCGGTCACCGCGGGCTGGATCTCGCTGTACCGGCACCGGTCGAACAGCGCCCGGTTGATCTGCTTCAGGTCCCGCGCCTCGGTGGCGCTGAGCGTCCGGTGGTCGTGCGGGCGGACGTCGTAGCCCGACTTCAGCGCCCGCTTGATCGAGGCGTCCAGCCGTTCCAGCGAATCCGGCCGGCACACCACGCGGGTCGTGCTGTGCGGGATGGTCTCGACGGCCGACGCCAGGCTCCGCGGTGTCGGCACCGTCCCGCCGGCGCACGGGCTGACGGAGCAGTCGGGGCCGGGAGACGGCCAGTACGACGGCCGCTCGATATGCGCCTGTGCCGGCTGCACCAGGCCGAGGACCAGCAGGGCCGCGGCCGCCAGCGGCACCCACGACCTCCCGAGAAACCGCAGGCCCATTCGGTACTCCCTCGCTCAGCGCGCCGCGACAGTCCCCAAACGCTTGCTCGGTCCCCATGGAACCACGATCCTCAAATCCGAGGAAGTCTCATAACCAGCCTGGTATCGATCTTCGGTCCCGCCCCGAGTCGGCGGTCGTTTCTTGTGTGACGTCCCGGTCCTGCCACGGCGTCTGAGGTGTAGGAGAGCGAACGACGACGTTTTGGGAAGGCCGATGGCCAAGGAACCGGATGGGTTTCAAGAGTTCGCCGTTGTGCGAGGCCCCGGCCTCTTCCGCACCGCGTGGCTGCTGTGCGGTGACTGGCATCTGGCGGAAGACCTGGTGCAGACGACGTTCGGCAAGCTTTACGCGTCCTGGCGGAAGGTGCAGAACGCGGACAGCCCGGAGGCGTACGCGCGGACGGTGCTGACGCGCACCTACCTGTCCCACATGCGCAAGCGCAGCAGCCGGGAGGCACCGAGCGAGCGGCTGCCGGACGCGGCCGGGCCCGAGTCGGACCAGGCGCTGCGGGTGACGCTGCTGACCGCGCTGGCGAAGCTGCAGCCGCAGGACCGCGCCGTGCTGATCCTCCGCTACTGGGACGACCAGAGCGTGGCCGAGGTGGCGGGGGCGATGCGGCTGAGCAGCGGGGCCGTCCGCAACCGGAGCATGCGTGCGACGAACCGGCTCCGCGAGGTGCTCGGGGACGAACTGATGCTGCTCGCGCCATGACGAAGAGAACTGAGGGAACGAACATGGAAATGGAACTGGCCGAGGCACTGCGCCGGACGGCCGAGTCGGTCACCCCCCAGGTCTCGGATCTGGTGGACCGGGGTGTGCTGCAGGGCCGGCGGCGGGTGCGGCGGCGCCGAGCGGCCGCCGTCTCGGCGGTGACCGCGGTCACCGCCGTCACCGTCGCGGCCTCCGTGACGACCGTGCTGGGCATGACGGGAGGGGACGGCGGGCCGGGCACGACGGATTCGTCCAAGCTGCAGCTGGCGAGCGCGACGCAGGTACTGGAGCGGGCGGCCGAGACGGCGCAGGCCCGGCCCGAGACGCGCCCGCGTCCCGACCAGTGGGCCTACGAGAAGACCTTGGAGCAGGGGGTGGCGACCGGGCACGGCGCGCGGCCCGTGACTGAGGAGAGCTGGTACCGGATCGATGGCACGGGGGACGCGTCGTTCAGGGACGGGAAGCTGGTCGTGCACCGGCAACCGGACCGGGTGGCGACGCCGGCGAGCCGCCGGTACGCGCGCCTCGGGACGCTCCCCACCGACCCCGGCGCGCTCCGCGCGGTCATCTACAAGGACGTCGACGCCATCCCCCGGCGCGACCGGCAGCGTTCCGACCGCGACGGCGAGGCGTTCCGGACGGCTGCCCAGATGCTCTGGGACGCGCCGCTGGGAATTGCGCCCAAGACCCAGGCCGCGCTCTACCGTGTGCTCGCCGGTATTCCGGGAGTGCGCGTGGACGCCAAGGTCAAGGATGGCGCGGGCCGTCCCGCAATAGCGCTCTCGCGCGGGTTCGGTGAACAGTTCCTCCTCGATCCCACCACGTACCAGATGGTGGGGCAGCGGACCGTGAGCAACGGACGGAACGCCCCGCAGTCCAAGAACGGCACCGTGGACCCCCGTTTCGCGGTGCCGCCGGGTACCGTCACCTACTCGCTGACCCTGCTCACCGTGAAGCTCGTGGACGAGCCGGGGCAACGGTGATCATCTCCAGGCGCAGGACGGCCGTCGCGGGCGGCTTGGCCGCGGCGGCGATCGTGCCCGGGGCGGCTCTCATGTCCGGGGCGGCTCTCACGTCCGGGGCGCCCACCGTTTCCGCCGCGCCGGCCGCCGCCCACTCGACGGTATGGCGTCCCTACCAGACGCCCGTGCGGGAGGACGCGAGCCTCACGAGCGTCGCGGCGACGGGCAGGGACAACGCGTGGGCCGCAGGGTTCACGGTCCCCGACACGGTCCCCGAATCGGCCGGCCGCTCGGCACGCGCGCCCCAGCGTGCCGAGATGCGCGAGTCGCTGAGCGCGGAGGAGTGCTGGTCCGCCGACAGCTTCCCCTCGCTCATGCTGCGCTGGGACGGCCGCGCCTGGCGGAACATCGCGGTACCCCGCCTGGGCAGGATCAACTCTGTCAGCGCCACACGACGCAACGACGCGTGGGCCGCCGCGGACTGCGGTCTCTCGCACTGGAACGGCCGAACGTGGGCCGCCGCGCCTTATGCCGCCGTCCCCGGCGCGCAGCAGACCGCGGTCGGCGCCGTCGCCTCGTCCGGGCCCGACAACACCTGGCTGGTCGGAGACTTCTCCAGCGGCGGGCGGTTCGGCTCGTTCGTCCAGCGGTGGGACGGGCGACGCTGGACGAACATCCCGTTGCCCGCTCTGGGGATGGGCGACGACTTCTCACTGAAAACCGTCGACGTCCGCGGGCCCGTCGACGTCTGGGCCGTGGGCGTGGACTACAGCGGCAACGACCGGCACCCCGAACGCCTGATCCTGCTCCACTGGAACGGCCGCTCCTGGGAGCGGCTGGCGGAACCGGCCTCGGACCAGTGGACGAAGCGGCCCGCCTCGGTGCGGATCCTCGCCTCCAACGACGTCTGGGTTACCGGCTGGACCAAGCTCCGTCCCGACGGCGACGAACCCCGCCATCCGCTCATGTTGCACTGGGACGGCCGCGCGTGGGGCACCGCCGCCTTCCCGGATGGCCAGGGCGAACTGTCGGGCCTGACCCGCTGGAGCGGAGGGCTGCTGGCCGTGGGCGACACCTTCTCTCCCGCGTCGCCGTCCTACGGGATGTATGCGCTGCGCTGGAACGGCGAGCGGTGGACCCGCGACACCGTGCCCGCTCAGGGCACCGGAAGCCTTTCGTCGGTGGCCGCCGTCCCCGGCGGCGGTGTCTGGACGGTCGGCGCCGTCGGCGATGACCCGCACCCGCGCGCGTTCATCGCCCGCAGGGAGTAGGGCCCGAGCCCCGCCGACCCGCGGGAACCGCTGCGGCGCGCGTTGTCACCCGACGCGCGCCGCAGCGTTTTCGGTGAGGAGCGGGTCGCGACTGTCGATGGGTCTTTTGCGGTGCCCTGTGCAATCGCGGGTCTTCGGGGGCGCCCGGACCGACGATCTCGGCGAACGGACCAGCATCATCCTCGACCCCACTACCTACGCCTACCTCGGCACCCGCCAGGACGTCGCACGCGCGCACACATGGAAGTCCGACGACGGCAAGCCGATGACGACCAAGCCGGGAACGATCCTGTCCTGGTACGCGGAACTGACCCGTGCCGCCAGAGGCCGGACGGTGTGGAAGGGGCAGCGGTAGTTGCCCTGGGGATTGGCCTGCGATGCGCGCGGCGAGCCAGTTCATCGCCGAGGTGGCGCGGGTTCCGGGCCCGTCGCCGGCCGCGCGAGACCGTGGTGACGTGACACACCCGGCCCGACTTGCTTAACTATGGACGATCTTGTCGTTACTGTCGTACCCCAGGGTCGGCGAAGCGGTCACCGGAGGTAGCGATGAGGTCAGGACGGTGGATGCTCATCGCCTGGCTGATCGTAGGAGCGCTCGCCGCGGGACAGCGCCACTACTACACCCAATTTGACGGCAGCTGCGCCAGAATCGCCACGATCGGAATCACCTTGGCCTCCGGTCCGCTCAACTACATCGGTCTCAACCCCACCGCCAACTGCAAGGTTCCCCAGCCGAGCAAATGACGTGTCGGGCTCTACGATCGCGTCATCGTGAGGCCTTCTAACGGCACCTTGAGCTTCCCCGTTGCGCGACTCTCGTCACCTCCGCCGGCGCTTCTGGCGGCGGTGCTTGGAGGCGGGGCGCTGTTGCGGTGGCTTCTTACGGGTGGGCTGCTGCCGGGGATTGCGGCCACGGGAGCTGTTGGGGGTGCGGCCGCGGACGATGCCGATCAGTTCCTCCATGAGGTCGGTCGTCACGGCCTCGAGCCAGGCCAGGCCGATCTGGGACTGAGGAGCGTCGGTCACGGTTCGGTAGGTGAGGTCTTTGCGGTGGTGGAGGCGGGCCAGAGACTGCGGGAGCAGCAGGACGCCGGCTCCCGACGCCACCAACTCGATCGCGCCGGCGGTGCTCTCAGGACGGGTGAAGGCAGGTTGCCCGGGCCGGTCGTCCCAGGTCAAGACGTCGTCGAGTGGCTCGAACACGTCCTCGTCGGCGAGATCGGCGAGCTCCACCTCCTCCACCGCGGCCACCGCGTGATCCTTGGGCACCACGACCACGGTCGTCTCCAGGTACAGCGGGATCACATGGAGGGCCTCGCGGTCGACGGGCAGGCGTACGAACGCCGCGTCCACGTCACCGTTCCGCAGCAGGGGGACCACCTCGGTCGCCGGCATCTGCAGCAGGCGAAGCGGCACCTCCCGGACCCGCTCGGCCCACACCCCGGCCCACTTCGCGGGCGTCACCCCCGGCACGTAGGCCAGCCGGAACTCACCATCGGTCACTCCGCCACCCTAGTCACGTCCAGACAGTTCCCTCCCGCTGGCTACCCTTGGGGTCATGGGCACGTCCAAGGCAAAGACCCCGCAGACCATGAAGTCGGCGACCGCGGCCAAGAAGCTGGGGATCCTGCTGTCGGCAGCACCCGCCGAGTTCCAGGAAGGTCCTGTCTCCCGGGACGAATTGAACGCGCTCCAAGCCGACCCGCCCTCATGGCTGGCGAACCTGCGCCGTGAGGGCCCCCACCCCCGCCAGGTCGTCGCCGCCAAGCTCCGCGTCTCCATCTCAGGTCTGGCCCGCGCCGGCATCACGGGCCCCCTCACCACGGCCGAGATCGAGAACCTGAAGGCCGAAAGGCCCGGCTGGCTGGAACGCGAGCAAGCCGTCCAAGCCGAAGTCCGCAGGGAGGAACTCCGCCTCAAGCAGCAGCGAGCCACGGCCTGACCACCACCGATCTGGCCATGCCCCTTCACCGCCGACTCCCCTGACGACCGCTACCTCGTCCACGGCGCGCTGGCGACGGGCGACGGCACGCATCAAGCCCGGCTCTTAGTACAGGGTCAGGTTCGCGGCTGCGGGAGCGAGGGCGCCCAGCGATCCGCCAGCAGCCTGAAGCTGGGCACATCGTCGAGAGATACCGAGTATTCGTAGGTCCGTTCATAGCCGATGCCACTGATGCGCCACTCGCCGTCCGCGCAGCGCCGATACGTCTCCTGGTAGAAGGCGGATCCGCGGATCAGCACCCGGAACGCCTTGGCGATGACGGTGTCCTCCAGGCACCAGGTGCCCTCGGCCTTATCGCCGTCGACCCGGATCTCGGGTTGTCCCGCGAAGTGCACCGTGGTGATCTCGGGACCGAGATTGTCGCGCATGTAGCCGACGATGGCATCGCGGCCTTCCAGGCGCAGCGGCTCACCGACTGCGCGGGTCCCGTAGGCGCCCACGGCGTCGTCGGTGAGGGTGCCGGCGAACCCGTCCCAGTCCTTCAGGTCAAGGCAGCGCAGGTAGCGGTACTTCACCTGGCGGATCTCTTCCAGGGCGTTCAGATCCATGCGACGTAGCTTGCTCGACACCGCCGCCATTGACAAGAACGTGTTCTCATTTCGAGGCGTCCCGCCCGCTCGGCTTCCGGTAGCCGGGGAGTGCTGCGAGGAGCGCCGGCGCCACCGCACCACGCTTCGACAGCTCGCGCCAGATGTGGCCGGCCTCACCGGTCGGTGACTACGCCCAGGCGGGATCGCGGCCGGTCAGGCCGAGGATGCGGTCCAGGGTGGGTGCGTCGGCCGGCACCGCGACTTCCGGTCCGTACATGCCCATCTCCCGCCCTTGCTCCACGCCGGCGAACACCGTGTCGTGCAGATGCGTCAGCAGGTCGGCGGGCAGTTCCAGCCGCTGCCCGGTCGCGACCGCCAGGTCCCAGCCGTGCATGGCCAGCTCGCCGATGATCATGTCGCCCAAGACGGGTGCGGGCAGCGTCTGCGGTGTGCCCATGCTCGTCTCGCCCTCCCAGGCGCTCGGCGGCGCCCACGACGACGTGATGTCGTCCAGCAGGGCGAGCAGGCGGCCGCGCCAGTCGCCGGCCGCCAGGTCCACCTCGGACTCGGTGCCCGCCGGCTGCGGAACGGACTCCTTGCGGCCGCCGCCGGCGAGCGACGGGCCCCAGAACAGGAGGTGGTTGACCAGTGCCCGCACGTCGTACTCCGTGCACGGAGTCTTGTTGGCGAGCTGGTCGTCGGTGATGGTGCGGGCGACCGCGGCCATGGCCTCGGCGGCGTTGGACAGATGTGACATGGCAGCGAGGCTAGGCGGCCCAGGCCGGAAGGGTATTGGACAAAGGCGACATACACTTTGCCGTGTGGAGCGGGACGTTCGTGAGCTGCGGGGTGCGTGGACCAGGTATCAGCGCCACACGTTCCACAGCCCGTCGCCGGCGCTCGCGCCATGGGTGGAGCGGTACTGGGAGGCTCGCTGGGACTACGCCGAGCCCTACCGGCAGAAGATCGTGCCGTACCCGAACGTGCACCTGTCGTTCGGCGGCGGCCGCGCGGACGTCAACGGCGTGTGCAGCGGCTACCAGATCAAGGTCCTCGAGGGCCGCGATCATGTCTTCGGCGTCGCGTTCCGGCCGGGCTGCTTCCGCCCGTTCCTCGGTGCCTCCGTCTCGACGATCACCGACCGCGTCGTCCCGGCGGCCGAGGTGTTCGGCCCGGACCTGCCCACGACGCTCGACGTGCCGGCCGTGGACGCGTTCCTGCTGAAACACCTGCCGGACGACGACCCCCGGGTGCGCCAGGCGGTGGCCGCGGTGGAGCTGATCGCCAAGGACAAGACCGTGACCAGGGTCGAGCGCCTCGCCGGCGAACTGGGGCTGAGCATGCGGGGGCTGCAACGGCTGTTCGCGGAGTACGTCGGCATCGTGCCCAAGTGGGTGATCCGCCGCTACCGCCTGCACGAGGTGACCGCACGCATGGCCGCCGGCGGGGCGATCGACTGGGCCGCGCTCGCGGCGGACCTCGGCTACGCCGACCAGGGCCACTTCATCCGCGACTTCAAGGGCATGTTCGGCGAGCAACCGACCAGGTACGCGCAGCGGTATCAGTCCGCGTTCCCCGGCCGCGAATCACGAACCGCGCCCGGCGGCCGGAGTCCTCAAGGCCCATGACCAGATTCTGGAATCAGCTCGCTATTCGCCGGTCTCGGAATGGTGGTGATAAGGGTCTTCATTATGCGTGCGGTCATAGGGATGCTCGCCGGTGCGGTCCGTGCGCTCCCTGCGGATGGTGGCGAAGGGGCGGTCGCCGCGGCAGGCGACGGCCATGGTGACCTGGCGGGCGGACGACCGGAAGCGGACGAAGACGGGGGCCTGCGGTCCGCGGCGGCTGTCGCCGACGCTGTAACCCTGCCGGGGCGTCCAGGAGTCCAGGTACGCCGAGCCGTGGTCGCAGCGGGCGACGATGTCGCCGGCCTCGGAGGCGAGGTTGGTGACGGCGGTGGTGATCTTCTCGGTGACCGTGACCGTCGGAGCCGGGCGGTGCGAGGGCCGCGGGGCCGCGGACGACGCGGGCGACGGGGCCGGGCCGGCCGTGGGGGCGGCCAGCGCGGCCTCCACCTCATGCGGGGTCATGGGCTCGGTGCCGCGGTCGGTGATGCCGGAGCCCACCGCGGAGATCGCCGCCATGCCCGAGATGATCGCGATGACAGCGGACGCCGCCCACGCCATGGCGGCGAGCGCGCTGTGCTTGGACATGCGCCGACTGTTGCAGATTCGGCGCTAAGTGTCGGTTAAGTTGCCCTTAAGGCCCCCGTAAGGGGGTGATCCGCCCGGTGGCGGCGGACCGGGCGGTCTAGCGTTGCCGCGTGGTCCAACTGTTGCTCGTGGAAGACGACATCGAGGTGCGCGGCAGGCTCGTCCGGGCGCTGGGCGAGCGCGGGCACGCGGTGGCGTCGGCCCCGACCGGCATGGAAGGGATCCGGCGGGCCGTCACCGCGCGGCCCGACCTGGTGATCCTGGACCTCGGCCTGCCGGATCTGGACGGCGCCGAGGTGCTGCGGATGATCCGTGCGGTCAGCCCCGTCCCCGTGATCGTCGCGACGGCCCGCGACGACGAGCGCGAGATCGAGCGGATCCTCGACGCCGGCGCGGACGACTACCTGGTCAAGCCGTTCGGCGCCGGGCAGCTCGACGCCCGGATCAGGGCGGTCCTGCGCCGCTCGGAGGGCGCGGACGCCGCGGCGCCGACGGTCCAGGTGGGCGGGCTGCGCATGGACGCGGCGGCGCGCGAGGCGGTGCTGGACGGGCGGACGCTCGAACTGTCGCCCAAGGAGTTCGACCTGCTGTACTACCTGGCCTCGCACCCCGGGCAGGTGGTCTCCAAACGCGAGCTGCTGACGGAGGTGTGGCAGGTGCCGCTGGGCGGAGCGAACAAGACGATCGACGTGCACGTGGCCTGGTTGCGCCGCAAACTGGGCGAGACGGCCTCGATGCCCCGGTACCTGCGCTCGGTCCGCGGCTCCGGCATCAAGATCGTCGATCCGACGTGAGGCGGCACATCACGCTGCTGGTGGCGGCGACGGTCGTGCTGGTGCTGGTGGCGTTCCTCGTCCCGCTGGCGCTGCTGGTCCGGGACGTCGCGCGGACCCGGACCCTGGCGGCGGCGAACGTGCGGGCGCAGTCGCTGGCGCCCGTCGTGGCGGCGGGCGACCGGGGGACGGTCGAGCTGGCGCTGCAGCAGACCGCCTCCACCGGCCATCCGATGACGGTGCTGTGGCCCGACGGGCGGGTCAGCGGGTCGCCGGCCGTGCGCGACCCGGGGGTGCGGCTCGCCGAGCGCGGTCAGAGCCTGACGGTGGACACGCCCGGGGGCCGGGAGATCCTGGTGGCGGTGCTCGGCGTGCCCGGCGGGACGGCGGTGATCCGGACCTCCGTGTCCGACCGCCAGATGCGGGCGGGCGTGACGCGGGCGTGGGGGATCCTGGCCGCGCTCAGCTGCGGACTGCTGGCGGTGAGCCTGGTGCTCGCCGACCGCCTGGCGCGCTCGCTGGTGCGGCGGATCGCCCTGCTGGCCGACCTGGCCAGGCGGGTCTCGCACGGGGACCTGGACGTCCGGGTCGCGCCGGGCGGGCCGCCGGAGATCCGGGACGTGACGGCCGGGCTGAACGACCTGGCGGGCCAGATAGGCGAACTGCTCGCCCGGGAGCGGGAGGCGGCGGCGGACCTCTCGCACCGGCTGCGGACGCCGCTGACGGTGCTGCGGCTCGAGGCGGAGACGCTCAGCGACCCCGCGGAGGCGGAGCGGATCGGCGACCAGGTGGGCGTGCTCGAACGCACCGTCACCGACCTCATCAACACCACCCGCCGGCCGGCCCGCACGGAGGCGCCGTGCGCGGACGCCGCCGCGATCGTGACCGAGCGGGTGGAGTTCTGGTCGGCGCTGGCGGACGAGCAGCAACGCCGCGTGGACCTGGACGTCCCGCCCGGGCCGCTGCCGGTCAAGGTGCGCGCCGAGGACCTCTCGGCCTGCCTTGACGCGCTGCTCGGCAACGTCTTCTCGCACACGCCGGAAGGGAGCGCGCTGGCCGTGGCGCTGCAACCGCGCAGCGGCGCCGTCTACCTGACGGTGGACGACGCCGGCCCGGGTTTCGGCGAGCGCCACCTGCTGCGCCGCGGCGTCAGCACCGCGTCGTCCACCGGGCTGGGGCTGGACATCGTGCGGCGCACCGCCGAGGCCAGTGGCGGCAGCCTCCAGCTCGGCGTGTCCCCGGCCGAAGGCGCGCGGGTCATGGTCCGTTTCGGGGTTCCGCCTCGGGGCCGCGCTTCTTAGCCCAGCCTTAACCTGGAGGCAGCGCCGCCTTATCGGCTCGGGCGCGACTCTGGTCCGGTGATGTCCAGCCACCAACCGGGCGGCCGGTCGATACTGCCGCTCGCCAACCGCATCACGTGGCTCGGCGGTGCCGGGGCGAGCGCCGTCCTGCTCATCCTGTCCGCCGTCGTGGCGCAGACGGTGGCGCCCGCGGGGAGCGGGCCGGCACGGGCGTCCGCACCCGCCTCCGGCCGGACGCGGCCGGCGCACGGCTCGCACCCCCCGGGACCCGCCCGGACGGCGGCGAAGGTGACGCCGCTCGTGCGCACCGTGCGCGCCGTGGTCCTGCGGCAGCGCGCGCCGCTCGCGCGCCGCGACTTCGGGGGCCGCGCCCCGGCGGCGCCCAGGGTCCTGCTGTCCCGGTCGGACCCGGCGCGGGGCTGGGCTTTCGGCTCCTCCGTCCTCACTCCGCCCGAGGGCGTGGACGCCCCTCCCGATGCCTCGCTGTTCATCGCCCGCCGCACCAAGTCGGGCTGGCACGTCGCCGTGACCGGTACCGGGAGCTTCACCGTCTACGCGCTGCAAGCGCCGGACAGCGTCGTCCCGAAGGCCGAGCGGTCGCTTCTGGCCGCGTACGGCAAGCCGGCGGCGTTGAAGGACACCGGCCTGTCACTGCCCTGGGGGGCGGGCAAGTCGTGGACCATGCGCCCCACGGGCAGCGCGGAACTGGTCGCGTTCACCGGCGGGGACGGTCGGGTGCTGGCGGCCGGACCGGGGCGCCTGTACCGGCTGTGCAGCCGCGAGCCCGGCCACGGCATGCTCCTGCTGATCCATCCCGGCGGGCTCGCCTCGACGTACTCCCAGATGTCCGCTCTCGCGAAGGTCAAGGACGGGGCGGTCGTCCAGCGGGGCGCCTACCTCGGGACGGCCGGGAACGAGGAGTCCTGCACGGGCGCGCACGTGGACGGGGCCGCGGCGGTGGTGTTCGGGCTCTTGTCCGGCGGCCGCCCGGTGCCGCTGCACTACCTGCGGATCGGCGGCTGGACCCTGGACGTGCCCGCGTCCGGACCGATCCGGGCGGAGCGCCCCGGGGCACGGCTCCAGGCCGGGGACCCGCTGCCCAACCTCGGCGCCGTTCCCGGCGCCGTCTCCGACGCTTCCCCGTCGCCGTCGGCGAGGCACAACCCCACGGCTCCGGCGCCCTCCGCGGCGTCGGTGTCCTGACACGGCGGGAATCATGAGCGCGACCTCCTCCTCCGACAACATGCCGTCCGGCACCGGCCGGCGGGTGCGCACGGTCCTGCTGCTCGCCGCCGGCCTGGCCGCCGCGGCCGCCGTAGGGCGGACCGCTCCGGCCGCGAGCGCGCTGGCCGGCGTGCACGCGTTCCTGGAGTTCTTCTCCGGGGTGTTCACCCTGGTCGGGCTGACCGGGGCGGTGGTGTTCGGGCTGCTGGCGAGCGGCCGGTTCACTCCCGTCCGGCTGCGGATCGTCGCCCAGTCCGGGCACCGGGCCACGGCCACCCTGTCGATGAGCTTCCTCGCCGTGCACGTGACCCTCAAGATCCTGGAACGGCACGCGACCGCGCTGGACGCCGTCCTGCCCGCCGCCGGGCTGCGCGGGCACGGCCTGATGGTCTCGCTGGGCCCGGTCGCCGGCGATCTGATGATCCTGGCGTTCGTGATCGGTGTCGCGCGCGGCCGGTTCATCGGCGCCGGCCGGGTCTGGACGTGGCGGCTGCTGCATCTGAGCGTCTACGTGTGCTGGCCGGTCGCCCTCGTCCACGGCCTCAACGCCGGGCGCGCCGCCAAGAGCTGGGTGACGTTCAGCTATCTCGCCTGCGCGGCCGGCGTCGTGGTCCTGGTGCTGCTGCGCCTCGCCGTCGCCTCCCGGCACCGCCGCGCGACCCGGCCGCGGCCGGTGCAGCCCGCCGTCCCCAGGTCGCCGGCCCGGCCCGCGGCCAAGCCGCCGGCGGACGCCGTCGCCCGAGTGCCCGACGAGCAGTTCTGGGCGGACCTGAAGGATGAGGCCCGCCGCTGGTCGAGGAGCCGCCCGTGAGCCCCCTTCCGCACGTGACGGCGATCGGCCGGCCCCGGCTGCTGGCCGGGCTCGACCGGGTCCCCCGGCTGGACGCCGCCGCGCACCGGCGCGTGCACCGTGTCGCGGCCCGGTTCTCGGTACCCGACCTGGTGGCCCTCGCCGAGGAGGTCGACCTGCGCGGCCGGGGTGGAGCCGCCTTCCCCTTCGCCCGCAAGCTCACCGCCGTGCAGAAGGCGGCGGCCCGGTCCGACCGGCCCTGCGTGGTCCTGGTCAACGCCACCGAGGGCGAGCCGGCGAGCTCCAAGGACAAGGCGCTGCTCGCGCACGTCCCGCATCTCGTGCTGAACGGCGCGATGCTCGCGGTCCGGGCGCTGCGCGCCCGGGAACTCGTCATCGGGATCACCGATGAGGGGCCGGCCGCGCGATCGCTGCGGCTGGCCATCGCCGAGTCCGGGCTGGACGACCGGGCCCGGGTCGTTCAGCTGCCCGAACGGTTCATCACCGGGGAGGGCGGCGCCCTGGTGCGCGGCGTCAACGGCGAGACGCCCATACCGCCCGGGCGCAAGGTCAGGGCCGCCGAGAGCGGTGTCGACCGGCTGCCGACCCTGCTGTCCAACGCCGAGACGTTCGCGCAGCTGGCCGTCCTCGCCGGGCTGGGCGCCGACGGCTACCGGTCCGTCGGCACGGCCGCCGAGCCCGGCACCGTCCTGTTGACGGTCACCGTCCCCGACGGCGGCCACGTCGTGGTGGAGACCCCGACCGGCGTCCCCCTCGCCGACGTGCTGCGCCGATGCGGCACCGACGCCGGGCAGGGCGTGATGGTCGGCGGGTACCACGGCGCCTGGCTCACCCCCGCGCAGGCGGCGACTGCGGCCGTGTCCCGGGAGTCGATGACGGCGGCGGGCGCCGCGCTCGGCGCCGGGATCATCGTCCCGCTGCCGGCGGACACGTGCCCGGTCGGCGAGGTCGCCCGCGTCGCCGCCTACATGGGGGCCGAGTCCGCAGGGCAGTGCGGCCCCTGCCGGATGGGCCTGCCCGCCATCGCCCAGTCCTTCGGCGCCCTGGCCGCCGGGAAGACCGGTGACGAGGCGCTCGCCGCGATCCGCAACGGCAGCGCGACCGTGCGCGGGCGGGGGGCGTGCAGCCACCCCGACGGGACGACCCGCTTCCTGCTCTCGGCGCTCAAGGCGTTCCAGGACGACGTCGACGCGCACCTGACCAAGGGCGGATGCGGCCGTCCCACCCGCCGGTTCCTTCCCGTGCCCGGTGAGCAGACCGAGGAGGAGTCCGGGCTCCAACTGGCCATCGACTGGTCGCGCTGCGCCGGCCACAAGCTCTGCCGGCATCTGCTTCCCGATCTCATCGAGCTGGACCGGTTCGGCTATCCCGTCATCACCGGCGGCGCCATCCCGTCCCGTTTCCTGCGGGGGGCCGCCCAGGCCGCCGAGATGTGCCCGGCCCTGGCGCTGTCGATCCGGGCCCGAAGCTGACACCCGGCCGGTTCCGCCGGCGCATGGGGGCTGCCTCCGGTAGGAGCGACCGCAGCGATGAGCATCCGACGACCCGGACCGTGCGTAGCAACCTCAAAGCTGCGAGGTCACAGTGACAGAGCAGTGCGTCGCTGTCGCAAACGATCGATTCTCAACACCCACCAGGTGTCGGCGCTCGCTCGAATCGGCCTGCCACACTGCGGGCATGAACGGAAACTCTCCGGACGACGGGCTCGCCGCGAACCGTGCCCTCTGGGATGCCCGTGCCCAGGCGCCCTACGGCGGAGGAGAGCCCCAGCGTGAGGTCGTCGCGAACACATATGCGGACCCGGACCTGTCGATGACCGCACAGGAGGTGGTCCAGTACCCTCACTCGGTGGGCGAGATCGTGACAGCGGCCGCCGGATCGGGACTGATCATCGACCGGCTCGGCGAGCACACCGAGGCCGAATTCCCCGGAAGTCGCATCCTGCCCGAAGGACCTGACGGCACCCGTCGGTTCCCGTTCGGCGACACCTACCTCCCGATCCTCTACTCGCTTCGAGCGAGATCACCCCGAGCGGCCACTGCGTAGCCACGTGGCACGGTGCCCGCCCGCGCCGGCTGGAGGTCGAGCACACGGGCTCGGACGGCGTGTCCCGAGCCAGTCGGCCAGCTCGGGCAGGCCGGCAGGGTCGCCGCCGCCGGCGCGAGGCGGCGCGCGCCTGGGTCCGTCCGACCGTGCCGGTGCGCCCGGGCGCCACCAGGAGGCCGAGAGGGCGCGTCAGGGAATTGCGGCCTCGATCTGGGCGAGGTGGGCGGTGAGGATCTCATCGAATGCGATGCGGCGGTCGTCCCCGAGGGGGCGGATCTCGCGGGCGAAGTGGGCCAGGGCAGGGAAGCGGTCGGGGTCGGCGCCGAGGACCGCGACACGGAACTGCTCCATGCCCTGTTCGTACTCGCCGGGGGTGAGGGTGCCGAAGCCGGCCTCGGATGTGATCAGCGCGGCGAGGAGGATCACGATCCGGTGGTAGCGGGGCGGAATCTCCTCATCGGGCAGGCCCGAGGCCCGCAAAGCCTGTAGCACTTCCTCCATGACCAGCCGGGAACCGGTGCCGCCGGACCCGTAGCGCCCCCAGATCGCGGCGAGTTGGGGGTGCTGGCCGAAGGCCTCGCGCAGGCGCAGGGCTGTGGCGGTGATGCGCTGCTTCCAGTCGCCCTCGGGACGGTAGCCGTCCATCGCGGCCACCAGGATCCGGTCGGCGACCGCGCGCAGCAGCTCGGTCTTGTTGCGGAAGTGCCGGTAGAGGCTGGAGGAGTCGGTCCCGAGCGCCGCGGCGAGCTTGCGCACGCTGAACGACTCGGCATCGCTGGTGCGCAGCAGCTCCGCCGCCGTGTCCAGGATCTGCTCTGTCGACCAACGCCTTCGGCGTGCCATCTCACCCCTCTCGTCAGCGTCCAGCCTAGCCTATGCACTTGCTGTTGCACGCACCGCGTGCATAATGGAGGCGTCTACTCACTGAGAGGCCAGCTGAGGAGAAGGAGAGATGGAGACATGAGTGAGGTCACAGCTGTGAAGCGGCCGCCGGAGCCGGACTCCTCGGTGATAACGACCGAAGAACTGATCGCCTACCGCGAGGCGGAGAACCGCTGGCGGGCGTCCAGCGCGACGCGGGCGATCCTTGGGGAGCCGGACACCGGGGCCGCGATCGAGCGGCGGGACGTCGCGCTGCTCGTAGTGCCGGCCCAGGACGCGGTCGCCGATCACGGCCGCCGCTACGCCGAGCGGCTGCGGGCGGCCGGGACGTCCCTGCGACTCACCGAGTACCCAGGAGCGCGGCACGCGTTCCTCACCCTGCCAGGGGTGGAACCGCAGGCCCGGGTCGCCCGAGCGGAGATCTTCGAGTTCCTCCGCTCAGCCCTGGAAGTGTGACGGAGGAACGATGCACACCACCACTCTCAGGCCCGGCGGCCCCGAAGTCTCCCGGCTCGGTCTGGGCTGCATGAGCATGACCGGCGCCTACGGCCCCGCCGATCCGCACGAGGCCGCGGCCACCCTGCTGGAAGCCCTCGACTCCGGCGTCACCCTCTTCGATACCGGCGACTTCTACGGCGACGGCGCGAACGAGGAACTGCTCGGCCAGGTGCTCGCCCCGCACCGCGACCGCGTCGTGCTGGCCACCAAGACGGGCGTCCGGCGCACCGCCCAAGGGCTGGTCCCCGCCGGCTCACCCGACGATCTGCGCAGCGCCTGCGAAGCGTCCCTGCGCCGGCTCCGCACCGACCGCATCGACGTGTACTACCTCGCCCGCGTCGACCCCGCCGTCCCCGTCGAGGAATCGGTCGGCGCGCTGGCCGAACTGGTCGCCCAAGGCAAGGTGGGCTACGTCGGCCTGTCCGAGGTCGCGGCCGGCACCCTCCGCCGCGCCCATGCCATCCACCCGATCAGCGCCGTCCAGACTGAGTACTCACTGTGGGAACGCCATGTCGAAACCGACATCCTGCCCACGCTCCGGGACCTCGGCACCGCACTGGTCGCCTACAGCCCTCTCGGCCGCGGCCTGCTCACCGGGACCGTCCGCGCCACCACGCGTTACGACCGCGGCGACTTCCGCGCCACCGCCCCCCGCTACAACGGCGGCGACCTCAAGGCCAACCTGGCCATCGTCGACGCCATCACTCACCTCGCCGCCACCAAGAACGCCACCCCCGCCCAAGTCGCCCTCGCCTGGCTCCTCACCCGCGGCAGCGACATCATCCCCATCCCCGGCAGCTCGCGCCGCCCCCACCTGCGCGACAACATGGCCGCCCTCGACCTGTACCTGACCGCGGCCGACCTCAGTGCCATCGACGCCGCCGTCCCCACCACCGGAGCCCAAGGAGCCCGATACGGCGACCACGGCATCGGCATGATCGACCAATGAGACCGGAAGCCGAGGCAGCGCGAAGCAGTGCTCGCGGCGCTGCTGAACCGGCTGCCTCGTGGTGTACTGCGGCGGGCTGCGGCTCCTGGTGCGGTCCCCTCTCTGCCAGACTCGTGTGACACAAGGGACCGGACGGGGTCGAATCATCGCCCACCCCCAGCCCACAAGTCGCTGCCTTCAGCGATCACCGAACCGAATCAGATCGCCCACCTGAAGGCCCGAAGAAGGCAACGTCTGGGCGGGATCCTCAACGAGTACGAGAATGCTGCTTGACCTGCGCGGACGTGATTTCGGCAAGCGCAGGGCCGGCTTAGGAGGGTTCCTTGTGGGCGCAGCCCCCGGTGGGACGCCCGGAGACGCCGGCGAGGAGCAGGCGCAGTTCCGCCAGCGAATCGTCCAGCGCGGCACGCTGGTCCGCGGCGCGCGCGATGTCCAGGGCGCATTCGCAGATCCCGCCGTACAGCAGCGAGGTGGCGGGGTCCAGCGGCCGTTCGGCGATGCACCCGGCCTCGACCGCGATGGCCAGCCCGAGCCGCGTCTGGTCCTTGCATCCCGCCTGGATGTCGCGCATGGCCGACCAGCCGAGCGCGCCCGGCGCCTCCAGCAGGGTGATCTGCCGGACGGCGGGCTCCAGCGACGCCTCCAGCAGGGCACGGCAGCCCTCGAACATCCCGTCCCACGGGTCCGGCTGGGCCTGGAACGCCTGCCGGACGGCCGCGGAGAGTTTCTTCTGGTCGGCGGCGTAGACCTCGCGGAAGATGTGCTCCTTGTTGTCGAAGTGGTGGTAGAAGGCGCCGCGCGTCACCTTGGCCTTGGCGCAGATCGCGTCCAGGGAGGTGGCGGAGAAGCCGTCCTCGACGAAGAGCTCGCGAGCCGCCGCGACCAGGGCGCCCGTGGTCGCGGCGGTGCGTTCCCGCTGGCTCCGGCGCGTACTCGTGTTCGATGCCACCCGCGTATCCTCCCGACCTGAACCGAGGATAGAAGAACGTACGTGGTACCGGTGCGGTGCCTGGTGGCCGGGGGTGAGCCGTCCTCACCCGTCCAGCAGGGGCAGGACGCGGGCGGCGAACCGCTCCAGGTCCGCGTGGTGGTCGCCGCCCACCAGGCGGATGACGAGGTGCCGGGCCCCGGCCGCGATGTAGCGGTTCAGCCAGGCGGCGGCGTCCACCGGAGGGCCGGCGAACATCGTCTGGATCTTCTCCACCGTCTCCAACGGGAAGTTGTAGTAGAGCTCGATGCTCGTGCGCAGCAGCGTGCGCGCGTGCTGGGGATCGTCGTCCAGGCAGAGCGTCGCGTACAGGGCGGCGGTCATCGGACGGGACGCCAGCCGGTCGACGGCCGCCCGATCGCGGGCGTAGTCGGCGACCTCGGGAGGATAGGGCAACCAGCCGTCGCCCAGCCGGGCCACCCGCCGCAGGGCGGAGTCGCCGCCGCCCGCCAGCCAGATCGGCGGCCCGCCCGGACGCGCCGGGGCGGGCGCGAGGGTGGCCCCGCGGAAGTCGAAGTGCCGGCCGGTGAACGACACGTCCCTGCCGCTCCAGAGCCGCCGCATCGCCTCGATCGACTCCTCCAGGCGGCTGAAGCGGGTGCGGAACGGGACGCCGATCGCGTCGAACTGCGCCTCGGTGCCGTCGGTGGGGAAGCCGGCGCCAACTCCGACGATCAGCCGTCCGCCGGCGAGCCGGTCCAGCGTGGCGAGCTGGTGCGCCAGCAGGATCGGATGCCGAAGTGCGGGCAGCAGCGTCGCGGTGCCGATCGTGAGCCGCGGCGCGGCGACGGCGACGGCCGACAGCACGAGCAGGGGATCGGCGCGGGGCCGGGTGAGAGGGCTGTCCCCGGCCCAGACGGAGTCGAATCCGAGGGCGTCGGCGTGCCTGGCCTGCTCGATCAGCCGGGCCGGGTCGTCGTCAGCGCCCGCCGCCGGGTCGCGGGTCGGCAGCAGGTAACCGATCTTCACCGCCGCCGCCATCAGGACGCGTCCTTCAGCAGGATGTCCGCCAGCGCGCGCGGTGCGGTGACCATCGCGTCGTGGCCGACGTCCAGGACGGTGGCCGGCCAGCCGTGGTCGTCGGCGATCCGGGCGAACGGCATGGGGCCGCCGGGCGTGCAGAGCACCGCGCGGCACGGGATCGCGTCGACGGCCCCGGACAGCCGGGCCGGGTCGGAGAACGTCCGCCGCGGATGGGGCGTCACCCTGGCGTCCAGCCACGCGACCTGATCCGGTTCCGTCACGCCGACGGCGGCCGCCGGACCGGACGGGATCAGGCCGTCGACGGTGACCGATGCGATCCAGTCGCGGAAGAAGGCGGGGGCGAGGTCGTCCAGCGACTCACCGTCGCGGCCCGCCCAGCCGTCGACCATGGTGATGCGGGCGACGCGTTCCGGCATGCGGTCGGCGGCCTCCCGCGCGACGAGGCCGCCGTAGCTGTGCGCGACGAGCACGACGTCCCGGAGGTCCTCGTACTCCAGCAGGCCGAGGAGGTCGTCCGCGTGCGTGCGCAGGCCGACCTCCGGGCCCGCCAGGTGGGCGCGCTCACCGAGCCCGGTCAGCGTCGGGGTGTGGACGTCGTGCCCGGCCTCCCGCAGCCGCGCGGCCACGTCCCGCCAGCACCAGCCGCCGTGCCAGGCACCGTGAACCAGCACATAGGTCGTCATCGCGCCGTCTCCTCCGCACGCTCGCGCCATGCCGCGAACTTCGCCGCGGCGGCCTCGGTGGGCAGCCCGAGCTGCTCGCACATCTGATGGAAGTCGAAGAAGAACCGCTCATGCGCGATCAGCCCGTCCCGCACGGTCCAGTGGCAGGCGAACGGCAGCGCGGCGTAGCCGCCCGCCGCCCGGGGGAACCACGGCATCCCGAACACCCGGTCGCCCGGCCGGAACCGGGACGTGCCGTAACCGGTCTCCACCACCTCGCCGGCGACGTCCCAGCCGTTGACGAACGGCAGGTCGAGCACCCGGTTGTACGCCTGCCCGCGGCGTGTGTAGACGTCCACGGGATTGACCCCGGCCGCCATGACCCGGACGAGCACCTCGCCGAAGACCGGCTCCGGTTCCGCCACCTCGACCACCGCCATGGTCTCGGCGCCGCCCCACGCCGCCTGCTGTATAGCCCGCATGATCGTCCCCTCTTGAAAGGATCACTCGGGAGGCTACATACATACTGCATGTATGTAAATAGGCTCCTACCAGGCGCCGGCCTCCGGATCGACCATGCCGTACTCGGCAGCCTCCGGACCGGGGGTGCCGCGGGTGCACTGGCCGTTGCGGCTGGTGCCGAGGACGAAGTGCGGGAGCCCTGCTGCTGGTGGTGACCGCATCCGATGGCGTCTTCAGTGCCGGCGTCGTCAGGGCGGAGAGACGGTCAACTGTGCCGCACCCACCACCAGGCGACCCGCAAGGCCAGCCGGACCGCGTCCGCCCTGCGGCCCGGCGCGACCATCCGCGCACCTCGCCACAGCATGGCCGGCCCACCCGACGCCTCCATACGGCCATCGGAGAACACCGTGATCAGCGTCGGGCGCCGACAGGGGCGGCCGCGCAAAGACCCGCCCAGCACAGGGAAGTCGGCGGGCAGGGAGGGGTCCCGGCACGAGCGGACCAGCACGGGCGGTGCCAGGACGCGGGACAGCCGCGCGGCGATGGACGAGCAGCCGCCGCAGGCCCCGTCATAGACCACCACAACCTCGGTCACCACGGTGTCATCACGATTCCGGTGCCGAGCGTCACCAGCACGCCCAGCGCGGTTCCCGCGGCGAGCAGCCCGCGGTGGGCGATCCAGCGATCCTCCCACGCTCCGTCCGCGCCGTGACCGATGCTCGCGGCGGGCATGATCCAGCGGGCCAGCGCGAAGCCGACTCCAGTCGCGAGGGCACCCGGGAACGGCAGAACCAGCACGACGGCCAGCAGCACCAGATGGGGCAGGGCGGACGGCGAGTACGTGCGCATGCCCGTCCCCATCTCGAAGCCGAACTGAATCGGGCCCGCAAGACGCCCACGATGCTGCACCTCCTCTGGTACGAGGCGCTTGTTCTCGGGCACCGGCAGCTTCACCAGCCCGGACTCACGCAGCAGGACGGCCAGGGCTGCCAGGCCGAACACTCCCGCCCGCGCGGAGAAGGGCAGCAGCGCCTGGACCAGGCCACCGAACACGGCAGCGACCAGGGTGACCAGCAAGGCGCCTGCCTGCAGGCCGAGCCCGAGGGCCAGCAGGGGACCGGAACCGCGCCAGACCGGCGCGCTCAGCAGGAATGCCGAGTTGCGGCTTCAAGTGGAGCCCGAGTTGGCGTAGCCGGCGTTGAGCCCCGCCCAGCAGCACGCCAGGAGCGTCACCATCCCCGCCGCCGTCGGCCCATGCCGATCTGGTCCCGCCGTGGCCAGCGCCGCCGGTACGGCGGCACCGGCCACGATCGGCACGGCGACGCTGAGCGGGTCCAACAGGACGCGGCGGTACCACGGACCGATCCTGTCCGTGGGCACGGACGACTCTGGATGAGTGGTCATGGATGTTCCGCCTTGCTCAACATGCCTACGGAGCAGACGGCGATGGTGAGGCCCGCGTACTCGTTGTCGACCCAGCAGATGTGGGTCCAGGCGTCCGAGCACCGGAAGGTGTTGCCGTCCGGGGCCGACCATCGCCAGGAGTTCCGGCCGGCGCAGGATCTCGGGGTGCGCTGAGCCCAGACGCACTCCCAGATCCCGGCGTGGATGTACTCCCAGTACCCGTCGAAGTGACGGTTGTCGGCATTGCAGGGCTCGCTGCCCAATCGCCAGCCCCCGAAGCATATGTCCGGGTCCCCGTCCCACCAGTTCGAGTTGGCCGGGGTGTACGGCCCGATGCCGCCGCCGCCGCAGTGCGGGTCGGTCCACTCCGACGTCGGGGCCGGGTCGGCGCGGGCCGCCCGGCGGGAGGACACCCAGTCGTAGGGCACCAGCGTGGCGGCCAGCGCCGCGGCCCCCAAGCCCTTGATCATGGTTCGCCGCGATGCCGGGGGGCTGGGTATGAGGTCCCGGACCCGGCTTGGGACGGCGTCCGCCGGAGCGTCCTCTGCCGTGGGGATCGAATCAAAGCGCATGGCGGCTCCTGGTGGGATCCGGTATCCGGACGAGATCGGCGAGGAGGGCGGGGACGTCGGTGTCGGCGTAGAGAAACCGGCGATCGGCCACGCGACCCGAAGTTTCGACCAGGTAGAGGCAGGGGGTGTACCCCTCGGACAGGGCGGACCACATCCCGGGGTCCACGATGCACTCCATTTCTGGAACGTCGTCGAATATCTCGGCGGCATCCTGCGAGGCGAGTAGCGCGACGACCCGCGAGCCGGCGAGATCGTGGGTGGCGACGTACTCGGAGGCGGCCCGCCACACGACACCGCAGACGGAGCAGCCGTCGCTGAGGAGCAGTACCAGCGTGGCCGTGGCGTCCCCTACGGGCCTAAGGGCCTCCGGAGCGACCGGGTGCTCGTCGGCGAGCAGCGTGCTCCCGGGGGCCAGCGCAGTCCGCTCCAGCATGCGGAGCCGGGAGTAGACGGCGCCGACGGCCAGTACGGCGAAGACGGAGACGAGGAGGGAGCAGAGGCTGAAGGCGGTCGGCAGGCTCATCACGGGGATTCCTCACGCCGCCCAGGCGACCTTCAGGCCGGACAGCACCGCGTTGACGTGGTCCGTGTCCACCGTGCCCCTGCGCGTGACGCCGGGCGGCGGCTCGCTCCGGAAACTGACGTCGAACACCGCGGTCGGGTTGGCGAAGGTGTAGGACCACTCGAAGGGCGTTCCAGCCAGTTTGGCCGCCTGCTCCTCGCGGAGGTTCTGCCGGATGCGCCAGACCTCGGCGTCCCCGTGCTGGTGACCGCGCCAGGCGGGCAGGCCGTCCCGTGCGTTCCGCGCGTCCCTGGCGATGACGGTCATGCGCGCGTCGGAGCCGACCAGCATGGTCCCGTGCTGCTGGATGTTCGTGGCGGGCTTCGCGGTCACCCGCGCACCGATCGGCGAGTCGACGAACGTCAGCATGGAGACGATGCGGTTCAGCACCGCGGGCCGCGGCGGAGGGCCGCCGAACCACGTGGTCGCCTCGTTGTAGGGACCCGCGAAGACGAGGCAGCCGTTCGAGCGGTCAACCGCCTCGTAGACCACGATGTCGAAGCTGCTCCGGCGGTAGACCCGCTTGCTCGCCCCAGGGAGGATGTTCCGCGGGACCACGTCGTGCTGGCCCGCCTCCGCGAGGTGAAAACTCCGCAGGTAGTTGGGACCACTGAACTTGGTCGCGCCGTACCAGCGCAGCGTGCCCGCCTCCGATGGCAGCGACATCGAGACTTGCGCGCCGTCCGCCGCCGCGCGGACGACTTCGACGAGTGGTGCCGTCATCGACCATCACTCCTTACAGGATGTTGCACGCATAACGATACTTTGAGCCATGTTTGTCGCTTTTGCGTGTACCGACTCCTCACGGATGCCTCAGATGCCCGCTTTTTTCCCGTTTTGCTATCAGTGATCCGCGGTGCCGGAGCGGAATATCGGTTGCGTACCCAGCGCGAAAGTACGTACACGCGGTAGGTCGTCTCGGGCGGCCCTGACCGGGGGCCGGTCGGCTTTCCCCGCGCAGCCGCCTTGTCCGGATGTTCGCCCATAAGGGCCTATTTGCATTGCGAAATAGTCTCTTGTGTGAATCTGATCGCGAAGATCACTCCAGAGAGCGGGCCTTGGTGCGAATGAGGACGGTCCTTAGACGAACGCGGACGCATTCTTGCCTCACCCGGGGAATCTTAACGAAAACTGTGGTGGGTGGTTCCGCGGGACGGAAATGAGGCACGGCAGGACAATGACAAGGACAGTCCGAACTACGGTATACGCCCGTCCGAGGCCGAGTGCCGCTGACGCCGTGTCCAGGGATCCAGACGACAGTCCGGCGCGTGCCAGGTTCGAAACGGCGCTGATCATTTCTGGGCTCGGCGCCATGCTCTTCATCCTGCCCCGATATGCCTGGGGGGACGGATCGTACCGTTACGCTCAGCTCACCGCCCTGCTCGAACAGGGCGCCATGCCGGACGCAAAGTACTCCATGATCGGCCCGATCCTCTCGGCTCCCCTGTGGTTGGGGGGAAGACTGTTCGGCGCCGAAGAATGGTGGTGCCTGCGCTATAACGCTTTTCTCCTGATTGGTGGGGTGACTTTCTTCTATCTCGCGTTGCGCAGCAGGGTCCCCCGACGCCTGCTGCGGACCTTCATCCTGTTGCTGGTGTTCGGCTCGATGTTCCCCTACCACCAGTTGTGGTATTACGGAGAGGTTTTCACGGCCATCCTCGTGATGACGGGCACCATCGCCATCCTGATCGACAAGGTGAGGCTTGGCTGGTTCACGGTTGTCATCGCCGTGGCGAGCACCCCCGCGACGCTCCCCGCACTGACGCTGCTGACCGCGCACCGGATCTGGGACAGCCGCCGCCTTCGTTGGGCCCTCGCGGTTCTCGCCGCGGTCACCCTGGTGATGCTGGAATCATGGATTCGGCGGGGCAGCCCCTTCAATACGGGGTACGACATAAATTATGGCCGTCGAACCATCATGCCATTTTCGGGTCTTCCTGGATTCAGTTATCCGATCTTCTTCGGTCTGCTGTCGCTCACCCTGTCCTTTGGCAAGGGACTCCTGTTCTTCGCGCCGGGGCTCTTTCTGCCGGTGCGCAGCCGACTGAAAGAGTTGGCCGGCAGGTGCAAGAGATTCGATCCGGTCGCCGCATACGAGTTGTGGATGGCCTTCGCGATAGGCCTGATCCTCACCTATGCCACCTACTGGTCATGGAGCGGATCGACGTTCTGGGGTCCGCGGTATCTGCTGTTCGCCTCGGTCCCAGCATCCTTCGTGCTCGCCGTCCGCGTCTTCCGTCCGGGCACGGCGATCGGAGCGGACGTCATCACGGTGGTGGCGTTGACGATGTCGCTGTGGGCGGGGCTCAACGGCGCCGTCTTCGGGGACGTGGACACCATAAAGGTTTGCTGGCCGGACGGAAAGGGGCTCTACGAGGCTCCGCTCTGCTATTACACGCCGGAGTTCAGCGCTCTCTGGTACCCGTTCGTGGAGAACAAGGTTCTGACCACCGGCCAGCAGATCTATCTCTTGTACGGTTTGGCCGTGGCCGCCTACCTCATGTGGCGGCCGGTGATGTGCCTCGCCCGAAGAGCGGCCGGGCTCCTGGCCCCTGCCGTCGTTCGGGCGAGAACCGTGCGGTGGTGACACGACCACCTTGGCGGCAGAGCGTCTGTGACGACTCTTTTCCTGGGGCCGTACTTGCGGGTGGCGCGGGGTGCGGTGCCGCCCGGCGGGGCCGTGGTCCCTTGGGCGGCGGTCTGCGTACCGGTGGTGCCCGGGAAAGCAGGTCATTCGTATGCCGCCCGCATCGGTGAGCCCCGTTTGTCGGGTATCGACATATATCTGAGATATGACCTGCTATGGGATGCTCGTGGAAGAGTTGATCATAATTTGGTTGCTGTTTTAGATAGTTTGCATTTTCTGTCGGGAATGTCTCCGGCGGACTCGAAGCGCATTCTCTGGACGAAGTTCCCGGGACTCCGAAATCGCTGTTTCGTCTCGGGGTGCACGCAATGAAGGCGGTGATCGATTCGGCCGGACGTGTTCAGCTCTTTCTGCCCGTGACGACGGGCGCATCTCGTCTCGCTTAACGGGGGAGGAAAATCCGTCAAATGAAATCTACCCTTTTTGTCGGCGTGTCGTCCCGTAGGAGCTTCTTGCTTTCCTGCTTGGCGGCCGGCGTCGCGTGTATTCTCGGCCTGGCCATATTCGTCGCTCTGCAATCCAGAGCCAGAGCCGCTCAAGCGCCTGTGGACCTCGGAACCGCCAGTAGCTTCGCGGTTCTTGCCGGGTCGGCGGTCACCAATACGGGCCCCAGTGTCATCAATGGGGATCTGGGTGTGAGTCCGGGCACCGCGATCAGCGGGTTTCCACCGGGAACGGTGAACGGAGTGCAGCACAGCGCCGATGCGGTCGCGGCCCAGGCGCAGACCGATCTGACTGCCGCATACAACGACGCTGCCGGACGTACTCCTCCCATCAGCGTCTCGGGAGACCTCGGAGGTCAGACACTCGTGCCGGGTGTCTACCGGTCCACGTCCTCGCTCGGGCTCACCGGGACGGTCACGCTCGACGCGCAGGGCGACCCGAACGCGGTCTTCATCTTCCAAATCGCGTCCACGCTCATCACGGCATCAGGCAGCGTTGTCTCCCTGATCAACGGCGCTCAGCCATGCAATGTCTTCTGGCAGGTGGGAAGCTCCGCAACGCTGGGCACCAACTCCACCTTCGTGGGCAACATCCTTGCCCTGACGTCGATCTCGGTGACAACCGGAGCGACCATCGACGGCAGGGCGTTGGCTCGGAACGGCGCAGTGACCCTCGACAGCAACACCATCACGAGGTCGACCTGCGCGCCGCCCACGCCCACCCCGACGGTGACCCCGACGGTGACCCCGACGGTGACCCCGACGGT
>NZ_BCQS01000009.1 GCF_001552195.1 Actinomadura latina NBRC 106108
ACGGCTCCGACGCCTACGCCCACGGTGACGCCCACGGTGACGCCGACGGCTCCGACGCCTACGCCCACGGTGACGCCCACGGTGACGCCCACGGCTCCGACGCCTACGCCCACGGTGACGCCCACGGTGACGCCCACGGCTCCGACGCCTACGCCCACGGTGACGCCCACGGTGACGCCCACGGCTCCGACGCCTACGCCCACGGGTAAGCCGACCTGCAAGCACCATGACAAGAAGGGCTGCAACTGCGAGAAGCAGTGCCAGGAGGAGTGCCAGTCCCACGGAAAGCCCAAGTCCTGCCACAACGGGCTTCCTCCGGCACCCGCTCCTAAGCCGGTCAAAGGGGACTACCCCGTGGACGATTGGATGGCTCCGCCAAGCTGAACCATCGCGTTCTTTCCTCACGGAGGACTTGAGCTCCGACGAAGGATCGTGATGGGGACCTAGCGGGTCGCGAAGGGCCCGGCCCACAGAAACATGGGCCGGGCCCCTTCGTCCGCGGTCGCGTGGAACGCGCTCCGCAGATCAATTACTGTCTGTGATATATCTGTCGCAGAAGGTGAGCGACAGGAGGAGGGATAATCGTGGGACATAGGTTCTGGGCTGTTACCGCGCCGGGAGCCGCGGCGATTGTCGCCATGGTCACGGTGGCGGGCTGCAGTGGTTCGCACGGCGGGGCGCGGGCTCAAGGGGATGACCTCGACATCTCGAGGCTCCTCGAAGCGACCACCTATTCGACGGTTCTCAAGGCGCCGCTGGATACGAACTCGTCCAATCCTGGCGATGGGACGGTCCTGCATCCCAAGACGCCACAGCCGGTGTACGAGCGGCCGGGCGGCCCTCCGATCGCGCGGCTACCGGTGACACAGCTGAACAGTCCTGCTTGGATGCCGGTGATCGCCAGCCGCGCAGGATGGCATCAGGTGCTGCTGCCATCCCGTCCTAATGGCGCTACCGGCTGGGTTGCCGCCAACGACAGTCTGCAAGTGGCTTACACCCCCTACGTCATAAAGGTTGGGCTGTCGGATCGGCGGCTCATTCTGCTGAAGTCGGGTCGGCAGGTGGGGAGCTGGAAGGTCGCGGTGGGCACCGCCGCCACCCCCACCCCGGTCGGCCGCACGTTCCTGCTCTCCTCACTGAAGGGGTCCAAAACCGGGCCCAGCCCGCTGATCCTTCCCGTGGGTGCGCATTCGCAAGCCCGCGACACCATCGGGGGCGGGCCGGGCACGGTCGCCTTGCACGGCTGGCGCGACCGGTCGGTGTTCGGGCGGGCGAGCACACACGGCAGCGTCGCCGTGCCCAAGAAAGCCTTGAAGGCGCTGTCGGTCGTGCCACTGGGAAGCCTGGTCCTCATCAGCAAGTGACCCATGGGCCCTGGCCCCGGGACGACTGCGGACGGCGCCCGCCCGCGCCCGGCGGTGGTGAAGAGTGCCGAGTCGCCACCGAGCTGCCACGGGGATGAAGTGGGGCATAGCGAGCGGCGGGCAAACCGGGCATTCTCGCGTTTGCCCTGGTCAGGATGGTGGGTCGCGTGGGACTCGAACCCACAACCTACGGATTAAAAGTCCGGAGCTCTGCCAATTGAGCTAGCGACCCGTCTGGCAAGGGTACCGAGATCGGCGAGGGGTTCGCGACGGGGTTATGGGGTGGGGGTCAGGTGGACGGGGAGGTGCTTCAGGCCGTTCTGGAAGTTGGAGGCCAGGCGGACGGGGGCCCCGGTGAGGGTGATGCGGTGGGGGAGGAGTTCGCGGAACATGGCGCGCATCTGGGTTCGGGCCAGGTGGGCGCCCAGGCAGAAGTGGGGGCCGAAGCCGAAGCTGACGTGGTCGTTGGGGGTGCGGGTGATGTCGAAGCGGTCGGGGGAAGGGAAGACGGTTTCGTCGCGGTTGGCGGAGGCGTGGTAGACGACCACCTTGTCGCCGGCCTCGACCTTCTGGCCGGAGAGGGTGACGGGTGTCGTGGCGGTGCGGCGGAAGTCCATGACGGGGGGCCAGTAGCGGAGCATCTCCTCGACGGCCGTTGGGAGGCGGGACGGGTCCGCGCGGAGGCGGGCCAGTTCGGAGGGGTGGGAGAGGAGGGTCAGGAGGCCGCCGGGGATGCCGTTGCGGAGGGTCTCGTTCCCCGCGACGGCGAAGAGGAAGAACATGTTCTCGAACTCGTGGGTGGTGAGGCCGCCCTCCAGCATGCGGGACATGATGTCGTCCGAGGGGTGGGAGCGTTTCTCGGCGGCCAGGGCGTGGGCATAGGCGAACATGTCGGCTAGGGCCGTGTAGGAGCGCGGGTTGATGGGGCGGCCGTCCGGGTGGGTGGTGGTGTCCGGGCGGTAGGTCATCGCCTTGCGGGCCACGGGGGTCATGGAGGCGGCGTCGGCGGTGGAGAGGCCCGCGTATTCGTCGTCCTGGTAGCCGATGACGCGGGACGCCCAGTCGTAGAGGAGGCGGCGGTCGGCGTCGGGGACGCCCATGATGTGGGCGAGCGTCCAGACGGGGAGGTCGGCGGCGAGTTCGACGAAGTCGGTGTCGTTGCCGAGGGCGGAGGTGATGAGTGTGCGGGCCCGGTGCTCGATCGTCTCCTCCAGGGCGCGGACGGCGCGGGGGGTGAAGGCGGCGGCGACGATGCGGCGGAGGCGGGAGTGGTCGGGCGGGTCCTGGTTGAGCATCATCGCGCGGACGAACGCGAGATCCTCGGGCGTGTCGGGGTCGCGGATCTGGGTGGCGCCGAGGTTGGACGAGAAGAGGTCCGGGGAGCGCAGGACGTGCTTGACGTCGGCGTGCCGGAAGACCGCCCAGTAGCCGGGGCCGGCGGGCCAGGGGCCGACGGCCGGTTCGGGGACCCGGGTGACCGGGGATTCGGCGCGGAGCCTCGCGAAGGTGTCGTAGGGCACCCCCGTGGCGTACGTGGTGGGCAGGAAGATCTCCTCGTGCATGCCATCAGCGTGCATCATGTCGGGATGACGTTGAAGCCCGATGAGATTCTGCGTGACAATTTCGCGCCCTGGGTGCTGGACCTCGGCCTCGTCGCGGAGGAGGTGGGGGATGGGACGGCGGTGCTGCGGCTGCCGTGGTCCGACCGGCTGGCGCGGGAGGGCGGCGCGCTGTCGGGGCAGGCGTTGATGGCGGCGGCCGATACGGCTGTCGTGCTAGCGGTTTCAGGGGCCAAGGGCGGGTTCGTGCCGATGACGACCGTGCAGCTCAGTACGACATTTCAGCGGCCCGTGGTGGGACGGGACGTGCTCGTGGGCGTCGAGCTCAGCAAGCTGGGGCGGACGATGGCGTTCGCGGAGATCGATATGACGGTCGATTCGATGACCGTGGCCCACGCCAGCGCGGTCTACGCCATCATCGGGTGACATGACGCGTATTGAGAAGGTCGTTGTTGCGGACGGTGAGTTCGACCTGCGGGTGTGGGGGACGCGAGGGCCGGGGGTTCTGCTCGTCCAGGAGATCTTCGGGGTGGGCGAGTACATGGAGGCGGTCGCCGAAGACCTGGTGGCGCTCGGGTACGTGGTTGCGGCGCCCGACATGTTCTGGCGAATCCAGCCGAACTGGACGACGAAGCACAACGAAGAGGCTCTCCCCAAGGGGATGTCGATGGTCTCCCAGTTCGACTGGGAGAAGGGCGTAGAGGACGCTGAGGCCGCGCTGGACGTTCTCAAGGGCCTGCCCGAGGTCGGCAAGGTCGGTGTCCTCGGGTTCTGTTTCGGCGGGACGCTCGCTTACCTGCTCGCCGCCCGGACGCAGGTCGATTCCCTGGTGTCGTTCTACGGGTCCGGTGTGCCCGGGGCCTTGGACCAACTCGATGCCGTCCATGCTCCGGTGCAGTTCCACTTCGGTGGCGCCGACGCGTACATCCCCAGGGAGGACGTCGCCCGAGTGGAGCAGGCCGCGGACGGACGGGAGAACGTCGAAATCCACGTCCAGGAAGATGGCGGCCACGCGTTCCACAACCGGAAGGCGCCGATGTTCCATCAGCCGGAGCCAGCCGAACGGGCGTGGCGGCTTACGGAGGACTTCCTGCGGCGGACGCTCTCATAGCGCCGTGATGGCGAGCGGCGGCCCAGAGCGTGAAAGGACGGGGCGCCGTGATGCAGGGAGGCGTGGGGGGTCACACGGGCTCCAGGGTGAGGCGGGACAGTTCCCTGCGGGACGAGATGCCGAGCTTGGGGTACGCCTTGTAGAGGTGGTACTCGACCGTGCGCGGGCTCAGGAAGAGTTGGGCGGCTATCTCGCGGCTGCTCGTGCCCGCGGCCGCCAGGCGGACGACTTGCAGTTCCTGCGGGGTGAGGCGGTCGACGAGGTCCGGAGCGGTGGGTGTGGACGAGCCGGACTCGCCTGTGGCCCGTAGTTCGGCGCGCGCGCGGTCCAGCCAGGGGGCGGCGCGTAGGCGTTCGAAGATGGACGCCGCCGAACGGAGCGGGACGCGTGCGTCCGAGCGGCGGCGGGCCCGGCGCAGGTACTCGCCGTAGAGAAGTTCTGTACGCGCCCGCTCGAACGGCCGTGACGACTGCTCGTGCAGGCGCAACGCTTCGACGAACGGTTCCTCGCTGTCGTCCAGTAGGGCCTCGCAGTGCAGGGCCACCGCTTGAGCCCAAGGCTGCTTACCTGCCTCGGCCCAAGTGCGGAACCGGGAGAAGGCCGCGCGCGCTAGCGAGATCTCCCCTGCACGTACGGCGGCCTCCACCTGGTCTGCGGCGGCTAGGACGTTGCCGTGCCGGTGCGGGCCGTGCGCGATCTCTTCCAGGCGGCGCAACGCGTCGTCGTAGCGTCCGAGGCCCAGGTCGAGGAGGGCGAACGCGCCGTCCGCCAAGCCCGGCGGTGCGGAGGCCGTCAGCTCGCGCAGCCGGGGCTCGTCGCCCTCGATGGCCGCGACGCGGGCCAGGACGGCGCGGAGCCGTCCCTCGCGCTGCGGGCGGCCGGTGTCGCGGGCCAGTGCGATCGCCTCCGCGACGGTGGCCTCCGCGTCCGCGTGCCGTCCCGCCGCGATCTGCGTCTGCGCCCGCACCTGCAGGATGGTCGGCAGCTCGCCGACCAGGCCGTGCCGGCGGCAGTGCGCGACCTCGGCGGCGGCGAGTTCGAGCGCCGCGTCGTCCGCGCCGATGATCAGTGCGAGCCAGGCGCCGCGCAGCCGGTCGCCGGCGCCGTCGCGTGCGGCCGCGACCTGCTCGGCGAGCAGCGGCACGCCGCCCGCGCCGTCCCCGTCCGCGAGCAGCGCCAGGCCGCGGAGCGTCCGGTCGTCCGGCAGCAGTTCGGACGCGCGCCGCACGGCGGGCAGCTCGCCGGACGTCCACCCGTACATGGCACTGGTCCGCAGCATCGCCGCGCGCTCCGCGCCGGCGGCGCGGTCGACCAGCATGCGGGCCGCGGCGCGCGGGTCGCCGCGCTCGTACTCGACCGCGGCGTGCACGCGGGCGAGCCCGGCCAGGTCCGCCGTGCCGAGCTTCTCCGCGTGGACGGCGAGGTCCCCGGCCTCGTCCAGCCGGCCCGCCTGCAGGGTCAGTGACGCGGCGGCGCCGAGCCGGGCCGCGCGCTCCTCCCGGCCGGGCGTGAGGTCCGCGGCCTGCCGGTAGAGCGCCGCCGCCGTCGCGTGGCCGGCGCGGACGCGGGCGCGCTCGGCGGCCTCCTGCAGGTCGGCGGCGACGTCCTCGTCCGGGGCCAGGGCGGCGGACGCGCGGTGCCGCGCCCGGCAGTCGAGGTCGGTCGCGGACTCGGCGAGCGCCCGGTGGACGGCGATGCGCCGCGCCGCCGTCGCGCCCTGGTACGCGGCCGCCCTGATCAGCGGGTGCCGGAACTCGATGTTGCGCCCGGCGACCCGCACCAGCCCGGCGCGTTCGGCCTCCTCCAGATCGGTGAGCCCGACGCCGAGCGTGCCCGCGGCGGCGAGCTGGCTCGGCATGTGCCCGCGGCCCTCGGCGGCCGCGATCAGCAGCATGAGCCGCGCCTTCTCCGGCAGCCGCGCGATCTGGTCCTGGAACGCGGCGAGGACGCGGTCGGCGACGGGCAGCGGCGAGGTCTCGGGCGGACGCTCCCCGGCGGCGGCGAACTCCCGCAGCGCGAGCGGGTTGCCCGCCGCCTCCCGCAGCACCCGTTCGCGGGCGAGCGGCGCCAGGCCGCGCGCCGCGAGGAACCGCTCGGCGTCGGCGCGGCCGAGCCGGCCGAGCCGCAGCTCGGGCAGGCCGGTGCCGGTGAACCCCTCGTCCCGCGCGGCGAACAGCATGACGACGCCCTCGACGGCCAGCCGCCGCGCCGCGAACAGCAGCGCCTCGGCGGTCGCGGTGTCGATCCAGTGCGCGTCGTCGACGACGCACAGCACCGGGTCGTCCTCGGCGAGGTCGGCGAGCAGCGTCAGCACGGCGAGCCCGGTGGCGAAGCGGCCCGGCCCGTCGGCCGTCTCGCCGAGCGCGGTCCGCAGCGCGGCGGACTGCGCCGCGGGCAGCGCGCCCAGCCGGTCCCGGACCGGCCACAGCAGCTGGTTGAGACCGGCGAACGCCATGCCGGACTCCGCCTCGATCCCGGTCACCCGCAGCACGTGCGGCACCCGGGCGGCGGCCTCCGCCAGCAGCGCCGACTTGCCGATGCCGGCCTCGCCGCGCAGGACGAGCGCGCCGCTGCGCCGCTGCTCGTGCGCCTCGTCGATCAGCGAGGTGAGCCGCGACCGTTCGTCGTTCCGCCCGTAGAGCACAAGACCAAACTACGGGGCCAACTACCGAAACCTTACGGATTCGCCCCCTAGCTGGCGGCTCGTACGTTCTTGATCAGCGATAACGCCAGATGGAGGACGTCATGCAGGGACTCTTCGAGCCGCTCTCCGCCGGAAAGCTGGAACTGCCCAACCGCCTCGTGATGGCGCCGATGACCCGCAGCAGAGCGGGCGAGGGCGGCGCCGTCACCGAGCTGACCGCCGAGTACTACCGGCAGCGCGCCGGGGCCGGCCTGATCATCACCGAGGGCACGCAGCCGAGCGTCCGGGGCCAGGGCTACATCAACACGCCGGGCCTGCACTCCGGCGACCAGGTCGCGGCGTGGCGGACCGTGACCGGCGCCGTGCACGCCGAGGGCGGGCGGATCTTCGCGCAGCTGATGCACTCCGGGCGCGTCGGCCACCCCGTCCTGTACCCGGACGGCGGCCTGCCGCTGGGGCCCTCGCCGATCGCGACCGGCGAGCAGCTGTTCACCCCCGGCGGGATGCTCGACCATCCTGTCCCGCAGGAGATGACCCTGGACGACATCGCGCAGGCCGTCGCGGAGTTCGCCGCCGCGGCACGCAACGCGGTCGCGGCCGGGTTCGACGGCGTCGAACTGCACGGCGCGAACGGCTACCTGATCCAGCAGTTCCTCGCCGACGGCAGCAACACCCGCACCGACGCCTACGGCGGGACGGTCGCCAACCGCATCAGGTTCGCCGTCGAGGCCGTCCGGGCGGCATCGGACGCGATCGGCCCCGAGCGCGTCGCACTGCGCATATCGCCGGGCGGCACGTCGAGCGGCGTCAGCGAGAGCGACACGCCGGAGCTGTACTCGGCCCTGATCGAGGCGCTCGCCCCGCAGGACCTCGCGTACCTGCACGTCATGGAGGAGGTGAACCGCGACATGACCCGCCGGATCCGCGCAGAGTGGCCGGGCACGCTGATCCTGAACCCGCACCCGACCCCCGACTCCTTCCCCGCGAGGCCCGAACACGGCGTCGAGGCACTGCGCGACGGCGTGGCCGACGCGATCGCCTTCGGCGAATTGTGGCTGGCCAATCCCGACCTGCCTGCCCGCATCAAGGCCGGCGGCCCCTACAACAAGGCCGACCGAGCGACCTTCTACGGCGGCGACCAGCATGGCTACACCGACTACCCGCCCCTCCGCTGACCCGCCGCCCGGCACCCCCGTGGTCGCGCAGATGGGTGCCGCCGCGGACGATGGGGTGTGCGGGTGGTGGAGCGCAACCCGCGGCCCTCGGTGGGGCCGCGGGTTGGGCGGGGTGCCCGGAACCGGGGTCAGAGACCCGGGCGGACGGCGCCGTTGAAGTGGCGCTTGTAGTACTTCGTCAGCTTGATCTTCTTGACGCGCTTGCCAGAGCTGGGCGCGTGGATCATGTAGCCGTGCCCGGCGTAGACGCCGACGTGGGTGCGGCCGCCGTAGAAGAAGAGGAGGTCGCCCTTGACGGCGCCCTTCCACGAGACCTTCTTCTTGACGGCGCGGTAGATCTGCTGGCTGGTGCGGGGCATCTTCACCCCGGCCTTGCGCCAGGCGCCTCCGGCGAGGCCGGAGCAGTCCCAGGAGCCGGGGCCGGTGCCGCCGTAGCGGTACGGGTCGCCGATCTGCTTCGCCGCGTACTTCACGGCGTAGGCGGCGCGCTTCTTCTGCTTGGCGGCCCGGGACTGCGTGGCGGAGACCTTCGCGACGGTCGTCACGACGGCGGCCTGCCGCGGTGGCGCCGCCTCGGCGCTGCCCGCGACGAGGACGCTCGCGCCGAGCGCCGCGGTCGTGGTGAGCACGAGGCCACCGGTGGTGATTCCGGCCTTCAGGGGGTTTCGAGGGGTATGCAGAATGTCTCCAGACCTCACGGTGGATGCCTACCGGGCAGCCGTCACCCCGGTGGTCTTCCACAGGGGGCGGCATGCCGCGGCCATTCCGCGGCGCCATTGGGGGGACGCGAGGAAAGGTGTGGCCGCTTCCGGTTCCGTGCCTCTTGGCTGCACGGATTCGGCGTCCGACGGCGGTTTCCGAGCGGGGTCCATGGAGGGGACGACCTGGGGGGTCCGCGCCCGGCCCCGGTCGAGGGTGGCCGTGCGCGCCGCAGTTGCGCGTCGGGGTACGTGTTCTGTTATTCGGGCGGCTGCTGTGCCGCATGAACCGGCAGGAACGTATGCAGACTCGGATGGGCATGGCAAATCCTTCCGGGCATTCCGGGGTCGGCGGGCCTTGGTAAGGGAGCACTTGCCCCAGCCTTGGCCTGCGCTGATTTCGATCAGCGCGAGAAAAGTGTGAACTGGGTCACGAATTCCCGAATGAAGATCGACTTCATCGTGGCGGACGCCGGGCCGGACGGGAGCTGGAATCGCGTTCTGTGGAAAACTCGGCCGCCGCTTCGGGGAGATTTGTGGCGTATATCACGTATCGGTAAACGTGGCGGAAGTGCCGAGGGGCGGCTGTCTCCCACCGGCTCGGCCCGCCCGAGGAGGAGGAGGACGAGGCCCGGTTGCGGACAGTCAAGATCCCCGGATTCGGTCTGGACGAGGGTTGACGGCCCGGCTTCGGCCACCTGTAGTCCGAAGGAGATGCAGGTTCCGTTCCGGCCGGCGAAGGAGTCCCGTGTTCGGCAGGCTCGCCAGACCGACCCGCACCGCCCGACCGACCCGCACCGCCCGACCGACTCACACCGGCGTCCACCTCCTGTGCGGGCTCGTCCTGTCGGCCGCGTTGGTGCTCCTTCCCGTGCCGCCGGCGGCTGGCGCAGCAGGCCCGGCCTCGACGGCGGCCGGACCCGCGACCGCGAAGTTTCCGGATGGGTTCCTGTGGGGGGTCTCGACCTCCGGCTTCCAGGGTGAAGGGTTCTTTCCCGACAGCAACTGGACGCGCTACGCCGAGCGCAAGGCGAACGGGGTCACCGATCCGTACGGCAACTCCGTCGACTTCAGGCACCGGTACCCGGCCGATCTGAGCCTTGCCAAGGGGCTTGGGGTCGGCGTCTTCCGGACGTCCATCGAGTGGGCGCGAGTCGAGCCGCGGCGCGGGCATCGGGACGCTGCGGCGCTCGCCTACTACGACGACCTCGTGCGCAGGATCAAGGCGAACGGGATGCGGCCCATGCTGACCCTTGACCATTGGGTCTACCCCGGCTGGGTCGCCGACCAGGGTGCCTGGGACAACCCCCGTACACAGGACGACTGGCTCCGCAACGCGCGGTTCATCGTCAACCGGTATAAGGGTCAGGGCGTCATCTGGATCACCTTCAACGAGGCCAGCGCCTACATCTACAAGGAGCTCACCACCCGTCCGATGGATCTCGGGCAGATGCTGAAGATGCGCGATGCCCTCATCAAGACGCACCGGGCTGCCTACGACATGATTCACAAGGTCGACCCAGGCGCGCCCGTGTCGAGCAATGTCGCCTATGGGACGGCCCTCAACGGCATCTTCGACGCGGCCCTGTTCAATGACGCCACCGACAAGCTCGACTTCATCGGCATCGACTACTACTACGGCGCCAACCTGCAGAACTTCACGTCGGTGTACGCGCTCACCGGTGAGTTCTGGAAGATCGACCCTGAGCCGGAGGGGCTGTACTACGTCCTCAAGAACTACCAGCGGCGGCTGCCGAACCTGCCGGTCTACATCGTCGAGAACGGCATGCCCACCGACAACGGCAAGCCGCACAAGGACGGTTACACGCGCTCGGACCATCTCCGCGACCACATCTACTGGATCCAGCGCGCGATGGCCGACGGCGTGAAGATGATGGGCTACAACTACTGGAGCCTCACCGACAACTACGAGTGGGGCAGTTACCGGCCGCGGTTCGGCCTCTACACGGTGGACGCGCTGACCGACCCGACCCTCGAGCGGCGTCCGACCGACGCCGTTCCGACGTACCGGTCGATCATCAAGAACCGGGGCGTCCCCGCCGGGTACGTGCCGGTGCGCAAGCCCGGCTGGTGCTCGATCGAGGACCCCGTCGCGACCTGTCTCGGCACGACTCCGACGCCGCCCGCCGCGTACCGCGTCCCTGGATGAGGGGAATGACCTGCGTGTCCGGGGGTACCGCCACGGCGACCACAATCGACCTGGGGAACGCGTGGGGGACGTGCAGACCGAGCCGATGGCCGCTACGCGCGGGTCCGGCACCGCGGCGCGGGGCGCGGGCGGCGTCGCCGAGGGTCTGCTCAACGCCCTGAAGCGCGCCGCCGCCGGGCTCCGCGACGCCGGAATCGGGTACGCGCTCGCCGGCGGTTTCGCGGCGTACGCGCATGGCGCTGCCGTGTCGACGCATGACGTCGACTTCGTGGTGCGTGAGCGCGATGTCCAGGTCGCCTTGGACGCGCTCGAAGCGGTGGGCATGACCCATCTGGAAAGCCCGGAGAACTGGCTGGAGAAGGCGTACGACGGCGAGCACGTCATCGACCTGATCCACACCCCGTCCGGCCGTCCGGTGGACGTGGAGCGATCGACTCGGCCGGCCGGCTACGAGCCGGGCCGGTGGACGATCGCGAGATCGCGCGGAGGGGAGTGATCTCCCGGTCGCCCCACCGGCTCAGCCGGACGCCGAGCGCAGCAGGTCGAGGACGGCCTGCTCGACCGGTCCCTGCGTCGCCAGTTCGCCCTCGGACGTCTCCACGCCGAGCCGGCCGAGCGCGGGCGCGACCGTCTCGCCGTCCTCGTAGAGCGTGATGATGCGCGGGTCGATGTAGGACGCCCGCGCCACGGCCGGGGTGTTGCCGAGGTAGGCGGCGACCTCCTTGACGACGCGGACGATGGCGCGCTTGCGGGCGGTGTCGCTGCCGCCCGCGCGGACCGACACCGCGAGCCCGACCGCCGCGAGGACGGTGGCGTGCCAGGTGCGGAAGTCCTTGGCGGTGAAGTCGCCGCTGGTGACCTCCCGGATGAAGTCGTTGATGTCGGACGTCGTGACGTCGTGCCAGCCGTCCCGCGTCCGGTACGCGAGCAGTTCGGGGCCGCCGCCGCGGCGCCGCTTGAGGCCGCCGACGACCCGGCACACGTTCTCCTCCGCGACCGCCCGGTACAGGTCCTTCGAGCCCTTGGCCGGGTACTCGAACGTCACTTCGGCGCGGCGGCACGTCACGTGCTCCCGCAGGACGGTAGCGAGCCCGAACGTGCCGTTCTCCGCCGCGTACGACTCCCCGCCGATGCGGAAGAAGCCGAGGTCGATGAGGCGGACCGCCGCCGCCAGGACCCGCTCCCGCGTGTAGCCCCGCCCGGCCAGGTGCTCGTTGATCGTGTAGCGGACCTTGGGGAGCCGTTCGGCCAGTTCCAGGACGTGGTCATGCTTCTCTTGGTCGCGCTGTTCCCGCCATGCCTCGTGGTAGAGGTACTGACGCCGTCCGGCCGCGTCGGTGCCCATCGCCTGGATGTGGCCGTCCGGGTCCGGGCAGATCCAGACGTCCTTCCAGGCGGGTGGTATGACGAGCGCCTTGATGCGTTCCTTCTCGGCGGGGTCTTGTAAGGGACGGCCGTCCAGCCCGAGATAAACGAAGCCCTTGCCGGCCCTGCGCCGTCCGTAACCGGATTCTCCTGTGTCGCTCCGCTGCAGCTCCATCAGCCCGGATGTATCTCTCCACCGGCAGGGACCAGAGTCTGCCCGGTGTAGTACGACGACTGGCGGTTGGAGGCGAAGAACACGTAGGACGGCGCGATCTCGTCGGGGTCGGCGGGACGTCCCATCGGCGCGTTCTTCCCGAAGCTCTCCACACGCTCCTCGTCGAACGTCGCGGGGATCAGCGGCGTCCACACCGGGCCCGGCGCGACGCAGTTGACCCGGATCTCACGGTCCATGAGGCTCTGCGCGAGGCTGGAGGTGAGAGACATCACGGCTCCCTTGCTCGCCGAGTAGTCGATGAGCGACTTGTTGCCGCGCAGCCCGTTGATGGATCCGGTGATGACGATGGACGACCCGGGCCCCAGGTGGTCGAGGGCCTGCTGGATCGTCCAGAACACGGCGAACACGTTCACCTCGAACGTCCGGCGGAGCTGCTCGTCGTCGATCTCCCGGACGTCCTTCACCGGCGTCTGCGTGCCGTGGTGCAGGACGAGCACGTCCAGCCCGCCCAGGTCGCGGACGGTGTGCTCGACGACCTCGCGGCAGTGCCGCTCCTCGGCCATGTCGCCGCCGAACGTGACGCAGCGCCGTCCCTCTGCCTCGACCAGGTCGGCGGTGTGCCGCGCGTCGTCGTCCTCCACCAGGTAGGTGATCGCGACGTCGGCGCCCTCCTTGGCGAACGCGACGGCGGTGGCGCGCCCGATGCCGGAGTCGCCGCCGGTGATCAGCGCGCGGCGGCCGCGCAGCAGGTGGCCGCCGGTGTAGTCGCGCATCTCGTCGCGGGGTTCGGGTGCCATGTCCCCGGTCCGGCCGGGGTAGGACTGGCTCTGTGGCGGACGCTCGCTCATGTTCGGCGGGTGCCCGCAGCCGCGAGGAGCAAACGCGACCCCTATTGTAACTCGTGAGTAATAAGCGCCTCCGTGATCCGCCGGGGTGTGAGCGGAGCGCGCGACGACGTCTGGATAGCATCACCCCGAACCACATTCGGTCCCTCACGTAAGGTGTCGCTTATGGACCTGAACGGAGTTTCCGCCGTCGTATCCGGTGGCGCGAGCGGCCTCGGTGAGGCCACCGTCCGCGCGCTGGCCGCCGAAGGCGCCAAGGTGGTCGTCGCCGACCTGAACGAGGACAGGGGCAAGGCCCTCGCCGACGAGATCGGCGGCGTCTTCGTCAAGACCGACGTCTCCAGCGAGGAGCAGGTGCAGGCCGCCGTCCAGGCCGCCGTCGACACCGGCGCCCCGCTGCGCGTCATCGTCAACAGCGCCGGGATCGGCTGGGCCTCGCGGACCGTGGGCCGCGACGGCACCCCGCACGACCTCGCGTCCTACGAGACCGTCATCCGGGTCAACCTCATCGGCACCTTCAACCTGATGCGGATCGGTGCCGCCGCCATCTCCAAGACCGAGCCCGCCGACGCCGACGGCGCCCGCGGCGTGGTGATCAACACCGCGTCCGTCGCCGGCTTGGAGGGCCAGACCGGGCAGATCGCCTACTCCGCGTCCAAGGGCGGCATCATCGGCATGACGCTGCCGGCGGCGCGCGACCTCGCCGCGATCGGCGTCCGGGTCAACACCATCTGCCCGGGCATCATCGACACGCCGATCTACGGCCAGGGCGAGCAGGCGGACGCGTTCAAGGCCAAGCTCGCCGCGCCCGTCCCGTTCCCGAAGCGGATGGGCAAGGCGTCGGAGTTCGCGCACCTCGTCAAGGCCCTGATCGAGAACGACTACATGAACGGCGAGACGATCCGCTTCGACGGCGGTATCCGCTTCCAGCCGAAGTGAGGCACTGAATGACCGACGCTGTTCTAACCGAGGAAGACGGCGCCGTCCTCGTCATCACCATCAACCGCCCGGAGGCCCGCAACGCGGTCAACGGCGAGGTGGCGCGGGGCATCGCGGCGGCCGCTGAGGAACTCGAGTCCCGCAAGGACCTCTCCATCGGCATCCTCACCGGCGCCGGCGGGACGTTCTGCGCGGGCATGGACCTCAAGGGCTTCCTGACCGGCGACAACCCCGTCGTCGAGGGACGCGGGTTCGCCGGCCTGACCGAGCGTCCCCCGGCCAAGCCGATGATCGCCGCGATCGAGGGCTACGCCCTGGCCGGCGGCTGCGAGGTGGCGCTGTCCTGCGACATGATCGTCGCGGCGCGGGACGCCCAGTTCGGGCTGCCCGAGCCGAAGCGCGGCCTGGTCGCGGCGGGCGGCGGGCTGCTGCGGCTGCCGCAGCGCATCCCGTACCACATCGCCATGGAGATCGCCCTGACCGGCGACAAGTACCCGGCGGAGCGGATGGCCGAGCTCGGGTTCGTCAACCGGCTCGCCGAGCCGGGCGGCGCGCTCGCCGCGGCCAAGGAGCTGGCCCTCAAAGTCGCCGAGAACGCGCCGCTGGCGCTCGCGGCGACGAAGAGGGTCATCGTCGAGTCCGCCGACTGGTCGACCGAGGAGGCGTGGAAGAAGCAGCAGGAGATCACCCTGCCGGTCTTCACGTCCAAGGACGCCCAGGAGGGCCCGGCGGCGTTCGCCGAGAAGCGCAAGCCGAACTGGAAGGGCGAGTAGCCCGTCCCGTTGTGAGACGCCCGGAACCGCGTGGTTTCGGGCGTCTTGACGTCTGTGACTGATGTGACTGGTGCGTCCTGATCCGGCCGGGTGGGGGGTTCCCCTTACCGTGCAGTAAGTAATGCCGTACTCTTTTGCCCACGCTTGGTGTGATCTTGGGAGTGGGAGCATATGAGACGCAACGCGGCGCTGGTGGTCGCCACCGTCCTGGCCTGTGGCGCCGGGACGGTCGTGGTGGCCGCTCCGGCGAACGCCGCCGGCTGGAAGAACATCTCCAGCGGGGCGCTGAACTACAACGGCAGCCTCGACCGGGTCGACTTCGGCGCGAAGAACGCCGGCTGGGCGGTCGGCGCCGCCGGCTCCTTCTTCAGCCCGCAGGCGAAGATCGTCCGCTGGACCGGTTCCGCGTGGGCCGCCGACGCGAGCCCGGTCGGCTTCACCCCGACCGACGTCGCCGTCGCCAGCGCGTCCAAGGCATGGATCATCGGCTACAACCTCGGCGGCACCCTCGGCCTCTACTGGAACGGCACCAAGTGGAGCCAGGTCGCCTACCCGATGGTGGGCTTCCCGAGCGCCGTGTCCGCCGCCTCCGACGGCACCGCCTACTCCGTCGCCGGCATCGACGCCGCCGCCGGCGGCCCGTCCGCCATCCTCCGCTGGACGGGCAGCGCCTGGGTCGACCCCAAGGTCCCGCTGCCGGCGTCCTCGTCCATCACCGCGGTCGACGTCCGCTCCAAGAGCGACGTGTGGCTGGCGGGCACGACCTCCGCCACCGGCACGTCCGTCACCGGCCTGGTGATGCACTTCGACGGCACGTCCTGGAAGAAGATCGACGTCCCCGGCTCCCTGGGCGTCCCCGGCTACCAGGGCACCCTGCACCGCATCGTCGCGAACTCGCCGACGAACGTCTACGTGCTGCGCGTCCGGCAGAACGCCCAGATCACCAACGCGATCCAGCGCTACGACGGCAAGACCTGGACGACGATCAACACCCCGCTGAACGCGGCCGGCATCGGCCTGTCGGCGGACGGCAAGGGCGGCGTGGTCATGCTCCCGATCACGACCGGCACGAAGAGCCAGTACATGCACTACAACGGCTCGTCCTGGACGACCCTGAACGGCCCGGCACGCACCGGCACCGTCCAGGCGTCCGACGCCGACGCCCGTCCCGGCACGACCGCCATCGTGAGCACCGGAACGGCTTCCCAGCCCTCCAAGAACGTCCCGTTCATCGAGTACTTCAGCTGACCTGGACCCCCTGCGAACGCCCGTCCCGCCACCCCGGCGGGACGGGCGTTCGCGTTGGCGTCCCGGACGACGAGATGCGGCGCCGCGCGAAACCCTAGGCGAGCCTGACCCGGACGGCGCGATCGATGACCGGGGCAAGGCACGTCCCGCTGCTGCACGCACCATAGGAGACCACGACCTCCCCCGAGCGTCCCGACCTCTCGACAGGCAGGGAAAGCGCGACCGGACCGTCCGGGTAGACCGGCAGCCTCACCCCGAGTGAGGGCAGGTCGAGCATTCGCACGGGCTTGTCGGCGGTGACGCGTCCCGAGGCGGTCAATCCTCCGCGCACGGCCACTCTGGTCGGAATGCCCAGGCCGTCGACGCCGCCGTCCGGCATGTCAACGCTGTAGACGTGGAATCCGGGCCGTGTCGGCCGGAACACCGCCTTGACCTCGGAGCCCGACACGGTGACGGAAACCTCGACGCCACTCTCGGTGAAGCCGGCCGACGCCGGCGGAGCCTCCTGCCGGCCGCACCCGCAGGCCAGCAGCAGAAGACCCGCGCCCAGTGCCGCCCACCTCATTGCCAGCGCTTCAGGAAGGCGGCCACCTGCGCCGGCTTCATCGAGCGCGCATTGGCGAACGAACCGTCATTCGTCCTGGTCTTCACCTTCCCGCCACTGGACACGACGACCAGCGCGGGGATCCCGCTCGTCTGCAGGTTCAGCCCGTATTTGCGTGCCACCGACAGATTGCGATCGAACTGCCCCACGTCAATCGAGACCACGTGGTAGCGAGCGATGACCGGACGCACCGTTCTCGTCCGGAAAGTGCGCCCCAGGACGACGCAGTCCGGGCACCAGTCCGCGCCGAAGTCGAGCAGCACCGGACGCTTGTCGAGTTTCGCCCTCGTGAGCGCCTCGGCGATGTCGGCCTTCGGGTTCCGGGCCGGGTCATAACCGTCCGGCAGCGGCTCGCTGCTCGCGGAACGCTCGGGCGAAGGAGCCGCGGACGCCTCTTTCGCCGCGGCGGTGGCCGGGGCCTCGGACGTGGCGGAACCGCCATCACCGCAGGCCGCGACGACGAATAGCCCGCAGGTGAGCACAAGGAATGGCTTGATGTGCATCGAGGACGAACTCCCACAGTTAAGGAACCGCCCAAGAATACCGACTCCAGAACCCGGCCAGAACCCGATTCGGGCGAAAAGCGGAACACTTCCTCAACGCTTGGCCACCGTGCGCGATCCCGCTGACCGCCCGGCGTCACGACTGACCGCCCGCGTCAGTCCCAGCGGGAGGAGCGCTGGCGTTTGACCGCGGAGCGGCGCTTCTTGTTCTCCAGGCGGCGCTCGTTGATGCCGCGCGGGACCTTTTTCGGAATGCGCTTCTTCGGGGGTGGGGCCGTCGCCTCGGCGAGGAGGGTCGCGAGGCGGGTGCGGGCGGCGTCGCGGTTGCGCTGCTGGGAGCGGTACTCCTCGGCGCGGATCGTGAGGACGCCGCGGACGAGGCGTCCGGCCAGGCGGTCGAGGGCGCGGGCGCGCAGGTGCTCGGGGAGGGACGGCGAGTTCGCGACGTCGAAGGAGAGTTCGGCGGCGGTGGCGCTGGTGTTGACGTGCTGGCCGCCCGGACCCGAGGAACGGGAGAAGCGCCAGCCGAGCTCGGACTCCGGGATGGAGACCGAGCCGCGGACGTGGATCTCGGCGGGCATGTCCCCATTGTCGCAGCAGACAGATGATCTCGTCGCCTGAATTACCCCGGGTAGCGGCGACTGCAAGTACTTACTTACACTGCTGGTCATGACTGAGGGAATCTTCAAGGACGGCGATCTCATCCGCCTGATCGCGCAGGAGGGCGCGCTCATCGCGGCGGGCGGGGCGGCCTCGCTGCTGCAGACGGCGCATCCCAAGGTGGCGCAGGGCGTGTACGACCACAGCTACACGGCGGACGATCCGGCGCGGCGGCTGCGGAACACGATGGGATGGCTCTACGTCGTGCAGTTCGGGACGCGGGAGGAGGCCGAGACCCTCAGCGCGCTCGTCACCAAGGGGCACGAGTCCATCACCGGGCCCGGCTACGAGGCCAACGACCCCGAGTTGCAGGTGTGGGTCGCGTCCACGCTGTTCGCGGTGGCGACGCAGTTCTACCAGCTGCTCTTCCGCCGGACGTTCAGCGAGGCCGAGCTTGAGGAGTTCTACCGGCAGACCAAGGTCTACGCGACGATCCTGGGCTGCCCCGAGGAGCGGATGCCGGCGACCTACCGGGACTTCCGCGAGTACTACGCGGGCATGCTCAGCAGCTTGAAGATCAGCGACGCGTCGCGGGCG
This sequence comes from Actinomadura latina NBRC 106108, assembly GCF_001552195.1. Taxonomy (GTDB): domain Bacteria; phylum Actinomycetota; class Actinomycetes; order Streptosporangiales; family Streptosporangiaceae; genus Spirillospora; species Spirillospora latina. The sequence continues at coordinate 18,371 of NZ_BCQS01000009.1, forward strand.
GTCGCGGAGCAGGTGCTGCACCCGAAGCTGCCGGGCGGGCCGCTGAACGCGCCGGGGCTGATGATGATCCGGCTGCTCACGGCGGGGCTGATGCCGGAGCCGATCCGCGTGCAGTACGGGTGGAAGTGGAGCAGGGCGCGGGAGGCGCGGTTCCGGCTGCTCGTGGCGGTGCTGGCCACGGTGTACCCGCGGCTGCCGGTGCGGGTCCGGACGCTGCCGCGGGACGCCTACCTGCTCGCCACCCGCAAGATGCTGTCGAAGCTGAAGCGCAAGCAGCCGGCGATCAGGGTGCGGAGCTGAACGGCCGCGTGACCCACAGGCAGGGCACGCGGCCGTTCTCCCTTGCCGGTCCTCCCGTGCCCGGCCCGGCCGGGAGGACCTTCTGACCGGTCCGCCGCCCGTCCGCCCGCTCCCCCCAGAGCCTGGCCGGACGGCGATCCGGGTCAAGAGTGCGTCCCGGGGCTGCAGGCCGCCTGGATTGAAGCTGAAAGTGTGCTGAAAGCCGCTTTGGTATGAAAAAACCGCAGCTGGGGGGACGTGTGGCGTCTCGTCCCCAGCCGCGGTGTCCGGGCGACCCGGAGTGAACCGGCCCGGAGTGAAGCTGGCCAGGGCGCGGACTCCCGTACTCCGTCGAGTCCGGGGCGCGCCCTGTGCGGCCACCTAACAGCACCCACCTGAACGCTGCCTGAATGTGGCCCGCGTCTCTCTCGGCGCATCTCTTCTAGTCGTCGTCGAGGGGCAGGACGACCCGGAACGCGGCGCCCTCGCCGGGGGTGGAGTCGGCCTCCACGACGCCGTCGTGGGCGGCGACGAGCGCGGCGACGATGGCGAGGCCGAGACCGGCGCCGCCGTAGTCGCGGGAGCGGGCCTCGTCCGCGCGGTAGAACCGCTCGAAGACCCGTTCGGCCTGCTCGGGCGGGAGGCCGGGCCCTTCGTCCGCGACCGTGATGACGGCCGCCGGGACTCCGCGCAGCGTGCCCGGCGTGAGCCGGACCTCGGCCGGCGTGCCCTCCGGGGTGTGCGCGATCGCGTTGGTCAGCAGGTTCCCGATCACCTGGCGGAGCCGCGGCTCGTCCCCCCGCACCTGGTAGGCCAGCCCGCCTTCGACTGACAGGTCTATCCTGCGGTCGAGTGCGAGAACTCTGGCCTCCTGGACAGAGTCGGCGGCGACGGCGAGCAGATCCACCGGTCGCCGCTCGATCGGCCGCTGCCGGTCCAGCCGGGCGAGCAGCAGCAGGTCCTCGACGAGCAGCCCCATCCGGGACGCGGTCTCCTCGATCCGGCCGATCAGCCGGTCCAGCTCCGCGGGGCTGCGCGCCGCGCCCTGCCGGTAGAACTCGGCGAACCCGCGGATCGCGGTCAGCGGGGTGCGCAGCTCGTGGCTGGCGTCCGCGACGAACCGGCGCATCCGCTCCTCCGACCGCAGCGCCGTCTCCTCCGAGCGCCGCGCCGCCGCCTCCGACTCGGCGCGCGCGACGAACGCCGCCTCGATCTGCCCCAGCATCGTGTTCAGCGACCCGCCGAGCCGCCCCATCTCGGTCCGCGGATCCGCCTGCGGGACGCGGCGGGACAGGTCCCCGGCCGCGATCGCGCCCGCGGTCTCCTCCACGGCGGCGAGCGGGCGCAGGCTCGCCCGCACGACCCACACGCCCAGCACCACCAGGACGGCGAGCACCAGCAGGCCCACGATCGCGTCGATCACGACGAGCCGCTGGACGGTGCGGTCCACCTCGTCCAGGCTGAACGCGAGGACGATCACGCCGCCCGGGAGGTGCTCGGCCAGGATCCGCCACTGCGAGCCGCCGGTCCCGCGCACGGTGAACGGGCGGTCGATGTGCCGGTCCAGATCGGCGGGGAGCCGCGGGTGGCCGGTTTCGCTCCACGCCGGGTTCTGCCCGACGGCCCGCCCGTCGTCGGTGATGACCTGCCCGTACATCTCGCTCGGGATCCGGACCTCGATGTTCTTGTCGCCGCGCCGCAGCTGCGGGACGACCTGCTCGACCGCCCGCCCGACCGAGCCGCGCAGCTGGTCGTCGGCCCGCCCCACCAGGTACTGGCGCAGCACCGACGCGCCCGCCGCGCTCATCACCGTCATCCCCAGCGTCACGAGGACGAGCATCCCGGCGATCAGCTTGACGCGCAGCGGCGTCCGCCCCCACAGCCGTGCGAGGCCGCGGCGCGGCGTCCGGGCCGGCGCGCCGGCCGGGACGCCCTCCCGTTCCGGCGCTCCCGGGCCGTCCGTCGCGGACGCGGGGACGCGAGCGGTCATCAGCCCGGTCTCGACGGCTCGCGCAGGACGTACCCCACACCGCGCAGCGTGTGGATGAGGCGCGGCTCGGCGTTGTCCACCTTGCGGCGCAGCGCGGACACGTACGACTCGACGATGCCCGCGTCGCCGCGGAAGTCGTAGTTCCACACGTGGTCGAGGATCTGCGCCTTGGACACGACGCGGCCCGCGTTGGCCATGAAGTAGCGCAGCAGCTTGAACTCGGTCGGCGACAGCTGGATGGACGTGCCGCCGCGCCACACCTCGTGGCTGTCCTCGTCCAGTTCGACGTCCGCGAACACCATGCGGGGCGGGGGGTCGGACAGGCCGCCGCGGAACCGGCGCAGCACGGCGCGGATGCGGGCGATGACCTCCTCCAGGCTGAACGGCTTGGTGACGTAGTCGTCGCCGCCGATCGTCAGCCCCTTGATCCGGTCCTGCACGGCGTCGCGCGCCGTCAGGAACAGGACGGGGGTGTGGTCGCCGCCGGAGCGCAGCCGCCGCGCGACGTCGAACCCGTCGATGTCGGGCAGCATCACGTCCAGGACGATCAGGTCGGGACGGTGCCGGCGCGCCGACTGCACCGCGTCCGCGCCGTTGGTCGCGGTGACCACGTCGAAGCCGGTGAAGCGCAGGCTGCCGGCGAGCAGCTCCAGGATGTTGGGCTCGTCCTCGACGACGAGCAGGGTCGCCTCCGCCGTCGCCGACTTGCCTCCGCCGTTCGCGGTCCGTTCAGTCACGTGCCCAGTCCCCCTCCACATCATCGCAGAGGATTCCAGCCGAACCTGGACGTCCGCTGAACGTCCGCAGAGGAACGGTCGAGTGCGGGCCCGGTCACTCCTGGAGTGCGCGGATGGCCCTCATTGCCTCGCGGCGCGCGTCCCCGGACAGGACGTCGATGTAGACGCCGCCCTCCAGGTGACCGCACTCGTGCTGCAGGCAGCGGGCGAAGTACCCGGTGCCCTCGACGCGGACGGGCCTCCCCTTCACGTCCACGCCCTCGACGACGGCGTGCGCGTGGCGAGGCGTGTCGAACCGCAGGCCCGGGAGGGACAGGCAGCCCTCCGACTCGACGAGCTGCTCGCCGTCGGCCGCGACCAGCGCCGGGTTGACCACGTGGCCGATGTGCCGGCGCCCCTTGTCGTCCTCGCAGTCGTACACGAACAGCCGCAGGCCGACCCCGATCTGGTTCGCGGCCAGCCCGGCGCCGTCCTCCTCGTACATGGTGACGAACATGTCGTCGACGAGGCGCTCAAGGGAGGCGTCGAACGCCCGGACCGGGTCGCATCCGGTCCGCAGCACCGGATCCCCGAGCAGCCTGACCGGGCGGACGTTCCCGCCCCGCGCGTGTCTCCGCTTCCTCACCCGGAAGATCCTATAGAGCGTCCGGCGGTGCGCCCCGCCCGCGAGGGGCCGGGCGCACCGCCGGACGTGCCGAGGGCCGGGCCCCCGCTACAGCTCGATCGGGCCGCGGGGCTGCTGCGGCGGGACCGGGTGCTGGGACGGGCCGGCGTCCTCGGCCGGGCGGACGGGCTTGGGCTGCGGCGGTGCGGGCGGCGCCGGCGGCACCGGGGTGTCGGCGGACGTGGGCTCGGGCTTCTTCATCGCCGGTGCGGCCGGCGGCGCGGCGGCAGGGGCCGGCTTGGGCGCGGGCGCCGCCTGGGCGGGCTTGGGGGCCGTGGCCTGCATCGGCTTGACGGCGGGCGCTGCGGCCTGCGGCGCGGGCTGCGCCGGCGGGGCCTGCTTGCGCGGGGCGCTCTGCCGGACGGCGTCCTCGACCATCTTCTCCAGCGGGCCCGCCTCGTTCTCGGCGCTGAGCAGCCGGTGCAGCGTGTCACTGATCTCGGTGAGGCGCTGCAGCGCCTGCGTGTGGTTCTTGGTGAGCGCGGTGAGCCGCTGCGTCGCGCCCTCGTTGATCACGCTGGCGCGGCGCTCGGACGCGGTGAGGGTGCGCTCGGCCTCCAGCCGCGCGCTCGTCACCGTCTGCTCCGCCTCCTGCTTGGCCGACGAGAGGACGCTGTCCGACTCCTTCTTGGCGGAGGCGAGCACCTGGTCGGCCTTCTCCTGCGCCTGGGAGAGGTTCTTGTCGGCGTGCGCGCGGGCGTCGTCGATGATCCGCTTGGACTCCTGCGCGGCGTCCTCGCGGATCTCGGCGCCCTTGGCCTCGGCCTCGGCGACCTTGTCCTGGGCCTCGTCCTCGGCGAGGTTGATGATCTGCCGGAGCCGGTCGCTCAGGTCGTCGCCGGTGGGCTTGCGCGCCTCCCTGAGCTCGGCCATCTCGCGGCGGAGGCGTTCGCCGTCGTCCTGGGCGCGGGCGAGCCGCGCCTCCAGTTCGCGGTGCTTCTGGTGGGCGCGGGCGATGTAGTCGTCGACCTGGCGGCGGTTGTAGCCGCGCATCACGATCTCGAAGGACTCGTCTTGGAGGAGGTTCGGCAGGATCTCGGCTTCGTTGCTCATGGTGCCTTGGGGGGTCGTTGGCGGGGGTCATCACCCCGTCAGGGTCGGTTGCGATAACAGCCACCCGCCTGGGCGGGCCCACATGGAAACGTCAGGACGACTCTCGTCCGGTCCACCCCATTCGCGCAACCGGAACGCGCTTCTTGCTGCCGTTTCTTCATATGGATGAGCTCGACAAACTATCTAATCCCGGCAAAGTCCGCTTCCCGGACGGGGCCGTGCCGGGGGCCGGAACCGGCCCCGCCGGGCGGGGGCGCCCTGCGGGACGGCGCCGGACGCGTCCTAGCATCGGCGCCATGAGCAACCCCGTGAGCTACGTCGGAGCGCTGGGCGAGGACCGGCCGGAGATCGACCCGGAGGCGTGGGTCGCGCCCGGCGCGGTCGTCGTCGGGCGGGTGACGCTGGGCCGCGCGTCCAGCGTCTGGTACGGCTCGGTGCTGCGCGGCGAGGACGAGGAGATCGTCGTCGGCGCCGAGTGCAACATCCAGGACCTCAGCTGCCTGCACTGCGACCCGGGCATGCCCGCGATCCTGGAGGACCGCGTCAGCCTCGGCCACAAGGCGATGGTGCACGGCGCGCACGTCGAGACCGGCGCGCTCATCGGCATCGGCGCGATCGTGCTGAACGGCGCCCGCATCGGGGCCGGGACGCTGATCGCCGCCGGCGCGCTGGTGCCGCCCGGCAAGAAGATCCCGTCCGGGGTGCTCGTCGCCGGCACGCCGGGCAAGATCGTCCGGGAGCTGAACGACGGCGACCGGCTCGTCCTGGAGCACACGCCGACGATCTACATGGAGAAGGCGAAGCGGCACCGGGCCGCCGCGTGGGAGTAGCGTCAAGGCCGGTTTAGCCCCCCGCTGACCTGGGGTGACGCGGCTTCTGTGCCGGTCAGGGACAGCCCGGCCGATTTCTGCTGACTACGATGACCATCGTGGTGTGGGGACCAGGCTATGGCAGTGCTCCGCCGGCCGGCCCGCAGCGGGGACAGGGGCCGTTCGCGGATCCGTTCGCGGAGGCGGAGCGCGACACGCGGGCGATGGTGGCCGCCGCGTGGTGGCCGACCGCGCCCCCGCAGCAGCGCCACCACGCCATCGGCGGCCGCATGCTCGTGCTGCCCGACGGGACGTGGTGGCTGTTCGGCGCGTGGGCCCGCTGGTACCGGCTGCACCCGTCCGACGGCCAGTGGTACCTGTGCCCGCCGCCCCGCACGCCCGCCGTCCGGATGGCGGCGCGGCCCGCGCAGCAGGGCGCCGGGCAGGTGCCGAACCTGCCGCCGCACGTCGTCCCGGCCGGGCCCGACTTCGCCTACGACCCGCCGTCTGGGCTGCCGTTCGTCGGACACGGGTTCGCGACGGAGCTGACGTCGCGCGTCCGGTCGACCCTGGAGTCCGCGGCGGCGCTGCCGGCGCCCGACTACCCGCACCCGTGGCCGGACTTCACGAACGGGACGCCGTCCACCGTCGCCGCCGCGTGGGGCGTGATGCTGTGGTGCTCGGCCGCGCCCGCGTTCGACGCGCGGCTCGACGCGCAGATGCTCGATCTCTGGAAGCCGTACCGCGCCAAGCCCCTGCCGGACGTGGACGGCCCGCGCTGGCTCACCCCGCCCACCCTCGAATCGCTCGTCGCGCTCTACGCCGAGCGCCTGCGCGCGAGCCGCGTGGACGCGGCGGTCGTCATCCTGCGGACGATGTGGGCCATCGCCAGCGTGCTCCGCGAGGACGTCCGGTTCCAGGTTCGGGCGGACGCGCTGCTCGCCATCCTCGGAACCACGCTCGCCAACCCGACGGTCGACTACGGGGCGCTGCCGTACGGGGACCAGGCGATCGTCCAGCAGTGGCTTACGCGGTGCCCGCCGAACCTGGTTCCCTCGCTGCGGAACGAGAGCTCGCCAGGGGACAACTTCAGGCATGCCTTCTACACGCTCAGCGAGCTGATTGCGGAGCTGTCGGGCGACCCGGCGGAACCTGCCTACCTGGAGCCCCGGCTGGTGGCCGCCGCGCTGGTCGCCGCCGATCTGAACGTCGTCCGCAAGGACATGGTGGGCACCATCGTCCCTTGGCTGGATCCTGAGATCCGCTACACGGTGCAGGCGGTGGCGGAGCAGAAGGGGCATCCGCTGCGCCGCCTGTGGCCGGAGGACATGCGACTTCCCGAGCCGCTGCGGTCGGCGGCCGGGTCCGGTCCGGGCGCCGAGTCGCTGCTGGCCGCGATGTACGAGGTGGACCTGGCCTGGTGCCGGCTCGGCGGGATGCCCGCGCGCCCGCGCGGCTTCCCCGTCCCGACCGCGATCATCGCCGGGATCATCGGCCGCAACCGGGCCCGCGCCACCGCCGCGTCCCAGCTGCCGACGCCGCCGCCGAACCCCGCGCCCGCGCAGCCGGCGCCGTTCGGGCTGCAGAGCCAGCCCGGCCTCGCCCCGGGCACGCCGCCGCACCCGCAGGGGACGCCGTCGGAGCCCGACCGCCCGTTCGTCCAGCCGCCCGCGCAGCCGGGGTGGGAGAACGCGCCCGGCCCGGCCGCCGTCCCGGCGGGCAACCAGCTGCCGGGGCCCGGTCAGCAGGCCGCGTTCGCCTCGCCGGACCCGATCATCAGCGGGTCTTCGGGCGAGGAGGACGAGGCGGGCGCCGCGCCGCCGTACACCGAGCTCGGTTTCCAGCGTGGCGCGCCCGCCGCCCGGCCCGCGCCCATGCAGAGCCCGGCGCCGCCTCCGCCCGAGCCGGAGCCGCAGGCCGGCGGCTTCTCCCCGCCGGAGGAGGAGAAGCGGGACGAGAACTTCGTGCCGCCGTACACGCAGCTCGGCTACCAGCCGGCCGGCGCCGCCCCGCCCCAGCAGCCCGCCTCCCCGCAGCAGGCCGCCCCACCTCAGCAGGTCGCCCCGCCTCAGCAGGTCGCCCCGCCTCAGCAGGTCGCCCCGCCTCAGCAGGTCGCCTCCCCGCAGCAGGCCGCTCCGCAGCAGGCCGCGCCGCCGAAGCCCGTGGCGCCGCCGCAGAGCCCTGCCGCGGGGGAGCCGCAGCCGACCGCGTTCGACGCGTACGCGACCCGCGTCGAAGGGGGCCGGGGATCGCCGCGGCCCGGCCCGCCCGCGCCTCCGAACTCGCCGCCCGGCACGCGCGTCCTCGGCCCGGGGGACCTCGAGGACGAGCCGGCCGCGCCGCCGCCGCCCGTCGCGGGAGGCGGCCCGGGAACGAAGGTCATGTCCAAGACGATGGTCGGCGACTTCGACTTCCTGGACGACACGCCGTCCCCGGAGCGTCCCGTCGCCGAGATCCCGCCGCCCAGCGACCGCAGCACCCGCCGCGTCCTGGAGCGGTTCGGGTTCGGGTTCCTCTACGGGGAGCACGACGCGTCCGTCCTGCTCGGCGACGTCCGCGCGCAGGCCGAGGAGTGGAACGCACCGGCCGGCGACGAGATCGAGCAGACGCGGGTGGACGGCGCGCCCAGCGCGATCAAGTCGGGCCTGCCGGGCGTGCTGCTGGTCGGCGACCCGCACTCGGGGCAGCGCCGGCTGTCCCGGATGATCGCGCTGACGCTGGCGAACGCCGGGCTCGGCGACGGGTCGATCCGCGCGCACGACGCCGAGGACGTCCGGAACGCGCCGCCGGAGCGGATCGGGCTGCTCCTCGCCCAGCCGGGGCCGGTGATCCTGTTCGAGCGGCTGGACGTCGCGATCAACGACGCGGCCGATCCCGGCGCCGTCGTCGGGGCGGTGCGCCGCGCCCGCCGCGACCCGGTGAACACGACGCCGATGATCGCGACGTGCGAGCCGCGCGCGTACCGGCGCCTCCTGCAGCAGCATCCGAAGCTCGTGCAGGCGTTCCGCGTCCACCGGCTGCCCGACTTCAGCGACCTCGACAACCGGATGACGCTGCTGCACCTGCTCGCGGACGAGCGGCGCGTCACGATCGGCGCGTCCGCGCTGGAGACCGTCCGAGCCGACCTGGAGCGTCTCCGCGGCCCCGGCGACCTGGTCAACGCGCGCCTGGTCGAGGCGTACCTCGACCAGGCGGCCCAGCGGAACATGGAGCGCGCCGGGGCGTCCCACGACCGGCTCGTCCTCACCCCGGACGACCTGGCGGGCGTCGCCGAGGGCATCGAGCCGGCGCTGCGCCCGCCCGGCGACATCGGCGGCTACCTGCGGCAGCTCGACCAGCTCACCGGGCTGGAGGACGTCAAGACGGCCGTCCGGGAACTGGCCGACGAGGCGGCGCTGGCCGCCGACCGGGCTCGGTACGGGGTGTCCGGCGAGGACGCCCGGCATCTGGTCTTCACCGGTCCGCCCGGCACCGGCAAGACGACCGTGGCGGGGCTCCTGGGCGGCATCTACGCGGCGCTGGGGCTGCTGCGGTCCGGGCACGTGGTGGCGTGCCGCCCCGTCCACCTGGCGGGACGCGACCAGACCGACACCCGCAACCGCGTCGGCGGCATGGTCGACCAGGCGCTCGGCGGGGTGCTGCTCATCCAGGAGGCGTATCGGCTCGACCGGACGCCCGCCGTGGTCGACGAGCTGCTGCGCCGCATGAGCCAGGGCCGGTTCATCGTCGTCTGTTCGAGCCCGGCGGCGGAGATGGAGGGCTTCCTCGCGGGCAACCCCGCGTTCCGCGCCGAGTTCGGCCGGATCCTGGAGTTCACCGGGATGGGCGACCGCGACATGGTGCACCTCTTCCAGAGCTATGCCGAGCGCGATCTCTACATGCTGGACGAGGAGCTGCGCGTCGAGCTGCTGTCCCGGCTGGCGACGATGCGCGAGGACCCCCGGTTCGCCTACGCCCGGACCGTCCGGGCGCTGTTCGAGCAGACGGTCGCGCGGCAGGCTGCCCGGCTGGCGGGCGCCGACGTCAACGCCGCGACCGTGGCCCGGCTGACCGCCCGCGACCTGCCCGAAACGCCCCTGGAGCAGCTGCTCGGCGACTTCCGGGCGGGGGGCTGACCGTCCTGCGCGTCCCGTCCGGGCGGGTCGGTGGCATCAGATGGGCATCACCCGGGAAGACCAGTGGGCAAGGTGGTCCGCGAATGGCCCTCTTGGGTCATGCGCCCGTCGGGGCCCGAAGCGTAGCCTCGACTTGGGTGTGGGGGAACGAACGGAGGTGGACGCGGTGCGCCAGAATCTCGATCTGCGCGTCCACGACCGTGTTGCGCTGGACGAGATCGAACTCTATGCCGAGATGCTCAGTGCGGTGGCGGCGGCGGAGCGGCCGCTGACCGTCGCGGAGATCGACATGGTGCTCGGGGTACGGTCCGACGAAGCCGGTCGTCGCGAGCTGACGCCGCAGGACTAGTTCCGCAGGGCTCGCAGGTTCCGGGGACGCCGATTCGGGGCGTCCCCGGTTCGTCATTTCAGCCCCGCCCCGCCCCCGTCCGCCCCGGCCCCACTCGGCCCCGCCCGTCCGGGGTGTCACCTTGGGCGATGTAAGCAATGTCACTGCGGCGCGCCGGTGCGGCCGGAGGTGGCCGCCGCGCAGGCCCGAACTGGCGGGCGTTCCTCCAGATAGGGCCGCCCGCGGGGGGTATGTACCTGGTGATCTCGGGCAATCTTGTAGGTGAGAGGATGGGTGACACCAGTCGAAGCTGGGGCAAAGGTTCTTTTTACGGCGGGTAGCGCCTACGATCCTCTGCGGACTGTTCCGGCACATCAGGAGAACGACGTGCGCTTGCGTCTCACGCCGCGTGAGGACAGCTTCTACGACATGTTCGCCGACTCGGCGAACAACCTGGTCACCGGCGCCAGGTTGCTCGTGGAACTCATCAGCGACGGCGCCGACCGGGCGGCGATCGCGGAGAAGATGCGCGCCTGCGAACACGCAGGCGACGAATGCACCCACGCGATCATGCGCCGGTTGAACGAAACGTTCATCACGCCCTTCGATCGCGAGGACATCTACCGGCTGGCGTCGACCATAGACGACGTCATGGACGAGATGGAGGAGGCGGCGGACCTCGTCGTCCTCTACAAGATCGACGAGTTCCCCAAGGGCATCGTCCACATGGTGGAGGTGCTGGAGCGCGCCGCTGAGCTGACCGCCGAGGCCATGCCCAGGCTGCGCTCGATGAAGGAGCTCAACGAGTACTGGATCGAGATCAACCGGCTCGAGAACCAGGGCGACCAGATCTACCGCAAGCTGCTGGCGCACCTGTTCAGCGGCGAGTACGACACGCTGACCGTGCTGAAGCTGAAGCAGGTCATCGACCGGCTGGAGGACGCGGCGGACGCCTTCGAGCACGTCGCGAACACGGTCGAGACCATCTCGGTCAAGGAATCATGAGCGCTGCCAAGGATCCCGGCGTGACCATCACCCGGGAACCGTCCGCGGAGGACGATGCCGCCTCCCTTGGAGAGCAGGCCACGCGCCGGGTCTCCGGACGGGCCTGGCTGCTGCTGCTGGCCGGGATCCTGCTGGTCATGGTGGGCGGCGCGCTCGGGCTCCGGTCCGACGCGCAGATGGCCGTCCTCATCCTCGTGGTGGTCGTGGCCCTGGTCTTCGACTACACCAACGGCTTCCACGACGCGGCCAACGCGATCGCCACCGCCGTGTCGACCCGCGCGCTGACACCGCGCGTCGCGCTGGGCATGGCCGCGGCCATGAACATGATCGGCGCGCTGCTCGGGGTGGGGGTCGCCAAGACCGTCAGCGAGGTCATCAGCCCGCCGTCCGGCCTGCACGGGCTCACCGTGGTCGCCGCCGGCGTGCTCGGCGCGATCACCTGGAACCTGATCACCTGGTACTTCGGGCTGCCGTCGTCGTCCTCGCACGCCCTCATCGGCGGCGTGGTCGGCGCCGGGCTGGCGTCGCTGTCGGCGGTGAACTGGTCGACCGTGGTCGACAAGGTCGCGATCCCGATGGTGGTGTCGCCGGTCGTCGGCTTCTGCCTCGCCTACATGGCGATGGTGGCGATCCTGTGGATCTTCCGGCACGCCAACCCGTCCCGGGTCGGCCGCCGGTTCCGCATCGCGCAGACGATGTCCGCCGCGTCCCTCGCGCTCGGGCACGGCCTGCAGGACGCCCAGAAGACGATGGGCATCATCGTCCTCGCGCTCGTCACCACCGGGCACGCGGACGGCAGCACGGTGCCGTGGTGGGTCATCGTCTCGTGCGCGGGCGCGCTGTCCGCGGGGACGTACGCGGGCGGCTGGCGGATCATGCGGACGCTCGGCCGGAAGGTCATCGAGGTCGACCCGCCGAAGGGCTTCGCCGCCGAGGCGACCGCCTCCCTCGTCCTCTACACCACCGCGTTCATCTGGCACGCTCCAATCTCCACCACCCACACGATCACCTCGGCGATCATGGGCTCGGGCGCCACCAAGCGCCTGTCCGCGGTCCGCTGGGGCGTGGCGGGCAACATCCTCGTGGCCTGGGTCCTCACCATGCCCGCCGCCGGGGCCGTGGCCGCGGTGGTCTACTACGTCGTCCACTTCTTCGGCGCGTGACCGAACGGCACGGCCCGCCGTCCCGTCCGGGGCGGCGGGCCGTTCTGGTTCCTACTGGCCGGAGATGCGGTCGAGGGGTGGCGGGGCGATGGTGCCCTGGGCGTTGAAGTAGGCGACGAAGGTGTCCAGGTCGATGGCGCCGAGGACCTGGCCCGTGCCCTCGGTGAAGACGGTGAAGCCGTCCCCGCCGCCGAGGAGGAAGTTGTTCGCCGCGACCTTGTAGGCGGTGGCCGGGTCGACCGAGGCGCCGTTGATCGTGATCGCGGAGACGCGGTCGCCGGCGGGCTTGGAGCGGTCGATGGTGAAGTTCAGGTTCGCCGAGGGCTGCAGGATCTTCTCGCCCGCGGACGTCCACTGCTGTTCGAGGAGGGCGTCGAGCTGCGCGCCGGTCAGGGACGTCACGCCCATGACGTTGCTGAACGGCTGGACGGCGAACGCCTCGCCGTAGGTGACGACGCCGTCGCCCTCGGAACCGCTCGCCGCGTAGGTGAGGTCGGTGCGGACGCCGCCGGGGTTCATCAGCGCGATCTGCGCGCCGAGGTCCTGCGTGCCGGCGAGCTGGGCGTCGGCGATGACGTCGCCGAGCGCGGTCTCGCCCGCGGGAGACGGGGTGCGGGTCAGGTCGGCGGTGATCTTGCCGATGGGCTTGTCGGCGATGCCGGAGACGCGGTCCTTCCAGGTCTGGACGAACTTCTCCGTCGCAGGGTCCGGCGGGACGTCACGGGTCACGACGTGGTTGTCGGCCTTGACGGTCGAGCGGATGATGTCGCCCGTGCGCCGGTTCACCTTGAGGTCGACCTGGGTGATCACGCGGCCGAACGACGAGCCGGACGAGAACAGGCGGGGGTTGCCGTCCGGGTCCTTCACCGAGCAGATGTACTGCTGGTGCGTGTGGCCCGACAGGACCATGTCGATCTCGGGGTCGGCCTCCTGCGCGATGCGGGAGCCGGCGCCGGGGACGATGCCGCACTGGTCGGGACGGGTGCCGGGCACGACCTGGTCGCCCTCGTGGACCAGCAGCACCATCGCGCGGACGTGCCGGCGCTTCAGCTCGCGGGCGGCCCGGTTCGCGGCGGCGACCTCGTCGTCGAACTTCAGGCCCTTGATGCCCTCGGCGGTGACGATGCTCGGGGTGGTCTTGGTGACGACGCCGATGAACCCGACGCGGACGCCGTTGATGCGCCGGATCGTCCACGGCTTCAGGATCGGACGATCCCGGTGGCCGCGCTGCTTCAGCACGTTCGCGGCGAGGTAGTCGAACTTCGCGCCGCGCCAGCGTCCCTCGGGTGAGCAGCCGTCGACCGGGTGGCAGCCGCCGTTCTGGATGCGCAGCAGCTCCTGGTAGCCCTCGTCGAACTCGTGGTTGCCGACCGCCGACGCCGTCACGCCGATGTCGCCCATGAACTGGACGGACGGCTCGTCGTGGTAGGCGGCCGAGAGCAGCGGCGAGGCGCCGATCAGGTCGCCCTGCGCGACGGTGAGGGTGTCGCGGTTCCGCAACTGCTTGAGGTGGGTCGCGATGTAGGCGGCGCCGCCCGCGAGGACGGTGTCGCCGTTCTCGTCGATGGCCCTGCCCGAGCTCCCGGTCGGCGGTTCCAGGTTGCCGTGGAAGTCGTTCAGCGCGAGCAGGCGCACGGACGCGGTCGGTGCGGGGCGCGCGGCGGCGGGTTGCGCCGACAGGCCCACGACCGTCAGCCCCGCCGCGGCGCAGGCCAGGATGGTGCGTCGTCGAGTCATTCTGTGGACGCTAGGTTCGCCCGGCATACGGATCCCGGCGGTGCGGTGACGTTTTTGTGACGAATTGATCAGGATCCCAGGTGATCTTCGCTTCCGGCCGTCCGCATAGGGTGGCGAACGTGAGTGAGCTGCGGGCGCGCGGGACGCTGGGGGAGACCGAGGTCGCGGAGGCGCTGGCGCTGGCCGAGGCGGCCGCGCGGGCCGACGGGGTGGGGCCGCTGTCCGAGCACGCCCTGCTGGCCCTGCGCGGCGGGCGGTCCGGGCCGGCGATCTCCGCCGCCGGGACGATCGTGGCCTACGCGCACGTCGACCCGGCGAGCGGGGACGAGCCCGCGGCCGGGGAGCTGGTCGTGCATCCGGAGCATCGGCGCAGGGGGCACGGGCGCACGCTGCTGCGGGCGCTGCGGGACGAGGCCGCCCCGCTGCGGGTGTGGGCGCACGGCGATCTTCCGGCCGCCGCCGCGCTGGCGGCCGCGGAGGGGATGGCGCGGGTCCGCGCGCTGTTCCAGCTGCGGCGCCCGGCGTCCGAGCCGCTGCCGGAGACGAGTGCCGCCGGCGGGGTGACGGTGCGGACCTTCGAGCCCGGACGGGACGAGCAGGCGTGGCTGGACGTCAACGCCCGCGCGTTCGCCGGCCACCCCGAGCAGGGCGCTTGGACGATGGACGACGTCCGCGAGCGCGAGGCCGAGGACTGGTTCGACCCGGCGGGCTTCTTCCTCGCCGAGCGTGACGGGCGGCTCGCCGGCTTCCACTGGACGAAGGTCCACCCGGGGAAGATCGGTGAGGTGTACGTCGTGGGCGTCGACCCCGATGCGCAGGGTCTCGGGCTGGGACGCACCCTCACGCTGAAGGGCCTGCATCACCTGCGTGACACCGGCATGGAGCAGATCATGCTCTACGTGGACGAGTCCAACGTCGCGGCCGTCCGCCTGTACGAGTCGCTGGGCTTCACCCGCTACGCCGTCGACGTCATGTACGCCTGAGGCGCCGGCGCTCAAACCCGGTGGGGCAAATCCCGACCGGGTTTTTCCATGCGTGAGCTGCGCTGTTAACCCGGCGTCCACGGCAAATCGGGGCATTCTTCGTGACCGTGCACGTCTCCGTTCATCTGCCGTTCACCTGGAGCGGGGCGGCTGGTCACCTCGCCTACTTAGCGTCGGACTCGACGGCGAAACCGCCGCCCGGCCGAGGCCGGGACGGGGATCCGCCCCACGAAACTAAGAGGAGACCCTCCGGTGAAGAACGGTTCCCGACTTGCCGCCCTGGGCGGCGTGGTCGTCGCGGGCGTGCTGGCCCTGTCCGCCTGCGGGAGCGACAACAACACGACGGCCACCACGGGCAACGCCCCGTCCGGTGACATCGACTGCGCGAAGGGCAGCGTCAACGCGGCCGGGTCCAGCGCGCAGAAGAACGCGATCGAGGAGTGGACGAAGGTCTACGCGAGCAAGTGCGCGGGCGCCAACCTGAACTACAACCCGAGCGGCTCCGGCGCCGGCATCCAGGCGTTCACCGGCGGGCAGGTGTCGTTCGCCGGCTCGGACTCGGCGCTCAAGCCCGAGGAGGTTCCCGCCGCGCAGAAGCGCTGCCAGGGGGGCAACGCGCTGAACCTGCCGATGGTCGTCGGCCCGGTCGCGGTCGTCTACAACGTGCCGGGCGTGGACGGGCTGAAGCTGGCGCCGGAGAACATCGCCAAGATCTTCTCAGGCAAGATCACGAAGTGGAACGATCCGGCGATCGCCAAGGAGAACGAGGGCGCCAAGCTCCCCGCCTCCGCGATCAAGCCGGTCTACCGCTCGGACGAGTCCGGCACGACCGACAACTTCACGAACTACCTGCACACGGTCGCTCCGGACATCTGGACGTGGGAGAAGGCCAAGAAGTGGCCGAACTCCACCGGCCAGGGCGCCGCCAAGTCCGACGGCGTCACCAGCCAGGTGAAGAGCACCGAGGGCGCGGTCTCCTACGTGGAGATGTCGTACGCGACCAACAACAAGCTCCAGACCGCGCAGGTGAAGAACGGCGCCGGCGAGTACACCCGGCTCTCGCCGGAGACCGCGTCCAAGGCCGTCGCGGGGGCGAAGGTCGTCGGCACCGGCAACGACGTCGCGCTGAAGATCGACTACGCGACCAAGGAGCCGGGCGCCTACCCGATCGTCCTGGTCACCTACGAGATCGCCTGCGAGAAGGGGCTGCCGGCCGAGCAGGCCGGGTTCGTCAAGTCCTTCCTCACCTACACCTCCAGCGCGGACGGCCAGAAGATCCTCACCGAGCAGGGTTACGCGCCGCTGCCGCAGAGCGTGCTCACGAAGGTCCAGGCATCCGTGAAGGCCCTGTCCTGACACCGGACGACGGCTCCCGCAGCCCCGCCGCCGATGACCTCGGCGGCGGGGCCGGCGCGGGTTCCGCCGTGATCGAAGGAGGTTCCCCCATGACCACCGAGACCGGTGTCGCGGCGCGCGCCGCCGCCCGGCGGGGCGCCCTCGGGCCGATGGGCACCGGACGGGCCGGCGACCGCGTCTTCGCCGGCGCGGCCCGGGGCTCCGGCATCACGGTGCTGGCGATCGTCGCCGCGATCGCCGCCTTCCTCGTCTGGAAGGCGATCCCCGCGCTCCAGGACAACCGGGCGAACTTCCTCACCACCGAGGAGTGGAACCCGAACGCGACGCCGCCGGAGTTCGGCATTGCGCAGCTGGCGTTCGGCACGGTGCTCTCGTCGCTGCTCGCGATGCTCATCGCCACGCCGATCGCGATCGGGATCGCGCTGTTCATCTCGTTCTACTCGCCGCGGCGGCTGGCGTCCGGGCTCGGCTACGTCGTGGACCTGCTCGCCGCCGTCCCCAGCATCGTCTACGGGCTGTGGGGCCTCGCGTTCCTGTCCCAGCACATGGAGGGGATCAGCGCGGCGCTCAACGCGGCGCTCGGCTGGATCCCGCTGTTCGGCGGCGACAGCCCCGGCAAGAACTCGATCTTCACCGCCTCGGTGGTGCTGGCGATCATGATCCTGCCGATCATCTCGTCCATCTCCCGGGAGGTGTTCCTGCAGGTCCCGCGCGCCAACGTGGAGGCGGCGCTGGCGATCGGCGCGACCCGCTGGGAGATGATCCGGCTGGCGGTGCTGCCGTACGGGCGGTCCGGCATGATCGGCGCCTCGATGCTCGGCCTCGGCCGCGCGATGGGCGAGACGATCGCCGTCGCGATGGTGCTGACGTTCGTGCCCGGCATCAACTGGCACATCCTGGAGAACGGCGGCGCGACGTTCGCCGCGAACATCGCCAACAGCTTCGCCGAGGCGTCCGTCACCGGGCGCGGCGCGCTCATCGCCTCCGGGCTCGTGCTGTTCGTGATCACCCTGGTCGTCAACATGGCCGCCCGCGCGGTCGTCGCACGCCGGAAGGAGTTCGCGTGACCACCCTCACGACGGGCGAGGGCGGGAGCCTGACCTCGGTGTCGCCCGCCCGCAAGATCAAGGACCGGCTCGTCCAGGGGCTGGTCTATCTGGCGTTCGCGCTCGCGCTCATCCCGCTCGTGTCGGTGCTGTGGACGGTCGCCGTCAACGGCGCCAAGCGGTTCGACCTGACGTTCTTCCAGTTCTCGATGAACGCGGTCAGCGGCAGCGACGCCGGCGGCGGCGCCTACCACGCCATCATCGGCACCCTGGAGCAGGTCGCGATCACCACCGCGATCGCCGTGCCGCTCTCCATCCTCACCGCGATCTACCTGGTCGAGTACGCCGGCAACGGGCGCCTCGGCAAGGTCGTCAGCTTCACCGTGGACGTGATGACGGGCATCCCGTCCATCGTCGCGGGCCTGTTCGTGCTGGCGCTGTGGCTGCTCACGTTCGGGTTCGACTTCTCCGGCTTCGCCGGGGCGCTGTCCCTGACGATCCTGATGATCCCGACCGTGGTCCGGTCCGCGGAGGAGATGCTGAAGCTCGTCCCGAACGACCTGCGGGAGGCGTCCTTCGCGCTCGGCGTGCCCCGCTGGCGGACGGTCTGCTTCGTCGTCCTGCCGACCGCGATGACCGGGATGGTGACCGGCGTGATGCTCGCCGTCGCCCGCGTCATGGGCGAGACCGCGCCGCTGCTGCTCACGATCTTCTTCACCAAGGCGATCAACAACGACCCGTTCAACGGACCGCAGGCGTCCCTGCCCACCTTCATCTGGGAGCAGGCCGCCGACCCCAGCCAGCACTCGATCGACCGCGCCTGGACCGGCGCGCTCGTGCTGATCGGCATCATCATGCTGCTCAACCTGGTCGCCCGCCTCGTCGCCCGGCGCACCGCGCCCACGAGCCGCTGACCGTCAGAAAGGAAAACCCATGGCCAAGCGGATCGACGTCTCCGGGCTGCACGCCTACTACGGCGGCGTCCACGCCATCGAGGACATCTCGATGACGATCGAGCCGCGCTCGGTGACGGCGTTCATCGGTCCGTCGGGGTGCGGCAAGTCCACGTTCCTGCGCACGCTGAACCGGATGCACGAGGTCATCCCGGGCGCGCGCGTCGAGGGCAAGGTCATGCTGGACGACGAGGACCTGTACGACTCGTCCGTCGACCCCGTCGCGGTGCGCCGCGTCGTCGGCATGGTGTTCCAGCGGCCCAACCCGTTCCCCACCATGTCGATCTACGACAACGTCGCCGCCGGCCTCAAGCTGAACGGCGTGCGCCGCAAGTCCCGCCTGGACGAGATCGTCGAGGAGTCGCTGCGCGGCGCCAACCTGTGGAACGAGGTCAAGGACCGCCTCGGCAGGCCCGGCGCCGGCCTCTCCGGCGGCCAGCAGCAGCGCCTGTGCATCGCGCGCGCCATCGCCGTCCAGCCCCAGGTCCTGCTGATGGACGAGCCGTGCTCCGCCCTCGACCCCATCTCCACCCTCGCGATCGAGGACCTGATCGACAAGCTGAAGACCCAGTACACGATCGTGATCGTCACCCACAACATGCAGCAGGCCGCCCGCGTCAGCGACCGCACCGCCTTCTTCAACATCGCCGGCACCGGCAAACCCGGCAAGCTCATCGAGATCGACGACACCAGCAAGATCTTCGCGAACCCCGAACAAAAGGCCACCGAGGACTACATCACCGGCCGCTTCGGTTAACGGCGTCCCCCGGCCGCCGGCCGGAGGGTCACGTGCGGGCGGCTGTCTTCTCCTCCGCGTCGCCGGGGCGGTGGTCGGGCACGAAGCGGTAGCCGACGTTGCGGACGGTCCCGATCAGCGACTCGTACTCGGCGCCCAGCTTGGCGCGGAGGCGGCGGACGTGGACGTCGACGGTGCGGGTGCCGCCGAAGTAGTCGTAGCCCCAGACCTCCTGGAGGAGCTGGGCGCGGGTGAAGACGCGGCCCGGGTGCTGGGCCAGGTACTTCAGCAGCTCGAACTCCTTGAACGTCAGGTCGAGGACGCGGCCGCGGAGGCGGGCGGTGTAGGTGGCCTCGTCGATGGTGAGGTCGCCGCTGCGAATCTCGCCGGGCACGTCGTCCTCGCCGGCGCCGGCGGCGGCGCGCCCGACGGCGAGGCGGAGGCGGGCCTCGACCTCGGCGGGGCCGGCGGCCTGCAGGAGCACGTCGTCCAGGCCCCATTCGGGGCTGAGCGCGGCGAGGCCGCCTTCGGTCACGATGGCGAGGAGGGGGCAGTCCAGGCCGGTGGTGCGGAGCAGGCGGCACAGGCTCTTGGCCTGGACGAGGTCGCGCCGGGCGTCCACCAGCACGATGTCGGCCGGTGGCGCGTCGATGAGCGCGGACGCCTCGGCGGGGGCGACGCGCACCGAATGCAGCAGAAGTCCGAGCGCGGGGAGGACCTCGTCGGAGGGCTCCAGCGCGTTGGTCAGCAAGAGCAGGCTGCTCAAGTGCCGTCTCCCGTCAAAAGACGTAGGACCCAGGCGGCTCATCCTCCAGCCCAGCGGCGATGGCCAGCGGCTCGAGGACGAGGTGACCGTGAAGGGCCTTACGGATGAACTCCATGGCCTCGTCGCCCGGATCCCTCACCCCAGAGCATAACCGAGTCGCCCGCGCCGACCATGGACCGGTCTGCGCCACACTGGAGCCATGGCCAAGGGGACGATGCGGTACTGGGCGGCGGCCAAGGCGGCGGCGGGGACGCACGAGGAGCCGTACGACGCGGTGACGCTGGCGGAGGCGCTGGAAGCGGCGGCCTCGGCGCGGGGCGCGGAGTTCGCGCGGGTCGTCGCGCGGAGTTCGTTCCTCGTCGACGGGGATCCGGTCGGGAGCCGCCCGCACGAGTCGATCGTGCTGCCGGACGGCGGAGCGGTCGAGGTACTGCCGCCGTTCGCCGGCGGATGACCGAAGGTCATTCTGTGGCGTGACCCGGTAGGGGAGGAATGCGCATTAAGGTGTGGCGATCGCATGCCGCAGCCCTGAAGGAGAGACATGCGGAAAGTACTGCTGGTGCTGTTGATCTTCGCGGCCGTGGTGCTGGTCGCCGCGGACCGGATCGGTGTCCGGGTCGCGCAGGACAAGATCGGCGAGCAGGTGGCCGCGCAGTACGACCTGCAGCAGCAGCCGGACGTCACCATCCACGGCATCCCGTTCCTCACGCAGGCGGCCGGCGGCGAGTACGAGCACATCGAGGTCGCCATCGGGGACTGGACGGAGCAGGGCGTCACCGTCACCGGCGTCAAGGTGGACATGCGGGGCGTGCAGGCGCCGCTGTCGGAGGTCAGCAAGGGCAGCGCCGCGAACGTCACCGCGCGCACGGCGACCGCGTCCGCGATCGTCCCCTATGACGTGATCAAGAAGGAGGCGCCGAAGGAGGTCAAGTCGATCAAGCCGAAGGGGGACGACCTCGCGGTGGAGATGACCGGCACCATCCTCGGCTTCAACGTCGCCGGTACCGCGGTCGTGGAGCTCAAGCCGACCGCGAAGGGCATCGCCGTCACCCCCGTGTCGGTGGGGTCGAACGGCGCCGCGCAGATCCCGCTCGCGCTGGTGAAACGGCAGCTGACCTGGATCGTCCCGGTCGCCGACCTGCCCGTCGGGTCGCGGATCAGCCAGATCCAGCCCACGCCGGACGGCCTGCGGGTCGCGGCGACGGCCCAGAACGTCCACCTGAACGACCTCCAGCAGGCCGGAAATACCCGCAACCCGGGATGAACCAGCTGACCGGGGCGTACGTGTACGTGGTGTGGGTCCGACCGCGGATGAGGGTTTGCTTCGCGCCCTGTACAGCGAGCATGGGGGTCCCCTCCACGGCTACGTCCTGCGGCTGACGGGCGGGGACCGAACCCAGGCCGAGGACGTCGTGCAGGAGACGCTGCTGCGCGCCTGGCGGCATCCGGAGGCGCTGGCGGGGCGCCCGGTGCGGCCGTGGCTGTTCACGGTCGTGCGGAACCTGGTCGTGGACGCGCACCGCGCGAAGCGCGCCCGGCCGCCGGAGACCGGCATCGACGAGCACGCCCTCATGACCGCCGACGGCTCCGACGACATCGACCGGGCGCTGGAGTCCTGGACGGTGGCGGAGGCGCTGGCCGGGCTGAGCCCGCCGCACCGGGCCGTGCTGATCGAGACCTACTACAAGGGCCGGTCGGTGGCGGAGGCTTCCACGACGCTCGGCGTACCGCCCGGCACGGTGAAGTCCCGCACCTTCTACGCGTTGCGGGCCCTCAAACTCGCATTGGAGGAGCGGGGGCTGGCGCCATGAACGACTGCACGGACGTGCGCACGTCCCTCGGCGTGTACGTGCTCGGCGCGCTGGATCCCGCCGAGCGGAGCCGGCTGGAGGGCCACCTGGAGTACTGCCCCGCCTGCCGGGACGAGCTCGCCGGGCTGGCGGGCCTGCCCGCGATGCTCGGGCGGGTCGAGCGGGAGCAGCTCGAACGGGTGACCGGGCCGCCGCCCGAGCTGCTCGACGGGCTGCTGACCAGGGCGGCCGAGCGACGGAGGGGATGGCTCGGCCGCCTGCGCGGCGGGCGGGGCGTCGGCGGGCGGGGCATCGGGGGGTGGGCCCCGCTCGCCGCCGCCGCGTGCCTGCTGCTCGTCCTCGGCAGCCTGTTCGGCGGGTTCGTCCTTCCAGTCGGATCGGACGGCGGCACCGTCGCGAACCCGCCGCCGGCCGCGACGTCGGGGCCGCCGGAGACCGAGCGGATCAGCGCCGCGAACCCGGAGGGCGACATCAAGGGCTACGTCGTCCTGCGCAAGAAGGAGTGGGGGACCGAGGTCGAGCTCCATCTGGCCGGCGTCCCGAAGGGATCGCACTGCCGGCTGCTGGTGATCGCGCGGGACGGCCGCCGGGACGCGCTGGGCAGCTGGTACGTCCCGTACGAGGAGGGCTACGGCGAGTACGTCGGGTCGACGATGTTCCCGCGCGGCCAGCTGTTCTCGTTCGAGATCGTCGGGCTGGACGGACGGCCGCTCCTCACCATTCCGACCTGACCGGAAGAAAACGCGGCCCGGCCCGGTTGTGCTTGTCGATGACCGGAGCACTGATCGCCGCGGCGGTCCTGATCGCGGCCACGGCGTTCGCCCTCGTGCGGCGGCGCCGTGACGGCGTGCTGCGCCCGCGGCGCGGGGAGGGCGGCGACGTGGCGGAGACCGTCCGGCCGGACGACATGGGCGCCGAACTGGGCGAGACGGCCACGCTGCTGCAGTTCTCCAGCGCGTTCTGCGCGCCGTGCCGCGCCACCCGCCGCGTCCTCGGCGAGGTGAGCGAGATGGTGGACGGCGTCGCGCACGTCGAACTCGACGCCGAGGCGCACCTGGACCTCGTCCGCCGGCTGAACGTCGTGCGGACCCCGACCGTCCTCATCCTGGACGGCGCCGGACGCGTCGTCCGCCGCGCCGCCGGTGCGCCCCGCAAACCCGACGTCATCGCTGCTCTCGGTGAGGTCATCCCGTGAGCCCCACCCTGACGACCTGCGATAAGACGAATGTCACTGTCTCGGAAGGCGAGACGGATGTGACAGCGCGTGGATTGCCGCTTAACATCGAGTCCGTGCGTTACTGGACAGAGCAGACGCTCACGAAGCGCCGCGCGGTGGACTTCTGCCGCGTCGCCGCCTCGCTCTGTCGCATGGCCTGAGGCATCGAGCCCGTCCGCCCCCGAGCACTTCCACTTCTAGCTCGTACGCACGCTTCCACTCCGCCAGGAGCACCCCGATGCAGGTTGATCCGCGTGGGCCGCGCTTCGCTGCGACCGTCACGACAGTCGTTCTCATCGTGGTGCTGGTGACCGGAAGCTGGGCATTGCTCGCCGCTCAGGCCGTCGTGTTCGCGCTCGCGACCTTCCTCGGCCTCCGGTACGCCCCGTACGGACTGGCGTTCAAAGTGCTGATCCGTCCCCGGCTCGCTCCTCCCAGGGAACTGGAGGACGCCGCCGCGCCCCGCTTCGCGCAGGGTGTCGGTCTCGCGTTCGCCCTGGTGGGAACGGTCGGTTATGCGACGGGGATCAGCTGGCTCGGCATCGGTGCCACCGCCCTCGCGCTGGCGGCGGCGTTCCTGAACGCGGCGTTCGGGTTCTGCCTCGGCTGCGAGATGTATCCGCTCTTCCGACGTATCACCGCGAAAGTTCGCTCCGAGAGGGAGGTTCCCGCATGAGCCGCTCAGACGTCCTGGTGGACACCGACTGGGTTGAGTCCAACCTGGACGCGCCCGGCCTGGTTCTCGTCGAGGTCGACGAGGACGTGTCCGCCTATGACAAGGGCCACATCCGTGGCGCCGTGAAGATCGACTGGAAGACCGAGCTGCAGGACCCGGTCCGCCGCGACTTCGTGGACAAGACCGGGTTCGAGCAGCTGCTGTCCGCCAAGGGCATCGCCAACGACGACCTCGTGATCCTGTACGGCGGCAACAACAACTGGTTCGCGTCCTACGCGTACTGGTACTTCAAGCTGTACGGCCACGACAAGGTGAAGCTGCTCGACGGCGGCCGCAAGAAGTGGGAGCTCGACTCCCGGGAGCTGGTGACGGACGTCCCGTCCCGTCCCGCGACCGACTACAAGGCCAAGGACCAGGACCTGACGATCCGCGCCTTCCGCGACGAGGTCGTCGAGGCGATCGGCAAGCAGAACCTGGTGGACGTCCGGTCGCCGGACGAGTTCAGCGGCAAGCTGCTCGCCCCGGCGCACCTGCCGCAGGAGCAGTCGCAGCGGGCCGGGCACATCCCGACCGCGGCCAACATCCCGTGGTCGAAGGCGGCCAACGACGACGGCACGTTCAAGTCCGACGAGGAGCTCCGCGAGCTGTACACCGCGGCCGGCGTCGACCTGGGCAAGGACACCATCGCCTACTGCCGCATCGGCGAGCGCTCCTCGCACACCTGGTTCGCGCTGCGCGAGCTGCTCGGCATCGAGAACGTGAAGAACTACGACGGTTCCTGGACCGAGTACGGCTCGCTGATCGGCGTGCCGATCGAGCTCGGCGCCGCCAAGTAACCCGGCCGAACTTCCCACAGTTGGAGGAGCAATGACCCAGGGCTGCGCAGCGCCCGAGCAGACCGCTCACCTGCCCGCGACCGTCGACCTGACCAACGAGGCCGTCATCCAGGGCACCGTCACCCGTGACGGCGCCCCGGTGTCCAGCGCCTACGCCCGCCTGCTCGACTCGTCCGGCGAGTTCACCGCCGAGGTGGTCACGGGCGACGAGGGCGTGTTCCGGTTCTTCGCCGCCGACGGCGACTGGACCGTCCGCGTCCTCGCGGCCGGCGGCGTGAGCGTCGACAACAGCGTCACCGCGAAGACCGGCACGGTCGCCGGCCTCGAAGTCGCGATCTGACGGATCCGTCCGCGTCGAAACCCCGCCGTCCCGCCCATCCGGGACGGCGGGGTTTCGTCGTGAGATGACCGGAATCCTCTACGATCGGGCGCCATGGCATGGCCGACCGCGCGTTCGCCGCTCATCCTCCCGTGGGCCGCGCTGAAGCTCGCGGGACGGTTCGTCCTGCCGCTGTCCCTGTGGTTCACCGTGGGGGAGCTGCTCCGCTACGGCGCCATGTACGGGGGCTACAAGCTCGGGACGATGAAGGGCACGGCCGCATCCGTCGCGCCGATCGTCACCATCGGCCTGCTCGTGGTGATCACGCTGACGGTCACGGTGCTCATGGTGCACAGCGTCCGGGAGGGCCTGGACGTGGTGCACGCCCGCGAGGCGGACGGCGACCTCACGCCCTGGGCGGTCGGCAACGAGGAGCCGGTGATCGGCGCGATCGGCCGCGCCGCGCTCCCGTTCGTCATCTTCTACCTGGCGTGGGGGATGCAGGGCGAGGACGCCCGCGAGTTCGCGTCGGCGGCGGCGAGCCGCGGGTTCGCCGAGGGCGGCATCGAGGGGCAGATCAAGGGCGCGGAGATGCTGCTGTCGCTGGAGAAGCACGTCGGCCTCGCGATCGGGCTCACCGCGGGCCTGTTCCTGCTGAAGGTGCTGGCGGAGTGGCGGCTGGAGGAGCGGCTGCCCCGCGCCATCGGCGCGCTCGTCGCCCTCCTGGAGATCAACTTCGCGCTGTTCGGCATCTTCACCATCGACCACCTGCGCGGCCTCGGCGTCGGCTGGCTCACCGGGCGGGAGGTGTGGGGCTGGGTGACCGGCGTCGCGGGCCCCGCCTTCGCGCTGTGGCCGCCGTTCAAGGACGCGGTGCTCGGCGCGCTGATCTGGCTGGTGGTCGCGGGGGTGATCCTCGGGCTGGACGCGGCGGACGAGCGGGTCGTGCTCAGCGGTGGCCGGGCGGCGCGGCGGCTGGCGCGGGCCGGCGGGATCGACCGGACGAACAGCCCCCGCGAGCTGCTCACCCGCGGGTTCCGGGAGATGTGGCTGCCCGCCTGGTACGGGCTGCGGCTCGTCCGCCGGTCCGGGATGATGCCGTTCGCCACGTTCGCCCTGCTGTTCGCGGGGCTCTACGTGGGGGAGGACGCGGCCCGCCGGGTCATGTACGAGCTGATCGGCCCGCACGAGGTGACGTGGTGGATGCAGTGGCTGCCGGCCATCGGCTACGGAACCGGTCTCGTCTTCGAGATCCTGCGGGTGTGCCTGCTGGCGGCGGCGTTCAACCTGGTGATGGCGCGGGTCAGCGCTCGAAACGCAGCGAAGGCAGTGGGTCCCCCGCCTTCCGCGTCTCCTTCGGCGCCTGGATCTCCAGCTCCAGCGCGTCCGCCTCGGTCCGGGGCACCGTCCCCTTGACGGTGATGCGCAGCGCGACGCCCGCCTTCGGCTCGGTCGTGCGGAGCCCGTCCGCGGACCAGGTGCGGCCGTCGTCGTCGCGGAGCCGGTACGCCAGGCCGTACGAGCCGACCGCCTTGACGCCGGCGGCGTCCGAAGGCCGGACGGCCACGTCCAGCTGCAGTTCGACCACCTCGCCCTGCCGGTCGCCGAGGGGGGCGGCCGTCCGCCGGTCGACGACCTTCCATTGCGCGCCGGCCAGCTTGCCGACCTGGCCTTCGCGGACGGTCGTCACCTTCTCCGGCGGTTTCAGGAATTTCCGGACCTTGTCGGTCTCGTCCGCCCACGGCAGGACGAGCATCGCCGACACGGCGCACACGAGCGCGACCGCCTGCACGATCCGCAGGTCGCGGGGACGCATTCCCGGGCGCCCGGGAAGCGGGATCCCGTCGGGGCGGGTGTCGGAGGCCGTCATGGGGTGTCCGCCCTGACCTGGTATCGGTCGGTCGCGCCCTGGATCAGTTTCGCCGCCCGGTCCTTGCCGAGCTCGAGGTCGATGTCGGCGGCCGAGGACAGCTGCGGCAGCAGCCCGCCGGTGCCCACGACCAGGTGCGCGCCCTCGACCCGGTTCTCGGGCAGCTCGAACACCAGCTTCGTGGACGTCCAGATCATCGGCTGGAACGTGGGCTGGTTCAGCGCGGCCGCCGCGGTTCGCGGGCCGCTCTTGAACGTGTAGCCGCCGGGGGTCTCCAGCTCCGCCGACGCGAGCTGCAGCGGTTCGCGGGCCGCCGTCGCGCTGAGCCGCACGACGAGGTAGACGCCGTCGGTCCCCACCGGGGGACTGCCGCCGATCGAGAAGCCCGGCTCCAGCGACCGCGCCGCGTCGACCCCGTCGACCCGCACGCTGAAGTCGCGGGTCGTGACCTTCGCGCCTACCGTCCCGCCGGTCCGGATCGGGTCCAGTTCCCCCGCCCGCACCTCGGGCCGGACGGAGTGCAGCCACATCGCGCCGGCGAGCAGGACCGTCCCGCCGAGCCCGGCCCCGCCCCGTAACAGCACCCGCCGCGCGTTCAAGACGGACTCACCGGCAGGGTGAGGCGGGCGGCGAGCGCGTCGCTCTTCGGATCGACCAGCCAGTTGTAGCCGCTGTCGGTGAACCCGTGCTCGTACTTCCACTGGCGCAGGCCCACGGTCAGCGTCGACGGCGAGTCCGCCGGGCCCATCTCCCACATCGCGGACGCCTCGACCGGCAGCCCCGGCTGCGCCATGTCGGTCTTCGCGCCGCCCGCGACCCCTTCGACCCGCTCGGGCTCCACCCACTTGCCGGCCCTGGTCAGCGCGACGACGCCGTCCGTCAGCCCGCCGCCGCCCAGCGACTCGGTCTCCTTGCCCTTGTTGAGCACCCGCATCCGCATGATGAGGAACCGCTTCTTGCCGCTGCCGAACGCCTCGTCGGCGAGCCCGATCCTCACGTCATGGACGGTCACGCTGAACAACCCGAGGTCGAGCCGTTCACCGGCCTTCTTCGCGGGCTGCTCGGGCGTCGCCTTGAACCCGCCCGCGACCCACACCACCGGCACCAGGACCACGAGGACGCCCAGCACGGCCAGCGGCACGACCCACCGCCGCGCCGCCGCGCGCTGCCCGGCCTCTGGGGGAACCGGCGCCGTCGACTGCATCCGCCAGATGGTATTACGCCGGCCGTCCTCGGGCCGCCGGACGTCCGGCGGTCAGCCGTCGCCGCGCGGGTCCGCCGGGTCGGGGGCGACCGCGGCGTAGCCGGGACGCCAGCCGCGGCGCCGGCCGAGCGGGATCAGCATGCCGGCCGCCGCCACCAGTGCGGCCAGGCCCAGCGCGCCGCCCGCGATGCCCAGGGCGACGGCGCGGGTCGTCGGGTCGGGACGGTCCGCCATGGCGATCTTCACGGGCGGTCCGGCGGCGCCGGGCTGCCCGGCGTCCGCGACGCCCACCGCGGTCAGTGCCTCGAACGGGTTGATCATGCCGTGCCCGCTGCCCGTCCCCTTGCTGCCCTCCGCGGTCGCCTCGATCCGCCGCTTGACCTGCGCGGGGGTGAGGTTCGGGTAGAGCTGCTCGATCAGCGCGGCGAGCCCCGCGACGAACGGCGTGGCGAAGCTCGTGCCCTGCTCGGCGACGGCGTAGGTGCCGTCCGGCGCGGTCGTCACGATGTCCTTGCCCGGCGCGATCACCGAGACGGGGGTCGCGGGGTTGGAGAACGTGGTGACCTGCCCGTCCTGGCCGACGGCGCCCACCGAGATCACGCCCGGGTAGGCGCCCGGGTACATCAGCCCGGGGACGCTGCCCTTCTCCGGGTCGATGTTGCCGGCCGCGGCCACGATGACGACGCCCTTCGCGAGCGCGTCCTCCACCGACTTGCGCAGCCGCGGGTCGTCCCCCATCGACTGGGTCGAGACGTTGATGACGTCCGCGCCGAGCCGGACGGCCTCGTCGATGCCCTTGGCGGCGAGGCCGCTGTCGACGCCGGTGGACTGGGCCGCGAACTTGACCGGGATGATCTGCGCGTCCGGGGCGACGCCGTAGAAGGGGCTGACGCCCTGCTTCGCGGCGATGATCCCGGCCACCCAGGTGCCGTGCCCGAGGCAGTCCTTCGCGCCCGTCTTCGTCAGGTCGACCCCCTTGAGGACCTTCCCGGCGAGCTGCGGGTTCGCCGCGGTGACGCCGCTGTCCACCACCGCGACCTTGACCCCGCGGCCGGTGGCCCGCTCGTGCGCGGCGCCGAAGTTGAGGATGCGCTGCGCCCAGGGCTGGCCGTTCTGGTCGAGCTGCTGCTTCGTCATGACCCCGGCGGGCGGGTTGCAGTTCGCCGGCGCCGCCGGCGCCGCATGGGCGACCGGCGCCGTGCACAGGGGCGCGAGGCAGCCGGCCAGCACGGCGACCGCTGTCCATCTCATCCCGGAAGCTCCTTTCACCGGACACGACTGTAGAGGACGGCGGGCCGGTCATGCCGAGATCATCCGGTGTACTGCACCGGCGGGACGCCATGACCTATCCTGCCGATCCGAGGAAGCGTCCGTCAGGACGGCGGGAACGGCGACCGAAGGAGCTGGAGTGGGCGGCGAGATCTCCGTGAACCCGGCACGGATCGACCAGCACGGCAAAGAGATCAAGAGCGCGGTCCGCCCGGCTCTCGACAAGGCGCGCAGCACCCTGAACGACAACGGGACGATCGAGGGCGGCGATTTCAGCGTCACCGGCACGATGGCGTCGATGGCCTATCCGATGGGCCTCCAGTTCGCCTACGAGGACCTGAACACCCACCTTGAGATGCTGGACGGATTCGCCGAGAAACTGGGCACCGCGGCGAAGAACTACGGCGGCGCCGAGACCGCCAGCAAGATCAAGTACGTCTGACGAGGGGCAGGGCGCCGCGATGACCGCATTCAATTCCTATGACACCCTCATGGGCACCGCCGACATCGAGACCGGCATCGCCCAGTTCATCCTTCCGCCGGCCGCCTGGGTGAAGCTCCAGTTCACACTGAGCAAGGGCAACCCGGCCAATCTCGAAAAGGCGGGGCAGGCGTGGCAGCAGGCCGCCCAGTCCGTCGAGCAGACGAAGACGCTGCTGCGGCAGCGGGTGGCCGCGATCTCCCCGCAGGACTGGACCGCAGACGACCGTCCCGGCTACGAGCAGAAGGTCCAGGAGTTCATCGCGCAGCTCGACATCCTGCAGACCTACTTCCAGGCCGTGAGCATCGCGCTGATCTCGTTCGCCTGGGCGCTGATGATCTACGCGGTCTTCGCCGTGGCGATGGGCACGTTCCTCGCCGCGCTCGCCGCCGTCGCCGCCGCGGCCCTCGCCGGGATCATCACCGCGGAGATCACCGCGACCTGCGAGGCGATCGCCGCGACCTGCCTGACCGTCACGATCGTCGCCACCGGCGTCCTCGGGATGGCCGCGCAGCTCGCGGCCATGGTGTTCCAGGGCGGGTCGCTGCTCGCCGCGGTCGCCGAGTCGGGCAAGGGCAACGACCAGGCCCTGTCCGACTTCATGACCGCCCAGGCGACCGGCTCTGCCGCCGCCCTCGCCAACCTCGGGCAGAACGCCCTCAACGGGGGCCTCGCGGCCGCCGGGGCGCGCGGCGGCCGGGGCATGCCCGTCTCCAACGTCGACCTCGACGCCGACCGCAACGCCAACCACACGTGGAACGTCGGCGGCGGCGCCACCGTCAAGACCGGCACCGGGAACGAGATCACCGGCGGCGGCCACGTCAAGTGGGGCGACCACGGCCTCGCGGGCGGCGACCTGTCCGGCGGCTTCAAGTCCTCGACCGGGCTCGGCGTCGACGGCAACGTCGAGTACACCGACGAGGACGGCATCGGCCGGGGCGACCACGGCAGCGTGAAGTACGGCGCCGGGGCGAGCGCGGAGACCCCCGGGTCCGTGCCCATCGGGGGCCGCGGCCCCAACGGCGCCGCGGGCGGGCCGGAGCTGCCCCTCCCGACCGCCGGCGGCAAGGTGGGCCTCGAAGGCACCCACGACTTCGAGACCGGCCAGGGCAAGGTGTCGGAGTCCGGCAGCGTCCAGGTCAACGGCGGCGACGTCGTCAAGGGCACCGGGAACCTCGACTACGACGGCAAGGGCCACACGTCCACGTCAGGATCGCTGGACCTGCCGATCGGAACCGTCAAGGCGGGCGACGAGACTCCGCCCTGGGACAAGTGAGGAGCCGTCCCCCCGCCCCTCTCCCAGTCAGGAAAGCTCCCATGTTCGACTATCCGGCGCTGCGCATCGAGCAGATCTCGTCCCAGTTCGAGTACGAGGTCAGCGACCCGGGCGGGCAGTCCCTCGGCCGGACCACGCAGGTCTCCGGCCCGAAACCGCGCAAGGGGCCGCTGGCGATGTTCGGCGCGGGCGTCGGCGACGCCCGCGTGGTCCTCCAGCTCTTCGCGGCGGACGGCACACCGGCCTTCTTCGTCGACTACCAGCGCGGCGCGCCGGTCGCGTTCGTCGCACCCGACGGCACCGTGATCGGCCGGTACGCCGAGGACCGGACGTCCGCCGCGCAGCAGATGGCCGGGCAGGGCGCCCTCCGCAGGATGATGGCGGCCATGGCGCCCGCCATGTGCAACGTCCTCCTGGACGGCGCCGACCGTCCGCTGTGCCGCCTCAACTGGGAGATGCGGCTGGACAGTACGCAGAACGACAACCGGCAGTGGCACGTCGTCGGCTGCTCCTACACCGACATGAACGGCGTCCAGGTCGCGAAACTCGACGTGAACGAGGGCTTCTACAAGGGCAAGTACGACCTCCAGTTCTTCTATCAGCTGCCCGAGCCGATGCGGACGCTCATCCTCGCCTCGCCCATCGCGTTCGACCTGACCCGGAGCTGACATGCCGGGCCTGTACGAGACGCTGACCTGGACGATCGACGAACCCGGGCAGCAGCGCACGTACGTCTTCCACGACCGGGACGAGCCGCTCGCCAACGGCACCCGGGTGCCGGTCCGGCGTCCGGACGACGCGGCGATGCCGTACGCGAACCCGCACGTGCAGTACGACGAATCGCGCGTCGTCATCTGCGTCGCCGCCCCGGACGGCGGCCCGTACTTCTACGTCGACCGGACGAACGACCCGATGCGTCCGCAACCGGCGTACGTCGTCGCGGCGAACGGCGCGCTGATCGGCTCCATCGCCGCCGCCACCGGGGGCGTGAAGGGCGTCTTCTCCCTCATGTCCGGGAAGAGCGGCGGCCGGTTCTCGCTTCTGGACGCGCAGTCCAGGCCGCTCGCGACGTTCACCGGCCCCGGCCTGCGCAACCCGAACGCGGAGGGCGTCCTCGTGGACCCGTCCGGGAAGGAGGTCGCCCGGGTGGCCACCGACCGCTCGCCGTACAACGACCGCAGGCGCCGCCGGACCGTGCGCGTCCACGGCCCGCTTCCCGAACCGCTGCACACCCTGGTCCTCGCGCTGGTCATCGGCGTGGAACTGATGGTCCCGGCCACCTGACGGCCGTTTGCGGGCAATTGGCGCGATCGTCCTTTATGATCAACCTTCAGAACCGAGGAGCGCACACGTGACGACACCGAAGGCAGCGGACCCCCAGCGCATCGCCCTGCACGGCAAGGACCTCACCGACCAGGTCGTCCCCCGGCTGCGGACGGCCGGCGACAAGCTCAACACCGACGGCACCTACAACCTTGAGGGCGGCGACTTCAGCATCACCTGCTCCGCCGCCTCGGCCGCCTACCCGATCGCCGTCCAGTTCGGCTTCGAGGACGTCAAGCTGCTGATGGAGACGGCCAAGGGCTTCGCAGAGAAGATCGACACGACGGCGAAGACGTACGCCGACGCCGAGCGCTCCAGCACGGTCTGACGGAGAGGAACGACAGCGTGACCACCCCCAGCGGCGGACGGACGGCGGGCGGGACGACCCCGTCGGGCGGCGGCTCCACGAGCGGGTCCCGGGGCGGCTCGTCCACCACCACCCCGGCCTCGCCGACGCAGGGCGCCCGCAACAAGGGGCTCGCGGGCGGCGCGGGCGCGGCGGGCGGCGCGGTCGTCGCGGCGGCGACGGGCGGTTCGGCCCTCGCCACCGCCGAGTCGCTGATGGCGATGGCCACCACCATGGTCAGCGCGGCCGTCATCCTGCCGCCGGCGCTGATGATCTCGTTCATGTTCCGGCTCTCCACCAGCAAGCCGCAGAACCTCGACAAGGCCGGAAGCGACTGGGCCGCGGCCGCCCAGGAGCTGGAGCAGGCGTCCCACGATCTCCGGCAGCTCGCGGAGGGCATCCCCGCGCAGGCGTGGAGCATGGACGACCGGAACGCCTACGAGAACAAGGTCGGCGACTTCTGCCTGCAGGTCGACGCCCTGCACAACTACCTGATGGCGGTCTCGATCGCGCTGAAGATCCTCGCGTGGGCGCTGTTCGCCTACGCGGTGTTCGCGATGGGCATGGCCGTCTACATCGACGCGCTCGCCGTCCTGGCGGTCGCGTCCCTCGCCAGCATCGTCGGCTCCGTCGACTACCCGGCGCTGCTGGCGCTCGCCCAGACCGCCTCGTTGATCACCAACATCTCGACCGGCGTCCTCGCCGCCGCGGGCGGGATCGCCTCCATGGCGATGTTCGGCGGCGCCTCCTTCACCGGCGACTACCAGGCCGACCACGGCAACGCGGGCGCGAAGGCCGCGTTCGACAAGGCGTTCGCGACGGGCTCCGCCGGCGCCGCCGCCAACCTGCTGCAGAACGCCGGCAACGCCGGGCTGAACTGGCTCAACCGCTCCGGCGGGCAGACCATCAGCGGCGGCCTGCCCGGCGGCCGGTCCGCGGGCGGCAAGGGCTTCCCCCTCACCGAGATCGACCTGGACGCCGACCGCGACATCAACAAGACCTGGACGGTCGGCGGCGGCGCCAAGTTCGAGACCCCCGCGGGTGAGACCGAGGTCTCCGGCAACGTCAAGAAGAACGACGAGGGCTGGGCCGGCGGCGAGGTCGGCGTCAACCAGAAGACCCCGATCCTCGGCGGCACCGCGGACGTGACCGGCGGCGGCAAGCTCACCTGGGACGAGAACGAGAACCTCGCCGGCGGCTACAAGGTGGGCGCCGGCCACCCGGGCTCCGGCAGCCAGACCGAGTACGAGGGCAACTGGGACAACAAGGGCGACTACTCCGACAAGTACAAGGTCAACACCCCGGCCTTCAACAGGGAGGGCTCCTTCGCCGAGGGCCCCAAGGACGAAACCCCGCCTTGGGACAAGTAACAACGCACGCCCTCGGCGGTTGACCCGGCAGTCACGAGGAATCACGGGTTAAGGCCAGGCCATTACCGCAGATTTCAGATCCAAATTTCCGCATATGTGACCTGCATGGAACCGTCTACTGTGCAGGAACGCCGTCCAAGATGCGGAATGTCAATGTTCGGCGACGATCGTCCTTTTTGGCCGTAATCCACGAGAACCCGTCCGTGCCCCTGACTGCGAGTGGAGCGCGGCAGGGGAGGCCCCCTACCATCCGTGTCGACAAACGACCCAGGTGAATCTCTTTCACCGCGGCCGGGAGGACGGATGGCGCCCAAGGACGCCGATCCAGCGCGGATCGGGCAGCACAGCAAGGACCTCGCCGACATCGTCGTACCGCTCGTCGACAGAGCGGGGCAGACACTGTCCCAGGACGGGGCGTACAACCTGGAGGGCGGTGATTTCAGCATCGCCTGCTTCGCCGCTTCGGCGGCCTATCCCTTCGCGGTCCAGTTCGCGTTCGAGGACATGAAGTCGCAGAAGAAGGTCGCCGACTCTTACGTGCAGCGCCTTGACGCGACGGCCAAGAACTACGCCAAGGCTGATCAGCAGAGCAACATCGGGAACTGAGCCCGGCCGCTGAGGACACATGGATCGGAGAAGCGGAAATGACCCCTCCCCAGGAAGGCGGCGGCGGGCCGTCGGCGGCCGATACACGAGCGGCGCGGAACAAGGGCCTGGTGCGCGGCGGCGGGGCCGGGGGCGCGGCGGCCGGCGCCGCCGTGGCGGGCGCCTTCGTCCCCGGCAACTCCGTGACCGGCGCGGCAGAGGCGATGATGGGCGCGGCATTCGCCATGGCCGCAGGGGCGGGCGTCCTTCCCCCGGCTCTCATGGTGGCGTTCCAGTTCAAACTCGCCACCGGCAAGCCGCAGAACCTCGAGAAGGCCGCCGGATACTGGGAAAGCGCCGCGAAGGATCTGGAAAAGGCCGCACAGGAGCTGAAAACCCTGGTCGAGGGCATCCCGGGGCCCGCCTGGAACATGGACGACCGGAAAAAGTACGAGAGCACCGCCGAGGAATACCGCCTCCAGCTGGACTACCTGCACAACTACTGCATGGCGGTTCACTACGCGCTCATCGTCCTGGCATGGGCCCTGTTCGCCTACGCGATCTTCGCGGTGGCCATGGGTGGTTTCCTGGACGGACTGGCCATCGCGGCGGTGGCGAGTGCCGGGACCGCCTACGCAGCCTGCCTCGGGTTGGCGACGACCGCCGCGAACGTCACCTGGGTAGTGACGGGAACTCTCGGCATGGCCGGCCAACTCTGCGGCGCGGTGCTCGCGGGCGGAGCGGCGGTGACGGCGGG
Source organism: Actinomadura latina NBRC 106108 (assembly GCF_001552195.1). GTDB lineage: Bacteria > Actinomycetota > Actinomycetes > Streptosporangiales > Streptosporangiaceae > Spirillospora > Spirillospora latina. Next base: position 53,430 of record NZ_BCQS01000009.1, read on the forward strand.
CTACCAGTCCTCGCACGGCAACGACGAGGCCTGGGCGGCGTTCAGGAAGGCCGTCGTGACCGGCTCGGCGGGCGCGGGCGCCAACCTCCTGCAGAGCGCCGCCAACGCCGGCCTCGCCTACCTCAACCGCTCCGATGGCCAGATAGCAAAAATACCGAACTCGGAACGTACCTCTGGAACCCACGGTTTTCCGCTCCAAGAGATCGACCTGGACGCAGACCGCAAGTACGACACGACCTGGAACATCGGCGGTGGGGTCAAGGTGAGGATTCCTCATGAAGGCCCGGAGCTCGAAGTGTCCGGCCATCGGCAATGGGGGCCGGACGGGTATGCGGGCAGCGACTTCGAGTTGAAAGGAAAGCAGCCTACGCCGGGCGGGATCGTGGATCTTACCGGAGGAATCAAAAAAGAATGGGACGGGCAAGGTAACGAAAAGACCACCTACGGCGTGGGCGCCGAACAGCCCCACACTGGGTCGAAGGGTGGATACGAGGGCACGGTCGGCCCCGACGGAAAAACAGAGAACAAGGCAACATGGGTCGCGCCCTGGGGAAGCCAGGAAAAGAACTTCGATCCGCCTTGGACTGATTCCGGTAAATGATCGCGACTGGCTGAGACTCGACGTGCGGGGAAGGCCACACCCATGCCGCTCATTACCGGCGGCTCCGAAAGTTCATGCACGACGCCATTGCCGAACGCGGCTCGCGACGAACACGGCTAGGAGATTGGTTTGTCCGCATTCCTTGAGTTGAGCAAGGTGGCATACAAGAATCTGGGGCGTCGCCGGTATCAATATTTTGCCGAGGATGGCGAACTCGTAGCGGATGTGGCGCAGATCCATGGCGGTAAGCCGCGCGGGCGGCTGGCGCGCATGTTCGCTCCCGAGCGTGATTACTCCAATGCGGCCCTCCGGGCGGCCTCACCCGATGGCAATTCCATATTTACCATTTCGAGGGAAATGGAAAGGACGGGCTCGCACGGTGCGATCACTCTCTACTCTCCCGACGGGAAAATGGTGGGAGGAGTTCGGAGCGATCCCCTCCTCGATGGCGACTTCATCATGCAGAACATATGGCGGCTGGTGGACCAAGAAGCATGCGTCCAAAGTTCTGCTGTGCAGAGGCTTATTTCCAAGGGGCGCAAGCCGCCCGGAAACCCACCTGTGCACAGCGAAAAGATCGACTACGCCAACACGTACGGGACGGAGATCGCGTTCTTTGACGGCAAGTGGATAACATTAGAGCGGGAGCTTCCGGAGTTTCTGCAGTTGCTTGTGGTGGCTTCGCCTATCGCTTTTGACCTGCTCGATGGCGCGTGAGAGGCCGAATCTTACGGGAGTTGATTTGTCCGGGATTCTTGGGTCGGGCAAGGTGCGGTTCGTGAGTTTGGGGCGTCGTCGGTATCAGTATTTGCGCAGTTCGACTGCGGACCGGGATTTCCCAGGGCCCGGAAACTGGTCCGCCTGCGGGAGAAGACTCCGGTCGCAATGCGCATGGCCGCCATAGCCTGGATGCTCACTGATGATGAGGCGCGCCGAGAGGAAGTCCTCGCTCCCGACCCGAGAGCCCCCGAGCCCTATCCAGAATTCAGCCACACTCATGCCGCTCATTACAGGCGGCTGCGGAAGTTCATGGACGACACCATCGCCGAACGCTGGCGACAGCAGACGGGTTAGCAGTTGTTGCACGAAAGTGTGAAGCGTCGCCGGCATCGACATTTCGGATGAGGGCGATGCGTGAGGGTCCGGTGCTCTAGGATGAGCCGGACGCCCGGCGAGAGAGGTTGATATGGCTCCCAATTCGGTTAGGGGTGCGTGATGGCCCTGTTCGCCAGCCCTTCGCTGGTTCTGAACCCGGCGGACCTGTACGAGTTCCAGGACGCCCGTTCCGGGGCTGGGCAGGCTCGGCTCGTCGAGGTGGCGCGGGTTCGGTCGCCGCGCGGGAGTTTCCTCACCCCCGACCGGGTGCAGACGCCGCGCCTCACGTTCGCCGTCACGGCGCCGGACGGTACGACGCTCATGTACGCGGATCGCGCCGAGCATCTGAAGCTCAACCCCGTCGCGCCGCAGATGGCGTTCGTCGGCACTGACGGAACCGTCCTGGGGCGGGTCGAGTACGACAGCCATTCCACGTTCCACGGTGGCGGACGGGTCATCGGAACGACTCAGGAGGGCTGGCACCTGACGCCCGCCGCCCGGCTGCTCGACGCGGAGGGCCGACCGGTTGCCGACCTGGTCGCCGCGCAGCCACCGGACATGAGCCGACCGCGGCTGCCCGACGGGCGGGACGCGCGCACCATCCGGTGGATCACTTCGGACGGCGCTCAACTGGCGGAACGACGTGAAGGCGTCCTCTATATCGATGAGCGGGTCACCGGGGTCTGGCGCGCCCTCATCATCGGTTCGTATCTGGCGGTCGCCTTCGAGTTCCATCTGCCCATCGGGGACGGGCAGGTTTCCGAGGCGGTTCCGGACGTCTATCCCGGTTACGCGAATGTGCACGCCGCCTACGACGAGTTCCAGCGGAACTTCATGACCGAGTACCGGAGGCCGGTCCGTACGCGGGTCTCGCCGGCGGTGTTCATGCCGGGCGTCCAGCGGGACCAGTTGGAGCACCTGGTCAAACTGTTCTTCCCGGTGGTGGTCGCGGTGGCGGTGATCGTCCTCATCGTCCGGGTCGTCACCTGACGCGGAGCGGCCCCGGAACGAGCGGGTCGTTCCAGGGCCGCGACCGGGGTCAGCGGGGGCCGGGGGAGCCGGGGCCCTTGTAGTCGTCCATGGCCTCCTTCGCGCGCTGCTGCTGGATGCCCAGCTCGTGGGCGAGGGTCCGCAGCTGCCCGGCGAAGCCGTTGGCGATCTTGTCGAGGGAGGCGAGGGCCTTGCCGGGGTCGAGGGCCTTCTCCGGGTCGTCCGGCATGTCGAACATGGCGGTGCTCGCCTCGCGGGCCTTCGTCTGGAAGTCCTGCGCGGCGGCGTTGACCGCGGTGCGGATCTCCTCGCTGAGCTCCACGGCCGGCAGCCGCAGCGCGCGGGGGTCGAGGTCCAGCTTGGTCAGGCCGCCCTCCGCCTGGTACTCGGCGACGACGCGCCCGTCGGCGGCCTCGCCGCGGCCGACGGCGGCCCGGATGGACTCCTGCATCTTGGCGAAGTCGCCCATCTGCTGCTGCATGTCGCGCTGGTAGCGCTCGAACTCCGGCCCGAGGCTGAACTCGGCCATCGGTTCCTCCTACTCCTGGTGTGCGGTCTGGATGAGGCGGGTGCCGTTGCGGCGGTTGATGAAGTAGCCGCGGCCGACCGGCAGCGAGTGCCCCTTGATGTTGCCGAGCACGACCCCCTCGTCCTTGTTACCGGACATCAGCAGGCCGGGTGAGCCCATCTCCTTGATCCGCTGCAGCACCGGGTCGTACATCGCGCGGCCGGCGCCGCCGAACGCGCGGGACACGATCACGTGCAGCCCGATGTCGCGGGCCTGCGGCAGCAGCTCGGCCAGCTGGACGACGGGGTTGTTGGACGTGGCGACCAGGTCGTAGTCGTCGATGATGAGGTAGAGGTCGGCGCCCGTCCACCACGACCGGTCCCGCAGCTGCTCGGGGGTGAGGTCGGCCGGTGGGAGCCGCGCCTGCAGCGCCCCGACGATGTCCTTGACGAGGCTCTGCGCGGCGGCCGAGGACGCGGCGTAGCCGATGCGGTGCTCGGTCTCGGCCGCGTCCAGCAGGGACCGCCGGTAGTCGATGAAGATCATCCGCGCCTGGTCGGGCGTGTACCGCTCGATGATCCCGCTGGTGATCATCCGCATCAGGTTCGACTTGCCGCACTCGGTGTCGCCGATGACGAGGAAGTGCGACTCGGACGCGAAGTCCAGGAAGACCGGCGACAGCGACTCCTCGTCGATGCCGATCGGGATCCGCGAGCCGCTCTCCTGCGCGCTCGGCAGCGACGAGACCGGCAGCACCGACGGGAGCATCCGCACCTTCGGCGCGGACGGCCCGCTCCAGTTCGCCGCGATCGCGTTCACCAGCTTCTTGACGCCCTCGGCGAGGGTGGAGTCGTCGGACTCCCCGTCCAGGCGCGGCAGCGCCGTCAGGCAGTGGTGGCCGTCCCGGGTCAGGCCGCGGCCCGGCTTGCCCTCCGGGACGTTCCCGGCGAGCTTCCGGTCGATCTCCGACTCGTACGGGTCGCCGAGCTTCAACTCCAGCTTCGTGCCGAAGAGGTCCCGGACGTTCATCCGGAACTCCGACCACTTGTTGACCGTCGCGACCACGTGGATGCCGTAGCCGAGGCCGCGCGCGACCAGGTCGGTGATGACGGGTTCGAGGTTCTCGTAGTCCTGCCGGAGCGTCATCCAGCCGTCCACGACGAGGAACACGTCGCCGTAGCCGTCCCCGGTGATCTCGCCGGACGCGCGCATCCGCCGGTAGGTGGGCATCGAGTCGATGCCGCGCTCGGCGAACTCGCGCTCGCGCTGCTCCAGCAGCGAGGTGACCTCGGCGACGGTGCGGCGGACGCGGTCGGCGTCCAGCCGGTTGGCGACGCCGCCGACGTGCGGCATGTCCGACAGCGCGGCGAGCGTGCCGCCGCCGAAGTCGAGGCAGTAGAACTGCACCTGCTGCGGCGTGTGCGTGATCGCGAGGGACGCGATGAGCGTCCGCAGCATCGTGGACTTGCCGGTCTGCGGGGAGCCCGCGATGCCGGCGTTGCCGGCCGCGCTGGACAGGTCGACGTACATGGGGTCGCGGCGCTGGTCGAACGGCTTGTCGACGACGCCGACGATCGCGTGCAGCCGGTTCCGCCAGCCGTCGTGCTGCGTCGTCAGGCCGAGGCCCTGGACGACGGCGAGGGACGGCAGCAGCTCGTCCAGCGTGGGCGGCGCGTCCAGCGGCGGCAGCCAGATCGGGTGCGCGGGCGGCCCGTGGTTCTCCAGCTGCCTGACCACGACGTCGAACAGCGTCGCCTGCGACTCGTTCTCCGGGCCCTGCTGCTGGTCCTGCTGGGACTCGATGACGTGCGGGCGGATGTAGTCCGGGATGTAGGGGACGATCTGCCGGACGACCTGCGGCCCGGCCTTCTCCTTGGGCTGCAGGTCCTCGCTGGCGGGCCCGGACACGTACGCGGCGCGGAACCGCGTCATCGACTCGGTGCCGAACTTCATGTAGCCGTGGCCGGGTGCGGACGGCAGCTCGTAGGCGTCCGGGACGCCCAGCACGACGCGGGACTCCTGCGCGGAGAACGTCCGGAGGCCGATCCGGTACGACAGGTGGGTGTCCAGGCCGCGCAGCTTGCCCTCCTCCAGGCGCTGCGAGGCGAGCAGGATGTGCACGCCCAGCGACCGCCCCAGCCGTCCGATCATGACGAACAGGTCGGCGAACTCGGGCTTGGCCGACAGCAGCTCGGAGAACTCGTCCAGCACCAGGAACAGCGTCGGCATCGGCTGCAGGTCGGCGCCCTGCTCGCGGGCCTTCTCGTAGTCGCGCAGCGAGGCGTAGTTTCCCTGCGCGCGCAGGTACTCCTGGCGGCGGACCATCTCGCCGTGCAGCGCGTCGTACATGCGGTCGACCAGGGGGAGCTCGTCCTCCAGGTTCGTGATGATCGCGGAGACGTGCCGGAGGTTCTCCATCCCGAGGAAGGTCGCGCCGCCCTTGAAGTCGACGAGGACGAAGTTGAGCACCTCCGACGAGTGCGTCAGCGCGAGGCCCAGCACCAGCGTCCGCAGCGCCTCCGACTTACCGGAGCCGGTGGCGCCGATGCACAGCCCGTGCGGTCCCATGCCGCCCTGCGCGGACTCCTTGATGTCGAGGTGGACGGGACGTCCCTCGGTGTCGACGCCGATGGGGACCCGCAGCCGGTTGCGCGGCGCCCGCGGCCGCCACGTCTCGGCGGGGTCGACGCGGAACGGGTTCTCGACGCCCAGCAGCGAGGTGACCGTGGTGGCGCCGGACAGGGCGTCCTCCATCGGGCCGGACGCGGCGCTGGCGCGCAGCGGGGCGAGCTGGCGGGCCAGCGCCTCGGCCTGCTGAAGGGTGATCGAGTCGGGCTTGCCGATGCGGGTGGCGACGTCCTTGCCCGTGCGGTCCTTACTGAGCCGGCCGACCTGCTCCTTGGTGACGGCCAGGCGGAGCATCGTCGGCTCCGGCGTCGGCGCGACGGAACCGGTCAGGTCGATGATGCAGACGCCCTCGACGCCGTCGGCGGCCAGCTGGGAGTCGTAGGACGCCTGGCCGCCGTCCATGATCACGATGTGGTAGGGCAGGTCGTCCTGGGAGAGGCCCGGCTGGAACCGGGGGCGGTCCTTCACCTGCTGGCCGAACATGGCCTCCAGCGTCGTCATGCTCTCGGCCATGAGCCGCACCGCGCCGGCCGCGTCGTGCTCGGTGGGGTGCAGGTTGTGCGGCAGCCACTTCACCCACTGCCACCACGGCATCCGCTCCCGCGACGCGCACACCGTGATGCGCACGTCGTCGGGGGAGTGGAACGTCGCGATCTGCGCGACGAGCGCGCGGACCATCCCGTACACGGCCTCCGGGTCGCCGGTCGGGACGATCCGGGAGAACGACCGCAGCGACAGCGAGATCGGCAGGTTCGGCACGTTCGCGTGGGTGCGCATGAAGCGGCGCAGCGCGCCGGCGGTCATGGGCTCCAGGTCCTCGATCGGCTTCGTCTCCGGCGCGATCAGCTGCACGGCGAGCTTCTGCGCGCCGCTCGCCACCCGGACCTGGATGAAGTCCTCGTCGGACGGCCGGCGCTCCCACAACCGGGCGCTCATCGCCAGCGACCAGAGCGACCCCGGATCGGGGCTGGCCCACTCCAGCGCCTCGCGCTGCTGCCGCGCCGCCTTCCGGACCTTCTTGCGGACCTGCCCCAGGTAGCGGAGGTAGTCGCGCCGCTCGTTGTTGAGCTTGACCTTGCGCTCGCCGCTGTTGCGCCCGACCTGGCCGAGCATCATGCCGAACATGGACACGGCGAACATGCCGCCCGCCACGTACTGCATCGTCCCGCCGCCGCGGCCCGCCATCATGAAGACCATGGCCCCCGACCCCGCCAGCATCGGCAGGTAGGTCAGGACCGCCTGGAATCCCTGCGGAATCAGCTCCGGCAGCTCCGGCGGCGACTCGAGCAGGATCTCCCCCCGCGGCATCGGCGGGGGCTTGCGCCGTTCTCTCCGCCGGACGATGTCCGTGCTCACGCTAACCGTCCTTCCATCGCGGCGGGCCCATCGTCCGGACCTGCCGCATCAGGCCATGGATCAGGCCGTCGCACCAGGCGGGGAGCGCGCCGGTCACCGGCGCCCTGCTGCGGGCCGCATCACGTGATCATGCCGTGACTGAACCGTACGAATCGTAGAGGCATCGGATGTGGCGTGCGAGCCGCATCTATCTCACCGGTGACACTTCCGGTACACGCCGGACGCACCAGACATTAGGGTTGGCGGGTTCACATGACCATGAGGCACGTGCATCACCCCGCGTCCGAGGCGACCGGCATGGCACCATGCTGGGTGCTTCCCCCCGTCCGCACACCGGAAGATTTGCGAGGAAGTCGTGAGTGCGCTCCCAGGAGCTGACCTGTGCCGGGTCACGGTCGTCGGACCGAGCCGCCGGGTCGACATCGCGCTGCCGTCCGACGCGACCTTCGCCGAGCTCTACCCCACGATGCTGCGCTACGCCGGCCAGAACCTCGCCGACTCCGGCCTGGCGCACGGCGGCTGGGTGCTGCAGAAGCTCGACGAGGCGCCGTTCGATCCCGCCAGCACGCCCTCCCAGGCGGGTCTCCGCGACGGCGACCTGATCTACCTGCGTCCCCGGATGGCGCAGATCCCCGACATGGTGTTCGACGACGTCCCGGACGTCGTCGCGACCGGAGTCAAGGAGCGGCCGGGACGCTGGCGCCAGGACGCCACCCGCAGGTTCGCCCTCGGCTGGGGCGTCGCCGGGCTCGTCGTCGGGGCGCTGACCCTGCTGCTGGCCGGCCCGTCCTGGATCGCCCCGGCCATCGCCGCCGGCGCGGTCGCGCTGCTGCTGCTCGTCGCCGCGGTCGCGCTGTCCCGGGCGCTCGGCGACGCCGGGGCCGGCGCGGCGCTCGGCTACGCGGCGCTGCCGTACGCGTTCCTCGCCGGGCTGCTCGGCCCGGCGGGCGACGACCCGCTGCGGGACGTCGGCGCGCTGCACCTCGTCGCCGGGTTCGGCGCGGTGGTGCTGGCCGCGACCATCGCCGGGTTCGCCATCGCGGACGGGCTGCCGGTCTTCTACGGCGTCGCGGTCGCCGCGCTGCTGGGCGCCGCGAACAGCGCCGTCTCGCTGGGCTTCGACATGGACGCCGCCGGGATCGCCGCCATCACCGTCACGGTGGCCCTCGCGCTGACCCCGCTGCTGCCGGGCGTCGCCTTCAAGATGGCGCGGGTGCAGTTGCCGCCGGTGCCGGGCAGCGCGGAGGACCTGCGCAGCGACACGCTGATGGTGGACGGGCAGGCCCTGCTGAGCCGGACGGCGGTCGCCGACCGGTTCGTGACCGGGGGCGTGTCGGCGATCGGCCTGGTCGTCCTCGGCGCGGTGGTCCCGCTTGCCTTCGACGGCGGCTGGGTGAGCCCGGTGATGTGCGTCGTCCTCGCGTTCACGGTGCTGCTGCGGGCGCGGATCTTCCGGTCCAGGGCGCAGAAGCTGTGGCTGCTCGTCCCGGGCGTGACGGCGCTCGCCGCGCTCGCCGCCGCGACCGCGCTGGACGCCGACTCGCAGGTCCTGCTGCTGACCGGCGTGCTGCTGCCGACGCTGGTGGTGTCGGGCATCGCGACCGGCGTCGGGATGTGGCTGCCCGGCAACCGGCTGACCCCGTTCTGGGGCCGGGCCGGCGACATCCTGGAGATCATCCTGGTGGTGGCGCTGGTGCCGCTCGCGCTCGGCGTCGCCGGGGTCTTCGAGTACGTCCGCGGCGTGGTGGGTTGACAGGGAAGGAGACGCGATGCAGACCAAGAGGGATCTGCTTCAGGCGCACCGCCTGATGACCCACCGGGCGTCCCAGGCGCTGATCCTGGCCGAGCCGGACTACCCCGAGCAGCCGCTCCGCAAGATCAACGTCGGGACCTTCGCGGGCGTGATGGTCGGGATACTGGTCGCCGCGGGCTTCGGCATCGCCGGGCTGCTCGTCGGCGGCGGCGGCAGCGGGCTGGCGGAGAAGGGCACCGTCCTCATCGAGAAGGACAGCGGCGCGCTCTACGTGTGGTGCACTCCGCAGGGCGCCCAGAAGGACGTGCTGTGCCCGGTCGCCAACTACACCTCGGCCAAGCTCGCCGCCTCGCTTGCGGGCGGCGGCAGCGGCGGCGCGCCCGCGCAGAAGTCCGTCTCCGCCAAGTCGCTGGCGAAGTTCCCGCGCGGCCCGATGATCGGCATCCCCGGCGCGCCGGACTCCGTGCCCGCCGCCGGCCGGCTGGTCGGCGGCCCGTGGTCGGTCTGCGTGCGGCAGAACCCGCAGGGCGGCACCGGGAGCTCCGTCGTGTCGCTGGTCGGCGGGCGCGACGTCGGCGGGGAGGTCCTCGACCCGTCCGTCGGCGTGGTCGTCAGCACGGGCGCGAACAGCAACTGGCTGATCTGGAAGAACCAGCGCATGCGGCTGTCGCCGGCCGGTCTCACCGTGCTCAGCGCGTCCGCGCCCGCGGCGGTGTCGCCCGGGTTCGTCAACGCGCTGCCCGCCGGTCCCGACTTCGCCCCGCCGAACATCCCCGGCGCCGGCGGCAAACCGCAGTTCGCCGGCGCGAACGGCCGGATCGGCCAGGTCTTCATGGTCAAGGGCGTCGGAGGCGGCGACCAGCCCTACGTCCTGATGGCGGACGGGTACGCGCCGATCAGCCCGCTGCAGGCCGCCCTCATCCAGAACTCGGCGGCGTACCGGCTGCCCAAGGACTCGCCCCTGGACGGCGCGGCGGTCACCACGCACCGGTCGAACCAGCGGGTCATCGACGAGGGCCTGCCCCAGTCGCAGATCAAGGTCCGCCCGTACGACGCGAAGGAGTCCCTCTGCGTCGTGTACCCGGACGCCGGCAAGGGCTCCAAGGATGCGCGGCTCACCGTCGGCGGCGGGACGGACCTGCCGATGCCCGCGCGGGCGTCCGGGGCGGGCGTCGACAACGTGGTGCTGCCGCCGGGGAGCGCGATCCTCGCCGGGGTGCTGCCGGCGTCGGGATCGGTCGACGCGATCAACACCTACGCCCTCGTGGCGGACGACGGCCGGAGGTACGCGCTGAAGTCGGCGGAGACCGCCAAGGCGCTCGGCTACACGATCTCCGCAGACGGCAACGACGCCGTTCCGGTCCCCGCGAATCTGCTCAACCTGGTGCCGAAGGGGCCGACCCTGGACCCGCAGCAGGCGCTGCAGCCCATTCAGCAGGGCGGTGCAGGCTCGTGATCAGCAAAAAGGTGCGAATTTCCCCTGCTGTCACACGATTTTGATACGATCACCGCTCGTCACAGTCAGCACGGGGAGGTGTCATGAGTCAGGCCTTCAGTACGGACTATGTCACGATGAAGCAGGCCCAGTCGCTGTTCCAGTCGAAGCATCGCGAGATGGTCGAACTGCTGGACGCGCTCGAGGCCGATCTGCAGAGTGGCCTGGGTCGCTGGGAGGACGACGCCCGCGACGCGTACTTCGAGGCCAAGGGAAGGTGGGACAAGGTCGCGCGCCAGCAGGCGCAGACCGTGAAGGAGTTCAGTGGCGCGGTCGGCACCGCCCACGACAACTACAAGTCCGCCGAGGGGTCCAACACCCAGATGTGGGCCTGATGACCTGCGGGTGAACCTTCGGTACACCCTTCGCTCCTGATCTCCAACGGCCCGATCATCGATCATGTCCGTTGCCAGTATCGGCTCCCTGTATCAGAATGTGACGAGCTTTACGAGGATGTGCGTTGTGCCCGACCATGGTGTTCAAAGTCGATTGGGTCGGCAGTGGAACCAACGGGGGCTCGCGCCGAGTCGAACCACAGGTAGTACCTAGTCGGGAAGGTGTGACTGATGAGCCAGAAGTCTTCGGTCGACAGAGCAGAAATGGCCCAGGCGGCCCAGCGCGTCGAGCAGGCCGCGCAGGACCTGCGCAAGATCCAGGGCGACCTCGGCCAGGAGCAGTCCCAGCTGTCCGGCCGCTGGATCGGTGAGGCCGGCAGTGCCTTCACCAAGGTCTACAACGAGTTCAACGGCGAGCTGGGCAAGGTCCTCGAGGTCCTGAACAACCTCCACGAGAAGCTCGTCCAGGTCAAGATCAACTACGAGGGCAGCGAGCAGCAGCAGACCGAAGCGGTCAACCGCGTCGCCGGCCTGCTCAACGGCTGATCGCCCCACCCGGATCTCAGGACGACACGGAGGAACAATGAGCTACAGCTCGATGGACTTCGGCGCGATGCAGCAGGCGTACGCCGCGTTCCAGCAGAAGTACAACCAGATGAACTCCGAGCTCGACGACCTCGCCAAGAGCGTCGAGAGCAAGCTCGGCCAGTGGGAGGACGGCGCCCGCGACGCCTACTTCGACGCCAAGCGCCAGTGGGAGGCCTCGGCCGCGGACATCGCCCGCATCGTGCAGCAACTCGGCGCGGTCATCCAGTCCTCGGGTGAGACGGGCCAGACCACGGTCAAGAACAACGTCAGCATCATCGGCGGCTGACGACCGGCCTGATCGGCCGGCCGCCGGGAGACGGGCGGCCGGCCGCGCCGCTCGTCATCTTCACCACCGTCCACACGAAAGCCGAAACGGGGAGCGGGCGCTTCCGGCCCGCCGGAGGCTCACATGGGTGATCAGAAGAGCGAGATCGACCGCGACGAGGTCAGAAGAATCCTCAAGATTCTCAAAGAGAACTACGACGACTTCAGCAAGGACAAGGGCACCGTCAACGACATTACGACGAACTGCGACATCACGAAGTCGGATCTGGGAAACTACCCGGCGGTGACCGGCTTGTCGATGTCGTCGTCGCAGGCCTACACGCAGATCAAGGGCCAGTACAACTCCTTCTTGCAGAGCTATCAGGGCGTGATCGAGGCGCTGGAGAGCATGGTCGGCAACCATGAGAAGAAGGAGCAGGAGAACACTGCCGCGGCCAACCGGGCGATGAACGGTTCCGGCGGCTCGCCGAACACGGGGAACACGGGCGCGTACTAGTCGGTGCGAGTAAGCAGGTGCGAGTAGGCAGGATCGATAACTCATGACTTATCCCCAGCAGGGTGGCGGGGGTTCCATCCCTTTCCAGGGCACCATTCGCTCCCAGGTCGGCGGTCCCACCGGTGAGTGGGACGGCGGCATCGACGAGATGAACGCGATCCTCGACGCCACCAACGCGCAGCGTGTCATCGACGCAGGTGGATATTACGAGGCGGCCGCGCAGAAGTTCCAGCACGCCGTGGGCGTGCTGCGGGCGCAGAAGTCCGCGCTGGCCGGCGTCTGGAAGGGCGACGACTCGGAGGCCACCATCAAGCAGATGGGGCGTCTGGAGACCAGTGCGCAGGACATCCAGCGTGTTGCCGACAAGACCGGCAAGGCGCTGACCGATCACGGTCAGAAGCTGGACTGGTACGTGAAGAACCGTCCCGGCAAGGGCTTCATGGGCAACATCTCCTACGACGACGCCGGTGTCGTCGCGGCGGGCACCGTGGTCGCGGGCCCGGCCGGCGGGGCGATCGCCCTCGGCGGCAAGAAGCTCGGTGAAGCCTTCGGGCTCATCGACAGCGCCGAGAAGAAGGCCGCCAAGCAGCACATGAACAAGCTTGGTGCCCGGACGGCGGAGGCCAACGACCAGTTCCCCGCGGACATCTCCACCAACCTGCCGCAGACGCAGGTCACGTCCAGGGTCCCTCAGAACGAATACCCGGGCGGCGGCGGGGCCAAAATTCCCGGTGGCGGCGGTGGCGGCGGCAGCATTCCCGGTGGCGGGAGCATTCCCGGCGGCGGAGGCGGCCATATCCCCGGCGGCGGAGGTGGCCACGTCCCCGGCGGTGGCGGCGGCCACGTCCCCGGCGGCGGGAACATTCCGGGCGGCGGTGGCGGCATCCCCGGCGGTGGCGGCGGCATCCCCGGTGGCGGCAGCATCCCCGGCGGGGGGAGCGACCTTGCCGGTCTGCCCGGACCGGGCGGTGGCGGCGGAGGCCTCGACCCGTTCGGGCGCAGCGGTCTCGGCGGCGGCGGCCTCCCCGGCGGTGGCGGCGGCAGCATTCCCGGCGGTGGCGGCGGTATCCCGGGTGGCGGTGCCGGCGGTCTCGCGGGCGGCATGCCCGGAGGGCTCGGCGCGGGTGCCGGCAAGGGCGGCCTCGCCGGCGGCGCGGGTGCGGGCAAGCCCGGTGCGGGCGGGCGCGGCATGATGGGCGGCGCGCCCATGTCGGGCCGCGGCGGAGGCGGCGGTGGCGAGGACGAGCACGATCGCACCACCTGGCTCATGGAAGACGAGGACGTGTGGGGCGGAAACGATGATGACACCGCCCCGCCCGTGATTGGCTGACCGAGACTCGGTCACCAGAAGATGCAGGAGACGGCGTGAGCAGATTCCAATCCTGGGAGCTGCTCACGCCGTGTTCGTGTAGTGAGGGTGCGTTGTGCGACGGATGACTCGATGGCTCGCCGCGATCGGAGCGACCTCGGCTCTGGTTTTGACGACGGCCGCTCCGGCCGGCGCGGTCCCAGGCCCGCGTACTGACCAGTGGTGGTTCTCGGCGTGGGAGATCCAGCAAAAAGTCTGGCCCGTCACCAAGGGGGCGGGTGTCACCGTCGCGGTCATCGACAACGGTGTCAACGGTCAGATTCCCGACCTGCGGGGCGCCTTGGTCCAGGGCACCAACCTGGTGTCGGGCGGTGGGGACGGCCAGGTCGGTCCCACCCAGGACCTAGAGGACTCGCACGGTACCGGGATGGCCGCCCTCATCGCGAGCAACGGCAGCGGCACGGGTTATGTCGGTGTGGCGCCCGAAGCGAAGATCATGTCGGTGGCGTCCAACCTGGTCAACTGGGACAAGGCGATTCGCTTCGCCGCCGACCACGGCGCCAAGGTCATCAATATTTCGCAGGCTTTCGCGGCCGTCAACGGCTGCCGTCCCGAAATGCAGCAGGCCGTCTCCTACGCCCTGCAGAAGGACGTCGTGGTCGTGGCGGGAGCCGGCAACAGCGGCACGGAGGGCAATCCGTCCATGGAGCCGGCGAACTGCGCGGGCGTCTTGGCGGTCGGTGCCGTGGACAACAAGAAGGCCGCCTGGGAGAAGACCGAGCGGCAGCCGTACGTCACCGTCGCGGCGCCCGGCTTCCTGGTGAACACGGTCCTCGCCAACGGCAGGGTCACCGACCACGTGGCGGGGACGAGCCAGGCATCGGCGCTGACCTCCGCGGTGGTGGCACTGATGAGGTCGAAGCACCCGCAGATGCCGGCGCGTGAGATCGTCCAGCGGATCATCAACACCACCAAGGACGCCGGCCCTCCCGGCAAGGACAACATGACCGGGTACGGGGTCGTCATTCCGGCGGCGGCGCTGACGGCGAAGGTGCCGCAGAACGCGCCGAATCCCGTGTTCGCGGCGTACGACAAGTGGGTGCAGGACAACCCGCAGGCGGCGCCGAAGGGCAAGCCCGGCGCGACCAAGGTGCCCAAGTCCGAGGCCACGAAGAAGGCCGACCAGGCCGATCGCGTCTTCCTGTACCTGCTGATCGGCGTCGCCGCGGTCGTGGTGATCGGCGGGATCGCGGTGTTCGCCCTCAGCAGGCGCAACAAGAAGAGGGGCGCCGGCCAGGGCCCGCCGCAGGGCGGGGGCTCGGGTCCGCCGCCCGGGTGGGGCGGCCACGAGGCGCCTCCGTACGGCGGGCAGCAGGTGCCCCCGCAGGGCGGTCCGTCGGGCCCGCCGGCCGGATGGGGCGGTCCGCAGGGGCCGCCGCCGGGCGGCCCGCAGGGCGGCCGGCCGTACCTGCCTCCGCAGGGCGGCCCCGGGGGTTCCCGCCCCCACAACTAGCTCGCTTCTCTCATCGCGGCCGTCCGCCTGCTCGACGTCGTGCGCGTGGACGGCCGTACCTCTGGTGTGCGACCAAGCCGACAGAAAGAACGGTCATGAAGAACCTCCTCGTCATTCCCGCCGCCATCGCGCTGACGCTGAGCCTCAGCGCCTGCGGCGACTCCAAGGACGACGCCGGCGGCGGTTCGGCGTCGCCGTCCGCCGGGACGAGCGCGCCCGCGACCCCCTCGGGCGGCGGTGGCGGCGGCACCATCACCGGCAACGGCGGCGGGACCGCCACGAACGGCGGCGGTGGCGGCGGCGGTGGCGGCAGCCTCACCCCGGCGCAGCGCGAGTCGCTGGGCAAGCTCCGCGCGTGCATGATCAAGAAGGGCTACGACATGCCCGAGATCGACCCGAACAACCCGGTCATGGCGCCGAAGAACACCAATGGCAAGAGCAACGAGCAGGTCAACAAGGACGCCGCCGAGTGCGCGACGCAGTCGCAGGGCGGGTGACGCGCGCCCGCTGACGGGCGGGCGGGCGCGGCCGGCGCCCCGGCCTCGTAAGCTGGCGTCGGACGAAAGGAGGCCGGGTGCCGGACTCGAGCTGGCAGCATTCGGTGTTGCGCGATCTGGGCGTGGCCCGGCGCGGCCTCGTGACGACAGGGCCCGTGCCGCCGGCCCGCGTCCCCGCCGGCTGGGGCACCGGACCGGCTCAGCAGCCCGCTGCGCTGCCGGGCATCCCGGAGGCTCCGGCACCCGCGCCGCCCGCTGCCGTCGCGGCAGAGGCCATGACACCGGCCCCCGTGCCCATCCCCGTCGTGCCCGCCCCGGACGCGCCGGAGCCCGTCGCGCCGGAGCCCGTCGCGCCGGAGCCGGCGGTCCCCGCGGAGGCCGACGAGTCCCAGCCGTACGACCCGTTCCCCGATCCGCCGCGACCGGCCCCCGCCGAGGCGGAGGAGCCGGAGGAGTCGCAGTCGTACGACCCGTTCCCCGACCCGCCGAAGCCGAGCGCGCCCGAACCCCAGAGCACCCCCGAACCCGCGAACGCGCCCGAGCCCGAGCCCGAGCCGGTGCAGGCCGTCCACGACACCGCCTCGCCCCCTGAGCACGAGGTGCCGCTCGTCAACGACGAGTTCAGCTGGGAGGCGGCGATCTCCCCGGTCGGGGGAACCGCGCCGCAGGCGCCCGGCCTTCCGCAGGCTCCGGGGGTCGAGGAGGCGCAGGGCGGCGCGGAACCGGAGAGCGCGGCGCCGTCCCCGGCGTCGGCCCCGGCACCGTCCGCCCCGGCTTGGCCGTCCCCCGCGCCGGC
The DNA here is from genome assembly GCF_001552195.1 of Actinomadura latina NBRC 106108. GTDB lineage: Bacteria > Actinomycetota > Actinomycetes > Streptosporangiales > Streptosporangiaceae > Spirillospora > Spirillospora latina. The sequence continues at coordinate 69,675 of NZ_BCQS01000009.1, forward strand.
GCCGCCTCAGCAGCACGGCGCGGGCGCGGTCCCGGCGGCGGACGAGTTCCTCAGCAAGAACCAGCACGGCGACGCGCTGGTCCGCCGGATGGGGCGGGGCATGCGCAAGGCCGTCGGCGCGTCCGGCCAGATCCGCACCCGCGCGGAGATCTCCGACTACCTGCGCCGTCCCGTCAGCGGCTTCCGGCAGATCACGGTGGTCAGCGTGCGCGGCGGCGCCGGGAAGACCACCGTGGCGGCGCTGGTCGCCACCGAACTGGCGCGGCACCGTCCCGACCGGGTGCTCGCGATGGACGCCGACGCCGAGCTCGGGTCGCTGCCGCTGCGCCTCGGCGTCCGGTCCGAGCTGTCGCTGTTCGACCTCGCCGCGCAGCAGCCGCGGACGTTCGAGGAGGCCGCGCGGTACATGCAGCAGACCCGCGAGGGGCTGTGGGTGCTCGCCGCCACCCGGGGCGGCCGGATCACCGGCGAGTTCGACTTCGACACGTTCCAGGCGGCGTTCAGCGCGGTGAGCCGCTACATCTCCACCGCGGTGACGGACTGCAGCGCCGGCATCCTCACCGATCTGCACCGGGGCATCCTCGGGCAGTCGCACAGCGTGGTGCTGGTCACGCCCGGCACGGTCGACGGCGCGCTGAGCGCGCGCGGGGCGCTGGAGTGGTTCTCCCAGGGCGGCCAGCAGCGGCTGCTGCCCCGCACGGTCATCGCGATGGTGTCGCACGCCCCGCAGATCGGCGCGGACCTGAACCGCGCGACGCAGATGCTCACCGCGTGGGGGACGCCCGTCGTGCACGTCCCCTACGACCGGCATGTGGCCGCGGGGGCCGCGGTCGACATGTCGCGGCTCGGCGAGGGCACCCAGGCGGCCGTCGGCCGGATCGCCTACGAGGCGTTCGCCCGCTCGCTCGGCGACCCGGCGCCGGGCCACTGAGCCGCGGCGGCCCGGCGGCCCGGCGGCCCGGCGCGGACGCGGTGCCCTGGACGGCGGGTCAGCCGGTCCAGATGAGGGTGTTGGTGACCTCCACGCCGAGTTCGCCGGCGGTGGCGAAGACGCTGCCGGTGCGGCCGCCGGTGGCGGCGCCCGACGACCAGTAGGACTGGGCGTAGATGACGCGCGAGCCCTGCGACCACGACCGCGTCCAGTAGGCGGGGTCGGAGCGGGGCTGCGGCAGGCCGCTGGAGTCGGACGGGGTGAGCAGCAGCGGCCAGCCCTTGTCGGACGTGACCCGGTTGACGCTGCTCGCCGCCGACGGGCCGGACACCGTCAGGATCGACACCGACGTGATGATCTTCTTGGACGGGCTGGCGTACACCGCCGAGTACATCGGCCCGGTGCACGGGTGTGCGCGCAGCGCCGTGCGCAGCCGGTCGTTGGCGCGGCTGGTGCACGACTGGGTGCGGGTGCCGGCCCGGGTGAAGGTGTTGCCCTTCGCCGTCCGGATGGTCGCCGACAGAACCTCGGACGGGTTCCCCGGCGTCCCGGCCGCTGAGCTGGTCGGAGTGGGCTCGGGCGAGTAGGGGGAGTAGGCGGGCGTCGGGGGCGTGTACGAGGGGAGTGCGGTCGTCCGGCCCGGGTCGTCGTCGCCGCCGACGACGAGGAACGCGCCGACTCCGACCACGGCGAGAACCGCCACCACGCCGATGATCAGTAGCGGGACCAGGGCTCCGCCGCCGCCGCGCGGCGGCGGGGGGAAGCCGGGAGGACCGCCGTAGGGGCCGGGAGGTCCCGGCGGCGGCGGGAATCCGGGTCCGCCGGGCGGCCCGCCCGGCGGCTGAGGGGGATACATGATCGCTCCATGCCGATGCTCGTGCGGGGTGGCGGAAGGATCGCACCAGAGTAGCGGGCGGAACATGGCGGTATCACGGCGAATGGTAGGTATGTCGGGCCAGGCGGGATCGTCCCGTGGGCAGCGCGCGCGGATCTCTCCTAAAGTTGCGGGGGAGAGGGGAGGCAGGTGACCGATGAGCAGTGACCTCGTGGCGCTGGTGCGCCGCACCCCGGACGTGCACGCCGTGGCCGACGGAATGATCGCCATGGGCGAGCCGCTGGAGCTGCGCGGCGGGGAACCGGAGCCGACCTTGCTGTACGACGCCGAGGGGCGGCTGCTCGTCTCCATCGAGGACGCCGTGCAGGTCTCGGCGCAGAGCGAGATCCGGCGGCTGCTCGGCGCCGAGTTCGCCGACCGGGTCGGCGTGCCGGTGTGGTGGGTGGACGTCCGCGCGGTCGCCGACGTCCCGGAGGCGGCGCGGGTCGCCCGCGCGTTCGCCGACTCGCTCGTCCGCTGGCTCGGCGGGACCGTCTACCCGGACGGCGCGAGCGAGGCCCCGGCGCGCAGCTGGCGGGCGTCCGGCCAGGGCGACGACCCCGTCGGCAGCGCCCCGGCGCCGGGCGACGCCTACCAGGGCGGCGTGATCCGCTGATCCACCGCTGAGTCGCTGAGTCGCAGCTGGGCCGCAGCCGGGCCGCAGCCGGGCCGCCGGGCCGTCAGGCCCAGTCGCGGGTCAGGTCCAGGTCCCACGGGACGAGGTTCCACGGGCTGCGGGGCTCGTTGTGGAGCTCCTCGACGAGCCGTTCGTACTCGGCCTGCGCCTTCCCGCCGCCGCCCGACCAGAGCAGCCGCCCCTGCAGGTAGCAGGTGGACATGTCCCGCCAGGACGAGTACCGCCGCTGGATGTCGATCGCCAGCGGCAGCATCCGCTCCCAGCAGTACTCCTCGGTCAGCCACTCCACCATGCGGCCCCAGCGGTACAGCATCAGCGCGCGCCCGTAGTCCCAGATGAGGAAGCGGCCCACGTTGGCGCGCAGCGCCGGGTCGGCGAGGACCTTCAGCCGGTGCAGCTCCTCGGCCGCGTGGCTCCGGTCGTTGAACAGCTGGTGGAGGAACTGCGCCAGCTCGGCGCCCTCCTCGCTCGCGTCCGCGCCGGGCTCGTCGCGCAGCAGCGCCGGGACGAGCCGCGCGTACGAGCCGCCCTCGTCCCCGTACCGGACCCGGACCAGCTCGATGAGCCGCTCCACGAACGGCGGTTCGAGCTGGTCGCCGGCGATGAGGCCGTCGACCTCGCGCAGCAGCGTCCCGTACTCCTCCTGCGCGGCGGGGGGCCGGGCGGCGAGGTGGGCGTCCCGGCCGAAGTCGGCGCGGTGCCCGTCCTGGACGAGCCAGTTGACGGCGGCGAGCAGCTGTTCGAGGTCGTAGGCGCCCCACGGGTCGCGCAGCAGGTCCTGCGCGGCGCGGCGGTCCGCGGCCGCGGCGGACTCGCCCGGGGCGGTGCCGAGCCGGTCCACCCGGAACCCGTTGACGGCGCCGTAGGGGGCGCCCGCCGCGACGATCCAGCGCTGCACCGGGGTGAGGTCGCTGCCGTGGACGAGGACGGCCGGCAGGTCGGGCGCGGAGATCAGCTCCCAGAGCCGCCGCTGGAACTCCGCGGCCTGCCGCTCCTCGCCGCCGAAGAACCCGGCGAGCTGCTTGCGCAGCGACGGATGCCGGACGTAGAGCCGCCGGAAGAACGGCCCGGTCCGCCACACCAGGTGCTCGGGCCGCAGGTCGCCGAACGGTATCCGGGTCCGCCGGTGCACGATGGCCTGCTCGCCGAACCGGAGCTCCAGGTCCGACCACAGCCCGGCGAGGGGGGTGAAGCGCCACAGCAGCAGGAAGCAGGCGACGGCGCCGAGGAGCCCCGCGCCGGGTGCGAGCGCCCACCGCGCCTCGTCCGGCAGCCCGGCGAGGGACAGCACGGCGCCGGCGAGCAGCAGCACCACGCCGCCCGCGCCGAACCCGAGGAACCAGCCGGTGGTGTGGACGAGCGACCCCTCGATCCGCAGGACCGCCGCGTCGCCGTCGAACTCGAACGACCCCTCGGCGAGCGTCCCCTCGACGGCCCGCTCAAGCGCGTCGAGCTGACCGGCCATCCCCATGGGCAGGACCGTACATCATCCCTTCCGGGTAGATCATCCGGCCGAGTGGCGGCGTGCGGCGGGTCGTCCCGGCCTGTCCGGATCAGGGCGCCTGGAGGTGCTGCATGAGCATGCTGTGCCGCTGCCAGCCGTCCGGGGAGCGGCCGTCGCCGAGCTGGAAGAACGTCAGCGGGGCGCGCGGCGGCCCCACCTGCCGGCCGGGGATGGCCGGCGGGCCGGTCACGGTGCCCGTGACGGCCAGCGCGACGGGGGCGGGCGCGCCCGTCCAGCGCGGTTCGGTGGTGAGGTCTGCGCGGCCCGGGGTGAGCTGGACGAACAGCGACGCGATCGGCTGGTCGGCGCCGAACGCGCCGACGAGCGTCGGGAGGTGCTGGAGGGGCGGCGGGTCCTCGGGGGCGTAGCCGACGGTGACGGTGGTGGTCTCGGCGACGGCGCCGCCCTCGCCCGCCGCGTAGTCGCAGATGGCCTGGGCGGGGCGCGGCCCGTCCCCGCCGACGACGATCCGCACGGTGGAGCGTCCGCGCGCGTACTCGGTGAGCCGGTCGCGGCGCCACGGGTGCTCCAGCGGCTCGGCGGGGCCGAGCCCGGCCGGGTACTTGCCGGTGAGCAGCTGGAGGAGGCGCTCGGCCGGCCCGGCGATGTCGCCCTCGGCGCCGTGCCTGATCCGGTAGACGAGGGTGAGCTGCGAGCCGACCGGCGCGGCCGGGCGGGTGGTGAACCCGGGCGCGTAGTCGCGGGCCTCCGGGACGGGGACGAACGTCCGCCCGCCCCACTTCATCGGCCGTCCGGTCAGGCCCTCGTAGTAGCCGTCGCCGTGGCGCACGATCCACTGCACGGTGTCGCCGGCCGCGGCGGTGCGCAGCGGGAGCGTCAGCCGGGACTCCAGCGGCGTGACGAGCTGCAGGGTGCGGCCGGTCTCGGCGCAGTCGCCGAGGGCCCTGTTCAGCCAGGCGCTCAGCGGCACGACCGGCCGGTCCTGGAGGACGACCATCGCTTGGTCGGTCAGCGCGTCTACGGTGCTCATCTCGTCCGGGAGTCTAGTCACCGGGGACGGGCCCGCGGCCGGGCGGCCGGGCGGGGAGGAGGAGTTTCCGGTGGCCCCCGTGACCCATGTCCAATCTGTGCTGAAATGTTACGGATGCAGCGAGCCGCCGCGCCTCCCGGCGTGTACTACGCGGACAACGCCCCGCCGCCACCGGAGCCGCCGGTGCGGGGGCGTCTGTGGCGCGTGCTCGGCGTCCTGTCGGTCGTCCTGTCGGTCGTGCTGGTGGCCGGCAGCCTCACCGCCTACGGCTTCTGGCGGCGGCTGGACGGCCAGATCGACCGCGAGCACGTCGACGGCCGGCTCGGCGAGAACCGCCCGCCCAAGCTGAACGGCTCGCTGAACATCCTGCTGATGGGGTCCGACAGCCGCGCCGGGGAGAACGCCCGCTACGGCGTCGAGGCCGGGCAGCGCTCCGACACCACGATCCTGCTGCACATCTCGCCCGGCGGGGAGAGCGCCATCGGCATCAGCTTCCCGCGCGACTCGATGGTGCAGATGCCGCCGTGCAAGCGGAAGAACGGCACGGCCGTCCCGGCCCAGTTCGGAATGATCAACGCGGCGTTCTCCAACGGCGGCCCGGCCTGCACCTGGCGCACGATCGAGTCGCTCACCAAGATCCACATCGACCACTACGTCGAGGTCGACTTCGCCGGCTTCAAGCGCGTCGTGGACGCGCTCGGCGGCGTCGAGATCTGCGTGCCCAAGCGCATCGACGACCCGAAGGCCGAACTGCACCTGCGCGCGGGCAAGCAGGTCGTCCACGGCGACCAGGCGCTCGGCTACGTCCGCACCCGGTACGTGCTCGGCGACGGCTCCGACCTCGACCGGATCAAGCGGCAGCAGGCGTTCATGGCCTCGGTCGTCAAGAAGGCGACCGACAAGGGCATGCTGACCGACCCCGGCCGCACCTACGACTTCCTCTCCGCCGCCGCCAAGTCCATCAAGGCGGACGACCGGCTCACGCTGTCGGTGATGCAGAAGCTCGCCGCGTCGCTGCGCGGGATGAGCGCCGGGAAGGTCCGGTTCGTCACCGTCCCGGTGCAGGCGTACCCGCAGGACAAGAACCGGGTCCAGTTCAACCAGGTTCTCGCCGAGCCGCTGTTCCGGGCCGTCCGGGAGGACAACGAGCTCCCCGACCCCACCCCGGCGCCGGTGCCCGCGCAGAACAAGGTGCAGCCCGTCCCGCCCGCGCAGGTGAGGGTCGGCGTCTACAACGCGTCCTCCGCCCAGGGCCTCGCGGGGCGGACCGCCGGGCAACTCGCCGAACGCGGCTTCAAGGTCGTCAAGGTCGGCACCAGCAAGAAGAAGTACGCCCGCACCCAGATCCTGTACGGCGCGGGCGCCGAACGGCAGGCCGCGCGCCTCGCGATCGCGGTCCCGGGGCACCCGCCGCGCGCCTGGCGGTCCGCGAAGCCCGGCTACGTGTACCTCGTCATCGGCAACGACGGCGCCCGGCTGCGGGGGCTGACGCCGACGGTGCCCAAACTGGCGGGTGAGATCCGTGCCGACCGCGACATCTGCGCCCAGACCTGATGCGGCCGCGCAACACCGGTATCTTGTCCCGCGCAAACCAAAGACCGCCGCAAAGCGTCCCTAGTAGGACGGCCTAGATGACTCCCCCCCGACCTCGGCCCGACGAGCCGCCCCCCGCACAGGGCTCTGCCGGCCGCTTACGCTCCCCCTGGAACGGACGCATGCAGCCCGAACCCTTCACCCTGCTGATGACCGTCTACGGCGGTGACCAGGCGGAGCATGTCCGGGACGCGTTCCGCAGCGCCGTCCAGCTGCAGACCCTGCGCCCCGACCAGGTGGTCCTCGTCCAGGACGGCCCCGTCCCGCCCGCCATGGCGGACTGCCTGCGCGAACTCGTCGCGGGCAGCCCCGTCAAGGTCGAGTACGTCCACCTGGAGCACAACCGCGGCCTCGGCCCCGCCCTCGACGCCGGCCTGCACGCCGCCGGGCACGACATCGTCGCCCGCATGGACGCCGACGACGTCGCCATGCCGCACCGCTTCCAGACCCAGGTCCCGCTCGTCCGCGCCGGCGCCGACCTCGTGGGCGCCGGCCTCCTGGAGTTCGGCACCGACATCACCGACGTCGTCGGCCGCCGCATCCCGCCGAGCGACCCCGCCGACATCGCCCGCTACTCGCGCCTCCACGACCCGTTCAACCACCCCACGGTCGTCTACCGGCGCAGCGCCGTCGTCGCCGCGGGCGGCTACGGCGACCTGCCCCTCATGGAGGACTACTGGCTGTTCGTCCGCATGATCGCGAACGGCGCGCGGATGGTGAACGTCGCCGAACCCCTCGTCTACTACCGCGTCGGTGAGGGCGCCTACGAGCGCCGCGGCGGCCGCGACCTGCTCCGCTCCGAAATGCGGCTGCAGCGCGAGATGCTCCGCGAGGGCTTCATCTCCCAGCCGCAGTACTGGCGCAACGTCATGGTCCGCGGCGGCTACCGCCTCGTCCCCACCATGATCCGCAAGCCGTTCTACCGCGCCGTCGTCGCCAACTACGGCGCCCGCCGCAACCGCTTCCGCGACCGCGTCGACGACGGCACCCCGGCCGGCGCCCTCTCCTACATCCCCCGCCACGCCCGCCGCCCGGACGGCGGCGACGCGGTCAGCGCCGCCACAAAACGGGCTGCTCGCCGGACTCGCTGACGGTCGCGCCGACGCCGAGGACGGTGGTCTTGAACGGCGCCAGGCCGGTGATCTCCTGCTCCCCGGGGCCGGCGAGCGCGGCACCGCCGGGCGTCTTCGCCTCCCAGGTCGCGCCGTCCGCGGACGTCCACGAGACGACGTCGGACCCGGCGGTGCCGGCCACCACGAAGCCGTCGGGCGCCGCCGTCACGGCCGTGACCCGGACGATCGACTCCGAGTCGGGCGCCGGGAGCTTCGTCTCCCGCCACGTCTTGCCGCCGTCGGCGGAGACGTAGCCGAGCGTGACCAGCCCGCGCGTGCCCACGGCGTCGCCCGCCGCGACGAGAACGCCGCCCTTGGCGGCGACGTAGGTGAGCGATCCCTGCGACAGCCCGTTGGGCAGCTGGAGCTGCTGCAGCCGCCACTTCTTGCCGTCGGCCGACGTCCAGACCGCGGGCCGCCGGGCGCCGCCGGCCTTCGGGTCCAGCATGCCGCCGGCCGCGACGAAGCCGAACGACCCGCCGGCGGCCGAGCGGACCCAGCGGTTGCCGTTCCTCTCGGCGGTGAGGTCGTTGCGGTGCTCGCCGCCGCCCCGCTGCCACGTCCGCAGATCGGGGGAGAACCAGATCGCGCCGGACGGCCCGTCGTCGCCGACGACGACGTAGCCGGACGGTCCCGCCGCCGCGCCGTAGGTGGCGAGGGTCTGGTCGTCCTTCCGCTCGAACACGGGATCGGTGTCGGCGGGCTTCCAGACGTTGCCGTCCGCGGACGTCAGCACCAGCGGGCCGCGCAGCGGGCCGCCGCCGCCGTCGCCCACCACGAGCCAGCCGCCGCCACCGCTCGTCACCGAGGTGAGCCGCTGCAGTGCGGGACGGGAGATCCCGCCGGAGAAGCGCGCCCGGTTCCAGGCCGAGCCGTCCGACGACGTCCAGATCGCGGCGTCGCCGCCGGTGCTGCCGACCGCGACCGCCTGGGCGCCCTTCGCCGCCACGCCGGCGACCGCCTGGTCCTTGCGGAACGCGCCCGGGATCTTGAGCGGGTCGACCGGAACCTCGGTGCCGCCCTGGTCCAGGACGGTCAGCAGCGCGTTCAGGTCGCCGTTGCCCGGGTCCCTGCCGACCAGCACGGTCTGGCCGCCGCCGGCGGCGGCGCCGAGCAGGCTCCGGCCGGACGCGGTGGGGAGCGTGCCGGCCTCCTTCCACGACCGGCCGTCCGCCGAGCGGGAGACCAGCACGTCGCGGCCCCGCTGGACGATGCCCGCGTATCCGGCGTCGGTGCCGATCAGCTGCTGGACCTGCCGGTAGCCGGACGGCTGGATCCTGCCGCCCTTCGACCAGTCCGCGGCGTCCTTGGAGGTGTAGACCTGGCCGTAGGCGGACTTGCCGGACTTGACCTCGCGGACGGCCACCAGCCCGGACTGCCCGCCGCCGACCATCAGCCCGCGGGTGCCCTTCGGCGCGGGGATCTTCGCGGGTGACCAGGTGCGGCCACCGTCGGTGGAGCGCCAGGCGCGGCGGAACGACGCCTTGCCCGGCTTCGGGGTGTGGGCGCTCTCCATCAGGATCACGTTGCCGCTCGCCGCGACCTCCTCCAGCACGACCTTGCCGCGGATCTGGATGCCGACCTGCCCGCCGGTCAGCGCGTCCCACTGCCGGCCGTCGGACGACACCCAGGTGGCGGGCACCGAGTCGGTGAAGTCGCGCTTGCGGGAGTGCTCGCCGATGGCGAGGTACCCCTTGTCGGTGCGGATGACCCGGGTCACCCGGTTGCCGGGGCCGAAGACGTCGCCGGCCGCGTCGGGCTGCCGCTGCCAGCTCGCGCCGTCCTGGCTCGTCCACACGACGCCGCCGCCCGGCCGGGTGCCGATCGCGACCCAGCCGCCCTGGCCGCCGGCGACCACCCTCGGCACCTCGGTGGCGCCGGGCTCACCGCCGTCCGCCCCTTCGACGCGGGCGGCCTTGAACGTGCGGCCGCCGTCGGCGGACACCAGGAACACGCCGCGATAGTGGCCGGGATCGGCCTCGCCGCCCACGGCGACCACCGTGGAGCCGGACGCGGCGACCCCGGTCAGCTCCTGGTCGCGGCCGTCGGAGCGGGCAGCCGGGTCGGCCGGGAACAGCGCACCGGCGAGCTTCGCGCCCCCGCCGCCGGCATCGGAGCCGCCGCCGCGGCCGAGCAGCACGACGACGCCGCCCGCGACCAGCGCGGCTGCGGCCACGCCGCCGGCGACGCCGAAGAGGATCTTCTTGTTGACGCCCTTGCCCTTGCGCTTGGGCGCGGACGCGTTGCGCCACGGCTCGTCGACCGCAGGCGGCGGCACGGCGGGCGGCGGCGTGGCGGACAGGGCGCCGGGCGGCGGCGGGCCGCCGGCCGCTCCAGGGCCGGGGACCTCCTGCGCCCACGGGAACGGCGGGGGAGCCGGCGCCGGGGACGCGGCCGGGCTCTGCCCGGGGATCTCCTGCGCCCAGGGGAACGGTTCCGGGGCGGCGGGCTCCGGGGCGGCCGGTCTCGGCGTCTCCGGGATCTCCTGCGCCCACGGGAACGGCTCCGGCGCGGGCCGCGGCGCCGGAAGCTGCGGTGCCTGCGGTGCGGGCAGTTGGGGCGGTTGCGGTGCCGGGGGCTGGGGAGCGGGAGCTTGAGGTGCGGGAGGCTGCGGTGCGGGAGGCTGCGGTGCAGGAGGCTGGGGTGCGGGAAGCTGCGGGACGGGAGGCTGCGGCGCCTCGGGGACCTGCTGCGCCCACGGAGGCGGCGGAAGCGGCTGGAGCCGCGGGTCCGGTGCCGCGGAGGCGCTCGGAGCGGGCTGGACGCGGGTCCGGTCCGCGCCCCCGTCCTCGTCGTCCGAGTCGTCCGCCGGGTCGTCCGCCGGCTCGTCCTTCGCGGCACCGGCGGCGCCTTCGAGCGCCGTCGACCGCGAGAAGTCGGACATCGTCATGTCCGCGATCCCGCCGACGGGCTGCGCCGGCTGCGGCGCGTCCCGGGAGAAGATCTGCGTCCGGTCGGCCAGGTCCTCCTCTGACGGGTCGTCCCTGTGCTCGCCGTCCGGCGTCCCCTTCGGAGTCACACCCGCTCTCCCCTTGGCGTTCGCGTCGGCCCTGCGTGGTCTGCGTCGTCAGGGATCATATCGACGCATCGCGGCCGAAATGACTTCCTCGGTCGGGCGGGGCCGCCGCCGCAGGCCGTCCCGCACGCCCTCCCGCAGCCCCTTGCGCAGGGTGGCCCGGTCCTGCGAGCGGAGGTAGGTGCGCGCCCACCGCCGGGCGGACGATCCGGCGTACAGGACGCGTTCGGCCGGGGCGAGCCCGCGGCTGCGCGTGAACAGCCAGAGCTTGTTGCGGACCTCGTAGTAGAAGCGGTCGCCGGGGTCGGCGTCGGTGCCGCCGAACGTCCGGGTCTTGTGGACGACGACGCTCGCGGGGCAGTAGAGCCCGGTCCGCCCGCGCAGCAGCCGGGTGGTGAACTCGAAGTCGTCGTTCCACAGGAAGTAGTCGGCGACCGGCAGACCCCGCTCCCGCACCGCCGCCGCGTCGAGCAGCACGGACACGAACGACGCCGACCGGACGGGCCGGCATCCGATCTCCGCCGCGGCGGCCAGTTCGGCGCGGGACGCCCCGGGCTTGACGCGCGGGGTGTTCATCGGGTGGTCGCGGCCGTCGGTCCACACGACCCGGCTGGCGATGAGCGCGGGCTCCGCGGACGCCCGGTCGCGCGCGTCCAGCAGCGCGGCGAGCGCGCCGGGCTCGGGCACGGTGTCGTCGTCCATCAGCCAGAGCAGGCCGGTTCCCGGTGCGTCCAGCGCGCGGGCGATCCCGGCTGCGAAGCCGCCGGCGCCGCCGGTGTTGACGCCGAGGACGAGAAGCTCGGCGCCGGGGAACCGCTCGCGGACGAGGCCGGCGGTGCCGTCGGTGGAGGCGTTGTCCACGACGATCACCGCGTCCGGTGGCCGGGTCTGCGCGGCGAGCGCCGCCAGCGCCTCGGTCAGCAGCTCGCGCCGGTTGTGGGTGACGACGACGGCGGTGACCCGCGTGCCCGCGCTCATCGCGGCGCGGTCCGGCGGGACAGGACGGTGCCGGGCTCCTCGTTTTCGTCCTCGGTGACCCCGGCATCCGGCTCGGGTGGCGGTTCGATGCCCCTGAGCCGCTCGACCAGATGCCAGTAGCCCACCCGCACCTTCCATACGGCCTGGTTGCGTTCGCTGAGATGGCGGGCCATCAGCTTGGGAAGCGCCGTCTCGTGCTGCTCCTGGCGCTCCTCGCGCAGCGTCTCGATCTCTCCGCGGAGCATCTCGATCCGGTCCAGGAGGCCGAGGACGGTGTGCGCGGCGGCGTCCAGCAGCTCCGCCTCGCCGGGCGCGCCGCCGGGCGCCTCCTCGCGGGCCGGTTCCCGGGGGAGCAGCTCGTCCAGGTCCCCGGCCACGTCGTACCCGGCGGAACGGACCGCGTCCACCAGCTCGCCCGCCTTCTTCTCCGCCCATGCGCGGCGCTCGGGCGGCAGCGGCACCCGGCCGGGTTCGCCTCGGCCGGGGAGCACCTTCAGCGCGAGCACGTCGGTGACCAGCCGGTGGTACAGCCACATGGGGGCGTCCTCGTCGACGGCGTGGTTGACCCTGCGCAGCAGCTCGGTCTCCGTCCAGCTCAGCGAGGAGTTCGCGCGCGTCTCGGTGAGGTCCGCCACGGCGGGATCGACGCCGAGCAGCCCGGCGAAGCGCTCCCAGAGCAGGTCGCGCGGCGCGTCGCGGCCCGGCATGGTGAGCACGTGCACGCGCTCCGGCGGGACGTGCGGGGCCCACCGCCCGAGGACCTCGGGGATGTCGTGCACCCGCCAGAACCAGCGCGCGGCGCCGCCGCTGCGCGGGTCGTCGACCACCTCGCGCAGCCAGTGCTCGAAGCCGAAGTGGAACCGGTGCTTGACGTACTCCTGCCACTCCGAGGGCAGCAGCCCGGCGAGGTCGCGGGCGGAGTAGACGATGTGCACCTCACATGGTGCGAGCGACCGCACGGCCCGCTCGGCCCCCTCGGCGTCCACCGCGCAGAGCACCTCGTGGGAGACCACGGCGACGCGCTGCCGGGACGCCTTGATCTCGTCGACCAGGAGGTCCCAGGCGCCGTCCCAGCCCGGTCCGGGCTCGTCGTCCTCCGGTTCCACTCCGCGCAGGTCGCGGGTGGCGCGGACCTGCTCGGTGAACGACCCGCCGGGCAGGAGGACGCCGGCATCGGAAAGCGCCTCGGCGTTGCCCCACAGCAGGCCCTGCAGGAACGTCGTCCCGCTCTTGGGTGCGCCGATGTGGAGGTACACGGCCGGTGGGGGGCCGGGGGAGACGGCTTCCACCCGATGACTCCTCTGCGGTTCGCCTGGGGGACGCGCACGGCGCCGATCCGGATCACCGGAAGGGTACAACCGGCCAACGGGGGTCATTCCACACATCTCGGATGGCGGGTCCCGGTATCTTGGCCGCGCAGCACACGATCGTCTCGCAGCCCGCGCGCGCCTCGGGCCCGAACGCCGGGGCGGACGGCTCTCACGACGCGGCGGGGGACGTCGCAGGAAGATGGACCGTGAACGTTGACCTTGTAGTGGTGGGCTCGGGATTCTTCGGGCTCACGGTCGCCGAGCGCTGCGCGGAGGAGCTGGGGCTGCGGGTGCTGGTCCTCGACCGGCGCGACCACATCGGCGGCAACGCCTACAGCGAGGACGAGCCCGAGACCGGCATCGAGATCCACCGGTACGGCGCCCACCTGTTCCACACCTCCAACGAGCGGGTGTGGGAGTACGCCAACCGGTTCACCGCCTTCACCGGCTACCAGCACCGCGTCTACTCCACCTTCAAGGGCCGCGTCTACCCGCTGCCCATCAACCTCGGCACGATCTGCGCGTACTTCGGCCGCGCGTTCACGCCGGACGAGGCGCGGGCGCTCATCGCCGAGCAGGCCGCGGAGGTGACCGGCCCGGCCAACCTGGAGGAGAAGGCGGTCTCGCTCATCGGGCGGCCGCTGTACGAGGCGTTCATCCGCGGTTACACCGCCAAGCAGTGGCAGACCGACCCCCGCGAGCTGCCCGCCGAGATCATCACCCGGCTGCCGGTCCGGTACACGTTCGACAACCGCTACTTCAGCGACACCTACGAGGGCCTGCCCGTCGACGGCTACACCGCGTGGCTGGAGCGGATGGCCGACCACCCGAACATCGAGGTCCGGCTGAACACCGACTTCTTCGACCTGCGCGACGACCTCGTCGGCCGCGTCCCCGTCGTCTACACCGGACCGCTCGACCGCTACTTCGGGTTCGCCGAGGGCGAGCTCGGCTGGCGGACGCTCGACTTCGTGACGGAGGTCAGGCCGACCGGCGACTTCCAGGGGACGCCGGTGATGAACTACGCCGACGAGGACGTCCCCTACACCCGGATCCACGAGTTCCGGCACTTCCACCCCGAGCGGCGGCACTACCCGGACGACCGGACGGTCATCATGCGGGAGTTCTCGCGGTTCGCCGAACGCGGCGACGAGCCGTACTACCCGATCAACACCGCCGAGGACCGGGCGCGCCTGCTGCGCTACCGGGAGATGGCCGGCCGCGAGGACGGCGTCCTGTTCGGCGGGCGGCTAGGCACCTACCAGTACCTCGACATGCACATGGCGATCGCCAGCGCCCTGGGCATGGTCGGCAACCGGCTGCGGCCCCACTTCACCCGGGGCGAGCGGCTGATCAGCGGAGGAGTAGACCGATGACCGAGCGGGCCGTCCAGCCCCAGCTCCCCGAGGAGCCCGCGAAACACGACCCGGACCCGCGGGTCCTGCACCGGGTCGTGATGCCCGCCGAACGCGACTTCGACGTGCTGAAGCTCTACGTGGACGGCAACGCGGTGTTCGGCCGCCGCGCCGCCGACCTGGAGAGCGCGGCCGAGCAGGTGCGGGCCGAGCAGGACGGCGGGACGACCCGCGCGGCGGCGTACCGGCCGTCCTCCCAGGACGACAGCGCCGAGATCATCGGACGCCGCAGCATCGTCGTCCCGTCCGGGACGCGGGTGTCGTTCTGCAGCTACTTCAACGCGTTCCCCGCCGGGTACTGGCGCCGCTGGAGCACGGTGGAGAACGTCCGGCTGCGTCTGCGGGTGCGCGGCGAGGCGACGATCCTCGTCTACCGGTCCACCGGCAAGGGGCACCTGGAGCGCATCAAGTCGCTGCACGTCGACTCCGACTCGCCGGTCGAGGAGAACGTCGACCTGCCGCTCGCCCCGTTCATCGACGGCGGCTGGTACTGGTTCGACGTCGTCGCCGACGGCCGCACCGCCGTCCTCGACGCCGCGGACTGGTGCGCGGTCACCGAGCGGGCCCGGCCGGGCACCGCGACCATCGGCATCACCACCTTCAACCGGCCGAAGTTCTGCGTCGAGCAGCTCACCGCGCTCGCCGAGGCCGGCGACGTGCTGGACGTCGTCGACGAGATCCTGGTCGTCGACCAGGGCACCGACCGGATCGAGGACCACCCCGACTTCGCGGCGGCGAAGGAGGCGCTCGGCGACCGGCTGCGCGTCATCGACCAGGCCAACCTGGGCGGCTCCGGCGGCTTCTCCCGCGTCATGCACGAGACCGTCGAGTCGGGCCGCAGCACCTACGCGCTGCTGCTGGACGACGACGTCATCCTGGAGCCGGAGGGCATCCTGCGCGCGGTGACGTTCGCCGACCTCGCGCGCGGCCCGATGCTCGTCGGCGGCCACATGCTCGATCTCTACAACCGGTCGGTGCTGCACGTCTTCGGCGAGACCATCGCCCGCTACCGCTGGTGGATGGTCCCGGCCCCGCACACCGAGCTGTCGCACGACCTGGCCGCGAACCCGCTGCGCCACACGCCGTGGCTGCACCGCCGCGCGGACGTCGAGTACAACGCCTGGTGGATGTGCCTGATCCCGGTCGAGGTCATCAAGAAGATCGGGCTGTCGCTGCCGTTCTTCATCAAGTGGGACGACATCGAGTACGGGCTCCGCGCCAAGGCGGCGGGGTTCCCGACGGTGTCGCTCCCCGGCGCCGCGGTGTGGCATGTGCCGTGGCACTCCAAGGACGTCATGACCGACTGGCAGGCGTACTTCACCGAACGGAACAGGATCGTCACCGCGCTGCTGTACTCGCCGTACGAGCGCGGCGGCAACATGCTCAAGGAGAGCCTGTTCATCACCGTCAAGCACGCGCTGGCCATGCAGTACTCCACGGCCGAGCTGATGCTGACGGCGATCGAGGACGCGCTCAAGGGCCCCGAGGACCTGCACCCGTCGATCATCACGAAGATGGGCGAGCTGCGGGAACTGCGCGCCGGTTTCGTGGACGCGCAGGCCAAGCCGGACCTGGACGAGTTCCCCGCCGTCCGGCGCCGCAAGCCGCCGCGCAAGGGCCGCGACGTCGTCCCGCCGAAGAACCGGCGGGCGATGTTCCAGACGGCGATCCTCGGCGCGGCCCGGCAGGTGAAGCCGGTCGGCCCGTACCCGAAGACCCATCCGGAGGCCCTCGTCCCGCACGTCGACCAGACGTGGTGGCTGCTGACGAAGTTCAACAGCGCGCTCGTCTCGTCCGCGGACGGCACGAAGGTCTCCTGGTACCAGCGCGATCCGCAGCGGTTCTGGTCGCTGATCCGGCGCGCGTCGGCGCTGCACGCCCGGCTCGGCCGGGACTGGGCGGTGCTGAGCCGCCGGTACCGGGACGCGCTGCCGGGGCTCACGTCGCAGGAGGAGTGGCGGGACACGTTCGACAAGGCGCGGCGCTGACATGAGCACGGCTTCCGGGACGCCGGCGGACCTGGCCGATCCCGGCCTCGTCGAGCCGGGCCGCGGCGGCGGGCTCGGCGAGGTCCTCCGGCGCCGCTACCTGCTGAAGCTGATCGTGCGGCGGGAGTTGCGCGCGCGGTACCAGGGGTCGCTGCTCGGCCTCGGCTGGTCCTATGTGCGGCCCGCCGCGCACTTCGCGGTGTTCTACTTCGTGGCCGGCATCTTCCTCGGGATGAGCAAGCACCTGGAGCACTTCCCGATCTTCATGTTCTCCGCGCTGGTGCTCGTCTCCTTCTTCAACGAGACGCTGATCAACACCACGCACTCGGTACTCGGCAACGCGCCGCTCGTCCGCAAGGTGTACCTGCCGCGCGAGCTGTTCCCGGTGGCGTCGCTGCTGGTGTCGTGCGTCCACCTGCTGCCGGGCATCGCGATCGTGCTGGCCGTCGCGGTCGGCTGGGGCTGGACGCCGACGGCCGCGGCGCTCGGCTCGGCGCTGCTCGGCTTCGCGCTCGTCGCCACGCTCGGCATCGGGCTGGGGCTGATCTGCTCGGCCCTGCACGTCTTCTACCGCGACACCGACAAGGTGGTGGACATCGCGACGCTGTTCGTCACCTGGTCGGTGCCGATGATCTACCCGTGGACGCTGGTGCGGGACACCGCGCCCGGCTGGGCGCTCGACGCCTACCTCGCCAACCCCATGTCCGTCGGCGTCATGCTGTTCGAGCGGGCCTTCTGGTGGCCGACCACGGACGGCACGTTCGAGTTCCCGGTGCACCTCACCCGCGATGGCCTCGTCCTGCTGGCGGGGGCCGTCGTGCTGCTCGGGCTGGGCCAGCTCGTCTTCGCCCGGCTGCAGCGCCGTTTCGCGGAGGAGCTCTGATGGACGGGACCCGGCGCGCGGTCGTCGTCAACGCGGTGACCAAGAGGTTCACCCTGCGGCACGCCCGCTCGATCAAGAACATGACCGTGCGGGCGCTGCGCCGCGAGCGGCTCCGCGACCGGTTCACCGCGCTGGACGGCGTGTCCGTCGCCATCGACGTGGGCGAGGCCGTCGCGCTGGTCGGGGTGAACGGCTCCGGCAAGAGCACCCTCCTGAAGATCATTTCAGGGGTGATGCCGCCGGACGAGGGCACGGTCCGGGTGCGCGGGCGCGTCGCCGGGCTGATCGAGGTCGGCGCCGGCCTGCACCCCGACCTCACCGGCCGCGAGAACGTCTTCCTGAACGGCGCCATCCTCGGCATGGACCGTGCCGAGACGCTCCGCAAGTTCGACTCGATCGTGGAGTTCGCCGACATCGGGCAGTTCCTGGACCAGCCCGTCCGGTTCTACTCGTCCGGCATGTTCATGCGGCTGGCGTTCTCCATCGCCGTGCACACCGATCCCGACGTGTTCCTCATCGACGAGGTCCTCGCCGTCGGGGACCCGCTGTTCCGCACCAAGTGCATCGACCGCCTCCAGGAGTACCGCGCGAGCGGCCGCACCATGGTGATCGTCGCGCACGATGTCAAGCTGCTGCGGCAGCTCTGCACGCGCGGCGTCTTCCTGGAGGACGGCCGCGTCGTGTGGGACGGCGACATCGACACCGCCGCCGACCTGCTGCTGAAGAAGCGCAAGGAGCGCCGCCAGGCCCTCGCGGCTCCGGCCGCCAGACCACCCGCCGAGGCAGGCCGATGACCTCGGCACTTCCCTCACCGGCCCCCGCAGCCGTGCCGCCGCGGCTGCGGGAACTGGACCTGCTGCGCTTCATCGCGGCCGTCCTGGTGGTGCTGCACCACTATGTGGGACGCATTGGCGGGTGGGGTGTCGAGAACCACCACAACATGCCGGTCCTCGCGCCGATCGCGCATTTCGGGAACCTCGGCGTCGACCTGTTCTTCCTGATCAGCGGGTTCGTGATCCTGATGAGCGCGTGGGGGCGGGGCATCGGCGACTTCGCGGTCTCCCGCACCGTGCGCATCTTCCCCGCCTACTGGGTCGGCGTCTCGTTCTCGCTGCTGGTCTTCTTCGCCATCGGGCAGACGCCGATCCCTGAGCACAGCCCGCTCGTCGCGTACCTGCCGAACATGACAATGCTCCAGACCGGTCTCCACGTCGGGAACATGGATGTCGTCTACTGGACGCTCTGGATCGAACTGCACTTCTACGCGCTGATCGCCCTCCTCGTCTGGCGCGGCATCACCTACGAGCGCTGCGTGGCGTTCATGGTCGGCTGGGTTCTTCTCGCCGTGTTCGCGCAGGAGGCGGCCGTTCCGGCGCTCTTCACGGTGCTGATGCCGGACTGGGCGCCGTACTTCGTCGCCGGGATGGCGTTCTACCTCATCCACCGGTTCGGCCCGAACCTGCTCCTGTGGCTGATCAGCGCCGGCTGCTGGGCGCTCGCCGTCGACTACCGGCAGGCCACCGTGAACGATCTGCTGGCCTGGCCGCGGGTATGGGACGCCGCGGTCGCCGGCGGTGTCACGTTCTGCTTCCTGCTCATGGCGATGGTGGCCACCCGCCAGTTCGAGATGGTGCGCTGGCGCGGCTTCACCGTCCTCGGCGCCCTCACCTACCCGCTGTACCTCGTCCATGAGAGCATCGGGCGGGGACTGTACGAGCTGCTCCGCTCCCACCTCGGCCGCTGGACGCTCCTCGCCGTCTCCTGCGCCGCCGCGCTCACGGCCGCCTACCTGGTGCAGCGCTTCGTCGAAGACCCGCTGCAGCGGTGGGCGAAGCCGAACCTCAAGGAGGGGCTCACCCGGCTCCGCCGGGAACGGCTCCCGCTCGTCCCGACCAAGACCCCGCCTCGCAGCCCGGTGGAGGCCGCACGATGACCCGTCCCCCCGCCCTGCCCGCCCGCCCCGGCGGCGCCCTGCCGCGGCTGCGCGAACTCGACCTGCTGCGGTTCGTCGCCGTCGCGGCGATCGTGCTGCACCACTTCGCCGGGGTGCGGAGCACGGTCTGGGCCGGACGCGACGCCCAGAAGGTCTATCCGGAGCTGGCCCCGGTGGCGCACTTCGGCTACCTCGGCGTGCAGCTGGCCTTCATGATCAGCGGCTTCGTCATCCTGATGACCGTGTGGGACCGGAACGCCGGCGACTTCGCCGTCGCCAGGTTCGTGCGGATCTACCCGGCGTACTGGTTCAGCGTCCTGCTCAGCTTCGGGCTGTTCCTGGCCTGCGGGGCCGCGGTGCCTTACGGGGACGGAGACGGCCCCGTCCAGCGGGTCCTGCCCAACCTCACGATGCTCCAGGACGGCATGCACGTCGCGCCGCTCGAGGTCGTCTACTGGGTCCTGTGGGTGGAGCTCCACTTCTACGTGCTCATCGTGCTGCTGGCCCGTATCGGAATCACCTACGGCCGCTGCGTCACCTTCATGGTCTCGTGGCTCATCGTGGGCGCCTATGCCAAGGAATCGGGCAGCAGCCTGCTGCAAACCCTCTTCTTCCCTGACACGGCGCCCTACTTCATCGCCGGAATGGCGTTCCTCCTGATCTACCGGTTCGGGTCCAACATCGCGCTCTGGCTGCTCGTCGCGGCCTCCTGGGCGCTGTCGGTGCACTACCTCGTGGACGACATCAGCCCGCTGAACGCGTGGAAGGGCGTCCACGAGATCGTGGTCCCGGCCGTGCTCGCCGTCATGTACGCGCTGATGGCACTGGTCGCCCTGCGGAAGCTGACCTGGCTGAGCTGGCGGGGCTTCACCTTCCTCGGCGCCATCGCCTACCCGCTCTACCTGATGCACGAGACGATCGCGCGGGCGATCGTCAAGGTGTTCTTCCCGCACCCGATCCTGGACAGGCTGACGATCCTGCCGGTCATCATGGTGTCCGTGCTCGTGGCGGCGGTCCTCGTGCACCTGCTCGTGGAGCGTCCACTGCAATCCCTGATGCGCCCGCGGCTCGCGTCGGCGATGGCCCAGATCCGCCGTGGCGGGCCACCCGCCCCTGCTACCGAGCCCGTCGGCGCCGCGCCCCCGGACTCCGCGCAGGACGGCGGCGGTGACGCGAAGCGCGACGCCGCGGCGGCTCCGCCGGCGCCCGTCCCCTAACCTGATCATCATTGATCCGGGCCGCCGACCGGATCCGTTCTTCCACGAGGATGCCGTCCGAAGGGTGTGTGATGCTCGGCGCCAAGCCGCGACGACGAGGGCCGGCCGCGCCGCTCCCGGCGATGCTGCTGGCGGGTGCGCTGGTGCTGGCCGGGTGTGCGCAGGCCGCGTCGGACGACGGCAAGAACGGCAAGGACGCCAAGGTGTCGGCGTCGCCCCAGGCCAAGCGGCCGAACATCGTGTACGTCTTGACCGACGACCTGTCCTGGGACCTCGTCGACTACATGCCGAACGTCAAGGCCCTGCGGAAGCGAGGCATGACGTTCTCGAACTACTTCGTCGCCGACACGCTGTGCTGCCCGTCCCGCGCGACGATCCTGACCGGCAAGTACCCGCACAACACCGGGGTCCGCAGCAATGACCCGCCGACGGGCGGGTTCGACATCTTCAACGCGCGCGGCAATGAGAAGGACGCGTTCGCCGTCGCGCTGCAGAAGGCCGGCTACCGCACGGCGCTGATGGGCAAGTACCTCAACGGCTACGAGAGCACGAAGAGGCAGGGCTCGTCCCGCGCCTACGTGCCGCCCGGCTGGACGGAGTGGCAGGTCACCGGGCTCGGGTACGCGAACTACAACTACAACCTGAACGGCAACGGCACCCTCACCCACTATGGGCGCGCGCCGAAGGACTACCTCAACACAGTGCTCACCGGGAAGGGCGTCGACTTCGTCAACCGGTCCGCCGACGCCAAGCAGCCGTTCATGCTGGAGATGTCGACGTTCTCGCCGCACGCCCCGGCGACGCCCGCGCCGCAGGACGCCCGCAAGTTCGCCGGGATCAAGGCGCCCCGCACGCCCGGCTTCAACGAGCCCGACATCAGCGACAAGCCCGGCTGGCTGCGCAAGTACCCGAGAATGCGGCCCCGGCAGGTCCGCGCGGTCGACAACGCGTTCCGCAAGCGGGTGCGGGCTGTCCAGTCGGTCGACAGGATGATCGGCGCGCTGCAGGCCGCGGTGAACGCCAAGGGGCTCGGCGGCGACACCTACTTCGTGTTCAACTCCGACAACGGCTACCACCTCGGGCAGCACCGGCTCGTCGAGGGCAAGCTGACCGCCTACGACACCGACATCCGCGTCCCGCTGGTCGTCGCGGGCCCCGGCGTCCCGGCCGGGAAGACCGAGGGCAGGTTCGCGCAGAACACCGACATCTGCCCGACGTTCCAGGAGCTCGCCGGGCTGAAGCCGGCGGACTCGGCGGACGGGCGGTCCCTGGTGCCGCTGCTGCACGGACGGCCGGTGCCCGGCTGGCGGACCACCGCGTTCATCGAGCACCTCGGCCCGAACTACCGCCACGACGATCCCGACCTGCCGAAGAAGTACGGCGGCAACCCGCCGACGTACTACGCCGTCCGCACCGCGAACGAGCTGTACGTCGAGTACGAGAACGGCGACCGCGAGTACTACGACCTCGCGCGGGACCCCTGGGAGCTGGGGAACCTGTGGACGCGGGCGCCCGAGGCGCGCAAGGCCGAGCTGAAGTCGCTCGTGGCCTCGTACCGCGGCTGCGCCGGGGCCGACTGCCGCGACCTGTGACGGCGGACTATCCGGCGGGAACCCATGCGGACGCGGCGACATGGACGCGGCACGTCCCGTCCTCGTCGCGCTTGGTCGCCGCCTCCAGTAGACCCTTGCCGTCCCCTACCGTGAGCAGCGATGAACTGTAATTGCTGCAGACGATGTCGTCGTGCTCCGGATGCGCTGGGAACGGGACACGGACCGGTGCGGGCACCTCGCTCCAGACCCCGTCACCGTTCGCCGGGCCGGCGAAGAGCGTCGCGCCGCTCGCCGTCCGCACCAGCTTCCCCCTCGCGTCGCGGACGACGCCGCCGACCAGCAGCACCGTCCCCTGCGGTCCGCCGCCGGGAACCCAGGTGAGGGTGGGCGCGTGGTAGAGGTTCCGGCCGTCGGCGGTGCGCGCGCCGGTGCCGCGCCCGCCAGGGTCGCCCCACGTCCAGCCGTCGGCCGACCGGCGGTAGTACACCTTGCAGGACGCCGACGCGCCGCACACCTCGTACACCATGAGGTAGGAGCCGTCAGGCAGCCGCCGCACCACCGGCATGCCCGGCCGGTCGTGCCGCCCCGGGGCGACGATCACCGTGCCGGGTCCCCAGGTCGCACCGCCGTCCGGCGACGCCGCCTCCACGATGACCTGGTCGTGGCCGGGCCGGGTCTCGTCGGAGTAGTAGCAGACCAGCCGCCCCTGCCCGTCGACGGCCAGCTCGGGCTCCCACAGGCCCTCGTCCCATGCGGTGTCCTCCGCGCCGATGTCGCAGCTCGACAGATAGGACCAGTGCCGGCCGCCGTCCGTGCTGCGCCATACGCGCAGCTCCGGGCGCCGCTTCGGCGCGCGGTTCTTCATGCCGGCCGTCCCCGCCCACAGCAGCGTCCCGGCGGGCTGGCCGCCGATCCGCCGGGGGAGCTCGAGCAGGCTCCCGCAGCAGGCTCCTCGTCCCTTGGCAGCGGCCGGATCGAGGATCTCCGACAGCGTCCGGAACGTGCGGCCCCCGTCGGTGCTCTCGTAGAACCGGGCCATGTCGGTGACGCCGTCGCCCGTGGCGGACGAGACGGCGAGGATGATCCGCCCGTCCCGCAGCCGGACGAGCCGCGGGTACATCGCCTGACGATCGTCCACCAGCCGCTCGCCGAATGGTGCGAAGGTTTCCGGGACCTTCTTATCCGCCTGCTGGCCCCCGGCCCGGTCCTTCTCCGTGGCCGCATTCGCGGCGCAGCCGCTCAACGCGAGGACGGCTACGAGCAGCGCGCACGCCAGTGGCCGTCCGGTCAGCGACACGCGGCTCCTCACCTCCGGCCGACGACTGGGACACCACCGGACATTAACGCAGTCATGGATCAGCGACCCGCCCCCCCCAGAGCGCCCCGTTCACCGGCGGGCCGCCGGGTGGGTCGGCGTGGCCGGGTGTGGTCACGATGAGTGGTGGGGGCTGTCTGATCTTGTCGCAGGTGGGCGCAGTGTCCGAAATGTCGGAGGTAGCCGGTCTTCGGGGGAACTGTTCTGTTGAACGAGGCGCGACGAGGCCGGAAGGTCTTTACCCTGGGTTCTGCAGGTAACCGACCGTAGGAAACCGAACCCGGCAACCCCGAGGCGTTCCCTCCATATCCCGCGACTCCCAGGGGTCTCTCGACGTGACGGACATGGCGAGCGGGTCCGCGATGGCGCGGCTCACACAGGCCGACCGCGTCCATGTGGGCTGGCGCTACGCGCAGGTGCACCCCGATCCCGGGCCGCCCCCGGCCCCGCCTGAGCAGCCCGAACGGGCGCCGCTGCCGACCCCGGCGCGGCGGCCCGGCGAGCACATGGCCGGACGGCCGCTGCGGATCATGGTCGGCGGCACCGTCGCGTTCATCCTCCTGTTCCTGGTGTGCGGCCTGCTGGGCATCATCCCGTGGGCGTTCGTCGGCGTGGCGTTGCTCGCGTTCCTCCTCATCCTCGGCATCACGGGCGGCGGGCTGTGGCGGGACGAGCGGGGCGTCCGGGAACGGCTCGCGCAGGAGCGCGACGAGGAGGAGCGCCGCCGGGCCGCGCGGGAACGGGAACGCGAGGCGGCCGAGCGGGCCTACGCGAAGGCGCGGGCCGAGTGGGAGCGCCGGCAGGCCGCGTACGAGAGCCAGCGCGAGTGGTATCCGGTCGCCGTGCCGCCCGGAGTCGACCGGGTGGACGTCGTGGGCGGCACGCTGGCGGGATGGTCCGCGGCCGTCACGACCATGGGAGCGGCGCGGCTCGCGGTGGGCGCGCGGCTCACCGTCATCGACCTGTCCGAGGGCGCGGTCGCCCATGACCTGCTCCGGCTCGCCGCCGACCGGGGCGACGACCCCCTCGTGTGGGTGCTGCCGGCCGACCTGCCCCGGCTGGACGTCACGCGGGGCCTGAACCCCGAAGCGCTCGCGGACGTGCTCTCGCTGGTCGTCAGCGCGGGCGAGGAGGAGGGCGGCACCCGGGACCTGTCGTTCGACAA
Source organism: Actinomadura latina NBRC 106108 (assembly GCF_001552195.1). Lineage (GTDB taxonomy): Bacteria > Actinomycetota > Actinomycetes > Streptosporangiales > Streptosporangiaceae > Spirillospora > Spirillospora latina. The sequence goes on from NZ_BCQS01000009.1 coordinate 94,090, forward strand.
CTCGATCCTGGAGCGGCTCATCGACGTGCTCGGGCCGGACGCGACGATCCCGCGCATCACGGCGGCGCTGCGCGTCCTCGCCCAGGTCGGCGACCCGCGCGACGACCTCCGCAAGGGCCTGCTCACCGACGAGCAACTCGAACGCATCGCCACGCTGTTCGGGCGGGACGCCACCGACCGGATCGTCGTCCGGCGGGCGTGGGCGCTGGAGGCGCAGCTCCGCAAGCTGGAGAAGCTTGCGACCGAGCCCGTCCGCCTGCCGCCGTCCAGGCTCCACGTCGTGTCCATGGACCGACGGGCGGGCGTCCTCACCAACCGCATCCTCGGCACGTACGTCACGACCGCGCTCACCCACCGCATCCGCGAGGCCCCTCCTGGCGGACGCTGGGACCACACGCTCTTCCTCTGCGGTGCGGAGAAGCTGCGCGGGGACGTCCTCGACCGCCTCATCGACGCCTGCGAGGCGACCGGGACCGGCCTCGTCCTGATGTACCGGTCGATCCCGAACCACGTACGGGAACGCCTCGGCCGCCGCGGGCACGCCGCCGTCGGTTTCATGCGGCTCGGCAACCCCGAGGACGCCCGCGTCGCCGCCGAGCACATCGGCGCCGGGCAGCCGCTCCTCGTCGCCGAGATCACCGACGCGGCGGGGGAGACCCTCTTCGACGTCGCGGGGGAGAGCTACGCCAGCACGGTCGCGTTCGCGCGCCCGCGCGGCGACGGCCTCACCGACCCGGTCTGGTCGCCGCTGCCCGCGCCCGCCGCCGACGACTCCGTCCTGGTGGAGGGCATCAGCTCCGCGACCGCGTGGGGCCGGACGGTCGCCGACCGCCGCACCGACAAGCAGCGGTTCCGGGAACTGCTCATCGAGCCGCCGCAGCTGCAGGAGCTCCCGCCGACCGCGATGGTGTTCACGCACTCGGGCGCCACCGGCCGCCGCACCCTTCTCGTGGACGCCAACCCCGGCATCATCACCCTGCCGACCGCGCACTCGATGGAGATCCAGGAGACGCCGGATGAGCAGCCGGAGCCGCTCGTCCAGCCGGAAGATGACGCGGGAGAGAGCCCCCAGACGGAACCGCCGGACGTCCCCGCACCGCGCCGCGCCCGGCACGCTCTGCCGCGTGGCGCGTCACGCCCGGTGCGGATCGTCCCGCCACTGAAGCCCAATGGCAGGCACAAGGCCGATCCGCCGTCCTCGCCCTGATAATCGTCCCCGTACTCCTTGGTTTATGTCGCGTCAAGTGTGTCTTATCTGGCCATGGGGATACGGGCGGTTGTGGCCACTGGACGCTCTTGAAAAGCCTGATCTGATCGGCTAAAGCGACGCGGCTATTCGACCAAAAGATGGCCGCTCTGGAAGCATCGAGTCGCCCAGTGTCACGTACCTGGGTATGGGGATTAGAAGACGACGCCCGGCTCGGTGGTAGCGGTTTACCGAGTTCGCTGTGATCTAGATCACTCGGTATGCATTGATCTTGCCCCTTCCACAGAGTTGATCAGCGGGTTACCTTAAGGCCGCCTTAACATCCCTTTATGCCTTTGGGGTCCATATGGGTCGTCGTGCGGCATCTCGTGGTAAGCCGGCTGTGGTTCGGTTGTCGTGGCGGCGTCCGGCGTGGACGGCCCGTCTTGCGGTGCTGGCAATGGTCGCGGGATTGGTGCAAGTACCGGCGGTAGCCGCCTTACCACAAGCGGTCGCGCGCGCCGATGAACCCAAGGCCGAGCCGAAGACGGCGGCGACTGAGCAGCAGGCCGTCGCGGCGGCGCGCAAGTCCGGGGATCCGGTGGAGATCACCTCGCGGCGTGGGGAGACCCGCACGGTGCGGGCGCTGCCCAACGGCCGGATCGAGGTCGAGCAGCACATCCAGCCGATCCGCACCCGGCAGGGCGGCAGGTGGGTCGATATCGATACCGGGTTGCATCGTTCCGGCGGGGCGGTGGTGCCGGCCGCGACGACGGTGGGGCTGAAGTTCTCCGGTGGCGGGGACGGCCCGATGGTGCGGATGACCCGGGCCGGGCACAAGCTGGCGCTGTCGTGGCCGCAGCCGCTGCCCGAGCCGACCCTGGACGGTGACACCGCGGTGTATGCGGGGGTGGCGGGCCCGGACGTGGATCTGCGGCTGCGGGCCCGGTCGGACGGGTTCGCGCACGTCCTGGTGGTCAAGACCGCACAGGCGGCCAAGGATCCGCGCGTGGCCAAGTTGGCGTTGGCGCTGTCGACCAGCGATCTCGCCATTCGCCAGGAGCAGGGCGGTGTGCTGACCGCCTCCGCTACCGGGTCGGGCGCCGGGGTATTCGAGGCACCGGCCCCGCGCATGTGGGACTCCTCCCACACCCGGCCGGCGCAAGCCCACGCCCGTGCCGCCGACCCGGAGACCGATCCGGCCAAGGGCCCGGCTGAGGGTGCCAAGACGGCGCGGCTGGCGGTGGCGGTGGGGAAGGGGAAACTCACTCTGACCCCCGATCAGGGGTTGCTGACCGCGCCGGACACCGAGTTCCCGGTGTACATCGACCCGGTATGGACGACCAGCAAGGCGACCAGCTGGGGAATGGTGTCCTCGGGCTGGCCGAGCGAGTCGTATTACAAGTTCGACGGCAAGTCGACCGAGGGCGTGGGCCGCTGCGAGGTGGCCAAGGACCCCAACTGTGTGAAGGACCAGACCAAGCGGCTGTTCTTCAGGATGCCGCTGCCGTCGATCAAGGGCCGCTACATCCAGGACGTGGAGTTCATCGCGTACGAGACCAGTGCCTACAACTGCAGCAATCCCACCTCGGTGCAGTTGTGGCGGACCTCGACGCTGCAATCGTATGCGACGTGGAACAACACCAACTCATCGTCGGTGTGGAAGGAGCAGTTGACCTCGCGGGATGTGGCGTACTGCTCCAAGACGCCGGTGGAGTTCGGCGGGTCCACGCTGCGGGCGCACGTGCAGGACGCCGTCAACAAGGGCTACGGCACGATCACGTTCGGGTTGAAGGCCCACAGCGAATCGACGATGGACTGGTGGAAGCGGTTCGCCGACGACGCCTATCTGAAGGTGCAGTACAACAACCCGCCGTTGCAGCCCGTCACCGACTCGATGTACGCCAACCCGGGCACCAAGTGCCTGCCGTCGGGGCAGGCTAAGACGGTCAACGACATCTCCACCGTGTACGCCTATCTGAAGGACCCCGACGACGAGGACAAGAACAAGGTGCAGGGCCAGTTCACCCTGCACTGGGCCAACAACGCTGACGGTTCGGACTGGGGCCCCAAGTGGACCTCCTCGCTGACCCCGGCCAAGACCACGGGCAGCAGGTTCTCGGTCACGTTGCCGTCCACCATCCCGCAGAAGACCAAGATCGGCTGGGGTGTGCGGGCCTGGGACGGCGAGCAGTGGGGCCCCTGGTCCTACGCCGGCGCCCAGACCGGCTGCTACTTCTACTACGACCCCGCCGTACCCGGTGAGCCGACCATCACCTCCAGCGAGTATCCGAACGACGACACCTGGCACGGCGGCGTGGGAGAGGGCGGTCTGTTCCACATCTCCGACTCCGAAGGTGTCGCGAACCGGTACGAGGTCACGCTGAACGGTGCACATGCGGCCACCGTCAATACCACCAATGGCGCCGAACAGATCGTGGCGCTCGCCCCGACCCGCTCCGGCCCCAACATCATGGAGGTGCAGGCATTCGCGCCTTCGGGCCAGAACGGTGCCAGCATCTCCTATGAGTTCCGCGCCAATGCGGGCGCCGACCCGGTCGCGCGGTTCGACATGAACGAAGGAGCCGGATCGACCGAGGTGACCGCGACGGGGCCGGGACGGGCCGCATGGCTGCGCGGAAGCGCCGCACTTGGCGGAGTCGGCAAGAACGGCACCGCGCTGGCCATGGACGGCGTGTACGGGTTCGCCGAGAGTGGCATGTCGGTGGTCGACAGCACCGAAAGCTTCACGGCATCGGCATGGGTCAACCCTGATCGCCTGCAGGTCGGTGACGTCCTGGCCCAGCTCGGGACCTTCCAAGCCGGTTTCATCCTGGGCATGGAGGCCGACGGTAAGCCGGTGTTCAAGAAGGCCGCCACCGACACCAATGACGGCGGCGGCGCCTGGCAGGTGGCGATCGATGACGCGCCGCTTCCCACCGGTACCTGGAGCCATCTGATCGGCGTGTACGACAAGAGCGCGGCGCAGATGCGGCTGTATGTGAACGGGCAGCTGCAGGCGACGGTGAACGGTGTGACGCCGCTGGCATCCGGGGGCGCGTTCCAGATCGGCCGGAGCTTCTACAATCACGGATTCCTGCACTACTGGCCGGGCGCGATCGACGACGTCCAGGTGTTCTCGTCACCGCTGTCGGACGCGCAGGCCGGCGACTTGGCGGCAGGAACCACGCCCTCCGGGGGAGACCTCGTCGCGCACTGGACGATGGACGAACCGCAGGGCGAGCCCCGCGTCTACAGCCCGGTCGATCCGTTGAAGGCGACCCTGTACGGCGGGGCGACATTGGGAACTGAGGGCCCATCCGGAAACGCGCTGCAGTTGAACAGCGGAGCGCAGGGCTACGCCGAGACCGACCGTCCCGCAATCAACACGCTGCGCAGTTTCGCGGTGTCGGCGTGGGTGAAGGTGGACGCGACCGCCCCGGGCAATGACTTCACGGCCCTTTCGGCCGAGGGAGACTACAACAGCGCCTTCTACCTGAAGTACGTCAAGGACACGCAGAAGTGGGTGTTCGCCCGAGCGGCCCACGATGAGGATCGGGCCGGCTGGTTCCAGGCGACCTCCGCCAAACCGGCGCAGTCCGGTGCCTGGACCCATCTGGTCGGCGTCTGGGACGCACGGACCAAACAACTGCGGATCTTCGTCAACGGTGAACAAGGGAACGACAGTCCCGAAGTGACCGGGAACTGGCAGGCCACGGGCGGCCTTCAGATCGGACGCGCTAAGTACCGCGGCGTCCAGGTCGATTACTGGCCTGGCCAGATCGACGAGGTACGCGTCTACGACCGCGTTCTCGGCGACACGGAGGCCGAGGAGATGGTCGCCCAGCATCCCGTCCTCAAAGCCCGCTGGATCTTGAATGAAAACGGTTCGGCCGACGACGCGTCGGGAGTCGAAGGCGCGGGACCCGCGCTGGTGTTCCACAATGGTGCGGCGATTGACCCAACGGCGGGATTCAAAGACTGGGGATCGGCGGCCGGGTTGAAGCTGGATCCGGTGCAGAAGGCGTTTGCCGAGACCGCGTCTCCGGTGGTGGACACCGCGGAGAGCTTCACCATCACCGGATGGGTCCGCAACGATGGACGGCCGCAGCAGCCGGCCACCGTGTTCTCCCAACCCGGCGCCGATACCAACGCATTCGCGCTGCGGTATGTGCCGGGTGCGGATCCCGAGGAGCAGGGCGGCTGGCAGGTCGTGATGCACAACTCCGACGACGCGGCCGCCCCGGCGTTGACGGCGGCGCATTCGGGGTTCACCGCGCAGGACTGGTCACACGTGGCGGTGGTCTACGACGCCCTGCGCGACAAGGTCAGCCTGTACGTCGACGGGCAACTGGAGCAGACCGCCGAAAGCGTCTCCCAAGAAGACCAGGTCACGTCCTTCGAAGCGATCGGCAATGGCGGCCTGCAGGTGGGCCGCACCAAGTTCGGCGCGACCGACGGCACCGAGTTCTGGACCGATGCGGTCGATGACCTGTGGGCCTACCAGGGGGCGCTGACCACCGAACAGGTCCAGATGCTGGCCGGCGGCGTCGAGTTGCCCACCGAGGACGGCCCCTGACAACCGTTCCGGTCCGCCGCTGCCCTGCGCGCAGCGGCGGACCAGAACCGACCCCTTGCCGATTTCTCTTCAGCTGATCGTGTGACGCTCCCCGTCCCGGCGGGGTGTGGCGATGGAGGACGCCGTGAACGCAGGCCGCAAGAGGCTGGTGCTGGGATCGCGCCGCGCGGTGACCATGGTCGCCGCCATCACGGCGCTCGTGATGCCGGCCGGACTGCTGTCGGTGCCACCGGCGCTGGCCGACCCACCCAACTCCCACCGCCCCAAGGTCGCCTCCCACGAGAAGCCGGTGCCGGGCCATGACCTGAAGGTCCGGCCCCGTGAGAAGGATCCGGCACAACCGGCGGTCGAGGCCGAGGCGGCATGGCCGAACCCCGGCGCCGCCGAGGTCAGCGTCCCCACCACCGGCACGGACACCAGGGCGCGTGCAGGGAAGCTGCCGATTCAGGTGCTGCCACCCGGCAAACCACTCCGCGCGGCGCGAGCGGTGCCACCGGCTGACCGAGTGCGAGTGCAACTCCTCGACCGGCAGACCACACGGCGACTCGGGGTCGAGGGTCTGGCGTTCACCGTGGCGCGCACCGACGCCGATACTCCGGGCCGGGCGAAAGTACGGCTCGACTACTCCAAGTTCGCGCAGGCGTTCGGCGGCGCCTACGGCGCGCGACTGCGCCTCACACAACTGCCGCGATGCGCCCTGACCACACCCGACAAGCCCGAATGCCGCGCCGGTGAGCCGGTTACCACCGACAACGACGCGGCCGAGAAGACACTGACCGCCGAAGTGAAGGTCGCCCCGGCCGCAACCTCGGCAGCCTCTTCCGATGCGCGGACGGCGGTGGCCGAGCAGAACGCCACGCTGCTGGTCGCCGCCGCCGGCTCCGACAGCTCCCAGGGCGACTACAAGGCCACCTCCCTCGATGCGTCGGCGACCTGGAGCGCCGGGGGCAACACGGGTGACTTCACGTGGTCGTATCCCATGCGGGTACCGCCCGTCCCGAGCGGGCTGACGCCCGAGGTCGCGATCTCCTATTCCTCCGCGAGCGTGGACGGGAAGACGGCCAATAGCAATGGCCAGCCGTCGTGGGTGGGTGAGGGCTTCTCGCTGTGGCCCGGATTCATCGAGCGGCGTTACAAGTCTTGCGAGGACGACGGCGCGCCCAAGGACGAGTGGGGCAACTCGCCTGCTGACCAGTGCTGGGGGTATGACAACGCGACCGTCACCTGGAACGGCAAGGGCGGGGAGCTGATCAACGCTTCCGACGGCACCTGGCGGATGAAAGGCGACGACGGCACCAAGTTCGAGAAGCTCACAAGTTCGTCCAACGGCAACGGTGACGACAACGGTGAGTACTGGAAGGTCACGACCTCCGACGGCACCCAGTACTTCTTCGGATTGAACCGGCTCCCCGGTTGGACGAGCGGGAAACCGGAAACGAACTCGACCTGGACGGAGCCGGTGTTCGGTGACGACTCCGGAGAGCCCTGCCATGATTCGACGTTCGCGGGCTCGTGGTGCCAGCAGGCATACCGGTGGAACCTGGACTACGTCGTCGACCCGTCCGGCAACGCCATCAACTACACCTACGCCAAGGAGATCAACCACTACGGCCGCAACCTCAAGCCCGAGGACGAGACCCCTTACGTACGCGGCGGCTACCTGAAGACGATCTCCTACGGGTTGCGCAAGGACGCGCTGTTCGCCAAGGCTCCGGCGCAGGTCACCTTCACCACCTCTGAGCGCTGCCTCCCGGACGCGAGCTTCGATTGCGACCCGTCCAAGATCGGCGACAACCCCGATAAATGGTGGGACGTCCCCTGGGACCTGAACTGCAACTCCGGACAGGAATGCAAGGACACCCATGGCGGCCTGTCGCCTACGTTCTGGTCGCGTAAGCGGCTGAGCAAGGTCGCCACCCAGATCATCAAGCCGGACGGGGCGGGGTACCGGCCGGTGGACTCATGGTCGATGGACCACTCCTGGGGGCTGGCCGACGTCGAAAGGGACCTGCGGCTGGACGAGATCCAGCACACTGGATACGCCTCCGACGGCACGGCGACGACCTTGCCGAAGGTCACCTTCAACCACGTCCAACTGCCGAACCGGCTGGACAAGACCGGCGACGACATCCTGCCCTACATCCGCTACCGGCTCGGCGCCATCTACGACGAGTCCGGCGGGCAGATCGACATCGCCTACTCCGACCCCGACTGCTCCCTGTCGAACCTGCCGACCCCGGAAACCAACACCACCCGCTGCATGCCGGTGATCTGGACGCCACCCGGCCGGGAAGATCCGATCACCGACTGGTTCCACAAGTACGTCGTCACGTCCGTCATCCGGACCGATCGCACCGGGCTGTCCCCCGACATGGCGACCAAGTACCAGTACCTGGGCGGTGCCGCGTGGCACTTCGACGACGATGACGGGCTTACCAAGGAGAAGGAGAAGACGTGGTCGCAGTGGCGCGGCTACGGTCGGGTCCGCACGCTCACCGGTGACTTCGATGCTCCGGCCACCCAGTCCGACACCTACTTCATGCGCGGCATGGACGGGGACCGCAAGGCCGAGGACGGCGGGGAGAAGAGTGTCACAGTCTCCGACGGAGAGGGCGGCACCTACACCGACCATGACGCCCTGGCCGGGTTCAGCCTCAAGACCGTCCAGTACACCGGGCCCGGCGGCAGCGTCCACGCCAAGACCGTGAACACGCCGTGGCGTGTGCAGACCGCCTCCCGCACCCGCTCTTGGGGGACCACCACGGCGAACGTCGTCGCGGTCGACACCACACACACATGGACGGCCAAGGACGGCGGCGGCTGGACCGAGACCAAGACCGACAACGCCTACACCGGATCCGGTCCGGGCATCGGTCGCGTCACCGCGGTCAGTGACCTTGGGGATACCGGTACCAGCACCGACGACACGTGCACACGGACCACCTATGCCGACAACGCCGATGCGTGGATGGTGTCGTTCCCGTCCCGTGTGGAAATCGTCTCCGTCGCGTGCACGGTCACTCCGGACCGGCCGGCTCAAGTGGTGTCCGACATGCGGACCTACTACGACAACGGCGGCTTCGGCGACGCACCGTCCAAGGGCGACATCACCAAGGTCGGAAAGCTCGCCGGCTACGACGGCGGCACCGCGAACTATGTGACGCAGGCCGAAACCATCTACGACAGCTACGGCCGTGTCACCAAGGTGAAGGACGCACTGGAGCAGGCGACCACCACCGCCTACACCGACACGCAAGGTCTGATGACAAAGAAGCAGACGACCACGCCGCCGGCCACGCCGGGTGACGCCTCCACGGCGTTGACGACCACCGAAGAGCTGGATCCGGCGTGGGGTCAGCCGACGCGCACCACCGATGCCAACGCGTTGAACACCGACCTGGTGTACGACGGGCTGGGCCGGTTGACGCAGGTGTGGCTGCCCAACCGGTCCAAGGGCAGCAACCCGCACCCGAACTACGAGTTCGAGTACCAGCTCGCCGAAGGGCAGATCGTCGCGGTCACCACCAAGGCACTGAACGCGACCGGTGGGCAGCGGGTAGAGAAGATCGAGCTGCTGGACGGATGGCTGCGCCCCCGCCAGACCCAGGAACCCGCCCCCGACGGTCGCTTGGTCAGCGACACCTTCTATGACACCCGCGACCAAGTGGCCAAGACCTACGCCGCCTACCCGGCCGTCGGCGCCCCGGAGACCACTCTATTCGGGGTCGGCACCCCCGGCAACGTGGAGTCCCAGACCCGGACCGAGTACGACGGGCTGGGCCGCAAGACCGTCGAAAAGGTCATGAAGGGGAACGGGTCACAGCCCGAGCAGGAGCTATGGCGCACCGTCTACTCCTACGGTGGCGGCAACCGGACCTCGGTTACCCCACCTGACGGCGGCACCCCCACCGCCGAAATCACCAATGCCCGTGGCCAGGTTATCGAGCGTCGTCAGTACAAGGCGTCGACCCCCACCGGTGAGTTTGAGGCCACCACCTATACATACACGCCGACCGGGGAGATCGGGTCGGTCACCGACCCGTCCGGCAATGCTTTCACCACCACCTACGACCTACGCGGCCGCGAGACCCAGACAACCGACCCCGACAAGGGCACCACCACCTTCACCTACGACGACCTCGACCGCGTCACCTCCACCACCGACGCACGCGACAAGAAGGTCTTCACCACCTACGACGGCCTGGGCCGTAAGACCGCCACCCACCAAGGCAGCGCGGACGGGCCGCTGCTGACCTCCTTCACCTACGACACCGTCACGCGCGGCAAGGGCGAACTCGCCACCGCGACCCGCCACGTCGATGGCACGGCCTACACCACCCAGATCCGCCAGTACGACACCCTCGGACGAGTCGAGGCTTCTACCGTCACCATCCCCTCCCAGCAGGGTGCGCTGGCCGGGGCCTATACGTTGTCCACGGCCTACAACCTCGATGGCACGGTGCGGAGCAGCAGCCTGCCCGGCGTCGGTGGACTGCCCGTGGAAACCGTCGTCAACACCTACGACACCTGGCTGCGGCCCACCCGCCTGGCCAGCACCAAGGGCACCTACGTCAACGACACCGTCTACACCCCCATCGGCAAACCCTCCATCCTCGAACTGGGGGTCGAACCGAAGCGCGCGTGGCAGACGTTCACCTACCAGTACGGCACCCAGCGCCTGGACACCGCTAAGACGCTGCGCGAGGGAATCGACGGCAACGACCGGTACGCCGCCTATCACTACACCGACTCCGGCACCATCACCTCCATCACCGACGACTCCCGCGACGGCGTCGACAACCAGTGCTTCACCTACGACCACCTCCAGCGCCTCACCCAAGCCTGGACGCAAGGCACCACCGACGCCTGCGCCACCGAACCCTCCGCATTGCTGGTCGGCGGCCCGGCACCGTACTGGCAGTCTTTCGCCTACGACAAGGCCGGCAACCGCACCGCCGAGACCCGTCACGGCATCGGCGGCACCGTTGACACCACCTACACCTACACCTACGCCGCCCCCGGCCAGGGCAACCGCCTCACCCAGCTCACCCAGGTCGGCCCCGCCGGGAATCGCACCGACACCTACGGCTACGACGCGACAGGCAACACCGCCACCGTCCAAACCAGCGACGGCGGCCCCACCAGCACGACCAGAACCTTCGACTGGAACACCGAAGGCGAACTGGCCAAGGTCACCGAGAACGGCAACGACGAGTCCTACATCTACGACGCCGACGGCAACCGCCTCATCCGCAAGGATCCCGCTGGGGCGACCCTCTACCTGCCCGACGGCACGGAGCTGCGGGCCCTCAACGGCGCCACCACTGCCACCGGCACCCGCTACTACACCTTCGCCGGCCAGACCGTCGCCATGAGAACCTCCGACGGCACCATCACCTATCTGTCCGCCGACCACCAGGACAGCGTCGAGGTCGCCGTCAACGCCGCCACGCAGGCCGGTACCGTCCGCCGCTTCACCCCGTTCGGGTCCATCCGGGGCTTCGACGAGAACGCCACCTGGCCGAACGACAAGGGCTTTGTCGGCGGCACTCAGGACACCACCGGCCTCACCCACCTCGGTGCCCGCGAATACAACCCGGACACCGGCCGCTTCATCTCCGTCGACCCCCTCATGGACCAGGCCGACCCGCAGCAGATGAACGGCTACACCTACGCCAACAACAATCCCGTCACCCACGCCGATCCGGATGGCCTCTGCCCACCCGACATCTGCGGTGCCGGTTACGTTCCGGTCGGTCACAAGAAGCCATTGATGACCGGCGGGTGCGGGCACGACTGCGGTAAGCCGCCCTCTGGGTTCACCTCCTCACCGAACAGATCGGTTCACGTCCGCTGGGGCGACACCACCGTCCACGCACGCAATTCCATGGTCTACACCGCAGCCCGGCTGCGGATGATGGAACTCGTCTACACCAAGTACGCGGGAACGAACGGGCCGCTGGATCCCCTGCTCATACCGGCCTGCGGCACGGGAGGCACCGCCTGCTTCCCGGGAGACCTCGGAAGGCTCGGCAACTTCGCCAACCTCCTCTGCAAGATCGGCGGCTTCACGTGCGAACGCATGTCGGGGCTGGAATTTTTCGGCGCCGGGATGCACAGCTTCGTCGACCTCGGCGGCTTCGGCGGAAAGGACGGAGGCATCACCGGCGTCGGCGGTGGCCGGCGGCCGGGCCGAGCACCGGGCGGTTCGAAGCTACGAGGCTGTAGCAGTTTCGTCCCCGGAACGTCGGTACGCATGGCCGACGGCAGTGACAAGCACATCGAAGATGTCGAGGTCGGCGACAAGGTCCTGGCCACCGACCCGGAAACCGGTGAAACCAGCGCGCAGCCCGTCCTGGGCACTGTTACCAGCAAGGGCGACAAGAACCTCATTCAGATCACCGTCAACACCAGCGTTCCAGCCTTCGGGTGGCTGGCCGACGAAGATTCCAAGCCCGCCACCGCCAAGTTTCTCAATCACAAGGCGGGCAAGACCGGGGTGATCATCGCTACCGACAATCACCCCTTCTGGGTCGCGGGCGACATCAACACCTGGGTCGAGGCCGCCGACCTCAAGCCCGGCATGTGGCTCCGTACCAGCGCCGGCACCTACATCCAGGTAAGCGCCACCAAACCCCGGAGCATCCACCACCAACGCGTCCACAACCTCACCATCGCCAACACCCCCACGTACTATGTAGGTGCTGGCAACGCGTCGACCCTTGTCCACAATACGGGGGGATGCGGCAACTTCTCGTCGCCGCAAAATGCCCTTAATCACTGGAATAAGCACAAGGGAGAGTTCCCTGAGCTGCGCAACTCACTCGAATATCTTAAGGCGGCAAGAGGGTTCACCAGCAAGCCGCCGACAGGGACGCTGGTGCGGATACGCGGGAATGGAGACCGAGTGTTCTTCAACCCGAGAAGCAATGAATTCGCGGTGCGCACGAGAGGTGGAGTGATCCGGACCTATTTCCGCCCCAATCCGGCTCAGCATGGATACCGTAACAACCTGGAGTACTTCCGTGCCCAGGCATCATGACCAGCTCTACAAGTGTCGCGTGTGTGGATTTCCGCAGGCAGACCCGCCGTGGGGACTGGATGGCCGAACGCCGTCCTTTGATATTTGCGCGTGCTGCGGGGTGGAGTTCGGCTATGAAGACGCCACGGCGGAAGGAGTCGAACGGTATCGGCAAGAATGGCTGGACTCCAGAGGTTCATGTAAAGGGCTGAATATTCAGGTGCCGCCCGATGTGTGATGAGTAGAATGAAACCGGCCGCCGGATTGCTCCCCCGTCAGGGTGCTGAAGGCGGCCATGGCACGCGCCCACGTCGATCTGCGTGGGGGCGCCGTGCCGCGCGTCCGGGTGCCTCCGGCACTGACAGTGGCAGCGAACGGTGTTTCTCTCAGAGATCGCATTGGCGCGGGGCGTGGGGGCGCGTCAGGATGCTGGGGTGACTTCGTCGTCTGGGATGCCGTCCATGCCGCCGTACCGTGGGGCGGCTGGTGTTCCGCCTGCTGGGCCGCCGGGGGCCATGCGTGGCGGGGAGCGGTTCGTTGTGCCTGGGCCCTGGTATCGGATTCAGGCCATACCGGCACCGCAGCGGGAGTCTTCGGCCGAGTGGGACTTCGTGAGTGTGCTGCCTGCGGCGTTGTCGGCGGCGCGGTTGCGGCGGCCGTTCGTTGTGGGGTGGTTGTCGGCCGGGGGTGGGGCGCCGCTGCAGCTCATCACCAACGCTGGGCCGATAGGTAGCCCGGAGGTCGGGCTTGAGACCTATGGGTTGCTGTTTCCCAGTGGGGCTCGTGGGGTGCCGGTCGGGGACGGGTGGTTGCGGCAGGCGGAGCGGATGGTCTGGACGCGGTGTCCGGGGAGGCTGGCGCCGCAGGGCGCTGGGGGCGGGCCTGGCCTGTTCGAGGCGACGCTTGTCACGTTGATGGAGCGGCCGTTCGGATGGTTCGTGGTCGCCGACCCGTGCGACGAGCGGATGATCGACGACGAAGTGCGGGAGTTGCAGCATGAGTTGCGGATGCTGCGTCGGGGGGAGGACGAGCAGTCGAGGCTGGCGGTCTCCCGCGCCGATCAGCGGCTTGCCGAGCTGGACGCGTTCCGCGAGGCCGGGCTGTGGCAGGTCAGGGTCGTGGCGGGCGCGGCTTCGCAGGAGGAACTCGGGCAGATCGCCCCGGTGCTCGTCGGGTCGATGGAGCTGGGGCACCATCCGTACCGGCTGCGGTCGGGGCAGGGCAGCGGGTCGTTCGCCGAGATGCTGAGCCCCGGAATGGCACCGGTGCCGGTGCGGCCGATGGGGGAGTCGGAGCAGCGGTTCCCGTTCGTCGCGACGGCCGGGGCGCTGGCCGCGCTTGCCGGGCTGCCGCGCCGCGAGGTTCCGGGGCTGCGCGTACTGGAGGCCGGATACTTCGATGTCACGTCCGAGACCGCGCCGCAGGGCGGGGAGGCGCAGATCGAGCTCGGCGCCATCCTGGACGGGCAGGACCGGGAGGTCGGACGGTTCACCGTGCCCCGGTCGACCATCAACCGGCACGTGTTCGTCACGGGGGCCACGGGAGCCGGTAAGTCGCAGACCGTCCGGCATCTGCTGGAGCAGTTGACGCGGGCGGGCATTCCGTGGCTGGCGATCGAGCCGGCGAAGTCGGAGTACGCGGCGATGGCCGGGCGCATCCAGGATCTCGGCGGTCCGGTCACGGTCGTCAACCCGTCCGACCCTGATTCGGTGCCGCTGTCGGTGAACCCGCTCGCGCCCGAGCCCGGCTACCCCGTGCAGGCGCACATCGACATGGTTCGTGCGCTGTTCCAGGCCGCGTTCGATGCCGAGGAGCCGTTCCCGCAGATCATGGCGCAGGCCCTCCAGCGGGTGTATGAGAACAACGGGTGGGACGTCGTGACGGGCGCGGGCGTGCCCGGTTCGCTCATCGAGCCGGCCGTCCCGACCCTGGAGCAGCTCCAGAACGCGGCGCTCCAGGTCATCCAGGACGTCGGCTACGGGCGCGAGCTGATGGCCGACGTGCAGGGGTTCGTCGACGTCCGGCTCCGCTCCCTGCGCATTGGTTCAGCTGGGCGGTTCTTCGAGGGCGGGCATCCGGCCGACATCGGCGGGATGCTTCGCGACAACATCGTGCTCGCGATCGAGGACGTCGCCAACGACGAGGACAAGGCGTTCCTCATGGGGACGCTCATCATCCGCATCACCGAGCACTTGCGGATGCGCGAGCGTAAGCGCGACCGCGCGACGGGTTCGGTGCTGCGGCACGTCATCGTCATCGAGGAGGCGCACCGGCTGCTGCGCAACCGCGGCCCGGAACGCGGCAGCTCCCACGCGGTGGAGCTGTTCGCCGGGCTGCTCGCCGAGATCCGCGCCTACGGCGAGGGCATCATCGTCGCCGAGCAGATCCCGACGAAGCTCGTCCCGGACGTCATCAAGAACACCGCGCTGAAGGTCGTCCACCGGCTGCCCGCCTACGACGACCGGCATCAGGTCGGCGCGGCCATGAACCTGGACGGCGACCAGTCCCGCGAGGTGGTGTCGCTGCGGCCCGGCGTCGCGGCGGTGTTCGCGGACGGCATGGACCGCCCCCTGCGCGTCCGCGTCCCGCTGGGCGAGGGCCGCGAGGCGGAGATGCCCGGCCCGCCGCCGCCCGTGGACGGACGGCGGTCCGCCGCCTGCGGGTGCGAATGCCGTTCGGGACGCGCCTGCACCCTGTTCGAGCTGCGCGAAGCCGACCTCATCGCCGGCGGCGACGACTGGGCGTGGCTGCGGCTGTGGGCGGACACGCTCGTCCTCGCGCATGTGGTGAACCGGCCGCTGCCCGCCGTGCCGCCCGAGCTGGGGCGCGCCTGGTCGCGGCTGGTGCCGCGGCTCCGCGAGTGCGCGCTGGCGACCGTCGTCGAGCGGGCCGTGACCCGGCGGTCCCGGTCGCTGCGCGCCGCGTACCCGCCGGCCGAGCTGACCGCGGCCGTGGCGGAGGTCGCCGGACGCCTGCTCGGCGGCGCCGCATCCGGCGCGGCACCCGGGCCGCAGTGGATGATCCCGCAGGTCAAGTGGCTGCATGAACTCGACCGGCTGTTCCCCTACGGCGGCGGCGTCCCCGACAAGCACACCGCTGCGCCGCCGCTCGACTATCCGCTCGCCGGTCTCAAGCAGCCGCCGGACGCCAAGCTCGGCCACCGACTCCGCGCCCTGCGCCGCCACCCGCTGTCGATGGAGCTGGCCCGCAACCGCCCCATCGCGCTCACCGCCCTCTACGGGGACGACGACCAGGGCTTCTACCAGGACCTCGCCGTTGTGGCGCTCGGCTTCGAGGAGGACGAGCAGATCGACCACGTCGCGGAGACGATGCGGGTCACCGAATGGCTCGAACCCGTCCTGAGATGGTTCGACCGCTTCGTGGAGCCCTTCGAAGACCCTTCCAAGGGCCTCCCCTTCCTCGGTCACCCCCGCACCCCCGAGTGAGTCATTCGAAATTCCGTCAATTACTCACTCGCTCCCCGCTTCTGCCGCTATTCTCTGCCATCGCGCGATCCGGCCCTCGCACATCGATAGTGGAGGAACAGGCGTTGGACGTGAAGATCAGTGACAGCTCCCCGACCGTCCGGTTCTTCCA
The DNA here is from genome assembly GCF_001552195.1 of Actinomadura latina NBRC 106108. Lineage (GTDB taxonomy): Bacteria > Actinomycetota > Actinomycetes > Streptosporangiales > Streptosporangiaceae > Spirillospora > Spirillospora latina. Next base: position 110,473 of record NZ_BCQS01000009.1, read on the forward strand.
CCACGGGACCGGCCGAGGGCCGCGGACCGGTCCGATGCAGAACCTCACCCGGTACCTGTGCGCGGCGATGTACTTGGACAAGGGCCTGTGCGACGCGGTCATCAAGGAGTACGTCTACGTGCAGCACCGGGCGATCGTCCCGTCCCACGGGTTCGACCTGGAACCGGTGATCCGGCACGCCCGCCACGCCCGTATGATGCGCCTCGGCCGCGACGCAGTCCTCATGGCGTTATGGCTTGGCCTATTTCTTGTGGTGCCCTTTCTCGCGGGCGTTCTCCTCATCCTCTGCGGTCTTTTCGCAGCGCTCCACCGCTTTCCCTGGCACCGGTTCCCCGATCCGGTGCGTTACTTGGCCCGCGTCGCCGCTGTGGGCTTCTCCGTGGCGCTGCTGTGGTCGACGGCCCCGCTGCTGGCTTTGATGGCGACTGTCCTCAAAGGTTTCGGGTTCGTCTTGCTGTTGTTCGTCGTTGTCCCGATCCTGACCGGATTCCCGACCGCGGTCGTCGGCCATCTCTATCTGGTGCTGCGGCGTCTCGGCCGGGATCTCGGGCCGGGCGCGCCCGGGCCTGGGCCCGATCCCGGCGGCACCCGGTTCCGCAGGGCGCTCGAACATGTCCGGGCGTCGCAGGACGGCAACGTGACCATGTACGCGGGCGACAACCCGTTCATCGGCACGGGGCACCCGCATTCACCGGACGCGCGAGTCTGGGCCATCGCCCTCGAACTGGACAGGGAGGCGTCCGGTCTGCTCGACAAGCCAGAGAACGCCGCGCCCGTCGACCCGGTCGTGATGTACGAACGGATACGCGCCAAGCTGCACGAGATGCGCGACGAGCTTCCCGCCGCCGGCGGCGGACGCCCGCTTCCGCCCAACGAGCGCATCAACGGCCTCGTCACCGGCTGGCACGTCACCGCCCATGGCCGATGCGTGCAGCGCCCGCGCCCGGTGGACGAAGCGACGGGCGAGACCCGCTCCGGCCACCCGCTGATCGACCCCGTTGGGCGCGTTCCCTACTCGATGGCGTCCGAGCAGGCGATCGATGCGGCCGTCCGGCATCCGCAGGCCGGTATCCGCTGTTTCCAGCGCGTGACGATCGGTGTCGGGGGCCAGGCGATCATCACCCAGGACGGTGTCATCGCCCCCGCCGAGGACCAGGAGATCGGCCTCTCTGCGTTCGTCCACCTCGCCGTGGAGGGGCGGATGCTCTACGGGCAGTTCGTCGCCACCGTGCTACCGCCCGTCCGCCCCGCCTTCAAGATCGTGGATGAGCTACCCGGCTGGGACCGGATGAAGCTGCTGGGCAAGGCGGTCGTGGCGGCGCTGCCGGGTCTGTTCACCGCGCCGCTGCTCGCCCCGTCCCGGCACGCCGCCGCGGTCTGGCGCATCGCCCGTGAGACGTTCGCCGCCGAGGTCGCACCGGACCCGGCGGCGCAGCTCGTCCAGGACTACGGGGCGCGGATCAGTGTCCGGGAGCTGGCGGCGGACGACGGCTTCCGCGACTTCGTCCAGGAGACGGACGCCGACAAGTACACGCGGCTGATCGAGCGACGCGTCAATGAAGCCCTGCTCGACTACCTGGGCGACGAGTGCGGGATCGACGTGTCGGCGTACCGGGCCCAAGCCGGCGTCATCATGAACGACGGCATCATCATGACGGGCGGGACGGTCAACGGCCAGGTTGCCGCGGGCAGGCGCGTTGACCAGCGGCAGAGCGGCCCCGGACGGACAGGCCGCGCCGACCACAGCACCCGTATCAACCCATGAACCACGCGGAGGCGGCATGAGCGGGCACGGTGACCGGGGCATCAGGATCGGCGGCAACGCCAACGTCTCCGGGCAGGTCGCGTCGGGCGACCAGGTCACGCAGAACCAGCAGATCAACACCGGTCCGGCACGGGAGATCGAGGAGGCCCTGGCGCGCGTGGAGCGGCTGCTGGAGACGCGAGCCGGCGACCTCGACGAGCCCGCACGGGCACGCCGCGACCTCGCCGACGTCCGCGAGGAGGCCGGCTCCGACGACCCCGACACCGAGCGCATGGAGGGCGCGCTCGAACGGCTGGGACGCCGCGTCGCTGGCGTGGCGGTGCTGGCCGAGGCCGTGCGCGGCCTTGCCGGGGCCCTCGGCGTGGGCTGACGCCGGTCAGATGTCGCTCTCGGTGCGGGACGGGAGGCCGGCCTGGTCGGCGATCGGTGACCAGTAGCCGATGAACTCGCTCTTGGCGCTGCTCGCCCGCTGGTTGACGTCCGCGACCTCGTCGTCGGACGGGCAGCCGGGCGCGATGTCCAGGTAGCGCTGGTTCGACTCGGCCGACGCCTCCAGCGCGCGGACGAGCGCGTCCTTCATCTGGGCGCCGCCGTCCAGCGCGCCCACCTCCAGCGCCCGCGCCTTCTCCAACTGCCCGCGCCGCTCGTCCAGGATGCGCTGCAGGCCGCTCGTCGTGCAGCCCTCCTCGACGACCGTGCCGAGGTCCGAGCGGGTCGAGCCCATGGCGTCCAGCAGCGAGTTCACGGCTCCCGCCTGCGCGTCGACGTCGCCGGTGCCAGCCGTCTCCCCGGTCTCGGACGCGGTGCCCTGGCTGGGCGGCGCGGACGGCTGCACCGCCGCGGGCGGGGTCTGGGGAGTGCCCGACCCGCTCGGCCAGAACACGATCCCGAGCGCCACCCCGATGAGGAGGACGGCGCCCGCCGCGCCCAGGAAGTACGGAAGCCTGCTCTTGCCCGGCGGCGCGGGCGGCTGCCAGATCGCCGGCTCGGCCGCCCACGGCTCGGGGGACAGCGGGATCGACCGCTCGTCCGACGGCGGCATCGGCGTCGTGTAGTCGGCCTGCGACTGCCACGGGGTGGGGCCCTGCCCGGCCCACGGCGGCGGCAGCGGGTCGCGGCCGGCGGGCGCGTCCCCGCCGAACGGGTCGCGGGCCGTCGCGTCGCCGTCCGGGGGCAGCGGCGCGTTGCACCGCATGCATGCGGGCGAGGACGACGACGTGTCGGTCCCGCAGTTCGGACACAGCATGACGGTCCCCCTGCCCCCGTGAGTTCGACCGGTCACAACATAACGCGCGACTACGGGGTTGGGGTGGTTCGTCCGGAGGCGAGCCCCGGCCGTAATCGGCCTCTACACCCGCTTCCAGCTGCGCTGCGGCTGGTCGGTCTTCTTCGCGACGGGGTTCCACAGGACGACGAACTGCTTCTTCGCCGTCGTCGCACGCCGCTCCTGCGCCGCCCGTCCGGGCACCTGGGCCGCGCTCGGCTTCGGCTTGCCGTGGCAGTTGCGCTGGTTGGCCTGCGCCCACTTCAGCAGCACCACGTCGACCTGCAGCGACGCCGTCAGCGCCTCGGACAGCGTGCCGCGCAGCTGCTCGCCCTTCGCCAGCTTGTCGACCTTGAGGTTCTTGGTGCGGCTCAGCTGGTTCTGGCGGCGCTGCGCGACCGTCTGGAACCCCTGGATCGCCTGCGGCAGCGTCTTGCACTTGCCCGCCCGGCCGAGCGCCCCGGCGAGGATCCGGCGGGTGTCGACGCTGTCGTTGAGGATCTTGTTGAGGACCGCGGCCTGCTGCTTGGTCTCCGGCGGAATCGCGTTCTTCTGCGCGACCTGTTTGCTCGACGGCGTCGTGCTCGGCGTCGCGCCGCCGGTCGAGCCGTCACCGGACGGCCACGCGACGAACACCACGGCCCCGACCGCCACCGTGACGAGCGCGGCGACGGCGGCGATGAGCGGCTTGCTCGGGCCGCCGCTCTTCGGGCCCTGTGGCTGGTGCGGCGGGAAGCCGCCGTAGCCGGGCCCGCCGGACCCCATCGCGCCCATGGGCGCCATGCCGGGCTGCCCCATCGAACCCATCGGACCCATCGGGGCGCCCATCGGGGGAGCGCCCATGGGGACCATGCCGGGGTCCATCCGCGTCTGGTCGACGTTCCCGCCGAATCCCTGCGGGCCGGGGCCGGGGTTCATCGGACCGGGGGCGATCTGCGTCGCGTCCATGTTCGGCATTGCGGGCGGCTGGGCGGGCTGCATCCCAGGCTGCATGCCCGGCTGCATGTTCGGCTGCAGGGCGGTGCCGCCCTGCCCGCCCCACACCTGGGTGGCGTCCGCGTCCGCGCCTTCGGGCTTGCGCGGCTGCGCGAACCACGACTCCGGGACGATCGACTCCGTCGGCGGGGGCTGGTCGCCGAGGCCGAACCGGTTCGGCTCGGCGCCCCCGGCCGCGGGCAGCGCGGGCTTCTCGTTCGCGGGCAGCGCCGGCTGGCCGTTCCCCCAGCCGGGTGCCGGCGGGACGGCCCCGTAGGCGCCCGAATCCTCGTCCGGGACGAACGTCCAGGCGGCGGTGTCCTCCGGGTCCACGGGCTGCAGGGGGGACGCGGGCGTCGCCGCCGACGGCTCCACCGACAGGCGCAGCGGCGGCTGCCCCGGCGGCTCGGGCGCCGTGGACAGCGGCGACGGCGGCTGCTGGGGCGGCGTCGGGAGGTCCGGCATCGCGGGCGGCTGCGGGCTCGGGGCCCAGGACGGCGTGGGCGGCGGCACCATCATCGTGCGGTCGCCGAGCGCGTCGGCGGTGCCGGCGCCCGGCGACGCGTCCGCGACGGGCGCCGCCAGCGGGACGGCGGGCCCGACCGAGTACACGTCGATCGGCGCCGCGCAGTGCGAACACTTGCCGAGCGTCCCGGGCGTGTCATTACCGCACGTCGGACACTGCATCGCTCAGACCTCGCCTTATCGCCGCTTTGCCACGCTTTGCGGTCTCGGCCCGCCGGCCGGGACGGGCACCGCTTCCCCGCGAAACCAGCAGGGCTCCCGACAAAAGTAGTGGGTGCGGCCGTTCTCGGATGCATGGACGGAAATCTGGCGCACCGCAGTCGGAGGTCGCACCGAATCACGACATGTCGGTACTGGTCAAGATTGTCCCGAGTGGTTTACCCGGCCACCTGTGATGATGCTCACATTGTGCACCCTCGCGCCCGGGTACGCCCCCGAACCCGCCGGTACGCCCCCAACTCGCCCGGAGGGGTGCCCCCAGCGGCTAGGCTCGGAGCGGTTTCCCGGCGCATCCAGAGAAGACGGAGTCCATGAGCGATCTTCCGCTGCGTTCGCAGCTGGCCGTCGCGCTCGGTCGTACGGCCGCCAAGATGTCCCGTATGGCGGGCCGCGGGGACGGCTCGGTGATCGGCGGAAAGGTCGGCCTCCGCCTCGATCCCGAGCTGCTGACCAGGCTCGCCAAGGACCGCAAGCTCGTCCTCGTCAGCGCCACCAACGGCAAGACGACGACGACCCGGCTGATCACCTCGGCGATGACGCCGCTCGGGGAGGTCGCCACGAACGCGTTCGGCGCGAACATGCCGACCGGGCACGTGTCGGCGCTCGCGTCCGCGCCGTCCGCCCGCTACGGCGTGCTGGAATGTGACGAGAAGTACGTCCCGATGGTCCTGAAGGAGACCGGGGCGAACCTCGTCGCGCTGATGAACCTGAGCCGCGACCAGATGGACCGCGCCGCCGAGATCTGGCTGCTGGCCGGCAAGTGGCGCCGCGCGCTGGAGGCGTCCCCGACCAGCCACGTCATCGCCAACTGCGACGACCCGCTCGTCACCTGGGGCGCGTCCAACGCCAAGAGCGTCACGTGGGTCGCCGCCGGGCAGCACTGGCGCGAGGACTCCTGGTGCTGCCCCGAGTGCGGCGGCCCCCTCGACCGGCAGGACACCGACGAGGACAGCGACTGGGCCTGCCGCCAGTGCCACTTCCGCCGCCCCCGCCCCGACTGGGCGCTGAAGGGCGACACGATCACCGCCCCCGACGGCCGGGCGTACTCGCTCACCGGCCTGTCCCTGCCGGGTCGTGCGAACCGCTCGAACGCGCTGATCGCGCTGGCGGTCGTCGCGCAGTTCGGCGTCCCGCCCGAGCAGGCCCTCCCGCTGCTGTCGCAGGTCACGTCCGTCGCCGGCCGCTACACGACGGTCGAGCACGAGGGCCGGTCGATCAGGCTGCTGCTGTCGAAGAACCCGGCCGGCTGGCTGGAGGCGTTCGACGTCCTGCAGCCCGCGCCCGGCCCGGTCGCCCTGTCGATCAACGCGCAGGGGCCGGACGGCCGCGACACGTCCTGGCTGTGGGACGTCGACTACCGCATCCTGCGCGGCCGTCCCGTCTGGGTCACCGGCGAGCGCCGCGTCGACCTCGCCGCCCGGCTGGAGGCCGCCGAGGTGTCCTTCACCGTCGTGGACGACATCGACCAGGCCGTCATGGCCGTCCCGCCCGGGCACCTCGACGTGATCGCCAACTACACCGCCTTCCAGAACATCCGAACGAGGTACGGCCGTGTCGTCTGACCGAATCAAGATCGTCTGGATCTACCCGGACCTGCTCAGCACCTACGGCGACCAGGGCAACACCCTCGTCCTGGAGCGGCGTGCGGCGCTGCGCGGCATCCCGACCGAGACCGTGAACCTGCGCTCGGACGAGCCCGTCCCCGCCGACGGCGACATCTACCTGCTCGGCGGCGGCGAGGACCGTCCGCAGATCCTCGCGGCGCAGCGGCTGCGGGGCGACGGCGGCCTCGCCCGCGCCGTCCAGTCGGGCGCGGTGGTCTTCGCGGTCTGCGCCGGGTACCAGCTGCTCGGCCACGAGTTCGGCGGCGAGGAGGGCCAGCCCGTCGCCGGTCTCGGCTTGCTCGACATCCGCTCCGGCCGCGGCGAGCAGCGCGCCGTCGGCGAGATCGTCGGGGACGTGGCGGGCGAGCTGAACGTCCCGCGCATCACCGGCTTCGAGAACCACCAGGGCGTCACGCACCTCGGGCCGAACGCGCACCCGTTCGCGAAGGTCGTGCACGGCATCGGCAACGGCGACGGCTTCGAGGGCGCCTACAGCGGGCGCGTCCTCGGCACCTACATGCACGGGCCCGCCCTCGTCCGGAATCCGGGTCTCGCCGACCTGCTGCTCCGCTGGGCGGTCGGCCGCGAGCTGCCGCCGCTGGACGACTCGTGGGCGGGCCGCCTCCGCGAGGAGCGCCTGAAGGCCGTCGCCGGCTGAGTTTGGGCCTGGCCGGACGGCGGCGCGGGTGCCACCGTTACGGCCATGATCTGCTGCCGTCCGAGCCGCCGTGCCCTGCTCCGCTGGAGCGCCGTCGTCGCCGGTGCGTCGCTGCTGCCGGCCGAGCCCGCGCGGGCGGCGGAGGGCGTCCAGCCGGCGAACCTGGAACTGGTCACCGTCACCGAGACGACCGCCGTCCTGACCTGGTACACGGGGATTCCGGGGACGGACGACGGGCTGGGCCGCATGGTGCCGGCTCCGTCCGACGCCGAGGTGGCTTACGGGACGCACCCGTCCAGGCTGACGTCCGTGGCCCACGGGCCGTCGGACACCCCGTACCACTACGTCGAACTGACCGGCCTGGAGCCGGGCCGCACGTACTACTACCGGGCGCGCTCGGCCGGACGCCCGGCGACGTCGACCTGGCTGTCCTTCGGATCGGCGGCGGGCCGTCCCGAGGGCGACGTGTACGCGTTCACGACCCCGCTGCCGCCGCCGGGCCGCCACCTCTTCTCCGTCGCCCTGTGCAACGACCTTCACCTCGGCGAAACGGTCGCGGGACTGGTCGGCCAGCTCCCGTGGATCAAAGGCATTGAGCAAGTGCCCGGCCACCCGCCCTATCCCGAGGTAATGGCGAAGGCCCTGATAGCGGATGCCCGCAGCCGCGGCGCCTCGTATCTCCTGGCGGCCGGAGACGTCTCCAGCGAAGCGGCCCCGGCCGACCTGCAGAGCGCCAAAGGCATCCTCGACACATTCGGCGCTCTGGGGGCCGACTATCTGGTGGCGCGCGGCAACCACGACCGCGCGCACTCGGGAGCCCCCCATGCGTCGTGCAGCCCCGGCACTTGGCAGGGGAACGACTGCTTCAAGGACGCCTTCTTCCCGTCCGGCCGCACGTACTTCTCGCATGACCTGCAGGGGCTCCGCGTCATCGGTCTCGACACCTACGACAAGCCGGGCGACGGCGGCGACTCCGGCGGCCTGTCCGCCGACCAGCAGGCATGGTTCGAGGCCGAATTGAAGAAGGACCCCGACCGTCCCACCCTCGTCTTCGGCCACCACCCGCTCTTCACGGAGAACGACCCGCTCGCGATAACCGGTGCCCATTCCCTGGACGCGGGCCAATCCCTGAACATCCTCGCGGCCTACAACCGCACCCCCGGCGTGTTCTTGCACCACGCAGGCCACACCCACCGCAACCAGCGCTCGACGTTCCCTCTCGCTCCCCGCGTCGTCCAGCAGGAAGTGGGGGCGGTCAAGGAATACCCGGGCGGTTTCACGCTCCTCCGCGTCCACACCGGCGGATACGCGCTCAACTTCTACAAGACCCGCAGCGACGAAGCCCGAGCCTGGAGCGAACGCAGCCGCCAGGAACTCGCCGGCCAATGGCCGCAGCTCTCCCTGGGCAACAGCCCCACCGACCGCAACACCGTCGTCACCCGCGACCTCTCCGGGCTGGAAGGTGTCCGGCGGCGATGAGTTCGGGCGGCGTCCGCGGTCAGTACCCCCTAACTGGCCGAAGGAGACGACCGTGGACATCCCGCAAGGCGACGTGCGCCTGCTCAAGACCGATATCGCTCAGCGCCTGCTGCACTCGACCATCCCGGCGCGGCTCGCCTACACGGCGCTGGACGGCACGCCCCGCGTGATGTCGACCTGGTTCACCTGGACGGGCGACGAAGTGGTGATGGCCACCTATTTCTTCTGCCCGCCCATGGGGATGACGCGCCCGGCCCGCCGCCTGAGCGCCCTCCGCGCCCGCCCGGACGTCGCCATCACGATCGACACCGAGAAGCAGCCGCCGGAAGTCCTGCTCCTGCGCGGCCGTGTCTCGATCACCGAGGTGGACGGCATGGTGTACGAGCAGGCTCAGGCCGCCCGCCGCTACCTGGGCGAGGAAGGCGGCATCGGCTACGTCCGGCAGGCCGACCATCCCGAGACCCGCATGGCCCGCATCGCCCTGCGTCCCTCCTGGGTCGGCGTCCTGGACTTCCAGACGCACTTCCCGAGCATCATCACTCCCGGCTGAAGGACGCCGCACGGCCACCTCGCCAACACACGGCCGTGGCGCGGCGGCCGGGGCCGCCGCGCCACGGGTGCGGGGTGTGCGTGCCGGTCAGGTCAGGCGCTGCAGGAGACCGCCGGCCAGGTCCAGTTGCCGTTGGCCATGATGGTGACGCCGAAGTTGTTGCCGTTGCCGTTCGGCCGCGCGGTCATGATCTGGCCGCTGGAGTCCCAGCTCGCGCTGGTGTTCCAGGTGGCGCTGATCTTCTCGGGCGACGGGACGTTCATCGTCACGGTCCAGTTGCTGGAGCCGGACACCGAGACGTTGAGGTTGTACCGGTCGCCCCACTGCTGTCCGGCGGACAGGGTCGCGGAGCAGCCGCCGCCGCCGCCACCGCCGCCGCCGCCACCGCCGCCGGTGCCGCCCAGCGTGATGTTGGAGTTACCGCTGCTCTGGTAACCCTCGGTGGCGAGGATCATGTAGTAGTTGAAGCTGCCCAGGTTCATGCCCTTGCTGGCCCAGGCGTCGAAGTGGTTGCCGGTGGTGATGGTCCCGCCGGTGCGCTTCGACTGCCGGACGCTCCAGTACTGCTGGAACGTCTTGGTGCCTTCGACGGACGGGGCGTTCGTCCGGGTGGTCTCGTAAATGTCGTAGGTGCCGCCGTCGCTGGTGACGGTGCCCTTGTACGACCCGGTCGGCCGGTAGGTGCCCCAGTTGTCGACGATGTAGTACTCGACGAGCGGGTTGGACGTCCACCCGTAGAGGGCCAGGTAGGCGTTGCCGGACGGGTTGAAGCTGCCCGAGTAGTTCACGGCCCGGCGGCCGCCGTTGCTCCAGCCCTTGCCCGCGACGAAGTTGCCGACGTTGCTCCAGTTGGTGCTGTAGCTGCCACCGCCCTTCAGGGTCATGGAGGACTGTCCGCCGCCGTCCGACCAGAAGGAGTAGTAGTAGCCGCCGTCGCTGCCGGTCTGGTTCGAGCTGACGGTCGTGTCGGCGTGGGCGGTGCCCGGCAGGAGCGCCGTGGCCGTCGCCAGCGCCACCGCACAGGCGGCGATGACGGGCTTGGTGCGGAGGAACGGCCTCGGCCGGCGGCGTCTGCGGATCTCGGGGGTGCTGTGCATGGGGGGTTCCTCACTCTCGTGAGCGCTGGCGGGGACGGCCAGGCGGCGTGCTGCGACCCGGCGGGTCGCCGGCGGCCGGGGTGACGGCCGCCGAGCGCCGGCGTCGCACAACGTGGCGGGGGGTCGGTCGGCGGGATGAGGTGCGGAGGACGGTCACGGATAGGGAGCGGGGTGCCCGGCCGCCCGGGTGAACGGACGGCCGGAGGTCCGGGCCGCCGGGCGGGGTGGCCCGGATCGACGGGGGATCGAGGTGGTCGAGTCCGTCGATGGCGACAGTGTTGGTCCGCCCTCATTGGCGTGTCAATACTTTCGGAAATCTTTCGAAAAGGCTGATCTTTTGTGGCAGACATTTCGCCTGCTCAACGAGGGGGCTATGCGGCAAAGCCCAATACCGACGAGGGTTGCGCCGTTTGATGGATCAAGATCCAAGCATCAATCTCCGAAACTTTCTGCTCCCTGGGATCAGGTTTCGGAGCTGTCCGACCGCGGCGGAGAGGCGGATGGCGGTGTTCCGCGAAGGGACCGTGCCGGACTGGCCGCTCGCCGGGTGATCCGGGACGCGGTGGGGGCGACGCTGGGCGGGTGCGGCCGGAGTGGCGGTCCAGGTGCCGTCCGGTCGGCGGGCGGACGGCCGTGAATCACGGGTGATGCGCCCGGCCCCAGCCCTGGCGCGCGGACGGTGCGGGGTGAGGGCGGCGTGAAGTTGCCGGGCGAGATCGGCCGATGTCTTCGCCTCGACCAGGCGGTCCGGCAGGAGAGCCCAGAGGGATCCGCACCATGCGCCGTGCCAGATGCACAGGCCGGGGAAGGCGCGGCGCAGGCCGTCGAGCGCTTGGTCGATGTCGACGTCCAGTTCGAGCGCTGTAGCCGGACGGGCGGCGGGCGCGGCGCCGTCCGTCCGGCCTGAACCGCTTTCGGGGATGCGGGTCATCGGGATGCCTCCGGTGGCTTGCGGCGCTGCCAGGTGGACGGGAACATGCGGTGCTTGAGGAGCGAGTCCACCTCGTCGGCGGCGTGCTTGGCGTCGCCGCACGGGGACAGGTAGCCGTGCCGTCCGCGCCCGGCCTCGTAATAGGCCCAGCCTCCGCCGGGCACGGCCTCGACGCGGGTCCGCCACCGCAGCAGGTGACGGCCCGCCTGGACGCTCAGCGGGCGCATCTCGCCCATACGATCTTTCCTTCCTCGTTGATCGGCCGGACGCCCCAGTCGTGGACGAGTTCGGACATCAGCAGCAGCCCGCGCCCGTTCATCGCGCCGAGGTCCTCGTCCCGGACGACGGGCAGGGCGGTGCCCTGGTCCCAGACCTCGATGACGGTGAGCGGCTCGCGCACGTCCGGCACGATCCGGACGACGATGTGCCCGATCCCGACGTGCTTGCAGCTGTTGGTCACCAACTCGGTGACCACGAGCCGCCCGACGAAGTCGTCGGCGTGCCCGAACTCGCGGAACCGGTCGGTCAGGTAGCGGCGCGCTTTGGCCGGCGCCTCGTCGGACGGCTCCAGCACCAGAGGCGGCGCCTCGGGCGCGAGCAGTACTGCCGGCATCGGTGAACCCCTCCAGCCTGGACGGCGGGCGACCCCGAACGGGCTCTCCGTCCCAAACCGGAAGTACCCGCTGTTATCACCCTCTGTGATCGAACAACCACTATGAAGACACAGGAAGACGTACGATTCCTGGGCAGCCGCAGAGCAGTACCAAAAGACTCACAAATGGTGCCGCGAGGAGTACCGCGACCGGAGGTGTCGTGTCGATGCAGAGAATCAAGCCTGAATTCCAGAGCTTCGGTGCCGAGGTGCGGCGTCTTCGCAAAGCCGCGGGACTCAACCAGCAGCGTCTCGCTGACCTGGTGAACGTGACGCGCAGCTACATCACGCAGATAGAGGCCGGCCGGACGCGTTGCCGCCGGGAGACCGCGCTACGGCTCGACCGGGCACTCAAGTCCGGTACGACCCTCGCCGAAGCATGGGATGAACTACTAGAATCGATCAAGTCCGACAAGTACCCGGAGTTCTTCGCCAACTTCCCGAAGGCGGAGCAGTCGGCCAGCATGCTCCGCGCCTACGAGGAGAGAGTCGTCCACGGCCTGTTTCAGACAGAGGATTACGCGCGGGTTCTGCTGAACGATGAAGACGCCGTCAAGAACAGAATGCGGCGCCAAGAGATACTCGATCACGCCCCCGCGCCAGCGGTGACGGTCGTCATGGACGAGACCGTCCTCTATCGCGAAATCGGCGGTAAGGAGGTGATGAGGCAGCAACTAGAGCACCTCATTGAGCTGTCTCACCGAGAGAAGATAAACATCCAGATAGCGCCGATCAAATATATTCGGAACGTCTGGTCCACCTTCGTGATCGCCACTCTTCCGGATCAGCGGCAGGTCGTCTACACGGCGAAAGCGTATGGCGGTGAGACTTCTACCTCCCCGGCTGAAATAGCTCTAGTGAACGAGACCATGGCTACGCTTCGAGCTGAAGCTCTGAACGCGTCGGACTCGAGAGCTCTGATCAAGAAGGTGATTGAAGAAAGATGGACATGAGTGCGGCGGTGTGGAAAAAGTCCTCCCGGAGTAATGAGTCGGGGGATGCTTGTGTTGAGGTCGCCTCAATTGGCGAGCTTGTCGCAGTTCGGGACAGCAAGGATCCGAACGGCTCGGTGCTCGCGATGAGTCGCCAAGAGTTCCGGTGCTTCGCTCGGGTACTCAAGGACCTCTGACGGACGTCATCGAGTGTGCTGATCAGCGGAAGACGGCGGCGGTGTCACGAGCCCATTCGGCATACGTGCGGGGTGCTCGGCCCAGCACCTTCTCCACATCTGGGCTGACCCTCCGCTCGGCCGGGGTGGGCGCGCCCAAGATGGCCAGGGTCGTCTCCACTACGTCCGCCGGCATGAAGTTCAGCATCTGGGCCCGCGCCTGGTCGCGGGTCTGCTCCACGAACCGGATCGGCTCGCCCAGCGCGGCGCCGATCGCCTCGGCCTGCTCCCGGGGCGTCACCGGGGCGGGGCCGGTCAGCTCGTAGATCTGCCCGGCGTGGCCGTCCTCCCGCAGCACCGCGGCCGCCACCCCGGCGATGTCGCCCGGGTCGACGGCCGGCAGCCCGACGTCGGCGAACGGCGCGGCGACGGTCCGCTCGGCACGCACCGACGCTGCCCAGGCGTAGGTGTTGGAGTCGAAGTTGCCGGGCCGCAGAATCGTCCAATCCAGGCCCGACCCTCGCACGGCCTCCTCGATGGACAATCCCAGCACTCCGTGCGAGGCCGACTCCGGCCGGGTCGCCACTCCCAGCGAGGACAGCAGCACCACCCGCTCGACACCGCCGGCCTTCGCCACATCGAGGATGTCGCTGACTTTCAGGGTGTGAGCACTGGCGCCGCCGTTCTGCAGGAACAGGGCGTCGGCGCCGTCGAACACCGGGCGCAGGCTCTCGGCGTCGGCCAGGTCCGCTCGCCGGAACCCGACACTCTCGGGCACGTCTGCCTTTGCGATGTTCCGGGACGTGGCTGTCACCTTCTCGCCCGCCGCCGCGAGCGCCCGCACGAGCGCGCTGCCGACGTTCCCGGTCGCTCCGGTCACCATGATCATGTCGTTCTCCTGTCGTTTCCCGGCCGCCCGTTTCGGGCGGTCCGTTGGTGGACGCAGGCGACGCTAACATCCTGGATATAGTAGGTACCTACAGGATAGTGACTATCTAGAAGGAGCCTTCCATGGCCGACACGGTGTGGAACGCGGAGACGGCCGCGGCCGGCCCGGAGCAGGCGTGCCCGATCGCCCCGGTGGTCGACATCGTGTTCAGCCGGTGGACCACCCCCATTCTGTGGACGCTCCACCAGGACGGTCGGCAGCGCTTCGTCGAGCTGCAACGGCGGATCGCCACGATCACCCCGAAGGTGCTGACCCAGCGCCTGCGGCAGCTCGAACGCGACGGCCTGGTCGTGCGCACCTACCACCCCGAGGTCCCGCCCCGGGTCGAGTACGAGATCAGCGACCTAGGCCGCAGCCTCGCCCCGCTGTTCGCTCACCTCGCCGAATGGGCCGCCGACAACCTCGACCAGGTCGATCAGGCCCGGCGCGACTACGACAACGCCTTGACCCACTAGTTCGCTCGCACGCCCTTGCACTGCGCGTCGTCCGGTTGGGGGATCGTCAGTCGGTCCGGGCGCGGAGGCTCCGCACCAGGACAGGGATCATCACCGTCGCGGGGACGAGGTGCAGCCCGAGGAGGGCGATGGTGGTGGCGGTGTTCGCCCCGGAGAGGAAGGGCGGGATCAACGAGATCGCGGTCAGCGACACCGCCGTCCACACGAATCGCGCGGCGGGGCGAGCGCTCCAGCGGAGAAGCGCGGCGGCGATGGCGATGCCCACGACCGAGAAGAAGCCGGTCACCACGGCGAACCCCGGCAACGGGATCGACTCGCCGCCGTCGGGGATCTCGAAGTCGACGCCGGCGGCCTGGACGAGCGCAGCGGCGAGGGTGGTGGCCGCCACCGCCGCGAGCGCGGCGGCCAAGCCGGTGCCGGCGAGCCCGCGGAACCGGTAGGGGCGGCTGGTCCGGCCCGATGCCGGGCCTGCGACGACCCCGGTGTCATTCATGCTGTTCAAGGTGTCCTCCATCGTTCGGTGACTGGCGTGGGGGTGTGTGGAGTGGCGTGTGCGGGTTCTGGCCGTGGGGGTGATCATGCGCACCGTCGCCGTGCGGCGGCCGGGGTTGCGCAGGGCGCGGACGCCGGTGCCGCGGAGCCAGAACCCGGCGTCGCGTCCCAGGACCGGCCCGGGTTCGCCGCCGCGCAGCTCCAGCTGCACCCGCCCGCGGGTGACGACGCCGAACGCGTCGTGCCACTCGTCCGCGTCCACCGCGACCCGCGCGCCGCCGCGCAGCGCGAGCGTCCGCACCGGGACTACTCCGTGCCGTCCGCCGGCAGGCGCTCCGGCAGCCCGAGCCGGGGGAACTGGTCGTCGTGGAAGATGACGATCTCGGTGATCGCGCCGCCGGTGACACGCAGGACGTCGATCGTCAGCGGCAGGTACGCGCCCTCCCGCTCCCGCCAGAGGTAGAAGGCGACGGCGGGCTGCCGGTTCACGGAGGTCGGGACGGCGCGCAGGCCCGTCATGCCCTCGAAGCCGTCCTCGACCCAGTCGTTCACCACAGCGTCGCGGCCCACGCACAGGCCCGGCGTGGGCGGCATCGAGCAGCGGACGTCGTCGCGCAGCATCGCGGCGAGCCTGCCGATGTCGGTGGCCACGCTGGCGTCGGTGAAGCGGCGCACCAGCTCGCGGGTCCCGGCGTCGTCCTCGCCGCCGGTCCAGTCCTGCCGCTCGGCGGGCAGGTGCTCCCGCATGCCGGCGCGGGCTCGCTGCAGCGCGCTGTTCACCGAGTTGACCGAGTCCCCGAGGAGCTCCGCGACGTCCTTCGCCGGCCAGCCGAGCACGTCCCGCAGGATCAGCACGGCCCGCGGGCGCGGCGCGAGGTGCTGGACCGCGACCAGGTAGGCCAGCTCGATCGTCTCCCGCGCGACGGCGACGCTCTCCGGCTCGTCCGCGTCGCCCGCGGGCAACTCGTCCAGCAGCCGGTCCGGGTAGGGCTGCAGCCACGGCACCTCGCCGCCGGTCGCGGGCTCCGGGCGGCGCTTGGCGAGCAGGTCCAGGCAGGCGTTGGTGGCGATCCGGTACAGCCAGGCCCGCAACGTCGACCGCCCCTCGAAGGTCTCCCGCCGCCGCCAGGCGCGCAGGAACGTCTCCTGCACGGTGTCCTCGGCGTCCTCGAACGACCCGAGCATCCGGTAGCAGTGCACGTGCAGCTCCCGCCGGTGCCGCTCCGCCAGCCCCGAGAACGCCGGCTCGTCGACCTCGCCCAGCCCGCTTCCGCCCAGACCGCTCACGCCCAGCTCCTCCAGCCGCGTGTCCGCACCCATCACGTCATCCCTTCCCTCTCGTCGCGTCCCGTCGTAGGTGTGACGGCTGCGGGCGCGAGAACTCATCACCAGGGCCCGTCGGCAGGCTGAGCGGTCACGGGGTCGGCGCCGCCGAGGGCAGCGCGTAGACGCTGCTGAGAATGTCGGTGCCGTTGCCTAACCTCGTCCACGGAAGGGAGACAGGATGGCCACCTGGACCTGCTCGTCCTGGTCGCGCCCATGATTCCCGCACCGGGCGAGGCGCCCGCCGACTACTGGGCCCATACGGGATACGAGGAGGAGGCGGGGGATGGCTACGACGGTACCGTCGCCCTCTTCTACCAGGACGTCCCGCCGGAGCTGGCCGCCGAGGCGCTGAAGCGGGGACGCGCGCAGTCCGAGGCCCGGCTGGGGGAACCGGCGCCGCTTGCGGCCTGGCCCGACGTCCCCACGCGGGTCCTGATCTGTCGCGACGACCGCCTCTTTCCCACGGCGTACTTGCGCCGCGTCAGCCGGGAGCGCCTCGGCATCGTCCCGGACGAGATCGACGGCGGGCACACCCCGGCGTTGAGCCGCCCGCACGAGCTGGCGGACCGCCTGGAGGCGTATGCCGCCGAGCAAGGGCTGTCCGGTGACCGCTAGCGTCGCGGCGCTCCGTGGAAATGGACGTCCGCATGCCGCCGCTCCGTCATGGCGGGACCCGCTGGCCGACCGGTCACCGGCCGGGGGCGCCGGCAGGGCGGTTCACCTGGTCCTTGGACGCTCCGGAGAGCCGGGCGTAGCTGTTGACGATGGCCTCCATCTCGGCGGGGTCGATGACGTCTTCGATGCGGGAGAACCGTCGGGGGCGCGGCGTTCGACCTCGTCGATCACGTTCTCCGGCCCGCCCTTCCGGTTGCGGAGCACGACCTCGCCGGTGACGGGCAGGCGATCGTCCTGGTAGGCGCGCAGCGCATCGGCGGGGTCGGCGTGGCGGGCCAGGTGGTCGCTGAGGTTGGCGGCGTCCAGGATGGCCTGGCCTGCGCCGTTGGACCCCATGGGATACATGGGGTGGGCCGCGTCTCCCAGTAGCGTCACCCGTCCCCGCGTCCAGGAGGGCAGGGGATCGCGGTCGCACATCGGGAACTCGAAGCACTCCTCGGTGGCCTTGACGAGTCCGGCGTGGTCGAGGAGGGGCGTCCGGATCTGGGCGATCTGCTCGTCCAGTCGTGCCGTGTCGGCACGGCGGGACCAGTCCTGGCGCTGCGGCGCCGGGTCACCGGGCCGCCCGGTCCGCATGCAGATCGCCCAGTTGGTGAGCCTGGTGACCGGACGCGTTCCCGCCGCGATGACCATCGAATTTCCAGAACCGAACTCCGGCCATTCGGTGGCTGCCCGCCACATCATCACGCCGTTCCAAAGCGGTGGGCCCTCGTCCGGAAAGAGGACGGCCCGCACCGCCGAGTGGATTCCGTCGGCGCCCACCAGCACATCACCGCGCACCGATGGCCTCGTCCCGCCCGCACTATCGCTGAATTGCGCGCGCACACCGCGGGCGTCCTGCTCGAATCCGACCAGCCGGTGCCCGGTCCGCACGGCGTCGGGGCCGAGCCGCTCGCGCACCGCGCGGAGCAGCACACCGTGCAGCCGCCCGCGATGGATGCTGATCTGCGGAATATATTTCGCAGTCGACGCCTTTGTGGTGCAGCCGGAGAGCCGTTGCCAGGCCGCCGATTCCGGCGCCCACGATGATCACTCTCATGCACGGTCCCCTCGTCCTGCGGGGTGACTGAGTTCAGCATGAGCTTGTCATCTCGGCGGGGATACCGAAAGGGCCGGAGAGCGGCCGAAGTGGCGCCCGGCGGGCCTATTGCAAGGCGGCGAGGCCCTTTTCCAGGTCCTCCCTGTTCATGACCGGGTGGACGTCGATTTTCGCGCCGAGTTCCTGGAACAGCGGCTCGGCGATGGACGGGATCGTCGAAACGTCCTGCATGTCGAAGACCATGACGCAGGAGCGTCCGCCCTGGCCGGGACCGAAGTAGGCGGCCTCCGGATCGAGCCGATCGATCAGCGACCGGACGATGTCGGGGAGTCTGCCGCTCTTGACGGCCTCGTTCGAGACCTGGGTGTCCATCACTGCCGTGAGCATGACTCTCATCGCACTGCTCCTCTCGCGTCCGGGCCGGCGCGTCCCCCCTGGCCCGCGCTCAGTGGAGCCCGTTGCGATCCCTTCCAATCTCCTGCGGTCGCCCCGCAGGAACAACCGCGGGTGCGTCTCTTCCGAGCACATTTGCGGGAGATCGCTCCGGCCGTCTCGCGTGATCTTCCCCGCCTCCGCGCCAGTAGAGTGACCCGCGCCCACCTGGCCTTACGTCCGGCGTGGGTCAGGCGCGGGTGAAGCGGGCCGACCAGGAGCGGAGCCGCGTGCGTAGTTCGGCGGGCTCGACCACCTGGAAGTCGGCCTCAAGCACCCCCAGGGCCAGGATGGACCACTCCAGGGATTGGGCGGTCATGCGGACGCGGCAATGGTCGGCGTCCACCTCCTCGACGGTGCACCAGCGGCCGATGCGCTCGCGGACGGTGGCGGCCGGGGCGTCCGCCAGGACCTCGATCCGGTAGGGGCGGGGCATCTCCTTCAGGCCGCGGCGGACGAACTCGGCGGCGTCGGCGGCGGGCAGTTCGCGGGGGCGGAACCGGGCGCCGGTGGCGGACGGCGCGGTGAGCCGGTCGAGCCGGAAGGTGCGCCAGTCCTGCCGGTCGAGGTCGTAGGCGACCAGGTACCAGCGGTGCCCCAGCGGGACGAGGCGGTGCGGTTCGACGTGCCGGCCGGCCCGGTCGCCGCCGGCGGCGGCGTAGGAGAAGCGGAGGCGCTCGGCGTCCCGGCAGGCGAGCGCGATCGCGGTGAGGACGGCCGGCGCGACGGCCGTCTCCGGCGAGCCTCCCCACGTGGTGGGCACGGTCATCGCCCGGAGCGCGTCCACCTGGCGCCGCAGCCGGGCCGGCATCACCTGCGTCACCTTCGCCAGGACCCGCACCGAAGCCTCGGCGATGCCCTCCACCTGCGTCGCGGCCTGCAGGCCGACGGCCAGCGCGACGGCCTCCTCGTCGTCGATCACCAGCGGGGGCAGGGCCGCGCCGGCCGCCAGCTGGTAGCCGCCGTCGACGCCGCGCGACGCCTCGACCGGGTAGCCCAGCGCGCGGAGCCGGTCGATGTCCCGGCGCAGGGTGCGGACGGACACGTCCAGCCGGTCGGCCAGTTCCATGCCCGGCCAGTACCGGTGCGTCTGCAGCAGCGACAGGAGACGCAGGGTCCGGGAGCTGGTGTTCGCCATGTTCCCGATTCTCTCCTTGATTCAGGACAGAAAGTGGCCGCTATGGCTCCTAGCGTGGTTCTTGCACCAAGGGGAACAGCGAAAGGCGGAGGGACATGACCATGACTGAGCAGACCACTGGTGAGCGGGCCGACCTGCTGGCGATGCTGGCCAAGCACCGGCACTTCCTGCGCTTCACCACCCGGGACCTCACCGACGAGCAGGCCGGGCTGCGGACCACGGCGAGCGAGCTGTGCCTGGGCGGCCTCATCAAGCACGTCACCTCGTGCGAGCGGGGGTGGGGGGACTTCATCGTGGACGGCCCGTCCGCGATGGGCGACTTCACCCAGATGACCGAGGACGACTGGCAGAAGCGGGTGGACGAGTTCCGCATGCTGCCCGGCGAGACCCTCTCCGGCCTGCTCGACGCCTACGCCGAGGTCGCCCGCCGGACGGACGAGCTGGTCGCGACCCTGCCCGACCTGGACGCCGTCCAGCCGCTGCCGAAGGCGCCGTGGTTCACCGACACGCACTGGTCGGCCCGCCGGGTGCTCATCCACGTCATCGCCGAGACCGCCCAGCACGCCGGGCACGCCGACATCATCCGCGAGTCCCTGGACGGCGCGAAGAGCATGGGCTGACCGCGACCGCCGACGGGCCCGCCGGACGAACCTCCAGGTCAGCCGCGGGCCGGCTCCTTCTCCTCGCGCGGCTCCTTCTTGCGGCGCTTGCGGAGGGAGCCGGCCTTGGCCTTCTCCTCCGGATGGGCGTGGACGCGGATCAGGCTGGCGCCGGTGGTGAAGAGCAGGATCGCCAGGATCACGCCCAGTGAGAGCGGGGTCGGGACCGCCGGGATCGACTCGGTGACGTCCTCGTGCAGGAACTGCATGATCAGCTTCGCGCCGATGAACGCGAGGATCACCGACAGGCCGATCGACAGGTAGACGAGCCGTTCCAGCAGGCCCTCGATGAGGAAGTACAGGGCGCGCAGGCCGAGCAGCGCGAACGCGTTGGCGGAGAAGACGAGGAACGGGTCCTTGGTGACGCCGAACACGGCGGGGATGGAGTCCAGCGCGAACAGGACGTCCGTGCTGCCGATGGCGATGAACACCAGCAGCAGCGGCGTCATGACGCGCTGGCCGTCCTCGTGGGCGAGCATCCGCCCGCCGTGGAAGCTGTCGCTCACCGGGAGGATCTTGCGTGCGCGGCGGACGAAGAAGGTGTCCTCGACGTCGGGCTCCTCGTTGCGGTGCCGGATGAGCTGGACCGCCGTCCAGATCAGGATCAGCCCGAAGATCAGGAAGGTGAAGGAGAACAGATTGATCGCTGCGGCGCCGACCACGATCAGGACGGCGCGCAGGACGAGCGCGGCGGCGATGCCGAACAGCAGCGTCTTCTGCTGGTACTCGTCGGGGACCGCGAACCGGCCCATGATGATCACGAAGACGAAGAGGTTGTCGACCGACAGGCTCTTCTCGACGATCCACCCGGAGAAGTACTCGGTGCCCGCCGTCGGCCCGCCGAGCGCCCACACGGCGAGTCCGAACAGGACCGCGAGGCCGATGTAGAACACCGACCAGAACGTCGCCTCCTTGATGTGCACCGCGTGCGGGCGGCGGACGGCGACGAAGAAGTCGAGCACGAACAGCGCCACGATCAGTCCGATCGTGGCGGCCCAGGCCCATAGGGGTACATCGAGCATTCCGGCCGGCTCCTCCTGAAGGGGGCGTCCGCTGACCTATATCCGTTCTCCGGCACTTCTACCGCGCGGGGCGAAGCACTCAGGGGGATCTGAGTACTCGCACCGATGTGGGCGGGGCGCAGGGAAAGCCATCATGTCGGGCATGGACACTTCCCGCTGGCGCCCGCTCGCACTCGCCGCCAAGGCGGCCCTGGCCGTTCTCCTCGCGCTCGCCGTCGCCTTCCCCGAGTGGGACCGGTTCGCGGACAAGGCGATGGGCGTCCGCGTGGCCGCCTACCCCGCGGCCGTCATGCTCGTCACCCTCATCTGGGCGCTGCGCGGACGTGGCCGGCCCTTCCCGTGGGACATCGACCTGCTCCTGACGCTCCCGTTCCTCGTGGACGTCGCCGGGAACGCCGCCGACCTCTACGACACGGTCACCTGGTTCGACGACGCCTGCCACTTCGGCAACTGGGCCCTGCTGAGCGCCGCCGCCGGCGTCGCCCTCCGCCGCTGGGGCGGCCTCAAGCCATGGGCGCTGGCGCTGAGCTGCGCCGGAGTGGGCGCCGTCGCGGCGATCCTGTGGGAGTTCTTCGAGTACGGCGTCTTCATCCTCGACACCCCCGAAACCGTCACGATCTACCGCGACACGATCGGCGACCTCATGCTCGGCCTCGCCGGCTCCACCGTCGCCGGTCTGCTCGTCGCCGCCCTGGCCCGCCGCGCCGGTACCCGCGCTGTGCCCCGCCCGGCCGCTCACGGCCGCGGCGTCATGCGGGGGCTGAGCCTGGACACGACCGTCTACCTCGCCTGGGACGGGTCAGTAGACGAGCGCCTGGACGCCGTCGAGCGTGATCTCCTCGACGAAGGTCGGGGCGCCGGCGATGCGGATGCCGGGCAGGACGTCGTCCGGGCCGATGTCGCGGCGGGCCGCGCACTGGGTGCAGAGGGTGACGCGTCCCGCGGCGAGGACGACGGCGAGAAGGTCGTCCAGGGGAGTGGAGTGCGCCAGTGAGAACTCGGCGGCCCGGCCCGGCAGCGCGAACCACGCCGACTCCCCGGTCAGCCACAGCGAGACCGGGACGTCGCTCGCCGCGGCGGCCGCCGCCACCGTGAACGCCTGGTTGCAGCGCTCGGGGGCGTCCGCCCCCGCGGTCACCTTGATCACCAGTGGTCTCGCCATAACCGCACTCTAGTGCGGGCGTCCCGCATAGCATCCTGGGGTGGGTGGCATGGTGAACGCGGGGATCCTCGTCCTCGCCCTCGCGGTCATGGCGGTCGCCGCCGTCCTCCTCGTGATCCGGCTGGGCCGGCTGAAGTAGCCGGGCGGGTCAGTCGAAGTAGAGGTAGTCGATGGCGACGACGGCGCAGCAGATGAGGAAGATGGCCGCGCCGCCGCCGTAGCCGATGCCCATGAACATCACGGCGCGGCGCCGGTACTCGCGGCGCGTCCGCGTGGTGATGGCGTACTGGCCGGTCTCCCGGTCCTTGCCGATGGAGCCGCCCGTCGAGGTCCCGAGGACGTACAGGGGCTGATCGGCCGGCAGGATCCACTCCTCGTACCGGTACTCGGTGACCTCTTCGTCCAGGCCCGGTAGTGACCCGCTGCGGGGACGCCGCTCGTCCATCGTCCGGACGGCCCCGTCCACGGCGGCGGTCTCGGGGTCGATGAGGAGATGTCCCGTTTCGTCCCGCAGGTAGAAGGGCGCCTTCGACTCCTCCTGGACGAACACCCGCTTGCCGCTCGTCTTCGTCCTCGCGGTGGCCTTCGTCCGGTACCAGGCGCAGGGACGTCCGGAGAAGGGGGCGGGCTGGACGGCGAGGGCCGTCCCGCTGACCTGGCAGGGGACGCCGCTGTTCAGGGCGGCGGCCCCGGCGCAGCTCGTCGCGGCGGCGCGGTGCAGGTTGCGGAAGCGGATCCGCCAGACCCAGCCGGCGGCGAGCAGGGCGGCCGCGATGAGCAGCGGGATGAACATCGCGATGGTGAGGATGGACACGCTCCCATGATCGGAGCGGCTCGCGGCTCCGGACAGGGACGACAGTCCCGGATCGGGGAGGACGAGCGGTGGCGGGCGCCGCTACGCTCGGTGTCCATGGATGTCCCTGAGCTGCACCCGGACCTTGAGCCCTTGAAGTTCCTGCTCGGCACCTGGGAGGGCGCCGGCGTGGGCGGCTACCCCACGATCGAGTCGTTCAACTTCGGCCAGGAGCTGTCCTTCACCCACATCGGGAAGCCCTTCCTGAGCTACGCGAGCCGCACCTGGATGATCGAGGCGGACGGCACGCTGGGGCGTCCGCTCGCCGTGGAGACCGGCTACTGGCGGCCGCGTCCCGACCACCGGGTGGAGGTGACGCTGGCCCACCCCACCGGGATCATCGAGATCTACGTCGGGACCGTCGCGTTCAACCGGGTGGAGCTGCAGACCGACGTGGTCGCGCGGACGGAGTCGGCCAAGGAGGTCACCGGCGGCCACCGCCTCTACGGGCTGATCGGCGAGGACCTCGGCTGGGCGTACGACATGGCGGCCGTCGGCCAGCCGCTCCAGTCGCACCTGTCGGCGCAGCTCAAGAAGGTGTCCTAGACAAAACGATCCCCGGACCTTCCCGCCGGGTGGCGGGACGACGGACAGGACGGGTCCATCGGTCCGGGGATCGGGTAACTGCCTGGTATTCGCCGGTCACCGTCGCGACCGGCTCCACCGCCCAGGGGACGGTGGTCCGAGGCTGAACGGCGACTAGCGGACAGTCACCTCGCGAGTCCTACAATCAACCATTGCTTGGACCACCTCCTTTCGCGCGTACCCCGCACGTTATGTGAGCCCGTCCGGCGAGGCAAACAGGTTTTCCGTGAGCTGAATCGGTGCGGACGGGCGGACGCCGGCGGGTTCTACACTCGGGGCATGGTCGAGTCCTGGCAGGAGGAACTGCGGGCCAAGGGGTACCGGGTCACCCCTCAGCGCCAGCTGGTCCTCGAGGCCGTCACGAACCTGGAGCACGGGACCCCCGAGGAGATCTGCACCGAGGTGCAGCGCACCGCCCGCGGCGTGAACATCTCCACCGTGTACCGGACGCTCGAACTCCTCGAAGAGCTCGGGCTCGTCAAGCACGCCCATCTCGGACACGGCCCGCCGAACTACCACCTGGCGGCCGAGGCCGAGCACATCCACCTGGTCTGCCGGGGCTGCCACACGGTGGAGGACGTCGATCCGCGCGCGGCGGCGGGCCTGGCGGACGTCCTGCAGCGCGACTTCGGCTTCGAGACGGACGTGCACCACCTCACCGTGTACGGGCGGTGCAAGGACTGCCGCGCGACATAGTCCGGACGGCGCGACATAGTCTGGACGGCGCGACATAGTCTGGACGCCATGGAGAGCCCGCTGCTGCAGTCGCCCGGAGCCGTCGCCGCCGATGCGCCCGATCAGGAGGTCGCCGCGCACTACGGCGACCCGACGCGGGAGCAACGCACGCTCGAACAGGGGACGGCGTTCGTCGACCGGAGCAACCGGGGCGTCGTCAAGGTCTCCGGCCCGGACCGGCTGAAGTGGCTGCACAGCCTCCTCAGCCAGCATCTGGACGCGCTGAAGCCGTTCGAGCCGACCGAGGCGCTGCTGCTCGGGCCGAAGGGCCACATCGAGCACCATCTCTTCGTGATCGATGACGGCGAGGCGACCTGGGCGCACGTCGAGCCCGGGGCGGCCCCGTCGCTGGTGGAGTTCCTCGACCGGATGCGGTTCATGCTGCGGGTCGAGGTCGCCGACGTGTCGGACGAGTACATGGTCGTCACCGGGCCGTCCGGACCCGACGGCGGCGGCCTGGCCTGGCCGGACGTCGCCGGGACGACGACGCGGATCGTCCCGCGGGGCGAGTTCCCGGACGGGAGCAAGCCGTCCGGTATGTGGGCGTATGAGGCGCTGCGGATCGCCGAGCACCGTCCCCGCTTCGGCCTCGACACCGACGAGCGGACCATCCCGCACGAGGCGGGCTACGTCGAGACGGCCGTCCACCTGAACAAGGGCTGCTACCGGGGGCAGGAGACCGTGGCGCGCGTCCACAACCTGGGGCGGCCGCCGCGCCGCCTGGTGTTCCTGCACCTGGACGGCAGCGTCGACCGGCTGCCCGCGCACGGCGACCCGGTGGAGATCCCTGGCGGCAGGACGGTCGGCTTCGTCGGATCGGCGGCCCGGCACCACGAACTGGGCCCGGTCGCGCTGGCGATGGTGAAGCGGAACGTCCCGGTCGACGCGGAACTGCTGGCCGGCGGGGTCGCGGCGGCGCAGGAGGTCGTCGTCTCGCCGGACACCGGGGCGAACGCGCAGATCGCGTTGCGCCGCCGTCCGGCGAAACACGGCTAGCAGCCTGCGCCCTGGGCGAATATCGTCAGCTATAGACGATTTTTAACGGACGTCGCCCAGGAAGGGTGGAATCCTGCCCATGGTCGTGAACCTCGGGAAGCGGGAGCCGCCGGCGGCCAGACGGGGGACCCGGCGCCGCCCGCGCCGGGAGTCCGCCCTGGTGTGGTGGGCCCTGTTCGCGGCGTTCGCCGGGTTCGCGTGGTGGCTGCAGTCGTGGCGGGTCGCGCTGCTCGGCCTGCTGGCCTGGTGCCTGTACCAGTTCATGCTCGTCCCGACCATGTGCCGGATCCTGAGCCAGCAGGGCGCCGCCTGCACCGAGCGCACCCGGGGACGGCTGTTCGCCTGCGGGCCCGCCCATCAGCGGCTCCGCAACGACGCGCTGTGGCGGCTCGCCGGTCTCCGCAACCCGTTCCAGAAGGAGCCGCCGCAGCCCGCCCCGGACGAGGGCGAGACCGGGGTCGTGGTCGTCTCCTCGGACGTCCGCGGGCGGCTCACGCTGCTCGACCGCGCCCTCATCCTGCTGGCCGCCGCCGGCACGATCGCGGTGGTGGTCGGCACGATCTACGGCTTCCGCTGACGCCTCACACGTCGATGATCAGGGTGATCGGGCCGTCGTTGACGAGCGAGACCTTCATGTCGGCGCCGAACTCGCCCGTCTCGACCTCGGCTCCGAGATCGCGCAGTTCGCGGACGACGGCGTCGACGAGGGGCTCGGCGACGTCGCCGGGCGCGGCGGCCGTCCAGGACGGCCGGCGGCCCTTCCGCGCGTCCCCGTAGAGGGTGAATTGGCTCACGACGAGGAGCGGCGCGTTCAGGTCCGAGCACGACTTCTCGTCCTGCAGGATCCGCAGGCCCCACAGCTTCGAGGCCAGCCTGCGGGCCTTTTCGGGGCCGTCGTCATGGGTCACGCCGACGAGCACGAGGAGCCCCGGCCCCTCGATCTCGCCGACGATCCGCCCGTCCACGGACACGCCCGCCCGGCTCACCCTCTGGACTACAGCACGCATGACCATGCATTCTGCCGCCTATGGGAGCAATGACGCTCATCACGGTGGCGCCCACGGGTGCGGAGTCCGCTAAGTCGGACGTCCCGGCCCTGCCCGTCACCCTGGATGAACTGGTTCAGACGGCCAAGGAGTGCGAGGCGGCCGGCGCGGCCGTGATCCACGTGCACATCCGCGACGACGACGCGCGGCCCACGCTCGACCCGTCCCAGCTGCGGGACACGGTGTCGGCGCTACGGGAGAGCACGGGACTGATCGTCCAGCTGTCGACGGGGGGTGCGGTCACCGACCCGTATGAGGACCGCCTCCGCGTCCTGGACGCCGAGCCGGACATGTGCTCGCTCACCTGCGGGACGGTCAACTTCGGCGACGACGTCTTCATGAACCCCTGGCCGTTCATGGTGGAGCTGTACCAGCGCACCCAGGAACTGGAGGTCGTCCCAGAGTTCGAGCTGTTCGACCTGGGTCAGGTGGCGGCGCTGCATCGGTTGCTGGACAAGTACGGGCTTCCCTATGGCGGCCACGTCCACTGCGATCTGGTGATGGGTGTGCCAGGCGGCATGCCGGGGGACGCGCGGACGCTGGTCGCCGCCGTTGAGGCGCTCCCGTCCGGTGCGACATGGTCGGCGACCGGCATCGGACGGACGTCCCTCCCCGTGCTGTTCGCGGCGCTGTCGGCGGGCGGCCACCTGCGCGTGGGCCTGGAGGACACGGTCACGTTGGCCAAGGGCCGGCCGGTGACGGCGAACGTCCAGCTGGTGGAACGTGCGGCGCAGGCGGCGTCGCTGGCGCAGCGTCCGCCGATGCCCGCAGCGGACGCGCGTGCGCTGCTCAGCCTCAAACTCCGCTGATCTTGGGGTTATCCACAGGAAGTGATGTCGCTTCCGTGGGGTGGGGCGGGTACTTGACCATGGAGTTAGCGGGTCCGCCCCCGGGTGGGTGGGGCCTGTTCTTCTGGGACCTGGCGATGTCCGGGTCGGTGTGTCGGTGTCCTGTCGGTGGTCGGACCGGTGTGCTCGGACCGGTGTGCCGGGGGCCGGTCCGTGGCTTGAGGGAGAGTGCGGTGGACGTCAATCCTGTGCTGGTCGAGGTGGAGCGCTCCGGGTTCGTGGAGTCGCGCCACCGGGGCACGGCCGTCGGGCTCGACGCGGACGGCGGCGTCGCCTTCCGTGCGGGACGGCCCGACGTGCCGATCTTCCCCCGGTCGGCCAACAAGCCGATGCAGGCGGTCGCGATGCTGCGGTGCGGCCTCGGGCTGGACGATGAGCTGCTCGCGCTGGCCTCCGGCAGCCATTCGGGGGAGGACTTCCACGTCGAAGGCGCGGAGAAGATCCTCGCGGGCGCCGGGCTGGTGGCCGGTGACCTGCGCTGCCCGGAGAGCTGGCCCATCGACCCGGAGGCGCAGCAGGCGCTGGTCCGGGCCGGCGGCGGGCCGTCGCGGATGCGGATGAACTGCTCCGGCAAGCACGCCGCGATGCTCGCGACGTGCGTCGCCGCCGGGTGGCCCACCGAGACCTATCTGGATCCCGACCACCCGCTGCAGCTCGCCGTGCGGGGCGCCGTCGAGGAGCTGACCGGTGAGACGGCCGCGGCCGTCGGCGTCGACGGGTGCGGGGCGCCGCTGTTCGCGGTGTCCACGGCCGGGGTCGCCCGGGCGTACCGCGCGCTGGTGCTGGCCCGGCCGGGCACGCCCGAGCGGCGCGTCGCCGACGCCATGCGCACACACCCGCAGTGGACGTCCGGCACCCGGCGCGAGGAGCGGCAGCTGATGGAGGCCGTCCCCGGGCTGCTCGTCAAGTGCGGCGCCGAGGGCGTGGACGCGTTCGCGTTCACCGACGGGCGGGCCGGCGCCGTCAAGATCGACGATGGGGCGATGCGGGCGCGGACACCCGTCACCGTGGCGCTGCTGCGCGCGCTCGGGCTCGGCGGGACGGCGCTGGACGAGCCGGCCGTCGTCGAGGTGCGGGGCGGGGACCGTGTCGTCGGCGCCGTCCGTCCCGCACCCGACGTGTTCTAGCGGCTCTCGGTCTTTTAGCGGGTCGGTCTTTCTAGCGGCTCTGGGTCTGCCGCTTGAGTTCGTCGAACTCTTCCTTGAAGACCGTCTGCTCGTACAGGACGCCGTCCGGCCACGGTCTCCTCGGCTCACGGCCCGGCTGCGGGTTGTCCTTGCGGAACTCCTCCCACTGGCCGTCCCGGGCCGGCGGGTAGCTGTGCGAGAACATCCCGGGGCGGTAGGTGTACATGCCGCCCTGCTCCATGCCGCGGTGGTTCATCTGGTCGTTCCGCTTGCCCGGGTGGATCTGCCTGGTCGAGGCCGCCCGCAACACCCAGGCCCGGGCGATCAGCAGCACCACGGCCACCACAACGATGATCCACAGCCATCCGAGCGCGACCGTGGGCGATGCTGCGGCCAGGATCGTGGCCTCCATTGTCGGTCCACCTCCCCATGGTGTAGCGGCCCCAGCTGGGGGTCAATTAGGGATGTGTCCGCTAATTTCCGAGTTAATCTCGCCCGGGGGCGGGGCGGCGGGCGCGCCGACCGTGCGGAGGCGTCCCGCGGCGAGGCCGGGCACCGTCATGAGGGCGCAGACGGCCAGTACCCCGGCCATCGGAACGCTCCAGCCGCCGGTGGCGTCGTGCAGCGCGCCGAGCGCGAGCGGGCCGAGCGCGGCGATGAGGTAGCCGATGCCCTGCGCCATCCCGGACAGTTGCGCCGCGATCTGCGCGTCGTGGGCGCGGAGCCCGATGAACGACAGCGCGCTCGCGAACCCGAGCCCCTGTCCGAAGCCGAGGACCACCGCCCACCCCCACACCGACCCGATCGGCGCCCAGGTGACCCCGACGAAACCGATCATGGTCAGCGCCGCGGTGAGGATCACCAGCGGGCGCTGGTCGCGGGTCCGGCGCGCGAGCACCGGGACGGCCAGCGACCCGACCGCCTGCATCGCCGCCGACAGGGCCAGGACGTAGCCGGCGGGCGCCTCGTCCATCCCGCGGTCCTGGCAGATCGTCGGGAGCCAGCCGAGGACGACATAGGCGAGCAGCGACTGCAGGCCCATGAAGACCGTGACGTGCCAGGCGAGGCCCGACCGCCACACCCGGGCGGCGACGCCGCGCGGGGCCGCCGCGGGCGGCGCCGACCGCGCCGCGTGCGCCGCCCGCCGCGCCCGCGGCACCCACAGCAGCCCGGCGAGCGCCGCCGGGATCGCGAGCAGGCCGAGCGGCAGCCGCCAGGTCGCGTCGAAGAGGTGCTCGACCGGCACGGCGAGCCCGGACGACAGCGACGCCCCGGCCGTCACCGCGACCGTGTAGATCGCCGTCGCCGTCGTGATCCTCGTCGGGTGGTCCCGCTTGATGATCCCGGGCATCGCGATGTTGCCGATGCTGATCGCGATGCCGGCGACCAGCGACCCGGCGAACAGCGCCGCCGGGGCGTCCACCAGCCGCAGTACCAGCCCGCCGACGAGCAGCGCCATCGCGCTGACCAGCAGCGTCTCGCCGCGCGGTGCGCGCGGCAGGAACGCGGCGACCAGGCCGTAGGAGCCGAAGAAGACGAGCGGGAGCGTGGTGAGCGCGCCCGCCGCCGCGCCCGACAGCCCGAACTCGTCGCTGATCTCGGTCAGCAGCGGCCCGACCGCCGCGATCGCCGGCCGCAGGTTGACCGCCATGAAGACGATCATGAGGAGGGAGGCGGCCAGGCCCGCGCGCCGCGCCGTCATCGCGCGTCCCCGCCGAGCAGGTCCTCCAGGGCGGCGAGGGTCGGCTCCACGACCGCCGCCGCGGCCGACGCCGCCGCCTGCGGGTCGCCCGCCGCGATCGCGTCCAGCACGGCGCGGTGCCGGGCCGGGCCCGCCTCGGGGACCTCGCGGTCCAGCCGGATCGCGCGCATCGACTCGTGCAGCCGGTCGATGAAGTACCGCATCGCCTCGATCAGGACCGGGTTGCGGGACGCCTCCGCCACGCCGAGGTGGAACCGCGCGTCGGCGGCGCCGAACGCGTCCGGCTCGGTCGCCTCGTCCCGGCCGCGGAGCAGCTCCTCCAGCCGCGCCAGGTCGGCGGCGGTGCGCCGGCGGGCCGCGAGCCGGGCCGCCTGGACGTCGTAGGCCAGCTGCACTTCGAACACGTCCCGGGCGGACGCCCGCGCCACCCGGCGCAGCAGCGGGCGCGGGTCGGCGCTGCTGCGGACGTACGTCCCGTCGCCGCGCCGCACCTCCAGCACCCCGACGTGCGACAGCGCCCGGATCGCCTCCCGCACGGCCGGACGGCTCACGCCGAGCTGCGCGGCGAGGTCCAGCTCCGCCGGAATCCGCCCGCCGACCGGCCACGAACCGCCGCTGACCTGCGCCTGGAGCTGTTCGAGGACGGCATCGACCGTCGATCCGCCCGCAACAGGACTCAACCCCACCGGAACCCCTCCCAACGTAAGACGTCAGACATCTTACGAGAGGCGATCAAAACGGACCCGCGGTGGCCGCCGGGAGGGGTCTCGGCGGCCACCGCGGGCTCGGACAACGTCCGCCGGGTGGTGGTGTGGGGACATGGGAACCGTCCCGGCGGGCGTCGCGTTCGCGGGCGCGGTCGCTCAGCGGCGCCTGCGCGCGCCGAACAGGCCCGGCCGCTTCCGTTTCGGTCTCCGGCCCGCCCGGACCGGGGCCTTGCCCAGCCTCTCGGCCCTGCTCTTGCCGGCCTCGGCCTGCTCCTTCTCCCGCACGGCCTGCTCGCCGAGGCGCCCGTACTCGACGCGTGCCGTGACCTCGCGGTGCGTCACCGACGGCGCCGGGTCGCGGCGCGTCCGCTGGGACGGGCTGCCCTTGATGATCCCGCCCTGCACGGGCCCGCGGTTCGGCAGGCCGCCCATCGGGTGCCGGCTGCGCGGCCGGTGCCGGGACGCCGTCAGCGTGATGACGACCCAGAAGATGACGGCCAGGAAGATGACGGCAGGGCCGATGTAGAGGAACCAGCGGTCCCCGACGCCGCCGGGCGCGACGCTCGGGTCCGGGTAGCCGGCGAGCATGAGGCGACACCTCCTCGCCCCACCCTCTACCCGGCGTCAGGCGGTTAACCGTCCGGTAACCGCGGTGCGGGTCACATGCCTCGCGACTGGGAGATGGACCCCGACGTGGCCAGCGTGAACGTCCGCATCGACTCGGCGAAATTCGACAGGTCCCACTCGGCCGGACCCTCGTACCAGTAGAGGTTGTCGGCGCCTTCGGCCCGCTCGCCCGCGTCCTTGACCGTCTCCGCCCACTTCGGGACGGTGTCGAACACGACCGCGTACGGCAGGAACCGGGAGAACAGCGCGATCCGCTGCCGGGACGCGGCGGCGTCGCCGTCCGGGACGGCGCCGCGCTCCAGGAACGCGCGGAAGCCGATGGTGTGCGCGAGCACCGTCGCGCCACGCGCGGTCTTCGCCGGCATGTACTGGCCGCCATAGGCCAGCGCCGCGCCCGCGATGATCAGCGCGAGGCCGGCGAGGGCCCATTCGGTGGTGATGGCCAGCGCGACGGTCGCCGCGATGCCGAGCAGCGTCACGGCGATGCCCGCGATCGTCCAGCGGGACCGGACGGTGTCCGGGCGCCGCGCGAACCAGCCCTGCTTCACCACGTCGTCGTACATCGCGGACCTGACCTGCGCCAGCTTCGTCGCGAACGTGCCGCCCAGCTCCGACAGCTTGACGGCGTCGCGGCCGGACCCGTCCGGCGCGGTCAGCAGGGCGTCCAGCAGGATCCGCTCGTAGGGGAGGAGGTCGACCTGCGGACGGTCGAGGCGGCGCAGCGTCCAGTCGAGGCGGCCGGTCCGGGCTCTGTCCTCCTCTTCGATCAGCAGGTAGCCGCGGACGGCGAGGTCGACGATCGTCGCGGTCACGTCGATCACGTCGGCCTGCTCGTCGATCAGTGTCCCGATCTGGCCGGGGCGCACCCCGTCCGGCGGCTCGAACTCCGACCCGGCGAGCGGCGCCTGGTCGCCCTCGGCGGCCTTCCTGCCGACGACCCGCGCGTCCCGCCCGCGCAGCAGGTAGAGGGCGATGACGCCGCCGACCAGCAGCGCCAGCAGGCCGGCGAGCGCGCCGCCGGTCACGGCGTTCACGGAGAACGCGGTCGCGAGCGTGTGCCGGCGCTCGTAGATCGCGCGGCCCCCGGTCGTGCCGGCGGGCAGGCCCGCGACGACCGTCAGGTACTCGCCGGGCAGCATCCCCTGCTGCGCGTAGACGCCCTGCGTACGGGTGTGGTTCGTGTAGTACTGCGTGCAGCCGATCGTGCTGCCGATCGGCCCGGTGAAGCAGTTGACGTTGCGGATCATCGCGCCGCCGTCGACGGTCGCCTTCGCCTCGTCCAGCGGGACCTTCCAGCCGCCGATCACCGGCCAGCGCAGCTCCTCCGCCGCGCCCATCGGGGTGATCGCGCCGCGCAGGTCGTACTCCAGCACGACCGTGCGGTCTCCGGTCAGGTCCTTGGCGCCGCTCACCTTGACGGTCGTCTTCAGGCCCGCGCTGGACTCGCTGACCCGCGTCGGCCCGCCGTCGGGGCTGCTCGCCCGCAGGTTGCCGATCTTCCAGACGCGGTCCTCGCTGAGGCTCTCGTGGCTGCGGGTGCGGAACGTCCGCTCGAAGCCACCGCGACCGGCGAACCGGTAGACGATCGTCTCCTTGACCCTGGTGACACCGCCCTTCCCGGCGGTGAGGACGACCTCGTCCTTCAGCACCCGCTCCGCCGCGGCGATCGTCCCGGACGCGGTCCCCGTGCCCTCGGCCGCCGCGGACGGGGAGGTCAGCACGGGGATCAGTGCCGCGGCCGACACCGCGGCCGACACCGTCAGGACGACTGGCCGGAACCGGAACAACGCCGCAAGAGCAGACATGGCCGCAAATAGTATCGGCAACGCGTGCGATGATTCTGCGCTATGGCAGGTCATTACCCCCCGCCGCCCCCTCCGCCGCGGCCACCGGCACCGCCCTACGGCCGGCCTCCGTACGGCGGACCTCCGTACGGAGGGCCGCCCTATGGCGCGCCGCCCCCGCACGGGCCGGGCTACGGGCCTCCTGCCTACGGGCGGCCGCAGTACCGGTACGCCCCGCTGCGCCCGCCTCCACGCCGCAGCGCCGGCGGGACGATCGCGGGCATCTTCGGCGGGCTGACGGCCCTCGTCGTCCTCATGATCCTGGGGTTCTCGGTGCTCGGCGGGACGCAGAGCGCCGCCAGCGGCACGCGGGCGCCGATCTCGTCCGGCGGCGGCGACGCGCTGTCGCCGAAGGAGAAGGCCGCCGCCAGCCCGCTGTACAAGACCGGCGCGCTGACGCCGGTGAGCTGCCGGCTGCCGCGCATCCTGCCGTCCGCCGAGTCCATGCGGCAGTTCATGAACACGCTGAGCGACTGCCTGGACGCCGCGTGGGCCAAGCAGTTCCAGAAGGCCCGGATCTCGTTCGACAGGCCCCACCGAGTGTTCTGGGTCGAGCCGGGGCGCAGCCCGTGCGGCAGCTACCCGGCCCCCGGCGCGTCCGCGTTCTACTGCCCCGCGAACAACACGATGTACGTCGGGCTCAAGCACGTCGTGGAGACGTCGGGCGGCGAGTCGCTGTCCCACTACTCGGTGTTCGCCCGGGTGATCGCGCACGAGTACGGCCACCACGTCCAGGACCGCGCCGGGATCCTCCTCTACGGGGACCGGCAGATCGAGAGCGGCGACACCGCGACCGGCAACGCCGCGAGCCGCCGCATCGAGCTGCAGGCGCAGTGCTTCGCCGGCGCGTTCCTCGGCAGCGAGCGGTCCACGCTGCCGATGACGCGCGAGCAGTACGTCGCGATGATCATCGACGTCCGGGGCCGCGGCGAGGACCGCAAGCCGCCGGACGAGCGCGACCACGGGTCGGGCCGGCACTACGCGGGCTGGGTGGTCACCGGCTTCGACGGCCGCGACCTGACCGTCTGCAACACCTGGATCGCTCCGCCCTCCAAGGTGAGCTGACCCCGTTTGCGCGTCTCCCCGGCGTGGGCCTGAGTCCTTCACCCACGGCCGTCTGAGCATCGGTACTCATGCCGGCGTGCGGGGCGGGCCGGAGACTCGTGGCATGACGACCACGAACCCGCCCGCGCCCGCCGGCACCACCGCGTTCTTCCTCCAGGCCGTGATCTCGTTCGCCGTGTCCAGCACCGCCGTCGCCGTCGGCGTCGCGTACCTGCCCGTCAGCACGTGGGTCCGCGCGTTCCTCGCGATGGGCCTGCTGTACGTGATCACGTCCACGTTCACGCTGGCGAAGTGCGTCCGCGACAAGCAGGAGAACCAGGCCATCACGAGCCGCGTCGACCAGGCCCGCCTCGACAAGCTGCTCGCCGAGCACGACCCCTACTCGACCCCCACTCTGTGACGCTCCGCCCAGCCCGGCGCCATCCCCCGGTGGCGCCGGGCTCTGACTTTTCCGACCTTTCCGGCATGTGACTCGATTCACCACGAAGTGCTAGCTAGACCGCTTGCAATTGCAAGCACCATGACGCAGTGTGGAGGCATGGCAAGTTCGAAGGTCGGCTCCATCGGGGAGTACATCCGGGAACAGCGGACGCGCGCGAGGATCTCGCTGCGCCAGCTCGCGGACGTCTCCGGCATCTCCAACCCGTACCTGAGCCAGATCGAGCGCGGCCTGCGCAAGCCGAGCGCCGAGATCCTGCAGCAGATCGCCAAGGGGCTGCGGATCTCCGCCGAGGCGCTGTACGTGCAGGCGGGCATCCTTGAGGACCGCGAGGCCGACACCGATGTCCAGGCCGCCGTCCGGGCCGACCGGCTGCTCACCGAACGCCAGAAGCAGGTCCTGCTCGACATCTACGCGTCGTTCCTCAAGGAGAACGAGGCCACGGGCGTGCTCGGCGCCGAGTTCGCCGACGGGTTCGCCGACGCGGCCGCGCCGGATCGAGCAGCACCCGAAACAGCAGACCACACACTGAACGGAAAGGAAGAGGTCGGATGACGCTTGCCAGCAACCTCCGAGAGAACAAGGCCGTCTACGCCGTGGCCGGCGCCGGCGACTTCGCGGTGGAGAAGCTCCGTGAGGTCCCCGGTCAGGTGGACCGCTACCGCGAGCAGGTCCGCGACACCATGGGCCGCTACCGCGGCGAGGTCTCCCGGTACCAGGAGCGCGTGGACGCCAAGGACCTGCCCGGCGCGGCGGTCGCGTACGCCACGCACTTCGGCACCCGTGCCGCCGAGATCATCGACGAGCTCGCCGAGCGCGGCAAGAAGGTCGTGAACCGCGAGGCCGTCGAGGTCGCGGAGATCACCGAGGCCGACGCCAAGCCGGGCACGAAGACCCGCACCACGCAGCCGCGCCGGACCACCGGCACCGGCACCGGCGCCGCGCGGCAGACCCGCTCCACCACGAAGAAGTAACGGCATCGCCGTGCGGGACCCGGCCGGGAACACCCGGCCGGGTTCCTTCGTCTGTTCCAACAGGCCGCCGTCCGTTCCGCCAGGCTGCCCGGGTGGGCGGTGCGCATAGGGTTGGGCCGAGGGACGCCGTGTGCGCGACGAGGAGTCGCCGTCCGAGACGAGCAGGAGCGCTGATCGCCGATGTCGGGCTTCAATGTGCTGGACTACTTCTTCTGGCTACTGCTGATCATCGCCTTCGTGATGGAGGCGTGGGCGCTGATCGACTCGCTGACCGTGCCCACCGGCGCCTTCTCCGCGGCGAGCAAGCAGAGCAAGAAGCTCTGGATGATCATCCTGATCGTCGCGACCGTCGTCGGCGGCGCCTACGCGGTCGCGCCCGCCGCGCTCGGCGCCAGCCCCATCGCGCTGCTGCTCGGCATCCTCCCCGTCGCCGCGTTCATCGGCGCCGCGATCTACCTGGCGGACGTCCGTCCCGCCGTGGCGCCGTTCAAGAAGAACAACGGCGGCCGGGGCGGTTCCCGCTCGGGCCCCTACGGCCCCTGGTGACCTTCCTGCCGTGAGGCCGTGAGCGCGCGCTCCTCGACCGTTCGGGCCCGGCGGTCTACGGGGACGGGCTGGACAGTGCGTCGACCGAGACCAGGCCGTGCTCGACGATGTCCACGGCGCGGTCGAGGGCCGTCCGCATGGAGAGCGGGTCGTAGCCCTCGCGGCGGCAGTGCGCGACGACGGCCTGCATGCCGCCGATCGCTATGCCGGACGCGGCCACCGCGTCGATCTCCGAGATGCCGGGGCACAGGTCGCGCAGCAGGGCCTCGATCGCCTCCTGGGCGTCCGTCATGCGCTGCAGCGCGCGGGCCCGCAGGGCGGGGCGCCCCAGCACCAGGGCGACCTGGACCGCCCCGTAGTCGGCGTGCTCGGAGACGACCGCGTTGAGGACGTCCACGATGCTGCGCCGTATCGTCTCCATCGGCGTCTCGCCGGGGGTGCGGCGCAGCCGCTCGGCGACCTCGGCGAGCCGGTCGTCGATCTCGGCGAAGACGACGTCCTCCTTGGACGGGAAGTAGCTGAAGAACGTGCGGGGCGCGATGTCGGCGGCGGCGGCGATGTCGGCGATCGTCGTCTCCTCGTAGCCGCGCTCGGCGAACAGGCGCAGCGCGGCGGTCGCGATGGCCTGCCGGGTGCGCAGCTTCTTGCGCTCCCGCAGGCCCGGCCGGGCCCGCTCCTCGTCCATGTGACGGACGTTACCATGACTGCAAAGTTGCATCTATTGCAAATCTGCAGCGATAGGTGTTCTCTGCCAGCATGGCGGGTTTCCTGGAGGCGCTCGGGCGGCTCTGCGTGCGGCGGCGGCGTACCGTCTTCGAGCTGTGGGTCGCCGTCATGCTGGGCACCGGCGTCCTCGGCCTCATGCACGGGGGCATGTTCGTCCAGCAGAGCACGCTGCCCGGCACCGAGACGCAGCGCGCCATCGACACCCTCGCCCAGGACTTCCCCGCGATGACCGGGCCGACCGCGACGGTCGTCTTCCACGAGACGCGCCAGGCGAGCCCCGCCGACTGGCGGGTCGCGCTGACGATCGGCCAGTCGATCGACGCCATCGGCGGGCTGAGGCGGGTCGCGTTCGTCGAGAACCCCTACGTCCCCGGCATGGGCGGGCTGAAGGACGACAACGCGGTCGTCGTCCGGCTCAACTTCACCGGGACGATGAGCGAGGTCGGCCACGCCGACCTCGACGCCCTGAACCGCGCCGTCGAGCCCGCCCGGCTGGCCGGGCTGGACGTGAAGTTCGGCGGCATCGTCGCGATGATCCTCAACCAGCCGAAGGGCGGGCCGCAGGAGGGCGTCGGGATCGTCCTGGCGCTCGGCGTGCTGCTGCTCGCGTTCGGGTCGTACTTCGCGGCGGGCATCCCGATCCTGGTGTCGCTGTGCGGGATGATCGTCGCGTACTCGCTGATCCATTTCTCGGCGTCGTTCTTCCAGATCGCGCCGACCGCGCCGATGTGCGCGGCGATGCTCGGCATCGGCGCCGGAATCGACTACGCGTTGTTCATCGTCACGCGCTACCGGCAGCAGCTCGCCGAAGGCGACGACGTCGAGACCGCGGTCGGACGGGCCATGGCGCACTCCGGGCACGCCGTCGTCTTCGCCGGCGGCACCGTCGTGTTCGCGATCTGCGGGCTGTTCCTGTCCGGGATCGAGTTCGTCGGAACCATCGGGATCTTCACCGCGCTCGCCGTCGCCATCATGGTCGTCGCCGCGCTGACGCTGCTGCCCGCCGTCCTAGGGGCGCTCGGGCACCGCATCGACCGGTACAGGCTGCCGCGCGTCCGCCCCGACCGGAGTTCCCGCCGCTGGACGGCCTGGGGACGCCACGTCGACCGGCACGCCTGGCCGTACGCCATCGTCGCGACGCTCGTCCTGCTCACGCTGTCCATCCCGACGCTCAGCCTGCGGTTCGGTGTGATGGCGGACAGCATGTCGTCCCCGAAGATGGAGGCGCGGCAGGCCTACGACATCGTCGCCCGCGAGTTCGGCGCCGGCCATTACAGCCCCTTCGTCGTCGTCGCGCGGGTGCCCGGCGAGGAGAAGCGCGTCGTGCCGAAGCGGGTGGTCCCCACGGTGGACGGCCGCGAAGGGCTCAGCGGCTTGACGCAACCGGCGGCGCCCGCGCCGAGCCCGTCAGCGGAGCCCGCCCGTCCGAAGGGCGCGCCGGACACCGGCAAGAAGCCCGACAAGGACGCGATCCTCATCGCCCAGGAACTGCGGAAGCGGCTTTCCGAGGCGCCCGGCGTCGTGTTCGTCGGCGAGCCCGTGGTGGCGGGGAAGACTGCGATCCTGCTGGTCACTCCGCGGGACGCCCCGCACGCCCGGTCGACCACCGACCTCGTCCACCATCTGCGGAACGTGGAGCTAGCCGCGGTCCGGGACGCCCATCCGGGCACCGAGATCTACCTGGGCGGCGAGAACCCGGCGATCATCGACATCGCCGGGACGGTCGGCGACCGGATGCTGATCGTCGTCGTCGCGGTCGTCGCCGTGGCGCTGGTGCTGCTCGTCATCGCCTTCCGCTCGATCGTCGTCCCGGTGAAGGCGGCGCTCATGAACCTGCTGTCGATCGGCGCCTCGTTCGGCGTCGTCACGGCCGTGTTCCAGTGGGGCTGGGGGATCCGGCTGCTCGGCGTCGACCAGGCCATCCCGATCATGTCGTTCATCCCGCTGTTCATGTTCGCCCTGATCTTCGGGCTGTCCATGGACTACGAGGTGTTCCTGCTGTCGCGGATCAAGGAGGAGTACGAGCGGACGGGCGACCCGCACGAGTCCGTGGTGACCGGGATCGGGGCCACCGCCCGGCTCATCACCTCCGCCGCGCTCATCATGATCTTCGTGTTCGCGAGCTTCGTGCCGCAACCCGACCCGATGATCAAGATGATGGCGCTCGGCCTCGCCGTCGCCGTCGCGATGGACGCCACGATCGTCCGGCTCGTCCTCGTCCCGGCGCTGATGAGCCTGCTCGGCCACGCCAACTGGTGGTGGCCCGGCCGGTCCCGCCCGTCCCCGCCCTCGCCCCCGCCGCCCGCGCGGCCGGCCGCCGAGCAGCTGGAACTGGAGCTGACCGGCTGACTGTTCCCCGGAGGGCCGGGTAAGTGCGTGGACGGACACACTTGGGGGGCCCATGCGCGTTGCCGCAGTACGGACGGTGGTGCCAGACCATCACTACGACCAGGACCAGATCACCCGGGCCGTCGTGCAGCGCACGGAGGCCAAGGAGGATCTCGTCCGCCGCTTCCATGCCGCGACCCAGGTCACCGGCCGCAACCTGGCGCTGCCGATCGACGAGTACGTGAAGCTCGGCGGCTTCACGGGCGCCAACGACGTCTACATCGAGACGGCCGTCGAGCTGGCGGCGCGGGCCGTGCGGGACGCGCTCGACAAGTCCGGACACGCCCCGCACGACGTGGACCACCTGATCTTCTGCTCCTCGACCGGGGTGGCGACGCCCTCGCTGGACGCCCGCGTGGCCCAGCGCGTCGGCCTCCGGGAGGACGTCACGCGCGTGCCGATGTTCGGGCTGGGATGCGCGGCGGGCGCCGCCGGGCTGTCCCGGCTGCACGACCATCTGCGCGGCTGGCCCGACCGGGTCGCGGTGCTGGTCTGCGTCGAGCTGTGCTCGCTGACCGTCCAGCGCGAGGACACCTCGGTCGCCAACCTCGTCGCCAGCGGCCTGTTCGGGGACGGATCCGCGGCCGTCGTGGCGGTGGGGGACCAGCGCGACACCGGCTCCCTCCCCGGACCGCGGGTGGTCGCGTCCCGCAGCCGGCTCTACCCCGGCACCGAGCGGCTCATGGGCTGGGACGTCGGCGACCACGGCCTCCGCGTCGTCCTGGCCGCCGACCTGGTCGACCACGTCGAGGCGACCCTGGCCGGCGACGTGGCGTCCTTCCTGGGCGACCACGGACTCTCCGTGGACGAGGTCGGCTCGTGGGTCTGCCACCCCGGCGGCCCCAAGGTGATCGACATCATCCAGCGGGAACTCGGCCTGGAACCGGGCGCCCTGGACGTCACCTGGAACTCGCTGCGCACCATGGGGAACCTGTCCTCGGTGTCGGTGCTGAACGTCCTGGAGGAGACGATCGCGCACCGCCGCCCGCCGGACGGCGAACCCGGCCTGCTCATGGCGCTCGGCCCGGGCTTCTCCGCCGAACTCGTCCTGCTGCGCTGGTGAGCCGGTACCCGGCGCTGATCGCGCTCGTCGCGGCCGAGCGGCTTGCCGAGCTGGCCGTGGCGCGCCGCAACCGCGCCTGGGCGCGGCGGCACGGCGGGATCGAGTACGGCGCCCGGCACTATCCGCTGATCGCCGCCGCCCATGCCGGGATGCTGGGCGGCGCGCTGCTGGAGGCGCGGAAGACCCCGTTCGTCCCGGCACTGGCGTGGCCGATGCTGGCGGTGGCGGCCTCGGCCCAGGCGCTGCGCTGGTGGTGCATCGCCAGCCTGGGGAAACGGTGGAACACCCGGGTCATCGTCGTGCCCGGCATGCCGCTCGTCGCTCGCGGCCCCTACCGCCGTCTGCGGCACCCCAACTACGCGGCCGTCGTCGCGGAGGGCGTCGCCCTGCCGCTCGTGCACGGCGCGTGGCGCACCGCGCTGCTGTTCACGGCGGCCGACCTCTGCCTGCTCAGGACCCGCATCAGGGTCGAGAACGACGCGCTGAGCCGAGGCCGGCGCTGAGGACGGCCTCGGCCGGCCGGACGCCTCGTGCCCGATCACGGCGACACGGCTGTCTCCGTCCGTTCCGCCTGCTCCGTCCCCGTCTCGCGGAACGCCGTGTCGGTGGCCTTCGCGTGCAGTTGCTCCAGGAGCTCGATCTGGGCGGCGGCGCGGTCCAGCAGGGTGCGCAACTGCCCGGCGTCCAGGCCCGGCTCCCGGTCGGCGACGGCGAGCAGGGTGCGCCACCCGGCCGCCTTGCCCTCCACGGCCAGGCGGAGCGCCTCGACCTCCACGAGATCGCTGAGCGGGGAGCGGGTGACCGCCCGGCCGTTGAGTTTCAGCCGGCCGGCCTTCTCGGCCGCCCATACCGCCATGCTCTTGTACCGGCGGGCCGGCATCCCCAGCGAACGCAGGATGGCCAGCAGCGCCCCCCGGTCGGCGGCGATGTCGGCGGCGAGCCTCGTCAGCCGCTCCGCGTCGTCGGCGTCCCGGTGCGAGCGCGCGGCCCG
Source organism: Actinomadura latina NBRC 106108 (assembly GCF_001552195.1). GTDB lineage: Bacteria > Actinomycetota > Actinomycetes > Streptosporangiales > Streptosporangiaceae > Spirillospora > Spirillospora latina. The sequence continues at coordinate 151,911 of NZ_BCQS01000009.1, forward strand.
GCGGGCCAGGGCCACCCCGCCGGCGGCCGCGGCCAGGTGATCGGTCAGATAGATGTGCAGCAATCCTCGGCTGCCACGTGTCGGCATGCGGGGCCCGTACCCCCCTCTCGCCCGGCAAACAGCGCGGGCGGCGGGGGCGGCGGACTCAGGGGATCTGCTCGACGCGGACGCCGGGGACGGCCTCGTAGATCCCCGGGTCGGCGGTGATCAGCGGCCAGCGCCGCCAGCGCGCGGACCACGCCGCCTGCGCGGCGTCCATCCCGAGGTTGGGGATCGTGGTGACGAGCAGGCCGGTCTGCTGGGCGATCACGTCGTCGAGGTCGTCGACGTGCACGACCTGCATGCCGGGCAGCCGCTCCAGGACGGTGCGGCCGTGGTCGGGGACGATCTGCCACGCGCGGGCGAGCGCGGTGGCCGGGATCACGATGGTGGCGTGCTGGGCGATGGACGCGCGGAGCCGGGCGCGAACGTAGATCGTCTTGCCGGTGGCGAGGTCAAGGAGGGCGGTCGCGTCGAAGACGTGACCGGTGATCACGCGACGTCCCGGCGGTCCGGCGCGCCGCGTTCGACGAGCCGGTCCACCATGGCCTGCTCGTCGGGGCTCGGCGGGCCGAACAGGTCGTCGATGGTCGAGGAGTCCCGCAGGAAGGCCAGCTTCAGCCGCGCCCCGTCCGCGAGGAACCCGGACACCGAGGCGATCTTCTTGTCCTCGGCGAGCCCTTGCAACGTGGCGGCAAGCTCGTCCGGAAGCGTGATGTTGAGTCTCGCCATGGGCGACACAATACACACTCAAGAGCCTTCCAGTGTGTACTGGCCGCCTTTCCGGGATTCGCCGCGGGCGTGCTGTCGATCCGGGCGCCGGCCGTTCGTGTAGGGGCTGGGCACCCCCGCCGGAGAGAGAGGAACACGCGATGGACAAGATTCGGACGCTGCTGGCCGGCCGCGGCCACATCTACGTGAACGCCAGCTGTTCATCGCCGCCGCCGAATGGCAGGGCATGACCGAACCCGACATGGTCGCACCGGGCTCCGGCCGCATCCTCGCCACCGAAGTGGACGTCCCGGGCGCCGGCCGGCCCTGAACTGTAAAGTCTCACACCGGTGATCACCTTCCGTCCGACCGACCTTGCGCGCGAGCACGGCATCTCGGCCCAGGCCGTCCGCAACTACGAGCGGGACGGGTTCGTCCCCCGCGCGGAGCGCACCCGCAGCGGCTACCGGATCTACACCGAGGTCCACGCCGCGGCACTGCGCGCCTACCTCTCGCTCGTCCCGGCGTACGGGTACTCCGCCGCCGGCCAGGTCATGAACGCGGTCCACGACGGCCGGCTCGACGAGGCCCTCACGCTCATCGACCGAGGGCACGGCCGGCTGCTCCGCGACCGGGACACCCTCAACGCGGTGCGGCAGGCGGTGGACCATCTGATGACGGACGCCGAGGCCGTCCCGGAGCACTCGGCGGGCCCCGGCGCCCGCACCATCGGCGAACTCGCGCACCGGCTCGGCGTCACCCCGGCGACCCTGCGCAACTGGGAGAACGCCGGCATCATCGTCCCGGAACGGGACCGCGCCACCGGATACCGCGTCTTCGGCGCGGCCGACGTCCGCGACGCGGAACTGGCCCATCTCCTCCGGCGCGGCGGATACCCGCTCGACCACATCTCCGCCGTCGTCCAGCAGATCCGGACGGCCGGCGGCACGGAAGAACTCTCCCGCGCCCTCGACGACTGGCAGCGAAAGCTCACCGCGCAGGGCCTGGCCATGCTCACAGCGGCAGCGCGGCTCGGCGACTATCTGGCCCTGCTCGATCCCGGACAGCCGGACGCCCCAGCGCGGCCGCCCGGCTCCGCGCGATAAGGCGGCGCCGGCCGCCGACCACGCGGGCCGGTCATCGCCGGGTGGCCCACTCCTGCGGTCAGCCGGTGGGTGCGCCGAACCACGTGGGGATCTGGCCGAGCAGGTCCGCCTGGTCTTCGCCGACCCAGGCCACGTGGCCGTCCGGCCGCAGGAGCACCGCGGGGACGTCCAGTTCCTCGCCGACCTCGGCCACGTGGTCGACGCGGTCCGCCCAGCCCGCCACCGAGAGCCGGCCGGTCTGGTCGAGCAGCAGGCCGCGGCCGCCGCGCATCACCTCGTAGAGGCGACCGTGCTTCAGCCGCACGTCCCGCAGCCGGCGGCCCAGCAGCTCGTGGCCGGCACCGAAGTCGTAGCGCACCCCGATCGCGGTGATCTTCTCGATCAGGTACCGGTTCACGTCCTCGAACTCCATCAGCTGCGCCAGCACCCGCCGCACCGCCCGCGGACCCGGCTCGCGGGACAGCAGCTCGGACTGCGCGCGGGTGCTGTCCAGCACGTCCGCGGCCACCGGGCGCCGTTCGGTGTGGTAGCTGTCCAGCAGCCCCTCCGGGGCCCGGCCGCCGACCTCGGCGGCCAGCTTCCAGCCGAGGTTGAACGCGTCCTGGATGCCGAGGTTGAGCCCCTGCCCGCCCAGCGGCGGGTGGACGTGCGCGGCGTCGCCGGCCAGCAGCACCCGGCCGACCCGGTACCGCTCGGCCAGCCGGGTCGCGTCGCCGAAACGGGAGAGCCAGCGCGGCGAGTGCACGCCGAAGTCGGTGCCGGCGCATGCCCGCAGCCGCTGCCTGACCTGCTCAAGGGTCGGCGGCGCCGCGCGGTCCGCCGCCACCCCCTCGGCGGGAACGACGACGCGGTACAGCCCGTCCCCGATGGGGCCGGCGCCGCACCCATGGCGGGTCTTGCGGACTTCGGCCACCACGGCGGCCAGTTCCTCCGCCGGCACGGACACCCGCATCTCGCCCAGCAGCCACTCGTTCGCGGCGGGCTCGCCGGGGAAGCCGACGCCGAGCAGCTTGCGGACCGTGCTGCGGCCGCCGTCGCAGCCGACGAGGTAGCGCGAGCGCAGCCGCGTGCCGTCGGCGAGGACGGCGGTCACCCCGTCCTCGTCCTGGCTCAGCCCGACCAGTTCGGTGCCGCGCCGGACCTCGGCGCCGAGCCCGGTGGCATGCTCGGCGAGCAGGCGGTCGGTGACGGTCTGCGGGATGCCGAGGATGTACGAGTGCGCGGTGTCCATTCGGTCGGGCCAGGGCTTGTCGATACCGGCGAAATAGCCGCCGATCCTGTACTTCTTGCCGTCCGCGAGGAATCGCTCCAGCAGGCCGCGCTGGTCCATCACCTCGATGCTCCGCACGTGCAGCCCGAGCGCTCGGACGATCTTGGTCGGCTGCGCGTCCCGCTCCAGCACGACTACGCGCACACCGCGCAGCCGCAGCTCACCGGCCAGCATCATGCCGGTCGGCCCGCCGCCGGCGACGATCACGTCGATCACGAAATTCCCCCGTTGCTTCTCGGCCGGCCGCCCGGCGCACTCAATTTCCGAGATCCGGACGACCAGGCGTCATAAAGAACCCGCACTTCGTGAACCCTTTGATTTCGGCGGGTCCCGGCCTCGGCCGACGATTCTGCAACATGCCACGGGTCTTGCCGCAAGCCCCCCTCTGTGCTATATATTGGAAATGGCAAGGAGAACGAATCTCCTTGCCATTTGCTTTTGCCGCCCGCGTTAGATGTCGCCGGCGCTCCGGAGTGGTGTCGCCGCCCAGGACGGGAGCCAGGCCGGCTCGGGGAGCGGGGCCAGGCTCGCGAAGTGTTCGATGACCGCCCGAAGTCCCGGGTGCGGATTCGTTCTGGGGAACATGAGGGAGATCGGGTAGGCGAGCGCCGGGTCCACGATCGGGATACGGCGCAGATCGTGGTTCGTCGGCCAGATGTACCGGTCACGGGCGCCGACGAGGGTGGCCACGTCGCCGGATTCCGCGAGGGCGTCCAGGAGAACCTCGTCCCCGAAGTGCGGGCCCGCCGCGTCGATGCGCAGGTCGAACACGGTGGCGAGCTGATCGTAGAACTCCGCCCACTCACTTCCGGGCACGATGCCCGGCACCCAGATCCGAAGCTTGCGAAGCTGGGCCGGTGTCAGTGTTCGTGCGGAGGCGAGCGGATGCCTGGGGCCGACCAGGAGTTCCAGCGGGGAGGAGAAGGCGTGGATCATCCGCACCTCGGGCGGCAGCGCGGCCGAGTCCGTCACGGTGCGGAAAGTGGCGTCGATGTCGCCCGCCTGGACGGCGGCCGCCGCCGCGTGAGGGTCGTTGACCCTGAGGGTCACCACGTCGAGGTCGGTCCCGGGATGCGACCGCCAATAGTCGTGCAGGACGACGGCCTGTGCGCTTCGCAGGCCCAGGACGTCGATCCGCAGGGCTCGCGAGCCCGGCCTGACCGCGGCGACGGCGCGGTCGGCGCCCGCGACGATGCTCCGCGCGTGCGGAAGGAACGCCTGGCCGTCGAGTGTCAGTTCGACCCCTCGGGCGGTGCGGGCGAACAGGCGGGCCTCCACCTCGCGCTCGAGCGCGGCGATCCGCTTCGAGACCGCCTGCTGCGTGACGCCCAGTTCGTCGGCCGCGTGTCGCAGTTGCCCGAGCTCCGCCGCCCGGACGAACGATCGCACCGCTTCGGTGTCCATTGATCCAGCCTATGGGCGCCCAACCAACCGTTGTGGCTCGCCCGGAGGCGGTTGTTTGAACCTGCCCCCACGCGGCTGCTGTGCTTGCTCACCCAACCATCGGTTGTCATGAAGGAGTCCTGTGCGCCCGAAATCGGGGGACGGTTTCGGCCGGCTGTGGTCGGCCTACGCGGTCAGCACGTACGGCACGTGGATCGCCTTCGGCGCGTTCCCCCTGATCGCGGTCCGGGTGCTGCACTCGCCGGCCTTCGCGGTCTCGCTCCTCGGAGCCGCCGGGCCCGCCGTCGCGGCGCTCCTCGCGGTCCCGCTCGGGCCGTGGGTGGAGCACCGGGCCAAGCGTCCGGTGATGGTCGCGATGGACCTGATCCGCTTCCTGGCGATGGCGAGCGTTCCGGTCGCGCACTTCCTCGGCCTGCTGTCCTTCGGCCTGCTGCTGGTCGTCTCGGTCATCTCCGGAACCGCGGGCATCGCCTTCACCGCCGCGTCCGGCGCGTACTTGAAGCACCTCGTCCGCAGCGATCGCCTCCTGACCGCGAACGGGAGGTTCGAGGGCACGAACTGGGTGGCGACCGCCGCCGGACCGCCCCTCGGCGGCGCGCTCATCGGGCTCCTCGGCCCGGTCGTCACCATCATGGCCGACGCCCTCAGCTACCTGCTGTCCGCGCTCGCCGTCCTCCGCATCCGCGGCGGCGACGTGGCGGCTCCGCGCGACCCGGCCGCCGGGTCGCGCGGAGCCGGCCTTCTCGGCGGCTGGCGGTTCATCCTCCACGACCGCGTCCTGCGGCGCCTGTTCCTCAACTCGGTCCTGGTCGGCGCTCTGATCATGGCCACGGCCCCGCTCATGGCCGTCCTCCTGCTGGGCGAGTACCACTTCCCGGCCTGGCAGTACGGTCTCGCCTTCGGCGTCCCGGCGCTCGGCGGCTTCGCGGGAGCCCGCCTCTCCGGCCGCCTCGTGCGGCGCTACGGCCGGCACCGGGTCATGACGGTCTCCGGCTGGCTGAGATCGCTCTTCCCGCTCGGTCTCGCGTTCGTCCACCCCGGCGTCACCGGACTCCTCACCGTGATCATCGTCGAAGGTCTCCTGATCACGTGCATGGGCGTCTTCAACCCGATCTACGCCACGGAACGCCTGCAACTGACATCCGCGGACCACACCGCCCAAGTCCTCAGCGCATGGAGCGTCAGCGGCAGACTCGCGCAGGCAACCCTCACGGTGATCTGGGGCGTCCTCGCCACACTCACCACCCCCCTCGCCGCAATCACCCTCTCCGGCGTACTCCTGCTCGCCACCCCGCTCTTTCTGCCCAAACGAACACACTTCCTTGGTGAACGCGGCCGTCCAGCACGACCGGTGATGAGAAGGGCGGCCATGTGGATGAGGAAGAGGACGCCGACCAGCAGGTAGCAGTTCGCGACGGGGGTCAGGACCGGGTGGAGACCGTATTCGAGTGGGTGGCCGTTGTGGGGCGTCCACCAGAGAGGTGACAGTGCTAAGAGGAGGTAGGCGGCCAGGGCGGTCCTGTGGTTCTTGTTGCGGAGCAGGACGGCCAAGGCCGGGACGATCCATTGTGGCGCTGAGCCAGTCGCCTCGTCTCGCCCATAGGGCGGCGACCGTGAGGCCGAAGGCGCCGATCGTCAGTGGAATGGCGGTGTACCAGTCGCCCACTTCGGTCGTCCTCCACAGGATGCGGGTCAGCGCGCCGTACGGGGATTGGTTGCTGATGTACGGCACGCCTACGCGGGACGTGTCGTAGAAGGTGTGCAGCCAATACACGCGGGACGCTTCCGGGGCGATGGCGTAGGCGAGCAGAGTGCAGGCGGCGAAGGTCGCCATGGCTGTGACGGCGTCCTTCGCTCGCCGTGTCACCAGGAGAAGGACGACGAAGATGGCCGGGGTCAGTTTGATCGCCGCCGCTGCGCCGATCCCTATTCCCGTCAAGGACATGGCGCTGGAGGAGATCCTCGCGGCGATCCGCGTCGTCGCCGGCGGGGACGCCCTGATCGCCCCGAGCGTCACCAGGAGGCTGATCGAGGAGTTCGCGGCCCGTCCCGAGCGGGCCGCTCCCGGACGCGGGCGCCCCGTGGACGGCATCACCGACCGGGAGCGTGAGGTCCTCACCCTGATCGGGCGCGGCATGTCCAACCGGGAGATCGCCGATGATCTCTGCATCAGCGTGGCGACCGCCAAGGCGCACGTCGCCCGCCTGCTCGCCAAGCTGGACGCCCGCGACCGCGTCCAGCTGGTCATCATCGCCTACGAGCTGGGCCTCGTCGCGCCCCCTACAGGCGGTAGTACTACCTGACGTGGTGGCCTTCGTCCCGGTCGGATAACCTTGAAGCCGTGAAGGGTCTGGGAGAGCTTGAACGCACGGTCATGGAGGTCCTGTGGGCGCGGGAGGACGCCGGCCACCAGGCGGCGACCGCCCGTGACGTGAGCCGTGCGCTCGCCGGCGACCGGGACCTCGCGCACACTACTGTCATGACCGTGCTGGACAGGCTCGCCAAGAAGGGCTTCCTCGAGCGCGAGCGGGACGGCCGCGCCTGGCGCTACCACCCGGTCGCGAGCCGGGAGATGTACGTGACCGAGCTGATGCTGGGCGCCCTGAACGAGACCGGTGACCGGGACGCCGCGCTCGCGCACTTCGTCCGGTCCGTCTCGCGGGACGAGGTCGACGTGATCCGGCAGACCCTCGCGGGCCTCATGAGCAAGGAACCGCCCGCATGACCGGCGCCGCCCTGCTCGCGCTGATCTCACTGGGGACGGTCGGCGGGGCGCACTACCTGTCCCGTGCCCGGTGGACGTGGCGGGCGCCGCGCATCGGGATCGCCCTCTGGCAGGCCCTCGGGCTGTGCTGGGGCGTCGCCACGATCGGCGCGCTCCTCGGCCTCGCCCTCCTCCCGTACCGCAAGGGCGTCCTCGGCGGGCTGCCCGGCCTGTACGACGACCAGGCCGCCCGGCTCGGCGCCGCCCAGGTCGCGTCGCTGCTCGGCGCGGTCAGCCTCACCGCGGTGCTGCTGGTCATGCTGATGTTCGCGGTGGTCCGGGTCTTCCGGGCCCGGCGGCGGCACCGGGCGCTGCTCGCGCTGGTGTCGCGCAGCGACTCGTCCGTGCCCGGCACCCTCGTCCTCGACCATCCCGGCGCCGCCGCGTACTGCGTGCCGGGCGTCCGCTCGCACAAGGTCGTCGTCAGCGCCGGGACGCTGGAACTGCTCGACCGCGCCGAGCTGGCCGCGGTCCTCGCGCACGAGCGCGCGCACGCCCGCGAGCGCCATGACCTGGTGCTGCTGCCGTTCGCGTCGCTGCGCCAGGTGTTCCCGCAGTTCCGGCTGGTCGGACGGTGCCTGGACGCGGTGGAGCTGCTGATCGAGATGGCCGCCGACGACCGGGCCCGGCACGGCCGCCCGGCCCGCGAGCTGGCGACCGCGCTGCTGCGCTTCGCCGCCGCCCGCCCGGCCGCCGCCCCGTCCGGCACCCTCGGCGTCGCGCACGGCGACATCCCGGTGATGGTGCGGGTGAACCGGCTGCTGGAGCCGCAGCGGGCGTCCCGGAAGACCCGCGCCGCCGCGTGCGCCGCGGTTCCGGTCATCGCCGGGCTGCCGCTGCTGCTCCTCCTCCTGCCGCACTAGCGGGTCTCCCTCAGATCCCGGCGGGGACGTTCTCGGCCGGTGCGGACGCGCCGACCGGGGGCCGCGGGCGGCGCAGGACGAACAGCGCCACGGCCAGTGCGGCGACCAGGAGGCCGGCGGAGACGCCGAAGGCCAGGTGGTAGCCGCCGGTCAGCGCGGTGGCGGTGTTCCGCCCGTCCGCGCGGAGGGTCTCGGTGCGGGACGCGGCGAGTGTGGTCAGGACCGCGACGCCCAGCGCCATCCCCACCTGCTGGACGGTGTTGAACAGCCCCGACGCGAGACCCGCGTCCTCCGGGCGGGCGCTCGACATGCCGAGCCCGGTGAGGGACGGCAGGACCAGCCCGGCCCCGGCGACCAGGAGGAAGACGGGGAGCAGGTCGGTGACGTAGCCGGCGTCCACCGGGACGGTCGTGAGCCGCACCATCGCGCCGATCAGGAACACCAGCCCGGTCATCAGCACGAACCGTTCCCCGAGCCGGTTCGACAGGCGCGCCGACACCAGCAGCGAGACCGCGCCGATCGCCACGGCGGCCGGGAGCATCGCCAGGCCCGTGTCGAGCGCGCTGTAACCCAGGACCTGCTGCATGTAGAGGGCGACGATCACCTGGAACGAGAACATCGCCGACAGGGTGAGCAACTGGACGGCGTACGCGCCTGACACGTTGCGGGACCGCAGGATCCGCAGCGGCATCAGCGGGGTCGCGGCACGCGCCTGCCGGACGGCGAACCCGGCGAGCAGCAGCACCGACACCGCGCCCAGGCCCAGCGTGTGCGGGGAGAGCCAGCCGTGGCCCTCGACCTTGACGACCGTGTAGATGCCGAGCATCAGCCCGGACGTGACGAGCAGCGCGCCCGGGACGTCCGCGCCGGCGGCCAGGCCGATGCCGCGGTCGCGCGGCAGCGCCGGGAGGGCGAGCAGGATGGTGGCGAGGCCGATCGGCAGGTTGATCAGGAAGATCCAGTGCCAGCTCAGCGCGTCGGTGAGCACACCGCCGAGCACCTGCCCGGTGGACGCGCCCGCCGCGCCGGTGAAGCTGAAGATGCCGATGGCCTTGGCCCGCTCGCGCGCGTCGGTGAACAGCGTCACGAGGATGCCGAGCACGACGGCCGAGGCCAGCGCGCTGCCGACGCCCTGGAGGAAGCGGGCCGCGATCAGCAGGCCGGACGTGGTGGCCGCGCCCGCCAGCAGGGACGCCGCCGTGAACACCGCGTTGCCGGTGAGGAACAGCGTCCTGCGGCCGACGAGGTCGCCGAGCCGCCCGGCGAGGAGCAGCAGGCCGCCGAGCGGGATCAGGTAGGCGTTCATGATCCAGCTGAGCCCGGCGGGGGAGAAGCCGAGATCGTCCTGGATGGCGGGGGCCGCGACGGTCACGATCGAGCCGTCCAGGATCGTCATCATCATCGTCGCGGACAGCACGCCGAGCGCCGCCCAGCGGGAGCGGAGCAGCGCGGGAAGGGTCGTCTCCTCGTTCATAGGAGAGACCGTAACAGATGGTTTTGTTAGAGACGATCCTTAACGGACTTATTTTTGGCGCTGCCGGACGCGGCGGGCCGGCTGCGGGCTCTCGACCGGAGTACTCAGATGGCCGGTGACCAGCATGTCCAGGGCGCGCAGGAGAGCGTCGCGCTCGGCCGGGGGGAGGGATGCGAGGGCCGCCCCGTGGACGCCGTCCACGATCTCCTGGCTGCGGGCGGCGACCCGCGCGCCCTCCTCGGTGACCGCGATGATCCGGGCCCGCCGGTCCGCCGGCGACGGGCGGCGCTCGGCGAGACCGGCCTTCTCCAGGGCGTCCACGGTCACGACCATGGTCGTCTTGTCCATGTCGCCGATCTCGGCGAGCTGGATCTGGGTGCGCTCCTCCGCCAGGGCGTGGACGAGGACGCAGTGCATGCGCGGCGTCAGCCCGATCTCGGCGAGCGCCGCGGTCATCCGGGTGCGCAGGACGTGGCCGGTGTGGTCGAGCAGGAACGACAGGTCTGGTTTCGTCCGTCCGGGCGCCATCGAGGTCATGCGCCCAGCGTACCCAACTGGTTCCGTTCTAGATTATCTATGAGCCTCCGCATCTCTCGTCGTCTATGCTGGTGCCGTGAACCGCACCGTGTGTCTGGGCTGGTGGCCGTCCTAGGACGGCCGACATCCACGCATGCCGAGGGCCGTCCGCTGGACGGCCCTCTCTCCTCCCCGGCGGAGGGCCGTCCGATGGGACGGCCGGACCGAACCGAGGAGAGAGACCATGGAGACCACCCCCGAAGCCCGCAGCCGCGAGCTGGAAGAACGCATCGCCGCCGATCCGGGCGCGTTCCGCATCCTGACCGGTGACCGCCCCACCGGGCCGCTGCATCTCGGCCACTACTTCGGCACCCTCGCGAACCGCGTGCGGCTGCAGCGGGCGGGCGTCGAGCTGTTCGTCCTCGTCGCCGACTACCAGGTGCTCACCGACCGGGACGTCGCCGACCGCCTGTCCGAGCACGTCGACGGGCTGGTCGCCGACTACCTCGCCGCCGGGATCGACCCGGCCGCGGCGACGATCTTCCGGCACAGCGCCGTCCCCGCCCTGAACCAGCTCATGCTGCCGTTCCTGTCGCTGGTGTCGGTCGCCGAGCTGAGCCGCAACCCGACCGTGAAGGACGAGATCGCGGCGTCGCGGCAGGCGGCGGTCAGCGGGCTGATGTTCACCTACCCCGTCCACCAGGCCGCCGACATCCTGTTCTGCAAGTCGAACCTCGTCCCCGTCGGCAAGGACCAGCTCCCGCACCAGGAGATCACCCGGACGATCGCGCGCCGCTTCAACGAACGCTACGCGCCGGTCTTCCCGGTGCCGGACGCGCTGCTGTCCGCGGCGCCGAGCCTGCTCGGGACGGACGGCCAGAAGATGAGCAAGAGCCGCGGCAACGCCATCGCCCTGTCCGCCGGACCGGACGCCACCGCCCGGCTGATCAAGCGCGCGGTCACCGACGACGACCGGCACATCACCTACGAGCCCGCGACCCGTCCCCAGGTGTCGAACCTGGTGCTGCTCGCCGCGCTCTGCCAGGGCCGCGACCCGCACGCCGTCGCCGCCGGGATCGGCTCCGGCGGGGCGGCGGCGCTCAAGAAGGTCGTCACGGACTCGGTCAACGAGTTCCTCCGCCCGATCCGCGCCCGCCGCACCGAACTCATCGCCGACCGGGCCTACCTGCGCCGCGTCCTCGCCGAGGGCGATGACCGGGCCAACGCCGTCGCCGACCGGACCCTGGAGGAGGTCAGGGCGGCGATGGACTCCTAGCGCGGAGCGATGCCCCGCAGGACGACGGCGACCAACTCGTCCACGGCGTCCGGGGACGCGTGGTGCGCGAGTCGCCCGCCCTGGAACAGCGTCGACAGGACGGGCTCATGGCACGCGCCGACGATCATGGAGGTGGCGGCGTCGACCGGCGCGTCCCGCGCGAGCCGGCCGAGGTCGCGTTCGGCCCGCAGGTAGCGGGCGAGCCGGGAGCGCCAGTCCTCCTCGCCGCCGCTCAGCGCCGAGAACCGGGTGAGGACCTCGGGCCGCGCGACCAGCCCGGCCAGCGCGGGCAGCAGCCCCTCGTGCAGGGTCAGGCCGTACGCGACGTAGGCCCGCAGGTTCTCCTCCACCGTGCCGGTGCCGGCCTCGGGCAGCGGGCCGAGCGTGCGCGCCACCGACTCGGCGCGTGCGCGCAGCGCGTGGGCGAGCAGCTCCTCCTTGTCGGCGAAGTGGTTGTAGAGGACGCCGTCGGCGACGCCGGCCTCACGCGCGATCGCCCGGACGGTCAGCCCCGCCGTTCCGCGCTCGGCCATCATCCGCTCGGCCGTGTCGATCAGGTGCTCGCGCAGGGTCCGGTCGCCGGCGCGCAGCGCGGCCGCTTTTCGAGGTGCCATCACCCTGGATCGTATTCGCCGGGATCGAACCCGCGGGCGGCCCGGCCGGCCGCGACTCGACCACCGCGCCCCGGGAGCCGAGGGGGCCGGTTCACCGGCGGGCCGCCACCAGGCGGGCGACGCTGCGCAGGCGTACGGCGCCGTCCCGCTCGAACCGGCCCATCACCTCGGTGAGCGCGCCGACCAGCTCGCCGCTCTCGCCGTAGTTGAAGCGGATCGGGCCCCAGCCGGCGAAGAACTCCGCCGCGTCGCGCGCGTCCCGCCCCCAGATCTGCTCGGCGTCCACCAGGCGCGTGTGGACGTCCTTGAACCCGGCGCCCTCCAGCACCTCGTGGACGCGCTCGGGGTCGGCCAGCGACAGCGGCCCCCGGTGCCCGATCGGCGGTTCCGCTCGCGGCGGCAGCGCGCCGAACACCGTCCCGAGGTCGGCCGTCCCGGGCGGCGTCATCACGAGGAACGCCAGCCTGCCGCCGTCCCGCAGCGCCCGCCGGACGTTCCCGAACGCGGCGACCGGGTCGGCGAAGAACATGACCCCGAACCGGCTGATCGCCACGTCGAAGGCGCCGTCCCGGAACGGGTGGACCTGGGCGTCGCCCTGCTCGAACGCCACGTTCGCGACGTCCTCCGCCGCGGCGAGCGAGCGGGCGCGCGCGAGCATCGGCGCGGACAGGTCCACGCCCGTCGCGCCGCCGAGCCGCGCCCGCCGCGCAGCCAGCCGCGTGACCTGCCCGTTCCCGCACCCGACGTCGAGAACGCGATCGCGCGCCCCGACGGCCGCCGCGTCCAGCAGCACGTCGTTGAACCCGCCGTTGACCGCGTCGTACCGGTCGTAGTGCCCGGCCCAGTGCTCTCCCTCGTACCCGTTCCACGCCTCGGCCTGATGGGTGTTGACGATGTCCGCCATGCCGCCTCCTCGATATGAACCTACGTTCATGAACGTACGTTCACGCGTTGCCGCCCGTCAAGGCCGCCACGAAGGCCGTACCCGCCGGATCGGCCGTGCGCGGATGGAGGAGCTCGGTGCGGTGGACGATCCGGGGCGCGCGGACGGGCACCTCGGCCAGCCCGGGGTGCTCGGCGAGACCGGCGGGCAGGAGCGCCAGGCCGTGCCCTGCCGCGACCAGCGCGGCCACCAGCGCCACGTCACCGCCCGCGCAGGCGAGGGACGCGCGGAACCCGTCCCGCGTGCCCGTCGCCCGGCGCAGGGACGGCAAGGGAACGGCGGCGTCCGGGGCGTCGAGCCACAGTGCGTCCACGAGATCGTGCAGGTCGAGCCCGGTCCGGGACGCCAGCGGATGCGCGGCGGGAAGCGCGGCCACGAGCGGGCGCTCCGCCACCGCGACCGCGGTGACCGGGACGTCGGCGTCCAGCCGCAGCGGGTCGCTGGGCGCGGCGATGCCGTCCACGAGCCCGATGTCCAGGTCGCCGGTCGCGACGGCCGCGTCGATGCCGGCGCGCGGCAGGACGCGGACGGCGGCGTCCAGGCGGGGATGCGTCCGGCGGGCCTCGGCCAGCGCGTCCGCGACATGGACGGCGGCGAGCGGCGAGGCGCCGACGCGCAGGCGCGTGCGGGGCGCCGCGCTCAGCCGCGTGATCTCGGACCGCGCCGCCTGGAGCCGCAGCAGGATCGGCCCGGCGTGGTCGAGCAGCCGTGCCCCCGCCTCCGTCGTCCGTACGGGACGGCGATGCAGAAGCCGCACCTTGAGGTCGTTCTCCAGCGACGCGATCTGCTGGGAGACGGCGGCCTGCGTATACCCCAGTTCATCGGCGGCGGCCGAGAACGAGCCCGTCCGGACGACGGTGACGAACGTGCGCAACAGATGCGGATCCACGAAGGATAAGCATTGCTTATCGACGCATCGGAAACCATCGTTGGCCCTTAACCACGGGTCGAGCCAGGATCGATGGCATGACCTTCACCGCACGCATCGCTCTGGTAGGGGAGCGATCCCCCAACGTCCAGTCACATGTCCGGATACCCGGCCTGCTGAAGGCGCTCCGCGAACGGGACGGACTCCTCGTCGAGGCGTACTGGGTCCCGACCGGCGAAGTGGGGGACGGCCTGGCGGGCTTCGACGGGGCATGGCTGCTGCCGGGCAGCCCCTACGAGAGCGAGTCCGGCGCGGTGGCCGCCGTACGGTCCGCCAGAGAGCAGGGGATTCCCGTCCTCGGGACGTGCGGCGGGTTCCAGCACATGCTGCTGGAGTACGCGCGCCACGTCTGCGGCCTGAAGGAGGCCAAGCACGCCGAGAACGAGCCCGCCTGGGACGAGCCCGCCGGCGACGCGCTGATCATGCCGTTGGCCTGCTCACTGGCCGGGCACGAGGCGGAGGTCACCGTGACGCCCGGCTCGTTCGCCGAGCGCCTCATGGGCACCACGCGCAGCGTCGAGCGGTTCAACTGCGCCTTCGGCCCGAACCCGGCGTATCTCGACGTCCTCCAGCGGAACGGCCTGCGCTTCACCGGCCATGACGCCGATGGCCAGGTGCGCATCGCGGAACTCCCGGGGCATCCGTTCTACTTCGCCACGCTCTTCCAGCCGGAACTGGCCGGCGACGGCACCCGCCCCCATCCGGTCATCGCGGCCTTCGCCGCCGCAGTAGCAGAACGGAATGCTCTGTTCCGGTAGTATGGCCGCATGGAGACGACGGGGTCGCCGCCGAAGGGCGGGCGCAAGGCGCAGGCCGCGCGGAACGATGGGTTGATCCGGGAGGCGGCGCGGGCGGTGTTCACCGCCGATCCGGGCGCGCCGATCTCGGCGGTGGCCGAGCGCGCGGGTGTCGGGATCAGCGCGCTCTACCGCCGCTATGAGAGCAAGGAGGGCCTGCTCCAGAAGCTCGCCGACGAGGGGATGGACCGCTACCTCGCCGAGGTCGAGCGGGCGCTGGACGACGACGGCGACGCGTGGGAGGCGTTCGCCGGGTTCATGCGGCGCTGCCTCGATATCGGTGCGGGCTCGCTCACCATGCGGCTCGCGGGCGGCTTCCCCGTCACCGAGGACATGAGCCGCAAGGGCCGCGACCTCCACCGCGCCACGGAACGGCTGCTGGAGCGCACCCGGGCGGCGGGCGCGCTGCGCCCGGGGATCGAGGTCGGCGACATCTCGGTCGTCCTCGAGTACCTGCACGGCATCCGGATCGGCGACGACGAGCGGATGAACCGGCTGCGGCACCGCTATCTCGCCCTGATGCTGGACGCCCTGCACCTGGCCGACGAGGACGAGCCTCCGGGCCCGCCGCCCACCTGGCAGGAGATGCGAGGCCGCTATGAGGGTTAGCACGAGGGCGCTGAACCGGGCGCTGCTCGCTCGGCAGATGCTGCTGGAGCGGCACGACATGCCCGTCCTGGACGCCATCGAGCATCTGGTCGGCATGCAGTCGCAGGCGCCGAACCCGCCGCACGTCGGCCTGTGGAGCCGGCTCGCGGGCTTCGCGTTCGACGAGGTCGGCCCGCTGATGACCGAGCGCCGCGCGCTGCGGATCGTGCTGATGCGCGGGACGCTCCACCTGGTCAGCGCACGCGACGCCCGCGCGCTGCGCCCGCTCACCCAGCCGCTCCTCGACAACTACCTGAAGGGGCGGGCCCGCGACCTCGGCGGCATCGATCTCGACGCGATCACGGCGCACGCACGGGAGCTGCTGGAGGACGAGCCGCGCTCCGACAAGGAGCTCCGTGCCCTGCTGGCCGAGCGGTGGCCCGATCACGACGCCGAGCTGCTCGGCTGGGCGGTCCGGTGCCGGCTGCCGCTGGTGCAGGTACCGCCGCGCGGCATCTGGGGCGCCTCGGGGCTCGCCCGGCACACGACGCTCGACGCGTGGCTGGACGGGCACCCGGCGTCCGAGACCTCGCTGGACGAGGTGGTGCTGCGCTATCTGGCCGCGTTCGGGCCGGCGAGCGTCCGGGACGTCCAGCAGTGGTCGGGGCTGACGCGCCTCGGCGAGGTCGTCGAGCGGCTGCGGCCGGGGCTGCTGGAGTTCCGGGACGAGAACGGCCGCGTGCTCTACGACGTGCCGGACGCGCCGCGGCCCGGCCCGGACACGCCCGCGCCCGTCCGGTTCGTCCCGGACTTCGACAACCTGCTGCTGTCCCATGCCGACCGCACCCGGATCATCGGCGAGGAGCACCGCAAGCGCGTCTTCACCGTCAACGGCATCATCCGCGCGACGTTCCTCGTGGACGGCTTCGTGCACGGCATGTGGAAGATCGAAAAGAAGCGGGGCGAGGCGACGCTGCGCATCGACGCGTTCGAACCGATCCCGGAGCGGGAGCGCGCCGCGCTTGAGGAGGAGGGAATGCGGCTCCTGGCCGCCGCCCATCCCGCTGCCAAGTCGCACGCGGTCGAGTTCCTCTAGCCCGCGCAGGGCGCCTCGTGGTCGGGGTCCAGCGACGACAGGAGGGCGTGGAGCGTCTCGCGGAATCCGAGCACCTGCTCGCGCGTCAGCGGCTCGAACAGGTGGCGCCTGACCTCGGCGACATGGCCGGGAGCCGCCTCGCGCAGGACGGCGAAGCCCTCGTCGGTGAGCCGCGCGATCGTGGTGCGGCGGTCGTTGTCGTGCTTGCACCGGCTCACCCAGCCGGCCTCCTCCAGCCGGTTCACGGCGTGCGAGAGGCGGCTCGGGGACGAGTGGACGATCTCGGCGAGGGCGGTCATCGTCAGCGCGCGGCCGGGCGCCTCCGACAGCATCGCGAGGATCATGTAGTAGGCGTGCGGCATGCCGGAGTCGCGCTGCAACTGCCGGTCGAGGGCCTCGTTGAGCAGCCGCGACGTCCACAGGAAGGCACGCCAGGTCTCCTGCTCCTCGTCGTCCAGCCAGCGCGTCTCGGTCATGTCCCCAGTCTACCCAAAAGCTTGAACCCTCAAGACTTGAAGATTCAAGCACTTGCGGGCTATAGTTGAATTCTCAAATAAAGGGGGACGTCATGACCCGGATGCCCGTGCTCTACCTCAGCCACGGCGCGCCGCCGCTCGCCGACGACGCCTTGTGGACCGAGCAGCTCGCACGCTGGTCGGCCGACCTGCCGAAGCCCGAGGCGGTCCTCATGGTGTCGGCGCACTGGGAGGAGGCGCCGCTGAGTATCGGCGCCACCCGGCAGGTGCCGCTCGTGTACGACTTCTGGGGATTTCCCGAGCACTACTACCGCGTCCGGTACGACGCGCCTGGTGCCCCCGAGCTGGCCGCTGATGTGGGCAAACTCATCCCCGGCGTGCACCAGGACGAGACGCGGGGCCTGGACCACGGGGCTTACGTCCCGCTCGTGGAGATGTATCCGGACGCCGACGTCCCCGTGTTGCAGATGTCGATGCCGACGCTGGAGCCCGAGCGGCTCTTCGAGGTCGGGCGGAGCCTCGCGCCGCTGCGCGACCAGGGCGTCCTGATCATCGGGAGCGGTTTCACCACGCACAACCTGCGGGAGATGCGCCCCGAGCCGGACGCCGCGCCGCCCGCGTGGTCGGCGGAGTTCGACGAGTGGGCGGACCGCGCCGTGCGGGGCGGCGACATCGACGCCCTGCTCGACTTCCGCGCCAAGGCGCCCGCGGCGCGCATCGCGCACCCCCGGACGGAGCATTTCGCGCCGCTGTTCGTGGCGCTGGGAGCGGACGCCGACCGGCCGTCGGGCCGCCGGTCCGTGATCGACGGCTACTGGCTCGGGCTGGCGAAGCGCTCGTTCCAGTTCGGGTGAATTGTCACGTTCCGTCCGGCTAGCAGCCCGCGGCTCAGGAGGCCGAGGAGTCCATCTGGGCGAAACCGGTGCGCCACGAGGTGACCCGCGGCTTCCAGCCGAGGCCGAGCGCCTTCGCGTTGGACACCGGGCGGCCCTGCGCGGCGGCGTGCTTCCCGGCACTGCCCGGATGCGGGGCGCCGATGGCCGCGCTGTAGACGGGCAGCCAGTCCGCGGTGGTCGCGGGCTCGTCGTCCACGATGTTGACGGGCCCGGCAGGCCAGTCGAGCGCCGCGAGCGCCGCCGACGCGGCGTCCTCGGCGTGCACGAAGGACGTCCACGAGGGCGCCTGGCGAAGCGTGCCCGCGCGCACCCGCTCGGCGATCGCGCCGTCGGGGGCGTACCAGGTGCCGGGGCCGTAGAGCGCGCCGTACCGCAGCACCACCCCGCGCGGCATCTCGCCGACCGCGTCCTCCAGGGCGGCGACGCCCTCGTACGGAGGCAGTCCGGAGTCGAGCGGGTCGGTCTCGGCGGCCGGGGCGTCGCCCGGGACGTACAGCCACGCGATGCTCTGCGCGATCATCGTCTCGACGCCGGCGGCCTTCGCGGCGTCCACCAGGTTGCGGGTGCCGGTGATGCGCAGCTGCGAGTTGGCGTCGAAGTCCTCCGTGCTCAGATCGGTGAGCTGGTGGATCACGGCGTCCGGGCGCTGCGCGGCGACAGCGTCGCGCACCGCGGGGTCGTCGAACACGTCCACGATGACCGGCGCGGCGCCGAGATCGCGGAGCAGGCCGGCGCGTTCGGGCCGGCGCGTCGTCCCGGCGACCTCATGGCCCGCCTGGACGAGCAGCGGGATCAGCCGGCGACCGACGACTCCGGTCGCTCCGGCGAGGAGAATCTTCAAGGGGGTACCTCCGCGACTGTCACGCACGCCTTTGTGAGATCGTCTGTCAGCTTTGCGCCTGGCGTTCGGCATGGTAGCCCCCCTGCGTCCGGCCGGACGAAGTCGGACGAGCCGCACCGCCCCCGGAGCCTCGTCCGCCATGAGCGTACCGCCGGGAACCGCCCCAACGCGTTTCACGTCCGGCGCGGGCGAGAATTCATGTCATCTGACGGGCCCGGCCGACGCGGAGGAACGCGCATGAAGATCACCCTGGTTCATGGCGACATCACCGAGGAGGACGTCGACGCGGTCGTGAACGCGGCCAACTCGTCGCTGCTGGGCGGTGGCGGGGTGGACGGCGCGATCCACCGCAAGGGCGGCCCCGAGATCCTGGACGACTGCCGCCGGCTGCGCGCCGCCCAGTACGGGGGCGGCCTGCCGACCGGGCAGGCGGTCGCGACGACGGCCGGGCGGCTGCCCGCCCGCTGGGTGATCCACACCGTCGGCCCCGTGTACTCCTCCGCCGACGACCGCTCCGACCAGCTCGTCTCCTGCTACCGCGAGTCCCTCCGCGTCGCCGACGAGCTGGGCGCCGGCTCGATCGCGTTCCCGGCCGTGTCGGCGGGCATCTACGGCTGGCCCCTGGACGACGCCGCCCGCATCGCCGTCGGAACCGTGAGCTCCACGCCGACCCAGGTCGCCGATGCCCGCTTCGTCCTCTTCACGGAGGACGCCTACGCGGCCTTCGAACAGGCCGTGTCGACGCCCTAGCCGTCTTATGGCCGGGCCGCTCCGGCGGCGCTCCGCTCCGGCGGCGGTCAGTCCTCCTTCGGCGGAGGCACGACCAGAACCGGACGGTGCGCGTGGTGGAGGACGCGGGTCGAGACGCTGCCCAGGATGACCGACCGGGCGCCCGCGAGGCCGCGTGAACCCGTGACGATCAGGGACGCGTTCAGCTCGTCGGCGACGTCCACGATGGCGGCCCACACGGGCCCGCCGCCGCGCTCCGCCCGGACCGCCACGTCGGTCAGCCCGCCGGCGAGGGCGATGTCGGCGCCCTTCCGCGCGAGCTGCTCGGCCTGCTTCTCCTCCTCGTACTGGTCGTCGGCGGCGTCGGCCGCGACCGGCACGGCGGCGGCCAGCGGCGCCCAGCTGAGCTGGGTCAGCAGCGGCTCCCACACCGTCATGACCACGGTGGGCTCGGCCTTGAGGTGACGGGCGGCGTAGTCCACGGCGGCGCGGGAGTCGTCAGAACCGTCGAAGGCGATCAGAACTGTCATACCGGAGATCCTTCCAAGATCGCTCCCGGCCGAACCCGAACGTCCCGCGCAGTGGCCGATCTCTCAGCCCGGCTCCCTCAGGCCGACGCGGGGGCGCGGCCGGCGCCGGGCGGGCCGGCGAACGCCTGCGCGATGTCCAGCCAGCGGTCGGCGTCCGGGCCGGTCGCGACGAGGGCGAGGTCGGCGCGGTGGCGGCGCTGGGCGACGACGTGGCAGAAGTCGAGCGCCGGGCCGGTCACGGACTGGCGCGCGTCCGCCGCACCCCACGTCCACTCCTCCCCGCCGGGACCCGTGAGGACGACGCGGAACTCCTCCGCGGGCGGCTCCAGGCCCCGGGTGCGGAACGAGAAGTCGCGGGTCCGGACGCCGATGTGCGCGACGTGCCGGAGCCGGTGCGTGGGCTCGCGGCGCTCGCCGAGCGCGTCGGCGACGTCCTCGCCGTGCGCCCAGGTCTCCATCAGCCGCGCGGTCGCCAGCGTCGCGGCGCCCATCGGCGGCCCGAACCAGGGGAGCCGCGTGCCCGGCGGGACGGCGGCGAGCGCGTCCACCATGCGGCGGCGCCCGTCGCGCCAGCGGGCGAGGAGATCCGCCGGCGCCTCATCGGCGCCTTCCCGGGCGCCCGCTTCGACATAGCCGCCGGGGTCGGCCAGGGCCTGTTCGACGAGCTTGGCGAACGCGCCGGCGTCGGTGGCGGCGACGACGGCCTGCGCGTCCGTCCAGGCGAGGTGGGAGATCTGGTGCGCGATCGTCCAGCCCTCGGCCGGGGTCGGGTCCGCCCAGCGCCCGGCCGGGAGCGGCGCCACCAGGGCGTCGACGGAGTCGCCTTCGGCGGCGAGATCGGCGAGAAGAGAGTGCAAGTCCGGCATGGCGCCAGGATCGCCGGTCGCCGCGCCCCCGGTACAGGACCGGGGGCTACAAAACCGAACGGGATTCTTAGTCGAGGAGCGCGCGGGCGGCGGCGTAGTCGGCCTTGCCGTTGGGCAGCCGGAGGCCGCGGTCCGTCCGGACGAACGCCTTCGGGATCTTGTAGCGGGCCAGGTGGGCGGCGCAGCCCTCGCGCAGCTCGCCGTCGGACGGGCCGGCGGCGGGGCTCAGCACAGCGACGATCTCCGTCCCCCAGCGCTCGCTCGGACGGCCGACGACCAGCGCGTCCGCGACGCCCGGCAGGCCGCGCAGCACGGACTCGACCTCCTCCGCGAACACCTTCTCCCCGCCGGTGTTGATCGTCGTGGCCTCCCGCCCGTGGACCTCCACGGTGCCGTCCGCGAGCAGCCGCGCCCGGTCGCCCGCCACGACGAGCCGCTCGCCGTCCAGCGTCAGGAACGTGGCCGCGGTCTTCACCGGGTCGCCGAGGTAGCCGAGCGGGATCGAGCCGCCGCCCTTGGCCAGCCAGCCCATCTCGTCCTCGCCGGGCGCGAGCCGCCGGGACCGGTCGGCCGACAGCACCGCCGTGCCGGGCGCCGCCGCGAACGTCGTCGCCGACGAGCCGCTCCGCGTCACCTGGAAGCCGGACTCCGACGACCCGAGGACGTCCACGATCCGGGAATGGGGGAGCAGCTCCAGCATCCGCGCCTTCACGCCGGGGCTGATCGCGGCGGCGGAGTTCACGAACGAGCGGAGCGCGCCCAGATCGTGCGGGCGGGCCTCCAGCGCCTCGACGATCGGACGGGCGAACGCGTCCCCGACCAGCGGCATCCGGGTGACGCGCTCCCGCTCGGCGGTGGCCATCAAATCGGCGGCGTCCAGGCCGTCCACCCGGTCGGGGAACACCACGCACCCGCCGCCGCACCAGGCGCCGAGCGCCGACCACGTGCCAGCGCCGTGCATCATCGGCGGCCCGATCAGGACCCGGACCTCACCGCGCACCGCCCGCGCCACCGCCTCGTCCAGATCGGTGACGGGCGCCCCGTCGCGGCGCCGCAGGCCCAGCGGGCCGAGCATCAGGTCGCCGATCCGCCACAGCACGCCCTTCGGCAGGCCCGTCGTGCCGCCCGTGTAGAGGATGTGCAGGTCGTGCGCGCTCGGCTGCACCGGCAGCGGGCCGGAGGACGCCTTGGCGAGGGCGTCCTCGTAGTCCAGCGCGCCGGGCAGGAGGGCGGCGCCGGACTCGTCCGCCACCTGGAGGAGCAGCGGCGGCTCGGCGAGCCGCCCGGCGACGCGTCCGATCGCGTCCGCGAAGCGCGCGTGGTAGATCACGGCGGCCGGGCGGGCGTCGCCGAACAGGTGGGCGAGCTCGTCGTCCACGTACCGGTAGTTGACGTTGAACGGCGCGACCCGCGCCTGGTGGGCGGCGACCAGGCCCTCCAGGTACTCGGGGCCGTTGTGCAGGTAGAGCGCGAGATGGTCGTGCGGCGACTCCCACGGCTCGGACGCCGTGCCGCGCAGGCCGAGGCCGTGCCCGTGCAGGACGTTCGCGAGCCGCCGCGTCCGGTCGGCGAGCTCCGCCCAGGTCGTCCGGCGGTCGCGCCACACCAGGCACTCGCGGTCGGGGATCGCGGCGGCGATGGCCTCGTGCAGGGTCGCCAGGTCGAGCATCGGCACTCCTCGTGGGACGGCGTTCGGCAGCACCGTAACCGATGACTTACCGAATCTCGTTCAGTGGGGCGGCCGGACGCGCGGGGGATCGGGCGTACGGAGATCGGGTGTACGGGGCATAGCGGGCAAGAAGGAACAATTGCCGGGTGCCCCCAGCCCAGAAGCCGCGGGGGGAGGTCACCCGCGGCACCACCGCCCCCAACCGCCTGCGCCGCGTCGACCGCTGGATCGCCGCGACCCAGGCCCGGCCGCTGCGCATCGGCGGACGTCCGCTGGCCGTCGACCTCGGCTACGGCGCGTCCCCGGTCACCACCTTCGAGTTCTACTCCCGGCTGCGCGCCGTCTCCCCGCACCTGGAGGTCGTCGGCATCGAGATAGAGCCCGAGAGGGTCACCGCCGGCCTCACCCTCCTCGCCGCCCTGAGAGAACCCCCCGAACCACCGGACCCGCCCCCGCCGAAGCAGCCCGAAGCGCCGAAAGGAGCCGGAGCGGTGCCCACGCGGGACGCGAAAGGAGATCCGGGCCGCACCCGGGAGCCTTTCCCCCGGAAGGCTGCCCGCGGCCCCTATGACGGGTTGTCGTTCCGGCGTGGCGGGTTCGAGTTGCCGGTTCCCCGCCGGCCCGTGCTCGTCAGGGCGTTCAACGTGCTCCGGCAGTACGACGAGCCGGCTGCCTGGAGCGCATGGGACGATCTGCGCGCGCGCCTGGCGCCCACGGGCGTCCTCGTAGAAGGGACGTGCGACGAGATCGGGCGACGCGCGGTCTGGGTGACCCTCACCAAGGACGGCCCCCAGACCATCACCTTCGCGGCCCATCTGCGCTCGCTGGACCGTCCGTCCGCGCTGGCGGAGCGGCTCCCGAAGACCCTGATCCACCGGAACGTGCCGGGCGAACCCGTCCACGCGCTGCTGACCGCGTTCGACCGCTGCTGGGCGACGGCCGCGCCGCACTCGGCGTTCGGCCCCCGCGCGCGCTGGGTCGAGGCCGTGTCACTGTTGGCGCGGACCCACCCGGTTCTTACACGTCCTCCCTACGGGGGACGAAACCGATGGCGCCTCGGTGAGGTCACCCTCCCCTGGACGGCGGTCGCGCCCTACTCGCGGTGAAGCTTGTAGGGAGCGGCCTGCACGCGGGGCTGGACGTCGATCCGGTCGATGTTGACGTGCGGCGGACGGGTGACGGCCCACGCGACGCAGTCGGCGACGTCCTCGGCGACCAGCGGCTCCGGCACGCCCTCGTACGGCTTGGCGGCCCGCTCCTCGTCCCCGCGGAACCGGACCAGCGAGAACTCCTCCGTCTTCACCAGCCCCGGCGCGATCTCGGTGATCCGGACCGGCTCGGCGACCAGTTCCAGGCGCATCACGTCGTTCACCGCGTAGGCGGCGTGCTTGGCCGCGTTGTACCCGCCGCCGCCCTCGTACGCGACGTGCGCGGCGAGCGAGGTGATGTTCACCACATGGCCGACGCCGCTCTCGACCAGCTTCGGCAGGATCGCCTTGGTCACCCGCACGAGCCCCAGGACGTTCGTGTCGTACATCGTCCGCCAGTCGGCGAGGTCGGCGTTCGCGACGCTCTCCAGGCCGATCGCGCCGCCCGCGTTGTTGACCAGCACGTGGCAGGTGCCGACCGCCGCCGCGAGCGCGTCCACCGACTCCTGCGACGTCACGTCCAGCGTCACGGGCGCCACCCTGCCGGCGCCCGGCACCGACTCGGCGATCTCCTTGGCGAGGGCGTCGAGGCGGTCGCGGCGCCGCGCGGCGAGCACGACGTTGAACCCCTCCGCCGCCAGGCGCTTCGCCGTGGCCGCCCCGATCCCGCTGCTTGCTCCGGTCACTATCGCGGTCTTACGCATGCGTCCAGTGTCCCGGTGCGCGGGCGTGCCTTGGCAAGGCACCCGCGGGCGGGACGCCGGTGAGGTCGATCACTGTGGCGGGAAGTCACGATTGTCCCCCTTGCTGTGGGAACACCAAACACGGTCGATAGGTTGCACTACCGGAGGTGGTGTGCAGTGTCGCGTCGTATCAACCGGGTTGCGACGGTCAGTGTTCATACTTCCCCCCTCGACCAACCTGGTACCGGCGACGCGGGCGGCATGAACGTCTACATCGTCGAGGTGGCCAAGCGGCTGGCGGCGCGGGGTGTGGAAGTCGACATCTTCACCCGCGCGACATCGCGGGCCCTGCCACCGGTCGTCGAACTCGCCCCGGGCGTCCTCGTCCGCAACGTCGTCGCCGGGCCGTTCGAGGAACTGGACAAGACCGAGCTCCCCCGGCATCTCTGCGGCTTCACGTCCGGGGTGCTGCGCGTCGAGGCGTCCCACGACCCCGGCCACTACGACCTGCTGCACACGCACTACTGGCTGTCCGGGCAGGCCGGATGGGCCGTCAAGCAGCGGTGGGGCGTGCCGCTCGTCCACTCCATGCACACGATGGCGAAGGTCAAGAACGCGGCACTCGCCGACGACGACAAGCCGGAGCCGGCCGAGCGCGTCCTCGGCGAGGAGCAGGTCGTGGCCTCGTCCGACCACCTCGTCGCGAACACGTCCAAAGAGGCCCACGAACTCGTCGGCCTCTACGACGCCGACCCCGGGCGCGTCGCGACCGTCCCGCCCGGCGTCGACCTCTCCCTGTTCCGTCCCGAGTCGCCGATCCTGGCCCGCAGCACCGGGCTCCTCCCGCACCGCACCGGCCCCGCGCGCCGCCGCCTCGACTTGCCCCGCGACGCGTACGTGCTGCTGTTCGTCGGCCGCATCCAGCCGCTCAAAGCGCCGGACGTCCTGCTGCGCGCCGTCGCCCGCATGCTCGCGGACGACCCGGCGCTGCGCTCGAAGCTCGTCGTCGCGGTCGTCGGCGGCCCCTCCGGCTCCGGCCGCCGCCGCCCCACCGGGCTCCAGAACCTGGCCGCCGAGCTGGGCATCTCGGACGTCATGCGCTTCGAGCCGCCCAGCCCCCAGCACGAGCTGGCCGACTGGTACCGGGCCGCGGACGTCACCGTCATCCCGTCCCACAGCGAGTCGTTCGGGCTCGTCGCCGTCGAGTCCCAGGCGTGCGGGACGCCCGTCGTGGCCTCCCGCGTCGGCGGCCTCTGCACCGCCGTCGCGGACGGCGAGTCCGGCGTGCTGATCCCGGGCCACGACCCGGCCGACTACGCCGCCGTCCTGCGCCGCCTGCACGCCGAACCGGGCCTGCACGCCCGCCTCGCCCGCGGCGCCGTCCGACACGCGGCCGGCTTCGGCTGGGACGCCACCGTCGACCGCCTCCTCGACGTGTATACCGGTGCCATGTCGATTCCGGCCGTCCCCGTATCCGCGGAGGTCTCAGCGTGACCCCTGTCGAGACCATCCGCGAGACGCTGAAGGCGGCCGAACTGGAGTTCGACGAGCCGCGCGAGGACGCGTTCTTCGTCAAGCTCCCCGGGCAGCACAAGCTCGCCACCATGACGTGGCTGATCGTCGGCGACCACTCGCTGCACGTCGAGGCGTTCTTCTGCCGCCGCCCCGACGAGAACCACGCCGAGTTCTACCGGTTCCTGCTGGAGAAGAACGGCCGCATGTACGGGGTCGCCTTCGCCCTCGACGACGTCGGCGACGTCCACCTCGTCGGCAGGCTCCCCCTCTCCTCCATCTCGCCGGACGAGATCGACCGCATCCTCGGCTGCGTCCTCACCTACTCCGACGAGAACTTCGACAAGGCCCTCGAACGCGGGTTCAAGACGTCCATCCAGCGCGAATGGGACTGGCGGGTCAAGCGCGGCGAGAGCCTCGCCAACCTCCAGGCGTTCGCCTCCTTCGCGGACCCGGCCAACCGCGGGTGACCCGCGCGGGGCCGATAGGCTCTGGTGCCATGGCGACCTTGGTATTGCTCCGGCATGGCGAAAGCGTCTGGAACGCGGAAGGGCTGTTCACCGGCTGGGTGGACGTCGACCTGTCCACGAAGGGCGAGAGTGAGGCGACCCGCGGCGGCGACCTGCTGCTCGACGCCGACATCACCCCCGACGTGGTGCACACGTCCCTGCTGAAGCGGGCCATCCGCACCGCCAACATCGCCCTGGACGTCGCGGACCTGCTCTGGATCCCCGTTGAGCGCTCCTGGCGGCTGAACGAGCGCCACTACGGCGCCCTCCAGGGCAAGAACAAGGCGCAGACGCGCGAGGAGTTCGGCGAAGAGCAGTTCATGACCTGGCGCCGCTCCTACGACACCCCGCCGCCGCCCATCAAGGACGACGACCCCCTCTCGCAGGTCAACGACCTCCGCTACGCCGAGCTGCCGTCCGAGCTGATCCCGCGCTCGGAGTGCCTCGCCGACGTCGTCGACCGCATGCTGCCCTACTGGTACGACTCGATCGTCCCGGACCTCGCCGTCGGCAAGACCGTCCTGGTCGCCGCGCACGGCAACTCGCTCCGCGCCATGGTCAAGCACCTGGACGACATCTCCGACGAGCAGATCGTCGGCCTCAACATCCCGACCGGCATCCCGCTCGTCTACGAGCTGGACGACGACTTCGCCCCGCTGAAGCGCGGCGGCGAGTACCTCGACCCGGCCGCCGCCAAGGCCGCGATCGAGGCCGTCAAGAACCAGGGCGCCGCCAAGAAGGACGCCCCGAAGCCTCCCACGCCGCCCGCGAAGGACGCCAAGAAGGACAAGCCCCGCCGCGGCCGCAAGAAGTGACCGCCGAGGGGCCGCCCGGGTGGCGGCCCCTCACCCCGCGACCGCCGAGAAGATCCCGGCGCCGTCAGGACAGGTCGGTGATCTCCTCCGGGTGCTGGCCGGTCACCAGGTACACGACGTTCTCCGCCACGTGGACGGCGTGGTCGGCGAAGCGCTCGAAGTAGCGGCCGGCGAGCGTGATGTCGACGGCGGGCTCGACGCCGTGCCTCCACTTGGGCGACAGCAGGATGTCGAACAGGCGCCGGTGGAGCCGGTCCATCTGGTCGTCGTCGGCGTCCAGTTCGAGGCCCATCTCCACGTCCTGGGACGCGATCACGCTGCCCGTCTTCGCGATCATGCGCTCGGCGATCTGCCCCATCTCCAGGACGGTGGCCTGCAGTTCCGGCGGGACGGCCGACTCCGGGTGCCGGCGGCGGGCGGTCTTGGCGATGTGCACGGCGAGGTCGCCCATGCGCTCCAGGTCGCCGCTCATCCGCAGCGCGGTGATCAGTATGCGCAGGTCGCCGGCGACCGGCTGCTGCCGCGCCATCAGGTCGAAGACGGTCGCCTCGATGTCCGCGTCGATCTTGTTGACGTGCTCGTCACCGCTGATGACCTCCTCGGACAGCCGCAGGTCGGCGTCCAGCAGAGCGGTCACCGCGCGGGCCATCGCGGACCGGACGAGGCGGGTCATCTCCACCAGGCTGTCGGTGAGGGAGTCGAGCTCCTCGTGGTAGGCGTCGCGCACTTGGCATCCTTTGCGGGGAAACGGAACCGGAGGGACGGGGGAGGGGCGGACTCGCCCACGTCACAGCCTGCCCCGCCGCCGTGAACGGCCCCGGAGGGGAAGGTGAACTTTCGGCTAACGGGGCGTCCTGACCAGGGCCGCCGGGAAGGGCAGCCCGGAACGCCGCTTACGATCCGAGGTGTGGAGGTCGAGATTGTGGCGAGCCTTGCCGGGCTCGCCGGGCTCGTGATCGGGCTCACGACTGGATTGGCGGTGCGCGTGAGCGAGCGAGCGCAGCGAACCCCGGCGCCGGCGGCCCCCGTGGGGACGCTCCCGCCGGGCGTCGCCTCGGTGCTGAGCGTCCTGCGGTCGTCGGCCGTCGTCGTGGACGGCGCGGACCGGGTGCTGCGCGCCAGCTCCGCCGCGCGGGCGTACGGCCTGGTCAGCGGCGACCGGCTCGTCGTGGACGAGGTCCTCGCGATGACCCGGCTCGTCCGCCGGGACGGGGAGATCCGGGAGACCGAGATCCAGGTCGGGCCGATGAGCGTGCGGAGCCGCGCGGACGGCCGCTGGTTCGCGGTCCGGGTCGCGCCGCTCGGCTCGCACGGGCTCGTCCTCGTGCTGGCCGAGGACCTCACCGACATGCACCGCACCGAGGCGATCCGCCGAGACTTCGTGGCGAACGTCAGCCACGAGCTGAAGACCCCGGTCGGCGCCCTGTCGCTGCTGGCCGAGACCGTCGAGGGCGCCGCCGACGACCCCGAGGCCGTCCGCCGGTTCGCCGGGCGGATGCAGTACGAGTCGGTGCGGCTCAACAACCTCGTCCAGGACCTGATGACGCTGTCGCGGGTCCAGGGGCAGGAGCCGCTGCCCGACATGAAGGCCGTCGCCCTGGACGAGGTCATGGCGGAGGCGTTCGAGCGCTGCCAGTTCAAGGCGTCCGCGAAGGACATAGAGCTGGCGTCCGGCGGCGAGGCGGACCTGCGGGTCCGCGCCGACCAGGAGCTGCTCGTCACCGCGCTGCGCAACCTCGTCGACAACGCCGTCGCCTACAGCCCCGAACGCACCCGGGTCGTGGTGTCGACCCGGCGGTGCGACGACCGGCACGTCGAGATCAACGTGTCCGACCAGGGCATCGGCATCCCGGGTACCGAGATAGGCCGGATCTTCGAACGCTTCTACCGGGTCGACCCGGCCCGCTCCCGCCGGACCGGAGGCACCGGGCTCGGCCTCGCCATCGTCAAGCACGTCACCGGCAAGCACGGCGGCGACGTGACGGTGTGGAGCAAGGAGGGGCACGGGTCGACGTTCACGATCCGGCTCCCGCTGCTCGACGCCCCGTCCCGTCCCGCCGCCGAGACCGCGGCGCAAGCCCCGCCGAACACCGCCCAGGAGGCAGATCAGTGACCCGCGTGCTCGTCGTGGAAGACGAGGAGTCGTTCAGCGACGCGCTGTCGTACAACCTGCGCAAGGAGGGCTTCGAGGTGGCGGTCGCCGCCACCGGCCCCGACGCGCTGGACATCTTCGAGCGCAACGGCGCCGACCTCGTGCTGCTCGACCTGATGCTGCCGGGGCTGCCCGGCACCGAGGTGTGCCGGGAGCTGCGCGCGCGCTCCAGCGTCCCGGTGATCATGCTGACCGCGAAGGACAGCGAGGTCGACAAGGTCGTCGGGCTGGAGCTCGGCGCCGACGACTACGTCACCAAGCCGTTCTCCACCCGCGAGCTGATCGCCCGGATGCGGGCCGTCCTGCGCCGCCAGGGCGAGGTGGACGAGCCGGTCGCCGCGACGCTGGAGGCCGGACCGGTCCGGATGGACGTGGAACGGCACGTCGTCAGCGTCGGCGGCGAGCCCGTCCAGCTGCCGCTGAAGGAGTTCGAGCTGCTGGAGGTGCTGCTGCGCAACGCCGGCCGCGTCCTGACCCGGATGCAGCTCATCGACCGCGTGTGGGGCGCCGACTACGTGGGCGACACGAAGACGCTGGACGTCCACATCAAACGGCTCCGCGCCAAGATCGAGGAGACCCCGTCCACGCCGCGGTACATCGTGACCGTGCGGGGGCTGGGCTACAAGTTCGAGCCCTGACCGGCATGAAGAACGGCCCGTCCCGGGGTGGGACGGGCCGTTCTCGATGTGCGGACGGGTCAGTGACCGGCGGCGGCCGGCGTCACGCGCCGGGCGTCTTCGAGGCGCCCGGAGTCGGCTCACCGGACGCGCCGGGGCTCGGGCTGCCCGACGGGCTCGTCGTCCCCGGCGACGGAGTGCCGGACGCCTGGCCGGACGGGGAGGCGAGCGGGTAGGTGAGGTAGTCCTGCTGGTGCGGCACGATCGGCACCTGGAACTCGACGGCGCCGGCCTTCTCGAACTGCATCCGCACCGGGACCGTCGACCCCGGCTCCAGCTGCGCCTGGGTGAGGCCGGTGAGCACGACGAGCGGCTGGTCACCCGGGCCGGGGGTCACCGTGGGGCTGCTCTGCGGCGACCCGGTCGTGTTCTGCGACGTCGGCGTGGTGGACGTGTTCGGCGTGCTGCCCGCCCCGGCGGTCGGCTCCGGGCTCGCGCCGCCCGACGCCCGCCCGGACGGCGTGGCCGAGGGGCTCGCCGCCGGCGGCTTGCCGAGCAGCTTGACCATGCTGCCCGTCCCGTCCGCCGCGGCGGGCGGCAGCGTGAGGGAGCCGCCCGCGATCTTCGCCCCGCCGAAGGCCGGCGAGCTGACCGAGACCAGCCGGTCCTGCCTGCCCTGCACCTGGTTGATCAGCACGCCGTAGAGCGGCATGTCGCCGCCCGGCTTGATCGCCTCGCCGGAGGCCGGCCCCAGCAGGAACATGTTGCGCAGGTCGATCTGCGACGACGTCGGCTTGTCCTTCGGGACCGTCACGTTGACGCCCTCGGACAGGCGGGTCGGGAAGGCGGACTGGGGAGTCTCGCCGGCGCCGCAGCCGGAGATCACCGGCGCGATCGCGACGGCGCCCGCGACGGCGAGCACGACCACTCGACGGCTGTTTCGGATCACGGCGTCGGTCTCCTCGCGAAGTGTCATCAAAGTTGTGAGAGCGGCGTGAGATACGCCAGGGGAAGCGTAGCGAGACCCTGCCGCGGACCCCTCTCCGGGGTGGCCGACACGCCTGCGCATGGCGCGAACAATGCTCGGAAACGGACGGAACATGCGTTCCGGACACCACCATCCGGGCGGTCGGCCCTCTCCGCGGGGCCCGTTCCGGCGGTCGGCCCGTTCCGGCGGTCAGCCCGTTCCGAGGGCCTCGACCCGGCCGGTGAGCCCGGGCCCAGGCCTGGGCGCGTGGACGATCTCGGTGACGATGCCGTCCGGCTGCACGAACACGGCGGTGAGGCCGGTGCCGGCCGGGCCGGGCGTGCCCGGTCCGGGGGCGTAGGCGGTGGCGAGGACGCCGTTCCGGTCTTCGAGGAGCAGCGGCGTCCCGCCGTGGGCGGTGCCCGCGCACGCCCGCAGCTCCTTCATCGGCGTCGCCTTCCTGTCCCCGGCCGGACGCGGGTCGGCGACGAGCCAGAAGTTCAGCTGGTACTGCCGCGTCTTGTCCGCGAGATCCGCCACCACGGTCTCGCACTCGTACGCCGGCGGGACGATGCCGATCACGCCGGGACGCAGGTTCCGCAGCGGGGTGGGGGTGCGGCCTTCCGCGACGGTGTCGATCTCCCGGTCCGGCAGCAGGCCGCCGACCTTGCCGGGACTGGCGGACGGGCGGGGCGCGAGCTGCGCGCCCGTCGGGCGGGGCACGGGACGCGGGCCGAACGCGGTCATGAGCACGCCGCTCAGCAGCGCGACCAGCAGCGCGCCCGCGATGATCGGGATCGCGACGCCGAACCGGGTCACCGGGCGGACGAGGCGCCGGACGCGGGCGTGCCGCCGCCTGCGCCGCTCCTCGCGGTAGTAGGCGGCCATGTCGCGCTCGAGCTCGCGGGCGTCATCGGGCACGACGACGTCGATGTGCGGAAGCCCGTAGTCGTCGGGCTCCGGGTCACCGCCGTCCGGCCTCACGCCGCACCTCCCCTCGCCCATCGCGTTCCCGCGCGCCGCGGTCCTATTCGGGGTCTTCCGGGCGCTTCGTACCCGCGCCGCGCGGCATGCTCACCTCCAGTATGGAACGCATCCGCACGGCTGGCGGGACGGATGCTTGTAACGGGGCTCCGCTTACCGGTAATGGCGCTCGGATGGGGTCGCGGTGATCTACCGGCTACACTGAGTACGGGGAACTGGACGCCGATGCACCAATAAAGGTCTTTGTCAATACCCCAATATGCGGCTTGACCTGCGCATTTGTCGGTAAGGCCGGTTCAGGCACACGCGTTTCCGTGCTATCCTGGTCCTAGCGGAAGGGGTACTTGTCACATGACTTTCCAGGTCGGCGACACCGTCGTCTACCCCCACCATGGGGCTGCTCGGATCGAGGCCATCGAGACTCGCACCATCAAGGGTGAGGACAGGACCTATCTGGTTCTGAAGGTTGACAAGGGCGACCTGACAGTGCGGGTCCCGGTTGAGAACGTCGAGGACGTGGGCGTCCGGGACGTCGTCGGCCAGGAGGGGCTTGAGAAGGTGTTCGAGGTGCTGCGCGCACCCTACACCGAAGAGCCCACCAACTGGTCGCGCCGGTACAAGGCGAACCTTGAGAAGCTCGCGTCCGGCGACGTCAACAAGGTCGCCGAGGTCGTTCGCGACCTTTGGAGGCGCGACAGGGAGCGCGGTCTGTCCGCCGGTGAGAAGCGGATGCTCGCCAAGGCGCGGCAGATCCTGGTCAGCGAGCTCGCGCTCGCCGAGAAGACCAACGAGGACAAGGCAGAGGCCCTGCTCGACGAGGTTCTGGCCAGCTGAACGGCCGGGCCGAGTTGACCGAGCGGTTTCCACGGGTGGGCGTCGGTACCGACGTCCACCCGTTCTCGTCCGTCCCGCGCCCCCTGAAGGTCGCGGGCCTCGAATGGCGGGGCGAAGGCCACGGCCTCGCCGGCCACTCCGACGGTGACGTCGCCGCGCACGCCGCCTGCGACGCCCTCCTGTCCGCCTGCGGTCTCGGCGACCTCGGCGCCGTCTTCGGCACCGCCGACCCCCGCTGGTCCGGCGCGTCCGGCGCCGACCTGCTCCAGGAGGTCGCCCGCCGCGTCACCGACGCGGGCTTCACCATCGGCAACGTCGCCATCCAGATCATCGGCAACCGCCCCAAGATCGGCAAACGCCGCGCGGAAGCCGAGAAGACCCTCACCGAGGCCCTGGCCGGCGCCCCGGTGACCATCTCGGCCACCACCACGGACGGTTTGGGCCTCACCGGCCGAGGCGAAGGACTGGCCGCCATAGCCACCGCCCTCGTCCTCCCCCCGGCCTAACCCCGCGCAGCACCATCGTCAAGCCCCCCGCCCCCGCATACAGCCAGAACGTCGTTCTGGGATAACCCAGGCCCTAGGGCTGGGACGGGTGGACGGTCCCGGTCACTTCACCAAGGGCTATGCGGGAGCCGGACGCGCCCGGGGCCTGGGCACGGATCGTCACCGTGTCCCCGTCCTCCAGGAATGTGCGTTTCGTTCCGTCGGGCAGTTCGAGGGGCTCCTGCCCGTTCCAGCTGAGTTCGAGCATGCAGCCGCGCTGGTCGCGCTCGGGGCCCGAGACCGTCCCCGAGGCGAGCAGGTCGCCGGTCCGCAGCGGGGCGCCGTTCACGGTGGCGTGGGCAAGCTGCTGCGGGGACGTCCAGTACATCGACTCGAACCGCGGGCGTGCCGCGACCTGGCCGTTGATCAGGACCTCCAGGTGCAGGTCCAGCCCCCACGGCTCGTCGCACCGCAGGTAGGGCAGCGGAACCGGGTCCTGGACGGGAGGCGACACGCGCGCCGGCTCCAGCGCGGCGACCGGCACCACCCACGAGGAGATCGACGTCGCGAACGACTTGCCCAGGAACGGGCCGAGCGGCTGCGACTCCCACGCCTGCAGGTCGCGGGCGCTCCAGTCGTTCACCAGGACGAACCCGAACACGTGGTCGCGGAACGCGCTCGTGGGGACGCCCCGTCCGGCCGAGGAGGGCACGCCCGCGACGAACCCGACCTCGGCCTCGAAGTCGAGGCGCAGTGAAGGGCCGTAGGACGGTTCCGGGGCGCCCGGGGTGCGGCGCTGCCCGGACGGCCGGATGATCGGCGTCCCGGACGGGTACACGGTGCCCGAGCGGCCGTGGTAGGCCACCGGCAGCCGCTTCCAGTTGGGCGTCAGCGGGTCGCTGTTCGGCCGGAACATCCGTCCCGCGTTCACCGCGTGGTGCTCGTTCGAGTAGAAGTCGACGTAGTCGGCGACCTCGAACGGCCGCAGCAGCTCCACGTCCGCGACGGGGATCAGGTGCGGCTCCACAAGGTCCCGGTGCGACGGGTCGGTGAGCAGCTCCGTCACCCGCCGCCGGTTCGCCTGCCAGGCGGGACGCCCCGCGACCATGAAGGCGTTCAGCGAACCCGAGGCGAAGTAGTGGCGGTCCTCGACCAGCCCGGCCGCGGACATCGCCGCAAGGTCGAGGACGCGATCGCCGATGGCCACGCCGACGCGCGGCAGCTCCCCGGGGCGCGCGAACACCCCGTACGGCAGGTTCTCGATGCCGAACCCGGCGTCCTCATCGACCTCAACCCACGAAACCGTCGTCATGGAGACATATCTTTCCCCGTGTCCGGCGTTCCGATCAGCCTCAGGACATCGAGATTCCGGACGTTGATCGCGGCCAGCAGGCGACGGGCGGCGCGGGCCGCGTCTTCCGGCAGGGACTGGACGTCGGCGGCGAGCGGCACGGCGTCGGCGCGTTCGAGCGTCCGATGGAGGCCGGGCTCACCGGCGGCGGCCTGCGCCGTGGCCAGCAGGACGTTCAGGAACCCGGGGCCGGACGGGGAGCTGACCGCCCGGTCCGCGCCGTCCGCGCACGCGAACTGCAGATCGCGTTCGGCGCAGGCGGAGAGGAACGCCGCCGACACGGTCGCGGTCGCGGCGCCCAGGGGCGTGCCGCGGTCGCGGGCGGCGGCGATGCGGTCCAGCGCGTCCCGCCAGCCGGGGGACGGGCGCACCTCGATGCGCGCCGGCACGTCGGACGGCAGCCGGGCGAGCGTCACGGCGGCGGCCCGCGCCTGGTCGGCATCCTCGGGAACGGCGATCTCCACCGCGGACGGCCGGACGCGCGGCTCGGCGAGCACGGCGTCCAGCGCCTTCGGCAGTTCGTCGATGCCGGTGTCGGCGACGAGAACGACGTCGAGGAGGTCCTCCGGGATGAGATGCGTCCGCAGCTCGGCGAACCGGGACGCGGGGCAGCGCAGCCGCCCGGCGGCCGGGTTCCGGACGGCCGCGCGGTAGGCGGGCAGCGCGTCGCCCATCGGGGCGCGTTCCGGCGGGAAGAGCGCGGCGTCGTCGAAGAGCCGAGCGAGTAAGGCGCTCATGCCGGGTCATCTACCCCCGAACCGTCCCGCTAGTCGGCGGGCGGGGTGGGGCCGCTGCGGAAGCTGCCGGACGGCGGCGGATTCCAGTCCTCGGCCGCGGGGTCGCCGGCGTCCGGGTCCTCGGCGCGGTCGGCGGTCGGCGTGTCGTGGAGGTCCTCCTCCGCGCCGGGCATCACGATGTCGGGACGCGTCGTGGACGCCATGGGGCGCGGCTCGGCGTCCTCCCGGTCACGGCCGCGGACGAGCTCGACGTCCGTCGGCAGCAGCGCCGGAACGGGGTCGAGCGGCGGCCGCGGCTCCGGCAGCGCGTCCAGCGGCGGCGCGGGCTCGGACGACAGCCCGCCCCCGTAACCGGCGACCTCGAACTCCTCGCGCGCGTGCGGCTCATCCCCGGCGGGCTCGTTCACCGCCGGCTTGTCCCCGGCAGGCTCGTTCCCGGCCGGCTCGTCCTCGTCCGGGATGTCCGCCGCCGGCCGGCGGGCGGCCGGGACCTGCACCGCGGGCTGCGCCGGGACGGGCTCCGGGTCGCTCATCTCGTGCGCGGCGGGCCGCTGTGCGGCGGATTCACGCTCGGCGGGTTCATGCTCGGGGGGCTCGTGCGCGGCGGGCGGCTCAGGCGGGAAGGGAATCAGCGGCTCTTCGTCGGCGGTCTCAGGCTCGAAGGGGACGAGCGGCTCGGCGTCGGCGGGGGGTTCCAGCGCGAGCGGCGGCGGTGCGGCGGGCTCCAGGACCTTGACGTGGCCGCGTTGCGTCTCGACGGGCGGGGTCTCCTCGGCGGCGGGCCGGACCACCCGGATCTGCTTGAACATCGTCAGCCACAGCCAGATCGCGATCACCAGCATGACGTGCGGCGCCACGGCGACTCCGGCCCGTACCGCGTCGTCCGGGAGGGGGGCGTAACCCCGCACCGAGTGCTGGACGGAGGCCGCGGCGCCCCCCGCGACGAGGACGAGCAGCAGCGTCCAGCGGAGCAGCCGCGTCCACCAGCGGGCGTTGCGGGTGACGACCAGCGACATGATCGTCATCGCGACGAGGGTGTCGGCCATCGCCGGGTACAGCGGCGCCCAGCGGCGGCTCACCCGGCCGGCGAGGGCGAGTTCGCGGAGGACGTCGTAGGTGAGCACGTACGCGCCGGCCGCGAGTGCGGCGACGAGGAGGCCCGCGAGCGCGGTGAGGAGCCGCCGCTGCGCGCGGGTGAAGGAGGGCCGGGTGGGGTCAGATGGCATGGAGTCTCGTTCCGGGAGGGCGCCTGAGGGGTCCTCAGCCGAGCCTAACCAGCCGGGACTGCGACGAACCGCAACTTCTTGGTGATCACTTTGTCGCTGCGCGCCATAAGGGGTGAGACGTACGGTATGGACGACGAGATCCCGAGGGGAGGCTGCGATGCCGTACGGCTGGTTCGTGGACGGGACGCGGGCCCGAACGGCCGGGTAGCGCGGCGTGACATTGCCACACGACGAGCCACACGACGAACCCTACGACGGGCCCCATACTCGGCTGGGCGAGCCGATCCGGACGTTCGACGGCCGGGCCGCGGGCCGCCGCACGTGGGCCTGGCTGTGCCTGCTGTGCCTGGCGTCGCTGGCGCTGGTCCCGGCGGCCGTCCTCTACCTGCACGACCGCGTATGGTGGGTGGGCGTCCCGGCGCTGCTGCTCTCGATGGGCTACGCCGCCGCCGTCGGCTGGATCGCGGGACGTGACCGCCCGCGCGTCCGCAACCGCGTCGCCCGCCTTCACACGGGCGGCCTGTCGGTCACGGGGCCGGGCGGCGAGGCCGACTACACGTGGGACGAGCTGGAGTCGGTGACGGTCTCCGGCCGGCACCGCGGCCTGCGCGTCCGGTGGTGCTTCACCATCGTGGCGGCCGACGGCAGCGTGCTGCGGCTCGAGGACGACATCCCGGACGTCCGGACGCTCGGCGTGGCCGTCGCGGAGGAGGTGACGGCGCGGATCGTCCCGCGGTACCTGGCGGCGGTCCGGGCGCGGGAGTGCGTGCGCCTCGGCCCGTTCACCGTGGACCTGGACGGCGTCGAGAAGGACGGCGAGCGGCTGCCGTGGAAGGCCGTCCAGGACGTGGCGATCAGCAACGGCATGGTGATGGTGCACGCTTACACCGGCCGGATGGACCTGATGGCGGTCGCCTCGCAGATGCCGGACGCACTGGCGTTCGCGGCGCTGTGCCACCGGCTCCAGGACCTGTCCGAATCCCCCTGAAGATCTTTTCGCCGGGATGTCGAGAACGCGTCCGCCGCTCCGATCGTTCTGTGACGAATCGTTCTGTGAGGAGCGGCCGCGGGCCGCTCGCGGCAAGGAGCACACCGTGAAGTACATGCTGCTGATCCACAACCGGCCCGGCTTCGTGGAGGAGCTGACGGAGGCGGAGCGCGAGGCGCTGTTCGGCGAGGTCGACGCGATCATGCGGGAGCTGACCGAGTCGGGGGAGATGGTCGGCGGGAACGCGCTCGCCGACCCGTCCAGGACGAAGACCGTCCGGGCGGCGAAGGACGGGCAGCCGGCCGTGACCGACGGGCCGTTCCTGGAGGCCAAGGAGCACTTCGCCGGCTACCTGACCGTCGACTGCGAGACGGAGCAGCGGGCCGTGGAGATCGCCTCGCGCTGGCCCGACGTCCGGTACGGGGGGTACATGGAGGTCCGTGCGCTCATGACCGAGGCCGGGACCGAGATGTGAGGACGCCCCCGGCCGTCGAGGATCTGCTGCGCACCCTCGCGCCGCAGGTCCTCGGCACGCTCGTCCGGCGGCACGGCGCGTTCGACGCCTGCGAGGACGCGGTGCAGGAGGCGCTGCTCGCCGCCGCCGTGCAGTGGCCGGGGGACGTCCCGGAGAACCCGCGCGGCTGGCTGCTGACCGTCGCGACGCGGCGGCTCACCGACCAGTGGCGCAGCGAGCGGGCCCGCCGCGACCGCGAGGCCGCCGTGTTCGCGCGGGAACCCGGCGAGCCGGGACCGGAGGAGGGGCGGCCGGGCGACCGCGACGACACGCTGACGCTGCTGTTCCTGTGCTGCCATCCGGCGCTGTCGCCGTCGTCGCAGGTCGCGCTGACGCTGCGGGCGGTCGGCGGGCTGACGACGGCGCAGATCGCGCGGGCGTTCCTCGTCCCGGAGGCGACAATGGCGCAGCGGGTCAGCCGCGCCAAGGCGAAGATCAGGTCGGCGGGGGCGCGGTTCGCCATGCCGCCGGCGGGGGAGCGGGACGAGCGGCTGCGGGCCGTCCTGCACGTCCTGTACCTGATCTTCAACGAGGGGTACACGGCGTCCAGCGGGCCCGACCTGCAGCGCGCCGACCTGACCGCGGAGGCGATCCGGCTGGCGCGGGCGCTGCACGGGCTGCTGCCGGGGGACGGCGAGGCCGCGGGCCTGCTCGCGCTGATGCTGCTCACCGACGCCCGGCGCCCCGCCCGGACCGGACGCGACGGGCTGCTGATCCCGCTCACCGAGCAGGACAGGACGCTGTGGCGGCGCGACGCGATCGAGGAGGGCACCGCGCTGATCACCGACGCGCTCACCTGGTCGCCGCCCGGCCCGTATCAGGTGCAGGCCGCGATCGCCGCCGTCCACGCGGAGGCGCGGCGGCCGGCGGACACCGACTGGCCGCAGATCCTCGCGCTGTACCGGCTGCTGGCGCACCTGTCGCCGAACCCGATGGTCACGCTGAACGAGGCGGTCGCGCTGGCGATGGTGTCCGGGCCGTCCG
Source organism: Actinomadura latina NBRC 106108 (assembly GCF_001552195.1). Classification (GTDB taxonomy): domain Bacteria; phylum Actinomycetota; class Actinomycetes; order Streptosporangiales; family Streptosporangiaceae; genus Spirillospora; species Spirillospora latina. The sequence goes on from NZ_BCQS01000009.1 coordinate 190,813, forward strand.
CCGGGCTGGAACTGCTGCGGACGCTGGACGACGACGACCGATTGGCCGGCCATCACCGGCTCGCGGCCGTCCGGGCCCATCTGCTGGACATGGCCGGCGATTCCGGCGGCGCGCGGGACGCGTACCGGGAGGCGGCGCGGCGCACGACGAGCCTGCCCGAGCGCCGCTACCTCGAATCCCGCGCGTTTCGCCTCAACGGAGAGGACGACGAGGACCCTTGACGTCTCGATGGCACAAGGCCACGCCGTGTAATGCGCGGCGCGGCCGCTCGCCGATCCAATAGCCTGGGCCCCGTGAGTCTGCGCTTTTACGACACCGGCACCCGTAGCGTCCGCACGTTCGAGCCTCTCGAAGAGGGCCGCGTAGGGATGTACGTGTGCGGTGCGACCCCGCAGGCATCACCGCATATCGGGCACCTCCGCTCGGGCGTCATCTACGACGTGCTGCTGCGCTGGCTGCGCGCGTCCGGCTACGAGGTGACGTTCGCCCGCAACGTCACCGACATCGACGACAAGATCATCATGGTGTCGGCGGAGCGGGGCGTCCCGTGGTTCGCGGTCGCCGAAGGCAACCAGCGCGTCTTCACGCAGGGCTACGACCTGCTCGGCTGCCTGCCGCCGACGATCGAGCCGCGCGCCACCGGGCACGTCCCGGAGATGATCGTGCTGATCCGGCGGCTGATCGAGAAGGGCCACGCGTACGCGGCGGGCGGCGACGTGTACTTCGACGTGAAGTCGTGGGCGGACGAGTACGGGTCGCTGTCGAACCAGCGGCTGGAGAACATGCGCTCCGCCGGAGACACCCCCAACGAGGACGCGAAGCGCGATCCGCGCGACTTCGCGCTCTGGAAGGGCGCCAAGCCGGGCGAGCCGTCCTGGGAGACGCCCTGGGGCGACGGACGTCCAGGCTGGCATCTCGAATGCTCCGCGATGGCGACGAAATACCTCGGCCCTACGTTCGACATCCACGGCGGTGGGGTCGACCTCATCTTCCCGCACCACGAGAACGAGATCGCCCAGTCCCGTGCGGCCGGTGACGGCTTCGCCCGCTACTGGCTGCACAACGGGCTCCTCACCGTGGACGGCGAGAAGATGAGCAAGTCGGTCGGCAACGTGGTTCTGCTGCCCGATCTGCTCGGCAAGGCCCGTCCCGTAGAGGTGCGCTACTACCTGGCCTCGGCGCACTACCGGTCGCTCATGGACTACACCGACGCCGCCTTGGCCGAGGCCGTCTCCGCCTATCAGCGGATAGAGGGCTTCGTGACGCGGGCCTCGGAGGTGGTGGGCGCCGTCCCGGCCTCCTCCGTTCCCTCGGGGTTCGCCACGGCACTGGATGATGACCTGGGCGTCCCGCAGGCGCTGGCGGTGCTGCACGAGACCGTCCGGGAAGGGAACAGCGCGCTGGCGTCCAGCGACCACGAGGCTGCGCGGGAGGCGCTGGCGGCCGTGCGGGCCATGGCGGACGTCCTCGGCATCGACCCGCTGTCGCCGCAGTGGAGCCGCGCGGGGGAGGAAGACCTCCGTCCCGTTGTGGACGCCCTGGTGGGGGTGGCGCTGGAGCAGCGGCAGGCGGCGCGCGCGCGCAAGGACTACGCGTCCGCCGATGCCATCCGCGACAGCCTGGCGGACGCCGGCATCCTCGTCGAGGACACCCCGCAGGGCGCGCGCTGGGAACTGAAGCGCGGCTGACTTCGGCGAGAGCCCGATCGTCGTGCGTCGTGTCCGCGGCGCGCTGCGGGGCGGATAAAATCAGGGGTTCGCGGGGGTTCGCCAGTGTGCCGTCCCGCCGAGATCTTGAGCCGCCCGGCAGCCGCGAGGGCGAGTGAGCACGCAATCGTCGCGAGGGGCGTAACCGACAATGGCCAAGCGCAAGGGCAAGGGACCCACTCCCAAGGCCGAGGACCGGCACTGGCACGGCAAGCGCCAGAAGGCCCGCGCCGTCAAGAACGCCAAGCGCACCGGCACGCCGACGATGGGGCCGGGCAGCCGCACGCAGGGCGCCGCCGCCGCGCCCGCCGCTGGACGTCCCGCCGGGGCGCGGCGCGCGAACGGCGAGGTCCCCGAGCTGGTCACCGGCCGGAACCCGGTCGTCGAGGCGCTGCGCGCGGGGGTCCCGGGCACGGCGCTCTACGTGATGACCAGCACCGACGAGCGGGTCCGCGAGTCGATCCAGCTGGCCGCCGACCGCCGGGTCCCGCTGCTGGAGACCGGCAAGAACGAGCTCGACCGGCTGACGGACGGCGCCGTCCACCAGGGCATCGCGCTGCAGGTCAAGCCGTACCGGTACGCGCACCCGGACGACCTGCTCAAGGGCGCCGCGCCGCTGATCGTCGCCGTCGACGGCATCACCGACCCGCGCAACCTCGGCGCGATCGTCCGCTCCGCCGCAGCGTTCGGCGCGTCCGGGGTCGTCGTGCCCGAGCGGCGGGCGGCGGGGGTCACCGCCGGCGCGTGGAAGTCGTCCGCCGGCACGCTCGCGACCTGCCCCGTCGCGCAGGCCACGAACCTGGCGCGGCAGCTCAAGGCGTACCAGAAGGCGGGCTGCTTCGTCGCCGGGCTGGACGCGGGCGGCGGCGTGACCGTCGGGGACCTGGAGCTCGCGTCCGGCCCGTTCGTGCTGGTCGTGGGCTCGGAGGGCAAGGGGCTCGGACGGCTGGTCGCCGACACCTGCGACCTGCTGGCCACGATCCCGATGCCGGGCACGGCCGAGTCCCTCAACGCGGGCGTCGCCGCCGGCATCGCCCTGTACGAGATCAGCCGCCTCCGCGCCTGACCGCGGTCACGAGTCCGGCGCTGTTCTCTCAAGGGGAATAATCTCAACGTTCATAGACTTGGCGTTAAGGTAAACGTCATGCTCCTCCCACGTTGAGGTGATCGCTCGTGACCGCCACCATCGCGGCACCGCGGACGCTGCGCGCCGGCCGCGCGTCCGACCTCGCCCTGGCCGCCCTCGCCCCCGCCAGCTGGGGAACCACGTACGTCGTCACCACCACCCTCCTGCCCGCCGACCGTCCGCTGCTGGCCGCCACGCTGCGCGCGCTGCCCGCCGGACTGGTCCTGCTCGCCGTCACCCGGCGCCTCCCGCGCGGCGACTGGTGGTGGAAGTCGATCGTCCTCGGCACGCTGAACTTCGGCGCCTTCTTCCCGCTGATCTTCTTCGCCGCCTACCGGCTGCCGGGCGGGGTCGCCGCCACCATCGGATCCGTGCAGCCGCTGGTCGTGGCGCTGCTGTCGCTCGGTGTCCTGCGGGTCCGCCCGGCCCGCGCCGTCGTGTACGCCGCGTTCGCCGGCACCGGAGGCGTCGCGCTGCTGACGCTGACCGCCGACGCCCGGCTCGACCCGCTCGGCATCGCCGCCATGCTCACCGCCACGTCCCTCATGGCCGCCGCGATCGTCCTCGCCAAGAAGTGGGGACGACCCGAATCGCCGCTGGTCATGACCGGCTGGCAGCTCACCGTCGGCGGCCTGGCCCTGCTGCCGCTCACCCTCCTCACCGAAGGCGTCCCGCCGTCCCTGACGGGTGAGAACGTGCTGGGCTTCGCCTACCTCGGCATCGTCGGCACCGCGATCGCGTACGCGCTGTGGTTCCGCGGCATCGACCGGCTGGCCCCGACGTCCGTCTCCCTGCTCGGCCTGACCAACCCGATGGTCGCGACCCTGGCGGGCCTGCTGATCCTCGGCCAGACGCTCACGTCCTGGCAGCTCGTGGGATTCACCCTCGCGCTCGGGGCACTGGTCGCCGGCCAGTCCTTCAACCGGAGGCCCTCAGCCGACTCTTGAGAAAGGCTATTTCGGCCTCATTATCAGTTCGCTCAAGCGCCTCGTGATAAGCCTCGGCGGCTTCCGCGTCCCGCCCCAGCCGCCTCAGCAGATCCGCGCGGACCGCATGGAACAGGTAGTACTGGCCGAGGTCGAGCCCCTCCACGAGCGCTGAACCGGCCTCCGGCCCATCGACCTCGGCCACCGCCACCGCCCGGTTCAGCGCGGCGACAGGAGTGGGCGCGACGACCATCAACTGGTCGTACAACTGCAGAATCTGCTCCCACTGCGTTTCCTCTGCCGTCGCCGCATCACTGTGCACCGCGTTGATGGCGGCCTGAATCTGGTACGGCCCCGGACGATTGATCGCCAGACACCGCCGGACGAGCGACTGCCCTTCGGCGACGAGCCCGCGATCCCACAACTGCCGGTCCTGGTCGCCGAGCAGAACCAGTTCACCACCCTGGACCCGGGCGGCCCTACGCGATTCCACGAGGAGCATCAATGCGAGAAGCCCCAGCACTTCGGGCTCGTCCGGCATGAGCTCCTTGAGGACACGCCCCAGCCTTATCGCCTCGGCGCCCAGCTCCTCCCGCCCTGCGTACCCTTGGTTGAACACGAGATAGATGACGGCCAGCACCCCGGAAAGCCGTCCCGGCAGCTCGGCCTCCTCCGGCACCCGATACGGAATCCCCGCGTCCCGTATCTTCGCCTTCGCCCGCACGAGCCGCTGCGCCAGCGTCTTCTCCGGGACGAGGAACGCCCGCGCGATCTCCGCCGTGGTCAGCCCGCCCAGCAACCGCAACGTCAACGCCACCCGCGCCTGGAGCCCCAGCGCCGGATGGCAGCACGTGAAGATCAGCCTCAGCCGATCGTCCTCCACACAACCCGTTTCGATCGGCGGGCCCTCCTCCACCAGCACGGCCTGGGTCTGCTTACCGTCCCGCAAGGCGTCCCTGCGCAGCCGATCGATCGCCTTGTTCCGGGCCGTCGTGATGATCCACCCGGCCGGGCTGGGCGGCGCCCCGTCCGACGGCCACCTCTGGACCGCCTCCATGAACGCGTCCTGCACCGCCTCCTCGGCGACGTCGACATCACCGAAGGCCCGGACCAGGACGGCCACCGCCCGCCCGTGCTCCTCCCGGAAGACCCGCTCGATCACACCTCGCCGTGGAACGGCCGCACCTCCATCGGCAACCCCGTGGCCTTGCAGAACCTCGCCGCGATCTTCAGCGCCGCGTCCAGATCCTCCACCTGGATGATCGTGATGCCGCCGATGTGCTCCTTGCCCTCCGTCCACGGCCCGTCCGTCGCGACGACCTCGTCCCCCCGGCACCGGACCATGGTGCTCGCCTCGGGCCCGTGGAGACCCCGCCCGAACACCCAGCGCTCCTCCCGCTCCAGGTCGCGCCGGATCTCCGCGATCTCCGCCATCACCTTGTCCAGCACCTCCGGCGGCGGAGGATCGCCCACCGGCTGGATCATGTTGAGCGCGTACAGCTTCATACTTCCTCCTTCTCATACCTCACGATCACTACCCCGGTGGTCGTCGTCACCGACTCCACGAGCCGCAACCCGGCCTCGACGCCCTCGAAAAGCCGCTGCCCCGTCCCCAGCACCACCGGATGAACCATCAGCAGCCACTCGCCGACGAGCCCCCGCCGCATGAGCTCCCGCGCCAGTTCCCCGCTCCCCAGCACGGTGAGCGGACCCTCGATCCGGCCAACGTCCTCCACATCGCCGACCAGCACCGAGTTCACCCAGGGCAGCGGCTCCCGCAACGTCCGCGAAACCACATACTTCGTGGTCCGGTTCAGCACCTCGGTATACGGGTTCCCGTCCGTCTGCTGAGGCCAGTACGCATGGAACTGCTGGTACGTCCGCCGCCCGAGCAGCAGCGCCCCGTCCCCGCCCATCCTCTTCCCGAGCACGTCCCCCATGACCTCGTCGTTCCCCGCGAGGGCCCACCCACCACGCGCGAACCCGCCCCGCACGTCCTCGTCGACCGCCGCAGGCCCCTGCACGACCCCGTCCAGCGACAAGTGCTCGACCAGCGACACTTTCCCCATGACCTCTCCCTCCGGACGACCTCTCACCCACTACACGAACGCCCACCCCCCAAATCGACACCGACCCGCACGGCTCTGTCGCCTGCCCAAGAAGGCAACCTGGACATCAACGATGGACACCTGAGATCCGCCGGCGACCCGGCAGCGCATGGCCGAAGCACGTGTCCGATGCGGCAGGCTCATCGAAGGCCAGAGAAGGGAGACGCCTCGACCGCCTGGTGAGCGCACTCGGCGTACCCTGCACCGGGCCCGCCCGTCCCGTCGAAGCCAAGAAATACGCCGAAACGCCCCCCGGCCTGGCTTCCTGGGCCGAGCGCCACCCCTACCGGCTGGTCTTCACGACCATCGGCGTCACCTGCGCAATTGTGGCACTGGTCCTGGCCTCGATCGCGACAACAACCTGACGACGCCCTACGAGAGTGCGATCGACCTGCCTTCTTCGGCGCGTCACCATGGGGACGGAGCAGCGTGGAACTCGAGCAGCGCGGGAGTCACCTTCAGGCTTCGGTGAGCACAAGGCTCCCCATAGCCCGGGAGAGCCGATGTCAAGGGCGTCAGACCGATCTTTGCTGACCGGAGGAGGTCTGAGGCAGGGTCGGCAAGCGTGCCGCGGCTAGGTTGCCACTACGAGACCGCGCAGATTGTGCAACACTCCCCATATGCGAATGGGGCAGCCGCGTCGCTCGGAAAGAGGGCACCGCTGACTCGGCGAGGGTGTTCGGAGGCGGTAGCGATGGCGGAAACGACGCTAATAACGATCCATGGCTTCTGGTCCTCATCCGCGACCTGGGACCGGCTGACAACGCTGTGGTCCGCAGACGAGCGCATGCAAGAGGTGCAGATCCATCCGTTCGGGTATGGGTCACCGAAGAAGCCGCGAACCCCCTTCTCGCCCAGCCGCATTCCGGACTATGACGATATCGCGCAAACATTCGCCACCGAATACATGGTGAAACTCGCCGAGGCCGGCAGCGTCGCGATCGTCACGCACAGCCAGGGTGGCCTGATCATGCAACGATTCCTGACCTGGATGGTGCAGCAGGGCCGGGCGCGGGAGCTATCCCGCATCGTCTCGGTGGTCATGATCGCCTGCCCCAACAACGGTTCCGACTATCTTCGCTCTCTTCGCCATGCGCTCGGTTACCGCCGGCATGCCCAAGCGGGGAGCCTGGAGATGCTCGACAAGCGCGTCGCCGACACCCAGCGGACGGTGCTGCAGCGGATCGTCAACGCGACCGGGGTCGACGACCACCAGTGCCGGATCCCCCTCCACGTATACGCGGGTGACAGCGATCGGGTCGTCCGTGCGGCATCTGCCCAAGCGGCTTTCCCGGGCGCCTCCACGCTGGCCGGAAACCACTTCTCGATCCTCGATCCCGAAGCGCCGGGCAACAGCACCGCCGATACGGTCAGGCACCACGTACTGGAGGACCTTCAGGCGTCCGGCGCTGCGAACGCAGCTCTAGAGAAGCAGCTGCCCGGAACCGGGAACCGAGAAGATGGCACCCCGGTTCCGACCTCACCACCATCGAGTTCCAGCACTGAGCGATCCGGCCCTGAACGGGTCGAGGGGCCATTTGCGCAGACCGGTGATGTCAACCTCGACGGAAAGTACGTAGCGGGTCATGACATGACCTTCGGTCGGGTAGAAGGCGATCAAAACAAGAGGCAGCCGTGACCGGGACTGAGGAGGCAGCCGCTCCGCCTCCCGCCACAGGAGGCACGGCGCCGCCGGATGAGGCATCGGCCGCCATGAGACCGGCCATAATTGAGGGCCCGGTGGCTCAAACAGGTGATCTCGAGCTACGAGGCCGTTACGTCGCGGGCCACAACATCGTCTTCCAGTCCGCGGAACCGGAGAGCGATGACACGCCGCCGTTCCTGATCGTTGACCGGAATTACCTGAGCGAGCAGCTCCACAAGCCCAAAGTGATGTATGTCGCTCGCTCTCCGAACTGGGCTGACGTCGTTCACGGGTTCGATCCAGACCTCAAGTTCATCGAACGCGATCAAACTTCCGAGCTGTGCTCGACAATCCGTACTGAGCTGGTCGATAAATGCAAGCAGGGTGCTGACTCCCAGCTGCACTCCTTGTTTGTTCTCGGTGCTCCAGGAGCAGGGAAGACAACACTCGTCCGGCGTGTGGCCGCACTGCTCGTCCTCGCAGGCGAGTGCGTCGTGGCCGACTTCGGCGCCAACACGGAGCGGGTGTCCCCAGGGGAGGTCAACGCCTACATCAATGCCCTGGATGAACTCGCACGGCAGGGCACGCCGGTGCTCGCGCTGCTGGATGACCCGTTCTTCGCCAATTCGGGCTGGGTAGAACTCCTGCACGCCTTGAGTCGACCGCACCATCGAGGGATCGCAATATTGGGGGCAAGCCCGGATTTCCTGTTCGACCGCTTCGCGAGTTCTCTGTTCGGCCGAAGAGTCGTGGGCCGTACTGTTGCCCTGTCGAAGCCGTCCGCCCAGGAGAAAGAGGTGCTCGCCCTCCTGCACGATCGAGAGCCGGCCACATCCTCGACCTCCGATGACGACCTTCTCGTTGTAGCCATGGAAGCGGCAGCCGGAGAGTCGTTCCGCGAAATAATCAATCGCATCTGGATGACTCTTAACGGTGGTCTCCCGGTGGATTCCACGATCGACCGGCGAAGATTGCCGTGGCCGGTAATCGCCTTCGCCATCGTCTGCTACTTCCACCGGAACTATGTACTGTGCCCGGAACCGCTGCTGCGCGAGCTGCTTCTGGACACGCTGATCGAGACTCCACCGAGCTACCTGAGTCAGGAGCTACAGGAGTTGGTGACGAGAGAAGGGTGGCACATCTTCTCCGCCCAGCAAACGGCGATAGAGCAGGTCGACCGTATGCGGCTCATCGGTGCGACCCACGCCCGCGTCGCGAGAGAGGCATGGAACCATTCCCCGTTGCGTGGCCTGAACGTCGAGAAGGCTGTGGTCGATGTCTCCGTCCGGGTCCCACAATCCACCCACCACTTGGCTGAGTTGATTCTGGCCCTGCAATCGTCGTCGACGACGAGCGAACGCCGTCTCGCCAACAGGTTCGCCGTCCGGTGGAGCAATGCCCTCGAACAGGGTGCGGTCGAGACGCAGGACGTATGTGCCCTCGTCCGGCAGCTCAAATCATCTCGCGCGGCACGACTACAGTTTCGCGGAACGCTCCGCAAGTGCCTGAACGCACAGGACAGCCAGAGTTGGCTTGCCGCGTGGCAGCTATACCACCTGGCATCCGCCTCACTACACCCTCAGGAGCGAGAGTTCCTCCTGAAGGTGAACATTCCATGGACCTTGAAGATCGCCGACCTCTCGAAGGGACCGCGAGAGGCGATCGACATCGCCATGCGCCTGGGCGGCGACGTGCGCCAGATCGTGACTGACCGTCTCTTGGAAAGCCTGCGCGGCGAAGTCGAATGGAGGTTGGACGCCGAGCCTCTGGCATGGCTGATCAACCACCTGCCGGACTCGAAGGTACTTCCGCTCCTGGACTACATATATGACTGGCTTGAAAATGATCTACTTTCCGAGCCGGATGTCGACCGGACGTCCGCAGCATGCGTTGTCGACGCTCTTGTGAGCTTCTCGGAGGCGACCACGGAACTCGACGGCAGCGCGAAGGAGCGGCTCTTCGGGACCGTCTTCGATTGGCTGCTGGCCTCGCCCGAGACGAATGCGCGAGTGATGCAGCGGATACTGGAGCTTACCGAGCACCGTGTCGGGGAGGGCGATCCGTCGACGACGGTTGTGCTGACCCATGTCCTCAACCTGTTGCTAGAGCGTCCAGAAAGCAACGAAGGCACATGGGCTGTACTGCTCACGCTTCTGGGTCGGTTGCCGAGCTTGGGTGAGGAAGCTGAGCGTATTGTGCCGCTGGCCTTTGACTGGCTACGCGAGCATCCAGAGACCAACGTGGGCACCTGGGGCGTGTTGCTCACGCTTCTGGGCCGGCTGCCGGGCTTGGCCGAGGAGGCCGAGCGTATTGTACCGCTGGCGTTCGAATGGTTGCTGCAGCGCCCAGAAGGCAATGAGTCGGCCTGGAGTACACTGCTCGCATTGCTGGGGCGATTGCCAGGTCTGGCCGAGGAGGCCGATCGTATTGCACCACTCGCCTTCGAGTGGCTACGCCAACGTCCCGAAAGCAACGAATCAGCCTGGAGCGCGTTGCTGACGCTTCTGGGTAGGTTGCCGGGCTTGGCCG
>NZ_BCQS01000010.1 GCF_001552195.1 Actinomadura latina NBRC 106108
CCGCGTGGGGTGCCTTGCTCATGCTTTTGGGACGCTTGCCCGGTCTGGCCGAGGAAATTGAACGTATAGTGCCGCTGGCCTTTAATTGGCTACGCGAGCGTCCGGAAAGCCACGAGTCGGCATGGCTTTCGCTGCTCACGCTGCTGAGAAATTCTCCAGGCCTGCCGGCCGAACGCATCGTGCCTCAGACCTACGAGTGGCTACGCGAACGTTCAGGTGCGCATGTTGCAATCTGGGCGGGCTTGATCGTAACTCTGGCGTCTCCGCTGGAACTCGATCCGGAACAACGATCTGAAATACTCAGCGCAATGCACGAGTGGAGCAACCGATACGTCGACGCCGAGAGCCCGCAAGCTCGCGGCGTCGAACTGCTCCTTCTCGCCGACTCCCACATGGATGAATCCATGCCCACGGTGGAGAAGGAACTGAAGTACGTCGAAGAAACCCCATCTCCGGGACCTACGATACTGTTCCCCTTGACATACCTGATCCGAAAGATGCAACGCCCCGACCTTTCCGCCAGGTTGAGTTCATGGGCGCAGGGGTACCAGGAGGACTCAGATGCCACCGAATCGGATCATTACCTATCATTGGTGGCTCTTGTGCCACTCGAACTGGCCCAACCCTTGAATCCATCACCGTAACTTGGCAGGCAGTGATGCCGACGCCGGACGACGAGACAGGGCAGCCAGAAGAGCCGCGGTGCCGAGCCATGGCCTGGGCCGCGGGGAAACCAGGCCCGATGACTCGACCGGTGAAACGCCAGCGCACCAGACCAAGACGGACGGCTCTACGGACGTCCTGCCGCTCCCGTCGCTCTGCATGGCTGCGCTGCGGCTCCGCGAGACACAGCAGGTGGCCGAACGGGACGCGTGCGACGACTGGCAAGAGAGCGATCTCGTCTTCACGACCAGGACGGGCCGACCGATCGAGCCCCGCAACGTCAACCGGGCCTTCGAGTCGCGCTGTGCCGCCGCTGGCGTCAAGGTGATCCGCGTTCACGACACCCGGCACACCTGCGGCAAGCTGCTCGCCGCGCTGGACGTCCACCCTCGGGTCGCGATGCAGATCCTTCGGCACAGCAAGATCAGCCTGACCATGGAGATCTACACCGAGGTTCCGAGCGAGCAGACCAGGGCGGCGCTCAAGCGGCTCGGCGAACACCTGGGGTCCGGCGACGACAGCGGGGAGGCGTCCGCGTAGCTGTACTTCGCTGCTGTACCTGGTAGCAAAGAGGCCCTCTCCGGCGGCGGAGGGGGCCTTTGACGTGGGAGCCGGCGAGGGGACTTGAACCCCTAACCTTCTGTTTACAAGACAGATGCTCTGCCAATTGAGCTACGCCGGCGGGCTCGTCCGCATCGTAGTCGACTTGGAGGGGCGCTCGCTTGGGGGTGTGAGGGTCCGGAGGGCGGCGCGGGCTAGTTGTGGATGGTGAACAGTTGGCCGGGGGCGCGGTCGTCGCAGGGTAGTTGGAGGACGGGGGCGCGGGCGGCGGGGGTTCCCTTCACGCCGACGCAGAGATCGCGGTCCTGGGGGCGTAGCTGGACGCCGCCGGCCAGTGTGCGGAGGGTGAAGCGGTCCGGTTGGATGCGGTCGCAGGTGTCGTCGGACAGGGGAGCGCCCGGCTTGAAGGAGGCGTCCACGATCCCCATGCAGCCGGGGCCGAACTCCGGGTGCTGCGTAGTGACGCGCCAGAACTTCCCGTCTTGCGTGAGTTGGCGTGCCGGGAAGCTCTGGGCGCAGTGCGCGAGGTAGATGAGCCCGGTCTTGTCGTGCGGCCGCTCGGAGAGGCAGAGCCCTCCGAGTTCGAGCTTCGCACCTGAGACGGCGGGGGGTGGGTTCGACGGCGCCGCCTGGGAATGGCCGTCCGAGTTCTGGGAGGGGCGGGTGAGGACGATGCCGGCGGCGATCGCGGCCACCGCCAGGGCCGCGGCGAGGACGGCGGTGGTCCGGCTCCGCGGGGGGCGGGGCGGGGCCGGGTCCTCCTGCGGCGTCGGGCTCTCGGCGGGCTCGTCCGGGGCGGGTGGGGCGGACGGCTCGGGGGGCATCGGGTGGAGGAGGCGTTCCCGGGCCGCCAGCCAGCGGGTCGCGTCGCCGCCGCAGACCTCGACGAGCGTCGCCACGATCTCGCGCCTCGGCACGGTGCGCCGGTGCAGGGCGGTGGCCAGTGTGGACGCCGGCAGGGGGAGCCCGTCCGCAGCGGAAGTGCGCCGCTCGATCTCCTTGTAGGTCAGGCCGCTGCGTTCCCGGAGCCTTCGCAGCGCCACGACGAACTGCTCCTCGGTGGTCGCCGCGGAAGGGTCCAGTTCGGCCTCGTCGTCGATCACGCGCAGAGTGTGGCAGAACGAACGCGTTCGGGTCCATCCCGAACGCTCGAACGGGTGCCGCTCAGTGATCAGGACGACTTGAATGCTCGACGCCGGCCGCGGTGGCACCGATCGAGATCCCCGCCATTGCGGCACGGAGCGCGAGAGCACGTCGGCTTTTCGCGCCGGACACGAAGAGGAGTGCAGATGAACCGCTTCCGTACGATCGGGCTCGGCCTGGTGGCCGCGGCGGCCCTCACCGTGAGCGCCACGCCGGCCATGGCCGCCCCCGCGTCGCCGGCCGCACCGGTCAAGCCGGCGAAGGCGTGCCCGCCCGACGTCTACTACAAGGTCAAGTCGAAGAAGCAGATCAACTACTGGGTCGGCAGGCATTTCGTGGACGGCAAGGGCGGCAAGATCACCGGCAGGGTCGAGCGGTCGGTCACCAAATCGGCGACGCTGGAGGCGGGTGCGGAGGCTTCCGTCGGAGCGGTGTGGGCCACGGTCAAGGCCAACGTCTCGAAGTCGGCGACCAAATCGAACACCGTGACGGTGGGCCACTGGTACGAGCACAAGATCAGCAAGAATCGGTACGGGCACCTCCGCTACCGCGTGATCGGCTACAAGGTGCTGTTCGAGAAGTACCGCACCCGCGGGAATTGCAAGGACCAGTTCCTGGACGCCTTCTACGGCAACATCCCGACCAGCAAGGAAGGCTGGAAGTACTGGGAGACGAAGAAGGCGTAGCCTTCGCCCGGCCGAGGTCGCGAGCATGGTTCCGGGCCCGGTCCGCCGCAGCCAGGGCGGGCCGGGCCCGCGCAGTTCGGAGAAGGCGTCGCGCGGCCGCGGCGGAACGGTTCTACGGTGGGTGTATGGGTGCGTTGGGCGTGGCCGGGCCGGGGAACGTCGAGGCTCTCCGGTGGTGGGGGCGGATGGCTCGGAATCCGCTGGAGACGTACGGGGGGCTCGCGCGGCGGTACGGGGACGCCGTGCGGGTGCCTTTCGGGAGGCGGCGGGCGTTCTACCTGCTGTCGCGGCCCGAGCATGCCGAGCGGGTGCTGGTGGCCAACCAGGACAACTACGTGAAGGCGTTCACGTATCGGCCGCTGCGGGCCGTCCTCGGCGACGGGCTGCTGACGAGCGAGGGTGACATCTGGCGTCGGCATCGGCGGCTGGTGCAGCCGGTGTTCTCGCAGCGGCACGTCGTCGGCTTCGGGCCGGAGATCGTCGAGGCGGCCGTCAAGGGCGTTGAGCGGTGGCCCGATGGGGTGATGCTCGATGCGGCGAGGGAGTTGCGGAAACTCACGCTGGACATTGTGGGGCGGGCGCTTTTCGGGAGCGAGCTGGCCGGGGAGGCGCGCAGGACGGGGCAGGCGCTGGAGGCGCTGCAACGAGCTGCGGTGATCGGGACGTTCCTGCCGGGCGCGACGGCCAGACGCGGGCTCTACCGGCGGGTTCCGGGGCTCGGGGGTGCGCTCGCGCACCTGGACGGCCTGGTGCGCAGGGTCGTCGAAGGGTCGTCCGGCGGGGAAATGGTGAATCTGCTCAAGGAGCGGGGCGAACTCGATGCCGAAGAACTTCGGGACGAGGTTCTGACGCTTCTGCTGGCCGGTCACGAGACCACCGCTTCTTCGCTGGCGTGGACGTTGATGCTCCTGTCCAGGTATCCGGCGGCCAGGGATCGGCTGGAGGAAGAAGTGGACGCGGTGCTCGGCGGTCGGGAGCCCAGAGCCGAGGACGTCGATCGGCTGCCGTGGACGAAGGCCGTCCTTTCGGAGGCCATGCGCCTTTACCCGCCGGCCTGGACGATTGAGCGTGATGCCGTTGCGGACGATGAGGTTGCGGGAGTGCAGGTGCCGGCCGGCTCGACCATTGCCGTCCCGCCTTATCTGATCCACCGGAACGCGGATGTCTGGCCCAATCCCGAGGGCTTCCAGCCGGAACGGTTCATGGGGGAGCAGCAACGTCCCCGATATGCGTATCTGCCGTTCGGGGGCGGCAGGCGCATCTGCGTCGGCGCCGGGTTCGCGATGTTGGAGGCGACGCTGGTCCTGGCCGCGATCAGCCGCACTCATCGGCTGGATCTGGTGCCCGGGGCGACCGTGCCGTGGCGGGCGGAGATCACGTATCGCCCGGCCGGGGCCGTTCCCATGCGTGTTTCGCGCAGGTGAGCCCGGACCCGCGCAAGCCCGGACCCCGCAAGCCTGGACCCGCGCGAGCCCGGACCCGCGCGGGTCCGGGCTCGGGACGGTCACGCCTTCGTGCGGGGGAGCAGGAGCGCCGGTGCCAGGGCCAGGACGGCTATGGCCAGCGCGATCCAGAAGGCGTCGCTGAAGGCGACCGCCAGCTCGGGCGCCACGGCCGCGCGAACGCCGTCCGGTAGCGGGCCGAGCGCGGCGAGGCCGGGGGTCTGCGCGGTGATCTCTCGTTGCAGGACCACGGCCAGCGCGGTGGTTCCGACGGACGCGCCCATCCGCTGGAGGGTGTTGATGGCGCTGGTCGCGCGGGGGATGAGGTGCGGCGGCAGCGTCTGGTAGGCGGCCGCCATGGACGGCATGATCGTCGCGCCCAGGCCGAGGCCGATCACGAACAGGGCCGCGGCCAGCAGCGTCACCGACGTGTCGGCGTGAAGCTGGGTGTACGCGGCCGTCCCCAGGAGGCCGAGGACGATGCCGGTGGGGACGACGACGCCGGCGCCGAGGCGGTCGGTCAGACGTCCGGCGAGGGGCATGGCGACGGCGGCGCCGAGCGCCTGCGGGGTCAGCAGGAGGCCGGTGGCCAGCGGGCCGTGGCCGCGCACGACCTGCCAGTACAGCGGCAGCAGGACGAGGACGCCGAACAGGGCGATGGCCACGACGACGTTCGTCACGGCCGCGGCGGCGAAGCCGCGGTACCGGAAGAGCGCGATGTCGATGAGCGCGGACCGCCGGCGCGCGTGCACGGCGTACAGCGCGATGAGCGCGGCGGCGGCGCCGATGAAGGCCCAGGTGCGCGGCGAGTCCAGCCCTCCGGGACGTCCCGCCTCGGTGGTGCCGTAGACGAACAAGGTCACGCCGCCGCACAGCAGGAGCAGCCCCCGGACGTCGAGTGAGGCGGGGCGCGGGGCCGAGCGGGGCAGCAGGCGCAGCGCGGCGATGACGGCGATCAGGCCCAGCGGCAGGTTCACGAAGAAGATCCAGCGCCAGCCGAGCGACGAGATGATCAGCCCGCCGGCGATCGGGCCGGCGACGGAGCCGAGCAGCATGGGCAGCCCGATGAAGCCCATCACGCGTCCCATCCGGGACGGTCCGGCGGCCTGCGCGAGGATGGTCTGCGCGACCGGGATGATCATGCCGCCGCCGGCGCCCTGCACGACCCGGAACGCGATCAGGGAGGGCATCGACCAGGCGAGGCCGGAGAGCGCGGAGCCGAGCAGGAACAGCAGCAGCGCGGTGACCCAGACGCGGCGGGCCCCGAACCGCTCGGTGGCCCAGCCGGTGACGGGGATGACGGCGGCGAGACCGAGCATGTAGCCGGTCAGCACCCATTGGACGGACGTGATCGACGCGCCGAAGTCCGCGGCGAGTGTGCGGGTGGCGACGTTGACGGCGGTCGCGTCGATGATCGACATGATGGCGCCGAGCACGACCACGATGCCGAGCGTGACGAGTCCGCGGTCGAGTCTCTGGGACGGGGCGGGCGGAGCGGCGAGCGTTGTCATGGCAGTCTCCTCGCATTTCAGGCGGGCTGGATGTTGTGGTTGCGGTGGAACACGTTCTGCGGGTCGTAGGCCCGCTTGACCTCGCGCAGCCGCCGGAAGTCGTCCGGTGTGTAGGCGGTGGCCGTCCGCGTCGGGTCGTGCAGGAAGTTCAGGAACGAACCGCCCGTCGCGTACGGCGCGAAGGCGGCGTCGGGGCCGTCGATGGTGAGCGAGAAGGGGACGTCCCGGTGCCCGACGGGCCCGGCGTCCGGTGCGGGACGGGCCATCGCGCCGCCCCAGTGCTTCACCTCGATCCCGGACGCGTCGCTGGCGGCGATCGCGGCGATCAGCGAGTCAGGCAGATCGGCATAAAGGTGGAAATGGTGGGGTGGCGTGCCGCCCAGCGACTCGGTCTCGGCGTACGGCATCGTCCGGAAGTCGTCCTGGAGGGCGGCCCGCCGGCCTCGCGCAGTGAGCGCAGCGCCCGCGCGCCGTCCTCGGCGGAGCCCGCGTAGACCCCGCGGACGGCGACGACCCGGCCGTGATCGGCGTGGTGCGTCAGCGCCACCGAGACCGACAGCGCATCCGGCCGCGTGCCCGACTCGTCCCGGAACCGGGTGAGCACGCCGGCGGCGCGCTCGGCCGGGAACAGCGCGACCCCCGCGTAGACGGCCGAGACCGGGTGGAGCCGGAACTCCAGCGACGTCACGACGCCGAAGTTGCCGCTGCCGCCGCGCAACGCCCAGAACAGGTCGGCGTCGTGGTCGGCGTCCGCGGTCAGGTACCGGCCATCGGCGGTGACGATCCGGGCGCGCAGCAGATGGTCGGCGGCGAACCCGAACCGGCGGGACAGCCAGCCGACGCCGCCGCCGAGCGTGTAGCCGGTGACGCCGACGGACGCGTGCGAGCCGGACAGCGGGGCGAGCCCGAGCGGCGCGGCCGCGGCGATGACGTCGCTCCAGCGGGCGCCGGCGCCGGCGCGGGCGACGCGGCGGGACGGGTCGACGAGCACGCCGCCCATGCGGGACGTCTTCAGCAGCAGCCCCTCGTCCGGCGGGACGACCGTGCCGTGCCCGGTGGCCTGGACGGTCAGCGGCAGTCCCCGCTCGCGGGCCGTGAGGATCGCGGCGCGGACGTCCGCCGGTCCGGTGGCGTCGACGGTCAGCGGCCCGGTGGTGCGGGTGGCGGTCGAGGCGGTCATGATCCTGTCCTTCCGGAGGTTTCTTCTCCACTTACTCGCACCGTAGCACCGTGTGGAGGGTTTGTCTCCACTTAATCTCGATAATTGGAGGATGGACCTCCACATGGCTGCTAGGCTCCGGAACATGGGGCAGAAGCCGAAGGAACGTCCGCTGCGGGCCGACGCGCGCGACAACCGCAGGCGGATCCTCGCCGCGGCCGCGGAGATCTTCGTCGAGCAGGGGCCGGGCGCCCC
Organism: Actinomadura latina NBRC 106108; assembly: GCF_001552195.1. Classification (GTDB taxonomy): domain Bacteria; phylum Actinomycetota; class Actinomycetes; order Streptosporangiales; family Streptosporangiaceae; genus Spirillospora; species Spirillospora latina. Next base: position 7,421 of record NZ_BCQS01000010.1, read on the forward strand.
GCTGGAGGACATCTCCAAGCGGGCGGGCACCGGCATCGCCACGCTCTACCGCCGGTTCCCCGACAGGGAGACCCTCACCAAAGCCGTCGCCTTGGACGCCCTAGAGCGCACCACCGACGAGGTCAAGCGCGCGCGGGACGAGGAACCGACCGCGTTCGCCGCCCTCGTCCGCTACATGCACCGCGTCCTGGACATCCGCATCGGCGCGGTCTTCCCCGTCCTCCTCGAGGAGATCCCGTTCGACGACGAGGAGATAGCCGCGGTCCGCACCGACGGCGTCGCCGTCATGCAGGACCTCGTCGCCACAGCGCAGAGCGACGGCGACCTGCGGCCGGACGTCACCCACGGCGATGTCGGGATGATGCTCGTCCGGCTGTCGCGTCCGCTGCCCGGCCCGCTGTCCCGGGAACTCGGCGAGGAACTGGCGCACCGCCATCTCGATCTCCTGATCGACGGCCTACGCGCCTCCGCGGCCCGTCCCGGCGCGCTCGGCGGACCGGCGCTGACCTTCGGCGACCTGGACTCCATGGGAGACCGTCAGCCCAGGTGAGGGGCTGTCCGAAGTGGGCACAGGGTCGGCATGAACATTACGGGGATCATCACAGCGATCATCATTGGAGCGATCATCGGGGCGCTGGGCCGGCTGCTGCTGCCCGGCCGCCAGCCGATCGGCGTCATCCTGACCGTGATCGTCGGCATCGTCGCCGCGATCATCGGGACGGCGATCGCGCAGAAGGTCGGCGTGTCCACGACGTCCGGGATCGACTGGATCGAGCTGGTCTTCCAGGTCGGCCTCGCGATGATCGGCGTCGCACTCGTCGCGAGCTTCCGGGCCCGTCGCAACCACCGCCGCCCCTCGCGCTGACCCCTCCTTCCGGCTGACGCTGCCGACCGGTACGGGCACCAAGCGGGGGACGGACGAGAGCACTTGGGTGCGCATCTCGCCAAACGGGTCCTGCCGGACGTGAATCTTTGATCTCATAGTGCACTCGAATCGATGCGGAGAGTCACTTTCGGTCAGGGGGAGGCCAGATGGTGGGCGGACTTGCGCCGGTGGCGGGGTATGAGCGTTTTCTGCTGCTCAGGAAGAGGTTCCGGCGGGCCGCGGCGGTGATCGCGGCGATCTTTCTCGGGTGGTATTTCGTCTATGTCGGGCTGTCCGCGTTCGCCCGGGGCTTCATGGCGCGGCCGGTGGCCGGGCACGTCAACGTCGCGCTGCTGCTCGGCCTGCTGCAGTTCGTCTCGACGTTCGCGCTGGCCTGCGGGTACGCGGCCTACGCGCGGCGGCGGCTCGACCCGCTGGCCGGTGAGCTGCGGTGACGGGCCGGACGCTGACGTTCGGGCTCTTCGTCGCGTTCATCGTGATCACGCTCGGCATCACGATCTGGGCGCGGGTGAACACGCGGGGCGCGGACGACTTCTACGCGGGCGGACGGACGTTCTCCGGCGCGCAGAACGGGGTCGCGCTCGCCGGCGACTACATGTCGGCGGCGTCCTTCCTCGGCATCGCGGGGGTCATCGCGCTGAACGGCTACGACGGGTTCCTGTACTCGATCGGCTTCCTGGTGGCGTGGCTGCTCGCGCTGCTGCTCGTCGAGCTGGTGCGCAACGCGGGCCGGTTCACGATGGGGGACGTCCTGGCGCGGCGGGTGCGGCGGCAGGCGCCGGTCCGGCGGGCCGCGGCCGTGTCCACCGTGACGGTGTCGGTGTTCTACCTGCTCGCCCAGATGGTCGGCGCCGGCGCGCTGGTGTCGTTACTGCTCGGCATCCACCGGGGCGAGCGGTTCCTGGGGATGGACGCCGCGACCGCGAAGACCGTCACGATCGTCGTCGTGGGCGCGCTGATGATCTTCTATGTGGCGTTCGGCGGGATGAAGGCGACGACCTGGGTGCAGATCATCAAGTCCGCGCTGCTGATGGCGGGGGCGGTCGTGCTGACGGCGCTCGTCCTCGGCAGGTTCGGGTTCGACGTCAGCGCGCTGCTCGGCTCCGCCGCCGACGCGAGCGGGAAGGGCGAGGCGTTCCTGCGTCCCGGCCAGCGCTACGGGCAGGACGTCGCGGGCGACGCCTACCAGACGATCGTCAACAAGCTCGACTTCATCAGCCTCGCGCTGGCGCTGGTGCTCGGCACCGCCGGCCTGCCGCACATCGTCAGCCGGTTCTTCGCCGTCCCGGACGGGCGCGCCGCCCGGACGTCGGTGTCCTGGGCGATCGGCCTCGTCGGCGTGTTCTACCTGATGACGCTCGCGCTCGGCTTCGGCGCGGCGGCCCTCGTCGGGCGGCGGGCGATCGTCGCGCAGGACCCGTCCGGCAACACCGCCGCGCCGCAGCTCGCGCAGGCCCTCGGCGAGCACCTCGGCGGGCGCCTCGGCGGGGACGTCCTGCTGGCGTTCATCGGCGCGGTGGCGTTCGCCACGATCCTCGCGGTCGTGTCCGGGCTCGTGCTGGCGTCGTCGACGTCGCTCGCGCACGACTACTTCGGCCAGGTGCTGATGCTCGGCCGCCCGCGCGAGTCGCAGGAGGTGGCGGTCGCGCGGTTCGCGTCGTTCCTCGTCGGCGCGCTGGCGATCGTCCTCGCGGTGGTGGCGCGCAACCTCAACGTGGCGTTCCTGGTCGCGCTGGCGTTCGCGATGGCCGCGGCGGCGAACGTCCCGGCGATCGTGCTGTCGCTGTTCTGGCGGCGGTTCAACTCGGCCGGGGTCGTCGCCGGCATCTACGGCGGGCTGACCGGCTCGCTGGTGCTGGTGTTCTTCTCGCCCGTCGTGTCCGGGAAGGTCGACCCGGTGACGGGCGAGAGCCTGTCGCTGTTCCCCGCGGGCGTCGACTTCCACCTGTTCCCGCTGGAGAACCCGGGCCTCGTGTCGATCCCGATCGGGTTCGCGTGCGCGGTCGCCGGGACCCTTCTCGGACGGGACGAGGCCGACGCCGAACGCTACGACGACCTGTCGGTACGCGCGCTCACGGGCGCCGGCGCGCACTGACGCGCGGCCCGTACGCGCGCGGCGGCGGTGCGGCGCGCGGCGCTGACGCGTCCCGGCGGGCGGGCGTGCACCGCCACCCACCGGTGTGGGCGGGTTAACATTCCGTCAGCCCGCCGGTTACCAATGAGTACTGGACGGCCTGCCGGGAAAGGGCGTCAGCGAAGATCCACACTGTCCGGGACCGCGCCCTAATGTGCCGAGTGCCCTGGCGGGGTGCGGTTCGCGTGGCAGAATGTCACCCGCCGTGGAGCGCGGCGGTGTGCCGGAGGGAGGTGCGGCGGCGTGTCCGAAGCCGGTCGACGCCGTCCGGGACGCATCCGTCCGGCCGTGTCCCCGCACCGGCTCGGCGCCCGGGCGACCGCGGCGCTCACGGCCGTCACGCTCGGCGCGGCCGTCGCCGTGCCGGCGGCGATGATGTCCGGCGGTGAGCCGGCGAGCCGGCAGGCCGTCCGCGGGGCGTCGGCCGGGACGCTGGTCAACGCCCGGACCGACCAGATCCGCGGACGCGAGTGGCACCTGAAGGCCCTGCGCACCCAGAAGGCGTGGACGTACTCCAAGGGGCGCGGCGTCACCGTCGCCGTCCTCGACACGGGCGTCGACGCGAACCATCCCGACCTCACCGGCCACGTGGTCACCGGGCCGGACCTCACCGGCGGCGTGCGGCGCCCCGGCACCCGCTACTGGGGGCTGCACGGGACGTCGATGGCCAGCCTCATCTCGGGGCACGGCCACGGCCCCGGCCAGACGCAGGGGATGCTGGGGGTCGCGCCGCTCAGCCACGTCCTGTCCGTGCGGGTCACGCTGGAGAACGACGACCCGCTGCGGCGCGACAACGGGCAGCAGACGGACGCCGGCGAGCGCGACGCCGTCGCCCAGGGCATCCGCTACGCGGTCGACCACGGCGCCGGCATCATCAACATGTCGCTCGGCGGCGGGCGCCAGTTCTACAACGGCACCAAGACCCAGGAGAGCGCGATCAAGTACGCGCTGTCCAAGAACGTCGTGCTGATCGCCTCCGCCGGCAACGACGGGTCCGGCGCCAACCGCAAGAACTTCCCGGCCGCGTACCCGGGCGTGATCGCCGTCGGCGCCCTCGACCGCCGGCTGCGCCTCTGGAAGGACAGCAACCGGCGCTCCAACGCGACCCTCTGCGCGCCCGGCGTGGACGTCGTCAGCGCCGACGCCAGCAACGGCTACGTCGTCGGGACGGGCACGAGCGCGTCGTCGGCGATGGTCGCCGGGGTCGCCGCGCTCGTCCGGTCCCGCTACCCGAAGCTGACCCCGGCCGAGGTCAGGCAGGCGCTCATCCAGGGCTCCCCGGCCCGCCGCGGCCACCCGACCGGCTCGCCCACCTGCCGCGGGTCGGTCGACGCGCTGCGCACCCTCTACGCCGCACACCAGATCAACAAGACGTCCAGCGGTCCGGTGGAGACGCCGCCGCCCTCTCCCGCGCCCACGCCGGCGCCGGTCGCCGCGTCCCCCGAGCGCGACTCCGGCGTCCTGCTCCCGCTCGTCCTCGGCGGGGGCGGGCTGCTCGTCGTCCTCGGGCTCGTGCTCGGCTGGCGGCAGCGGCGCCGCCCGGAGGAGGACATCGAGGGGGCCGCGGACGTCCCCGAGTACGGCCTGCCGTCCGCTCCGGCCGCGGTGCGCGAACCCGCGTCCGTCGCGCCCGGCCCGCCCGCCGCGGACCCGGGGACGGCGCCGGTCAACGTGCCGCTCTGGCAGAACACCCAGGCGTACCAGGGCCCGTCCCCGGACCTGCCGCCCGCCGGCCCGTGGGAGTCCCCGGATCCGGCGCCTCCGGAGGGCCTGCCGCCGGAACCCGCGCCTTCGGACGCGTCGCCCCGGGACACGGCCGCGCGGCCCGGCGCCGGCGGGGAGCCGCTGCCGCCGCCGATCGAACCGAAGCAGACCCCGATGATCCCGCACGAGCTGCGTCCGTTCGTCCCCGGCGAGTACGCGTCCAACGGGACGAACGGGCACGCGTCCGGCAACGGGCACGACAGGCTCAACGGCCACGGCAACGGCCACGGTAACGGCCGCCACGCCGCCGACCCGAACGGCGCCGCCGCCGACGACGCGCCGGTCCTCGACGACGACGACTGGGAGGCGTTCCGGCGCGGCGCCCTCGACCTGCCGGACCCGGGGACGACCGACCCGCTCCCCCCGGACGTACCTCGCGCGGACGAGGCGGCCCCGGGCCCCTTCTCCGCCGACGCGGAACCGCCGTCCGAGCCCGTCCAGCCGGCGGACCAGGGCGACGACGACCTGCCGGGGCCGCGTTCGCCGCACACCCGGCCCGCCGAGGACGAGGACTACCGGCCGCCCTGGTGGTGAGGGCGGTACTCCGCCGGGCGTAGCGCGAGTGCCTCCGGCCAGACGATGCGGCACCCCGTACCCGTCGCCGAGCATCGACGTATCCGCACACAGGAAGGGTCGATGAACCATGTTGACGACGTTGGCGGCGCAGGCCGCGGCGATGCACCCGGGCGGCTGGCACGACGGGGACGCGCCCGCCTTCTGGCCGGTCTTCCCGATCACGTTCGGGCTGTTCTGGCTGGCCGTGCTGGGAACGGTCTTCTATCTGATCCGCCGCAGGATGAACGGCGGCGCCGCGGCGGCCGCGGCCGATCCGGCGGCGGCCGACCCGACGGCGAAGGCGCGCTCGGTCCTCGCCGAGCGGTTCGCCCGCGGCGAGATCGACGAGGACGAGTACCTCATGCGCGTCTCCACCCTCCGCAACGGCGACTGACCGCCGCCCGCAGCGGCCTCTGGAGAACCTGACCGGCGCCCTCCACCCGGGACGCCGGTCAGTCGGCGGCGGCTTCCTCGAAGATGCGGCCGATGCCGTCCGAGTACTCCGGTGCCCGGGCGGCCGCGCCGGCGAAGCGGGTGAGCAGCCGGGCGAACTCGGCGCGCTCGGCCGCCGTCCAGCCGGTCATGAGGGTGTCGAGGTAGGCGCGGCGGAACCGGTCGGCGACCCGCTTGACGCGCAGCCCCGCCTCGGTCAGCCCGAGGTTGGCGCGGCGCGCGTCGACGGGCGAGGGGCGCCGCGACACCAGCCCGGCGTCGATGGCGTGGCCGACCAGCCGGCTCGCGGTGGACGGGTCGATCTCCAGCCGTTCCGCGACGGCGCCGACCGTCACCTCGCACGGGCGCGCGGCGCACTCCGGCTTCGCGGCGGCGGCGGTGAGGGCGGCGACGGCGTTCACCACCATGAGGTTGGAGAGCTGCAGCGGCCGTCCGTCCGGGCCGGCGGACGTCTGGGCGCGGATCCGCTTCATGAGGTCGGGCTTGGCCCAGACGCGGCGCAGCTGGAACAGCGCCGTCGCGATGTCGGCGAGGGCGGGGCCGCCCGGCGGTTCGGGCGGCACCGGCGCGTCCGGCTCGGCGGGCCGTCCCGTGGCGGGGGTCTCCGTCGCCATGCAGGGTCTCCGTTCGCGTGTCGGACGCCGGACGTTGCGAACTCCTCACTCTAACCCATGCATTGTGCACATGTCTGGGGCCCTCGGGACTGCCGTTCGCGATGAGACACACGGCGCGAGAGAGCCGCAGGTGAAGCGGGATGTGATGCACTGAACCACCGGCCCCCGTTCCCCGCGAACCACCGGAACTTGTCGGCTCGGACGCGTAGCATGGCACCCGCCCGAACCCGGACGAGCCGGGATCAGTAACCACAGAGGGGACCTGATGCGAGCGGCGAACGCCCCCGGCGGGCCTCCAGGTGACGTCCCCCCACAGGACGGAAGCATGGACGATGGCCGACCCCCGCGACCCCTGACCGAAGACGACGAGGGCGGTGCGGACGACGCCGCCTTCCCCGCCGGCCACCTCTCCGAGCGCGAACGGCAGATCCTCGCCTTCGAGCGGCAGTGGTGGAAGTACGCCGGAGCCAAGGAGCAGGCCATCCGCGAGCTGTTCGACATGTCGGCGACGCGGTACTACCAGCTCCTGAACATCCTCATCGACCGACCCGAGGCGCTCGAATGCGACCCCATGCTCGTCAAGCGCCTCCGCCGGATGCGGTCACAGCGGCAACGCAGCCGCGCCGCGCGCCGACTCGGCATCCGGCCGTGATCCCAGCACACTGGGGCACGTGACTTCTCCCCGCTCCGCGACGGCCGCCGGCGCCGGCGGTCTCGACGCGATCCGCAGGAACCCGGCCGGGGCCGTGCTCGGCTTCGACTTCGACGGCACGCTCGCGCCCATCGTGGACGATCCGGCCTCGGCCCGGGCCCATCCCGGCGCGGCCCCGGCGTTCGCCCGGCTGGCCCCGCTGGTCGGCTCGCTGGTGATCATCACGGGGCGTCCCGCCGCGGTGGCCGTCGAGTACGGCGGCTTCGAGGGCATCGACGGGCTCGTCGTCCTCGGGCAGTACGGGCTCGAACGCTGGGAGTCCGGCGTGCTGACCGAGCCGGAGCCGCCGCCGGGCGTCGCCGAGGCCCGCGCGAAGCTGCCCGGCGTCCTCGCGGCGTCCGGCGCCCCGCCCGAGACCTTCGTCGAGGACAAGGGGCAGGCGCTCGCCGTGCACACCCGGCGGTGCGCCGAGCCGGAGGTCGCGCTGGAGCGGCTGCGCGGCATCCTCGCCGCGCTCGCCGAACGGACCGGGCTCGCCGTGGAGCCGGGCCGGCTCGTCCTCGAACTGCGGCCGCACGGCATGGACAAGGGGCAGGCGCTGCGCTCGTTCGTGGACGATCTCGGCGCCCGCCCGTCCGCCGTGCTGTTCGCGGGGGACGACCTCGGCGACCTGGCCGCGTTCGACGCCGTCGAGGAGCTGCGCGCGGAGGGCGTGCCCGGCGTGCTGGTGTGCAGCGGGTCGGCCGAGGTGACGGCGCTGGCCGAGCGGGCGGACGTGGTGGTCGACGGTCCGGCCGGCGTGGTCGGCCTCATGGGCGCCCTGGCGGACCTCGCGTCCTGACCCGGCGGGACGGCCTTGTAGGTCAAGTGACAAGAGTCCGAACCGGATTTGTCGTATCTCGCGAGACTCTGGGGGCGGCTGTGAACTCCGAGTCTAATTGCGCCAAAATATGCTGGATTACGGTAAAAGTGGTGCACGGGGGAGCCGAACGAGGACATTGGGAGGCCTGATGGTGGACACGGGACCGGGAGCCCCGCGCCGTCCGGACGACATCAGGCACACGCCGGCGCGCGGCATCCCCAAGGCCACGCCGCGGGAGGGAACGCCTGTCCAGCCGGCGGGCGTCCCCATCCCGCCGGGCGCGCCGATGCGTCCGATCGTCCAGTCGCCCCCGGCCGCCGACGCGCCACCGCGCGTCTGGGGCACGCCCCCGCCGGGCCCGGCGGCCCCGGGCCTCCCGCAGCCGCCCGGCCTCCCGCAGACCATCCGCCTGCCCCGGCCCGGCGGCCCGCCCGAACCGGCCGCCACGGCGCCGCCGGCCGACCTGCCGCAGCCGGGCGGCCGGCCCAGGCCGGGCGGCACCACTCCTTCCGGGGGCCTGCCGCAGCCGGGCGGCCCGGCCCCGTCCGGCGCCGCGGCGCGGCCGGCCGGCCTGCCGCAGCCGGGTGGGTGGGCTCGGGCCGGGGGCGGCGAGCCGGGCGGTGCGGAGTGGGCCGGGGTGCCCGAGGCGCAGGACGCCTACACCGAGCGCGAGGAGCGCTCGTCCCCGACCGGGCCGATGGGGGTCCGGGAGACGAGCGGCGTGCAGGTCCGGCTCGGATCGCGGGAGCAGGAGCAGGAACGGACGGCGCGCCGGCGCGCGGGGCGCCGCAGCGGGCTCGTCGCGGCGGGGGTGCTCGTCCTGGCCGGGCTGGTCACGGTCGGGCTCATCCTGACGCCCGGGTCGGGAGACGACGGCGGGACGGGCGCGGTGCAGGCCGGCGGGGAGCAGCGGCCCGGCGGTGACGCGGAACTGCCGGACACCGGCACGCCGATCACGATCGGTACCGCCGACGGGTACAAGTACAAGATCGCCACCGTGCGGGAGGGGGTCAGCGACGGTGTGGCGCCGACGTCCCAGTCCTCGCCGCCGTCGGGGACGTCGTTCCCCTACATCGAGTACGTCCTCAGCAACCCGTCCGGCAAGCGGGTCCTGCTCGACTTCCCCGGCGACGTGTTCGTCAGGCGGGCCCTCATCACGCCGGACGCGCGGGGACGGTGCATGCCGCAGGCCGGCGTCCCCGAGGACATGTGCACGCCGCCGACCAAGAGCCAGGTCGTGCGGCGCCTCGCGGGCGGCGAGCTGATCGCGGGCGACGGCGGCGACAAGTACCTGCCGCCCGGCTCGGTGTTCCTGGTGCGCGCCACGGTGGACGTCCCCGTCGACCGGGACGTCAAGCGCGCGGACATGGGCCTGTACGTGTGGAAGCAGCTCTACATGGCCGACCAGCTCGCCAGGCAGGCGCCCTTCCCGCGCTGAGACGCGAAACCGCCGCGGCCCGGCAGGCCGCGGCGGTTCCGGTCGGGGGCGCTCACTCGGCTTCGGGGTCGTCGGCGAGGATGCCGTAGAGGCGGCGGCGGGCGTCGTTGACGACGTCCAGGGCGCGCGCCTTCTGCGCCTCGCTGCCGACCGCCATCACCTGCTGGAGGGCGCCCATCAGCTGGCCGATGGCCTCGCGTCCGCGCAGGACGTTCTCGCCGGCGGCCTCGGTGACCTCGTCCCAGGGGGCGACGGTCTGGGCCGCCGCCTCCTCGCGGCCCGTGTCGGTGAGGGAGAACAGCCGCTTGCCGCCCTGCTCCTCGCTGCCGACCCTGCCCTCGTCCTCCAGCATCTGGAGGGTCGGGTAGACCGAGCCGGGGCTCGGCCGCCAGACGCCGCCGGTGCGGCCGTCCAGCTCCTGGATCATCTCGTAGCCGTGCATGGGACGCTCGGCGAGCAGGGCGAGCAGCGCCGCCCGGACATTGCCGCGCCGGGTCCGCCGGCCGCGCCCGCCGCGTCCGCGATGGCCGGGACCGGGCCCGAACCCGGGACCGCCCGGCCCCCACGGGCCGAACGGGTCCCCGCGCCGCTCGCGAACCTCGGGCCCCCGGCCCACGCCATGCCTTCTCTTCATGTGCTCATGCATCGCAGTCTCCTTACTAGTGATCGGTTGCGATGCATTAACGATATATCGGAATAGTTCGCGATGCAACATCGATCATCGGTACTGGGCAGGCTTGCGCCAAGGTGGGGGTGTGATGCCCGCCCGCAGTCCGGGGTAAGGGGCGGATACGTCAGCGCAGGCGATGCCTCGGACGCGTAGTCGACGCTCTGGGCGTTACAGCTTGACCTTCAGGTTGTCGAGGATGTCCTTGGCGGCGCCGCGGTCGTCGGTCTCCTTGACGCGGATCCACAGGCCGAACTTGCCGGCCTTGTCCTTGAGGCCGATCTCGGTCACCGACGGTGTGCCGGTCTTGCACGCGGTGAAGCTGACGATCGTTCCGCTGAGGGCGCCGTCCGGCGTGGTGTAGTCCTCCGGCGCGGCCTTCGTGCACTGCGGGTGGCTGGACGCGCCGGGCGGCGGAAGCTGGCCGGGACGCACGTCCGTGGTCACGCCGATGAAGACGCCGGGGCCCTTGCCGTTGCCGAGGAACGCGGCCTTGTCCGGGGTCGCGCGCAGCACGGGCCGCGGCTGGGTGTCGTTCAGCCCGACGGCGGACGGAGTCCACGTCTGCTCCGGGTCCAGCGGCCACGCCTTCGGCACCGCGGTCTTGATCTTTCCCGCCTTGTCGGAGGCGGCGACGAAGTCCTTCGGGACCGCCGGCGTCTTCTTGCCGTCCTTGCCGTCGCCACCGGAGAACAGCACGCCCAGCGTCAGCCCGCCGATCAGGGCCACCGCCAGCACGACCACGGTGATGACCAGAGGGGTGACGAACTTCTTGGGCGCTCCGCCGCCGCCGAGCCTGCTCATCAGGCCGCCCTGTTCGCCGCCCGGCCGCTGCCGGCCCGGGGGAGGGGGCTGGAAGCCCGTGGGCGGAGGCGGGCCGCCGTAGGGGCCGCCCATCGGCTGCGCGGGGGCGCCGCCGCCCTGCGGGGGCGGCTGGGTCGGGAAGACGGCGGTCTTGTTGTCGCCGCCCGGTGGCGGCGCCTGGTGCGGCGCCTGGTGCGACACCGTGCGGTCGTTGTCGTTGTCCGGCGCTGTGGGGCCCTCGGCCTGCCCGAACGGGACGGCGCGTCCGGCCGGATCGTCCACGATCGTCGCCTGCCCGCCGGCCGGCGGACGCGGCGGGACGCGCATCTCGGACGTGCGGACGTCGTCCTCCGCGGGCTGGTCGAGCCGTGTCCGCATCTCGGGTGCGGCGCCGCCATGGTTCGCCCCGACCGTCTGTCCGGGGCCCGGCGGCACGGCGGCGCCCGGCGCGGGCGGCCGGGCCGGGGAGCCGTCCCGGTAGAAGTCCTGGACGGTGGCGTCCGCGTCGATCCGCGGAGCCGGCGGCGCGGCCACGGGAGCCGGCGCGGGAGCGGGTGCGGGCGCGGCCGGGGCCGTCGTCGGGCGCAGCGTGGACAGCGCCTCCGCGAACGCCTCCGCGGTCGGCCACCGCTTCTCCCGCTCCACCTCCAGCGCCCGCATGATCACCTGGTCGAACGCCGGGGGCAGCCCCTCGCGCAGCTCGCTCGGCGGCGCCTTCACCGGCGCCGGGCCGGGGGCCCGCCCGGTGAGCATGTGGTAGGTCAGCGCGCCGAGCCCGTACACGTCGGCGCGGACGTCCAGCCCGCCGCCGAACCGAGCCTGCTCCGGCGACATGTACCCGGGGGTGCCGACCGGCAGCGTGAACGCCCCGGACGCGTGCGCCAGCGCCTTGGCCAGCCCGAGGTCGGCGATGAGCAGCTTCTCGCCGCCGTCCGCCGTCGACTGGAACAGCACGTTGGACGGCTTGAGGTCGCGGTGGATCACCCCGAGGGTGTTGATCACCTCGACGCCGTAGGCGATCTGCTCGGCGAGCGCGACGACCTCGCTGACCGGAAGTGGCCGTTCGCGCATGCGGTCGCCGAGCGTCCCGAGGTCGGCGTACGACATGACGAAGTACGGGCGGCCGTCCGGAAGCTCCCCGATGTCGTGCACGCGGACGAGCCGCTCGGAGTCGGCGCGGCGCAGGATCCGGGCCTCCTCAAGGAAGCGATTGCGCACGTCCAGATCGTCGACCAGGTTGCTGTTCAGCACCTTGATGGCGACCTGTGACTCCAGGGCGTCGTCGTGCCCCAGCCACACAGAGGCGAACGCCCCCGAACCCAGGACGCGATCGATTCGGTACCGGCCTACAGCTGGTGGGAAAGACACTCCCGTATCATCCCAGCAAACGGGGCGAGCCCGCGAACGAGCAATGAGGCGGCATGGCATTCGACGAGAGGACCGAGGAGCTGGCGGTCAAGGCCGCGCAGGGCGACCAGGGCGCCCTCAACGAGCTCCTCCGCAAGATCGAGCCGGACGTTCTCCGGCACGCCTCCCGGTTCCTGCCGTGCCGGCAGGACGCCGAAGAGGCCTGCCAGGACGCGCTGCTCCAGGTCGCGCGCAACATCCACCGGTTCGAGGGCCGGTCGCGGTTCAGCACCTGGCTGCACGTCGTCGTCGCCAACTCCGCCCGGTCCACCTACCGGTCGCTGAAGCGGCGCTCCGTCGAGCAGGCGGGCGAGCTCCCGCAGCAGCGCCCCGACCCCCGCAGGACCAGCGTCATCGCCGGTTCCCGGGTCGACATCCTGGACGCCATGGAGGACCTGGAGGCCCGCAAGCCGGACCTCATCCAGGCCCTCGTCCTGCGGGACGTGTCCCAGCTGGAGTACGCGGAGATCGCCGCGCAGCTCAACCTGCCGCTCGGCACGGTCAAGTCCCGCATCCACGAGGCGCGCAAGCAGGTCAGGCAGACGCTGGGCGAGTCCTACACCTGACCGGGCGACCACCTGACCGGGCGACCACCTGACCGGGCGGCGGCCGGACGGCTCGTCAAAGGTCGGTCATCGCGCGGTAACGGTCAGTGCATAATCAGGGCCGTGACCAGGGCGCCTCTACCAGCATGCGTGCATGCCATCCGGACCGGCCTCCCGCCACGCCCGCCCGATCTTCGTCCTCGGCTGCGCCCGTTCGGGGACGACCCTGCTGCGGCTCATGCTCCATTCGCACCCGCGCATCGCGCTGCCGACGGAGACGAAGTTCGTCCTCCCCGCCTATGCGGCACGGTGCGAGTTCGGTGACCTCGCGGACAGCAAGAACAGGCGCGCCCTCGCGGAGTGGATCACCGGCGACCGGTCGACCAAGGTCCAGGAGCTCGGCCTGGACGCCGCCGAGGTCATCGAGGAGATCGTCGCCGGGCCGCCGACGCTCGGCTCCGCGGTCGGCGCCGTGTTCCGCGCCTACGCGCGGCTGCACGGCAAGGCGCGCTGGGGCGACAAGCGTCCGAGCTACGCCCGGTACGCCGGCCCGCTGCTGCGGATGTTCCCGGACGCCCAGTTCGTCCACCTCGTCCGGGACGGCCGGGACTGCGTCGCGTCCCTGCTGGAGATGCCCTGGTACGACGGCGACGTCCACCACGCGATCTCGCTCTGGCGCGAGACGGTCGACCAGGGCCGCCGGCTCGCCGCGCGGCTCGGCCCCGACACCTACTACGAGCTGCAGTACGAGCGGCTCGTCGCCGATCCCGTCGACGAGCTGACACGGCTCTGCGGGTTCCTCGGCGAGGAATTCGACCCGGCGATGACGCACCCCGAGAGCCTCGCGCGGCGGACCGTCCCGTCCCGCAAGAGGTGGCACGGCCGGACGCACGACGCCGTCACCACGGGCCGCATCGGGTCATGGGCGGAGGGGCTCGACCCCTGGGAGATCAGCCTGGCGGAGGCCGCGTTCGGCGATCGGCTCGCCGAGTACGGCTACGAGCCGAGCGGGCTGCCGAAGCCGGCCGCGTCCCACCTCGCCCACTTCACCCGGGTCAGCGCCCACCGCCGCATGGCGCAGAGCAAGGACGCGCTGCGCGAACGCTGGAAGCAGCGCCACGAACCGAACCCGGTCGACTGCCGCCTGGTCCCCGAACCCTCCGCCAGCACCACCTGAAGCCCGCGGCGCGCCGCCCCGCCTTCTCGCCCGGAGCGGGCGGCGCGCCGCCTCTCCCTAGTCCAGGGCGGCGAGTTGGTCGGCGAACCAGCGCTGCGGAGGGAGCGCCGTCGCGGCGGCCGCGAGGCGGGCGCAGCGCTCGGCCCGCTGCGCGCGCGGCATCAGCAGCGCCTGGTGCAGCGTCTCCGCCGTCTGCGTCACATCGAAGGGGTTGACCATCAGCGCGTCCTCGGACAGTTCGGCCGCCGCCCCGGCCTCCCGCGACAGGACGAGCGCGCACCCCTCCTCCGACAGGACGGGCCCTTCCTTCGCGACGAGGTTCATGCCGTCCCGGATGGGGTTGACCAGCAGGACGTCCGCCAGGCCGTAGGCGGCGAGGGACCGCGGATAATCGTCGTTCACCTGCAGGATCAGCGGCTCCCAGTCGGCGGTGCCGAACTCGCCGGTGATCTGCTCGGCCATCCGCTGGACGGCCGCCGTGTACTCGCGGTACTCGGGCAGGTCGTAGCGGGACGGGTAGGCGAACGCCAGATGCACCACGCGTCCGCGCCACTCGGGATGGTTGACGAGCATCTCGCGGTAGGCGGCGAGGCCGCGCACGATGTTCTTCGACAGTTCCGTCCGGTCGATCCGCACGATGAGCTGACGGTCGCCCACCTGCTCCCTCAGCGCGCGCGCCCGTTCAGTGACGTCCTGCTGGGCGGCGCGCTTGCGCAACGCCGTCTCGTCGACGCCGAGACCATGGACGCCCACGTGCGTCGTGTGGCCCGCATAGGTGACGGTCCGAGCGGCACGGTCGACGCGTGCGCCGGGGACGAGTTCGCAGCAGTCGAGGAACGCCGCAGCCCACCGCTCGGTGAGGAAGCCCGCGTGGTCGGCGCCGAGGATGCCCAGCAGGATCTGCACACCGATGTCGTCAGGCAGCAGCTTGTAGTACTCCGGCGGCGCCCAAGGCGTGTGGGAGAAGTGGACGATTTTCAGGTCGGGACGCCGATCCCGGAGCATCCGCGGGGCCAGCGACAGGTGGTAGTCCTGGATCGCGGCCTTCGCGCCGTGGGCGGCGTCCCGCGCCAGGGCGTCCGCGAAGGCCGCGTTGTACGCCTCATAGGACTGCCAGTCACGCCGTGCACGAGCATCGAAATGCGGGCTGCGCGGCGTGTCGTACAGCAGGTGGTGGACGAACCACAGCGTCGAGTTGGCCACCGCGTTGTACGCACGGTGGAAGGTGGCCGGCGGGATGTCGAGCATCCGAACCGCCGCGCCACCGGTGTCGTGACCGGCTTGGTCTATGCGGCCGTCCGGTGCGAGGCGAGCGGCCGTCCGATCGGCATCGTTGAGGCTCGCGCACACCCACAGCACGTCCGGGCCCTGGCCGGACGGCGACGGCGTCCCCGCGGGCTCCGCCGGACGCGGCGGTCCAGGGTCGCGCGGGGCGCCCGTGACGGCGGCCAGGCCCGACACCAGCCCGCCCCCGCCACGCCGCATGGTGAGCTCGCCGTCCTCCGACAGCGAGAACGACACCGGGCCACGGTTGGATGCCACCAGCACTTGGCTCATACCCGCAGGGTCTCAGTTGTGACCGAGGCGCTCCACAGTGACCCACGTGGTTTCCGCCACGGACGGACCCGGCTGGATTAGCGCGTAACGCGAAGGGTAAACGGGCGGAATGAGCAGGTCCGAGACGAAGAAGACCGTGCTCGTCGCCGGTGCGGCCAACCTCATCCTCGCGATCACCAAGCTGATCGCCGGCCTGCTGGCCGGATCCAGCGCGATGCTCGCGGAGAGCGCCCACTCGATCGCCGACACCCTCAACCAGAGTTTCCTGTTCGCGTCGCTGCGGCGCAGCGAACGTCCCCCCGACAAGCGCCACCCCTTCGGATACGGCAACGAGCGGTACATCTGGTCGCTGCTCGCCGCGTTCGGGATCTTCATCGCCGGAGCCGGGTTCTCGATCTTCGAGGGCATCCTGACCATGACCGGCCACGGCGGCACCGGGGCGGCGGTCTGGCTCGCCTACGCCGTCCTCGCCCTCGCCGCCGTGCTGGAGGGGACGTCCTGGATCCGCGCCTACTACCAGGCGCGCATGGAGACCCGCGAATCCGACCGCGACCTCGTCGAACACGTCCGCCGGTCGCCCGACCTGACGTTCAAGACCGCGCTGTTCGAGGACAGCGCCGCGATGATCGGCCTTGCGCTCGCCGCCGGGGGGCTGGTGCTGCGGCAGATCACCGGGTCGGACCTCTGGGACGGGCTCGCGTCCGTCCTCATCGGCCTGCTGCTCGCCGGGCTGGCGCTGCTGATCGGCCGGGAGAGCACCGTCCTGCTGATCGGGCGGGCCGCCGACCCGGAGGCGCAGCGCGAGATCCGCGCGGAGATCCTCGGCGCGCCCGGCGTCACCGGCGTGGACGAGCTGCTCACCATGCACTTCGGCCCCGAGCAGCTGCTCGTCGCCGCCAAGGTCAACTTCTCCGACGACATCAGCGCCGACCAGGCCGAGGACGTCGCGGGGGAGATCGACCGGCGGCTCCGCGAGCGGCTCCCGATCGTCCGGCACGTGTTCCTCGACCCGACCCAGCGCACCGCCCGGACGGAGTCGCCCGCGTGATCAAGAACTCGTCCGGGTAACGTCTCACTCGGTGGACCTGGCTGTCTGGCATCCGGTCAGTTCATGTAAAGTCACGCATACGAGTTCAAACCGCTCGTGTTCTCGACAACTGAATACCGCTCATCCAGAGGGGTGGAGGGACCGGCCCTGCGAAGCCCCGGCAACCACCCGGCTATGGCGCGCTCGCGATCCTGCGAGGCCGGCCGGGAGATGGTGCCAACTCCGGCCTGCGACCAAGGTGGCGCAGGGAAGATGGGGAGAAAGGCCTCGCCCTCATGGCACTTACGCCTGCCACAGACCTCGGACCGGCTACCGCGCTCGTCTGCCGCGAATGCGGCTCCACCCGCGATCTCGGTCCCTTCTACGCCTGTGAAGAGTGTTTCGGCCCCCTGGAGATCGCGTACGACTTCCAGGGCGTCACCCGGGACTCCATCGAGTCCGGGCCCCGCAACATCTGGCGGTACCGGGGGCTGCTGCCCGTGCCGTCCAACGTCGCGGACACCCCCAACACCGAGCCCGGCCTCACCCGCCTCGTCCGCGCCGACAACCTCGCGGAGAGCCTCGGCCTGCAGAGCCTGTGGGTGAAGGACGACAGCGGCAACCCCACTCACTCGTTCAAGGACCGCGTCGTCGCCGTCGCGCTCGCCGCCGCCCGCGAACTCGGCTTCAAGGTGCTGGCCTGCCCGTCCACCGGCAACCTCGCCAACGCCGTCGCCGCCGCCGCGGCCCGCGCCGGGATCCGCAGCGCGGTGTTCGTCCCGTCCGACCTCGAAGCCCAGAAGATCATCACGACGGCCGTGTACGCCGGGACGTTCGTGACGGTCGACGGCAACTACGACGACGTCAACCGGCTCGCCTCGGAGATCGCCGGGGAGCAGGAGGACTGGGCGTTCGTCAACGTCAACGTCCGGCCCTACTACGCGGAGGGCTCCAAGACGCTCGGCTATGAGATCGCCGAGCAGCTCGGCTGGCGGCTGCCGGACCAGATCGTCGTCCCGGTCGCGTCCGGCTCCCAGCTCACCAAGATCGACAAGGCGTTCCAGGAGCTGATCAAGCTCGGCCTGGTCGAGGACAAGCCGTACCGCGTGTTCGGCGCGCAGGCCGCCGGCTGCGACCCGGTCGCCGCCGCGTTCAAGGCCGGCCACGACGTGGTCCGCCCGGTGAAGCCCGACACGATCGCCAAGTCCCTCGCGATCGGCAACCCCGCCGACGGCCCCTACGTCCTGGACGTCGCCCGCCGCACGAACGGCGCCGTCGAGGACGTCACCGACACCGAGGTCGTCGAGGGCATCCGCCTCCTCGCCCGCACCGAGGGCATCTTCGGCGAGACCGCCGGTGGCGTCACCGTCGCGACCCTCCGCAAGCTGATCGGCTCGGGGACCCTCGACCCGTCCGCCGAAACCGTGATCATCAACTCCGGGGACGGCCTGAAGACCCTGGACGCCGTCGCCCCGGTCGTCGCGCCGTCCGCGAACATCGCGCCGTCCCTCGACGCGTTCCGCGCCGCCGGCCTCGCCTGAGAAAGGGAGCACCATGAGCGTTTCCGTGCGCATCCCGACGATCCTGCGGACCTACACCGGCGGCGAGTCCGAGGTGAAGGCCGACGGCACCACCCTGCGCGCCGTCGTCGCCGACCTGGAGACGAACTACTCCGGCATCTCCGCCCGCATCCTGGACGACGCGGGCAAGATCCGCCGCTTCGTGAACGTCTACGTCGGCGACGAGGACGTCCGCTTCGCCGACGGCCTCGACACCCCCACCCCCGACGGCGCCCAGATCTCCATCATCCCCGCCGTCGCGGGCGGCTGACGCCCCGTCCGCGAGCCCGGTCCCGGTACCGGGACCGGGCTTGCGACCATCTTCCGGGTCTACGATGACGCGGGTGGAAGAGCATGACGCGCCCGAATTGATCCACCTTGCCGACGACCTCGGGAACAGTGTCGTCCTGCGGGTGACGGGCCAGGAATCCGGCGGCCTCACCGGTGTGATCGAGGTCGGCAGCTACTTCGTGAGCGGCGGCATCAAGACCTGGCTGGACGCCGAGGACCTGACCGCGTGGGAGAAGGTCCTCGACTCCCTGGCGCAGGGAGACGACGGCGCCGCGTGGCGAGAGGGCCAGCGCGCGACCGAACTCCACCTGGAAATCGACGACGGCGGCCGCGTGCACGCCGCCGTGGTGGATTCGCATTCCTTCCTGGTGACGGTCGAACTCACCATCGAAGTCGCCGCCGATTGGCTCGACGACCACCGCGACCGCCTGACCGCCACCCGCGCGCTACTTCCCCGGTAGCCCGGTCGACCCCACGGGTCATCGCCGGGCCAGGACGCCGCCGATGAACAGCAACATTCCCAGATAGTCCTGCCACCCGATACTCGCCATGGCGCAACTGAAGTCGCAGTTGGGCGGCGGCGGGCTTTGCAGCCAAACGACTAGCCATGCCGCGGCCAGGCACGACACGCCGACCGCGAACGGCACTCCAGCAACTCGCCAGAAAGGGCCGACCCGCCGCCCGCGCGCTCCCATACGGCCATGATGCCCGGCCTTCCCGCCGCCCCGCATCAGCCTGAAGTCTGACCCCGCCCCTACGTGATCACGAGTGGATTTTGCGGCGCCCCGGCAATAGCCTCCATCGCGTGAGCGACGACATCCAGCAGATTCAGCCACTCGACTCCGGGATAACCGAGGAGTGGGCGCGCAATACGGATGAGCCGGACCTGCGCGCCGTATCGGCCGCCAAGCTCCGCGAGGGACCGTGGTGGAGCGTCGGCGTTCAGGTCATGGAGTTCATCCGCGCAGAGCCTCTCGAATCCGAACTGCGCCGCCGCATCGCCGCCGCGCTGACCAGCGTCAGCGGCGTCGCCGATGTCGAGGAGGAGGACCGGGAAGTGTGGACAGTGACCGGAGACCCCACAGGCAAGGCGCTGGTCGAGGCGGTCGCCCAGGTACTGGACGACCTGGCCCACCGAACCCGCACAGCCTGCCGTCATCCTGAATGAACTGGCATTGCCGTCACTCGGAAAGCTCGCGGCGGCACAGCGTAGCGAATTCGTTCACCGTACGTCTAAGCTCCCGGTGCTCTGTGGTCCCGGCGTCCAATTCCGCCAGTTGACCCGAGAGGTAGGAGTCGCTCAAACACAAGCCGCCTTGCGCCGCAGCCTCAGACACCTGGTCGGCCTTGCCGGCTGCCTCTTCCAATCCAACGATCTCCGCTCTTGGCACGCGCATCGTTGAAGGCAACGACAATCTCGCTCGCCTCACCAATCATCCGGCGCGCCTCCTCGTCATCGGGCACGCCGTGCGCGAAGCGGAAGAGAGCCATGCGCAAGATACGGACATACGCATGTGCAACGCTAAGGAAGCTGGCGTAGGCGTCAGCGCGTTCGCTTCTGCGGTTCATCCCCGTTCGTGGTCGAGACGGCGCCTGTCCGCCCGGCCACCCAAGAACGCAGTCAGAGACGCTCCCCCCAGAGCCGCAACAAGGCTGAAAGGGCCAACCTGGTGGCTCGCGCTGGGCGCTCGGCGGCCATGCCGCAGGGCACGGATGCTCCTCCTGCTCCGGTCGCGGAACGCGCGGAGCAGACCGTCGTCCCCCTGCCCCACGCCGGTGCATGCGTTCAGCGAACGTTCCGCAAAGACCGGCGGACGATCACACAGTGGATCACGGCGACACACCCATGAGGCTCCCGAATGAAGCTCCATCGCAGGTGAGAACGGGTCCGGACGGGTAGATGAACGTTCTCCCGCTCAGGATGTGTGGCGCTTGCACTCGGCAGGGTAGAGTGCTAAAAAACGGTTGGCACTCTACTGTGGAGAGTGACAACTTCACAGTCTGGGTCGGGGCGATGAGGCCTCAGTCCGGCGGCGGAATGGAAGTCGTCGGCGGGGGCCGTCCGTCGCGGGCGTCGGCTCGATCCGTCTAAGCCACCTTGTTCCGGGAGGACTGGAGCCTATGGCTGCAAAGATGATCGCGTTCGACGAGGAGGCCCGTCGTGGTCTCGAGCGCGGCATGAACCAGCTGGCCGATGCCGTAAAAGTGACCCTTGGTCCGAAGGGTCGCAACGTCGTGCTGGAGAAGAAGTGGGGCGCCCCCACGATCACCAACGACGGTGTGTCGATCGCCAAGGAGATCGAGCTCGAGGACCCGTGGGAGAAGATCGGCGCGGAGCTCGTCAAGGAAGTCGCGAAGAAGACCGACGACGTCGCGGGTGACGGCACCACCACCGCGAC
This sequence comes from Actinomadura latina NBRC 106108, assembly GCF_001552195.1. GTDB lineage: Bacteria > Actinomycetota > Actinomycetes > Streptosporangiales > Streptosporangiaceae > Spirillospora > Spirillospora latina. The sequence continues at coordinate 28,212 of NZ_BCQS01000010.1, forward strand.
CGTGCTCGCCCAGGCGCTGGTGCGCGAGGGCCTGCGGAACGTCGCGGCGGGCGCGAACCCGATGTCGCTGAAGCGGGGCATCGAGGCCGCGGTCGAGCGGGTGAGCGAGGAGCTGTCCAAGCTCGCCAAGGACGTGGAGACCAAGGAGCAGATCGCCTCGACGGCGTCCATCTCCGCGGGCGACCCGCAGATCGGCGAGATGATCGCCGAGGCGATGGACAAGGTCGGCAAGGAAGGCGTCATCACGGTCGAGGAGAGCCAGACCTTCGGTCTGGAGCTCGAGCTCACCGAGGGGATGCGCTTCGACAAGGGCTACATCTCGCACTACTTCGTGACCGACCCCGAGCGGATGGAGGCGACCCTTGAGGACCCGTACATCCTGATCGTTCAGGGCAAGGCCTCGGCCAACAAGGACCTGCTGCCCGTCCTCGAGGGCGTCATGCAGTCCGGCAAGCCGCTGCTGATCATCGCGGAGGACGTCGAGGGCGAGGCCCTGGCCACCCTGGTCGTCAACAAGATCCGCGGGATCTTCAAGTCCGTGGCCGTGAAGGCCCCGGGCTTCGGCGACCGCCGCAAGGCCATGCTGGGCGACATCGCCACGCTGACCGGCGGCCAGGTCATCAGCGAGGACGTGGGTCTCAAGCTGGAGAACACCACGACCGACATGCTGGGCCGCGCCCGCAAGGTCGTCATCACCAAGGACGAGACCACCATCGTGGACGGCGCCGGTGACGCCAACGAGATCGCGGGACGGGTCAACCAGATCCGCACCGAGATCGACAACACCGACTCCGACTACGACCGCGAGAAGCTCCAGGAGCGCCTGGCCAAGCTCGCGGGCGGTGTCGCGGTCATCAAGGCCGGCGCCGCGACGGAGGTCGAGCTCAAGGAGCGCAAGCACCGCATCGAGGACGCCGTCCGCAACGCCAAGGCCGCGGTCGAGGAGGGCATCGTCCCCGGCGGTGGCGTGGCGCTGCTGCAGGCCGGCACCAAGGCGTTCGACAAGCTGGAGCTGTCGGGCGACGAGGCCACCGGTGCGAACATCGTCAAGCGCGCTCTCGAGGAGCCGCTGAAGCAGATCGCCGTGAACGCCGGCCTTGAGGGCGGCGTCGTGGTGGAGCGGGTCCGCAACCTGACTCCGGGTGAGGGCCTCAACGCCGCCACCGGCGACTACGTCAACATGTTCGAGTCCGGCATCCTCGACCCGGCCAAGGTGACCCGGTCCGCGCTGCAGAACGCCTCGTCGATCGCCGCGCTGTTCCTGACCACCGAGGCCGTCATCGCCGAGAAGCCCGAGAAGAACCCGGCCCCGGCGGGCGACCCGTCCGGCGGCATGGGCGGCATGGACTTCTGATCGGCGCCGCGTAGCCAACGCGACATTAGAAAGGGGCGGCCCTCGGGCCGTCCCTTTCTGCGTGCGCGTCCGGGACGACCCCTGCTGTGCCGCGACCGCCCGCCTGTGATGAGCCGAGTGGATTCCCTCGGCCCGCATTGGACGAGACCAGGTATGAAAACGCCGGGGCGCGGTGCTTATGGACGTGACCGACGCCGGAGCCGCGGCGCAGCTGACCGGGCCCGAGGCCAAGACAGGTCGTCCACTACGCGTGGCAGCCCGCGGTGCCGCCTACCGCTGGACGGAATGGCACGACTTGCCTGCATCAAACCCAAGCCCACCCGCTCCGGACGTCCGCCCAAGGCATCTAGCTACCTTGCACTGAGCGAGAGGCGCACCTACTCACCCGTCCTAACCTGAACGGCGGATATGGCACGCGGTCAGCATGGCCGCCGATCCGATCCCTCTAGGACCGCTTTGTCCGCTTAGCCTGCGGACACATCTGCCCAGCAGCGTGGCCACCGGCACAGGTTGCGGCCCTGCACCGGCACCGTGGCGGACGGCATGCATCTTGAGATGCTTCCCTGACGGCTTCTCCCTCGGAATCACCGCGCCTGGCAGCCGCTGCCTGCTCGCCTGCATCCCGATCCTGAACACTGCGGCGGACGGCGGACGCATCCCGTCCGGCATCGAGGTGTAACCGCGCGCAAGGCCAACGGCGTCGAGCAGCAGAGAGGGTCTCACCTGGTCCGCGTCGATGCTGCCGCGCTGGTGCTGCGGTTCGCGGCGTGCTGGCCGCGTGCGGGTGTGCTGTGCCGGGTCGGTGTTGTCGGTCTGGCCGGGTTTGTCGGCTGGTGCCGCCGTGCTGGCGTTGTCGTTGGCGGTGTTGCTGGCCGCGTGCGGCGTGCTGCGCCGGGTCCGCGTCGTCGGTCTCGCCGGGTTTGTCGGCCGGTGCCGTCGCGCTGGTGCTGCGGTTCGCGGTGCCGCTGGCCACGCGTGGTGTGCTGCGCCGGTCGGCGATCTGCGAGACGCCGCGCAACAGCTGGCCGCTGCAACCTCGGCGGGCGATTGCTACACAGGGAGCCGAGCTGGCGAACTCGCGTAGTCCGCCGGCCCGCGTCAGCGAGATGGGCGAGTCGCTGGAGACTTCGATGGGGCAGGCGGCGCGACCGCAGCCGATCTTCTGCTTCTCGGAGTGCTTCCCCCTGCGAGGGGGCGTACCTACCCCGTCCCAGCCCGGGTAGTGGGTGCAGGCGTGTGGCGGCGGCGGTGGCGGTTGCGCGGAGGCTTTGAACTGATGCTCCCCGCGCATCTCCCGACCGTCAGGGTGTGCCAGTCCCCACCAACGTGGACGGGGCATGCAGTACGCAATCTTGCGGCGACTGCGGCTCTGTCGGATTGCCAGCTTCGGAGGAGGAGACGCTGCTGACTCGTGCTCCGGCCTTCCAGGTGGCAGTTGTCCACACGAATCGGCCACCTGTCGAGTGGAGCGAGCACGGGTCGGCTGTTGCGAGGGCGAGTATTGGGCAGGGCGAGAAGCTCTCTGTGCGGGTGTTGGGGGAGTCGTCGCGTCGGGGGTCCGTGTGCTTCCTGAGCGGCAGGGGTGCCCGGACGGGGAGAAGGTTGTGTCTTCGGGATGGGCGACCCGGTCCGAGTTTGCCCAGGTCAGGCCGGGTGTGGGTGGTCCGCCAGAGGGTTACCGGTTGTCGGCGCGAAGCGAAAGAGCTTTCCCTTTCGGGGCGGCGCTTGGCAGGATCGCCCGTTGGACACCCGTACGTGGGTGCCGAGTCATGGACAGTGAGGCGGCCCGCGCATGCGGCCGATGAGGCAGGAGAACACGTGAGCGAAGTGTTCAGCTCCCCGGTGCTCAAGGTCGAACAGCCTCGCAGGGGCCCGTTCGCGAAGTCGCGGTACAAGGTGATGGACGGTGACGGAACCGTCCTCGCGATCGCCGGGCAGACGAATGACGAGGGTCGCTCCGAGATGCGGGGCCTGTTCCCCGGCAAGTCGAACCTCGACGCACGAGCCGTCATGCTGTCCACGCCCGATGGCGAACCGCTATTGGTCGTGGACAAGCAGAGCGGGCGTGAGTACACCGAGATCCTCCGGCCGGACGGAGAGCGCGTCGGGTCATTCGTCACCGAACGCGTCGGGCGCCGCTACGTCATCTACGACGATGACGGCACTCTGATCGGGGCCGTGGACGTCGATGTACCGCGCAACAACTTCCTGGTGAAGGACGCCGACGGCGGCAGGGTGGCCCATGTGCGCAAGAAGTGGGCCGGGCTGGCCACGCACTTGCTGACGACGGCGGACAAGTACGCGATCGAGATCTCCGATCCGGTCCGGGAGCCGTTGCGGACCATGGCCGTCATGACGGCGATCGTCATGGACATGAACCTCCACGAGGCCAAGGAGATCACCTGATCGTGGCCGCGGCCCGCGCTGGGCCTTCCCGGCTTCCTCGGGGCGAGGTACCGTCCGTTCGTGCAGGTCATGCCGGAACGGACGAATGGCTGGTGGGTCTCGCCGGCCCTCCCGACGATCGCGAACTGCATGCTGGCCGTCCTGTGGTTCTTCTCCGCAGTCGGCGGCTGGGGTGATGCGGCCTTCTGCGGCGAGGCCGATCGCCACGATCCGGGATGCGCCGCCGGCTTTGACGATGCGGTGAGGCTTTCGGGGGCGGTCGCGCTCCTCGCTGCCGCCCTGGCCGTCACCGCGTGGGCCCTGCACGGTGTCCGGCGCCGGCCCGGTCGGCTGGACGCCCTCCTGACCGTGGCGGCTTTCGTCTGGGTTCTGGCTGAAGCGGTTCTCTTCGTCGGTGGATACCTGGCCCAGCCGTGAGGCTCGTTGTTCATACGGCGTTGCCAAAATGAAATATTGGCGGCTCGGACGGTGTTGCGGACGCGGATGAAGTGGCCTGAAACCAGGCAAAATCCGAGGTGAGACGGGCCGTGTACGCAGCCTCGACCGGCGGAGCGACCGGTCCTGAGGCGATCCGCCACCGCGAGCCGGTTTGACGTCTCCGTTCCTTGGGCATACTGTTCACTTCGCCCCAAGGGATTGCGGGACGCCTTACGGCGGCCGGCCCGAAGGGAAACCACCTACGAACTAGCCGACGCGGCTCAGCCGTGCCTGCTGTTGTGTGGTGGCGTCGGAAAAGGCCTGGTTTTGACAATCCGGCTGGATCTGGTGAAATAGCTGCACCGCTCCGAAGGTGCCGCGCAAGCGGCATTGGACGGGCGTTACCGGAGAAAGCCGAAATTGACAAATCGGCTGGATCGGGTAAAGTAAAGCGAGTCACCCCGGAGCGGGAAACGCGAGAGCGGGTCCGGCGCGGTGGGTGTCCGTTTCTTGAGAACTCAACAGCGTGTTAAAAGCCAGTGCCTTTATCGGCTCGGTCTTTCTTTTGGGGAGGGCTGGGTCGCCCCGTGTGCCATCTTCGGATGGTGGGGATTTCTTTGAGGCAATGCTGTCCCTCTTTTGGGGGATGGTGATGCTGGGATTGTTTCCAAGGTTTGGCCGGCTGGGGTTCGCTCCCTGGTT
>NZ_BCQS01000011.1 GCF_001552195.1 Actinomadura latina NBRC 106108
ATCGGACGCTGGAGGCCGAAAGTGGTGGTCGACCCGTACAGCCCCCAAGCCATATGGGGACGTGAGCTGCGCTATTACCGCAAGCAAGCCGGGCTGACGCAGGCAGAACTCGCCACCCGGATCAGCTTCTCGGAGTCGCTGATCTCCGGCGCCGAGACGGGGCAGCTCGCCGCTTCCCTGCCGTTCGCGGAGTCGTGCGATCGTGAACTGGAGACCGGCGGGGCGCTCACCCGGACGCTCGACTTCAAGAAGGCCCACCGCCTCCCGACCGGGTTCGCGGAGTACCTGGAGGTCGAGAAGAAGACGTCCATGATCCGCTGGTACGAGGGCCTCTGTATCCCGGGCATGCTCCAGACACCCGAGTATGCGCGTGAGCTCCACCGGACGGGCCGTCCGGGCGATACTGCGGAGGAAATCGAAGCTCTTGTCACGAGCCGCATGGAGCGCAAAGCGCTGCTCGCCGCAACGAACTGCCCAACGCTGTGGGTAGTCATGGACGAACCAGTCCTACGCCGCCCCGTCGGATCCGCGAAGATCATGCGTGAACAGGTCGGCTATCTCCTGGAACTCGCCGACCATCCGAAAGTCACGCTCCAGGTGGTCCCCTTCGACACTGGAGCGCACGCCGGCTTGACGTGTTGCTTCAGTCTCCTGGCTCTCCCCGGCGGCGTGACCGTGGCCTACGCTGAGGATCTCACGGGTGGACGATTCATCGAGCGCCCTGAGGACGTTGGCTACTGGGCCGTGTGCTACGAGTCGATCAAATCGTCGGCCTCGTCGGTGAAGCAGTCGGCGGACCTGATCCGCCGCATTATGAAGGAAGATCATCATGGATCTGAGTAGGGCGACATGGCGAAAGTCATCGCGCAGCTCGGGGAACGGCGGCAACTGCGTTGAGGTCGCCGGCCTCCCCTCCGGCGTCGGCGTCCGAGACTCGAAAGACCCGGACGGCCCGAAGCTGCTCGTCAGCCGAGGCGAGTTCGCGATGCTGGTGGCCGCGTTGAAGCACTGACCCCCCCGAACAACGGTTGAGCCTCGGCCCCTGTGGCCGGGGCTCTCTGCTTGTTGCTGCTTCCGCAGAGTGCTTACGACTTCTGAGGGATGGGGAAGACCCGTGGTTGCGGCGGACGCGCTTCCTTATGCTGTGCGTGGCTGAGAAGGCGTTCATCTGCGGGTTTGTGCAGGTGCTGCCGTTGCCGCGCTCCGCTAAGCCAACCGCCGGCAGCAATAACCCCAACGCGATAAAGTCGTCCTCGGCCGCCGCCGGAAATGGGTGGTGACAATAATGTGGCGTGTCCAGATTGTCCTGCAGTATTGGCTGGGGTGTCGCCTATAATTGGAGGTGGAATTCAGGTTGGGAGGTGAGTCCCCATGTCAATGCCCGCTCCGGTCATCACAATCGTCGGTCGCCAGCTTGAATGGGAGGGCAGGGAGCAGTTCCCGCCCGGCCCGCAATTGGCGATCTGCCTGTCGGGTGGGAAGAACCGCCTGGACGATCTGACCGATGATGAACTTTTGCAGGTTGCCGCGGCGGCGCGGCGGCAGACGTCCTGGGCGCAGGCGCGGGAACTGGCCGCGATCGCCGAACTCGCCCGGCGTCGCACCGATGAGGAGGATTCCGGTGATCCCGACTACCGGATCTTGTCCGCCCGCGAGTCGGTCACCGAAGAGGTCGCCCTCGCGCTCACCGTCACCGGCAACACCGCCGCCACCCTGGTCCACCTCGCCGAACGGCTGACCGGCCCGCTGGCACGGACGGGAGAGGCACTGGGGCTCGGGCGCATCGACATGGCCAAGGCCCGTGTCGTCTGCGACGTCACCGAGCACCTCCCCGAAGAAGTGGCAGGGCGGGTGGAGCGTGCGGCGCTGGAGAAGGCGTCCGGGCAGACCACCGGGCAACTCCGCCGCCGCATCAAGCGCATCGCGCAGCGCCTGGCACCCGAGGCCATGGAAGAACGCAGGCGCGAGGCCGTCCAGCGACGGCGGCTGGAGGTGTGGGACACCTCCTCCGGGACCGCTGATCTGGCCTTGTGCGACCTGGCCGCCGAAGACGCCCACGCCATCTACAACAAGATCACCGCCACCGCACACGGCATCAAAGCCGACGGCGACACCCGGCCCTTGAACACGATCCGGGCCGACCTCGCCACCCGGCTCCTGAACGGCCTCCCGCTCCCCGACGCCGTCCGAGCCCTCCTCACGCAGACGGGCGACGACACCGCCTCCCCTGCTCCCTACGCGAACGGCGTCCGGCTCAATACCGCACTGCTCTCCCCGGTCCCGCGAACCGGCCTGCTCGGCAACCCCGCGCCGCATGACATTGACGGTGGCCGCTCTGATGCCGGTGCGGCCTCCTCGGGCCCGCGCATCGCTGTCATCGGGCCGACAGCGGGGAGCGCGACCGTCTCGATCAGCGGCCCACTCGACGATGGACCGTTAGGCGGAGATCCGCCTGGTGACGGTCTCAGCGGTGGTACCGGCATCGCGGTGCTCGCGGACGAGGTGGACCGACGCCTGAACCACGTGCGCGGACGAGTCCACCCCCGCGAACTGCCGGACGCGATCCGCCGTACAGCGCAGCACATCCACGGTCAACTCGCAGACGCCCGCGACGCCGCTTGCCGGGGCGGCGATGAGACCCACGGCCGACCCGGCTACCGGCCGTCCGCCGCGATGCGGCGAGAGGTCGAAGCCAGGCACGGAACGTGCGTGTTCCCCACCTGCAACCAGCCCTCACACCGCTGCGACCTCGACCACACCGCCCCGTGGCGCCCCGGAATCACCTGCCGCTGCAATCTCGCACCGCTCTGCAGACGCCACCACAGACTCAAGCAACGCACCGACTGGAGACTCTTCCAAGTCTGGGCCGGGCTGCTGATCTGGGTCACGCCGTCCGGAGCCTGGTACATCGTCCACCCCGACCGGCAGTGAGCCCGGTCAGACGATCAGGCCCGGGCCACGGCGCGTTCGAGGGCGTCCGGGGTCCGGCCGCGAAGGGGTGGGAAGAAGCGGCCCGCGTCCAGGGAGGGGGACGCGGGCCGCTGGGAGGGGATGGTCAGAAGCCGGCGGTGATCTTGGTGAACTGCCACGGCTGCTGGTCGATGCCGCTGCAGTTGGACGTCACACCGCCGCCCGCGCAGGGACGGTCGCGGTTGACCGACCAGAACGCGAGGCGGGCGAGGCCCTTCGAGTGCGCCCAGTCGCGGATCTGCGTCCAGGTCTGGGTCGAGGTGAGCTCCTGCTGGTCGGAGAGGCCGTTCATGCCGGAGATGCCCATGTGCGCGTAGGCGGTGGCGTCCGACCAGCCGAAGGCCGACTTCAGCTGGTTCTTCAGGCCCTCGGACGCGTTGACGGTGTTGCCGTACATGTCCGAGCCGCCGCCGAAGTCGAACGGCATGATGGTGAAGACGTCCACGTTCGCCTGGAGCGCCGCGGCCTGGGTGATGAGCCGCTGGCCCCAGTAGTTCGGGCCGGTGGTGGCGGTGCCGAACGTCAGGATCGTCTGGACGCCGGGGTTCCGCTGCTTGACGATCTTGAGGGCGCCGAGGATCCGGTCCTGCACGGTGGCGTTCTCGAACTCGTCGCTGTTCTCGATGTCGACGTCGATCGCCTTGAGCCCGAACGCGTCGATGACCTGCTGGTAGGCGCCGGCGAGGGCCTCGGGGGAGGAGCAGTTCGGGCCGAGCTTGTTGCCCGACCAGCCGCCGATGGACGGCAGCACGTCACCGCCGGCCGCGCGGATCTGCGTGATCGCCTGCTCGTCCGCGCCGCCCTTGAGCGGGCGGTTCCCGTCCCACGCCGGGCTGCACCCGCCGCCGGACAGGATGAACGCCATCGTGAACCACTTGATCCCGGTCGCGTTCATGACCGTGGACGGGCTCGGCGGCTCGCCCCAGCCCATGTAGAGGTAGGGCGCGGCCCGGCGGGTGCCCGGCGGCGGCGTCGTGCAGCCGGTGGTCGTGGCCGACACCGAGCCGCTCGCCGCGGATTCCCCGGCCGCGTTGTACGCCTTCACCGTGTAGGTGTGGTCGGAGCACTTGGCGAGGCCGCTGATCGTGGTGCTCGTCCCGGACACGGTCGCGCGGACGGCGGAGCCCTCGTAGACGCGGTAGCCGGTGGGCCCGCCGGACGCGGCGGACCACGACAGCGTCAGCGACGTGTCCGTCCGGCCGGTCACGGTCGGGGTGCCGGGCGCCGAGGGGGTGCCGGGTTCGGTGGGGCCGCCCCCGCCGTCGCAGGACGCGCCGTTGAGCAGGCAGCCCTGAGGTGCCCCGGAGCCGCCGACGATGAAGCCGAACGAGACGGACGCGCCGGCGGCGACGGTCCCGTTGTAGTCGCGGTTCGTGAACGCGGCGTGCTGCCCGGACGTGGTGAGCAGCGCGTCCCAGTACGTCCCGACGGAGGAGCCGGACGGGAGGTCGAACTCGACCTTCCACGACGAGATCGCCGATCCGGTCTCGTTCTTGATCGTGTACTTGCCCTCGTAGCCCGAACCCCAGTCGGACGACTTGGTGAACGTCGCCGTGACCGACGCGGCGCTGGCCGAGGCGGGGACGAGCAGGGCGAGGACGAGGGAGCAGAGGGCGGTGAAGAGGAAGCCGGGAAGAAGTGTTCTTCGCAAGGTCACTCCCGGGTAGGAGATGTGGATTGAGCGGGAATCCCCCGAACCCCGAGCGGGGTCGTGCTGCGTACCTTCCTCAGCGGTGTGGCGGCGGGCGCGGCATACGGTCGACCTTCTTATAGGAAACTTTCCTATAAATCGAATGAACGGTAACCGGCCCGCGGCGCGCTGGCAACCCCTTGCCGAGGCTCCGGTGAGCGGGCGCGCGGCGCCCCTGCGACCACTCCCGCTGGCGGACCGGACCAGTGCGGCGTCCGCCGGAAAGTCAGTCGGTTGTGCTCTCCGCGCCTATCTTCGTGATCAGGCCGCTCTCATAGGCGACCGCGACCGCCTGACCGCGGGTTCCGACGTCGAGCTTCTTCAGCACGTTGTGGACATGGGTGCGGACGGTCGTGATGGAGATCGACAGCTCCTTGGCGATCTCGACGTTGGACGCCCCGCGGCCCAGCAGCAGGATCACCTCCTTCTCCCGGGAGGTGAGGTACACCGCATCGGCCGGGTGCGACTCCGGCGGCGCGGCGTCGGGCGCGCGGCAGAGGGCGTGGCGGGCGCCCTCCGGGATGAGCAGGGTGTCGCCGGCGGTGACCAGGCGGAGCGCCTGGATCAACTGGTCCGACGAGGTGTCCAGGGACAGCACGGCGGAGACGCCGAGCCCGATCGCCTCGACCGCCCGGTGCACGTTCTCGGTTTTCGCGATGACCACGACCTTGGAATGCCCGGACAATTCCGCGAGTTCGCGCTGATGCATGACGATGGTCAGCGCGGGAGCGACGACGAGCGTGACGTCCGGGGCCTTCTCCGCGGCGTCCCGCAGGACGCGTTCGCCCGTGGTGCGCCCGATGATTTCGATGTCCGAACCGTTCTTCAGCAGTGCCGAAAAACAGTCGGCGATGATCGTTCTTTCGCAGCAGAGAAGCAGTCGTCGTCTTAATGCCATCGGTGCCGCCAGGGGAAATAGGACGGCGCGGTCTCGGTGAAGCACTGCATCGGCTCGGTGGCCCCCGTGGCGCTCTGCGAATCCCGGCTCCAGCGCCGGACGAGGCGGGGAGCGAGAGTAATGGGTGGTTGAACGTTCATCGGATCTCGGCTGGCGATCACTCTCCGAACGCAGTCGCTCACTAATGGTGTCCGGGCGGCGTTGCGTCCATCATTATGGCAAGTTATGGCGGCCGTGTGGACCGTTTGAACGCCCTATTTATCGGCTGTTTATCTGCAGGCCGCCGCGCTCGGCCGCGGCTCCCGCGCCGGCGGATGGATTGAACTCTGAACTACCTGCAAGGTGCACTCGGGCGGAGCGGGCCGCCGGTCGGGACGGTTTCGGTCCCGCAGCTAATGGATACGAAGTCGATTAACCCGCGAAATATCACTTCTGGCCTGCGTCAGTCGAATAGTCAGAGCGTGTCATGACGCCTTGACCGAGATGTCGGCCGCGCGCCGCGGTCCGGTCAGTGGTTCGTCAGCGCGGTCGTCAGCGCAATGCACCACAGTCGGGCCGTCCGCTGATCTCCAACGCCGTTCACGCGGCATAGGGGGAAGTCGTGAGTGATGTCTACGACCGATTGGTCGATCTGCTGGTGGACCGGTTCGAGGTCGACCGGGCCGCGGTGGGCCCGGACGTGGTCTTCGAGGACCTCGACGTGGACTCGCTGTTCCTGGTGGAGCTGCTGCTGGTGGCCCAGTCGGAGTTCGCCGGCGCCGAGCTCGCCGAGGACCTGGTCTCGCCGTCCGACACCATCGGCCGGGCGGCCGAGCTGATCGAGCGGCAGCTGACCACGGCGGCCTCACCGTGACCGCGGCGGACTTCCTCGTCGGATACATCGCCGACGCCTGGATGGGCGGGGACGCCGCCGGGCTGCGCGCGGACACGCCGATCATCGAGCTGAACATCATCGACTCGGCCGCGATCTTCGACCTCGTGCACGCGCTGCAGGCCGAGTTCGGCGTCACCGTCCCGCTCCAGGAGATCACGCCCGCGAACTTCGGGTCGGTCGGCGCGATCGCCGCGCTGGTCGGCCGCCTGGACGAGGGGGAGAAGAGCGTCCGATGACCGATCTGGCGCAGAGCGCCCCGGCCGCGGCCCCGGCCCGCCGGCAGGTGCTGGAGATCATCGCCTCGAACACCCTGTACGACGTCGCGCAGCTGCGGCCGGAGAGCCACTTCGAGGGTGAGCTCGGCGTCGACGCCGCCGTCCTGGACGCGATCCTCGGCGACGTCCGGGACCGGTTCGGGCCGCAGGTGCGGCTGCCCGGCGAGCCCGCCACCCCGCAGGACCTGATCGACGCCGTCGAGCGCGCCGTCGCCGCCCCGCCGGAGCGGGACGACGCCGGGTTGCCCGAGGCCGTCATGACGGCCGCGATGCGGCACACCCACTACCGGCGCGACCAGCTCGACCTCGACGCCGAACTGGAGGCGGAGCTCGGCATCGACTCGGTGGTGCTGGCCTCGATCATCGGCGACGCGGCCGAGGAGCTGGGGCTCCCGGACGGCCTCGCGTCCGAGATCACCGTGCCGAACCTGCGCGCCCTCATCACGGAGCTGCGCGCCCGCACCGGCGGGGGCGGCGCACCCGAGCCCGCGCCCGAGCCCGGAACAGCGCGGGGCGAACTGGCGATCGGGGAACTGGACCCCGCCCAGCCCGCGCCGAGCACGTCCTGGGACGGCCGCTCCATGCGCGACTTCATGGACGACCGCGACCCGGACCTGTTCGCCAAAGCCCGCGGGTTCACCTCCTACCTGCGCGGACGCGAGGCCGAGCACCTCTACTGGTACGGGATGCCGCTGCGGTCGCGGTGCGCGAACCGCGCCCGCATCCACGACGAGCTGACCGGCCGCACCCGCGAGTTCCTCATGTTCGCCTCGAACAACTACCTCGGGCTCGCGAACCACCCGCGGGTCGTCGACGCGATCTGCGAGGCGACCCGGTCCTACGGGGCCACCAACACCGGCTGCCGGATCATCGGCGGCACGAACCACCTGCACAAGGAGCTGGAGCGGCGCCTCGCCGCGTTCAAGCGGCGCCCGGCCTGCATCGTCTACCCCGGCGGCTACTCGGCCAACCTCGGCTCGGTGTCCGCCCTGGTCAAGAGCCATGACGCGCTGATCGTGGACAAGCTCAACCACATGAGCATCGTGGACGGCTGCAAGCTGTCCGGCGGCGTCCGCAAGATCTACGGCCACAACGACATGCGCGCGCTGGAGCGGGTGCTGGAGCGGTGCGAGGGCCAGGTCCGCGGCGGCAAGCTCATCGTCACCGACGGCGTGTTCAGCATGCACGGCGACGTGTGCGACCTGCCGGAGATCGTCCGGCTGGCGCGCCGGTACGGGGCGCGGGTCATGGTGGACGACGCGCACGCGACCGGCGTCCTCGGCGAGCGCGGTTCCGGCACCGCCGAGCACTTCGGCCTGAAGGACGAGGTCGACCTGGAACTCGGCACCATGAGCAAGGCCCTCGCCGGCATGGGCGGTTTCGTCGTCGGCGAGGAGGAGGTCGTCGAGTACCTCCGCTTCTACTCCAATTCCTATGTGTTCGCCGCGACGATCCCGGCCGGTGTCGCGGCCGGGCTGATCGCCGCGATCGACGTCCTGGAGGAGGAGCCGGAGCGGCTCGCCGCGCTCTGGTCGAACATCCACCGGCTGCGCGCCGACCTCACCGACGCGGGTTTCGACCTGGAGCACACGCAGAGCGCGATCCTGCCGATCGTCATCGGGGACGAGCGCCGGGCGATGGAGATGGGCCGGGCGGTGCGCGCCCGCGGCCTGTTCTGCCAGACGGTCGTGTTCCCCGGCGTGCCGCTCGGCGACGCCCGGCTGCGGGTGAGCGTGACGTCCGAGCACACCCCGCAGGACCTGGCCCTCGCCGCGCAGATCTTCGTGGACGCGGCCCGGGAGACCGGCGTGCTGCCCGGCGGCGGGCGGGAGGCGGGCCGGTGAGCGCGCGGCGGCTCGGCGTCCTGGACGAGCACATCGCAGGGCTCCCGGAACTGGAGTCGGCGGAGCACGCGGCCCGCCCCGCCCTGCTCGGCCGGCGGACGATCACCTACGGCCGGCTCGCCGACACGGTGGGCCGGGCGTCCGCCGCGATCCTCGGGCTCGGTGCGCGGCCCGGCGACCGGATCGCCGTCTGGATGGACAAGGGCCCCGAGTACGCCGAGGCCGTCCTCGCCGCGCTGCGGGCGGGCTGCGCCTACGTGCCGATCGACGGCGGCCAGCCCGCCGCCCGCGCGGGCACGATCCTGCGGGACGCGCGGCCGATCGTCCTGGTCACCGACCGCCGCCATCTCGCCATGCTGTCCGGGCCGGAACAGGCGCCGTCCATCCGGGCGGTCGTCGTCGCCGACGGCGTCCCGCCCGGCTCCCAGGCCGTCGCCTGGGACGCGTTCCTGGCGGACGCCGACGTGGCCGCGCGGGAACGCCCGCGGGTCACGCCGTCCGACCTCGCCGCGATCCTCTACACCTCCGGCTCGACCGGGACGCCGAAGGGCGTCAAGATCTCGCACCGCAACCTGACGGCGTTCACCGGCTGGGCGCGCCGCGAGCTGGACGTCGGCGCCGACGACGTGTTCGCCAACCACGCCTCGTTCAACTTCGACCTCAGCACCTTCGACCTGTTCGTGGCGCTGTCGGTCGGCGCGGCCGTGTGGATCGTCGAGGACGCGCAGGCCCGCGACGTCGCGGCGCTCGCGGCGGGGATCCGCGAGCACGGCGTCACCGTCTGGTATTCGGTGCCGTCGGTCCTGGCGCTGCTGACGGCGTCCGGGGCGCTGACGGCGGAGGCCGCGCGCGGCCTGCGCTACGTGCTGTTCGCCGGCGAGGTGTACCCGATGCCGCGGCTGCGGGAACTGAGCGGGCGGCTGCCGCGCTCGGCCGCCCTCTACAACCTGTACGGGCCGACGGAGACCAACGTCTGCACCTATCACCGGGTGCGGCCCGAGGACCTGGCGCGGGACGAGCCGCCGCCCATCGGCCGCACGGTCGGCGACGCCCGCCTGATCATCGTGGACGAGCTCGGCCGCCCCCTCGACGGCCCGGACGCGTTCGGCGAGCTGGTCGTCGAGGGCGACTGCGTCACCCCCGGCTACTGGGGCCGCGACTCCGAGCCGCCCGCCGCGGCGCACCGCCGGCACCGGCACGCCACCGGCGACCTGGTGAGCCGCGACGCGGACGGCCTGCTCGTCTACCGGGGCCGCAAGGACCGGATGGTGAAGGTCTCCGGCCACCGCGTCGAACTCGGCGAGGTCGAGGCCGTCGTGCTGCGGCACCCCGCGATCGGCGAGGCCGCCGTGCTCGTCACCGGGGAGGGCACCGACGCGCGCCTCGCCCTGTTCTACGCGGTCCGCGCCGGCGCGGACGCGCCGAGCCTGCTCGACGTCAAGCGGCACTGCGCCCGGCACCTGCCGAAGTACATGGTCCCGCACGCGGTGACCCGGCTGCCGGAGCTGCCGCGCAACGCCAACGGCAAGGTCGATCTCGGCCGGCTCCGCGACGCGCGGGCGGCGGGCCGGCCGGCCGTCCCCGCATCCCTCCCGTCATGAGCGGTGGAACGATGACGCGCTTCAACCAGATCGAGGACCACTGGGGCGGCCCGGAGCCGGAGACGGTGGCGGGCGTCCTGCGGCACCACGTCCGGCGGACCCCCGACCGGCTCGCCTACCGGTTCCGCACCGGGCTCGGCGGGGAGAGCGAGTCCTGGACGTACCGGGACCTGGACGCCCGCGCCCGCGCCGTCGCGGGACGGCTCCAGCGGGAGGGGCTGCGGAACCGTCCCGTCCTGCTGCTCCTGCCGCCCGGCCTGGAGTACGTCGCCGGCTTCCTGGGCTGCCTCTACGCGGGCGCGATCGCGGTCCCCGCCTACCCGCCCGGCGGCGGGCGGGCAGGCGGGACGACCGAGCGTCTCGCCGCGGTCGCGGCGAACGCGGGGGCCGAATGGGCGCTGGTCGACGAGGAGCAGAGGCGTCCCCCGGCCGGCATCCGCCGGCTGGCGACCGCGGAATGCGGCGCGGACGACGCCGAAACGTACCGCGACCCCGGCCTGACACCGGGATCGCTGGCGTTCCTGCAGTACACGTCCGGTTCGACCGCGGCTCCCAAGGGCGTCATGGTGAGCAACGAGAACCTCGTCGCGAACCTGCGCGCGATCCACCTGATGATGGAGCACGACCATGACTCCGTCCTGGTGTCCTGGCTTCCGCCGTATCACGACATGGGCCTCATCGGCGGCCTGCTGACCCCGCTGTACGGGGGCGTACCGGCGCACCTCATGGCGCCGAAGACGTTCATCCAGCGTCCGCTGCTCTGGCTGGAGACGATCTCCGCGACGCGCGCGACGACCGCGATCTCCCCGAACTTCGGTTTCGACTACTGCCTGCGGAGGATCTCCGCGGAGCAGGCGGCCGGGCTGGACCTGTCGTCCTGGCGGCTCGCGCTGAACGGCGCGGAACCGGTGCGCGCCGACACCCTGGACGCGTTCGCCGAGCGGTTCGCGCCGTCCGGGTTCGACCGGCGGGCGCTGCTGCCCTGCTACGGGCTGGCGGAGGCGACGCTGCTGGTCAGCGGCGCACCCGCGGACCGCCCGCCGAAGGTCGGCGCGCTCGACGCCGAGGCGCTGGGGAACGGCCGTGCCGAGGCCGCACCCGCCGGGCGGCGGGCCGTCCGGTCGGTCGGCTGCGGCCCCGCCGCCGACCGCGTCGGCGTCGCGATCGTCGACCCGGCCACGCGGCGGCGCCTCCCCGCCGGCCGGGTCGGCGAGGTCTGGGTGAGCGGGCCGGGCGTCGCCCGCGGCTACTGGCGCGACGCCGACGCCACCCGCGAGACGTTCCAGGCCCGGATCGAGGACGGGGACGGCACCCCGCACCTGCGCACCGGCGACCTCGGCTTCGAGTGGGACGGGGAACTGCACATCGCCGGGCGGCTGAAGGACGTCGTGATCGTCCAGGGCCGCAACCACTACCCGCAGGACGTCGAGCTGACCGCGGAGGGCGTGGACGAGGCCGTCCGCGCCGGCTGCGGCGCCGCGTTCGGCGTCGAGGTGGACGGCGCCGAGGAGCTGGTGGTCGTCTGCGAACTGGACGCGCACCGGGCGGGCGACACCGGGGACCTGCTCGCCCGGATCCGCGCCGCCGTCGCACGCGAGCACGACGTGTCGCCGCACGCGGTCGTCCTGGTCAGGCGGGGGGCCGTCGGGAAGACGACGAGCGGGAAGGTCCAGCGCCGCGGCTGCCGGGACGCGTTCCTGTCGCTCGCCCTGCCGGTCGCCGCGGCCAGCGTGACCCGCGAGCCCGCCTCCGCGGGTACCGGACGGCCCGGACAGCCCGGACAGCCCGGACAGCCCGGACGCAAGCAGGTCATCGACGTGATCGCGTCCGTGACCGGCAGCGCCGGCGTCGAGGACCGCCGCTTCGCCGACCTCGGCCTCGACTACTCGGCCCTGCTGGCCCTCGCGGGTCGCCTCGAACGCGAACTCGGTATCCACGTCCCGCTGGGCGAGCTTCTGGCGGAACCCTCGGTGCCCGCGCTCCTGGCTCGCACCACCGGGGAGGACGCCGGGCGTCCGGCGCCCGGTCCGGCGCGCGGTGCGGCCGACATCGAGGCGTGGCTGGTGGAGCGGGCCGCCGCGCGGCTCGGCCTGCCCGCCAGGACCATCGACGCCACCGCGCCGTTCGCGGCGCTCGGGCTCACCTCCAAGGCCGCCGTCGCCATCGTCGACGAACTCGGGGAATGGCTCGGCCGCGAACTGCCTCCGAGCACGGTCTTCGAACGTCCCACGATCCGCGACGTGGCCGACCGGCTCGGCACCGAAGCTCACGAAGCGCACGGGGAGAAGGCCGGGACCGGCCCCCGGGCCGTGGGCGCCGCGGAGCCGATCGCGGTCATCGGGCTCGGCTGCCGGTTCCCCGGCGCCGCCGATCCGGAGGGGTACTGGCGGCTGCTGCTCGATGGGCGCGACGCGGTCGCCGATGTGCCCGCCGGACGGTGGGACGCCGCCGGCGCGGACGCACCGAAGCGGGGCGGGTTCCTCGATCACATCGACCGGTTCGACGCCCGCTTCTTCGGGATCTCCGCCCGCGAGGCCGAGCGCATGGATCCCCAGCAGCGGCTCCTGCTGGAGATCGCCTGGGAGACGTTCGAGGACGCGGGCATCGCCCCCGACCGCGTCGCGGGCACCGACACCGGCGTGTTCGTCGGCATCAGCGGCCACGACTACGCCGACCTCCAGATGGGCGACCTCGACGCCATCGACGTGTACGCCGCGACGGGGACCGCGCACTCGATCGCGGCGAACCGGCTGTCGTACCAGTTCGACCTGCGCGGCCCGAGCCTGGCGATCGACACCGCCTGCTCGTCCTCGCTCGTCGCGGTGCACGCCGCCTGCCGCAGCCTGCGCGCCGGCGAGTGCGGCGTCGCGCTCGCCGGCGGCGTCAACCTGCTGATCAACCCGGCGCTGTCGGTGGCGTTCGCGCGCGGCGGGATGCTGTCACCGGACGGCTCCTGCCGCGCGTTCGACGACGCGGCGAACGGCTACGTGCGCGGCGAGGGCGCCGGGCTGGTGTGCCTGAAGCCGCTGTCCCGCGCGCTCGCGGACGGCGACCGGATCTACGCGACGATCGACGGCGCCGCCGTCGGGCACGGGGGCCGCGCCAACGGCCTCACCGCCCCCAGGGGATCGGCGCAGCGGCGGGTCATCGAGCGGGCGCTCGCCGAGGCGGGCACGGACGGCCGCGGCGTCGACTACGTCGAGGCGCACGGCACCGGGACCGTCCTCGGCGACCCGGTCGAGTGGGAGGCGCTCGCCGCGGTGTACGGCGCGGGCCGCGCCGCGGACGCGCCCTGCCCGGTCGGCTCCGTGAAGGCCGGCATCGGGCACCTGGAGGCGGCGGCCGGCATCGCCGGGCTGATCAAGGCGGTGCTGGCGCTGTGGCACGGCGAGCTGCCCCCGCAGCTGAACTTCACCACCCCGAACCGCCATCTGGCCTGGGACGGGTCCGGCCTGACCGTGCCGGCCGGCCGGGCCGGGCGCGGCGCCGCCCCGCCGTCCCGGGCCGCCGTCAGCTCGTTCGGGTTCGGCGGCGCCAACGCGCACGTGATCGTGCGGCGGGCGCCCGAGCCGGAGCCGGCGGCGGACCCGCCGGACGGCGAGCGGCCCGTGCGGGCGCTGGCGCTGTCCGCGCACACGCCGACCGCGCTGGCGACGCTCGCCCGCCGGTACCGGGCGCACATCGCGGCCCGCCCGGACGTCGGACTCGCCGACCTGTGCCACGCGGCGAACACCGGCCGCGCCGCGCTCGGGCACCGCGCCGTCCTCACCGCGGGGTCGATGACCGAGCTCGACGAGGCGCTCACCGCGCTCGCGTCCGGCGAGGCGTCCACCGATGTGACGCTCGGGCACGCCACCGGGCGCGCCCCGCGACCGGCGTTCCTGTTCAGCGGCCAGGGCACCCAGTACCCCGGGATGGGACGCGGGCTGCACGAGTCCAGCCCCGTGTTCGCCGGCGTCATCGACCGGGCCGAGGAGGTGCTGCGCCCGCTGATCGGCCGCTCGCTCCGCGACCTCCTGTTCACCGAGGCCGACCCCGCCCTGCTGAAGAGCACCCGGTACTGCCAGCCCGCGCTCGTCGCGGTCGAGGTCGCGCTGGCCCGCCTGTGGGAGTCGCTCGGCGTCCGCCCCGCGGCGGTGCTCGGGCACAGCGTCGGCGCGTTCGCGGCGGCGTGCGTCGCCGGTGCGCTGTCGCTGGAGGACGCGCTGGCGCTCGCCGCGACCCGGGGCCGGCTGATGGACGAGCTGCCCGGCTCCGGCGCGATGATCGCCTGCTCCGGAGACGCCGGCCTGATCGGGGAGGCGGCGGCCGCGGCCCCGTCCGTCGCCGTCGCGGCGGTGAACGCGCCCGGCCACCTCGTCCTGTCCGGCCCGGCGGACGCGATCGAGCGGCTGGCCCGCGACCTGCCGGAACGCGGCGTGGTCGTCCGCCCGCTGGCCGTCTCGCACGCCTTCCACTCGCCGCTGATGGCCGGCGCGGCCGGGCCGCTGCGGGAGGCGGCCGGCGCGGTCGCCGTCCAGGAGCCGGGCATCCCGTGGATCTCCGACCACACCGGGGAGCCCATGGGCCGTCCCCGGCCCGGCTACTGGGCCGACCACCTCCTCGGCACCGTCCGGTTCGCCGACGGGGTCGCCGCCCTGCGGCGGCTCGGCTGCGACGCCTTCGTGGAGGCGGGCCCGCACCCCACCCTCCTCGGGCTCGCCCGGACCGGCTCGGCGGAGGACGCCGGGACCGCCCTGTGGCTGCCGTCCCTGCGCCGCGGGGCCGACGACTGGCGGACGTTCCTCCGGTCGGCGGGCCGCTGGCACTGCGCGGGCGGCGACGTCCGCTGGGCCGGGCTCGAAGCGGGCCGGCCGCGGCGGCGGGTCGCCGCGCCGCACGCGGTGTTCGAACGGAGCCGCTACTGGCTCAGGGAATCTCCGGCGACGGACGGCGAGGAGCGAAGGGAGATCGAAGTGAACGGCAACGGCCACGTGCACGTCGACGCGGATCGGGTCCTGGCGTGCGTGTCCAGGGTCTCCGGCTTCCCCGTCGAGCAGATCCCGCCGCACGCCCGCGTCACCAGCGAGCTGGGCCTCGACTCGCTCATGAAGGGTGAGCTGGAGCGCGGCCTCGCCCCCCTCTACCCCGACCGGGTCGCGCGGCTCCGCGAGACTCTGCCGGAGGACTTCACCATCGGCCAGCTCCTGGACGCCCTCGGCGGCGCGCCCGCCGTCCAGCCCCCGCCGCCTCCCGAACCCGAGCCCGCACCCGAGCCCGAGCCCGAGCCGGCCACCAGCCGTCCCGTGGTGATCCAGCGGCGATTCGAGGAGTGGGAGGAGTACGCCGAGATGCTGGAGCGGCTCCGGCTGATCGAGTCGAGCGGCCCGAACGCCTACGAGCGCGTCCACGACGGGTTCAACTCCGGCCGGATCCACATGAACGGCCGCCGGGTCGTCAACTTCTCCGCCTTCAACTACCTGGCCCTGTCGGCCCATCCCCGGCTGCGCGAGGCGGCCAAGGCGGCGATCGACCGGTACGGGACGTCCAGTTCGGCGACCCCGCTGCTGTGCGGGGAGACGCCGCTGCACCACGAGCTGGAGGCGGAGATCGCCGGGTTCCTCGGCACCGAGGCCGCGATCGTGTTCGCGGGCGGGCACGCCACCAACGTCGCGACGGTCGGGCACCTGTTCGGCCCCGAGGACCTCATCGTCCACGACGAGTGGATCCACGACAGCACGGTGCGCGGCTGCATCCTGTCGGGCGCCCGCCGCCGCCCGTTCCCGCACAACGACTGGCGGGCGCTGGACCGCATCCTCGGCGCGATGCGCGGCCGGTTCCGCCGCGCCCTGGTCGTCATCGAGGGCGCCTACAGCCAGGACGGCGACCTGCCCGACCTGCCGCGCTTCATCGAGGTCAAGCGGCGCCACGACGCGATGCTGATGATCGACGAGGCGCACTCGCTCGGCGTCCTCGGCCGGACCGGACGCGGTGTCGGCGAGCACTTCGGGGTCGACCCCGACGACGTCGACCTGTGGATGGGGACGCTCAGCAAGGCCATCGGCAGCCTCGGCGGCTACATCGCGGCGCGCCGCCCCCTCATCCAGTTCATGAAGTACACGACCCCGCTCTACATCTTCAGCACCGGGATCTCCCCGGCCAGCGCCGCCGCCGCGCTGGAGGCGTTCCGCGTCATCCAGGACGAGCCCGGACGCGTCGCGCGGCTGCGCGAGCTGTCCGAGCACTTCCGGACCGCGGCCCGCGCCCGGGGCCTGGACACCGGCGTGTCCCACGAGACCGCCGTCATCCCCATCATCGTCGGCGACTGGGGCCGGGCCATGGAGATCTCCAGCGCGCTGCTGGAACGCGGCGTGAACGTGATGCCGATCGGCTACCCGGCCGTGCCGCGCGACAAGTGCCGGCTCCGGTTCTTCGTCAACGCCGACCACCGCGAAGCCGACCTCGACCGCTCCCTCGACCTTCTGGTGGACGCCATGGACATGACCTCGCCCGAGAACACGACACCGCGCCCGCGCGAGCCGCGGCGGACCGAGCCGCGGCGGGCGGCGAGAACGCACGGCTCCGGTGCCGCCGACGTGCTCGTGGCGGGCGCGTCCGGGTTCATCGGCGGCCACCTGACCCGGCGGCTCGCCGAGATCGGGCACCGGGTGCGGGTGCTCGTCCGGGAAGGGAGCGACCGGTCCGCGTTCGCCGACCTGCCCGTCGAGGTCGAGGTCGGCTCCCTCACCGACCTGGACGCGCTGCTGCGCGCCACCGACGGCGTCCGGCACGTCTACAACTGCGCGGGCAAGTCCGCCGACTGGGGGCCGTGGGAGGAGTTCGAGCAGGCCAACGTCACCGGCTGCCGGAACCTCGTGGACGCCGCCCGCCGCGCCGGCACCGTCGAGCGGTTCGTGCACCTCAGCACGACGGACGTCTACGGGTACCCCGTCCGGCCGTGCGACGAGCGCACCGAGCCGAACGACATCGGGCTGCCCTACAACCGCAGCAAGCTCCTCGGCGAGAAGGCGGTGCGGCAGGCCGCCGAGCGGGCCGGGCTGCCGCTGACCGTCATCCGGCCGGTGTCGGTGTACGGGCCGCGCAGCAAGGACTTCGTCGTCGAGATCGCGGCCCTGCTCAAGAGCAGGCAGATGGTGTACGTCCGCAGGGGGATGGCCCCGGCCGGGCTGCTCTACGTCGCCAACGCGGTGGACGGAATGATCGCCGCCTGCGGGTCGGAGGCCGCCGCCGGCGGCGTCTACAACCTGCGCGACCCCGAGATGACGACCTGGCGGGAGTACATCGAGGCGCTCGCGGCCGGGCTCGGCGTCAAGCCGCCCGCGATGAGCCTGCCCCGGCCGCTCGCCGCCGGCGTCGCGGGCGCGGCGGAGAAGGTGTACGGGGCGCTGCGCGTCAAGGCGCGGCCCGTCCTCACCCGGCACGCCGTCCACCTGCTGGAACGCGACCAGTCCTACCCGATCGACCGGGCCCGCGAGGACTTCGGCTTCAAGAGCGAGGTCTCCTTCGAGGAGGGCATGGCCCGGACGATCGCCTGGCTGGAGTCGCCCGAGGGCCGCGAGCAGCTCGATGGCTGACGCGGACACCGGCACCAGGGACGCGGGGCCCGCCTGGTTCCCGGGCGCGGCCGCCGACCCCGAGGCGGGCGTGCGCCTGATCTGCTTCCCGCACGCGGGCGGGACGCCGTCGGTGTACCGCGACTGGGACGCGCACGTCGGCGACCACGTCCAGGTCGTCCCGGTGCTGCTGCCCGGCCGGAGCTTCCGGCTGGAGGAGCGGCCGCGCAGCGAACTGCGCCCGATGGCCGCCGACATCGCGGCGGCGCTCATCGACCGGGGACTGGCCGGTTCCCACGCGCTGTTCGGGCACAGCATGGGCGCGCTGCTGGCCTACGAGGTCGCCTGCGAGCTGCGCGACCGCGGCGCCGGGGAGCCCCTCCACCTGTTCGTGTCCGGCAGCCGGGCCCCGCACTTCTACGGCGACCGGATCGGCGCGGAGCTCACCGACGACGCGCTGCTGCGCATGGTCCGCGACCTCGGCGGCCTCGCCGGCGCCGGCGTCGACCCGCGCTCGGGCGGCCCGCAGTTCGCGCGCCGCGCGCCGGTGCTGCGCGCCGACCTCACCGCGTGCGAGCGGTACCGGTGGGCGCCGCGCCGCCCGCTGCGCTGCCCGATCACCGCGTTCTCCGCGGCCGGCGACCCGATCGCGGCGCCGGCCCAGGTGGACGAGTGGCGGGAGTACACCTACGGCTCGACGCTGCGCCGGCACCTGCCCGGCGGCCACTTCTACCTGGCCGGCCCGGACCGGGCGGCGCTGCTGCGCGAACTCCGCCGCGAACTGGGCGGGCATCCACGCGGCCACACACTCGACCCCCGGAGGACTCGGACATGAAAGTCGCGACCCTGGCCAGGCTGGCCGGAGGCCGTCAGGTTCCGCTGCTGCTGTCGCTCGGCCGGAGCCTCGTCACGCCCCTGTACCGGGCGTCGTTCCTGGCCGCCGCGTCGGGCAACGGCGTACTGCGGCGGCTCGCGGTGCGGCCCTGCGACCTGGACACGCTCGCGGTGGCGCTCGGCGTCCGCGACGACCGGCACGTGCTGCGCGCCTGGCTGGACATCGGGGTGCGGCTCGGCGAGCTGGGCCTCGACGACGGCTGCTACGAGCTGCGCGGCCGCGCGTCGAAGGCGCTCGGCGACCCCCGCAACGACGCCGTCGCCGCCGCGCTGGAGGAGGTCGCGCGGTTCCACCTCCCCGTCCTGCTGGACGCCCCCGCCATGGCGCGGGGCGGGCGGCGGCTGACGCTCGGCGACCAGGACGGCGAGGTCATCGCCCGCTCCACCCGCGTGGTGCAGCCGTTCGTGGAGGAGGCCGTCGGCCTCGTCGTGGACCGGCACGAGCCGCGCCGGCTGCTGGAGGTCGGCTGCGGCAGCGGCGTCTACGTCCGGCACGCGGCCCGGCTGAACCCGCGGCTCACCGCCCTCGCGATCGACCTGCAGGACGACGTGGCCGCCGGCGCCGCCGCGAACATGGCCGCGTGGGGCCTCGCCGACCGCGTCGAGGTCCGCCGGGCGGACGTCCGCGACCTCGACGCCGAGCCGGTGTTCGACCTCGTGACCATGCACAACAACATCTACTACTTCCCCGAGGGCGAGCGGGTGAAGGTGCTGGAGCGGGTGCGGTCGCTGCTGGCGCCCGGCGGGCGGCTGCTGCTGACCACCGCGTGCCGGGGCGGCGCGGTCGGCATGGAGGTCCTCGACCTGTGGTTCCAGTGCGCCGACTTCGGCGGCCCGCTGCCGCACGCCGCCGAGCTGGCCGCCCAGCTGGAGAGCGCCGGGTTCAGCGCGGTGCGGGAACGGCGGCTCATCCCCGGCGAGCAGTTCCGCGCCTTCGTCGGCACCAACCGGTCCCCGGACCACGGCACCGCTGAGGAGCTCATCTGATGGCGACCAGGACTTCTGTCAAAGAGCTGATCCTCGTGCTGGGAGCGGGTGACGTCCCCGCCGCCGGGCTGCTCGGCGGCAAGGCGACCCGGCTGGACGAGATGCTCCGCGCGGGCCTGCCCGTCCCGCCCGCGTTCTGCCTGACGACCGCGCTGTTCGAGCGGTTCCTGCGGGAGACCGGCCTGGACGCCGACATCGCCGGGACCGAGCCCGCCAAGCTGCGCGAACGCATCGTGGCGGCGGACGTCCCGGACGGCATCGCGGCGGCGATCCTGGAGGCGTACGGGGAGCTCGGGCGTCCCCGCGTCGCCGTCCGGTCGTCGGCGTCCGCGGAGGACTCCGAGTCCCATTCGTTCGCGGGCCAGCACGACACCGTGCTCGACACCGCCGGCGACGGCGCGCTCCTGGACGCCGTCAAGGTGTGCTGGGCCTCCCTCTGGACGGACCGCGCCGCCGCCTACCGGGACGCGTCGCACGCCGGGTCGATCGCCGTGGTCGTCCAGCAGATGGTGCACGCCGACACCGGCGGGGTGCTGTTCACCCGCGACCCGGTCAGCGGGCGCACCGACCGGTTCGTCGTCGAGGCGTGCTGGGGCCTCGGCGAGGGCCTCGTCGCGGGCAAGGTCACCTCCGACTTCTTCCTCGTCGACCCGGCCGGGCCGGAGGTGGTCGACCAGAAGATCCGGTACAAGGTCACCAAGTGCGCGCCCGTCGAGCCGGGGACGGTCGGCCTGGTCAAGGTGGACGCAGCCGCCCGCAACACGGCCTGCCTGACGCCCGCCGAACTGGCCGCGCTGGCGGGACTGGCCGTCCAGGTGCGCGACCACTACGGCGCCGAGCAGGACATCGAGTGGGCCGTCCGGGACGGGAAGCCGTACCTGCTGCAGACCCGCCCGATCACGACCACGCCCGTCCGCGACCGGCAGACCAGCCCCTACCTGCACCCCGTGCCGGACGCCGTCCGGGAGGGGACGCTGTGGTCCCGCATGGACATCGGCGAGATCTTCACCGGCGTCATGTCACCGCTCGGCCAATCGTTCGCGCAGTACTACCAGCACAACGTGCACCGCGGCTGCGCCGTGTCGACCGGCGTCCGCGACCCCGGCGACATGTCCCTGCACATGGGGTACCTGCAGGGCCACGTCTACCTGAACATCTCCTACACGGCGTACATGCTCGGCCAGTGCCTCCCCACCAAGGACCAGAGCCGCTTCACGAGCCGCTTCGTCAGCGAGGAAGTGGACCTCGACACCTACCGGAATCCGTTCGGGACGTGGCCGGGCGGCGCCGAGGAGCTGAAGGCGGCCGGGTTCTGGCTGAAGACGTCCATCGCCGAGCTGCGGAACATGAAGAAGCGCGCCCGGCGGATGGTGCGGTCCCGGTTCTACGAGTTCGACCGCGCCCAGGGCGTCGACCTGGCAAGGCTCGACCGGCGGGAGCTGAACGCCGAGCTGGCGCGGCGGCTCGCCTACTTCCACGACATGCACGTCGGCTACATGCCGTACTACATGAACGCGTTCGGCTTCTACGGGGTGCTCGAAGCGCTGTGCGGCGCCTGGCTCGGCCAGGAGGGCACCAGCCTGCGGAACCGGATCAAGACCGACATGTCCAGCCTGCGGACGGTCGAGTCCGCCCGCGAGATCTGGGCGCTCGCCCAGGTCGCCCGCCGGGACGGCCGCGTCATGGAGATCATCCGGGGCGGCGTCGGCGAGGACGTCCCCGCCCTGCTCCGCGCGGACGACGCGGGCCGCGCCTTCTGGGACGCCCACATGGTGCCGTTCCTGCGCGAGAACGGCACCCGCGGGCGGCAGGAGATGGAGCTGACCCACCCGCGCTGGATCGACGACCCGTCGTACGTCTTCCAGATGATCCGCCGCTACGCCGACGAGGGCTTCTCGATCGACGACGTCCTCGACCGGGCCCACGACCCCGGCGAGGACGCGGCGGGGGAGGCGCTGCTGCGGCTGCCCGCGCCGAAGCGCCGGGTGATCGAGCAGGTCATGTCGCTGTACGAGACGTGCAGCCGGCTGCGCGAGACCACCCGCATGTCGATGATCACCTCGATCTGGCTGGTGCGGCGCGTCGTCTACGAGGTCGGCCGCCGGCTCGTCGCCGCCGGCGTGCTGCGGTCCCTGGACGAGGTCGCCGACCTCGATTTCGCCGACGTCCTGGAGTACCTGTCCGGCGAGCGGGACGCCCGCGAGGTGTTCTCCCGCGCGAAGCTGGAGGAGGCCCGGCGGACGTTCCAGGCCTACGCCCGGCTGCCGGAGCCGCCGCTCAGCCTCGTCGGCGAGTGGGACGTCACCAAGGCCGTCCGCCCGGCCCCGGACGGCGTCCGGCTGGAGGGCCTCGGCGCCAGCCCCGGCCGCGTCGTCGGGCGGGCCCGCATCATCGAGGACCTCGTCTGGCAGGCCGACGAGTTCCAGGTCGGCGAGGTCCTGGTGACCCGCTTCACCGACGCGTCCTGGACGCCGCTGTTCGCGATCGCCGGCGCGGTCGTCACCGACATCGGCTCCATGCTCTCGCACAGCTCGATCGTGTCCCGCGAGTTCCGCGTCCCCTCGGTGGTCAACACCAAGCACGCCACGCAGACGATCAAGACCGGCGACCTCGTCACGGTGGACGGCGACCGGGGCGTGGTCGAGGTCGTCGAGACCGACGAAAGGAAAGACGGATGATCCCCAACCAGTGGTACGCCATCCTCCGGTCCGAGGACGTGGGCACCAAGCGGCCCACCGGCGCGCGGCGCATGGGCATGGAGCTCGTCCTGTGGCGGGACACCGCCGGGCGGCTGATCTGCCAGTCGGCGCGCTGCCCGCACAAGGGCGCCAACATGGCGGACGGGCGGCTGCGCGGCGACACGCTCGGCTGCCCCTACCACGACTTCCGGTTCGCGGCCGACGGGCAGTGCACCCTCGCCCCGTGCCTCGGCACGGGCGGCCGCATCCCGAAGTCGATGCGGCTGGAGACCTACCACGTGCGCGAGCGCAACGGCCTGATCTGGCTGTGGTGGGGGGACGACCGGGAGGTGCTGCCGGACGTGCAGATCCCGCCCGAGGTCGGGGAGCGCACCGACGTCCACGCGACGAGCGCCTGGCAGCAGCCCGTCCACTACACCCGCTACATCGAGAGCCTGCTGGACTTCTACCACGTGCCCGTCGTCCACCGGGACCACTGGTTCAACGTGCTGGACTACGTCGGGTGGAGCGGAACGCCGAAGAAGCTCGGGCTGGACGGCCGCCGCCGCTACCTGGCGATGACCAAGGTCGAGGACAGCCGCCTGGAGGTGGACGGGACGACGCTGCGGCACACGTTCCGGCTGGTCGGCGAGGGCGACCCGACGAACGTCGCCCCCATGTCGGTCACCTTCACATTCCCGGGCATGGTGCACATCCACACCGAGCCGTTCGACGTCACGATCTGGATGACGCCCGTCGACGACGAGCACACCCAGGTGCTGTTCCGCTGGTATGAGGACAAGCACCTGGCGCCGCTGCTGCGGGCCCCGGGCCTGCGGCGCGTCCTGCCGAAGCTCGCGCTGTTCGCGCAGAAGCGCGTCCAGGAGGTGCAGGACATGAACATCGTCACCCGCATCGAGCCCAAGGTCACCGGGCGCGGCGTCAACCGGTTCGTCGCCGTGGACGAGCTGAACGCCAAGTACGTCGTGATGCGCGACCAGCTGCGCAAGGAGGCCGGCCTGGTGGACGCGGGCCCGCCGGACGCGGGCGACGCGGATCTTCCGGAGCCCGCCGCGCTCAACGGGGCGTCCGCGGAGGACGCGGCGAAGGTGTGACGGGACCCGTGCGCGAACCCATCGCGATCATCGGCATCGCGTGCCTCTACCCGGGGGCGCGCGGTGCCGGCGACTACTGGGCGCGGCTGTGCGCGGGCCCGCCCGCGTCCGCTCCGCCGGGGCTGGACGAGACGGAGGTCGACGTCGCCCGCTTCGGCATCCCGCCGGTGCAGCGGCGGTCGATGACCCGCATGCAGGTCCTCATGCTGGAGGCGGCCCGGCAGTGCCTGACCGACGCCGGGTACACCGGCCGGCCGCTCGGCACCGACCGGACCGACGTCATCGCCGGGATCTGCTTCGGCCTCGACCGCCAGTACGCCAACGCGCTGCGCGTCGAGTCCGCGCGGTACGCCCGCGACCTGGAACGGGAGGTGCCCGCCCTGCTCGGCGGGCACGCCCGGCCGGTCGCGGCGCGGGCGGCGGCGGAGCTGCGGGCGGCGCTGGCCGATCGGCTCGGCGCGTCCCCGCACGACCGCGTCGGGGAGATGGCGAGCACGATCCCGGCCCGGATCGCGGGCGCGTTCCGGCTGCGGGGCCGCACGCTCACGGTGGAGTCGGCGGACGCGACGTCGTTCGCGGCGCTCGCGCACGCGGTCAACGGCCTGCGCGGCGGCCTCTGCGACGCGGTGCTCGTACTGGCCGGGCAGCGTCGCGAGAGCCCGCTGCTCGGCGAACTGCTCGCCGCGAAGGGGCTGCCCGGCGACCCCGGCGAGGGGGTCGGGGCGCTGCTGCTGAAACGGCGGTCGTCGGCCGTCCGCGACGGGGACCGGATCTACGCCTCGCTCCTCGAATGCGCCATGGAGCAGGACGCCCGGCCGGGGGTGCTGCGCTACTCGACGTCCGCGCGGCGGCGGTACCGCGTCGCCCGCACCTGCCATGAGGCGGCGGGTGTGCCGCCGGAGTCGGTCGGGTACGTGGAGCGCGCCGTGAACGGGCCGCCCGCCGCGGCGGACGCCGAACTGGAGGCGCTCGGCCGGCTCTTCGAGGACGCCCCGGCCGCGTCGGTGGCCCTCGGCGGGACCGCGGACGAGCCGGGCCGCACCTTCGCCGGCGGCGGGCTCGCCGCCGTCGCGAAGACCGCGCTCGCCCTGTACCACCGCAGGCTGCCCCCGAACGCGGAGCCGTCCCCCGGCGGGCCCTTCCGGCTCGCCCGGACGGCCGAGAGCTGGCCGGCCGTCCCCGGCGGGGAGCCGCGCCGCGCCGCCGTCCTCGGGGCCTCGCTGACGGGCACGCTCTGCCATCTGCTGCTGGAGGAGCACGACTCGCGCAGCCCGGAGCCCGCCGGGACGGGCGCCGCCGTCACGAGCCGGCCCGAGCCGATCGCCGTCGTGGGGTACGGCGGACGCTTCGCCGGAGCCCCCGGCGCCGAGAGTTTCTGGGAGACCGTCCGCTCCGGCGAGGACCGCATCGGACCGCTGCCGGTCGATGTCCTCGACCGCGATCTCTACGTCCGGGAGGAGGGCGTCAGCCTCACCCACAGCTACACCGGGCTGGGCGCCCACGTGCCGGTGCCGGACGCCCCGCCGGACGGGCTGCGCATCACGCCGCGCCGGTATGCGGCGATGGACGCCGTCCAGCGCGTCGCGCTCGCGGTCGCCGCCGAGACGCTGACCCGCCACGGGCGCGCGGGGACTTGGTCCGGCCGTCCCGGCATGGTGGCGATCGGCACCAATCTGGGCCTCACCCGGGACCGGCGCCTCAACGCCGAACGCTCCCTGGCGGAACTGGAGGCCGGCCTCGCCGCGCTGGCCCCGCTGTCCGGCCGCGCCCGCGCCCTGCTGCTCGACCGCGTCCGCCGCCGCTTCCAGGCATCCGGCGAGCCGCTCGCGCCGATGGACCTGGACGGCTGCCTGGCCGGCGGCGTCGCCGCGCTGATCGCGGGCGAGTACCGGCTGCCGGCCGTGCCCGTCGCCGTCGAGGCGGCCTGCGCGTCGTCGCTCGCGGCGCTGGACATCGCGCTCGGCGCGCTGCGGTCCGGGCAGGCGGACTTCGCGCTCGCCGGCGGCGTCGAGCTGGCGTGCAACCCGCGCGACCTCGTGCTCTGCTCCGCCCTCGGGCTGCTGTCGCACAGCCGCATCACCCCCTTCGACGCCGCCGCCGACGGGTTCAGCCCCGGCGACGGGTGCGCGCTGTTCCTGCTCAAGCGGCTGCCGGACGCCGTCCGCGACGGCGACCGGATCTTCGGGCTGCTGCGCGGCATCGGCGGCTCCAACGACGCCCGGTCGCTGATCGCGCCGGACGCCGACGGGCAGGTCCGCGCGATGCGGCAGGCGTTCGAGCAGGTCGAGTTCGACCCGTCCGCGGTCGACTACCTGGAGGCGCACGGGACCGGCACCCGGGTCGGCGACCGCGTCGAGATCTCCGCGACCGCCGAGGTCTACGCCAAGCCGGGCCGCCGGGACCCGCTGGTGATCGGCTCGGCGAAGGGCTTCTTCGGGCACACGTTCGCCGCCGCCGGCGCCGCCGGGCTGCTGAAGGCCCTGCTCGGCATCCGGGCGCGCACGTTCCCGCCGAACGCGAACCTGCGGACGCCCGCTCCCGGGCTGCCGCTGGACGACATCCCGGCCCGGCTGCCGACCGCGCCCGAACCGTGGCCCGCCGTGCCCGGACGGCCGCGCCGGGCCGGGATCAGCTCGTTCGGCACCGGCGGGATCAACTACCACCTGCTCATCGAGGAATACCAGGACGGAGCCGGATGAACCCGCGCGGGATGGATTCGAGACTCTCCCCGGAGACCGCGGCGATGCGCGACATGGTGCTCGCCTTCGCCGGCCGCGACCTGCCGGCCGCAGCCGACGGCGCGTTCGACCCGGCGGACTTCCGGCGCCGCTGGCGGCTCGCCGGGAAACAGGGCCTGACCGGCGCGACCGTGCCGGCCGAGTACGGCGGCAGCGGCCTGGACGCCGAGTCCGCCGCCGTCCTGCTGGAGGCGCTCGGCGAGGGCTGCGCCGACACCGGGTTCGCGTTCTCGGTCGCGGCCCACCTGTTCGCCTGCCTGATGCCGATCGCCGAGTTCGGGACGGACGAGCAGAAGCGGCGCTGGCTGCCCGCGCTGTGCTCGGGCGAGCGGATCGCCGCGCACGGCATCACCGAACCCGAGGCGGGCTCCGACACCCTGAACCTGCGGACGCGGGCGGAACGTCGAGGCGACCGCTACGTCCTCAGCGGGAGCAAGTGCTTCACGACGAACGCGCCCGTCGCCGACGTGTTCATCGTCCAGGCCGCGACCCGCCCGTCCGGCGGGTTCTTCGGGCTGACCGCGTTCATCGTCGAGGCCGGGACGCCGGGGCTGCGGGTCGGCCGCCCGTACGCCAAGACCGGCCTGCGCGGGTCGCCGACGGCCGACGTGTACTTCGACGGCTGCGCCGTCCCGGCCGGGCACGTCCTCGGCGCGGAGGGAACCGGCGCGGCCGTGTTCACCGGCTCCATGAAGTGGGAGCGCACCTGCCTGTTCGCCGTCTACCTGGGCGCGATGCGGCGCGTCCTGGACGGCACGATCGCGTTCGCCGCCGACCGCGAGCAGTTCGGCGCGCCGATCGGCCAGTTCCAGGCGGTGAGCCACCGCATCGTGGACATGGTGCTGGCCCTGGAGTCGGCGCGGCTGCTGCTGTTCGACGCGGCGCGGCGGCTGTCGGCGGGCGAGGACTGCGACGTCGCGTCGGCGCTGGCCAAGCTCGCGGTGAGCGAGGCGGCGGTCAAGGTCGGCCTGGACGCCGTCCAGTTGCGCGGCGCCGCCGGCGTCCTCGACGGGGGTCCGGGGGACCTGCTGCGGGACGCGCTGCCGGCGCGCGTCTTCTCCGGCACGAACGAGATCCAGAAGAACAACATCGCGCGCGCCCTGGGCATCGGCCGCCGCCGGCCGGCCCCCCGGCGCTGAGAGGACCGGCACCATGGAGATCATCATTCACACCATCCGGCTGCACCCCGGCACCGATCCCGCCGGGTTCGAGGCGTGGGTCCGGGACGTCGACTACGCGACCTGCCCGGACCTGCCGAGCGTGCTGGCCTTCGACGTGCTCCGCGCGCCCGGCGAGGACGCCGGACGCTACGTCGAGGTCATCAGGGTGAGCGGCACCGCCGAGTTCGAGCGGGACATGCGGACGCCCGCCTTCCAGCGGCTCGTCACCGCGTTCTCGAAGATGGCCGCGGTGACCGACGAGCTGACCGGCGAGCGGCTGGAGCCCGGGTATGCGCGGAGCTGACGCCGCGGCGGCGTTGAGAAGGCGTCCGGACCGCCTCAACGAAAGGACGAGTTCGATCTCGTCCGGGCCGTGGACGTTGAGACCAGAATGGCCAACGGGTGGATGGCGAAAAGCGTGGGATGTCTGTAAGACTGACCGCTGAACAGTTGTTCGGCCTTTCGATGGGAATGTCATGAAGAAAGGGCGGACGAACCCCGCCGGCCGACGCTGATAAGCGTTATCCGCTCAACGTCAAGGATGATGATGACCGTTGACATCATGGGGCAGAGACCGAGCCTACCGGCCGGTGCGCCCTCCGGGGACGGGGTGGGCGTCAACCTGCTCGGCACCGTCTCCATCGTCGTCCGGGAAACTCGAACCGAACTGCGCGCCGGCAAGGTGCGCACCATGCTCGCCACCCTCGCACTGGAGGCCGGCCGCACGGTCTCGCATGACGAACTGACCGAAGAACTGTGGCCGGGAGAAATTCTCCGGAACCCGCGCAATGCGCTGCAGGCGCACGCGACCCGGATCCGGAAAATCCTTCACGAATGCGCGGAACATGCCCGCACCCCGCTCCCGCTGCGGGCCGTCTGCAACGGATACGTCCTCGACATTCCGCGCGAACTCGTGGACGGGAACCGGTTCCTGGAGCTCACCGCGCGGGCGGTGGCGGCGCTCACCGACGACCCCGCGCGGGCCCGGGACCTGCTGCAGTCCGGCCTCACCCTGTGGCAGGGCCCCGCGCTCCTGCACACCCGCACCGGACGGCGGTGCCGGGGCGCCGCCGCGCTGCTGGAGGAGCGGCGGCTCGCCGCGTGCGAGGACCTCGTCAGCGCCCGGATGCTTCTCGGCGAGGAACGGCAGGCCATCGCCGAGCTGCAGCGGCTCGTGGCCTCCCACCCCGCCCGCGAGCGGCTGTCCGAGCTGCTCATGCTCGCCCTCTACCGGGCGGGCCGGCAGTCGGAGGCCCTGTACCTGTTCCACCGGATCCGGGAGCGGCTGGACGAGGAGCTGGGCGTCCAGCCCGGCCGGTCCCTGCAGCGGCTGTACGGGCACATCCTCGGCCAGCACCCGCTGCTGGAGTCGGCGGACGCGGTGCTGCGGGTCCGCCGCGAGTCGGTCGCGGGCTGATCGCGGACGGCCCGGTCGGCCGGGCCGGGCCGCCGCGCCCCCGGCGGCCGCGCCCGTCAGCGGCCCGTCAGCGGCGCCGTCAGCGGCCGGCGGCAGGGTGGCAGTCGTCCAGGAAACCCCGGCGAACCGGCAGGAGGTGCCCCGATGGGGACCGCGGTCGTGGCAGGGATCGGCAGCCGGCTTCCGTCCCGGGCCGTGCCCAACGAGGAACTGGCGGCCCGGCTCGGCAGCTCCGACGAATGGATCCGCACCCGCACCGGCGTCTCCCGCCGGTACTTCGCGGAGCCGGGCACGGCGACGTCGGACCTCGCGGCCGAGGCCGGCGCCCGCGCGCTGAAGTCGGCGGGCGGCGGCCCGGCGGACGCGGTCGTGCTGGCGACGCAGACCCCGGACCATCCGTGCCCGGGCACCGCGCCCGACGTGGCCGCCCGCCTCGGGCTGTGGTCGGCCGCCGCGTTCGACGTCGCCGCGGTCTGCAGCGGCTTCGTCTACGCGCTCGCCGCCGGCACCGGGCTGATCGCCGCCGGCATCGCCGGCCGCGTGCTGGTGATCGGCGCCGACGCGTTCTCCAGCATCCTCGACCCGGACGACCGGACCACCTCGGTGATCTTCGGGGACGGCGCCGGCGCGGTGGTGCTGCGCGGCGGCGGGCCCGCCGAACCCGGCGCGCTCGGCCCGTTCGACCTCGGCAGCGACGGCGGCGGCGCCGGCCTCATCACCGTCCGGGCCGGCGGGTCGCGGCAGCGGCTGTCGGGCGCCGAGCCCGACCCCCGCGACCACTACTTCGCGATGGCGGGGAAGGCGGTGTTCCGGCGCGCCGTGCAGCAGATGGCGCAGTCGTCGCAGGCGGCGCTGGACCGGGCCGGGTGGACGCCCGCCGACGTCGACCACCTCGTCTGCCACCAGGCGAACCAGCGGATCACCGACCATCTCGCCGACGAGCTCGGCCTGCCGCGCGAGCGGGCGGTGAGCAACATCGCCGAGGTCGGCAACACGGCCGCCGCGTCGATCCCGCTCGCGCTCGACCAGGCGCACGCCGCGGGCACGCTGCGGCCCGGCGACCGGGTGCTGCTGACCGCCTTCGGCGGCGGGCTGGCCTGGGGCTCGGTCACCCTCCGGTGGCCCCGCCTGGACGGGGGCGGCGATGCGTGACTCCCGTCCCGAGATCGCCGTCACCGGCATCGGCCTGGTCACCCCGGCGGGCATCGGCACGTCCGCGACCTGGGACGGGGTGTGCGCGGGACGGTCCGCGGCCGCCACCGACCCCCGCCTCGCGGGCCTGCCCGTCGACATCGCCTGCGCCGTCCCCGGCTTCTCGCCCGCCGAGCACGTCGGCCGCCGCAGCGCCCTCATGCACGACCGGCACGTCCAGCTCGCCGTCCCCGCCGCCCGGGAGGCCGTCGCGGACGCCGGCCTGGACCCGGCGAGCTGGGACGGCGCGCGGGTCGGGGTCGTCATCGGCAACGGGTCCGGCGGCCACACCTCGGCGTCCGCGCAGCACGAACGGCTGCTGGCGCACGGCCCGCGCGCGGTGTCGGCGCTGGTGATACCGCTGATCGTGCCCAACATGGTGGCCGGGCATCTCGCCATGGAGTTCGGCGCCACCGGCCCGAACCTGGTGACGGCGACCGCGTGCGCGTCCGGCGCCACCGCGATCGGCACCGCGATGCGGCTGCTGCAGCGCGGCGACTGCGACGTCGTGCTGACCGGCGGCACCGAGGCGCCCGTGACGCCGCTGCTGGTCGCCGGGTTCGCGCAGATGGGCGCGCTGTCGCGGCGGACCGGCGACCCGGCCGCGGCGTCCCGGCCCTTCGACGCCGGACGCGACGGCTTCGTCATCGGCGAGGGCAGCGGCGTCCTCGTGCTGGAGCGCGCCGCCGACGCGCGCGCCCGCGGGGCGCGCGTCCGGGCGCGGCTCGCGGGCTACGCCGCGTCCGCCGACGCCTACCACATGACCGCGCCCGATCCCGCGGGCACCCAGGTCGTGCGGGCGGTGCGGGAGGCGCTGGCCGAGGCCGGCGCGGCGCCGGAGGACGTCGGCCACGTCAACGCGCACGGCACCTCGACCCAGCTCAACGACGCGGTGGAGGCGCACGTCGTCACCCGCCTGTTCGGCGGCGCGCCCGCCGTCACCTCGGCGAAGGGCGCCGTCGGGCACACGCTCGGCGCGGCCGGCGCGATCGAGGCGGCCCTCACCGTCCTCGCGATCGAGCACGCCACCGTCCCGCCGACCGCCAACCACGACACGCGCGACCCGGAGATCGACATCGACGTCGTCGCGGGCGAACCACGCAAGCGCGACATCGAGGTGGCGGTCAGCCACTCGTTCGGCTTCGGCGGCCAGAACGCCGTCCTCGTCTTCGCCGGTGCCTGACCGGGCACCGGTGCAACCCCCACCGAAGGAGAGAACAGATGAACCTGCGCCGCGTCCTCGGCATCGCCGCCGTCCTCGCCGTCCTCGCGCTCGTCGTCCGGGTGCGGTCGGCGCGCGGCCTCGACGACGCCCTCGACGGGGACCTCTGAGGCCCGCATGGCGTTCACCGTCCCGGACGAGGAGCTGTCCCGGCTGGAGCGCGGCGTCCAGCGGGCGCTCATCACCACCGACGACACCGCCCTCGACGTCCTCGGCTACGGGGAGGTCACCCTCGTCCTCAGGCTCGACACCGACGCTGGCTCGTTCGCGTGCAAGCGGCTGCCCGTGTTCCCTTCCCGGCAGCGGTTCGACCGGTACCGCAGGTCACTGGACACCTACCTCGCCCGGCTCGCCGAGCGGGGGCTGAAGGTGGCCGAGACGAAGCTGTGGCACCGGGTCCGGCCGTCCGGGCAGATCGTGGCGTACTGCGTGCAGGAGGAGCTGCCGGGCGACCGGCTGTGCTCGAAGCTGCTGCACGCGGAGAGCGAGGAGTGGGCCCGCGACTTCTTCAAGCGGTTCCTCGACACCGTCGACCGCGCCGTCCTGCCCGACCTCGGGCTGGACGCGCAGGCGTCCAACTGGACCGACATCGGCGGCGAGCTCGTGTACCTCGACATCACCACCCCGCTGATGCGGGACGGCCGCGGCCGGGAGCAGCTGGACGTGCGGCTGTTCTTCACCTCGCTGCCGTGGGCGCTGCGCGACGCCGTCCGGCTCTCGATGACCAGGTCGATCTTCGACAAGTTCTACTCGACGCGGGGGGTGGTGCTGGACTTCCTCAGCAACCTGCACAAGGAGCGGCTCGGCGACCTCGTCCCCGGCTTCCTGGAGCAGGCGGCCGAACGCCTGGACCGGCCCATCACCGCCGCGGAGGTCGACGCCTACTACCGGGAGGACGCGCGGATGTGGGAGCTGATCCAGCGCCTGCGGAAGGCGGACCGGTTCTGGCACAACCGGATCCGGCGCCGGACCTACCCGTTCCTGCTCCCGCCCGACGTCGACCGTTGACCGGGCCGCTCACCGGACGCGCCGGGATCTCCGCGGACCTCCTTCCGCTGGATCCGGCGCGGCCGCTGAGCGTCGTCCACCTGCCCGGCGGCCTGACGGTCGCGGCGGTGTCGGCCGGCTGGCTGGGCCGGCAGCCGGCCGAGCGGGTGACCGCCCTGATGGCGCGGCACCTGGCGGCCGGTGAGGGCGACCCGGCCGCGGCCTTCCGGTCGGCGAAGCGCCGGACGGAATGGCTGGCGGGACGGCTCGCCGCCAAGCACGCCGTCCGCGCGCACGGCATCGCGCGCACCGGTACGCGCCGGGCGACCCGCACGATCCGGGTCACCGCCGTCGAGAGCGGGCCGCGCGCCGGGAAACCGCTCGTGGACGCGCCCGTCGGCATCGGCATCTCCCATTCGGGCGGGCTCGCCGTCGCCGCCTGCGGTCCCCGGCCGGTCGGGATCGACCTCGAACTGGACCGGACGCTCTCGCCCGCCCTCGTCCGCCTGCTGCGGTCCGACGGCGCGGGGCTCGCCGGGATGCCGCCGGCCCTGCGCTGGGCCTGCAAGGAGGCGGTCCTCAAGTGCTTCGGGTTCGGGCTGCGGCTCGACACCCGCGAGGTCGCGCTGACCGGATGGCGGCCGGACGGCGCGTTCACCTGGACGGCCGGGCCGCGCCTGCGCAGCGAGGCCGCCGCACTGCCATGGCCCCGGCACGGCTGGGCCGCCGAGATCCGCGGATACGCGTTCGCCCTCGTGTGGTGAACCCCGCGTAGTAGACGGAGGAACGGATGACCGCGCAGACGCCCTCGCGCACCGCTGCTCCCGCGTTCGCGGACGCCTTGTCCGCGGCGCTGGACGTCGCCGTGCTCAGCCCGTCGTCGCACAACTGCCAGCCGTGGTGTCTCGCGCGGATGGCGGGTGTCCCGGCCCGGCGTGCGGCGGCGGCGCTGCTCGGCTCCGCCGAGGACGGGCATTTCCTCGTCCTGGGCGCCGACCGCGAGCGCAGCCTCGGCGCGCTGCCCGCGCATGCCCTGGAGATGGAGCTGAGCTGCGGCCTGTACTGGCGCCTGCTCCAGCGGGCCCTGGCCGCGCAGGGGTGGACGGTCGTGCGGTCCCAGGTGCTCGCGCGGGGGGCGTCCCCGTCCGGCCTGGGTCTTCCCGGCACCTGGGAACCGCTGTGCGTCGCCGAGTTCCGCCGCGACGGGGACCCGGACGGCACCCTGGAGGACCTCCATGCCGTCGCCCGGCGCCGGCACACCAACCGGGCGCCGTTCCAGCCGGGCACGGTCGACCCGGCGCTGCTCGCGGCGCTCGCCCGGCATCGGGGCGACGGGCTGCCGGTCGTCGTCCGGCACCTGCGGTCCTGGCCGGAGCGGGCGCGGTTCACCCGCTTCGTCGCCGAGCACGGCGGGCGCGACTTCGCGCACGGCGGCGCCTGGCGGGAGACGCACTCGTTCCTCCGGTGGAGCGCCGGCGCGGCCCGCGAAGACGGGTTCACCCCGGAGCACCTGTTCGGGCCGCTGCCCGCGCACGGCCGGTGGGCCCGGCGGCTCGCGCTCGCGCCGCCCGTCATGGCCGCGCTGAGCCGGGCCGGCTATCCCCGCCTGCTCGCCGGGCAGCTCGCCGCCGTGGTGCGCCGCTCACCGGTCATCGTCATGATGGGCCTGCCGGTCGCCGAGCCGGGCCTGCCCGACACGCTGGCGGCGGCGTCGGCGCTCGCGGACTACTGGCTGGACGCGACCGCCGCCGGCCTCGTCCTGCACCCGGTCAGCATCGTGATCCAGCACGCCGATCTGCGCCTGGCGCTCCAGCGCCGGTTCGGCATGCCCGGCCGGGTGTTCTTCGCGGCGCGGCTCGGCCGGCCCGCCGCCGCGTTCCCGGCGTCCCCGCGCCGCGCACCGGCCGCCGCGTTCCGCACGGTCTGACGCGCCCCGCTCAGCACGGTCCGGGGCCCGCGCCCGCGCGGTAGACGCCGGCGCCGGCCTCGGCCCAGCGCGCCGCCTCCCCGGCGGCGAGCGGGTCCCGGCCGAGGAGGCCGCGGAGCTGGTGCCGCTGCAGCAGGACGCCCAGCTCGTTCGCCGTGAGCCAGGCGGCGCACAGCGACCGGTCCTCCCCGGCGCGGACCGCGCCGGGGAGGGAGTCGAGCCAGGCGAGCTTCAGCGCGTGCCACCGCCGGAAGATCTGCCGCCCGGCCGGCTCGTCGCTCAGCAGCAGCCGGCACAGGTGGGCGAGCACCGGCGAGTCGCCGTCGAGGAAGGCGACGAGCCGGCGGGGCAGGAAGTCGTCGCCGGGGCCGGGCCCGCCGTCCGGCCCGGCCTCGGCGACGTACTCCGCGAACCGCCGGAAGACGGCCAGGCTGCGCTCGTTGACGGCCTCGCGCAGGCCCGCCTTCCCGCCGAAGTGGTGGACGACCAGGCTCGGGGACACCTCCGCCGCCGCCGCGACCTGCCGCAGGCTGACGTTGTCGGCGCCGCGCGCGGCGAACAGCCGCAGCGCCTGGTCGCAGATCTCGGTGCGCGCCGTCTTCTCCGACGAGTGCATCGGCACCTCCCGGGAGGGTGGCGCGGGCGCCCCGGGGGCGGGCGCCCGCGCCGTGCGGAGGGACTTCGGGTCGCGTCAGCCGGCCAGATGCCGCTCGGCCGGCGGGCGGACCCCGTCCTCGTTCAGCCGCGGCAGCCGCTTGCCGAGGCTTCCGGGCAGCCACCAGTTCCAGTCGCCGAACAGCTTCATCAGCGCCGGGACGAGCACCAGCCGCACCAGCGTGGCGTCCAGCGCGATCGCGACCGCGAGCGACAGGCCGAACTCCTTCAGCTCCAGGATCCCGGCGGTCATGAACCCGCCGAACACCGCCACCATGATCGCGGCGGCGGCGGCGATGGGCCGGGCCGTGTGCTCGATGCCGGTGGCGACGGCGGCGGCGTTGTCGTGGCCGTCCTCCCACGCCTCCTTCATCCGGCGGATGAGGAAGACCTCGTAGTCCATGGAGAGGCCGAACAGCAGCACGAACACCGTGATGGGCAGGTACACCTGCAGGAACCCGGTGCTCTCGAAGCCGAGCAGGCCCTCGCCGTACCCGTGCTGGAAGACCGCCACGGTGATGCCGACCGCGGCGGCGGTGACGAGCAGGTTCATCGCGACCGCCTTGACCGGCAGCGCGATGCTGCGGAACACCACCAGCAGGAACAGCAGCGACAGGCCGAGCACCAGCGCCATCACCCAGGGGAGCTTGCTCGTGGTCTCGTGCGACAGGTCGACGAACGTGGCGGTCGCGCCGCCGACGAGCACCTCCTGTCCGGCCGCGGCCCGGGGGGCGAGGTCGTGCCGGACGTCCTTGACGAGGGCCTCGGCGTCCGACGAGTCGATGGGCACCGACGGGACGGCGTTGATCAGCACCCGCCCGGAGCCGGGCGTGGACTCGACGGCCGCGACCCGGTGGTCCCCGGCGAGCAGCGACGCGAGCCGCGCGGCGTTCCGCTGCCCGGCGGCGTCCAGCGCGCCGCCGTCCGCGCCGGTGACGACGATCTGCACCGGCGACACGGCGCCGGGGCTGAAGGAGCGTTCGAGGACGGCCTGCGCCTTGGCGGTCGGGCGCCCGTCCAGCGACGCGGTGCCGAGGTCGATGCCGTACTTCAGGCCGGTGACGGGGAGCGCGGCGGCGACCAGCAGCGCCGCGGCGATCACGCCGAAGACGACGGGGCGGCGCATCACCAGGTGCGCCCAGCGGGCCCACGGCCCGTGCTCGGCCTTCGCGCCGGGCCGGAGGTCCGCCGGGCGCCAGCGCTCGGGCAGCGACCCGGCGTCGACCTTGGGGCCGAGCGCCGCGAGGACGGCGGGCAGCAGGGTCAGCGCGGCGGCGAGGGTGCAGATCACCGAGATCAGCACGCCGGTGGAGATCTCCCGGAAGACCGGCGCGTCCATCATGTAGAGCGAGCACACCGAGATCGCGACGACGACGCCGGAGAACAGCACGGTCCGCCCGGACGTCGCGACCGCCGTCCCGGCGGCCGCCGCGATGTCGGCCTCCCGCCGCGGCCCGTCCCGGGTCACCCCGCGCCGCGCCAGCTCCTCCCGGAAGCGGCTGACGATGAACATCGCGTAGTCGATGCCGATGCCCGTCCCGATCATCGTGACGATCGTCAGCAGGAACGCGTCGAAGGTGAACCCGAACGTGAGCAGGTAGATGACGCCGAAGGTGAGGACGAGGCCCGCCATCGCCAGCACGAGCGGCAGCACGGCCGCCGTCACCGCCCCGAAGGCCAGCACCATCACCACGAACGCGAGCGGCATGCCGACGGACTCGGCCCGTTCGGCGTCCGCGCTCTCCACGGCCGTCTGGTCGTTGGTGATGGGGGAGTAGCCGGTCAGGTAGGCCGCCACGCCGTCCCCGGCGGCCCCGTCGATCGCGTCCTGCAGGTCGGCCGCGCGGGTGGGGAGCCGGTGCGCGTCGCCCTTGAGCGCGACGAGGGCGAGGGCGGCGTGCCCGTCGGCGGACACCTGCCCCTGCGCCCGCGGGTCGAACGGGCCGACCACGGTGACCACGCCCGTCTCCCGCCGGGCCTCCGCGACGACCTTCTGGACGGCCGCCTTGCGCGCCGGGTCGGTGATCCGGCCCTGCGCGCTGTCGAAGACGATCACGTCCTGCTCGTCACCGTGCCCGGCGAAGTACCGCTGCACTAATTCCGAGGCCCGGGTGGACTGCGCGCCCTCCACTCCGTAGTTGGGCGCTTTGAGCTGCTTGAAGAGGAAGGGGAAGCTCACCCCGCAGGCGATGAGCAGCACGATCCAGGTGGTGATCACCAGCCGGCGGTGCTCGGCCATCAGGGTGCCCCAGCGACGTTGTCCCATCATCCGCCTCTCAGGAAGGTTCGCACGGCCTCGGCCGCGTCCGACAGATCGAGCTCGGGGTCGAGGATCAGGTGCAGCAGCAGGCCGTCCAGGAGCGCGGCGACGACCGTCGCGGTCCCGGACGCGGGCAGGCCGGGGGCGACCCCGCCCTCCCGCTGGTTCCGCTCGACCAGTGCGGTGAGCGCGGCCCGGAACTTGCGCATCTCCGCGGTCAGGGGGTCGCGCAGGGCCGCATCGCGGGCGGACTGGCGCACGGTCTCCAGCAGCAGGGCGACCGACGGGTCCCGCAGGCCCCCGCCGGCGAACCAGCCGAGGGTGCCCTCGAACATCTCCTGGACGCTCCCGGCCGCCTGCGCCATGGCGAGCGGCTGCGCCAGCGCCCGCAGCGTCCCTGCGACGGCGGCCTGCCGCAGCACGTCGTCCTTGTTCTGGAAGTGGTAGCTGATCGCGCCGTGCGGCACCCCGGCCCGCGCGGCGATCCCGCGCATGGTGACCCGCCCCCAGCCCAGCTCGGCGATCAGGGCGGCCGTGGCCGCCAGGATCGCCGTCCGGGTCGCGGCGCCCTGCTCCGCACTGGTTGGCCGGGCGCCCTGTCCATTCGCATTGTCCACTTGGCCAAGGTACGCCAGAACATTGCACACTGCAAGAGAAGCGGCCCCGCCCGTTCGGGTGGGGGCGCGTGCCGCCCGGGCCCCGGGACGAACGCGATGCTTCCGCCGGGGGGCCATTCCGCCGAGAACTGCCGATAAAGGAGCGGGTGCGGAACGAGTGGCATTCGGTATTCCGGTGGAGATCTCCGTGCGTCGCTGGCATGATCGTCTCGGTATAGAAAGGGTGATATGTCGACTTATCACAAATGGGTTTCCGGGGCCGCCGCGCTGGCCGTCGCCGGAGGCGTCCTCATCGGCGGAGTCACCGCCGCGGACGCGGCGTCCCTGCAGTTCCGCATCGAGGTGCCGAGGCACCTCACCGTCGGCAAGGGCGAGTACAGCAAGTCCTGCGCCATGGACGTCTGGGCGTGGGGGACCGAGGGGCCGGGTGTCGCCTATTCGAAGGCGTACGTCATCGAACCCGACGGCGAGCTCTGGCCCGTCTACAAGCGCGTCCTGCCGGGCGCCCAGGTCGGGTGGGGCGTGGGGTGCCCGTCCACCACGTCGGATCTGGGCAAGTGGCGGGTGCGCGTCGTCGCCTACAACAAGAGCGGAAAGGCGCTCGGCAGCCGCGAGAACTACTGGTACGAGAAGTTCGACACGGTCGTCAAGGGCTTCAACGCCGCGCCCGAGCCGATCCGCAAGGGCCGCACCCTTTACGTGTCGGGCCGCCTCTTCCGGGTGAACAACCTGGGGACCGGATACACCTCG
Organism: Actinomadura latina NBRC 106108; assembly: GCF_001552195.1. Classification (GTDB taxonomy): domain Bacteria; phylum Actinomycetota; class Actinomycetes; order Streptosporangiales; family Streptosporangiaceae; genus Spirillospora; species Spirillospora latina. Next base: position 38,303 of record NZ_BCQS01000011.1, read on the forward strand.
TACTCGGGCAAGGCGATGCGGGTCTACTTCCGTCCCAAGGGCGCCAAGTCCTGGACGTACATGGGCTCCGCGAAGACCGCCAGGGACGGCCGCTTCCGCAAGGGGTTCACGGCCAAGCGGGACGGCACCTGGCGCGCCTACTTCGCCGGCACGAGCAACTTCGACAAGCAGAAGTCCCGGGACGACTACATCGACGTCCGCTGACACCCGCCCGGCGGCGGCCCGGCGGCCGCCGCCGGACCGGTGCGCCCAGGAGTTGCTAACCTTGGCAATTGCTAATGTTGCTACTTCGGCGAAGGGGTACCGCGACGATGGTGCCACGGACGGTCCGCGGGCGGGCGCGGTGAGCGCGCCGCTCTACCAGCTGAAGGCGGAGTTCTTCAAGACGCTGGGGCATCCGGCGCGGATCCGGGTGCTGGAGCTGCTCAGCGAGCGCGACCACGCGGTGGCCGAGATGCTGCCGGAGGTGGGCATCGAGCCGGCGCACCTGTCGCAGCAGCTAGCCGTGCTGCGGCGGGCGGGCCTCGTCGTCTCCCGCAAGGAGGGGGCGACGGTCGTCTACTCGCTGACCAGCCCCCGCGTCGCGGAGCTGCTCGCGGTGGCGCGGGAAATCCTCACCGGGGTGCTGTCCGGGCAGGCGGAGCTGCTGGACGAGATGCGCTCCGGCGGGCCCGGCGGGCGGGGGCGCGGGGCGGGCTGACCGGGCCGTCGCCGGGTGTGTGGCTTCAGCATCCTTATGAGTTGCTAAAGTTGGCAATTGCGCATGTCAGTAGTCGACCCCGGGGACCAGAGTGAGAGACCTGTTCCGCAAGATCCGCAGGACCGGCCGCGCCGCCGAGGACGCGCCGGACCGTCCCGAGCCGGCGCTTCCCGGGCGCGCCCGCGACCTCGCCGGGTCGGTGCAGGTCCGGCACGTCGACGCGGGGTCGTGCAACGGCTGCGAGGTGGAGATCGCCTCGGCGTTCGGTCCCGTGTACGACGCGGAGCGGTACGGCGTGCGCCAGGTGGCCTCGCCCCGGCACGCGGACGCGCTCCTGGTGACGGGCCCGGTCACGCGCAACATGGAGATGGCGCTCCGCCGCACCCATGAGGCCGTCCCCGAGCCGAAGGTCGTCGTCGCGCTGGGCGACTGCGCGCGGAACTGCGGCGTCTTCGCCGGCGCGTACGGGGTCGCGGGCGCGGTCCGGGACGTCGTGCCGGTCGACGTCGAGGTCCCGGGATGCCCGCCCGCGCCGGAGGCGATCGTCGCGGCGCTGCGCGGATTGACCGGACGATGACCTCCGCCGCGTTCTCGGCGGCCCTCGGTCTGAACCTGCTCGCGGCCGTCGCGGGACTCGTCCTGCCCCGCCGGGCCAGGCGGGTCGCCGCCGGGGCGCTCACGGCGGGCGGGGGCGCGGCCGCCGCCGTCGCGGGCGTCGCGGCGATGCGGGGCGGGGAGTGGAGCGCCCGGCTGCCCGATCTGCTGCCGCTCGCCGGCGTCCGGCTGGCCCTGGACCCGCTCGGCGGCCTCTTCCTCGCCGTCACGGGGGCGGTGGCGGTGTGCGCGGCCGTCTACGGGGTCGGCTACACCCGGCACGGCGGCCTGGACGGGCGCGTCCCGCAGGTGATGGCGCCGGTCTTCCTGGCGGCGATGGCGCTGGTCCCGGCGGCGGCGAGCGTGAGCACGTTCCTGCTGGCGTGGGAGCTGATGGCGCTGGCGTCGCTGCTGCTCGTCGTGGCCGAGCACCGCCGCGGGGACGAGGTCCGCACGGCCGGGCTCTGGTACGCGGTCATGACGCATCTCGGGCTGGTCGTGATCCTCGCCGGGCTGGCCGGGTTCGCGGCGGCCGCGCACGGCGAGTCGTTCGAGCGGCTCCGCGCGGCGGCGGACGGGCTCCCGGAGGCGGGACGCGCCGCCGTGTTCCTGGCGGTCTTCCTCGGTTTCGCGTCCAAGGCCGGGATCGCTCCGCTGCACGTGTGGCTGCCGCGCGCCCACCCGGAGGCGCCGAGCCACGTGTCGGCGCTGATGAGCGCGGCCATGGTGAACCTCGGCGTGTACGGGATCGTCCGGGTCGGCTTCGACCTGCTGGGCGGCGGGCCGGCCTGGTGGTGGCTGGTCGTCCTGGCGGCCGGCGGCGGCTCGGCCCTGTACGGCATCCTCCAGGCGGCCGTCTCCAGCGACCTCAAACGGCTCCTGGCCTATTCGACGTGCGAGAACATGGGCCTCGTCCTGGTCGGCGTCGGAGCGTCCGGGCTGTTCGCCGCGTCCGGTGCGCGCACGCTGTCCGCGCTGGCGCTGACCGCCGCGCTGCTGCACGTCGTCAACCACGCGGGCTTCAAGACACTGCTGTTCCTCGCGGCGGGATCGGTCCTGCACGCCACCGGCACCCGCGACCTGGACGCCCTCGGCGGCCTGCGGACCCGGATGCCCGCCACCACCGCGCTGTTCGGGATCGGCGCGCTCATGGCCTCCGCGCTCCCGCTCGGCAACGGGTTCGTCAGCGAATGGCTGCTCCTGCAGAGCCTCGTCCACGCCCTGCCGTCCGGAGGGACGATGACGGCGGTCACGATGCCGCTCGCCGTGGCCGTGGTGGCGCTGTCGGCGGGCCTGGCGATCGCCACGTTCGTGAAGGCGTTCGGCGTCGGATTCCTGGCGCGGGCGCGCAGCTCCGCGGCGGAGCGGGCCCGGGAGGCGCCGGCGCCGATGCTCGCCGGGATGGCCGCGGCCGCCGCGAGCTGCGTCGTCCTGGCGCTCTCGCCCGGGCTCGTCCTGCCCGTGATCGTCCGGCCGGTGGCCGTCGCCGTCCCCGGGCCGGACGCCGTGGCGGGCCCGGTGACCCTCCAGCTCGCCGGGCTGCCCGGCACCGTGTCGCCGCTGCTCATCGCCGGGTTCCTGCTGGTCGCCGTGGTCGGGCTGCTCGCACTGCTGCGCGTCGCCGCGACGCGCCGGGCGGCCCGCCGCCGGGCCCGGCTCTGGGACTGCGGCGCCGGCCCCCTGTCACCGCGCATGGAGTACACCGCGACCTCGTTCGCCGAACCGCTGCAGCGCGTCTTCGACAACGTGCTCGCCCCCGAAACCGACCTGGACGTCACCCCGCTCAAGGAGTCGGCCTATCTCGTGGACAGCGTGACCTACCGGACGCAGGTCGGCGACCGGGTCGAGCACCGGCTGTACCGCCCCGTCCTCGCGGCCGCCGCCCGGACCGGCGAGGCGGCGCGCGGCCTGGCCAACGGCAGCGTCCACCGCTACGTCGGCTACGGCTTCTACGCCTTCACCGGCCTGCTGATCGCCCTGGCGGTGATCCGGTGACCGGGATCCTCGGGACGATCCTGCAGGTCGTCCTCGTGGCGGCCGGCGCGCCGCTGCTGGTCGGGCTGATGCGGCAGATACGCGCGAGGGCGGAGGGCCGGGCGGGCGCCGGCGTCCTGCAACCGTGGCGGGACCTGCGCAAGCTCCTCCGCAAGGAGCCGATCACCCCGCACGGGACGGGCCCGCTGTTCCGCATGGCGCCGCTGGTCCTCGCGGGCACGACGCTCGTCGTCGCGGCCGTGGTCCCGCTCGTCACGACGCGGTCCCCGCTGGACGGCGCCGCCGACCTGTTCGCCGTGACGGCCCTGCTGGCGCTCGGCACGGTCGCGCTCGCGCTCGCCGGCCTCGACACCGGCACCGCGTTCGGCGGGATGGGCGCGAGCCGCGAGATGGTCGTGCTGGCGCTGGTGGAGCCCACCATCCTGCTGTCGACGTTCGCGCTGTCGGTGCGGGTCGGCTCCACGAACCTCGGCGCGATCGTCGGGTCCACGCTGGACGACCCGCAGCAGGTCGTGTTCCCCGCGAGCCTCCTCGCCCTCGTCGCGCTCGTGGTCGTCGTCATCGCCGAGGCGGGCCGCATGCCGGTGGACAACCCGTCCACCCACCTCGAACTGACGATGATCCACGAGGCGATGGTGCTGGAGTACGCCGGACCCGACCTCGCGCTGGTCGAGTGGGCGTCGGCGATGCGGCTGACGGTGCTGCTCGGCCTGCTGTCCAACCTGTTCGCCCCGTGGGGCATCGCCGGGGACTCGCTCGCGATGCTGCCGGTCGGCGTCGCGGCGATCGCCGCCAAGGTCGCGGTCGCCGGCGGCGCGCTGGCCGCCGCCGAGGTCTTCATGGCCAAGCTCCGCATGTTCCGGGTGCCGGAGCTGCTCGCCGGGTCGTTCGTGCTCGCGCTGTTCGCCGTCGCATCGTCCTTCTTCCTGGTGGCGCCATGAACTACACCACCTACGTCCAGCTGCTCGACGTGGCCTGCGGCGCCTTCCTGCTCGCGGGCCTGCTGGTGCTGTGGCGCCGCGACCTCGCCGCGATCGTGCGGCTGTTCGCGCTGCAGGGCGCGGCGCTGGCGCTGCTCATCGCGGTCCTCGGCGTCCACGAGAAGGACGCCGAGGTCGTCGCCATCGCCATCGGGATCGGGGTGCTGCGCGCCCTCGTCCTGCCGTGGCTGCTGCGCCGCGCCATGGCCGGCGGCGGGCCGGGCCGGGAGACGCAGCCGCTGGTCAACGTGGCGACCTCGCTCACGATCGCGGCGCTGCTCGGGCTGCTGTCCTACGCCGTCACCCGCCCGATCGTGCGGCTCGACCCGACGCCCGCGACCCACGCCGTCCCGATCGCGCTGACCGTGGTGCTCATCGGGCTCTTCGTCCTCGTGACCCGGCGCCGCGCCCTGTCGCAGATCGTCGGGTTCCTGCTCATGGACAACGGCATCACCGCGGTGGCGTTCCTGACCACGTCCGGGGTGCCGCTCATCGTGGAGCTCGGCGTCTCGCTCGACGTGCTGCTCGCGGTGCTGGTGCTGCAGGTGCTGACCGCGCGGATGCGGGCCGCCTTCGGCGACACCGACCTGGACGACCTGCGGGAGCTGCGCGACTGATGACCCTGCTGCTGATCTCCCCGATGGGGGCGCCGCTGCTGACGGCCGCCGCCTACGCCGTGTTCGGCTGGCGGCGCGGCACGTCCTGGCTGGGCGCCGCGGCGGCCGCCGCCGTGCTCGCGGCCGGGATCGCGCTCGCCGCCGGCGCCCCGCACACCGGGCTCGGCGGGCTGCTGCGCGCCGACGCCCTCAGCGCCTTCATGCTCATCGTCATCGGCGCCGTGTCGCTGCTCGCCATGCTCGCGAGCCCCGCCTACCTGGCCGCCGAGGACGCGTCCGCCCGCGACAGGCGCCGGTACGGCGTCCTCACGCAGGCGTTCGTCGCCGCGATGGCCCTCGCCGTGCTGGCCGCGAGCCTCGGGACGCTGTGGGTCGCGATCGAGGCGACCACGATCCTGACGGCGTTCCTCGTCGGGCACCGCCGCACCCGCAACGCCACCGAGGCCGCCTGGAAGTACGTCGTGATCTGCTCGGCCGGGATCGCGCTGGCCTTCCTCGGCATCACGCTGCTGCACTTCGCCGCGCAGCACGCCCACGTCCCGTCGTCCGGCTCCCTGGACTGGACGGCCCTCGCCGCCCACGCCGGGCGCCTCGACCCCGAGGTCACGCGCATCGCCGTCGGGCTGCTCGTCCTCGGGTTCGGAGCCAAGGCCGGGCTCGCGCCGCTGCACGCCTGGCTGCCGGACGCGCACAGCCAGGCCCCGGCGCCCGTGTCCGCGCTGATGTCGGGCGTCCTGCTGTCGGTCGCGTTCTACGCCGTGCTGCGCGTCAAGGTGATCGCGGACGCGGCGCTCGGCGCGGGCTTCGTCCGGGCCCTGCTGCTGACCGTCGCGCTGGCGTCGCTCGCGCTCGCCGCGGCGCTGCTGCTGCGCCAGCGCGACTACAAGCGCATGCTGGCCTACTCCAGCATCGAGCACATGGGCCTGCTCGCGCTCGGCGCCGCGATCGGGACGAAGCTCGCCATGGCCGCCGTCCTGCTGCACGTGCTCGGGCACGGGCTCGCCAAGTCGGTCGCCTTCATCGCGTCCGGGCACGTCCAGCACGCCGCCGGCACCAGCCGGATCAGCGCCGTGCGCGGGTTCGCGGCCCGCTCACCGCTGATCGGCGGCGCGTTCGGCGCCGCCGTCCTCGCGCTCCTCGGCTTCCCGCCGTTCAGCCTCTTCGCCAGCGAACTCGCCGTCTTCCGCGCCGGGTTCGCCGCCGGGCTCGGCTGGGCCGTCGCCGCCGCGCTCGCCCTGCTGCTGGTCGCCACGGCCGCCATCGCCGCCGGGACGGCCCGGATGCTGCTCGGCGGCCCGCACACCGGCCCCGGCGCCGCGGCCCTCCCGTCCCGGCCGCGCCCGGGGACGGCGGCCGGGCTCCTGCTCGGCCTGCTGGCGTGCGCCGCGCTCGGCGTCTCCCTCTGGCCCCTCCACGACCTCCTGCTCCACGCCGCCGCCGTCCTCGGAGCACACTGATGACCACCGCCATCGACATCGACGCCGCCCACCTCCCCGAGCACGCCGCCGAACTGCTCCAGGACGGGCACCGCCTCGCCCTGGCCGCCGCCCACGAGGACCCCGGCGGGCCCCGCGTCGTCTACCTGTTCACCGCCCCCGACCCGGACCGCCGCACCGAACTGCACGTCCGCCTCGACCCGGACGACCCGGCCGTCCCGAGCCTGGCCGCGCTCAGCTTCCCGGCCGGACGGTTCGAACGGGAGATGCGCGACCTGTACGGGATCGTCCCGACCGGCCATCCGCTGCCGCGCCGGCTCGTCCGGCACCACCACTGGCCGCGCGGCTGGTACCCGATGCGCGCCGACGCCGGGCCGCCGCCCCCGTTCGGCGACCCGGAGGGCCCCTACCCGTTCGTCCAGGTGGACGGGCCCGGCGTGTACGAGATCCCGGTCGGCCCCGTCCACGCCGGGATGATCGAACCCGGCCATTTCCGGTTCTCCGTCGTCGGGGAGAGCATCCTCAAGCTGAAGGCGCGGCTCTGGTTCGTCCATAAGGGCCTGGAGAAGCTGTTCCAGGGGCGCCTGCCGCTCGACGCGCTGCCGGTGGCCGAACGCGTCAGCGGCGACACCACCGTCGGCCACACCCTCGCCTACTGCCTCGCCGCCGAGGACGCCGCCGGCTGCGCCGTGTCACCCGGCGCCCAGCGGATGCGGGCCGTCCTCCTCGAACTCGAACGCCTCTACAACCACGTCACCGACCTCGGCGCGCTCTGCAACGACGCCGGGCACTCCGTCCTGAACGCCCAGTTCGGCCGCGTCCGCGAGCAGCTCCTGCGCCTCAACGCCGGCGTCACCGGCCACCGGCTGCTGCGCGGCGGCGTCCTGCTCGGCGGCGCCGTCCTGCGCACGCTGCCCGACCCGGCCGCGCTCAAGGCCATCGGCGCGGACATCGCCGAACTCGCCGACCTCGCCCTCGGCCACACCGTCGTCGCCGACCGCTTCACCGGCACCGCGCCGCTCCCCGCCGACGCCGCCCGCGACCTCGGCGTCCTCGGCCCGGTCGCCCGCGCGAGCGGCCTTCCCGCCGACGCCCGCCGCGACCACCCGTTCACCGACCTGCGCCCGGCCCTGACCGTCCCCACCGCCACGACCGGCGACGTGCTCGCCCGCTTCCAGATCCGCGTCCGCGAGATCGCCGTGTCCGTCGACGTCATCCGCGACCTGACCTACGCGATGAACCCCGGCCTCGTCACGTCCTGGCCGCCGACCGCCCGCACCGGCCGCACCGGCCGGACGTCCGGCACCGGCATCGTCGAGGGCTGGCGCGGCACCATCGTCCACCGCGTCGAACTCGCCCCGGACGGGACGCTGTCCCGCGCGAAGATCGTGGACCCGTCCTTCTTCAACTGGCCGGCCCTCCCGGTCGCGCTGACCGGCGCGATCGTCCCCGACTTCCCCCTCGTCAACAAGAGCTTCAACCTCTCCTACGCGGGCAACGACCTGTGACGGGAGGCCGGCGCGCTGGTCATGCGCCCAGTTCGGAGCTCAGTTTCGCCAGCTGGGCGTCGTAGATCCGCTGCAGGCCCTTGGGGGCGAAGGTGCGCTCGAAGAACCCTCCGATGCCGCCCGCTCCGTCCCACGTTGTCGTGACCTGGACGCGCGCGCCCCCGGCGGCCGGGGAGACCGTCCAGGTGGTGACCATGGACGAGTTCGCGTCTCGCTCCACCAGCCGGTCCTTGCCGGGAGCGGTCACGGTGAACAGGCAGTCGCGGACCCGCTTGCTGGTGGCCGCGAGCTTCCAGTGCACCACCGTGCCCTCGCCCTGGCCGCCCTCCCGTACCTCGTACTCGCTGAAGTGCTCGGTCAGCATGCGGGACCGCACCCCCGTGTAGTCGGCGAGCGCTCCGAGCACCTGCTCCGGGCTCGCCTGCACCGTTGCTTCCGCATTGACCACGACTTGTCCCATGCCGTTCATCCTCCCACCGCAATGATCAGAAATCGTGCGGGGCGCGCCCCTACAATCATGCGATCGGCTACCCGCAGGGAGGTCCGTCCATGAGCGGTGAGCATCATCCGGAGTGGGTGATCGACCCCGAGACCCCCAGCGTGGCCCGGATGTACGACTACTACCTCGGAGGCAAGGACAACTTCGCCGCCGACCGCGCGGCCGCCGACCAGGTGGTCGCGGCGATGCCGAACGTCCTGGAGTTCACCCGCGCCAACCGCCGGCTGCTGTCGCGGGCCGTGACGATGATGGCCGCCAGCGGCGTCCGCCAGTTCCTCGACATCGGCTCGGGGCTGCCGACGCGCGAGAACGTGCACGAGGTGGCCCAGCGCGCCGCCCCCGGCTCCCGCGTCATCTACGTCGACAACGACCCGATCGTCCTCGTGCACGCCCGGGCGCTGCTGGCCGACAACCCGCTGACCACCGTCGTGCAGGCCGACCTGCGCGAACCGGAGGCCGTCGTAGGTCATCCCGAGGTCAAGGCCCGGATCGACTTCGACCAGCCGGTGGGCCTGCTGATGCTGGCCATCCTGCACTTCATCCCGGACGAGGACCGTCCGGCCGAGATCGTGGCGCGGCTGCGCGAGTCCCTGGCGCCCGGCAGCTACCTGGCCGTCTCGCACGGCTACCGCGGCGCGATCACGCAGGACGTCGAGGACCAGGTGCGGTCCGCCTACGGCAGGACGGGAGCGGGCGACCTCATCCCGCGCGGGGTCGACGAGGTCATGGCGTTCTTCGAGGGGACCGAGCTCGTCGGGCCCGGCCTGGTGCAGGTCGCCGACTGGCGGCCGGACGGCGAGGCGCTGCGGTCCGACATGGCCCCGCCCGGTTTCCTCGCCGGCGTGGGCAGGGTGGTCTGATGCTCCCGCTGGAGTTCCTGTTCAGCCGGGCGTTCAGCGAAGACCCGTACACCGTGTACGCCGAACTGCGGGAGCGGGGCCCGGTCCACCCCATCGACTTCCCCCGGGGCGCCACCGCCTTCCTGGTGGTCGACCACGAGCACGGCCGCGCGGCGCTGAACGATCCGCGCCTGTCCAAGGACGTCGCGCACAGTGCCGTGCCCGTGAACGGCGAGCAGTTCTTCGGCGGCACGATGCTCGCCATGGACCCGCCCGACCACACCCGGCTGCGCGGCCTGATGGCGAAGGCGTTCACCGCCGGACGGGTCGAGAAGCTGCGGCCCCGCGTCCAGGAGATCGCCGACGCGCTGCTGGACGGCATCGCCGCGCGCGGCGGGGCCGACCTGATCGAGGACCTCGCCGTCCCGCTGCCGGTCCAGGTCATCTGCGAGCTGCTCGGCGTCCCGGCGTCCGACCGGGCCCGGTTCCGCGCGTGGACGGCCGTGCTGACCGTGCCGGCGCTGACCGCCGAGGCCCGCGCCTCCCGCCGCGACGCCGCCCGCGAGTTCAACGGCTACCTGAGCGAGGCCATCGCAGCCCGCCGGGCCGCCCCCGAGGACGACCTGATCAGCGCCCTGATCACCGCCCGCGACGGCGATTCCGCCCTGGCCGAGGCCGAACTACTGGCCGCCATCGCCCTCCTGCTGATCGCGGGGCACGAGACGACGGTCAACCTCATCGGCAACGGCGTCCTGGCCCTGCTCCAGGCGCCCGGCCAGCTGGAGCTGCTCCGGACGCGGCCCGAGCTGCTGCCGTCCGCGATCGAGGAGCTGCTGCGCTACGACGGCCCGGTGGAGCGGGCGAGCCAGCGCATCGCCCTGGTGGACATGGAGATCGCCGGTACCCCGATCCCCAAGGGCGCCTGGGTGCACGTCTCGCTCGGCGCCGCCGACCGCGACCCCGCCGCGTTCGACGACCCCGACCGGCTTGACGTGACCCGCGCCCCCAAACGCCACGTCGCCTTCGGCCACGGCCTCCACTTCTGCCTCGGCGCCCCCCTCGCCCGCCTGGAGGGCCAGATCGCCATCGGCGGCCTCCTGGCCCGCTTCCCCGGCCTCGCCCTCGCCGTCCCGCCCGCCGACCTGCGCCACCACCGCACCGGCTCCATCGTCCGCGGCCTGGTCACCCTCCCCGTTCGCGTCTGACGCCCGTCACCACCAGCCGAAGGCCAGCCAGGTGAGGAAGGGCGCGACGCGGATGGGAGTCCCCTGACGGGCCACCGGGAAGCCGGTGAGTGGGTGGCGGCCCGTCAGGGGGGCCTGATGGACCGGGGTGTCCCGGTCAGCCGATGGAGCAGGTGTTGGCCACGTCGCCGGTGGTCTGGCGCGGGACGGTGGCGCTGGGCGGGGGCGCCTGGCCGCCGCGAGGGGCCGTCCAGCGTTCGAGGTCCTCGAACGCCGTCCGCATGCAGGGGAGCAGCGGGCGCATCCTGGCGGGGAACATGTCGTATTCGAGGTCGAGGTGGGACGCGCCCTCGATCCGGTAGTAGCGGTGCAGCGCGCCCCTGTGCTGCGAACGGATCTTCCGGTCGTAGGCGTCGCCGTGGACCTTGATCGGCAGGAGGGTGTCCAGCGTCCCCTGCACGGTGATCATCGGCTTGCCGATGCGGCCGGTCATCCCCAGCCGCTCCACCGTCTTGTGGACGCTCCTGGGACGCGCGTAGTACCGGTAGTCGGTGTCGCAGCCGGGCGTACCGCTCTCGCAGTACGGGATGCCCGCCTCCAGGTCGCCGTCGTAGGCCGGGTCGACCTCTTCGCGGTAGATGCGCTGAGTGTTGTCCCAGAGGACGCGGTAGTTGAAGTCCCACAGGAACTCCGAGCCGGGCGCGAAGCCGGCCTTCAGCATCGCGGCGTGCGCCGCTGGGTCGCCGGTCGCGGCGTACTTCGGGTAGTTGCGCAGCGCCACCGGCAGGTACACCAGCGCGTTGTTCCCGCCGTCGCGCGGCCAGTACGTGCCTTCGGCGTCGATGCCGCCGTCGTACAGCTCGGGGTGGTTCTCCAGCGCCCAGCGCACCAGCTGGCCGCCGTTGGAGATGCCCGCCGCGTACGTCCTGCGGAGCGGCTTGCGGTAGTGGCGGGCCACCGTGACCTTGGCGGCGACGGTGAGCTGCGTCATCCGGCGATACCACTCCGCGATGGCGTCGCCAGGACGCGTGCCGTCCTTGTAGAACTGGTTGCCGCTGTTGCCCTTGTCGGTCGAGGCGAACGCGTATCCCTTGGCCAGCACCCAGTCGGAGATGGTGAAGTCGTTGGCGTACTGGAGGCGCGTCCCCGGCGCCCCCGAGACCACCAGGCCGCCGTTCCAGTTCTCCGGAAGCCGGATCACGAACTGGGCGTCATGGTTCCAGCCGTGGGTGGTGTTGAACGTGGAGCCGTCCTGGAAGTAGCCGTCGATCTGGATTCCCGGCACTCCGCTCGGGTTCCTGGTGGCGGTCGAGTGCAGCCCCGTCCACTGGGCGGGGACGGTGTGGCCCGAGGCGACCGTGCCGGCGGTGGTCAGGTCGTCCAGGCAGGCGGCGATCTGCTTCTCCGCTCCGGGGACGTGGACCTCGTGCATGCGGGCGCAGCCGGCGTCGGCCTGCGCGGCCGCACCGGTCACCGCGACCAGCGGGACCGCCAGCAGCGACCCCAGCGCGACTGAGAGGACGGAGGATCGGCGAAGGACAGGCATGTGCGGCCTCCGGGGGTGGGTACGGGGATCGTCGGTCCGCCCCGTGGGAGATGACATGCTCCGCGACCTGCGGCGGGCGGGGCCACGTCGCCGAGCACACTCTTCACCGGCGTCCTGTGGTGGCGGCACCCTGCGGTGTGCGCCGCCTCATAGTCGGCCGCCCGAATATGTGCCGGGTCACCTGGTTCGCACGCGCCGCCGCCGCCTAGCGTTCACGGTCACGGCGACCCGAGTGTGGTGCCGGTCACGGCACGACGCATGAGGAGGGCGCATGGGCGATCCCGTCCCGGAGGCCCCGCTTCTGACGGCTCCGGTTCTGACGGCTCGGGGTCTGGTGAGGGAGTTCCGCGGTTTCCGTGCGGTGGACGGCGTGGACCTCGACATCGGGGAGGGTTCCGTCCATGCGCTGGTGGGGCCGAACGGCGCCGGCAAGACGACGCTGTTCAACCTCCTCACCGGTTTCCTGAAGCCCACCGCGGGCAGCGTGCTGCTGGCGGGCCGCCGGGAGCTGGCCGGGCGCAGCCCCGAGGCGATCACCCGGCTGGGCGTGGCGCGCTCGTTCCAGATCACCAGCCTGTTCGCCGAGCTGACCCCGCGTCGGCACCTGGAGCTGGCGCTGGCGAGCGGCACCGGCCTGGGCTGGCGGTTCTGGCGCTCGGACCGGGCGCTGGACCGCTTCGCCGGACGCGCGGGGGAGCTGCTCGACCAGGTCGGGCTCGCCGGTCACGGCGACGTCCCGGCGGGCTCGCTGTCGTACGGCAGCAAGCGCGCGCTGGAACTCGCGCTCGCTCTGGCGCTCGACCCCAAGGTGCTGCTGCTGGACGAGCCGACCGCCGGCATGGGCGTCGAGGACGTGGAACGCACCATCGAGCTCGTCCGCAAGATCCGTGCCGGCCGGACCGTGGTCCTGGTCGAGCACAACATGAACGTGGTCGCGAGCCTCGCCGACCGGGTGACCGTCCTGCAGCACGGCAAGGTGCTGGCCGAGGGCCCGTACGCCGACATCCGCCATGACCCGCGCGTCATCACCGCCTACCTGGGGGACTCCCATGCTGCGCGTTGACGGACTGTCCGCCTGGTACGGCGAGGCGCAGGCCCTGCGCGAAGTGTCGATGCGGGTGGACGAGGGCGAGATCGTCACGCTCGTCGGACGCAACGGCGCCGGCAAGACGACGCTCCTGCGCTGCCTGATGGGATTGCACGGCGCGCACGGCCGGACGGCGGGCACCGCCTCGCTGTTCGACGACGACATCTCCGCTCTCAGCTCGCACAAGCGTGCCCGGCGCGGCCTCGGCTACGTCCCGGACGACCGCGGCATCTTCGCGACGCTGTCGGTGGAGGAGAACCTGACGCTCCCGCCGCGCACGGGTCCCGATCCGTGGTCGCTGGAGCGGGTCTATGAGACGTTCCCCCGCCTTCGAGAACGGCGCCGGTTTCCCGGGACGAAGCTGTCGGGCGGCGAGCAGCAGATGCTCGCACTGGCCCGGGTGCTGCGGACCGGTGCCCGGCTGCTGCTGTGCGACGAGCCCACCGAGGGCCTGTCGCCCCTGATCGTCCAGCAGATCGGCGCGATCCTGCGGGAGGTCAAGGCGGCCGGGGTCACCGTCCTGCTCATCGAGCAGAACGTGCACTTCGCCGCCACCGTCGCCGACCGCCACTACCTGCTCGCCGAGGGCCGGATCGTCGACGCGCTGGACAACGACCAGGTCCGTGAACGCGAGCACGAGCTGCTCGACTACCTCGGCATCTGACCACGCCGGAACCGGACGGGCCGAGTCCGTGAGATCGAAGGAGAGGCCGGAATGAAAGTCTTGGGCTGGAGCGGTGGCCTGGCCGCCGCAGGGCTGCTGCTGGCCGCGTGCGGGGGCGGGCCGGCCGGCGGCGGCGGGAAGATCAGCGACGGCAAGGTCGTGCTGGCCGTGCTGAACGACGCGTCGGGCATCTACGCCGACACCTCGGGCAAGTCCACGGTCGAGGCCGTCAAGATGGCGGTGGCCGACTACAAGGCCAAGTACGGCGGCAAGGCGGTGGCCGAGAAGATCGAGGTGGTGGCCGCCGACCACCAGAACAAGCCGGAGATCGCCAACTCCAAGGCGCAGGAGCTGTACGACCGCAAGCACGCCGACCTGATCGTGGACGTGCCCACCTCGTCCGCCGCGTTCGCCGTCGCCACCATCGCCAAGAACAAGAAGAAGGTGTTCATCGACGTCGGCGCCGCCAGCACCGAGCTGGAAGGCAAGCAGTGCAACAAGTACACCTTCCACTACGGCTACAACAGCTACATGCTCGCCCACGGCACCGGTACCGAGGTGACCAAGGACGGCGGCAAGAGCTGGTACATCATCTACCCGGACTACGCGTTCGGGCAGGACATGCAGAAGACGTTCGGCGAGGCCATCAAGGCGGCCGGCGGGACCGTGGTCAAGGCCGACCCGACGCCGTTCCCCAACGACAACTTCTCCACGTTCCTGCTCAAGGCGCCCAACCTCGACCCCAAGCCGAAGGTGATCGGCACCATGCACGCCGGTGGTGACCTGGTCAACCTGGTGAAGCAGTACAACGAGTACAAGCTGCGCGACAAGGGCGTCGGTCTGGCGGTCGGGCTGCTGGCCCTCAGCGACATCCACTCGCTCGGCCCGGACGCCCTGCACGGGGTCCGCTACACCGACATGTGGTACTGGAACCTGGACGACAGGAGCCGCGCCTGGGCCGACAAGTTCCAGGCCAAGGTCGGCAAGCGCCCCACCGCGAACATGGGCGCCAACTACTCGGCCGCGCTCCAGTACCTGGAGGCCGTGCAGCGCGCGGGCACCGACAAGTCCGACGCGGTGGTGAAGCAGCTGGAGGGCGCCAAGATCGATGACATGTTCGCCCGCAACGGCACCATCCGCCCCCAGGACCACCTGCTGCTGCACGACGCGTACCTGTCGCAGGTGAAGCCGTCCAGCGAGGTCAAGGAGCCGTGGGACTACGTGAAGATCCTCAAGACGATCCCGGCGGCGGAGGCGTTCCAGCCGCAGCCCGACCCGTCCTGCGCCCTCTAGGGGTCGTCACGTGCTGCAACAGGCGTTCAACGGGCTGGTGGGCGGGGCGTTCTTCGCCCTGCTCGCCCTCGGCCTGGCCGTCATCTTCGGGATGCTCGGCGTCGTCAACCTCGCCCACGGCGCGTTCTACATGCTCGGCGCGTTCGGGGCGTTCATCGCGCTCGACTCGTTCGGCCTGAACTTCTGGCTGTCCCTGGTGCTGGTGCCGCCGCTGCTGGGCGTGGCCGGGATCGTCCTGGAGCGGCTGTTCATCCGGCGGCTGACGCCGCTGGACCCCCTCTACAACTTCCTGTTCACCTTCGGCCTGGCGCTCATCCTGCAGGACCTGGTGAAGCGGCGGTACGGGGTGAACTCGCAGCCGTACCCGAGGCCGTCGCAGCTGGACCGGACGGTCGACCTCGGGCTGTTCACCTACCCCGCCTACCAGGTGTTCGTGCTGGCGATCTCGGTGCTGGGGTGCCTCGGGGTGTGGGTCGTCCTCACCCGGACGCGCGTCGGGATGATCGTCCGGGCGGCGACCGAGCGGCCCGAGCTGACCCGCGCGCTCGGCATCGACGTCGGCCGGTGGGTGACCCCGGTGTTCGGCTTCGGGGTCGCGCTGGCCGCGTTCGCCGGCGTCCTCGCCGCGCCGATGCGGGCGGTCAACCCGCTGATGGGCGCCGACCTGATCATCACGGTGTTCGCGGTGGTGGTGATCGGCGGCCTCGGGTCGGTGTTCGGCTCGGTCGCCGCGGGCTTCGCCGTCGGGCTGGTGTCGGCGCTGGGCAATCTCTACATCCCGTCGCTCTCCCAGACCCTGGTGTTCATCCTCATGGCCGCCGTCCTGCTGTGGCGGCCCGCCGGCCTGTTCGGACGCGAGGAGGCGTTCCGGTGATCCTCTCCAGGCTGGCCCGGTCGGGCCGGAGCGGGCCGCTGCTCCTCGCGACCGGGCTCGCCGCCGCCCTCGCCCTGCCCTGGCTGATCTATCCGCCGGTCGCGCTGGACATCGCCTGCTGGGCGCTGTTCGCCGCCGCCGTCGACCTGCTGCTCGGCTACACCGGGCTGCTGTCGTTCGGGCACGCCGCCTTCTGGGGCGGGTCCGCCTACTGCACCGGGCTGATCGCCCTGCACACCGGGATGCCGTTCCCGCTCGCGATCCTCGGCGGCGCGGCGTTCGCGGCGCTGCTGGCGGTGCCGATCGGCTACCTGTCCGTCCGGCTGACCGGGATCTACTTCGCGATGGTCACGCTCGCCTTCGCCCAGATGGTGTACTTCATCGCCAACCAGTGGCGGGACGTCACCGGCGGGGAGAACGGCCTGCAGGGCATACCCCGGGAGCTGTTCGGCCTCGACCTGTCCGAGCCGTTCTACTTCTACTACGCGGGCCTGCCGTTCGTGCTGGCCGGGCTGTTCGCCGCCTGGCGCATCGTCCGCTCGCCGTTCGGACGGGTCCTCGTGTCCATCCGCGACAACCCCGCCCGCGCCCGCGCGCTCGGCTACCCCGTCGACCGGTACCGGCTCCTCGCCTTCGTCCTGTCCGCCGGGCTCGCCGGGACGGCCGGCGGCGTGTTCGCCATCGGCCACGGCTTCGCCTCCCTCGAAGGCGTCTACTGGACGACCTCCGGGCAGGCCGTGATGATGGTCATCCTCGGCGGCATCGGCACGCTGTGGGGCGGCGCCATCGGCGCGGCCCTGGTCGTCCAGCTGCAGGACTACCTGGCCACCGCCGGGTTCCAGGAGACGGGGATCGTCACGGGCTCGATCTTCATCGTGATCGTGCTGCTGTTCCGCCGGGGCATCTGGGGGACGGCCCGCCACCTGCTCGCCGCCCGCCGCCCGGCCGCCCCCGGCGCCGCTCAGGCCGCGGGCACGGCGACCGGGACGGCGAGCAGCGCGGCCTCCCGCGCGGACTTGCGGGCCGTCTCGTCGAAGTCGGGGGCGACGCACGCGAAGAGCGTCCGGCCGTCGGAGCCGCCGAGCCCGCAGGCGTAGACGTTCGTCCCGAGGCCCACCTCGTCGGTGATCACGCCTTGAGCAGGACGCCGTCGCCGGTGATCACGCTGCCGTTGGGGGACCTCCCGTGATGGTGCACTCAGAACACTTCCCGCTGATGCGCGGCGAACCTCTCCCTGAGGGCGACTTTGGAGAACTTGCCCGTCGCCGTCTTGGGGATCTCGGGCAGGATCCAGATCCGCTCGGGGATCCACCAGGAGGCGACGCGGCCGGTGAGGTGCGCGCGAAGGCCCGCCTCGTCGAGGGCGCTCCCGGCGGCGAGGACGACGCAGGCGAGGGGGCGCTCGCCCCAGCGGTCGTCCGGTACGCCGATGACCGCCGCCTCCGCCACGCCGGGATGCGCCATGATCTCGTTCTCCAGGACGCCGGAGGAGATCCACTCGCCGCCGGACTTCACGAGGTCCTTGGTGCGGTCGACGATGCGGATGTAGCCGTACCGGTCGATGGTGGCGACGTCCCCGGTGCGCAGCCAGCCATCCTCGGTGAACCTCGACTCGCCCGGGTCGGCCCCGAAGTAGCGGGACGCGACGGTGGGCCCGGCGACCTGGAGCTCGCCGGGCGTCGCGCCGTCGTGGTCGACGCCGTTGCCCTCGTCGTCGGCCAGCCGCAGCTCGGTGAGCGGAAGGGCGGGGCCGGGGGTGGCGAGTATCGCGCGCCGGGCGTCGGTGCCGAGGCCGTCGTGCACGGTCGCGAGCCGCGAGGCGGCCACCACCGGGCTGGTCTCGGTCATGCCCCACGAGCTGGTGAGCGGGACGCCGGCGGCCTCGTGCCACGCCCGCGCGAGCGCGTCCGGCACCGGGCTGCCTCCGGACACGACCATCCGCAGGGACGAGACGTCGACCTCCCCGAGCAGGGGGAGGAGCGAGCGCCAGATCGCCGGGACCCCGGCCGTGAACGTCACCCGGTGCCGGGACATCTGGCGGGCCAGCGCCGCCGAGTCCATCGCCGGGCCGGGCAGGACGAGGTCGGCGCCGGCGAGCATCGCGGCGTAGGGCAGCCCCCACGCGTTGACGTGGAACATCGGCACGATGGGCATCACGACGTCGCGCTCGCTGATCGCGAAGTTGTCCGCGCCGAGGAGCATGAGCGCGTGCAGGACGATCGACCGGTGGCTGTACAGCACGCCTTTGGGGCGTCCGGTCGTGCCCGACGTGTAGCAGAGGCTCGCGGCGTCGTTCTCGTCGATCGTCACGGGTGATGCCGTGCCGGGGGCCTGGGCGAGCAGTGCCTCGTAGTCGATGACGCGGGGGTCGCCGGGCGGTTCCGCCGTGCCGCCGTCGTCCATGACCACGACGTGGCGGACGGCCGGAACCTGCTCGACCAGGGGCCACACCGTGGCGATCAGGGAGCGGTCGACGAACAGGACGTCGTCTTGGGCGTCGTTGAGGATGTAGGTCAGCTCGTCGGCGAACAGCCGGTGGTTGAGGGTGTGCAGCACGCGGCCGCTGCTCGGGACCGCGAGGTACAGCTCGACATGGCGCTGGGAGTTCCAGCCGAACGTCCCCACGCGGGCATGGCGCGGGACGTCCAGCAGGTCGAGAGCGGCGGCGAGGCGGCGCGCGCGGCCGGCGACATGATGCCAGGTGGCGGCGACCTCGCCGTCCGCGGTCGCGGTGACGACCCATTTGTGGGCGAACGACTGCTCGACGCGGCGCATGAGCATCGGGACGTCGAGAGGTCGGTCCTGCATCAGACCGTGCATGGAACCTCCAGCACCGCGACGGGCAAGGGTGTCTGACGGGCCATCGTAGCGGTTACTAAGCGCATAGTCAGGTGCGGAGAACTGGTCGCCCGCCGGTGGATCCGGCGGATCGGGGCTACTCGCCGGCCGCGCCCCCGGCGACCAGTTTCAGCGCGAGATCGGCGTAGAACTCGCCGAGCTGCTCCGGCGCGTCGGGCCCGTCGAGCCGGTACCAGCGGACGAGGTCGATGCTCAGCGACAGCATCGCCCGCGTGACCCGCTTGACGTCGACCTGGGCGAACGAACCGTCGGCGACACCGCGGGCGACCGCGTCCCGGAAGAACGCGTTGGTCCCGTGGCGGACCTCGACGATCTCGTCGTAGTGCTCGGCCGTGAGGCCGGTCAGCTCCAGCTGGCAGACCCGCGCGGCCACGTGGTGGCGGGCATGCCACGCCGTGTACGCCGAGACGATGGCGCGCAGCCGGTCCGCCGAACCCTCCAGGGCCAGGATGGACGGGTCCTGGACGTGCGCCAGGACCCGCTCATGACCGACCCGGATGATCTCGAACAGGACCAGTTCCTTCGACGGGAAGTGGACGTAGAGGGCGGCCGGGCTGAGGCCCACGCCCTCGGCGATGTCGCGCGTCGTCGTGGCGTGGAAGCCGTTCGCGGCGAAGCAGCGCACCGCCGACGTCAGCAGGCCGCGCTGCACGGTGCCGAGTTCCGCCCGCCAGAGGTCGGGGGAGTGGTCCTGCAGCCGGGGGTCGTCCGCCAGGTCCTGCGCGGTGAACCGGGCCTGCCGTCTGGCCATCGGCGATTCTCGCCTCCTCTGGGTACCGGAGCATGCTGTCGGCGCGGGCCCCGGTGAGCCTTGACACGAGCGCCCGCAGCGGTGACTATGCGCTTACTTACTATAGGGAAGGCCGAAGGCGAGTGTGAACGGGCACAGTTATCTCCGGCTCCTCGTCGACGGGGCACCGCTGCCGCACTACGACGCCGTCCTGCGCGAGACGGCGGCGAGCGCCGGCTCGCCCGCCGAACTGGAGGAGCTGCAGGCCGAGCACACGCTCGCCCTCCGGCTCCGCGAGACGCTGGAGAAGCAGCGCACCCGGCAGGAGCAGCAGCGCGCGCTGGTCGAGTGCGCGAAGGAGCTCGCGGAGGACCGCAGCGACCCGGACGCGATCCTGACCCTGATCGTGAGCCAGGCGCAGCGGCTGCTCGGCTGCGACATGGCCTACCTGAGCCTGAACGACGACAAGGACCGGTCGACCCGCATGCGGGTGATGGTCGGCGCCACGTCCTCCGCCTGGAAGGACGTCCGGATCCCGTTCGGCGTCGGCATCGGGGGCCGGGTCGCCGCCACGGGCACGCCGTTCTCGACGCCCGACTACTTCAGCGACGAGCGGCTCGCGCACGATCCCGCCGTCGACGCCTCGGTCAGGGCGGAACGGCAGGTGTCGATCGTCGGCGTGCCGCTGCGCAACAGCCACGACATCGGGGTGCTCTTCGCGTCCAACCGCACGCCCGGCCCGTTCTCGCACGACGCCATCGCGCTGCTCGGCTCCTTCGCGGCCCTCGCCGCGTCCGCGATCGACCAGGCGCGGCAGCGGCACGCCGAGGCCCAGGCGCTCGCCGCCCTGCGGCAGGCGAACGAGGCGCTGCGGCGGCACACGGTCGAGGAGGAGAGGGCGGTCGCGGCGCACGACCAGAGCATGGACATCGTGCTCCGCGGCGGCGGCGTGCAGGAGGTCGTCAGCGCGACGGGCGACCAGCTCGGCGGCGTGCTCGCCATCTTCGACGAGCTGCAGACGCCCGTCGCCTGGACGCCGGGGGCGTCCGGGGAGGTCCTGAAGGGCATGTCGGCCGCGGTGGACGGGCGGGCCGGCGGGACGTACTGGGCCACCGACCTCGTCGCCGGCAGCGAGAACCTCGGCACGCTGGTCTGGGCTCCGCCGGTCACGTCCGCCGAACCCGGCGACCTGGACCGGCGCCTGCTCGAACGGGCGGCCGTCGTCGCCTCGCTGCTCCAGCTGTTCGGCCGCAACCTCGCCGCCGCGGAGGCCAGGGTGCGCGGCGAACTGCTGGACGACCTCCTCACCCCCGACGCCCGCACGTACTCGTCGCTGGCCGAGCGCGCGCTGCGGATCGGCTACCAGCCCCAGAAGCGGCACGCCGTCGTCGTCGCGCACATCCGGGCGGAGAAGCGGCGCGGGCTCGCCTCCGTGGCGTCCGACCTCGCCGCCGCCCGCGACGGCCTGAGCACCGTGCGGGACGGCCGGGCGGTCCTGGTCATCCCGTCCGACGACCCGTCGCTGACGGGCCGCCAGGTGGCGCGGTCGATGACCATGCGGCTGCGGTCGCCCGTCACCGTCGGCGCGGCGGGGCCGGTGGACGACCCCGCCGACCTGCCCGCCGCCTACGCCGAGGCGCTGGCCTGCGCGCAGGCGCTGCTGCGGCTCGAACGCGAGGGCGCCGCCGCCACGGCCGACGACCTCGGGTACGCCGGGCTGCTCCTCGGCGACGGCGCGTCCGCGACCCGGTACGTGGTGCGGACGCTCGGCCCGGTCATCCGGCACGACGAGCAGCGGTCGACCATGCTGATGGAGACGCTCGAAACCTACTTCGCCACCGGGCAGAGCCTCGTCGCCAGCGCGAAGCGGCTGCACATCCACCCGAACACCGTCACGCAGCGCCTCGACCGCGTGAAACGCCTCCTGGGCGTGGACTGGAACAGCCCGGACCACACCCTGGAAGTCCAGCTCGCGCTGCGCCTGCACCGGCTCGGCCGCGACCTCGACGTCTGACCGGGGTCCAGTACCGGTTCGTCGCGGCGTCCCATTCCGTCCGCTTCCGTCCGACCGGTTGTCCGGACGGCCGGGACGCGCCTTCGATGGTCGTGCTGATCTTCCCGGTGGGGGCCGGCGCGCGGGGCGCCGGCCGGCCGGGCGATGCGTCACGGGGGCGATGTGATCACGTGTAACGGGGAGCCGGCGACGGGCGCGGCACCTGCCGGCCGGTCGCGGGCGGTGCTGTCGGTCGGGCTGCTGGGCCCGCTCGCCGTGTCGGTGGACGAGCGCCCGGTCGCGCTGACCGCGGGCAGGCTGCGGGCCATGCTGGCGGCGCTCGCGCTGTCGTCCGGCCAGGCAGTGTCGGTCGAGCGCCTGGCCGCGGCGGTGTGGGCGGACGAGGAGCTGCCGGGCAACGTCCGGCGCAGCGTGCAGACCTATATCGCCCGGCTGCGGAACGCGCTCGGCACGCAGTCGATCGGCCCGCGGCCCACCGGCTACGTGCTGCACGCCGACCCGGAGGACGTCGACGTCCTGCGGTTCGGCAGGCTGCTGAACGCCGCGTCGGCGGCGCCGAGCGCCGCGCGGGAACGGGCGCTGCTCGCCGAGGCGCTGGGCCTGTGGCGCGGCCGGCCGCTGGAGGGCGTGCCGTCCGGCGGGCTGCGGGAGTCGGAGACGCCGTGGCTGGTCGAACGCCACCTCGCCGCGCTGGAGCGGCGCGTCGACCTGGACATCGCCGCCGGCCGCCACGCCGAACTGGTCGTGGAGCTGAGCGAGCTGACCGGGCGGTACCCCCTGCGCGAGCCGCTGTGGGCGCGGCTGCTGGTCGTCCTCGCCCGGTCGGGCCGCCAGGCCGACGCGCTGGCCCGGTACGAGCAGATCCGCGTGCGGATCGCCGCCGAATTCGGCGCGGACCCCAACCCGGCGCTGCAGCGGATCCACGCGGACCTGCTGGCGCGGAGGACGCCGGGCCTGTGACCGTCCCTCGCGGCGGGTGACCGGCGCCCGCGGCGATTGATCAACGCCGCCGCCGTTGGCCAGAATGAAGGCCATGGGCGAAGCGGACGAGGACGGCCGTCGCCGGGTGCGCGCCCGGACCCCGCCGGAAACCCCGGCAGGCGCCGCCCCGCCGTCCGACGTGTGCCCCTATCAGGGCCTCGTGCCGTTCGAGGCCGACAAGGCCGGCTTCTTCTTCGGACGCGGCCCGGCGACGCGCAACCTCCTGGAGCGGCTCGGCCCGCGCCTGGAGGAGCGCGGATCCATCCTGCTGGTCTCGGGAGCCTCCGGGGTGGGCAAGTCGTCGCTGTTACGGGCGGGGCTGATGCCCGCGCTGGCGGAGGGGATGCTGCCGGTCGCCGGGTCGCGGGACTGGCCGCGCCTCATCATGAGCCCTGCCGCGGCGCCATTGCGGGCGCTCGCCGAAGAATGGGCGCGGGTCCTCGGCGGGGACGCCGGCACGGTGGAACGGCTGCTGCGGGACGACCCGCGGCGGGCGGTGACCGGCCATCTCTCCCCGCCCGGCCGTTTCGTCCTCGTGGTCGATCAGTTCGAGGAACTGTTCACGCTGGTGCGGGACGAGGGGGAGCGCCAGGCGTTCGTGCGGGCGCTGCACGCCCTGGCCGGGCGCCCGCACGGCGCCGGGGTCGTCGTCGGCGTGCGGGCGGACTACTGGGACCGCTGCGCGGCCTACCCGGAGTTCGCCGAGGCCATCCAGGACGGCCAGGTCATCGTCGAGCCCATGACCGAGCCGGACCTGCGGCTGGCCGTCACCGGCCCCGCGGCCGCGGCGGGCCTGGAGATCGAACCCGCCCTCGTCGAGACCGTCCTGGGCGACCTGCGCGCCGGCCGGGCGGCCGGTGACCGGTACGAGGCCGGGGCCCTGCCGCTGCTCTCGCACGCGCTCCGCGACACCTGGGAGAGGCGGGAGGACGGCCGGCTGACCGTCAGGGGGTACGAGGCGTCCGGCCGCGTGCACGACGCGGTGCGGCGCACCGCCGACGAGGTCCTCGGGCGGCTGCCGCCCGCGGACCGCAAGACCGCGCTCCGGCTGCTGCGCCGGATGACCGTGATCACCGCGGGCGGGCGGGTGGCGCGCCGCCGGGTGACGCTGGCCGAGGCCCACGCCGCCGCGGGGGCGCACTCGGCGGCGGACCGGGACCGCGTCGAGGCGCTGCTGTCCTCGTTCGCCGACCGGCGGCTGCTCACCCTGCACGAGGACGCCGTCGAGATCTCCCATGACGCGCTGCTGACCGCCTGGCCCGCCCTCCGGCAGTGGCTGGCCCCGGACCTGACCGCGCAGACGGTGTACGACCGGCTCGTCGAGGACGCCGCGCAGTGGGCCGAGCACCACCGCGACCCAGCGTTCCTCTACCGGGGCGCCCGGCTGCTGGCCGTCGACGACGTCCGGCCCCGCTGGGAGCGCGACCCCGGCGGCTTCCCGCCGCCCGGCCCCACCGCCGCGGGCTTCCTCGCGGCGTCCACCCGGGCGGCGCGGCAGGCGGGGCGCCGCCGCCGCCTCGTCCAGGCCGGGCTCGCGACGCTGTCGGCGCTGGCCCTCGCCGCCGCCGGCGTGGCCGTCCGCGCCGCGGACGACGCGCACCGCCAGCGCGGCGTGGCGGTCTCCCGCCAGCTCGCCGCGCAGAGCGAGGCCACCGGCGATCCCGCGCTGTCCTCGATGCTGGCCGTGGCGGCGTGGCGGATCGCGCACACCGACGAGGCGCGCAACCGCCTGCTGGCCGCGGCGACCCGCACCGGCCGCGGAACCCTCGCCGGGCACGCCGGCGGCGTCACGGCGCTGGCGTTCAGCCCCGGCGGCTCGGTCATCGCGACGGGCGGCCGCGACGGCACCGTGCGGCTGTGGGACGCGGCGTCGCGGCGGCAGCTCGGCGCCCCGATCACGTATCCGGGGGACGAGTGCTCGGGCGGGTCCGGCGTCCGGGACGCGGCCTTCGCCCCCGACGGCCGGACGCTGGCGACGGCGTGCCTCGGCACCGTCCGGTTCTGGGACGTGGCCACCCACCGCGAGGCGGGCGCACCCCTCCGGGTCGAGTCGGTCGTGTCGGCGCTGGCGTACAACCCGGACGGCAGGACCCTCGCGACCGGGGAGTTCAGCGGTGTCGTCCGGCAGTGGGACGCGGTCGCGCACCGCCCGCACGGGCCTCCCATGGGCCGCGCCGACACCGGGCCGGAACGCTCGACCATGATCTACGCGCTGGCGTTCGGCCGGGACGGCAGGACGCTGGCCACCGCGAGCAAGGACAGGACCGCGCGGCTCTGGGACACCGCGACGTCCCGCCAGGTCGGGGCGCCGTTCGAAGGCCACACCAAGGACGTCGTCGACGTCGCCGTCAGCCCGGACGGCGCCACCCTCGCGACCGTGAGCCTGGACAGGACCGCCCGGCTGTGGGACGCCGCCACGCACGAGCAGAAGAACGTGCTCAGGGACCGCACCGCCGGTTTCGCGGCGATCGCGTTCAGCCCGGACGGCACGCGGCTCGCCACCGGCGGAAGCAGCGGCCGCACCGTCCTGTGGGACACGGCCGGCGGCGAGCAGGTGCTCGCGCTCTCCGACAACGCCGGCGCCGTCGAGCGCGTCGAGTTCAGCCCGGACGGGGGGCTGCTCGCCGCCGCCGGCGCCGACGGGACGGTGCGGCTCGCCGACCCGCGGACCCATCTGCAGATCGGGACCCCGATGCCCGCGCGGTCCGCCGTCGCGCTCAGCCCCGACGGCCGGACGCTCGCCGCGGGCGCCCCCGGCGAGGACGACCCGGCGATCCGGCTGTGGGACGTGGCCGCCCAGCGCCCCGCCGGTCCCCCGCTGACCCCCGAGGGCGCCCGCCGCCCGGTGGCCATGGCCGCCTTCCTCCCGGACGGGCGGACGCTCCTGACGTCCGGCCCGGACGGGCTGCGGCTCTGGGACGTGGCCGGCCACCGCGAGATCGCCCATGACGGGACGCTCGGCGGCGTGGCCGAGCTCAGCCCCGACGGCAGGTTCGCCGCCGTCCACCAGGACGGGGCGATCGCGTTCTGGGACGTCGCGCGCCGCCGGGAGACCGGGCCGCGCATCCGCGTCCCCGGGCACACCGACGTCATCACGGCGATGGCGGTCAGCCCCGACGGGGGGACGCTGGCCACCACCGGGTTCGACGACCGGGTGCGGCTGTTCGACGTCGCCTCCCGCCGCCAGATCGGCGCCGCGCTCGCCAAGGCCGGCGGCGGGTTCGTCAACGACCTGGCGTTCAGCCCGGACGGCCGCACCCTCGCCCTGACCGCCGCCGACTCCACCGTCCGGCTCTGGGACGTGGCGCGCCGCCGCCCGGTGGGGCTCGCCCTCGTCATCGGCACGGGCGCGATCAACGCGCTCGCCTTCAGCCCGGACGGCCAGGTCATCGCCACCGGCTCCACCGAGGGAGAGGTGCAGCTGTGGGACCTGCGCGCCCACCGGCGGCTCGGCGCCCCAATGAGCGGCCACACCCGCGGCGTCACGGCGCTCGCCTACGGCCGCGGCGGGACCGTCCTCGCCACGGTGGCCGGCGACGGGACCGCGCGGCTGTGGGACGCGGGCACGCCCGCCGACCCGGTGGCCGCGGCGTGCGCCAACGCCGGACGCCCGCTCACCCGCGACGAATGGGAGAACTACGTGCCGCAGGAGCAGTACCGGCGGACGTGCCCGTGACCCCGGCCCTTCGGTGGTGAGCCCGAGCATGCTCCTGCGAGGTTTCCTGCGCGGCTTCCGGCGGCGGACCGGCCGGCCGCCGGCCGAGCTGGCCGCGCTGTTCCGCTCGATCGTCGCCGAGAGCCGGACGGTGCACCCGGTCGCGGCCGACTTCCTGGACCACTTCATGGACGGCGCCGGGGAGTCCCGCACGCTGTCGCGGCGCTGGCTGCGCTCGTTCCGGGCGATCCGCCGCGCCGAGCGCAGGAACCGGCGCAGGTTCGAACGGCAGCTGCGGCGGGAGGCCGCCCGGCTGGGCGACGGCGCCTCCACCTGGCTGAACGACCACTGGGACGCGCGGATCAACGCGTTCATCGGCACCGAGCTGTTCTACGTCAGCAGGATGAGCATGCTGCGGTCTCAGGGCTCGTTCGTCCTGACCCGGACCGGCGGGGAGGTGCGGGTGTCGGGCACGGTCCGCCACCACTGGTTCGACCCCTACGACTGGGATCGCGGCCGGTGGGTCTACATCCCCCGGCACGGGCTCGTGCCCATCGCGGTCGGCCGGGACCTCGTCGAGGCCGACGAGGCGCGCAACTACCTGATGGAGTCGCGGCACGTCCAGACGCTGGAGGGCACCTGCCGGGACGGCCGGTGGCCGCGGCGCGGCAGGGCCGCGTTCTCGTGGGCGCCGGTGGGGGCGGACGGATGACCGGCAACGACGCCCGTCCGCCCGACCCGGCCGGGGCCGAGAGCACGGAGGACTTCGTGCGGGCGCTGGTCCGGCTCAGGCGATGGGCGGGAGAGCCGTCCCTGAGCAGGCTGCGGTCCCTCGGCGGCCGGACGGTCGCCTCGGACGGAGCGGAGATCGACGCGCTGCCGAAGAGCACCGTCTCGCACGTCCTGCGGCAGACCGGCAAGCTGCCGCGCTGGGACTTCGTGAGGGCCTTCGTCACGGCCTGCCTCCGCTACTGCGACCACCCGGCCGAGCAGATCCCCGCTGAGGTCGAACGCTGGCGGGCAGCCAGGGCGGCCCTCGCGGGTTCCGCGGAGCCGCCCGCACCGGCCGACGCCCGCGGTGCCGCCGAGGACGCGGTCGGCGGCCCCGAGCCCGCCGACCGTCCGGAACGGGACGCGGCCGTCGAGTTGCTGGCGTGGCGGGTGGCGAAGGAGGAGGACCGGGCGCGCAAGGGCATGCTCGGCGGCTACAGCATCGCGCCGGTGTCCTTCAGCGAGGCCGGCGGCGGGGCCCGGGGCGACCTGCACTCGATCGGCGGGTACTTCGGCGGCCTGAGCCCGCGGCGCCTGCTGATCGTGGGGGAGTCGGGCGCGGGCAAGACGGTGCTCGCCATCGAACTCGTCCTGCGACTGCTCGAACCCTTCCTGACCGGCGACGGGGCCCGCGACGGCCCGCGGACGGTGCCGGTCCGCGTCAACGCCGCCAGGTGGACCCTGGGCAGCCCGTTCGAGCCGTGGCTGGCCGAGCAGCTGCGCCGGGACTACGGGCTCGCGGCGGGGGACGCGCAGCGGCTGGTGCGGGGCCGCCGGGTGCTGCCGGTGATCGACGGGCTGGACGAGCTGGACCCGGAGCCGTCCGCCGGGCCGCCCCGCCGGGCGATCGGGCTGCTGACCGAGCTCAACCGGTACAGCGACCTCTCCGGCCGGCGGCCGGGCCCCGTCGTGGTCACCTGCCGGGCCGACCGCCACGCCGACCTGTTCGCCGCCCGGATCGGCCTGGCGGACGCCGCCCGGATCCACCTGCACGACCTGACCGCCGCGCAGATCGGCTCCTACCTGCGGGCCCGCTGGCCGGACGGGCATCCCTGCGCGGCGCACCGCGACGCCGTTCGCGCGGCGCTGTCCGGCCCGGCGGGGACGGCCGCGCACCGGGCGCTGGCCACGCCGTGGCGGCTCCTGCTCCTCGCGACCGCGGCCGAGTCCGGCGCGCGGCCCGCCGAGCTGCTGGCCGCGGACCCGGCCGCCGACCCCCGCGACGCGGCGGACCGCATCGCCCGGCGGCTGCTCGGCATGTACGTCCCGGCGGCGACCCGGCTCGCCCCGCGCAGCGCCCACGGCACCCCGTACCAGCCCGAGCAGGTGCGGTCCTGGCTCGTCCAGCTGGCCGCGCACCTGCGCCGCCAGGCCGCCGGGGCGGGGCGGCCGCCCGGCCTGACCGGGATCGACATCGTCCCGCACCTGCTGTGGCCGATCGGCGGGCGGCGCCGGGTGCGGGCGCTGCACTGCCTGACCTGCCTGGTCCTGGCGGTCATCGCCATGCTGGCGTTCTGGACGGGTTCGGCGGTCGACCGTCCGGGCGATCTCCGGGACGGCCTCGACGCCGGGGAGGGACTCACCCTGGCGCTCATGGCCGGCTGGGTGGGCATCGCCACCGGCCTGTCGCTGTCGCCGTGGCCCGCCGCCGCCGGCGGGCGCGCCAACGTGCCGCGTCGGCGGCGCCTGCCCGGCGGCCTGCTCGGCGCCCTGACCGGCGTCCCGGCCGGCGTCCTCGGCGGGCTGGCCGGGCTCGCGCTGACCGGGGGCCGGGTGTTCGGCCCCGGCTACGCCGTCGCGGCGGGGGCGGCCGGCGGCGCGACCCTCGGCGCGGTCATCGGGCTGACCGCGGCGGGACGGCGGGGAGCGGAGCACCCGACCGTCCCCGGGGCGGTCCGCGCCGAACCGGCCACGCTGCTGGGCTTCGGGCTGTGCGGCGCGCTCACCGGGCTGCCGCCGCTGCGGCTCGCCCACGCCGGCCCGGTCTTCCTGGCGCTGGGCGTCGCGGGGGCGTTCGCCCTGGCCTGCGCGCTCGGCATCGTCTTCAAGATCACCACCGGCGGCTGGAACCGGGACGCGGAACTGGCGCACCCCCGCGAGGCCCTGCACCGCGACCCGGTCATCGGTACCGCCTTCGGGCTCACCGGCGGCGTCGCCGCGTTCCTGGTGTTCGCCATGAACCAGGGCGTCGCCGTGTCGCTGGCGTGCGCGGTCACCGGCGGCGTGGCCTTCGGCCTCGCGTTCGGCGCGATCGCCTGGACCCGCGCCATGATCGGCCTGCTCGTCGCCGTCGCGCGCGGCCTGCTCCCGCTGCGGCTCTGGGTCTTCCTCGACTGGGCGTGCGAGGCCCGGCTGCTGCGTGTCAGCGGAGCCGCCTACCAGTTCCGGCACCGCGAACTGCAGGACTTCCTGACCCCGCGCGAATAGCCGGCCCGCCGGCCGTTCCCGCCCTCCGCGCCGCATGAAGCAGCGGCGAAGCCGGTGTGAAGCACCCGGCCCATAGCTTTGGCCCGAGCCGGCCGCCCGGCGGGGGACCGGGTCGCGAGTGAAGGACATCGGCGCGCGGAAGAGGCCGGCGTACGCCTGCGAAAGGAGACCGCCGTGAGGGTGAAGCGGGGCAGACGACTGGTATTCGTCGCAGGGTCCGCGGCCTTACTGGTCTCGGGGTCGGCGGTGCCCGCCGCCGCGAAGGACGCGTCCGACCGCGATCTTCTGATCGGGCTGGCCCGGCAGTATCTCCAGGACCGCGCCGCGCGTGTCACCAGCGCCTACGCACCGGTCGACCGGGCCGCCCCGGCGACGCTCAGCCGTGTCGGCGCCACGGAGGCGTTCGCGGCGCGCACCGCCGCCGAGGCGCCCGGACTGGACCGGCTGCGCGCGACGTTCGCCGGAACGCCCGCCGAGTTCAGCGGTGCCGAGGTCACCATCGAGCACGCCGAGGCGTCGGTGCGCGGGAAGGCCGCCGAGCTGACGCTGATCGAGACGACCGACCTTCTCCTGGCGGCCCGGAAACGGTCCGCGGACGTGCCGGAGAGCACCAGTTACCGGCTCGGCCACACGCTCCGGTTCGACCGCTCGGGCGGTGCGTGGAAGCTCTCGGCCGATGTGCTCGACGTCCCGGAGGACGCGCTGGACCCCATCCCCTACGTCCGCGCCGAGAAGAGCCGGCCGCCCACGGGGCGGGCGGAGCCGGGCGGTTCACGGGTGCCGGCCGAAATGCGGGGACCAGTACGGCAACGACTGCGCCAACTTCCTCTCCCAGATCCTGCGGAACGGCGGCTGGACGAACGTCGGCTCGATGAATGCCCTCCAACTCTGGGACTGCCGGACCGATGTGAACCAGCGCTGGGAACTTCCCAGCTGATCCTCACGAGAGGGAGCAGAAAATGAACGGAGCGGTCTCGAAGGCCGCGGTGGTGCTCGGCGCCGCCGCACTCCTGTCCGGAGCCGGCGCGGGGACGGCGACGGCCGCGGGGCGGCCGTCCGAGCGTCCGGCGGCCACGGACGGTAAGGCGGTCACGGCCGGCAGGGCCGCCGCGACCCACTGCGCCTACGTGCTGGACCGCATGCGGCCCGGCGAGACGTCGTCGCGGGTGCTGCGGCAGGGCTGCGCGCCGTCCGAGAAGGAGGCGCGGGGCGCGGTGGGCGCCGCCGCCGACACCCTCCTCCTGGTGATGTACGCCGACGCCAACTATGGCGGGCTCACCAAGAGCTGGTACGGCAAATACGGGCCGTGCGACACGGAGGGCTACGGAATCCGCAACCTGGAGACCACCTTCTGGAACATCAACGACAAGATCTCATCGTGGTCCGCCGGCCACCATAGCTGCAATTACGTCAACATGTGGGAGGACGCCGTCTACCAAGGCCGCCATGCGGCCTGGCACAACTACAGCAGAGTTCCCTATGTCGGTTCCGCGATGAACGACAGGGTCTCCTCGGTCAACGTCCACTACGAGCCCTGACGGAGTGCCCGGCGGGCTTCGTCTGCTTCCAGGAGACGTCCGCCGGCGGGCGCGTCATCCGGATCGCGGAGGGGCAGGGTGGCGCGCAGCCACACCGTCTTCCGGGCCGCTCCCGGCACCGGCTGCTGATCCCCCGCCGTCCCGGCCGCCCGCTCCCGCTCCCGGGGGCGGGCGGCCCGGCCTTCCGCGAGCGGAGCCGAGGCCGGCGCCGTCACTTCACGGCGCGGTCATTTCACGGCGCGGTCACTTGACGGCGACGCCGCCGTAGACCCAGGCGCCGCCGCTCGCCGCGGCCTCGGTGGCGTCGGTGCGCCACCGGTTCACCTTGACCAGGCCGGGCTCGACGAGGGAGAGGCCGTTGAACAGGCGCAGGATCTGGTCGTGATCGCGGAAGTTCATGGTCGCCGAGGCGTTCTCGTAGGCGGCCTCGATGATCTGGACGAGATCGGCGGGACGGTCGTCGAGGGTGCTGTGGGAGATGACGAGGTGGCTGCCGGGGGCCAGGCGGTCGGTGAAGGCGGCGACGATGCCCGCGGGGTCCTCGTCGTCGGTGATGAAGTGCAGCATGGCGTTGAAGATGACGCCGAGCGGGCGGTCGAAGTCGATGAGGCGGGCCACGGCGTCGGAGGCGAAGACGGTCTCCGGGGTGCGCATGTCGGCCTGGATCGCGGCAGTGCGGTCGTCGGCGGCCAGCAGGGCGCGGGCGTGCACGATGACGATCGGGTCGATGTCCACGTAGACGACCCGGGCGTGCGGGTGGATACCCTGCGCGATCTCGTGGACGTTGCCCTGGTTGGGCAGTCCCGCGCCGAGGTCGATGAACTGGTCGATGCCCTGTTCGGCGACGTAGGCGATGGCGCGGCCGAGGAAGCGGCGGTTCGCGCGCAGGGCTTCGACGCCGTCCGGAATGGAGGCGATGAGGTGGCCCGAGAGTTCGCGGTCGGCGGCGTAGTTGTCCTTACCGCCGAGCACGTAGTCGTACATCCTGGCCACGTTCGGGGTGTTCGGATCGATCCCCTGCGGCACGCCTGGCTCTTGCGGCACCGATGGTTCCCGTCTGCCGTGGGCGATATGTCGTTGGAAACAATCATAGATCATGCATAAGTAGTGATTTACGGAAGTCGCTGTGCCACGATGACGCTGATCACCCCCCCCGGCGCATGGAGCGCGCATGGAATTCAGCCTCAACGGCAAACCCGTCGACGCCGGTGTCGAGCCCGACGAGACCGTGGCGCGGGTGCTGCGGGAGCGGATGGGGCTGACCGGGACCAAGGTCGCCTGCGGCACCGGCGTGTGCGGCACCTGCACGGTGCTGGTGGACGGGCGCACGGCGGCGAGCTGCCTGCTACCCGCCGGCGCGGTGGCCGACCGCGAGGTCACGACCGTGGAGGGGCTCGGCGGCGACCACCCGGTGCAGCGGGCCTTCGCCGAGCACGACGCGCTCCAGTGCGGCTACTGCACGCCGGGCTTCGTGGTGGAGGCGGCGGCGTTCATGGACCGGTGGCGGGCCGAGCACGGCACCGCCGAGCCGTCCCGCGAGCAGATCGCCGAGGCCCTCGCGGGCCACCTGTGCCGCTGCGGAGCCTACGCCGGCATCTACGCGGCGGTCGCGGCGGCGTGCGCGGGCAAGCACGACGGGGACGCCGTGACGCCGGTACGCGTGGAGGCCCTCGACAAGATCACGGGCGCGGCGCGGTACACGGCGGACGTCGTCCTGGACGGGCAGCTCGAAGGCGTGATCGTACGGTCGCCGCACGCGCACGCGGAGGTCGGCGAGATCCGGTACGACGGCCCGCTGGCCGAACTGCTGCCGCCCGACCGCGTCGTCCGGTACGCGGGCCAGCCGGTGGCCGCGGTCGCCGCGCCCACCAGGACCGAAGCGCTCGCCGCCGCGGCGCGGGTCGAGGTGGAGTACACGGTGCTGCCCGCCGCCCTCTCGCCGGAGGACGAGACCGTCGTCTACCCGACCGGGGAGTCGCGCAAGCGCGCTCCCCGCGCCAACGAAGGCCCGCTCGCGTCCGCCAAGTGGAACGGCAACGTCCGCGGACCCGCAGGCATGAGCTGGCGTGGACGCACCGCCGCGAAGCGCATCGAGCAGGCTCGGGCCGGCGGCGAAGCCCGGAACGACGGCGGCCAGACCCTGGTGGAGGCCACCTACACCACGTCCGCGCAGGCCCACACCTGCATGGAGCCGCACGGCTGCGTGGCCCGCTGGGACGGCGGTGACCTGCATCTCCACCTGTCCACCCAGGCCGTGACCCGGGTCGCCGAACAGGCCGCCAAGCGCTGGAAGCTCCGCCCGGAACAGGTCCACATCGTGGCCGAGCACGTGGGCGGCGGTTTCGGCTCCAAGGTCAACGTCACCTCGGACGTGGCCGCCGCCGTGGAGCTGTCCCGGCTGCACGGCGCGCCGGTCCGGGTCGTCCTCAGCAGGGCGGAGGAGCTCGTCGACGGCGGCAGCCGCCCCGGGGTGCGCATCGAGCTTGCCCTGCTCGCCGACGCCGACGGCCGGCTGTCCGCCTTCACCATGGACGGGCACGGCGACGCCGGCGTCTCCATCGGGTCCAACGCGGCCTGGCACTCGCGCTTCTTCTACGGCAACGCGCCCCGCCGGATCCGCGACTACGACCACGTCACCAACCGTCCGCCGGGCATACCCTTCCGCGGCCCCGGCCTGCCGCCGATGCTGTGGGCGCTGGAGCAGGCCGTGGACGAGGTGGCGCTGCGCCGCGGCGAGGACCCCATCGAGCTGCGCCGCCGCTGGGACGGCAACGCCAAGCGCCACGCGCTCTACGACCGGGCCGCGGCCCTGCCCGTGTGGCGCGACCGCGCCGACCCCGGCGACGGCCGCCTCCGCCGCGGCGTGGGCGTCGCGGCCGCCAACTACATGTACTTCCTCGACCCCGGCACCAGGGTCTCGCTGACGGTCGAGCAGGGCGCCGTGGTCGCCCGCATCGCCACCCAGGACATCGGGACCGGCAGCCGCTCGGTGATCGCCGAGGTCGTCCGGTCCGCGCTCGGCCTGCGGCCGGGCCAGGTCCGCGTCGAGCTGGGCCGCAGCGACCACGCCTACGGGCCCACGTCCGCCAGCAGCTGCTCCACCCCGTCCATCGCCCCGGCGGCCGAGGACGCGGCGCGCCGGCTCGGCAAGGCGCTCGGCAGCCGCTCCCTCGACGAGGCCGAAGGGCTCCAGGTCGTCGGCAGGCGTCCCCGGGACCGCCGCGGCTACGTCACGCCCTTCCCCCTCGACCACTTCGCCATCGGACGGGGCTTCTCGGGAGCCGTCGTCGTCACCGAGGTCGAGGTGGACACCCTGCTCGGCCGCGTCAAGCCGACCCGCGTCTGGTGCGGAGTGGCGGCCGGCCACATCTACGCACCCCGGCTGGCCCGCAACCAGTGCGAGGGCGGAGTCGTCCAGGGCATCGGCTACGCCCTGTTCGAGCAGCGCCAGGACGACCCGGCCACCGGCACCGTCCTCACCGCGAACCTGGAGGACTATCGCATCCCGGGCATCGCGGACACTCCGGAGATTGACGTGTACTTCCACACCGAGGGCTGGGACCACGTCCCCGGCCGCGGCATCGGCCTGGGCGAGATCTGCACCGTGGCCGTCGCCGCCTCGGTCGGCAACGCCGTCCGGCACGCCACCGGCTGGCGCCCGCACGACCTGCCCATCCGGCCCGACCGGCTCCTGGAGGGGATCGGCGCGTGACCACCATCGAGGACGCCGCCCGAGCCGTCCGCGACACCGGCGGCGAGCTGCGCGCAGGCGGCACCGACGTCATGACGCGGGCGGCCCGCCCCCCGGTCGACCTGCTCGGCATCCCCGGCCTGCGCGGCATCACCTGGCGACCGGACGGCTCCGCCCGCATCGGCGCCCTCACCACGGTCGCCGACCTGCTCGCCGACGACCGCCTCACCGCCGCCTATCCGGCGCTCGCCGCCACGGCCGCCGCCATCGCCACCCCGCAGATCCGCAACGTGGCCACCGTCGGCGGCAACCTCCTGCAGCGCAACCGCTGCTGGTACCCGCGCAACGCCTTCACCTGCCACCAGACGGGAGGCGACAGCTGCCCCGCCCGCGACGGCGCCCACCTCTACTCGGCCGTCATCGACCAGGGCCCCTGCATCGCCCCCCACCCGTCCTCGCTCGCCGTGGCCCTCCTCGCCTACGCCGCCACAGCCGAAGTGCACGACCGTGCCCCCTTGAGCATCGCCGACCTGTACGGCGACGGCACCGACCCGACACGCGACCACCGCCTGGACCCCGCCGAGATCCTCCAGGCCGTCCTCCTGCCCTCTCCCACGCCCGAACGGGCCGCCTACCGCCGCGCCACCGCCCGCGAAATGGCCGAATGGCCGCTGGTCGAAGCCGCCGCCCGCCTGACCTTCGACGGCGACACCATCACGACCGCCGCAATAGCCGTAGGCGGAGTAGCCCGCACGCCGCTACTCCTCCCAGAAGCGGCTGAGGCCCTCATAGGCAGGCCCGCCACACGAGAGACCCTGGCAGACGCCGCAAGCCTGGCAGCCGCCCACTCCCGCCCCTTCCCTCAGACCACCTACAAGGTCGCTCTCCTGCACACCACGGTGCTCGACACCCTCACCGCCTGCGCGGCCCCTCCGTCCTGACCGCTGGACCACGACCGCTCCAAGCCCAGGCCAAGTCGCCCGACCAGAAACGACGCGCTGGTGCGCTGACACCCGAGGTCGTCTTTCGGGCGACGGGTGCTGACCACGGGCTCCGGCCCCGTCCGGGGGGGCGGAGCCCGTGGTCACGGTGCTGGGCGGTCACGGAGCCGGGGCGTCCGTGCTCGGTTCGGCCCGGTCAGCGAAGCGGAGGCACGGCTCGCTGGGAGAGGCCCAAGGCGTACTCGGGCCACCAGACGCCCGCCGCCGGATCGACCACGCCGTACTCGGGATCCTCCGGACCGGCCGTGCCGCGGGTGCACTGGCCGTCGGATTCGCCGGGACGCTTGACCCAGAGGAAGGCGTCGACCAGGGGATCACCGGTGCGGGTCGAGGGCCGGTAGCCCAGGCCGCGGCCCGGCGGGTTGCACCAGACCTGAGGGTCGGTGTACGTGCCCTCCGGAGGCGTCCATGGCCCCTGGCCGTTGCGGCTGGTGTCCAGGACGAAGTGCGGGAGCGTGCGCGGATCGTCCCGGACGCCGGCCAGGTCGGCGTCGGAGCAACTGGCCGCGCCCGTCTCCTGGCGGAAGCGCAGGCACTTCGACAGCCTGGTGCCGTAGGAGACCAGCTCGTCGGTGCTGCGGTAGTTGGAGACGTTCAGCGCGAAGCCGTCGGCCTTGGCGATGCCGCCCTTGAGGAGTCGGCTGGCCATGCCGAGCTGGGCGCTCGGTACGCCGTATCCGGCGTCGTAGTCGTTGAGCGGCTGCCAGTCCGAGTGCCCCGAGTCCACGTAGACGCCGGTGCGCGGCAGCCGCTGCAGGGTGCTGATCGCGTAGTTGATCTCGCGGAAGCGCTCGTCGACCCGGGCGAGGTCCTCCGGCATTCCGGTGGTGCCGCCACCGCCCTCGTTGCACCACGGCTCGCTGGACAGCAGCGCCAGCCCGTCGGGCTCGACGATCACCACGGCCCGGCCGCCGCCGATCCCCCTGGAGAAGGCGGCGATCCATGCGCGGTAGGCGGCCTCGTCCGCAGCGCCGCCCGCCGAGTACTGCGAGCAGTCCCGGCCCGGAACGTTGTACGCCACCAGCACCGGAACGGCGTGCTGCGCGGCGGCCCTGGCCATCGTCCGCCGCACCGCCGTCCGCACCTCGGCGGGCGTGCCGCCGGTGAACCAGATCGCCTGCGAGACCTTGGACAGGGCCCGCATGTGCGCCGCGTCGGCCGTGCGCCCCTCGGCCGCCCAGATGTCGGCCTGCCGCCCCGCGTTGGTCGCGGGCTCGACGTAGAACCGGGTCTTCCCGGCCAGCGGATCGTCGTGCCCTAACGCCTGCGCCGGCGCCGGCGCCGCGAGGACCGCGACGATGCTCGCCGCGGCGGCGGCGAGGATCCCGATGCGTCGTCTCATCCAGTACTCCAGATCGTCGGGGTGGTGGAGGAAGCCGTGGGAGCGCTCCCATGCCGGGGAGTCTGATCACCCTCCGGGGATCCGTCAAGACCCAACATTCCGACGCCCGGACCGATGGCCCGTGCGCGACGGTGTTCACGCCGGCCCAACGATGGAAATGAAACTGGCGAAAGGGGGTTCGTCATGAAGACGAAGCAGTGGAGCGTAGAGGTCTACATCAGCGAGGACGGTCCGGAGACGCACGCGCGTGTGGTGCTGTTCAGCGGCGGCGAGGAGCACGCGACCGGGGACGGCCGGGCACGCCGCAATCCGGTCGATCCCGAGGTCGCGGAGATCGGCGACGAACTCGCCGTGGCGCGGGCGCTGGCGGACCTGGCCGGCCGGCTGCACGGGGCCGCCGACAAGGACATCGCCCGGCTCCCGGGTTCGGGGTAAAGCCGGGTCACCGGCCATGCACGGGTCATGATCAAGCACGCTTCATGACCAAGCACGCGTCATGACCATGCGCGTTCGGCGCGGCGCCATCGCTGCGGTGTGACGCCGTGGCGGTCGCGGAAGCGGCGGACGAGGTAGGCGGCGTCGCGCAGGCCGGTCCTGGCGGCCACGGCGTCGAGGGGCAGGTCGGTCTCGCGCAGCATCCGCCGGACCTCGATCATGCGCCGTTCGGTGATCCATTCGAGCAGGGGGCGGCCGGTGCGCCTGCGGAGCACGGTCGTGAGGTGTCCGGGGGTGTAGCCGAGTGCGCGGGCGACGTCCGCGGCGGAGACCGGTTCGCGGAACGTGGCCTCGATCTCGGCGAAGACCCGCTCGACGAGCGGGTCCGCCGCGCCCGGCACGGAGGGCGCCAGGCGCGCGGCCGCGACCAGGAGCCGGGTGAGCGTGGCGGGAACGGCTTCGTGGGCGCCGAGCCGACCCGGGTCGGCGAGTTCGGCGGCCAGGTCCGCCAGCCACGCCGACCAGCCCGCCCGGGCGGGTTCGGCGACCCGCCCGTGCCCCGCGCCGGGTGCGAACAAGGCGAGGAGGGGGTGGCGGGTCCAGGCCAGTGGGGAGACCGAGGCCAGGGCGGGGATGGCGTCCGGCGTGAACGCGACCGCCCACGCGCGGCCGCGGGCGAGTTCGGCGACGGTCGTGGCGCCGATGACCTGCCCGGGCGACACGGCGTGGACGTCGCCGCCGCGCAGCCGCCGTTCGGCGCCGTCGATGGTGACCGAACCCGCGCCCTCCTCGATGTAGACCAGGACGAGGAAGTCGTGGGCGTGCCGGTGGTTCGGCGGGAGGTCGGCGTGGGCGGTCTCGGTGTCGAAGCGGGCCACCGAGACCGCGGGCGCGCCGGGCCGCTGCCGGTAGCGGTACACGGGCGCCCCGTCGAGCCCTGCGGTACGCAGCGCCGACCCCGAGCCCAGCTGGGCACCGACCGAAGAATGTCCCATGGCTGCCAAGGTATGTCCTGCTCGGCGACCCCGGAATGTCCAAGACTGGACGTGATGACACGGGGTCTGCCGCGGGCCACAGCGGGCAGTCCCGCCACCGAACGGACAAGGGGTACCCATGGCGGCTTCCACCCGCGTACGCATCCTCGACCAGCGAACCCCGGAGGAGCGGGATCGCCCGTTCCTGCCGGGTGCGGGCAAGACCTGGCTTCTGCCGTTCTACGACGCCTTCACCCGGGTGGGCGGCGTCCGCGTGCTGCATGAGCGCGCGGTCGAGCTCGCCGGCATCGAGCCCGGCCAGGCGGTGGCCGACGTCGGCTGCGGCACGGGCAACCTGTCGCTGGCCGTGCTCGCGGCCCAGCCGGGCGCGCAGGTGACCGGCCTCGACCCCGACGGGGCCGCGCTGCGCAGGGCGGCGCGGAAGGCGCGCCGCCGCGGCGTCGGCCTGACTCTCGTGCGGGGCTACGCCGACCGCATCCCCGTCGAGGACGCCTCGCTCGACCATGTGGTCTCGTCGCTGGCCCTGCACCACGTCGATGACGAGGGCCGGAGCGCGTTCGCGCGCGATGCGCTGCGTGCCCTCCGGCCGGGAGGAAGGGTCACCATCGCCGACTTCGGAGGCCCCTCGTCCGGCGAAGACGCCGGTCACGCCGGTCACGCCGGTCACGCCGGTCACGGCCGCGGCCTGGCCCATGCCGTCCGGCACCTGCCGCGAGCCCTGCGCTCACGGGTGGCGCACAGCCCCGTCGTGGCCCGCAACCACGACGGCGGCATCGTCGCGCTGCTCGCCGAGGCGGGGTTCGGCGACGCCCGGGAGGTCGCGCACACCGACCACAGGTTCGGCCGGATCACCTTCGTGCAGGCGACCCGGCCATCGAGCTGAAGCGGCCGGGCGGGCGCCGCGGCGGGCACCGGCTGGGACAGGCCGGTGAGCAGGGTCATCCGAGCGAGGTGAAGCCTCCGACCACGGCTCCGAAACCCACATGGGCGAGGACGGTGACCAGTGGCGTGCTGGGCCCGTAGTTGAGCATGAAGAAGCCCGGGGGTTCCAGCAGGG
The DNA here is from genome assembly GCF_001552195.1 of Actinomadura latina NBRC 106108. Lineage (GTDB taxonomy): Bacteria > Actinomycetota > Actinomycetes > Streptosporangiales > Streptosporangiaceae > Spirillospora > Spirillospora latina. The sequence goes on from NZ_BCQS01000011.1 coordinate 77,615, forward strand.
CGACCTTGGGGGCGCTGGTCAGCGGGCTGCCCATCCGCGGGTGGACCAGCGGCAGCAGGATGTTCACCAGTGCGGTGCCGGCGAACATTCCGTGCAGCAGGCCGAAGAGCGCTCCGAGCCACCAGCCGGCGTGGCCGATGGCGAGGAAGACGGCGTAGTAGACGAAGGCGAACAACTCGCCGTTGGCGAAGTGCATGAGGTAGCCGATCGCCTTGGCGCGGGCCCGGTTCGCGGTCACGGCGGTGCCGAGCAGGAAGGGCAGGTCCATGCGGGTGAGCCTGAACTCGCTGGCGGCCCGCAGGACGGTGGTCAGCAGCAGTGTGCCGACGAAGGCGCCCGCGGCGGTTCCCCAGGCGTTCACCGGTTCGCCTCCCCGGCGGCCGAGCCGATGGCGCACGCGGCATTGATCAGTGCCAGGTGGCTCAGCCCCTGGGGCAGGTTGCCCAGGAAGGCGCCGGTGCCCGGCTCGATCTCCTCGGCGTACAGGCCGACATCGTTGGCCAGCCCGACCAGGTCGTCCATCAGCGCGACGGCCTGGTCGAGGCGCCCGGTGCGGGCGAGGCACTCGGCCAGCCAGAAGGAGCACGCCAGGAACGCGCCCTCGGTGCCGGCCAGCCCGTCCTCGCCGGAGTACCGCTCGACGAACGGGCCGTGCCGCAGTTCCCGTCCCACGGCGTCGACCGTGGCGCGCATGCGGGGATCGCCTGGACGCGCGTAGCCGTGGAGGAGGCCGAGCAGGACGGCGGCGTCGAGTTCCGAGCCGTCGGCGGAGCGCGTGTAGCAGCGGCGGCGGGAGGAGAAGCAGCGCGTCTCGACGAAGTCGCGTATCTGGGCGCGGACGCGCCGCCAGCGCGCCGAACCCCGGTCCCGGATCAGCCCGCGCTCGCACAGGTCGACGGCCCGGTCGAGCGCGATCCAGCACATCATCTTCGAATGCGTGAAGTGCAGGGGAGCGCTGCGCACCTCCCAGATTCCCGAGTCCGGCCGCTGCCAGACGTCGCAGACGAAGTCGGCCAGCTCGGCCAGGCGCCGGGCGAGGTCCGCGTCCAGCCGTCCGGCGGCACCGGCGTACAGCCAGCCGGTCTGCAGCAGCTCGCCGTAGGTGTCCAGCTGGACCTGGGCGCCCGCCGCGTTCCCGATCCGCACCGGCCTGGAACCGCGGTACCCCCGCAGGGGCAGCGTGCGTTCCGGGGCGCGGCCGCCGCCGTCCAGCCGGTAGAGCACCCGCAGCCGCGGATGCGTGAGCTGGGTGGCGTGCATGAGCCACCAGAAGTAGGCGTCCGCCTCGGCCGAGCATCCCAGCCGCAGGAGCGCCTCCAGGGTGAACATCGAGTCGCGGATCCAGGAGAAGCGGTAGTCCCAGTTGCGCTCGCCTCCGATGTGTTCCGGCAGCGAGGACGTCACCGCGGCGGCGATCGCCCCCGACGGCGCGAAGATCAGGAGCTTGAGCGCCAGCGCGCTGCGAAGGACGGCGTCCCGCCACATCCCTTGGTAGGACCGGTCCCGCGACCAGCCCTGCCAGGCCGCGATGGTCTGCTCCATACGCGTGTCGCACTCGGAACGGGCCGGCAGGACGAGCGGCTCCTGGTGCGCGAACGGCATCGCCAGCAGGGCCTGCCGCCCCTGCCCCAGTTCGAGACGGCCATGGATCGCGCCGCCTGCGCACTCCGGCTCGCCCGCGTCCCAGGTACAGACCGCGAGCGCGTCCCCGCCCGCCACGAACACCGGTACGCCGGCGCGCCGCGCGATGCGTGGACGGCGGGCGCCGTAACCGAATCGCGGCTCCACGCTCCAGCGCAGCGGCACGGTCCCGGCCACGCCGTCGAGGCGCCGCTGCAATTCGCGCGCCGGTCCCAGGTTCCCGCCGTCCTCCAGGGTCAGCGCGTCGGTGACCCGCACGCTGCCGCGGCCGGTGGTGAACGTGGTCTCCAGCACGTTCGTGCCCGGCAGGTACCGGCGCGCGGACGTGAAGGGCTCCGCCGGCTCCAGCCGGAAGCGGCCGCCTCGGGCGGGGTCCAGGACGGCGGCGAACACCGAGGGGGAGTCCAGGTCCGGCAGTCCCAGCCAGTCCACGGACCCGTCGGCGGCGATCAGCGCGGCGCTCCGCCCGTCCCCGATCACCGCGTAGTCGCGCAGCCGGACGTAGCCGTCGCTCCGCAGGGCCGTCATGTGCCCGGACCGTACGAGCCGTCACCGGGAAGACCGCCGACTTCCATGGACCCATGTTCTCACCCGGTCACAGTCCGTTACCTCCGCCCCCCCGGACCTCACCGGAACGAGCCGGTCACGGACCGGCGCGCGACCCCGCCACGGCCGGGCGAACCTCGTCGGCATCGGCGTGCTCCGGCGGACGCCGGGCTCCTCCCGCCCTGGACGAGGCGTAGCGCACGGCCTTCGCCGCGACGGCGGCGTACGCGACGCCGCCCGCGAGGGAGGCGAGCAGCGCCAGGAGTTGCGAACGGTCCTCCAGCAGCGGATAGATCTGCCAGTGGACCAGGTAGATGTACAGCGAGCCGCCGGCCAGCGGGCCGCCGAGGCGGTTGAGCAGCCGCGTGCTCGGCAGGGCCGGAACCCAGATCAGCAGCACCAGGCCGGCGATGACGATGATCTCCCGCACCGGCTCACCGGCGCCGAAGTACCCCGGGACCGTGGCCAGTCCCGCGACGGTCACCAGCGCGCGCCGCCACGCGGTCTCCGCCCTGGCCGCCGCCCAGCCGAGAGGGAACAGCCAGAGCGCGGTGATCGCGTCCGGCAGGTCCGTGAGCCCGCCGAAGTCGTAGCGGACGGTCAGCGCGGTCAGCAGGACGCCGAGGGCGAAACCGAAGGGCGCGCGCCGCTCCGCCCGGTCCAGTGCCGGCACGCTCAGCATCGCGGCCAGCGCGAGCAGGACGTAGAGGATCACCTCGATGAACCAGTAGTTGCTGTCGAAGCCGAAGGCGCTTCTCAGCAGCAGGGCGTCGACCAGGTGGTAGCCGGCGGTGAGGGGAGCGGCGAGGGCGATCCAGGCGATGCTCGGCACGGCGATCCGGGCCAGGGCGTCCAGCACGCGCCGGCGGCGTTCCCGCCGGGCGGACGAGGTGAGGTGGAACCGGGCGAAGTTGAAGCCCGCGACCGCCAGCAGCACGTGTGCGCCGCCCCGGACCGTGAAGAGCCCGATGTGCGAGCCGGCGATGAGGACGATCGCGCAGGCGCGCAGGGCGATGCCCGTCTCCAGGGTGCGCCGCCCGGTGCGTCCGGCGGGGCGCCGGAGGTCGCGGATGCGCCGCGTCGGCCAGTCCGCGGGCAGCGTCCCGAGGACGTCCTCCAGTTTCAGCGACATCTCGACGTAGGACAGCGAGTCGCCGCCCAGGCTCACGAAACTGCTGTCGCCGGTGACGCCTGGACGGCCCAGGATCTGCGCGTACAGGCGGCACAGGTCCGCGGTGGCCTCCGGCTCGGGTCGGGCCAGCCGGAGCACGGCGCCGTGGTCGGGCTTGCCCGTGGGGAGCCGGGGCAGGTCGGTCAGGACGTGCACGGCGATCACCCGGGCGGGCAGGCCGCACTCCGCCGCCACCAGCCGCGTGACGTACCCCGCGTCGGTGCCCTGCGCCACCGCGCCCGTGCCGTCCGTGACGGCGACGACCAGGCCCTCGTCGTCGCCGGTGCAGCACGCGGCCAGGCCGTGCCGGGCGAGCAGCGCCTCGACGCGCTGCGGGTCGATCCGCAGGCCGTAGAGCTTCAGGAACCGGCCGCGCCGCCCGACCACCTCGTAGAGCCCGTCCGGGAGGCGCCGCGCGACATCGCCCGTGCGCAGTTCCGCGACGGTGCGGCCGAGGGCCAGGTCGGCGGGTCCCTCGGCGTATCCGAGCATGACGTTCGGCCCGGAGTACACCAGTTCCCCGGTGTCCGGGCCGGGCCGGTCCGGCAGCGGCTCCAGCCGGAAGGACCCGCCCGGGATCGGGACGCCGATCGCCTGCGGGCGGGAGGCCGCGAGGTCCGGCGGCAGGTAGGCCATGCGGGCGGTCGCCTCGGTCTGGCCGTACATGACGACGAGGTCCCAGCCGCGCCGCCGGCCGAGCGCCGCGTAGCGCGCCACGCGGTCGGGCGCCAGCCGGCCGCCCGCCTGGGTGACGTACCGCAGATGCGGAAGCCGCATGCCGGGGAAGCCGACCCGGTCCAGCAGCTCGAAGGTGTAGGGGACGCCCGCCAGGGCCGTCCCCCGCGCGTCGCGGAACAGCGTCCAGAACCGGTCGTCGGTCACCGAGAGGTCGGTGAGGATCAGCGCCGCCCCGCGCAGCAGATGGCTGTTGATGACCGACAGGCCGTAGCAGTAGTACATCGGCAGCGTCGTCGCGGCGCGGTCGTCGTCCCGGATCTCCAGGTACTCGGCGATGGACGCCGCGTTCGACTGGAGGTTCTCGTGCGACAGCCGGACGAGTTTCGGCGCGCCTGTCGACCCGGACGTGCTGAGCAGCAGCGCGAGGTCGGGATGCAGCGTGTGCGCGGAGCCCGCGCGCCGCTCGTCGAGCGTGCCGTCCGGGAGCGCCACGACGTCCGGGTCGTAGGCGTCGACCAGCGACTCCAGGCTGCCGGGACGGTCATGGGGGACCAGCAGGACGGGGTGGCCGGCCGCCAGCGCCGCCAGGTAGACGACGAGCGACTCGACCGTGTTGGCGCCGGCGAGCAGCAGGAGCCGCCGTCCGGGGCCGAGGCGCCGGGCGGTGGCCGCCACCCGCTCGGCCAGCTCCCGGTAGGTGAGCGTGCCGCCGGCGGTGATGATCGCCGTCCGGTCGGTGTGGCAGGCCAGCTCCCGGGCGAACAGGACGGTCGCTGGCCCCAGCTGGGGGGTGATGCTCACCCGGTGTATCTTAGGCAAGGCTTACCTTGCCGCCAAAATGGTCAGAATGCCAGACCCGAGGGACATCATGCGAAACCCCCTGCGCCGTATCACGTCCGTATGCGCCACGGTGATCCTCCTGATTCCGCTCGCCGCGGCCTGCGGCATCGGGTCGGAGGCCGGCCTCGTCATCTACTCCGGCCGCAACGAGGGACTCGTCAAACCGCTGCTGGACAAGCTGGAGAAGGCCATCGGCACCGACGTCGAGGTCCGGTACGGCGCCAGCGCCGAACTGTCCGCGCAGATCATGGAGGAGGGCGGCAAGACCAAGGCCGACCTGTTCTTCTCCCAGGACGCGGGGGCGCTCGGCGCCCTCGCCAAGCAGGGGCGTCTGGACAGGCTGCCCCAGCCGACCCTCGGCAAGGTCGCCGAGCGGTACCGGGGGAGCGGCGGCGACTGGGTCGGCCTCTCCGGCCGCGTCCGGGTGCTGGCCTACCACCCCGGCCAGGTCGCCGAGGCGCCCGACAGCGTGCGCGACCTCGTCAAGCCGGAGTGGAAGGGGAAGGTCGGCTACGCGCCGACCAACGCGTCCTTCCAGGCGTTCGTCACCGGGATGCGGGTCCTGGACGGCGACGAGGCCACCCGCGCGTGGCTCAAGGGGCTGAAGGCGAACGGGGTCAAGGCGTACGACAACAACATCGCCGTGCTGGACGCGGTGAACTCCGGGCAGGTCGCCCTCGGGCTGATCAACCACTACTACTGGTACGAGAAGGCCGCCGAGAAGGGGGCGGGGAGCGTCACCGCCAAACTGCACTACCTTCCCGGCGGCGACCCCGGCGCGCTGATCAACGTCGCGGGTGTCGGCGTGCTCAAGGGCGGCGAGCACCGCCCGGCGGCGCTGAAGGCGGTCGACTTCCTGCTCTCCAAGGAGGCGCAGACCTACTTCAGCGACGAGACGAAGGAGTACCCGCTGGCCTCCGGCGTCGCGAGCACGGTTCCGGGGCTGCCGCCGCTGGACTCGCTGAAGGCCCCCGAGATCGACCTCGGCGACCTCGAGTCGCTCCAGCAGACCCTGACGATGCTGCGGGAAGCCGGAATGGTCTGACCGGATGACCACCCGCGCCCCCTGGGTCCTGCTCGCTCCGGCGTGCCTGGCCGGCGCCCTCGCCCTGCTGCCGCTCGGCTACCTCGCCGTGCGCGCGCTGGAGCGCGGCGCCGGCTTCGCCTGGAGCGTCGTCACCACCGAGGCCACCGCCCTGCTCATGGGCCGCAGCCTCGCGCTGGCGGCCGTGGTGGTGGCGGCCTGCCTGCTGCTGGGCGTCTCACTCGCCTGGCTGACCGCCCGCACCACGCTGCCCGGCGCCCCCGCCTGGGCGGTGCTCGTCACCCTGCCGCTGGCCGTGCCGAGCTACGTGGCCGCCTTCGCCTGGCTGTCCGCGGTCCCGGACATTGCCGGGTTCGCCGGGTCGGCGGTGACGCTGACCCTCGTCAGCTACCCGTACGTGTACCTGCCCGTCACCGCGGCGCTGCGCGGGATCGACCCGGCGCAGGAGGAGGCGTCCAGGTCCCTCGGCGCGGGCCCGGCGCGGACGTTCCTCCGCGTCACCCTCCCGCAGCTGCGGCCGGCGGCGGCCGGCGGCGCGCTGCTGGTCGCGCTGTACGTCCTGTCGGACTTCGGCGCCGTGTCGCTCATGCGGTACGACACCTTCACCCGCGGCATCTACACCTCCTACCAGGCGAGCTTCGACCGCACCCCGGCCGCCGCCCTGAGCGTCGTCCTGGTGGCCATGACCGTGGCCCTCGTCGCGCTGGAGACCCGCACGCGCGGACGGCGCGGGCACGCCAGGACGGGAAGCGGAACGGCCCGCCCCTCCGTCCCGGTCCCTCTCGGCCGGACGAGGGTCCCCGCCCTGGCGTGGTGCGGGACGGTCGTCGCCGCCGCCGTCGCCTTCCCGCTGGCCACGCTCGCCTACTGGCTGGTGACGGGGAACCGCTCCACCTGGGACCCCGCCGGGCTCGCCGGCACGGCGGGCGTCACTCTCGCCGTGGCCGCGGCCGGAGCCGGGCTCACCGCCGCGCTCGCGCTCCCCGTCGGCGTCGTCGCGGCCCGCTACCGCGGACGGCTTCCGGACCTGCTGGAGCAGGCCGCCTACGCCGGGCACGCCCTCCCCGGCATCACCGTCGCCCTGGCGATGGTGTTCTTCGCGATCCGCTACGCCGCCCCGCTCTACCAGGAACTGCCGCTGCTGGTCTGCGCCTACGCGGTCCTGTTCCTGCCGCTCGCGGTCGGCGCCACCCGCGCCGCCGTCCTGCAGTCGCCGCCGCTCCTGGAGGACGTCGCCCGCTCCCTCGGCCGCGGGCCGCTGCGCGTCCTGCGGGCCGTGACGGTGCCGCTGGCCGCCCCCGGCATCGCGGCCGGCACGGCGCTGACCTTCGTGGTCTGCATGAAGGAACTGCCGGCCACCCTGCTCCTTCGTCCCACCGGCATGGACACGCTCGCCACACGGCTCTGGACGGAGACCGGTGTCGCGTCCTACGCCGACGCCGCGCCGTACGCCGCCGCGCTGATCCTGCTCGCGGCCGTCCCCTCCTACCTCCTCGGGAGGCAGCGCACATGACCGACCTGACGATCGAGGGCCTGACCAAGGCGTACGGCCCGGACGCGACCGTCCTGGACGGGCTCGACCTCACCGTCCCCGGCGGCTCGCTGGCGGCCGTCCTCGGCCCCTCCGGCTGCGGGAAGACCACGCTGCTCCGCGTCATCGCGGGCTTCCTGCGCGCCGACGCGGGGACCGTCGCCGTGGGCGGACGCCGCCTGACCGGCCCCGGAGAGCACGTCCCCCCGGAACGCCGCCGCATCGGCATCGTGCCGCAGGAGGGCGCGCTGTTCCCCCACCTGAGCGTCGCCCGCAACGTCGCCTTCGGCGTCCGGGACCGGACCGCGCGCCGCCGCCGCACCGAGGAGATGCTCGAACTGGTGGGCCTGGCCGGATACGGCGGGCGGATGCCGCACGAACTGTCCGGCGGGCAGCAGCAGCGGGTCGCGCTGGCCCGCGCCCTCGCGCCCGAGCCGGGGCTGGTCCTCCTCGACGAACCGTTCAACGCCCTGGACAGCGCGCTGCGCGCCGGGCTGCGCGCCGACGTCCGCGCGGCCCTCCGCGCCCTCGGGGCCACCGCCCTCCTCGTCACCCACGACCAGCAGGAGGCCCTGTCCGTCGCCGACCTCGTCGCCGTCGTCCATGACGGGCGGGTCGCCCAGTGCGGTTCGCCGCAGGACGTCTACGGCCGCCCCGCCGACCCTTGGGTCGCCGGCTTCGTCGGCGACGCCGTCCTGCTCCCCGGCGCCGCCGAGAACGGCACGGCCGCGACCGCGCTCGGCACGGTGGAACTCCTCGCGTCCGCCGGAACCCTCCTCCAGGGCACCGTGATCCTGCGTCCCGAACAGCTGCGGCTCACCGAACCCGGTGACGCGGCCCCGGCCGGGACGGTCACCGACGTCCGCTACTACGGCCACGACGCCATGGTCACCGTCACCGTGGACGGCCTCGACCAGTCCGTCGACATCCGCGTGGACGGGCACGTGAGTCTCCGCCCCGGCGACCGGGCCGGCGTCCACGTCACCGGACGGGCCGTCTTCCACGGGGGCCCGCACGAGCCCACGGCCGGCTGACGGAGCACGCCGCCGGCCCGATCGTCGCGCTCATGCCCGGCCGGCGGTGGCGAGCGAGGCCAGGTCCGCCTCGGCGAGTTCCGCGGCGGACGTCCTCGCGCGGTTGTCGACCAGCGCCTGGAGCGCGTCGCCGTGGTCCCAGGAGTTGACGTTGAGGGCCGCGGTGATCCGCCCTTCGCGGAGCCAGAATGCGAGGAACTCGCGGGAGGACGGGTCGCCGCGCACCACCAGTTCGTCGGTGGCGGGGTTGGCCAGGCCCCGGTATTCGCAGCCCAGGTCGTACTGGTCGGAGAAGAAGAACGGGCTGGCGGTGTAGGCGGCGTCGTCCCCGAGGAGGCCGCCGGCGGCGTGCGCGCCCTGCCGCTTGGCGTTGTCCCAGTGCTCGATGCGCACCAGGCCCCCATAGCGGGGGTGCTCGTGGGCGGCGATGTCGCCGGCGGCGAAGATGTCCGGGGCCGAGGTGCGCAGCGCCGCGTCGACGACGACCCCGCCCGCCGCCAGCTCCAGACCGGCCTGTTCGGCCAGTTCGATGCGGGGCGTCGCGCCGACGCCGACCACGACCGTGTCGGCGGGCAGCTCGCTGCCGTCGTCTAGCCGTACCACCTGGGCGCCGCCGTGGTCGGAGAGCCCGGTCGCCGTGACGCCGGGGCGCAGCGTCACGCCGTGGTCGGCGTGCAGGTCGTGGAACACGGCCCCGATCCGGCCGCCGAGCACCCGCTGCAACGGCTGCGGCAGCGGGTCGGCCATGGTGACCCGCGCTCCGCGAGTGCGGGCGGCGGCGGCGACCTCGCAGCCGATCCAGCCCGCACCGACGACCACCACCCGGGCGTCTTCGGTCAGCCTCTCCCGCAGCGCCAGCGCGTCGTCGAGGGTGCGCAGCCGGTGCACGCCGGGGGCGTCGAAGCCCGGCAGGGTCCGCGGCCGGGACCCGGTGGCCAGCAGCAGCCGGTCGTACCCGTGTTCGTCGCCCCGGGCGTCGACGACGACGTGCTCGGCCGGACGCAACGCGGTGATCGTGGTGTCGCGGCGCAGCTCGATCCCGTGATCGGCGTAGTAGCCGGCCTCCCGTACCCAGTCCGGTTCGTCGGTCTTGCCCAGCAGGATGCCCTTGGACAGCGGCGGCAGCTCGTAGGGTGCGTGCGACTCCCGCCCGAACAGCGTCACCTCGCCCTCGAAGCCCCGTTCGCGGAGTGCGGCGGCGGCCGACGCCCCGGCCAGCCCGGCCCCCACGATCACGATTCGCCGCGGTGTGCTCATCATTTGCCTCCCAGTCATCTCGTTCTGTTGATCGCGACGGGCCGTGCTACCGGCCCACACCGGTGAGCGCGAGGAACTCCTGCCGGGACGCCGGGTCGCCCCGCAGGGTCCCGAGCAGCGTGGACGTGACGGTCCTCGCCCCGGTCGCCTGCACTCCGCGCAGGGTCATGCAGGTGTGCTCGGCCTCGATCACGACCCCGACTCCCGCAGGCTCCAGGTGGGCCTCCAGCCAGTCGGCGACCTGCTTGGTCAGGCGCTCTTGGACCTGGGGACGGCGGGCGAAGTGCTCCAGCACCCGGGCCAGTTTCGACAGGCCCAGGATCCGCCGCCCGGGAAGGTAGCCGATGTGCGCGGTGCCGACGAACGGCAGCAGATGGTGCTCGCACACCGACCGCACGGGGATGCTCCGGGCGAGGACGAGTTCGTCATAACCGTTGTCGTTGGGAAAGGTCGTCAGCTCGAAGGGGGTGGGGGTGAAGAGCTCGGCGTAGGCGCGGGCCATCCGCCCGGGGGTGCCGCGGAGACTCTCGGAATCGGTGCCGACGCCGAGAGCCCGCAGGAACTGCCCGGCGGCGAGTTCGGCGGCCGCCAGGTCCATCTCCTCGGGCCGCCCGTCGCCCGCGGTCCGCGCGCCGAACGTCTCGGCGGACAGGATCGTTTCGGGCCGCAGGACCACGTCAGTCACCGATTCCCGCGGCCGGCGCGACCGCCCCGCTCACCGCCGGGCCGCCGGCGCGGCCCCCGGAGACCGGGATCCCTGCCGAGCGGCTCTCGCCGTCCCAGGTGCCGCCGTGCCGGATCCAGATGCCGATCATGTAGAGGCCGCCAAGAACGATGACCGGCCACACGACGAGTGCGGCGACATCCATGAGAACTCCAGATTGTCAGTGTGAAGGCCGCGCGAAGGAAGGCGGCCACGTACGGCCCGGTGTTGATCGGCTGCCCAGCCTGGCGCTGCGACGTCCCGGCCATGACGATCACCCCTCATTTCACCAACAAGTATTGGTCTTATTCGGGCTAAAGGTCAAGCATGCCTGGTCAGAGCATGGTTTCCACTTCATCGCCTTGCTATACAAGCGTTAACGAGCCGGGCTGCACGATTCGGGAGCGCGCATGGTGATCCCTCTCCGGACCCGGGGTGACTGGCTCAGGGCTGGAGTGGCCGTGTCGGATGTGGGGGAGGCCGTAGTGTTCGCAGTCCGACGTCCGGGATGGAGGCGGCCGATGCTGCGCAAGGGGGAGAACGCCACGCTGGGCGGCGGCCGTGTCAGGGTCGCCGTGACCGCTGCGGGAGGCGCCATCGACGTGTCGGCGGTGCTGCTGGGCGATGACCGGCGCGTGCGGTCGGACGATGATCTGGTCTTCTTCAACCATCCCGCTCAGGACGGGGTGGCGCTGGAGGGCGGCGAGGTCGTCATCGACCTGGATGCGGTCCCCGCGGATGTTTCGACCATCGCGCTCGTTGCCAGCGTGGACGGACCTGGGACGTTCGAGGGCGTCACGGTGCGCGCAGACGTGCACGGCGCACCCGGATTCGAAGCCCCGGCCATGGCGGCGGGGGAGACGGTGGTGGTCATCGTCGAGGTGTACCGGCGTGCGGCGGCGTGCGAGCGCGGGTGGCCGTCGTCCTGGACGCCACCGGTTCGATGCGCGCGTTGTACAAGGACGGAGTGGTCGCTGAGATCGTGGAGCGGATGGCGGCGATCGCATTGCAGGTGGACGCGGGACAACGTGCGCATGCACGAGGCCGTCGCCGCCGATGGGAGCCGGGTCAGCCTCGGCGGCCGCAACAACGAACCCCAAGTCATCGAAGACGTCCTTGCGCACTATGCGGCTTGTCCGGGCGAACCGGTCTTCGTGCTGTTCTTCTCCGATGGAGGCGTCGCGAAGAACGGGCAGATCGCCCGGCTACTGCGGGAGGCGCGAAAGCTCACGGAATACCACTGGGCTCGAACTGAAGAAGGCAGACCCCCGCAGCCCGGAATCATCGCCATGGCCGGATAGTGCTGCGGCGAAGCCGACGCGGCTATCGCGCAGTTTGTCAGCGCGTTCAGCGGCTCGCTCAGGTGCTCGTATGGCCGCCGCCATGTCGGGCCGCGCGGTATGCGCACTGGACCAGACCTGACCGGCCCGGAAGGCGGGCGATCAGGTGGCTGCAATGCTGCTGTCGAGTCCCGCCTGTCAGCCGGGTGGCTCAGGCCGGCTCGCCGAAGTCTCGGGCGATCCACGCAGGCGTGTCGAAGCGCACCGGCTGCGCGCCCACCAGCGCTCTGAGGTGATCCTCGATGCCCTCCAGTTCTGCGGCGCCGATTCGCCGCGCCCACTGATCGCGGAGCTCCTCAAAGATCGCCTCGCCTTGGCGCAGCACGTCGAAGCCGCGCTCGGTCACCTGAAGGCGCTTGCGGCGGGCGTCGCGCGGGTCGGTGTCGCGGGCGACGTACCCGCGCTCCTGCAGGACCGCGATGGTCTTCGCGGCCGACTGCTTGGTGATCGACAGGCGGCGGGCCAGCTCGGACGCGCTGTCGGCTCCGGCGGCGATGGCCCGTATGGCGAAGTCGTGCACGGGACGCACGTCCTCGTAGCCACGATCGGCCAGTTCGGCGGTCGCGGCGTCCACGAGCGTGCGGAAGCCCCCGAGCAGCAGCAGCGCGAGATCAGCGCCAGAGCGAGACATGGGAGAAGGATAAGACCCTCGACAGAAGACAGCCTGGCTGTCTATTATTTAGACAGCTAGGCTGTCGAAATAAGGAGAGACCATGGCCACCGCACCGGGGGGCCTCACCGTCCCCGAGATCACCCATCACCGCGCCGACGTCAACGGAACGACCCTGCACTACGCCGCCGCCGGGTCCACGGGGTCCCCGGTCCTGCTGGTCCACGGGTTCCCCGAGACCTGGAGGGCCTTCCGCAAGGTCATCCCCCTGCTCGCCGCCGGCCATCGGGTCTTCGCCGTGGACCTGCGCGGCTTCGGCGACTCCGACACCGCGCCCGGCGGCCACGACAGCAGGGCCTCGGCCGAGGACCTGCACCAGCTGATCGCGCACCTCGGCCTCGGCCCGGTCCACCTGACCGGGCAGGACATCAGCGGGGCGACGGTCTTCCGGCTGGCCGTCACCCACCCGGAGGACGTGCTCAGCCTCACCGCCATCGAGACGGGCCTGCCCGGCTTCGGCTGGGAGATGCTGGCCGACGTCGCCCACGGCGGCGCCTGGCACATCGGTGTCCTCGCCGCGCCCGGCATTCCCGAGATGCTCCTGGCCGGCCGGGAACGCGAGTTCCTGGGGCAGTACGCGTTCCCCTCCATGACCGCCGTCGCGGGCGCGGTCACCGACGCCGATATCGACGACTTCGCCCGCACCTACGCACGCCCGGACGGCTGGCGCGGCGCGACCGGCCTCTATCGGTCGTTGCTTCAGGAAGGGCCCGAACTCAAGGCCCTCGCCGAATCTCCTGGGCTCACCATGCCAGTGCTCGCGGTCGGGGCCGGCGGCGGCCCGTTCACCGCCAGGACCATGGCCCAGGCCGCCTCAGCGGGGATCAGATCCGTCCAGCTCAACGGCGTCGGCCACTACGCCGCGATGGAGGCCCCCGAGGAACTGGCCAAGGCCGTCCTCGGCTTCGTCGACGACATCGACGCCGCCTAGTGCGATGTCCATCAAGGTTCACCGCAGGGACGACCCGGCCGATGAATCTCTGACTGCCTGGGATCGCCCTGGGTGTTGGCTTTGGAAGGTTCCTATTCGGTGGCCGTCGCCCGGACGCGCGCTAGTGATCTGGCGACCTGACCGGCCAGGACGGGGTCGGTGCCGCGCGCCAGGTCCGCCGCCGCACCCCAGGCGCGCGTCGCGGCTCCCGGCCGTCCGGCCCCCGCGTGGACGCGGCCGAGCAGTTCGAGCGCCCTGGCATGCCACACGCCGCCGGCACCGTGCTTGCGGAACACCGCGACGGCCCCCTCGACCCGGGTCAGCGCCGACTGACGCTCGCCCTTGGCGACGTGCAGTTCGGCGAATTCGAGCAGCACCCGTCCCCGGATCAGCCGGTTGCCCGTCCGGCCGACCAGGTCGAGTGCCGCGCCGAGCGCGGATTCGGCGCGGCCGAAGTCATTGAGCGTGCGCTGTGCGCATCCCAGCGAGACCAGCGCCCAAGCCTGGCCGACGACGTCACCGGTCTCCCTGGTGGAGCGGAGCACCGAGGCGAGCGTGTCGGCCGCCGGTTCCGCGTGTCCCCTGCGTAACTGGAGTTCGGCCAGCGCGTGGTCGACCCGCGTGCAGAGCCAGGGCGCACCGAGTTTGCGGGCCATGAGGAACGCGTCGTTGAGCATGCTCTCCGCGGTGGCGTACTCGCGCCGGTCGGCACTGATCTGCGCCATGAGCGTGAGCGTGTGCGCCTCGCCGGCCAGATCCTCGATCTCGCGGAAACCGGATATCGCCTGCAGGTAGCGCGACATCGCCTTGTCGTAGTAGCCCCTCAGGGCGTCGGTGTGGGCGAGGCCGCTCAGCGCCATCGCCCGGCATTTCCGATCGTCCAATTCGTCGAACATCTTCAGGGATCGGGTCAGGTGCCGGTCCGCCGCGGCCACCTTCACGCCGGTCTCCAGCGTGCCCAGGGAATACAGCAGCGCGGCCTCGCCGCGTTTGTTGCCGGCACCGCGGACGACGCTCAGCGCACTGGCGTACAAGTCGCGCCAGTCGTCGCAGCGGAGACTGGACTCCGATGCCATGGCGGCAGTGCAGGACAGGTCCCAGCACAGCTCGTCCATTCCGATCCGGGCGGCCTGGAAGGCAACGGCGGCCAACGAGTTCTGCTCTGTCCTGAACCATTCGAGAGGGTTCTGGAGAATCAGATCGCATTCGGGCAGCGGCCAGTGCTCGGCGGTCCCGTGCACGATCGCGAAGTCACCGCCGTAAATGCGGCGGTGGGCCGTGGTCGCGAGGAACAGCCAGCAGCGCAGCAGCCGCCGCAGGGCATCGAGCCGGTCGGCCGTCGACTCGTCGGCCGCGCACTGCTCCGCCGCGTAGATCCGCACCAGGTCGTGCAGGCGGAACCGGATGACGCCGTCGCCCGTGACCGTCGGCTCGACCAGGTGCGCCGCCACGAGCTGCTGGAACAGATACTCCGCGTACGCGAGGTCGGTGTCGAGCAGCGGGGCGCCCACCCATGACGCGAAGTCGGCCGTGTCGACCAGGCTCAGGCGCCGGAGCAGCCGCTGCACCGGCTCGTCCAGCAGGTCGTAGGCGACCGCGATGGAGGCGCGGACGCTGGCGCCGTCGAAGGACAGCTCGTCCAGCCGCCGCGTCTCGTCCCGGAGCTGGCCGACCATGTGCGAGATCGGCCAGTGCGGGCGGGCGCGGAGCTTCGCCGACGCGACGCGCAGCGCCATCGGGATGCCCTCGCAGAGCCGGACCAGCTCGCGCGCGGCCTCGGGCTCGGCGTTCATCCGGCGCTCCCCGACCAGCGTCATCAGCAGGTCGCTCGCGGACGACTCGTCCAGCGGCCCCACATGGATCTGATGGACGCCCTCCAGCTGGCTGATGTGCCGGCCGCACGTGACGATCGCGGCGCAGCCGCGGGTGCCGGGCAGGAACGGGGTGATGTCGTCGTTGCGGACCGCGCCGTCGATGACGATGAGCACGCGCAGGCCGGCGAGTGCGCTCCGGAACATCGCGGCCCGGCCTTCGAGGTCGGGCGGCATGGCGTCCGGACGCAGCCGGAGCGAGCGCAGCAGCCGCTCGACGAGGGAGGCGCTGCTGTCCGGCGTCCTCGGGCCCAGCTGCAGGAACAGCTGGCCGTCGGGGAAGTCCGAGCTGAGCAGGTGCGCGGCGCGCACGGCGAGCGCCGTCTTGCCCACCCCGCCGCGGCCGGTGAGCACGACCACCGGCACGTCGGGCGAGCCGCTGCTCGCGTCCTGGCCGGCGACGATCTGCGACACCCTTTCGAGGATCTCCTCGCGCCCGCCGAAGTCGGCGATGGTCCGCGGCAGCTGGCGCGGGACGGGTGTGGCCGCGGCCGTGGCGGCGGGGTCGCCGGCCGGAAGGGCGGACGGCCCCGCGGAGGGGAGGTCGATCCGTGCGTCGCGGCTGAGTATCGCCTGTTCCAGGCGGCAGAGCTCGGCGCAGGGATCGATGCCCAGCTCCTCCTGCAGGACGACGCGTCCGACGCGGAACGTCTCGAGCGCGTCGGCCTGCCGGCCCGCCCGGTACAGCGCCAGGATGAGCCGGCCGCGCAGGTGCTCGTTCAGCGGATGCTCCGCGACGAGCTCCGTGAGCTCGCCGATGATCTCGTGATGCCGGCCGAGCCGGAGTTCGAGCTCCAGGCAGTCCTGGTGGGTCGAGATCCGCCACTCGTTGAGCCGTGTCGCCGCGCTCTGGATGGCCTCGCTGTTCAGGCCCTCCAGGGCGGGCCCGCGCCACAGCGCGAGGGCTTCCCGGTAGTCGCGGACCGCCTCGGCGAAGCGCTGCTCGCCGGCCGCCCGCGCCGCGGCGGCCGTCAGCTCCTCGAAGCGGGCGAGGTCGATGGTCTCCGCGGACGCCCTGATCAGGTATCCGGGGGGCCGGGTCACGATGGCCGACTCGCCGAGGAGGCGGCGCAGCGCCGAGATCGTGATCTGCACCTGGCTCTTCGCGGTGCGCGGCGGCTTGTCGCCCCACAGCGCGTCTATTATCCGGTCGACGGAAACGACGTGTCCCGCCTCCAGAAGTAAAAGCGCCAGCGCGATCTGCTGGCGAGAAGCTGCGATGGTCACCGGGTGATCTTCGATCAGGACTTCCAGTGGACCAAGCAACGTGAACTTCATAACCCCACCCAGGGCGCTCGCTGTAGTCGGCAACGAGTACGACGATCGGGCGGACCGGTCGGGACCGACGCGCGGGACGTTATCTCCGAATCCATGGGAGCGGTCGGTCTCAGCCAATCCCACTCGCAGGATAAACCAAAAGCGCAACAATAGTCAATTGCGGCGAATGTCACCGTTCGGCAATTCCAAGGACACGGAACGTGGCCGCCGCCCCCGCCTGTGGTCGGCGATGTCCAAGATGTGGTTGTGAGGTCGGCATGCGGTGGGTTGAAGATCAACCGGAGTATCGCAGTTGAATTTTGCGCACCGTCTTCAGTGGGAAACTTCGTCCAATTTTCACCATCAGGCCGACGGTCGGCGCTATGTGGTTGAAATATGGACGAGTAATGCCGCCGCTCCGTACGACGGGGGGTTCGTCCGGAGCGGCGGCGAGGGGTGGGACGGCCGAGTCAGCGCCCCGTTGCATCCGCGGGTTCGTAGGCGGGGAGAGCGTCGTCCGATTCCCCTTCGCGGGCCTTGCGCGGCAGGCCGAACATCCCGAGGAACACGACGATCAGGATGCCGATCGCGTACCAGAGCGTGACCGCGAACGTCCGGGAGAAATTGTGCGCGTTCGCCTTGACTCCGGCCTCGGTCAGCGCCTGCTGCAACGCGGCGGGCTGACCTGCCCTGGGCTGGCAGCTCGCGGGCACGACGGTCGGGTCGGCCGCCGCCGAACGGTCCTGTACGCAGGTCCGGAAGCCGGCGAGGATCTGGTCCTGGTTCTGCGCCGGAACCCCGGCCGCGCTGAGCTGCTGCCTCAGTGCGGGTGCGGCCTCGTCGACGCCCCGTCCGGAGTCATGGTCCAGCTGGGCGAAGAAGAGCACGCCCACGAGGGCGACACCGAGCGCCCAGCCGACCTGCTGGGTGGTGTTGAGCAGCCCCGAGGCGGACCCGGCGTTGTGCTGGTGCACACCCGCGAGGATGACGTCGACGATCGGCGCGATGACCAGCCCGAACCCGAAGCCCGCGACGAGCAGCGGGCCCGCCATCTCCAAGGTGCCGATGCCGGGACCGTAGTGGCCGGCCGCCAGCGCGTACCAGGTGAACCCGGCGGCGTTGAGCAGCGCGCCCGCCATCAGCACCTTGCGGCCGAACCGGGGGGTGAGGACCTCCACCGAGAGACCAGACCCGGCGCCGCCGCCGACCGCGAAGATCGCAGCCGTCAGCCCGGCGTGCAGCGGCGTCCAGCCGAGCCCGAGCTGCAGGTAGAGCGTCCACACGAGGAAGAAGCCGCCGAGCGAGATCCAGAAGATCAGGTAGACCAGCATGCCCGAGGTGAACGCCTGGCGGCGGAACAGGCTGAGCACCACGAGCGGCGACCCGGCCGTCCTGGTCCGCCGCCGCTCGTAGGCGACGAACAGGACCAGGACCACCGCGGAGGAGGCCATCATCGCGAAGATCCACGCGGGCCAGCCGTGGTCGCGGCCCTTGATCAGCGGATAGATCAGCAGCAGGATGCCGCCCACGGCCATCACCATGCCGACGAGGTCCAGCTTCGGCGCCGTCAGCGAACGGGACTCCCGCAGGACGAACCACGCGGCGACCAGCGCGGTGAGCCCGATCGGCAGGTTGATCAGGAAGATCGTCCGCCATTCCAGCCCGAACACGTCCCCCTGGACCAGCAGGCCGCCGATGATCACGCCCGCCACGGACGCGAACCCCAGCGTCGAGCCCCAGATGCCGAGGACCTTGCCCCGCTCATTGGCGGGGAAGGTGACATGGACGATCGCGAGCACCTGCGGGACCATCAGGCCGGCCATGGCGCCCTGGAACAGCCGCGCCCCGATGAGCATCTCCGGGTTGACGGCCGTCCCGCAGAGCAGCGACGCGAGGGTGAAGCCCGAGACGCCGATCAGGAAGAGCTTCTTGCGCCCGAAGATGTCGCCGAGCCGCCCGCCGGTGACCAGCAGCGCCGCGAACCCGATCACGTAGCCCGCGACGACCCATTCGATCTGCGAATATTCGGCGTTCAGGTCGCGCAGCATGCTCGGGACCGCCACGTTCACGATCGTCACGTCGAGCATGTCCATGAATCCCGCGCCCACGAGGATGACGAGGGCGAGCCAGCGCCGCGGATCCAGTTCCCGCGCCTCCCCGTCCTCGGTAGCCGCGGGGCCCGGCTGGCCCCGTTCATCGTGCGCCATGACGTCTCCACCTCCAGTCGATCCGAGAGGCGGATGCGCTGCCCCTCATAGGCAAGACGATCCGGCGCGGCAGAACCTGACCGCGAAGTTCGGAATCATCTACGCTACGCGCGTCGGCCACTCCCGGCACCCGTATGGAAACCGCGGTACAGGGGTACGTGAACCCCGCTCAGCCCCCACCCTGGTGGCGATGACGGAAGGTGACCGATGGACAGTCAGGCGGAACTGGCCGAGCAGTTCGACGCCTGCCGCGCCCACCTGAGGGCCGTGGCCTTCCGCATGCTCGGCTCGGTGCACGAGGCCGACGACGCCGTCCAGGAGGTGTGGCTGCGCGCCAGCCGCGCCTACGGGAGCGACATCGTCAGCGTCCGGGGCTGGCTGACCACGATCGCCGGACGGGTCTGCCTCGACATGCTGCGGTCGCGCCAGCGCCGGGGCGAGGAGTTCACCGACATGGGCGTCCTCGCCGAGCTCGACCGGCGGACCGGCCACGACGACCCGGCCAATCCCGAGGACGAGGCGATGCTGATCGAGTCCGTCGGGCTCGCCATGATCGTCGTCCTCGACGAGCTGGGCCCCGCCGAGCGCGTCGCCTTCGTCCTGCACGACCTGTTCGGCGTCCCCTTCACCGAGATCGGGGAGATCGTCGAGCGGTCGCCGGACGCGGCGATGAAGCTGGCCAGCCGCGCCCGGCGCCGGGTGCGCGGCACGGTCAAGATGCCCGCGGCCGATCTCGCCCGGCAGCGGAAGGTCGTCGCGGCCTTCCTGGCCGCGTCGCGGGCCGGCGACCTGCGCGCCCTGCTGACGGTGCTGGCGCCCGACGTCATCCGCCGGGCGGACCACGCCGTGCTGCGCGCGGGCGCGGAGGCCGTGATCCACGGCGCCCGCAGCGTCGCCGAGGACGCGGTGTTCTACTCGACCCTCGCGCGGTCCGCCCACGTGGCCTTGGTGAACGGCGGCGTCGGCGTCGTCGTCGCGCCTCGCGGGCGGCTGCTGGCGGTCATCGACCTCACCGTCGGCGACGACGGCCTCGTTACCGAGATCGACATCATCGGTGCCCCGGAGAGGCTCGGCAAGGTGCAGGTGCACTGCCCCGATTTTCACGACGACCCGGCGATCTGACCGATTCGCCACGCTCGGCCTGATCTCAGCGGACATGACCTACTTGTTCGTGATCGTGCGCCGCGGAAACTTCATGATCATGGATAGCACGTCATCTCGGTTTCGGTGCACGCCATGCGGCCGTGCTTGATTGGGGCAGCAGGCAGCGAATACCTTGGAATCGCCCTGGCCGGCACCACTGCCGATGGAGCGTTCTAATGAAAGTTTTCTCCTTCAGTAACACCCGTCAGTAGGCTAGTAAAAGCCATACGATAAGGATATGATACTGGCGCAAAGGCGCTCGCATGATACTCTCGCAGAGAGCCGTGAAGGCCCGGTACGTCGAATAGAGACGTCATGGGCAGAGGCTGCCCGCCGGCCGACACAGCGCCATTCAGGCCCCCATTCGCCTGGAGTC
The DNA here is from genome assembly GCF_001552195.1 of Actinomadura latina NBRC 106108. Classification (GTDB taxonomy): domain Bacteria; phylum Actinomycetota; class Actinomycetes; order Streptosporangiales; family Streptosporangiaceae; genus Spirillospora; species Spirillospora latina. The sequence continues at coordinate 97,856 of NZ_BCQS01000011.1, forward strand.
GACCAACGGTGAAAATCACGGTGAGCGTAATTGACGGAGTGTCCGGCCGTCCCGCGGAGGGCGTCGAGGTGTCCGTCCTCGGCCGGCCCGCGGGGGAGCCGGGCCGTCGCCTGCACGGGTTCACCGACCCGGACGGGAACTTCACGTACTCGTCCGAAACCCCGAAGATCCCCGGCGGCGGCGGATGCTATGACGTGGAGCTGGACGTCGACGCGTACTACACCAGCCAGGGGATCGTGGCCGGCTACAAGAAGGTCTCGATCGTGGTCCGGATCGACGGCACGGAGCCGGACTACCGGGTCGGCACGTTCATTACGCCGTTCACGCACGCCACCTGGAGCCTCCGGTGAGCCGAAACGGCCGCCGGCCCTCCCGGCGGGCGACTCGGCCGGCCCCCGGCGAAGAACGCCGATAGGCGCACGATAGCGCCGCGATTCCTCCCTGTCCGATCGTCCATACGGTGGCCGGTCAAGACGGCCGGCCGACGTGAGAACGAGCGAGACGGGGGTCTGGCAATGCGGCAGATCTGTGTCATTCGAACGTGCGCTACGTCCCTGTCCGGAGGGGCGGCGGCCCGGGGCTCGCGGTTGTGCGCCCCCTGCCGGAGTCTGCTGGCCGGCCACCTGGCCGGCCTGCCCGCGCTCTACCTGGCCTGCGAGCAGGACCTGGAGGTGCGCCGGCAGCACCCGATCGGGATGGTGCGCGGCCGGCGGCCGAGAGGGATCTGCCTGGACGACGTCACCGCCACCGTGCGCAGCGACACGGTCCGGGTGCTCTCCTCCTGGTGCGAGATGATCATCGACGAGCGCGGCGCGATGAGGCTCGGCCGCCTCGACGTGCAGACGCTCACCTCCTTCCTCCAAGCCCATCTGGACTGGCTGGCGCGCCACGAGGCCGTCGCCGACTTCGCCGAGGAGATGGCCGCCCTCGTCGCGGACGCGAAGCGGGCGCTGGATCCGGCGCGCGGCCGGACCGTCGACCTCGGCCGCTGCGCGACGGACGGATGCGGCGGGACGGTCCGGGCCACCGTCGGCGCCGGCGGCCAGGGCGCGGTGCCCCAGGTGCGCTGCGACGCCGGGCACAGCTGGCAGCCGCGGCAGTGGCTCGACCTCCGCCGCCGGCTGGACGTGCCCGCCGGTGGCGCGGCCGCCGGGAGGAGCACGCCATGAGGCAGGCGCCCAGCGGACGCATCACGGTGCCGACCGAACTCGCCGCGCTCGCCGCCGGCGTCGCCGTGGCGACCATCAGGAAATGGGCGAGCCGCGGCAAGCTCACTCGCTACGGCAGCCCGAGACGGGCGGAATACGACCTGGACGAGCTCTACGAGCTGATGGCCAAGAACACGTCGAGGCGGTGAGCTGCGCCAATGATGAAAATTGCGACCGCTGCCAAGTGGGCCCTTGACGCCGTCCGGCAGAACTGTCACGCTGCAGGAAGCGGCAGAGGTATGCCCGAATCATTCGCGGAGACCGAGGCGCCTTAAGGCCTTCGGCAGCCACAGCCCGGTCGATCACGCGGACGGTCCCTGGTTCCGGCCAATTCATTTCCCCTCGCACATGTCACCCCCGCATGTGCGGTCTGCCGCAAACCCTGCGCGACGACAATCGTCGGAGGCCCATCATGCCTGACAACGCCCAATTCCCCGGCGGCGGCGAGGAAGCCGACCTTCGGAAGCTGAACCGCATGACGGTCGAGAAGTACATGAACACGAGGGGACAGGACCGACTCCGCCGGCACCTGCTCTTCACCGAGGACGGCGTCGGCGGTCTGTGGACCAATGACACCGGGCAGCCCATCGCCATTCACGGCCGGGACCGCCTCGCCGAGCACGCGGTCTGGTCGCTGAAATGCTTCCCCGACTGGGCCTGGATCAACATCGAGGTCTTCGAGACGCAGGACCCGAACTTCTTCTGGGTCGAATGCGACGGCGAGGGCGCCATCCGGTTCCCCGGCTACCCCGAAGGCCACTACACGAACCACTTCCTGCACTCGTTCCGGCTGGAGAACGGAAAGATCAGGCAGCAGCGCGAGTTCATGAACCCGTTCGAGCAGTTGCGCGCACTGGGCATCCCGATTCCCGAGGTCAAGCGAGAGGGAATCCCGACCTAGCACCGCGCGCCCTCGACGGGTGGAGACCGATGAACAAGGCGAAGTCCGCACACGAGTTGCGCAAGCTGCACCTGAGCCTGGAATCCGGGGCCGCCCTCCAGCAGCCCGACTGGAGCGATCCAGCACAGGTCCGGCGCATGCGCGAGCTGCTGGCGTCCCGTCCCATGCTCGTCCGGGCGAGGGACGTCATGACCCTGCGTTCGCTGCTCGCCGAGGTCGCGGAGGGGCGGTCCCTGGTCGTCCAGGCCGGGGACTGCGCCGAGGACCCGGACGAGTGCACGCCGGAGCACCTCAGCAGGAAGTCCGCCGCGCTGCACACGCTGGCCGGCGCGCTGACCGCCATCACCGACAAGCCGGTGGTGCGGGCCGGGCGGCTCGGCGGGCAGTTCGCCAAACCGCGCAGCAGACCCACCGAGAAGGTCGGCGACCTCGTCCTCCCGGCGTTCCGGGGCCATCTCGTCAACGATCCGGCGCCGACGCCGGAGAGCCGGGAGCCCGACCCGCTGCGCATCCTCACCGGATACATGGCAGCGAGCGAGATCATGGAGTACCTCGGCTGGCGCGGCGCGCGGAGCCTCCCGCAGAGCGGCCCGCCCATCTGGACGAGCCACGAGGCGCTGCTCCTCGACTACGAGGTCCCGCTGGTCCGGCAGGACGAGACGGGAGCGCTCGTCCTCGGCTCGACGCACTGGCCCTGGGTGGGCGAGCGGACCCGGCAGGCGGACGGCCCCCACGTCGCCCTGCTCGCCGAGGTCGCCAATCCGCTGGCCTGCAAGATGGGGCCGGAGACGACGCGGGACGAGCTGCTCGCCCTGTGCGAACGGCTCGACCCCGAACGCGAGCGAGGCCGGCTGACCCTCATCCCCCGGATGGGCGCCGACCTCGCGGCCTGCCGGCTGGTGCCGCTCGTCGAGGCGGTGAAGGCCGCCGGGCACCCGGTCATCTGGCTGTGCGACCCGATGCACGCCAACACGGTCGTCACACCGGACGGCTGGAAGACGCGCCTGGTCGAGACGCTCATGCGGGAGGTCGCGGACTTCGTGCCCGCGGTCCAGGCCGGCGGCGGGGTCGCGGGCGGGCTGCACCTGGAGACCACCCCCGACGACGTCACCGAGTGCGTCGTCGACGAGAGCGGCTTCGGCCAGGTGGGAGACCGGTACCGGACCTTCTGCGACCCGCGGCTCACGCTCTGGCAGGCGGTCGCGGTGATCTCGGCCTGGGGGAGCCGACGTTGACCGATCGAGAGGGAGGAGCCCTCATGCCCGGCATACCCCGCATCGAGACGTACCAGATCCCCGGCCTGGGCGACCTGCCGCCCAACGTCGCCAAGTGGACGCCGGACCCCGCGCGGGCGGTCCTGCTCATTCACGATATGCAGCGCTTCTTCATCCGGCCCCTGCCGGGCCCCACCCGGGACGAGCTCGTCGCGACCATCGCGCAGCTGCGCGAACGCGCTTCGGCGCTCGGCGTCCAGGTCGCCTACTCGGCGCAGCCCGGCGACATGAGCGAGGAGGAGCGCGGCCTGCTCAAGGACTTCTGGGGGCCCGGCATGAGCAGCACCCCGGACGACCGGCTCGTCACCGACGAGCTGTACCCCGAGGCCGCCGACTGGATGTTCTTCAAGCGCCGCTACAGCGCCTTCTTCGGCTGCGACCTGCTGGACCGCATGCGCCGGAGCGGGCGCGACCAGCTGATCGTCTGCGGCGTGTACGCGCACCTCGGGGTGCTGATCACCGCGGTCGAGGCGTACAGCAACGACCTCCAGACGTTCGTGGTCGGCGACGCCGTCGCCGACTTCAGCGCCGCCCACCACCGCATGGCGCTGGACTACGCGGCCGAGTCCTGCGCGGCGGTGGTGAGCGCGAAGGAGGTGTTCTTGTGACCGGCGCGGGCGGTGCGGCCCGGCCGGGCGCGGCGGGCGACGATCTGCTCGGCGCCGTGCTGGACCTGCGGGCTCCCGCCTTCGCGCTGCTGCACCGCCCCGAGACGAACGGGCCGGGGCTGGTGGACGTCCTCGCCGGCGACGTCGCGCACGTCACCGCGCTGGCGGACATCGCGCTCCCCGGCCCCGGCGACGTCCCGGCGGGAGCGGCGGCCGGCCCCGACGTGCTGGCGATCATCCCGTACCGGCAGATCCGCGAGCGCGGCTTCGCGTGCGCGGACGACGGCGCCCCGCTGATCACGATCACGGTGACCCGGCACGCGACGGCGCCGGTCGCCGAGGTGCTCGCCCGGATCCCCGACCTGCCGATCGCCGTGCCGGACGGACGCTTCGACGTGCCGGACGACGCCTACGCCGACACCGTCCGCCGGGTGATCAAGGAGGCGATCGGCGAGGGCGAGGGGTCGAATTTCGTCATCAAGCGGTTCTTCCTCACCGACATCGCCGGCTACACGCCGCGCAGCGCACTGGCGCTGTTCCGGCGGCTGCTCCTGATCGAGTCGGGCACGTACTGGACGTTCCTCGTCCACACCGGCGACCGGACGTTCGTGGGCGCCACGCCTGAGCGGCACGTCACGCTGAACGACGGCGTCGCCACCATGAACCCCATCAGCGGCACCTACCGCTACCCCGAGTCCGGCCCCACGGTGCCCGGCGTCCTCGACTTCCTCGCCGACCGGAAGGAGTCCGAGGAGCTCTACATGGTCCTGGACGAGGAGCTCAAGATGATGACCCGGATCTGCGAGCCGGGCGTCCGGGTGGTGGGCCCGCGGCTCAAGGAGATGGCGCGGCTCGCGCACACCGAGTACTTCATCGAGGGCAGGAGCGGGCGCGACGTCCGCGACATCCTCCGGCAGACCATGTTCGCCCCGACCGTCACCGGGAGCCCGCTGGAGAACGCGTGCCGGGTCATCAGCCGGCACGAGCCGATGGGCCGCGGCTACTACAGCGGGGTCGCCGCCTGCATCGGCCACGACGCGGCCGGCCGCCGGACCCTCGACTCGGCCATCCTCATCCGCACCGCCGACATCGACCGCGGCGGCCGGATGCGGATCGGCGTCGGCAACACGCTCGTCCGCCACTCCGATCCGGCGTCGGAGGTCGCCGAGACCCGCGCGAAGCTGGCCGGAATGCTCACCGCGCTGCAGGCCGATTCGCCGTCCGGGCTGGAGTCGCATCCGCGTGTGCGGGACGCGCTGGCACGGCGCAACACCTCCATCGCCGGCTTCTGGCTGGGGGACGGCGCCGGACGGGCGCCGGCCTTCCCCGACCTGGCCGGCTGCGAGACGCTGATCGTGGACGCCGAGGACACCTTCACCTCGATGCTGGAGCACCAGCTGCGCAGCCTGGACATGAAGGTGACGGTGCGCCGCCACGACGAGATCCCCCCGTTCGAGGACTACGACTTCGTCGTCCTCGGACCGGGCCCCGGCGATCCGGGCGACCCGCGCCTGCGCAAGATCGACCGGCTGTCGGCGGCGGCGGGCGCCCTGCTGGCCGGCCGCCGCCCGTTCCTCGCCGTCTGCCTGAGCCACCAGGTCCTGTGCATGCGGCTCGGCCTCGGCCTGCGCCGCAGGGACGCGCCGAACCAGGGTGTCCAGCTGCCGATCGACCTGTTCGGACGCCGGGAGAGGGTCGGGTTCTACAACACGTTCACGGCCTGGTCGGCGTGCGACCGCATCGAGCCCGGCGGCGCCGGCCCGGTGGAGGTCTGCCGCGATCCGGAGACGGGCGACGTGCACGCGCTGCGCGGCCGGCGCTTCGCCTCCCTCCAGTTCCATGCCGAGTCGGTGCTGTCGCAGAACGGCCCGCGCATCCTCGGGTCGACGATCAGAAGGGCGCTGAGCGGATGACACCGGATCAGACGCACCACTACACGGTGATCGACGTCTTCACCGACACCCCGCTGCAGGGCAACCCCGTCGCCGTCTTCTTCGACGCCGAGGACCTCACCGCTGAGCGCATGCAGCGCATCGCCGGCGAGATGAAGCTGTCGGAGGTCACGTTCGTCCTGCCGCCGGAGAACGGCGGCGACGCGCGCGTCCGCATCTTCACACCGGTCAACGAGCTGCCGTTCGCCGGGCACCCGCTGCTCGGCACGGCCGTCGCACTCGGTGAATCGGTCGACGAGCACCGGCTCTGGCTGGAGACGAAGATGGGCACCATCCCCTTCCGGCTGGAACGTCTCGACGGACGGATCGTCGCCGCCCAGATGACCCAGCCGGTGCCCACCTGGTCGGAGTTCGACCGCACCGAGGAACTGCTGTCGGCCCTGGGCGTCCCGGACCCGGAGCTCCCGGTGGAGATCTACTGCAACGGGCCCCGGCACGTCTTCGTGGGGCTCGACAGCGTGGAGGCGCTGTCGAAGGTCGATCCCGACCACCGCGCCCTGGCCGCGTTCCCCGACATGGCGACCAACTGCTTCGCCCGTGACGGCGCGGAATGGCGCCTCCGCATGTTCTCCCCGGCCTACGGGGTGACCGAGGACGCGGCCACGGGCTCCGCCGCGGGACCGCTCGCCATCCACCTCGCCCGCCACGGGCGCATCACCTTCGGGCAGTGGATCGCCATCCACCAGGGAGTCGAGATGGGCCGGCGGTCCCTCATGCGCGCGCGGGCCGACTGCGCCCTCGGCCGCATCACGACCGTGCGGGTCGCCGGATCGGGCGTCCCGGTCGCCCGAGGCGTGATCTACGCCTGACCAGCGACTCGACGCCTGACGGACAAGGGAGGCAGCGGTGAGCCGGACGTACGAGAGCCTGACCGGCGTCCTGGACGAGTCCTTCCCCGAATATGCCGAACCGCCGGACGAGCCCATGGCCCTCGCCCGGCTGTGGATCTCGGCGGCCACCGAGGCCGGGGTGCGCGAGCCGCTGGCGCTCGCGCTCGCCACGTCCGACGCCGGCGGCCGCGCCTCCAACCGGATGGTGACGATCGTCGAGGCCACCGGCCGCGGCCTGGTCTTCACCAGCCACAGCACCAGCCAGAAGGGCCGGGAGATCGCACAGACCGGCTGGGCCTCGGGCTTGCTGTACTGGCGGGAGCTGGCCCGGCAGCTGATCGTGTCGGGTCCCGTGGCCATGCTGGACGCGGCCGAGGCGGACCGGCTCTGGGCCGCCCGCCCCGCCCCGCTGCACGCCATGACGACGGCGTCCCGGCAGAGCGAGCCCCTTGAGGACGTCGCCGGCCTCCACGCCGAGGCCGGCCGGCTGGCGGAGGGCGGCGGCCCGCTGCCCAGGCCGGACCGGTTCGCCGCCTACCGCCTGGAGCCGGCCGTCGTCGAATTCTGGTCCGCGTCGTCCGGCCGGCTGCATCGGCGGCTGCGCTACGACCGGGCCGCAGCGGGCTGGAAGACCAGCAGGTTGCAGCCCTAGCGGGCACCCCGGCCCGTTTCACGTCAACCCCGGCGGTACCGCGATCGCGGTACCGCCCTGGGTGCGTTGCCCCGCATCAGTCTGGGACACAGAGGAGTACCCCCCATGGCGGACAAGACCCCTGAACTCGACGCGATCGTCATCGGCGCCGGGATGGGCGGAATCTACGCGCTCCACAAGCTCCGCAACGAGCTCGGCCTCACCGTCCGGGCGTTCGACCGGGCGGGCGGCATCGGCGGCACCTGGTGGTGGAACCGCTACCCGGGCGCCAAGTCGGACAGCGAGGGCCTGGTCTACCGGTTCTCGTTCGACAAGGAGACGATCGCCGAACCGATCGGGAACAACCGCTACATCGATCAGGCCGACATGCAGGCCTACCTGGAGTCGATCGTCGACAAGTTCGGCCTGCGCGAGCACATCCAGCTCGACACCAGCATCGACTCGATGGTGTTCGACGAGGCCGAGGGCATCTGGACGGTCACGACCGGCGGGGGCGAGACCCACACCGCGCACTTCGTCGTCACCGCGCTCGGACCCCTGTCGGCCGAGTACTACCCCGACATCAAGGGACGCGACACCTTCCGCGGGCGCCTCGTCCACACCGCCACCTGGCCCGCCGACCTCACGATCGACGGCAAGCGCGTCGGCGTCATCGGCACCGGCTCGACCGGAACCCAGTTCATCTGCGCGGCCTCCAAGACGGCCGCCCACCTGACGGTCTTCCAGCGGACGGCGCAGTACGTCGTCCCGAACGGCAACGCCCCGTTCACCGAGGACGAGAAGGCCGACTACCGGGCCAACCACCAGAAGATCTGGGATGAGGTCTGGACCTCCTACGTCGGCGCCGGGTTCATGGAGAGCCACGTACCCGCGATGAGCATCTCCGCGGAGGAGCGCCGGCGCGTCTTCGAGGCGGCCTGGGCGAAGGGCAACGCGTTCCGCTTCATGCTCGAGACGTTCTCCGACATCGCGCTCGACCCGGACGCCAACGCGGCCGCGGCCGACTTCATCCGGTCGAAGATCAAGGAGATCGTCCGGGACCCGGAGACCGCGCGGAAGCTGATGCCGAGCGGGTACTACGCCCGCCGCCCGGTCAGCAACGAGGACTACTACGAGACGTTCAACCGGGACAACGTCTCCCTGGTCAGCCTCAAGGAGAACCCGATCAGGGAGATCACCCCCGACGGCGTCCTCACCGAGGACGGCGTCGAGCACGAACTGGACGTCCTGGTCTTCGCGACCGGGTTCGACGCGTTCGACGGCACCTACCGGCAGATGGACATCCGCGGCCGCGGCGGCGTGACCATCCAGGAGCACTGGAAGGACGGCAGCGGCAGCTACCTCGGCATCTCCTGCCACCGGTTCCCGAACATGTTCATGATCTTCGGTCCGTGCACCGTCTTCAGCAACCTGCCGCCCGGGATCGAGACCCAGGTCGACTGGATCACCGGCCTGATCAAGACGGCGCTGGACGACGGCAAGCGGTACATCGAGGCGACCGAGAGCGCCGAGAAGACGTGGACCGCGACGTGCGACCAGATCGCCCAGCACAGCCTGTTCTCGAAGGTCGACTCGTTCATCAACGGCGGCAACATCCCGGGCAAGAAGAAGCGGCTGCAGTTCTACGTCGCCGGGCTCGCGACGTACCGCAAGAAGCTGGAGGAAGCGGCCGACGCCGGCTACGACGGGTTCGTCCTCGGCGACCCGTCGCGGGCGGAGGACCAGCAGCCGGCATGACCCGACGGCCCGGCCGACCGGCCGGGCGGTCCCCTTTCCGCGCACAGAAATGGAGATCGGACATGGCTGACTACACTCCCCGGTACTTCCGGCCCGACGTCGGGCCGTTCGACTTCGAGAACGGGAACGCCGCGGTCGAAGTGATCTTCCCGGCGCTCCAGGCCGAGTCCCGTATGCGCGTCTCCGAATCGGGGAGCGACGCCTCGCTGGTCGCGGACTTCACCATGGCCCTCGAAGTCACCTGGTTCGACGCCGTCGCGCCGTACTACCGCCCGGCGGTGGGCATCTACTCGGACCTCGGCCACCGGCCGGAGATCGAGTGCAACAACCGGAACAAGAACGTCGCGGTGCTCTACGCCGCCTACCGGATCCTCCTGGACCGCCTTCCGCACGGCAGGGACGACTGGCGCGCGATGATGGAGTCGGTCGGGCTGAACCCGGACGACAACTCCGAGGACAAGGAGTCGCCGGTCGGCATCGGCAACCTCGCCGCCCGGGGAATGATCGAGGCCCGCGAGAACGACGGCATGAACCGGCTGGGGTACGAGGGGCGCAAGTACCACCCGCAGCCCTTCCGGGACTACACCGGATACAGGCCCGTCAACACGGCGTACGAGCTGTCCGACCCGTCCCACTGGCAGCCCAACCTGAACCCCTACGGCAACGGCGTCTTCACCGTCCAGCAGGCGGTGACCCCGCAGATGCGCCTCGCCACGCCGTTCACCTTCACCGATCCGGCCAAGTTCCGGCTCGACCCGCCGGTCAACAGCGACGTGCGCAACATCGACGCGTACCGGCGCCAGGCCGACGAGGTGCTGGCCGTGTCGGCGGGGCTGACCGACCGGCAGAAGGTGCTGGCCGAACTGTTCAACGACAAGTTCTTCACGCTCGGCGTCATCGCCGGCACGACCGCGCTGCGGACCAAGCCGATGGAGATCGGCGAGTTCGTCCAGTACCTGGCGACCGTCGAGGTCGCCATCTTCGACGCGGCCATCGTGGACTGGCACTACAAGGCCGCCTACGACTCGGTGCGGCCGTTCAGCGCGATCCGCTACCTGTACGGCGACAAGCCCGTATCCGCGTGGGGCGGTCCGGGCAAGGGCACCGTCCACGACATGACCGGCAACGAGTGGCAGAGCTACCTGACCACTCCGGACCACCCGGAGTACCCGTCGGTCTCGACCTCGCTCTGCGGCGCCTACACCCAGGCGGCGCGGCTGCTGCTCGGCGGCGACGAGATCAATTCCGAGATCCATGTGAAGGCGGGGTCGTCGGTGGTCGAGCCGGGCCTGACGCCGTCCGAGGACATGGTCCTGAGCTGGGACACCTGGACGGAACTCTCCACCGACTGCGGAATGAGCAGGCACTGGGGCGGCGTGCACTTCCGTTCCGCGATCGAGAACGTGAAGCCGTTCGCCACGGAAATCGGGACGCGCGCCTACGAATTCATGCAGGAGCACCTCCAGCCCTAGCGGCGGGCTGGAAAGTGCCGCGGGGCGTAGTCCGCTACGGGCGGGTGCGCTCGGTCAATCCGTAGAGGTTGCCGTCGTGCCCGCGGATCTGCGCCCACCGGCTGTTCTCCCGCCATGGCGCGGCCTCCGGCTCCACGACGATCTCGACGTTCCGCGCACGCAGGTCCGCGCAGGTGGCGTCGAGGTCGTCGCAGTCGAACCAGCCGTGGGTCATCCGTCCGGCCCGTTCGCGCAGGACCTGCAGGGTGGCCGGCTCGACGCCGGCGATCGCCACGTGGGTCCGCGCCCCCGGCGGGCTGACCTCGACCCAGCGCCGGCCGTCGCCGTACGGAACGTCCGCCGTCAGTTCGAAGCCGAGCGTTTCCGTCAGGAATTCCAGCGTCCTGTTCTGATCGGCGACGTAAAGCACTGCCAAACGCGGATTGGTGATCATCGTGTGCCCTTTCCGATGGTCGCTGGAACTGTTCGATGACATCTTATTCGCAGGACGGCAGATTTGACATGGATGCATACGGAAAGCGCGCCGGAAATCACATTGTCATAGCCGGTGGCGGGATAGGCGGGCTGACCGCGGCGCTGGCCCTGCACGCGCACGGCCTCACGGCGACGGTGCTGGAGTCCGCCCGCGAGATCCGCCCGCTCGGGGTGGGGATCAACATCCAGCCCGCCGCCATCGCGGAACTGACCGCCCTCGGCCTCGGGGACGCTCTGGCGGACAGCGGCATCGCCACCCGCGAGCACCGCTACCTCGACCGGGCCGGTACCACCCTGTGGACCGAACCGCGGGGCGTCGCGGCCGGTCATCCGTGCCCGCAGTACTCGCTCCACCGCGGGGAACTGCAGATGATGCTGCTGGACGCGGTCCGGGACCGGCTCGGCCCGGACGCGGTCCGCTCCGGATCCCGGGTGACCGGCTTCACGGAGACTCCCGGCGGCGTGAGCGTCCAGCTCGGCGACCGGGCCGGGAGGCCCGTGGCGGCGGTCGACGGCGCGGCGCTGATCGGTGCCGACGGACTGAACTCCGCGGTCCTCGCCCAGCTCCACCCCGGCCGGACCGCCCTGTGCGCGGCCGGCATCCACATGTGGCGCGGCCTGACCGAGCTGGACGAGTTCCTCGACGGCCGCACCATGATCCTGGCCAACGACGAGCACGGCGCCCGGCTGGTCGCCTACCCCTGCTCGGCGGCGCACGCCCGGCGGGGCAAGGCGCTCCTCAACTGGGTGTGCCTGGTCCCCGCCGGCGCGACGAGCGCGTCCGGCGACGCCGGCTGGGACCGTCCGGGCCGGCTGGAGGACGTCCTGCCGCACTTCTCGGCCTGGGACTTCGGCTGGCTGAGCGTCCCGGACGTCCTCACCCGCAGCGGCCGGATCCTGCAGTACCCCATGGTCGACCGCGACCCGCTGGACCGCTGGGGGACCGGCCGGGTCACCCTGCTCGGCGACGCCGCCCACCTGATGTACCCGATCGGCGCCAACGGCGCGTCGCAGGCCGTCCTCGACGCCGCCGTCCTCGCCGCCGAACTCGCCCGCGACGACGATGCGGCCGCCGCGCTGCACCGCTACGAAGCCGTCCGCCGTCCCGCCACGACCGCGATCATCCAGGCCAACCGGGACATGGACACCGCCGAGCGCGACCTGGCGGCCCGCGCCGGCGTGGACGACGCAGCCAAGGCCGCCGCTTTGGAGGCGGTGACCACCGGCTACCGCGATGTCGTCGAAAGCGGCACCGGGACCGAGTCCTAGCCCATCACGATCACACGCCGGGAAACAGCAAGAGGAGGGCATCGACATGGTGCGCACATCCGTCCAGGTTCTTGTCATTGGCGGCGGGCCGGCGGGGACGACCGCCGCGACACTGCTCGCCCGTCAGGGATTCCAGGTGATGCTGCTGGAGCGCGACCACTTCCCGCGCTACCACATCGGCGAGTCCCTGCTGCCCTCGTGCCTGCCGATCCTCGATCTGATCGGCGCGCGGGAGAAGATCGAGGCGTTCGGCTTCCAGCGCAAGGGCGGCGCGTACTACGCCTGGGGCGAGGAGAACTGGGAGCTCCGGTTCAGCGAGCTCTTCGGCACCGAGTACAGCTGGCAGGTCCGCCGGGAGGACTTCGACCGGCTGCTGCTCGACCACGCCCGCAGCGAGGGCGTCGAGGTGCACGAGGGCGTCGCCGTCCGCAAGATCGCCTTCGAGGGCGAGCGCGCGGTCAGCGCGAGCTGGGAGCGCACCGGCAAGGAGAACGGTGAGGCGGCCGAGGGGACCGTCGCCTTCGACTACGTCCTCGACGCGTCGGGACGGGCCGGGCTCCTGGCCACCAAGCACCACAACAGCCGCCGCCACCACGAGGTGTTCAAGAACGTCGCGCTGTGGGGCTACTGGAGGAACACCCGGCCGTTCGGGCACGGGCCGTCCGGCGGCATCGGCGTGTGCTCCATCCCGCACGGCTGGCTGTGGCAGATCCCGCTGCACGACGGGACCGTCAGCGTCGGCGCGGTCATCACCAAGGAGCACCTGCGCGCCCAGCAGGCGAAGCAGCCGGACCTGGCCGAGATCTACCGCGGCCACATCGCGGAGAGCCCGCTGATCTCCAACCTGGTGGAGGGCGCCGAGCTCAGCACCGAGGTGAAGGCGGAGACCGACTACTCCTACGTCACCGACCGGTTCGGCGGCCCGGGATACCTGCTCGCCGGCGACGCGGCGTGCTTCCTGGACCCGCTGCTGTCCACCGGCGTCCACCTGGCGATGTACAGCGCGCTGCTGTCGGCCGCGACGCTGTCCTCGATCCTGCGCGACGGGGTCGGCGAGGCGGACGCGATGAGCTTCTACGAGCAGGCGTACCGGACGGCGTACGAGCGCCTCCTCGTCCTGGTCTCGGTGTTCTACGAGGCCTACCGCGGCCGTGACGAGCACTTCTTCAACGCGCAGCGGCTGAGCAGGCGGGAGAAGAGCAACCTCCAACTGCACGAGGCGTTCCTGCACATCACGGCCGGCGTCGAGGACCTGGCCGACGCCATGGACCAGGAGCGCGCCTACGACGCCGTCGCCAAGGAACTCGTCGGGGAAGGCGCCGAGGGCGGCAACCCGCTGGCCAACCACAACGTCAACATGCTCCAGCCGCCGGACGCGCCCGGCCGCTCGCTGGCCGGCCTCTACCTGTCGATCGAGCCGAAGCTGACGCTGCTGTACGCGGGCTCCCGGGAGCGGGAAGCCGGCTAGGAGGCCCTAGGGCGCACCGGGCACCGCCCGCGGTCCCGGCGACCGGCGCGCCTCCCGGGGTCCGTCCCCCGGGAGGCGCGCCGCGTTCGTCGTCCCCAATCCCGACTTCTGAGCGGAGCACCGATGACCGAGACACCGACGGTCCAGATCTTCACCAAGCCGGACTGCGTCATCTGCAAGAACTCCAAACGCGTGCTCGAGACGGCCGGAATCCCGTTCGAGGAACTGGACACGGCGAGCGCGTCCCGGCTCGCCGACTCGGCCGTGTACTTCTCCGGGCGGCCCACGCTGCCGCAGGTCTTCGTCGGCGGGCAGTGGATCGACGGAGTGGACGACCTGAAGGGGCTGGCCGAGGCGGGCCGGCTCCGCGACGTCGTCGAGTCCGCGCACGGCGTGCTGCCGATCGACGCGATGACCGACGAGGAACTGGCCGCGGGCGCGGAGGACGTTCCTCTCGCCGACCACCTGTCCCGCACCGACGGGACGCACGACACCGATCCGGAGTCCTGGCCGATCCTGGAGTTCTACCACCGGATCTTCGGCTTCTGGCCGAACACGCTGGCCTACCTCTACCGCTGGCCGACCGCCTACAAGCTGTTCGTGTACTGCCAGAACATCGCCTCGCTGCAGAAGGCGGCCAAGACCGTCGGCACGCCGGTGGTCTCGATCATCGGGTACGGCTCGTCCGCGGCGCAGGGCTGCACGTACTGCATGACGCACAGCATCACGATGTTCAAAGGCCTGGACGTCGACGTCGCGGCGCTGAAGGCGGCCCGCCGGGGCGACGCCGGACCCGGCAACCCGTTCGGCCCGTTCGAGGTCGCGGTCGTCGACCTCGCCGCGCAGGCCACCCGGAACGCCGTCACGGACAAGGCCGTCGAGGCGGTGCGGAGCACGGCCGGCCAGGGGCGGACCAAGCCGGTGGATCCCGACGAGGCGCTGGAGGCCGTCATCCAGATCGGCGCGTCGATGGGGTTCTTCAACGTCTTCAACGACCTCAGCGGCCTCGCGATCGAGGGCGACTGGGCCGTGGTGGCGCAGTCGAAGGGCATCGACAGCGGACGGCACTCCGTCGAGGACGGGAACCCCGACAACCTCGCGCACGGCGTGCCCGACGGCGGGCCGTCCGCCCAGGAGATGCTCGACCGGTTCGAGGCGATCGTCGGTGATGTCGAGGCCTTCACCACCGAGCACCTGGGACTGACGCCGTCCTGGATCGCGGCCTGGCCGGAGGCGACCCGGGCGCTCCACGCGTACATGTACGTCACCCTGATGAACGGCGACGGCGACGCCGTGATCAGCGGCGAGCTCAAGCACCTGATGGCCAGGGTGGCGGCCGTCGCCCGCGGCCACACCTACCTCGCGGCGGTCGAGGGGTTCATCGCCGCGCACGTCGCCGAGGACTCCGGCCGGGCCGCGCTGCGGGTCCGGCACGCCTATCAGGCGGCGATCGGCCGCCCGGAGTCGGCGCGGCTGTTCGACGAGAAGGAGCAGAGCGCGCTGCGCCTGGCCTGGCTGTCGGCCCAGAGCCCGCTGGTCACTCCGCGGCGGTTCGTCGAGCCGCTCGTGGAGCGCCACGACGAGCGCGCCGTCACCGAACTCATCGTGTGCTGCGCCGTCGCGTCCCTCGTGCAGCGCTTCGCCGCCGTGGTGCGGCCGGACATCGAGCCGGACGTGCGGGCGTTCCTCGCCGGGAACGGCCTCGACGCCGGTCTGATCGACGTCCGGTTCCCGGCCGGGGACTGACCGGCAGGACCTTCGTGGCGCAACCCCCCGACACAGCGAAAGGTCGAGGAGACCCCATGGTCAGAAGGGGAATGCTTGGGCTCGGAATGCTCGGCCTAGGCATCGGTTACTTCCTCTGGTACACGCCGTACAGTGCCCTCGCCAAGGGAATTTCGGGAGCCCTTTTCCCGGGAGTCGACGAACCTGTCCGCGGGCTCTCCCTGCTCCCGGCGGCCGTGCTGGGTCAGATGTTGGCCATGCCGGTCTTCGTGTACCTGGGAGGGTGGCTGCGGTATTCGGGCCGGCGTGAGATCGCGGGCCGCTCGATGCCCTTCCCGTCCCGGGACACCGCCGAATCCGCCTTCTGGATGGCGCTGATCGTCGGCGCGACGACGATCAATTTCTCGTTCCCGGGCGCGTCGATCGTGTTCATGCTCGTGCTCATGCGCATCGGCACCATGGTGCTCTCCCCGGCCATGGACCTGATGCGGCGGCGGAGGATCCACTGGTACTCGGCCGCGGCGCTGGCGCTGTGCCTGCTGTCGGCGGTCATCGCGCTGGCCGACATCGGCAACTACACGCTCACGGCCGGCGCCGTGCTGAGCATCGGCTGCTACATCCTCGGCTACTCGCAGCGGTTCCGCATCATGAGCAGGCACGCCAAGACCGGCGAGGTGCTGCGCGACCGCCGCTATTTCATCGAAGAGCACATGACGACCCCGTTCGTCCTGCTCGCGCTGGTCGGCATACCGGCGCTCATCGACCAGGGCCCGCTGATGCACGGGCTGCGGACCGGGTTCACGGCGTTCCACACCACCCCCGCGGTGGCGTTCCCCGCGCTGCTGATCGGCGTCTGCTACGAGGGACTGTTCGTCATGACCAGCCTCATCTTCATCAACCGGCGGGAGTTCACCTTCGGGACGCCGGTCCACGTCTGCGCCAGCATGCTGGCCGGCATCGCCGCGTCCTTCATCCTGCACGGCGCCTTCGACGGGCCGCTGCCGAGCGCCTCCCAGTACCTGACCGCGGTCATGGTGACCGCCGCCGCCTCCATCCTGAGCTGGGACGCGGTCAGGGCCGTCCTGGCGCGAAGGGCCGCCCGGCCAGTGGCCCCGTCCGGCCGGATCATGTTCGTCTGCGGCGGCAACACCAGCCGGTCGCCGATGGCCGCGGCGATCGCCCGCGCGGAACTCGCCGCCTCGAACGGCAACGGCACGCCGCACTGGCCGATCGGCAGCGCCGGGATCTCGGTGCGCAAGCCCGGGGCGCCGCTCGCCCCGGAGGCCGCGGCCGTCCTGAGCGAACTGGGCATCGACCCGCCCCTCGCCCACCGGTCCAGGCAACTGACCCCGGAGATGTGCGCCGACACCAAGATGATCTACTGCATGACCCGCGCGCAGCGCGACCGGGTCGTCGAGCTCGCCCCCGCGGCCGCCGCGCGCACCGTGTGCCTCGACGCGGAGTCCGACGTCCCCGATCCGTCCGGGCAGCCGCTCCACGCCTACCGGTCCTGCGCGATCCGTTTCCAGACGCTGATCCGCCAGGGAGTACGGGAGCAGTGGGCCCAGTGAAGAAGACGGTTCACGTTCGACGCGAATCGAGGTCGGGACGGTCTCACGGCCGTCGCGGCGCGGCCTCCTACCAGCACCCGGTCGCGTTCTGGGTCGGAGCCGTGCTCACGACCACAGGCGCGATCATGCAGATGCCGATGTACTTCATGGCCGGGGACATGCGATACCGCATCGCCGGAATGGCGATGACCACGGAGATGTGGGCCGGGATGGTGATCGTGTTCGCCGGCCTGGGCCTTACCGCCTACAGCCTGTTCCCGCGATCGCGGCCGGCCGAGGCCGAAATGGGCAACGTCGCCATCACACCTCTCGACGACGCCAAAATCAGCGCCGCGCACGTCGCTCTGCTGTTCGTCACGGCGTTCGCGGTCGTGATCGACGGGATGAAACCGGCGGCGTTCGGATTCGTCGTGGTCGGCGCCGAGGCGGAGTACGGGCTGCGAGGCCCGCAGCACCCGGCCGCGGATGCCCTGCCCGTCGGCCTGTACCCGCTGTCCGGCATCCTCGGAACGATGGTCGGCTCATTCGTCTGGGGATGGCTGGGCGACCGCATAGGGCGGCGCGCGTCCATTCTGCTGGCCGCGATGCTGTTCATCGGAAGCTCGATGTGCGGTGCGATGCCCGAGTACTGGATGAACCTGGTCTGCTGCTTCATCATGGGCCTCGGCGCCGGAGGGATGATACCCATCGTCTTCTCGCTGCTGGCCGAAACCGTGCCGAGGCGGCACCGGGGCTGGATGATGCTCTTGATCGGCAGCAATATCGCCACCGCCTACGTCGCCGTCAGCTGGCTGGCGTCCACCCTGGCGTCACCGGACAACTTCGGCTGGCGGATGCTGTGGCTCGTGGGCCTGCCCACGGGCGTACTGCTGATCGTGCTCAACCACTGGATTCCCGAGTCCCCGCGCTACCTGCTCCAGCAGGGCCGCGACGAGGAGGCGCGCGCCGTCATGCGACGCTACGGCGCCGTCCTCGTCGCGCGACCGCCGGACTCCGCACCGGAACGCGAACGCGACTACGGATCGGGAGACCTGTTCCGAGGACCCTTCCTCGGCCTGACGGGAGGCATCGTCCTTCTCGGGCTGAGCATCGGCGGCGTCCAGTACGGATTCCAGCAATGGATGCCGTCCAACCTGGAGAGACTCGGCCTCTCCTCGACCGACGCGAGCGGCATCATGCGCAACGCCGCCGTCATCGGGCTCCCGCTCACCCTTCCCGTAGCGCTGCTCTACCACCGGTGGTCCAGCAAGAAGACCGCCCTGCTGGTCTCGGGGATCATCGGCGTCGCGCTCATCGGCTTCGTCATGCTGGGCGGACAGGCCGCAGCCAACCGCCCCCTGCTCTACGTGCTCCTGATCGTGCCGGTGTGGGGCGTCGGCATCATGAACGCGGTACTGGCGGCGTACACGGCCGAGGTCTACCCGACCGCCGTCCGCGCCCGCGGCAGCGGCGTGTCGGCGGGGGCGACCAAGGCCGGCGGCGTGCTGATCCTGGCGCTGGCCGTCGTCGCGTTCGCCGCGCCGTCCATCCGGATGACGGCCGCCGTCGGCGCGATCCCGATGATGCTGGCGGTCGTGGTCCTCGCCATGTTCGGCCCCGAGACCCGGCACAAGCGGCTCGAGCAGATCACGACCGAAGAGCTGCCCGGACGAGCCTCCACGCCGTCCGCCGCCCCCGTCGAGAACTGAGACACCTGCTCTCCGTGGTCTCTGATCACCCCTAGGAGAGGTCCCATGGGAGCTGCCCCCGCCACGGGTCCGGTCGCGCCGCTCGCATCGCACGGGCTGCTCATCTTCCTGCTCCAGGTCGCCGTGCTCCTGACTCTGGCGCTCGTCCTCGGCAGGCTGGCGACCAGGGTCGGGATGCCCGCCGTCGTCGGCGAACTGGCCGCGGGCGTCCTGCTCGGCCCCTCCCTGTTCGGCCAGGTGGCGCCGGACGCGGCCGGCTGGCTGATCCCGGCGGAGCCGGGCCAGTTCCATCTCCTCGACGCGTTCGGCGAGATCGGCGTCCTGCTCCTCGTGGCGATCGCCGGGATCCAGATGGACCTCGGGCTGGTACGCCGCAGAGGACTGGACGCCGCACGGATCGGTCTCGCCGGCCTGCTCATCCCGCTGGGGCTCGGGATCTGCTGCGGCCTCCTGCTGCCGGCGTCCCTCTTCGCCGCCGGCGCGGACCGGACGGCCGCAGCCCTCTTCCTCGGCATCGCGATGTGCATGAGCGCCATCCCGGTCATCGCGAAGACCTTGATGGACATGAACCTGCTGCACCGCAACATCGGCCAGCTCACGCTCACCGCCGGCATGATCGACAACACGGCCGGCTGGCTGCTGCTGTCGATCGCGTCGGCGATGACCTCGGTCGGCGTCGGCACCGGCACGGTCGCCACCGCGGTCGGGGAGGTGGTCCTCGTCCTCCTGCTGGCCGCCGCCGCCCGCCCGCTCGCGCGCCTGGTGCTCGGACGGATCCACGAGCCCGCCGTCACCGTCTCCACCGTCACGATCATGGTCCTCCTGGCGGCGGCGGGCACGCAGGCACTCGGCCTCGAACCGCTCTTCGGCGCGTTCCTCTGCGGGCTGGTCATCGCCGCGGCGGGCAACGTCGACGTGGCCGGACTCGCGCCGCTGCGCATGCTCGTCCTGGCGTTCCTGGCGCCGGTCTTCTTCGCGACCGCGGGCCTGCGCATGGATCTCACGGCGCTCGGCAGGCCGGTCGTCCTGCTGACGGCGCTCGTCGTCCTGCTGGTGGCGGTCGCCGGCAAGTTCACCGGCGCGATCCTCGGCGCCCGCCTCAGCGGGCTGAACCGCTGGGAGGCTCTCGCCCTGGGCGCCGGAATGAACGCCCGCGGCGCCGTGGAGATCATCGTCGCCATGGCGGGGCTGCGGCTCGGCATCCTGAACACCGCCACCTACACGATCATCGTCCTCGTAGCGATCGTGACCTCCCTCCTCGCGCCACCGATCCTGCGACCCGCCATGGCCAGGGTCGAGCGCACCCCCGAAGAACGCCAACGCGAGGACGCGTTCGCCTGACGCCGTCAGGCCGACCTGATCGCCGTCGCACACGCACCCCAAACCCGTCTGACCCCGCAACCCGGCCACCGGGCGCTCGCCACCGCGCGACGCCCGGTGGCCGCTTTTCGCGTTGCGGGGGCCTCAGTCCTCGGGACGGCCAAGGACGGTGCCGTGCGGCTGCCTTCGGTGTCGCCGTGTGTACTCCTGGCCGAGCGCGAAGAGCAACCACGTGAGAGCGGTGGCGTCGTCGACGATGCCGATCGGCAGGAAGACGTCCGGGATCAGGTCGATCGGAGAGACGATGTAGATCACCGCGATCACCATCGCGGCGATCTTGCCGGTGGAAGTCCGGTAGTAGGCCTGCGCGGCCGTGCCGGGTGGTCCGACGCGGCGGCGTTTCCGCAGCCGTAGGATGCCTGCGACCAGCAGCGCCGCGCCGACGGCCATGACGCCGGCTCCCACCATTGTGGCGTCAACACCGCCGAGGTCGCCGTCCATGGTGAGTGCGGGCACGGTGCCCGCAATGACGAAGACGAGCCCGAGCCAGACCATGCGCACCTCCGGGGGGCGTGTCTTCCGGTATTACCGCCCCAGACCATTTCACTCGGCGTCCGGGGGGACAAAGGTCGGGCCGCGGCCGACCGTCGATCTCCCTGCCTCGCGGAACGCAGTTTGGACGGAAGGGCCCGGAGGCTTGGCTGCCTCCGGGCCCTTCGTGCTGGTCATCGGACGGCGGCTCCGTGCCGCGCGAGGAGTTTCGCGCGTTTGGCCGGGGCGATGTTGCAGCGGTTGATGTCGCCGTCGTAGTGCTCGAGCAGCTTCTTGTCCATGATGCGGAACCACCACGGCGGCACGAGCGCGCGCAGGATCATGGTGGCGTAGCCGGCGGGCAGTTGCGGCGCCTCCGGAAAGTCCCGCAGCAACTGGTAGCGGCGGCCGGGGTTGGCGTGGTGGTCGGAGTGCCGCTGCAGGTTGTACAGCAGCACGTTGGAGGCGACCCGGTTGCTGTTCCAGCTGTGCTCGGGCGCCGTGCGCACGTAGCGGCCGTCGGCGGTCTGCTGCCGGAGCAGGCCGTAGTGCTCCAGGTAGTTGACGACCTCCAGCATCGTGAAGCCGAGGACCGCCTGCAGGAACAGGTAGGGCAGCAGTTCGAGCCCGAACACGGCGGTCAGCGCGGCGAACAGCGCGGCGGTCGTGAGCCAGCCCTGGATGACGTTGTTGCGCGGGGTCAGCGCGCTCTTGCCCTGTCTGGCCAGGCGTCCCTTCTCCAGCCGCCAGCAGGACCGGACGCCGCCGAGGACCGTCCGCGGCAGGAAGCGGTAGAACGACTCGCCCATGCGGGAGGTGGCCGGGTCTTCGGGCGTGGCGACGCGGGCGTGGTGGCCGCGGTTGTGCTCGACGACGAAGTGGCCGTAGCCGGTCTGCGCGAGCGTGACCTTGGCCAGGAAGACCTCGACCCGCTCCCTGCGGTGTCCCATCTCGTGCGCGGCCGCGATGGCGATGCCGCCGACCGTGCCGATGGTCGTGGCGAACCCGATGCGGTCGACCAGGGACATCGACTCCCGCACCAGGATCGAGCAGCCCACGATCAGCGATGCGTACTGGATCGGGATGTAGAGGACGTTCGCCCACATGTAGAAGCGGTCCTTGGCGAGCCGCGGCATCGCGCTCTCCGGCGGGTTCGTGGCGTCCTCGCCGAAGAGAAGGTCGAAGACGGGGAAGATCGCGAAGATCAGCACCGGCCCGAGCCACCAGAAGAAGCCCAGTCCGGTGAGGTTGACCAGGCCCCACGCGCTGAAGGGGATCGCGGGCACCAGCAGGCCGAGCAGCCAGAAGTACCGCTTGGGGTCCCGCCACGGCTCCTCGGCCCGGGCAGCCCGCCCGCCGCCGGCCTGTTCGGTCGCTACCACGACCACCACCGCCTTACAGTATGGGAAATTCTGTCCAGAAGCTTGACACTATTCCACTAAGTGTCAAGAGTGATTCGGGTCATAGTGGACGGGCCGTCTACCATGTCGGTGAGATGACGCCCTACCGAGAAACCGTCCGCTCGCTGCTTCGCGACCGCCTGCTGGACGCGGCCTACGAACTGGTCGCCGCGGGCGGGTGGGGCCGCATGCGGATGACGCACCTGGCCTCCCGCGCGGGAGTGAGCAGGCAGACCGTCTACACCGAGTTCGGTACCAAGGACGCGATCGGCGAGGCGCTGGTCATGCGCGAGGTCGAGCAGTTCCTGGTCGGCATCCTGGAGCAGCTCGACGCCCACCGCGGAGATCTCGCCACCGCGATCGTCGCCGCGGTCTGCTTCACCCTCCGCGAGGCGGCCGACAACCACCTGCTCAAGAGCGTCCTCACCAGTGCGCGCGGCGGCAACGAGGGACTGCTCGCGCTCGTCGCCGTCCGGTCCGACCATCTGATGCGCACGGCGCAGGAGGCGCTCGACGGCCACGTGTCCGAGGCGTGGCCGGAGATCGACCCGCTGTCGCGGAGCCTGGCCATCGAGACGGTCGTCCGGGTCACGATCAGCCACATCGTCCAGCCGGTGGCGCCGGCCGAGGAGACCGCCGGGCGGGTGGCCGAGATCGCCATGCGGGTGGCCCGGCCGGAGGCGTAGCGGGGCGGCGGTCGCACGGGAGACGCCGGCCTCCTGGGCGATGTCCTCCACCCGGACGCCGATGCAGCCGTACTTGCTGGAACACGTGTCTACACGTCTGTGTAACATACGTCTAAACACATGTTCTCATCGTCAAGGAGGTGGCGGCGTGCTCTCCGCTCTCGGCCGTTTCTCGGCCCGGCACCGCTGGTGGGTGCTGGCCGCGTGGGCTCTGCTGGTCATCGGCGTCGTGGCGGGCGCCCGCACCGCCGGTGAGTCGTTCAACAACGACCTCACGCTGTCGGGGACCGACTCGCAGTCCGCCTACGACACCCTCCGGGCCCGTTACCCCGACATGGCCGGCGACGGCATGCAGGTCGTGGTCCACAGCGAGCAGGGGGCGATCTCGCCCGACGTCCAGCAGAAGATGCAGGCGGCGGTGTCCGACGTCCGGGCCGAGCCCGGCGTGGCGTCCGCCCAGTCGCCGTTCGGGCAGGCCAGGCACATGGTCTCCGCGGACGGCCGGACCGCGATCGCGAGCGTCCAGTTCACCCAGCGGGCCAAGGACATCCCCCAGGAGTCGGTGCAGAAGGCGCAGGAGGCGTTCGACCCGGTGCGCGGGCCCGGCGTCGAGGTCGCCTACGGCGGCCCGGCGGTGCAGGCCGAGACGGGGCCGTCCGGGCAGGAGGTCTACGGCCTGGTCGCGGCGGTCCTGGTGCTGCTGATCGCGTTCGGCTCGCTCGCGGCGATGCTGGTGCCCATCGTCACCGCGCTGGCCGGCGTGGGCGTCGGGCTGTCGCTGATCACAATGCTGTCCGGCGCGGTGACCATCGGGACGTCCGGGCCGGTCGTCGCGGCCATGATCGGCCTCGGCGTGGGGATCGACTACGCCCTGCTGGTCGTCACCCGTCATCGCGAGGAGATGTCGCGCGGCCTCGCCCCGGCGGACGCGATCGCCGCTGCGATGGGCACGGCGGGACGGTCGGTGCTGGTCGCCGGCACCACCGTGATCGTCGCCATCCTCAGCCTGTACGTGATCGGCGTCCCGTTCGTCTCGGCGCTCGGACTGGCCAGCGCGGTGACGGTCGCGGCCACGCTGCTCGCGTCGGTGACGCTGCTGCCCGCGCTGCTGGGCATGTTCGGCCGCAATCTGGACCGGCTGCGCATCGGCCGCCGCAAGCCGTCGCACGGCTCCGCGACCGGCACGGCCCGCGCGGTCGTCCGGTTCCGGTGGGCCGCGATCGTGCTGGCCGTCGGCGCGTTCGTGCTGCTGGCGCTGCCGCTCGGGTCGCTGCGGCTCGGCACCGCCGACGGCGGTTCGCAGCCGCCCGGCTCCACACAGCGGCAGGCGTACGAGCTGGTCGACGAGGCGTTCGGGCCCGGCTGGACGGGGCCGCTGCTGGTCACCGTCGACTACGGGCAGGACGGCCGGGCGCCGCAGCAGGCGGCGGCCCTGCGGAACACGGTCGCGCAGACCGACGGGGTGCAGAACGTGCTCCCGCCGCGGCCCGACGCGCAGGGCCGCACGGCCGTGCTGACGGTGATCCCGGAAGGGGCGCCCGACTCGGCGGCCACCGAGAACCTGGTGCACACGCTGCGCTCGGACGTCCTGCCGGACGCGGCGCCCGGCGCCGAGGCGCACATCGGCGGGGCCACCGCGACCAGCATCGACCTGGCCGACCGGCTCGGCGCCAGGATGGGCTGGTTCATGCTGCTCGTCGTCGGCCTGGCGTTCCTGCTGCTCCTGGTCGAGTTCAGGTCGCTCGCCGTGCCCGTCGTCGCGGTGCTGATGAACCTGCTCGCCGTGGGCGCGGCGTACGGGCCCGTGGTCGCGGTGTTCCAGTGGGGCTGGTGGCCGGCGAGCCTGATCGGCGCGCATCCCGGCCCGGTGGAGTCGTTCGCCCCGGTGATGCTGTTCGCGGTCCTGTTCGGCCTGTCCACCGACTACGCGGTCTTCCTGTTCAGCCGGATCCACGAGGAGTTCCGCCGGGACGGGGACGCCAGGCGCGCGGTGATCGAGGGGGTGGCGTCCACCTCCCGGGTGATCCTCGCGGCGGCCTCGGTGATGGTCGTCGTCTTCACCTCGTTCGTCTTCAACGACCAGCGGGTCGTCAACCTGTTCGGCTTCGGGCTGGCCACCGCGATCGCCCTGTACGCGCTGCTGGCGATGCTCGTGCTGGTCCCGGCGGTGCTGGCCGTCCTCGGCCGGGCCGCCTGGTGGCTGCCGGGATCGTCGGCGCGGCGCCGGGCCGTGCCTGACCGCGACACATCCGAAGTCGACGAACCCGAAGTGCAGGAGGCACGATGACGCAGACCCGACCCGCCGACGTGGACGTCCTGGTCGTCGGTGCAGGCCCCACCGGCCTGACCGCCGCGTACGAGGCGCTCCGCCACGGCCTGACCGCCCGGATCATCGACCGCAAGGCCGGCCGCGCGTCCATCTCCAAGGCGCTGGTCGTGCACGCCAGGACGATGGAGGCCTTCGAGACGATGGGGCTGGCCGGCGACGTCCTCGCGGCGGGCGTCCCGTTCGCCGCCCTGAACATCCAGGCCGGCCGGGGCCGTCCCGTGCGAGTCGACATGCGCGGCCTCCCGTGGGGCGACACGTCCTACCCGTTCTGGCTGTCGATCCCCCAATACGTCACCGAGCAGATCATCGAAACGCACCTCGGCGCGGCCGGCGCGAAGGTGGAATGGAACGTGTGGGCGGAGCACCTGCGCGACCACGGCGGCCACGTCGAGACGACGCTGCGCCATGACTCCGGGCATACCGAGACGGTCCGCTCACGCTGGCTGATCGGCTGCGACGGCGGCCGCAGCACCGTACGCGACCTGGCCGGGCTCACGCTGAAGCGCTCGGACGCCGGCGCCACCTTCGTCCTCGCCGACATCCGGACCACGGCGCCGCTCGTCCAGGACGAGGGATACGTCCATCTCGGCCGCGAGGGGCTGCTTCTCCTCGTCCCGATGCCCAAGCCCGGACGCCGCCGCATCATCGCGCACATGCCGGGGGCGGTGCCGCCCGCCATCGACACGCCCTTCCTGGACGCGATGATCCGCAGCCGGACGGGCCTGGACATCGGCGCGCACGACCTCACCTGGCAGTCCCGGTTCAACCTCGGCCACGGCGTCGCCGACCGCTACCGCCGCGGCCGGGTCTTCCTCGCCGGGGACGCCGCTCACGTGCACAGCCCCGTCGGCGGCCAGGGCCTCAACACCGGCGTCCAGGAGGCCCACAACCTGCTGTGGAAGATCGCGGCGGCCGACGGGCTCGACGAGGAGGCGGCCGGCCGGCTGCTGGACACCTACGAGACCGAACGGCGGACCATCGCCCGCGGCATGGTGCACGGCACCGCCCGCATGACCAAGGTGATGACCGCGGA
Organism: Actinomadura latina NBRC 106108; assembly: GCF_001552195.1. Lineage (GTDB taxonomy): Bacteria > Actinomycetota > Actinomycetes > Streptosporangiales > Streptosporangiaceae > Spirillospora > Spirillospora latina. Next base: position 123,984 of record NZ_BCQS01000011.1, read on the forward strand.
CCTCGGGCTCGCCCACCGGATGCGCGCCGTCCTCGCCCCGCGCGTGGTCGGCCGGCCGTCGGTCCAGGCCAGGCTCGGACGCCGGGTCGGGATGCTGGACACCGCCTACCGCAACCGGGTGCTCTCGGCCGCCGGCCGCCGGATGCCCAATCCCGAGTTGCGCGATGGCGGCCGGCTCCACCAGCGGCTCGGCGCGCTCGGCCACACCTGGGTGGCCTGGGTGGCCTCGGGCGAGCCACTGCCCGATCCCGCCGATGCCCGCTGGCGCGGACTGCCCGTGCTGCCCGTTACCCGGACGTCCCTCGCCGACGGGCAGCCCTGGCCGGACGACGCCGAGCGCGTGGTCCTCGTGCGCCCCGACCGGCATGTGGCGGCGGCCGGTCGGACGCCCGAAGCCGTATGGTCGGCCCTCCAGCACCACACGACCTGCGGACCACCCACCCGTTGAGAACGGAAAGCCGACCTGTACCGCTGGCCGCGGTTCACCCTGCTGGTGATCGCACCGCTCGCGCGTTGAGGCACCGGTCAAAGGCGGCCCTTGAGCATGGCGTGCCAGTAGAGAGCGGGCAGTCCGTATCGCTTGAGGTACCACATGTCACGGCGCTCCTTCTTCAGGTTGATGAAGGGGAAGGACGGGGTGAGCGCGAGGTCGTAGTCGAATTCGGCGAGGAGCATCTTGTCGCGGGCCGTGACGAGCGGGCATGAGGTGTAGCCGTCGTAGCTGCCGGTCCCGGGGCGGCCCGCCATGCCGGCGACGAGGTTCTCGACGACGACCGGAGCCTGCTTGCGGACGGCCGCGCCCGTCTTGGACGTCGGCAGGTTGGCGACGTCGCCGAGGGCGTAGACGTTCGGGTAACGCGGGTGAACCAGGGTGTGGGGGTCGACCTCGACGAAGCCGCGGGGGTCGGCCGGCGCGGCGAGAGAACTCTTCTTCACCCAGTCCGGGGCGCTCTGCGGTGGGGTCGCGTGGAGGAAGTCGTAGGAGATCCTCTCCTTGTCGCCCGTGGCGTTGTCGGCAAGGGTCAGTTCGCGGCTGTCGGGGTCGAGCGAGATGAGTTCCGACTGCAAACGCACTTCGATGCCGTATCGCGCTGCGACCTTCTCCAGTTCGCGGGCGTAGGTCTCGACCTTGAACATCGTCGGTTCGGCCAGGGACAAGACGATGCGGATGTCGTCCAGCCTGCCCTCCCGGCGCCAGTGGTCGGCGGCCAGATAGGCGATCTTCTGCGGGGCGCCCCCGCACTTGATCGGGCCGGCGGGGTGGGTGAACACGGCCGTGCCGGACGTGAGGTTCCGGATGAACTCCCACGTCTTCGGGGCGTATTCGGGGGCGTAGTTGCTGGACACGCCGTCGTGGCCGACCGATTCGGCGAGCCCGGGGACGGCCGTCCAGTCGAGTTGGAGGCCGGGGGCGAGCACCAGGTACTCGTAGCGGAGATCGGTGCCGCTCGCGGTGGTGACCGTCCGGGCGTCGGGGTCGACGGCGGCCGCGGCGTCGCGGATCCACCCGACGCCGGGCGGGATGACCGACCGCTCGGGCCTGCGGGAGAGTTCGGTGGTCGCCTGGCCGCCGCCGACCAGGGTCCACAGCGGCTGGTACCAGTGCGTGTCGGAAGGCTCCAGGATTGTGACTCCGCTGACGCCCTTGCGGCGCAGCCTTGCGGCGACGGTGATCCCGGCGGTGCCGCCGCCGATGATGAGGACGCGGTGCCGTTGCGAGGTGTCGGACATGCGGTGCTCCCTTCTCCGGGTACCCCCCGGGGTATTCACACAGTAGGTGACGGGGAGAGCGGTCGACAAATACCCCCTGCGGTATATCCGCGGGATGCCAGGCCCGCAGGAGGCGAACGTCTCGTCCGGAGCGGCCCCGTCGCTTCTCGCGGAACCGCCCTCGCCCGCGCTGCGCATCGCGGGATGGACGGCAAGAGCGGGCACCATCTACTATCGGCGTAGTAATCGGACGTGCGAGGTGGGGACGGTGAACGCGGACGAGAGGGCCCGCCGGCCCGCCGGGATGCTGGAGGACGCGGTGCTGGCCGCCCTCTGGGAAGGCGCGCGGCCGATGAGTCCCGCCGAGGTCCAGGCCGTCGTCGACGGCTCGCCCGCTTACACGACCGTGATGACCACGCTGGCGCGGCTGGCCCGCAAGGGGCTCGCGTCGCGCGTACGGGAGGGGCGCGGATATCTGTACGCCGCGAACGTCGACGAGGCCGGTCACACCGCCGCCGCCATGAACGAGTTGTTGTGCCGCCGCAATGATCGCGCCGCGGTGCTCGCCCGGTTCGTGTCCGAACTCGCCCCCGCCGATGAGGCGTTGCTGCACGGCCTGCTTCGCGACACCGGAGGCGGCGACGGCGAGGGGGGTCCAGGCCGCCGCTGAGATCGCCGAGCCTGAGTGGGTATCGCACTGGCAGATGCCCGCCGATTGGAGTTCCGGTTGGGAACGTTCGCGCGTGCCTGGGCAGCCCTGCTGCTGGCAGGGTGCCTGGCCGTCGGCTGTGGAGGCGGGACCACGCACCACGTCCGCCCGCATCCAACGACCGGATCGGTGCCCCGGTTCAGGCACGTCGTGGTGGTCGTCCTGGAGAACAAGGCGGTGGAGCAGGTGATCGGTGCCAAGCGGGCGCCCTACCTGACCTCGCTCGCGCGGTCCGGTGCCCTGTTCGTGAACTCCTATGCCATCCGGCATCCGAGTCAGCCGAACTACCTGGCGCTCTTCTCCGGGTCGACGCAGGGCCTGACCGACGACTCCTGCCCGCACTCCTTCACCTCGGCGAACCTCGCCGGTGAACTGCGCGCCGCCGGACACACCTTCGTCGGCTTCTCCGAAGGTCTTCCGCACGTCGGTTCAGGCGTCTGCAAGAGTGGCGACTACGCCCGCAAGCACGTTCCCTGGGCGGACTTCCCAAGCTTGCCCGCTTCGGTGAACCGGCCTTTCACCGACTTCCCGCGGAACTACGCCACGCTGCCCGCGGTGGCGTTCGTCATCCCGGACCTGTGCCATGACATGCACGACTGTTCCGTGGCGACGGGAGACTCCTGGCTGCGGGCGAGTCTCGGCGGCTACGCGCAGTGGGCGAGGACGCACGACAGCCTGCTCATCGTCACCTTCGACGAGAACGACGGCTCATCCGGCAACAAGATCGCCACCCTGTTCGCCGGGGCGTTCGTGAAGCCCGGCCGTTATCCGGAGGAGATCGACCACTACGGCGTCCTGAGGACGATCGAGGACGCCTTCCGGCTTCCCCATGCGGGGGCGAGTGCGTCCCGCGGCCCCGTCACCGATGTCTGGACGCCCGCCCACCGCTAGCCACGGCCCGCGCTCATGTTCCGCTGACCCGCCAGCTTCTACTATCGCGATAGTAGATCATTGGACGCGGATGAGGCGGTGGAACCGTTTGCCCTCGGAACCCGACATGACCGTCATCGTGATCGCCTACAACGACGCGCGGCGGCTCGCCCGCGCCGTCCGCTCGGCGCTGGAGCAGTCGCTCGCCCGGGTGGAGGTCGTCATCGTCGACGATGCGAGCATCGACGCGACCCCGAAGGCGGCCGCCCGGCTGGAGGCCGCCAATCCGGACCGGGTGCGGTCGATCCGGCTCCCCGTCAACTCCGGCGGGTGCGGCGACCCGCGCGACGCCGGTCTCCAGCTCGCGCGCGGCCGCTACGTGATGTTCCTCAGATCGGCCACCGATCCCGGAGGGCGTCGATGCCGGACGGTGACGTCGGCCGCATGTCGCAGCAGCCGCTCGTCGTTCGCGCTGAGGTCGGAGACGAAGCGTGCCGGCACTCCCGGACGGTTTGTACGCCCTTGGCGTGCAGCGGGACAGGAACGTGATGACGGTCCCCACCACCGGACTGCTCGCCCTGCTCGGCCTCAACGACACCGCCGGAAAGCTCACATCAGATAGCGAGTAGGACACGTGCCTGCCGGAACGACCTACAAATCGTGCGGCTGCCCCACCCCCGAGGGGCGGTTGCCGCGCACCAAAGGCCGACGGCCTTGCGGCGTTCGGCCAGCCGGTGGCCGTCGATGTAGGCCTGATTGCGCTTGCGGGCCTCGGCGACGGCCTCCTCGCCGCCCGCCGCTGCGACGACGCCGGCGCGGACCTCGCTCCACTTGGGGAAATCAGTCATCGCTGCTCCCGCTCGCACCGAGTGTTCTCTCAAGCGCTCCTCGCACTGGTTTCGGCCGGGTACCCACCGCACGGCCCTACTTCACACCTGGGGTGGTGGGTAACGGTGGATCTCCGCTCGGTGACCTGCGGACCCGGCGAACTTGGCGTCGTCGGTGAGCAGAGGCACCCCGAGCAGTTCGGCGAGGGCCACGTACATGCCGTCGTAGGCGGTGAGGTTGTTGCGTAGCTCCAGTACACGCCGCTGCAGGGGCAGCATGGGGTGGCGGACGATCTTGAGTTGGGCGTAACGCTCGAGCATGATCTGGGCCCGTGCTTCGGAGATGCGTACCTCCGGCTTGCTGGTGATCGCATGCCCGCGCACGACTGAGGCGATCTCTACGTCGATCAACGCTGGGGCGTGCAGCTTGCGGGCGAGCCGTTGCCGAAGGAGATCGTCGCCTTTGACGTTGGCCAGCAGGCGGAAGACGATCGAGGCGTCGACGACCAGACTCACCGGCGTCCCTCGCGCATGGTCGCGCGGACGAAGTCGGGGTCGTAGGGCACCGGCTCATCAGTGGCGATCTTGGCCATCACCTCGTCCAGCGTGGGGGTGGCGGCCTCCTCGTTCAGGAGATCTCGCACATAGGCCGTCAGCGACTTGCCCTCGTGCTCGGCTCGGGCCTTCAGTGTCTGCTCGGTCTCTTCGGGGACGTCCCGGATCTGTATGACTCCCATGCAGGCATTTTAGCATGCAAGGTGCATGCAGACCGGAGTGTGCGGCCAGTAGTGCCGGGTTCGCCCGTCGGCACCGGTTGGATAACCCTGCGCTGGTAACTGGCACGACGGTCGCCAACCGTCAGCGAATGCGCGGCGCGGAAGGCATCGTTCGCCCGTGTTGCCGTCACCGCTGCCGTCAGAACCGGGCGCCGAGCGCTACGGCAATGCCAGGCACGGAAGAAACCGCAGGTCGAAGACATGCCCTGAACTCGTGAATCCGCTCGAAGCCCAGTGTCAAAGGCCCTTTCAAGGGGGGAGCGACGGTGCGGTCCGTAGCATGAAGCGAAGCCTGCGGCGTCGTTACTCAGCCCGCCCGATGGGGTGGGACGAGGGAGTGCCGAGCCTCTCGAAATCGGGGCGAAGGCCATGGACGCGGTGTAGATCCTGGAAGCGCAGCCGCCAAGGACTCCCCGGCGTATGGGGCGCGGAACGCATCGATAGTGGCGGCGGGAACTGGGGAGGCCCTCCCCGGCCCGGCAACCTGCGGACAGATGTTGCCGGAGCATCGCGCTCTATAGCCGGTGAACCCGGGAAGTGGGCGGCGAGCCGGGTGGGCGTCGGAGGCGGCCGTAGTACCGCTTGAGCCGGCCGGACAACACAACCCGCGCTGTTCGACAAGGTCTTCCGCAGAGACGTTCTGCAGCGCGCGTGGGTTCAGGTGCGCAACAACAATGGCGCACCGGGCATCGACAAGACCACCCTGGCCCAGGTCGAGGAGTACGGCGTTGACCGGCTCCTGGAGGAGTTGGCCGATCGACTGCGGGAGCAGCGGTATCGGCCGCTGCCGACACGGCGGGTCCTGATCCCCAAACCAGGGTTGAAAGACCAGTACAGGCCGTTGTCGATTACCGCTGTCGGTGACCGCGTCGTGCAGACCGCCGTGAAGATCGTGCTCGAGCCGGTCTTCGAGGCGGACTTCGCGTCGTGCAGTTACGGGTTTCGTCCGAAACGCTCGGCGCATGACGCCCTGCAGGTGCTCATCGATGAGCAGCAGCGGGGACGAAGGTGGGTGGTCGAGACCGACATCGCCGATTGTTTCTCGGCGATCGGTCACCAGGAGTTGATGCAGGCGATCGAGGAACGGATCTGCGACCTGGAGGTCGCCATCACGGTCGGGCAGTGGCTGCAGACCTGGCTCGCCGGACGTAAAGGCCTGCGTAACGGCACACTGCGCAGCTACCGCACCCACATCACCACCCACCTGAACCCGGTCGTCGGCCACATCCGCTTGGACCGGCTCCGCGTCTCCGACGTCCAAGCGGTGTTCGACGCCATCGACGAACGCAACGAGGCGATCACCCGCGCCCGCGAGTCCGGCGACCACGAAGCACGGGCACAGGTGAAGGGGGCCCGGGTGGTCGGCCCCGCGACCATGCACCGCATCCGCGCCACCCTGCGCGCCGCCCTCAACCAGGCCATCCGGGAACGGCGCATCGACCTCAACGTCGCCTCCCTGATCGAACTGCCCTCCGGCCGCCGCCCCAAGGCGCTGGTGTGGACACCCGAACGCGTCCGCGAATGGAGTCGGGGCCGGGAGACATTCATCGAGGTCAAGAGCCGCGTCCGCTCGGCCGGGCCAGGCGAGAAGGTGCGCAGCGGGCGTGTCAAACCGATGGACGCCTACGTCAGCACACCACGGCCCTCACCGGTCATGGTCTGGACACCCGAACAGACCGGCACGTTCCTCGACCGTGCCGCCCTGCACCGGCTGCATGCGCTCTATCACCTGATCGCCTTCCGCGGGCTGCGGCGCGGCGAAGCGTGCGGGCTGCGATGGGCGGATGTCGACCTGGACGAAGGCACCATCCGGGTCCGATGGCAGATCACCCAGAACGGCGGCCGCACTGAACAAGGCCGCCCCAAATCCGAAGCCGGAGAACGACAGGTCACCCTCGACCAGCACACGGTCAAGCAGTAGACCGCCCACCGCGCCCGCCAGAACCAAGAACGCCTGGCCGCAGGCGACACCTGGAACGACACCGGATTCGTCTTCACCCAACCCGACGGCAGCCCGCTGGCGCCCATGGCCGTCTCCGAACAATTCCTGCTGCTGGCCATGGAGACCGAGCTACCACCCGTCCGGCTGCACGACCTGCGGCACGGCGCCGCCACCATCCTGCTGCGCGCCGGACACGACCTGAAAGTCGTACAAGAGCCCCTGGGGCTGTCGTCGATCACCATCGCCTCCGACACCTACACCAGCGTCCTGCCCGACCTGGCCCGCCAATCCGCCGAAGACGCCGCCGCCGTCATCCTCAACGCCCGCACCGGTCCCGAGCCGGACGAAACGACAGCAGCGGGCCGCGTCGTCCACCTGGTGGAAACGTCGAACCGATGACCGGCAGAAGCTGACCGGCACCTGTCGCAGGGCAGGCGGCCGGCCAGAGCCCCAAAGTCCCGCACAGCCGCGGCTTTTCGCAGACGCGCCGACGCACTGGCCAAGGACGCTCGACACCGGTGATCAGCCAGGTTGGGGAGGGCTCAGCGACAGGGGCGCGACAGCCGAGCAAACATCGAGCAAACATGGGGACATACCGGGCAGAATTCTGGATCTTGGCAGTGGTAAGACTGCAGGTCAGACGGGGGCGCGCCCGGCAGGATTCGAATTCGCGACCGTCGGATTAGAAGTCCGAGGATCTCCGGAGGCTCCGCACCCTAGCTCACCTGCGCGGACTCTCCTGCGATCTCTCCTGCGATGTCGCCGGGCAAGCAAGATCATTCCGTACATGCTCCGGATCTTGCTCGTGAGGCTGGGGCCTGCCCTGTCGGGAGTCTCCACGCCCGACAGGCGCCACAGGTAGATTGGACGTCATGACCGCTCAGCCCGAGGAACCGACCGCGCCGCGCGATCCCGGCGAGGATCCGGCCGCGATCTTCGACGCGCTCCCGCCGGCGCATCGTGACCAGTTCCGGGCCGAGTATGACGAGGCGCTCGACGCGGCTCACGACCTGGCGCGGTTCAAGCAGGTCCAAGCCCTGCTGCGCCGGTGGCGCCTGCGGGCCATCGCCTACGACCGTCCCGGCTACGAAGAGGCGGTGCAGGACGCCCTACAGGGCAGGGAAGACAGCTTCGTCCGCTACACCCCTCCGGGTTGGGAAGGCCGGGTGTGACGTACCGCTGGGACGGCTTCCACGGACGCGCGCTGTACGAGCTGAACGGGCTCCCCAACGAAGTCCGCGACGGCCCACTACTTGAGCGCCTCCTCGATCTCCTGGAAACGCCGTGGGACGCGGTGCCAGAACGGCCAGGCCAAACAGCCATCCGACACGCCTTCTTCGGCGCGAACGGAGAGGGCATGCTCACGCTGCTAGTCGACGACGAGGCCGAGACGCTGCGCATCATCGACATCCTGTGGCTGGGGTAGCGGCGTAGCCGCTGTTCTTCCCCACCTTCCTTCCCCCGACCCGTCGATACCTGTACCTAGCGGCGGACGGGTTCTGTCAAGGGTGGCGTAGCCATCACGTAGTGACGCCCGAAGGGCGCCCTTGACAGGTTCCGGCCGCCGCCATCCTCAAAGCTTCTGGTCGGGGGAGCCCCGCACCCTTCCAGACCAGATTGCGACATCCCTGAGCCGGATTTCCTCCGCTCGGGCGCGTGTCTGCGACTCTGCCTGAATGACTGACGAGTGCCCTTTCTGCGCGACGGGGTCGGGTGAGATGGATCGCGACTTGGTCGTCCTGCGGACTGATCAGGTCTTCGTCTCACTGGCCAGGAAGCAGCGACGCGCCAACCCTGGACATGTCCTGGTCTGCCCGGTCGAGCACGTGACCGCCTTGCACACGGTTGAGCCGTCCCTACTTGCGGCAGTGTTCAGCGTGGTTGCCCGCATCACACGCGCGGCCCCTTTGGCCTTCGGGGCCGTAGGGACCACTGTGCTCAACAACAACGACGCGCCAGACCAGGTGATCTCTCACCTGCATGTGCACGTCATCCCGCGCTTCGACGGCGACAACCTGGTGATACCTAACCCGGATAAGGCTCCGGCATCCCGAGAGCTGAGGGTTCGGCTCGCTTCACGACTGCGGCAAGTGATGACCTGAGGCGGGGCGGCGGCGCGACCCCGTGACAGCCGTTCGCCGGCGGACTGGGCGGGAGCGTCGCGATGCGCGGCCCGGCGCGGCCGTCCGGTGACCGGCGCCCACGCCGCACGCTCCGGGCGGCCTGGCGCGGGGCCGCGCAGCGGCCCAAGCGCCGCCGCCCCTTGATCGCGTGAAGTGGCGTCCGCCGAAGCAGAACGGCGCCGTTGATCGCCGCGTCGTCGTCAACCCGGCCCAAGCTCGGGAGCTGCTGACGGCGGTTTCCTACGTTGGCCGGTCACGCGGCCCTCGGCTGCGGGCGATGTTCGCGTGCATGTACTTCGCTGGCCTTCGTCCGGCTGAGGCTGCGGGCCTGCGGCGGCAGGACTGCGAACTTCCGGCAACCGGCTGGGGCCTGATCACACTCAAGAAGACCCGGCCGCAGACGAACAAGCGCTACACCGACTCGGGGGAGACCTTCGATGATCGGGGCCTCAAGCATCGGGACGATGACCTCGTCCGGCCGGTCCCCATCCCGCCTGAGCTGGTGGCGATTCTCCACAAGCACCTCGATGCCTTCGGGACGGCCAGGGACGGGCGGTTGTTCGTCACCAGTGGTGGCCGGTCGTTCTCTGGCTCGGCCTACGCGCAAGTCTGGAAGCAGGCTCGCGCCCTGGCGCTGACTCCCGATCAGGTCGACTCCCCGTTGGCGGCTCGGCCGTATGACCTTCGGCATGCGGCGGTGTCGCTCTGGCTGAACGCGGGCGTCCATGCGCCCGAAGCGGCCGAACGCGCTGGTCACGGCGTGGACGTGATGTTGCGCGTTTACGCCAAGTGCATAGACGGGCAACGGGACGTCGCCAACCAGCGCATCGAGGACGCGTTGGCGGCATGATCGGCGACTGCGGTGGAGAGGCTCCGGAGCGTTCCGGGGCCTCTCTTGTCTTGCTTGCTGACCTGGGCAAACGTGGGCGGTCTCATTCCGCGTATATTCCGGGAACGGTGCCGCTCGGCTGCCTTCGGTGGCGTCTGGCTGCATCCGGACGAATCGGTGTGAGAGACACCCTCGCAGGTCAGGGCCTTGATCGGCTGGTCATGATGGCGCGCCCGGCAGGATTCGAACCCGCGACCGTCGGATTAGAAGTCCGATGCTCTGTCCAGCTGAGCTACGGGCGCCCGGCGCCCGGCGGGACGCCGGGACATAGTGTAAGGGGGCGGGTCCTCCAGCTCCACATCTATAACGTCGTTACCACGGGTGAGTGGCCGTGAGGGGTGTTTGGGGATCTATCTTTGGGTGCTGTGGCAGTGGATGTTGAGGTGCCGCTCTCCGGTGGGGGCGTGTCGGAGGGCGTGGTGCGGGTCGGGGAGACGGTGCGGAGGCCGCTGGGGGCGCACAGTCCGGCTGTGCACGGGGTTTTGCGGCATCTGGAGGCGGTGGGGTTCGACGGGGCGCCGCGGGTGCTGGGGGTGGATGAGCGGGGGCGGGAGGTGCTGAGCTGGGTGCCGGGGGACGTGCCGCAGCGGCCGCTGGCGGCGTATGTGGTTTCGGAGGACGCGCTTCGGAGTGTCGGGCGGCTGCTGAGGCGGTACCACGAGGCTGTCGCGTCGTATGGCGTGCCGGACGCTCCTTGGGATGGGGACGTCTCCAACCTGGACGGGGAGCCCGAAGTCATCGGGCATTGTGATGTCACACCGGAGAATGTTGTTTTTCGGGGTGGTGTGCCGAAGGCTTTGATCGATTTTGATCTGGCGCGGCCTACGACGCGGTTGTTCGATGTTGTCACGGCGTTGCGGCACTGGGGGCCTATTGAGGACCCGGCCGATCGGGATGCGTTGTTGTACGGGGCTGATGTCGGGTGGAGGTTGAAGGTCTTCTGTGATGCTTACGGGCTGGAGCGTGAGTTGCGGCGGGACGTGCTGCCGGCCGCGCGGGTGAGGTTCGAGCGGTCTTATCGGGCGATGCGGGCGAGGGCGGAGCGTGGTGGGGGATGGGCGCGGATCTGGGACGGCGGTGCCGGGCCGCGGATCCGGCGGGCGCAGGACTGGCTGGAGAGGCACTGGGATGAGCTTGATGCGCGGCTCTGCTGAGGGGCTTGTGGCCGGTGTCGTGCTCGATGCCTTTCTGGGAGATCCGAAGCGGTGGCATCCGGTCGCAGGGTTCGGGCGTGTCGCCTCGGTCGTCGAAGGTCATCTTTATGGGGATTCTCGGTGGCGCGGGGTTTTCTATGCTGGGGGGCTTGTCGGGAGTGCGGGGGCGGTCGGGGTTTTGGTTGAGCGGGTGAGCCGGCGGTTCGGGGTGCACGGGCTTGCTACTGCCGGGGTTACCTGGGCTGTGCTCGGCGGGACGTCATTGGGGCGTGAAGGGCTCGTCATGGCTCGTCTGTTGGAGCGTGAGGATTTGTCGGGGGCCAGGGAGCGGCTTCCTCATTTGTGCGCGCGGGATCCTCAGGGATTGGATGCGCGGGGGATCAGCAGGGCGGTGGTGGAATCGGTTGCCGAGAATACGTCTGATGCTTCGGTGGCTCCATTGGTTTGGGGGGCGGTGGCGGGGATTCCTGGGTTGTTGATGTACCGGGCCGTGAACACGCTTGATGCGATGGTCGGGTATCGGAGTCCGCGGTATGAGCGGTTCGGGTGGGCGGCGGCGAGGCTGGATGATGTCGCCAATTGGGTTCCGGCCAGGGTGACTGCGGGATTGGTGGCGGTGTGCGGAGGGCCTGAGGCTTGGCGGGTTCTGCGGAGGGACGGGAGGAAGCATCCGAGTCCCAATGCCGGGCGGGTCGAGGCGGCGTTCGCGGGCGCGCTCGGTGTGCGGCTGGGCGGTGTCAACGCGTACGGGGGGCGTGTTGAGCGGCGGCCCGAGATGGGGGAGGGCAGGGCGCCCGAGGCGCGGGATATTCGGAGGGCCGTTCGGTTCTCGGCGGCTGCGACGTTCGCGGCGGCGGTCGTCATCGGGGTGCTGCGGTGAGCGGGCTGCTGGTGGCGGGGACGACGTCGGACGCGGGAAAGAGCGTCGTCACGGCGGGGCTGTGCAGGTGGCTGGCCAGGCAAGGGGTGAAGGTCGCGCCTTTCAAGGCCCAGAACATGTCGCTGAATTCGATGGTGACGAGTGATGGGGCGGAGATCGGGCGGGCGCAGTACATGCAGGCTCATGCGGCGGGGGTGGAGCCGAGGGCCGTGATGAATCCGGTGCTGCTGAAGCCGGGGAGTGATCGGCGCAGCCAGGTCGTGGTTCTGGGACGGCCTGTCGCGGAGGTCGACGCGCTGGAGTATGGCCGCCATAAGGAGTGGCTCAAGGGCGTGGTGCTTGAGAGCCTTGAAGAATTGCGGGCCGAGTACGAGGTCGTGGTGTGCGAGGGCGCGGGGAGCCCTGCCGAGATCAATCTGCGGGCCGGGGACATCGTGAACATGGGGTTGGCGCGGGCGGCCGACCTGCCGGTGGTGGTCGTCGGTGACATCGACCGGGGCGGTGTTTTCGCGTCGCTGTACGGGACGGTCGCGCTGCTGGAAGACAAGGACCAGGCTCTCGTCGCCGGGTTCGTCATCAATAAGTTCCGGGGTGCTTATGAGCTTCTGAGGCCGGGGCTGGAGCAGTTGGAGTTCCTCACCGGGCGGCCGACGCTGGGTGTGCTGCCCTGGAAGCTCGGTCTTTATCTCGATTCTGAGGACACCTTGGCGCTGGATTCGCCGAGGCCCGATGCCAAGGGCCCGTACGGGAATGCGACGCTTCGGATAGCCGTCGTCAGGTTCCCGCGCATCTCCAATTTCACGGACCTGGACGCCCTCGCGTGCGAGCCCGGTGTCGTCGTCCGGTATGCGGCGAGCGTCGGTGATCTGGCGGAGGCCGATCTCGTCGTCCTGCCGGGTACCAGGGCCACGGTCGACGATCTGCAGTGGCTCCGCGACAGGGGAATGGCCGAGGAGATCGAAAAGCGGGCCCGTGAAGGGCGGCCGGTGCTCGGTATCTGCGGCGGCTACCAGATGCTCGCCGAGGAGATCGTGGACGACATCGAGTCCAAGAAGGGGACGACTCGGGGGCTCGGTCTCCTTCCGGCGAGGGTCGAATTCGGGGAAGAGAAAGTCCTCGGGCGGCCCACGGGCAGCGCCTACGGTGAGGACGTCGACGCTTATGAGATTCACCACGGCGTCGTCACCGCGCAGGGAGAACCTTTCCTGGACGGTTGCCGAAACGGCGCCGTCTGGGGGACGACCTGGCATGGCGCCATGGAGAATGACGGGTTCAGGAGGGCGTTCCTCAAAGACGTGGCCGAGCACGCCCGAAGGGATTTCACTCCCGCCCCCGACATGAAATTCGCAGCGTTGAGAGAAGCCACCCTGGACGCGCTCGGCGATCTCGTCGAGGAGCACCTGGACACCGATGCCGTGTGGCGGATCATCGAGAAGGGAGCGCCCGGCGGCCTGCCCGTCGTCCCTCCCGGTGGCGCCCCGGAACCGCCCGCCGCGGCGGTAGGGTGATCCATTCAGGCCGCACCAGGTGCCAGGAGGAACGTCCCGTGACCGACCCGCGGTCCAGTCTGATCGTCCCGCTGATGAAGGCGCGGGTGCCTGCGGAGATCCAGTTGGAGTTCCCGCTGCCCGCGGACGAGGAGCCGATCCGCGACCCGTTCGCCGGCGACCTCTACGCCACCTACGCGCTGGAGATCGCCGACGAGGGCGTCCCGTCCGGCCGCCGCCACGAGCACGTGGCGCGCCGGCACTGCGCCGAGCTGGGCGTGGCGCCCGGCGAGCTGCGCCGCCGCGCGGTGATCAACCTGCGCGACCTGCGCCCGGAGCTGAGCCTCAGCTGGTACCCGGACGTCCGCGCCGTGACGGTGTCGCTCGGCGGGGCGCCCGGGCGCGGCACCCTGGAGTCGGGTCTGCTGCTGGACGAGGGGTTCCTGGAGAAGCTGGCCCAGGACGTGGAGGGCGACCTCGTCGTGGCGGCGCCCGCGCGGGACGTGTTCGTGGCGTCCGGCACCGGTCATCCCGACGGCGTCGACAAGCTGCGCTGGGCGGTCGGGCAGGTGTGGGCCGAGGACCGCGACAACGACGACCCCAGCTGGGACGTCCCGGCGGGGAGCCTGCTCACGCACGACCTGATGGTGCGCCGCGGAGGAACCTGGGACGTCCTGGGCGCGTAGGAGTCACGACAGCTGCTTCATCTCCGGCCACAGCCGTGTCCATGGGGCGCGCTGCCCGCGGCAGACCCAGACCGGTTTGCCCTGTTCCTGGTTGTCGAGGCCGACCCCGTTGTCGATGCGCGCCACCGGGCGCACGTCCGACCAGAACCGGTGCAGCCGGGCGCCGTCGGCGACCGTGTCCGGGCCGACGACGATGGTGGGGCCGCCCGTGTCCGGCGGGCGCCCGAAGTACCAGAACCCGTTGTGCCCGCTGTAGGCGCGGGGCAGGCCGAGCCCGGGCCCGTACTTGTCGAGCGCGCCCGCCTCGCCGTAGTTGCCGACGACGATCGTCGCCGTGGACCGCTCGTCCGGCGGGAGCGCGCGGTAGACGTCCGCGACCTGCGCGGCGAAACGCGGCCAGCCGACCGTCTCGGCCGCGTCGGCGTTGACCACGGGCTGCGGCGTGTCGGCGAGCCACTTCACCGGATAGACCGGCAGTGTCAGCAGGACGGTCGTGATCCCGGTGAGGACGTACATCGGGGCGGATGCCAGCCACCCGAAGCCGCGCGGCGCGCCGTTCCGCTCGACCTCCACGGCCCCGGCCGCCCAGAGCGCCGCCCACAGCCCGCTCAGGTAGTACGGCTTGCCGGCGGTGATCAGGAACAGGACATTGAGCAGCAGGTACGCGTGCCCGAGGAACCGGAACGCGCGCAGGCCGTCCGACCGGTACGTCCGCCACAGCCCGTAGATCCACAGCCAGGACGGGAACACGCCGGTCAGGATGAGCTGGAACGGGATGAATCCGGGCCGTCCGGCGAAGTCCCCCTTGCCGGCGATGGCCTCCGCCATGTCGATCTGCGGCCAGCCGTGCCGCGCCTGCCACACCAGCCCGGGGACGACCGCGAGGGCGGCGACGAGCACCCCGGCGGCCGGCATCGGACGCCGCAGGAACTCGCGCGGCCCCGACACCAGCAACCCGATCACGAGCGCGACCAGCAGGAACGCGGCCAGGTACTTGACGTTCAGCGCCAGCGCGGACACGGCGCCGACCGCGAGCAGCAGCCACTGGTCGCGGGTCCGCACCCACCGGACGACCAGCCACACGATCGCCGTCGACAGCAGCAGGTCGAGCGTCGCCGTGTAGAACGTGTGCCCGATCGCGACGACGAACGGGCATACCGCATAGGACGCCGCCGTCAGCAGCTGCGCCCGCCGTCCGCCGCCCATCTCGCGCGCCGTCAGCGCGGCGACCACCACGCCGGCGGCGGAGAACAGGGCGGCCGGGACGCGCAGCGCGACGAGCGAGTCGCCGAACACCGTCGTGACCGCCCGCGCGATCAGCGGCAGCAGCGGCGGCTGGTCGGGGTATCCCCAGGCCAGATGCCGTCCCGCCACCCGGAAGTACAGCTCGTCGCGGTGGTAGCCGTACCGCGCGCTGAGCGCCAGCAGCAGCACCCCCAGCGCCCCGGCCAGGAACAGCACCGGCCGCCACGCCACCTCCGGGGCACCGGACGGAACCTCGGCCTCGACCGGATCGGACGCCTCGGACGCGGGGGCGGACATGATCCAGACTTTGGCAGAGATTGTGGCCTAAGTCACGATCTTCGCGCCGTCCGGCCCCGGACACCATCGGGTGAATATTCGGTGGGGCGGATCGGGGGTGTCTGCGTAGGGTGCGGGCCATGGTCTCCTTGCATCAAGTGGTGGCGTTCTCCGCGATGGCGCTGGTCATCATCGTGATTCCCGGGCCGTCCGTGCTGTTCGTGGTCGGGCGGGCGTTGGCGCATGGGCGGCGTACCGCGCTCGCCGGCGTCGTGGGCGGGGTGCTCGCCGCGCTGGTGCTGACCGCGGCCGTCGCGGTGGGCATCGGGTCGATCGTGGAGCGGTCGGTGATGGTCTTCACCGTCCTGAAGATCGTCGGCGCGGTCTACATCGTCTACCTCGGGGTGCAGGCGATCCGGCACCGGCGTTCGCTCCAGGAGACGATCGGCGCGGGCGAACCGGGCCGGACGGGTGGACGGGCGCTCCTGCAGGGCTTCGTCGTCGGAGTCACGAACCCGAAGACGACGGTGTTCTTCGCGGCCGTCCTGCCGCAGTTCGTCGTCCGCGAGCACGGGCATGTGGCCCTGCAGATGATGCTCTTCGGGGTGATCTTCGCGCTCATCGCGCTGCTCTGCGACAGCGTGTGGGGGATCGCCGCCGGGACGGCCCGCGAGTGGTTCGCGAGTTCGCCGCGCCGGCTCGCGGCGATCGGCGGCACCGGCGGCCTGATGATGATCGGCCTCGGCGTCACCGTCGCCGCCACCGGACGCAAGGACTGAGCCGGCTCGGGCCCCCGGCTCAGACCGAGCAGAGGGAGAAGTCGTCGAAGGCCGCCCGCTGCTCCACGGACGGGTCGCCGGCGCGGGCGACGATCAGGCCGCTCTTGCCGGGTTTCCCGAACTCGTCGGCGTGCTCGTGGTCGGTGGTGTTCGCCACGGCCTCGCCGTTCACCCACAGGCCCAGCCGCATACCGGGGTCGTCGGGCAGGCAGGCGGCCTGGACGCGGTTGCCGTAGTCCTTGCGCAGGGTCGCGGCGAACCCCGTCCGCAGTTCCTCAAGCTTGTCGGGCGCCATCCAGACGATGCGGGCCTGGCCGGTGCCGCGGACCAGGAACGCGTACCCGGTCCCTTCGTCGCTGCGGCAGAACACGCCGGCCTCGGCGTCAGGGCCGCCGAGCCGGATCTTCACCTCCATGAGCTGGGAGTCCGGGAGGTTCTGCACTGGGGCCGCCACTGTTGTGTGGCTCAGCGAGGGGACGAGCCGCATCGCGTAACTCCGGTGGCGGTACGTCCCGTCGCCGGATCGCGGCCAGCCCGACTCCTCGTGGCTGAACTTGTCGTCGAAGACCTCGTCATCGGTGTCCGGCGGCTGCTCGCCGAAGTCCGCGGCGGCCGTGGTGCCGCTGGAGTCGTCCGGTTTTCCGGCCCCGTCCGGCAGATTGCTCAGCCCGATCAAGGCGGAGATGCCGACGACGGCCGCCATCGCGCCGATGAGAAGCCCGTGGTCGCGGTGCGAGCGTCGCCGCGCCTTGGGCGACGGGGCCGGAGGCGGTGCTACGCCGGCCGGGTGCGTGGGCGGGACGGGATCCAGGGTGGTCCGCTGCTCCGGCGCGGGTAGCCGTATTGCGGTCGGCCTCTCCGCGGGCGGTGCCGCGGGCGGCGGCGTGGCGAGCGGCGTGGCCGGCGGCGTTTCGGGTGGCGTGTCTTCGCCGGTCAGCGCCTGGATCAGCTGCTTCACCGTCGGACGCTCCGCCGGGTCCTTCGCCAGTGAGCCGGCCACGAGGGCGTGCAGGGCCGGGTCGAGCCCGGACAGGTCGGGGTCGGCGGACGTCACCCGGTTGATCGTCTCCGGGAGCGTGCCGCCGCCGAACGGGGCGCGTCCCGTGCCCGCGTAGGCGACGACGCAGCCCCAGGAGAACACGTCCGCCGCCGGGGTGACCTCCTCGCCGCGCATCAGTTCCGGCGCGATGTAGGCGGGGGTGCCGACGAACTGGCCGGTTCTGGTCGGCCCGTCGGAGGCGTCCAGCGCCCGCGCGATGCCGAAGTCGATGACGCGCGGTCCCGTCGGGGACAGCAGCACGTTGGACGGCTTGAGGTCGCGGTGCACGATCCCGGCGCCGTGGATCGCGCCCAGCGCGGTGGCGATGTTGACGGCGAGGGCCTCCAGGTCGCCGCCGCGCAGCGGCCCGCCCTGCTTGACGGCCTCGTCCAGAGACGGCCCGGTGACGTACTCGGTCACCACGTACAGCGGGTCGCCTTCCAGCCGGGCGTCCAGCACCGCCGCGGTGCAGAACCGCCGGACCTGCCGCGCGGCCGTCACCTCGTGCCGGAACCGGTCGTGGAACGCCTCGTCGTCGGCCAGTTCCGGGTTGATGACCTTGACCGCGACCCGCCGTCCGGTGTCGTCCTCGCCGAGGAACACGGTGCCCATGCCGCCGCGGCCGAGTCGCGCGGTCAACCGGTAGGGGCCGAGCCGGCGCGGGTCGCGGTCACGGAGCGGAGCCTGCATGGCGTCTCTCTCGGAGCGGAGGGGTCATCGGTTCAGTTTTCGGGCGCACGGGAGGGGTGTCCGTTCGGTCTGGACGCTGCGCCCGTACGCTTGGACGCCGGAGACGGCGGGCAGGTTCGGGAGGAAACGTGGACGTGACGGACGACGTGCTCGGCCCCGGCTACGAGGCGATCGAGCTGCCGATGGGCCGGGACGCCGAGGGCGAGGTCGTGGCGACGCTCGTGCGGCGCCGCCGCCCCGACCCGTCGCGGCGGGCGGTCCTGTACCTGCACGGCTTCATCGACTACTTCTTCCAGAAGCACCTGGCCGACTTCTACGTGGACCTCGGTTTCGACTTCTACGCGCTGGACCTCCGCAAATACGGGCGTTCACTGCGGCCGCACCAGACGCCGAACTACATCGAGAGCCTCTCGGACTACTTCCCGGAGATCGGGGAGGCCGTCCGGATCATCCGGGACGTGGACGGCCACGACACGCTCTTGCTGAACGGCCACTCCACCGGCGGCCTGATCGCCGCGCTCTGGGCCGACCGGGTGAAGGGCAGGGGCCTGGTGGACGGCCTGTTCCTCAACAGCCCGTTCTTCGACCTCGCCGAGCCGCTCGTCATGCGCAAAGCCGGGGCCGGGCTGGCGCGGGCGCTGCGCTCCCGGTTCCCGAAGGCGAAGCTGCCGGCGGGCGTGTCCGACCGGTACCCGCGCAGCATCCACCGCGAGCACGAGGGCGAATGGGACTTCGACCTCGCCTGGAAACCGATCCTCGGGTTCCCGGTGCGGGCGGCGTGGCTGGCGGCCGTCCGCCGCGGGCAGCTCCGCCTGCACCGGGGGCTGGACGTCGACGTGCCGGTCCTCGTGATGGCGTCGACGCGCAGCGTCCGCCCGACCCGCAGGGTGCTCGACGTGACGGGCGCCGACGCCGTCCTGGACGTCGAGCACATGGCCCGGTACGCGCCCCGGATCGGACGGAATGTCACGCTCGTCCGGATCGACGGCGGCCTGCACGACCTGGTGCTGTCCGCCGAGCCCGCCCGGACGCGGGTGTTCGAGGAACTGACCCGCTGGACGAACGGCTACCTGCCGGCGGCCTAACTCCGGATCTTCGACATGTCGAAGTCGTCGAAGTCGGCGACGATCTGCTGGGCCGCGTTGCCGCCCCGCTCGATCTGGAGCCCGACCCAGCCGTTCGGCAGCGGCTGGTCGGTGTCGGTCTCGTCGATGACCTTCTCGCCGTTCACCCAGAGCCGCAGCCGCACCTTCGGGCCGTCCTTCTCCTGACCCGCGCAGGCGACCTGCACCTTGTTCGGCCCCTTGGAGTCGAACCCGGGGACGGAGTCGGGGCTCGCGAGGTCCTTCGTGCCGAGGTCCCCGTTGACCTTGCGGAGCACCGCGCCCTTGCCGTCGTGGCGGACGAGGAACATGTACTGCTTCTTGCCGTCCTCGTTCCCCCGGCAGAGCAGGCCGAACGCGCCGTCGGCGGGGCTCTGCCCGACCGACACCGTGACGGTGGCGAGCACCGGGTCGGGGAAGTCCTCCACCTTGTCCTTCGGCACCCAGCGCGCGACCGCGCCGATGGTGCCGCTGGTCTGCATCCGGTACGTGCCGTTCGCCGTGTACCCGTAGGTCTTGTCGTAGATGTCGCCCCAGCCGGAGTCGGCGTTGGAGAACGCGTCGCTGAACGCGGTCGCCAGGTCGTCGGGCGGGCCGTCCGAGCGCAGGACGGTGAACGCGGCGACGGCGAGCAGCACGACCGCGGCGACGGCCGCGCCTCCGATGAGCAGCGTGCGGCGGGGAAGGCCGCCGCCCGGACGGGAACCGGGCCGCGCGTCGCGGCGGGTGGCGTCGGCGCCGTGCTGGAAGACCGTGGGCGCGGCGGTTGCCTGCGCGGCCGCCCCGCCGGCAGGCCCGGCGGGAGCGCCGCCGGCCGCCCCGGCGGGGGCCCCGTGCCAGCCCGCCTGGACGGTCTCGGCGAGCGTCGCCGGGTCCGTCGTCCCGTTGCCGACGAGCCGCCCGAGCACCTCCTGGACGGACGGCCGGCGCCGCGGGTCCTTGTCGAGCGCGGCGGCGACCACGTCGCGCAGGCCGGGGTCGAGCCCGTCCAGCTTCGGCTCCTCGTGCACGACCCGGTAGAAGATCTCCGGCACGGTGTTGCCGGCGAACGGCGCGGACCCCGTCCCCGCGTAGGCGACGACGCAGCCCCACGAGAACACGTCGGACGCGGGGGTCACCTGCTCGCCGCGCAGCAGTTCGGGCGGCAGATAGTTCGGCGTCCCGACGAACTGGCCGGTGCGGGTCGGCCCGTCGGTGGCGTCGAGCGCCCGCGCGATGCCGAAGTCGATGACGCGCGGCCCGGTGGACGACAGCAGCACGTTCGCGGGCTTGAGGTCGCGGTGCACGATCCCGGCGCCGTGGATCGCGGCGAGCGCGGTGGCGACGCCGACGGCGAGGCCCTCCAGGTCGGAGCCGGGCAGCGGGCCGCGCTCGGCGACGGCGCTCTCCAGGCTCGGGCCCTCGATGTACTCGGTGACGACGTACAGCGGGTCGCGGTCGAGCTCGGCGTCCATCACGGGGGCGGTGCAGAACCGGCGGACCTGCCGCGCCGCCGTCACCTCGCGGCGGAACCGGTCCCGGAACGCGCCCTCCCCGGCCAGCTCCCGGTTGATCACCTTGACCGCGACGCGGCGCCCGGCCGCGTCCTCGCCGAGGTAGACCGTCCCCATGCCGCCCCGGCCGAGCCGCCCGACCAGCCGGTAGGGGCCGAGCTCCTCGGGGTCCTCGGGGCGCAGGGCCTCGCCGTTCTCTCCTGCGTGCGTGGTCATAGTGATCGTGGTCCTGAAGGGGATTCGGGGGAGTCGTTGCGTAGAACCTTAGTGGTCCGCCGTCGATCGGGCGGCGGAAGGCGTCAGCGGGTTCGGCGGGCGCGGGGAAGAGTGCGGAACGGCGGGAGTCTCTCACCGGTGAGCCCGAACGCGTACGCGACGACGCGGCTGGACCAGCGCTGGCAGCCGACGACCAGCCCGTAGAGCGGGCGCGGGTAGCGGCCGGTGAAGGGGATCACCAGCCAGCTGAGCACCATCACGATCACCAGCAGCGCGTACATGGCCAGCATCACGGCCAGGTGCGGGACGACGAGCAGGCCCCTGAGCAGGGTGAACCAGCGGCGCGGGCCCCGCCACGCGGCCGGATACGGCAGGTCGACGGTGACGGTCCGCTCGCCGTCCGGCTCGGGTTCCCGCGCGGGGGCGGGTTCGGGGACAGGACGCGGCCGCGGAGCCTCCGCCTGCCGGACGGGCCCGGGCGCCGGCGCCGGCTCGGGCGCCGGCGCGGGGGCCGGATCCGGCTCCGGCCACGACATCGAGATCGTCTCGGCGGCGCGCGCCGGGTCGGCCCTCTCCTGCCCGACGAGCCGGGTGAGGATCCGCCGCGCGGTCGGGCGGGCCGCCGGGTCCTTGCTGAGCGCGGCGGCGACGATCTCGCGCAGCCGCGGGTCGAGGCCGGCGAGGTCGGGGTCCTCGTTGCCGATGCGGTGGAACGTCTCCGCGACCGTCTCGCCCTGGAAAGGGGGACGGCCCGTCCCGGCGTAGGCGACGACGCAGCCCCAGGAGAACACGTCCGACGCCTGCTCGACCGGCTCGCCGCGCAGCACCTCGGGCGCTATGCAGAACGGTGAGCCGAGTGAAACTCGTCGATTGATTGGCGGCGGGTGGGGGCTGGAGGACGGGGTTCCGACGAACTGGCCGGTGCGGGTCGGCCCGTCGGGGGCGTCGAGCGCCCGCGCGATGCCGAAGTCGATGACGCGCGGCCCGGTGGACGACAGCAGCACGTTCGCGGGCTTCAGGTCCCGGTGGACGATGCCCGCGCCGTGGATCGCGGCGAGCGCGGTGGCGACGCCGACGGCGAGGCCCTCCAGGTCGGAGCCCGGCAGCGGGCCGCGCCCGGCGACGGCCTTCTCCAGGCTCGGCCCGTCGATGTACTCGGTGACGATGTAGGGCGGGTCCTGGTCGAGTTCGGCGTCCAGGACGGGCGCGGTGCAGAACCGGTGGACGCGCCGCGCCGCGGTCACCTCGCGGCGGAACCGCTCGAGGAACGCCGGCTCCCCGGCGAGGTCCCGGTTGACGACCTTCACCGCGACCCGCCGGCCGTCCGGCTCGGCGCCCAGGTAGACGGTGCCCATGCCGCCCCGGCCGAGCCGCCCGAGCAGGCGGTAGGGGCCGAGGACGCGGGGCTCGTCCTGCTCCAGCGGTCCGGCGGCGGTCGTCGTCATGGGGGGCGGCGCTCCTCGGAAAGATCGACTTTCCGGTCCAGCCTAAGGGAGTCAGGGGAGCGGCAAGGGGCGGTCAGGGAATCAGCAGGAGCTTGCCGGTGCTGCGCCGCGCCTCCAGATCGGTGTGCGCGGCGGCGGCCTCGGCGAGCTCGTAACGGCGCCCGACATGCACCTTCACGTCGCCGGACGCCACCCATCCGTAGACGTCGGCGGCGCGCTCCAGCAGTTCCTCGCGCTTCTCCACGTAGTGGACGAGCGTGGGCCGCGTCAGGTACACCGACCCCGCCTTGTTGAGCCGCTGCGGATCGAACGGCGGCACCGCGCCCCCGGCCGCCCCGTACAGCGCCAGGGTGCCGCGCCGCCGCAGGCTCGCCAGGCTCCCGTCGAACGTGGGCGCCCCGACGCCGTCGTACACCGCGGCGACGCCCTCGCCGCCGGTCAGCTCCCTGACCCGGTCGGCGAAACCGTCGTAGGCCAGCGTGACGTCGGCCCCGGCATCTTTGGCGAGCCTCTCCTTCTCCGGAGTGGACGCCGTGCCGATGACGCGCGCGCCGAGCGCCTTGGCCGCCTGGGTGAGCAGCAGGCCCATCCCGCCCGCCGCCGCGTGCACGAGGACGGTGTCGCCCGCCTGGATCGGATACGTCGACCGGGTCAGGTAGTGCGCCGTCATGCCCTGCAGCAGGGACGCCGCCGCGTCCGCGAGGTCGACGCCGTCCGGCACCGGGACGACCTTGTCCGCCGGGACGACGGCCTTCTCCGCGTACGCGCCCTGCACGTTGGCCCAGGCCACACGGTCGCCCACCGAGAACTCGCGGACGCCCGGCGCACCCGGTGCGGAGGTGGCCGGGCCGACCGCCGCGACCGTCCCCGCCGCCTCCACACCCGGCGTGTACGGGAGTTCCTGCGCGTAGGCGCCCCTCCGGTAGTACACGTCGATGAAGTTGACACCGGCCGCCGCGACGTCGATCAGCACCTCGCCGGGGCCGGGCTCCGGCGCGGGACGCTCCGCGGGCTCCAGGACCTCTGGTCCGCCGTTCCGGGTGACGACGATCGCGCGCATCTGATCCTCCTGCGGCTCTTCCATCGGTGGGACGGTCAGACCCAGTCGCGCATCGTCCGTCCCGCGAGCGCCACGGCCTCCTCGACCCGGGCCGCGACCGTCCCAGCGTCCCAGATATCCCGGCGGGCGCACTCCTCGAACGCGACCTTGACGGTCGCCAGGTAGAACGCGACCACGATCCGCGGCCGCAGGTCGTGCTCCAGGTCGACGTCCTCGCGCCGCGCGATCTCGGCGGCGAGCGCCTCCGCCGACGCCGAGTACCGCGCCATCTGCGCGGCCATCAGCGACGGCGTCGCCTCGATCACCTGCCGGACGCGGCGGAACCGGGCGCCCTCGGCCGGGCCGCTCTCGGCGATCGTCCGCAGCACCACGCGCAGCGACTCGAACAGCGCGGTGAAGGGCCGCTCGCTGCGCGGGCGCGCCGCCAGCGCCTCCCCGAGCACCTGGTCGTGCTCGGTCAGGAAGCTCGTGACGACGTCCTCCTTGGTGGCGAAGTAGCGGAAGAACGTGCGCTGCGACACGTCCACCGCCGCGACGATCTCGTCGATCGTCGTGGCCTCGTAGCCCTTGGCGAGGAACAGCTCCAGGGCCGCGTCGACGAGCGCGAGCCGGGTCCGCTGCTTCTTGCGCTCGCGGAGCCCGGCCAGCGCGCGCCCCTCCGCCGGAGCGGGGCCGGACGCGGGGCCTGATGGGTGGCCGGACGGGTGGCCTGACGGGTCGCCGGCGGGGACGGCGCTCATCGGCTCGCTCCTTCTCTCTGCCTGACGCGGGCACGGCATGCCCGTCTCACAGAGGCTTCTATCACGGGCGGATCCTCCGCTCGCACGGCGGGTTCAGGCCGCCGGAAGGCGTTCGCCGCGCCGATTGGCGCACGCGGGCCCGGCGTGTCGCGCCCCTCCCCGGAGACCATCCCCGGTGGAACGGGAAACAGCCGTCCCACTCTGCGGATTCTCCCCGCACGGCCGCGGTTTTCGGGTCATGCTGAAAGCCGGTCACCGTTCGTCGCCGGATGATCGCTCAAGGTCAGCGGGGCGGTTCGGACCGTGATGGGGAAGCCAAGTGTCTGTAGTCGGTGGGCGCGAGATCGCCGAGACGCGCCGGCGCCACCTCGCGGCGCTCGCGCGCGAGGTGGAGGCCAGGGGCCTCGCCTGGAGGTTCGCCGGTCCCGGTGAGTCGCTGCTGGCCGTCTACGGCCCGCGGACGGGACGCCGGCTGATGGTCGTCGCGACCCCGGCCGGCGAGGGCTGGTCCTACCTGTGGCCGGACGGCGGTATCGCCGACGTGGCCGACGTCGCCGCCGCCGCCGACGAACTGACCCGCCTTCTGACCTGATATCCGCCTTGCCCCCCGGGTGGCGGCTTCCCTAGACTCGCATGCGAACGTCTGTTCGAACGGCCGCATGCTCCTTCCCCCGTGCGGTGAGCGCGAGGGGGAGGCAGATGACACGCGTGTTCGGCGATCCGGTGGACGTCCGGGTGACCGACGGCCGTCCGGTCCGGTTCGTCTGGCGTGGCCGGCTCTACGCCGTCCGGCGGGTGCTGGAGCACTGGGTCACCACCCGTGACTGGTGGCGGGAGCAGCAGCCCGCCGGCGAGGCCACCGGAGAGCGGGAGTTCTGGCGGGTCGAGGCGACCCCGGACAGGGAGATCGGCGTCTACGAGCTGCGTTACGACGTGGCCGCTGACAGCTGGCTGCTCTCCCGGGTATGGGACTGACGTGCACATTCATGTCGCTTCGGGCTATTCGCTCCGGTACGGCGTCGCCTCGCCGGCGGCGCTGGCCGAGCGCGCGGCGGGCCTGGGCATGGAGACGCTCGCGCTGACCGACCGGGACGGGCTCTACGGCGCCGTCCGGCACGTCCGGTCATGCGCGGAGGCGGGGCTCGGCGCGATCGTCGGCGCCGATCTGCGCGTCGCGTCCACGGGGGAGGAGCGCGTCGTGGTGCTCGCCGAGGGGCGCGCCGGGTGGCGGTCACTGTGCCGGCTGGTGTCGGCGGCGCACGCGGCGGGCGAGCGCGGGAACCCCCTGGTGACGCGGGAGATGGTCGGCGCGCACGCCGAGGGGCTCATCGTGCTGCTCGGCCCGGCGTCCGACGTGGGACGGGCCATCGGCGGGCGGCGTCCGGACGTCGCGGCGGCGCGGCTGGACGACTGGCGCGCGACCGCCGAGACGGTGCTGGAGATCGTGAACCACTACGGCAGGGGCGGGGGGCCGCGGGCAGCCCGGATGCTGGCGCTCGCCCGCGAGGCCGGGGTGCCCGCCGTGCTCGGCAACGCCGTCCGCTACCTGGAGCCCGCCGATCACCCGGTCGCGCAGGTGCTGGACGTGACGCGCAAGCTCGTCCCGCTGGACCGGCGCCACCTGGACGACCACACCGGGCACGCCTATCTGAAGTCGATCCCGGAGATGCGGCGGGTCGCGGACCTGAGCTGCGGCCCCGACGAGGCGGACGCGCTGCTCGAGGCGACCCGGAGGCTTTCCGGGCGTTGCGTCCTGGAGCCGGGCCGCGACCTCGGCATGGACGACGTCCATCTGCCGGCCGTGGAAGGCGACCCGTACGCGCGGCTCGTCGCCCGGTGCGCGGACGGGATGGCCCGGCGCGGGCTCGAAGGATCGCGCGGGGCCGCCGCCCGCCTCGACCAGGAACTCGGCGTCATCGCGCGGAAGGGGCTGGCGCCGTACTTCCTCACGGTCGCGGACGCCGCCGCGCTGATCCGGGAGCGCGGCATCCGCTGCGCGATCCGCGGCTCGGGCGCGGGCAGCCTGGTCAACCACCTGCTCGGCATCGGCGACCTCGACCCGCTGCGGCACGACCTGCTCATGGAGCGGTTCCTCGCCGACAGCCGCGAGGGGCTGCCCGACATCGACCTGGACGTGGAGTCGGCGCGGCGGCCGGAGGCGTACCGGGCGCTGTTCGACCGGTTCGGCGCCGAGAGCACGGCGTGCGTGTCGATGATGGAGACCTACCGGGCGCGCAGCGCGCTCCGCGACGTCGGCAACGCCGTCGGGCTCCCGCCGGCGGAGATCGACGCGATCGCCAAGGCGTTCCCGCGGATCCGGGCGAGCCAGATCCGCGCGGCGCTGGACGACCTGCCCGAGCTGCGGCAGAGCAACCTGGCCGCGGGCCGCCTGGAGGTGCTGTTCCGCATTGCCGAGCGCCTGGACGGCCTGCCCCGCCACATCGCCATGCACCCGTGCGGCGTCCTGCTGTCGAACCCGACCCTGCGGGACCGGACGCCCATCGAGCGGGCCGCCGCCGGGTTCCCGATGAGCCAGTTCGACAAGGACGACGTCGAGGCGATGGGCCTGCTCAAGCTCGACGTCCTCGGCGTCCGGATGCAGTCGGCGATGGCGCACGCGGTGGCGGAGGTCGCGCGGGTGTCGGGGGAGGAGGTCGTCCTGGAGGACGTCCCGCGCGACGATCCCGCGACCTTCGCGCTGATCCGCACGTCCCGGACGCTCGGCTGCTTCCAGATCGAGTCGCCCGGCCAGCGCGACCTGGTCGGCCGGCTCCAGCCGCGCGACCTGGACGACCTGGTCATCGACATCTCGCTGTTCCGGCCGGGCCCGGTCAACTCCGACATGGTGAACCCGTTCCTGGAGGCGCGGGCCGGAACCCGGGAGCCCGCCTACCCGCATCCCGATCTCGAACCGGCGCTGCGGGAGAGCCTCGGCGTGGTCGTGTTCCACGAGCAGGTGCTCCGCGTCATCGACGTCATGACCGGATGCGGCCTGTCGAAGGCGGAGGCGGCGCGGCGGAGCCTCGGCCACGAGCGCGGCCAGGCCGCGGTCGGCGCGTGGTTCCGGGAGCGGGCGCTGGCGCGCGGCTACGACGAGCCGACCGTCGACCGCGTCCGGCGGATGCTGACCGCGTTCGGTGCGTTCGGCTTCTGCAAGGCGCACGCGGCGTCGTTCGCGCTGCCCACCTACCAGTCGGCCTGGCTGAAACGGCACCACACGGCCGCGTTCTACGCGGGCGTCCTCACCCACGACCCCGGCATGTATCCGAAGCGGGTCATCCTGGACGACGCACGCCATTTCGGCGTCCCGATCCTGCCGCTGGACGTCAACCACTCGGCCGCCGCCTGGCACGCCGAACCGGTCTCGGGCGGCGGGGCGACCGGGATCCGGGTCGCGCTGAGCGAGGTCAAGGGCATCTCCGAGACCGAGGTCGGCAAGATCGTCGACGCGCGGCCGTACGGGTCGCTGACCGACTTCTGGCGCCGCGCCCGGGTGTCCCGCCCGACCGCCGAGCGGCTCGTGCTGGCCGGGGCGTTCGACACCGTCCACGACGCGGTCCCGCGCCGCGACCTGCTCTGCCGCGTCGGCGCCCTGGACCGCGCCACCGCCCGCCCCGCCCCGGTCGAGGGCCAGCTCGCCCTCGCCGACGACGCGGGCCTGGAGATCGACCTCGCCGACGACATCCCGCCCGGCGAGCTGCCCCCGATGACGCCGGCCGAGATCGTCGAGGCGGAGCTGGACATCCTCGGCATGGACGTGAGCCGGCACGTCCTGACCTTCTACGACGCGCTGCTCGCCGGGCTCGGCGTCGTCCGCGCCGCCGACCTGCCGGGACGTCCCGACAAGAGCGAAGTCCTGGTCGCCGGGGTCAAGGTCGCCACGCAGACCCCGGCGGTCCGGTCGGGGCAGCGCGTCATCTTCGCCACGCTGGACGACGCGACCGGCCCCGTCGACCTCACGTTCTTCGAGTCGGTGCAGGACCGGTGCGCCGCCACCGTGTTCGGCTCCTGGCTGCTCCTCGCCCGCGGCCGCGTCCGCCATGCCGGGGACCGCGCCGTCTCGATCACCGCGAACGCCTGCTGGGACCTGAACGTCCTGCACGAGGAGTGGCGCCGGGGCGGCCCGGACGCCGTCCGCGCCGCCATGGCGGGCCGGACGCCGCACGGCCGCCCGGTCGGCCGCCGCATCGTCCAGCCGACGGGCTTCGCCATGTCCCCCTACTCCGACATAGGCCACGCCGGCCCCGCCATCAAGCGCCCGCCGAGAGCCGCCCTCTGGCACACCAGCCCCGGCAGCTCCGGTTAGCTCTCCCGGACGAGCTGGAGGCGGGTTATCTGGAAGACCGTGGCCATGCAGAGGGCGGCGGCGAGGGCCTGGAAGGCGGCGGCGGCGACGCCGACGTGGACGTCGAAGCGCGCCTCGGCGAGCGTGTCGACGCTGCCGTGCGTGAACGCGTGGCCGAGGAGCAGCCCGAGCAGGGCGCAGACCCACCAGCCCGCCACGACGAGCCCGGCGGCCTGGCGTTCGGCCGTCCGGTACCGGCCACTGTTCACCCAGACCTCGTACACCATCCGGGGCGGCAGCCACAGGTTGACGACGGGCAGGAACCAGCCGAGCAGCACCCAGGCGCGGTGGTGCCGGTGCGGCCCGGGGGACTGCCGGAACGCCCGCCACAGCCAGGTCAGGTAGAGCAGCCCGGTGACCGCGGCCATGATCGTGCCGATCGTGAACACTTCCGCGTAGGGGGCGAGGGCCCGGCCCGTGGCCACCGCGTCATAGCTGTCGTGCGTGGCCCCGCGCAGCGGGTGCGCGAACTTGAGCAGGCTGATCCCGGCGCCGAGCGCGACGAACGCGTTGAAGCCGAGCAGCATGAACACGGCCACGCCGACCGCCCGGAAGTCGCGGCGCCGCGCCCACGCGCCGCAGGCCGGGCACCGGTCGACCTCGGTCGGGATGATGTCGCCGCACAGGGCGCACGGCATGATCCACCTCCCTTGGCCTTTGCGGTTGCTTGCTTTGGATACTACGTACGTTTGACCGGCCCGGCCCACCGCTGGTTCACGCGGAGGGCTACCGGAAACGTCACAGGTGGAACACGAACCACATGGCGGCGCTCGCCGCGGCGGCGGTGCCGGCGGCCCAGGCGGCGAGCCGCCCGAGGCCGCCCGTGGCCAGCAGCCGCTCGGGGCGGAACCCGGTCACCGCGAGCAGCGCCCACCATTCGGCGGTGAGCGCGACCGTCGCGTACAGCGACCCGAAGCCGATCAGGGAGAAGAGCAGGACGATCCCGGCCAGGGTCGCGGTGTGCGCGAACAGCGCGGGGCCGCGCGCCGGGCCGCGCAGGCCGGCCCGCAGCCGCGCGAGGACGACGCCCCAGCCGACCCCGCACAGCGTCCAGACGACCAGGACGGTCACGGGCAGCCCGTTCAGTGACTCCGGTGCCAGTGCCGTGTTCCTTCCCCGAGTGCTCGCCCTGCCCCCTGCGTGCCCGCTCCCCTGCGTGCCTCTCCCATGCGTGCCCCCGCGTCAGGTCATGAGGCCCGACTCCCACGCCCACGCGGCCGTCTCCACCCGGTTCCGGGTAGAGAGCTTGCGGTGGACGCTCCCGAGATGCGTCTTCACCGTGGACAGCGACACGAACAGCTCCCCGGCGATCTCCTCGTTCGTCCGGCCGCGCGCGACGAGCCTGACCACGTCCACCTCCCGGTCGGTGAGCGGCTCGCGCGGCGCGGCGGCCACCGGGCGCGGCCTCGCCAGCCGCTCCAGCAGCCGGACGGTGATGGACGGCGACACCAGCGACCCGCCGCTCGCCGCCGCACGGACCGCCTCGACCAGCAGCGCGGGCCCGCTGTCCTTGAGCAGGAACCCGACCGCGCCGCCGCGCAGCGCCCCGTACACGTACTCGTCCATGTCGAACGTGGTGACGATCACGATGCGGGGCGGGTCGGGGAGACCCGGGCCGGCCAGCGCGCGGGTCGCCTCCAGGCCGTCCATCTTCGGCATCCGGATGTCGAACAGGCACACGTCGGGACGGAGGCGGCGGGCCAGCGCGACGGCCTCGGCGCCGTCGGCGGCCTCCCCGACGACCTCCATGTCGGGCTGCGAGTCGACGATCATCCGGAACCCGGTCCGGACCATCTCCTGATCGTCGGCGACGAGTACGCGGATGGCCACATGGCCGATTCTGTCAGCATTTCGGGATCACCGCTCCCCGCCCGGGAGCAGCGCGACGACCTCCCAGCCGCCCTCCGGGCGCGGGCCCGCGCGCAGCCGCCCGCCGAGCGCGCCGACCCGCTCCGCCAGCCCGGTCAGCCCGAACCCGCCGGACGGCAGCATCCGGCCGCGGCCCCGCCCGTCGTCCCGCACCGCCACCTCCAGGTCGCGGCCGACCCGCGCGAGCGTGACCCGGACGGTCGCGGCGTCGGCGGCGTGCTTGCGGATGTTGGTCAGCGCCTCCTGCACGACGCGGTGCGCGGACGCCGCCACCTCGGGCGGGAGCGCGCCGAGGTCGGGCGCGAGCGTCAGCGTCGCCGGCGGGTGGGTGAACCCGGCGACGAGATCCTGGAGCTGCGCGAGGTCGCCGACGGGACGGGTCGTCGCGCCGCCGTCGCCGACGGCCTCGCCGTCCGGGGCGTTGACGTGCTGCGCGTCCCGCAGCAGGCCGACCATGCGGCGCATCGAGGTCAGCGCCTCGGTGCCGGCCTTCTCGATCCCGCCGAACATCTCGTCGAGCTCGTCCGGCGACTGCCCCGCTCCCGCCTGGGCCGCGAACCGCGCCGCCTGCGCCTGGACGACGATGCCCGTCACATGGTGGGCGACGAAGTCGTGCAGGTCGCGGGCCAGCTCCAGCCGCTCGTCCCGGCGCGCCGCCGCGAGGGACCGGGACCGGCGCGCGTCCAGCGCCCGCAGGTAGAGGCCGGTGCCGAGGGCGATCGACACGGTGACGCCGAGCGGCGCGGTGAACAGCGCCGCGGTGAACACCGACCAGCGCAGCGGCGTCGCGAGGATCGCCGCGCCGAGCAGGAACGCCGCCGGGACGAGCTGCTCGCGGCGCGCCTTCCACATGACCCGCGCGACGACGATCAGCAGCCCGCCGATCTCCGCGAACACGCTCGGGGTACTGAAGTCCGGCCGGACCGCCGTCCCGAGGTAGAGGGTCGTGAACGCCGACAGCGTCCCCGCCGCGACGGCCCACGGGACGAGCCGCCCGGAGATCGCCGCGACGTTCGCGACGGCCGCGACGACCACCATCCACAGGGCGGGCGTGTCGTGGAGGGCGTAGGCCAGGCAGAGCAGCAGGTACAGGCCGGCGAATCCCGCGTAGGCGATGCGCACCACGCAGCCGCCCACCGAGTGGATGCGGTCCAGCCGTGCCCCTAGGTCGCTCACGTTCACGCAGCGTACGACCAGTGGCGGACTGCCGGATCGACCGTTCGGCCGATCCCGCGCCGCCCGGACCGGACCCGCGTCCGATGTGGCGGGACGGCCGTGCGGCGCAGGCTGGAGGCATGTACCTGATCTACGTTCCCCTCGCCGCCGCGTTCGCCGCCTTCGTGGTCTACGGCGGCCTCGTGATGCCGGCCATGGAGATCATCGAGTCCCTGCGCGACCGCCGCCGCTCCCGCGCGCCCGACAACGTGGTGGAGCTCCGCCCGGCCGAGGAGCGGCGGGCGGCGTGACGGAGGAGGTCCTCACCGGCCGCGGCCTGGTGAAGCGGTTCGGCGCGGCCGTCGCGCTGGACGGCGTCGACCTGGCCGTGGGCCGCGCCGAGGCCGTCGCGATCATGGGCCCGTCCGGCTCGGGGAAGTCGACGCTGCTGCACTGCCTCGCCGGGATCATGAAGCCGGACGCGGGCGAGGCGCACCTGCTCGGGCAGCGGATCGACACCCTCGGCGAACGGCGCCGCAGCATGCTGCGCCGCACCCGGTTCGGCTTCGTGTTCCAGTTCGGGCAGCTGCTCCCCGAGCTGCCCGCCGTGGAGAACGCCGCGCTGCCGCTGATGCTGAACGGCACGCCCCGCCGCGAGGCGGTGCGGGCGGCGCGCACCTGGTTCCGGCCGCTCGGCCTGGACGGGCTGGAGCAGCGGCGTCCGGGCGAGCTGTCCGGCGGCCAGGCGCAGCGGATCGCGATCGCCCGGGCGCTCGTCACCGGCCCCGCCGTCGTGTTCGCGGACGAGCCGACCGGCGCGCTCGACCAGGCGACCGGCCACGAGACGATGCGGCTGCTCACCGACGCCACTAGGCACAACGGCGCCTCGCTGGTCGTCGTCACGCACGACCCGTCCGTGGCGGCCTGGTGCGACCGGGTCACCGAGGTCCGGGACGGCCGCGTCCTGCGGAGGACGGTCTGATGCGCACGGCGGTGGAGCTGTCCTGGCGGCTGCTGCGCGGCGGCGGCCGGCGTGCGCTGCTGGGCTCGCTCCTGACCCTGGCCGCCGTGGCCGTCTCGACCGGGCTGCTGCTGTTCGCGGTGGGCGCCGATCACGCGTTCCTGCAGCGCGCCCATGGCGACGCGTGGCGGCATCCAGGTTCGCCGGTCGCCAACCCGGCGGCAATAGAGGCGATGTCGACCGACTACGTGCAGGGCAGGCCGATCACGGTCGTCGAGTTGGCCGCGCTCAACGGCGATGCCCCGAGACCTCCGGGAATGCCGCGCTTCCCGAAGCCCGGCGAGACCTGGACGTCGCCGGCGCTCGCCCGCCTCATGGAGGACCTGCCCGCCGACCGGCTCGCCCGGCGGTTCCCGCCGCGCGCCGGCACGCTGGGCCGGGCCGCCCTCGTCCACCCCGGCGAACTCGTCGCCGTGGTCGGGCGCGGCGCCGGCGATCCCGTCATGACCGCGCCCCGGGGCCGCGACGAGCGCCTCGGGACGACCGGCGGGCCGTCCCGCATCGCCCGGTACGAGACCGGCGCGTCCTGGTCGGCGGGGATCTACCTGGCGCTCGCCGGGCTGGCGTCGGTGCTGATGGCCATCCCGCTGCTGGTGTTCGGCGGCGCGGCGGCGCGCCTCACCGTGGCGCGCCGCGACGGCCGGCTCGCCGCGCTCCGGCTGGTCGGCGCGACCCCGGGGCAGGTCGTCGCGATCACCACGGCGGAGGCGGTGCTGACGGCCGCCGCCGGCGCGGTCGCGGGCCTGCTGCTGTACGCGGCGATGATCCCGATGCTCATCCGGATCACGATCGCGGGCGGCGGCTGGTTCGCCGCCGACCTGTGGCCGGGCTTCCCCGCGGTTGCCGCCGTCCTCGCCGCGGTGCCCGTCCTCGTCGGCGGCAGCGCCGTCGCGGGCCTGCGCCGGGTCGTCGTCAGCCCGCTCGGCGTCGCGCGCCGCGAGACCCCGCCCGGCCTGCGGGCCGTCCGGATCGCCGCGCTGCTCGCCGTCGTGATCGCGTTCGCGGCGGTCGGCGGCGGGCTGATCGACATGGGCCGGACGGGCCTGATCGTCCTGCTGGTCTTCCTGGTGCTCGCCTTCCTCTCGATCAACTTCGCCGGGCCGTGGGTGGTGGCGCTGATCGGCCGCCTGACCGTCGCGGCCGCGCGCCGGCCGGCCCGGCTGCTGGCCGGACGCCGCCTCGTGGACGATCCGCGCTCGGCCTGGCGGACGGTCGCCGGCATCGCGCTCACCGGGTTCGTCGCCGGCTTCCTCGCCCTGCTGAACGCGTCGCCGTCCACGTCCGGCCGCGCGGACGAACTGCGGCTGAGCGTCCCGTACGCGAACTCAGCGGCCGTCGCCGACCGGGCGAGGCGGCGCCTCGCCGGCTTGGACGCCGGTGTCTCCGTGGAAAAGGTCGAGACGAGGAACGATCTACCGGCCGCCGGCGACCCCGCCGGCACGACCGGCATCGTGACGATCACCGTTTCCGGCGGGACGGCCGCTCTCGACCGCGCCCGCACGGCGCTGACCGGCCTCGTCCCCGGCGAGGTCGCCACCACCGCGGCGGACGACGACGTGATGGGCGGCAGGCTCGTCACGGACCTGCGAACCGGTGCGCTCACGGTCCTCGCCGTCTCCTTCCTGATCGCCGTCACCAGTGCGGGCATCACGGGCGCGTCCGCCGTCCTGGACCGGCGGCAGACCTACGCGATGCTGCGGCTGGCCGGCGCTCCGCTGTCCGTCCTCGACCGGGCCAGGAGGCAGGAGACGCTGATACCGCTCGTCGTCATGGGCGGCGGCTCGCTCCTCACGGGGCTGCTCTTCGGCCTGCCGTTCGCGCGGGGCTTCGGATTCTTCGGCCTGGCGGGGCTCGCCGCGTTCGTCGTCCTCGGCTTCGGCGGCGTTCTCGGGGCGAGCGCGCTCAGCCGTCCGCTGCTCAGGTCGGTCACCGCGGACCCCGCACCCCGTCCCGACTAGTCGAACGGACATTCGAAAATGTCAGAGGCGCCCCCTAGCGTTGTCCATGTGACTTGGGCGACTCCTGGGAACAGGCGTCGAACCTGGTGGCTTGTAATGACGTACTTGGGGTATGTGACAACCGGTGGCACCCGCACAGGAGCGGCCCACCGGGGTTAAAGGAAGGGGTGTTGGCATGAGCGCAGCGACCGACACGTTCCATCTCTCCCACCCGCGGCTCGACGGGCCCGCTGAGCGGACCGTCGTGGAGCCGTGGCTCACCGGGCTTTCGCACGCGTCGCTGAACGCCTACGCCGAGACCGCGCCCGCGCTGGCGCCGGTCGAGGCCCTGCCCGTGCGGCAGCGGCCCGCCCGCCGGCGCATCGCCGTGGCAGCCTGACAGACCGGCGAGAAGGGGATCGGGGTCCTGCCTCGATTCCCTTTTCTCATGCCCGTGCGTCTCATATATTGATACATAGTTCTCAAAGTATGAGAAGCCGTCGTACGGTGGGATCACCGACGCAGAGAGGTGATCCCGATGCCGGCCTACACCCACGGCCACCATGAGACCGTCCTGAGTTCGCACCAGTGGCGGACGGCCGAGAACTCCGCCGCCTACCTGATCGAGCACCTGCGGCCGGGGCACGCCGTCCTGGACGTCGGCTGCGGCCCCGGCACGATCACCGCCGGCCTGGCCGGACGCGTCGCGCCGGGCCGGGTCGTCGCCGCCGACTCCGCCGAGACCGTCCTGGACGAGGCCCGCAAGAGCACCGCCGCCCTGGACAACGTCGAGTTCGCCGTCGCCGACGTCCACGCCCTGGACTTCCCCGACGCCACCTTCGACGTCGTCCACGCCCACCAGGTGCTGCAGCACGTCACGGACCCCGTCCAGGCGCTGCGCGAGATGCGCCGCGTCGCCAAGCCCGGCGGGATCGTCGCCGCCCGCGACGCCGACTTCGGGACCATGATCTGGTATCCGGAGCCGCCCGCCATGGCCCCCTGGCTGCCGGTCTACTACCGGGTGGCCCGCGGCAACGGCGGCGAGCCCGACGCCGGCCGCCGCCTGGTCTCCTGGGCCCGCGCCGCCGGCTTCACCGACGTCGCCGCGTCCGCCTCCGCCTGGTGCTACGCCACCCCGGAGGAACGTGAATGGTGGAGCGAGTCCTGGGGCGGCCGCCTGATCAGATCATCCGTCGCCGACCAGGCCGTGGCGGGCGGGCATGCGACGCGCGAAGAACTGCGGCAGATCTATGCGGGCTGGAAGGAGTGGGCCGCCGCCGAAGACGGCTGGTACTCGGTGACCCACGGCGAAATCCTGTGCCGCGCCTGACGAGGGACGATTCCATGGCTAAGGTGGCGTTCCTTCCTAGCCCGCGGAGATTCCGTGCCATCGCCCTTCGACACGACAGCACCCAACATCGCCCGTATCTATGACGCGATGCTCGGCGGCAAGGACAATTTCGCCGCCGACCGGGAGGCGGCCGACCGGCTGACCGAGCTGGAACCGCTCTCGCCCCTGTACGCGCGGGAGCACCGCCGGTACATCGGGCGGGCCGTGCGCTTGATGGCCGGGTACGGCGTACGCCAGTTCCTCGATATCGGCACGGGCCTGCCCACCATGGACAACGTCCACCAGATCGCCCAGCGGCACGCGCCGGGCTCGCGCGTGGTCTACGTCGACAACGACGCGAACGTCTGCGCGCACGCCCGCGCGCTGCTGGCGGACGATCCGGGGGCCGTCGCTGTGGTCGAGGAGGACCTGCGCCGCCCGGAGCGGATCCTCGCCCACCCCGCCACCCGGCGGCTGATCGATTTCAGCGCGCCGCTCGGCATTCTGGTCACCGGTATTCTGCATTTCGTCCCGGACGCCGATGGCCCGTTCCGGTCACTCGGGATTCTGGCCGAGGCGCTGCCCTCCGGAAGCTATCTGGCCATTTCTCACATTACGGACGAAGTCGTGCGGGAGTCGCGGCCGTCCGACAACAAGTCCGGCATGGAGGTGTTCGCGAGGAGCAACGCCCCCATGCATTGCCGCACCCGCGCCGACATCGCCCGCTTCCTGACCGGCCTGGAAATTCACAAACCGGGCATTGTGTGCATTTCGGAATGGCGGGCGCGGGGCCCGTCCCTCATCCGGGACGATCTGCGCGACGTGTGGCTGGCGGCCGTGGCCCGCAAGCCCTGATCAGCGCGCCCCGGCCGTCATGGGGAGTGAAGTGAAGCCGCGGACGTAGGCCGTGTGCGGGCGGCGGGCCGCGGACGGGTCGAGGTCGAAGCCGGTGAGGCGGGCCACCATCTCCTCCAGGACGACCCGCGCCTCCAGCCGGGCCAGGGACGCGCCGAGGCAGTAGTGCGGGCCGCTGCCGAACGTGACCATCTGGGAGGTGTCCCGGTCGAGGTCGTACTCCTCGGGGCGGTCGAAGACGCGCGGGTCGCGGTTGGCCGCGCCGGGGAGCAGGACGATCCGGGCTCCGGCGGGCAGCGGGACGCCGTGCAGTTCGATGTCCTCGGTGAGCGTCCGCAGCTGGAGCGGGGCGGCGGTGTCGTAGCGCAGCGTCTCCTCGATCCAGTCGGGGATCCGGCCCGCGAACGCCTTGGCCCGCTGCGCGGGGTGGCGCCACGCCCAGTACCAGGCGTTGCCGATGAGGTTGGTCGTGGTCTCGTTGCCCGCGCCGGCCAGCAGGTGCAGGAACGCGATGATCTCGTCGTCGGTCAGCGGCTCCTCGTCCACGGCGGCGTCCAGCAGCGCGGACGCGAGGTCGTCGCGCCGCCGGCGGCGCCGGTCGGCGACGATCTCCGCGAAGTGCCCGACCAGCTCCAGCAGGGCCGCGATGCCCTCCGGGCCGATCTCGTGCGTCCCCGGTTCGCGGTGCAGCGCGGTGTCCGCCAGGCGGCGGATCTCGGCGCGGTCCGAGACGGGGACGCCTACCAGTTCGGCGATGACGTCGGTGGGCACGCGTGCGGCGATCCCGGTGACGAGATCGAACTCGCCGAGCTCCAGGGCCGCCTCGACATGCTGCCGGGCGATCACGCGGATGCGCGGCTCCAGCTCCGCGATCCGCCGGGGGGTGAACGCGCGCGACACCAGCCTGCGCATCCGCGTATGCCGGGGCGGGTCCATCGCGATGAACGACAGGGCCTCCTGCGCCTGCGGCCCCCAGGAGCGGCGCTCCAGCAGCGGCCCGTTCGCGCTGGAGAACCGGGCCGCGTCGCGGAAGGCCGCCACGACGTCGGCGTGGCGCGACAGGGCCCAGAAGTCCAGTTCCTCGTTGCGGTAGACGGGCGCCTCGTCCCGCAGCCGCGCGTACACCGGGTACGGGTCCGCGTCGACCTGATGGAAGTCGTACGGATTGAACTCCACGCCCACCGCCGGGCCTCCCTGCCGCGTCCCTGCCCTGTCCCGCCGTGCCCGGTCCCCGCCGTGCCGACGATCCGTCCCCAGCTTCGCCCGGATGGTCCCGCGATGACAGACCAAGATCGGCTGGGGCCGGAAGCGGCCACTTACCGCGCGGCTAGAAGGGGTCGGTCAGTTCGCCCAGCTTGTCGGTCAGCCGCAGGTTGTGGGAGTAGTCGACGGGGACGGTGACGACGGAGACGGCGTCCTCGGCCAGGGCCTTGCGGAGGGTGGGGAGCAGCTCGTCGGCGCTGTCCACGCGGTAGCCGCGGGCGCCGAAGCTCTCCGCGTACTTCACGAAGTCGGGATTGCCGAACCTGATGTTGGAGCTCGCGCCGAGGTCGAGGTCCATCTTCCACCCGATCAGGCCGTAGGCGGAGTCGTCCCAGATCAGGACGGTGATCGGGATGTTCTCGCGGACGGCCGTCTCCAGTTCCTGGCTGTTCATCAGGAACGCGCCGTCGCCCGTCGCGGCGAGGACGGCGCGGTCGGGACGCGCGAGCTTCGCGGCGATCGCGCCCGGCACGGAGAAGCCCATGGACGACAGGCCGTTGGAGACGATCAGCGTGTTCGGCTCGTAGGTCGGATACATGCGGGCCATCCACATCTTCACCGCGCCGGTGTCGGCGAGGACGATGTCGCTGCGCCCCATGGCGGCGCGGATGTCGGCGACGATGCGGCGAGGCGAGAGCGGATGCCCGTCCTCGGTGGCGCCCTCGGCGAGCTCCTCGCGCAGCATCTCGCGGATCCGGCGCCCCGTCGGGCGGAGCTCGTCCGTTGATTGGTGGTGGGTGGGGGCTGGAGGACGGTCGGTTCCGTCGACGTCGAAGCGGCGGTGGACGGAGCCCGCGAGCGCCTGCAGGGTCCGCGAGATGTCGCCCTGGACGCCGACCGCGACCGGGTAGTGGTCGTCGACCTCCGCGGGGAACTGGTGGATGTGGATGATCTCCTTGTCCGCCGCCGGGTTGATCTTGACGGGGTCGAACTCCTGCAGCTCGTACCCGACGGTGATCAGGACGTCCGCCTCGTCGAAACCGAAGTTGACGTAGTCGTGCCGCATGAAGCCGACGGCGCCGAGGGCGTTGCGGTGGTCGTCGGGGAAGACGCCCTTGCCGTTGAACGTGGTCGCGACCGGCAGGCCGAGCCGCTCGGAGAAGGAGATCAGCGCGTCGCTCGCGCCCGCGCGGGTCGCGCCGTGCCCGGCGAGGACGATCGGCCGCCGGGCGAGGGCGAGCACGTCGGCGGCGCGGGCGATCTGGGACGGCGACGGCTCCTGCGTCCGGACGATGTTCAGCGGCAGCGGCGCGAGGTCGGGGGAGACCTTCGCCGACTCGACGTCCTCCGGAATGGCCAGGTAGACGGCGCCGGGACGTTCGGTCTGCGCGGTCTTGAACGCCTTGCGCACCATCTCGGGCAGCGCCTCGGCGCGCGGCGCCAGCTCCGACCACTTGGTGATCGGGCGGAACAGCGAGACGAGGTCGATGACCTGGTGCGACTCCTTGTAGATGCGGTCGAGGCCGACCTGCGCGGAGATCGCGACGACGGGCGTGCTGTTGGTGGTGGCGTCGGCGACGCCGAGCTGCAGGTTGATCGCGCCGGGGCCGAGCGTCGCGGACGCCACGCCGGCGCGGCCGGTGAGGCGGCCGTAGATCTCGGCCATGAACGCCGCGCCCTGCTCGTGCCGGACGAGGATGTAGCGGATCGGGGAGTCGTTCAGGGCATGGACGAAATGGATGTTCTCCTCGCCCGGGATCCCGAAGACGTACTCGACGCCCTCCGCCTCAAGGGTCCTGACGAGCAGGCGGGCGGCGTCTTGCTGCGTGGACATCGTGTGTCCCATCTCCAGTCGCGTATCTCTGGGTGCCTTTGGTGCAGCACCCGGAGCGGTACCCCGATTCCTCGCCGCGATGTGGAGTCGATCTCAGTTGGCCGACCATGAACCGCGGGGTTCTCAGGAGTCGGCGAGATCCTTGATGGCGCGGAGGGTCGGTTCGTCCCTCACTCCGGCGATCAGCAGGGTGGTGACGGGGCTGTCGCGCCACAGCTGGAGCCGCTCCTTGATCCGGCCGATCGGGCCGAGCAGGGAGATCGCGTCGGCCAGCCCGTCCGGGACCGCCTTGATCGCTTCGTCGCGGCGGCCGGACAGGAACAGCTCCTGGACGCGCTCGGCCTGCTCCGCGTAGCCGAGCCGGCCGATCAGGTCGAGGTGGAAGTTGCGGTCCTTGGCGCCCATCCCGCCGATGTAGAAGGCGAGCGGGATCTTGGCGAACTCCAGCGCGGACGCGAGGTCGTCGGTGACGATCGTGGTGACGGTCGCGGCGATCTCGAAGCCGTCCGGGCGGTTCGCGAGCGATGCGCCGAAGACCTGGTCGATCTGCTCCGGGTCGACGAACAGCGGCAGCCAGCCCTGCGCGACCTCGGTCGACAGCGCGACGTTCTTCGGGCCCTCCGCGCCGAGGTAGACGGGGATGTCGGGCCGGACGGGGTGGGCGATCGACTTGAGCGGCTTGCCGAGGCCCGCCCCGCCGGGGTAGGGGAGCGGGTAGTGCGGGCCCTCGCTGGTCACCGGGGCCTCGCGGCGCCACACCTGCCGGACGATGTCGAGGTACTCGCGGGTGCGGGCGAGCGGCTTCGGGAACGGCTGCCCGTACCAGCCCTCGACGACCTGGGGGCCGGACGCGCCGAGCCCCAGGATCACCCGCCCGCCGGACAGCGCGTCCAGGGTGAGCGCGTGCATGGCGGTGGCCGCCGGGGTGCGCGCCGACAGCTGGACGACGGCGGTGCCGAGTTTGATCCGGGACGTGCGAGCGGCGTACCAGGTCAGCGGGGTGAACGCGTCCGAGCCGTACGCCTCGGCGGTGAACACCGAGTCGTAGCCGCAGCGCTCGGCGGCCAGCACCGTCTCGGTCTGGTCGTCGGGGTCGCGCTGCCAGTAGCCGACGTTGATGCCGAGCTTGAGTTCCGCGGTCACGTTGCACCCTCCGGTTGTCGACGACGGCGATACTAGAACACGTTCTAGTTTCCCGGAAGGGGCGGGCCGGGCACGACCGGGGGCCGCGGCGTGGTCCGCCGCGGCCCCCGCTCGCCGCTAACTCTCCTTGATGGCGTCCAGCAGGCCCTGCCAGGCGGACGGCGTCAGCACCAGCGCCGGCCCGGCGGGGTCCTTGGAGTCGCGGACCGCATGGAGGTCGCTGGACAGGGGTGCCACCTCGACGCACTGGTCGCCGCTTCCGCTGCGGGACGACTTGCGCCATATGGCACCGGTGAGTTCGCGCTGCAGGTTGGTCACAGGCTGCTCCTTGCTGCCTCGGCGATGAGGTGCGCGGAATCCTCGGGGGACAGGGCGGCCGCCTCGATCCGATCGAAGCGGTCCCTATGTTTTGCTATTGCCTCTGCACTCTCAAGGTAAACGTCACCCATGGTGCCCTCTACGTAGGCGATATCGGGGTCTGCGGGGTCGGGATACGACAATATGGTGAAACGTCCGTCAAGGCCCGCATGCGCCGCTGCTGTATATGGAAGTACCTGGATCGCTACGGATGGGCGGTTCCTCGCGGCGTCCGCGAGGGCCTCCAGTTGGCCGCGCATCACGTCCGCGCCGCCGATCGGGCGGTGCAGCACCGCCTCGTCGAAGATGACGTGCAGCCGCGGCGCGTCCGTGCGGTCCAGCAGCGCCTGCCTGATCTTCCGGGCGGCGATGCGCCGCTCGATGTCCTCCTGGGCGGGCAGCAGCCGGCCCGCCGTGATCACGGCGCGGGAGTACGGCTCGGTCTGCAGCAGCCCGTGGACGAGCTGGGGGTCCCAGGTGCGGATGTGGGACGCCTCGTCCTCCAGCGCGACGTAGCTGCCGGCGAAGACGTCCTGGTAGGCCGTCCACCAGCCGCGCTGGCCGGCCTGCCGGGCGAGGGTGATGAGCGCGTCGCGGTCCGGGCTGGGGACGCCGTAGAGATCGAGGATGTCGGCGATGTCGCCGGGCTTCGGGCGGGTCTGGCTGGTCTCGAGGCGGGAGACGGTGGCTCGCGACCAGTCCAGCCGGTCCGCCACCTCCTGCAGGGTCAGGCCCTGCTCCTCGCGCAGTTTGCGGAGCTCCCGGGCTAGGCGGCGGCCACGGACGGTGGGGCGGTAGGTCATGGGAGTGGAGTCTTGCGACTCTTGACGCGCGTCACAACGAGATTGACGAACCCCGCAGGAAGGGCTGGGGAATTCCGCGAAGACGGTTGCGATCGTGAGAATCTCACGAGAGTCTTGGATGCGTGACCGTCTGAGGACCCACAGTGACGGGTGGGCGGTCGCGACCGGGCACGTAGACCGCGGGAGGACCCGTGAAGAGCACGCCGGCCGACACCACGGCGGACACCATGTCCGACGCCTTGACCATCCCCGCCCCCCTGTCCGACGCGAAAGTACTGTCCGACGCGAAAGTACTGTCCGGCGCGGAGGTACTGTCCGGCGCGGAGGTACTGTCCGGCGCGGAGGTACTGTCCGGCGCGGAGGTGCCGCCCGCACGGGACGCCGGCCTCCCCGAGGCCGACGGCGTGCCCGGATGGGTGTGGGCGCTGCCGGGCGGCCCCGGCTGCGCCGGCCACGCCCGCCGCGTCCTGCGCGACGCGCTCGCCTCGCTCGGCGCGCCGCCGGACGCGATCACCGACGCGCAGCTCATGGTGAGCGAGCTGGCGACCAACGCCCACCAGCACGCGGGCGAGCACGGCCCGCACGAGCTGTGGCTCTACCGCGGCGACGGGCCGGCCCGCGAGGTCCGCTGCGCGGTCTTCGACGCGTTCGCCGACGCCGCGCTGCCCGGCTACTCGTGGACGTCCGGCGACTGCGGGCGCGGGCTCAGCATCGTCCGGGAGCTGTCCGGCGGGTCCTGGGGGCTGCGGCGCACGCTCTCCCGGCTCGGCCCGCCCGTCCGCGGCAAGGCCGTCTGGTTCGCCGTCCCCGGCGCCCGGCCCTGAGCGCCGGCGCTCGCCGCGGCCCCGGGCGCTAGCCCTGTTCCAGAGCCGGGCCGATGTCGCTGACCAGCGCCAGCAGCGACCGGGCGAGCAGTGTGTGCACCTGCCCGCGGTCGAGCGTCTTCTCCTGCAGCCACTGCCGCGTCGCCGCGTCCACCAGCCCGGTGTAGACGCGCAGGACGGCCCGCAGCGTCTCGCTCGGCTCCGGTACCCGCAGGACGGCCAGCATGTGCTTGACCGCCTCGTCCTTGAACCGGTTGACGATCCGCAGGAGCTCCGGGTCCTGCCCGAAGCCCTCGGCGTCCAGCGCCGCGAACCAGGTCGTGGCGTTCTGGTCGGCGGTGTCCAGGAACAGGTCGACCAGCAGCTCGACGGACTCGGGCAGCGTCAGCCGGTCGTCCGGCGGCGGGACCTGCATCGCGGCGGACGCCGTCAGCCCGTGGACGACCTTGAGGAACAGCTCCCGCTTCGTCCCGAAGTAGTAGTGGATCAGGCCGCGCTGCACGCCGGTCTCGCGGGCGATCGCGGCCGTGGACACCTCGGAGTACGGCAGCTCCGTGAACATCCGCCGGGCGACGTCCAGGATCTGGGCACGCCGTTCGTCCGGGGACAGGCGCTGGTAGCTCACCGCGACAGCCTATTCTGTGCGGGCGGCCCGCGCTGTGCGGGCGGCGTGAGGGGAGCGCGCGTGAACGCCTTCGAGGGGACCGTGCGCCTGGTGGGCGAACGGCTCGTCCTGCGCCCGTTCGGACTGGACGACGCCGGCACGCTGATCGAGGTGATACGCGCCGGCGAGGGCTTCCTGCCGCCCAACTTCCCCACGGTCCTGGAGGCCGAGCCCATCGCCTGGTTCCTGCAGGAGGGCGTCCACAAGGTTCAGCATTTCGGCCTGGGCATCCATCTCGCGGTGACAGAGCGCTACACCGGTGACCTTATCGGCACCATCGGGCTGTTCAAGGTGGACTGGTCGCATCTGACGTCCGAGGTCGGGTATGGAATGCGGTCTGGCGCGCGCGGGCGCGGCTACGCCACCGAGGCGCTCCGCCTGGTCTCCGACTGGGCGCTGCACGATTGCGGGCTGTTCCGGGTGGAACTGCGTGCGATGGTCACCAACCACGCCTCGGTCCGCGTCGCCGAGAAGGCCGGCTACCTGCGCGAGGGCGTCGCGCGCGGCGCCGAGCGCGACGCGGACGGCGCCAGCCGCGACATGATCGTCTTCAGCCGGATCGCGACGGATCCGCCGCTTTCCGGCGCGCCGCTTCCGCATCCGGGCGGCGCCTCCGCGAGGCTCGTCGCCGACGACGAGGAGGGACGGAACCAGTGACCGCCATGGATCGGACGCTC
Organism: Actinomadura latina NBRC 106108; assembly: GCF_001552195.1. Lineage (GTDB taxonomy): Bacteria > Actinomycetota > Actinomycetes > Streptosporangiales > Streptosporangiaceae > Spirillospora > Spirillospora latina. The sequence goes on from NZ_BCQS01000011.1 coordinate 168,140, forward strand.
GTGCTGTACGGGGAGGGCGCGCGTGAGGCCGCCCGCCGGATGCTGCCGAAGGTGCCGGACGCGAGCTTCGTCCCGGCGGGGACGGTCCGCGAGGCGGTCGTGAAGGCGGTCAAGGACGGGCTCGCGCAGATCGTTCTGGTGGCGGGCATGGAGGAGCAGACGGTCGTGCTGGGCGGTGCGGCGGGCCTGCTGGAGTCGATCACGCTCGACATGGACTGCGGGGTCGGGCTGGCCGGGGAGGTGTCGCGGGCGGCGACCGTCCAGGACGCCCGCGCGCTGTGGGAGGCGGCGGGCAAGCTCGGGCCGTGCGGCCGGGAGCTGTGCCGCCGGACGGCCGGTGAACTGGAACGCCTCGCCGCCGAGACCGCCGGCGCCCCCCAGAGCCCCATCGCCGCCCAGGTCGTCCTGCTGGACACACCCGGCGACCGCATGATCGGCATGTACGGCCGGATGTCCCGGTGACCGCACGGTAGGCAAAGGGTGGGGCAGGGCGATGCTGACGGTCGTCGGCTGCGACGGTTCGCCGCTTTCCGAGGCGGCCAGGGCGGCTCTGGAGGGCGCTGCGCTGGTGATGGTCGAGCCTCGGCTCCTGGAGGCCCTTTCCCTGCCGGCGGACGTGCGGCAGGCGGACGTGCGACAGGTCGCCGCCACGGAGCTGGTCGAGGCGCTGCAAGGCGTCGATGTCGCCGAGCAGGACGTCGTGGTCGTCGTGGACGGCGACCCCGGTTACTTCGGGATCGTCCGGGAGCTGCTCGAGCAGGGGCACGCGCCGGAGACCGTTCCTGCGGCGCCGCTGGTGGCGCGGGCTTTCGCCCAGGCGGGGCTGCCCTGGGAGGACGCTCTCGTCGTCTCCGCAAGGGACGGGCATCTGCGGCGGGCCGTGAACGCGTGTCGCGCCCATCCGAAGGTGGCGGTCCTGACCGGGCCTGGGGCGGGGCCTGCTGAACTGGCGCGCGCGCTGTTCCCCGTCACTCCGCGCTCGTTCGTGGTCTGCGAGGACTTGGGCGGGCCGAGGGAGCGGGTCGTGTATGTCCGTCCGGCGGAGGCCACCACCCGTCCTTGGAACGAGCCTGATGTGGTGCTCGTCCTGGACAACCGTCACGCGCTGGGTGAAGCGGGCTGGGCCGCCGGGCCTCCGCGCGCTCCCGCCGGATGGGCGCTGCCCGCGGACGCGTTCGGCGACGGCCCCGGCCTGCGTCCGGACGTCCGGGCGTTCGTGCTGGCCAAGCTCGGTCCCGGGATCGGCGACATGGTGTGGGACGTGGAGTCCGGCGACGGCTCGGTGGGCATCGAGTGCGCGCGCTTCGGCGCGGCCGTGGTCAGCATCGACCGCGACTACACGCACGCTGAGCGAGTCCGGCAGAACGTGCGCCTGCACGGGGTCAAGGTCGCGATGGCGTCCGGGGACGTCCGGTCGACCGCGGAGCATCTGCCCAGGCCCGATGCGGTGTTCCTGGGGCAGGGCGGGCCGGAGGCCGTCCGGGTCTGCGCCGCGCTCAAGCCGGCCCGCATCGTCGCCGTCGTGACGCCCGCCGACACTCAGGTCATACTGGGCATCCTGGATGAGCAGGGCTTCACCCCCGACGCCGTCCAGCTCCAGGCGACCCGGTTGACCCCACCCGAGCAGCCCGGGGAACCGGTGATCGTCGTCTGGGGCGAACGGGACGCTCGAACCCCCGCACAGCGGGCGTCTCGGACAAGTCGTCCAATCGAGACGATCCCCGCGCCGCCCGGCGAGCCGGATGTACTTCCTGGCCCGGACGTATCCCCTCGCAAGGCGTGAAACCCTGGTAACCCGTCCGGAGGCAAGGATCCGGAGCACTGGAGGAGCGCAGTTGACCGTCCGTCAACCCCACCCGATCGAGGTCCGGTCGTATGAGATCCTGCGGTCCCGCGTCGACCTGTCGCCGATGCCGCCGCTGTGGCGCGCCGTCGCCGAGCGGGTGATCCACGCCACCGCCGACCTGGAGTACGCGGTGGACCTGCTGACCAGGGAGGAGCACCTCACCCGGGGCTGGGCCGCGCTGCGCGGCGGGGCGCCCATCGTCACCGACGAGGGCATGGTCGCCGCCGGCATCAGCGCCCGCGAGACGGTCTGCCACGCCGCCGACCCGGCCGCCGCCCGGATGGCGCGCGCCGCCGGCATCACCCGGTCCGCCGCGGCCGTCCGGCTGTCGTACTCCGAGGTCGGGCCGGGCGCGGTCTGGGTGGTCGGCTCCGCGCCCGAGGCGATCTTCGAGATCATCGAGCGCCGGGTGAGCCCCGCCCTCGTCGTCGGCATGCCGGTCGGCTTCGTCGGCGCCCGCGAGGCCAAGGAGGCCCTGCGCGCCAGCGGGCTGCCGCAGCTCAGCAACGTCTCGGAGAAGGGCGGCTCCGCGGTCGCGGCGGCGGCCGTCAACGCGCTCCTCTACTACGAGGCGGGCCGCCCATGAACGTCGACCTGCGCCATCACGGGGACGCGGAGGTCGGCGGCGGGCTCGCCGACTTCGCCGTCAACGTCCGGACCGGCATGCCGCCGGAGTGGCTGGCCGAGCGGATCCGGGCGTCCGTCGCCGACCTCGCCGCCTACCCCGACCCGCGCCCGGCCCGCCGGGCGGTCGCGCGCCGGCACGGCAGGTCCGTCGAGGAGGTGCTGCTGACCGCCGGCGCCGCGGAGGCGTTCGTGCTGGTCGCGCGGGTCCTCGCGCCGCGCCGGGCGGTGGTGGTGCACCCGCAGTTCACCGAGCCGGAGGCCGCGCTGCGGGCCGCCGGGCACGAGGTGGAGCGGGTGATCCTCAGCAAGGACTTCACGCTCGACCCGGGGCTCGTCCCGGAGGACGCCGACCTCGTCGTGGTCGGCAACCCGACCAATCCCACCTCGGTGCTGCACCCGTCCGAGGCCGTCGCGGCCCTCGCCAGGCCCGGCCGGACGGTCGTCGTGGACGAGGCGTTCATGGACGTCGTCCCCGGCGAACCCGAGTCCCTCGCCAGCAGGCTGCCCACCGGGATCGCGGTCATCAGGTCCCTCACCAAGACCTGGGGCCTCGCCGGGCTCCGCGCGGGCTACATCCTGGCCGATCCCCATCTGGTGGGACGGCTCGCAGAAGCGCAGCCGCTCTGGGCGGTGTCCACGCCCGCGCTCGTCGCCGTCGAAGCATGCTCCTCGCCGGAGGCCGTCGCCGAGGCCGAGGCATGGGCCGTGGAAATCGGCATAGAACGGGACCGGCTGGCCGCAGAGTTGACTGGACGTGGCCTCTACGTCGTGCCCGAAGCGCGGGCATCGTTCCTGTGCCTGTGTGTACCCGACGCCCTCGGCATCAGAGCCTTGCTGAGGCAGCGTGGTTACGCCGTAAGGCGCGGCGACACCTTCCCAGGGCTCGGCTCCGACTGGCTGCGGATCGCCGTGCGCGACCGTCCGTCCAACGACCGGCTGCTGGAAGTGCTCGGCGAGCTCGGAATCTGATCCCGGAAAGGACGCTGTGAACCTGATCGACGAGACCATCGCCGCCATCGGCCCGCTGGACGAGGCGGCCATGCGGGACGCCCGCGACCACCAGGCGCGGCTCACCAAGCCGCCCGGGTCCCTCGGCGTCCTGGAGGAGGTGTCGGTCCGGCTCGCCGGGCTGGCCGGGCAGTGCCCGCCGCCGCTGCCCGAGCCCGCCGCCGTGGCCGTGTTCGCCGCCGACCACGGCGTCCACGCCCAGGGCGTCACCCCGTGGCCGCAGGAGGTCACCGCGCAGATGGTGGCCAACTTCCTGGCCGGCGGCGCCGTGGTCAACGCGTTCGCCGCCCAGGTCGGCGCCGGCGTCAGCGTGGTCGACGTCGGCGTCGCCGCCGAGCTGGACGCCGCGCCCGGCCTGCTCCGGCGCAAGATCGCGCCCGGCACCGCGGACATGACGGCCGGCCCCGCGATGACCGCAGGCCAGGTCCGCCGCGCCGTCGAGACCGGCATCGAGGTGGCCCGCGAGCTGGTGGACCACGGCGCCCGGTGCCTGATCACCGGGGACATGGGGATCGCCAACACCACCGCGTCCGCCGCGCTGATCGCCGCGTTCACCGGCCTGCCGCCGGAGGCCGTCACCGGGCGGGGCACCGGCATCGACGACGCCACGCACGCGCACAAGGTCGAGGTCGTCCGCACGGCCCTCGCCCGGCACGGGCTCACGCCGGGCCTCACGCAGGGCCCCATGGCGGATAGGGCGCCGCTGGAGGTCCTCGCGGCGGTCGGCGGGCTGGAGCACGCCGCGATCGCCGGATTCGTCCTCGGCGGGGCCGCGCTGCGCGTCCCGGTCGTCCTGGACGGGGTGATCGCCGGCGCCGCCGCCCTCGCCGCGGCCGCGCTGTGCCCGGACGCGCTCGGCGGGTGCGTGGCCGGGCACCGCTCCGCCGAGCCCGGCCACGCCGCCGCCGTCGAGGCGCTCGGCCTGCGGCCGCTCGTCGACCTGGAGCTCCGGCTCGGCGAGGGAACCGGCGCGCTGCTGGCGTTGCCGCTGGTCCAGGGCGCGGTGCGGGTGCTGCACGAGGTCGCCACGTTCGACTCGGCCGGTGTCAGCGAGAAGGACGCCGGGCACCCGTAACAACGTGATCACGGGTTGAGTCACGCTCGGCTATCGAACGGGCGGAGCCCCTCTCCATGGACTCCATATCCCGAGTACCTTTATTCCACAAAGAGACCTGCCGGTCACCGTCGTCGAGAGAACCACCACGTGCCCCCGTACCTGCTAGGCCTGCGACTCGCCGGGCGACGCGTCCTCGTCGTCGGCGGAGGCCGGGTCGCCCAGCGCCGCGTCCCGGCGCTGCTGGACGCGGGCGCCGACGTCGTCCTCGTCTCGCCCGACGTCACCGCCACCCTGGAGGGCCTCGCCGACCACGGCCGGATCACCTGGCATCGGCGGCCCTACAAGCGCGGCGACTGCGCGGGCGCCTGGCTGGTGCAGGCCGTCACCGACGACGCCAAGGTCAACGGGGACGTGGTCGCGGAGGCCGACGCCGCGCGCATCTGGGCGGTCCGCGCCGACGACGCCGAGTCGTCCCCGGCCTGGACGCCCGCGAGCGGGCACGCGGGTGACGCGACCGTCGGCGTCCTGCTCGGCGGCGACCCGCGCCGCGCCGCCGGCATCCGGGACGCCGTGGTGGAGGGCCTCCGCGACGGCGGCCTGGAATCCCGGCACTCCCGCCGCAAGCCCGTCGGCGTCGCGCTCGTCGGCGGCGGCCCCGGCGACCCCGGCCTGATCACCGTGCGCGGGCGGCAGCTGCTCGCCATGGCCGACGTCGTCGTCACCGACCGGCTCGCCCCCGGCGGCCTGCTGGACGAGCTGGCCGCCGACGTCGAGGTGATCGACGCCGCCAAGATCCCCTACGGGCGCACGGTCACCCAGGACCGCATCAACGAGTACCTGGTCGAGCACGCCAAGGCGGGCCGGTTCGTCGTCCGGCTCAAGGGCGGCGACCCGTTCGTGTTCGGTCGCGGCGGCGAAGAGGCCCTGTACTGCGCCCGCCACGGCGTCCCGGTCACGGTCGTCCCCGGCATCACCAGCGCTGTCGCCGTGCCATCGGCCGCGGGCATCCCGGTCACCCACCGGGGCGTGTCGCAGGAGTTCCACGTGGTCTCCGCGCACGTCCCCCCGGGCCATCCAGGCTCGACCGTCGACTGGGCGGCGCTGGGCCGCGTGAACGGCACGATCGTCCTGCTCATGGCGGTGGAGCGGATGGCGCTCATCGCATCGGCCCTCATGCGCTATGGTCGGTCGTCCGGCACGCCGGTGGCCGTGGTACAGGACGGCACGCTCCCCGGCCAGCGCGCGCTGACGGCGACGCTTGGCACGGTGGCCGAGGAGATGTCCGCCGCCGGAATCCGGCCCCCGGCGATCGTGGTCGTCGGCGACGTGGTCGACGTGGCACGAGAGATCGACATGATTCGAGCGGACATGGGACGGGATCCGTGACACCCCCGGCAGAGCGAAGCGCGGTCCATGACGAGGAGGCCGCCGGCCAGGGACGCGGGATCGAGGACTCCGCGGCGCCCGGCCGCGGCGCCGTGCCCGAGAAGGACGCCGTGCCTGACAAGGACGCCCCCGAGACCTCTGAAGCCCCCGACACCCCCGAAGTCTCCGAGACCCCCGAAGTTCCCGAGACCCCTGAACTTCCCGAGACCCCTGACGCCGCCGAGAAGCCCGCCCCGTCCGCCAAGGCCAGGGGCGGCCGGCGGCGCGCCCCCCGGGCCGGCGCCCCGTCCGGCGGCGGGACCGTCCGCCAGGGCGAGCTGATCCGGGCGCTGACGGCGCTGCGCGAGCAGCTCGGCGCGTTCGACCTGCTGCTGGACGTCCCCGGCGTCCAGGAGGCCCGCGAAGCCCGCGCCGAGCTGCGCGGCCAGCTGGAGGACTACGTCCTCCCGCGCATCCAGGCCGCCGGCGCCCCCATGCTCGTGGTCCTCGGCGGGTCGACCGGCGCCGGCAAGTCCACGCTGGTCAACACGCTCGTCGGCGCGCGGGTGAGCGCCACCGGCGTGCTGCGCCCCACCACCAGCAGCCCCATCCTGGTCTGCCACCCCGACCACACCGAGTGGTTCATGGACGGGCCCATGCTGCCCGGCATGGGACGCGTCCGCGGCCCCGCGCCCGACGCCATCGCCGGCGACCAGCTCGTCATCATCGGCAGCGACGTCCTGCCGCCCGGCCTCGCGCTGCTCGACAGCCCCGACTTCGACTCCGTCTTCGAAGACCACTACGAGTTCGCGACCAAGCTGATGGCCGCCGCCGACCTGTGGCTGTGCGTCACCACCGCCGCCCGGTACGCCGACGCGCAGGTGTGGCAGATGCTGCAGCGCGCCAAGGAGAACGGCGCCACGATCGGCGTCATCCTCTCCCGCGTCCCGGACGGCGCCGGCGAGGAGGTCGTCGAGCACTTCGGCGAGATGCTGGACGAGCACGAGGTCGGCGACGCGCAGCGCTTCACCATCCCCGAGACCCGCGTCGAGAACAGCCGGCTCCCCGAGGAGACCATCGAGGACATCCGCGACTGGCTGATCGGCGTCGCCGAGGACGCCGAGGACCGCGAGATCGTCATCAGCGACACCCTCGCCGCCGTCCTGGACAGCCTCCGCACCCGCGTGCCCGAGCTGGCCCGCCAGGTCGAGGCGCAGGTCGAGCAGCGCGGCGAGCTGGCCCGCGAGGTCGAGGCCGGGTACGGCACCGCGCTCGCCGAACTGGACGAGGCCACCCGCAACGGCTCCCTGCTGCGCGGCGAGGTGCTCGCCCGCTGGCAGGACTTCGCCGGCACCGGCGACCTGCTGAAGTCCCTGCACGTCCAGCGGCCCCGGCGCGGCCGGGCCGCCGGCCGGCGCGCGGGCCGGCGCAGCCCCGCCCGGGTGCGCGCGCTCAAGGCGGCGCTGCGCAGCGGGCTCGAATCACTGATCATGTCGTCCGCCGAGCACGGGGCGGAGCAGGTCATCGCGCGCTGGCGCGACCACCCGGCCGGACGGCAGGTCCTCGCCGGGACCGACGCCGACCTCGCGCACGTCTCCCCGGAGCTGTCGCGCCGGGTCACCCGGGCCGTCAGCTCCTGGCAGGACCACGTGCAGGAGCTGATCCGCACCGAGGGCGTCACCAAGCGCTCGGTCGCAAAGCTGGTGTCGTTCGACACCGAGGCGGTCTCGCTCGTCCTGATGATCGGCCTGCTCGGCTACGGCACGTCCGACGTGGCCGTCGAGGGCGGCAACAGCGCCGTCCCGCAGCGGCTGCTGAAGGCGCTGTTCGGCGCCGAGTCGCTGCGCGGCATGGGCGCCAAGGCCCGCGCCGACCTGCGCAGCCGCATCGGGATGCTGTTCGACGAGGAGGCCATCCGGTTCGGGCAGGTGCTCGACTCGGCGGGCATCCCGGACGAGACCGTCCCCGTCCAGCTCTACCAGGCCACCTACAACCTCGAGGTTGCCCGATGACCACCTCGGCCATCCCCGCGAACTCGCCGGCGGGAACCGGCGGGTTCCCGACCCTCGGCGAGCCCGCGCCCGCCGCCGTGCCCACCGGCCCGCCCGTGCTGGTCGACCGGCTCAACGCCCTCGACCGGCTCGTCCAGACCGGCTTCGGGCGGCTCGAGCAGCCCGTCCTGGACGACGCCGGCGCGCTGCTCGACCGGGCCGGCCAGCGGCTGCGGCTGTCCGGCGACCACACCGTCGTGACCCTCGCCGGCGGCACCGGCAGCGGCAAGTCGTCCCTGTTCAACGCCATCTGCGGGCTCGAACTGTCGCCGACCGGGATGCGCCGCCCGATGACGTCCCAGGCCCACTCCTGCGTCTGGGGGCTGGACGGCGCCGGGCCGCTGCTCGACTGGCTCGACGTCGACAAGCGGCACCGCTACGCCCGCGCCAGCGCCCTCGACATGCAGCGCGCCGACGCCGGACTGCAGGGCCTCGTCCTCATCGACCTGCCCGACCACGACTCCATCCAGGCCGTGCACCGCGCCGAGGTCGACCGGTTCGTCACCATCGCCGACCTCCTCGTGTGGGTCGTCGACCCGCAGAAGTACGCCGACGCCGCCCTGCACCGCAACTACATCGTCCCGTTCGCCCGGCACACCGGCGTCACCCTGATCGTCTTGAACCAGGTCGACCGGCTCGCCCCGCACGAGATCGACGACTGCGTCGCCGACCTGCGCCGCCTGCTGGAGGCCGAGGGCCTCGCCGACCCGCGGATCGTGACCACCTCCGCCGTCGCCGAGGACGGCGTGCACGGCTTCCGCGACATCCTCGTCGACACCGTCGCCGCCCGCCGCGCCCGCACCGAGCGGCTGTCCGCCGACGTCGACCGGGTCGCCGAGCGGTTCACCGCCTACCGCTTCGACGCCGAGCCGCCCACCACCGTCGACGACGGCCACCGCGCCGAGCTGATCCAGACCCTGACCGACGCCGCCGGCGCGCCGGCCGTCGCCGAGGCCATGGAGAGCGCCTACGAGCTGCGCGCCGCCGACTTCGTCGGCTGGCCGGTCACCGCCATGATCGCCCGGCTCCGCTCGGATCCGCTCCGCCGCATGCGCCTCACCGAGCTGCGCGAAGAGCTCCGCAACGCCTTCACCGGCCCGATCGGCGCCCAGCAGGGCGACGTCGACAACGCGCTCCAGGGCGTCACCGAGGGCCTGACCCCCGAGCTCCCGACCCACTGGGGACGTTCCGTCCGCGCCGCGGCCCGCTCTCACGCCACGGAGATCCCCGAGGCGCTCGGCGAGTCGCTCAAGGAGGCCCTGCCCACCTTCAACGCGGTGCCGCGCTGGTGGTGGCTGGTCAAGACCTGGCAGTACTTCCTCGTCCTGGTCGCCGCCCTCAGCATCGTGTGGATCGGCTTCCTCGTCGCCTTCGGCCTCCTCGGCGCCGGCGGCGACGACCCGGACGGCCTCATCGGCCAGGCGGGCCTGATCCCGTACGTGGCCGTCCTGGTCGTCTGCACACTCGGGATGGGGTGGCTGACCGCCTCGGCCTGCCGCAACCTGGTAGCGCTGTCGTCCGCCAAACACGGCGAGAAGATGGAGCACCACATGCGCCTGGGCATCGAGCGCGTCGCCTTCCAGAAGGTCATCGAGCCCATCGAGGACGACCTGGACATCTACGCCCGCTTCCGCCAGGACGTCGACGTAGCCCTGGGCTGAGTTATCCACAATTCCACGACCTCCTGCCGGGCCGGCCGCCGCTGAGCCACCGTTGACTCGAACGCGAGACAAACGGAGGCCGCAGTGAACGAGGCACACGTCACCATCACCGGCTGGGTAGCCGCGGAGCCCCGCTACGCCGTCACGTCCAACGGAACCCCTTTCCTCTCCCTGAGAGTGGGCTGCACGCCCCGCCGCTTCGACCGCCAGACCAACCAGTGGCAGGACGACGACCCCCTCTACGTGACGGTCAACTGCTGGCGCAACCTCGCCGAGAACGTCAACGCGTCCGAACTCCAGCGAGGCACCCCAGTCCTTCTCACGGGCCGCCTGCGCATCCGCCAGTACGAACGCGACGACCAGTGGCGCTTCTCCGCCGAGGTCGAGGCCATCACCGTGGGCCCCGACCTGAACCGAGGCACCGTCGACTTCCGCCCGGCCCAGCGCAGCGGCCCCCTGACCGACGAAGACCGCCAAGTGGCCCGCGAAGCCGCCGACCAATGGGCCCTCACACCCACCACAGAAGAAGAACCCAAAGCCGCCTAACCCGACCCCCACGGGTCCTGACGTCCCGGCGGGGGGACGGGCGCTGGGCGGCGAGGTCTTGAGGCGGTGGGGGAGCGGGGGCGTGGCCGGCGTGGTCGCCGGTCGGCGCCCCCGAACCGTCGGGGTTCTGCGGCCTGGTCAGATCCAGGAGATGCCGCGCATGGTGATATCCCCCTCAGGATGTGCTGAGCACCGCGATCCCGCGGGCCCTGATGCGGGTGGCCGGAGCGGTCACCCGCATGTGCCTTCCCGAACGTACCTGTTTCACGCCCCTTCCGCACACGTTGCAACTATCGTGTTACTCAACGTGATTCGCGTAAGGGGGAAGGATGACGGCAGTGCAGTCGTCCGCCGAGGACCGTGATGGGGAGCTGGCCCGCGGGCCTGAGCGCCGGGCGCGACTGGGGCGTCCGTCCCTGCTCATGGTCTATGTGCCGGTGGTCGTCGCCGTCCATCTCGGGCTGACCGTCGCAGGGCTGGTGGACACCGCCTTCCGGGGCGACGACCTGATGACGTTCGCGGCTCTGCTGGCGTCCGGGGCGGTATGCATCGAGGCGACCCGGCGGCTCGGCATGCCGGCCGGTGTCGCCCGTGACCTGCTGTCGGCGTGGTGGCTGCCGGTCGCGCTGCTGCTGCCACCGGTGTACGCGCTGCTGATCCCGGTGCCGGTGCAGGCGCTGCTCCAGTTCCGGGTGCGCCGGACGCTGATCTACCGGCGGGCGGTGGTCGCCGCGGCCCTCGGCATCGCGGGGGCGTGCGCGTCGGCGGTGTTCCATCTGGTGGTGCCCGAGCCGCTGGAGGGGGCGCCGCAGTGGGTCGTCGACGCCTATCCCGGCATCCCGGCCGCCGTCGGGTGCGCGGCGCTGTTCACCGTGGTGAACGCGGCGATCGTCGCGGTCGCGGCGCACGCGGCGAACCCCGAGAGCCGCTGGAGGGACGTCCTGTGGACCCGCGAGAGCCTGCTGCTGGACGTGGTGGAACTCTGCGTCGGCATTATCGTGGCGATCACCAGCGCCCTGTCGCTGGGCCTGCTGCTCCTGGCGCTGCCCCCCGTGATGCTGCTGCAGCGCAGCCTGATGCACCAGCAGTTGCAGGCCGCGGCCCGGACCGACGCCAAGACCGGCCTGCTGAACGCGGCGGCGTGGCAGCGCGAGGCCGACACGGAGCTGTCCAGAGCGCAGCGCACCCACGACGCCGTCGCGCTGCTGCTGATCGACATCGACCACTTCAAGCGGGTCAACGACACCCACGGCCACTTGATAGGCGACCAGGTCCTCGTGGGAGTGGCCAGCACGCTCTGCCACCAGTTGCGCGACTACGACGTGGTGGGCCGGTTCGGCGGGGAGGAGTTCGTGGTCCTGCTGCCGGGCGCCGACACCGTCGAGGCGTGCCGCGTCGCGGAACGCCTCCGCGGCCGCGTCCGCAGGCTCGCGGTACCGGCGGAGGAGGGCACGGTGACGGTCACGGTGTCCGTTGGCGTCGCCCTTTTCCGCACCCACGGCCAGGACCTGCTGGAGCTGCTGGCCGCAGCCGACCTGGCCCTCTACCGCGCCAAGTCGTCCGGCCGGGACCGAGTCTGCCTCCCCGCCCTTGAAGGCCCCCGAACGTCCGGCGGCACCTGACACCCACCCCCGACCGCCCCGCTGGGCGCCCGAAGTGATCCGAGGGTGGTGTAGATGGTGGCCGGGCGGGGTGCTCGGGGCGGGCGGAGGCGACGAAGCGGTGCCCGGGACCCCCTAGTCTTGACGATATGGCCGAGTACATCTACACGATGCAGCGTGTGCGCAAGGCACATGGCGACAAGGTCGTCCTTGACGACGTTACCCTGCATTTCCTTCCGGGCGCGAAGATCGGCGTCCTGGGGCCGAACGGCACCGGTAAGTCGACGCTGCTGCGCATGATGGCCGGTCTGGAGCAGCCGTCCAACGGAGACGCGCGCCTCATGCCGGGGTTCACCGTCGGCATGCTGCAGCAGGAGCCCCCGCTGAACGAGGAGAAGACCGTCCTCGGGAACGTGCAGGAGGGCGTCGCCGAGACCAAGGCGATGGTCGACCGGTTCAACGAGATCGCCGAGAAGATGGCGACGGACTACTCCGACGAGCTGATGGAGGAGATGGGCAAGCTCCAGGAGCAGCTCGACCACCGCAACGCGTGGGATCTCGACAGCCAGCTCGAGCAGGCGATGGACGCGCTGCGCTGCCCGCCGCCGGACGCCGACGTGACGAAGCTGTCGGGTGGCGAGCGCCGGCGCGTCGCGCTGTGCAAGCTCCTGCTCGAAGCGCCCGACCTGCTGCTGCTGGACGAGCCGACCAACCACTTGGACGCCGAGAGCGTGCAGTGGCTGGAGCAGTTCCTCGCCAAGTACGAGGGCACCGTCCTGGCCGTCACCCACGACCGGTACTTCCTCGACAATGTCGCCACCTGGATCCTTGAGCTCGACCGGGGCCGCTGCTACCCCTACGAAGGCAACTACTCTGTCTACCTGGAGAAGAAGGCCGACCGGCTGAAGGTCGAGGGCAACAAGGACGCCAAGCGCAAGAAGCGCCTCGAGGACGAGTTGGAGTGGGTCCGGTCCAACCCGAAGGCGCGGCAGACGAAGAGCAAGGCCCGTCTGGAGCGGTACGAGGAGATGGCGGCCGAGGCCGCCAAGACCCGCAAACTGGACTTCGAGGAGATCCAGATCCCGCCGGGTCCGCGCCTGGGCAACACGGTGATCGTCGCGGACAAGCTCACGAAGGGCTTCGACGAACGCGTCCTGATGGACGACCTGTCGTTCAACCTCCCCCCGAACGGCATCGTCGGCGTCATCGGCCCGAACGGCGTCGGTAAGACCACGCTCTTCCGCATGATCGTCGGTGAGGAGCAGCCGGACGCGGGCGACCTGCGGGTCGGCGAGACCGTCAAGGTCTCCTACGTCGACCAGGGCCGCGGCGGCATCGACCCCAAGAAGACGGTGTGGGAGGTCGTCTCGGACGGTCTCGACCACATCAACGTCGGCCTGGTCGAGATGCCTTCCCGCGCCTACGTCGCGGCGTTCGGGTTCAAGGGCCCCGACCAGCAGAAGCCCGCGGGCGTCCTGTCGGGTGGCGAGCGCAACCGCCTCAACCTGGCGCTGACCCTCAAGCTGGGCGGGAACGTCCTGCTGCTGGACGAGCCGACGAACGACCTGGACACCGAGACCCTGTCCAGCCTGGAGAACGCGCTCCTCGAATTCCCCGGCTGCGCCGTGATCACCTCGCACGACCGGTGGTTCCTGGACCGCATCGCCACCCACATCCTGGCGTGGGAAGAGGGCTCGAACTGGTTCTGGTTCGAGGGCAACTTCGCCGACTACGAGAAGAACAAGATCGAGCGCCTGGGCGCCGACGCGGCCCGCCCCCACCGCGTGACGCACCGCAAGCTCACCCGCGACTGACGCGCACCGGCGGCCGCGTGATCCCCAGGACCACGCGGCCGCCGCGCTTCGCCACGCCCGCAGCAGCGGCCTTCCAGCGGGCGATCCAGCGTTTGCGGCCGGTGCCGGTCGGGTTCAGGCTCATCACGGCCAGGTAGACGCACATCAGTGCGGCCTGTTCGTTGGGAAGTGCCCGCAGGCTTTGACCGCGCGGCGGACGCGGGCGTTGACGCTCTCGATGGCGTTGGTGGAGCACACGACCTGCGGATCTCGCGGTCGTACTGAAGGAACGGGACGAACCCAGCCCAGGCGTTCTCCCACAACCGCACAACGGCACGATCGCCGGTTACCTGCCGCCCCAGGTCGGCGAACACCAGCCACCGCTCCATCGCCGCCGGCGGTTGGCGCCGCCGGTCGGTGTCGGGTTGCTTGGCTTGTGTCCTTCGTTGTGCGGCTTGTGGGGCGGCTGCGTCGAGGGCGTCGTTCAGGCTGGTGGGTCGTTCGCGGTCGCTCGCACCTTTGCCCGAGGGCGTGTAGTTGGTCGTTGGATCAGTCGAACTGTCTGGGTGGTGGAAGGGCTGCTTGGTCGTCCCGTCCCTGGCTGGCCGTTCTCGTGGTCTTTGTTCGTGACAGGCTTGGTGGAATGGGCGGTTTGGTGGTGGTTTTCCAATTTGGTAATGATCTTTACTGGGAGTATCAGGGCAGGTCGGTGAGGGTCTTTGGTGACCTGGTGGTCATTGCTTAGGTTGATCACTAGGGGTGGTGCGGGGCATCTTTGAGGTTGATGTTGGAGATTGTGAGCTCCGGTGGCTCTTATATGCGTAAGACTGGGGTGAAAGTTGTTCCCGCGTTCCTCAAGGAGCTTTCGTGGTCGAGTCGTTGATGCCGGGGGAGGCCGGGGAGCGGGAGCTGCTGACGTCGTTTCCCGCGTTCCATCGGCACTGGACGCCGCGGCTCACCGGGTACCTGCGGGCCCAGACGGGTGACGGGCGCTGGGTCGAGGACATCGCGCGGGAGAGCCTGCTCGCGGCGCGGGGTCGCTGGGACGAGCTCGTCACTTGCGAGCGGCCGGGCGTCTGGCTGTTCCGGGTGGCGACGATCATGTTGCGGCGGTGGCAGGCGAAGGCGCGGGAGCAGTGCACGTCGCTGGACGAGATGGTCGCGTGCGACGCCGGGGGCGGGACGGACGTGATGGCGGCGGTCCGGAGTCTGCCCCGGCGGCAGCGGGAGGCCGTCGCGCTGCACTGCCTGCTGGAATTCCCGGTGCCGGACGTCGCGTCCATCCTCGATGTGAGTGAGGACGCCGCCGCGGTCCATGTGGCACGGGCGCGGCGGAGGCTGGTGGGGCTGGTTCGCGAGGTGTGCGGTGAATCGGCATCGTGACGCCGGTGCCTGGGCGGCGGCGGACCTGGACGGTGTCCTGGCGGCTGAGGCGTCGGCCATCGCCGGCATGGCGGAGGCGGAGTTCGCCGTAGGGCTCGCAGAGGTGGAGGACGAGTTCCGGCGGCGGCAGCGCGATGACGTGGCGCGGGCTCGGCATGCGTCGTTCGTCGAGTCGCTCGAACTCGACCGGGCCGCCTACGAGCTGGCGTGCCGCCATGAGGCGGACGGGGATCTCGGTGAAGCCGTCCGGTGGTACCGGGTCGCAGCCGGCAACGATCATGGGGATGCCGCGCTCCGTCTGGGGCGGACGCTCGACCGGCTCGCCGGGGCCCAGGGCCGCGCGGAGCTGCACCTGGTCACGGAGGCGGCGCAGGCGTACGCGGAGGCCTACGCGGCGGGATATCCCGAGGCCGCCGACCGGATCGACGAGATGCTGGCCGGATACTCGTGCCGGCGGGAGGGGCCGCAGCAGCGTGCCGCGTGTTCGCGCGTCCGCGACCTCGCGTCGGTGAACGGGGTGCTCAGCGAGGAGCGGATCCGGGAGTTGAGCCGGCACGCCGCGCGGTGCGTCACGTGTCTGGCGGAGTTCGTCGCGCTTCTGAAGAGCGCCTCGGCCGCGCTGCCGTCCGGTGGAGTGATCGATCCCTACGATTGATGCTCGCAGTGCATCGAACAATGCGTTTTTCGTGTTGGACAGGTATCGATCCCGTCTCCTATCGTCCCTTTCGGACCATACGGAGGAGGACGGACCCTTGGCGCAGCTCACCGGACGCATGGTGATCGGCTTCGACCGTGTCGCCGGCACGGGGAGGGCGATCACCGCCGTCGATCCCCGCACCGGTGAAAGCCTCGATCCGGCCTACCGCTATGGCGGCGACGGCGATGTGGAGCGCGCCTGCGCCCTGGCGGACGAGGCGTTCGACGCCTACCGCGCGACGAGCGCCGAGCGGCGCGCCGCGTTCCTCGAAGCGATCGCCGGAAAACTCGACGCCCGGCGGGATGAGCTCGTCGAGCGGGCCGTGTCCGAGACGGGGCTTCCCGAAGCGCGGTTGACCGGTGAGGTCGGGCGGACCACCGGGCAGCTACGGCTGTTCGCCGCAGACCTGCGCGCCGAGGGCGCGACCGGCTCGCTGACGACCGGCGCGGCGGAGGGCCGGGCGTCCGACGCCGGCCGGCCGATCCTGAGCGTGGACCCCGCGAACGAGGGCGGGCCCGAGGTCCGGCAGGGGCGGGTGCCGCTGGGGCCGGTCGCGGTGTTCGGCGCCAGTAACTTCCCGTTCGCGTTCTCCGTCGCTGGGGGAGATACGGCGTCGGCGCTGGCGGCGGGGTGCCCCGTTGTCGTGAAGGCGCATGACGCCCATCCCGGGACGTGCGAACTGGTCGGGCAGGCGGTCTCGGAGGCCGTCCGGGAGGAGGGCCTGCCCGAAGGCGTGTTCTCGATGCTCTACGGGGACGGCCCGACGCTCGGCATCGCGCTCGTCACCGATCCGCGCGTGCGGGCGGTCGGGTTCACGGGGTCCCGGAGGGCGGGGCTCGCGATCGCGCGGGCGGCGGCGGACCGGCCGCGTCCGATTCCGGTCTATGCGGAGATGAGCAGCGTCAACCCGGTGTTCCTGCTGCCGGACGCCCTGGCCGAGCGCGCCGGCGAGCTGGCCGAGGGGTTCGCCGGTTCGGTGACGCTCGGCGCCGGGCAGTTCTGCACCAACCCCGGACTCGTCTTCGCGGTCAGAGGCGAACATCTCGCCGCGTTCCTGGACGCGGCGGCCAAAGCGATCGAAGCCGATCCGGGCGCGCCGATGCTCACGCCCGGCATCGCCGAGGCCTACGCCGGAGGCGTCGCGCGGCTGGAGAACCATCCGGACGTCGAGATCGTCGCGCGCGGGCGGGAATCCGGCGCGGCGGCCGGCTGCAGGGCCGCCCTCGCGGTCGTGGACGCCGCGCACTTCGGCCCCGACCTGCAGGAGGAGATCTTCGGCGCCTGCTCGCTGGTCGTCCGCTGCGACGACCTCGACGAGGTCATCGAGACGGCGCGCGGGCTGGAAGGCCAGCTGACCGCGACGATCCACGGCAGGGGGGACGACGCGGCGCGGCTGCTGCCCGTCCTGGAGAGCCTGGCCGGCCGGATCGTCTGGGACGGCTGGCCCACCGGTGTGCGGGTCGGGCACGCGATGGTGCACGGCGGGCCGTTCCCCGCGACGTCCGACCCGCGCACGACGTCCGTGGGGAGCCTGGCCATCGAGCGGTTCCGGCGGCCGATCGCCTACCAGGGGGTTCCCCGATGAGCACACCGGTCGTCACCGAGGTGCGGGTCGTGCCGGTCGCCGGCCACGACAGCATGCTGCTCAACCTGGGCGGTGCGCACGGGCCGTTCTTCACGCGGAACCTGCTGATTCTCACCGACTCGTCCGGTAGCAGGGGCGTCGGGGAGGTGCCGGGCGGCGAGGGCATCAGGAAGACGCTTGAGGACGCCCGGGAGTTGATCGTCGGCAGGCCCGTCGGGCGGTCGGACGAGATCCTCAACTCCGTCCGGGCCGCGTTCGGCCACCTGGACGCGGGCGGGCGCGGCCCCCTCACGCACGACACGCGGATCACCGTCCACGCGCTGACCGCGATCGAGTCGGCGCTGCTCGACCTGATGGGCCGGTTCCTCGGCGTGCCGGTGGCGGCGCTGCTCGGCGACGGCGTCCAGCGCCGGACGATCCCGATGCTCGGCTACCTCTTCTACATCGGCGACCGGAACAAGACGGACCTTCCGTACGAAGCGCCGCCGGAAGGCGAGGACGGCTGGCTGCGGGTCCGGCGCGAGGAGGCCATGACGCCGGACGCGATCGTCCGGCAGGCGGAGGCCGCCCGGGAGCGGTACGGGTTCGCCGACTTCAAGCTGAAGGGCGGCGTGCTCCGGGGCGACGAGGAGGCCGAGGCGGTGCGGGCGCTCGCCGAGCGGTTCCCGGACGCCCGGATCAACCTCGACCCGAACGGCGCGTGGTCGCTGGACGAGGCGGTCCGCATCGGGAACGCGCTCAAGGACGTCCTCGCCTACGCGGAGGACCCGTGCGGCGCCGAACTGGGCTATTCGGGACGCGAGACGATGGCGGAGTTCCGCCGCGCGACCGGCCTGCGCACCGCCACCAACATGATCGCGACCGATTGGCGCGAGCTGGGCCACGCGATCCGGCTGGACGCGGTGGACATCCCGCTCGCCGACCCGCACTTCTGGACGATGCGCGGCTCGGTCCGCGTGGCGCAGCTCTGCGAGGCGTGGGGCCTGACCTGGGGCTCGCACTCCAACAACCACTTCGACGTCTCGCTGGCGATGTTCACCCATGTCGCGGCCGCCGCGCCCGGCGGGATCACCGCGATCGACACGCACTGGATCTGGCAGGACGGCCAGCGCCTCACCAGGGACCCGCTCCAGATCGTGGACGGGAAGATCGATCTGCCCGACGAGCCCGGCCTCGGCGTCGACATCGACGAGGAGCGGCTGGAGGAGGCGCACGAGCTCTACAACCGGCACGGGCTGGGCGACCGCGACGACGCGGCGGCGATGCGGTACCTGGTCCCCGGCTGGACGTTCGACCGTAAGCGACCCTGCCTCGTGAGGGACTGAACCTACTGCGGGTAACATCGGGCCGACCCGGTTTCCCATACCCCCAGGCGAGGACATGCAGCGGACGCCACCGGCCGAGTACCGGCACGTCTACGAGTTCAACATCCGGTTCGGTGACATCGACTCCCAGGGCCACGTGAACAACGTCAAGTTCCTCGGCTACCTGGAGGACGCGCGGCTGGAGATGTTCCACGGCGACCCGGTGCGCAAGGGGGAGCAGCCCGTCCGCGGCATGGTGATATCGCGGCACGAGATCGACTACCGGCTGCCGCTGCTGCCGACCGTGTACCCGATCCGGGTGGAGACGTGGGTGACGGAGGCCCGCGCCGCCTCGGTCAAGCTCGCCTACGAGGTGCGGGACGACGAGAACGTCTACGCGGAGGCGGTTTCGACGCTCGTCGCGTTCGACGTGGAGACGAACCGGCTGCGGCGCTGGACGCCGGAGGAGCGGGAGTTCATCGGACGCTACGTGGTGCCCGGGGCATGACGGCGCCGGCCGCGCCGCCGCCCGTACTGGACCGGCACCAGCCCGGGGTGCGGCTCCGCGTCGTCCAGATGGCGGACGCGGAGGCGTTCGCCGCGCTGTACCGGGAGAACCGCGAGTACCTGCGTCCCTGGGAACCGGAACGGGACGAGTCGTACTTCACCGTCGACGGCCAGCGCGACAACCTGCACGACCTCATCGGGGCGTACGCGGTGGAGGAGATGTGGCCGGGCGCCGTCCTCGTCGACGGTGAGATCGCCGGACGGATCACGCTCAACAACGTCCTGCGCGGCCCCCTCCAGAGTTGCTTCGTCGGCTACTGGGTGGCGCGCGCGCACGCCGGCCATGGTGTCGCCACAGAGGCGCTCAGGCAGGCGCTGGACGTGGCGTTCGGCGCGCTGCGTCTGCACCGTGTCGAGGCGTTCACGAGGGTGGACAACCTCGCGTCCCAGCGCGTCCTGCTGAACAACGGTTTCGCGGCCGTCGGAACGGCTCGCCGCCACATTCACCTGGACGGACGCTGGCATGACGAGCGCCTTTTCGAATGCCTGGCCCCGTGGGACGACGGAGTGGCGCTGAATCCGCCGGTGTGAGCGGTCTTCCTCCCGCGGCCCGGTGACAACCGGCGCGTCACGGATAGATAACAAGCGATACAGCAATCCGTTTTAGGCCCTCTTCTCCCTCTAGTGTCGCGACGCGAATGTGGAGAACCCACGTGAAAGGGGCACAATGCGGCGCGTCTCACGAGGAGCGATGGCACTGCTGCTCGCCGCGGGAATGACCGGGGCGGGCGCCACGGCGGCGCAGGCGGCGATCACCGCGCAGGCGGGTACGGCCAAGGCCGGAACGGCCCAGGCGGGCGACATTCTCGCCCAGCTCAAGGCGATTCCCGGAATGCAGGTGACGGAGAAGGCCTCGACGATTCCCGGCTACCGCTGGTTCTGGCTGGAGTACCGGCAGCCCGTCGACCACCGGAAGCCCGGGGGGCAGTGGTTCGAGCAGCGCATCATGCTGCAGCACAAGTCGGCGGACAAGCCCATGGTGCTCTACACCAGCGGCTACAACACGCCGGAAGTGATGTTCACGTCCGAGCCGACGGCGCTGGTCGGCGGCAACCAGATCTCGGTCGAGTACCGCTACTTCACCCCGTCCCGTCCCGAGCCGACGGACTGGAAGAAGGACACGATCTGGCAGGCCGCCACCGACGAGCACCGGCTCATCCGCGCGCTGAAGACCGTCTACAAGGGCAAGTGGATCTCGACGGGCGCGAGCAAGGGCGGCATGACGGCCGTCTACCACAAGCGCTTCTACCCGCATGACGTCGACGGCAGTGTCGTGTACGTCGCACCGAACGACGTCAACAACAACGACGACCGCGCCTACGACAAGTTCTTCACGACCGTGGGCGACGACCCCGAATGCCGCGCGCACGTGAAGGGGCTCGCCCGCGAGTTCCTCAAGCGCCGTCCCGCGATGCTGAAGCGCTTCAAGGCCGCCGCCGACGAGCAGGGCCTGACCTTCACCATCCTGCGCACGCAGGACCGCGCCTTCGAGAACTCGGTCATGGACTACGAGTGGGCGTTCTGGCAGTACAGCCTGCAGTCCGACTGCGCGTCCCTCCCCGCGCTGGACGCCTCCGACGACGAGATCTACCAGACCCTCGACGCCATCTCCGGGCTGTCGTTCTACAGCGACCAGGGCCTCTCGCCGTACATCCCGTACTACTACCAGGCGGGCACGCAGCTCGGCTGGCCGTCGCCGAAGTTCAAGCACCTGCGGGGGCTGCTGCGCTACGAGAGCAGCTACCAGCCGCGCACCTACGTCCCGCGCGACATCCCGATGCGGTTCGACCACGGCCGCGCCATGCGCGACATCGACCGCTGGGTGCGCCACGACTCCGAGCACATGCTGTTCCTGTACGGCGCCAACGACCCGTGGGGCGCCGAGCCGTTCACGCTCGGCAGGGGAGCCCGTGACTCGGCCGTCTACGTCGCGCCCGGCATGAACCACAGCGGCCGCATCATCGCCAAGCTGCCCGCCGACGAGCAGGCCGAGGCGATCGCGGACGTCAAGCGCTGGGCGGGCGTCGACGCCGGCGTCCAGACGTTCACGTCGGTCCCGCGCGCCGACGACCCGCTCCAGCTGCAGCGCCCGCCGCTGTAGCGGGACCGCCGCAAGCGAAAGCCCGCGGTGTGCCGGTTCGCGCCTTGACCCCTGGCGCGTCCCGGCGCACCGCGCCGCTCGTTCAGGACGTCTGGAGCCAGGCGGCGGTGTTGCCGGGGAGCAGGTCGCCGTAGAGCGGTGCGCTGGTCAGGAGCGGGGTGCCCGGTGGGAGACGCACCGGGTTCTCGCCGCAGTTGAGCGCGCAGGTCAGCGGGCCGCGGCGGAAGAAGAGGGCCGTGTCGGGGGAGTCGAGCCACTCCAGGTCCTCGGGCAGGCCGGCCGCCAGGCGGCGGCGCAGCGCCAGCGCGTCGCGGTACCAGGCCAGCATGGAGGACGGGTCGGACGCCTGCGCCTCCGCGGTCATGGACGCCCACTGCTCCGGCATCGGCAGCCACGGCCGGACGCCGTCCGGAGAGAACCCGTACGGCTCGGCCTCGCCCGACCAGGGCAGCGGGACGCGGCAGCCGTCCCGGCCGGCGAGCTCCCCGTTCGTGCGCTCGAAGATGGGGTCCTGCCGGGCCTCGTCCGGGAGGTCCGTGACCTCCGGAAGGCCGAGCTCCTCGCCTTGGTACAGGTAGGCCGATCCCGGCAGCGCCAAGAGCAGCAGTAGCGCCGCCCTGGCTCTGGCACGTCCCATCCCGGGGAAGCCCTCTGCCTGCTCGTAGCGCGTCACGTGGCGGACGGAGTCGTGACTGGACAGCACCCATGTGGGCGCGGCGCCGGTAGGCGCTACGGCTTTCGAGGCGGCGACTATCACGTCACGGAAGGCCGTCGCCGACCACGGAGCCAGCTGCAGGTCGAACTGGAAGACCTGGTGCAGTTCGTCCGGGCGCAGATAGAGGGCGAGGTCTTCGGGGCCGTTCGTCCACACTTCGCCTATGGCCATGCGGTCGCCGTCGTACTCGTCCAGGATCTGCCGCCACCTGCGGTACACGTCGTGGACTTCGGGACGGCTGTAGATCGGGCCGTTCAGGACGCGGCGGTCGTCGGAGCCGAGGTCGCGGAAGGAGCCGTCCTTGAACAGGCCAGCGGCCACGTCGATGCGGAAGCCGTCCACGCCGCGGTCGAGCCAGAACCGCAGGATCTCCTCGAACTCCTGCCGGACCTCCGGGTTGCGCCAGTTGAAGTCCGGCTGCTCGCGCGCGTACAAGTGCAGGTACCACTCGCCGTCGTCCAGCCGCGTCCACGCCGGTCCGCCGAACGCGGACGGCCAGTCGTTCGGCGGCTGCTCCTCGCCGGAACCATCGCCTGGCTTGCCGGGACGGAAAATGTAGCGCGACCGCTCGGGTGACCCGGGCGGCGCGGCGAGCGCCTCCCGGAACCAGCGATGCCGGTCGGACGAGTGGTTCGGGACGATGTCGACGATCAGCCGCAGCCCGTGCGCGTGGACGTCCGCGACGAGCGCGTCGAAGTCGTCCAGCGTGCCGAACCGGGGGTCGACGTCGCGGTAGTCGGCCACGTCGTAGCCGCCGTCCGCCAGCGGGGACGTGTAGAAGGGGGTGAGCCACAGCGCGTCCACGCCCAGGTCGCGCAGGTGGCCGAGCCGGGACCGGATCCCCTGGAGGTCGCCCTCGCCGTTCCCGTCGGAGTCGGCGAAGCTGCGGACATAGACCTCGTACACGACGGCGTTGCGCCACCACGGGATTCGCGTCATACAGCCCGATCTACCCGATTACGCCGGACCGGTCACGTGAGCGCGCCGCATGGGCGCGTCGCCCGGCCGCATCGCAGGGGCGTGTCACGCGGGCGCGTTCACCAGGCTCCGCGCCGCCATCGTGAAGTAGTCCCAGAGCTGCTTCTCCAGCGGCTCGGGAAGGTCCAGGTCCTCCACCGCGACCCGCATGTGCTTCAGCCACCGGTCGTGCTGGGCCTCGTCGATGACGAACGGCACGTGCCGCATCCGCAGCCGCGGATGGCCGCGCCGCTGACTGTAGGTGTTCGGGCCGCCCCAGTACTGGATCAGGAACAGCCGCAGCCGCTCCTCGGCGGGGCCGAGATCCTCTTCCGGGTACATGGGGCGGAGGTCGGGATCTTCCGCGACGCCCTCGTAGAAGCGGTGCACCAGCCGGTGGAAGGTCTCCGCACCGCCGACCGCCTCGTAGAAAGTCACCTGTTCAGCCATAGCGCTCCCCACCATATGTGAGATGCGTCCTGATCCTCACCTTGATCGCCTACGCCGGCGGGGTGGCCACTGTGACGCCCGCCTCGTCGAACGACCGCTTGACGCGTTCGCGGAGCTCGCGGGCGATGTCGCCCTGCTTGCCCGGCGCGGTCTTCAGCACGACCCTGATCACGATGGCGTCGCCGGCGAGGGCCTGCACGCCCCACACCGACGGCTCTTCGAGGACGATGTCCTTCCATGCGGCGTCGGCGGCCATCTCGTCCGCGGTGACCTGCAGGAGCTCCTTGACCTTCTCGGTGTCCTCGTGGATGTCGACGGGGATGTCGAGGACGGCCCGGCCCCAGTTCTGCGACTCGTTCCCGACCTTCTTGATCTCGCCGTTCGGGACGTACCAGACGACGCCGTCGACGTCCCGCATCCGGGTGACCCGCAGCGTGACGGCCTCGACCGTCCCCTTCGCGCTGCCCACGTCGATGAAGTCGCCGACGCCGTACTGGTCCTCCAGCAGCATGAACAGCCCGGCGAGGAGGTCCTTGACGATGTTCTGCGCGCCGAAGCCGACCGCCACGCCGATGACGCTCGCGCTGGCGAGGATGGGCGCGAGGTTGAGGCCGAGCGAGCCGAGGATGCTGAACAGCGCCGTCCCCATGATCAGGACGGACGCGATGGAGCGCAGCACGGAGCCGAGCGTCTGCGCGCGCTGGGCCCGCCGCTTGTTCAGCAGTGCGGGACTGCCCTCGAAGACCGTCCGGGCCCGCTCGCGGGCCCGCTCCGACATCGTCCCCTCGGCCATCCGCAGCGTGACCTTGGTGATCATGCGGTGCGCGATGTTCTTCACGATCAGCGCGACCACGAAGGTGATGACGACCAGCAGGAGCGTGGTCAGCGGGCGGTCGAGCCACGTCGCGAAGAACTTCGTGAAGCCGGTGTCGTGCGAGACGTTCCACACCAGCCGGCACGCGGTGGTGGGCCTCGGCTCGCCGCACGCCAGCTCCGGGGACCCCTTGTCGGCCCAGGGCAGTGCCTGGCCCGCGAACGCCGGGGTGCGCCCGGTGAACGATGCGGTGAACGATGCGGTGAGCGGCGATCCGGCGATGGACGACGCAGCGAGCGACATGGTGCAGACCCTCCCCGGCCATTGTGGTGCCCTGCCACCTCGACCGTGGACCCGCGGCGCCGTACGAGCCTGATCGTAGGGGACGGACACGACCGGTTCGAACGGAGCCGGGAGAGGTGGCGGGGACCGGCCGGGGAGGGGCCGCCCGGGCGGACGTGTCCCGCGGGTCCGCGGCTGCCGCGCCGTTCCGGCCGCGGTCCGCGGGACACGCCCGGTCTCAGGGGAGCGGCTGGAGCACGCGCGCCAGCTTCATGGCGGCGCCGCCCACATCGTCCACGCGGTGCATGCGCTCTCCCCACGACCACCAGAAGTAGTGGTCCTTGGTCTCGGGAGCCGGCGCGCAGGTGACGTCCTCCGCGAGGCTCGCCGCCTCCGGGTTCACGACCCGCAGGAAGGCGGGCCCCGAGCGGGTGCGGACGACGCGGGCGACGAGCCCCTGCGTGTCGAGCTCGTGCTCCAGTTCCTCGAGGTAGCCGACGCGTCTGTCGCTGACCACCTTCACACCCCCTCCATGGGCGAGCACCGGGCGATGGACGAACCGGACAGATGATCGACTCTATGGATCCGTCCGGTCACTCCCGGCGAGAATTGCAACTCTCACACTGGCGGGTCAAGAGGCCGGCCGTCCGCCGAAGTACCGGATTACCCCACCTCAGAGGAAGGGTCTCCTCCCCCGGAGGAAGAATCTCTACCGGTGGGGGGCGGGGCACCTCCTGGCCGCCCCCTCTTCTCCGAAACCGCTTGGCGGCCCCTCTGGCGGGGGTTACGCTGCGTGCGCGAGAGATTATCTGTCGTGGCCATCTAGTGACCGGTCGCCGTGGCAGGGACGATCGCCCTCCCCCCGGGGAACGGCGTCCCGGCACGACGGTGAGGAGGTCGGAGTCGATGTCGGATCCCCCCCGGAAAGAGACCGAAGTGGCTCGCCGGATCCGCGCGCACGCTCTGGCCCGAGGTCACGGCCCGGTCCAGATCGCGCAGGAGATCCACGAGCAGTGCGGGCCGCTGTTCGGCACTAGCCGGATCAAGGCGCACCGCCTTGCCCACGGCGTCGCGCTGTCCGACATCGTGGCGCAGGTCAGGGCCCTCTACGAGATCGACGGCAAGCCGCCGCCCCGGCTCGGGGAGACGCTGCTGTCGGCCTACGAGAGCGGGTACAAGAGACCCGGTCCCGAGTACCTGCACTACCTCTGCGCCGTGTACCGGGTGGAGCCCGACGCGCTCGACTACCAGAGTCCCTGCATCTGCGGCCGCGGCCACGCGGCCCGGACGGGCGCCCCCGGCGTCCCGCAGCCGCGCGCCCCGGAGCGGCGCGCGGTGCCCGACCCCGACGCGCTCGTCGGGGCGATCGTCCCCAGGGTCGAAGAGCGTCCCTGGGCAACCGTCAACGACTTACGGGGCCTCGACCGCGCCGAAGCCCCCCTGACCATTGATGTGGGAGAGGAGGACATCGTGCTTCGTAGGACCCTTCTGCAGCTTCTGGCCGGAGCGGGCGTGGCGCTCGACGGGCAGTTCCTTGGGGCCGTCGACAACCTGCGGCGCAAGATGGACGACACGCTCGTGGGCGCGACCGTCTCACCGACGATGCTCGACCAGTGGGAGGAGACGACCTACGGCTACGGCCGGCAGTACCAGGCGACCCCTTCGCTGCGGATGCTCTGCGACGTCCTGCTGGACTTCAGCGAGGTGCGGCGCATGTGCGACAAGCGGCAGCCGGTCGAACTGCAGGAACGGCTGTGCCGGATCGCGGCGCAGCTGTCCGGGCTGTCCGGGCTGATCATGATCAACCTGGGCGACCACCGGCTGGCCCGCTCGTTCTTCCGCACCGCGCGCACCGCCGCCGACGAGACCGGCGACCGGCAGCTGCGCGCCTGGGTGACCGTCCGCGAATCGCTCGTGCCGATGTACTACGGCGACCCCCGGGAGGCCCTGCACCTGGCCCGCAAGGCCCAGGACCTCGCCGGCCGCACCCCCGGCGTCGCCGCCGCCATGGCCCCCGCCGTGGAGGCCCGCGCCCTCGGCATGCTCGCCATGCGCGGACGCGGCGACGCCGCCCCCAGCGCCCGCCGCGCCCTCGTGCGCGGGCGCTCGGTGTTCGACCAGTTGTCCAAGACCGACACCAGTGACCTCGTGTTCGGGTTCACCGACCGGCAGATGGCCTTCTACGAGGGCGACACGTTCACCAACCTCGGCGACCACAAGCACGGCGACGAGGTGCTCAGCCACGCCCTCACCCTCTACTCGCCCACCGACCGCGTCGACCTGACCCTGGTGCGCCTCGACCGCGCGATGTGCAGACTCCACGCGGGCCATCCCGATGCCGCGCTGACCGCCGGGCGGGAGGCCATCCACGCCCTGCCGGCCGACCACCGTTCCGACATCCTCGTGCACCGCGCCCGCCAGATCGGCGCGGCCGTCTCGTCCAAGTACGGCGAGATCACGGCGTTGAAGGACTTCTACGAGGCGCTCGCCGGCACCTCGGTCAAGAGCCCCGCGGTCCCGCCGGCGGGGCAGGTCTGACCTCGGATGAGCAGCACCTTCTCGCAAGGCCACCTCGTCCGGCTCCAGGACGAGCCTCCCGTCTGGCGTTTCGGCGACCTGCGGATCCGCCGCTACCACCCGGCCGACCACGGCACCGTCCTGGCCCTGCACCGCGAGGGCCTGGCCCAGGTCGGCCTGCGCCCCGGCGACGGCGTCTACTACGACCACGACTTCTTCCGCATGGAGGACATCTATCTCCGCAACGACGGCGAGTTCCTCGTCGGTGAACTCGACGACGGCATCGTCGCGATGGGCGGCCTGCGCCGCGCCGACCTCATCCCCGGCGGACACGCCCGCGCGTTCGGCGGCTACGCCCCCGGCGCCCCGAAACTGGACGCCGTCGAGATGGTCCGCCTGCGCGTCCTGCCCGCCGTCCAGCGCCGCGGCTATGGCGCCGCCGTCGTCCGCGCCCTGGAGGAGCGCGCCGCCGAGTACGGCTACCGCATCCTCCGCGCCGACACCACCGAGCTCCAGGGTCCGGCCCTGGCCCTCTACCGCACGTTCGGCTGGACGGAGACCCGCCGCGAGACCATAGGCGGCATAGTCAACATCTACCTAGAAAAACCCCTCCGCTGACCGGCCCCACCCAGGGTTCGTGACCACACCAGCCAATAAGAACAAGCACGACCCCCTCCTGGAGGCTTCCCAACCCCAGGAGGGGGCCGATCTGTCGCACGGTGTCCCGTGCGTGTTCTTGGGGGAGCGTAGCGCGAGCACCGGGCCGCGTCCTAGAGGCGGGGTCCAGGAAAGATTCAGGAGCGGCGGCCTCCGACCACCTGCATCAAGGGATAGCGGCGCCGGCGGACGTCGGTGAAGCCCCGTGCGGTGAGCGCTCGGGTGACCTCTCGGTCGCCGAAGACGGTGAATCCGGTGGTGCGGCGGAGCAGTTCGCCGGCGATCCGGGCGGAGGGGAGCGGGGTGGGGCGGCGGGACGTGAGGATGATGAGCCGGCCGCCGGGTTTGAGGACGCGGGTCATGCCGTCCACGGCCGTCCACGGGTCGTCGAACAGGTAGAGGGCGCCGAAGCAGCAGACGGCGTCGAACACGCCGTCGCGGAACGGCAGGTCGACGGCGTCGCCGCGGACGTAGCCGATGTTCTCTCCGCCGCCGGGTCGCGGGGTGTCGCTGACGGCTCGGGCGAGCATGGTCTCGGAGGCGTCGAGTCCGACGACGAGGCCGTCCGGCGGGACGCCCTCGGCGAGGGCGCGGGTGACGTTCCCCGGGCCGCATGCCACGTCCAGCACCGTCGCGGGCCGGTGGGCGGTGAGGCCGAGCCAGCCGCGGGCCAGCGCGTGCTCGGCCGCGGTGTCGGGGCCGAAGGGCCAGCCCTTGGCCAGGTTGAAGCCGATGGGCCGCCAGACCTTCTCGTAGATCCGCGGCAGGAACGTCGACTCCATGGCGGACTGGGCGAGGGACGGCTTCGTGGGCGCTCCGAGCAGGTCGAGGTACCCGGCCGACGCGTCGGGCGCCCCGGGCGGCTCGCGGAGCAGGTCGAGGACCCGCTCCATCGTCGTCTGTACCGTCGTCTCACTCACCCCGCTATTAGACCACGAGTCAATTCGGCGTGGCCCGGGAAGGCCAGTCCGGTCTGCGCGGCCATGAACGCGAGGGTGTCGGTCATCAGGTCGGCCGAGCGGCTCACCGACCGGGCGGCGTGGCCGACCTCGGCCTCGTTCCGCAGCAGGATCGGCGCGTCGGACGCGGTGGCGTGCTGCAGCGCGGCGCACAGCTTGCGGGCGTGCAGCGGGTCCACCCGGGTATCGCTGCCGAACGTCGTGAACAGGACGGCCGGGTAGGCGGTCCCGGCGTGGACGTGGTGGTACGGGGAGTAGCCGATCAGCCAGCCGAACTCCTCGGGGTCGTCCGCCGTCCCGTACTCGTCGTTCCAGGTCTGCCCCAGGCCGAACCTCTCGTAGCGCGCCATGTCGAGGAGGGGCGCCGAGCAGACCACCGCCCGGTACAGGTCGGGACGCTGGGTGAGGGCCGCGCCGACGAGCAGGCCGCCGTTGGAGCCGCCGGAGATCGCGAGCTGCGCCGGCGTGGTCAGGCCGTCCGCGATCAGCTTCTCGGCGGCGGCGTGGAAGTCGTCGAACACGTTCTGCTTGCGGTCCCGCATGCCCGCGCGGTGCCACTCCTCGCCCTCCTCGGAGCCGCCGCGCAGGTTCGCGACCGCGTAGACGCCGCCCGCCTCCACCCAGGCCAGGACGCTCGCCGAGTAGGACGGTGTCAGGGAGATGTTGAAGCCGCCGTACCCGTAGAGGATCGTGGGGCGCGGGCCGGAGAGGCCGGGCCGGGAAGCGACCAGCATCCGCACCTCGGTCCCGTCCCGGGACGTGTAGGCGACCTGGCGCGTCTCGATCTCCGGCACCTCGACCGAGCCCGGCGCCGACGCCCACGGCGTCGTCTCGCCGGTGCGCGCGTCGTAGCGCATCACCGCGGACGGCGTGACGTTGTCGGTGTAGCCGAACCACGCCTCGTGCCCGCCCTCGGGCCGCTCGACGAGCCCGCCGATCGAGCCGAGGCCCGGCGTCGGCACGGTCCCGGTGCGCTCGCCCGTCTCCAGGTCGTGGACGGTGATCTCGCTGATCGCATGCCGCGTCCACCCGGCGAGGAGGACGGGCCGGTCCAGGTCGTCGAGGATCGCGAAGTCGGTGAGGACGGCCTCCGGGTCCTCCGGGACGAGGTCCCGCCACCGCTCGTAGGACGGATCGGACGGGTCGGCGACGCAGAGGCGGGAGCGGGGCGCGTCCCGGTCGGTGAAGATGTAGGCGCGGCCGTCGCGCCCGACGTGCAGGCCGGTGCCGGCGTCCACGCCCTCCTGGACGGCCCGCAGCGCCGGCGCCTCCGGGGAGGACGCGGACAGGTCCGCGATCCACAGGTCGTTGCGCGGTGCCGTGCCCTGCGACGACGAGACCGTCAGCCAGCGCCCGTCCCGGCTGACCCCGACCCCGTAGTAGTTGGTCTTGTCCATCCCCGCGCCGAAGATCAGTACGTCGTCGGTGTCGGGTTCGGTGCCGACCCGGTGCAGGTAGACGCGCCGGTGGTACTGCTCCTCGCCCGCCGGGACGTCCCGCGCGGGCAGCCGCCGCGCGTAGTAGTACGCCTCCCCGCCCGGCAGCCACGCCACCGACGAGTACCGCGCCCGGTCGATCGGCCCCTCCACCTGCTCGCCGGTCGCGACGTCCAGCACGTACAGCAGGGACTCCTCGTCCCCGCCGGTCGAGATCTTGTACGCGAGCCGGCGGCCCTCCTTGTCGGGCTGCCACCCGTCGAGCGTCGTCGTCCCGTCCGGGTCGAGCGCGATGGGGTCGACGAGGACGCGCTCGGCGCCGTCCGGCCCGGCCGTGTAGAGGACGGGGTGCTCCTGGTCGGCGGCGCGCCGGGTGAAGAACCGCCGTTCGCCCCGCCACACGGGGGATCCGACGCTGCCCGCGCCGAGCAGTTCGCCGAGCCGCTTCCGCAGCGCGTCCCGGCCCGGCAGCGCGTCCACGACCTTGTGGAAGAGCCGGTCCTGCGCGGCGAGCCACTCCCCGGTGTCGTCGCTGCCGGCGTCCTCCAGCCACCGGTACGGGTCCGCGACCCGGTGACCGTGGATGTCCTCGACGATGTCCTGGCGCTGCGCGGGCGGATACGGCGTCATGAATGCACTGTATTGGCCGTTCCGGGCTGCCCGTCCCGCACACTCCGAACCGTCTCGAACGCACGCATGCGTTCGATCCGGCCTCCGAGGGGGGAATATTGGGGTAGCGGACGGGCTCCGTCAGACGCCACACTGATGAAGGTCGGGTCGCCCCTGGGGAGGTCCTCATGGCGAGTGCGCAGGAACCGGAAACAATAACCGGGCCTCGGTTCGAGGCGCGGATGCCCGCGCCCGCCGAGGCCAGTGAAGCGCAGAACCCGGTGGAGGCCGTCTGATGCGGCAGGTCCTCCTCCTGAACGCGACGTACGAACCACTCA
Organism: Actinomadura latina NBRC 106108; assembly: GCF_001552195.1. Taxonomy (GTDB): domain Bacteria; phylum Actinomycetota; class Actinomycetes; order Streptosporangiales; family Streptosporangiaceae; genus Spirillospora; species Spirillospora latina. The sequence continues at coordinate 199,066 of NZ_BCQS01000011.1, forward strand.
CCACGCTGCCGCTGCGGCGGGCGGTCTGCCTCGTGCTCCGGGAGAAGGCCGAGATCGTCCACCATGACACCTCGGGCGCGGTGCTGCATTCGGCCGCGATGACGGTCGAGGTGCCGTCCGTGATCCGGCTGCGCCGCTACGTGCGCATCCCGTTCCGCACCCGCGTCCCGCTGACGCGCGCCGCGCTGATGCGCCGCGACAGCTTCCGCTGCGTCTACTGCGGCCGCCGCGCCGAGACCATCGACCACGTCCACCCGCGCAGCCGCGGCGGCAAGCACGTCTGGGAGAACTGCGTCGCCTCCTGCATGACCTGCAACCACCGCAAGGCCGACCGCCTCCTGTCCGAACTGGGGTGGACGCTCAGCATCACCCCGGCCGTCCCCCGCGGAGCCCACTGGCGCCTCATAGGACTGGTCCACGACGGCGACCCGCAATGGGCCCCGTATGTCACCGAACCCGCGGCGTGACCGGCGACCCCTTATCCTGGGGGCGTGCCTCGTTATGACTACCGCTGCCGCGCGTGCGGGTCGACCTTCGAGGTCTCCCGCCCGATGATCAATGCGTCCGATCCGGCGCCGTGCCCGGAGGGGCACGACGACACGGTGAAGCTGCTGTCCACGGTCGCCGTGACCGGCACGTCGCGGGGAACCGCGCCGCCGCCGAAGCCCGCCGGCGGAGGCGGCTGCTGCGGCGGAGGCTGCTGCTCCTAGCCGTTCTGGGCGGCGCGCATGGCCTTCCCGGTGGCGGCGGCGTCGTAGTTCGGCGGGACGCCCCGCAGCAGGACGGCGGTGCCCTCGATGTGGTCGGTGCGCATGCGGAGGATCGCCTGGTAGGCGTCCGACTCGTACCAGCCGCGGGCCTTGTCCATGTCGGGGAACTCGATGAGGACGTAGCCGCCCTCCAGCGGGCCCTCGATCACGTCGGGATCGGTTCCGTGGACGAGGAAACGGCCGCCGAACGGGTCCATGGTGGCCTGGATGCGCTCGATGTAGGTGAAGACGTCCTCGTGCAGGGGCGGCTGGGGACGCAGGTGGGCGAGGGCGTAGGCGGTCATCGCGAGCTCCTTCGGTGGTGGTCGCCGGGCTGTTCGCCTGACGACCACCACTCTTCCCCGGAAAGGGAACGAAGCCGATTACCCGCCGGGTAATGCTCAGCCGTTGAGGCGTTCGACCTGCGACACGTCGCGGGCGGCGCCGGTGGAGGCGGACGTCGCCATCGCGGCGTAGGCGCGGAGCGCGGCGCTGACCGGGCGGTGCCGGTCGCGGGGGCGGTAGCCGCCGAGGTCGGCGAGCAGCTTCTCGCGGCGGATCTCCAGCTCGTCGGCCGGGACGTCGAGTTCCAGGACGCGGTTCGGGATGTCGATCACGACGCGGTCGCCGTCCTCGACGAGGGCGATGACGCCGCCGCCCGCCGCCTCGGGAGAGGCGTGCCCGATGGACAGGCCGGACGTCCCGCCGGAGAACCGGCCGTCGGTGATCAGCGCGCACGCCTTGCCGAGCCCGCGGCCCTTGAGGAAGCTCGTCGGGTACAGCATCTCCTGCATGCCGGGGCCGCCCTTGGGGCCCTCGTAGCGGATCACGACGACGTCCCCGGCCTTGATCTTCCCGCTGAGGATGCCGTCGACGGCGTCGTCCTGCGACTCGAAGACGACGGCGGGGCCGGTGAACGTCCAGAGTTCCTCTTCGACGCCGGCGGTCTTCACGATCGCGCCGTCGGGAGCGATGTTGCCGCGCAGGACGGCGAGGCCGCCGTCGGCGGTGTAGGCGTGCTCCACCGAGCGGATGCAGCCGTTCTCGCGGTCCAGGTCGAGCGACTCCCAGCGGGCGCTCTGCGAGAACGCCGAGGTGCTGCGGACGCCGCCGGGCGCCGCGTGGAACATCTCGACGGCCTCGGGCAGCACGTCGGGGGAGCGGACGTCCCACTTGGCGACGAGCTCGTCCATGGACGCGGAGTGGATCGAGTGGGCGGAGCTGTTCAGCAGCCCGCCCCGGTTCAGCTCGCCGAGCAGGGCGGGGATGCCGCCGGCGCGGTGGCAGTCCTCGACGTGGTACTTGCCGGTCGCCGGGGCCAGCTTGCAGACGCACGGGACGCGGCGGGACACGGCGTCGATCTCGGCGAGGCCGAAGTCGACGCCGGCCTCGGTCGCGGCGGCGAGCAGGTGCAGGATCGTGTTGGTGGACCCGCCCATCGCGACGTCCAGCACCATGGCGTTCTCGAACGCGTCGCGGGTGGCGATGTTCAGCGGCAGGACGGACTCGTCGTCGCCGTCGTAGTACCGCTTCGCGACCTCGACGACGGTGCGGCCGGCGTCCTGGTAGAGGTGGCGGCGGGCGGTGTGCGTGGCGAGGACGGTGCCGTTGCCGGGCAGCGCCAGCCCGATCGCCTCGGTGAGGCAGTTCATCGAGTTGGCGGTGAACATGCCGGAGCAGGACCCGCAGGTCGGACAGGCGCTCTCCTCCATCTCGAGGAGCTTGTCCTCGGCGACGGAGCCGTCCGCGGAGGCGATGATCGGGTCGATCAGGTCGAGCTTGTTGCCGCCCATGACGCCCTCGACCGGCTTGCCGGCCTCCATCGGGCCGCCGGAGACGAACACGGTCGGGATGTTGAGCCGCAGCGCGGCCAGCAGCATGCCCGGGGTGATCTTGTCGCAGTTGGAGACGCAGACGAGGGCGTCGGCGCAGTGCGCGTTCACCATGTACTCGATCGCGTCCGCGATGACCTCGCGGGACGGCAGCGAGTACAGCATGCCGTCGTGGCCCATCGCGATGCCGTCGTCGACGGCGATCGTGTTGAACTCGCGGGGCACGCCGCCGGCCTCGCGGACCGCGCCCGCGACGACCTTGCCGACTGCGTCCAGGTGGACGTGGCCGGGCACGAACTGGGTGAAGCTGTTGGCCACCGCGACGATCGGCTTGCCGAAGTCCTCGCGTTCGACGCCGCTGGCCCGCATGAGGGCGCGGGCGCCCGCCATGTTCCTGCCGTGCGTGACCGTGCGTGACCTGAGCGGTGGCATAGAGACCTCTCCAAACCTGTGACGTGCCGAGCCGTGTGCTGGAGCGTGCCCGCAGCGGCGGATCGCGGCGCTGCGGCCGGCTCAGCGGAGGTCGCGCGCGGGCCGGCCTGTGACGTCACCGATGCTACCAACCGGCGGGAGACATGCGAAAAGCCGGGACGCGGCCGTCCCGGCTGGTGTGAACCCGGCAAGGCGGCATCCCGGCGGGGCTCGTCGTCGAGCCTTGGGGCGGGCGGCCCGGGGAAGCAGGCCGCCCCCTGCGTCTAGTCGGGGTACTTCGGCGGCAGGGCCTTCTCGGCCGCCGAGAAGATGCGCTGCACGTCGCCGTCGGTGAGGATCTTCGGGCGGCGCCGCAGGTAGGCGCGGGCCCGGTTGCCCGCGTAGACGTCGACGTCCCGCACCCGCATGACCTTCCACGGGATGGACGGGCCGTAGATCGCCACGGAGGGCTGCACCGGCACCTCGAAGCCGACCCGCTCGGCGAGGATGCTGCTCGCCATCTGGGCCTCCCACCGGGCCTCGTCCAGCCGGTCCTTCTTGTTGAAGGGCCCGTGGAAGAGCTTCATGTGGGACATGGTGCGCACGGGGAGGCGCTTGTCCCACTTCTCGGAGTCGATGGCGTAGACGCCGCTCGGCCCGATCACCAGGTGGTCGATGCGGCCGTCGCTGACACCGTCGTCGTCGCGCGGCACGGCCCGTGCGTGCAGGACGAGGTACCCGCTGCGCTCCAGGGCCTTCAGCTGCCGCTCGGTGCGCCGTTCGGCGGCCGACGACTTCTGCCAGGCGGCGACGGAGGAGCTCCTGCGGGAACTCCGGACGAGGTCGCCGACGACCACGAGGATCGCCGCGGCGACGCCGAACCGCCAGCCGAACACGACCAGGACGAGGACGCCGGCGACGGCGGCCGCGCCGATCCGCCACGTCCAGCGGCGGACGCGGGGGTCGTCGAGCACCGTCGCGGCGGTGCGCTCGTCGGGGCGCTCCTTCACCGGAGCCTGGTCATGGTGCTCACGCGCTTCCTCCGACCGTGCTTCCTGCGGCCGTGTCTCCTCGGATTCGGCCCGGGGCTGGCCCCGGGCTCCCTGCGTGTCGCCCCGCTCCATGATCGCCATAAGTGACGCTCCGTATTCCTTTCCCATCGGGGGCATGATCCTCCGTGCGCAGAGTAATCATCCGGCCGGTCGGCGACTAGTCATACGGGGTTAATAGTTTTGTCGCCGTAGGGTTAGTGAGTAACTTACGCGACGGACGGGTAGGACGATATTCTTCTCCTTTCGCCGCCGTAGGGTCCCTGCCCTCTTTGATGCCCGCGCACACGGCGTCTAGCGTTCCGTTTTGTGACACAAACCCATGACCTCAGCGCCACCCGGACGGCTGCGGCCGTCCGCACCAGGGAAGTATCTCCGGTCGAGCTCACCGACCACTATCTGGCCCGCATCGAACGGCTGAACGAGCAGGTCGGCGCCTATGTGACGGTGACCGCCGAACGAGCCCGCGAGGAGGCGCGGCGGGCCGAGAAGGCGGTGCTGGACGCGGCGGATCCGGCGGACCTGCCGCCGCTGCACGGCGTCCCGGTCCCGATCAAGGACCTGAACATGGTGAGCGGCGTCCGGATGACGTTCGGCTCGGCGGTCTACTCCGAGATGACCGGATTCGCGGACGACCATGTGGTGACAAAGCTGGCGCAAGCCGGGTCTGTGCTGCTGGGCAAGACGACGACTCCCGAGTTCGGGCTGCCCTGCTACACGGAGGGTGACGTCGCGCCCCCGGCCCGGACGCCGTGGGATCTCACCAGGTCGGCGGGCGGATCCAGCGGCGGCGCCGCGGCGGCGGTCGCGTCCGGGCTGGCGCCGATCGCGCAGGGCAGCGACGGCGGCGGCTCGATCCGCATCCCGAGCAGCGCGTGCGGGCTGTTCGGCATCAAGCCGACCCGCGGCCGGGTCTCCTCGGGCCCGATCATCCCCGACCTGTTCGGGCTGGCGACCAACGGCCCGATCGCCCGGACCGTCCGCGACGGGGCCCTCATGCTGGACGTCATGTCCGGCCACATGCCCGGCGACCTGTACCGCGCGCCGCGGGCGGAGGGCTCGTTCCTCGCCCACGCCGACCGCGCCCCGGGCCGGCTGCGGATCGCGCGCAGCCTGGAGCCGCCGGTGCCGGGCGCCGAGGTCCACCCCGACTGCGTCGCCGCCTACGAGGCCGCGTCCGCGCTGCTGGAGGAGCTGGGCCACGAGGTCGTGGACCTGCCGCAGACGGTGCTCGGCGCCGACCTCGTCGCGCACTTCGTCACGCTGTGGGGCGCGATGGCGACGATGACGCCCGTCCCGGACGAGGCCGCGGACCGGCTCCAGCCGCTGACCCGCTGGCTGCGCGGCCTCGGCGAGGCCACCTCGGCTCCGCAGCTGCTCCAGGCGCACGCCGTCCTCCAGGGCGAGCTGCGCAAGGCGTTCCCGGTCATGGACGAGTTCGACGCGATCCTGCACCCGACGCTCGCCATGCCGCCCGTCCCCGTCGGCTACTTCCACGACCAGGAGCCCGAGGAGAACTTCCGGCGGCAGGCGGAGTTCACGCCGTTCACCGCCGTGTACAACATCTCCGGGCAGCCGGCGGTGAACGTCCCGCTGCACTGGAACGACGAGGGCCTGCCGATCGGGATCATGCTGGCCGGGCGGCTCGGCGGCGAGGGCACGCTGATCTCGCTGTCCGCGCAGCTGGAGGAGGCGCGCCCGTGGATCGGCCGGAAGCCGGAGATCTGGACGGCGTGAGCCCGCCCGCACCGGGCATGGTGCAGGCGTGGCCGACGACGAACTGATCACGCTGGCGGGGCGGCACGGGGTCGCGACCCGGTACACCGACTGGCGCGGCCGGGAGGCGGCGGTCTCGCCCGACACGCTCGCCGCCGTCCTGACGGCGCTCGGGGTCGACGTCTCGACGCCGGACGCCGTCGGGGCGGAGCTGCGACGCGCCCGCGAACCCGGCCGCAGGCTGCCGCCGGTCGTCGTCGTCCGCCGCGGCGACGACCTGCCGGCCGTCCCGGACGCGCGGGTCGAACTGGCGACCGGCGAGACCGTCCCGGTGACGGCGGAGCTGCCGCTCGGCTGGCACCGCCTGCGCGCCGGCTCCGAGAGCGCGCCGCTGCTGATCGCGCCGCGCCGGCTGAGCACGCCGGACCGCCTGTGGGGATTCACGGTCCAGCTGTACTCGGTGCGCTCCCGCGCGTCGTGGGGGATCGGCGACCTGCGCGACCTCGCCGACCTCGCGTCCTGGAGCGCGCGCGAGCTGGGCGCCGGGTTCACGCTGATCAACCCCCTGCACGCGGCCGAGCCCGTCCCGCCGGTCGGCCCGTCCCCGTACTCGCCGATGAGCCGCCGCTTCGCCGCCCCGATCTACCTGCGCGTCGAGGACCTTCCCGAGTACGCGGCACTGCCGCCCGAGGACCGCGAGCGCCTGTCCGCCCTCGCCGAGCCGCTGCGCATCCCCGGCGGGACCATCGACCGGGACGCGGTCTGGACGGCCAAGCTCCAGGCTCTCGAAGCCCTCCACCGCCTCCCGCGCGGCACCGGGGCGCAGCGCGACTACGACGCGTTCCGCGCCCGCGAGGGGACGGCGCTCACCGCGTTCGCCACCTGGTGCGCGCTCACCGAGAAGCACGGCCCGGACTGGCGCCGCTGGCCCGCCGAACTCCAGGACGCCGGAAGCCGCGCCGTCGCCGCCGAGGCCGCGCGCCTCGCCGGCCGCGTCGACTTCCACGCCTGGCTGCAATGGCGCCTGGACGGTCGGCTGACGGCCGCGCAGCGGGCGGCGCGGGACGCCGGGATGCCGGTCGGGATCGTCCACGACCTGGCGGTCGGGGTCGCGCACGGCAGCGCCGACGCCTGGATCTACCGGGACCTGTTCGCGCCCGGCATGAGCGTCGGTGCGCCGCCGGACGAGTTCAACCAGCGCGGCCAGGACTGGGGCCAGCCGCCCTGGCACCCGCACCGCCTCGCTGCCGCCGCCTACGTCCCGGTCCGGGAGATGCTCGCCACCGCGTTCCGGCACGGCGGCGGGCTGCGCCTCGACCACGCCATGCAGGTGTCGCGCCTGTGGTGGGTCCCCGAGGGCGGTTCGCCGGCGGACGGCACCTACGTCCGCTACGACCGCGACGCGCTCCTCGGCTGCCTCGCCTGGGAGGCCGAGCGCGCCGGCGCCGTCGTGGTCGGCGAGGACCTCGGCACCGTCGAACCCGAGTTCCGGGACGGCCTGTCCGGCCGCGGCATCCTCGGCACGTCCCTCCTGTGGTTCGAACGCGACGCCGAGGGACGTCCCAAGCCCCCGGCCCAGTGGCGCGAACTGTCCCTGGCCACGGTCGGCACGCACGACATGCCGCCGATCACCGGGTTCGTCCACGGCGACCACATCGCCCTCCGCGACCGGCTGGGCCTGCTCACCCGTCCCCGCGCGGACGAGGAGGCCGACCACCGCCGCCAGTTGAGCGACTGGCTGGAACTCCTCCACGAGAAGGACCTGCTGCCCGCCGCGCCCGCCGAGGTGATGAAGGCACTGGCCGAAGGGTCCACCGTCTATGACGAGCGGATAGTCGCGGCTCTGCACGCCTTCCTGGACCGCACCCCGGCCCGCATGACCGGGATCTCCCTCGCCGACGCCGTGGGCGAACGCCGCACGCAGAACCAGCCGGGCACCACCGACGAGTACCCCAACTGGCGCGTCCCCCTCGCCGACGCCGAAGGCATGCCCGTCCTCCTGGACGACCTTCCGGCCGCCGTCGACCGCCGCGCCGTCCTGCGGCAGCGCCCCGCCTCCCGATGACAGGACGCCGTGATCAGGCGAGCGTCGTGATCAGGCGAGTGTCGTGGTGATGCGCCTGGTCACGTCGTGGAGGAGCGTGTCCGGGTGCAGGTCGGCGGCGGCGATGGCGGAGAACAGGGCGGGGAGGCCGGGGAGAGGGTAGGAGTCGCCGCTGTCCGCCAGGGCGTTGCGGCCGAGCGGGTGGCGGGAGAGCGAGGTGCGGGCGCGAGCCCACGCCGTCTGGACCTCTTCCGGGGACGGGACGCCGAACCCGTGGCCGACCGGCGCGGCGTGGCGGAGCTTGACGAGGGCGCTGTCGGTGAAGTCGGCGGCGAGCTTGCAGCGGTCGGTGAGGTCGGCGCGCACCAGGTCGTCCAGGCGGGTCATGACCGTGCAGGGCGTACGGCAGCGGGCGGCGCAGTCGCCCAGGGCCGACGCGACCTGGCTGTGCTGGCGGTCCAGGTAGGCGCGCCAGCCGGGCCCCGGCTCCTTGGCGACGCGGAGCGTCCGTTCACAGGCGGAACGTTCCGGGCGGGTGTGGTCGCACATCCGCGCCGAGCCCGGCTCGACGGGCACGCCGAACCGGCTGCCCTCGCCGCTCACCGAGGCGCCGATGAGGGCCGGGTCGCCGGCGTGGCCGAGGACCGGCTCCCAGGCCAGCATCGGCAGGTACTCGCCGGCGATGTGGACGGCGGCGACCAGCGCGGCCATGTCGCGCCGGTACCAGCGGATCGCGATGACCTCCAGCAGCAGCGAGTACGCGGGCCGCAGGCTGGCGAGCGCGCCGCGCGGGCGTTCCCGCGCCTTCTGCGGCATCCGGCTGGCCCGCGCCCGGTCGAGCAGGTCGCGCGGGACCTCGCCGACCGCCTCCGGCATGCCGAAGTCCTCGGCGTCCAGGTCGAGGACGCGCTGCCCGAACGCGCACAGCGCCGCGATCGCCGCCGAGCCGCCGTCCGCGGCCAGCGTGCCCTGCGTGATCAGCGCCTCCAGGTCGCCGAACGCGTACCGGCGCGCCAGCGCGGTCAGCACATCCTGCGCCGTCTCCATGCCGCCCCTCCCCGTGACCATGCGATCGTTGCACGGCCACGGGGTTCATGGACAGGGACGGGGTTCATGGACAGGGACGGGGTTCATGGACAGGGACGGGATTCACGGGCAGGGACGGGATTCATGGGGCAGGGACGTCAGGCGGACGCGGCGTCCTTCGCGCGGGCGCGCAGCGCGCGGGCGACGCCGTCGCGGCCCTCCGACAGCAGCCGGGTCAGCGCCGCCGGCGGGTGCTGCTCGGCGATGTAGGACTCGGTGCGGTCGATCGTGGACTGCTCGATCACCAGGAACGGGTAGGCGACCTCGGCGAACGTCTGCGACATGTCGCTCGTCCACTCCTTCCACACGCGGCCGACCTCGGCGAAGTACCGGTCGACGTAGGGGAGCAGCAGCTCGGCCTGGTCGGGCTCCACGAAACCGCCGAGCGTCGACCGGTAGACGGCGTTCGGCAGGTCGCCGGACACGACCCGCTCCCACGCGGCCGCCTTCGCCGCCGCGGTCGGGATCGCGGACTTGCAGGCGGCGGCGTGCCGCTCGCCGGCGGCGGTGCGGTCCCGCTCGTGCTCGGCGTCGATCTCCGCCTCGCCCGCGCGGCCGGTGACGACGAGGCGCCGCAGCAGCGTCCAGCGCAGGTCGGTGTCGACGGTGAGGCCGTCGAGCGTCTGCGAGCCGTCCAGCAGGCCCTGGACGAACGCCAGGTGCTCGTCGGACACGGCCGACGCGGTGAACGCCTGCGTGTAGGCGAGCTGGAGGTCCGAGCCGGGCTCGGCCTCGCGCGCCAGTTCCGCCAGCGTGTCGGCGAGCAGGGCGAGGCCCTCCTCGCGCCACGCCGGGTCCGCGTACTGCTGGACGGCGGTGCGCGCCTGCCGCAGCAGCGTCTGCGTGACCGAGATGTCGGTGACGCCGCGGATGCCCTTCGCGACGAGCCGGACGTAGTCGCGGGTCGCCATCTCGGCGTCGCGGGTCATGTCCCACGCCGACGACCAGCACAGCGCGCGCGGCAGGCTGTCCTTGATGTCGCCGATGTGCTCGATGAGCGTCTTCTGGGAATGCTCGTCCAGCCGGATCTTGGCGTAGGTGAGGTCGTCGTCGTTGACGAGGACGAGGTCGGGCCGCTTCTGCCCGACGAGCTGCGGAACGTCGGTGCGGGCGCCGACGACGTCCAGCTCGACCCGCTCCCGCCGGACGAGCCCGTCCGCCGTCAGGTCGTACAACCCGATGGCGAGGCGGTGCGAGCGCAGCGTCGGGTAGTCGGCCTTGGCCTCCTGCAGGACGGTGAACGACGTGAAGTTCCCGTCGCCGTCCACCTCGTACTCGGGCCGCATCGTGTTGACGCCGGCCGTCTCCAGCCACTCCTTCGACCACGACGCCAGGTCGCGGCCGGACGTCTCCTCCAGCGCGCCCAGCAGGTCCGTGAGGACGGTGTTGCCCCACGCGTGCCGGTCGAAGTAGCGCCGGACGCCCTCAAGGAAGTTGTCGAGGCCGACGTAGGCCACGAGCTGCTTCAGGACGGACGCGCCCTTGGCGTAGGTGATCCCGTCGAAGTTCACCTCGACCGCGCGGATGTCCGGGATGTCGGCGGAGATCGGGTGTGTGGACGGCAGCTGGTCCTGCCGGTACGCCCACGCCTTCTCCAGGTTCGCGAACGTCGTCCACGAGCCCGTCCACTTGGTGGCCTCCGCCTGGCACAGGACGCTCATGTAGGTGGCGAACGACTCGTTCAGCCACAGGTCGTCCCACCAGCGCATGGTGACGAGGTCGCCGAACCACATGTGCGCCATCTCGTGCAGGATCGTCTCGGCGCGGCGCTCGTAGGCGGCGTCGGTGACCCGCGACCGGAAGACGTAGTCCTCCAGGAACGTGACGGCGCCCGCGTTCTCCATCGCGCCCGCGTTGAACTCGGGGACGAACAGCTGGTCGTACTTGCTGAACGGGTACGGGCGGCCGAAGACCTTCTCGAAGTAGCCGAACCCCTGGCGGGTCACGTCCACGATCGCGGGCGTGTCGAGGTGGTCGGCGAGCGAGGCGCGGCAGTACACGCCGAGCGGGATGACGGTGCCGTCCTCGCGGCGGTACTCGTCCCGGACGACGTGGTACGGCCCGGCGATGAGCGCGGTGATGTAGGTGGAGATCTGCGGCGTCGGCAGGAAGTGCCACGTCCCGCCCTCGGCGGACTCGGCCGGCTCGTTGGTGACGACCTCCCAGCTCTCCGGGGCCTTCACGGTGAACTCGAAGGTGGCCTTCAGGTCGGGCTGGTCGAAGCAGGTGTACATGCGGTGCGCGTCGGCCGTCTCGAACTGCGAGTAGAGGTACACGCTGTCGTCCACGGGGTCCACGAACCGGTGCAGGCCCTCACCCGAACGCGAGTACTCGCAGTCGGCCACGACACGCAGTTCGTTCTCCGCGGCCAGATCGGGCAGCGGGACGCGGCCCTTCTCGGCGTCATAGGACGAGGGGTCGAGGGCCTTCCCGTTCAGCGTCGCCTCCCGCACGACGGCGCCGTGCAGGTCGATGAACGTGGACGCCCCCGTCTCGGCGCTGCCGAACCTGACCACGGTCGTGGACCCGAACCGCTGGTCGCCCGTGGTGAGGTCCAGCTCGACCGCGTACGACTCGACGGTGAGCAGCCGGGCCCGTTCCCGCGCCTCGTCGCGCGTGAGGTTGCCTGCCACATGTACTCCTTGGTCGGCTCAATCGCTTGTTGAAGTCATGTCTACCAACCGGACGCCGTTCGTATCGTCCGCCACGGCCGAAGAGACCGGGCTTGGGCGGCCTCCCTGTCCGGGGAATCGGAACGGGCGCGTCCCGGTTGTCCCTCCAGGCACCCGTTTCGCGCTCTTGGAGGCGACGTTGACTGAGACCGCACCCACCCCCGTGGACTTCTGGTTCGACCCCCTGTGCCCGTGGGCGTGGATAACGTCCCGCTGGATCCTGGAAGTGGAGAAGCTGCGCCCGATCGAGGTGCGCTGGCACGTGATGAGCCTCGCGGTCCTCAACGAGGACAAGGACATCCCGGACGAGTACCGGCGGATGCTCGCCGACGCCTGGGGCCCGGTGCGCGTGTGCATCGCCGCCGAGCAGAAGTACGGGCCCGAGGTGCTCGGACGGCTCTACACCGAACTCGGCACGCGCCGCCACCACGAGAAGCAGACGTTCGACCACGCCTACTACGAGGCCGCGCTGACCGCGGCCGGCCTGGACCCGGCGCTCGCCGGCGCCGCCGATTCCACCTCCTACGACGAGGCCGTGCGCGCGTCCCACAAGGACGGCATCGACCGCGTCGGCCAGGAGGTCGGCACCCCGGTCATCGAGGTGGAGGGCAGCGCGTTCTTCGGCCCCGTCGTCACCCCCATCCCGCGCGGCGAGGCCGCCGTCAAGCTGTTCGACGGCGTCGTCGCGGTCGCGAGCACGCCCGGCTTCTTCGAGCTCAAGCGCACGCGGACGGTCGACCCGATCTTCGACTGAGCGCGCGCCCGTCCGGGGTCGGGGCTCCGCGCTCTCACCCGCAGGCCACATACCGCTTGCTATTGCGACCATGTTGCAACTACTAGCCATGTGCCGCCAGACTGGGCCCATCGCTCGCGACAGGTAGGACGGTGGGAGACGTGCACGTACCGGACGGATTCATTGACGCTCCGGTGTCCCTCGCGGCCGGCGCGGTCGCGGTGGCCGGAGTCGGGATCGCCCTGCGGGGGGCGCGGCGGGAGCTGGACGACCGCACCGCGCCGCTCGCCGGGCTGACCGCCGCGTTCGTGTTCGCCGCGCAGATGCTCAACTTCCCGGTCGCGGCCGGGACGAGCGGGCACCTGCTCGGCGGGACGCTCGCCGCGATCCTCGTCGGGCCGTACACCGGCGTCCTGTGCGTCTCGGTCGTCCTGCTCTTGCAGGCGCTCCTGTTCGCGGACGGCGGCCTCACCGCGCTCGGCGTGAACATCACCACGATGGCGCTCGCCACGGTCGTCGTCGGGTACGGGCTGTTCCGGCTGCTGCTGCGGGTGCTGCCCAAGACGCGGGCGTCCGTCTCGGGGGCGTCGTTCGTGGCGGCCGTCGTCTCGGTGCCGGCCGCGGCCGCCGTGTTCACGGCCGTCTACGCGGTCGGCGGGACGGCGGACGTGTCGATCGCCAAGGTCGCCACCGCGATGATCGGCGTGCACGTGCTGATCGGGATCGGCGAGGCGCTGATCACCGCCGTGACGGTGTCGAGCGTGCTCGCCGTCCGTCCCGACCTCGTGTACGGGGCGCGCGGGCTGATGAAGCCGCTGAAGCTGCGCACCGCCGGGCAGAACGCCGCCGGGCAGAACGCCGCCGGGCAGAACGCGGGCGGCACGGCCGAGCCGTCGCGGGCCTGAGAGGGGAGCTCACATGACCACGAAGCGCTTCTTCATCGGGTTCCTGCTCGTCTCGCTCGTCCTCGCGGGCGTCGTCAGCTACTACGCGTCCGGCGACCCCGACGGGCTGGAGAAGGTCGCCGGGGACAAGGGCATCAGCGCCAAGGAGAAGGACCACTCGCTCAAGGACTCCCCGTTCGGCGACTACGGGGTCAAGGGCGTCGAGAACGCGCGGCTGTCCGGCGGGCTGTCCGGGGTGATCGGCGTGGGCGCCGTCCTGCTCGTCGGCGGCGGGCTGTTCTGGGGCGTCCGGCGGCGCGGCCCGGCCGGTGAGGGCCAGGCCGCGGGCCAGGACGAGGAGGCGCCCCAGGACGAGAAGGCGCCGTCCGAGCCGGCGAGCCAAGGCTGATGGGCGCCGGGCACGCGCACCGGCTCTACGTGCCCGGCGCGTCGCCGGTGCACCGGCTGCCGCCGCAGTGCAAGCTCGTCGCCGTCCTCGCGTTCGTGCTGCTGGTCGTCGCCACGCCGCGCGAGCGGATCTGGGCGTTCGGCGTCTACGCGCTGCTGCTCGCGGCCGTCGCGGCGGCGGCCCGGATCCCGTTCGGGACGGTGGCGCGGCGGGTCGTCATCGAGGTCCCGTTCGTCGCGTTCGCGTTCCTCCTGCCGTTCGTCGCGGAAGGGGAGAGGATCGCGGTGCTGGGCCTGCGGCTGAGCGAGAGCGGGCTGTGGGGCGCCTGGAACATCCTCGCCAAGGGCACGCTCGGCGTCGTCGCGTCGATCCTGCTGGCCGCGACCACCGAGCCGCGGCTGCTGCTGCTCGGCATCGAGCGGCTGCGGATGCCGCAGCTCATCACGCAGATCGCGACGTTCATGCTGCGGTACGGCGACGTCGTCGCGGCGGAGCTGCAGCGGATGAAGGTGGCGCGCGCGTCCCGCGGGTTCGAGGCGCGCGACATCCGCGCGACGGGCGTGCTCGCCAGGTCGGTCGGCGCGCTGTTCCTGCGCTCCTACGAGCGGGGCGAGCGCGTCCATCTGGCCATGGTGAGCCGCGGCTACGACGGCCGGATGCCGCTGATGCACGACGTCGGCGCCACGGCCGTGCAGTGGGCGGCCGCCGCCGCGCTGCCCGCGGCCGCCGCCCTCGTCGCGCTGGCTGCTTGGATGGTTCCATGACCCCGTCGCTTGAGGTGAAGGGCCTCGCGTACGCCTATCCGGACGGCACGCAGGCCCTTTTCGGCGTCGACCTGACGATCGGGCGCGGCGAGCGGGTCGCGCTGCTCGGGCCGAACGGCGCGGGGAAGACGACGCTCGTCCTGCATCTGAACGGCATCCTGCACGGCGGCCTCGGCGAGGTCAGGGTCGGCGGCCTCGCGGTCGACCCGAAGGACAAGAAGGCCCTGCGGGAGATCCGCCGGCGCGTCGGCATCGTCTTCCAGGACCCCGACGACCAGCTGTTCATGCCGACCGTCCGCGAGGACGTCGCGTTCGGTCCCGCCAACCTCGGCATGCGCGGCCCCGACCTGGACCGCCGGGTGGCGGACGCCCTGGACCGCGTCGGCATGGCGCATGTCGCCGACCGCCCGCCGCAGCACCTCAGCTTCGGGCAGCGCCGCCGCGTCGCCGTCGCCACCGTCCTGGCGATGGAGCCGGAGATCCTGGTGCTGGACGAGCCGTCCTCCAACCTGGATCCGGCGAGCCGCCGGGAGCTGGCCGAGATCCTGCTGAGCCTGGACGTGACGGTCCTGATGGTCACGCACGACCTCCCGTACGCGGCGGAGCTGTGCCCGCGCTCGGTCATCCTCTCCGGAGGCGTCATCACGGCGGACCGGCCCACCCGCGACCTCCTCATGGACGCCGGCCTCCTCGCCGCCCACCGCCTGGAGCTCCCGTTCGGCTTCGACCCGGCCGCCGCCGCCCGCTGATCCCGCTGATCCGGTCGCGGTGTCTTCGGCCGTTCCGCTTGCCTCATCGTCCGCCCTTCGCGAGACTCGGATGTCTCGACACTGGTAACGGTTTTCATATCCGAAATGAGGCATTCGTGAAGGTTGCGTTCGTCGGCAAGGGCGGCAGCGGCAAGACCACCCTGTCGTCGCTGTTCGTCCGGCACCTGGCCGGGCGCGGGCTGCCGGTGGTGGCCATCGACGCCGACATCAACCAGCACCTCGGCGTGGCGCTCGGCCTGGACGAGGCCCGTGCCGCCAAGATCCCCGCGCTCGGCGACCGGCTCACCGAGATCAAGGAGCACCTGCGCGGGGAGAACCCGCGCATCTCGTCGGCGGCCGCGATGGCCAAGACGACCCCGCCGGGCGCCGGGTCGCGGCTGCTGCGGTTCCGCGGCGACGACCCGTTCCACGAGGCGGGGCAGGAGGTCGACGGCGTCACGCTGCTCGCCACCGGCCCGTTCAACGACGACGACCTCGGCGTGGCCTGCTACCACTCCAAGACCGGCGCGGTGGAGCTCTACCTCAACCATCTCGTGGACGGTCCCGGGGAGTACGTCGTCGTCGACATGACCGCCGGCGCCGACACGTTCGCGTCCGGGCTGTTCACGCGGTTCGACCTGATGTTCCTGGTCGCCGAGCCCACCCGCAAGGGAGTCGGCGTCTACCGGCAGTACACCGAGTACGCCCGCGACTACGACGTCGCGATCCGGGTCGTCGGCAACAAGGTCCAGAGCGCGGAGGACGTCGCCTACCTGCGCGAGCACGTCGGCGACGACCTGCTGACGTGGCTCGGGCAGTCCGCCGCCGTCCGGGCGCTGGAGCAGGGCCGGAGCGGCGTCGCCCTGGAGGACGGCAACACCGCCGCCCTCGACCGCATGCGCGCCGAGGTCGACGCAAGCGTCAAGGACTGGGCCCGGTTCCAGGCGCAGGCCGTCGAGTTCCACGTGAAGAACGCGCGCAGTTGGGCGAGCCGCGCGGCGGGGGAGGACCTGGAGGCGCAGGTCGACCCGGACTTCCGCTTCCCGCCCGTCGCCGGCACCGCCTACGCCGGGTAGTCCCGGCCCTACCGGCGGAGAGCGATCCCCACTACCCTGCCCGCCATGACGATGCGGCGGATGCTGGTCATGGCGGGCGGTGCGGTGGTCCCCATCGCGCTCATCTCGCTCCTTTTCGGCAATCAGTGGGTGGTCGACGCGATCAACGACACCGGGTTGCACTGGGATGAGGGGATCGCGCCGCCGCTCTACTGGCTGCTGTTCCCGAAATGGCGGCTGTCGGCCGGCCCCGCCCCCTGGAAGTTCGTCCTGGCGCTGGACTTCAGCACGGTGCTGTTCTTCCTCCTGCTGATCGGGTTCGCGGCGGTGGGCGCCCGCGCCCTCGATCCGCGCCGCGGCGGGCTCGGCGCGGTGGTGACCGGCTGGTGGGCCACGGTCGTCGCGGGCGGCATCGGCGGCTTCGTGATGGGCGTCCTGCTGAGCTGGGTGCTGGACCTGTCCAGCGATCGCGGCCCGTACGTCTTCAACGCGGTCTCCCACGGGGCGGCGTTCGGGTTCGCCTACGGCTGGCTCGCGGGGATCGGCATGCTGCTGGGCTACCTCGTCACGCGTCGCGGTGCCACCGCGCAGGCGCAGCAGCCCGGTCAGTACGCGCCGCAGCAGCCGGGCATGCCCATGCAGCAGCCCTACGGGCAGCCGATGGGGCAGCGGCCAGGCCAGTACGCGCAGCAGCAGGCCGTCCCGTACGTCCCGCCGCAGGGGCAGCCGCAGCAGCCTTGGGGCGGCGTGCCCCAGCAGCCCATGCAGCAGCAGTACCCCCATCAGCAGCCGGGGGTGCCGCAGCAGTACGGTGCGGCACCCGTGCAGCAGCCGTCCGTCCCGCAGCAGCCGCCCGCGCCGCCGCCCGAGCAGGCGCCTCCGGCGGCCCCCGAGGCACCGGCCGAGGCGAAGCAGGACCCGCCCGCCGACGCGCCCAACGACCCGCCTACCGACCCGCCCGCCGACGCGCCGGAGGACGACGACCTCGACCTCGCCGACCGGACGATCGTCGACCGCAAGCGGGACGGCGAGGACGGCTGACCCGGCGACCCGACCCCCGCGCACGGGGCGTCCGCCGGCCTGGGAGAATCTCCGTATGCGCGTGTTTCTTGGAACCGACCATGCCGGCTTCGAGCTGAAGGAGCACCTGGTCTCCTGGCTGAAGGAGAACGGGCACGAGGCCGTCGACTGCGGCGCGCCGGAGTACGACGCCGTGGACGACTACCCGCCGTTCGTCCTGCGGGCCGCCCAGCGGACGGCCGCTGAGCCGGGGACGCTCGGCATCGTCGTCGGCGGTTCCGGCAACGGCGAGGCGATCGCGGCCAACAAGGTCAAGGGGGTGCGGGCCGCGCTGGTCTGGAACGAGGACACCGCGAAGCTCGCCCGCGAACACAACGACGCCAACGTCATCGCGCTGGGCGCCCGCCAGCACGACCTGGACACCGCGACACGGTTCGTCGAGCTGTTCCTCGGGACGCCGTACTCGAAGGAGCCGCGCCACACCCGCCGCATCGAGATGATCAGCGCCTACGAGCAGACCGGAGAACTCCCCCCGCTCCCGCACTAGGGCCGGGGTCAGAGGCCGTTCTGCGGGGGTTTGCGGGCGGCGGCGCCGCGCTTGCCCTGGCGGCGCCGTTCGTTCTTCGCGGCCTTCGTCCGCTTGGCGGGTTCGGCGGGCTTGCCCGGGGCGGGCGCGGCGGCCGGCGGTTCCTCGCCCTCGGGCCGGAGACGCGACACGTCCCGCGCGCGCATCGCCGCGTCCACCGTGATCCGCATGCCGGGCTGGACCATGCGCCGTCTCCTCTCACCGCGGAACCAGGTGTCTCACCGGTGACACATACCCATATAAAACGGAGCTGGACCGTTGCAAAGAGTCACCGGGTCCCCGGATACCGACCGTCCGGGTTGATTGCTCGATACAGTGCCGGAGTCATGCTTCAACGACTGGTGCAGCTCCTTCCGCCGCGGGTGCGCGCCGTGCTGCGCCGGATCCCGCTGCTCGTGGCGCTGTACCGGTGGGCCAGGCAGGGCAAGCTGACCCGGGAACGGTACGTGTTCGCGGCCCTCGCGATCCTCGCGATCGCGATCGGGCTCGCCACCACCGGCGACTCCCGCGGACTGGCCCCGTCCGGCGCACTGGTGCTGATCGTGCTCGGCGGCGGGCTGCTGCTGAAGGTGCGCAGCCTGGTCGCGCTGCTCGGCGTCGTCGTCGCGATGGCGGCCTACAACGCCGCGCAGGACGTGGCCGCCATCGGCCCCGGCATGATCGCCACGCTGACCATCACCGCGGTGCTCGCGCTCACCCTGGCCCGGACGCGGCAGCAACTCGGCGTGCAGGGGCTGCGCGGCGACTCCATGCTGCTGGAGCTGCGCGACCGGCTGCGGCGGCAGGGCGAGATGCCCCCGCTGCCGGACGGCTGGGGCTCGCAGGTCGTGATGCTGCAGGCCGGCGGGTCGTCGTTCGGCGGCGACTTCGTGGTGTCGCACTGCGAGGACGGCACGCTGGAGGTCGCGCTCGTCGACGTCTCCGGCAAGGGCACCGACGCGGGGACCCGGGCGCTGATGCTGTCGGGCGCGTTCGGCGGGCTACTTGGATCGATCCAGACCGACCGCTTCCTGCCCGCCTGCAACGGCTACCTGCAGCGCCAGCGGTGGGACGAGGGGTTCGTCACGGCCGTGCACGTCGTCGTCGACCTGGTGTCGGGGGAGTACACGGTCGAGTCGGCCGGGCATCCGCCGGCGGTCCAGTTCGACGCGGGCAGCGGCGAATGGAAGGTCAGCTCCGCGAAAGGCGTGGTGCTGGGCGTGGTGCCCGACCTGAACTGCGTCCCGGAGACGGGGAAGCTGCGCCCCGGCGACGCTCTCCTCCTCTACACCGACGGGCTGGTGGAGTCTCCGGGCAGCGACCTGGACGCCGGGATCGACCGGCTGCTCGGGGAGGCGGAGCGGCTCGTCCCGCAGGGCTTCGGCCGCGGCGCGCGGGAACTGGTCGAGAGGATGGCCGCGGCGCGTGACGACGACTGCGCCCTCGTGCTGATCTGGCGCACGTGACGCGGGCTAACCCCGCTTGTGCTTGCCCTTCTGCTTGCCGTGCTTCTGCTTGTGCTTTGGTTTGTGCTTCTGCTTGGGCGTCTTCACCACCGGGCGCTTGGCCGGGCCCGGTTTGACGATGGTCGCCCTCTTCGGCGGCGTGGCCGACGCCGTCGGAGACGACGGCACCGTGGTGGACGGCGCCGGCGGCGCGTCGCTCCTGCCCTGCGTGAGCCCGGCGATGATGGCGCCGATCAGGACGGTGCCGGCGGCGGCTCCGACGCTCGCCAGCAGCCGGGTCCGGGTGAACGGCAGCGCGCCGCCCATGCCGCGGACGCCCCCCGCGCCGCCCATGCCGGGCGGTGTGAACGCCTTGGTCTCGGTCTCCTCCCAGCCGGGCCGGCCGGACGGCGGCGCGGGGGGCCGCTGCGGCCGCGGCGCCGGGTCCGCCTCCGGCCATCCGCCGACGTGCGGCCGGGACTGCGGCTGCTCGACGAGGGCGAGCAGCAGGTCGCACGCGGAGGGACGGGCGGCGGGGTCCGGCGCGAGCGCGGAGCGGACGGCGGGCACGAGCGGCTCCGGCAGCCGGGACAGGTCGGGGTCCCCGGTGCGGAGCGTCGCGGGGTCGCCGCCGATCGGCATCTGGCCCGTCCCGGCGTGGGCGATGAGGCAGCCCCAGGCGAAGATGTCGGCGGCCGGGGTCGCGGGCCCGCCGACGAGCACCTCCGGCGCCATCCAGCCGGGCGTGCCGAGCACCTTGCCGGACGCGTCGGCGCCGGACGCGTCGTCCTGGCCGCTGGCGATGCCGAAGTCGATGACGCGGCAGCCGGACAGCGTGAGCATCACGTTGGCGGGTTTCAGGTCGCGGTGCACGAGCCCCGCGGCATGGATCGCGGCGAGCGCGGACGCGACGCCGACGGCGACGCCGTGCAGGTCTGCGGGCGGCAGCGGGCCCTCGGCGACGAGCCGGTTGTGCAGCGAGATGCCGCCGACGTAGTCGGTGACGAGGTAGGGCCGCCCGTTCTCCTCGCCGTGCGCGAGGACCCGCGCGGTGCAGAACGACGCGACCCGGCTCGCGAGGTACGCCTCGTCCTTGAACCGGCGGCGGTAGACGGGATCTCCGGCCAGGTGCGGATGGATCGTCTTCACCGCGACGCGCCCGCCGGACACGGGGTCGGCGCCGAGGTAGACCGTCCCCATGCCGCCCGACCCGAGCCGGCCGAGCAGCGTGTGCCCGGCGACCTGGCGCGGGTCGGCCGGGTCGAGCGGCCTGATGTCTCCGTCCATGCGGTGTTCCTGGCTCCCTCAGTTCTCTCCCGTCCGTCCATCCCCGTTCGGCGGAAGATTATGGCGGGTTCTCGAAGGAAGTGCGGAAACGTGTTCGTCACCCCGATGTAGCACCGCGTGCACCGGAGGCGTGCAGGGTGGAGGGTGTGCCCGCGCGGGCGGCCCCCTAGGGGTGGGAGGGCCGCCCGCGCGGACGCCGGCCCTACCCGGGAGGTTTCGCGGGGCCGTGGCCAGGAACAACCTGGTCTGCGTCATCCCCCCGGCGCCGTGCGCAGAGGGGGAGGATCGCCGGGGTGCGGATCTTCGGGGACTTGCTGTCGCCGTCGTGCTGGTCGGTGCGGACCCGCGTGACCGCCGCCGCGACCGCCCTCGTCGGCCTGCTCCTCGTGGTCGGCGTCGTGCTCTTCTACCAGGTCGTGCGGGACACGGTGTTCGACGGGCTGCACGATCGGGGGACGCTGGTCCTCACGGATCTGGCCACGCTCGTCCGCGAGACCGATCCGCGCGGGACGCTGCACGTCCAGGACCCCGACTTCACCCTGCTGCAGGTCATCGACGGCGAGGGCGACGTGCTGGCGGCGAGCGAGTCGCTGTCCGGGCGCGGGCCGCTGAAGGTGCCGGAGCCGCAGGTGACGGGCAGGCCCGAGTACCGCCTCGTGCGCGTGCAGGGGAAGGCCGACGTCTACCTCGCCTCGGAGCGGCTGCGGACCCGCGAGGGCGTCCGGACCGTGTACGCCGGCGCGCCCATCAACGAGCTGACGCGCTACAAGGGCGCGTTCATCGGCCTGCTCGTGACGCTGGCGCTCGTCGCGACCGCCGCGGTCGGCTGGATCGTGTCGCTGTCGGTGCGGCGGGCGCTGCGGCCGGTGCGGGTGATGAGCGCCGAGCTGGCGGACATCACCGGCGGCGAGTCCGAGCGGCGGGTCACCGTCCCGGGCCCGAACGACGAGGTGTCTCATCTGGCCGAGTCGGTGAACGTGACGCTGAACCGGCTGCAGGAGGTCATGGCCCGGCAGCGCGCGTTCGTGGCGGACGTGTCGCACGAGCTGCGCAGCCCGCTGACCGGGCTGCGCGCCCAGCTGGAGGTCGCGCTGGAGCATCCGGAGGACGAGGACTGGCCGGCGGTCGCGCGCGCCGCGCTCGGCGACGCCGACCGGCTGCAGGGCATCGTCAGCGATCTGCTCGTCCTGGCGAAGCTGGGCGCCGGCGTGCACGTCGAGCGGGAGCGCGTCGACCTCGGCGAGCTGGCGCGGGCGGAGGCGT
Source organism: Actinomadura latina NBRC 106108 (assembly GCF_001552195.1). Classification (GTDB taxonomy): domain Bacteria; phylum Actinomycetota; class Actinomycetes; order Streptosporangiales; family Streptosporangiaceae; genus Spirillospora; species Spirillospora latina. Next base: position 220,799 of record NZ_BCQS01000011.1, read on the forward strand.
CGCGGCGGGAGCGGCGCGTCCCGGTCGAGGTCAGCGCGGCGGCGGGCGTCACGGTGCGGGCCACCCCGCACCATCTGGCGCGGGTTCTGACGAACCTGCTGGACAACGCCGAGCGGCACGCGGCGTCGCGGGTGTGGGTGACGGTGGCGGCGGACGGGCCCGAGGCCGTGCTGGAGGTCCGCGACGACGGGCCGGGCATCGCGCCCGAGGACCGGGAGCGGATCTTCTGGCGGTTCCAGCGGCTTCGCGAGGGCCGGGCGCGGGACGCCACGGGCACCGGCCTCGGCCTGACCATCTCCCGCGACATCGCCCGCGCGCACGGCGGGACCCTCGTCGCCGCGCCCAGCGACCGGGGCGCCCGGTTCGTCCTGTGCCTCCCGCTCGACCCGCCCTAGCCGGCGGCGCCCGGCGGGCGGCGCGTCGCGTGCCGGGTGGCCTGCTCGAACGCGTGCCCGATCTGCAGGACGGCGAAGTCCGCGCGATGGGGGCCGACGATCTGCAGGCCGACCGGCAGGCCGTCCGGGGTGAACCCGGCGGGGACCGACAGCGCCGGGCATCCGGTCGCCGAGACGAGGAAGCAGGAGCGCATCCACTCCAGGTAGTCGGGCATCGGCCGGCCGGCGACCTCGTCCGGGTACTCGATGCCCGCGTCGAACGGCGGCACCTGGCTGACCGGCAGGAGCAGCGCGTCGTACCGCTCGAAGAACTCCCGGACGCGGTGGAAGAGGGCGGTGTGCGCCGTCTCGGCCCGGCCGAGGTCGGCGCCGGTGAGGGAGCGGCCGGCCTCGATGTTCTCGGCGAGGGACGGCTTGAAGTCGGCGCGGCGCTCGTCCAGCAGGGGGCGGAGGGCGATGTCCCAGTGCCAGGCGCGCAGCGTGCGGAACACCTCGTCGGCGCCCGCCAGGTCGGGGGACGCCTCGTGGACCGTGCAGCCCAGCTCCTGGAACACCTTCACGGCGGGTTCGAGGACGCCGGTGACGGCCGGGTCGACGGGGATCGTCCCGCCGAGGTCGGGGGACCATGCGACGCGGAGCCCGCCGAGGTCGCGGTCGAGCGGCCCGGCGAACGCCGAGCCCGGCGTGTCCAGCGCGATGGGGCTGCGCGGGTCGGGGCCGGCGAGCACCGACAGCAGCAGCGCCACGTCCGCGACCTCGCGGGCCATCGGGCCCTGCACGCCCATCGTCGCCCAGCCCGCCGGAACCGGCCAGGACGGCACCCGCCCGGGCGACGGCCGGAACCCGACGACATTGCAGAACGACGCGGGGTTGCGCAGCGAGCCGCCCATGTCGCTGCCGTCCGCGAGCGGATGCATCCCGCACGCGAGCGCCGCCGCCGCGCCGCCGCTGCTGCCGCCCGCCGACCGGGAGAGGTCGTAGGGGTTGCGGGTCAGGCCGAAGACCGGGTTGAACGTGTGCGATCCGGCGGCGAACTCCGGCACGTTCGTCTTGCCGAGCGTGATGACGCCGGCGGCGCGCATCCGCTCGATGACCAGTTCGTCCGCGTCCGGGACGTGGTCGGCGAAGATCGGCGACCCGGACGTGGTGCGGACGCCCCCGGTGGCGTGCGTGTCCTTGTGGGCGACGGGCAGGCCGTGCAGCGGGCCCGGCAGCTCCCCGGCGGCGAGCCGCTCGTCGGCGTCCCGCGCCTGCTGCGCCGCCCGCTCCGCGACGAGCGTGACAATGGCGTTGACCTGCGGGTTCGTCCGCTCGATCTGGTCGAGATGCGCCTGCAGGACCTCCCGCGCCGACAGCTCGCGGGCGCGGATCCGGCGGGCCAGCTCCCGGGCGGACGCGAAACAGATCTCCTCGGACACGTGCGCTCCTCCTCTGCCGGGTTACCCCCAGTGTCCACCCCCGGATGCCGGATGGCCCGGTCCCGAGGTCATCATGCTGGGAAGACCGAGGGAAGGGGCCGAGTGGCGGAACGAGTCGGGGCGCGGGAACTGCTGCGCCGCGTGCTGGACGACGGCGCCTGGACGTCCTGGGACGAGCCCCCTTCGGGGGAGCCTTCGCCTTCGTCCCCCTATGGCAGGGATCTGGCGGCGGCCCGGGAGCGCAGCGGATGCGACGAGGCCGTCCTCACCGGCGAGGGCCGGCTGGCGGGCCGCCGCGTCGCGTTCGTCGTGTCGGAGTTCCGCTTCCTGGCCGGCTCGATCGGCCTCGCCACCGCCGGCCGGATCGTCGCGGCCGTCGGGCGCGCCACCGCCGAGGGCCTCCCGCTGCTCGCCGCGCCGGCCTCGGGCGGCACCCGCATGCAGGAGGGGACGGCGGCGTTCGTCCAGATGGCGCGCATCACGGCGGCCGTCGCCGCGCACCGCGCCGCCGGGCTGCCGTATCTGGTCTACCTGCGGCATCCCACGACCGGCGGGGTGTTCGCGTCGTGGGGGTCGCTCGGCCACGTGACGGCCGCCGAGCCGGGCGCGCTGATCGGCTTCCTCGGCCCGCGCGTGTACGAGGGGCTGTACGGGGAGCCGTTCCCGCCGGGCGTGCAGGTCGCGGAGAACCTCGCGGCCAAGGGCCTGCTGGACGCCGTCGTCGGCATCGACGACCTCGCCGGGGTGGCGTCGCGGGCGTTGCGCGTCCTGTGCGGGCGCCCGCCTTCGGCGCCGGCGGCCCTGCCCTCGGCGCCGCCGGCCCTGCTCTCGGCGGCTGTACCGGACGGGACGGCGTGGGAGTCGATCGAACGCTCCCGCCGCCCGGACCGTCCGGGCGTCCGCGAACTGCTCCGGCACGGCGCCGCCGACGTGACCCTGCTGTCGGGCACCGGCCAGGGCGAGGCCGATCCGGGCCTGGAGCTCGCCCTGGCCCGTTTCGGCGCGGCACCGTGCGTCCTGGTCGGCCAGGACCGGAACAGCCAGCGCAGCGGCCACCCGCTCGGCCCGGCCGGCCTGCGCGTCGCCCGGCGCGGGATGCGGCTGGCCGCCCAGCTCGGCCTGCCGCTGGTCACCGTGGTCGACACGCCCGGCGCCGTGCTGTCGGCGGAGGCGGAGGAGGGCGGCCTGGCCGGCGAGATCGCCCGCTGCCTCGCCGACCTGATCTCGCTGCCCGCGCCGACGCTCTGCCTGCTCCTCGGCGAGGGCACCGGAGGCGCGGCGCTCGCGCTGCTGCCCGCCGACCGCGTCCTCGCGGCCCGGCACGCCTGGCTGTCCCCGCTCCCGCCCGAGGGCGCGTCGGTGATCGTCCACCGGACGCCGGCCCGCGCGGACGAGATGGCGGCGTCCCAGGGCGTCCGGTCGGCGGACCTGCTCCGCTACGGCATCGCGGACGCCCTGGTGGACGAGCGTCCGGACGCCGCCGACGAGCCGGAGGCGTTCTGCCGCCGGGCCGCCGCCGCGATCGAGGCCGGCCTGTCCGGGCTGGCGCCGACCGGCCCCGCCGCCCGCCAGGCCCGCTATCGGTTGGACGCGCACGACCTGGGGTGAAGGGTTCGACGCGCGCCGAGGGCGCCGGACGCGATCATGGGGCCCGATCCGCCGCACGTGGGTCTCCCGGCCGCGCTAACGTCGAGCCCCATGACCGAAACCGCCACCCGAGCGGCCTATGACGCCGTCGCCGTCCTGTACGCCGACATGTTCCGCGACGTCCTCGACGACCTGCCCCTCGACCGCTCGCTGATCGTCGCGTTCGCGGACCTCGTCCGGGACCGGGGCCCGGTCGCCGACCTGGGCTGCGGCCCCGGCCACCTGACGGCGTTCCTGCACTCCCTCGGCCTGGACGCGTCCGGCGTCGACCTGTCGCCCGGCATGATCGCCCAGGCCCGCGCGGACAACCCGCACCTGCGCTTCGCCGAGGGCACGATGAACGCGCTCGCGTTCCCCGACGAGTCGCTGGCCGGCATCCTCTCCTGGTACTCGATCATCCACCATGACCCCGCGGAACTCCCGGGCGTCTTCGCCGAGTTCCACCGCGTCCTGGCCCCCGGCGGCCACCTGCTCGCGGCCTTCCAGTCGACCGACGGGGACGTCCCGGAGCCGTTCGACCACAAGGTCGTCCCCGCCCACCGCTGGCCGGTCGACCGCCTCGCCGGCATCGCCCGCGGGGCGGGACTGGCCGAGGTGGCCCGCTTCCTGCGCCGCCCGAACGAGAACGAGCACTCCCCGGCCGGCAACCTGCTGCTCCGCAAGCCCTGAGCGGGGACTCTTCGCCGGTCCGCGGGGCGGGATTCACCCGTGCGGGGGAGGGGCTTGGTGCTTACGGGTGATCGGGGCGGGGCGGCGGGGCTGTGATCGTGGGGTCCGTAGGTGACGACCACCATCGGGAGAGGCGATCATGACCATCGTGGCCACATCCTCGGAGCCGTTCGCGCGGGTACGCGCCGGGTGGCGGGCCGCGCACGAGGCGGTGGAGGGGGTGCCTCGGTGGGCGCGTGTCGCGGCGCTGGCCGTACCGTTCACCGTGTTGCCGTCCGGTCTGTGGCGGATCGCGGTCTTCGCCCTCCATCTTCCGATCATTGCCGAGGATGACCTGGGACCGGGGGACGGGCCGGGCGGCGGGCGGGGGGATCTGCCGGGATGGCTGCCCATGGAGGTCTACGTGGTGCTGCTGTCGGTCTTCTCGGAGCTGGTGGCCTTCACCGCGGTCGGGCTCATCGCCCGGTGGGGCGAGGTCTTTCCCCGCTGGGTGCCGTGGGTGCGGGGTCGCCGGGTGCCGATCACGGCCGCGGTGATTCCCGCAGCGGTCGGGGCCGCGATCCTCACCGTGTTGTGGACGGTGTCGATCGTGAACGGCCTGGTCTTCCGGGAGACGATTCAGGGGCGGCCGCTGCCGGACGGATTCCCCATCCACTTCGGCAGCTGGGAAGGCGTGCTCGGTGTCGTCGCCTATGCGCCGCTGGTCGCCTGGGGGCCGCTGCTCGGCGTCGTGACCGTGGCGTACTTCCGGCGGCGCGTCCGCTCGTCGCCCGCGCCTACGCGTAGGGGTCGGACGACTCCAGGGCCAGCTTCCGGATCTCGGTGAGGTCGTCGTCGGAGTAGTCGGCCGGCAGTTCGATCGTGAGGGCCCTGAAGACGTCGCGGATCTCTTCCGCGGACGGCACGCTGCTCAGCTGCATGCTCTTCACCGACTGCAACGGCAGCCGCTTGGCCTGCTGGAAGCTGACGTGCAGCTCCGACTCCCAGCACAGGTAGGTCGGCGTGCCGCTGTTGATCACCAGTGCGGGGAACTCCGGCCCGCGCTGGGTGAAGATGAGGCAGCTCTTCGACAGCTCGTACCGCAGCAGCGAGTACGCGGACGACAGCCGGACGTCGATGTCGAGCAGTTCGTAGCGCTGCTGGTACCAGCACGCCGCCAGGATCGTCGCGAACAGCTCGCGGCGCGTCTCGTCCGCCGTCCACGACTGCTCCGGGCTGTCCGGGCTGGTCGCCAGCCGCTGGTGGAGGCGGACGAACTGGTGGCACAGGTCCGGGTCGGTGGGGTCCAGGATCTCCAGCCGGAAGTCCAGCTTGCGCCGGACGGGGCGCGCCGCCGACACGCACTCGGGCAGCGTGACCGCGCGGATGTAGGCGCCCGTCCCGCCCCGGAAGACCCAGCGGTCGGTGTCACGGCGGGCGTCGGTCAGGACGCGGTTGCACTCGGTGCCGCTGATGATGCGGACGTCCAGCTGCTTCCGCAGCGCGTCCATCGACTCCTGCACCTCGACGCCGCGGGTGTCGCTGCGGGCCCGGTCGCGGAGCAGCACGATGGCGACGACGGCCAGCGTGGCCATGGTCGCGCTCTGCACGACCTTGGTCGAGGCGATACCGGCGATGTCCAGCCCTAAGATGGCGACCGCGAGGACGAAGGCGACGGAGACGTCGACGTAGGCCACGAGCATCTGCCAGAACCGCTGCATCCACCGCTCCCGTCACGCACCGCCACCCGGCCGTGACGATCCTAACCAGCCCCCGCCGGACGCCAGAACCCCTTTGCGCACGCGGCTCCACGGGACGGGACACCGGCGCTACCGGAGAGTACGGTGTGCGGAACCCTGGCTTGGAGGATCGCATGGCGTCGATGGTCGAGATGGTGCCGCCCTCGGTGGCGGGCGTGATGCTGCGTGGCGTGTTCGCGCTGCCGGAGCCCGTCAAGCGGCTGATCGTCGGGGCGCCGGTGCGCCGGGACGGGCAGGAGCTGGCGGTGGACGCGCAGCTGCTGCTCCTGATGATGCGGCTGGAGGGCGAGCGGAGGCTGGGTGGCGCCACGGTCGAGAAGGCGCGGCAGGGCCTCGCCAGGTCAGAGGTGTATCTGACGAGGAGGCCGAAGCGGCCGGTCGCGACGCGGGAGGTCGACGCGGGCGGGGTGCCGGCGCGGCTCTACACGCCGGAGGGGCTCGCGGAGGGGTCGCCGCTGCTCGTCTTCTACCACGGCGGCGGCTGGGTCATCGGCGACATCGACACGCACGACACCGTCTGCCGGTATCTGGCGGTGCACGCCGAGGTGCGGGTGCTGTCGGTGGAGTACCGGCTCGCCCCCGAACACCCTTATCCGGCGGGGCCGGACGACGCGCTCACGGCCTACGAGTACGCGGTCGCGCACGCCGCGGACCTCGGCGCCGACTCCTCCGCCATCGCGGTCGGCGGTGACAGCGCGGGCGGCAACCTCGCGGCGGTCGTCGGGGTGCTGGCGGAGCGCAGGCCGGATTTCGCGCTGCTGTTCTATCCGGCGACCGACCTGTCGGTCCGGCGCCGGTCGCGGGAGCTGTTCGCGGAAGGGTTCTACCTGACCGACGATGACATGACGTGGTTCAGTGACCACTACTGCCCGGAGGAGCGTCGCGCCGAGGTGAAGGCGTCGCCGATGCTGGCCGACGATCTGACCGGGTTCCCGCCGACCTATCTCGTCACGGCGGGCTTCGATCCGCTGCGGGACGAGGGCGAGGAGTTCGCGAAGCGGCTGGAGAAGGCCGGGGTGAGCGTCGCGCTGCGGCGCCAGGAGGACCTCATCCACGGGTTCGCGAACACGTGGTCGCTGGGCGGGCGGTTCCAGGAGGCGCTGTCGGAGGCCGCCGGGGCCCTGCGCACCGGACTGTACGCAAGGCCCCGCTAGCGCGAAGTCAGAGGGGCAGGCCCGTGAAGATCATGACCTTCTCCTCGGTGTAGTCGGCCATCGCCGACTGGAGCCCCTCGCGGCCGACGCCCGAGTCCTTCACGCCGCCGTACGGCATCTGGTCGGCGCGGTAGGACGGGACGTCGCCGATCACGACACCGCCGACGTCCAGTTCGCGGTGCGCGCGGAACGCGATGTCGAGGTTCCGGGTGAACACGCCCGCCTGGAGCCCGAACTTGGAGTCGTTGACGAGCGCGAACGCCTCGTCGACGCCGTCCACGGGCTGGACGAACATGACGGGCCCGAAGACCTCCTCGCGGGAGATCTTGGCGTCGGCGGGCACGTCGGTCAGGACGGTGGGCGCGTAGGCGGCGCCTTCGCGGGTGCCGCCGGTCAGCACCTTCGCGCCCGCCTCGACGGTCTCGTCCACCCAGGACTCGACGCGCTCGGCGGCCTCCCGGCTGACGAGCGGGCCGACCTGCGTCTTGTCGTCCCACGGGTCGCCGGTGACGAGGGACGCGACCGTGTCGACCAGCTTCGGCACGAACTCGTCGTAGACGGAGCGGTCGACGTAGACGCGCTGGACGGCGATGCAGCTCTGCCCCGCCTGGTAGTTGGAGAAGAGCCCGATGCGCTTGGCGGCCCAGTCGAGGTCGGCGTCCGGCAGGACGACGGCGGCGCCGTTCCCGCCGAGTTCGAGGGTGACGTGCTTGCGCGGCGCCTGGTCGTTGATCGCCCAGCCGACGGGGACCGAGCCGGTGAACGACACGATCGGCAGGCGCGGGTCGTCCACGAGGGCGGGCGCGCGGTCGTTCGGCACCGGCAGGATGGAGAACATCCCGGCGGGCAGGTCGGTCTCGGCGAGCAGCTCGCCGAGCAGCAGCGCCGACAGCGGCGTGGCCGGGGCGGGCTTGAGGACGATCGGGGTGCCCGCCGCGATCGCCGGGGCGATCTTGTGCGCGGCGAGGTTCAGCGGGAAGTTGAACGGCGAGATGCCGAGCACCGGGCCCTTCGGCACCCGGGTGATGTAGGCCATCCGGCCCTCGGCGGCCGGGTCGGTGTCGAGCCGCTGGGTGGTGGCGCTGAAGCGGCGCGCCTCCTCGGCGGCGAACCGGAACGTGGAGACCGCGCGGGTGACCTCGCCGCGCGCCCACAGCAGCGGCTTGCCGTTCTCCGCGGTGATCAGCCGGGCGATCTCCTCGGCCCGCTCGGCGATCCGCGCGGACACGTGCGCGAGCGCCTCCGCCCGCGCGTGCAGCGGCAGCGCGGCGGCCTGCCCGCGGACCGCGTCCGCGGCGGCGATCGCCTCCTCCACCTGCGCGGGCGTCGGGACGGCCGCCGTCCCGACCACGCGGCCGTCGTAGGGATGCGTAACGGTCAGCTCGCCGTCACCGGTCTCGGGCCGGCCGGCCAGCCAGAATGGGGTCACGTTCATGAGGTTCACGCTAGTCCCGGCGGGTCGGAATTCGAGTCTCCACCATGTCCAATCTGATCGGCGCGACTGGACGTGACGGCGAGCGCGATCCACAGTTCGGCGCGGACGGCGGGGTCGTCGGGGTCGCGTCCCAGAAGCTCGGCCGCCTTGCGCATCCGCGTGCGGAGGGTGTGCCGGTGGACGCCCAGCGCGCGCGCCGCCGCCTCCCCCTGCCCGTTGGCCGCGACGTACGCCCGGACGGTCCCGACCAGGTCCTGCTCACGGAGCGGTGCGAGAAGTGTGTCGGCGAAGGCGTGTGCGATTCCGGGTTCCAGCAGGCCGAGGACTCCCTGCCCGGGAAGTTCGGAGTAGTGGAGGACGTCCTGGTTCGTCCGCTCGGCGGCGGCGAGCGCCTCCTCGGCCTGCCTCAGCGCGGTCGCCAGGTCGGTGGACGACGCGGCGCTCACTCCCATCGGGCCGGTTCCGGCGAGCAGTGCCTCGATCTGGCCGTTCAGCTCGGCCGGCACGATCACCGCGCTGTGCCCGTCCAGCGGCAGGGCGAGGCAGCGCGCCCCGGCGGGATCGGACTCCAGCGCGTCCAGCACGGCTGCCCCGCCCGCGCAGGCCAGCACCCGGACCGGGCCGCGCGGCACGGACGGTCCCGCGGCCGGGCGGCCGAGCAGCAGCGCCGCGAGCGAGGCCCGCAGTCCGCGGCCCGTGCGCGGCGTCTCCGACTGCAGCGTCAGCAGCGCGACGGCCGCGCCGACGATGGTGTGCGCGGCGTGCGGGAGCGGCGCGTCCGTCCCGACGGCGAGGAACCCGCGCGGCCGTCCGCCGAGGCCGATCCGCTGCACGACGATGTGGCCGTCCGGGAAGGCCAGCGAGACGCTCGCGGCGGGACGGCGCCGCAGCCGGGCCAGCTCGGGCGCCAGCGCGCCGGCGCGGCCCCGGGCGCTCGCGGGCTCGGCGTGCCGGACGTCCCCGGACGGGTCCAGCAGCAGCGCCCACCCGCCGAGCAGCCGCGCCAGCCGGGTGACCAGCGGGCCGGGCCCGGTGAGCGCGGCGCGGGTCAGCTCCTGCTGCGCCTGGAACGCGCGGGTGACGTCCTCGTACCATTCGGCGGCGAGCATCCGCGACACCGCCTTGCCGATCGCGATGAACGGCGTCGGGCGCGGCACCTCCAGCAGCACGAGCCCCTGATCACGCGCCGCCGCGAGCAGCTCCGGCAGGACGTCCTCGTGGATGACCCCGACCGCGAACCCGAGCCCGGCGACGCCCCGCCCGACCAGCCGCGACACGTACGCGGCGGCGTTCGCCGAGGTGAGCCGCATACCGGTGGTGAGGACGAGTTCGCCGCCCTCCAGGAACGGCGTCGGGTCCTCCAGTTCGCTGACCGCGACCCACACGACGGGCGCGTCCGGCAGCGGGCCGGTGAGCGGGCGCAGGCCGAGCTGGGGGAGGGCCGCCACGGCGGCCACGGTGGGCGGCATCGCAATCCCTGTGCAAAGTGTCCATCTCGATGGACGGTTTTCGCCGTCCCGTACGGTTCATCGTAGGCGGCGCCCGGCTTATGTTCAGGCCATGACCAGCCACGACCCCGCCCTCGGGACGAGCACGTCCGACCGCCTGCCGCAGGAACGCCGCCTCGTGACCGAGATCCCCGGCCCGCGCTCGCGGGAACTGCAAGAACGGCGCGCCGCGGCGGTGCCACCGGGCGTCGGCAGCGTCCTGCCGGTGTACGTGACGGACGCCGGCGGCGGCGTGGTCGTCGACGCGGACGGCAACTCACTGATCGACTTCGGCTCGGGCATCGCGGTCACGAACGTCGGCAACGCGAACCCGCGGGTCGCCGCGCGGGTGAAGGAGCAGGCCGACCGGTTCACCCACACCTGCTTCATGGTGGCGCCGTACGAGTCGTACGTGGAGGTGTGCGAGAACCTCAACCGGATCACGCCAGGCGACCACGAGAAGCGGTCCTTCCTGGTCAACAGCGGCGCGGAGGCCGTGGAGAACGCCGTCAAGATCGCCCGGTACGCGACGGGGCGGCAGGCGGTCGTGGTGTTCGAGCACGGCTACCACGGCCGGACGCTGCTGACGATGACGCTGACGGCGAAGAACATGCCGTACAAGCACGGGTTCGGCCCGTACGCGCCCGAGGTGTACCGGATGCCGCTGGCGTACCCGTTCCGCTGGCCGACCGGCCCGGACAACTGCGGCCCGGAGGCGGCCGCCGAGGCCATCGACAAGATCACCAAGGAGATCGGCGCGACCAACGTCGCGGCCGTGCTGATCGAGCCGATCCAGGGCGAGGGCGGCTTCATCGAGCCCGCGCCCGGGTTCCTGCCCGCGCTCGCCGGGTTCTGCCGGACCAACGGCATCCTGTTCATCGCGGACGAGGTGCAGACCGGTTTCGCCCGCACCGGCGACATGTTCGCCTGCGAGCACGAGGGCATCGTCCCCGACCTCGTCGCGACCGCGAAGGGCATCGCCGGCGGGCTGCCGCTGGCCGCCGTCACCGGGCGCGCCGACATCATGGACAAGGTGCACGGCGGCGGTCTCGGCGGCACCTACGGCGGCAACCCGCTGGCCTGCGCGGCGGCGATCGCCGTCCTGGAGGAGATCGAGGAGGGCAAGCTCACCGAGCGGGCCCGGCGCATCGGCGAGATCATGCTGCCGCGGCTGCGCGACCTCGCCGGGAAGTACCCGGCGATCGGGGACGTCCGCGGGCGCGGCGCGATGATCGCGATCGAGCTGGTGCGGGAGGGCACGAAGGAGCCCGCCCCCGAGCTGACCGCGCGGGTCGCGCGCCGCTGCCACGAGCGCGGGCTGCTCGTCCTGACGACCGGCACGTACGGGAACGTGCTGCGCTTCCTGCCGCCGCTCGTCATCCCCGAGGACCTGCTGAACGAGGGCCTGGACATCCTGGCGGAGGCCTTCGAGGGCTGACCCGTCCGGCGAAACCGGCGGCGCGTGCCCGGCCGCGGTGCCTAGGCCGGGAAGCTGTCCTCGTAGAGGCCGGCGAGGATGTCGTAGGACTCCAGCCGGTCGGCGTGGTCGAACACCTGCGTGACGACCATGACCTCGTCCACGGCGGTGCGGTCGATCAGCGCGTCCAGCTGCTTGCGGACGGTCTCGGGCCCGCCCATCACCTGGTCGGCGAGCCGCGCGTCGATCATCTGCCGCTCCAGCGGCGTGTACGGGTGGGACGCCGTCTCCTCCGGCGTCGGCAGCAGGCCGGGCCGCCCATGCCGCAGCCGCAGGAACGCCAGCGCCTGCGGGGCCGCCAGCTCGCGCGCCCGCTCGTCGGTGCCGGCGGCCGTCACCGAGACGCCGATCATCGAGTACGGCTCGTCCAGCGCGCCCGGCCGGAACGAGTCGCGGTAGAGGGCCAGCGCGGGCACGGTGTTCTCGGCGCTGAAGTGGTGCGCGAACGCGAACGGCAGGCCGAGCAGCCCGGCGAGGCGGGCGCTGTAGCCGCTGGAGCCGAGCAGCCAGATCGGCGGCTCGTTCCCGGCGGCGGGCGTCACCTTGCTGTCCGCGCCGAAGTAGCTCCGCAGCTCGATGACCTGCTCGGGGAAGTCGTCCACCGACAGCGCGTCCGGGGAGCGGCGCAGCGCCCGCGCGGTCGCCTGATCGGTGCCGGGAGCGCGGCCGAGGCCGAGGTCGATGCGGCCCGGATACAGCGCCTCCAGCGTCCCGAACTGCTCGGCGACCACCATCGGCGCGTGGTTCGGCAGCATGACCCCGCCGGACCCGACCCGCATCCGGGACGTGGCCGCCGCGACCTGCCCGATCAGCACGGCCGTCGCCGAGCTGGCGATGCCGGGCATCGTGTGGTGCTCGGCGAGCCAGTACCGGTGGTAGCCGAGGCGCTCGGTGTGCCGGGCCAGGTCGAGGGTGTTGCGCAGGGCCTGGCCGGACGTGGAGCCGCTGACGACGGGGGCGAGGTCGAGGACGGAGAAGCGCACGCTCATACCGTGTGCCAACCCGGCCGGAGCCGCTCCTCTTCCCGTCAGCGCATCATGAACCAGGTGACGTTGACCGCGGCGATGCCGAGCAGGACGGGGATCGTGATGCAGAGCCACGACCAGTTCACCAGCGCGCGGGCCCGCGCCGGGTCCTCGGCGAACCGGGTCTCGGCGCGGGTGTAGAGGAGCGCGGCGACCACGACCAGCGGCACGAACACGAACGTCGTGATGAGGCCGAGGACGAAGGCGGCGGCCTGCCCGGGCCGGGTGTAGGTCCCGTCCGGGCCGATGCCGAAGGCGAGTGAGGGGGCTGGGGCGGGGACGGCTTCGGTCATCGCAGCGCACCGATCTCTAGAAATGTGACCCGGATCATACGCTTCGTGACCTTCGCGCGCGAGAGGGCCGGCCGCCCCTTTTCCGGCGGCCGGCCCGACGGGCGTCAGCGCAGGTTCAGCCCCAGCAGGACGGGGTCGTGGTCGGACGAGCGGAACGCGTCCGGCTTGTAGAACTCCGGCGGGTTGTACTCGGTGTTGTAGTCGAGGAACACCGGCTCGTCGCTGTTGATGTGCCAGATCGTCGCGCCCGTCACGCGCCGCGACAGGCCCTTCCCGGCGAGGGCGTGGTCGAGTTCGCCGGACTGCCCGTCGAAGACGTAGCTGTACCGGTCGCCCGGCCGAACGAACCGCTGCGTCTGCGAGACCAGCCCGGCGCGGGTGAGCACCTCCACCGGGTCCTCGGCCGTGTAGGCGTTGAGGTCGCCGACGACGAGCGGGTTCTCCGCGCCGTCCGCGATCGCGCGGATCGCCTCGGCCTGCTTGACGCGGCGGGCGTTGTAGCAGCCCTGGCCGTCGCCCTGGTCCTCGTCGGGGCCGGTGGCGTCGCCGCAGCCCTTCGACTTGAAGTGGTTCACGATCATCGTGACCGCCGCCCCGCCGGACGCGGGCCGGAACGTCTGCACCAGCGGCGGCCGGTCGAAGACCGGGTCCTGCGACGAGCGCGCCGCGCCGACCGGCGTGACCTTCGCCGGCTTGTAGATGAGCGCGACGTGGATCTCGTCCGTCCCCGGGTACGGGTGCCGCACCCACGCGTACGTCCCGGCGCCGGCCTCCTGGTTCAGGCGGTCGACGAGGGCGCCCACGGCGGTGTCGCCGTTGTTCTCGACCTCCATGAGCCCGACGATGTCGGCGTTCAGGCCGTTGAGCGCGGCGGTCAGCTTGGCGAGCTGCCGCTCCTGTTCCCCGGCCGTGTCGGCGCCGCGCTCGTTCAGCGTCGTGAACCAGTTCAGCGTGTTGAAACTCGCCACGCGGACGCCGCCGCCGACGTGCCGCGGCTTCGTCCGCGCCGGGTTCGTGGCGGCGAAGTGCGCCGTCCGGGTCGGTTCGAGCCGGTACTCGCCGAACCCGTAGTGGAGGACGCCGGTGAGCCCGGCCGTCGAGTCGCCGATCCGCAGGACGCGCGGGTCGGTGTACGGGATCGTGTCCGGGTTCTGGACGTTCGACCCGTCGTCGACGAGCAGCTTGCGCGCGTCGTTCCCCGCCTGCGTGGAGCCGTGCCCGTCCGTCGGCTGGAAGAGCCGGCCGCCGGCGGAGACGGTGACCTCGCCGTACCGGCCGAGCTGGTAGACCTCGGTCGCGGTGAGCCGCTGTCCGAACCGCAGCAGCATGCCCTCGTACCGCTCCAGCGCGGCGCCGCCGCGCAGCGGGAGCCGGACGCCCGCCGGCGCGACCCGGCCCGTGCCGCACACGTCCACGGCCGAGACGGGCGACAGTTCGGTGAGCCCGTTGTACTCGACGGCCTTGCCGGTCACGAGGACCCGGTCACCGACCGCGACCTCCCGGGTCGAGTAGACGAAGAGCCCGTCGGAGGTGCGCGGGTCCCGGTCGGGTGTCGGGTCCTGGACGAAGAAGCCCTTGAGCTGGTCGGACCGCTGGAAGTCCGCGGTGACGACGCCCTCGACCCGGACGGTCTGCCCGGCCAAGGGACTCGCGTCCCCGCTGCCCTGGACGTCGGCGATCTGATGGTCGGCGGGGGTGCCGCAGGTGGGCGGCTCCGCCGCGGCCGCCTGCTGCACGCCGGCGGCGAGGCCGGCGGTCAGGACGGTCGCGAGTGCTGCTGCTGTTCGGCGCATGGCCGGAGAGTAGGGCGCGGCATCGGCGGGTCGGCGAACCGTTAATGAAGACTCCACCAATTTGCAACGGATTGTCGCAATCCAGGGCGCCGCTCGGCCCGCCCTTTGCGAAACGCCGTCCGGCGCCGCTTGGATGAACGGCTGGAGAGGCCCGCACCGAAACCCCCGAGGAGGGCCGTGACCGAACCATCCCCCGAAACCGAGTCGCCCGGCGAGAAGTACGCCCGCACCCGCGACATCGTCGCCGTGTTCGCCGTCCTGCTGATCGCCACGGCGGTACTGGTGATCGTCCTGATCCAGGCGTGGCCGGCCGGCCCGCAGATCGGCCCGGACGGGCGCACCGAGATCACCCCGGCCGCCAGGACCGTCCACTTCCCGGGGTGGTCGCCGACGATGGCGCGGGAGACGAGCCTGTTCGTGATCGTCATGGCCGCCGGCGCGCTCGGCGGCATCGCGCACGTCCTGCGGTCGTTCTACTGGTACGCCGGGAACCGGGCGCTGCGCCGGAGCTGGCTGCTGATGTACCTGCTGCTCCCGGTCGTCGGCGCGCTCTTCGGGCTCATCGTCTACCTGGTCGTGCGCGGCGGCCTGACCTCGCCCACCGGCGGCGCGGCCGACATCAACCCGTACGGGATCACGGCCATCGCGGCGCTCGTCGGCCAGTTCTCGCGCGAGACCGCCGAGAAGCTCCGCAGCGTCTTCTCGACCCTGCTGGCACCCGCGCCGCGGGGCCGCGACCACGCCCTCACACCGCGGATCAATGCGATCGAGCCGGCCGGCGGGCCGCCCGGCACGCGGGTCACGATCACGGGCACCGGCCTGGCGTCCGCGACGATCGTCCTGTTCGGCGCGGCCCGGTCGCCGGCCGCCGACGTGACGGACACGCTCATCCGGACGGTCGTCCCGGAAGGAGCCACCTCGGCGCCGCCCGTGGTGAGCACCCCGACGGGCACGGTGGCGAGCCCGGAGCCGTTCGTCGTCGAACCGCCTACTTAGCGTCCCGCCAGTGGTCGTGCCAGGCGTCGTAGGCGGCGCCGGGGAACACGCGCGGCAGCTCGGACGTCGGCAGCCGCCCCAGCTCGGCGCCCGTCCGCGCGACGCCGAACTGCCGGTCGCCGGTGTAGGCGGTGCGGGCCAGGCTCTGCGGCCCGGTGACCAGGCAGGTGTGGCGTGGGCCCGGCAGCTCGCCGTCCGGGATCGCGGCGCCGACCGCGAGGCTGTTGGACACCGTCACCCAGGCGCCCAGCTCCGCGACCTGCCGCTCGGCGCCCTGCTCCTCCCAGCGGTACTCCAGGATCGGCTTGGAGAAGATCGGGACGAGCAGGTGCGACACCCCGCACGCCAGCAGCTCGCGGTCCCAGCGGATCGACCGGCCGAGGTCCTCGCAGATCAGCACGGCGAGCCGGCCCAGTGAGGAGTCGAGCACGCTGATCCTGCGGCCGGGCCGGATGTGCTCGGCGGCGGTGCCCGCGTCCGGCGCGTCCGGCAGCCGCCACAACCGCATCTGCGCGGCGTCCAGCGTGAAGCCGGACAGCTTGTCCTGGACGAGGAGCTCGCGCCCCGTCCAGCGGTCGAGCAGGACGGCGCGGTTCGGCGGCGGGTCGCCGCCGCCGAGCGGGCCGGTGCCGAGCAGGATGAACCGCAGCGGGCGGCGGGCCCGGTCGCGCCCGGCCGTGTCGAACGCGACCTCCTTCCAGTGCTCCAGCAGCGCGTCCGACAGCGACGCCTCCGGCATCACGGCGAGCTGCGCGCCGGACTCGTCCAGCCGCCGGACGATCGCCTTGATCCGGGAGCGCAGCCCGGAGGAGTCCATCGGGCGCAGCCGGTACACGGTCGCGCCGTCCCGCTCGGCGAACTCGATCTCCACGTCGTCGTAGGTCTCCAGCACCGGCGCGCAGCCGACGGCGACCGGCTCGTCCCGGCTGAAGTGCGGGTCGTGCACGGACGGCAGAACCTGGTGGTCGATCATGTCCCACTCGGCCTGCGGGACGCGGTGGACGCCGAAGAACTCCGCCTTGGACCGCAGCCCGCGAGGCCGGCCCGGGAACGCGCAGCGGGGCAGCAGCGCGCCGGTCGTCCCCGGCCCGTTGAGCCTGCCCTCGGTCAGGTAGGTGACCAGCACCCCGGCCAGCGCGGGCGCGCCGTGGTAGGGGCCGTACGGGCTGGCGTGCGCGAGCGCGGTGTCGAGCCCGAGCAGGATCATGAACCGGCCGCGGTCCCCGTACTCGGCGACCATCTCCTCGGTGATCGCCGGGTCGAGGACGCCGTGCTCCAGCACGATCTCGCCGATCTCGTTCGCGCGGCGCCGCACGTGCTCGTCCTCGTACCAGCGGGTGGCCGTCCAGCCGCGGAAGACGTCGTCCGGCATCGCGTCGTAGAGCCGGACGAAGAGATCAGCTGGTTCGGCCGGGTACACGGCTGCAGCCAACTGATCCTTCATAGGCGCCCCCGGGGGTCGACAAGGCACGGTCACGGCCGGTGCCTCGATGCTAACGCTCGCGGGGCCCGGGCACCGTGTCGTCCGCAACAGAGCGAGCATCACTTGACATTCACTTGGCACGGGCGCACTCTGGATATGTCCGGCGCTGCTCGTCGACCCAGGAGTCAGCCGTGAACCCATCCAGCGACACCGCCCCCGACCCGCGCGACCGGAGGACCGAGATCCGGCGCCTCATCGACGCGATGGAGCACGCCAAGATCATCGGCGACGGGCACTTCTCGGCGCTCGGCATGCTGATCACCGACGCCTCGCTGAGCGCCGACGAGCCGGCCCTGACCGAGTGCCAGGACGGGCTCCAGTGGCTGCACCGCCACTACCTCGACGTCGGGGCCCTCGACGGCGCGCAGCGCGAGCAGCGCGGCCGCATCCTCGGGCTGATCGACGTCGTGCACTGGGCGCTGAAGCGGCTCCCGTCCGGTCTCCAGCTCGCGCTGCAGCCCGACGGGTACGCGGCGCGCTTCCTCGTCGCCGTGGCCCTCCGGGAGGGCCTGTCCAACCAGCAGCTCGCCACCGAGCTCGGCACCGACGAGACCGAGATCAGCCGGGTCGGCCGCAAGCTGCTGTCCGCGGGCGTCGTGTGGCGGCGCAAGGAATGGCGGCACAACGCCTGGGACCTCACGCCCCGGGGCCGCCACTACCTGGAGACCTCCGGGCTGCTGCCCGCCGATCCCGGACCGGACCGTCCCGCGGAGCGGTCCCGGCTCTCCCCGGACGCGGACGCCGTCCCGCGCCGCACGGAATCGGCCCGTCCCGAACCGGCCCGCCCGTCCACGCCGCAGGACCGCCCGTCCACGCCGCCGGACCGCCCGCGCCCGGCCCAGGGCTGAACCGCGCCGCTCAGGAGCGGCGCGCCAGCGGCAGGGCGAGCAGGATCACGGCGCCGGTCAGCGCGAACGCGACCGGGTAGCCGGTATGGGTGGCGGTCACGCCGAACGCGGCGCCGCCCACGCCCATGCCGCCGTCGTAGCCGATGTTCCAGAGCGCGCTGACCGTCCCGTACGCGGACGCGGGCGCCCGCTCGTACATCATCGACAGGCTCGCGTTCTGGGTGACGCCGAAGCCCGCGCCGAACAGCACCATCGAGCCGAACACCGCCGCCGGATGCGGGGCGAGGAACAGCAGCGCGATCCCGGCCGCGGCCAGCGCGAGGGCGGGCAGCAGCAGCCGCGCGGCGCCGTGCCGGTCGGCGGCGCGGCCCGCCCACCAGCGGGCGGCCGTGGTCGCGGCGGGCTGGACGAACAGCGCCGCCGCCGCGACGCCCCCGGCCGGCACCGCCTCCGGTAGGAAGGTGATCAGGATGCCCGCCGCCATCGCGGTCGAGGCGAACGCGGCCGCGGGGCGGAGCAGCGCCGGCGACCGCAGCCCGGCGACCATCCCCAGCGGCCGTTCCCGGGCCGGGGTCGGGGCCGGGGCCGGGGCCGGAGCCGGGGCCGAAGTCGGGGACGGCTGCGGGAGCCGGTTCGGGATGCCGGGCAGCACCGCGAGGGTGGCGAGCGCGATCGCCGCGCTCGCGAGGAACACCGGCGGGTAGCCGACCCGGTCGGCGAGCCACACGCCGAGCGGCAGCGCCAGCACCGCCGGCGCCCCGGAGGTGATGCCGAACAGGCCGAGCGCCTCGCCGCGCCGCCCCGTCGGCGCGAGCGCCGCCACCAGCGCGTTCGGCAGCACCACGGCGACGCCGAAGCCGAGGCCGCGCACCAGGCTCGCCAGGACGATCATCGCCGTGCCGGACGAGAACGGCAGCGCGAGCGGCGGCAGGGCGAGCAGCAGCGTCCCCGCCGCGAGGACCGTCCGGTACCCGAACCGGGTCAGCAGGCGGGGGAGGGCGAGTTCGGCGAGCACGGTCGTCAGCATCAGCGCGCCCGTCGCGAGGCCCGCGCCGGCGCGCCCCGCCCCGCCGTCGACCGCGTACATCGGGACGACCGACAGCAGCAGGAAGACGCCCGTCAGGCTGGTGACGGTCGCCGCGAACACCAGTGCCAGCGGCCGGGTGACCAGGCGCGGACGTGGCCCGGCCGCTCGTTCGGCGTCCCGCAGTGACTTGCTCATGACGGCGACATTAAATGACGTCCCGGACAACCCGGTTGTTGAGTTCGTTGCTAAGAAAGCCGTCCGACCATGTGAGAAGACTTCATTCCGCGCGCGGGACGTGATCGGCACAGTCGTCAGCATTCGGTTTCCAGTCCTCCTCTGGAGCGAGAATGCGCCTCCGTGCCCTCTTCAGCACCGCCGTGCTCGGTGCGGCCCTCGCCGTACCCGTCACGGCACCCCCTGCCCTGGCGGCTTTGGACGGAGCCGCGCCGCCGGGCTGCGACGCCACCGACGCCGACATCTACGCGGCGCCGCCGGCGACCGTCGCGGGGAAGCCGGGCGACCTGCTCGCCTGCCGCCCGGCGAAGCTGACGAACATCCCCGGCGACGTCCCGATGAAGGCGTGGAAGGTCCGGTACGTCTCGACGGACGCCAAGGGCCGGAAGAACGTGGTCACGGGGACGGTCGCGATCCCGGACGCGGCCTGGGCGAAGACCGGCTCCCGCCCGACCGTCGCGTTCAACCCCGGGACGCTCGGCTCCGGCCCGCAGTGCGCGTTCTCCAGGCAGCTCGCCGGCCAGTACGTCGACATGTACGAGGGCGGGAACCTGCAGCTGTTCCTCAAGGCCGGGTTCGCGGTCGCCGCGACCGACGGGGCCGGGTTCCTCGACGGGCAGGTCCACACGTACATGATCGGCGCTAATGCGGGGCACGCGCTGCTCGACATCGTCCGGACGTCCCGCCAGATCCCCGGCGGGACGCTCACGGCGGACGGCAAGGTCGGGATCTCCGGCTACTCCGAGGGCGGCGCCGCCTCGCTGTGGGGCGCGCAGCTCGCCTCCTCCTACGCGCCGGAGCTGGACGTGGCCGGCGCGGCGGCGGGCGGCGTGCCCGGCGACCTGAAGCTGACGGCCAAGCAGCTGAACGGCAGCTTCTTCGCGGGCTTCCTCGCCGACGCGCTCGTCGGCCTGAACGCCGCCTACCCGGAGATGCCGTTCACCGAGCTGATGAACGACAGGGGCACGCAGGCCATCAAGGACGTGCGGTCCAACTGCCTGTTCGGGACGCTCGCGGTGTTCCTCGGCGCCCGCGTCGAGAACTTCTCCAAGGACGGGCTCACCCTGGAGCAGCTCTACGCGCTCAAGGGCCCGGGCGGCGTCACGTGGAGCGAGATCGTCGACCGGCAGAAGCTCGGCGTCGGCGTCGGCCCCCCCGCCTCGGCCGCCAAGTACAAGATCGGCTTCCCGGTGTTCCAGTACCGCGGCTGGCTGGAGGAGATCATCCCGCACGAGACCGAGGACGGCACCCGGCAGGCGTACTGCGCGGCCGGCATCAACACGACGTGGAAGAACACCTACCCCACCGAGCACCTGTCGACGGACTGGGGCGCCGCCGGGGACGTGACGAACTTCCTCGGCGACCGCTTCGAGGGCAAGCCCGTCCAGGGCAACTGCTGAGTTAAGGAGACCTAGGACATGACAGCGGGTGTCGCCGACGTCGGCGAACGAACACCGCAGCCGGACATCTCCGGAACCGTCCCGCTGCCCGAGCGCATCGCGGTCGTAGTGTTCGTGGTCGCGCCGATCCTCGGACTGCTGGCGGCCGTCCCCTTCCTGTGGGGCTGGGGGATCGGCTGGACGGACGTGGCCATCTTCGCCTTCCTCTATCCGCTCAACGCCATCGGCATCACGGTCGGCTACCACCGGCACTTCACGCACGGCGGCTTCAAGGCCAAGCGGTGGCTGCGGATCGCGCTCGCCATCCTCGGCGGGCAGGCGATGCAGGGGTCGGTGGTCCGGTGGGTCGCCGACCACCGCCGCCACCACAAGTACTCCGACCAGGAGGGCGACCCCCACTCGCCGTGGGCCTACGGGCCGGGCGTGTGGGGGCTCACCAAGGGCCTGTACCACGCGCACGTGGGCTGGCTGTTCAGCAAGGACCGCACGTCCCGCAGCAAGTACGCGCCGGACCTGCTCAAGGACAGGGACATCCGGTTCCTGTCCCTCGACCCGGTGTACGCGGTGATCGTGCTCTCGACGTTCCTCGTCCCGATGGGGCTGGGCGCGCTGCTCACGTTCTCCTGGCACGGCGCCCTCACCGCGCTGTTCTGGGGCGGCCTGATGCGCGTCTTCGCCGGCGAGCACGTCACGTTCTCGATCAACTCGATCTGCCACGTGTTCGGCAAGGAGGACTTCAAGACCCGCGACAAGGCCCGCAACGTGTGGTGGCTGGCCATCCCGTCGTTCGGGGAGTCCTGGCACAACCTGCACCACGCCGACCCGACCTGCGCGCGGCACGGCGTCCTCAAGGGCCAGATCGACATCAGCGCCCGCGTCATCTGGATCTTCGAGAAGCTCGGCTGGGTCTGGGACGTCCGCTGGCCCGACCACGAGCGCCTCGCCTCCAGGCGCGTCACCTCTCCCGGAGAAGCAGCATGAAGGACCTCCCCGCACTCGACCGGACCCCGCTGATCGAGCGGCTCGCCCGGTTCGCCAAGGACTTCCCCGGCGACCGCGCGTACACGTTCATGGACTACATGACGGACCCCGGCGGCGTCGCCACGCACGTCACCTGGGGCGAGCTGGACCGGCGCGCCCGTTCCATCGCCGCCGCGATCCGCCGCGCGACCGAGCCCGGGCAGCGGGTCGCGCTGCTCGGCCCGCAGGACCTGCACTACGTCACCGGGTTCCTCGGCGCGATGTACGCCCGCGTCATCGGCGTCCCGCTGTTCTCGCCGGACCTGCCCGGCCACGGCGACCGGCTGCTCGCCGTCTACCAGGACGCCGCGCCCGGCGTCGTCATCACCACGCGCGCGTCGCTGCCCGCCGTCGAGTCGTTCCTGAGCGGCGAGTTCGTGCGCCCGCCGGCGGAGGTCATCGTCGCGGACGAGGTGGACCCGGCGCTCGACTGGGCGCCCGAGCCGATCGACCCCGACGACATCGCCTACCTGCAGTACACGTCCGGCTCGACCCGCACCCCGGCCGGCGTGATCATCACGCACGGCAACTTCGCGACGAACGCCGAGCAGCTGTGGCGGACGTTCGACGGCATCCCGCGCGAGTCGTCCGGGGTGAACTGGCTGCCGGTGTTCCACGACATGGGCCTCGTCACGACGGTCGCGCTGCCGCTCGTCTACGGCAACCCGGGCGTGATCATGGACCCGGTGGCGTTCATCATGCGCCCCGTCCGCTGGCTGGAGCTGCTGAGCGAGCAGAAGCACGCGTTCACCGGCGGCCCCAACTTCGCCTACGAGTACCTCACCGCCCAGGTCACCGAGGAGGAGAAGGCGAAGCTCGACCTGAGCGGCGTGCAGGTGTTCATGAACGGCGCGGAGCCGATCCGGGAGAGCACGCTCACCGGCTTCTACGAGGCGTTCAAGGACTGCGGGCTGCGGCCCGAGGCGCAGGTGTGCGCCTACGGCCTGGCCGAGGCGACCGTCTACGTGTCGGCCTCGTCCCGGTTCCGGACGCCGACCCGCGTCGCGTTCGACCACGAGCGGCTCAGGCGGGGCACCGCCGAGCCGTGCGACGCGGCCGAGCCCGGCGCGATCCAGCTGATCGCGTGCGGGACGTCCTACGGCCAGCACGTCGTCGTCGCCGACCCCGAGACCGGGGTCCGGCTCCCGGACGGGAAGGTCGGCGAGATCTGGGTGCACGGCCCGAACGTCGCCGCCGGCTACTGGGGGCGCCCGGAGGCGACCAAGGAGACCTTCGAGGCGGAGCTGTCCGGCACGATCGGCGACCTGCCGCGCGGGCCGTGGCTGCGCACCGGGGACCTCGGCGTCCTGCACGGCGGCGAGCTGTTCGTCACCGGCCGGATCAAGGACCTGGTCATCGTGGACGGCCGCAACCACTACCCGCAGGACATCGAGTTCACCGTGTCCGGCGCGCACAAGGGGATCCGCCGCGAGTACGCGTGCGCCGTGTCGGTCGACACGGGCGACGCGGGCGACACGGAGGGCCTCGTCGTGATCGCCGAGCGGAACCGGCGGGTGCCGATCGCGCTCCTCGACCTCGACGAGGTGGCGCAGGCGGTGCGGACGGCCGTGAAGCAGGCGCACGACCTCCGCGTCCACGAGTTCGTGCTGATCGAGCCGGGCGGCCTGCTCCGCACCAGCAGCGGGAAGATCGCCCGGTCCGCCTGCCGGCAGGCCCACCTCGACGGGACGCTGCCGGTCACGGAGGTCACCGCCAGGAGCGAGTGACGCTCACACCTGCTCCCCGTCGGCGTTGTCCCGCAGCCAGACGGGGAGCAGCAGCATGAGCTCCAGCCGGATCGCGGGGTCCTCGATGTCGTAGTCGAACAGCTCGTGCAGTTGCGCGAGCCGGTACCGGACGGTCTGCGGGTGGACGCACAGCGCCTCGGCCGCGTCCGTCGCGTTGAAGCCGTGCTTGAGGCACTCCAGCAGCGTGGCCGCGAGCCGGGACCCGCGGTGCGCGCCGAGCGCGGTGAGCGGCGCCAGCCGCCGCCGCGCCGCCGCCTCGGCCAGCGTCCACCCCTCCTGCAGCAGCAGCTCCGGCAGGTGCCGGTCGGCGTGCACGAGGCCGGGCCCGGTCCGGCCGAGCCGCCCGGCCGCCAGCAGGTCGAGCGTCCGGTGCGCCCAGTGCAGCGACACGCCGGCCTGCTCCGCCGGCACCGACGGGCCGACCGCGCCGGTCCAGCCGGCGAGGGGCCCGAGGAGGCGGCCGTGCCCGCCGGGACGGTCCGGGTCGGGCATCACCAGGCACGGGCGGCCCCGGTCGAGCCCGCTGAGCAGGAACGGCGGCAGCCCCGCCGGCCCCTCGCCGCCGCTGCCGCGACGCGGGCTGAGGACGATCACCGCGAGCCGATCGGGCAGCGTCCAGCCGGCCAGGTTCGCCTGCTCGGCGACGACCTCCTTCGGCGCCGCCGGATCCGACAGCAGCAGGCTGAGCAGCCGGCTGCGCCGCTGCTCCCGCTCGCCCGCCGCCTTCTCCCGCGCCCGCGCGTAGCCCTGGGCGGCGGCGGACGCCAGCAGGTCCAGGTAGGCGAAGTTCACCTCGGTCAGCGCGATCGCCAGCTCGCGCGGCTTCTGCAGCCGGTCGGCCTCCCGCGACAGGTACCGCCACGCCGTCCGGGACGCGACCCGCAGCGCGTTCTGGAGGTGCTCCAGGGAGCGCCCCTCCATCGCCTCGCCGTACCCGATGTCGAAGAAGACCTGGTGGACCTCCTTCCAGGACGCGTCCGGGTCGGCGATCATCTGGACGAAGTGGCCCATGCCGCGCGTCACCGCGCCGCGCATGACCTCGACGTAGACCGGGTCGTCGGGCCGGGCGTACTCGGGGACGTGCCGCAGCACCCCCTCCACCATGGTGTCGGCCAGGGCCGTGAGGTGCGGGCGGATCCACTGCGCCTCTTCGCGCGGCACGTCACGCCAGGGTTCACCAGACAGATCATCGGTCTCGGCGGATCTCTCGTACAGCTCCGTCAAAGTGTCACCTCCGTCAGCGAGCCCCCGGGCCCGGGCCGCCAGGCTAAGTAACCGGGGTCACACGCGACACTCACATCGGTGACAACACCACCGCCTTCCTTGTCACACGCAGCGAATCTTCCCCGCAGAATCAGACAAATCGCCCTGCCGTTTATCCCTGGGCGACGGTGAGCAGCCTAAACGCGGTCCTCGTTTCGGTGCGATGCTGGTGGGTAGCGCTGGTTGTCGGAGGTCGCCTGATGGAACTTGACTCCCTCCCTTCCCTGCCTGCCGCGGAGGGGGACGGGCGGCGGCGGATCGCCCGCACGGACGTGCTGCTCGCCGACCCGAGGCTCGCCGAGGCGATCGGGCGGCTCGGGCGCGGGGTGGTGAAGGCGGCGGTCGTGGCGGCGCAGCGGAGAGCGCGGGCGGGGGAGATAGCGCCGGACGCGGTGGCGGACGTCGCGGCCGGCTCGCTTCCGGCGACCGCTTCGGGACTGCGGCCCGTGATCAATGCGACCGGTGTGCTGCTGCACACGAACCTCGGGCGGGCGCCGCTGTCGGACGCGGCGCGGGAGGCCGTCGCCGTGGCCTCCGGCGCGACCGACGTGGAACTGGACCTGGAGACCGGGCGGCGGGCCAAGCGAGGGCGCTCCGTGCTCGCGGCCCTGGTGGAGCGGGTGCCGCAGGCGGAGGCGGCGCACGTCGTCAACAACGGCGCGGCGGCGCTCGTGCTGGCCGCGACCACGCTCGCGCCCGGCCGGGAGATCGTCATCAGCCGCGGCGAGATGGTGGAGATCGGGGACGGGTTCCGGATCCCCGAACTGCTCGCGGCGACGGGCGCGCGGCTCCGGGAGGTCGGGACGACCAACCGGACCACGCCGGACGACTACGCCGCCGCGGTCGGTGAGGAGACCGGGTTCATCCTCAAAGTGCATCCCTCGAACTTCCGGATCGAAGGGTTCACGCGGGGCGCGGACGTGGCGGAACTGGCCGGGCTGGGGGTGCCGGTCGTCGCCGACATCGGGTCCGGGCTGCTCGCGCCCGAACCGCTCCTGCCGGACGAGCCCGACGCCGCCTCCATGCTCAAGGCGGGCGCGCATCTCGTCACGGCCAGCGGCGACAAGCTCCTCGGCGGGCCGCAGTGCGGGCTCGTCCTCGGACGGGAGGATCTGGTGCGGCGGCTGGCGCGGCACCCGCTCGCGCGGGCGCTGCGGGTCGACAAGCTGACCTTGGCCGCGCTGGAGGCGACCGTCCGGGGGCCGCGCACCCCGACGGAGGAAGCCCTGCGCGCCGACGTGGCGGTCCTCCGCGAACGGGCCGGACTCATCGCCGCGCGGCTGCGGGACGCGGGAATCGACGCCGTCGCCGTGGACGGCGAGGCGGCGGTCGGGGGCGGCGGCGCGCCCGGCGTCGTCCTGCCGAGCGCGGCCGTGTCGGTGCCCGGGCCGTACGCGGCCCGGCTGCGGCGGGGCGCCCCGGCCGTGATGGGACGGGTTGAGGACGGGCGGTGCCTGCTCGACCTGCGGTCCGTGCCGCCCGGCCGGGACGGCGACCTGGCCGGGGCGGTCCGGGCGGCGGCGCGATGATGCACGTCGTCGCGACGGCCGGGCACGTGGACCACGGCAAGTCCACCCTCGTCCGCGCCCTCACCGGAATGGAGCCCGACCGGCTGGAGGAGGAGCGGCGGCGCGGCCTGACGATCGAGCTGGGCTTCGCCTGGACGACCCTGCCCGGCGGCGGCCGCCTCGCCTTCGTGGACGTCCCCGGGCACGAGCGGCTCGTCAGCACGATGCTCGCCGGCGTCGGGCCCGTCCCGGCGGTCATGTTCGTCGTGGCCGCCGACCAGGGCTGGCAGCGGCAGTCGGAGGAGCACCTCGCGGTGCTGGACGCGCTCGGCGTCCGGCACGGCCTCCTCGCCGTGACCCGCTGCGACCTCGCCGACCCCGACCTGGCGGATCTCGCGCGGGAGGAGGCGCTCGCCCACATCGCGGCCACCTCGTTCGGCGAGGTCGAGCCGGTCATGGTCAGCGGCACGACCGGTGCGGGGCTCGGCGAGCTGCGCGCCGCACTGGAGCGGCTGACCGCGTCCCTGCCCGGCCCCGACGCGGACGCCGACGTGCGGCTGTGGATCGACCGGATCTTCACCGTCCGGGGAAGGGGCACCGTCGTGACCGGGACGCTCGGCGCCGGGACGATCGGCGTCGGCGACCGCCTCGCCATCGGCGGCGACCTCGTGCGCGTGCGCGGCCTGCAGAGCCTCAAGGAGGACCGCGAGCGGGTTCGCGCCGTCGCCCGCGTCGCCGTCAACCTGCACGGAGGCGCGGGCGGGCTGAGACGGGGCGACGCCCTGCTCACCCCCGGCCGCTGGCTCACCGCGGACGTCGTCGACGTGCGGCTGCGCGGCGAACCGGCCCACGACCTGTCGCGCGAGCTGACCCTGCACGTCGGGTCGGCGGCGGTCCCCGTCCATGTGCGCCCGCTCGGCGACGACACCGCGCGGCTGGCGCTGCGCCGGCCGCTGCCGCTGCGCGTCGGCGACGTCGCGCTGCTGCGCGACCCCGGCGCCCACCGCGTCCCGGCCGGGGTCACGGTGCTGGACGTCCGCCCCGAGCCGTTCAGGCGGCGCGGCGCGGCGGCGGCGCGGGCCCGCGCACTCGCCTCGATCAGCGGGCGCCCCGACGGCGCCGGCGAGCTCCGCCGCCGCGGGCTGATCACGCGGACGGAGCTGGCCGCGATGGGCGTGCCCGCCCCGTCCGAGCCGGTGGCGGGGGACTGGCTGGCCGACCCCGGCCACTGGGAGGACCTCCGCGCCCGCCTCGTCGCGGCCGTCGAGGAGCACGCCGCCGCCCATCCGACCGACCCCGGCCTGCCCGCCGACGCCGCCCGCCGCGCCCTCGGCCTGCCCGACCGCGCCCTCGTCGAGGCCCTCGCCGCCGGCCT
The DNA here is from genome assembly GCF_001552195.1 of Actinomadura latina NBRC 106108. Taxonomy (GTDB): domain Bacteria; phylum Actinomycetota; class Actinomycetes; order Streptosporangiales; family Streptosporangiaceae; genus Spirillospora; species Spirillospora latina. The sequence continues at coordinate 248,233 of NZ_BCQS01000011.1, forward strand.
GCACCAGCGCGACGGCCGCGTCTACGGGCGGGCGACCGCGCCCGAGCTGCCGCCGCCCGTCCGGCAGGCCGTCGACGCGGTGCGCAGCGACCTGGCCGCCGCGCCGTTCCAGGCGCCGGACGCGGGACGGCTCGCCGCGCTCGGGCTGACCCCGAAGATGGTCGCCGCCGCCGCGGCGGCCGGCGCGCTGCTGAAGGTCGGCGACGGCATCGTGCTGCTGCCCGGCGACGACACGCGCGCCGCCGCACTCCTCGCGGGCCTCGGCGGCCCGTTCACGCTGAGCGAGGCGCGCCGCGCGCTCGGCACCACCCGCCGCGTCGCCGTCCCGCTCCTGGAGCACCTGGACGAGCGGGGCTACACGGTCAGGGTGGACGACCTCCGGCGGCGCTGCACCGAGGAGGCCGGATGAAGAAGAGGCTGACGCAGTACGCGCACGGCGGGGGCTGCGCCTGCAAGATCCCGCCAGGCGAGCTGGAGGACGTCGTCGCCGGCCTGAACACCGCCCCGGCGGCGCCCAACACCGAACTGATCGTCGGCCTCGACACCGGCGACGACGCGGCCGTCGTCCGCCTGCCGGGCTCCCGGGGCGGGCTCGCCGCCGTCGCCACCGCCGACTTCTTCACCCCGGTCGTCGACGACCCCTACGACTGGGGACGGATCGCCGCCGCGAACGCGCTGTCGGACGTCTACGCCGTCGGCGGCCGCCCCCTCGTCGCGGTCAACCTGCTCGCGTGGCCGCGCGACGTGCTGCCGTTCGAGCTGGCGCGCGAGGTGCTGCGCGGCGGCCTGGACGTCGCCGGCGAGGCGGGCTGCCATGTCGGCGGCGGCCACAGCGTGGACGACCCCGAACCCAAGTACGGCATGGCCGTCACCGGCGTCGCCGACCCGGCCGCCCTGCTCCGCAACGACACCGGCAAGCCGGGCGTGCCGCTCACCCTGACCAAGCCGCTCGGCCTCGGGGTCCTGAACAACCGGCACAAGGCGACCGGCGAGGTCTTCCCGCACGCGGTCGCCGCCATGGTGGCGCTGAACCGCGACGCCTCCGCCGCCGCGCTGGAGGCCGGCGCCGTCTGCGCCACGGACGTGACCGGCTTCGGGCTCCTCGGGCACCTCTACAAGATGGCCCGCGCGTCCGGAGTGACCGCCGTCGTCGACGCCGCCGCCGTCCCCTACCTGGACGGCGCCCGCGAGTCGCTGCGCGCCGGATACGTCAGCGGCGGCACCCGCCGCAACCTCGACTGGGTCGCGCCGCACACCGACTTCGGCGGCACGCCCGAGGAGGACCGGCTGCTGCTCGCCGACGCGCAGACGTCCGGCGGCCTCCTCGTCGCGGGCGAGATCCCCGGCGAGCCGGTCATCGGCGAGCTCGTCCCCGCCGGGGAGCGCCCCCTCGTCATCCGCTAGACCCCTGCTCCCGCTGCTCCCCCTACACTTCGGTGCCCGTGTCCTCGGTGACGCCGGCCCGCTCCTGGTAGCGGCGGACCAGGTCGCCGGCGGCGGCGCCGCGCGGCCGGCGGCCGGGGCGGATGTCGCACGAGACGGCCTTCGCCTCCTGGATGTGGGTGTTCGGGTCCAGCGAGAGGTGCAGCAGCTCGTTCGCGGCGTCACCGGTGCTGTAGCCGTTCGGGCCCCAGTGGTACGGCAGGCCGATCTGGTGGATCGTCCGGCCGTCCACGGTCAGCGGCTGCATCCGGTCGGTGACCAGGACGCGGGCCTCGATGGCCGCGCGCGGGCTGACGATCGTCGCCCAGCCGCCGTGCTCCAGGCTCCGCAAGGCCGCGAGCTCCGGGGACACCTCGCAGAAGAACTCCGGCTGCAGCTCGGCCAGGTACGGCTGCCAGCGCGACATGCCGCCCGCCGTGTGGTGCTCGGTGAGCCGGTAGGTCGTCGTCACGAACGGGTACACGTCCGCGCCCGGCGCCGCGCCGCTCGGCGCGTACCGGTTGTCGGGGTGCGGCGGCAGCAGATGCCGGACGGGGTTGCGCTGCTGCCCGTACAGCGGGTTCGCGAACGGCGACTCCTGCGGCTCGTAGTGCGTCGGGAGCGGGCCGTCCGTCAGGCCGGCCGGGACGAACAGCCACGCCTTCCCGTCCGCCTGCATGATGAACGGGTCGTCGCCGGCGAGCGCGTCCGGGCCGGTCGCGTCGCTGGGCGGCTTGTAGTCCGGCGGGCGGTCGGCGATGAAGTCGGGCACGTCGTGGCCCGTCCACCTGCCCTCGTCGGCGTCCCACCAGACGTAGGCCTTGCGCTCGCTCCACGGGTTGCCGTCCTTGTCGGCGGACGCCCGGTTGTAGATGATGCGCCGGTTCGACGGCCACGCCCAGCCCCACTCGGGCGCCACCCAGTGCTGGTCCTTGCCGGGCTTGCGGCGGGCGGTCTGGTTGACGCCGTCCGCGTAGCAGCCGCAGTAGATCCAGCAGCCGCACCTGGTCGACCCGTCGTCCTTCAGCTGCGTGTAGGACGACAGCGGGTTCCCGTCGGCGTCGAAGCCGTTGACCTCGGCGAGCACCGCCTCCGCGCTCGGCTCCTCCAGCCGGCCGTGCGTCGGGTAGTCCCACGTCAGGTCGAGGACCGGGCGGTCCATCTCGTCGGTGGACCCGGCGAGCTTCTCCCGGATGATCCGGCCCAGGTGGAACATGAACCACAGGTCGCTGCGCTGGTCCCCGGCGGGCTCGACCGCCCGGTGGTGCCACTGCAGCATGCGCTGGGTGTTGGTGAAGCTGCCGTCCTTCTCGGTGTGCGCGGCGGCGGGCAGGAAGAACACCTCGGTGCCGATGTCCTCGGTGCGCATCTCGCCCGACTCGATCTCCGGGCCGTCCTTCCACCACGTCGCCGACTCGATGAGCGAGAAGTCGCGGACGACGAGCCAGTCCAGGTTCGCCATCCCGAGCCGCTGGATCTTGGCGTTCGCGGACCCGACGGCCGGGTTCTCGCCCATCAGGAAGTAGCCCTTGCACACGCCGTCGATCTGCGCCATCGCCGTCTCGTACGTGCTGTGCGAGCCGGTCAGCCGCGGCAGGTAGTCGAAGCAGTAGTCGTTGTCCCCGGTCGCCGCGTCGCCCCAGTACGACTTCAGCAGGCTCACGGTGTACGCCCGCATGTTGCCCCAGAAGCCCTTCTTCGCCGACTCGCCCTGGACGAACGCGTCCAGGTCCTCGTTGGTGTGGGCGTGCGGCATCGGGATGTAGCCGGGCAGCAGGTTGAACAGCGTCGGGATGTCCGTCGACCCCTGGATGGACGCGTGGCCGCGCAGCGCCATGATGCCGCCGCCGGGGCGGCCGATGTTGCCGAGCAGGCTCTGCAGGATCGCCGCCGTCCGGATGTACTGGACGCCGACCGTGTGCTGCGTCCAGCCGACCGCGTACACGAACGCTGACGTCCGGTCGCGGCCCGAGTTCTCGGTGAGCATCTCGCACACCTGGAGGAACTGGTCCCGGGGGACGCCGCAGATCCGCTCCACCATCTCCGGCGTGTACCGCGCGAAGTGGCGCTTGAGCACCTGGAACACGCACCGCGGGTTCTCCAGCGTCGGGTCCCGTTCCGGGTGGCCCTCGCCGATCGCCGCGCCGCCCGAGCCGTGCGCCTCACCGCGTCCCGCCTCCGCGACGCGGTCGTTGTACTCCATGTCCCGCTGGCCTGCGGCGGACTGGACCTCCATGCCTTCGTACTGCCACGTCGTGTGGTCGTAGCTGCGCTTCTCCGGGTCCAGGCCGGAGAACACGCCGTCGAGGTCCTCGGTGTCGCGGAAGTCCTCCGTGAGGATCACGGGCGCGTTGGTGTAGGCCACCACGTAGTCGCGGAAGTACTTGTCGTTCTCCAGGACGTAGTTGACGATCCCGCCGAGGAACGCGATGTCACTGCCCGCGCGGAGCGGGACGTGCGCGTCCGCGAGCGCGCTGGTCCGGGTGAACCGCGGGTCCACGTGGATCACCTTCGCGCCGCGCGCCTTCGCCTCCATCACCCACTGGAACCCGACCGGATGGCACTCGGCCATGTTCGAGCCCTGGATGACGATGCAGTCCGAGTTCTGCAGGTCCTGCTGGAAGGTGGTCGCGCCGCCGCGGCCGAACGAGGTTCCCAGACTGGGAACGGTGGAGGAGTGTCAAACGCGCGCCTGATTCTCGATCTGTACCGCGCCGAGCGCGGTGAACAGCTTCTTGATCAGGTAGTTCTCCTCGTTGTCGAGCGTGGCGCCGCCGAGGCTCGCGAGGCCGAGGGTGCGCCGCACCCGCAGGCCGTCCTGCTCCCACTGCCAGCCGTCCCGGCGCGCCTCGATCACCCGGTCGGCGATCATGTCCATCGCCGTGCCGAGGTCGAGGCTCTCCCAGTCCGTGCCGCCGGGCCGCCGGTAGAGCACCCGCTGCTCGCGGGCGGACCCGGTGGTCAGCTGGAGGCTGGCCGAGCCCTTCGGGCACAGCCGCCCCCGGCTGACCGGTGAGTCCGGGTCGCCCTCGATCTGGGTGACCTTGCCGTCCTTGACGTACACGTCCTGCCCGCAGCCGACCGCGCAGTACGGGCAGACCGACTTCACGACCTGGTCGGCGGTGCTCACCCGCGCCTTGATCCGCTCGGTCCCCGCGCTCTTCGCCGCGGCACCGCGGCCGAGCGGATCGTCGCCGGTGAACTGGCGGTAGACGGGCCATGACCCGATCCATGTACGAACGCCCACGTCACACCACCTCGTCACCTTGGCGCGACGTCCACCTACCCGCCGCCCGCCCCGCAAAACAAAGCCGTCGGCGGCTTCCCGGACGGGCGGCGGAAGGCGCGTCAGCGCGTCGCGAAGGCGGCCAGGTTCGTGGAGACCGGCTCCGGCTCGCCGTCGTTCTGGACGGCGGACGCGGTCAGCACGTCGATGTGCTGGTAGCCGGGCGCGATGACGTCGCCGGGCTGCGGGTCGCTGGACCCGAGGCCGTCACCGGCCTCCAGGTTGAGGATCGGGTTCGCCGCGATGCCGCCCTCGTGGACCGCGTCGTCCGCGATGCCGGGCGCGCCCGCCAGCGCGATGTCGGTGACCATCTTCGTGGGGAAGTAGTGCTCCGTGAAGTCGAGCGGGTGCTCCGACAGGCTGCGCGCCAGCTCGGCGATGTCGGTGACCTCCTTGCCGGCGGACGTGAACGGGGTGCCGTCCTTGGACGTGTAGACCGGGTCGTCGGGCGCGCCGACGCGGTCGTAGTTGCGCCACGAGTAGAGCGGGCCGTCCGGCTCGTCCGGGATCGCCTTCTTGTCCTTGCCGAGCAGCTGGGACAGGCCGCCGAGCCCGAGCTCGTCCAGGTTGCTCGGCGCCGGGAACTCCTTGTCGACGATCTTGCCGCCCTCCCAGAAACCGACGCTGGCCTGCATGAACGCGAGCGGCTGGGAGTTGTCGTCCAGCAGCCCGCCGAGCGCGGCGGCGTTGGTGAACCTGAAGTCCTTCACCGTGGGGGAGCCCTTGAGGAACGTCGGGTAGTCCTTGGAGAACAGCAGCCGGTACGTCATGTCCTGGTTGAACCCGGACGGGACGTAGGCCGCGAGGTCGGAGAGGCCGCCCGGGTCGAGGTTGGCGGCGAGGCCGGCGATGCCCAGCAGGTTCATCGTCTCGGTGTTGACGACGGCCGGGGCCGACAGCGCGCGCGGGATGACCCCTGTCTCCAGCCCGGCCTGGACGGCGCCCGCGCCGAACTTGATGAGCGGAACCCAGTCCGCCGGGACCTCGCCGCCCATCCCGGGCAGCCCCTTCGCGATGCGGGTGTCGAGCGCGAAGTAGCCGGAGCACTGGTTGTAGCCCGCGTCGCCGGTGGTGGCGTGGTTCCCGTCGAAATCCCATTCGGCGAAGAACGCGGTCAGTACGCCGCCGAGGGAATGGCCGCCGCACAGCATCTTCTGCTTGCGCGCCGCCTGGTCCGGAAGCTCATGGGCCATCAGGTCGTACTGGTCGCGGACGGTCTGTTCGAGGCCGACGTTCTGCAGCCATGTCACCTGGTCGTTCGACTGGTAACCGGCGAATGTCCGCCCGTCCACCGCTTTCTGCCGGTAGTAGTAGTCGACGGCGAGATGGACGTCCTTCGCCGCGAGCCCCGCCTGGAGCCCGGTGCGGTCCTCAAGGCAGTTGGACCGCCGGTCGAGCGCCCAGAACTCGATGTGCCGCCCGCTCTTCGCCGCCGCCGACACCGTGTTCCGCGCGACGCTGTCGAACGCGCCCGCGCCCTCCAGGATGCCGGGCTGCGCGACGAGGACCTTGTCGGCCCGGGCCGGGTCCGCCGGTCCGTCCTTGTGCCGGAACCGCAGGTAGGACAGCCAGTCACAGGCTTCCGGGTGCGGGCCGGCGGAGGCCGGCAGCGGCACCTTGACCCGCACCGCCGACTCGCTGACGTCGGTGACGGGCGAACCGGACGGGACGGGAGTCTCGGACCGGCCGGCCTCGCGCGCGCTCACCGGCCCGGCGATCGCGCCGATGACCAGGGCGGACGCGGCGAGGACCGTCAGGGGCACGAACGAGCGAAGCGAACCGGGGGGTGCAGGGGATCGTCCCCCCGCGGTGGACAGGGTGGGTCGCCCCATCGCGTACTCCTCTCGGAGTGATCGGTGATGGGGCAACAATGAACCTGTCGTTCTTTTGACGACAGTCGTCCATTTGCACAATCTCCGGGCGGCTCTTGTCCGCGGCCGACAAACCGCCGGGCCGGGCCGGTCAGAGGACGGCCGATCCCGCCTTCTCCACCAGCGCCGCGAATTCGGCGCGCTCGGACGGCGACAGCGCACGCTCGTAGACCTTGGCCGAGAGACGGTCGGTGATCTCCTCGGCCTCCGCGCGCCGCGGCTTGAGGTGCGCGCAGTCGGGGAGGTCGCCCTGCCAGCCGCAGAACCGGGCCTTCCCCTCGCCCTCGTGGACCAGGACCGACTCCAGCGGCGACAGGCCGACGGACGTGGTCGCGACCAGGTGCAGCCCGCCGCGCAGTTCGCGGAGGACCTGGAGCACCTGCACCAGCCGGCCCGGCCCGCTCTCCGGCAGCGGCTCGGCGCGCCAGCCGCAGAACAGCGGCAGCCCCGACCCGTCGGCCGCGTCCGCGACCCGCCCGGCCAGCTCGCACAGGCGCGGGTCGTCGGGGAGGTGCTTCTCGCCCCAGGCCGTGAACGCCTTCGCGTACCGGCGGGCCGCCTCCCGGGCCCCGGCGATCGCGACGCCCTCGTCCCACATGGCCTGGACGACCCCCGGCTCGAAGAACCCCAGCGCCGCCCATACCACGCTGCCGTCGACGTCGCCCAGCACGCCGCCGCGCCCGGCGAAGTAGAACGCGAACGGGTTGCCGTACCCGAGTTCCGTCCCGTGTTCGGAGACCGCCGGGTCCAGCATCCACTTCGAGCCGATGTCGTGGACGATGGCGTCCGCGGCCCGCACGGTCTCGGCGGCGGTCAGTTCCGGCATGGGGGCTCCTCGGCTCCGGGGCGATGTAAGCGGGAGGTTACCTCTCGTCCCCGGTGCCGTGCCAGTCGAGGCAGACCACGACGGCGTCGTCCGCGAGGTTCGCGCCGTCGTGGTACTCGATCAGCTCGTTGATGACGGTCAGCGGCACCTCCGCCGCGTCCTGCAGCCGGCTGCGCCGCGTCGCCTGCTCCAGCGCCTGCGTGCCGAACTCGCCGCGCCCGGTCGTCGCGGCGAAGACGCCGTCGCTGACAATGACCAGCCGGTCGCCCGGTTCGAGGCCGAACTGCTGGGGGCGGTACTCGGTGTCGGGGAACATGCCGAGCGGCAGCTGCTGCTCCAGCGGGACGCGCGTCACCTCGGTGCCGCGCAGCAGCAGGATCCGCGGCGATCCCGCGTCGATGACGTGCACGGTCCCGTCGGCGACGTCGATCCGCATCACGAGGGTCTCGGTGAACTCCCGGCCGCCGTAGCGGGCGTGCACCATGTCGTTGGCCAGGCTCGCCTGCTCGCCGAGGTCGGCGCCGGAGCGGCGCGCGTTGCGCAGCGCGCCGACGGTCAGCGAGGTCAGCAGGGCCGCGCTGATGCCGTTGCCCGCGCCGTTGGTGACGGTCAGCGCCAGATGGTCGTGCTCGGCGGACCAGTCGAAGTTGTCCCCGCCGATCGAGTACGCCGGCTCCAGGTGGCCGGCGAGGCTGAACCCCCGGTCCGAGCACGCGTGCCCGGGGAGCAGCTGCCACTGCAGCTCGGCGGCGAGCGTGAGGCGCTGCCGGCGCCTCGCCCGCTCGTACCGGTCGGTCCAGTTCCAGGCGACCTTCAGGGCGATGCCGAGCAGCTCGCCGATCTCCGCCAGGACGTCCGGGGCGCCCCAGGGCTCCGCCGAGGCCACTTCGAGGACGCCGAGCCGCTCGCCCCGCGCGGTGACCGGTATATAGGTCGTCGTGTCGCGCGGCCCGCCGCCGTCCTCGGACGTGGAGACCGCCACGCGCCGCGAGACGAACGCCCGGCCGGCGGTGCTCCGCCGGATGGCGAGCGGTTCGGCGGCCGGCTCCGCCTCGGGGCCGGCCGGGGTCCCGGCCGGCTCGACCGGCAGCAGGACGCGCGTGTGGTAGTCGCTCACCAGCAGGCGGACGGCGGAGATCCGCGGGTACTCCCGGCGGAGCGCGCCGGCCAGCGCCTCCGGCACCGCGTGCGCGGGGGCGGCCCGCAGCGCCCGCTCGATCCCGGCCGGGCGGCCGTGCCCGTCCCCCGGTTCGCCCGCTGCGGGACGGCCCTGCCCAGCCCCCGCCGGGCGGCCCTGCGTGCTCATCGCGACCCCATCTCCTCGCTGCCTGCCGACACCGGACGCGGCCGTGCCCCGTTCCCGTGCGGCCGCGGACGGAGGACCGCAGGGGAAGACTGCCAAAGAGTTTGCCCTGTGGCAAATACTTGACGTCGAGTTGTAGACGCGCGGTCAGGCGGTGCGGGAGCCGACCGCCTGCGGGCCGCCGGGCGCGCGCCGCTCGCACGCCTGGCCGAACTCCGTCAGCGCGTCGATCAGCCGGGCCCGGGACCCGGGCGACATCTGCGCCAGCACGTCCCGCACGGCCGCGCGCCGCCGCCGGACCAGCTGCGCGTACAGCTCCTCGCCCTGGTCGGTGAGCCGGACGATGATCTCCCGCCGGTCCGCGCGGGCGGGCTCGCGCACGATCAGCCCGGCGGCCTCCAGCCGGTCGCACAGCCGGCTCGTGGACGAGGGGATGGCGCCGAGCTCCTCGGCCAGCCCGCCGAGGTTCAGCCGCCCGAACCGCGAGATCGCCTCCACGGCCCGCAACTGGATCGGCGAGACGGCGGGTTCCAGGCCCTGCTCCGAGCGGCTCCACAGCAGCGCCGTGGTGCTCAGCACGCGTTCTACGGCGACCGTGACGTCCTCCGGGACGCCGCCCGTCCCGTCGTCGGCCGGCTCGCTGCCGGACGGCCGCGGTCGTCGCTGACTCACACCTCGGCCTTTCGCACGGGGTCCCCTTCGACGGCCCACTACCGGACTGCCCGCTGCCGGGGGGCGCCGCCGCGCCCCTGGCGGCATCACCGTCGTGCACCGACCGTGATCGGGCGGTACGGTCGCGGGCGGTACCCCACGATAGAGGCTCGGGGCGTCACGGCGCGACGGTGCACGGCGGCCCGGTCCGCGGCGGCCCGGTGCGCAGCCGGGCGACGAGCGCGGTCTTCGCGCTGCCGGCCGCCGTCTTCGCGCTTGCCGCGCGGCGGCGCGAGACGGCCTGAGCGCCCTGGCGGGGCGGGGCGCCCGCCTGTTGACATTCGGGGGAGTTAGCGCAAACATTCGGGGCGTAGCGATGGCTCGGCTCGGGGAGGCGATGTGGCCGCCGAATCACCGGAGGCGCCCGACGGCCGGCGGCTGGCGGTGATGGAGGACGTGGCCGCGATGGCCGGCGTCTCGGCGATGACCGTGTCGCGCGTGCTGAACACGCCCGAGAAGGTCCGGCCGCAGACCCGCGCCCGCGTGATGGCGGCGGTGCAGGCCCTCGACTACCGGCCGAACTCCGCCGCCCGGGTGCTCGCCACCGGGCGGTCCGGCGTGCTCGGCGTGGTCAGCTTCGACACCACCCTGTACGGGCCCGCGTCCACCGTGTTCAGCATCGAGCAGGCCGCCCGCGAGCACGGTTACAACGTCAGCATCGTCAGCCTCAGCTCGCTGAACCGGCGCTCGATCGGGGAGGGCGTGGAGCGGCTGCGCGCCCAGTCCGCGGACGGGATCATGGTCGTGGCCCCGCACGAGTCGGCCGCCGACGGGCTGAAGGAGCTGCCGTCCGACACCCCGCTGGTCGCGGTCGGCGCGGGCGGCGACGTGCCGTTCCCGGCGGTGGCGGTCGACCACCGGGCCGGCGCCGAGCGCGCCGTCCGGCACCTGCTCAGCCTCGGGCACGAGACCGTCGTGCACCTCTCCGGGCCCGCCGACTGGGTGGACGCGAGCGGCCGCGCGGACGGCTGGCGGGCCGCGCTGGAGGCCGCGGGCCGGGACGTCCCGGCCGCGCCGGCGGGCGACTGGAGCGCCCGCTCCGGCTACGAGCACGGCCGGCAGATCGCCGCGGACCCCGAGGTCAGCGCCGTGTTCGCGGCCAACGACGCGATGGCGCTCGGGCTGCTGCGCGCGCTGCGCGAGGCCGGCCGGCACGTGCCCGGCGACGTGAGCGTCGTCGGCTTCGACGACGTGCCCGAGGCCGCCTACTTCCCGCCGCCGCTGACGACCGTCCGGCAGAACTTCGGCGAGGTGGGGCGGCGCGCGTTCCGCCTGCTCCTGGACCGGATCGAGGGAGCCTCCCGGCCGGTTCCCGAGCCGGCCGGCACCCGTCGCGTCGTGGAGCCCGAGCTCGTCGTCCGGGAGAGCACCGGGGTGTGCCGCCGCACCTGACCCCCCGTCCGGAACCGGAGAGCGGTTCAGCCAGCCCGTTGATGTTAGCGCTAACAAAGGAGCGGACATGACACCCCAGGAGACCGCCGCGCTCCGCACGGAACTCGCCGTCCTCCATCAGCTCCTCGTCGAGGGCGGGCTGGTCGTGTGGACGGCCGGGAACGTGTCCGCCCGGGTGAGCGGCGACACCTTCCTGATCAAGCCGAGCGGCGTCCCCTACGCGGACCTCGGGCCCGACGCGATGGTGCTGTGCGACCTGGAGGGCAAGCCGGTCGGCGACCAGGCGCTCAAGCCGTCCAGCGACGTGTTCGCCCATGCGTACGTGTACCGGCACCGTTCGGACGTCGGGGGCGTCGTGCACACCCACTCCGCCTACGCGACGGCGTGGGCGGCGCGCGACGAGCCGATCCCCTGCGTGCTGACGGCCATGGCGGACGAGTTCGGCGGCGAGATCCCCGTCGGCCCGTTCGCGCTCATCGGCGGCGACGACATCGGCCGCGGCATCGTCGAGACGCTCGACGGGCACCGCAGCCCCGCCGTCCTCATGCGCAACCACGGCGTCTTCACGATCGGCGCCGACGCGCGCGCCGCGGTGAAGGCCGCCGTGATGTGCGAGGACGTCGCCCGCACCGTCCACCTGTCCCGCCAGCTCGGCGACCCGCTGCCGATGGACGCGGGCGACATCGACCGGTTGTACGACCGCTACCAGAACGTTTACGGGCAGAGGGGCTGACCATGAGCTTTCCGAACCGCGAGATCTGGTTCCTCACCGGCAGCCAGGGCCTGTACGGCGCCGACACCCTCCGCCAGGTCGCCGACCAGTCCGGCGCGATCGCCGCACGGCTCGGGGAGGCGCTGCCGGTCGCGCTGCGCTGGACGCCGGTGCTGACCGACGCGGACGCGATCCGCCGGGTCTGCCTCGACGCGAGCGCCGACGACTCCTGCATCGGCGTGATCGCGTGGATGCACACCTTCTCCCCGGCCAAGATGTGGATCGCCGGGCTCGACGTGCTGACCAAGCCGCTCCTGCACCTGCACACGCAGGCGAACGTCGAGCTGCCCTGGCACTCGATCGACATGGACTTCATGAACCTGAACCAGGCCGCGCACGGCGACCGGGAGTTCGGCTACATCCAGTCGCGGATCGGCGTCGCCCGCAAGACCGTCGCCGGGCACGTCACCGACCCGTCGGTGGGCTCCCGCATCGCCGGGTGGGCGCGGGCGGCGGCCGGGCACCACGAGCTGCGCACGCTGAAGCTGGCCCGGTTCGGCGACAACATGCGGGACGTCGCCGTCACCGAGGGCGACAAGGTCGAGGCGCAGCTCCGCTTCGGCGTCTCCGTCAACACCTACGGCGTGAACGACCTGGTGGACGTCGTGGACGCCGTCCCGGACGACGACATCAGCGAGCTGGTCAAGGAGTACGAGGACGTCTACGACGTCGTCCCGGAACTGCGCGCGGGCGGCGAACGGCACCCGTCGCTCCGCTACGGCGCGCGGATCGAGCTGGGGCTGCGGACGTTCCTCGACGGGGGCGGCTTCAAGGCGTTCACGACGAACTTCGAGGACCTCGGCGGGCTGCGGCAGCTGCCCGGCCTCGCCGTGCAGCGGCTGATGGCGGACGGCTACGGGTTCGGCGGCGAGGGCGACTGGAAGACGGCGACGCTGCTGCGCACGCTGAAGGCCGCGGCGGCCGGGCTGCCCGGCGGCACGTCGTTCATGGAGGACTACACCTACCACCTGGAGCCCGGCAACGAGCTGATCCTCGGCGCGCACATGCTGGAGGTCTGCCCGTCCATCGCGTCCGGGCGGCCGTCACTGGAGATCCACCCGCTCGGCATCGGCGGGCGCGAGGACCCGGTGCGGCTCGTGTTCGACGCCGAGCCCGGACCGGCCGTGGTGGCCGGCCTCGCTGACATGGGGGACCGGTTCCGCCTCGTCGCGAACGAGATCGAGGTCGTCGCGCCGCCGGAGCCGCTGCCGATGCTGCCGGTCGCCCGCGCGGTGTGGCGCCCCCTGCCGGACCTGCGCACGTCCACCGAGGCGTGGCTGACCGCCGGGGCGCCGCACCACACCGTCCTGTCCGCGGCGCTCGGCACGGAGGAGTTGGACGACCTCGCCGAGATGGCCGGGGTCGAGCTGCTCACCATCGACGCCGGAACCACGCTGCGGCAGTTCACCAAGGAGATCCGCTGGAACCAGGCGTACCATCGCCTGGCCCGCGGCCTGTCATGAGCAGGGCCTATGAGAGGAGCCCTATGGGCGGGGACGATCGGTACGTCGTCGGGATCGACTTCGGCACGCTGTCGGGGCGGGCGGTCGTCGTCCGTGTGCGGGACGGCGCCGAACTCGGCGACGGCGTCCACGAGTACGGCCACGGAGTGATCGACGAGGAGCTGCCCACCGGGGCCCGCCTCGCCCCCGACTGGGCACTCCAGTCGCCGCAGGACTGGGTGGACGTGCTGCGCTTCGCCGTTCCGAAGGCGCTGGCCGTCGCGGGCGTCCCGGCGTCCCGGGTCATCGGCATCGGGACGGACTTCACCGCCTGCACGATCCTTCCCGCGACGGCGGACGGCACGCCGCTCTGCGAGCGCTACCCGGACCGCCCGCACGCCTGGCCGAAGCTGTGGAAGCACCACGCGGCGCAGCCGCAGGCCGACCGGATCAACGCGCTGGCCGCCGAGCGCGGCGAGCCGTGGCTGCGCCGCTACGGCGGGAAGATCTCCTCGGAGTGGGAGTTCGCGAAGGGCCTGCAACTCCTCGAAGAGGACCCGGGACTGTACGCCGAGGCCGAGCGCTGGATCGAGGCCGCCGACTGGATCATCTGGCGGCTCACCGGCACCGAATCCCGCAACGTCTGCACGGCCGGCTACAAGGGCATCTACCAGGACGGCCGGTACCCGTCCCGCGAGTTCCTCGCCGCACTCCACCCCGATTTCGCCGAGTTCCCGGCCAAGCTGGGCCATGACCTCGCGCCGCTCGGCGGCCTCGCCGGGACGCTGACCGCGCGGGCCGCCGGATGGACGGGCCTGCCCGAGGGCATCGCGGTCGCGGTCGGCAACGTCGACGCGCACGTCACCGCGGCGGCCGCGGACGCCGTCCGGCCCGGCCAGATGGTCGCGATCATGGGCACCTCCACCTGCCACGTCATGTCGGCGGACTCGCTCGCCGAGGTCCCCGGCATGTGCGGCGTCGTCGCCGACGGCATCGTGCCCGGCCTGTGGGGCTACGAGGCCGGCCAGTCCGGCGTCGGCGACATCTTCGGCTGGTTCGTCGACAACTGCGTCCCCGCCTACTACAACCAGGTCGCCGCGGCCGAGGGGCGGACCGTCCACGAGCACCTCACCGCGCTCGCGGAGGCGCAGCCGGTCGGACGGCACGGCCTCGTCGCGCTCGACTGGCACAACGGCAACCGCTCGGTCCTCGTCGACCACGACCTGTCCGGCCTGATCGTCGGCCAGACGCTCGCGACGAAGCCCGAGGACGTCTACCGGGCGCTGATCGAGGCGACCGCGTTCGGCACCCGGATGATCGTGGAGACGTTCGAGGCGTCCGGCGTCCCCGTCGAGGAGTTCGTCGTCGCGGGCGGCCTGCTGAAGAACGCCTTCCTCATGCAGGTCTACGCCGACGTCCTGCGCCGCCCGCTCTCGGTGATCGGGTCGTCCCAGGGCCCGGCCCTCGGCTCGGCGATCCACGCCGCCGTCGCCGCCGGCGCGCATCCCGACATCACCTCGGCCGCCGCCGCGATGGGCCGCCGCGTGCCGTCCGCCTACGTCCCCGACCGGGCCCGCGCCGACGCCTACGACGACCTCTACGGGATCTACCGCTCCCTGCACGACCACTTCGCGGACGGCGCGATCATGCACCGCCTCCGCGCGCTGCGCTAGGAGGCGGGCCCGGTGCTGCGCCGGACGATCAGCTGGCTCGGCACGAGCTTCGGCTCGCCCGGCTCGGCGCCGGCCCCGGTGAGCTGCGCGATCAGCAGTTCGACGCAGTGCCGGCCGAGGGCGGTGAAGTCCTGCCGGACGGTGCTGAGCGGCGGGGTGAGGAACGCAGCCTCCGGGATGTCGTCGAACCCGATGACGCTGACGTCGTCCGGCACGCGGCGGCCGCTCTCGTGGATCGCCCACAGCAGCCCGAGCGCGATCTGGTCGTTCGCCGCGAACACCGCGGTCACCTCGCCGTCGGCCGCCAGCAGCCGGCCGCGCTCATAGCCGGACCGGGCGCTCCAGTCGCCGGGCGCGCACTCGGGGACGTCCGCGCCCGCCTCGACGAGCGCGTCCCGCCAGCCGCGCGTCCGCTCCGTCGCCTCCGACCAGTCGTCCGGGCCCGGCAGGTGGTGGACGGTCCGGTGCCCGAGTTCCAGCAGGTACCGGGTCGCCTCGCGCGGCGCCAGGTAGTGGTCGGCGGAGACGGTCGGGACGGCGGCCTCCGGCCCCAGCAGGACGGTCGGCAGGTCGCGGGGCAGGTGCCGCAGCGCCTCGTCCGGCGGGACGTGCCCGGGGATCATGATGATGCCGTCCACGCCCTGGTCGCGGAACCGGTCGACCGCCCCCGCGACCGCGCCGTGCCCCGGCGACTCCAGGCTCGCGACGCTGGTGAAGAAGTCGGCGGCGCGGGCGTTCCGCTCGATCGCCGCGATGATCGACGCGGGGCCGAACAGGGCGGTGTCGAAGCTGACGACGCCGAGCGTCCGGGACCGGCCGGTGGCGAGGGCCCGGGCCGCCGCGTTCGGCCGGAAGTCCAGCTGCGCGGCGGCCGCCAGCACCCGGTCGCGGGTCTTCGGGCTGACCATCGGATGGTTCTTGAACACCCGCGACACGGTCTGGTGCGAGACCCCTGCGAGCCGGGCGACGTCGCGGAGCCCGGGTCTGGCGGGTGGTGTGGAGGTCATGTCACCTCGGAACATACCGGGTCCGCCGCCCCCGGGCCGCCCGGTCAGCGGGACGTCCCGGCGCGGCGCTTCGCCCAGATGTCGAAGGCGACCGCCGCGAGCAGGACCAGGCCCTTGATCAGCATGACCCGCTCGCTCGGCGCGCCGAGCAGCGACATGCCGTTGTTGATCACGCCCATGATGAGGCCGCCGGTGATCGCGCCGACGACCTTGCCGACGCCGCCCTGCACGGCCGCGCCGCCGATGAACGCCGCCGCGATCGCGTCCAGCTCGAACATGTTCCCGGCCGTCGGGCCGGCCTGGTTGAGCCGCCCGGCGAACACGATGCCGGCGATGGCCGACAGCACGCCCATGTTGACGAACAGCCAGAACGACACCGACTTCACCTTGATGCCGGACAGCCGCGCGGCCAGCGGGTTGCCGCCGAGCGCGTAGACGTGCCGGCCGAACACGGCCCGGTTCATCACCAGCGTGGAGCCGAGGACGAGCGCGCCCAGCAGGACGAGCACCCACGGCATGTTCTTGAACCGGGCGAGCTGCACGGCCATGAACATGACGACCACGACGCCGAGGGCGTACCTCAGCACGAACACGGTGAGCGGTTCGACCTTCTGCCCGTAGCGGATGCGTCCCTGCCGGTTCCGCCAGCCGAAGCCGACGTAGCCGCCGACGAGGGCCAGCGCGACCAGCAGCGTGAACAGGTCGGCGCCGCCGAGCGGCCCGAGCCCGATGTTGCCGAGGTAGCCGGACAGGAAGCCGTTCGCGATCGTCCGCACCTCGTCCGGGAACGGGCCGATGCCCTGGTTGCCGAGGACGGTCAGCGTCAGCGCCCGGAACACCAGCATCCCGGCCAGCGTCACGATGAACGCCGGGATCTCGAAGTAGGCGATCCAGTACCCCTGCCAGGCGCCGATCGCGGCGCCGGCGAGGATCGTCAGCAGCACCGCGAGCGGCCACGGGACGCTGTGCTCGACCATCAGCACGGCCGCGATGGCGCCCGTCACCGCGACCACCGACCCCACCGACAGGTCGATGTGCCCGCCGATGATGATCAGGATCATCCCGATGGACAGGATCAGGATGTAGGAGTTCTGGACGATGATGTTGGAGATGTTCTGCGGGGACAGCAACTGGCCGCCGGTGAGCACCGCGAACAGCGCCACGATCAGCCCGAACGCGATGTAGATCCCGCTCTGCCGCAGGTTGACCGGCAGGGTCCGGCCCGGCTTCGGCCGCTCCGCCGGCGGCGGTGTCACGGCCTGGTCGGCCGACGCGACGCTGCTCATGCTCTGGTCTCCTCGGTCTGTGTCATGTACTGCATGAGGCGCTCCGGCGTCGCGTCCGCGCGGCTCACCTCGCCGGTGATGCGGCCCTCCGCCATCGCGTACAGGCGGTCGCAGATCCCGATCAGCTCCGGCAGCTCGGACGAGATCACCAGCACCGCGCGGCCCTGGTCGGCCATCCGGTTGATGATCGAGTAGATCTCGTACTTGGCGCCGACGTCGATGCCGCGCGTCGGCTCGTCCAGGATCAGCACGTCCGCGTCCGTGAAGATCCACTTCGACAGGACGACCTTCTGCTGGTTGCCGCCGCTCAGCTGCCCCGCGGGGGTCAGCACGCTCGGCGTCTTGATGTTCATCTCCTTGCGGAACCGCTCGGCGACCTCGTACTCGCGGTTGTCGTCCACCCAGCCCGCCGTGGCGAGGCCGCGCAGCCCGGCCGCGGAGACGTTGCGCTTGACGTCCTCGATGAGGTTCAGCCCGTAGGTCTTGCGGTCCTCGGTCGCGTACGCGAGCCCGTGCCGGATCGCGTCGGTGACCGTCCGGACCGTGATCTCCTTGCCGTCCTTGTAGATCCGGCCGGTGATCCCGGTGCCGTAGCTGCGGCCGAACACGCTCATCGCCAGCTCCGTCCGGCCCGCGCCCATCAGGCCCGCGAGCCCGACGATCTCGCCGCGGCGCAGCCTGAGCGCGGCGCGGTCCACGACGATCCGGCCGTGCTGGGTGGGGGAGCGGACGGTCCAGTCCTCGATCCGCAGCACCTCGTCGCCGATCTCGGGGACGCGGTCGGGGAACCGGTGGTCGAGGTCGCGGCCGACCATGCCGGAGATGATGCGGTCCTCCGACACGTCGGCGGCCATGTCGAGCGTCTCGATCGTCCGGCCGTCGCGCAGGATCGTGGTCGAGTCGGCGATCGCGCGGATCTCGTTCAGCTTGTGCGAGATGATCACGCAGGTGATGCCCTCGTCGCGGAGCCCGCGCAGCAGGTCGAGCAGGTGCGCGGAGTCGGCGTCGTTGAGCGCGGCGGTCGGCTCGTCCAGGATGAGCAGCCGCACCCGCTTCGACAGCGCCTTCGCGATCTCCACGAGCTGCTGCTTGCCGACGCCGAGGTCCATCGCGGGCGTCACCGGGTTCTCCCGCAGCCCGACCCGCTCCAGCAGCGCCGCAGCGTCGGCGTTCGTCCGGTTCCAGTCGATGAGCCCGAACCGTCCCCGGCGTTCGTTGCCGAGGTAGATGTTCTCCGCGATCGACAGGTAGGGGCTGAGCGCCAGCTCCTGGTGGATGATGACGATCCCGCGCTGCTCGCTGTCGCGGATGCCGGAGAACCGGCACGGCTCGCCCTCGAACTCGATGTCGCCGCTGTAGTCGCCGTGCGGGTAGACGCCGGACAGCACTTTCATCAGCGTCGACTTGCCGGCCCCGTTCTCGCCGCAGATCGCGTGGATCTCGCCCCGCCGCACCTCCAGGTTCACGTCCTGGAGGGCCTTGACCGCAGGGAAGGTCTTGGTGATGCCGCGCATCCGCAGTATCGCGTCGGTCATGGTGCTCCTTGCGGGGACGGACGGGGCGGCCCGCCGGGGGGAGGTGCCCGGGGGCCGCCCCGCCCGAGGCTTCACTTCAGCTGGGCCTCGGTGTAGTAGCCGGTGTCGACGAGTTCCTTCTTGTAGTTGTCCTTGTTCACGATCACCGGGTTGAGCAGGTAGGACGGGACGACCTTCTCGCCGTTGTCGTAGTCCTTGGTGTTGTTGACCTCGGGCTTCTGGCCCTTCAGGACGGCGTCCGCCATCTTCACCGTGACGGCGGCGAGCTGCCGGGTGTCCTTGTAGATGGTCGAGTACTGCTCGCCCGCGATGATCGACTTGACCGACGCGACCTCGGCGTCCTGCCCGGTGACGACCGGGTACGGCTGGCCGGGCGTCCCGTAGCCGTTGGACTTCAGCGCCGACAGGATCCCGATCGACAGGCCGTCGTAGGGGGACAGGACGCCCTGGATCTTCGTCCCGCCGCCGTAGGAGCGGGTGAGGAGGTCTTCCATGCGCTTCTGCGCGCGCTCCGGCTCCCAGCGCAGCGTCGCGATCGTCTTGAAGTCGGTCTGGCCGCTCTTGACGACGAGGGTCTTCTTGTCCAGGTACGGCTTCAGGGTGTCCATCGCGCCGTTGTAGAAGAACGTCGAGTTGTTGTCGTCGGGGGAGCCGGCGAACACCTCGATGTTGAACGGGCCCTTCGCCGTGCCCTCCGAGCCGTCCGCCTTCTTCAGGCCGAGCCCGGTGAGCAGGGACGTCGCCTGCTGCACGCCGACCTTGTAGTTGTCGAAGGTGGCGTAGTAGTCGACGTTCGGGGAGTTGCGGATCAGCCGGTCGTAGGAGATGACCGGGACGCCCTTGTCGGCGGCCTTCTGCAGCTGGGTCGTCAGCGCGGTGCCGTCGATGGACGCGATCACCAGGAGCCGGGCGCCCTTGGTGATCTGGTTGTCGATCTGGTTGGCCTGGGTCGGGATGTCGTTCTCGGCGTACTGGAGGTCGACCTTGTAGCCGAGCTGCTCCAGCTGCTTCTTGAGGTTGTCGCCGTCGTGGATCCAGCGCTCGGACGAGCGGGTGGGCATCGTGACGCCGACGAGCGCGCCCGCCGCCGGCTTCTTCTCGGCCTTCTCCTTGTCGGCGGTCTTCTCCGTCGAGCCGCACGCGGTCATGCCGAACGCGAGGCCGCAGCCCAGCGCCAGGCTGACGAACTTCCTACGCTTCACGTCTCACCTCGGGGGTGGTGCCGGTGTCCCCGGATACACTGTTACCGGTCACACTGCCATGTCAAGAGGCATTTGTGCGACGCACCACAACCGTGACCTCACGGGCGGGCCGGGCCCGGCCAGCTTCCCGGCCTCCTCCGCGGTGATGACCTTGCGCAGCCGCAGGCGGCTCTCCCCTCACTCGGTGAAGTCGTCCCGCGACAGCCCCTTCTCCGCCATCTTGTCTTCGAGCTCGGCGCCGAGCTCGGTGCGCGTGTCCGGGCGGTCCCGGGCCTCCCGGTCCGGGGCGCCGCCCGGCTTCATGACGACCTGATCGGTGTCGTCGGTCTTCGGCGCGTTCTCCTCAGGCGTGGTCATCTATGCCCCCGATCTGTCGACTGGCTCGCCGGCGCGTCCGGCCGTCGCGCTACGGGCTACCCGGCGGCGTCCGCGTTAAGCCCCGCCCGGCGCCCGAACCCGGCGAGGTCAGCGTGCGTACGAGCTGCAGGGGTGGTCCATGGTGAGCGACCCGAGCGGCAGCGGTGACCGGTGGGCGCGGCTGCTGGCGGCGCTGGAGGACGACTGCGCGGCGTGCGGCGGAACCGGCCGGACGCCGAACCCGCGGTGGCTGGCGTGGCACCGGCGGGCGGCCGAGCTGGTCGCGGTCGCCCAGGCGGCGCGCCGCGCCCACGAGCTGCGCGCGGTCGCGCCGGGGCCCGCTTCCGGCGGTGCGCGGAGCGCGCCCGGCGAACCCGGCATCGTGGCCGCGGTGGACCGCGCCATCGACGACCACATGGCGGCGCGGCCGGCCGAGCCCGAGGAGGACACCTGCGCGGCCTGCGGGGGCATGGGGAGGGAGCTGACCGCCGCCGGCCGGCAGCTCGCCGAGCTGCTGGCCCGCTACGGCTTCGTGCGCGACGCCTGACGGGCGGCCCGCCCTACCGGGCGGGGCGGGAGTGGCCGCGGCGGCCCATCCGTATGCCGCTCAGCACAAGATCGATGAGGAACAGCACCACACCGATGATCAGCAGGTAGAACAGGCCCTTCACGACGACGCCGACGATGCCGAGTGCCACCGCGATGAGCAGGATGAACAGGAACAGGGCCATGACGATCCTCCTGGACGACGGCCGTGGTCAGCGGCGCGCGAGCCGGCGCTCGTCCGGTGCGGCCTCGTAGGCCAGGTCGTAGTGCGCGAAGACGGCGCCCTCGTCGCCGGCGAGAAGCTCTCCGTCCGTGTCGATCGAGGGCGCGCTCTTGATCTGCTTCTTCGGGTACGCGACCCGGAGGTGCTCCGGCGCGACCGTCGCCCCGCCGAGCGGTGCGAAGACCAGCCGCTGCCGCATCGGCATGCCGGTCTTCACGGTGGCGAAGATGGGCTGATCGGTCAGGGTGTCGACGTAGACGGCCTCCAGCTCACCGATCTTGCCGCCGTCCTCGTCGATCACCGTCCGCCCGCGCCACTCCCGGATGTCCTCGATCTCGAACATGTCCCTCGTCCAGCCGTTGGGTCGGAAAGCCTTCTCAGGCGTCATCTACCCAGCTCGTGGCGGATATGTCCGGGGCGGGTTCCGGGATTCGGGTCAGCGGGCGGACGCGGGCACCGCGACGAGGCCGGGCGCGTCGTCGGAGATGTTCAGCGACGCGCGCTCCACCGCGGCCACCAGCGCACGGGTCGTCTCGGTGAGCTCCGCGACCTGCCGTTCCAGGACCGCGATGCGGTGCTCCAGCGCCGGTACGGACGGGGCGGCGCCGGTGATGATCTGTCTGGCCATCGCGAAGCTCCTTAGGCTCGTGTCTCCCTTCCAGGGTTCGCTTCGCGCCCGCCGCGGGCGTAGGGACCTTCGTCCCGGCGTCGGCGGCGTCCGTCCTCAGAGGTTCGCGACGGCACCGAAAGCGGCGAGTTCGTCCTGGTACGGGAAGGAGCCGGGCTCGTAGGAACACCAGGGTTCGGCCGCGTACGGGTCGCCGGACGTGGCCAGGGCCCGCGAGCGCGAGCCGCCGCAGATCGTCCGGAACTCGCAGGCGCCGCATTTCCCGCTGAGGTTGGCGGGGTCGCGCAGGCCGGTGAACAGCGGCGACGTCCGGTAGATGTCGGGCAGCTGCCCGTCGCGGATGTTGCCGGCGGGCGTCGGCAGGAAGCCGCTGGGGTGGACGCTGCCCCGGTGCGAGATGAACACGAACCCGCGTGCCGAGCTGACGTCCATGGGCGCGCGCCGGGCACGCCGCACCGGCAGGTCCAGCTCGGCCAGCCGCTGCCGCAGGTCCTCGTAGAGCGGGCCCAGGCCGAGCTCGGCGACGTGGTCGGCGCCGTGCCGCCGCAGGATCTCCCGCTGGACGACGATCCGCCGGAAGTGGTGCGCCTCCGTCGTCCGGGCGGGGACGTGCGCCCCCGCGTCGTACACGAAGTTCAGGACGTCCTCGACCTGGTGCGCGTCGAGACCCGGCAGCAGCTTGCCGCGGCCGGTCGGGACGAGCAGGAACGCGCTCCAGGTGAGCGCGCCCATCTCGTGGACGATCCGCACGATCTCCGGCAGGTCGGTCAGGTTGTGGCCGGTGACCGTGGTGTTGATCTGCACCTTCAGCCCGAGTTCCCGGGCGGCGCGCCAGGCGTCGAGCGTCCAGTCGTAGACGCCGGGTGTGGCGCGGAAGTCGTCGTGGATCCGCGCGTCCGACCCGTCCAGGCTCAGCGAGACGGCCCGCGCGCCCGCGTCCCGCAGACCGGTGAGGCCGGTCTCGGTGAGCGTCGGCGTGCCGGACGGCGACACCGCGACCGGCAGGCCGATCCGGGTGCCGTGCCGGACGAGGGCGAGCAGGTCGGGGCGCTGGAACGGGTCGCCGCCGGTGATGACGAACACGGGGGGCGGGCTGCCGAACGCCGCGACCTGCTCCATCAGGCCGAACGCCTCGGCGGTGCTCAGCTCGCCGGGGTCCCGGTCGGGCCTGGCCTCGGCACGGCAGTGCCGGCAGGCGAGCGGGCACGCCTGCGTCGCCTCCCAGATGACGATGAACGGCCGGTCGGCGGTGTCGTGGCGGGGTACGCGGATCTGCTTCATGGCTGCGGCGGGTCTCATGCGCGCATCAGGTAGTCGATGGCGTCGGCGGCGGAGTAGTCGCCTCCGGTCGCGCGGACGAGGTCGGGCAGGAAGCCGAGGTCCTGGCCGAGGGTCAGCAGCGGCGGCTCGACGTAGCCGTCCGGCCGGTGCTGGCCGT
Organism: Actinomadura latina NBRC 106108; assembly: GCF_001552195.1. Classification (GTDB taxonomy): domain Bacteria; phylum Actinomycetota; class Actinomycetes; order Streptosporangiales; family Streptosporangiaceae; genus Spirillospora; species Spirillospora latina. The sequence continues at coordinate 271,153 of NZ_BCQS01000011.1, forward strand.
GGCCGATGTTCGCGACGAGCGCGTTGCACAGGCAGCGGCGATCCTCCGTCTCCTCGGCGGAACCCCCCTTGCGGACGTAGGCGTCCACGGGCTCGGCGGGGCAGCGGTAGCCGACCGTTCCGTTCTCCTTCAGGTAGGGGGTCCGCAGGTAGCTCAGGTCGCACAGCCGGGGGCGCCGGGCGTAGACGTCCGGCTCGGAGAGCGTGTCCGGCAGCGCGGCGACCTTGAACGGGAACCCGGTCGGCGAGGCGCGCGGGTCGTTGCGCACCTGGAGCGTGCCGTCCAGCGCCCGCTCGATGAGCTCCTTGCGGAGGCCGGGTTCGAGGCCCGATTCGCGGCACAGCGCGAAGACGCTGCCGGCCTGGATGCCGGCGGCGCCGTCCGCGCGCGCCGCGGCGAGCGTGCCGGGCCGGGCGTAGCCGCCCGCCACCCAGAACGGCAGGCCGAGCGCGGCGACCTTCGCCGGGTCGATCCGGTCGCGCTGCCCGTAGACCGGCTCGCCGTCGTCGTCCAGGCGGAGCCGGCCGCGCGGCGGGGCGCTGTGCCCGCCCGCGACCGCCGTCTCCAGCACGAACCCGTCCGGGCGGGTCACCGGCGACCGGTTCAGGTACATGGCGAGGACGGACGACGACACGATCGCCAGGAACCGCGGCCGCCGCGTCGTGACGCCGGACAGCGACGCCGGGTCGAACGAGAACGGGCGGCCCTCGTCGGCGCCCGCGACCGTCACGGTCACGCGGCCGGGGGACCCGGCGGCCAGCGCGTCCAGCAGCGCGGGGATCTCGGTGGGGATCCCCGCGCCCATCAGGACGTAGTCGACGCCGGCCAGCATCGCCCCGTAGGCGGCGGGCGGGGTGGCGAGCTGGATCTTCTCCATGTAGTTGATCCCGACGAGGCCGCCGTGCCCTTCCTTGGCCAGCCACACCTCGGCGAAGTTCCCGGCGACGGTCAGCTCGTCGCGGGTCCTGTTCGCCCGCAGCCCGAGCTTCGGCACCGGCCGGAACCGCTGTCCCGGCTCGACCCCGCCGGGGATGTAGTAGCGCTCCAGGATCCGCTCGGCCACCCCCGGCAGCGGCAGGTGCGCGAGCGCGCGGCGCAGGTGGCCGCCCTCGTCCCCGGCCTGGAGGCCGCGGGCGAGCAGGGCGTCCAGCGCGACCCCGGAGACGACGCCGAGCTGCCCCGTCCACGCGACGGCGCTCGCCAGCCGCCACCCGGAGACGCCCGCCCCCATGCCGCCCTGGACGATGCGGGGCTGATCCGGCTCAGACATCCCGCCCCCGCGCCGTCGCCGCCCACGCCAGCAGGTTCAGGCCGGCGGCCCGCGCGTCCCGCCGCGTCGCCAGGATGGACTCGACCGTTTCCTCGGGGAGCGTCTCCACCATGATGGACAGCCCGTCGCAGTCGCTGACGTGCGGGAGGATCTGCCGGGTCAGCTCGATCCCGTGCTCGGCCAGCCGGGGCGTCAGCCGGTCGTGCTCGGCGAGCGCGTAGAGCCGCCGGACGTTGCGGATCGCGCCGTCGTGGTCGGCGAGCAGCTTGGCCACGTACTCGTCGCCGAAGATGGCGACGAGCTCGGGATACATCGACTCCTCCTCGTACCGGAAGTGCGGCCCGGTGGCGGTGTCGACGGCCGCGACGAGCTCGCGGATCCGCTCGGTGTCGCGGACCCGGAACGCCTCCACCAGGTCGAGGAGGAGATCGCGGACACCGCGGTGCTCCGTGCGGAACACGTCGGTGAACTCTTGGACGAGTGCGGGCATCGTTCGCCTTTCTTCGCAGTGGGTCAGACGCGTTCGAGGACTTCGGGGAACGGGCGGCGGGGCGTGCCCGGTACGAGCGGCCCGTACCCGAACCGGATGATCGACTGGATGTGGCCGTGCGGCTGCGGCTCGGCCGGCCCGGACCCGTGCGCGTCCAGCAGCTGCGACAGCAGTGAGCTCGACACGCCGCGCCGCGCGGCGGTCAGCAGGACCCGCTGCAGCGCCTGCCCGGCCCGCAGCCAGTCCTGCGGCCCGTCGCCCCGGGTGAGCAGGACGCCGAGCTGCGGGCGGGAGGCGAAGTCGTCGATCTCCCGACCGCCGGCCTGCCCGGCCGGGCCGGCCGGGCCGAAGTCGCGCAGCGGCAGGCCCCGGCCGGTCGGCCGCGGCCCGAACGCGTACCAGGGGACGCCGTCGCCGCGGGTGCGGTCCGGTGTCCAGCGGGCCAGCTCGGCGAGGTAGGCGGGGTCGGCGACGAGCCTGGCGTCCGCCGCGGCGATCAGGCTGAGCAGGTACGCCGTGGTCTGCGGGCCGGGCAGGCTGAGCACCGCCCCCTCCTCCCGGGCCGCGGCCGTCAGCTCGTCCCGGACGGCCTGCGGCACCCGCCGCTTGCCGAACGGCCTGCGGTTGGTGCGCCGGTGCGGGATCGTCGCGTACAGCTCCGACTGGGTCGGCGACGGCATCGGCGCGTCCGCGGCCCGGACGGCCGCGAGCAGCGCCGGCCGCCGCGCGGCGTCCGGGAACGGCTCGATCAGCGGCCGGTGCCCGGTCACCCGGATCGCCAGCCGCAGGTTGAACAGCGCGGCGCCGCAGCTGATGTGCAGGGCCCGGCCGCGCGGGTCGATGACGGGCAGGCCGCGGTCGGTGTCGGCGTGCAGTTCCAGGACCGCCGCGTCCTCGTCCAGCCGGAAGAACCAGGGCTGGGTGTTGTGCACCGACGGTGCCGCGATGGCCGCGGTCATCAGGCGCCGGACTCCGACGTGCGTCGCGAACGGATGGGGCATGGCGCACCTCCACGTGCTGCCGCTGTGCCTCCACAGGCTCCCGGCCGCCGGTGCGGCCGCCACAGGGCCGAAGGTCCCGCGCGGCGAGGACCAACGATGGGACTTTGGGCCCTCCTGGCGGCGTGCGCGCGGCCGGAACCCTGGGCTGGTGACCGCTCACCGTCCGCGGGCGTCCTGGCACGCCGCCGCGAATGCCGTCGTGCTCGGCTGGCTCGTGCTGACCGGGCTGGCCGTGCTCGCCCGCGACCACCTGCCCGCCCCGCAGTGGCTGCTCATCCACGTGTTCCTGCTGGGCGCGGTGACCAACGCCGTCGTGACCTGGACGGACCACTTCGCGACCGCGCGGCTGCGGCCGCCCGCCCCGGCCCGGCGGCGGCCGGTGGGGTGGTGGCCGGCGGGGTGGTGGCCGGTGGTCCGGCTCGCCGCCCTCAACGCCGGGGTCGCCGCCGTGCTGCGCGGCGCCACCAACGGGCATCCGGAGCTGGCGACGGCCGGTGCCGCGGTCGTCGTCGGCGTCGTGTGCGCCCATGTGGCGGTGCTGATCGTGCGGTGGCGGCGGGCGCTGCCGGGCCGGTTCGGGCACGTCGTGCCCTGGTACGCCTGCTCCGGCCTCGCCCTGATCGTCGGCGGCACGCTCGGCGGCTGGATGGCGTCGGGGCGCGCCCCGGCCATGTGGCACCTGCGGCTGGAGGCCGCGCACATCCACGCGAACCTCCTCGGCTGGGTCGGCCTGGCCGTCCTCGGCACCTTGTTCACCCTGTGGCCCGCGGTGCTGCGCACCCGGGTCCGCGAGCACACGCCCGCGATCGCCCGGCTGTCCCTGCGCCTGGCCGCGCCGGGCCTCGCCATCGCCGTGGGCGCCCTCGCCGCGAACGCGCGCTGGATCGCGCTGGCCGGCCTGCTGCTCTACACGGCGGGGGCCGCCCTGGCGCTCGTCCCGTTCGCCCGGACCCTCCGGCGGGGCGCGTCCGGGCGGTGCCCGCGCACGCCCGCCGCCTGGATGCTCGCCGCCGGGACCGGCTGGTTCCTCGTGGCGCTCGCCGCCGACCTGGCCGTCGTCGCCACCCGCCCGCCGGCCGAGGTCGCGCAGGGCATCGAGCCGCTGATGCCGTTCATCCTCGCCGGGTTCGTCGGCCAGACCCTCCTCGGCGCCCTCACCTTCCTGCTCCCGGCGATGCCGGAACGGGGCTGGACGATCCGCCTCGCCATGATCAACGTCGCGGTGCCGCTGCTCGCCCTGCCCGTCCCCGCGTGGCTGACGCGCACCGGCTGGGCCCTGCTGCTCATCGCGCTGGCCGCCTTCGTGCTGCTCGCCGTGACCGCCTACGTCCGGTCGCTGGGCCTGCGGCTGTCCCCGCCCGTCGCCGGCGTCGCCGTCGGCGGCGTGCTGACCGCACTGGCGGTGGTCTTCGCGACGAGCGTCCAGACCGAGGCGCCCGTGCGGACGGTCGCCGCGGCGGGCACCCGCGTGGTGGACGTGACGCTGGTCAACATGCGCATCAGCCCCGGAACGATCGAGGCAGCCCCCGGTAGTCGCGTCGTTTTGCGCGTCACCAACAAGGACGGGATGCAGCATGATCTGCGTTTGGCGTCGGGGCAGGCGACGCCGTTGCTGGATCCGGGGGAGTCGGCGACGCTGACGGTGCCGTCGGTGAAGGGGACGATCGATGGCTGGTGCACCGTTCCCGGTCACCGCGCGGCGGGGATGACCATGCAGATCAAGACGGCCTCGGGCGCGCACGCGATGCACGCCCCCTCCACAGCCCCGTCTGCGGGCCCGTCCATGGATCATCAGGCGATGGGGACCGGGCAGCTCGACATGGCGGCGCACCCGTCCCCGGGGTGGAAGCCGTATGACGCGGCCCTCAAGCCGGCGCCCGGTGCGAAGGAGCACCGGCTGGAGTTGCACGCCACCGACCGGGAGTTGGAGGTGGCGCCGGGGGTGCGGCAGACGATGTGGACGTTCGGCGGCAGCGTCCCGGCGCCGGTGCTGCGCGGCAAGATCGGTGATGTCTTCGTCATCACCCTGGTCAACGACACCGCCATGGGCCATGGCATCGACTTCCACGCCAGCACCCTGGCCCCCGATGTGCCGATGCGCACCATCGGGCCGGGGGAGCGGCTGACCTACCGGTTCAAGGCCGAGCATGCGGGGGCGTGGCTGTATCACTGCTCGACCATGCCGATGCTGCAGCACATCGCCAACGGCATGTACGGCGCGGTCGTCATCGATCCGCCCGGCCTGCCCTCGGTCGACCGCGAGTACGTCCTGGTGCAGGGCGAGCTGTACCTGGGGCAGCCCGGCGCCGCGCAGCAGGTGGCCAAGATGCGCGACGGCCGCCCGGACGCGTGGATGTTCAACGGCACCGCCGCCGGCTATGACCATGCGCCTTTGACCGCCCGGTCCGGTGACCGGGTCCGGGTGTGGGTGGTGGACGCCGGCCCGTCGTCCAGTACGGCCTTCCATATTGTCGGTGCCCAGTTCGACACCCTCTACAAGGAGGGCGCCTACCTGCTGCGCAAGGGTGACCCCGGCGGCGCCCAGATCCTGGACCTGGCCCCCGGCCAGGGCGGCTTCGTCGAAACCGTCGTCCCCGGACCCGGCCACTACCCCTTCGTCGACCACGACATGCGCCACGGCGAATCCGGCGCCCACGGCATCCTCAAGGTGACCAAGTGACCTGGTGGTCAGTGGTCCGGTTCCGGCCCGCCGCTCGCCACCGCCCTGCCCCAGTACATACCGCCCTGCCCAGAACATAGGGGAGAACTCATGAACGACCGCCGTGAACGCCCGCTCGTCTACTCGTGCTCGGGCTGCTCCAGCGCCGCCCAGATGACGAACTGGCTGGCGATCCAGCTCGACCGCCGCGGCGTCGCCGAGATGTCCTGCATCGCGGGCGTCGGCGGCGACGTGCGGAGCCTGGTCCGCAAGGCGACCAGCGGACGCCCGATCATCGCGATCGACGGATGCGCGCTGGAGTGCGCCCGCAGCTGCCTCGCCCGGCACGACGTGGCGCCCGACGTCCACCACCGGCTCAGCGACGCGGGCGTCCGCAAGCGCCTGGGCGAGGACTTCGACCCCGCCCAGGCCGCGGAGGTCCTCGACGAGCTCATCGAGCGCGTCGAGGCGGAGATCAAGCCGGTGGACGGCTGAGCGGTTCGAAGCGGGCCGTGAAGAAGCGCAGCGCCGGCGGCTCGTAGGTCATGCGGAGGCCGCCGACGGAGTCCCGGTGCGCGTACAGGCGCTGCACGGAGTCGGCCACGACGTCCAGGTGACGGTCGGTGTAGACGCGGCGCGGCACCGTGAGCCTGACCAGTTCCAGGCGCGGCCTGCGGTTGCGGGACGTCTTCGGGTCGCGGCCCGCCGAGACGATGCCGCGCTCCATCGAGCGCACGCCGCTGTCGGCGTACAGCGCGGCGGCGAGCGCCTGGGCGGGGAACTGCTCCTGGTCGAGGTGCGGGAGGAAGCGGGCCGCGTCGACGAACACGGCGTGCCCGCCGATCGGCTCGACGATCGGGACGCCCGCCACGCGCAGCCGCTCGCCGAGGTAGCGGACCTGGTGGATGCGGTGCGCGATGTAGGCGTCGTCGACCATCTCGTAGATGCCCTGGGCCATGGCCTCCATGTCGCGTCCGGCGAGCCCCCCGTACGTGGGCATGCCCTCGTACAGGACGACCAGCTCCCGGGCCCGCTGCAGCAGCGACTCGTCGTTCAGTGCGAGGAAGCCGCCGATGTTGACGAGGGCGTCCTTCTTGCCGGACATCGTGCATCCGTCGAAGTACGACATCATCTCCAGCAGGATCGAGGCCACCGGACGGTCCGCGTAGCCCTCCTCGCGCTCCTTGATGAAGTAGGCGTTCTCGACGCAGCGGGTCGCATCGCTCCACAGCAGGATCCCGTGCCGGGCGCACAGGTCCCGGACGGCGCGCAGGTTCGCTATGGAGACCGGCTGCCCGCCCGCCATGTTCACCGTGACGGCCACGTTGACGTACGCGATGTTCGCCGCGCCCTCGCGGTCGATGAGGGCGGCCAGCTTGCCCAGGTCGACGTTCCCCTTGAAGGGGTGCTGGGCCGTCGGGTCGTGGGCCTCGTCGATGACCACGTCCGTGAAGATGCCGCCGGCGAGTTCCTGGTGGGCGCGGGTGGTGGTGAAGTACATGTTCCCCGGCACGTACTGCCCGTCCTTGATGGCGATCTGGGCGAGGATGTGCTCGGCGCCGCGGCCCTGGTGCGTCGGCACCGTGTACGTGAATCCGTACACCTCGCGGACCGCCTCCTCCAGCCGGTAGAAGGAGCGGGAGCCCGAGTACGCCTCGTCGCCGCGCATCAGCGCGGCCCACTGCCGGTCGCTCATCGCGCTCGTGCCGCTGTCGGTGAGCAGGTCGATGTAGACGTCGTCGGAGCGCAGCAGGAACGTGTTGTGCCCGGCGCGCTCGATCGCCTCCTCACGTTCGGCTCGCGTCGGCACCGGCAGCGGCTCCACGCTCTTGATCCGGTATGGCTCGGCCAGGGTCATGTCGGCTCCTCCCAGGGTCACGGGAACGGCCGGTCGGCCCGGGTCGCGGGGCGACCGGCCGGCGTGATCAGAGCCTTGCGCAGGAGCGTCCGCCGCGGCCGGGGACCTTGGTCCCGGGCTGCCGGACCATTGGGCCCCCGTCCGGCTCAGCGGGCCCGCTGGACGAGCTTCAGCCCCTCGACCACGAGGTAGGACGCGACGGCGATGACCGCGATCCGCGCCCAGGCGGCCGCGTCGAGCGGCGCCGAGCCGAACACGTCGTTCATGAAGGGCGCGTAGGTGTAGAGCATCTGGAGCGCGCCGAGGGCGATGGCGCTGACCGCGACCCACGGGTTGCGGCGGACGCCGCCCCACAGCAGCGGCCGGTCCAGCGACAGGCAGTTGAACATGTACGTCAGCAGCGTCAGCGCGAACACGTTGACCACGATCGTCTGCGCCACCTCGGGGGACGCGCCGTGCCCCCGCTCCCAGTGCTGCAGGCCGAAGGAGCCGGCGAGCAGGATCCCCGAGACCAGCAGGAGCCGGGTGGTCATCGCGCGGGTGAGCAGCGGCAGCCCCGGGTCGCGTGGCGGGCGGCTCATGATGTGCTCGTCCTTCGGCTCGACCGCGAACGGCAGCCCGAGCACGAGCACCGCGGTCATGTTCAGCCACAGCACCTGCAGCGGCAGGATCGGCAGCGCCGTCCCGGCGACGATCGCGGCGACGAGGACCAGGCCGAGCCCGATGTTGGACGGCAGCGCCCACACGATGAACTTCACCAGGTTGTCGAAGACGCCGCGTCCCTCCTCCACGGCCCGCTCGATGGAGGTGAAGTCGTCGGCGGTGAGCACCATGTCGGCCGACTCCTTGGCGGCGTCGGTGCCGGTGCGGCCCATCGCGACGCCGATGTCGGCCTGCTTGAGCGCGGGCGCGTCGTTGACGCCGTCGCCGGTCATCGCGATGACGTGCCCCGAGCGCTGCAGCGCCTGGACGAGGCGGAGCTTCTGCTCGGGCGAGACGCGCGCGAAGACGGCGGTGGTGCGCAGGCGCTCGGGGGAGAGGTCGCCGGTGAGGTCCGCGCCGGTCATGACGTCGCCCTCCAGCCCGATGCGGGTGCCGATGGCGGCGGCCGTCGCGGCGTGGTCACCGGTGATCATCTTGACCTGGATGCCGGCGTCGTGGCAGGTCCGGACGGCCTGCGCGGCGTCCGGGCGCGGCGGGTCCAGCATGGCCTGCAGGCCGAGGAACGTCAGCCGGGGCAGCTCGTCCAGCGTGTCGGCGTGGCCCTCGGCGCGCCCCTCGGCGAAGGCCAGCACGCGCAGGGCGTCGGCGCCGTAGGCCTCGGCGCGGGCGGTGACGGCCGCCGGATCCAGGGGGACGGGAGCGCCGTCCGGCCCGGCGGCGTCGTCGCACAGCTCCAAGATCCGCTCGACCGGGCCCTTGACGTAGACGGTGCCGTCCTCGTGGAGGGTCGCCATGTAGCGGCGCTCGGAGCTGAACGGCTGCGTGGCGGTGCGCGCCGGGACGTCGCCGAGCCCGGCCTTCGCGGCGCTGGCCACCAGGGCGCCCTCGGTCGGGTCGCCGGTGAGCCCCCAGCCGCCGTCCTTCTCGGCGAGCCGCGCGTCGTTGCAGCCCAGCCCGGTCAGCAGCGTCTCCCGGAGGACGGGGTGCTCCGCGAGATCGACCGCCCGGCCGTCCCGCTCGATCGCGCCGTCCGGGGCGTAGCCGGTGCCGGTGACGGTGTAGTCGCGCCCGCCCGCGGTGATCGCGGTGACCGTCATCTGGTTCTGCGTGAGCGTGCCGGTCTTGTCGGTGCAGATGACGGTCGTACCGCCGAGCGTCTCCACGGCGGGCAGGTGCCGGACGATCGCGCCGCGCCGCACCATCCGGGCGACGCCGAGCGCGAGGGTGATCGTCACCACGGCGGGCAGGCCCTCGGGGATCGCGCCGACCGCGAGCGCCACCGCCGCGGTCAGCATCTCGGTCGCGTCCCGGCCGCGCAGGATCCCGATCACGAAGGTGAGCGCGGCGAGCACCAGGATCGCGACCGTCACGATCTTGCTGAACTGGGCGATCTTGCGGGTGAGCGGCGTCTGCACGGCCGTCGTGGTGTGCACGAGCCGGTCGATGCCGCCGAGCTCGGTGTCCGTGCCGGTCGCCACGACCAGCCCGGTGGCCGCGCCGGCGGTCACGAGCGTCCCGGAGAACGCCATGGCGGTGCGGTCGGCGAGCGCGACCTCGGGCAGCGCCGCCGGGTCCTTGGCGACGGGCACCGACTCGCCGGTCAGCGCCGACTCGTCCACGGCCAGCTCGTCGGTGCGCAGCAGCCGCAGGTCGGCCGGGACCTTGTCGCCGGCCTCCAGCGCGACCAGGTCGCCGCGCACCAGGTCGGCCGCCGGGACGCCGACCCGGACGCCGTCCCGGACGGCCACCGCCGTCGTCCGCGCCATGGCGGCGAGCGCGGTCAGCGCCTTCTCCGCCCGCGACTCCTGGACGAACCCCACGATCGCGTTCACGATCACCACGCCGAGGATCACGAGCGCGTCCACGTGCTCGCCGAGCAGCGCCGTGATCAGCGCCGCCGCCAGCAGGACGTAGATCAGCGGGCTGTTGAACTGGAGCAGGAACCGCAGCAGCGGGCCGCGCCCCGGCGCGGCGGGCAGCGCGTTCGGCCCGTCCCGCTCCAGCCGGGCGGCGGCCTCGGCCGAGGCCAGCCCCAGGGACGCGTCGCCGCCGAGATCGCGGACCACGTCCTCGGCGGGCCTGCGGTAGGGCGCGGGAGCCGTCGTCATCCGCTTACCCGCCCGCTAGGGGCGGGAGTCCTTGCGGCCGGCCTTGAGCTGGGCGGCGAGGGCGGCGGCCTGGGTGCGGCGGCTCATGCCGAGCTTGGCGAAGATGTTGGAGATGTAGTTCTTGACGGTCTTCTCGGCCAGGAAGAGGCGCTCACCGATCTGCCGGTTGGTCAGGCCCTCGCCGATGAGGTCGAAGATGTGGCGTTCCTGCTCGGTCAGGTTCTTGAGGGGGTCCTGCTTCTCCTGCCGGTCGCGCAGCCGCTGCAGCATCCGGGCGGTGGAGCGCGGGTCGAGCAGGGACTGGCCGGTGGCGACGGTGCGGACGGCGCCGACCAGGTCCGAGCCGTGGATCTGCTTGAGGACGTACCCGGCCGCGCCCGCCATGACGGCTTCGAACAGGGCGTCCTCGTCGTCGAAGGAGGTCAGCATCAGGCAGGCCAGGTCGGGCATCTGGGAGCGGATCTCGCGGCACACGCTGACGCCGTCGCCGTCGGGAAGCCGGACGTCCAGCACCGCCACGTCGGGGCGTGCGGCGGGGATGCGGGCGAGCGCGTGCTCGGCGGTGCCCGCCTCCCCGACGATCTCGATGTCGTCCTCGGCCGACAGCAGCGCCGCCACGCCGCGGCGCACGACCTCGTGGTCGTCCAGCAGGAACACGCGGATCGTCTTGGCAGCGTCGCCGCTCATGGTGCATCGTCCTTCGCTTCGTCACTGATCGAGATGGACGTTACCCGCTAGCCGCGCGGCGTCACACTCATCGGACGTCCCGCCGCCGGAAGGACCAAGGTCCCGAACCCGGCATCCGGCTAGCCGGGGGCGAGGAACGGGCGGCGCGGCCACACGCGCCCGGCGTCGTGCGGGCGGACGGTCGCGAGGGCCTGCTCCAGGGACTTCTCCGGTGCGCCGCCGGTGTCGATGCCGGCGGCCTCCGGCCAGGGCGCCGCGTTCGCCCGCATGGCGGCGGCGATGTCCGCGTCGGCGTCCGAGAGGCCCTGCGGGCGGGCGCGCATCCGCTCGGCGGTGACGCTCTCCGGGGCGTCGCAGCGCAGCGAGTACAGGGGCGCGTGCACGCGTTGGGCGACGCCGGCGAGCAGGGTCCGCGCCTCCTGCGACGTCCAGGACGCGTCCAGGACGACCGTTTCGCCGTGCTGGAGCAGCGTCGCCGCGCGGTCCGCCAGCTCCTGGTAGGTGCGCAGGGTCTGCTCGGGGGAGTACAGGCCCGTCCCGTAGGGCGCGGCGGCCGAGTCGAGCGGCGCGAGCCCGGCGATTTCCTTGCGGACGCGGTCGCTGCTGAGCAGCGTGCAGCCGAGCCGGTCGGCCAGCGCGCCGGCGAGCGTCGTCTTGCCGGTGCCGGGCAGCCCGCCCACCAGGATCAGCCCGACCTGCCCCGCGCGCAGGTGCCGCAGCGCGAGGTCGGCGTAGGAGCGCGCCTCGGCGGCGGCGTCCGCACCGCCCTGCTCGTGGCGCAGGCAGGCGACCTTGGCGCGGACGAACGCCCGGTACGCGACGTAGTGGTGGCGCAGCGAGGACGGCGCCGGGTCGGCGGCGAACCCGGCGTACCAGCCGAGGAAGCGCCCGGCCAGGTCCGGGGCGCCGAGGCGTTCGAGGTCCATGGCCAGGAAGGACGCGTCGTCGAGCCCGTCCAGCGAGCGCAGCGCCTCGTCGAACTCCAGGCAGTCGAGGATGCGCGGGCCGTCGTCCAGGCAGAACACGTCCCCGGCCAGCAGGTCGCCGTGCCCGTCGACGACGCGCCCGTCGGCGATGCGCGCGTCGAACAGCGGCTCGCGGCCGGCGAGGAACGCGGTGACGAGCTCCTCGGTCTCGACCGCCGCGGCCTCGTCGAGCACGCCGCCGTGGAAGGGCCGCACCTGGTCGAAGCTGTCGCGCCAGCGGCCCTGCAGGGCGTCGCGCGTCCCGTGGGCGGTGACGCGGGGGCCGCGGGGCGCGCGGGCGTGCCAGGCGGCGAGGATCCGGGCGACGTCGTGCAGCGCGTCCTCGACCGGCGCGCCGTCCTGCACCAGCCGGGACAGCCGCCGTTCGGCCGGCATCCGCCGCATGACGACCAGGTGGTCGCAGAGCTCGCCGTCCGGCCCGTGCACGTCGCCGACCCCGAGGTAGACGTCCGGGGCGAACCGCCGGTTGAGCCGGACCTCCTCCCGGCAGGCGCGCTCGCGCAGCTCCCGGGTGCTGAAGTCCAGGAAGCCCAGATCCACCGGCTTCTTCAGCTTGTAGGCGCGGTCACCGGCGAAGAACACCACGCCGATGTGCGTTTCGCTGACTGCGGCGTCGGCCATCGATCCCTCACGTCCTCGGCTCGGTTACCCCCACCCTCCCCGGGAAGACGGCCGGATATCAGAGCCGGGGGACCCGTCCGTCCCGGCAGAGGTCCCGCCGCCAAGGGCCCTTCGGCCCTGTGTCGGCGATCACTTTGCCGGTGAGATGGAAGATGCGCGAAGAACGTTCCGGCACACGATCGGGGGCGAACCCGGTGAACACCATTACCGCAGCCGACCTGGCGCGCGAGCCGTTCCTGCACGGAATGCGGAGCGCCGACCTGGCGAGGCTGGCGACCACCGCCCGCGTCGCCGGGTTCCCGGCGGGCCGGCGGATCATCGCCCAGTCCGAGCCGGCGGAGCGCTTCTGGCTGATCCGCGAGGGGACGGTGGCCCTCGACCTCCACACCCCCGAGCGCGGCACGGTCGTCGTCGACATGTTCGGGCCCGGCTCGGCCCTCGGCTGGTCCTGGCTGTTCCGCCCGTACCAGTGGCGCTTCGGCGCGACCGCGTGCACGGACGTCCGCGCCGTCGAGTTCGACGGCCGGCTGATCCGCACCCTCTGCGCGGTCGACCCCGCGCTCGGCTACGAGCTGACCCGCCGGTTCACCGAACTCGTCGTCGACCGGCTGCAGGCCGCCCAGATACAGCTCCTCGCGGACGCGCGCCCGGAGCCCGCCCCGCAGCCCTGACGCGTCAGCCGGGCACGATCACGGCGCGTCCGGTGAGCCGCCCGGCCTCCATCTCGCGGTAGGCGTCCATCGCCCGGTCCAGCGGGAACTCGGTGACGTCGGGCCGCAGCAGCCCCCGCGCCGCCAGATCGAGCACCTCCGCCAGTTCCGGGCGCGTCCCCCAGTAGGTCGTCTGCAGCGACACCTCGTACGGGACGGAGAAGAACGACACCGGCAGCGTGCCGCCCCCGATACCCACGATGGTCACGTCGCCGAGCATCCGCGCCGAGGCCGCGGCCATGGCGAGGGTCGCGTCCGCGCCGACGAAGTCGAGCACGACGTCCGCGCCGCGCCCGCCGGTCGCCTCCCGGACGGCGCCCGCGGTCCCGTCGCCGGACGGCAGGGCCAGGTCGGCGCCGTGCTCGACCGCGCGCCGGCGGGCCTCCTCCCGCGTGTCCACGGCGATGACCCGCGCCGCGGTGGTGGCCTTGAGGATCTGCACCGCCACATGCCCGAGCCCGCCCGTCCCGATCACGACGGCGCTCGCGCCCGGCGTCAGCTTCGCCCACGACCGCCGGACGGCGTGGTACGGCGTGAGCCCCGCGTCGGTCAGCGGCGCCGCCGCCACCCGCAAACCGGCCCCCGCACCCCGGGCGCACGTCCCGCCCCGGTGCCGGCGTGCGGTGCGCCCGGCCGTTTGCGGGGCCTTGACCTGGGTACTCGCCGTGCCTGGCCGGTTCTCGGTGTAGGCAGGCGGGAGGAACGGGCGGTGGGGATTCCGGGGATGTCCCTGGCCAGGACGGTGCTCGCCGTGCCGGACGCGGCGTCGAGGCTGGCCGTCCAGGGCGCGGCGATGGGCGCGCGGACCACCGTGGCGGGAGTGCGGACCGTGTCCGCCGCCGGGAAGGCGGCGGGCGGCGGCGTGCGCCGGACGGTCGGTTCGGTGGCGAACCTCGCCGCCGGAGGCCCCGGGCGGAGGGTGTGGGTGCACGGCGGCCGCGCGCACATCCAGGCGAGCGGCCTGTCGGGTGACGGGCAGCGGCACCGGCGGTACGCGCGGACGCTGACGGAGGCGCTCCGGCGCCTGGACGGTGTCGACTGGGCGGAGGTCAACGCGGTCGCCGGCCATGTCCTCGTCTCCTACACGCAGGATGCGGTGGATCTGGACACGCTGGTCGGGGTCGTCGAGGACGTGGAGCAGGCGCACGAGGCCGGCGGCTTCGACGAGTCCGCGCACGCCCGGCGGCCCGACGACGACATGGCGTGGACGGGCGCGGCGACGGCGCTGGTCTCGGACTGCGCGGGGGCCGTGGGAGCCGTGGCGGGGCGGCTGCTGGCCCTCCCGCCGGTGCCCAGCCCGGTGCGCGCGGCAGTGTCGCTGGCCGACACGGTCCCGCAGCTGCGGACGGCGCTGGAACGGCGGCTGGGCCGGGTGCGCGCCGACGCGCTGCTGGGCGTGGCCAACGCGGTCGTCCAGGGGGCCGGGCAGGGGATCGCGCCGGTGGCCACCGACGCCGCGCACCGCGTCTTCCAGCTCTACGAGATCCGGGCGCGCCGCGACACGTGGCGGCGCCGCGAGCCGCAGCTGGCGGCGGCGGGGTCCCAGCCGGCGGAGTGCGGTACCCCGGCCGAGCGGCCGTGCCCGCTCCCGGACGGGCCGGTGGAGCGGGCGATGAACCGCACGGAGCTGGCCGACCTGCTCGGATCCGCCGGCGTCCTGCTGAGCACGCGCGACCCGTCGGCCGCCGCCGAGACGCTGCTGGCGACCGTGCCGAAGGCGGCGCGGCACGGCCGGGAGGCCTTCGCGGCGGTGCTGGGCCACGATCTGGGGCGCCGCGGCGTGGTGGTGCTGGATCCGGGGGCGTTGCGGCGGCTCGACCGGGTCAGCGCGGTGGTCATCGACTCCGCGGTCCTGTGCGACGGGGAGCTGCGGCTGCTGTCCGCGGTCTCCATGAGCGACGCGCTGGACGACGCGGACGTGTGGCAGGCGGCCGGTGCCGTGCTGGCCGGGTACGGCCGCGACGACCTGGCCGGACCGGGCCCGTGGCCGGCGGGGCCCGGCGGGGGGACGGCGGGATGGCGGCTCGAACGGGCGGCGGACGCACCGTCCGGCGGCCCCGCCGACCCGGGCGGCGTCACGCTCGACCTGCTCGACGACCGCGGGGACAGGTGCGGCCGGGTCCGCGCGGGCTCCTCGCTGGACCGCCTGGCCGAGGCGCTGCTGTCGGCGGCGCACCAGGCCGCCGACGTGGTCGTCCTGACCGAGCACGCCAGCACCAGGGAACTGCTCGCCTGGGGCGACGACTCCCCGGTGGCCGTGGCGGACATGGCGGAGTCGGTGCGGGAACTGCAGAACGACGGCCATGTCGTCCTCACCGTCTCGTGCGGGCAGGACCATGCGCTCGACGCGGCCGACGTGGGCGTCAGCGTCCTGCGCGGGCAGGGGCTGGCCGACTGGCGCGCCGATCTCGTCTGCGGGCCGGGGCTGGCCGAGGTGTGGCGGCTGCTGATGGCGGTCCCGCCCGCCCGGCGCGCCAGCGATCGCGCGGCGCAGCTGGCGCTGAGCGCGTCGGCGCTCGGCGCGCTGCTGATCGCGGGACGGCCGCGGCGCCGCGTCCGGCGGGGCCCGCTGCGCCGCGTCACCGGGTCCTGGCAGGACGTCCCGCCGGTGCACGCGGCCTCGCTGTCGGCGATGCTGGCCAACGCGGTGAGCGCCCGGCGGCTGGACCACCGCCCGCCGCCGCCGTCCGTCGTGCGGGACTCCTGGCACGCCTTCACCGCGGCGGAGGCCTACCGGCGGCTCGTCCCCGCCGCGGCGGGCGCGGAGGCGGCGCCGCCGCGCCGGAAGGCGCCCGGACCCGCCGGGGCGGTGCTGCGCCTCGCCGCCGCCGTCCGCAAGGAGCTCGACGACCCGCTGACGCCCGTCCTCGCGCTCGGCGCGGCGGCCTCGGCGGTGGTCGGCTCCAGCGTGGACGCCGCCCTGGTCGCCGGGGTCATGACCGGCAACGCCCTCATCGGCGCCGCCCAGCGGATGCGGGCCGAGAGCGCCCTCGGGGAGCTGATGCTGACCCAGCGGATCCATGCCCGCCGCCTGAACGCTCCGCCGGAGTCCGCCGGGCCGAAGAGCTTCGCGCGGCTCCGGACGGCGGACAGCGACCGGGTGACGGCCGACCGCCTGTGCACCGGCGACGTGATCCTGCTGCGCTCGGAGGACGTCGTCCCGGCGGACGCACGCCTGCTGTGGGCCGAGTCGCTGGAGGTGGATGAGGCCACGCTGACCGGCGAATCCGTCCCCGTCGACAAGAGCGTCGAGCCGTCGCCCGGCGCCGACCCGGCCGACCGGCACTGCATGGTCTACGAGGGCACCACGGTCGTCGCGGGCGACGCGGTCGCCCTCGTGGTCGCCACCGCCGACGCCACCGAGACCGGCCGGGCCGCCGCGCTGGCCGGCGCCGCCGACACCTCCGCCAGCATGCAGACGCGGCTGGCGGAGCTCACCCGCCAGGCCCTTCCCGCGACCGCGCTCGGCGGGGCGGCCGTCACCGTCCTCGGCATGCTGCGCGGCCTGCCGCTGCGCCGCGCGCTCGGGTCCGGCGTCGCGGTCGCCGTCGCCGCCGTCCCGGAGGGGCTGCCGCTGGTCGCCACCGTCTCGCAGCTCGCCGCGGCCCGGCGGCTGTCCCGCCTCGGCGTGCTCGTCCGCTCCACCGGCGCCCTGGAGGCGCTCGGCCGGGTGGACACCCTGTGCTTCGACAAGACCGGCACGCTCACCGAGGGCAGGCTCCGGCTGGTGCGCGCGTCCGGCCCGGCCCGTCCGCTGCCGCTCACCGGCGACGACGGCCGGCGCATCCTGCGGGTCGCGACGCGGGCGTGCCCGCCGCCCGGCGGCGGGAAGGCCCCGCACGCCACCGACCGGGCCGTGCTCGACCGGGCGGAGAACCTGCCCCCCGACGGCCGCTGGCGGCTGGCGGAGGAGCTGCCCTTCGAGGCCACCCGCGGCTTCTCCGCCTCGCTCGGGTACGACGGCGACCGGGGAGTCATCGCGGTCAAGGGCGCACCCGAGGTCCTGCTGGCCAAGTGCGCCCGGGTCCGCGGCTCCGAGCGCGGCCGGCGACGGGACGCGCCGCTCACCGCCGTCCGGCGCCGCGCCGCCGCCGCGACGGTCCGGCGGCTGGCCGGGCAGGGCCTGCGCGTCCTCGCCATCGCGGAGCGCGCCGTCCCCGACGTCGCCGGGGCGCGCGGCGAGGTCGCCGACCACGTCGAGGACCTCACCCTGCTGGGCTTCGTCGGCATCGCCGACCCGCCGCGCCCCACCGCCGAGGAGGCGGTGCACCGGCTGCACGAGGCGGGCGTGCGGGTCACCATGATCACCGGTGACCACCCGGACACCGCCGCGGCCGTCGCCGCCGAACTCGGCATCCCCGGCGCCGCCCGGGTCGTCACCGGCGCCGAACTCGACGCCATGCCGGTCGCCGAACGGCTTCAGGCCGTCCAGCGGGCGGCGGTCTTCGCCCGGGTCTCGCCGGCCCACAAGGTCCGCATCGTGAAGGACCTGCGCAAGGCGGGACGGGTGGTCGCGATGACCGGCGACGGCGCCAACGACGCCGCCGCCATCCGCCGGGCCGACGTCGGCATCGCGGTGGCCGGACGCAGTTCCAGCGCGGCCCGGAATGCGGCCGACCTCGTCCTCACGGCGCCCGACACCGCGCTGATCCTGGACGCGCTGCGGGAGGGCCGGGCCCTGTGGCACAGCGTGCGGGACGCCGCCGCGATCCTCGTCGGCGGCAACGCGGGCGAGGTGGCCTTCACCGTCATCGGAACGGCGCTCGGCGGGAACGCCCCGCTGAGCACGCGCCAGCTCCTGGTGGTGAACATGCTGACCGACATGCTGCCGTCGCTCGCCGTGGCGATCACTCCGGCCGGTGACGGGCCGGACGCCACGGCGCCGCTCGGCGCGGCCCCCGTCCGCGGCTTCACCGGCCAGGACATGGGGCGCGTGCTGGCCGTGCGCGGCACCGCGACCGCGGCCGCCGCGCTGGCCTCCTGGCACCTCGGCCGGCTCACCCGGCTCGTCCCGGGAGGCCGCCGCCGGGCGTCGACGATGGGGCTCGCCGCGCTGGTCGGCGCCCAGCTCGGCCAGACCCTCATCGCCCGCTGGCACAGCCCCCTGCTGCTGGCCACCTGCGCCGTCTCGGCCGCCGTCCTCTTCGCGATCGTCGAGACGCCCGGGATCAGCCAGTTCTTCGGCTGCACTCCGCTGGGGCCCGGCGCCTGGACGGTCGTCACCGTCTCGGCGGCCGCGGCGACCCTGGCCGCCGCCGTCGCTCCCCGCGTGCTCCCGTCGGCGGAGGGCGCCGGTGAGGGCGCGGGATGACGTGGGCCGGATGACGTGGGCGGGAGCCGCGCGGGGGGCGACTCAGGCCAGGGTGAGGAACAGCTTCTCCAGCTGGGCCCGGTCCACCGCGGTCTGCTCCGGGTCGTCGCCCTGGACGAGGCACTGCTCCAGCCCGGTGGCGATGATCTTGAATCCGGCCCGGTCGAGGGCGCGCGACACCGCGGCGAGCTGGGTGATCACGTCCTTGCAGTCGCGCTCGTTCTCGATCATCTGGATCACGCCGCCGAGTTGCCCCTGCGCGCGCTTCAGCCGCACGACGACGTCGGCCAGCGAATCCCTGTCCAGTTCCATGCGTCCCCCTTGGCGTTTACCCCCCAGGGTATCTGAGGAACGGGCAGGGCCGAAGGTCCCGGGCATCGGCGGACCCATGCCCCTGCCCGCCCGCCGGCCGCGCGGCGAGACTCGGAACCGGGGACGAGTCCGGAGGGAAGGAGCGGTCATGACGCGAGTGCTGGTGGCGTACGCCTCCGAGCGGGGCGGAACCGCGGAGATCGCCGGATGGGCGGGTACCACGCTGCGCCGGATGGGCGCCGAGGCGGACGTGCGCCCGGCCGCGGAGGTGACCGCCCTGGACGGATACGACGCCGTCATCGTGGGCGGCGCCCTGTACATGGGACGGTGGCACCGGGACGCCCGGCACTTCGTCCGGCGGCACGCCGCCGCGCTGGCGCGCCTGCCGGTGTGGCTGTTCAGCAGCGGCCCGCTGGACCGCACCGCCGAGAAGGGGGAGATCGACCCCGTCCGCGGCGTCGCGAAGCTCGCCCGGCGGGTGGACGCCCGCGGTCACGCCACGTTCGGCGGACGCCTGGACGCCGATGCCAAGGGCCTCCTCGCCGCCAAGATCGCGCAGCAGTCCGGCGGCGACTACCGCGACCGCGACCAGATCGCCGAGTGGGCCGCCGGGATCGCCCGTGAACTGGAGAAGGCCACCGCATGAACACGATCATCGTCGGGGTGGACGGTTCGGAGCCGAGCCTGCTCGCCGTGGACTGGGCCGCCGCCGAGGCCGCCCGCCGGGACGCGCCGCTGCACCTCGTGCACGCCGTCCCGCCCTGGCTGCTCGACGTCCCGGACGATCCGGACGCCGCCGAGATGCGCAAGCGGATCCTGGACGGCGGCCGGGAGATCGTCGACACCGGCGTGGCCCGCGCCCGCGCCCGCGTGCCCGGCCTCGAGGTGACGGGCGAGCAGGCCGGCGGCCAGCCCGCGCGAGCCCTCATCGAGAGGGCCGCCGGCGCGGTCCTGCTGGTGACTGGATCGCGCGGAAAGGGCGGGCTGACCGGCCTGGCCCTGGGCTCGGTGGCGATGCAGACCGCCTCCCACGCGCCCTGCCCGGCCGTGGTCGTGCGCGCGAACGGGCGGACGGCGTACGGCGAGATCGTCGTCGGCGTGGACGGGTCGCGGGCCAACGAGGCCGCGGTCGGGTTCGCCTTCGAGGAGGCTTCGCTGCGGGGCGCGCGGCTGCGGGCGCTGCTGGCCTGGTCGCATCCGGCCTCCACCGGCCCCGGCGACATGCAGCCGCTCGTCTACGACCGGGACATCGTCGAGGCGGAGGAGAAGCGCGTCCTGGCCGAGTCGCTCGCCGGCTGGCGCGCCAAGTACCCCGACGTGGAGGTCGTGCCCGAGGCCGTCCGCGGCCGGGCGGTGCGCGCCCTGGCCGAGGCGTCCGTGCACGCGGACCTGCTGGTGGTCGGCTCGCGCGGGCGCGGCGGCTTCACCGGGCTCCTGCTGGGGTCGGTCGGCCACGCGATGCTGCACCGCGCGCACTGCCCCGTCGCGGTGATCCGCCCCGACCCGCCGGCATCGGCGGACGGGAGCCGGTGACCGTCGTCCTCCGAGGCTGGGACCTTCGGCCGCAGAAAGCGGGAGGGCTCCGCCCTAGCGTCGGAGATGAACGTGAACGATGACTCCGGAAGGATGACCGATGTCAGCTCCGATCGTCGTGGGAATCGATGGCTCGGCGCACGCGTGGCGGGCGCTGGACTGGGCGGCGGACCGCGCTGTCCGCCACCGGCTGCCGCTGGTGCTGGTGCACGGTTCGCGTGCCCTCCTGGACGAGGGGACGATCCCCCCGGACGCACTGCGCCGATTGGTCGCCGAACGCGAGGATCTGCTGGGCGAGGCCCGGCAGTACGCGTTGAAGCTGCACCCCGAGCTCGACGTCCAGGTGCGGCTGGTGCCGGCCGATCCGGGGCGGGCGCTGGTGGAGGAGAGCGAGGACGCCGATCTGGTGACGGTGGGATCGCGCGGCCAGGGCGGTTTCGAGGGGCTGCTGTTCGGCTCGGTGGGCCTGTACACCGCCGCGCACGCCCGGTGCCCGGTGCTGGTGGTGTCGCGTTCGGCCCCGTACCCGTCCGACGCGCCGGCGAAGGTCGTGGTCGGTGTCGAGGGGCTGGACGATGAGCGCGCCTTCATCGAGTGGGCGTTCCGGGAGGCCGCCGTGCGGGGTGGGAAGGTCGTGGCGTTGCACGCGGTGGGCGGGGAGTTCTCCCCGCGCCGCCGGGTGATCGAGAACCTGGAGCTGTCGGAGTCCCTGGCCGGATACCTGGAGCGGTACCCCGACGTCGCGGTCGAGCGGCTGGTCTCCGACCGGACTCCCGCCCAGGCGCTGGTGGAGGCGTCGGCGGACGCGGCCCTGGTGGTCGTCGGTGCCCGCCGCCGGCGCGCGCCGCTGGCCGGGATGGCGCTGGGCCGGGTCAATCACACGGTGCTGCACCATGCGCGGTGCCCGGTGGTCGTCGTCCCCAACCACGACTGAGCCCGTCCGCGTGAGCCCGTCCGCGGTGCCTGCCGGGTCACTCGGCGGACGGGATCGTCCTGCCGTGCTGGAGCGGGCTCTCCCATGATGCACCGGGCTGGATTTCGACGGTTTCGGACGCGTAGCAGATGTGGATGGGGGAGGCGGCGCTGGGCCGGAGTGTCACGCGGAGCAGGTCCTGCCGGCAGGTCAGGTCGATGCCCCAGTGGCCCCGGTAGCGGAGCCCGAGGCGGAGTTCGCCGATCGCGGAGGGCAGGCGCGGCTCCAGGTGGAGGGTGCCGCCGTGGGTGGTGATCCCGGCGTGGCAGCGCTGGACGAGGTCGACGGTGCCCGCCATGGCGCCCAGGTGGACGCCTTCGGGGGTGGTGCCGCGCTGGGCGTCGGTGATGTCGCTGAACAGTGAGTCCAGGAAGATCCCCCAGGCGGTGTCCCCGTCGGTGTGGGCGAGGATCCAGGCGTGGACCAGTGAGCTGAGCGTGGAGCCGTCGCAGGTGCGCGGCAGGTAGTAGGCGATGGTCCTGGCGGCCAGGGCGGGGCCGTGCTCGTAGCCGAGCTGCCGCAGGATGCCGTCGAGTTCGCCGGGGGACAGGACGTAGAAGAGCATCAGGACATCGGCCTGTTTGGACGCCTTGTAGCGGTTGGTGGAGTCGTCCTCGGCTTCGAGGATGCGGTCCAGTCTGCGGATGTCGCCGTATCGCTCCCGGTAGCCGGCCCAGTCGAGTTCCTCCAGGTCGGCGTAGCCGTCGAACTGGCTGATCACGCCGTCGTGGAACGGGACGTACATCTTTTGTGCGACGTCCTCGAAGCGGGTGATCTCCTCGCGGGTCAGGGCGAGCCGTTCCCGCAGTTCAGCGCGGCGGTCCTCGGGCAGCAGGGCGAGGGCGTCCAGGGCCCGGCGCAGCACCCAGACGGTGAGGACGTTGGTGTAGGCGTTGTCGTCCAGACCCGGCTCGTCCCGTCCGGGGTGGGCGTCGTGGTACTCGTCGGGGCCCATGACGCCGTGGATCTCGTACCGGTCGGTGGAGCGGTCGTAGGCGGCCAGGTCGGCGAAGAACCGGGCGATCTCCAGCATGATCTCGGTGCCGTGCTCGGCGAGGAACTCGGCGTCCCCGGTCGCCTCGTAGTAGCGCCAGACGTTGTGGGCGATGGTGAGCCCGACGTGGCGCTGCAGGTGCGAGTGGTCGGGCAGCCACCGGCCCGACCGCGGGTTGAGGTGGACGCGCTGGGTCTCCTCGCGTCCGTCGGCCGCGCTCTGCCACGGGTACATCGCGCCGCGGTGCCCGACGTCGGCCGCTGCGGCGCGCGCCTCGGGCAGGCGCCGCCACCGGTACATCAGCAGCGCGCGGGCGATCCCGGGGAACCGCATGGTCAGGAACGGCAGGATGAACAGCTCGTCCCAGAAGACGTGGCCGCGGTAGGCCTCGCCGTGCAGGCCGCGGGCGGGGACGCCGACGTCCAGGTCGACGCTGTGCTCCGACACGGTCTGCAGCAGATGGAAGATGTGCAGGTTGAGGACGCGCTGCACCTCGACGTGGTCGACGCTCAGCTGGCAGCGCCGCCACAGCCGCGACCATGCCAGCGTGTGCCTCTCCAGTAGCAGGTCGAAGCCGCCGGCCCGGGCGGCGGCCGCCAGGGCCGCCTGGCCGTGCTCTTCGATGGCGCGGTCGCGCGAGGTGAACACGGCGGCGACCTTCTCGATCGTGACCGCCTCGCCCGCCTGGAGCTCCACGGTCAGGTTCTGGCCCGTCCAGCCGGCCTCGGTGCGGTGGGTGCGCTTGACCGCGACCGACACCCGGGTACGGGCCGCCACCGCGATCCCGATCTTCGAGGAGAGCGTCGACGCCCGCAGCAGAAGCATGTCCGGATCACGCGGACGCGGGCTCTCCCCATGGGCCAGGTGCGCCTGCGGCAGGTTCCGGTACCGCTCGACGCCGGCGTTGACGACGCGTCCGTCGACCGCCGACACGATTTCGGCCGCGCCGCTCCAGTCCTCGGCCACGATGGTGGTCTCCAGCGCGGCGAGGTGGGGGTCGTCCATGGACACGATCCGGCGCTGGGCCACCCGCGTCGTCCGTCCCTGCGCGTCGCGCACGCGGACCAGGCGGGTCAGGACGCCGCGCCGCAGATCGAGCTCCTGGCGGTAGGACAGCAGGCGCCCCTCACGCCCGGCGCGGTCGGGGTCGAACCATTCGCCGCCGGCGGCGCGGAAGGTCAGCGGCAGCCAGTTCGGCATGTTGACCAGGTCGGCGTTGTCGGCGTGCCGCCCGTCCATCTCCACCCGCAGCCGGTCGTAGCATCCCGCGACGTAGGTCCCCGGGTAGTGGACGCCGTCAGCGGACGACTCGGGAGCCGCTCCCCGGGTGGCGAAGTGGCCGTTGCCAAGAGTGCACAAGGCCTCCCGCAGCCCTTCGGCATCGGGAACGTAGTCGTCATAGGACAGGGTCCACCGGTCCATGGGTGTCTCCCCGTGTCGTCGTCCAAGGCCGTCCGCAGGGCATTCCCGGCACCGCCACGTTCTCACCGGTCGGCCGGGGCGGGTAGTGCCGGACGGCCCGCCCGGCCCGGGACCTTCGGCGGGGTCCCGGCCGTGGCGGACCTCCGCCTGCACGTCACCCGGTTTTCGGGTACTGAACCGGAGAGAGCAGACCTGGGAGGGAGCGACCATGCAATACGGCGATGCGGTAGGTCCGTCCGAACAGGTGTCGGCGGATGTCCGGGAGGCCGTCGAGGACGCGGTGTGGGCACCTTCGGTGCACAACACCCAGCCATGGCGGTTCGGCGTGCGCGGGGCGCGGATCAGCCTGAGCGCGGACATAGACCGCCGCCTCGACGTGGCAGACCCGGACGGCCGCGAGATGCTGATCGGCTGCGGCGCCGCGCTCTACAACCTGAGAAGCTCGTTGCGCGCGCTCGGATACACCCCGGATGTGCGGTTGCTTCCCGATCCCGACCGCCCGCACTTGCTGGCCGACGTGAACCTCGAACCGGGGGAGAGCCCGGATGAGCCGGCCCTGCGCGAGCGCGCGCAGATCCGGCGGCGCCGCACCCACCGGGGCGGATTCCGCGCCGGCCCGCTTCCCACGGGCGTCCTGCCGGCCATGCGGCAGGACGCCGAAGGGGAGGGCGCTCAGCTGATCGAGGCCGTGGACGTACACGTCAAGGGGGCTTTGGCGGCCCTGACCGACGCGGCCGAGCACGTCCAGGAGCGCACGCCTGCCTACGCCGCGGAGATCGCCCGCTGGGCGCCTCCGCCGCGGACGTCCCGGGCGGACGGCGTCCAGGAACGCGCCTACCCGCAGCAGCCCCCGCAGACCACGCCGCATTTCCCGGCGCGGGACTTCGCCCGTGGCCACGGGTGGGGTAAGCAGAGCACGCAGGACGAGGGGGAGGCGCAGGCCGGGGTGACGTTGCTGCTGGTCTCCGGCAGCGACGCGCCCGCCGATTGGCTGCGTGCGGGGCAGGCGCTCCAGCGCGCGCTGCTGAGGGCCACGGAGAGCGACCTGTCGGCGGTCTTCCACACCCAGGCGCTCGAAGTGCCGGAACTGCGCGGGTTCATCCGTGATCGGTTCTGCGGTGGTTCGTACCCGCAGATGCTGCTGAGGCTCGGCCGGGCCGTGGGTGCGGACCTGGGGTCGGTCCGCCGCCCCGTCGAGGAGGTCATGATCGAAGAACCCTGAGCGGGTGCCATGGTCGCGAAGCTGACATTCGCGGATGTCGATGGGGATACTGGGGCATATGACGGATGAGCCCAACGGCGGCGAAGACAGGGCCAAACTCGTGCTCCCGCAGCTTCAGCTGGACGACCTGCTGACCGAGCTGCAGACGCGCCTGGAGGCCGCGCGGGCGACCCGTGACCGCGTGCACGCTCTGCTGGAGGCCGTGGTCTCGATCGGCAGTGAACTGGATCTGGAGTCGGTGCTGCGGCGGATCACCGAGGCGGCGACGACCCTGGTCGACGCCAGGTACGGCGCCCTCGGCGTGATCGCGGAGGAGGGTGAGCGGCTCGTCCAGTTCGTCACCGTGGGCGTGGGCGACGACGAGATCGAGGCGATCGGAAACTGGCCGCACGGGCACGGCATCCTGGGCCTGGTGATCCGGGAGCCGCGCGGCATCCGGCTTCCGGACCTGGGCGGGCATCCCGACTCGGTGGGGTTCCCGGCGGACCATCCGCCGATGCGGACGTTCCTGGGGGTGCCGATCCGGGTGCGGGACGAGGTGTTCGGGAACCTGTACCTGACCGAGAAGGCCGGTGGCGGGGAGTTCGAGGACGACGACGAGGTGGTGGTGACCGCGCTGGCCACGGCCGCGGGCGTGGCGATCGAGAACGCCCGGCTGTACCAGGAGACCCGGCGCCGCGAACGCTGGCTGGAGGCGTCCACGGAGATCTCCACGGCGCTGCTGTCGGGTACCGACCCGCACGAGGTGACCGAGCTGATGGTCCAGCGTGCCCGTGAGATCACCGATGCCGGGCTGGCGACGGTGGCGCTGCTGGACGAGGGCGGCACGGAGTTCGTGGTGGAGGTCGCGCATGGTGAGGGCGCCGAACGGGTCGCGGGGCTGCGCGTGCCGCGAGACCATCCGGTGGCCGGGAAGGTGTTCCGGGAGGGGGTCGCGCAGCGGCTGGCCGATGGGAGCGAGGCCGTGCGGAAGGCGCTGGTGCCGTCCCGGGTGCCGGTCGGGCCGCTGCTGGTGGTCCCGCTGGGGCTCGGTTCGTCGGCGCGGGGTGTGCTGTCGGTGATCAATGCGCCGGGCGGGCCGGTCTTCTCCGACGGGTCGCAGCGGCTGCTGGAGGCGTTCGCGGGGCAGGCGGCGGTCGCGTTGGAGCTCGCCCACCGGCGCCGTGACACCGAACGGCTGGCGCTGCTGGAGGATCGTGACCGGATCGCCAAGGACCTGCACGACACCGTCATCCAGCGGCTGTTCGCGACGGCGATGACGCTGATGGCGGCCATCAAGATCACGCAGAAGCGGGAGGTGGCGGTCCGGATCCAGCGGGCGGTGGACGACCTGGACGACACCATGCGCCAGATCCGCTCGACGATCTTCGCGTTGCAGGCGCCGGTGGACGCCGAGTCGCTGCGCAGCCGGGTGCACGCCCTTGTGGACGCCGCGGCCGAACAGCTGGGGTTCGCCCCGTCGGTGCGGCTGGACGGCCTGCTGGACACCGCGGTCGACGACGACACCGGCGAGCATCTGCAGGCCGTCGTCCGCGAGGCCCTGTCCAACGTCGCCCGGCACGCCCACGCGTCCCAGGCCACCGTGGCCATCGACGTCAACGACGAACTGCTCCTGCGGGTGGAGGACAACGGCGTCGGCATACCCGCGGAGGGCCGCCGCAGCGGCCTGCGCAACATGGCCGGACGGGCCGAGAAGCTGTTCGGCTCATTCGTCACCGCCCCCCGCTCGGATGGCGGGACCGTGCTCACCTGGCGGGTGCCGCTCAGAGGGCCCGACCCTGCCGTGCCGGCACCCGCGGAGGTCTGAGCCCTTCGGGCGGCACCTCAGCCCCGCCGTTCAGCCTCCGAATTGGGGGCCCTTCGTCCCCTGAGCCGGGACCTCCCTCCCTACCCGCGTGCCGTCTCCGGTCGCGATGGTGGACGTGAGCGACGGCCTTGACGGGCCGGACGCTCGCGGCGCGACGATGGGCGCGCCGCCACGGGACCTGGAGGGGACATGACCGGCACAGGTGCTGGCACGGTGGAGGCGGCGGCCCTGGAGGACCGGCTGCGCGAGCATCACCGGCGCTGCCTGCCGGCGTTGGGCCGGCTCAGGATTCTGGCGAAGGACGGCTGGGAGACGGACATCGACGTGCGAGCGGCCACCGCCGAGGTCATGGACGAATTGGGCGCCGCCGAGTCGATTCTGCTCGACGCCCTTTCGGGCGGCGTCCGCAGCGATGCCCTCGCGCATTTCCTGGCCTGCCGTGTCAACCGGCTCGCGGTCGTCGCCGACCATGCCGCCGCGACGGCGGACGCCGGCGACCTGCCCGTGCTGCGACGCCTGCTCTACCAGTTCCACGCCTTGGCCAAGGCGATGTGGAAAGTGCAGCTGGGACTGCATGAGTCGCGTCCCACGGCCGAAATCGGGCCCGCGTTCACGCCGCCGGCCGGGTCTGCGCGGCACCGTATCCAGAGCGTCGGCCGATCGGCGGATCGCGAGCCCGTCATCTCCGCCCCCGCCGGCCCGTGAGGCGCTCGCACGAGATGCGGATGAACTCCGTGCCGGGCCCGGTGGCCCACGCCTGGAGAGCCCGGCGGACGCGGTCTCCCGGATCCCGGTCGATCCGGGCCCGTCCGATGACCGTGACCGCCCAGCCGGCGGGGCGGACGCCGTCCACGTCGTCGACCTCGAACGCCACGATCGCACCGCGGGTGGCGGCGGCCAGGTTCGTGCGGGGCGGTGCGCAGAGGACCACGTCCCCGCCGTCGATGACGAACGCGACCGGCATCACCGCCGGCAGTGCCTGCTCGGTGAAGACGACCCTGCCGATCCTCGCCGTGGCCATCAGGCGAAGGCACTCGGTCCGTGTCAGGCCCTTCGGGCGGTCAGTCGCATCCTTCATGACTCCATCGTCCGCCGTGGAGCCACGTGCGGCAGGGGGCCAACGTCACCGGAGCCGATGCCGTCCTGCCGTGGCCTGGGGGCGAACGTCCCGTCCGGAGCGGGCCGTTCGCCTCTCGGGGAACCGGCGGGGCGGGGATAGACAGGGTGTATGACCGCCAGCGTGCTCGTCGTGGAGGACGAGAGGGAGATCCGTGACCTCCTGCGCCGGTATCTGGAACGCGCCGGCTACGCGGTGATGACGACCGGGTCGGGTGCGGAGGCGATACGGCTGGTGTCCGAGCGCTCCGTCCGGCTGATGGTGCTCGACCTCGGGCTGCCGGACGTCGACGGCCTGGACGTGCTGCGCGCGGCCCGCGCGGACGGAGAGGTCCCGGTGGTCGTGCTGACCGCGCGCAGCGCCGTCGAGGACCGCATCCGGGGGCTGGAGTCGGGCGCGGACGACTACGTGACCAAGCCGTTCAGCCCCACCGAGGTGGTGCTGCGGGTCCAGGCGGTGCTGAACCGCGCGGCCCGGGGCGCCGCCGCACCGGGGGCCGCGAGCTACGGTGGCGGGCGGCTGCGGCTGGACGAGGAGCGGCACGAGGCCGCCCTGGACGGGACGGCGCTCGACCTCACCCCGACCGAGTGGAGCCTGCTCACCGCGCTGGCGGCGGTCCCGGGGCGGGTGTACTCGCGGTACGAGCTGGTCAACCGTGTCCGCGGATACGAGTTCGCCGGCTACGAGCGGACCATCGACTCGCACGTGAAGAACCTGCGCCGCAAGCTCGGCCCGGCCGGAGCCGGCGTCGTCGAGACGGTGCTGGGTGTCGGCTACCGCCTCGCGCTCCCGCGCGACGTGTAGCCGGCCCGGCGTGGCATGGCGTGGCATGGGGGAACGGCTCACCGCCGCAGAGGCAGGCGGATGGTGAACGTCGCGCCGCCCCCGTCCGGTGAGGAGGCGGTGACGGTGCCGCCGTGCGCGGTGACCAGCTCGCGCACCACGGCCAGGCCGATGCCCGAGCCGCCGACCCGGCGCCCGGACGTCCCGCGCCAGAGGCGCTCGAAGACGTGGGCGCGCTCGTCGGCGGGGATGCCCGGGCCGGTGTCGGCCACCTCGATGACGGCCTCGTCCCGCTGGGCGCGCACCCGCACCGTCACCGAGTCGCCGGGACGGCAGTAGCGCGCCGCGTTGGACAGCAGGTTGCCGAGGGCCTGGTGGAGGCGGTCGGTGTCCGCGCGGACCACGACGCCGCCGGCGATGTCGGTATGGACGGTGAGTCCCGCCGCGTCCAGCTGGGCGCGGTGCGCGGTGACCGCCTCGCGCGCCATGGCGCCGGCGTCGACGTCGGCCGGGCGCAGTGACAGGGCGGCCGACTCCGCCGCGGACAGCTCGGCGAGGTCGCCGACGATCCGGCCGAGCCGCAGGGTCTGGTCGTGCAGGGCGGCCAGGCGCGCCGGGTCCGGTTCGGCGAACCCGTCCCGGAGCTCCTCCAGCCCCGCCTGCAGGCCCGCCAGGGGGGTGCGCAGCTCGTGGGCGACGTCGGCGGCCAGCCGCCGGCGGCCGAGTTCGGCCCGGTTCAGCTCCTCGGCCATGCCGTCGAAGGCCGTGACCAGCTCGCCCAGCTCGCCGGGCGCGCTCACCCCGGCGCGCGCCGAGCGGTCGCCCGCGGCGAGCGCCCGCGCGGCGGCCGCGAGCCGCACCAGCGGCCGGGTGAGCCGGCGGCTCACGTACCAGCTCGTCGCCGCCGCGGCCGCCACCGCCGCCGCGGCGGCCGGCAGGATCCATGCCCAGGCGACGTCCCGCCCGGACGAGGCCGCGGGGGAGCCGAACGCCAGCCGCACCGAACCGACCGTCCTCCCGGCGGCCTGAACGGGCTTGGCCACCGTGCCCTGGCCGGCGCCCATGCCGGGACCGTGGCCGTCGCCCGGCCCTCCACCGGGCCGTCCGGCGTGCCCCGGGTCCGCCGGGGAGGCGACGACGTCCCCCTCGGCGTCCCGGACGACCAGGTCGGCGCCGGCGCCCGCCGCGATCGCGCGCGCCTCCCGCAGGTCGGCGCCGGCCCAGCCGCTCGCCGCCGTGTAGGAGGCCGCCGCGGCGGCGGCGACCCGTCCGGCCGTCCGCTCGCGATCGGACTGGCGGGCGGCGCCGAGCCCCCGGTCGGTGCCGATCAGGGCCGCCGCCGTCAGGACGGCGAGCGAGGCCAGCGCCACCAGGAGGAAAGCGGCGAACAGCCGCCGGCCCAACGTGCCGCCGTTTTGCCGTGCTCCTTCCATACCTCCTGGGTACGCGGCGGCAGCCGCCGCCCGGCAGGGACCAAAGGCTGTTCCCGAAGCTCCATACGGCCTCCACATGCTCCACATCCGGGCTGCAGAGCGCAGGGGCACCTTGAAGGTGACAGCGAAAGGGACTGGGAAGAAGAGGGGAGAACGGTCATGAAGCGCATCGGAAAGACGGCCATCGCGCTCACCACCGGCGGCGCGCTGGCGCTGGGCGGGATCGCCGTCGCGGCGCCCGTCCTGGCCGGGGCCGGACCGGGCGGACCCGGCGGACCGCCCGCGGCGAGCCAGACCGCCGAGCCGCGCCCGCCGGGAGCCGGCGGCGGGGCGGGACAGGGCCTCCACCACGGCATGGGGCAGTTCCAGCGCGGACCCGGTGACAGGGCCTGCATGAATCTCACGGCGCCCAGCGGTACCGTGACCGCCGCGCAGAAGACGGCTCTGGCCGCGCAGGCGGAGGAGGAGAAGCTCACGCACGACCTGTACACGGCGTTCGCCGCCCGGTACGACGCGCGCGTCTTCGACCAGATCGCCAAGGCCGAGAGCAACCACCTGAGCGCGGTCCGCACGCTGCTCGACCGGTACGGGATCAGCGATCCCACCGAGGGCAAGAGCGCCGGGCAGTTCGCCTCGGCGGACGTCAAGGCCGAGTACGACCGGCTGCTGGCCCAGGGGTCGGCGAACGAGCGGGCCGCCCTCCAAGCCGGCGCCGCCGAGGAGAAGGCGCAGATCGCCACGCTGAAGCAGTCTGCGCAGGGTGTCAAGGCGGCGGACGTCAAGCAGGTCTACGACCGGCTGATCGCCACCTCGCAGCGGCACCTGTCCGCCTTCCAGTCGTGGGGGAACTGAACACCGCGAACAGCGGCCGCACCGCCGCCCGCCCCCCGGCTGGACGGGCGGCGAACCCGTCCCCGCACATGCCGCAGGCTGCGGTCCTCCGCAGGCCGCTGGGCCGCAGCGCCGGCGCGGCCGGGTTAGGCGAGGCTCAGGAAGAGCTTCTCCAACTGGGCACGGTCGAGCCGGACCTGGTCGGGGTCCGTGCCCTCCAGGACGCACTTCTCCAGGCCCGTTGCGATGATTTTGAATCCGGCCCGGTCCAGCGCCCGCGAGACCGCCGCCAGCTGGGTGATCACGTCCTTGCAGTCCCGCTCGTTCTCGATCATCTGGATGACGCCGCCGAGCTGCCCCTGCGCACGCCGCAAGCGTGCGAGGACGTCGGCCAGCGAGTCCGCCTCGAATTTCACGTCGCCCTCCTCATGCCCGCCAGGGTATAAGGCGCCCGCTGACCGGCCGGCCGGACGGGGGCCGGCCACCGAGTCCGCTCCGCACGCACCGGATACCCCTTGGGGTATTTGCACATCGTCCCGGCCTTCGGATACGCTGTTCGTCAGATACCCCCAGGGGTATATGAGAGGAGAGAGATGGGCAGTGAGGTCGATGTCCGGGCGTTCGCCGCCGCACACGCCGACGGCGCGGTGGTGGTGGACGTCAGGGAGAGGCACGAGTACGCGGGCGGCCATGTCCCGGGCGCCCTGCTGATGCCGATGGGCGAGGTCCGTGCGCGGCTGGCCGAGTTCAGGGGACACCGTCGCGTGTACGTGATCTGCGCGTCGGGCAACCGCAGCCTGCTCGCCGCCCGGTGGATGGCGGCGGCCGGCATCGACGCCCGGTCGGTGGCCGGCGGCACCGCCGCGTGGATCCGGGCCGGCGGTCCGGTGGTGCACGGGCTCCGCGACAACGCCGCCTGACGAGCTGGAGAGAGAGGCAGTCCAATGATCGAGATCATTGCGATCGACACGCCCACGCTGGGGGACCGCAGCTACCTCGTCACCGACGGCGAGGTCGCTTTCGTGGTCGACCCGCAGCGCGACATCGACCGGGTGCTGGCCTTGGCCGAGCAACGGCACGTGGTGATCCTCGATGTCTTCGAGACGCACATCCACAACGACTACGTGACCGGCGGGCTCGCGCTGGCCCGGGCGACCGGGGCCGCCTACCACGTCAATGCCGCTGATCCGGTGGCCTTCGAGCATCACGCGGTGGCCGACGGCGACGTCGTCGACGTCGGCGCGTGGATGCGCGTGCGCGTCCTGGCGACCCCGGGCCACACCTTCACGCATCTGGCCTACGTCCTGGAGGCTCCGGGAAGGGCGCCCGCGGCGTTCACCGGCGGTTCGCTGCTGTACGGATCCACCGGACGGCCGGATCTCCTCGGGCCGGCCCACACCCACGACCTCGTGACCGCCCAGTACGGCTCGGCGAACCGCCTGGCGCGCGAGCTTCCCGACGACGCCGAGGTCTTCCCCACCCACGGGTTCGGCAGCTTCTGCTCGGCCACCCAGTCGGCGGCCGAGGCGTCCACGATCGGGCAGGAGAAGCGCACCAATCCCGCGCTCACCCTGGACGAGGAGGAGTACGTGGAGAGCCTGCTGGCCGGGCTGGACGCCTGGCCGGCCTACTACGCCCAGATGGGACCGGCCAACAGCGCGGGCCCCGGGGCCGCCGACCTGTCGGAACCGCGTCGCGCGGACGCCGCCGAGCTGCGCCGCCGCATCGAGGCCGGGGAGTGGGTCGTCGATCTGCGGACCCGCACGGCGTTCGCGGCCGGGCACATGGCGGGGACGCTCAACTTCGGGCTGGACGGAAGCTTCGCGACCTACCTCGGCTGGCTCGTCCCGTGGGGTAGGCCGCTGACCCTCCTGGGGGAGACGCCCGAGGACGTGGCCGCCGCGCAGCGCGAGCTGGTCCGCATCGGCATCGACCGCCCGGCCGCGTCGGCCACCGGCGGCCCGGAGCGCTGGGCGGGCGGGGAGCGCCTGGCCTCCTTCCCGAGGGCGTCGTTCGACGAGCTGGCCGCCGTCCGGCACCACCGGCCGGTCGTGGTGCTGGACGTGCGCCGTGCCCTGGAGTGGGACGAGTCGCACATCGGCGGCGCCGTGCACATCCCGCTGCAGGACCTGCCGCGGCGCGTGGACGAGGTCCCCGGCGGCGAAGTGTGGGTCCACTGCCAGGGCGGCTACCGCGCCGCCGTGGCCGCCTCGTTCCTGGCCGCCGCCGGGCGGCGCGTGGTCGCCATCGACGACGAGTACGACGCCGGCGTCCGCGCCGGCCTCCCGGTCGTCGCGTCCGCAGCCTGAGTCCCGGACCGATCCGACCGCCTGGATCACGGCCGGCCGGACCAGAGGCCGCTCACCGGCGGGGACGCGGAACACGCGGCCCCGCCGGCTCGGGTGCGGCGATGACCGGCGGGCTCAGCGGGGCAGGGATTCCAGTGCCGCGGTGAGCCTGCCGGCCGCATCGTCGGCGACCGGCGCGAGGCCCGGCTGCTCGCTCACCGTGGCCATGACCTGCGGGTCCAGTGCCTCGACGATGGTGTCGTCACCCTCGGACCGGACGACGACGTTGCAGGGCAGCAGGAGACCGATCCGCCGATCGACCTCCAGCGCCCGGTGGGCGAGCGGCGGGTTGCAGGCGCCGAGGATCAGGTAGTCCTCCATCGTCTCGCCGAGCTTCTCGTCCAGCGTGGCGCGCACGTCGATCTCGGTGAGCACGCCGAATCCCTGCTCCTTCAGCGCCGCCCTGACCTGCTCGACGGTCTCGGTGAACGGCCGGTGCAGCCGGACGGTCATGCCGTAGTTCATCGAACTCTCCCCTCGTTCGTTCTCAACAGCCCGGGGCGGGTACCCCAGGATCGGTTCTGCCCGGGCAGGCTCTGTGCACGTGTCGGGATGGCCGGTGATGCACACCCCCTGGTGGCTTCCACAATACCCCTACGGGTATGAAGGATGAAGGAATCAAAGGGGCAGCGTGCTTGTTCTCATACCCGTACGGGTATCCAAACCGCAATGGAGGCGGCGATGGCCACGACCGAACTGACGCGCGAGAACTTCGAGGACGTCCTCGGCGGCAACGACATGATCCTGATCGACTTCTGGGCCGGCTGGTGCGGGCCCTGCCGCTTCTTCGCACCCGTGTACGAGCGGGTCTCGGAGAAGCACGCCGACATCGTGTTCGGCAAGGTCGACACCGAAGCCCAGGAGGAACTGGCCGGTGCCTTCCAGATCTCCTCCATCCCCACCCTCGTGATCATCCGTGACCGGGTCGTGCTGTACGCCCAGCCCGGCGCGCTGCGCGAGCCGGACCTGGAGAAGCTGATCGAGGAGGCGCGGGCCGTGGACATGGACGATGTGCGCCGGCGCGCCGCCGAGCAGCGGCGCAGCGCCTGAGAAGGAGACGGCGAAGATGGAGTTGGACGAGGGATCCCTGGCCGAGGTCGTCGTGCGGCTCCGGCGCGCCCAGGGGCAGATCGGCGGCGTCATCAAGATGATCGAGGAGGGCCGCGACTGCGCCGACCTGATCAACCAGCTCGCCGCCGCCTCGCGCGCTCTCGACCGCGCCGGTTTCAAGATCATCGCAACCGGCCTGGAACAGTGCGCGGCACGTGAGGGCGACGCGGGGACGGAGCAGGCCGAGACCGACCGGGCCCAGCTGGAGAGACTGTTCCTCACGCTGGCCTGACGCCGCCGAACGACCTGCCGGGACCGCTGGCGTCCCGCGCGGATCCCGGCAAGCGGTCAGGGCAGCGGGAACAGGCTGCCGGACGCGAGGAAGACCGTCGCGAGCGCGACCGCGGACACCACGGTCACGGCGACGGTGATGAGCAGCAGGGCGCGGCGCCGCGCGTGCTCGGCCACGCGTCCGGCCGGACGCGACACGCGGCCCAGCAGGTAGACCAGCGCGCTCATGCCCAGGACGAGCCCGCCGACCACGGGTGCGGTCTTGAGCATGGCGCCGCCGACGGCCGCGAAGGAGACGGCGGTGCGGAACCAGGCCAGCTCGGTGCGTTCCCGGGCCAGGCCGGGATCGAGGTCTTCGACGTCCTCGGGGATCAATCGAGGGCCTCCGACAGCAGGACGAGCACCGCGGCCGCCACCGCGACCGCGGCGATGGTGATCGCGAGGATGCGGGGGAGCGGCGAGCGCGGCAGGGGTTCCCCGCGGCGCAGCGCATGCTGGTTGCGGTCCCACTCGACGAGGCCGCCGATGGACAGGACGGCGCCGAAGACGATCAGCGGCACGGCCAGCAGGTGCCGGCCCCAGGGCAGCCCGGGGAACGGCGGCAGCAGCTGCCCGACGGCCAGCCCGCCGATGACCAGGGCGAGCGCCGTGCGGTTCCACGCCAGGAACGTCCGTTCGTTGGCCCAGGTGAACCGCGCGTCCGGCTCGCTTTCGGACGGACGCTCCGGTTCGCTCTCCCCGCCTTCGGCCTCGTGAGAGGCGGATGGGCCCCCGCTCACGCGGCCGTCCGGACGTGGCAGAAGACGCCGTCCGGCCTTCCCGAGTTCCGGCCCTCGCCGTCGTTGGCGGGGATGCCGGCGAGCCGGTCTTCGGTGATGTCCATGGGTGCTCCTAGACGAACATGGTTCTGCGCCAGCGCCGCCGCGGCGGCCTCCAGCAGTGCCCAGCGGTTGCGCCGGACGTCGCTGCGTCCGTGCGGGACATCCGGGTGTGCCGACACGTCTCTTTACTAGCAGAGGCCGTAGGCGCCGGCCCCGTCGGCCGGTGCCGGCGGGAAGGGAGCTTCCGATGGCCCGCATCGGCAGGCGCCCGGGTGAGTCGACCACCCGGGCGGTGATCCCGGCGGCAGCGGCTACCTCCTGAAGACGTGTGTTCCGGTCGTCCGGCGGGGGGTCCGCCGCGGTGACGGTAGATTCGTGTCAGCCGACGTGCCGACGCGCACGAACCCGACGACCGCCGGAGGACCTAGATGACCGTCCGGTCACCCGGCTTCGGCCGGGCCCGCCAGGACGGACGCGAGCGCGTCCGCTCCCAGTTGCTCGACACGGCGCTGCGCCTGTTCGCCGAGCACGGCTACGTCGGCGTGCGCGTCGAGGACATCGCCAAGGAGGCCGGTGTCTCGCGCGCCACCTTCTACAAGCACTTCGCCGAACGCGAGGAGATCCTGGCCGAACTGTTCGCCCGGCTGGTCAAGGACCGGCCCGTGCCGACGCCGCCGGGCACGGACGCCGAGGCGCTGCGCCGCGTCCGCGAACTCCTCACCACCACCGCGGGCCGGATGGTGGCCGACGAACAACTGGCCAGGTTCGTCTACACACTCCCGATCCGGCACGCCGCGCTGCTCGGCGAAGGCGCCCGCCCTCCCGTCATGGAGCAGGTGGAACGGCTCATCGAGCGCGGCGCCGCCGCCGGCGCCGTACGGACCGACATCCCGCCCACTCTCATCACCGCGCAGATCGCCCGCACCTTCGAGGCCGCCATGCGCGACTGGGCCGAGGACCGGGCGTCGGACGCGGCCGAACACCTGGCGCTGCTTCTCGACCTGTCGTTCAACGGAGTCCGGCCCACCGGATGACCCGCCGGAATGCCCCTCGGCCCGCCGCGAGCCCCTGATGCGCGGCCGGTGCGGAATCGGTCACGCCAGGTCCCCGGCATCGACGGGCATCTCGGCCAGACGCCACTCCAGCATGCCGTCGTCAAGGCGGATCGCGCGCCGGCCGCGGTCGGTCAGCAGCCGGACCGCGTCGTAGGCCAGCACGCAGTACTCGCCGCGGCAGTACACCACGATCTCGGTGTCGGCGGGCAGTTCGTCGATCCGGTCGGCCAGTTCCCCGACCGGGATGCTGACTGCACCCGGTATGTGCCCGGCCAGGTATTCGGTCACCGGCCGCACGTCCAGCACCACCACGTCCCCGGCGCGGGCGCGCAACTCCTCGCGGCCGATCTCCGGGCCGCCGTCCTCGCCCAGATAGGCGTCCCGGGCGGCCGGGACGGCGGGCTGGTGGGCGTCGGTGACCTTGCGCAGCAGTGCCAGCAACTGCGCGACGTCGTCGCCTGCCAGCCGGTAGTGGATGCGCACCCCCTCGCGGCGTGCGGTGACGAATCCGGCCTGCTTGAGCGTCTGCAGGTTCGCCGACGCCGTCGTCAGATTCAGCCCGGCCGCCGTGGCCAGCGCCTCCACGGTCCGCTCGCCCTGAGCCAGCAGATCCAGCAGCTCCAGGCGCTTTCCGCTGGCCAGCGCCTTCCCGCCGACCGCGAACGCCTCGTACAACTGCGCCTTGGAGCGCGCGGTGGTGCTCTCCGCCATGACATCCTCCATATATCCATAGAATAGTGTAGTTGATGGTGAGTGCGGTGACCGCAAGCCGCCTCTGTCCGACCCTGAACCCTGGAGGACCCCATGGGCTGCGCCGATGCCGACGAGCCATGACCGCCGCCGGCCTCCCGGACCACGGGCCTCAAAAGGACACGACGTGAGCACTCCCGCCCGAACCCCAGAGGCCGGCAGGCCGGTGCGGCTGGGGCTGCGCGAGAACTGGCCGCAGTTCACGCTGCTGGTGATCGTCAACATCGCCGTCGGCGGCCTGGTCGGGCTGGAGCGCACCACCGTCCCGCTGATCGGCAGCGAGATCTTCGGGCTGACCAGCGACCTGGTGGTGTTCTCCTTCATCATCGCCTTCGGCGTCACCAAGGCGTTGACCAACCTGGCCGCCGGTGCGCTGACGGCCCGGTTCCGCCGCAAGCAACTCCTGCTCGCCGGCTGGCTCCTCGGCATCCCCGTGCCGTTCGTCCTGGCCTGGGCGCCGTCCTGGGGCTGGATCATCGCCGCGAACGTGCTGCTCGGCGTCAACCAGGGCCTGACCTGGTCGATGACGGTCAACATGAAGATCGACCTGGTCGGCCCCGCCCGCCGCGGGCTCGCCACCGGGCTGAACGAGGCCGCCGGATACGTCGCCGTCGGCGCCACCGCGCTCGCCACCGGCTACCTGGCCACCGCCCACGGCCTGAGACCCGCGCCCGAACTCATCGGCGTGGTGTTCGTGGTCGCCGGTCTGGGACTGTCGCTGGTCGTGCGTGACACCGCCGCACACCTCGCCCTCGAACTCGCTCAGCACCCCAAACCCGCGCCGGCCGCGGAGCCGACCGGGCCGGCCACGGAGCCGACCGGGCTGGCCACGGCGTTCGCGCTCACGTCCTGGCGCGACCGCTCGCTGCGCGGCGCCAGCCAGGCCGGACTGGTCAACAACCTCAACGACGGCCTCACCTGGGGCGTCTTCCCCCTGCTGTTCACCGACCACGGCCTGGGCCTGGCCGCCGTCGGCCTGATCAAGGGCCTCTATCCGATCCTGTGGGGCCTCGGGCAGATCCCCACCGGCCACCTGGCCGACCGCATCGGCCGCAAACCCCTCATCGTGACCGGCATGCTCGTCCAGGCCGCCGGATTCGTCCTCGCCCTCGCCCTCCTGAACTGGCCGCTGCTCGCGGGGATCCTGTCGGCCGTCGCGCTCGGCATCGGTACCGCCATGGTCTACCCCGCGTTGATCGCCGCCGTCTCCGACCACGCCCACCCAACCTGGCGCGCCAACGCCCTGGGCACCTACCGGTTCTGGCGCGACATCGGCTACGCCGCCGGCGCGCTGATCGCCGGCATCCTCGGCGACACCCTCGGCCTGAACTCCACCGTCATCGCCGCCGCCGTCCTCACCGCCGGCTCCGGCCTCCTCGCCGCCCGCTGGATCACCGACCACCACACCACGACCTCGCACAAGACGGATCAGGTGCCGGCGTCGTTGACCGGCCGCCGACTCAGTCCGCGCACTCGCAGGGGGCGGTGAAGCCGAGCACGCCCGCGCCGGGCGCGAAGTGGACTGCGCGAGCGTGGTCACCGGCTCCGAGCAGGCGCTGCTGCGCACCTACCTGCCGGGCCCGTGGATCGGAGTGCGTGCGACGTAGACGGTGTTGGCCGCCGTGCTCCCCTGGACGGGATTGGGGAACTCCACGACGTGAGCCGTCACGTCCGCGAAGACGTCACCGAGCACGGCGGTGAAACCGTCGTCGGGCGGATCGTTCGACCAGAGGGCGAAGACACCGCCGGGATGCAGCTGCGCGGCCAGTCGGCCCAGCGGCCCGGGCAGGTAGAAGGAAGCGTGCTGTGGATTCAGGACGTGGCGCGGCGAATGGTCGATGTCGAGCAGGACCGCATGGAAGCGGGCTCCCGGCCGCCGCGGGTCCAGCCCGTCCTGCGATGAGGCCATCGCGAAGAAGTCGCCCTGCTCCAGCCGGCAGCGCTCATCGGTCGTCAGCCGTTCCCCGAGCGGCACGAGCCGCGCCCGATGCCATCCGATCACCTCGCCGAGGGCTTCCACCACGACGAGTGAGCGCACGCGGGGATCGTCCAACGCGGTGTGGGCGGTGTAGCCGAGCCCGAGCCCTCCGACGACCACGTCGAGAGCCTCACCCGGCGCGGCGTCCAGGCCGAGGCGGGCGAGTTCGATCTCCCCGGCCGTCCACAGGCTGGACATCAGGAAATCGTCATCGAGCTTGATCTCGTAGACGTCGGCGCTGAGAACGGGGTCCCGCCGCCTTCTCAGACTCACGGCGCCCATCGGCGTCGGACGCCAGTCGAGCTCTTCGAACAGTGCGCCCATGAAGTTAGGATCCTCGCGTTTCGACCGGGGTCATCGCAGCTCGGTGTCTGCGCACAGGATGCCCACCGGGAGCGGTTCTGGTCTGTTGAGACAGAAGACTCAGCGGCCCCTTTACAGCGCCGCCTGCAATATACCCTCTCGTAACCGGAGACTGCTGGCACGAGCGCGCGCGACGACGTCCGGCTCCGCTACCGGTGCCTTACCGCCAGGTACGAACGCCGGGGGCAAGACCGTCGAGATCGTCGGCCTCAACGAGCACAGCGCCCACATGCACGGCACCCTGCCGGGCGAACTAGCCGGAAGTCGCTGACCGGCACTCGTCCGGGTCAGTGGCTGGCGGTGCAACTCCCTGACCCGGGACGGCGAGCTGTTTCTGATCCGCTGACACCCGGGCGTCCGCGGTGGCGTCGGCAGGGGCGTGAAGAGCGCGGAGGACGGCTTGATGGGTGATCCAGCCGGTGAGAAGGGTGCGTTCGTCGTCCAGGACCGGCAGGCCGGTGCCGTCGGTGGTGGTCAGGATGTGGAGCGCGTCGGCCAGCGGCATGCCGGTGGTGAGCGGCGTGGGCATCTGCGCCAGCGCACCGGCGGTCGGCGGGTGATGGGCCGCGTCGGTCTGCGACTCGGCGTCGGCGAGGGCCTCGGCCGCCGCGCGTGCGGTGACGACGCCCTGGTAGGTGCCGTGGTCATCGAGCACCGGCAGCGCGCCGTGCTCGGAGAGGGCGAGCCATCGTGATGCGTCCGCCAGGGAGAGCGTGCTCGGCAGCGGCTCGGGGACGGGCTCCATCACGCCGGCGACACGGCGGGTCAGGCGCGGGTCGGCGGGCGAGACGTCCAGGTCGATGCCGCGGCGGCGGAGCTTGAGGCTGTAGACGGTGGCGTCCGACAGGCGGCGGCTGACCAGGGCCGCCACCACGATCGCGGTCATCATCGGCAGGATGATGGAGTACTCGCCGGTCAGCTCGAACAAGATCACCACGGCGGTGATCGGGGCGCGGGCGGCGCCGGCGAACACCGCTCCCATGCCGACGAGCCCGTACGCGCCCGGTGAGGTGGTGACCGAGGGGACGAGCTGGCGGACCGCCGCGCCGAACGCGCTGCCGAGCATCGCGCCCATGAACAGGCTCGGCGCGAACACCCCGCCGGAGCCGCCGATGCCGATGGTCAGGCTGGTGGCGGCCATCTTGGCGACGAGCAGCACGAGGAGGAACCCGATCACGTACTTGCCGTTCACGGCGTTCTGCAGGACGGGGTATCCCACGCCGTACATCTGCGGCACGGCCAGCAGCAGCCCGCCCAGCAGCAGCCCGCCGGCGGCCGGGCGCAGCCACTCGGGCCCGCGCCAGACGCGGTCGCACAGGTCCTCCACCCCGTACAGGACGCGAGTGAAACCCACCCCGGCGAACGCGCCCAGCAATCCCAGCACGGCGAACAGGATGTACTCGACGGGGTGCGAGACGTGGAAGTCCGGCGGTGACATGAACGACGCCGATCCGAACACGGCCCGGCCGATCACGCTGGCCGTCACGCTGGCCAGCACCACCACACCGAACGACTCGGCGGTGAAGTCGCGCAGGATCAGCTCCATCGCGAAGAAGACCCCGGCCAGCGGCGCATTGAAGGTCGCGGCGATACCGCCGGCCGCACCGCACGCGACCAGGATGCGCAGCCGGCTCTCGGCGACCCGCGCGATACGTCCCAGCGTCGAGCCGAGGGCCGCGCCGATCTGCACGATCGGGCCCTCACGTCCGACCGAGCCGCCCGAACCGATGGTCAGCGCCGAGGCCAGCGACTTGACCACCGCGACCTGCGCACCGATACGCCCGCCGCGCTGCGAGACGGCCAGCATCACCTCCGGGACGCCGTGGCCGCGCGCCTCGGGCGCGAACCGGTGCACCAGCGGCCCGTACACCAGCCCCGCGACCACCGGCACCGCCAGCACGAAGAACGGCCCGAGCCACGGCAGATGCGGATTGGCCGCGCGCCCGGCCGCAGAGTAGTCAGCGTGCCCGGTGAACAGGTGGGTGAACAGCGTGATGAGCTCACGGAAGACCACGGCGCCCAACCCGGCCCCGCCCCCGACCAGCAGAGCCAGCACGGCCAGTCCCCACTGGGTCTCGCGGACCTTGGTCACCAGGCCGCGCGCGCCCGTCTCGACCGGTATGGGGTCGCCTTCCGACGTGCCGCCCACCCATGCCCCCTTGCCGATTCGCCAGGCTAACTATTGCATTATGCAACGTGAGTCCGTCCGCCCTCGGCGAGAACGCGGAGGGGCGTGCGGGACAGATCCGTCAGCGGCCTGGATGATGGACGCGGCCGCGGCGGCGCAGCAGGACGACCGCGATCACCGAGGCCAGCAGTGAGGCGGCCAGGACGGCGGTGGAGGCGACCTCGGCGGTGGCCGTGTCGGCGGTGGCGAGCTGGGAGACCAGGAGGCTGACCGTGTAGCCGATCGCGCCCAGCATCGCGACCGGGACCACGTCCCCCCAGCCGACCCCGTTCGGCAGCGTGCCGATGCCCAGTCGCACGACCAGCCAGGTGCCGCCGAAGACGCCGAGGAACTTGCCGGCCAGCAGGCCGAAGAAGACGCCCTGGGCGAGCGGGTCGGTCAGGGCGTCGCCGAACGCGCCGATCGAGATGCCCGCCGCCGCGAGCGCGAACAGCGGGACGACCAGCCCGGCCGAGAGCGGGTGCAGCCGGTGTTCCAGCCGCGAACCCGCGCTCTCCTTCTCGCCGCCGATCGGGGCGACGGGAGTGAGCAGGCCGAGGACGATGCCCGCGACGGTGGCGTGGACGCCGGTGCCGTGGACGCAGACCCAGACCGCGACGGCCAGCGGCACCATGATCCATGGCGTGGTGATGCGGCGGCGGTGCAGCCACCAGTACAGGGCGCAGAGCAGCACCGCGAGGAGCAGGTAGACCAGGTTGACGCCGGAGGTGAACAGAAGCGCGATGAGCGCGATGGCGCCCAGGTCGTCGATGACGGCCATCGACAGCAGCAGTACGCGGACGCCGGTGGGCAGGCCGGCGCCCGCGAGGGCCAGGACGCCGAGCGCGAACGCGATGTCGGTGGCGACCGGGATGGCCCAGGCGCCGCCCTCGGCGGCGGCTCCGCGCGACACGGCCAGGGCGACGGCGGCGGGCACGATCATTCCGCCGCCCGCCGCGAACAGCGGCAGCGCGGCCGCCCGCCACCCGGACAGCTCCCCGACCGTCAACTCGCGCTTGACCTCGACCCCGGCGACGAAGAAGAAGATCGCCAGCAGGGCGTCCGACGCCCAGTGCGCCAGCGTCAAGTGCAGGTGCAGCCAGTCCGGACCGAATCCGACCTTCGCGCCCCAGACCTGCTCGTAGCCGCCGGGGGCCGCGTTCGCCCAGATCAGAGCCACTGCTGTGGCGAGGAGCAGCAGCCGTCCGCCGGTCGTCTCCTGGCGGAGGAAATCGCCGAGGGTCGTGGTCGGGCCGCGGTCATCATTGCGGCGCGACTGGTCGGACGAGGTCGGGTGCACGGTACTCCCGTCTGCGGGGTCGTCGAATGGACCGCCGACCAGACTTCCCGGCACACCTGAATTCCAGACTATCTGCTCAATGCCCGCTCTACGTTGACGGGCCGTCTCCGGCGTCGCCGGAGTCCGCCGGCGAATCAGCCGGTGCTGTGCGGCGGGAACGCTGGATGCGTGCCCGGGCCCTGCCGTGCCACGCCGGCACTTCGCGTTCGTCGTCGAAGCTGCGTGCGACGAGGATGTCGGTGGAGGAGTGCGCGAGGATCGACAGCGCGATGGTGGCACCCACGAGGTGGAAGATGTGGTCGCCGGCCGCGATCCCCGATTCCAGCACCAGCAGGCCGTAGACGACCGAGGCGAAGCCCTTGGGACCGAACCACATCACCGCGGCCTGCTCCCGCATGGTCAGCCGGGAGCGCAGGAACGACACCCAGATCGCGACCGGCCGCGCGACCACGAGAGCGAGGACGGCGAAGGCCCAGCCCGTCCAGCCGACGTCGCCGAGGAACGCGGGGGACAGCAGCGCGCCGAACACCAGCAGCGCGGCCAGCTTGAGCAGTTCGGCGACCAGCTCCCCGAACTCCTCGAACGCCTCCCGGTGGCGGTGCCCGACCGTGGCGACGGTGACGCCGGCGGCGAACGCGGCCAGGAACAGGTTGCCGTGCGTGGCCTGCGCGGTCGCGAGCACCAGCAGCCCGATCGCGACGGCGTTCAACGGCTCGTACTTGGGCGAGATCGCGAACCACCGGGTCCGCACCAGCATGATCGCGGCCCACGGGATCGCCACCCCGATGGCCAGCCCGCCCGCCAGCTCGCCCGCCAGCTCACCGAGGTGCAGGCTCTCTTCCCCTTGGGCGATGGCCAGGAACACCACCACGAACGGCAGGATGAGCCCGTCGTTGACCCCGGATTCGACGTTCAGCAGGTGGCGCAGCCGCGGCGGCACCTTCTCGTTGCCGACGAGTGCGGCGGCGAACACCGGGTCGGTCGGGGTGAGGACGGCCGCGATCAGCAGCGCCTCCACCCAGCCGAGCCCTACGAGGTAGTGCGCGAACAGGGCCGTGATCCCCAAGGTCAGCGGCAGGCCCCAGCCCAGGGCACGTCCGGGCAGCCGCCAGGCGCTGCGGAGGTCCTGCCAGCCGGCGTGCATGCCGTCGGTGAACAGGACGGCGAACAGCGCCAGCTCCGCCAGCCGGGACACGATGGCGTCCCCGGGCTGCAGCGAGACCAGGTCGGTGACGCCGTCGCCGAGCAGGAACCCGCCGACCAGGAACAGTGCCGCCGTCGACAGCACGGTCCGGTGCGCCAGGTTCGACACCAGCACCGCGAGCAGCAACAAGGCGGAGAAGGCGAGCAGCAGATTCGTCATCTGAGTCTTTCCGGGGTCGGCGACAGCAGTGCCGACCAGACTTCCCGGCTCACCAAGCCACGACCCTAACGGAGCCCTCCGGCGGCACGGTGGGCGGGCCGCGCCGCTGCCGTTGTCGGTGCCCACAGGCGGTCGTCGATGAGACCGGAGCGCCCCGGTCTGGTAGACGCCTAACCAGGCCGGGGCGCCTGGGCCGTCACACCGTGAGACTCAGTGTGCCGTTCACGATGAGGTGCAGGTGGGGCTGAGCGATGAGGCCGTACCGGTGGCGGTGAAGCCGACCTGGACGGACGCGCCGGGGGCGAGTGCGCCGTTCCACGACGTGTTGGTGACGGTGGCGGTGGATCCGCTGGTGGTCAGCGTGCCGTTCCAGAGCTGGTTGATCGAGACGCCGCTGGGCAGCGAGAGGGCCAGCTTCCAGCCGTTGATCGCCGAGGTTCCGGCGGTGACGGTGACCTGACCTTGGAAGCCGCCTCCCCAGGAGTTCACCGTCACGTA
The DNA here is from genome assembly GCF_001552195.1 of Actinomadura latina NBRC 106108. Classification (GTDB taxonomy): domain Bacteria; phylum Actinomycetota; class Actinomycetes; order Streptosporangiales; family Streptosporangiaceae; genus Spirillospora; species Spirillospora latina. Next base: position 315,928 of record NZ_BCQS01000011.1, read on the forward strand.
GGTCGCCGTGCAGGCGCCGTCGCCCGGCGGGGGGGTCGTGGGTGGGGTGGGGCTGGACGAGGCAGGCGGATCGGGCGCGTTGCGCGCGAGGTTGTAGGCGATGTCGGGGACGAAGGTTCCGGCCGAGTAGGCGCAGCCGTCCGCCTCACCCGGCAGCTTGACCCACAGGTAGCCGTCGATGTTCTGGTCGCCGGTGTCGAGGGTCGGGTAGGTGCCGATGCGGTGGTCGGTGTTGTCGTCGCCGCACCAGTCGCCCTGGGCGCCGACGGCCCCGCCGTTGCGGCTGGTGTCGATGACCTGGTGTTTGCCGGATATGCCCTGGGACTGCAGGTAGGAGATGATCGACCGGCCGTACGCCGCCTCGTTCGACAGCGGCTGGTAGTTCGACACGTTGGTGAAGAAGCCGTCGGCGTACTGGACACCGGCGGCCTTCAGCCGGCTGCCCTGCTCGGTGGCGGAGTTCCAGGCCGAGTGGCCGCCGTCGAGATAGACCTTCGCGTTCGGGTCGGCGCTCTTGATCGTCTGTACCGCCTGGGTGAGCGCCTGGTTGCGCGCCGCGAGCGCGGAGCCGTCCAGGCAGGTCTGCAGCGCGAGCGAGTCGGTCTCCAGAATGACGATGACCGTGCGGCCGCTCAGACCCTGCGCGAACCTGGAGATCCACTGCTGGTACTGGCCGAGGTCGGGGGCGCCGCCGGCGCTGGCGCCGCCGCAGTCGCGGTTGGTGATCTCGTACACCGAGAGTACGGGGGTCTGGTTCACCGCGCTCGCCGCGTTGACGAACGAGGAGACCTCTGATGTCACGGTGTCCGGCTTGAACACCGCCATCCAGCGCGCCTGCGGCTGGCTGGCGATCCGGTCGCGGATGACCGGCGTCCGTGCGTCGTTCGGGTTGGCCGCGACCCATCGGACGACCTGCGAGTCCGGATCGCGGTAGAGGGTGCCGGACAGCGTGCCGGCGCTCGCCTGGCCGCCGAGGACCAGGCCGGCGGCGGCGAGACAGGCGACGGCGATGGCGGCGATCACCGCTCGCCAGCGGCTGTCGACCCGCGGATGATCGGACATGACCCGTCCTTTCCGTATGAGGCGTCGATGAATGCCAGGGCGGCGCCTCCGACCGAGCCCTGGTGGGAGCCCGTCATACGCGGTGATGATCCACCGGCCGTCTCGATGGTCGGCCACTTCTCCTCCGCCGGAATGGGCGCTGCGTGGCACTCATCGGCGGCATGCAGGTATGACGCATTCGTGCATGTGACGTATATACCTGCAACACGCGCGACTGCCCAGAACGATGTGCAAGCGCCATGAAAAGTGCTGGTGACGCGCGTGAAACAGATGAAACCCGGCGCTGAACCATCCCGCTCGTCACGGCGCCACCGTGCACTCCGCGGGTCAACCCGACAGGCGGAGCGGGACGGACTTGGGGCCGAACTCCAGCCAGTTGAGCATTTCCACGTCCCCGTCCAGCGCGATCTCGGACGTTCCGTTCAGCAGGTGGCGCAGCCGCGGCGGCACCTTCTCGTTGCCGACGAGCGCGGCGGCGAACACGGGGTCGGTCGGGGTGAGGACGGCCGCGATCAGCAGCGCCTCCACCCAGCCGAGCCCTACGAGGTAGTGCGCGAACAGGGCCGTGATCCCCAAGGTCAGCGGCAGGCCCCAGCCCAGGGCACGTCCGGGCAGCCGCCAGGCGCTGCGGAGGTCCTGCCAGCCGGCGTGCATGCCGTCGGTGAACAGCACCGCGAACAGCGCCAGTTCCGCCAGCCGGGACACGATGGCGTCTCCGGGCTGCAGCGAGACCAGGTCGGTGACGCCGTCGCCGAGCAGGAACCCGCCGACCAGGAACAGTGCCGCCGTCGACAGCACGGTCCGGTGCGCCAGGTTCGACACCAGCACCGCGAGCAGCAACAAGGCGGAGAAGGCGAGCAGCAGATTCGTCATCTGAGTCTTTCCGGGGTCGGCGACAGCAGTGCTGACCAGACTTCCCGGCTTACCAAGCCACGACCCTAACGGATTCGAACGCGCTTCCCACGCCCGGGCCCGCGCGACAGGCGGCGACCCGACGGCCCGGTGATCGGCGCCGCCACGGCCGCCCAGAGTGGCTACACAATTCCACGAGGTCGTGTAATAGTGGCCTTATGGAGAACGAGGCTCTGGAGTGCTGCTTCACAGAATCTGCGTCGGCGCTGACGCCGCCGCAGATGGCGGGTAAGCCGCCGCTGGCCGAGCGGCCCCTGCTCACCCAACCTCAGGCGTCACAGCTGGTGGTGTTGTTCAAGGTGCTGGGGAACGACACGCGCCTGCGGTTGCTGCATGCGCTGCACCGCGATGGCGAAGTGCCGGTGGGGGAGTTGGCCGAGCAGGTGGGGATGCGGCCGCAGGCGGTCTCCAACCAGCTGCAGCGGCTGACGGACCGGGGCATCGTGGCCGCCCGCCGGGACGGCAACCGGATCTTCTACTCCATCGCAGATCCGTGCATTCCCGCGGTACTGGACCTGGCGTTGTGCCTGACCGAGGAAACGGCGGTGGCCGATGATGACAGAGCATGATCAACGCGGCCTGACCAAACGGCATGTCCAGGTCGGTGCGGCTCGCATCGCCTATGTCGATGTAGGAGACGGGCTGCCGGTGCTGTTACTGCACGGTTGTCCGTTCTCGTCCTTCGTGTGGCGGCGGGTCATCGCCGGACTGGGGTCGCGGTTCCGGTGCGTGGCGCCGGATCTGCTCGGCTTGGGGGACACCGAGTCCCCGCCGGATGCCGACTGGCGGCTGCCCGCCCAGGCCGACGCGGTGCTGGGATTGCTGGACGAACTGGGCTTGGGCGAGGTGGCCGTGGTCGGCCATGACCAGGGTGGCGCGATCGCCCAGCTGCTGGCCGCCGACCATCCCGGCCGGATCACCGCCTTGGTCCTGGCCGATGCGGAGGCGTACGACAACTGGCCCTCTGCGGAGGAGTTGCCGTTCGTCCGCGCCACCCAGCTGCCGGTCCTGGGCCGCGTGGTGCTGTGGGCGTGGTCGCGGCGGCCGCTGTTCCGGTGGGCGCTGGCCTCGGGGAAGGCCGTGCATGACCGGTCCGCGCTCACCGATGAGCTGGTCGACGGGTACATCGCCGCCAACCTCGGCAGCGCCCACCGGCGTGGCAAGACCCGGCGGTTCCTCGCCGCGCAGCTCGATCCCGCCAACCAGGCCCATACCGCCGCCGCGCTCGGGGGCCTCCAGCGGTTCGAGGCGCCGACGCTGATCCTCTGGGGCGCCGAGGACGTGCATTTCCCCGCCGAATGGGCCGAGCGGCTGCACCGCGACATCCCCGGCACCCAACGGAAGCCCGACCGCCTGGTGATCCTGCCCGCCACCGGCCACCTGCTCATGGAAGAACAGCCGGACCAGGTCGCCGACCTCCTGGCCGGATTCCTCACCGCGCACACCCGGCCGGCCGAAGGGGGATGACCATGCTGCTGGACGTTCTGATCATCCTGCACATCGCGGCCGGGCTGACCGCCGTCCTCAGCGGCATCGACGCGATGCGCGTCCCGAAACGGCCCGGCCGCCACCCCCGCCGCGGCCACATCTACCTGGGTGCCCTGGCCGTGGTCACAGTCACCGCGTCCGGCATCGCCATCGCCCGGCCGCACACCGCCTACCTGCTGGTCCTCGGCGGCCTGTCGCTCGCCGCCGCCGGTATCGGGTTCGCGGCCCGCCGGAGGCGATGGCACGGGTGGCTGCGCCACCACATCACCGCGATGGCGCTGTCCTACATCACCCTGCTGACCGCGTTCTACGTCGACAACGGGCCGCGGCTGCCGCTGTGGAAGCTGCTGCCGCCGATCACCTTCTGGTTCCTGCCCGCCGCGGTCGGCCTGCCGCCGCTGCTGCGGGCGCTGCACCGCCATCCTGCACCGTCCAGACCCCGAACCGCTTCCTGTGAGGAGACCGTCCCATGACCGATCCCGACACCACCAACACGGCCGCTGCTTCCGACACCAAGGACAACAGCCGGGTACGCGACCAGGTTCGAGCCCACTACGCCGCAGCCGCCCGAGCGGTCACCGCTCGCACCGGCACCGGTTGCTGCTCGACCTCACCCCAGGACGGCGACTGCTGCGCCGCCCCAATCACCTTGGACGCGGCCGGTTTCGGAGCCGCCAGGTACACCGACCACGACCGCTCGCATCTGCCCGCCGACGCGGTCACCGCCAGCCTCGGCTGCGGCAACCCCTTGGCCGTCGCCGCGCTGGACGCCGGCGACACCGTCTTGGACCTGGGATCGGGCGGCGGCATCGACGTCCTGTTGTCAGCCCGCCGCGTCGGCCCAGGCGGCAAGGTCTACGGCCTGGACATGACCGAGGAGATGCTCGACCTCGCCAGGCGCAACGCGCGCGAAGCCGGCGCCACCAACGTGGAGTTCCTCAAAGGACACATGGAACAGATCCCGCTCCCAGACGACCACGTCAACGTGGTCATCTCCAACTGCGTGGTCAACCTGTCCACCGACAAGGCCGCGGTGTTCGCCGAAACCCATCGGGTCCTGCGGCCCGGCGGACGGCTCGGCATCACGGACGTCGTCGCCGAGAACCACCTGACCCCCGCCGACCGCGCGACCCGTGGCAACCACGTCGCCTGCATCGCCGGAGCCCTCACCTTCGCCGAATACCGAGACCACCTAACCGCCGCCGGGTTCACCGACATCACCATCACCCCCACCCACCAGCTCGCCGACGGGATGCACTCGGCGATCGTCCAAGCCACCAAACCCGCGGCCTGAGCCCAGGGTCTCCGCAGGGGGCGGCCCTCTCAGCGGGGCCGCAGGGCGCGGTCACCGGTGGCAAGGATGCCGGTGGTGACGCACTGGTCACAGATCCACACGCAAGGCCCGGCAACTATGGGACGGCCCGGATCGGTGCAGCCGCAGAAGGTGCAGGCCTGGCCATGGGGATAGCACCTGCCCTGCGCTGACGACGACGGCGCGGCACCTCCCGGCGATCAACGCGAAAGGCAGGTGCCCGGTCCGGAGGTGCCTCTGACCACGGTGCGCGGCCATCTGGTGCGCGATGGCCAGCGTGTTCTCCGCGCCCCCATCCCCGACGACGCCGCCCAGCGCGCGGCATCAACGAAGTGCTAGAGCATCGCGTCAGCCGATTCGCCCACTTCGCGATCGCGGTGACCGGAACCCACAGCGTCCCCGAACCGCGCCGGGCACGGTGACGAAGGTACCCGTGCCAGGGTCCGCCGAGTTGATCCGCACCTGCGTGTGCAGCTGCTTCGCGATGCTGTCAAGGCGATCCCAGCGGATCTGCGGGACGGACGGGGGCGGTGCGTCAACGGGTGGGCCTCCTTGGCCGTCTACCTGGCAGGGGCGGTGTCGCCGTCGACAGGCTCGTCGACGTCCACTTCCGGCCGTGTGTATTGAGTCAACAGACAAGCTACTGTATACATCGACGCACAGCGCAATGCCGGGTGTGCCCGGTTCTAAAGTGATCTTGATGGTGTCTGCCGATCACGTCGCTTCACGGGCTAACCTGCCCGGACGAACGCCGACGTGGACGGCGAGCGGCGATGACGGGGCGGGTGAGCGTGGAGGCGTTGGACCGGTCTGATCCCACGCGGATCGGCGGCCGCATCACGCTGCGCGGGCGGCTCGGCTTCGGCGGCATGGGGCGCGTCTACTACGGCGTCACCGACGACCGCGAGCAGGTCGCGGTGAAGGTGATCCGCGCGGATCTCATCGACCGGGACGAGGTCCGCGAGCGTTTCGCCCGCGAGACGGAGGCGCTCCGCACCGTCCAGGGTGCGCACATCGCCTCCCTGGTCGACGCGTCCGACGCCGACGACGAGCAGCCGTGGCTGGCGATGGAGTTCGTGCGGGGCCTCACGCTCAAGGAGTTCGTGAGCGAGCGCGGCCCGCTGAGCGTCGAGCACGCGGCGGCCTTCGGCGTCCTGCTGGCGGACGCGCTGCGCGACGTCCACGCGGCCGGGCTGCTGCACCGCGACCTGAAGCCCGCCAACGTCATCCTCGGACGCGACGGCCCGATGGTCATCGACCTGGGCCTCGTCGCGTTCGCAGAGGGCCCCACCGACCTGACGACGTCCGCGGCGACGCTCGGCACGCCGGCGTGCATGGCGCCGGAGCAGGCCGTCACGCCCAAGCAGATCACTGCGGCGGCGGACGTGCACTCGCTCGGCGCGACCCTCCTCTACGCGCTTACCGGCCACTACCCCTACAAGGGCGACACCGTCGTGGCGCTCATGGCGAAGATCATCTCCGCGGACGCTCCGCCCGACATCACCGGGCTGCCGGACGCGTTCACCGGCCCGGTCGCCGCGATGCTGGCCCACGACCCGCACGCCAGGCCCACGGTGGCGAAGGCGCGGGAGGCGCTGGAGGCGCTGTGCGGCGGGGTGCTGCCGGCGGCGATCCGGGCGCTGACGCTGGCAACCTATGTGGAGCGCGAGTCCGACCCCGAGGACGTCCCGCCGCCCCGGCCGCGCCCCGTCGACCTGTCGCAGGTCGCGCCGCCGGGCTCGGTGGTGGCGCGCCTCGCCGACCGCCTCCGCACCGCCTACGCCGTGACCGCCCCCTTCTGAGAGAGACACAGTGACCGACACCTCCTACCCGCCCGGCGCCCGCATCGAGGTTCGGGACGCGGAGTGGATCGTCCGCACCTGCGTGCCCGTGGCGGACGGGCACAAGATCACGGCGGTGGGCGCGTCGGAGTTCGTCCGGGACGAGGAGGCGGTGTTCTTCACCGACCTGGAGAAGGTGAGCCTGCTCCGCCCGGAGGAGACCGTCCTGGAGCAGGACGGCACGCCGCGGTTCGCCAAGAGCCGCCTCTTCCTCGAAGCGGTCCTGCGCCGCACGCCCCTGCCCCAGACGGATCGCGGCCTGGCACTGCCCGACCGCTTCCTCCTGGACCCGCTCGTCTACCAGCAACGTCCCGCCGAACTGGCGTTGCGCGGCGTCCGGCCCCGGCTGCTCATCGCGGACGTGGTGGGCCTCGGCAAGACCCTGGAGATCGGCCTCATCCTGGCGGAGCTGATCCGGCGCGGGCGCGGCGAGCGGATCCTGGTCGTCACCCCGCAGCAGGTCCTGGAGCAGTTCCAGCGGGAGCTGTGGACGCGGTTCGCGATCCCGCTGATCCGCCTCGACTCGGTCGGCATCGAGCGCATCCAGCAGGAGCTTCCCGCCGGACGCAACCCGTTCACGCACTACAAGCGCATCATCGTGTCGGTCGACACGCTGAAGAACGAGGGCAAGTACGGCCAGCACCTGGAGCACATGCACTGGGACGCGGTCGTCATCGACGAGTCGCACAACCTGATCGGGGAGAGCACGCTCCGCAACCGGCTGGCGAAGCTGCTGGCCCGCCGGACGGACGCGCTGCTCCTCGCCAGCGCCACCCCGCACAACGGCAAGGCCAAGTCGTTCGCCGAGCTGATCCAGATGCTCGACCCCGCCGCGATCGTGGACGAGGAGCAGTACGAGGCGAAGCAGATCGACCACCTCTACATCAGGCGCACGAAGATCAGCCCGGAGGTCCGGGACCAGATGGGCGCCAAGTGGCCGGACCGCGGGCCGTCCGTCCCGATCACCTGCCGGGCCGGCGATGCGGAGGAGAAGGTCTTCGAGGAGCTGACCCAGGTCTGGCTGGCGGGGGACGAACGCACCGGCGGCCTGGTCGTCGACTCCCGCAACCGCCTGTTCCCGTACACGCTGCTGAAGGCGTTCCTGTCGTCGCACCGCGCGCTGCAGAGCACGGTCGCGAACCGCCTGCGCAACGCCAAGGAAGAACGAGAGATAAGGGCCCTCACCACCCTGAAGGACCTGGCCGACCAGATCACCGACAAGGACTCGTCCAAGCTGGACGCGCTCGTCACCGAACTGGAGAAGATCGGCGTCCGGGACGGCAACCGCGTCGTGGTGTTCTCCGAGAGCGTCGAGACGGTGAACTGGCTCGCGGACGTCCTGCCGAAGCGGTTGAAGCTGCCCGCCAAGGCCGTCGACAAGATGCTCGGCAGCGGCATGACCGACCAGCAGCAGATGGACATCATCGAGCGGTTCGGGCTGAGCGGCAGCGACGTCCGGCTGCTGATCACGACCGATGTCACGTCCGAGGGCGTCAACCTGCACCGCCAGTGCCACCACCTGATCCACTACGACGTGCCGTGGAGCCTCATCCGGATCGAGCAGCGCAACGGACGCATCGACCGCTATGGGCAGAAGCACCAGCCCCAGTTCTCCGCGCTCCTCCTGACCTCCCGCGTCGACGGCGCCAAGGACGACCGGACGGTCTCGGCGAAGCTGCTGGAGAAGGAGGAGACCGCGCACCGCGCCTTCGGCACCGCCGAGGCCATCACCGGCGAGTACCGGCCGGAGGCCGAGGAGCGGCGGCTCATCCAGGACCTCCTCAACGGCAAGACCGTCGAGGAGTCGGTCCCGGACGTCCCCATCGACGACCTGCTCGGCGACCTGCTCGGCCCTGTCGAGGGCCAGGTCAGCGAGGGCGCCCCGGCCCGCGCGGACGTCCCCCGCCTGTTCGCGGACACGCGCGAGTTCGTCGGCGAGGCCGTCGACACTTTGAACCTGCTGCCCGGCCTGGAGGACGACGGCGCCCTACTCGCCTTCGCCCCGCCGAAGGACCTCGTGCACCGGCTGTCCGCGCTTCCCGCCGACTACCTGCGGACGCACGACGTCAAGAAGCGCATGAAGGTCACGTTCGACGTGGACCTCGCCAAGCGGAAGCTCGCCGAGGCCCGCGACAAGAAGACCCTGTGGCCCGACATCGCCTACCTTTCCGACTTGCATCCCCTCGTGGACTGGGTGACGGACAAGGTGCTGGTCCAGCTCGGCCGCCAGACCGCGCCCGTCATCGTGGCGAAGGTGGACGAGCCGACGTACCTCGTGCAGGGCGTGTACTCGAACCACTTCGGCCAGCCGACCGTCGTGGAGTGGATGGCGGTCGCGTCCGGCCGGGTGCTGCCCGGCAAGATGCCCGACTTCCTGGCGGCCGCCGGCGTCGGACCCGACATGACGAACACGGGCCGCCCCATCGACCTCGCCCCGCTCACCGCCCGCGTCCCGGACGCCGTCGCCACCGCGCGCCGCCACCTTGAAGAAGAACGCGCCCGCCACGACGCCGAGATCGTCGCGCCGCTCAACGACTACCGCGACCACCTGGAGTCGTGGCGGCAACTCACCCTCGACGGCACCCACGCCACCCAGCGCAAGAAGCAGGAGGAGCGCGTGGGCGACACCGTCGACCGGCAGCAGCGCCTGCTCGATTCCCTGCAGACCACCGGGGAGCCGCTGCTGCGGGTCCTCGCCGTCCTCGTCCCCCAGGAGGCCACGCAGTGAGGCCCGACTCGCTGGTCAACCGCGGCGACTACTTCTCGGCGCACTACCTCGCCGAGGTGCTGCCGAAGGACGTCAAACGAGGACTCCACGCCCGCTGGACGGACGAGGAGAAGGACGGCCGCGTCACCCCGCGCCGCGGGCTGCGCGCCCTCGGCAAGCCGTACTTCGCCGACCGCAAGTACTTCGCCGACTTCGACGAGCAACTCCGCGCGGAGGAGTTCGTCCCGGACGACCTGCCGGAATGGCGGAAGAAGCTCGGCGAGCTGCACGGCACGATCCTGCGCGCCCTCGGGTACGAGGCGGAGCCGCGCGCACTGACCGTCCGGCGGACGGACGAGGAGCACACGGTCCAGGTCGCCTACGCCGACGCGCACCTCATCGCCATCGAATGCGGCTGGGCGACCGACGTGGACGCCGCGATGGACACCACCCTGCTCCACCCGCTGCAGCTCGCCCCCAACGAGCGGATCGAGGACGCGGCGAAGCTCGCGGCCTGGCTGTTCGCCACCGACGAGCCGCCCCGCTACGTGCTGATCCTCGCCGGCGGCGTGATGGTCCTGGCCGACCGCGCGAGCTGGGGCGAGGGCCGGTACATCGCCGTCAGCCTGGACGTCGCACTCGGCCGCAACGACAACGCCGAGCTGGAAGTCATCGCCGCCCTCTTCGGCGCCGACTCGCTGCTGCCCCCGGCCGAGGGCGGGGACGAGCCGCTCGCCGAACTCCTCACCAGCTCCCGCAACCACGCGGTCGGCGTCTCGAAGGAGCTGCGGGACGGGCTCAAGGAATCCGTCGAGCTCATCGCCAACGAGGTCCTCAACCGCATCCGCGAGCAGGGCGTCGACCCCGAGGACGTCATGGAGTCGCGCGAGCTGGCCGCCCAGCTCGGCCGCGAGTCGCTGCGGTACCTGTACCGGATCCTGTTCCTGCTGTACGCGGAGGCCCGTCCCGAACTCGGCATCCTCCCCACCAACGACCAGGACTACGTGAAGGGGTATGGACTCGCCCGCCTCGGCGACCTGGTGGTGCGCGACCTCACTGGCGAGCAGGCCCGCAACTCGTTCCACCTGTACGAGTCGCTCGACCTGCTGTTCCGGATGGTCAACAAGGGGTACCGACCCCGCACCACCCGCACCGAGGAAGGCCCGGACGGCGAGGGCCTGCGCTTCGAGCCCCTCCGCTCCGACCTGTTCGAGCCGGACTCGGTGAAGCTCATCGGCTCCATCTCCGTGGACGACGACGAGGACGAGCGCGCCATCGACACGCGCCTCCGCAACGAGACGCTGCACCGGGTGCTGCGCCGCCTCATGCTCACCAAGGGACGGCGCAAGGAGCGCGGCGGGTTCATCTCGTACGCGCAGCTCGGCATCAACCAGCTGGGCGCGGTGTACGAGGGGCTGATGTCGTACACAGGGTTCATCGCGAGCGAGGACCTGTACGAGGTCGCGAAGAACGGCGATCCGAAGGACGGCTCGTGGATGATCCCCGCCTCCAAGGGCGACGACTACCCGCAGGACGTCTTCGTGCGCCGCAGCGACGACGACCACCTTCACGGCGAGGAAGAGTTCCTCCGGTATGAGAAGGGTTCGTTCGTCTATCGCCTCGCCGGCCGCGACCGCGAGACGTCGGCGTCGTACTACACGCCCGAGTCGCTGACACAGGTCACGGTCCAGCTCGCGTTGAAGCATCGACTCGACCAGGACGGGACGACCACGACGGCCCGCGAGATCCTCGGCTGGAAGATCTGCGAGCCTGCACTTGGGTCGGGCGCGTTCCTCAACGAGGCCATCAACCAGGTCGCCGCCGAGTACCTGAAGCGTCGTCAGAAGGAACTCGGCCAGGACATCGACCCGGAGAAGTACGAGGAGGAGTTGCAGCGGGCCAAGGCGTACATCGCGCTGCACAACTCGTACGGTGTCGACCTCAACGACACGGCTATCGAGCTGGCCGAGGTGTCGCTGTGGCTGAACGTCATGCACCCCGGCCTCCAGGCCCCGTGGTTCGGCCTGCACCTGCGGCGCGGCAACTCGTTGATCGGCGCAGGCCGCAAGGTGTACGACGCGGCGCAGCTCACCAAGGGCACGTGGCTGAAGGAAGCCCCGGAGGAGATCCCGTTTCGGGAAGGTGAGATCCCGTCCGGCAAGGTCCACCACTTCCTGGTGCCTGCCGAAGGCTGGGGCGCCGTGGCCGGGGCGAAGGAGGCCAAGAACCTCGCGCCTGAGCAGGCCAAGCAACTCGCCGCCTGGCGCAGGAAGATGAGGGCGAAGGTCTCCGACAAGGGCCGCAAGACCTCCCAGCTCAAGCGCCTCCAGGCGTTGTCCAAGCGTGCCGAGTACCTGTGGGAACTGGTCATCCAGCGCCTCACCATCTCCGAACGCGAGATCAGCCGCGCGATCGACGTGTGGGGCGCCGACTGGATCGACCAGCCGGAACACGCCATCCCCAAGGAGAAGGTCTACGCGGACCTCACCGCACCCGGTACGCCGTACTGGCGGTTGAAGACGGTCATGGACGCCTGGTGCGCTCTCTGGTTCTGGCCCCTCGACAAGGCCGGTCTATTGGACGGCACCGCCGACGTCTACGGCACCACGACGGACATACTGGAGCCCGTCCACATCATTTCGGAAGATGAGGACCGCGCTGCGGCCCAGCCTGAGAACACTGGGCTCTCCCAGGTCTACGTGACCGACTCACTCTTCGGTACGCAGCCCGAGCAACTTGACCTCGCAGGCGCCGTCACCGAAGCCAAGGTCGCCACCGGCGGCGGTGCCAAGTGGAAGAAGACGAAGGGACGCAAGCCCAGCCTGGACGAGGTTCGCCGCGTTATCCCTCTGGCCAACCTGGACGACTGGCTCGACTTCGCTGAAGCCGTCCTCGGCCGCGCGGACGTCCCGAAAGACTCCCTTGCCCACCACTTCAGTGGTCTCGCGGAACTGGAGGAGTACGAGAACCAACTTCCGAGTTGGACGGGGATGGATAGTGACCTCCGCCTCAGCCAACGCTTTCCCTGGCTCGACGTAGTGGAGGAGGTCATCGAGGACCAGGGCTTCTTCCACTGGGAACTCCAGTTCGTCCAGGTCTTCAAGGAAGGCGGCTTCGACCTTCAGGTAGGCAATCCCCCGTGGGTTCAGCCAACTTGGCAGGAGGGAGCTGTCCTGGCCGAAGTAGAGCCTTGGTTCAAGCTCGTTGATAAGCCGACCGTAGAGGAATGGCGAGAGAGGAAGGCGAAGCTTCTAGACGCCAAAACCGTGTGGTCTTATGTAATTGGTGAGATTTCTGCCAATGCGGGCGCCGGGGAATTCCTGGGGTCTGGTGCGACTTACCCGTTGCTTGTTAAGACGCAACCCGACCTGTATCGGGCGTTCATGTGCCAAGTGTGGACCCATACCTCTCTGAATGGTGTTTGTGGGCTTTTGCATTCTGATTCGCATCTTACTGGCGACAAATCTAGTTCCCTGCGCGCTGCGGCCTATCGTCGCCTTCGAATGCACGGTGACTTTGTCAATGCGGGGCAGAGGTTCTTTCCTGAGCCGGTCGGGCATGCTACTCACTTTGGAGTGCATGTATATGGCAAATCCAAAAAAATATGTTTTGATCATCTCTCTTGGCTGGTGTCAACTGACGCCTTCGTGAACTCGCATAATCATGATGGATCTGGTGACACGCCGGGGGTCCGGTATCGCAACGCTGAGTTTGACGTGCGTCCGCACAAGTCACGGGTCATCAGAGTAGACGAAGAGTTGCTCGCTGTATGGCGGCGGCTTCTAGGAGATCATGATGTTCCGGTCGAACAAGCACGGCTTCTGTTTCCGGTAACGATCGCAGAAGCAGCAGCGATCGCAGCCCTCGCTAACTATCCTGTGCGGCTAGGGCAGCTAAACCCGCAGATATCCCTCGGCTACCACGAGAGTGAGTCTAAAAAGGCCAATCTTATTGAGTATAACCGTCAATCATATCAGCCTTCTTCGTGGAAGGAGGTGATATTGAAGGGAACTCAGATTGGGGTCTCTACTCCAGTGTTCAAGCGTCATGATGCGAACAGTAATGACCCCTATGGAATCGACCTGGTCGAGTTGGATGCTGATGCTGTCCCTGACACTGCATACTTGCCGGCGAAGGGCAATGAATCAGGGTATGTAGCGGCTCAGGACCAGTGGATTGATTACGGCGCCGTGGGGCGACAGGCTGCAATGGGTGACGGTCTGCCCCGGCGACCGTACACAGAGTTCACGCGGATGGCGTGGCGCAAAATGATATCTCAGAATAGTGAGCGTGCTCTATATGCGGCACTCGTTCCTCCTGGTGTTGCCCATATAGACGGCGTGCATAGTCTTGCAATGGCAGATGACGTAACTACAGCACTGGTCGTGGGATTCTGTTCCGCTGTCCCGATCGACTACTTCCTCCGAGCAACTGGCCGTACCAACCTGGGCTCCACGGCCGCCCGCGCCATCCCTGCGCCTGAAGTCGAGCATCCCTTGGCCTCGGCCCTGTTGCTGCGGACTTTGCGTCTGAACTGCCTCACTAGCGCCTACGCTGAGTTGTGGGCGAAGCTGTACGATCCCGCGTGGATGTCCGAGACCTGGGCTTGCGAATGGCCTGGCCTCGAGCCGCTCCACAATGAGTCATCTGACTGGTGCGTTGATACGCCACTAAGGACGGAACGCGCCCGACGCTCGGTGCTAGTGGAGATCGATGCCTTGGTGGCAGTGTGGCTGGGCATGGATGCCGAAGCTCTGATTGCTGCTTATCGAGGACGCTTCCCCGTCCTTCAAAAGTTCGAGGCGGCTTCTTGGTTCGACGCGGGCGGCTGGAAGTTGGCCAGCTACGCTCGCACAATTGGCCAGCGTCAGACCAAGCAAACCTGGGTGCAGTTCGAGGCGTACCAAGAAGATCCCGAGAACACACCTGTACCAGACGGATATGAGGCGCCCTTCTACAAGGCCGATCGGGAAGCCGAGTACCGGCAGGCGCATGCGGTGTTCGCTGAGCGGCTCCGTGCGTCTGGCTGGGATGGGCCTATTCCGTCGGACGATGCCGTGAGCATTGAGTCTTGAGCCGGTGCCGGCTGCAGAAGAACTGGTGAGTATCCGAGCCCGCATCGGCGCTGTCGCGCGATGGATCAGCGACATCACGCCCCGAAGTTATTGCCGCCCCACCGGTGCATCTATAGGGGAAGGCATCGAGAGATCCCTTCGCTCTTTCCGTCGACCAGCCATATCCGGCGACCTTGCAGGCCGCTGAACCATCTGGAAGGACCCCGTTATGGCCAAAGCGCTCTCCGGCATCACCAACACCGGCGATGACGATGCCCACCGCGAAGCTGTCGAGCAGGAGCGCGCCAAACTGAAGGAGTTTGTCAGAGGGCTGAGCGGGGACGACATCAAGTCGGGTGCTTGGTTCGCGAAACTCTGCGCGCAGGGGTTGCGATCGTACACCGAGAAAGCTACCTGGGAGTACTTCCAGGAGAAGTACAGGGGTATGCCTGCGGACGGTATCGTCGAGCAGCAGATTCAGCTGGCAGCAAAGTACGCCATGGTCGAAGGCGGGATCAGTTCCAGCCTCTACACCGGGGCGGTCAGCGCGACCATCGGGTCCCTGGGCGGCGCCAGTCCGGCCACTGTCCCGGCCGGTGTTATCACGTTTATGGTCGACCTGACTTACATCACCCAACTGCAAATGCGCCTAGCTCACGACATCGCCGTGATGTACCGGATACCCCTCGACGTGAGCGATCCCGAAGACATGTGGAAACTCATCCGGGTAGCATTCGGAATAAAAGCTGGAGAGGCCACTCGAGGCGGGTTGATAAAATTCGTACCCGGCCTGGTCCGGCAGGTACTCAAGAAGTATTATTCTGGTTCGGTTCTTGCCGCTGCGAAAAGTCTTCCGTTTGTGGGGCGACACCTCTTGCAGCGTAACATCATCAAGTTCGCTGTTCCTGGCGTCGGAATCCCTCTCACCATTCTTGTGAACCGCTACACGACTATGATCGCGGGGCGCCACGCTCGGTCTGTATTCCGTAATGAGGCTCGAGTGATCGAACTCGCCGAAACTCTGATCCGACGCACCGAGCACCCACGGCTAATGCTATGGGTTGCGTGGCTCGTCATCGACGCGGACGGCAAGATCACTGAGGACGAGCGCCTGCTGTTCCAGTGGCTGACGCGACTTGCCCGGGAACACCATGAGGTCGACGACGAGCAACTCGCCAACGTCGTCGACATCGACCCCGATGAGGTATGGCGCCGCGTCGACGCCGAGCCCGGTGATCTCGACGATGTTGTCTACGCCGCCGAACAGGTCGCTGCCGTCGATGAGGATCTCAACACGCAGGAAAAGGCAGTCATCGCTGAACTGCGGGATCGTTGCCGACGAAGCTGAACCCGAGTGCACGGGGCCCACAGTTGATTGTGGCGAGCCGTCAGTGCCGAAGAGTGACGGGACGGCTCGCCAGGACCTAACGAATCGGTGCGACGGGGCAGTTGCTGCCGGGTGGTCAGTGCGTCTCGATGGCGGCCTGGACGGGCGTCCGCAGGGCCACGCGCGTCAGCAGGAGGACGGTCCGCCCTCGCTGGCCGTCAACAGGGTGCATCCAGGCGGTGTACTCAGTGGCCCCGCCTCTCTGCCCCGGGGGGAAGCAGAGAGGCGGGGCGGACGGTGACGTGATGGCCCGAACTCCCCAGCTAGGGCCGCGCGTTACCGTCGACAATGAGGGACGATCCTTGGGCCCGCCGCATGGGTTCGTCCCTCGTGTGGCCTACCAGGTGCCGGGGAACATGCGGTGTTTCAGAAGGTCTTCGACCTGTTCGGCGGCGGCTTTGGCGTCGCCGCAGGGGCCTAGGTAGCCGCGTCGGCCGCGTTCGGCGACGTGGTATCCCCAGGTGCCGCCCGGAACGGCCATCACGATGATTCCTTCCGACGTGAGCGTCGGGGCCGCCGGCGTAGATCCACAGCAGGGGCACCGGGAACCCCTGCGCGCGATAGAGCCGGATGGGGCGCCAGCCCCGAGGCTCCAGCGCCACGGCCAGCAGGCTCAGGAACGTTTCCGCCGTGGCCCGGCCCCGGTACGTCCGCCACCGCAGGATGTGCCGCTCGACCTGGACGCTCACAGGGCGCACCGTGCCCATACGATCTTCCCGCCTTCCGCGATCGGTCGGGTTCCCCAGTCGTGCACGACTTGCGACATCAGCAGCAGGCCGCGCCCCGAGGTCGCCTCGAATTCCTCCGGGCCGACCACCGGCAGTCCGTCCCCCTGGTCCCATACCTCGATCACCGCCAAGTCCTCGCGGACGTCGCGGAAGACACGAAGGATGATCTGGCCCTCGCCGTGCCGCCACGCGTTGGTCACCAGCTCACACACGACCAAGCGCGCCATGAAGTCGTCCGTGGAGCCCCATTCCCGAAAGTGCGCCGCGACGAAGTCTCTCGCCAACGCCGGCGCGCGATCATCGGGGTCTAGGAAGATTGTCGGGATTTCGGAGGTAAGTGAGGACATCTCTACGACCTTTGAACCGTTCGTTGCTTCGGATGCCAAGAGTGCCTGCATGGAGCTAAGCTCGCTACGTTCCGGAATCAACCGCAACGAAAGAGATCATGAATGTCTCTGCGCGACGCACTGAACCCGGATCGCTCGCTTTGGCACTTCATCGCAGTGCACCTGCGCCGATACCGTGAGGCACACAGCCTCAGCGGACAGGCTCTTGCGGACATTTTGGACTGCGATCGTTCCACTGTTTCCAGATATGAGTCCGGCCTGCTCAAGCTCACTCGAAAGCACGCGGAGATCATTGATCGGGAGTGGCAGACCCGGGGCATGTTCGCGTCGCTGGTCACACTCGCAGGAGCAAGCGACGAAGGAGACTGGTTCACCGGGCTCACGGAGTACGAGGGACGGGCGAGTCGCATTCGCATGTGGGAGACGCTGTACGTTCCCGGCCTGTTCCAGACGCCGGAATATGCACTCGCCACGTTCACCGGCAACGCGGTAGCGGACCCGCAGGCCGCCCTGAACCGGCGGCTCAGCCGTCAGGCCGCCGTGTTCGACAAGCCCAGCGCTCCGCATCTCACGGCGATTCTCAATTGGACGGTCCTAGCGCAACCCATCGGCCCGCCGGAACTCATGCGCGAACAACTCGCTCGCCTCATCGAGTTGAGCGAGCATCCGTCCGTGAGCATCCGGATCGTGGAACGACAGGACAGGGCACACCCGGGGCTGGACGGACCCTTCAAGATCGTCAGCGCGGACGGTCGCGACCTGGCCTACACCGAAGCGGTGACGAGGGGGCGTTTCCTGACAGACCCTCATGATGTGGAAGAGGTGGCCATAAGGTATGACCGTATTAGCGACATAGCTGCCCCGGTCGGCCCGTCCCGGGCACTGCTGGCGGCCGAACTGGAGAACCATCGATGACGAATTGGCGCAAGTCGAGCCACAGCGGCGGCAGTGCGACCTCCGATTGTGTCGAACTGGCGCGCTCCCCTCGGGCAGTCGGCGTGCGTGACAGCAAGGACCCGAGCGGCCCCCGCATCACGCTTCAGGTCGAGCGCTTCCGCCGGCTGGCTGCCGACATCAAGCGTGGAGCGCACGACCTGCCCTGACAGCAGGTCGAACCCGGCCACGCGTATCCCCCGAGAGCCCCGAGCGAGGACGCGTCCCGGACCCTGATCGTTGAGATCATTGGAAGGTTTCTCATGAGGACCCACTGGCGCAAGAGCACCCGCAGCGGAAGCGCGACCGATGAGGCGTGTGTCGAGTTGGCCGCGTTGCCCGGGGGAGTTGGGGTCAGGGACTCCAAGGACCCGGAGGGTGGGCGGCTGATCGTGACTGGTGACCAGTTCAGTCGGCTGATTCAGCGGGTCAAGGCGGGATCACTCGACCGGCCGTAGCAAGATGCACCGGCTCCGAGGGGAGACTTCGACGGCTCGTCTCGGGGCTGTCCCGTCGTTGGACGGGTGTTGAACGTGGAAAGACGGGTGTGCGGGTCAAGTGGTCAGGCGGTGGCGGATGCTGCGGAGGACCAGGCGGGCCGGGCGGGTGAGCATGAGGAGGCCCGTCAGGACGGCGAATATCGCGAGCACGGTGCCGAAGAGCCACGGGTCCTTGGAGCCGAGCGCTTGGAGGAGCGCCAGGGCGATGCCGGCCGGGACGGTGAGTAAGGTGAACAGGACGACGGCGTTGTTGATGTTGCGGCTCTCGTCGTCTCTGGTGAGCCGGTTGTAACCAGAGACGGGACCGAGCGGGCATGCGAGACTGGCACCGATGACCTTCTTGTTCGGGTGATGGAAGCTTCGACAACTCCCATGATCCCGAACAGAAGGTCATCTTCGTTTCAATGTCACCCTGCGTAACGAAAGTCGATCCGGACATCAGGGCATGCTCACCCCAGACAGGCGACCTTGAAATCCCCCTGGGGTCTTGGCGTCCTCGGGCGAGGAGGGTGCCGATGAGGGCCATGCCTTCGCGCAGGACGAGGCCGCACCAGTCGGCCGAAAGCCATATGCGTTCCTTGCCGGGCAGTTCCATGATGCGCGGGTCGGGCGGCTGGCCGGCGTAGGCGGTAGGTCCCGCATGACGTCCAGGGCGCCGACAGCTGCACAACCTTCGGTTGCCCTCACAAACATCTATGATCACGCGGTGGCCGTCTGACGACTTACCGCTGGAGTATGAGAAAGGCCCACACGCGAGCATAGTAGGCAAAAACGGGCAGACCGAAATTCGCTTGTGCCCGGTCTTCCTCAATTCTCGCTCTGGCGTGCATGAACAGGTAAGATGACTGCTTACCTGTTGGTGACAGGGCTGCGATGGAGGAGAGGTTTCAAGCCTCATGCAAGATCGCGCGCTCCTCATTTCGCCTGCCTATGACGCCTCTGTGTACACTTCCGCAGAAAGTCTGGGGCTCCGATCGGTCGCCGCCGCGCTCGCCGTGGAAGGGGCTGACGTCCGGATCGTTGAGCAATGCCCGCCCGAGGCGCCAAGTCCGGTCAACGAATGGGCTTGGGGCGCACGATTGATCGGTATCGGGGTGCTCTTCACGCGCCAGATACCTGCGGCGCTGGAGTTGACCGCTTCACTCCGGAGTGTTGCTCCTGCGGCTCATATCGTCCTCGGTGGTCAGGGGGTGCAGTTTCTCTGGCAGCGTGTTCTGCAGGACTGTCCGGCCCTCGACTCGGTGTGTCTTTATGAGGGCGAACAAACTGTAGGTGAGCTCTGGCATGCCCTGCGGGAGAGGAAGTCCTTCGGCACCATCAAGGGACTCGCGCACAGGCGGGGCGGGACGGTGATCGCAGAGCCCCGACCGCCGGTCACCGACCTGGACGCCCTTCCGTTCCCCCATCGAGAGCCCGGGCCCTACCCGAGCGGGCTCGCCACCGTGAGCACAAGCCGCGGTTGCATGGCGCATTGCACCTTCTGTCAGTCGGGGAACTACGGAAACCGGTATCACCGCCTTCCTAAATGGCGGGCCCGGTCGGCGGCGAATATAGCGGCAGAACTCACCAATCTGATCCGGGAGCACCAGATCACCGCGGTCAGCTTCGTCGATGACGACTTCTTTGGCGGCGACGGTCAGGGCAACGAACGAGCCTACGAACTCGCGCGGCTCCTGCACACCCTGCCGGGCGGGATTCACTTCTCGATCGAGTGCCGGATCAACGAACTCGACGAACCCCTCTTCCAGGCGCTGCGTGCAGCTGGATTGCGCAGGGTTCTCATCGGTATCGAGGCGGCCAACGAAGCCGATCTGGCACTGTTCGCCAAGAAGACCACCAATGCCCAGGCGGCACGCGCCATCTCGTCCCTGCGCAGTCTCGACATCGATTTCTCTCTTGGGTTCATCATGTTCCAGCCGCTGTCGTCACTCGACGCGATCGGAGAGAACCTCACGTTCCTGCACCGGCATCGGGTGGCCGCTCACCGGCAACTGGTGAACAGACTGGAGCTCTATCCCGCTGCGCCGCTGACCAGGTACTTCCAGCGAAAGGGCGTGGAGTTGAGGGAAGAGGGATATCGGATCGAGTACGAGTTCAGCGATCCGGCGGTGACCTTACTGCGCCGAGCCTTTATGGAGGTGCTAAAGCCTTATATCCGCGTTGAACGAGCCTGCCAGGCGGCCCTGTTCCAAGCGGTGACCCACGGGCAGGGCGAGAGCAGCCGCCGGTTGAGGGAGCACGCCGCCGATATCTGCGAGGCGCTGTCGAGTCATGCCCTGAAGTGCTGGGAACGGGTCGCGGCAGACTCCGATCCGGGCCAGGACCCGGCATTGAAATCCGAGGTCAGTGAAGAAGTTCGCAGACTGACCGCAACCATCAGTTGAGTATCGGAGAGGAGGAGCCGTGTGGATCGACGGTAACGGCGGTGGCGGCTGATACGGGGAACGCACGGTTCACCCAACGCCGTACGGGCGCGCCGACGCACGCCCCAAGCGTTGGGTGAGCCCTGATTTCCCTGTCCACACCCACCGGAGCACAGGAAGCCGGATCGAAGCGCATGACGACCTTCTCTGACCTGTTGTACGGCGGTCTCTACCAGCGGCCCTGCCGCTTCGCCAACATCGAGCGTTTCGTCGCCGCCGTCGCCGCCGTCGCCGCCGACGACGAACTGTCAGCGCGGTACGACCAGAGTACGGCGCCGGAGGCCTTCGCCGCCGACCTGCGCGCAATCGCCGATCGCATGGATCCCTCCGGCGAGATCGGCACCGACCAGGGCGCCGCGGCACGGCTCGTCGCCGCCGACCTACGCCGTATCACCGCCGCCGATTACACCGACATCGTCGCCGACGACACGGTGACCGCGCGTCTGGACCGTCGCGGGCCCGCGATCCAGCGACGGCTCCAGGCGGCCGGGCTGCCCGTGCAGGACACCTCCCTGAGTATCGTGGACGTCTTCCCTGAGCCATTCCACCGCTTCGCATGGTCGGCGTTCGCGCCCGACCGCGAAGACCAGGAGAACTTCGGCATCGAGCCCGGCGTCTACTTCCGCCGCGACCGGCTGCGGCCGCTGTACTCCGAGGCCCTGTTCGCCCACGAGGTCGTGCACACCGTGACGGGCCGGGTCGATCCCGAGATCTACGCGATGGGCCTGGAAGAAGGCATCGCCGAGATCCTCGGCACCTGCTACGGCGCCCTCGCCGTACTGAACCGAGCGACGCTGCGCAACATCATCGTCCACGGCCGGCACGGCGCCCAGCGCGACAAACTCTGGTCGGTCTATCTCGATCACACCCGTCAAGCCGCACTCCTCTACCGCGAGTTCGGCATCGACGGGCTCGTCACCCTGGTCAGAAGCGGACGGGCTGCCATCCACGACGCCGAACAGGCCATCATGGCCGGCCGCCACCGAGAACTCCCACTGGCGCGGGGCGGGTGGGACGAACACACCACCGGCCTGGTGGACTTCACCTGTAGCGCCTATCTGCCCTCGCACGTGTTCACACCTCTGGAATGCCTGCTGGCCCTGTACGCCCGGCAAGGACGCACCGTCAAGGACATCTGCGCCGAGGCCGGCGTGGCCTGCGAAGTCGGCGCGCTCGTCCTCGAGCGCCTGGGCGCCGAGTCGGCGCTGTTCGTCCAGGACGGTGACCGCATCGGCTATTCCAACGTCGACCGGTACCTGCGACTCGAAACCGCAGCGGAGGTGATGGTCATCCGTTACCTGCCGCCAGATCCGATGGTCGCAGACGCATGAGCGCCACCAGCGGGCGGCGGCCGTCCCGCAGCTTGGTGGGGACCCTCGGCGATCTGTACCGCAGCCGCGGCCTGCTACTCGGCCTGGTCGCCACACTGGCCGGGTTCCTGCTGATCGTGCTGGCCCCCTCCGAGACGGCCCAGGTCACCGTCGAGGGCGGACGGCTGGTCGTGAACGACGGTGCCCAAAGCCTGTGGGCCAAGTTCCGGATCGCCGACATCGGCGCTGCGGTGTTCCAGGTCGGCATCACCCTGACCATCTTCCAGGTCCTGCTCAACCAGATCGCCGAAGACCGCTTCGTCGAACACGTCCGCCAGATCCTCGACGAACAGCAGGACGACGTCACCTACGCCGTCGTGAAATCCATGGCAGCTGGAACCCGCATCAACGATCTGCGGCTCTCGCCCGCCGAACTCGACCACGTCATCGAGAACGCCTCCCGGCTACGCTCGGGCGACGCCGAACTCGGCAAAGTCATCGCCCGTAAACTTCGCACCGGAGTGTTCGAATCCAACGAGATCTGGCGCAACC
Organism: Actinomadura latina NBRC 106108; assembly: GCF_001552195.1. Taxonomy (GTDB): domain Bacteria; phylum Actinomycetota; class Actinomycetes; order Streptosporangiales; family Streptosporangiaceae; genus Spirillospora; species Spirillospora latina. The sequence goes on from NZ_BCQS01000011.1 coordinate 338,484, forward strand.
TCGTCGTCCGCGCCGAGATCCTGGAACTGGAACGCGCTACCGACCACGGCCGCTTGCACGACTACTACAACCTCTACTTCCAATTCGCCTACTACACCACCAACGTCCGCCGCTCCCGCTTCGCCTTCCGCGTGCTGCGCTTCGGCGACTACGACGAAGCCCTGCGCGCCGAAGACGTTGGCGCAGTGTGGCGGCTGCCCTCCACCGGAGAGTTCGACGACGACACTTGGAACGACGCCTTCACCCTCAACGCCCTGTCCTTCGGCGGCAGACCCGTGGAATTCGTCCGCAGCGACGTCGAACGCGAATTCGTGGGGCACATCCCCACCGAAGATTTCGAGGACACCGCCCGCATATGGGTCCAGTACTCCTTCACCGCCAAGATCCTCGCGGACGGCAACCTGCTCAGCTTCGAAGTCCCCAAGCCCACCTTCGGCGCGACCTACTCCATCAGCATCGGCGCCCCGGACATCCAACGCATCCGAGCCCTCGACTACTTCGGCGCCACCAAACCCGCCTCCATCGACTACACCCCCGACATGGACCACACCCGCGTCGTCAGCATCAGCGTTGACGACTGGATTCTCCCCAAAGCCGGCGTCGTCGTCGTATGGAAACGGGAGTCCCCCCTCAGTTGAGGAATACTGCACTCTCCGAATAGGTGCACCACCCCGGTAACACCCACTGACCACCCGGCACCACCACCCCGCCAACCCCCATGGGTTCGTTCCTCGTGCGCCAGGTAGCCGCGCCACGAGGTTCGGCGGGGTCTGACGCGGCAGCCGGGCCCCGTTATCGTCGGGGCGGAACCGTTCGCCGTCCTCAACGCAGTGGGCGGAGAGAACCACCAGGACTCCCCGGGAGACGTTCATGCCCCTTGAACCTCGATTTCGGCGGGTCGCGGCCCTGCACCGTCCGTTCGTGAACCGGGAGTCGGTGCTGGCCGCGTTCGCCGAGGTTCAACGGACACGGCAGGGCTCGCCGTGCGTGTTCAACGTGGTCGGGGTGGGCGGCATCGGCAAGTCCCGGCTCTTACAGGAACTCAGGCAGCGCACCGCCGCGACGCACCGGGCCGCGACGGTCGACCTCCAGGTGCCCGCGATGCGGCAGCAGGAAGACGCCCTGGCGGTGCTGCGCGTCGAACTCGGTCGCCAGGGTGTGCGGTTCGACCGCTTCGACATCGCCTACGCCGTCCTCTGGCAGCGGCTCCACCCGCATCTGCGGCTCTCCAGCAAGGAACTCCCGTTCGTGGACGAGAGCGAAGCCCTCTCCCAGGTCCTCGACGGCGCGGCCGGCGTCCCGGTGTTCGGCACCGGCGTGGGGTTGCTGCGTCTGCTCGGCAAGGCCACGAGTGGGATGCGGCAGCGGCACCGGATCAAGTCCGACGACACGCTCAGCCAGTTGGACGACCTCAGCAACGCCGAACTCGCCGACGCGGTCACGTACCTGTTCGCCGAGGATCTGCGCGATGGCTCCGACCGCCCCTACGTCATCTTCGTCGACGCCTACGAGGCGCTGGCCCCCGCAGCGGCGCGGTCCGGCCGGGCGCTGGCCCAGGACGTCTGGCTCCGCGACTTGATCGCCCAGCTCGACGGGGGAGTGGTCGTCCTGGCCAGCCGTGAACCGCTGCCCTGGGCGGCCCACGAGCCCGGCTGGGCGGAGGTGATCCACCACCAGCGCGTGGACGGTCTTCCCATGGTGGCCCGGCTGGAGCTCCTCGCGGACGGCGGCATCACCGACCACGATGCGCGCCAGGCCATCGCGACCGCCAGCCAGGGTCTCCCCTTCTACCTTCACCTGGCCGTGGACACGCGCACGACGGCCCGGCAGGCGGCGGCGGTCTCGTCCGAGGAGATTCTGCAACGGTTCCTGGCCCATGTCGCCCCCGACGAGATCCGCACGCTCGAACTGCTGAGCGTCGCCCGGATCTTCGACTATGAGATCTTCCAGGCGGTGGCGGACGAGTTCGACCTGCCCCGGCACCGGATGGCCTGGGAGTCGCTGACCGCCTACTCGTTCGTGTACCCGGCCGGCGCGCACGGCCGGCGCCTGCACCAGCTCATGCGCGCGGCGCTGCACGACCGGCTGTCCCATGACACGGTCCGGGACGTCCACGCACTCCTCCGGGATGTCTGGGACTCCCGCGCCGACGGCGACCACACCGCCGAGGACGGCGTCGCCATCCGGGCCCGTGCCGTCCGCGAGGCCGCGTACTGCGGCCTGCACGCGGGCATCCTCGACGGCGCGGACATCCTGATGTACGCCGACCGGGCGATGACGCACGGGGGCAAGCAGGCCGTCGACGGCGTGGCCCAAGACCTCCGAGACCACCTGGACGCGGGGTCCGGCGATCCGGAGCTCGCCCAGACTGCCCGCTGCCTGGAAGCCGAGTCGGCGGTTCTCCTCGGGGACGCGGCGGCCGCCACGCGGCTGACCCCGTCCATCGACTGGCCGCTGGACGGTGAGCCTGGCGCACGCCTCGCCCTGGCGGGCGCGCACGGCCGCCGCATCGCCGGAGCCACTGGCGAAGCACAACGCCTCTTCCACCAGGTGTGGAACCACCACTCCGGTCCCGTCCGGTTGCGGGCGGGTTTCTGCATGGCGGACCTGGACATGTGCCAGGGACGGTTCGGCGACGCCTTGTCCATCACACAGCAGATACTCGCCGATGCCCCGGACGAGGACCTCGTGCTGCGCGGCGACGTGGTCCGCCTCCAGCATCTCGGCTACCGGTTCGGGTTCGACCTCGACTCGTCCGCCCGGTCCCTGGACACGGCCGCGGAACTCTACGCGCGGGCGGGCGCCATCATCGGCCAGGCCGACATCAAGACCAACCGCGCCGAGCTGCTCGCCTGGACCGACCCGTCACGCGCTCTCGACGCCGCCGCCGACGCCATCGACGCGCAGACCGACCTCGGCGCCCACCACGAGATGGGCAAGGCGTTCACCGCCCTCGCCATCGCGCAGACCCGCCTCGGCCAGCACGTTCCGGCGGCGGCCTCGTTCCAGACGGCCGCCGAAGCCCTGGAGCGGGCGCGCTACCGGTCCGGCCGGGCACGCGCGGAACTGTTCCGCGCCTTCCTCCACGCCCGGACGGGACGTGCCGCCGATGCCGTGGCCTCCGCCCGCTGGGCCATCGCCGAACTCGTCGCCGCCGAGGTCTACCCGACCTTGCTCATGGTCGCCGGTCACCTGCTGGACACCTTCGATGCCGCCGACGAGCACACCACGACCGTGACGGACCGGGCACGCGCCCAGATCAGCCCGCCGAGCCTGCTGCCATTCTTGGACGACCAGGCACGGGCGCTCGTGACGGCCATGCTGGAGGACGGATGAACTGGCAGGACCTCTACGAGCGCGCACGCGCACACCACGACCCGGCGGCCGGGTACTACAACGACAACATCCGGATCGACACCCCTGACGGGACGGTCATCGTCCGGATACCGATCCACGGCGCCGACATCATGGACCTGCGGCCATGGCGTGAGGACCGGGTTCTCGCCGCCATCGCCCCCCACGTCCGCGACGCCCCGCGGCTGCTCCACGCCTCGGCCGACCCGCCGTTCCAGGTCCACGAGTTCATCCCCGGCGACCTCCTCAACGACGTGGCGCCGCGCGGCACCCCCGTCCCGCCCCACGTGCTGGACGACATCGTGCGGTTGTTCACGCAGCTCACCCGCGTCCCCCAGCTCCCCGACGTCCCGGCCTCCTGGCCCGCCGGCCCCGACACGACCGCCTTCGCGCGCCGCCTGTCCGATCTGACACAGCGCGTGTACGACACCTTCAGCGCCGAGTACGCCGACCTCTTCACCGCCCTGGAGATTCCCGCCGCCCCCCTCGCGCCGGTGGACGACCGGTGGCGCGGCCTCACCCCGCGCCCCTTCACCTGCGTCCACGCCGACGTCCACCGCCGCAACATGATCGTCGACCGGGGCGCGACCACGTTCCTCGACTGGGAACTCGCCCTCTGGGGCGACCCCGTCTACGACCTTGCCGTCCACATCCACAAAATGGGCTACCTGCCGGGGGAGCAGGACACCTTGATCACCCGCTGGCACGATGCCATGCCGTCCGACTACACCACCGGCTGGCAGCCGGACCTTGATGCCTACCTCGCTCACGAACGCATCAAGTCGGCGATCGTCGACTCCGTCCGCTACTCCCAGCTCTTCAAGAACAACGGCCCCTACCCCTACCCGGAGCACCAGCTCGTCGATTCCCTGACCGCCAAGCTCAACGCAGCCCGCCCCTACTGGCACATCCCAGAAACCATGGCCGCACGCACCGTCGAAGAGGCCCTCGGACGCTGAGCCCAGCAAGGTAGCTGCGCCGCGCAGGGCCTCGGCGGTTCCGTCGGGAGGCATCGAGCCGAGCACCTGCCGGACGCCGCGCGCACGACCCCCGACGCCGACATGCGCCAGTCCCGCCACAACCCGCACCCGGGTTTCGGTTCGGCGAAACCGGCCGTTCCGCACCCGGTAGAGACGTCAGTTGTAGACGATAGGCGCCTCACCAGTGAAAGTGTTGATCGTTGTCGCGCGCCCTCACGCAATTGGCAGGTGCTCATTTTGTCCCCATAGGGTCGATCTGTCACCCAATAGACATTTTGGACAAGTCTTGTCGCCTCGCCGTGGCTGCGGGAAAATTGCCGATGATGTCGACGACTGGAAGTGAGCGATGCCATGTCCAGGCCGTGGGAAGCCGATCACGATGCGAGATTCCTGCGACGGCTGGGGAAGACGGCCGCCGAGGTGGGAGACAGCCGCACGACCCAGGACTGCCCGGAGATCTGGGAGCTGGACAACGGCGACATCGCCGTGATCGGGCGGGATGCCACCGGTGCGTACCATGATCGGCTTCCGCCGGGCGTGAGCGTCGGCTCCGACGAAGGCATCGTGATCATCTCGGGTCGCCTGCTCGCTGCGGCCAAGCCGGATATCCGAGATGCTTGACCGGATCCGCGAGATCTCGGGTGACGAGCTCGACCACGCCGGCTACCACGGTGATTTCGCCCGTCATACCGCAGGTCTCAAGGGCGTGATCTGGAAGCTCGAACGCTCTCAGACTTTCCGGGAGCCGGATGATCCCAGCTGGCACGCCTTCGCCTCCGGGAAATGGCGGCGCGCTCTGGACCTGCTGGAGCAAGATCGGGAAGCGGTCCATGCCGAGGCTCGCCGCAACAGGCGGCAAGGCTTGAAGATCAGGCGCGTTCGCGTCGTCGAGCATCCCCTGACCCCCTACCTCCAATGGGAGCTCCACGCACTGCGGATGCTCGCGGAAGAGGGCTTCGAGCTGAGCGTCCTCCCGGCGGGTGAACTCGCGTCGCTGGAAGCCCGCGGCCGGCTGCCCGAGGTGGTGATCATCGACGACCGCGTCCTCTATGAGGTCCGCTATCTGGCCGACTGGACGCCTTGCGGGGCCAAACGCATCAGTACACCCAAGGTGATCCGGATGGCCGGGGCCGAGATCACCGAACTCTTCGCCAAGGGCGAGCCCTTGCTCGACTTCTTCCGGCGGGAAGTGGCGCCGCTGCCCGCGCCGGCCGTCTGATCTATCGTTCGTAGACATCAACATGATCATCTCTGAATGGCAGATGTCATTCGAGACGAAGGCACTTCCGGAGATGCGCCTGCGCGCCATTTCCCGAGAGATGTTCAGCGCCCACCCTGGGCGCGCCTACTGGCGCGAAGCCCGGCAGGTGCGTTTGAGCACCTCGGAGACGAAGCGGGCACGCCTCTTCCACCAGATCCTCGACGAGGAGTACGACCAGGCCCCGGTGCCTCCCGCACCTGAACATTCCCGTTCTCACCGCACCCGCGCACTGCAGGCCGGTGCGGCGGCCAGTGCCCTGGTGCTGGCCTCCCTCCTCGCCCGTGCCCTCACCCACCGGACGCGAAATAGATCAAGACGCTGAACGTCGCGTGGCCTACCGCGACGCCATCCTCGCCCGCTACCTCCTCACGCTCCTGACCGAGGCTGGACGGGTGAGCGGCTGCGGCGGCATAAAGTCGTATGAACCCAGTAGAGTCGCGCAATGCTGCAGGTCTTCACGGTGCACAGGGCTGGGCGCCGGATGCCTGCCGGGCAGGCGCCACTGCTCTCCCTCGTAGGTCCCGATGACACCGGAGGCGCTGAGACTTGAAGCCGACGCTGGCTGCGGAGGAGCTGCGGGAGAACCTGACGCAGTACCTGTCCACGACGTTCGCGCTGAGCGACCCGTCGGCTCGGGAGGCGCTGCAACGGTTCCTCAATGACCCGGTGCAGGGCATCTTCCGGGGCCCGTACCTGCGGATTCGGACGCCATTCCGGAAGGCCGAGTCCGGTTGGCAGGACTGCCTTGAGTGGCACGGGCTCGACTTCCGTCCGCACCGGCATCAGGCAAAGGCGTTCGAGCGGCTCAGCACACTGCACGGCCCGGCGAAGCCGACGCTGATCACGACCGGGACCGGTTCCGGTAAGACCGAGTCTTTCCTGATCCCCGTGCTGGACCACTGCCGGCGGGAGCGGTCGAAGGGGCGCGGCGGCGTCAAGGCCGTCCTGCTGTATCCGATGAACGCGCTCGCCACCGACCAGGCGAACCGGCTCAACGACTACCTCCACAAGCACGGCATGGAGCAGGTCACCGCGGGCCTCTACATCGGAGACACGCCGGAGATCGGGTATCCGCGGGTGATGACGGACCGGGCGGAGATCCGCCGGAACCCGCCCGACATCCTGATCACGAACTACAAGATGCTGGACCTGCTCCTCCAGCGCGGCGACGACGTCCCGCTGTGGAAGGACGCGAATCTCACCTACGTGGTGGTGGACGAGTTCCACACCTACGACGGCGCGCAGGGCACCGATGTGGCGATGCTGCTGCGCCGGCTGGCGGCCGTCACCGGCAAGGCCGAGCCGGGGAGGCCGCTGGGCGACATCTGCCCGGTCGCGACGTCCGCGACGCTGGGCGAGGGCGGTGACGGCGCGGAGATCCGGGCGGCTGCGGGGGAAGTGTTCGGGACGCCGTTCGCCGACGACGCGGTGATCGGGGAGGACCGCTGCACCGTCGACGAGTTCCTCGGTGAACTCGACTACGGGCTTCCGCTGCCGTCCCCGGACGACCTCATCGCGTGCGGCGACCCGATCCACAAGCCGGACGCGCTGAAACGCATTCAGCGCGAGGTCACCGGCCGCGACGACCTCACACGGCAGCAGCTCGCGGAGGTGCTCAAGCAGCACATCCTCACCCGGGCCGTCCTGGAGCTGCTCAAGGACGGAGACCCGCAGACGCCCGAGCAGATGCTGAAGCTGCTGCCGAAGATGGGCGCGTACGCGTGGGGCGCGTCCATCCTCGACAATCCCGGCAAGGCGGCGAAGGCGCTGGCGCGGTTCGTGGCGCTGATCTCCGAGGCCCGCGATCCCGAGGCCGACGACCCGGAGACTCCTTTCCTGCTGGTGGAGACGCACCTGTGGGTGCGGGCGGTGTCGCGGCTGCTGCGGATGGTGGACGACAGGGCCGCGTTCGCGTGGATCGGGGAGCCCCCGGTCTTGGAGGCCGACTCGGGCTTCGACCACTTCGGCAAGACGATGCTCCCGGCGGTCTACTGCCGGCACTGCGGACGGTCCGGCTGGACGGCGTTCTCGCCGCAGCGGGACCCGGGCGACCTCGTCACCGTCCCCGAGCGGATCTACCGGGCGTCCACCGGGCCGGAGAAGAAGCGGGTCCGGCCGATGATCGCGGCGACGAAGGCGGAGGTCGAGGCGCGAGTGCGCCGCCTCGCCATCCTCACCGGCGACGGCGTCAAGACGTTCGACCCGGCGCTGCACCGGTACGGCGCGATCGGCGACGGCGTGTTCGTCCTCACCGACATCGTGCACGACGAGTCGTCCGAAAACGCCGCGAAGCAGGACCGGTGCCCGGCCTGCGAGATGGACCAGGGCATCCGGTACCTCGGTGCGGGGCTGGCGTCGCTGGCGGCGGTGACGGTCACCCAGCTGATGGCGGGCCGGCAACTGTCCACTGATCCGCGCCGGCGGAAGACGCTGCTGTTCAACGACTCCGTCCAGGATGCCGCGCACCGGGCCGGGTTCGTGGCAAACCGGTCGTACGCCTTCTCCCTCCGGCGGCTGATCAGTTCGCGGCTGGAGCCCGGGAAGGGCGTGCGGCTGAACGACGTGATCGGGGATCTGGCCGCGGCGGCGAGCCAGTCCGGGGTGCTGCCCGCGGTCGTCCCGCCGGACCTGCACGAACGCCCCGAGGTGGACGCCATCCTCGCCGAGACCACCAGCGGCACCCCCGCCGCGTGGGGCCTGATCGGGGAGCGGCTGGCGTTCCAGACGATCCTGGAGTTCGGGCTGCGGTCCCGGCAGGGACGCACCCTCGACCTCACCCGCACCGCCGTCGCCGAGGTCGCACTGCCCGACCCCGCCCGCGCCGCGGCGCTGGCGAAGGACGTCCACACGCAGGTCACCGGCATGATCGAGCTTCAGACGCCGGAGCGGTACGCGACGCTCGTCCGGGGTCTGCTGGAACGGCTCCGCTACCGGGGCGCGATCAAGCACCGGTGGCTCGACGCGTGGATCACGAACGGCGGCACCAGCCGGTTCGGCGCGATCTGGGGGCGCCGCCCAGATGGGATGCCCGCGTTCCCGCGCGGGCTGAGCGCGCCCACGTTCCTGCTCGACCGGCAGAAGCGCAGGTCGGAGTTCGACCGGATCGACGCCGACCAGGGCTGGGCGCAGGACTGGGCCGCCCGCTGCCTCGCCCTCGACCGGCGGCAGGCCGGCGAGTACCTGCGGCGCCTGCTGCCCGTCCTCGCCGAGGAGGGCCTCGTCGCCAAGCGCGTCATCGACGGCGCGACCGGGGTGTACGGGCTGCAGCCGGGGCACGTCCTCGTGCACGCGCTGACGGACGCGGAAGCCGACGAGGCCGGGCTCGGCTGCGATCGGTGCGCGTGGCAGCAGACGATCCGTCCCGAACTGGTGGACGCCTGGCGCGGGCAGCCGTGTCCCCGCTACCGGTGCGGCGGCGCCCTCACCGACCGCGGCACCCGCAGCCACCGCGACGACTACTACCGGCGCCTGTACCTCGGGGAGGAGCCGTTCCGGGTGGTGACGGCCGAGCACACCGGCGCGCTCACCCGCCGGCAGCGTGAGGACGTCGAGGCGCGGTTCCGCAAGAAGGAGCAGCGCTACAACGACCCGAACGTGATGGCGTGCACGCCGACACTGGAACTCGGCATCGACATCGGCGACCTGTCCGCGGTGATCCTGGCGTCGCTGCCGCCCGGCCCCGCCAACTACGTCCAGCGGGTCGGGCGGGCCGGGCGCAAGACCGGCAACGCGTTCCTGGTGACGCTCGTCGGCCGGCACCCTCGCGACCTGTACTTCATCAACGAGCCCCAAGCGATGATCGCGGGCCGGATCGTTCCGCCGGGCAGCTACCTGTCCGCCATCGAGATCCTGCGCCGCCAGTACGCCGCGCACCTGGTCGACCTGTGCGCGCGGGGCCGGCTACCGGGCGTGCTGCCGCTGCCGCGCCGCACGTCCGCGCTGTTCGGCGAGACGGGCTGGCTCGCCGCGTTCACCGCCGCCGCGCTGGAGTGCGGAGCCGTCGAGGCGTTCCTCGACCTGTTCGGCGGGTCGGTGTCGCCGGACGCCGCCGCCGATCTGCGCGCGTTCGCCACCGCCGGGCTGAAGGACGTCGTCCGGGACGTCGAGGAGCGGTGGGAGGCCCGCCGCGCCGACCTGAAGGACCGCCTCGACCGCATCGACGAGGCCATCGACTCGCTCCTCGAATCGGACCCCTCGCAGAATGCGACCCGGCGGTCGCTGCGCTCCGAGCGAGGCGGGATCGCGCGGCTGATGGGCGACATGGGGCGGCGCAGCGCGCAGGGCACCCTCGTCGAACTCGGGCTGCTACCGAACTACTCGCTGCTCGACAACGTCACCACGCTCGAAGCGACGGTCACGTGGGAAGAGGAGAACGCCGAGGAGCGGACGTACCACAGCGAGGTCCGCGAGTACGGGCGGTCGGCGCGGCTCGCGCTGACCGAGCTCGCGCCCGGCAACTCCTTCTACATCCGCGGCTACCAGCACAAGGTCAGCGGGCTGGACATCGGCACCGAGTCGCGTCCCTCCTGGGAGCAGTGGCGGGTCTGCCCCAGCTGCGGGCACGTCCGGACGGGCCTCGACGCGGGGGGCGACATCTCGGCGTGCGCGCGGTGCGGCGACCCCGCCATCGGGGCCGTGCAGAACCTGCACAAGGTGCTGCGGCCGGTGCGGGTGTTCGCGCACGACCGGCGGGACGAGGCGCGGATCGGCGACGACTCCGACGAGCGGCAGCGCCGGTACTACGAGGACGCCGTCGCCGTCGACATCGACCGCGCCGACATCGCGCCCGGGTCGTGGCGGCACTCGGGCGCCGTGTTCGGGGTCGACTTCACCCGGCACGCGGTGGTCCGCCGGTTCAACCTCGGAGTGCGGCGCACCGACCGGCGCGACGTCGCCCGGTTCGCCGGAGACGAACGGCAGATCGCCCATTTCCACGTCTGCCCGTCGTGCGGCGGCGCGACCGTCGACGGCCCGCCGGGGCAGGACGACGAGAACGGACGGGACGCGCTGATCGCGGCGTCCTCCACGGACCGGAGCCGGCGGCACCACCGCACCTGGTGCTCCTACCGGCGCGCGTCGCGGGACGCCGACCACCACAAGATGATCCTGGCGCACGAGCTGCGGACGGAGGCGCTGCGGATTCTGCTGCCGGTCGCGACGCTGTACGTCGAGGAGCGGACGGCGTCGTTCCAGGCGGCGCTGATGGCGGGCGTCGCGGCCCGCTACGGCGGCGACCCCGACCACCTGGAGATCGTGACGGCGACGATGCCGGACCAGGCGACCGGCCGGCGGCGGCGCTTCCTCGTCCTGCACGACACGCTGCCCGGCGGCACCGGATACCTGCACCGGCTCGCCGACCCCGCGGAGTTCCGCCGGGTCCTGGAGGCGGCCCACGCCCGTGCCTCCGAATGCCCGTGCCGGGAGGAGCCGGGGAAGCGCGCGTGCCACCGATGCCTGCTCTCGCACGTCCCGGGGACGCTGTTCGACAAGGTCAGCCGGGCCGAGGCCGTCGACATGCTGGAAGAGCTCCTGGAGGAATGGCAGACGGCGTCCGTCGCCGACACGAGCGAGATCTCGCTGTGGGACCAGGTCGAGAGCGAGCTCGAGTCGCGGTTCCTGGAGGGGCTGGAAACCTGGGCGAAGCGGGACGGCGGCAACGCGTCGCTGACGCGCGGCCCGGTCGTCGCCGGACGCAAGACCGCCGACCTGCGCATCGAGATCCCGAACACCGGCTCGGGCGGCGCGGCCATCCGGCGGTGGCGGGTGACCCTGCAGAACACGATCCGGGGGACGCGCCCGGACGTGGTGTTCCGGCTGGTCGACGACGAGCCGCAGCAGGTCACGGTGTATCTCGACGGGTACAACTACCACGCGGCCCCGGAGATCAACCGGCTCGCCGACGACGCCGCCAAGCGGGCCCAGCTCCGGGCGCACGGACGGCTGGTGTTCGCGCTCACCTGGAAGGACCTGGACGAGTGGGAGGCCCGCCGCCACGAACCCTGTGACGGCGTCGAGGCCTACAGCCCGTACCAGAACAACGCGCGGCTGGCGGCCAGGAAACTGTACGGACGGGCCGGCGACCCGGACGAGCTGCCGCGCACGATGTGGACCAACCCCGTCGACACGTTGCTCGCCTACCTCGCCGAACCGGACCGGGACGTGTGGCTGCGGCGCGCCGAGGCCGTCACCTTCGGGGTGCTGAACTCCGGCCTCCGGACGGGCGGGACGCGCAGCGACCGCGCCGGCGTGGCCGCGCGCGTGAACGCCGCGCTGCGCGGGGAGCCGCTGCCCGCACTGGAGCAGGGAACGGTCGAGGTGTACGCGGCCGCCCCGCTCACCGTGATCCTCGACAAGAGCCGCAGCGGCGCCCCCGCGTGGAGCGCCTTCGTCGTCATCGACGACCGGAACGAGACCATCGTCGCCGACACCGACGCGCACAAGCGGCGGTGGGCGAGCTGGCTGTACTGGGGAAACCTGCTGCAGTTCCTCGACCACGGCGGCGGCGACGGCGGGCAGCTCGCACTGTCGGAGATCGACCGGTTCGACCCGGCGCTGCTCGCGGCGTCCGGCGGCGAGGGGCGGCAGGCCGCGCTCAGCCTCGTCCCGCTGGACGAAGACCTGCGGGACGAGCCGGAGGCGATCACGGAGCCCGCCGCGACCGTCCCGGCTCCGGCGCCGTCCCACGAGGAGCCCGCACCGACGCGCGTCGACGCGGCGGAGCCGGAACCTGCCCCCGAGCCGACGGTGTTGACCGACAGTTGGGTGGACGTGCTCGACATGATCGATCCCGACGAGCCCGGCCTGGCCGCGTTCGTCCGTGGCCTGGCCGCCGCCGGGATCGCCGCGCCGCCGGACTCCGGCATCGGCTACGAGTTGGGCGAACAGGCGTGGCAGGCGGAAGTGGCCTGGCCTGACCGCAAGATCGCGATCGTCCTGGCCGGGGACGGCGAGGAGGCACAGCGCCGCGACACCGCCTACGCGGAGGCGGGGTGGGACGTCCGGGCCGTGGACGGCTGGACGCGCGAAGAACTGGTTGATCGAATCGAAGGAGCGAAGTGAGCGGGGCGACGCTGCGGCTGCTCGACCGGGCCGAGAAGGAGATCCTGAAGCTCCCCCGCGCGGTGAAGGGCGCGATCTACGACTTCCAGCACAAGTTCCGCAACGACCCGCGCAACAAGGGGCTGCGGTTCAAGCAGCTGAAGAACTCGCAGCTGTACTCGGCGCGCGTCAACGACGACTACCGTGCGCTGCTGCTGCACGCGGGCGGTACCGAGTACATCCTCGTGGCGGTCGAGCCGCGCGGCGAGGTGTACGACCACCTCGACCGGTACCGGTACCAGATCAACCCGGTCACGGGCGGCATCGAATTCCTGGACCTCGTCGTGGCGGAGGAGGTCGTCGGCGGCAACGGCAACGGGCGGCCGCAGCCGGAACCGCGGCCGGAACCGGCACCCTCGCCGGAGCCGGTAGCGGCGGCGCCACTGTTCGCCGCATACTCCTCCGAGCAGCTCCTCGACCTCGGCGTCGCCGAGCCGCTGCTGCCGCTCATCGCGAAGATCACCACCGAGGACGAACTGCTCGGGCTCGTGTCGTACGCGCCGCAGCTGACAGGGGAAGTCCTGCTCGCGCTACACGACGGCGCGTCCCCGGAGGATGTCCTGGAGCAGGTGACCGCGCCCGTCGCCGCCGAGGAGGAGGTCGACACCGAGGACTACGCGGCGGCCCTCGCCCGTCCCGCCACGGCCGTCACCACCGCCGACGCCGACCTGCGCGAAGTGCTCGAACAGGGCGACTTCGGCCGCTGGAAGGTGTACCTGCACCCGACGCAGCGCAAGCTCGTCGAGCGCGACTACAACGGCCCGGCGCGGGTCAGCGGCGGTCCCGGCACCGGCAAGACGATCGTCGCGCTCCACCGCGTCAAGCATCTCGTGGACCGGCTCCCGGCCAGCGGCGGAAAGGCCGTCCTGCTCACCACATTCAACAAGAACCTGGCCGCCGACCTCGAACAGCGGCTCATCGCCCTCGCCGGCGAAGAGGTCGCCGCCCGCGTCCACATCACGAACGTCGACAAGCTCGCCAGCGAGATCGTCGCGGAGTCCGAACGGGGCCGGGCGCGTCGCCGCCTCGACGATGAGAAGGCCCGCAAGGAGTGGGACGACCTGCTCGCGGAGGAGAACGAGACCCGCTGGGACGCCGGGTTCCTGCACGAGGAATGGTCGCAGGTGATCCTCGGACAGGGGCTGCGGACACAGGCCGAGTACTTCCGGGCCCGCCGCGCCGGGCGGGGCCGCCCGCTCAACCGCGCCGACCGCAAGCGGATCTGGAACCTCACCGAGCGGTACGTGATGCGGCTGGAGAACAACAACCTGTCGACGCTCCGGCAGGTGACCGAGCGTGCCGCGCAGATCGAGGCGGCCCGCGCCCGTGACCGTGCGGCGTACCAGGAGAGGCAGGCCGACTCGCCGAAGCTGCAGGACGAGTCCGGTATGCGGCTGCGCCCCCGCTACCAGCACGTCGTCGTGGACGAGGCGCAGGACCTGTCCGCCGCGCACTGGCGGATGCTGCGCGCGATGGTCGACCCGGGGCGCAACGACATGTTCATCACCGGCGACACGCACCAGCGCATCTACGGCAACCACGTGTCGCTCGGCAACCTCGGCATCGCGATCCGCGGCCGGTCGTCCCGGCTGACGCTCAGTTACCGCACCACGCACGAGATCCTCGGCACCGCCGTCAGGGTGCTCGGCGGGGAGCAGTGGGACGACCTGGACGACGGCCGCGACGACCTCGCCGGCTACCGCTCCGTGCTGCGCGGCGCCGTCCCGGAACTGCGCGGCTTCTCCACCTGGGACGCCGAACTGGACGGCATTGTCCAGCAGATCAGGGCATGGGACGGTGACTCGATCGCGGTGTGCGTCCCCGAACGCCGCATGGTCGCCGAGGTCGAGACCCGCCTCGCCAAGGAGGGCATCGTCGCCTGCGCTATCACCGCGGACGGCCCCCGGTATGTCGAGGCGCCAGTCCACGTCGGCACCATGCACCGCTTCAAGGGCCTCGAATACCAGAACATGATCATCGCGGGTGTCGCGGAGGGCCTCGTCCCCGCCGCCCGGATCACCCGGTTCGCAGAGGAGGACCCGCTGCGCCACCGGCGGGACCTCCGGACCGCGCGCTCCCTGCTGTTCGTCGCCGTCACCCGTGCGCGTGACAACGCCGTCATCACCTGGCACGGCACGAAGAGCGGGTTCCTGCCGTGAGCTCCGGACGAGACATCGCCGACCGGTACCGGATCACTTCGCCCATCGGCCGCGGCGGCATGGGCGAGGTCTGGAACGGCACCGACCTGCGGCTCAACCGCCCCGTCGCGATCAAGCTGGTCGGCGTGCCCGAGGTCGACCGGGAACTGCGCCGCCGCTTCCACCGCGAGGCGCGGATCACCGCCCGGCTGAGCCACCCGGGCGTCCCCACCGTCTACGACTTCGGCCAGGACGACGAGTTGTTCCTCGTCATGGAGTCGCTGCCGGGCGACTCGGTCGGCAAACTCCTCGACGAGCAAGGTGCACTGCCGCCGTCCTGGGCGGCGTTCATCGGCGCGCAGGCGTGCGCGGTTCTGGCCGCCGCCCACGCCGCCGGCCTGATCCACCGGGACGTCAAGCCGGAGAACCTCATGCTCGCCCCGGACGGGGCCGTCAAGGTGATCGACTTCGGCGTGGCCACGTCCACCGGCGATGAGTTCTCCCGCATCACGCAAACCGGCCAGATACCCGGCACGGCCCACTACATGGCCCCCGAACTCCTGCGCGGCGAGGACGCCAGCCGTGCCAGCGACCTGTACGCGGTCGGCTGCCTGCTGTACGAACTGCTCGCCGGCGTGCGCCCGTTCGAGTCGCAGCACGTCTTGGACGAGATCACCCGCAGCCAGTCGGAACCGCCACCGCCACTGCACGGCGACGTCCCCCCCGAACTGGCCGCCCTGGTGGACGAATTGCTGGCCAAGACCCCGGAGTCGCGTCCCGCGGACGCCCTCGCCGTCTACGCGCGCCTGCGCCCCTGGATACCAGGAGTGGCGCCGATCCCCGGCTGGACGTCCCGCGACCTGCCGACCGACCCGATCCACCTCTACACCGCCGCCCTCGCCCACCTCGGCTGAGGCCGCCACTCCGTACCCGGGCCCGTCGGCCGGGTGAATCGCCTTACGCAAGACCCCCTGGAAGTGAAATGCTCGACCTTCGCAAAGTTCAGACGACAGTGCTCGACGGCCCGATGTCCCTACACCCGATCGCGATGCCGTTCGACCGCCCCAGCGCAAGGCTCATGCGCGACCACTACCAGCATCGTGGTTTCTACCGCGGCAAATGGATCGGCGGATGCGGCAAGAAGTTGCAGACGAAAATCGGCGAGATACGGATTCCGCACTTTGTGTAACTGGTGACATGATGAGGTCATGTCCGCTGAAATAGCATGGTAGCGGGTTCATGATCTACTGCGGGGGCGTGTGGCCGGCCAGATGAAGTGTGGAACCAGGTCGGCGACGCGTTCCGCGCATTGGGTGTCCGAGTCAGCAAGAAGCACGGTCGTGCCAGTGATCAGAGCGGGGTTGGCCTTGATATCGCCGTAGGGCAGGACCTGCCGTTGGTGTCGCCACCGTGCCGTCTCAATCTTGGCAAGGATGCCAAGGTTCCGAAGTAACCATGAGGTACAGGCCGGGTGAGGCGCGGCGATCAGAGCCCTCGTATCTCTTACCTTCAACAGAAGTGCCGAAAGTGGCCATTCAGTTGCCGCATGCCCCCTCTTCGTTGTTGACTGTATCAACGCATAGTGCTGAGGAGCCCTTGGTAGCAAAACGGCCTGCAGGATCGCATCGTCTCCTGAGGCAACACGAGGGGAACTGCAGAAGAATACGCAGGCGCGCGTTCCAGAGGGTGTTCAACGATCCGTTAGTCGAGACTCGAAGCCAAAGATGCTAGCACGCCCAACCCGTCCAGTAGGGGCTATGACGTTCCAGCGCGGAAGCCGTTCGGGATCTGATGGATCTAGCCGAAGAATAGCAAAATTGCCAACACTGATTCAATGTAAATCGCTGCGAGGACCGCATCCGGTGCGCCAAGGACGCCGGCCTGCGCAACCTGCCCCTGCACGGCGCCGCCGCCAACCAGATCTGGCTGGAGATCGTCGCGCTCGCCTCGGAACTGACCGCCTGGACCCAGATGCTTGCCCTGACCGGCCACCCGGCCCGCACCTGGGAACCCAAACGCCTGCGGCTGCGGGTCTTCTCCGCCGCCGGGCGCCTGGTCCGCGGCGGCAGCCGCCTCCGGCTCCGGCTCAGTGACCACTGGCCCTGGACCGACCTGATCACCACCGCGATCACCCGGCTGCAGATGCTTCCCGCACCCTGACCAGCGACAAGCCGTCCCATCAACCCCAGGAAGGAAACCCCAGGGCCCCTGGAACCCCGCCCACCCGACGCGTCAGTCGGGCCGAGCGGCTGACCCGCCACTGAAAACAAAGAGTCGGTTGGGTCGCTCCGCGACCCAACCGACCTCACGAAAGATCGAGGCTAGATCCCACTCGGCAATAGGTCGCTCTCTGTGAGCATCGAGGCCGCAGGCGGTCGTCCTGACCCGGAGTTAGAGAAGGGGCACCGGTGTGATGTGGTGATCTACAACGTAAAGACGCGAAAGCCTTGTCTCCAACGAGACCTGCAGCAGCGACTTTGTTGCACCGGCTAACAGACCGCCAGGGCCGGCTCGATCAGCGTGGCGGCGAGCCGACATCCAGTCCGCCTGACCGCTCGTTCTCGGGGTCGTCATTTACAGATGCCGGGGTAACGGCCTCAGCTTTCTTGACACTTCGTTCGGGCTGGCCAGGCTCGGCCTATAATTCAAGGTTTTTCGTTTGCATGTCACCACCCAGCCGGGGGTATGAGTTCCGTCGAAGAACGCGCCGACCACCCGCCCGGCCGGTCCGACGGCCGTGAGACGCGCTGGAGGGGGCTGACCGATTGCTGGTGCGCGTCACCTGGGTCAGGTGGAGCGTCCCGGGTTGGGTGGAGGCCCTGATACCTGGAAGGGTGAGGGCTATGGCACCCCCGAGGAAGTATTCCCCTGAGCTGCGTGAACGCGCGGTCCGGATGGTCTTTGAGGTGCGTGAGCAGACAGGTGAGAGGACCGGGACGATCGCCCGTGTCGCCGACCAGCTCGGGGTGCATCGTGAGGCGTTGCGGACCTGGATCCGGCAGGCCGAGATCGATGGCGGGCAGCGTCCAGGGACCACGACCAGCGACGCGCAAAGGATCGCCGAGCTGGAGCGCGAGAACCGTGAGTTGCGGCGGGCGAACGAGATCCTGAAGGCCGCGTCCGCGTATTTCGCCCGGGAACTCGACCCGAAACTGCCGCGCTAGTCGAGTTCATCGATTCCCACCGGGAGCAGTTCGGTGTTGACCCGATCTGCGCGGTGCTGGAGTGCGCGCCGTCGACGTAGCTTCGCCCCGGAGAAGTACTGGCGCGGCCCCGTCTGGCTCGACCAGGCGTACTTCTCCCTCAAGTGCCTGCAGAGGTACGGCTACCGCGCCGACGCGTCCGCTGGTCCGCGGCACTGCTGCTGGCCTTGGACTGATCTCCGACGGACTCACCGGCCGGTGGGGCCTGCCGTGTACCCGGCAGGCCCCCTCGGAGTCACCGGGTCACGTGGCGAACTGGCGCGGGACGGCGGTCGCCGGCGTGCGGAGTGCGGTGGCCGGCGCCGGCGCGACCCAGACCGGGGTCGGGTCCGGGTTCTTCTCACAGGTGCGGTCGACGAGGCCGCGGTCGGTGGGGACCCTTCCGGTGCGGAGGTAGTCGATCAGGAGGTCGTCCAGGCACTTGTTGCCGGCGAAGGTGATGGCGTGGCTTCCGCCGCCGCGATCGACGACCAGGCGGGCGGACGGGAGCGCGCGGGCCATTTCCAGGCCACCCTTGTAGGGCGTGGCCGGGTCGTCTGTGGCTTGGAAGAGGAGGACCGGCGGCAGGCCCTTTCCGGTGATCCTAGTCCGGTGTCCCGCCTTGACCGGCCAGTAGAGGCAGCCGGCGTTGAACCACATGTTGTTGTAGGTGTAGAAGGGGGCCTTCTCGTTGACCTCGGCCTGGTCCCTCTGCCAGAACCGAAAGTCGCGGGGCCATTTGCTGTCGGCGCACATGACGGCGTTGTACAGGTCGAACGAGTCGTCTTCCGGGTTCGGTGCCGCGTAGCGCTCGTAGGCGGTGACGAGTGGGGCGGTGTCGCCGGAGTTGGTGTACGCCGAGAGGACGGTCGCCAGGCGCGGCCAGCGGAGTGCGTTGTAGCCGCCCGCGACCTGGGTGTCGTCGAACTCGTCGGGGCCGATCCTGCCGACTGGGTTTGCGCGGAGTTCGGCGCGCATGGCGTACCACTTGTCGGCGATCTCGTCGGGATCGGTGCCCAGGTGGTAGACGTCATCGGCCTTGGCCGCCCACTCGGTGAAAGCCTTGAACCGCTTCTCGTGCTGGAGGTCCTGCCGGATGTTGTGGTCGTACCAGGAGACTGATGGGCCGACGATGCTGTCCAGGACGAGGCGGCGGACGTGCCTGGGGTACAGCTGGGCGTAGGTCGAGCCGAGGGTGGTCCCGTAGGACCAGCCGAAGAAGCTGATCTTCTCGGCGCCGAGGGCTCTGCGGATGGACTCCATGTCGCGGACGTGGTCGAGGGTCGACAGGTGCGGCAGGAGCCGGGAGTACTTCGCTGTGCATTTCGCGACGTAGCCGGCGGCCTTCCTGAGCCAGGTCCGTGTGGTGCCCTGGCTCGGCTGGTAGTCGGGGCGGGGGCCGTCGAAGTAGTGCGGGTCGCAGGACATGTGCGGCTCGCTGTGCTGGGATCCGCGCAGGTCGAAGCCGATCCAGTCGTAGGCGGCGGCCACGTCGGGGGGGAGTTGGTCGGGGATCCAGGTGGCCATCCATAGGCCGCTGATGCCCGGTCCGCCGGGGTTGAGCAGGATCGGGCCCTGCCGCTGGTCCTCGGGTGCCGTGGCCGGCAGCCGGTTCACCGCGATCTTGACCGTGCGCCCGTCCGGATGAGCGTGGTCGACGGGGACCTCCAGCATCGCGCACTGCAGGGTGGGGTGTTCGGTGTCGCCGCAGGACCGCCATTGTGGGGACTCCTGCGCGGCGGCCGCCCGCGGTGGGACGGTCAGCGCGGCGGCGGCCAGCATAGCCCCGCCCGCGATGACCGCCGCACTCCGACGGCTCGGCTTTGGCTGTTTCACTAGTGCCTCCCGGTCAGTGAAATTGCAGTGTACAATTGCAGACTTCTTTTGAGGCTGTCCGCATTCGGCAACGGGCGGAGATCCGGCACCGGAAAGAGTCCGCCACCTCAGCGAATGCCCATCCCTGCCGTCACGCGAATCCGGGCACTCGGACGATCCATAACCGAGATCGATGGGGCCGTGTATGACCACGGCGCGGATCCGGCTTGCACACTGCGGGCGCACGCTTCCCCCACCCCCTCCGGGCGTTGGACCCCGGACCCCTGAATCCGTCCGTTCCAATGGGAATGTCTCCGAAGGAAACCCCCGTGAGAAACAGACGCAGATCCGTCAGATGCCTGCAGGCGTCGGCCGCGCTCCTACTGGGAATCAGCTTCCTGGTCTCCCCTGCGAGCCCCGCGAACGCCGCCCCGAAACCGCCCCCCGTCAGCACTCCCGACGATCGGGCGCCGCACGTCCAGAAGTCCCCGCTCCCGGCCAAGGACCGTCCGCCGCTGTCGGCGGAGAAGGACGCGCTGAAGAGCAGCCCCGAACAACCGAAGAAGTCGGCTGAGCACAAACGGCCGTCCATGAAGAGCACGGCGAAGGCGAAGAAGAACGCGCCGAAGGCCACTGCCAAGGCGGCCGCCTGCAGCCCGAGTGATTTCACGAGCCGTTCGGGAAGCGCGCTGGTCCAGCAGGTCAAGTCGTCGACGACCGACTGCGTCAACTCGCTGTTCAGCCTGACCGGCGGGGACGCCTACTACGCGTTCCGCGAGTCGCAGATGGTGACGATCGCGTACGCGCTGCGCGACAACGCGGTCTACTACCCGGGCGACAACAGCACGAGCACGGCCCAGCTCGTGCTGTACCTGCGCGCCGGGTACTACGTCCAGTGGTACAACTCCTCGACCGTGGGCACCTACGGGCAGTCGCTGAAGACCGCGATCCAGTCCGGCCTGGACGCCTACTTCGGCAGCTCCAAGTCCTCGACGGTCAGCGACGCCAACGGTGAGGTCCTCGCCGAGGCGGTCACGCTGATCGACAGCGCCCAGGAGAACGCGCGCTACCTCTACGTCGTCAAGCGGCTTCTGAACGGCTACAACAGTTCTTACGACGCCTCTTGGTGGATGCTCAACGCGGTCAACAACGTGTACACCGTGCTGTTCCGCGGCCACCAGGTTCCGGAGTTCGTCTCCGCGGTCCAATCGGACCCGAGTGTCCTGGACGCGCTCAACTCGTTCGCCGCCGGCCACCTCGGCCTGCTCGGCACCGACCGCAGCTACCTGGCCTCCAACGCCGGACGTGAAATGGCCCGGTTCCTCCAGCACGCCCCGCTCCAGGCCAAGGTCAGGCCACTGGCCAAGGGCCTGCTCGGGCAGAGCAGCATGACCGGGAAGACTGCGCCGCTGTGGGTCGGCATCGCCGAGATGACCGACTCCTACGACAAGGCCAACTGCTCCTACTACAACACGTGCAACCTGCAGCAGCGGCTCGCCCAGAACGTCCTGACCATCAACCACACCTGCAGTTCCAGCATCAAGATCCGGGCGCAGGACATGACAGCGGCGCAGCTGTCGGACAGCTGCGCCAGCCTGATGAACCAGGACGCCTACTTCCACAGCCTGGTGAAGGACGGCAACAAGCCCGTCGCGAACGACAACAACACCACGATCGAGGTCTGCGTCTTCGACTCCAGCACCGACTACCAGACCTACGCGGGCGCGATGTTCGGCATCGACACCAACAACGGCGGCATGTACCTGGAAGGCGACCCGGCCGCTGCCGGGAACCAGCCGCGGTTCATCGCCTACGAGGCCGAATGGGTCCGCCCCACGTTCCAGATTTGGAACCTCAACCACGAGTACACCCACTACCTCGACGGCCGGTTCGACATGTACGGCGACTTCAACGCCGGCATCACCACGCCGACCATCTGGTGGATCGAAGGGTTCGCCGAGTACGTCTCCTACTCCTACCGGAAGGTGAACGACGACTCGGCGATCGCCGAGGCCGCGAAGGGCACCTACGCGCTCAGCACCCTGTGGGACACCACCTACAGCAACGACACCACCCGCATCTACTACTGGGGCTACCTGGCGGTGCGGTACATGTTCGAGAAACACCCGGGTGACCTCGCCACCGTCCTGGGCTACTACCGCGCCGGAAACTGGAACGCCGCCCGGTCGTTCCTGACCGGCACCATCGGCAGCCGCTACGACAGCGACTGGCGCACATGGCTGGCCGCGTGCGCGTCCGGCGCGTGCGCGGAGGGCGGCGGTGGCGGCGGCAACCAGGCGCCGACCGCGAAGTTCTCCCACTCGGCCAACGGCCTGGCGGTGAACTTCACCGACCAGTCCACCGACTCCGACGGCACCATCGCCTCCCGCAGCTGGGACTTCGGCGACGGCACCACCTCGACGTCGGCCAACCCGTCCCACACCTACGGCGCCGACGGCACCTACAGCGTCTCGCTGACGGTCACCGACAACTCCGGCGCCACCGCCACCAGTACCCAGCAGATCTCGGTGTCCGCCGGCGGCGGCGGTGGCGGCGGGACCGAGTGCACCGGGTCCGACACACGCCAGCTCGGGCAGAACTGCCTGCGCAGCAACCTGTCGGGAGGGCAGGGCGACCTGTCCTACCTCTACATCTACATCCCGTCCGGCACCCGGTCGCTCACCATCACCTCGTCCGGCGGGACGGGCGACGCCGACCTCTACTACAACGCCAGTTCATGGGCCACGTCGACGTCCTACACCCAGCGTTCCACCAACGCCGGAAACGGTGAATCCCTCACTATCTCCAACCCGCCCGCCGGCTACAACTACATCAGCCTCTACGGGAAGGACGCGTTCAGCGGCGTGACCGTGAAGACCGAGTACTGATCCGCCACCTCACCGACGAAGAACGCCGGGGCCGGACCGCGATGGTCCGGCCCCGGCGCCGTTTCTCAGGAGAGCCGGGGCGAGTGTGCTCAGGAGGAGGGCGGGGCGAGCTCGAACGGGCCGAGCTCCGGGAAATGGCAGGCGACCCGGCGGCCATTGACCTCGGTGAGCAGCGGCCGCTCGGTGCGGCACCGGTCCGCGGCCTTGAAGCAGCGCGGGTGGAAGGCGCATCCGGCGGGCGGGTCGGCCGGGCTCGGCGGATCGCCGCGCAGCACGATCCGCTCCCGTGCCCGCTCCGCCGCCGGGTCGGGCAGCGGGATCGCCGACAGCAGCGCCCTGGTGTAGGGGTGCGCCGGCGCCCCGTAGATCACGTCCCGCGCCCCGATCTCGACGATCCGGCCGAGGTACATCACGGCGACCCGGCCGCACACGTGCCGCACCACCGCCAGATCGTGCGCGATGAACACGTACGCCAGGTCGAGCTGCCGTTGCAGGCGGGCGAGGAGGTTGGCGATCTGCGCCTGGATCGACACGTCGAGCGCCGACACCGGCTCGTCCGCGACGACGAGGCGGGGACGGGTGACCAGCGCGCGGGCGATCCCGATCCGCTGCGCCTGCCCGCCGGAGAACTCGTGCGGGTACCGGTCGATGTGCTCGGCGCCGAGCCCGACCAGCTCCAGCATCTCCTGGACGAGGTGGCGTGGAGCGTCCGCACCGTGCGCGCGGAGCGGCGCGGCCACGATCGAGCCTACGGTGTGCCGCGGGTTCAGCGACGAGAACGGGTCCTGGAAGATGATCTGCAGGTCGTGGCGGAGTGAACGCATCCGCCGCTGCGACAGCCCGGTGATGTCCTGGCCGTCGAAGGTGATCCGCCCGGCGGTGGGGTCCAGGAGCCGGACGAGCATCCGCCCTGTGGTGGACTTCCCGCAGCCGGACTCGCCGACCAGCCCGAGTGTCTCCCCGGCGCGAACCTCAAGGTCGAGGCCGTCCACGGCCCGGACGGCGCCGCGCCGGGTGTGGAACGTCTTGGTCAGCCCGTCCAGTTTCAGCAGGGGCGTCACGATGTCACCTTCTTCGTGGCCGTCAGGTGGCACGCCGCCTGGTGGGACGCGCCCTCCAGGTCCGGGCGGACGGTCTCGCACGTCGCGATCCGGTCGGGGCAGCGCGGATGGAACGGGCACCCCGCCGCCGGAGTCAGCGGAGACGGCGGGGTGCCCGCGATCGGGGTCAGCTCGCCGGCGGGGCCGGTGAGCCTGGGCAGTGAGCCGAGCAGCCCGCGCGTGTAGGGGTGGCGGGGCTCGGCGAACAGAGCGTCGACGTCCGCCCGCTCGACCGCCCGTCCCGCGTACATGACCAGGACGTCGTCGGCGACCCGCGCGACCACCCCCAGATCGTGCGTGATCATCAGGACGGCGAGGCCCCGCTCTCGCTGGATCGTCGCGATCAGTTCCAGGATCTGCGCCTGGACGGTCACGTCCAGCGCGGTGGTCGGCTCGTCGGCGATCAGCAGGTCCGGCTCGCACGCCAGCGCCATGGCGATCATGACGCGCTGGCGCATGCCGCCGGAGAACTGGTGCGGGTAGTCGCCGGCGCGCTCGCCGGGATCGGGGATCCCGACGTCGGCGAGCAACTGCACGGCGTGCTTGTGCGCCGCCCGCCGGGACGCGCCGAAGTGCAGTCGCCGCGCCTCGGCGATCTGCTCGCCGATGCGATAGTGCGGGTGCAGCGACGACAGCGGGTCCTGGAAGATCATCGCGACCCGGCGACCGCGCAGCGCGCGGATATCCTCCCGGTCGGCGCCGACGACCTCGGTGCCGGCGACGTCGATCGACCCGGTCACCCGGGCCTGGTCGTGCAGCCCCATGATCGCGAGGCTGGTCACGGACTTGCCGGAGCCGGACTCGCCGACGATGCCGAGGGTGCGGCCCTCGTCCACGGTGAACGACAGCCCGTCCACCGCGCGGGCCGTGCCTTTCGGGCCGGTGAACTCGACGGTCAGGTCCCGGACGGTCAGCAGGCTCATTGGTATCTCACCTGGGGGTCGAGCACGGCGTAGAAGAGGTCGACGACGAGGTTGGCGAACGTGATGAAGAACGCGGCCAGCAGCGCGACACCCATCACGACCGGCTGGTCGGATTTCTCGATGGAGTCGATCGTGAGGCGGCCGAGTCCGGGCAGCCCGAACACGCTCTCGGTGATGATGGCGCCGCCGAGGAGCGCGCCGAGGTCCATGCCGAAAACGGTGAGGACGGGGGTGAGCCCGGCGCGGAGCCCGTGCTTGGTGACGACCGTCCGCTCGGGCAGGCCCTTGGCGCGAGCCGTCCGGATGTACGGCTCGGCCATCGTCTCCACCATCGACGCCCGCGACAGCCGCGCGTACATCGCCGCGTACAGCAGGGCAAGGGCGACCCAGGGCAGGATGAGGTTCTTCACCCAGCCGACGGGGTCCTCGGCTAGCGGAACGTAGCTGGAATAAGGCAGCAGGCCGCCGATCTGTACGACGAGGACGGTCAGCGCCATCGCCGTGAAGTAGATCGGCAGGGACGCGGACGTCAGCGTGCCGACCATCATCGTCCGGTCGAGCAGCGAGTCCTTGCGCAGCGCGGAGACGACCCCGACGGTGACGCCGCCGACGAGCCACAGGACGGCGGCACCGATACCGATCGACACGGTCGTGGGTAGCCGCTGCATCATCAGGTCCCAGACCGGCATGTTGTTCTGGTAAGAGAATCCGAGGCAGGGGAAGTGGCACTGGACGGCCAGCGGCCCCGAACCGTAAGTGCGGCCGGCGAAGATGCCGACCAGGTAGTCGGTGAACTGCTGCCAGATCGGCCGGTCGAGCCCCATCTGGTGGTGGAGCATGGCCAGCCGTTCCGACGTGCACGACTTCCCGCACGCCTGGAGCGCCGGGTCGGCGGGGAACACGAAGAAGATCACGAACGTGACCGCGCAGATGACGAGCAGGACGCCGGCGACCCCGGCGAGGCGCAGCGCGATGTAGCGGATCACCGGCCACCCCCGCGCGGGTCGAGGGCGTCCCGGAACGCGTCGCCGAGCAGGGTGAACGCGAGGACGGTCAGCAGCAGGCACACGCCGGGCACCACGAAGAACGTCGGGTCGACCTGGTACCAGTCGATCGCCTTGGCCATCATCTGCCCCCAGGACGAGTCGGGCGGCCGGACGCCGATGCCGAGGAACGACAGCGCCGCCTCCGTGCCGATGTTGATCGGGACGGTGAGCGTCGCGAAGACCAGCACCGGGGCGAGCAGGTTGGGCAGCACCTCGCGGAACACGATCCGCATGCGCAGCATCCCGGACGCCCGCGCCGCCTCGACGAACTCCCGGTTGCGCAGCGAGAGTGTCTGCCCGCGCACGATCCGCCCGATGTAGGGCCAGCCGAAGAAGCCCATGACGAACACCAGCTCCAGTTTCCGGTTGGCGTCCGGCAGCACCGACACCAGCGCGATCATGAAGATGAGGTGCGGGAACGACAGGACGAGGTCCATGATGCGGCTGACGAACGCGTCGACCCGGCCGCCGGTGAACCCGGCGATGAGCCCGAGCACGGCGCCGACCGCGGTGGACACGACGGTCGCCGCGACCGAGATCAGCAGCGAGACGCGGGCGCCGTAGACCATGCGGCTGAACACGTCCCGTCCGGTGCCCGGCTCGACGCCGAGCCAGAAGTCGCCGTCGATGCCGCCGAACGCGCCCTTGGGCGCGCCCGCGAGCGCCTTGTCGATCTTCTCGGGGTGGAACTCGTTCGGGCCGTGCCCGTTGAGCGCGGTGAGCAGCGGGGCGGCGAGCGCCATGAGCACGAACAGCGCGATGATCGCCAGCCCGACGAGTGCGGCGGGGTCACGGCGCAGGCGCCCGCCGGCCAGCCGCCAGGGCGACCGGCCGGCGGGCGCCGGCACGCTGCCCGCCACCTCGGTGAGGGGCGGGGCGCTCACTACTTGACCCCGATGGTGGCGAAGTCGAACTCGCCCTCCCAGATGGGGTGGCCGAACGCGCCGGTGACCTTGGAGCCGTGCAGCAGCGGCAGCTTGTCGTGGATCAGCGGGACCATCGGCGACAGCTGCATCAGCTCCCGGTCGAGGGCCTGCCACTGCGCCGGATCGTTCGCCTTCACGGCCGCTTCGATCTTGTCGTTGATGGCCTTGTCGTCCATCTGGGAGACGACGGTGTTGCCCTTCGGCGTGATGTTCCGCCCGTTGAAGATCGGCGGGATGAACGAAGAGGCGGACGGGTAGTCGGCGCACCAGCCGTAGAAGACCATCTCGTCCTCCTTCTTGATGTCGCCGATCGTGTCGTAGTAGACGCTCTTGGCGACGGAGTTGATCCGTACCTTCACGCCGACGCGGGCCAGCCCCTGCTGGACGGCTTCGGCCTCGGCCTTGCCTTGCTCGGTGCTGGTGGTGGTCAGATTGATCGAGAGGCCGCCTGCTTTGCCCGCGGCGGCGAGCAGTTGCTTGGCCTTGGCCGGGTCACCGGTCGGAGGCGTGTGGAAGACGTCCTGGGCCTGCCCGCCGGTCATGGCCGGCGGGAGGTAGGAGCCCGCCAGGTCGCCGACGCCGCTGCCGCCGTGCGCGGTGCGGTACGCCTCCTTGTCGATGGCGTACTGCATCGCCTGCCGGATCTTCGGGTCGTCGAACGGCGGCTTGGTCGTGTTCAGCCCGAGGAAGCGGGTGCACAGGCTCGTCGCGCTGACGAACCGCTTCTTCACGTCCGGCCTGGTGAGGATGCGCGGCATGCTCGCCGGCGCGACACTGTAGAGGGTGATGGCCCGCTGGTCCTTGCCCTGGTCGGCGATCAGGCGCTGGTCGATGCTGGTCTGCGCGAGGCCCTCCTCCACGACGATCTTGTCGGGGCTGGCCTGGCGGACGCCATCCGACGCCTTGCTCCAGTTGGCGTTCCTGACCAGTGACAGCTTCTGGCCCCGGTCGTACGACTCCACCTTGTAGGGGCCGGACGAGAACGGCCGCTTGTCGTAGTTGACGCCGGTGTCCTTGGCCTTGGGGACGGGCGCGAACGTCGGCAGCGTCGTGATCTTCGGCCAGTCCATGGAGGGTTCCTTGAGGTGGAACACGATGGTCTGCGCGTCCGGCGTCTCGATGGACGCGAGACCGTCCTTGTCCTTGTAGGGCCCCTCGTACTTGGCGCCGCCTTCCAGCATCGTCCTCGCGTAGCCCGGGCCTTCCGGCAGGTCGGGGGCGAAGGACCGCTCCACGCCGTACTTGACGTCCGCGCTGGTGATGGGCGAGCCGTCCTCGAACTTCAGCCCCGGCTTGAGGTGGAACGTCCACGTCTTGCCGTTGTCGGACGTCGTGCCGGTGCCTGTCGCCATGTCCGGGACGACCTTGGTGCCCGCCTGCCCCGGTTCGGCGGCGTACGTCGTCAGCGTCCGGTAGAGCAGCCGGGTGCCGAAGTCCATCGCGAACATCACGTAGTTGCGCTGCGGGTCGAGGTGGGCGAAGTCCTGCGTGTACAGGACGGTGAGGGTGCCCCCCGCCTTGCCGGCGGGCGCGTCGTCTCCCGATCCGCAGGCGGACAGCCCGCCCGCGACGGCGAGTGAGAGGGCGAGGGCGAAGCAGGTCCGTACCGGACGTCTCATGGCATCTCCGTGCATTGTCGGGCGGAGTGCAATATAAAATAGTACCGTGCAATTGCACTGCAAGCCTCGTTACCGAATCTCCACCTCCGGGAACACGCACATGGATGACCGCTTCACCACGGGCAGCCACGATCTGCCCGTATCCAAGGCCCTCGCCTCCTTCATGACGCGGGACTGGGCCGCCGCAGACAAGCCGCCTCCCGGCCGTCTCGTCGTGGCGCCGTACACGCGCGCGCGTCGCGCCGCCCTGTCCGCGCACTTCCCCGGTGACCGCCTGGTCCTGCCTGCCGGGCCGCCGAGGGTCCGCAGCAACGACTGCGACTACCGGTACCGTCCGCACACCGCCTACGCCCACCTCACCGGGGACACCACGGCCGATACCGGGACCGGCGCCGTCCTGGTGATGGAGCCCACCGCCGACGGGCACGACGCCATCCTCTACCACCGGCCCCGGTCCCCACGCGGTGATGGAGGCTTCTACCGCGACCGCCGGCACGGGGAGTTCTGGGTCGGCCCCCGCGCCACCCTCGCCGAAACCGAGGAGAGGCTGGCGATCACCTGTGCACCCCTCGACGACCTCGAGAAGGCGCTGCGCGGCCCCGGCCCGACCCGCGTGATCCGCAACGTCGACCCGGAGATCGACCGGGCGGTCCCGGCGGATGATCCGCAGCCCGACCGCGAGCTCGCCGCTCGCGCCGCGGAGCTGCGCCTGGTCAAGGACGACTGGGAGATCGCCCAGATCCAGGCCGCCGTCGACCACACCGTGACCGCCTTCACCGAGGTCGCCGCGAGGCTGCCGCAGGTCACCGGCGTGCCGCGCGGGGAGCGCTGGGTGGAGGGCACCTTCGACCGCGTCGCGCGCATCGAGGGCAACGGGGTCGGCTACGAGACGATCGCCGCGTCCGGCGCGCACGCCTGTGTCCTGCACTGGACCCGGAACGACGGGGCGCTACGTCTCGGCGACCTGCTCCTACTCGACGCCGGCGTGGAGACCGACACGCTCTACACCGCCGACATCACCCGCACCCTCCCGATCAGCGGCTGGTTCACGCCGCGGCAGCGGCAGGTGTACGACCTCGTCTACCACGCCCAGGAGGCCGGCCTCGCCGCCATCCGCCCGGGCGCCCGGTTCCGCGACTTCCACATGGCCGCGATGCGCGTCATCGCCGAGGGCCTGGAGGACTGGGGCGTGCTGCGCAGCGCGGAAGAGGCGCTCGATCCAGAATCGGGCGTCTACCGTCGCTACACCCTGTGCAGCAGCGGGCACATGCTCGGCATGGACGTCCACGACTGCGCGGCGGCGCGCGCGTCCGAGTACCTCGACGGGGTGCTGCGGCCCGGCCACGTCCTGACCGTCGAGCCCGGCCTCTACCTCCAGCCGGACGATCTGACGCTCCCGCCGGAGCTGCGGGGCATCGCCGTCCGGATCGAGGACGACGTGCTGGTGACCCAGCAGGGCGCCCGCCTGCTGTCGGCGGAACTCCCGCGTCACCCGGAAGAGATCGAGCTCTGGATGCAGTCCCTCTCCTGAGAGCACGGATCCGGAAAGCACGGGCGGGCGGTGCCGCCCCGCAGCGGCACCGCCCGCCCATCCCCATCCGTGGTGGATCACCCGCTGAGCAGGGAGACCCCCCACGTGGACAGGGCGCGGCCGATCGGTTCGTGGATCATGCCGCATCCCGAATTGGGGCCGCCGCTCAGGATGCCGTGGGCGTAGTTGCCGTAGAAGACGCCGCTGCCGCTGTCACCGGGGCCGTCGCACGCGGTGCTCCAGGTCATGCCGGCGAGCGTCCGGTTCGGGTAGGAGACGGTGGCGTCGACCTCGGTGACCGTTCCGCAGGTGTAGCCGGTGGTCGAGCCCTGCTTGCAGACGTACCCGCCGACGTAGTCGCTTTCGCTGCCGTAGACGGGCGTGGTGTAGAGCACCCAGCCGCGCGGCTGCCACCAACTCGGGTTGTCGACCGAGATGATCGCGGAGTCGCCGTACCAGCCGAAGGTGTAGTTGGCCACGCCGCCGACGTTCTGGTAGCCGTAGCTGTAGGTGGAGACGTCCCACCAGTAGCCGATCTCGGCGCAGTGGCCGGCGGTGAGCATGTAGTACCGGCCGCCGGAGTACGTGCTGAACGCGCTGGTGCAGCGTGCCCCGTTGGTGAAGATCGCCAGGCCGGAGCGCAGCGGCGGGTCGCAGGCGTAGTCGTCGTAGCAGTACTTCGGTACCGACTTTTGCGCGTAGGTGCCGGTCTGCACGGCATCGCCGAACTCGTGCTCGGCCCAGCGCAGCACGTTGCGCTGGGCCGGGGTGAGGGCGGCGCCGCGCAGGCTGTTCAGCTTCACCACGTTGCGGGACGTGATGATGCCGGTCTGCAGGCCGTTCTCAGCGCCCTTGTTGGCTTTGCCGACGCGCTTGGCCAGGGCGGCGGACACATGCTGGAGGTGCCTGAAGCTGTACTTGACCGTGGTCGTGTTCGTGTCGCTCATGCCGGACGCCTCGGCGGTCGTCCGTGCCTTGGGCACCGCGGTCGCCTTGGTCGCCTCGGTGACGCCGATGGTGAGCTTGCCGCCGTGCTTCTGGTCAATCCATGCGCCGCCGTAGGCCGTGCCGAGATCCTTGCGGATCTTGGAGGCCAGCTTGAGCTGGGCCGGCTGGCGGTCGGCGCGGCGCCGCGCCTCGGCGGCCGAGATGTGGTGGTCCTTGGTGATCTGCTTGACGAGCGCCTGCTTGGCCTCCTTCTGGATCTGGGTCCGGGATCTGGTGCTCGGGGAGGGGGCGGGGGGCGCGCCGCGGTCGGTGGCCGCGTCGGCGGGAACCGGTGCGGCCACCGAGACCGTGATCAGGACGGCGGCCCCGGTCAAGGCCGTGGCGATGCCGCTGCGCTTGTGGCGGACCATTGGGGGGATCCTCCTTCGCGGACGGGGGTGCCACGGCTTCGGGCCGTGGCGTCCGCTGTGCAATGTGAAATTGCACTGAACTGTAAAGTGCGGAACGCGACTTGCCAAGGCCCAGGCGCGCACCCGAATGCCAGCGTGCAAGGGGCGTGGCCGGATCCGGCCACGATGTGCCCGCTGTCGGGAAGGCGGTTCAGCGCCCGCCGCGCCGCATGTGCTCCAGGTGCCCCATCATGATCTTGCGCGCCCGGTCGGCGTCCCCGGCGACCAGCGCGTCCAGGAGGTGCGCGTGCTCCCGCGCCGACGCCATCAGGTCGTCGGACGCGGCGGCGGGCTCGGCCAGCCCGTACATCCGGGACCGGGCGCGTAGCTCCAGGACCGTCCGGACCAGTATCCGGTTGCCGGTCAGTTCGAGAAGCCCGCCGTGGAAACGGCGGTCGGCGTCCAGGAAGCGGATCAGGTCCCCGTCGGCCGCCGCCGCGGCGGCCTCCTCGATCAGGACCCGCAGTGACCGCTGCGCCGCCTCCGGCACGTTTCCGGCCAGCCTCGCGACCGCGGGAACCTCTACCAACTCCCGGATCTCGGTCAACTCGGCGAGATCCCGGTCCGAGAGCGGGACGACCCGGAAACCGCGATTGCGGACGGCCTCGAAGAGCCCGTCCCGGACGAGGTCGATCATGGCCTCGCGGACGGGGGTGGGCGAGATCCCGAACTCGTCCGCCAGTGCGGGCGCGGAGTACACGACGCCCGGCCGCAGCTTCCCGCCGGCCAGTGCGCCGCGCAGCGCATCGGCGACCCGCCCGCGCAGACTGCTGTGACCGCCGAGATCCGGCAGCCCGACCGCGGCATCGGCCACCGCATCCATACGCCCCTCCTCAACCACGATCAGAATACCGTTCCGGGTCGCGGTCCCGACCGGGCGGGCGGACCGCCGGGGCCGGACTCGGACCCCGGTCACAGCAGTGGATGCACCTGGGGATGGGCGTGCCACCACGCCCCGAAGGCCGGGTGGCTGTCGGCGTGCTCCACGAAGGCGTCCGCGAGCCCCCGGTAGAGGGCCGCCGCGTCGTCATCCTCCATCCGGTCCCGGCGCCAGGCCACGATCAGCTTCGCGACCTGCGGTTCTCCCACGAGCGGCCGGACGACCGTGCCGGGCTGCGGCGGCCAGGACGGGTCCACCAGGCGTATCCCGTGCCCGGCCGCGACCAGCGGGCAGGCCGCCCCGCTCGGGGCCTCGTAGCGCACGATCGGTTCGAAGCCGGCGGCGCGGCAGGACGCCCGCAGTGAGGCGAGGGAGCCGTCGTCCGCGCCGGGCGGCGCCACCCAGGACTCGGCCTTCAGGTCGACCAGGTCGATCTCCTCCCGGCCGGCGAGCGGATGAGCCGCCGAGAGGGCGACGAAGATCGGGAATCGGGGCACCAGCGTGCGGCTCACCACCGGCGCCCGCAGCGGGACGTCGAAGCCCTCCATGGTCCCCAGCAGTGCGGCGTCGAGATGGCCCCGGGCGAGCGCGTCCCCGAGCAGCGCCGAGGACGGCTCGATGCGCAGCGAGACCTCCCGTCCAGGGAGCGCTTCGCTCACGCGGGCGACGATACTTCCCACGCACGCGAGGTGGACGCAGCCGAGCGCGAGCGCCTTGTCCTGGCCCATGGGCGGTCGCAGGTCACCGAACAGGGTGTCGAGTTCCGACAGGACCGTCCGCGCCCGGCTGATGACCTGCCGGCCCAGCGGCGTCGGCTCCAGCCCGGACCGGCTGCGCGTGAACAGCTCACCGCCGACGATGCTCTCGACCCGGCGGAGCTGGTTCGACATCGCGGGCTGGGACATGCCCATCCGGGCCGCGGCCCGGGTCACACTTCCCGTTTCGGCCATCGCGCACACCATGCGCAGATGACTGATATCGAGGTCCATAGCCGGAAATTATGCATCAGCTGATGACCCCTGGCGGGGACCAATGGCCATACTTCCCGTACTCCTTCGTTGAAGTGAGCGATCGGCCGCCGGGAGAGGTCCTCCTCACCGCCCCTCTCCCGGCAGCCGAGGATGCGCGCGTCCAGTGACTCTTACGGGAAGCGATCGATATGGACGAACCGCGGACGGCCGAGAAGGAGGGCGCCCAGCCGGACGACCGCTTGAGCGTCGGCTCGGCCGGCGGTCTGCGCGACGGCGCCTTCCCGGCCTGGCCGTTACCGCCCGGCCCGAAGGCAGCGGGCACGGCACGGGCCATCGTGCGTTCGGTCTTCGACGAACTGGGCATCCGGCCGGTCGCGCTCGACGGCGCGCAGGTGATCGTTTCCGAGATCGCCACCAACGCGGTGGTGCACGGGGCCCGCGACCGGGTGGAACTGTGGGCCCACATCAGCCACCGGACCCGTCCCGCGGTCACAGTGCAGGTCTTCGACGCCGCCCCCTGGCGCGGCCCCGGCGAGTTCCCGGCCCCGCCCGCGGAGCCGTCCGACGCGTGCGGAGGGCGCGGCCTGCTTCTCGTGAACGCGCTGACGGCGGAGAACGGCGGCCGCTGGGGTGTCCATCCCACCAGGTCCAGGCTCGGACCGGACCCGTTGCCCGGCAAGGCCGTCTACTTCACGATCCCGATGCCGGCGGCGAGCCCGGCGCCGCCGGCTCCGGCGCCGTGGCCCGTGCACGAGCGCGTCCGCGCGCTCGCGGACGCGCGCGGGCTGCGGCCGCGCGTCTCGCTCGGTCCCGACGCGGCGGTCATTCACTTCACCGTCGGCCTGTGGGTCTGGGTCAAGGGCGAGTCGCTGCTATACGAGCGGCCGGGGCACGGTGTCGTCCGGCACCCGGTGTCGGACGCGGTCGAGGTGGTCGAGCAGATCGTCCGGCACAGCGAGGAACTCGCCACCGCGGCCTCGGCGTATCGCGCACCGTCCTGGGATCTGCACTGAGTGCGCGCCACGGCGAGGGGACGCCACGGCGACCAGGTCCGTGACCTGTGTGTTAGGTGGCCGTCAGGTGGATTCACCCTCTTGACGTGGCAGGACCGTACCTGTGCAATGTCACATGTCATACGGAGACGGTCGCATCGGCGCAGCGCCACCTTGACCGCCTCAGAAGGGAAGACCCGGATGAAGAAGCTCGCGTTGGGCGCCGTCCTCGGAGCGGCGTCCCTGGCGGTGTCCGCCTGCGGCCAGGGACTGCTCGGTTCGGACGACACCGCGGATTCGGGCCCGATCGTGATCGGGATGGTGGTCCCGTTGTCGGGCGCCAGCGCCGACATCGGCCCGTACATGAAGAACGGCGCCCAGATGGCCGTCGACGAGATCAACGCGCGCGGCGGCGTCCACGGCCGGACGCTGCGGCTGCGCGCTGAGGACGGCGCCTGCGACCCGAAGACCGCGGTCGCGGCGGCCAGCAAGCTGGTCGCCGCCGAGATCGTCGTCTCGGTGGGCGGCTACTGCTCAGGGGCGACGCTGCCCACGCTCCCCGTCTTCGACCGCGCCGCGATCCCGATGATCATCCCCGCGGCGAACTCCACCGAACTGGTCGAGCAGCGGCTCGAGCACGTGTTCCTGCTCAACGGGACCGGCGACCAGCAGGCGCTGGCGGCGATGAACTGGATGGCCAAGAGCGGCGCACGGAAGGTCGCGGTCCTGCACGACAACACGTCCTACTCCAAGGACATCGCAACGCGGACCGCCACCGCGCTCGAGAAGCCCGGTGGCCCGGAGAAGACGGCTTTGGACGCCGTCAACCCCGGTGAGAGCGACTACTCCGCGAACATCGCGAACGTCCTGAAGACCGGACCCGACTTCATCTACTGGACCGGTTACTACCAGGAGGGCGGCCTACTCGTACGGCAGTTCCGGCAGGCCGGGTACAAGGGCGCGTTCATGGTCGGCGACGGCTCGGTGGACGCCAAACTCATCAAGATCGCCGGGGAGAAGGCCGCGGACGGCGTCTACGCCACCATGACTCAGACGCCCGACACGATCGAGGGTGCGGGCGGCTGGATCGCCACCTACAAGCGGAAGTTCGGCAGTGACCCCGGCCCGTACTCGACCCAGTCCTACGACGCGGTGCGGGTCGCGGCCGAGGCCGTCGCCAAGGCCGGCGGCACCGACGGCGACAAGGTCGCGAAGGAACTCGCGGACATCGACGGCTTCCCGATCTTCTCCGGGCCGCTGAAGTTCACCCCGCGGCACACGCTCAGCAACGGCGGCTTCGTGATCCTCGTGGTCAAGGACGGCGCCTTCGAGTTGCACGACGCGCTGAAGTAGCCGCCGATGTCGCAATTGATCTGGAACGGGCTTTTCGTCGGCTCGTTCTACGCACTGGTCGCGCTCGGCTACACCATGGTCTACGGGATCATCAAGCTGCTCAACTTCGCCCACGGCGACCTGTACATGCTCGGCGCGTTCACCGGATTCGCCATGCTCGGCGCGATGGGCGGCCTGGTGCGTTCCTCGTCGCTGGTGGCGCTGCTCGCCGTCCTGGTCCTCACAATGATCACCACCGGGACGGTCGGGCTCGCGATCGAGCGCGTGGCCTACCGTCCACTGCGCGGGACGCCCCGTCTGTCTCTGCTGATCACGGCCGTCGGCGCATCGTTCGCGCTGGAGTACGGCACCCGGATCGTGACCGGCCCCAACCCGCGCGTCTACCCGGTGCGCTTGGACGGCGCGTCCTTCACCGTCCTCGGCGCCCGCGTCACGATGCAGCAGCTCGTGCTGATGGGCATCTCGCTGGCGCTGATGGCGGGACTGGCGCTGCTCATCGGACGGACGCGGCAGGGCCGCGCTATGCGCGCCATCGCACTCGATCCCAAAGCGTGCCTGCTGATGGGCGTCAACGTGGACGCGGTCATCGCGCGCACGTTCTTCATCGGCTCGGCGATGGCCGGCGCCGCGGGCGTGATGGCCGGCGGTTACTACGGAAAGATCGACTTCCTGATGGGATTCATCATCGGACTCAAAGCGTTCACGGCGGCCGTCATCGGCGGCATCGGGAACGTTCCCGGCACGATGCTGGGGGCCCTCGTGCTGGGCATGCTCGAGTCGTTCGGCACCCACTGGGTCGGCGGCGAGTGGCGGGACGTGTTCGCGTTCGGCTTCCTCATCCTCTTCCTCACCGTGCGCCCGACCGGGCTGCTCGGCGAGCGCGTCACGGAGCGCGTGTGATGACCGCCGTGCGCGACCGGGTGGCGAGACGGCCTGGAACCAGCGCGGTCTCACGCCTGCTGGAGAGCCGCCATCTCGGCTGGGCCGGCCTGGCCGTCGGCCTGGCCGCGCCGTTCGCGATCGCGACGCCGTACGCGATGAACATCATGACCAGCGCGGTCATCTTCGTGATGCTCGCCGTCGGCCTGAACATCGTGGTCGGCTACTGCGGCCTGCTAGACCTCGGCTTCGCCGCGTTCTTCGCGGTCGGCGCCTACACGAGCGGCCTGGTGGCGACCCGGCTGGGCTGGCCGCTGCTCGCGACGATCCCGTTCGTCGTCGTCGCGACCGTGACCGCCGGAATCGTCATCGGCGGCCCGACACTGCGGCTGCGCAGCGACTATCTGGCGATCGTGACGCTCGGCTTCGGGGAGATCGTCCGGATCATCGCCAACAACCTGGATGTCACGGGCGGACCGTCCGGGATCTACGGCATCCCCGGTCTGTTCGGTGACCACGCCGGTGACCCGGTGGTGTTCTACTACGCCGTGCTGCTGATCGTCGCGGCGGCGGTGCTGCTGGCGGGGCGGCTGGGACGGTCCCGGCTCGGCCGCGCGTGGCGGTTCGTCCGGGAGGATGAGGACGCTGCCGAGGCGATGGGCGTCCACACGTACCGGGTCAAGATGGCCGCCTACATCGCGGGGGCGGTCTGGGGCGGGCTCGCGGGCGTGCTGTTCGCCGCGCAGCTGTCGGCGATCTCCCCGGCGAGCTTCACGTTCCTGCAGTCGGCGCTGGTGCTGATGGCGGTCGTGCTCGGCGGGATGGGCTCCACACCCGGCGTCGTCATCGGCGCCGTCGTGATCAGCCTGCTGCCCGAGATCCTCCGGGACCTGGCCGACTACCGGTTCTTCGTGTTCGGCGTGCTGCTGATCGCCATGATGATCAGCCGCCCGCAGGGACTCTGGCCGCACCGCTCGCGGGAGACGGCCCGGACGGCCGCCCGGTCGGAGGAGGCGTGATGCTCGACGTACGGGATCTGCGGCTCGCGTTCGGCGGCGTCCGCGCGGTCGACGGGCTCACCTTCGGCGTGCACGCGGGCGAGATCGTCTCCATCATCGGCCCGAACGGGGCGGGCAAGACCTCCGCGTTCAACTGCGTCACCGGCTTCTACAAGCCGACCAGTGGCCGGGTCGTCCTGGACGGCACCGACATCACCGGGCGGCGCCCATCGGCGATTGCCGCGCGCGGCCTGTCGCGGACGTTCCAGAATCTCCGTGTGTTCGGCGACCTGTCGGTGCTGGACAACGTGCGGGCCGGCACGCACCTCTGGATGCGGCAGCGCGTCGTCGACGTGCTGCTGCACACCCCGCGCTACCGGCGTAGTGAGCAGGCGGCAACGGACGAGGCACACAGATGGCTCGACTTCACCGGGCTCCGCGGGGACCGGACGGGCCTTGTCAGGCACCTCCCCTACGGGGAGCAGCGACGGGTCGAGATCGCGCGGGCGCTGGCCCGCCGGCCGTCCCTGCTGCTGCTCGACGAGCCCGCCGCCGGGCTCAACCACGCGGAAAAGACGGAGCTGCTCGGCCTGATCCGACGAATCCGGGAGCTGGGCATCGCCGTCGCCGTCATCGAGCACGACATGGGGCTGGTCATGGAGGTCTCCGACCGGATCGTCGTGCTCGACCACGGTAGGGAGATCGCGGACGGTGCGCCCGCCGAGGTCCGGGGCGACCCCGCGGTGATCGCGGCGTATCTCGGGCGCGACACGGAACCGGAGGAGAGCGGGCCGGAGCAGAGCGGGCCGGAGCAGAGCGGGGAGGTGCGCGGTGCTCGAACTGACTGACATCACGGTGAAGTACGGCGGGGTGACCGCGCTGAACGGCCTGTCGCTCACCATCGGGAAGGGCGAGACGGTGGCGCTGCTGGGCGGCAACGGCGCCGGGAAGACGACGACGTTGTCGGCGATCTCGGGGCTGGTCCGCCCGTCCGGCGGCGACATCAGGTACGAGGGCGAGTCGGTGGCCGGGGCCGCCCCGCCTTCGATCGTGGCGCGCGGCCTGGTGCACGTGCCCGAGGGACGGCGGGTCTTCAGCACCCTGACCGTCCACGAGAACCTGCTGCTCGGCGGGTACCTCGTCCGGGACGGCCGCGAGTTGGCGAGGCGGATCGACCGGGTCTACGGGTTGCTCCCCCGGCTGGCGGAGCGGCGCGGGCAGGAGGGCGGCACGCTGTCCGGCGGCGAGCAGCAGATGCTCGCCATCGGCCGCGCCCTGGTCGCCGGGCCGAGGCTGCTGATGCTGGACGAGCCGTCGATGGGCCTCGCGCCCCTCGTCGCGGCGGCGGTCATGGAGGTCGTCCGCGACGTCGCCGCGAACGGGACGGCCGTCCTGCTGGTCGAGCAGAACGCCAGGGCGGCGCTCGGCATCGCCCGGCGCGGCTACGTGATCGAGAACGGCCGCTGCGTGCTGGCGGGCTCGGCCGCCGAGTTGTCCGCCGACCCGCGCGTGGTCGAGGCCTACCTGGGAGGCGCGGTGTGACCGCGACAGCGGGGGCCTTCCCGCCGGCCGTGCCCACGGGGGCGGTCGGCGGGTCCCCAGCGCCCAGGCGGCTAGTGGTGTTCGGGGCGGTCTGCCCAGATTCCGCGGATGTGGCGGAGGTGGTGGTCCATCAAAGCCTCCGTGGCCGCCAGGTCACCGCTCGCCACGGCCTCCAGAAGCTCCTCGTGCTCGCGGGCGGACGGCTCCAGTTCACCGCGTTCCGCCAGCCGTGGCACACCGTACAGCCGGGACATGTAGCGAAGCTCGCTCACCAGCCGGGTGATGTGGGAGTTGCCGCCAAGTTCGAGCAGCGCGAGATGGAAGCGATGGTCCGCCTCGATGTAGGCGAGGACGTCCCGGTTCCCGGCGGCCGTCACGATCGCCTCGGCCAGGGGCCGCAGCGCGTAGACCTCCTCGGCGCGCGCGGTCTGCGCGACCCGCACGATGGTGGGGACCTCGATCAGGGCCCGCACCTCCGTGATCTCGTCCAGTTCTCGCTCGGACAGTTCGGTGACCCGGAAGCCCTTGTTGCGGACGACGTCGACCAGCCCCTCCCTGGCCAGGTCGATCATGGCCTCCCGGACGGGGGTCGCCGACACTCCGAACCGCTCGGCGAGCGCCGGGGCGGAGTAGACCACGCCCGGCCGCATCTCCCCGCTGACGATCGCCGCCCGGAGCGCATGGGCGATCTGCACCCGCACGCTCTTGCGCGGGCCCAGGGCAGGAAGATTCAGCATCTGGGTCGTGACTCCCTCCGGGGCGTGGTGCCCCGCCGGCACGACGGCCGGACCGGCCGGTGACATGTAGTATTGCACTCACGGAGGCGGCCCGACTCGGCGTCCCCGTCCAGCCCGCCCGCAGGTACACTAAGCGTTCGGTAGAGCGAACGCCGTGGGGAAGGGCGTGGGCGTGTGGGCGCATCAGCGGAGTCGGTGCGGGACGTGCTGGCCGGCAATCTGCGCCGCGCGCGGCTGGAGCTCGGGCTGTCGCTGTCGGAGCTGTCACGCCGGTCGAGGATCGGCAAGGCGACGCTGTCCCAGCTGGAGGCCGGCGCGGGGAACCCCACGATCGAGACGGTGTTCAGCCTGTCGCGCGTCCTGGAGATCCCCATCTCCGACCTGCTCGACCGCCAGGAGCCGTCCGGGCTCACCGTGGTCCGGGGGGCGCACGTCGAGGTGCTGCGCGGTGAGGGCGTCGATCTGCGGCCGCTGCGCGGCATCGCGTCCGGCGGCGCCATGTTCGAGGTGTACGACCAGCAGGTCAGGGCCGGTCGCCGGCAGGACTCGCTGGGCCATGTCGGCACCGAGCACACCATCGTCCAGGCCGGGCGGCTCGGCGTTCGGGTGGACGACCGGGACGTGGAACTCGGCCCCGGCGACTACGTCGCGTTCGACGCCCGGCTGCCCCACGGCTACCTGGCGCTCGACGGGCCCGTGCGCTCCGTGCTGCTCCTGCAATATGACGCCGACCAGCGTCTTCACTCCTCGCAAGGGGAACGGGCGCACCGGGACCACACGTCCTGACACTCCCTCGCCACCCCCATTGACATCCGCGCGCGGGAGACATAACGTCAAATTCGTTCGCTATATCGAACGAATGGAGTGGGTGATGGCGCGGGTTGTGGTGCTCGGTGCCGGGATCATCGGCGCCGCCTGTGCCCGCGAACTCGCCCTGGCGGGGTGCGACGTCACGGTCGTGGACCGCGACGGCCCCGCCGCGGCGACCACCGCGCACGGCGAGGGCAACGTCCTGGTCTCCGACAAGGGACCCGGTCCCGAACTGGAGCTCGCGAAGCTGTCCCGGCGACTGTGGCCGCAGATCCTCCAGATCCTCCCGGACGCGGACGCGGACGCTGTGGAGTGGGAGCCCAAGGGCGGCATCGTCGTCGCGACCACCGGCGAAGGCGCGCGAACCCTGCGGGAGTTCGCGGCGTCCCAGCGCGCGGCCGGCATCGACGCCGCCGACCTGGACGCCGCCGCCCTCGCTGACTGGGAACCGCACCTCACCCGTGATTGCACCACCGCCGTCCACTACCCCGGCGATGCGCAGGTTCAGCCCGCCGGCGCGGCCACCGCGCTGCTCGCCGACGCCGTCCGCGCCGGCACTGCCCTGCGCACCGGACACGAGATCACCGGCGCCGTCGTGCGCAGCGGCCGCATCACCGGCGTCCGCACCCGCGCCGGAACCATCGAGGGGGACGCATTCGTCAACGCCACCGGCCCGTGGTCCGGCGAGGTCGCCGCACGGCTGGGCGTACGGCTGGACGTCAGGCCCCGGCGCGGCGAGGTGCTCGTCACCGCGCCGATGCCGCCGACCGTCTTCCACAAGGTCTACGACGCGGACTATGTGGGCGCCGTCGGCAGCGGCGCCGGAGACCTGCAGGCGTCCGCCGTGGTCGAATCCACCCGTGCCGGGACGGTCCTCATCGGCTCGTCGCGGCGCCGGGTCGCATTCGACGACCGGCTCCGTCCCGAGGTCCTGTCGGTCATCGCGGGCAAGGCGCTCCGCCTCTTCCCCTCCCTGGCCGGCGTGCCGGTGATGCGCGCCTACGGCGGGTTCCGCCCGTACGTCGCCGACCACCTGCCCGTCATCGGCGCCGACCCGCGCCTGAGCGGGCTCTGGCACGCCACCGGCCACGAGGGCGCCGGCATCGGGCTCTCGGTCGGGACGGCCGCCCTGCTGCGCGACCTGCTGCTCGATCGCGAACCCGACATCGACGCGGAGCCGTTCAGGGTCGACCGGCCCGCCCTCCAAGCCGAAGGGGAGAACGGATGAGCCCGAGACTCGCGCGCACCGCCGGCAACGCGGCTGGGCGACGGGAGATCCCGCTGCGGATCACCGTGGACGGCGAACCGCTCACCGGCATCGAGGGCCAGACGATCGCCGGAGTGCTGCTGGCGTCCGGGCGGCTGGCCTGGCGCGAAGGCCCGTCCGGCTCCCCGCGCGGCGTCTTCTGCGGCATCGGTGCCTGCTTCGACTGCCTCGTCACCGTCAACGGCGTCCGCGACGTGCGGGCCTGCCGCCGCCGCGCCCGCGACGGCGACGCGGTCGCCACCCAGTCCCGCGCGAGGGAGGACGCCCGATGACCCGGCACGTGGTGATCATCGGGGCCGGGCCGGCAGGCCTGGGCGCGGCGGTGGGCGCCCTGCGCGCAGGGGCGCGGGTGACGCTGCTCGACACCGCCGACGACCCCGGCGGCCAGTATCACCGGATGCCCCCGGACGCCTACGCCACTGCGCACCCCGGGCGCCTTCACCGCGGCCGGCGCGGCTTCGAACGCCGCCGCGGTCACGTGCTCGGTCATCCGCACTGCGCCTGGTGGCCACGGAGCACCGTCTGGGCGATCGAGCGCCGGGACCGGGGCGCCCCGCACGTCCACGTGCTGCGCGGCGAGACCGACGGGGCGGCACGTGAACGGCACGTCCTGCGACCCGACGGGCTCGTCCTCGCACCCGGCGCCCACGACCGCGTCCTGCCGTTCCCCGGCTGGGAACTGCCCGGCGTCTACACCGCCGGAGCCGCGCAGGCGCTCGCCAAGGGGGAGCACCTCATCGTCGGTGACCGCGTCCTGATCGCCGGCTCTGGACCGTTCCTGCTACCGGTCGCCGCCTCGCTCCTGGCGGCCGGCTCGACCGTCCAGGCGGTGCTGGAGGCCAACCCCGCCGCGACCATGGCACGCGGCTGGCTGCACCGTCCGTGGGAACTCGCGGCGCAGCCGGGCAAGGGCGCCGAACTCGCCGGATACCTCGGGCTGCTCGCCCGGCACCGCGTCCCCTACCGGACGGGCCGCGCCGTGGTCGAGGCGCGCGGCGCCGGACGCGTGGAGGAGGCGGTCACGGCACGCCTGCGTCCCGACTGGTCGGTCGTGCCCGGCACCGAACGGACCCTCGCGGTGGACGCGGTCTGCGTCACCCACGGCTTCAGCCCGCAGCTCGAACTCCCCGTCGCCGCCGGCTGCCGCCTGCGGGACGGCGCGTTCGTCGAGGTGGACGGCGACCAGCTCACCACCGCCACCGACGTGCACGCCGCCGGGGAGATCACCGGCATCGCCGGCGCCCAGGCCGCTGCGACCGAGGGGCTCCTCGCCGGCTGGATCGCCGGGGGCGGTTCCCCCGCCGCCGCCGAGCTGCGACCCGTGCGGCGCCGCCGCGACCGGGCCCGCGCGTTCGCGGCGCGCCTCGCCGCCGCGCACCCGATCGGCGCCGCCTGGCGCGGCTGGCTGCATCCCGGCACGATCGTCTGCCGCTGCGAGGAGACCACCTACGGCACGCTCCTGCGTGCGGCCGCCGATCCCGCCCGGGACTCGCCCCACGCGGTGAAGCTCGCGACCCGCGCCGGGCTCGGCCCGTGCCAGGCGCGGATCTGCGGCCCCACGGTCGCCGAACTGCTGTCCCGAGGCGCGGCCCACCACCGACCCGTCGCCCAGCCGATCCGGCTCGGCGAACTGGCACGACATCCCATCGAGGAAGAAACGAAGGAGAGCCCCCGATGAGCGGCACCAAGTCCCAGAGTCTCGGCGGCCTCGTGGTGGCCACGGCCCTGCCCTACCGCGAGGACGCCGACGCCCCCGCCGGGCTCGCCGTCGACTACGACGCCTATGCCGAGCACTGCCGCTGGTTGGTCGGCAACGGCTGCCGCGGTGTCGGCCCGAACGGCTCACTCGGCGAGTACTCGGCCCTCACCGCAGACGAGCGCCGCCGCGTCGCCCGCACCGCCGTGGAGGCGGTCGGCGGGGACGGCATCGTGATCGTCGGCGTGCATGGCCCCGGTTCCCACCAGGCGAGGCACTGGACGGAGATCGCCGCCGAGGACGGCGCGGACGGCGTCCTGTGCCTGCCGCCCACCATGTACCGGGCGAACCGCGCCGACGTCATCGCGCACTACGAGTCGGTCGCGTCCGTCGGGCTACCGGTCATGGTTTACAACAACCCGCTCGACACCAAGGTGGACCTGACGCCGGACCTGCTCGCCGAGATCGCGCAGATCGACAACGTCACGGCGGTCAAGGAGTTCTCCGGCGACGTCCGCCGCGTCCTGGAGATCACCGAGAAGGCGCCCGGACTGGAGGTCGTTTCGGGCGCCGACGACGTCGCCCTCGAATCTCTGCTGATGGGCGCGACCGGCTGGTTCGCGGGGTTCCCGAACGTGTTCCCCGCCGAGTCGGCGCAGCTGTACGACCTGGCCCTCGCCGGGAAGCTGGAGGAGGCGCGCGGCCTGTACGAGGTGCTCATCGCCGCCTTCCGCTGGGACTCCCGGACCGAGTTCGTCCAGGCCATCAAGCTCGGCATGGATCAGGCCGGGCGGTACGGAGGACCGTGCCGTCCGCCGCGCGGCCCGCTCACCG
Source organism: Actinomadura latina NBRC 106108 (assembly GCF_001552195.1). Classification (GTDB taxonomy): domain Bacteria; phylum Actinomycetota; class Actinomycetes; order Streptosporangiales; family Streptosporangiaceae; genus Spirillospora; species Spirillospora latina. Next base: position 382,701 of record NZ_BCQS01000011.1, read on the forward strand.
AGGCGCAGCGTGCCGCCGTCACCGCCGACATGGCCCGCGCCATTGCGGCGCTCCGAAACCGGCAGGCCGCCTGATGCGCTCAGTCCGCTCGATCAGCGCCGTCGACTCGCACACGGAGGGAATGCCGACCCGCGTCGTCACGGGCGGGGTCCCGCCCATCCCCGGCGCCACGATGGCCGAGCGGCGCGCCCACGCGGTCCGGCACTTGGACGGGCTGCGCCGCTTCCTGGTGGACGAGCCCCGCGGTCACCCCGCGATGAGCGGCGCGCTGCTGCAGCCGCCGACCCGCCCGGACGCCGACTGGGGCGTCGTCTACATCGAGGCCAGCGGCTTCCTGCCGATGTGCGGGCACGGCACCGTCGGGGTCGCGACCGTGCTGGTCGAGACCGGGATGGTCGAGGTGACCGAACCGGAGACGATCGTCCGGCTGGACGTCCCGGCCGGGCTCGTCGAGGCCCGCGTCGCCGTCCGCGACGGCGTCGCCGAACACGTCACACTGCGCAACGTCGCCTCGTTCGCCCTCCGCCGGGACGCCGAGGTCACCGTTCCCGGGCTCGGCGACGTCCGCTACGACTTGGCCTACGGCGGCAACTTCTACGCCATCACCGACCTCGAACCGCTCGGCCTGCCGTTCGACCGGTCCCGCAAGGACGACATCCTCAAGGCTGGGCTGTCCGTCATGGCGGCGATCAACGAGACCGACCGCCCCGTGCACCCGGCGGACCCGCTGATCGGCGGCTGCAAGCACGTCCAGTTCCTCGCCCCCGGCTCGGGCGCGTCCCACTCGCGCAACGCCATGGCGATCCACCCCGGCTGGTTCGACCGTTCCCCCTGCGGCACAGGGACGTCCGCCCGCATGGCGCAGCTCCACGCGCGCGGCGAACTGCCCCTGCACACCGAGTTTGTGAACGAGTCGTTCATCGGCACTCGCTTCACCGGCCGCCTCGTCGCCGAGACCGAGGTCGCCGGGCTCCCCGCCGTCGTCCCCGAGTTCACCGGACGCGCCTGGATCACCGGAACCGCGACCTACCTGCTCGACCCCGCCGACCCCTTCCCCGAAGGCTTCGTCTTCTAAGGAAAGGCCCATGACACCGGATCAGGCCGTCAGCATCGCCCAGACCGCCGCACCTCGCTGGGCGTCAACACCACCCGAGCAGCGTGCCGGAGCCCTGGCCTCCGTCGCCGCAGCGCTGCGCGGTGCCCGCGATGAACTGGTCGCCATCGCCGACGAGGAAACCCACCTCGGCGTGGCCCGCTTGAACAGTGAACTGGCCCGCACGACGTTCCAGCTGACGATGTTCGCCGACGAGATCCGGACCGGGGCCTTTCACGACGCCCGCATCGACAGGTCCGACCCGTCCTGGCCGACCGGTCCCCGCCCCGACTTGCGCCGCTACCGGACGGCCATCGGCCCGGTCCTGGTCTTCGCCGCGAGCAACTTCCCCTTCGCGTTCAGCGTCGCGGGTGGCGACACGGTGTCCGCCTGGGCGGCGGGCTGCCCGGCCGTGGTCAAGGCCCACCCCGGCCACCCTCGGCTGTCCCGCCGCATCGCCGAGATCATCTCCCCCGTCCTCCCGGACGGTGTGCTCGCCCTGGTCGAAGGCGAGGCCCAGGGTGTCGAGGCGCTCCGGCACCCCGGCATCGCCGCTGCTGCGTTCACCGGCTCCCAACGCGGCGGCCTGGCCCTCGCCGAGATCGCCGCGCAACGCGCGGTGCCGATCCCGTTCTACGCCGAGATGGGAAGCGTCAACCCGTCCGTGGTGACACCCGCGGCCGCTGAGGCTCGCGGCAAGGAGATCATCGAGGGCTACACGGCGTCCCTCACCCTGGGCGCCGGCCAGTTCTGCACGAACCCCGGCCTCCTGTTCGCCCCCACCGGGCTGCTGGACGGCATCAGCGCACGCCTCCACGAGATCGCCGCCGCCCCGATGCTGAACGACCGCATCGAAACGGGCTACCTGGATGCCGCGGCCGCGTTGGCCGCCCGCCCCGGTGTCCACCGCCTCGTCTGGCCGAACGCAGCGTCCACCGCTGCCCGCCTCCTCACCATGGACCTTGATGCGTTCAAGGCCGACACCCGAGCAGCCGAGGAATGCTTCGGTCCGCTCGGCCTGGTCGTCACCTACGGTGACCTCGCCGACGTGGCCGAGGCCCTGTCGAGACTGCCGGGCCAGCTGACGGCCTCCGTGCATGCGGAACAGAACGACGACCTGGGCACGCTTCCAGCGGTCCTGGCCGACCGCAGCGGACGCGTCCTGTGGAACCAGTGGCCCACCGGCGTCTCCGTCACCAACGCGATGCAGCACGGCGGCCCCTACCCTGCGACGACGGCGCCCGCCACGACCTCGGTGGGCCCTGCGGCGATCGACCGGTTCCTACGCCCCCTCGCGTTCCAGAACTGGCCGCAGCACCTCCTCCCGCCCCCGCTCCGCGACGACAACCCCTGGAACGTCCCCCAGGCCGTCCGCTGATGGGCGGAAGTAATCGAAGACGCCGAGAGACCGCATCACAGATTACGAGCCCGACCACGCCGAAGCCGAGCACGGCGCAGATGTTGTCCAGCTCGTCCAGACGGACGCACCGGGCGGCCGTCCCGCGCCGCGAGGTGGCCCAGCAGCAGTTGATGCAGCCACGCCCGCGCGCACGGGCCGATCCGGCCCCGGCCCGGCAGGCTGACGGGCCGGGCCTCCGCGCAAGGCCCGGCCCGCGTCCGGCGTCCGGCGTCGGCTCAGGGCTGCTTCGCCTTGGTCACGAACTGGGTCGTGTAGGTCTTGGCCAGGTCGATCTGGCCCTTCTTCTCACCCACCTCCGGTGAGAACTGCGCCAGCACCTTCAGGACGTTCTCCGCCGCCTCCGGCTTCATGACGCCGTCCCCGTTGAACATGCTGATCGAGTCGCCGATCGCCTTCTCGTACAACTTCGGGTCGCCGCCCGCGTAGTCCTTCGGCATCTTCGCGGCGATCTCCGCTGGCTTGTGCGCTTTGATCCAGCCGAGGGTCTTGACGAACGCGTTGGCGAGCTTCTGCACGGTTTCGGCGTGCGACTTCACGTACGCGCAGTCCATGTAGAGGGAGCTGGACGGGTACAGCCCGCCGAGCGCCTCGCGGGTGCCCTCCTCGGTGCGCATCTCGACCATCACTCTGCCCTTGCCGGTGCTGACGAGCTTGGCGATCGTCGGGTCGGTCGTCATGCCCGCGTCGATGCCGCCGTTGTCCATCGTGGAGATGAACGTCTGGCCCGCGCCGGCCTTCACCGTCGTGTAGTCGGAGGTCTTCACCCCATTCCGCACGGCGAGCGCGCGGGTGATGAAATCGGTCGACGATCCCGGGCTGGTGACGCCGAGCTTCTTGCCCTTGAACCCGGCCGGGGACGTCAGCGAGCCCGCTTTCGCGGTCGCCACCATCTCGGCCTCGCCCGGGACGTCGGCCATCTGCACGATGCTCTCCACGCACTTGCCCTTGGTCTGGAGATGGATGGAGTGGTCGTAGAAGCCGACGACTGCCTGCACGTCGCCGGCGATGAGCACGTTCTCGGCCTGCGCACCCGCGGGCTCGGTCAGCAGCTGGACCTTCAGCCCCTGCGCCTTGAAGGAGCCGAGCTGCTCGGTGAGCTTGGCGGGCAGGTAGATGACCTTGTCGATCCCGCCGACCATGATCTTGACGGTGCCGCCGGACGTCTCGTCCCCGCCGCCGTGGGAGTCGCGGCAGGCCGAGAGGGACGACAGGGCGGTGAGAGTGGCGAGCGCGGCGGCGCTCACCCGCACGGAGGCGGTGGGCCTGCTGGTGGGCATGGGGTTCTCCTGTCGGGGGTCAGATCTGGACGTCGTGGCCGGAGACAGTGGGGCGCCAGCGCAGCAGCCGGCCCTCCAGCAGCGTGAGCAGGTACTCGGCGAGCAGGGCCAGCACGGTGATTATGATCATCCCGGCATAGATGCCGGCCGAGTCGAAGGTGCCCTGCGCGTGGTTGATGAGCAGGCCGAGGCCCTTGTCGGCGCCGGTGTACTCGCCGACGATCGCGCCGATGATGGCGAACCCGAACGCCGAGTGCAGCGACGCGAGGATCCACGAGGTGGCGCTCGGCACCACGATCGTCCACAGCACCTGCAGCCGGCCCGCGCCGAGGATGCGCGCGTTGTTCACGAGGTTCCGGTCGACCTCGCGGGCACCCTGGAAGGCGTTGAAGAACACCGCGAAGAACACCAGCACGAACGCCGTCGCGATCTTGGACTGCATGCCGAGGCCGAACCAGATGATGAACAGCGAGGCCAGGATGATGCGCGGTATAGCGTTGACGGCCTTGATGAACGGCGCGCACACGTCCGCCAGGAACCGGCTGCGGCCGAGCACGATGCCGAGGACAACGCCGCCGGCGGCGCCGAGCGCGAAGCCCGCGACGGCCTCCTGCAGCGTGACGGAGATCTGCTCCCAGATCGATCCCTGCGAGGTGCCGTCGGTGAACCATCCGACGAGCCGCTCCCAGATCTTCGAGGGCATCGAGTAGTAGAACGGGTCGATCACGTGTCGGGCGGCGAGCTCCCACGAGCCGAGCCACGCCGCGACGAGCGCGATCCGCACGGCGTTGATGCCGAGGGCGCGGCGCAGCCCGGCGGTGCGCGCCCGCGCGATCGCGGCCGGCTCGCCCCAGTCGGCGGCGGCTGCCGCCGCGGGCGGCGCCTTCTCGACGGTCGCCGTTGCCTCCGCCAGGTGCGCGTCACGCGGCATGGCCGGCCCCTCTCTCGCGGGTGATCTGGACCTCGTCGCGCAGCGAGTCCCACACCTCGCGGTAGATGTCGAGGAACTCGCTGGTGAGGCGGACCTCCTCGGCGTCCCGCGGCCGGTCGAGCGGCACCTCGAAGACGCCCTTGATCGTGGCCGGGCCGGCGGTCATGACCACGACCCGGTCGGACAGGACGAGCGCCTCCTCCAGGTCGTGGGTGACGAACACGACGGCGGCGCCGGACCCCGACCACAGCCGCAGCAGCTCGTCCTGCATGAGGCCGCGGGTCTGGACGTCGAGCGCGGAGAACGGCTCGTCCATGAGCAGCACGGACGGCTCGTTCACGAGGGTCTGCGCGAGCGCGACGCGCTTGCGCATCCCGCCCGACAGCTGGTGGGGGTAGTAGCCCTCGAAGCCCGCCAGGCCGACCCGCGCGACCCAGTCGCGGGCGCGGGCGCGGGCCTCGCGCCTGGACGCGCCCCGGTAGCGGGGACCGGCCGCGACGTTGTCCAGGACGGACCGCCACGGCAGTACGGCGTCGTTCTGGAACATGTAGCCGACGCCGTCGGGTATGCCGTCGACCGGTCGGCCGTGGACCAGGACTCGGCCCTCCGACGCCGGCTCCAGGCCGGATACGAGGGACAGGGTGGTGGACTTGCCGCAGCCGGTCGGGCCGACCACGGCGACGAACTCGCCGGACCCCACGCTCATGTGCAGGTCGCGGACGGCCGTGTGCACGCCGCCGGCCGACCGGAAGCGCTTGGCTGCGCCGTCCAGCTCGATCACGGGCCCGGCGGCGCGGCGCTCGGTGGTCTGTTCTCGAGGCACTGCTTCTTCGGACATCGCTGATTCGGACACTGCCGAACCGTACGAATGTGGCGCACGTCACCGGAACCCTTGCCCGCGATGTGCTCGCAAGCCGCGAATCCCCACGTTAAGCGCGTTTTCCGGACTTCTGTGCATTCTGCTCGCTCGGGGGTGGGCGGCCGGGCCGGCATGGGTTACCGTGACACGTCATGTCCGTCCGGCCCCGCATCTCCTTCGCCCGGCAGGTCCTGATCCTCCAGGTCGGCGTGGTCGTCATCGTGGCCGTCCTCGGCTACGGGCTGGTCGCATGGATGCTCGACGGCCAGCTCCGCGACCAGTACGGCCAGCGGGCGCTGACGGTGGCGCGCACCGTCGCCGTCGATCCGGAAGTCGCCGACGCGGTCGCGGCGGGCGATCCGGGACATCTCGTCCAGGACCGGGCCGAGCGGATCCGGGTCCGGACCGGGGCGCTGTTCGTCGTGGTGACCGACAACCGCGGCATGCGCTTCTCCCACCCCAACCCGAGACGACTGGGCGGGCGGGTGAGCACCGACCCGTCCGACGCGCTGGCCGGCCGGGAGGTCGTGCGGGTCGAGCGCGGCACGCTCGGCCTGTCCGCGCGCGGCAAGGTGCCGCTGTACGGGGGCAACGGGCAGATCCTCGGCGAGGTCAGCGTCGGGTTCGACGCCCGAGCGATCGACCGGGAACTCGGGCACATGCTCCGTGAGATGTCACTCTTCGTCGCCGGTGCCGTCCTCCTCGGTGTGGTGGCGTCTGCAGCGATCGGCCGCCGGCTGAAACGGCAGACGCTCGGCCTCGAACCGTACGAGCTGGTCGAGCTCGTCCACGAGCGGGAGGCCGTGCTGCACGGTGTCGGCGAGGGTGTCGTCGCCGTCGACACCGCCGGGCGGACCGCGGTCTGCAACGAGGAGGCGGCCCGACTTCTCGGCGTCAGTCCCGAGCGGGGCGCCCCGGCCGGGGACCTCGCTCCCGAGGGCACGACGCTGCGGGACGTCCTGACCGGCGAGCGCGAGGCCGCGAACCTGTTCGTCACGGCGGGGGACCGGGTCCTGGTCGTCAACCGCCGCGAGGTCCGCCGGGACCGCCGCGCCCTCGGCGCCGTCGTCACTCTGCGCGACCGCACCGACCTGGAGACGCTCGCCCGCGAGCTGGACTCGGTCAGCACGCTCTTCGACGCGCTGCGCGCGCAGCGGCACGAGTACGCCAACCGGCTGCACACCCTGTCGGGCCTGCTCCAGCTCGGGCACAGCGAGGAGGCTTCCGAGTACGTCGGGACCCTGATGCAGGACGCCGCCTCCCGCGCTCCCGCGCCCGACACCCTGCCCGATCCGCTGTCGGACCCCTACCTGCGTGCGTTCCTGTCGGCCAAGTTCGCCGTCGCCGCGGAGAAGGGCGTCCGGCTCGACATCGGGCCGGGCAGCTATGTGCCGGGCCGCGTCGTCGACCCCCTCGACGTGACGACCGTCGTCGGCAACCTGGTCGACAACGCCGTCGAGGCGGCGCGGCTCGGCCGCCGGCGGCCCGCCCGCGTTGAGGTCGAACTGCTCGGCGACGGAGGCGACCTGCACATCACGGTCACCGACTCCGGAGACGGGCTGCCGGACGGGTTCGGCGACGCCGTGTTCGACGACGGCGTCTCCACTCGCGACACTGTCGCCGGCTGGTCGCGGGGACTCGGCCTCGGGCTGGCGCGCCGCACGGCGCGCGCCCGCGACGGGGACGTGACGTTCGTGGACGGTGGCTCGGCCGGGCCCGGCGAGGGCGGAGCCGTTGCGGTCGCCCGGCTCCCCGGGGTGCTGGGCACGGAGGGCGTACGGTGAGGAGGGCGGGGCGACGATGATCGGCGTGCTCGTCGTGGACGACGATTTCCGGGTCGCGCAGGTGCACGCGGGATTCGTTGCGGCGCTGCGCGGGTTCACCGTCGCCGGGCTCGCGCACACCGCCGCGCAGGCCCGGTCCATGGCCGCCGAGCTGGCGCCGGCCCTCGTCCTGCTGGACGTCTACCTGCCGGACTCCTCGGGCCTGACCCTGCTCCCCGAGCTGGACGCCGACGTCATCATGGCCACGGCCGCGGCCGACCCCGGCGTCGTGCGGGAGGCGCTGCGAAACGGCGCCCTGCACTACCTGATCAAGCCGTTCACCGCCGCCGCGCTGAACGCGCGGCTCAACGCCTACGCCCGCTACCGGGAGGCGCTGTCCGGCGAGGACGAGCTGTCGCAGGCCGTGTTGGACGGCGCGGTCCGCGCCCTGAACGCGCCACTGCACGACCGTCCCCCGCCGCCCAGGGGCCAGTCTCCGGTGACGGCGCGGCTGGTCGGCGACGCGCTGCGGCGCGCGGAGGCGCCCCGCTCCGCCGCCGAGGTCGCCGACGAGATCGGCATCTCCCGCGCCACCGCCCAGCGCTACCTGGCCGCACTCGCCCAGGCTGGCCGGGTCGTGGTGTCGCTCCGCTACGGCGCGACCGGGCGCCCGGAGCACCAGTATGCGTGGTCGCCCCGGTAGAGCCCTGCTCATGCCGAAAACCCCATCCGTGCAGGTCATGCGGCATGCTGGTACTGGTTGAGGATTCCACCGAGACGTTGGTGTCTTCGTACGTTCAGATCGGCGATCTGGTCGGTGGTCGGTGGAGGCTGCGGAGTGCACGGGCGGGCGTTGGAAATGCCCCGGTGCGGCCGGTGCTCGTTGTAGAAGGTCTCGAACTCGCGCAGCGTGTGGGGCAGGTGGCGCTGGTTCCAGATCGGGGTCCGGTCCAGCATTTGGCGGCGGCAGGTCTGCACCCACCGTTCCATGATCGAGTTCGTCCGTGGCATTCGTACCCCGGTGAGCACCATCGTGATGCCCGCGTCGGCCAGGACCGCGTCGGCCAGCTCGGGGACCTTGCCGTCGCGGTCCCGGATCGGCCACCGCGCCCGGCACCCGGCGTCCTCCAGGTCCATGCCCAGGTTCCTTGCGGCCTGCGTCACCCATGCGTCCGTTGGATGGGCGGTCGCGCCCGGGACGTGGATCCGGCGGGTGCGGTGCTCGATCACGGCCAGCACGTACATGCGCGCCCGTGTCAGGGGGAGGGTCTCCAGGAAGTCGCAAGCCGGCAGGGCGTCGGCTTGGGAGCGCAGGAACGACGCCCGTGTGCCGCATGCGCGTTGGGGTGCCGGGTCGATCCCGGCGTCCTTGAGGGTCTCCCACTGTGGAGGCGCCGACCTTCACCCCGGCGACGTCGTCCGCATCACCCAATTCACCGGCAACCTCTACCGCGAACGCCAATACATCGGCGCCGCCCACCCTGCAGTACCGCACTCCACCGAAACCTAGCCCGAGGTTCTGCCCTTGCCCGACCACGCGAGCCCATGCTCTGACCGCCCCGGCCCCAGGAACGCCCAGCCCCAAATCGTCGGCGCCCGAAGACGGCGTCACCACACCCGAAGAAGCCGAAGACCCCGCCGCGGTGCGGGCCGCTTCGCGCCTTCAGCTACGGCGGCGGATGGCAATCCACCGCTGCCGGCCGCCTGGAGGCCACCATCAGTAAGCGCCGCGCCGACCTCGTCAAGCCCGGTCTACCTCACCCGCTATAACGCCCTCTCGTCACCGTCACCCGCAACCGAAACCCTTCCTTCGAGAGACGAAGACAGCATCTGCTATAGCTGCTGGTGCTTCACCTAATCGCCCGCCATTATCATCGATCAGCGGTAAGCTGCAATTCCATGGAGGCCCAATTATGCAGCCCCTCAAGTATGCAGACCTCGCCGAACTTCCCACCGTCGTTGATATCGTCACCGCTGCCCGAGCCCTCGGCCTCTCCCGCACCTATGCCTACCAACTCGCCAAAGAAGATCAGTTCCCCTGCAAGGTAATCCGCATCGGCTCCTGCTACCGCGTCCCCACAGCGGCACTTCTAGCCCTGCTCGACGCTGAATAACCCCGAAGAGCAGCATCCGTTCGCGTATGCGTAGACGATCTTAGTCAATTAACGTAAACGCCGCCTCAGCCTATTTATGAGGCCACGCCCGAACATTGTCCGCTAGGTGTATTACCCACGGACGGCGGTGACGGCGCATCAGGCTGACGATTTTGAAAAGGGAAGATTTTCTGGCGTGGTGCGGAGCTACCACACAGCCACATCACGGCCAAGAGGTCAGGTCCGATGGTCCGCGCTAAGGCCCAACTCACCGTCCCCTAGGTCGGCTAGCCACTGCACCGGGCTGCCGGACGTTTCTATGCCTCCAATACCCCCCACCGGCCGCGGGCGCGGGGCCGACCCGCCGCCGGCGTTGGTCTTCAACCGAATCGTCGAACCAGCCTCGCGGGCGCGGGGCCGACCCCCATCATCCCGCAAGAGGCTGTGACGGGCTGAACCATCCCCGCGGGCGCGGGGCCGACACCGGGGTCACTTGGTGCCGTCGATCCACGTGAGAACCATCCCCGCGGGCGCGGGGCCGACGACGTGGCGGGTGCAGTCGTGCCGGCGGTGCAGGAACCATCCCCGCGGGCGCGGGGCCGACGTCCATCACTCCTCCGTCTTCCGGTGGCGCGGGGAACCATCCCCGCGGGCGCGGGGCCGACTGCCGCGCCCGGTAGGCAGTCTGACGGCACCCCGAACCATCCCCGCGGGCGCGGGGCCGACGGCGTCCAAGCTCTGTAGCGGCTCGGTGAGGCGGAACCATCCCCGCGGGCGCGGGGCCGACTGGGGGATGCCGGGTGCGCCGTGGTGCGCGATGGAACCATCCCCCCGCGGGCGCGGGGCCGACTGCACCTCCACCATCGTCATGTCGAACCGGTGCGAACCATCCCCGCGGGCGCGGGGCCGACCACGTCGGTTTCGGTGGTGCGGACCGCCTCCAGGAACCATCCCCGCGGGCGCGGGGCCGACTGGGTGGCCAGGAACGATTCCGCCTGGCACGGGGAACCATCCCCGCGGGCGCGGGGCCGACCTCACCAACGATGTCTCACCGGCCGGCGAGATCGAACCATCCCCGCGGGCGCGGGGCCGACTCGCCGGGCGTCGGCTCGCGGGTCGTCGCGCGGGAACCATCCCTGCGGGCGCGGGGCCGACCACACAAAGCCGCCCCCAGGCCCCCGCACCGTCGAACCATCCCCGCGGGCGCGGGGCCGACGGAGTGGGCGCCGTCGGTGTCGGCGACCTCGTTGGAACCATCCCCGCGGGCGCGGGGCCGACAGCTACGGCGTGCCGGGCTGTCGCTGGCGCAGAGAACCATCCCCGCGGGCGCGGGGCCGACCAGGAGATACACCCCTCCCCGGATCGATCAGCAGAACCATCCCCGCGGGCGGGGGGCCGACGGATCTGAGGAGGTCACCGAGGGGCTCGGCGAGGAACCATCCCCGCGGGCGCGGGGCCGACTACAGGTGCGGCCACCCTTCCGCCTGCACCTGCGAACCATCCCCGCGGGCGCGGGGCCGACGACTCCAGTGGAGTGCGGAACGGGAACGACGGGGAACCATCCCCGCGGGCGCGGGGCCGACCACGGCGGCCAGGACCGCGCCGACGGCGGCGGGGAACCATCCCCGCGGGCGCGGGGCCGACGCATCCCAGGCATGGTTCACCGACTACAACCAGGAACCATCCCCGCGGGCGCGGGGCCGACGTTGGCCTCGACGACCCTCGCGCCCCACCACCGGAACCATCCCCGCGGGCGCGGGGCCGACATCGTCGGACATCTAGGTCCCGTCCCAGGTGAGGAACCATCCCCGCGGGCGCGGGGCCGACCAGGCGCTGTGCCGGACGTCGCCGGCGGCGGCGGAACCATCCCCGCGGGCGCGGGGCCGACCTGCCGCTCGGCCTGCTGTAGGCGCGCGGCGAGGAACCATCCCCGCGGGCGCGGGGCCGACTCCTCCAGCGCCCGCCGCACCCGCCGCGAGGTGGAACCATCCCCGCGGGCGCGGGGCCGACCTCACGTCCGGGGAGGCCGCAGCGATCACCGACGAACCATCCCCGCGGGCGCGGGGCCGACGAGCATCTGGGCGTCAAGCTGCCCCGGACCAGTGAACCATCCCCGCGGGCGCGGGGCCGACGGCACCACCACCCCGCCGTGTCCCGAAAGCGAGGAACCATCCCCGCGGGCGCGGGGCCGACCCTTGCTGACCTGCGACGTTAGCAGGGAGAGACCCGGTTTCCATTCGGTTGGTTTGTGATCATGGTGATGCCTGACAGCCGTGATGATCTGACTGCGCGCCGTGTTTCAGTCATGAGCGTTATTTTGTCGGTGTGGTTCGCTACCTTCCCGGGTGTGAGTATCGAAGGACCAGTCCCGTACACGCAAGATCCGCTTGGGGTGCTGTGGGGCAAGAGCGCGGGTAAAGCTGGTGGCCAGGCAAATTTGTTAGTGCAGCACCTTCTGGATACTGCCGCGGTGGCCGAACTTGTTTGGGATCATTACCTGGCGCCGTCGGTCCGTCGGGCGTTGGACGGTGTTGCCGGCGAAGGCGGGGGAAGGCGGCTGTTTGCGTGGGTGTGCGGTGTTCACGATATCGGCAAGGCTACTCCTGCGTTCCAGCATATGGATGCTGCAGGTGCCGCGCGTGTTCTGGGTGCGGGGCTGGCGTGGGATCAGCGCGTGGTTCTGCGCTACCGGTGGCGTCATGATCGGGCTGGCGGGATCTTGATGCTCAGGTACCTTGCGGAGGCAGGGTGGGCTGAGGAGAGTGTCGGCTGGGTGTGGCCGCTGATAGCTGGGCATCACGGTCGGTTTCCTACGCTTGGTGACGCCCGTGAGAATCGCCGCGCTAAGGGGCAGCTCAGCGGTAAAGCGTCCGGCTGGGATGCGGCACGTCGTCAATTGCTGGATGTTCTGACGCGGGCGGTGGGGTTCCGGGATGTTGCTGATGTCGAACCGGCGAGCGTGCCGAGTCGTGCATTGCAGTTACAGGTGAGTGGTTTCGTGGTGATGGCCGACTGGATCGCCAGCGATCAAGACCATTTCAAGGGTGTCGATGCGTTGGAGCGGGTCAATATCGGAGGTGCGCGGGAACGTGCGCATGAGGCCTGGGGTCGCCTGGGTTTGCGCGGGGGCTGGGATGAACTGGATCAGCGGGACGCAGGCCTTTTTCGGAGACGTTTTGGGGAGGCGCCACGGCCGTCGCAGACGATGGTCATGGATGTTGCCGCGCGGATGGATGCGCCTGGCTTGATGGTGGTCGAGGCGCCGATGGGGGAGGGGAAGACCAAGGCGGCGCTGGCAGCCGCTGAGATTTTGGCCGCTCGGTGGGGGATGGGCGGGGTGTTCGTCGGGATGCCGACTCAGGCGACGTCCGACCCGATGTTCACCAATGTCCGTTCGTGGGTCGAGGCGATCTCGCCTTCGCTCGCCTCGCAGGTGGCTCTGCTGCACGGCAAGCGGATGTTCAACAAGCAGTGGCGGAAACTTCTGGAGGACGGCGGGCCCAGCCCGGACGACCGGTTCGCCGGGGTGGTCGAGGACGAGTTCGATCTCGACGACCCCTACGGCCTCTCGGGCGGGGCGTGCTGCCCGGAGACCGCGGCGGAGCGGTTGGCGCCGGCGGAGTGGTTCCTGGGGGCCAAGCGTGGCCTGCTGGCTCCGTTCGTTGTGGGCACGATCGACCAGTTGCTGTTCGCCGCCACCCGCACAAAGCATGTGATGCTGCGGATGGCGGGCCTGGCGGGCAAGGTGGTGGTCTTGGACGAGGTGCACGCCGCCGACGTGTACATGTCGCAGTTCCTGGCCGAGGGGCTGCGCTGGCTGGGGCAGGCAGGGGTGCCGGTCATCTTGCTGTCGGCAACTCTGCCTCCCGCGCAGCGGAGCGATCTTGTCGCCGCGTATCTGGCGGGCGCGGGAGACTGCGAGCACACCGAAATCTCAGAGACCGAGATGGTCGGCGAGGTCTCCGGCTACCCGAATGTGACAGCCGTGTGGAGAACCGATTCGGCCGTGGAGCACCTGATCGGGAGCTGCCCGTCCTGGCGCCCGGATCTTCACGTCGAGATCGAGGTCCTCCCCGAGCCGGTCAACCAGGCAGCGCGCATGTCGGGCGAGATGTCCGAGAGAGACGCGCAGGTACTTTCCCTGCTACGGGAACGCCTCGTCGACGGCGGCTGCGCCCTGGTGATCCGCAACACTGTGCCGCGCGCACAAGAGACGTTCGCCGCCCTGCGCGCCGAGTTCGGTGAGGACGTGCGGTTGCTGCACGGGCGACTCAGCACCGCCGACCGGGCTGACCGTACCGAAAGGTGTCTGCAATTGCTTGGGCCACCTCGACAGGGAGAGGCCGGGCGCCCCCATCGCATGATCCTCGTGGCCACACAGATCGCCGAGCAGTCCTTCGACGTCGACGCCGATCTCCTGGTCACAGACTTGGCTCCGATGGATCTGCTGTTGCAGCGGATCGGCCGCATCCATCGGCATGCTGGTGTCGGTCGGCCGCAGGCGGTCGGGCGGCCGCGAGTGGTCGTCACCGGCTTCTGCCCGCGAGATGCCGCGTCGCCGGAGTTCCCTCCGGCCGCCGAGGCGATCTATGGGCGTTACCTGTTGTTGCGTACGGCGGCTCTGGTGAGTGACGCTGCCGGTGAGCACTGGTCCATCCCCGGGCAGGTTCCGCAGTTGGTGGCCAAGGTGTATGACGCCGACCACCAGGTTGTCCCGGATGCCTGGGCCGAGACCGAACGTCAAGCCCGCAGCGACTGGGAGGACCGGCAGCGCACGCGCGCCGAAAGCGCGGAGCCGTTTCTGCTCACCCGAGCCGGTGAGCACACCCGGCCGACACTGGAAGGATTGCACCGCGGTGGAGCGCGCGGTGACCTGTCGCAGGAGCAGCATCGGGCAGTGGTACGCGACGGCGACCGCAGCATCGAGGTGGTGCTCGTGCGTCGCGACGACCACGGGTTCCGCGCCTTGTCAGGCAGGTCACTCGGAACCAATGGTGAGGCGTCACGGGATGTCCTGGATGACGTACTCGGCGGCACCGTGCGCCTGCCGGCCAAGCTGACCGAAACGGCCGAGGATGCTCTGGGCCCGCTGGACGGGTGGCGCGATCACCCGTGGCTGCGCTACAGCCGGGCCCTGCCAATGGACTCCAGCGGTGTGGCGCGGCTCGGCGACCACCTCGTCAGCTACGACCCGTTCCTGGGGCTGGTGGTGCGCGAGTCACGTGGCTGAAAGGCGGGACAGCAGTGGCCGCCCCGCCCTTCCCCCGCGTGCGCAGGGCCAACACGCAGCTCACACATAACTAGGAGCCATCCCCGCGGAGGCGAGGCCAACGGGCCCGGCGTTGTCCACCGCAAGGCCGCGTCCGGTCAACTCTGCCATACCGCCCACCGGGCACTCCAAGCCCAGTTAGCCTCCCAAGCCTTACACATAACTATTTTGAGGATTTTTCGATGCCGGTGTTCGACCTGGTCACCGAGGGGTGGTTGCGTCCGCGTCTCGGTGATGCGCAGACCATCGAACCGATGGGGCTGCGCGAGGTGCTGCATCGCGCCGGTGAGATCAGCGAGATTGTCGTTGATCTGCCGACGCAATCACCGGCGCTGCTGCGGCAGATGCTTCTGCCGGTCGTCGTGGATGCTTTGGGCGTTCCGGCTGACCGGCGAGCATGGGCGGACAGGTTCGCGCAGGGGGCTTTCAGCGGGGCTGAGCTGGATAAGCTCGACACCTACTTGGAAGAACATCGTTCCCGGCTCGACCTGTTCCATCCTGAGACGCCGTTCGCCCAGGTCGCCGGGCTATGCACGGCCAAGGGCGAGACCAAGGGGTCGGGACTGCTGGTCGCTGCGGAAGCCACCGGCAACAACGTGCCGCTGTTCTCCGCGCGAACCGAGGGTGAGCCGCCGAAACTGGCTCCGGCTGATGCGGCGCTGTGGCTCCTGCACGCGCAGTGCTGGGACACCGCGGCGATCAAGACCGGCGCCGTTGGCGACCCGATGGTCAAGTCCGGTAAGACGACGGGGAACCCCACCGGTCCGCTCGGACAGC